>CAWEZD010000018.1:0-155906 GCA_963813465.1 Bryobacterales bacterium | reverse complement strand
CTTCTTCCATGGGCCAGACAGTTGGCCAACAGAATCTCCACTCCCGCGGGCAACTTCGGAACGTTGCGCGACAGAGCGTCGCACATCTGGATGGGCGCGGACAGTTCCGCCGCACGCTGCTTCAATATGTCGGCCATGTTCTCGCCGGCATGCTGGCGTCCGGTGAAGTACAGCGCGATCTTCCAGCCCTGGCCGGTGGACACGATGCCACTGGTGAACACACCCGTGCGTTGGTCCGACGGCTCGCGCGCGAGCCGTAACACTCGCATGCTGGTG
The DNA here is from genome assembly GCA_963813465.1 of Bryobacterales bacterium. GTDB lineage: Bacteria > Acidobacteriota > Terriglobia > Bryobacterales > Bryobacteraceae > Palsa-187. Next base: position 155,630 of record CAWEZD010000018.1, on the reverse strand, counting down.
TCGTCGTTGTGCACCACCTGGCCCTGCGCCGCCTGCCGGATCAACTCATCCCGCGCCGCTTTGATCAACTCCGCGGCCTCTTCCACAACCTCCCACTGGGTCGCCACCGGTAACGGAATCCCGAGCTGAACTTCCAGTTGTTCCAACCGGTAGAACGGAGTCCCGCTGCCGTACTTGAGTTGCGCGATCATCGCCGCGGCCGTCTCATCGTACTTTTCCGGACCCACTCCTTCCGGCTCCTGGGCCGTAAATACCTGCCCGCAGGCGCCGCATCGCAACCGCTCCAACGAGTAGACCGTGGCCGCCAGGGGCGCCTGTCCCACAATCCGCACCAGCGCCTTCGGCTCCTTCTGTCCGTATACGTTGCCTTTCCCGCACTCCGGGCAGCGATCTCCATGCGACAACTTCTGGTGCGCAATGTCGACCTTACGTGCGCCGTCAAACGCCTGTGCGCCGTTGCGGCCGTGTCCGTGCGGCGGGGCAGCGTTGGTGTCCGGCTGAGTTCCGGCGTCCGTTTCCGAGCCTTCCGATTCTCCCAGCACGGCGCTGGTCTTCTCCGTGTGGCGCGGTGGCGCGATCATCCCTGCAAGGGCATGCAAGGCGCTCTTGAGTTTGTCGTAATCGGCCTCGCTCAGCGGCGTTTGCCGCGCTCCGTCCAGCACCCGGTCCAGTTCGTCCAGGTTCACATCGACACGGCGCCTGGCGGACTTCATCCTGGTGCCCCCAGCAGTTCGCGGAACCGCTTGGTCAACGGATATCCTAGAACCTCTTTGATCGAACGGTTCGGCACGTAGCTGTTGGATTGCTTGCCTCGTCCCGTGGTCCGGCCCAGCAACACCCAGTTGGCCGCGCGGTAACAGGTGCCGCGGAATCGCGCTGGATCCACGAACGTTTCCAGATAGTAAATCGGATGTCTGTACATCCGCTGCCAGTCATCGGAAATCCGTGCTGCCATGCGGCCCAGGATATGCGACGCCAGATGCGCGACCCGCACCCACGGCAGGATCAGGAATCGCGTGTTGTAAGCGAGGAAGCGAATGTTGCGACGTCGCGCTTCGGCGCTCCAGCCGATGTAGAGGTCGCGGCTGCCCAGATGACGTGGAGCCGAAGACCATGCCAGGCACGCGACCGGCCGCCCTTGCGCCCAAACCAGGTACTTCAGGTGTTCTCCCACGGGCTGCTCGTAGCCGAGGTAATGATGCTCTTCCATCAAGCCGTTAAACAACGGCTCTTGGCAGGTGCGCCGAACCTGCTCGAACTCCAGCGGCTGGAGGGTTCGTAACGGATCTTCTATGGGCGTGGCATTGATTCCCGCCGGCTCCGGTCTGGCTCTGTTTGCCAACGGATTATGCCGCACGTAGCTCACCGGCGGCAATGCGATCTGGCCGGCCCGCTCCAGCATCAGAAGCAGGCCACGGCACACCATGTCGCGCAACGTGCCATTGGCCTGACGCCACTGCCAAGCTTCACAGAGCTGGGTCGATAGCGTGCGGCGGCTTTGGTGGGGAGATCGCTCGATCAGCGCGCGTATATAAAGGATGTCTTCCTGGCTGATCACCCGGCCCCGGTACTTGAACTCGACCGCCGCTGCTTCCATCATGCCCAGCAGTATGAGCCTGGTTTTCTTGGAACGCAAGGGGGGCCTGCTTCGCAGCATTTACTTCAGAACGCTGACCCTCCGCCACATCGGCGCCGCGCGGACACGAGACACATCGCCGGCCGCCAACAGCAACTGGGCCTCATATGCTTCCAGTGGCTTGGTCGATCCGGTGCCTTCCGGCCACCATACGAACCGCCCCTTGGAAAGCCGTTTCTGTGCAAGCCCGTATCCCTGGCCGTCATAGCTGAGGAGACGAATCGCCGTTCCACGGCGGCTCCGAAACACGAACACGCAACCCGAGAATGGATCTTCCGCGAGCTGGTCTTGGCAGAGCCGCGCCAAAGAGTCAATCCCCTTGCGTCCGTCCACCGGTTCGATCGCCACCAGCACCCGCATCTGCGCCGTGATCTGGATCATCTCTCGGCATCTCGCCAGGCGCGCAGCAGGTTTGTCCAGTCCGGCGGAACCGTGGTCTTCCACTGGATTCGCATCTTGCTCCCGCCAGCGGACTCCAACTCGATCACACATTCTTCCATCTGCCCGCGGTTTGGTGCTATCAGCTCGATGAATGCCGGCTTGGCTGCCTTCCGCCGGAAGCGCGGAACTCCACCCAGCCGTTTCTTCAGCCGCATGTAGTCCAGACGCAGAGGGTGTGCCACGGAATACACACCGTATTGCCGGGCCAGTTCAACCGCCGCCTGCCACAGCGATTCGGGCAGCTTCGTCCGCCCCGGCTGGGCACCGCGAAACTGATCCAACTGACGTTGCAGCTGCACGATTGGCTCGGGAATGGGCAGTGTTTTTCGGCGCGTCACGATTCGGCCGCCCCCTCGGCGACTGAATCAACTTAACAGTGCGAGCCAACGGGCGTCACGCACCCTTGCCGAAAACTCACGCATCTGGTGGCCCGCCGCAAACGAATAGCCAGCCATGGCGACAGGACCGACATACGTATGGACGGCGTTGTACGTGATCGCTCCGACACGAGCATTGGCAACATAGCCGATCATCGAGAGATCCGGCACAAGAAACAGCAAGGCAAATTGAAGCCAACTGCCGTGGCTCCAGTGATAGGCGAAGAGACTGAGGGCGAAGACGGCGGCACCTTCAAGATGCAGAAGCGGTCGAGGGGTCATGGCGCTGCGTTGTTCCACGCTATCAGATTTCTGAAACGGGATGCCGGTTCATCGCCGCTTCGTTTTCTCCAGCGTCAAAGTGGATTGGTGGTGGTCGGGCGGTATCTTACTGGTCTGCTATTATTCTCCGTATGTCAACGTTCCGCATGGCACTTGTCTTCGGCACGATGGTGGCGACAACTCTGAGCACGCCCGCCACAGCGCAGTGGTTGAACTACCCGACTCCAGCAGTTCCAAAGACGGCAGACGGACACCCAAACCTTAAAGCCCCGACGCCAAGGACGGCAGATGGAAAGCCTGATTTCTCCGGGCTATGGAAGCCCCAGGGCACCTTGAGCCGTGATGACCTGCACAACTTCACAGGATCGTATTTCGATATCGGCACGGGGATGAAGGGCGGTGTCCCGTATCAGCCCTGGGCTGCGGAACTGGTAAGAAGGCGCACAGCGGACAATTTCAAAGATCAACCGGATGGAAAGTGCTTGCCTCTTTCACCCCTGCAAACCGACACGAGTCCTGAACTCAGAAGAATTGTCCAGACGCCAGGAATGCTACTTATCCTTCATGAGCGCAACACGACCTTCCGAACGATCTACACGGATGGTCGGCCTCTTCCGGTTGATCCGCAACCATCGTGGCTTGGATACTCCACGGCTAAATGGGACGGCGACACTTTGGTCGTTGAGACAATCGGCCTCAAGGACGATACCTACCTCGACTACGTCGGCAGCACGATGACCGCCAGCGGGAAGATGGCAGAGCGGTTCCGGCGCACGGATTACGGAACCCTCGAAATTGAGATCACCGTTGATGATCCCAAAGCTTACACAAAGCCGTGGATTGTAACAGTAAAGAACGCCATCACGCTCAATACAGACCTGCTCGAACAATTTTGTTTAGAAAACGAGAAGGACCAACCCCACTTGATTGGGAAGTAGAATCCTGAGATCGGCCTTGCAGCGACACCACGACGTTTACGAACGGAAGACGGTTACATGGTCACCGGAACGGCCTCACAAATTCTGTAACCAACTTTTCTTCGAACAGTATCAACCATTGAACGCTGTCGGGCGTCTAATGGATTGACGGCATACCGGGCGTGCTTCTTGCCCAGTCGCACAAACAAGGAGATCGCAATGGCCGTACTTTGCAGGTTCGACCAGCTTCGCATCAAAACGGACAGGCAACTGATCCAACTCGTCAATGATACTCTCGCCCGTGGCATTCGTGAGGCCCGCCACGCTCTCAGGTCTGCTGACACTTGGGCTTTCACCGGCGACCACCATCTCAGAGCGAAGAGAGCCTACGCCGAAGCCGCCCGCTTGCTTCCCCTGGTCGCTGAGATCCCAGAGCATGAACGGAACCGGCTGGAGGCACAGCTTGCTCATCTTCGGGATATGCTTGACGGGCTATTGGTCCTTGGCCACCCGGCCCCAACGGGAGACAACATTCCCACCCTTGCTCGTGCTTTGTGGAAGGCCAGAGATTGCCCAGAGGGGTCGCCGGAAGAGGATTGGTTCCAGGCGGAACGGGCGTTGCGGTCGCAGCTTTTTTGCGTGGGGAACTAACTCAGGACTAAGCGGCGGTCAAAAGGATCGGCTCTCCCCTGGTGATAACGACCGTGTGCTCGTAGTGTGCGGACAGGCTGTGGTCAGCGGTACGAACGGTCCACTTATCCGGCTGCAATTCACAGCGCCCTGTTCCTGCGGCGATGATCGGCTCAATGGTGATGACCAGTCCTTCCGCTTAAGCGGGAGCGGCATCGGGGATCGTAATAATTTGGGACGCTCGGCTCCTCATGGATGGTGTGGCCTACGCCGTGGCCACAGAGTTCCTTCATGACGTTGAAACCACAACGACGCACTTCCCGCTCAACGGAACGCCCGATCTCGTAAACCCGATTCCCGGCACGAGCCGTCTTGGTGGCCTGCCGGAAGGCGGTCTCCGCACAGCGCACCAATGCACGAGCAGTTGGCGAGACTTCACCAACGCAAACGGTGACGGCAGCATCGGCGAAAAAGCCGTCCTTTTCAGCCACAAGGTCGAGCTTCAAGAGATCGCCGGTTTTGAGAGTTCGGGTTCCGGGAACACAGTGGATGGCTTCGTCGTTTACGCTGATGCAAACCGCACCCGGAAAATTGTAGACCTTCGGAGGAGCCGACTCTGCACCGTGCGCTTGCAGAACGCCATTGCCGACCTGATCCAGTTCGGCGGTCGTGATGCCGGGTCTGGCTTCCGCCGCCATTGCATCGAGAGCCTTCCTGACGATTCCGCCGATGATCCGTAGCTTATCGAATTCGGTGCTCGATTTGATGGACATGCCGGTGGCTGCTCCTTTTGGTCCCGCAACGGGACTGACCGAGGCCATAATAACGCCGTCGCCGCCCCAAGCGTGGTGCGCCGGGATTCGCTGGTATAGAATCGTGAGCGTGAGAGCGATTTGGAGCCTGCCACTGCTTGCGTTTCTCGGCTCGCTCTCCGCATCGGCACAAGGGGTAGGAACCGCACGACCGCAACTTGAGAATCCACCACGATTCGAGGACTACCCGGTCACTGAGATTTTCAAGAGTACACCAGCCGCCCCTCATTTGGCGACACCCGAGGAGAATCGATACCGTACAAGAATTCGAGAGGGCGTCACTAAGGGTTGGGGAGTCTATCGAGACGGCAAGCAGCAATCGGGGCTAGGACCGAACTTTGCTGGCCATTACATAGCGGTCGAGTGGGGTTGCGGCACGGGATGCCGGATGATGGTTTTCGTAGACGCACAAACTGGAAACATCTACTATCCGCCGATGTCCGCTGGTCATCGTGGCGATCAGCAGATCGGGTTGCCGTTCTTGGGCCTCAGGAGTGCGGAAATCGAGTTCCGCTTGAACAGCCGCCTCATACGTCTCAGTGCGTGTCCAGAGCAGACAACTCGGCCCAATGCTCCATGCTTTACATACTCCTTTCTTTGGAACGACGGTCGGTGGAGCCTGTTACACCGAGAACGTCTAGCTTGGAATGCGCCGTGAAGGTTTTAATCGTAATCTCTCTACTATCGTCCGCAGTGGCGCAATCCCCGGCGCAAGGCGATCAGCGGCCTCGCTTTGAGGATTACCCGGTCACAGAACAGTGGCGTGGCTCTCCTGTACCGGTCAAGCTCACTACTGCTTCCGAGCGCCAGTTTCGGACGAGATTGACCGACGCATCGAAGCAACCTCCAAACTTTGCCGGTCATTTCCGCTTCACGTTCTGGGGATGCGGTTCAAATTGCGGCGCTGGCGCTGTGATCGATCTTCAAACGGGCGTGGTCTACCCGCCCCCTTTAGGAGCGCATGGCAATGGTTGGGATCGTTGGATCATTTCGCCCGCTTTCTTTGAAGATTCTGGCGTTGACTTCCGACCAAATAGCAGGTTGGTGATCGTCCGATGCGGCATCAAAAACTCAGGCGCCCGAAGGCAAACGTGCCGGATGTTTACTACTTCGTTTGGGAGGGGGATCGGTTTCGGCAGTTGCTCTACATCTCGGGAGCGGAGCGGCGGTGAAGATCGGGAGAGCCATCAAGAAGTGGCTTCACACTCCACTGCCCCCGATGTGGACTTGGAATATGACGCCGAAGCAGCGGGGCGGGATAGAAACCTTCGGGCTTGGACGTTCATTGCGCTTCTCATCATCGGCGTCTTCATACGAGCACCGTGGGTTGCCGTCGTGGTGTTCCTGTTGCTCGTGTGCGGAGCCGTCATCGCATTCATTGTTGGACGGACTCGAAGGGAAGGCAGCTATCTGAAGCTTACTGGACCTGCCGACTCGAAATTGGTACCACGTAATGGGAGTTAGCAGCCTGCTATCCTCGATTCGCATGGGCCTTCAGAATGTACGGTGGGCATCTCTGGTCGTCCTTTCTGCCTTCCTTGGTGGAACACTCTGTAACGCAGCACAGCTTGTCGCCGACCAACCCACGAACCTTCAGGTGCTCCGTTTGGTCTTTCCGAAGATGCGGATCTCTGTTCTTCCGAAGCCACCCGCCGAGAAAGCCTCGCCAGTAACCGATCCATTGCAGCGGGTTATTGCATTTGAGAAGAACGGCTTGGAACAAGCGACCGAGTACGATGTCGTGGGGCCAGTTGCGAAGGACGAAGAGGGTTCGGCGGGCGACATCACTAATCCTAGGCGCCCGGTGTCCGAAGACCGGAAAGTTCGGATGGAAATCTATCGCTGGAGCACTGGTCCCAACGGTGGCCGCTTCCTGGTGGCCGTTTTGAGCTATGAGTTTTTGAATGCGAATCCGCCCCGCTGTTGTCGTGGGCTTGGCAAGATCGTGCTCCTACCCGACAATGCTGATCGTGTTCTCGACACCATCGACAAGATGCCTTACGCCTTCACAATGTTCACGTCGGTCCAGTTTCTCAAGGTAGGCGGAACAGGGGGAGAGAAGCTGATGATTGGCGCTGACTTTTCTGGGGTCGGAACGATAGGAATCAACTCTGCGGTTTTCGACGTGTCTCACCAGAAGTTAACCCCGCAGCTTTCGCTCACAACGATGGTTCTTGCCGAAGCCGACCTTGATGCGCTCGACATTTACACGATGACCCTCGATGAGCCGAGAACGCTTCTTGCAGACGGCAAGCGTTTCGTCTTCACCAAGAAGACCTACGCCAGCGGAAAACAGGTGCTCACGATGCCCCGCACGGAGACGGTCTCTTATCCGGTCGGCGCTGAAGTGCCTTTGAATTGGCAGTGAAGGTGGGTTAAAGAGGATCTATTCCGGCCTGTGGACACCTGGGGAAGATGGAACACGCTCCGTTCCCACCGATCAGCGTCACAATGTACGCCGTCGCTTCCTCGTGTGCATGGCGAACCGATGCAGCCAAGGCGCTGACTCGTTTGGGATCAACGCCGTCGAGATCGCTCAGGCTCTCAAGGGAAATCAAGCTGTGGCGGATCGCCTTTGAAAACTCGGCCAAGACCTCGACTGTATCGAACGAACTCAAGCAGGCTCCTTCGCTCTCTTCAAGATTCGCTGAACCGTCATGGCACTCTTGCCGGTAACATCTGCGATTTCCCGCAGCGACATACCCTGCTTCCGCATCGTTGCCAGCTTGCTGCGATCCAGCACGGCTCGTGGACGGCCAAGAACCTTTCCTTCGGCCTTGGCTCGTGCGAGGCCACTGCGGACCCTGCTGGACATCCTGTCGGCCTCGAACTTCGCCACGGTCGCCAGAATGCCGACAATGGCATCCGAAAAAGCGCCCAGGCTGTCGATCCACTGTTCCTGCAGGCTCCGGTATTTCACGCCGTAGCCCGTAAGCTGATTGAGGATGAGAAGCGTCTTCAGGACACCCTCTCTGGACAGGCGATCCAGGGACCAGAAAAGCAGCACATCAAATTTTCGCTTCCGGGCGTCCTTCATTGCTGCCTTGAACTGTGGCCGGTCGGCTTTGCGGCCGGAAATTTGATCCAGGTACTCGCCGACGACCTTCCATCCCATCCGTTCGGCGTAAGAATGAAGCTCTCGGGTTTGGTTGCTCAACTCCTGGCGACCGTCATCCGTGCTGGTCCGGGCGTAGATGGCAACTTTCAAGACCCTTTGAGTGTATCAGAAACAGGTGTATTTGCTACAGAATAATAGCCCTAGAAAGTGCCTTACTTGCATCGTCCATGGCGACGGTCGGAGGACGGGTTTTTGATTCAGATTCGGTAAAAAGTAAGGAGTGGTGGATCTAGCCTTGAGTTTGAGGGTCAGGACTTCGGCACCCCGAGCTTGTCCTTCAATGTGATGGCCCGCTCGACTGGTCTGATGTTCTTGGCGACGATCTTATACCTGATCGGATTCTCAAGCTCGTGAGATTCGAGTGGACGACGGACTTCAAAAAAGAGATGCCGAAGATCGGATCTCATACCGGGCGCAAGGCAGGCCACAAGCCGCTCCGGTTCTGAGAATCGGTCGGGCTTCATTGGTTCCCGGTGGTTGCGATACGTGATTTCGGTGTACGTCACGCCCTCCATGTTCCGTTCCCGAACCTCAAGAATCGCCGAGTCGATCATTGGCCGATACGGGGACGCCAGGATTGCCGAGGGTACCCAGACAGTCACCTCCAGCGGCTCGACATCTCGATTGCCGTTGTTGACCATTGAAAAGCGGCAAGTCCAGTTCGGATGGGTGAAGGTCGGGTGAAGCTCCAGCGCAAGTTTCTTTGCGGGAAGTTCGAGTTGAATATCTTTGATCTCGTCCCATGCGGCGGCGAGATCGATAGCGCCAAGCGGCACTCCCATACGACTCGAAATTTCATTGAGGATCTTTGCCAGATCGGGAAGGTAGTATCCTTGTAACCCCCTCAGTGGGTAGTCGAGCCCATCGAACGACAGGCCCCTGAATGCAATCGGGACGACGCTGGACCTTTGCCCCCTCCCGAAACCGGCTTCAAAGTTTATCCATTGTTTATCCGAGGATTCCGGGGACAGCAGAACAAGAACGACTTTCGCTTTCGCCAGATGGTCAAGAATGTGGTGATACCACTCTTCGCCGCCGCCCAAGCTGGCCGGATCGCTGGAAACGAAGACAGCGAAGGCGTTCGAGAAGGCCGCTTGAATGAGCGCTTGGAGCCTCAACGCAATGGCCTTCTCTTCGCCAATGTGACTGATGAAAACCGTGGTCTTTGGCTCTTCGCTCCGATCCCAGTGGCTACGTCCCTCATCTGTGATCGTTGCGTTGAATGGACCACGATAGAAAAATTCGTTATCGTCGGATTCACGGCCCGAGTATTCCAGGGCGTGGTACCGCTGGAAATCGGGCTTCGTCAGCCGGATCACACCTCTCTTCCAGAGTCGCTTGAACGCAGAGAGGAGATCGGCGGTGGCGAACACGGGAACGTCTACCCGGACGGATGCTTCCCAAGTTCCCCAAGAATCCTGATGTTTCGCATCAGATGGGTCCCGATAGACGATCTTGAGGATCGCATATTCCAATCTTTCCGAAAGTGGAGGCCCCACCATATCTGTTACGTTACCTCAGTGAACCGGCCCACATTTTCCGAACCTGAAAACAGGGTGCCATCAACCGGAACGAGGGTGCCACCAGCCAGTACAATCTGAAGAAGCGCCGACATGAAGAAGAAGCCACCCGTCCTCCGATTTCCCCCGGCGAAGTCAGTGGCCGAAACCGACGACCGCCACTGGCACAACGGCGGCGACATCGAGATCGGCTTCTATGCCCGGTCGCTTCACAAAGCGGCCAAGAACCTCATCGCAACGCTTGACCTGGAACCGAACCCCAAGGCGGCGTGGGATGCTTGCCCGGTCATCTTGCTCTATCGGCAGGCTCTTGAACTTAACCTGAAGGTGTTGGTCGATGCGGGCTGTAACTTCTTGCCGTCGCCGACCGATCACATTACGTTGTACACGACTCACTCATTGCGTTGGTTGGCGCAAATCGTCCGCCAGATCATACGTACCGTGAAGTGGGAGAGCGAATTCAAATGCGAAGCTGTGTCGTCTCTTGCCGATTTCAGCGCCCTGGTGAGCGAGCTTGAAGAACTGGACCCAGTGGCGGTTGCCGTCCAATCCAAACATCGTGGCCGTCCCGGTGACGTGCCGTCTTCGCTTCAGAAATCCAAGGTTCTTCAACTGGTGCCAAAGCTCGACGCCCTGATCGACCTGTTGGCCGGAACCGCCGATGGCCTTGCGGCGACGTGGGATTTGCAACGAGAGGGGATTTCATCAGAGTCAGACTTGGACGACGGCGGCGATTTCAAACCTACGATTCAGTGAAGCTGCCGTCAGACTTCAGTGCGAATCGAGTACAGCTTCGCCGGTTCGCCTTTATATTCGACTGTTCGCTCGAAAGCCATGCCGATCTTCTCCGCAACCCGAATCGAAGCGTGATTTTCGGGATCGATGATCGCAACGATCCGCTTCATCCCCAACGAGCCAAACGCAAGATCAAGGGCCGACTGTGCTGCCTCTGTTGCGTAGCCCTTGCCCCAATACGCTCGGGGGAAGGCGTATCCAAGTTCCACTTGTTGGACACCCTCGATGTCTTTCTGCGCTGTCTGGAGGTGAACCCGCGCAACCGCCCGGCATCGGCGCTGGCGGTGGCTGCGGCATTGCCGGGTGGCGATCCTCTGGCCGCCGCCTTGGCTGCGGGCGACACACCGACACCCGAAATGGTGGCTGCGTCGGAGGACACCGGCGCGCTCTCTGTTCGAGCGGCGGTTGTATGCCTGGCGCTCATCATCGGGGGCCTGGCGGGCGTGGTCGCGATCAGTCCTTGGACCAACATCATGCGGGTCACTCCATTTCCGAACTCGCTCGAGGTGTTGGCGGAGAAGGCTCGGGATCTTACGGTGCAATTTGGTTACACGGAGCCGCCCGCCGATAGCTACTACAACTTTTTCACCGATACAGACTACTTACAATATGCCCAACGGGAATTGAAGCCGGAGGAATATCTCGCGCTGTTAGCCAAGCGGCAGCCGCCCCTGATTGGCTTCCTCTACCGCCAAAGCCCGCAGTATTTGGCGACATTGAATGCCGACACTGACGTGTCCGCTGCCGACCCGCCGCCCGTGCTCTCGGGCATGGTAGAGGTGAGGCTCGACCCGACGGGACGGCTGATCTATTTCAACGCGGTGCCTCCCCAATTGGAGACGGAGAAGCCCGCCGCGTATGCTCCGGATTGGGACGCTCTGTTTGCCGCCGCTGGACTTGACAAGTCCCGGTTCAAGGAGACCGAGCCGGAGCACCTTCCGCTGGTGAGCTTCGATACCCGCGCGGCCTGGGTTGGATCATACGCGGCGGCTACGCCGGCGCGATCCATGCCGATGCGCGTGGAGGCTGCGGAGTGGAGAGGCCGCCCGGTCTATTTCCAGATTCTGGGACCTTGGTCGAGACCCGACCGTATTCAACCGGGTGTGCAGGAGACGGTTGGCCGGCGTGCCGTCCAGCGGTTTTGGGTCATAGTTCTACCTGCGGTCTGCCTGGCAGCGGTTCTGCTCGCTTGGCGCAATTACCGTTGGAAGAGAGGTGACCTTCGCGGGGCATCGCGCCTGGCAGCCTTCGCGTTTGGCTGCCACTTGGTCGGGTGGTTTCTTACTGCACACCACGTGCCAGCGACCGAGGAATTTTTTGGCAGTTTCTTTTTCGGCGCTGAGTAAGGCCGTCTTCTGGGCTGTGGCACTCTGGGTGCTCTATGTGGCGTTGGAGCCGTATGTAAGACGGCGCTGGCCCCAAAGCCTGATCTCTTGGAACCGCCTGCTCGCAGGACAAATGACAGACCCGCTTGTGGGCGGGCACCTGCTGGCCGGAACCACACTGGGAGTTGGATACACCTTATTCTTTGGGGCGGAAGCGATCGCCCTTCCAACGGGTGGCGTCGCGGTCAACTTGCCCACCGCTGTGCTGGGAGCACGGTCAGCACTGGGGGCTTGGTTGGGGGCAATCAACCGCTCTATTGTACTGGCGCTAGTGTTCTTCTTATTGTTCTTTCTCCTTCGCGCAGTCCTGCGCAGAAATTGGCTGGCTGCCGCGTGCTTTGTCGCTTTTGCCGCCGTGTCGGCCTTCGTTCAGCCGGGCAGTCGGCCCTTGGTCTACGCCGCTTTTGCGGCTTTGCAGATTGGCTCAGTCCTCTGCATCCTGATTCGTTGGGGAGTGCTTCCCATGACCCTGGGCATCTTGGTGGGCCTGGTCCCGTATGCGTTTCCGATGACTTCCGACTTCTCGGCTTGGTACGCGAGTGTGACGATCTTCGCTTTGGCTACAGTGCTCGTTCTGGCGGCGTGGAGTTTCCGCATTGCGCTGGGCGGGCGGAAACTGTGGCGGGAGGGTTTCCTTGATGACTGAGTAGCAGCTATCGAGATGTGGTGCGGCGAGAACACTCCGCGGGACAGATGACATAAAGAAGAATCCGCTAGCGTTCGGCGGCGTAACCGCGTAAGCAGAGACGGGCTCTCAGCTCCTGGATGGTCTCACAACCGGAAGTTACTTTTTGCGGACCTTTCCACGTGGATGTAGCGTCGGCATGTCGGACTTGTGGCCAGCGCACTCCCGAAACGGCGTGGGGAAGTTGGGCCGGAGTGGTCCAGCCAGCTTCGTTCCGTTGAACCGAATCGCGGAGGCCACGAGGACGAGAAAGCGCCGGCACAACTCCGGTTTGCCGACCAGAACGAAGCCGCCGGCGCGGCGGACGCTACGCGTGTGGTGTAACAGCGGCGTTTCTGTGAGCGGAATAGCGTGGGTCAGAGCACCAGAACCGGTCAGCAACCGCAAGTAGGGTAGTGCAGGCGGCTCGCCTCGGCTTCGGATTGCGTAAATTTAATGGCCTGACTCGATCCTTCACCTGGCGCGGCCGCGCGAATAGTGATGGAAGCCGATCGGCTGAACCCAAGAAAAGGAGATTCATCATGAAACGCACATCGAAAGCTTTCGCGGGCGCCGCCGTTTTCGTGCTCGCCAGCATGATTACCACCGCCCAAACTCCTCCCTCTGGCCCATACAAACGGATCACCCAAGCGGAGTACAATCAAGCAGTTCAGTCGGGACAGGCATACGTCCTGAGTCCCACCCAACGAGCAGATAAGAAGCAGCGGCAGCAGGCTGTGCTTAACCAGGCAAGCGCGAAGCTGTTTGCAATTGCCGAGATGGAGCCGTAGAGTTTCTATTAATGTGCCGGCCGGAGGAGGAAACTATGAACCGAGGTCTCATGCAGTGGCACAAATTATGGTTGCTGCTCCTCTGCGCAACCCCCGCCCTATGGGCCGACGCATGCAGTGGTCTTCCTGGGGGTCCCCGCGACGGATGGACCTACTTCCCGGACAACAGCGCGGATTTCCCGGCCGCGGGCGTCTTCCGCCTGCAGCCGAGGGCCGGTGGACCCGCCTTCCGAATCACCGTGACCACCCTCGCGATTTCGTTCGACAATGCACGTGCAACCAAGGTCCATGCCGGCGACATCGGAGTGGCGCGCTGCCAGGACGGGAAGCAACTCCAGCAATTTCCGCTCATGGCTTGGCAGCCGATCAACTTCGGCTTGAGCTTTTCCGCGGATGACATCAACTTCGACGGCTATCTCGATTTTTCGGTGCTCACGGAGTTCGCCGCGGGTTGGAAAGCCCGGGCTTACGGGTTTACGATCCGACCTCGCAACGCTTCGTCAAAAACGAGTTGACACATTCGCTGGAAAACGATTTGAAGGGATACGTTGTCGATATCGATTCCAAGAATCACCTGATCAGCGCTGGACTCACGGTGGCGGTGAACGCGTGCGCGGGTGGAGAGCCGGATGTTTACACTGTCAAGGACAATCGCCTGATCCTGGTTCACACGGTCGAGATCAAATCGTACGCGAACGGACGCTGCACCAAGAAAGTCTGGGATATGGCCGGCGGTACTCTCCGTGTCACAAGCGAAACGCGCATAGACTGGAAGGGAAATCCGGTCGGTCCAAACGACGTTCCGCCCCCGGTTGAGCCCCCGGCGGTAAAACTGCTGCCCGTAACGCAACCGCCTCGGGCCTCGGGCGCGCTGCTGGTCGAACATCTGCCGGATAGTTCCCAGGAGGGGCTGTTTTCAAACGGCCCGGGACGAGGGCAGGTGGGCGCGGACCAGTTCGTCATCCCGAATGGAGGAACCATCACCGGTCTCCGCTGGTACGGCTACCGCAATTGCGCTGGGGGCCCCGGAGAATCGCAGGCCTTCGAAATCGCATTCTTCCGCGATCAGAATGGGCTGCCCAGCGGCGAACCGTTGGCTACCGCCCAAGTGCAGGCCCACATCAACCCCACGGCATCCACGGTGGAGGATTCCTTCGGCAACCACTTCCAGGTCTTCCTTTACAGCGTGGATCTCACCTCGCCGCTCGCGATCCCATCCGGCCAGCGCACCTGGCTCATGATCCGGCAAGGCGTTGCCCACTGCAGTTTTTTGTGGAACCGCAGCAACTCCGGGGACAGCCACACTGCCGCGTGGGGCATGGCCAATGGCACGGATCAGATTCACTACTCCGGGTGGCATCGCCTGAGTTCGAGGACTCATTTTTCGTTCTCGCTCTATGGGGCTGAGTGAAACTAGAGGAGCAGACCAAGAATCTCAGTGGCGTTCTGGCTTTTGATGTCCAGCCTGGTGTTCGGAAACGATGGATCAGGCGAGGCGGTCCCATCCGGTGGGCTCCAACTGAGGTACGAAAACTACCTCGCCTATCCCGAGAACAACTGGTTGTCTACGGTCTACGGCACCAGTAATAACGAGAAGATGCAATTCTTCTGGAAGAACTACCACTAGCTGCCAATTGCAAATGCCGGACCTGGCGTGGAGCGCGAACTCGGCGCCAGGTCTCCTCGGGAAGCAAAATGTCTGGTCAATTCAAAGTCTCGTTCCGGCGCGTGCCGTCGCCGCGGACTCTCGCGCATGGGGAACCATCGATTCGTCAGAGCATTGCGGACTGGCCACAGATTTCCCTCCGCGCGCGCCGAGGCGACACTATCTCATTTCATCTGAAGCCGTTCCCGCCACTCCGCCGCCTTCTCGGGCTTCTCCCAGCTTTCATAGAGTTGAACAATTCGCACTCCTGCCTGGAATAACACAAGCCGGTCTTCCAAAGGTACTGCGGCTTCACGTTGCCTCATCCCCTGATACCCGGAAAGCAATAACGACTCCGCCTCGACGTATTGGCCCCGACCAGCCAAGCTGGCGCCCAGAAGGTTTAGGCTCCAATATCGCTCCCACGAGTCGGCGTCCGCCTTCTCGTTGTTATTTCGAACCTCGCGAAGCAGCACCTCCGCTTCGGCGTACTTCTTCTGCTGCAGCCGAACCTCCCCCAGCACTGCCATAACGCTCGTTGTGTCCGGGTGTGCCGACCCCAATACGCGGCGCCTTGACTCCAGGACGGAAGCCAAGAGAGTTTCAGCCTCCGCACTCCTGCCTTCACTACGGTACAGGTTGGCCAGGCTGTCCATGCTCTTGATAGTGTCAGGATGGTCCGCGCCCAATGTCCGGCGCCTAATGTCGAGAGCCTTGGTCAAGACCGGTTCCGCCTCCGCGTACTTGCCTTCGGCGCGGTACAGCAGTCCCAGCATATTCATGCAGATCAGAGTGTCGTTATGCTCCTGGCCCTCCACGCGGCGCGTACCCTCGACCGCCCTGGCCGAAAGGGGCTCGGCCTGGGCATACTCTCCTAACTTCTGATACACGAAACCCAGATTGGCCATCGTCATCAAAGTGAGGGGATGATCCTCGCCAAGCACGCGACGCCGGATGGCCAGCGTATTCGCCAATAAAGGCTCCGCCTGTGCCCACTTACCTTCCCTCCCGTAAAGCACAGCGAGGTTGTTCATGCCGCGGGCCGTCGCGGGATTCTCTTCCCCAAATGCGCGACGGCGGTTTTCGAGAACCTTGATAAAGATGGGTTCCGCCTGCGCATATTTGCCTTGCGCCTCGTACAGCACGGCGAGGTTGTTCATCGAAGAGATCGTATCGCTGTGCTCTTCGCCCAGCACGCGGCGCTGGATTTCGAGGTTTCTGGTTTGGAGAGATTCGGCGTCAGCGTATCTACCCTCGACCCGGTAGAGATTGGCGAGGTTATGCATCGTCTCCAATGTGTCGATGTGCTCTTCTCCCAGCACCCTGCGCTGCACCTCAAGGGCGTGCGTATAAAGGGACTCGGCTTGTGCACTCTTGCCTTCGTCCTGGTACAAACTAGCCAGGCTGTTGGTGGTGAATAGCGTGTCGGGATGCTCCTCGCCGAGTGCTGTGCGCTGGATCCCCAGGGCTAGGGTGTGGAGAGACTCCGCCTGCGCATACTTGCCTTCTTCTTTATACAACTCCGCAAGTTTATTCATGGTAAGCGCGGTACCGGGATGCTTCTCGCCCAGCATGCGCCGCTGACCATTGAGGGCCTTGGTCAAAAGAGGCTCGGCTTGCGCGAACTTTTCCTGGTCGTCGTACAAAAGCGCCAGGTCGTACGCGCTTTCGAGCGTATCGGGATGGTCCTCGCCCAGAAGACTGCGTTGGACGCCCAGGACCTTGGTCAATAGTGATTCGGCCTGCGCTGACTTGCCTTCGTGCCGATAGAGGACGGCGAGGTTTCTCATCGAGACCAGCGTGTCGGGATGGTCTTCGCCCAACAGCCTGCGCCGTAGATCGAGCGCTCTTTCAATTTGTTTCTGCGCCTCCGGATAGATGCCGAGGTCAAGATAGGCATTGCCGATCGTCTGCCGGATCGAAGCCTCTACGAGAGGCTGTTTGTCAAACTTCCGCGCAATGCCGGCAGCGGCGCGGTCGAGCGCCGTGCGCACTTTGAGGTCCGGATCGGGCTTGGTATCGGGCCTGGCTTGCGCGCTGGCACTGGCTTGGGCCAATAGATCATTTTGAAGAAAGTCACTCACTGCTTTCGCGCTGGCAGATTCGTCGTCCGCCCGGCGTTTCTCCGTCAGCGCGCGATTCCTTGCCTGAAGCGCTGTCGCCTCGGCTGACACGGCCCGGTCGCGTTCGCTCCGTGCGGCTTGCCCCGCCCGGTACGCCCGGATCGCCTCCGATGTACTGACCGCGACCCCGGCCAGCAGCACCCAAAAAACAACAACCACGCCCGCCATCAGGCCCCGGTGCCGCCGCGCGAATTTTTGCAGCTGATAGCCAGCGCTCGGCGGCCGCGCGGTAATGGGTTCGTCGTTCAGATAGCGCTGAATATCCGCGTCCAGATCCGCTGCCGAGGCATACCGCCTCGTTTTGTCCTTCTCCAGCGCTCTCTTTACGATGGTCTCGATATCGCCGCGATAATTGCGATTAATCGAGCCGAGCGACGCGGGTTCTTCTTCCCGGATCGCATGCACGGCTTCGGGCAACTGACGTTGCTTGACGTTGTAGGGCAGCCGCCCGGACAGCAGCTCATACAGAATCACTCCCAGCGAGTAGACATCGCTGCGGGTATCCACATCGAGCGGGTCGCCCAGCACCTGCTCAGGACTCATATAGGCCAACGTTCCGACAATCTGCCCTAAGCCGGTCTGCATTGTCGGCTGAGAGTCCTCTTGTGCGTCCGCCTCGGCGATGCGCGCCACTCCGAAATCAAGAATCTTGGGTTGGCCGGTCTCATCGACCAGGATGTTGCCCGGTTTTAAGTCGCGGTGGATCAATCCCCGCTGATTCGCGTGATGCACGGCGTCGCAGATCTTAACGATCAATGCCAGTCTTTGCCGGGTGTCGAGCTGATGCACGTCCGCGTACTGCCGCAAGGGCTGGCCGCGGATGAATTCCATCGCGAAATACGGTTGCGGCCCAAAGCCGTTATCCGCAGTATTGGATTCATAGATTTGAGCGATGCCGGGATGCTGCAAACGCGCAAGCGCACGCGATTCCAGCCGGAAACGGCGTAATCGATCGGGGGTGGCCAGGCCGAGCTTGATCACCTTCAGAGCTACGATGCGTCGTGGTTCTTCCTGTTCGGCTTCATAGACGGTGCCCATGCCACCTTCGCCGAGGAGACGGATCACGCGATAGCGGCCAATAGCCGCCGGGATGCGAAAACGTGCGCTTGGCTCGAACGACGTTGCCAGATCCCTGGCCGCTACTTCCACCGCCGGCGCTTCCAGGAAATCTTCCGTGCCCTCCGACTCTGCCAGGAGCGATTCGACTTCTCCTCGTAGAGCCTCGTCTCCGCCGCAGGCTTGCTCGATGAAAGCTGCCCTGGCGCTCAACTCCCGTTCTAACGCCGAATGGTATAACAACTCGATTTTTCGCCAACGTTCAGGTTCCACCTACGTGCCCCCTGCTCAGCTCGCGCCGTAGCCAGCTCTTTGCCAACTTCCAGTCTCTCTGCACCGTCTCCGGCGAGATCTTCAATACCTCGGCAGTTTCCTTCACGCTCAGCCCGCCGAAAAAGCGCAACTCGACAACCTGGCCCTTGCGCGGGTCGATTGCCGTCAACGTACTCAGGGCATCGTCTAGCGCCACCAGGTCTGCGCCGGGCTGTTTCGTTGCGGCGAGCGCCTCGTCGAAATCCAGCACGCGCACATCGCCCCCGCGCTTCAGTGCCTGGCGAGAACGGGCCCAATCCACCAGAATGCGCCGCATTACTTGCGCGCAAACGCCGAAGAAATGGGTCCGGCCTTCCCAGCTCGCGTGCGCGGAATCCATCAGACGCAGGTACGCCTCGTTCACCAGCGCTGTGGTTTGCAGCGTGTGGTCCGGCCGTTCGTCGGACATGTAACGCCGCGCGAGGTGGTGCAATTCATCATAGACAAGGGGCACGAGCTTTTCGATCGCGCCTTGGTCGCCCTGGTTCCACGACTGCAACAGCTGCGTTATTTGCTCTGAGCCCGGCTGCATTGTGGTCGGTCACGCCATTCGCGCCTGAGAAGAGGCTAACACCTTTCGAGTGTGATGTGTACGGTGGTTTCCGAGCAATCCGCCGCTCTCGCGGGAATGCCACGAGTCAATCTTTTTCGAACGATGACAGTTTTCGCAGGCGCTTTCCGCCCTAATAAGCAAAGGCAGCAGCAGACGCTGCGTTCGATCAAAGGAGGGGACAGTCATGAAACAAGAGAAGATCGGTCGCCGGAGGAGCAAGCTCGTCTGCATGACCGCGTTCACACTATTGGTCGCTGCAACCCGGAGCTACGCGCAATCGGTTCCATTGACCAGTTACGAGATTAAGACTTCCAGGGGGACCTATTCAGGGGTACTCGTGGGGGGCAGCCCCTTCACAGCAAATCCAAGTACCGTCCCTATCGATGCGGTTTTGGTTCCACTCGTCATTCAGATCTTTAGACCAGATGGAACAGTGGCCACATTCGATCCACTGAACCCGGACAGCAGTTGTGGGGACAAGTACTCCGCCGAAAATCGCTTCCGCAATTCGCCGCTGGTGGTGCCTAGCGACCTGACCTTCAACGGCGTGAGCGTCGGAAACGTTCAGTACATTGATGGTTTCATGCGGGCGCAGTTTTGGAACGCACCAGTGCCCGGCAGCCCCAACCGATGGTTGTATTTCAATCCGCTCGAATGGTCGTTTGCTTCCGCATTGGGTCTTCCGCCCGTGCCGTCAAGCGAGGGGGTCGTCAACGTTGTCAGCGGGACCAATTGTGAAACGGGCGTCGTTTCCAAAAACTTTTTCAACCACTGGATCGAGGCCTTCGCACTTGGACCTTTGCAGACCGCAGGCATAGTTTCGCCGACGAAGTTTGTGCTTTTCATCACGAAGAACGTCTCGGCCGCCTCGAATTTTTCGCCGACCCAGCAGTCCAGCTTCGAGGGAGGTCAGCATTTCGCGACCGGTAATCAAACCTGGGCGTGGGCGCAAATTAAACATACCAGTAAGTATGACCTCGATATCGAAGCTGCTTCCCACGAAATCGCGGAGTCGATGAATGATCCGTTCCTCACCAACCAGGCCCCGCCGCGGGGCCCTGACGGTGAAGTCTCGACTTGCGCGTACAAGTTTGAAGTAGGAGATCCATTGAACGATGTCGTCGCGCCCGTCACGTTGGACGGTTATGTCTTTCACCCCCAGGAACTGGCCTTCTTCAGCTGGTTCTTCAACCCCGATGTCATGCCCAGCTTTGGCGCAGGGGGGAAGTTTTCGAGCAACGGCAAGTTCACCAAGCCTTCGAAAGCCTGCGTTAAATGATTGAGCCCAAACAAGGAAAAAAAGGAGCATACCATGAACCGATTAATGACCAACGTAACGAGTTTTCTGGCACTGTCGCCAGCCCTAGCGGCCGCCTGTTTGACAGGGTCGGTGACCTGTTTTGTGCCGCGTACCCCGCATGGCATCTACGCTTTGGTCAACGTGAATGCCTACCGGACGCAGTATGAGACAACGAATCCCTCGCCCACGACCGCGCAAATCGAAGCTTATTTCGCCACCACTGTTTATCCGGGGCTGCTGGGCAACCCGGACGTTTCCGGGATCACGCTTTATGTGGACTGGTCCATGCTCAGCCCGAATGCTCCGCCCGCCCGGCCCGACTGGACTTTAGTGAAGGACTTATTACACCAGGCTGGGGCGCTCAAGAAGACGGTCCAATTGGTCGTGCAGCCGGGCATCAATTCGCCCACGTGGTTATTGGGGGACGCTGGGGGAAAGAACGACGGGCTTCTTAAGAGTTGCAACTATCTGTTTGACCCGACATACAAACCTCCTCCCGCTGGAACCGAATGCGGGAAGGTGACCTTTTCGGGCTTCACCGAAGGGGGCTGGAACCCGGTGAGGAGCCAGGACGTGCCGATGCCGTGGAATTCCACTTACAAAAACGCCTGGCAGACATTCCTGAAGGCGCTGGCTGCGGAGTTTGAGGGCAACCCGTCGTTGGTCTCCATCGCTGTCGCAGGACCCACCGCTTCGTCGGAGGAAATGTCGCTCCCCGTGACACGAAACACACATGGCGTCGCTCAGATCGGCAACTTCTCGCCGGAGCAGATGTGGAATACATTGCTGGCGCATCACTACACCAGTGCGTACAAGGACTATACGAAGTATCTGAACACTGACGTGGCGTTCATTGACGAGTGGGAACACGCCATCGACATGTACGGCAAAACCTTCAGCGGCATCACCCTCACCCTGAGCACGGGCGACGGGCTTCCCAACCTAGGCACACCACCCGCGATCCTCATGTCTCCCATTGACTTCACAGGCGTCTGCCCCGGCGCCGACGTGGATTGTGCCGCTGAGACGACGATTTTGAACTATTTCATTCAGTCCACTGTAGGTGGGCCGAACGCTAAGGCAACCCAGGTGGACGGGATGAAGGGCACGGGCTCGATCGGGAATCTTGGCGTCCCCGCTGTCAAACTGCTTTCGTTCGCTACGGACCTGTTCACATCGGCTTCACAGCGAATCCTGGGTGGGGCGCAGTTCGTCACCCCGATTGCAACGGAAAAGGCGGCCAACGGGATTTCGGACGAAGGGGATTCGGACACTGGAGGATGCCCTTCGACATGCTCGGCGGAGCAGGCCGAGTACAACGTGCTGGCTTGGTTCTTCGACCGAACCGGCCAGGGCCTGAGCTTCCCCACCGGGACTGCCCCGATGATCGGCGGAGTCGCGGTCGGCGGACACAGCGGTTCCGCGCCGCTCAATTACCTGCAAATCTATGGCAAGGACATCACTTACGCAACGACTGACGCCTTCGGTAAGCAGCCGGTGCAGATGGGCACTGCTACGAACATGATGTCGGCACAGGATCTGCTCCACATGGCGAGCCTGGCACTCGCGGCGATCGCGGAGTACTAGCCATGAACACTTCAATAAGAAGCGTCCTTGTAATGAGTGGCAGTTGCCTTTTGTCATGGACCTTGCTGCCTGCGGGTGCTCAGCGCAAAGACCCCGTTGATCAGAACCTCAAGCGCCAGGAGACGCCACCGTGTGGATCAACTGAGGACACGATACCGAGTGGAATCGCCGTCGTTCTTCCTCCAGGAGAGAAGGGATATAAATCGGGGAATCTCGAAGCCTTGAATAATCCGTTCGTGAGCGGTGTCGCGGTTCAGATCAATTGGCGCGACATCGAGCCGGTCCAGGGGAAGCCGGATTGGTCGAAGCTAGATGCGCTGTTTGCCGCCGCGATTTCATCCAAGAAATGGGTGCAGCTCGACATCTTCCCCGGCTTTTTTTCGCCTGAATGGGCCCTGGAAGGAGCAAAGACCGATTTGTTCAACATACCGTATGGACCTGGCCATGGCACGGTGGCGAAACTGCCCATGCCGTGGGATCGTGTGTACCTTAGCCGTTGGTTCACATTCGTGAGACAACTCGGCGAAAGGTATGGAAGGTCACTGGCTTTTAGAATGATTGCGGCTGGCGGACCGACATCGGTCTCCGAAGAGATGACGTTGCCCGAGGGTCCGCCGGCTATCCGGAAATGGCTCAGTGACGGTTATACACCGGCCAAATATCTAGGTGCATGGGAAGAGACCTTTCATGTCTATGCCGACACCTTTCCCAATCAGTGCGTTTCGCTTGCAGCTCCGCAACTCCCGATTCTCGAGCAAGGCCGGCGCGATCCTCCCGCCCATTTGCGGGCAAAGCATGAAGTCGTCAACCGAGCGATGCGGGTCGGCCAGTCACGCCGCAGTCGTACCCCCGGTTGACTTTGACTGGCGGGGAGCGCAATACTCCGGGCACGAGGGACCTCCCATGCAAGCGACCGCACAATACTGCGCGGAACAGGAGGAAGGACGTTACCGCGGGTCGCGTGACATTGTTTCAATCTCCGGGTTTCCATTTCCGGGATCGCGATTCGGTGCGGGGAGGTGACTGTGAACCGTTCAATAAGACGCATTCTTGTGCTGAGTTTTCTGGCGCTGGCGCTGGGATCTCCGGTTTTTTCTCAATCGCTCAACCAGCGTGAAGGGATTAAATTAATTGAAGGTGAGGAAACCGTTCGCGGTTATCGGCTGAGCCCCGATGCCCGGTCGGTTCTGGACCCCTCTGGCCAAGTCCTCATCCGCCTTCCCGCGGTAAAGGGGATGGTCTTGCCGGAGCTTATGGGAATCCTCCAGCAGGGTCCCGACATCGAATTATTCCTGAGATTTTGGCTGGACGATCCTGCTCCGTTTGGGGCTACCCGATATCGCCTCGAAATATTCCGCGGCAAACGTGGAGCCGAGGCCAAGTTCGTTCACGACTTCCCTCTGGATGGCGCCCACCATTGGGTCCGCTTTTTCCAGCCGCCTGACCGCAAGGGCAATCCTGATGTGTTCGTCGACGTTAACCCGGGCTCTGTGACGTTGTGGAGCTATCTTCTGGCGCGGGATCGCCAATCGATGGAGAAGCTGTTCGAGTCCACCGGTGCTGGTGGTAGCGACTTTATCGATTTGGACGGCGACGGAGTGTATGAGTTGATTGGGCGGGATTGGGGTGGGAGCGACCGCTGCACCTTCTACCTCTCTCCCCGTCCTGGTCCCGGTACCTCGCCGGAGGTTTTTGTCCGCGCCGGCGCCGGCTACCGAAAGGTTTGGCCGCCTATGGGCCTGGCGGGGGCGGTGGACGCGACATTTGCCGACCTACGCGGCGATGGTGCCGTCGAACTTATCGTTCTTCAGGACGGTGTCGCCGAGGAACGCGCCCAAGTGCTGGCGGTCTACGAACTTGAGAACAAGTCCTTTCGCTTGGTGGCAGAAACGTCATTACCGCCGGAACGGATCGCATTCCTGGTGGACACCCGCGATTCGCCTGGCGGCAAAGAAATCCTGGTCCGAGCCGCTACCCCCGCCGAGTGCAAGGTCCCCGGCGCCGCATATCGAGAAGACACCGGCACCGTGAGGGCCTACGTGTTACGCGGCGATAAACTTCAGGAGGGACAGCCGTAGCTTGCGGCGTATCTGGCTTATGATCCGGGAACGCTTTGGCTATTGCAGTTTTCAATGGAATTACAGTACTTTCAAGGACAACGAGACCGGGGTGGGAGCGCCGATGGCGCGGACCCGACGCACTACTCCGAGTGGCATAGTATGCGTCCGAGGGAACATTTTGCGTTTTCGCTCTACGGGGCTGAGTGAAACTAGAGGAGCAGACCATGAGAATCTCAGTGGCGTTCTGGCTTTTGATGTCCAGCCTGGTGTTGGGAAACGATGGATCAGGCGAGGCGGTCCCATCCGGTGGGCTCCAACTGAGGCGCGAGGCGCGGATTTCGATGGAGAAGGAGCGGCTGACCATTGGGATGGAACGCGTCGCGGTGGAGTACGAGTTCCTCAACACCACTGGCCAGGACATCACCACGGAAGTTCTTTTCCCTCTTCCAGCGGAAAACTTGACCTTTAGTCCCAGGCCCTTACCGATCCTTGGTTGGCACGTTTGGGTGGAAGGAAAAGAATTGCCTTACGAGACAGAGGTGCGCGCCACCAACCCGAACGGCGTGGATCAAACGGACTTGTTGCGTCGGCTCTCGATCGACATTGCGTCGTACGGGCATTTCGATCAACAGCCTGACGGAAAGATCACCGGCGACGCGGACAAGCTGTCCACTGCACAGCGCGAGGAATTGACGCGAGCGGGTCTGCTGTTCGATAACGTTCTTCCAACCTGGACCGTGTTCAAAACCTACCACTGGCGGCAAACCTTCCCGGCACACAAGATCCTGCATGTGAGACACGAGTACGCGCCCGCGTCGGGGCTGCAGTACGTTAGCGCGCGTGATTTCCAGAAGGGCGCATCGTTCGATTCTTGCGTGGGCCCTGAATTGCGAAAGCTCTTAATCGAGGCGGCGCCGAAGAACCGGGAACCGAGGCCAACAAGCGCAGCAGCGAGCACAATGGCAGGAAACTTTATCGAGGGAATGATCGATACGCTGTGGGTGGACTACATCCTCACCACCGCGAACACGTGGAAAACACCGATCAAGGATTTCGAGCTGGTCATCGAAAAGTCCGCCCCGCAGGATTATGTGAGCTTCTGCTGGGACGGCAAGGTGGAGCAGTTGGACAACCGCAGGCTCGTTGCGAGGGTCAGGAACTTCGTCCCCAAGCGGGAGCTGAAAGTGACGTTCTTCCAGGTGTGGAAGTGAGCGGAGGCAAAGCGTGCTATGGCGAGGAACACGATTAGAATGCTGCCCGGAGAAGATGCTTATTCCCTCGCGGATCTCGCGCCCCCGCCGATCGTGCGCTGGAACTTTTGGGTCGAAGGCAATGAAGTGCAATACGAGACGGAGGTGCGGGCCACCGACGAAAACGGCGTGGATCAGACCGCGCTGTTGCGCCGGTTTCCAATCGACATTGCATCCTTTGGGCACTTCTGGAATTGCTGAATTACTATGCCTACACAAGGAGAGCGCCGCATGTGGATTTCATCGCTTCGATGTGCAGTTCGAGTTTCGCTTGGCATTTGCCTTTTGTCATCGACCTTCCTGCGTGCCTATGCGCAACCCAAAGACCTCGTCGATCAGAACCTCAAACGCCAGGGGACGCCACCGTGTGGATCAACTGAGGACACGATACCGAGTGGAATCGCCGTCGTTCTTCCTCCAGGAGAGAAGGGATATAAATCGGGGAATCTCGAAGCCTTGAATAATCCGTTCGTGAGCGGTGTCGCGGTTCAGATCAATTGGCGCGACATCGAGCCGGTCCAGGGGAAGCCGGATTGGTCGAAGCTAGATGCGCTGTTTGCCGCCGCGATTTCATCCAAGAAATGGGTGCAGCTCGACATCTTCCCCGGCTTTTTTTCGCCTGAATGGGCCCTGGAAGGAGCAAAGACCGATTTGTTCAACATACCGTATGGACCTGGCCATGGCACGGTGGCGAAACTGCCCATGCCGTGGGATCGTGTGTACCTTAGCCGTTGGTTCACATTCGTGAGACAACTCGGCGAAAGGTATGGAAGGTCACTGGCTTTTAGAATGATTGCGGCTGGCGGACCGACATCGGTCTCCGAAGAGATGACGTTGCCCGAGGGTCCGCCGGCTATCCGGAAATGGCTCAGTGACGGTTATACACCGGCCAAATATCTAGGTGCATGGGAAGAGACCTTTCATGTCTATGCCGACACCTTTCCCAATCAGTGCGTTTCACTTGCAGCTCCGCAACTCCCGATTCTCGAGCGAGGCCGGCGAGATCCTCCCGCCCATTTGCGGGCAAAGCATGAAGTCGTCGACCGAGCGATGCGGGTCTTCGGACGGCGCCTGGCAATTCAGTCGAACGATCTTCATGCCGGCCACGCGCAGGTCGAAGCTTTCGATGGCACCGATTTCATCAATAGTTATAGCGGACGAATTATCACCGGCTTCGAAATGCGTGGCGGTTCCCAAGGCCCTGTCCCCAGCAAAGTCATGGGCGCCGAGGGCAACCCTCCCCTGGCCCTGAGAAGATCGATTGATAAAGGGATGGCGGCGAACAGTGCCGGCCGGCATGTTAATTACCTGGAGATTTACGAAGGAGATGTGCTACCAGCCGACATGCAGTCAGTACTGCAGTACGCAGCGTCGCTGTTTCGTCGGTCACACCCTTGACCAGACCGCAAAGCGGAGTTGACAAGAATCATGGAGCGCGGCCGTTCATCGCAGAAAGTCTTGCGCGCGGTGTGAGTCGTCGGCCAGATGCACTTGCTTTCGCTCAAGAGATCTTGCGTCGAAGCATTGAGAAGTACGTGAGCTTTCGGCTTTACTCGTTAAGGCTTCTACTCAATCGCGTCTGCGAGCAAGCCGGGTGGCTCACTTGACACTCAGTCTGTAATGGTCCGAGCCCGGCGTATCGCCCACCTGCTCAGCCTCCAGAGGCGATTCGCTTTGAGTGGGTGAGTTCATAATGGGCAAGTGCATAGAAATGTGTTGTTAGGATAGGGCCTGGATGGTCGGCTACTCGGAAGTTACTTTTTTGCGGACCTTCCACGTGGATGTAGCGTCGGCCGGAGTGGTCCAGCTTCGTTCCGTTGAACCGAATCGCGGAGGCCACGAGGACGAGAAGCGCCCGCTATCGAGCTCTGGTTTGCAGCTTGTGATAGCCGTGCTGCGCGCGAGCCTCGCGCAGGCTCAGGCCCGCTTGGACGGCGACGCGGATGCGTTGCTCGACCGCGTCGATCTCCTCGGCCGCGGCCAGAATCGCATTCTCATGGGCGCGCGGAAGCGCCACGATGCCGTCGGCGTCGCCGCGAAGAATGTCGCCGGCGTCCACCCGCGCGTCGCCGATGCTCACCGGCCCGCCCATCGCCTCCACCTGCACCCGATCCTTGCCCGTGCGCATGGAGTAGCTGCGGCTGAAGATGGGATAGCCCAGCTCCAACGCCAGCGCCGTGTCCCGACACGCGCCGTCGATCACCGTACCCGCGACCCCGCGCGTGTGCGCCACCATGGTCAGAATATCGCCCCACACCGTGGCGTTCTCGCGTCCGCCGTTGTCGAGCACCACTACGCCTCCCGGCTCCACGTCGTCGATGTAGTCGCCCACGGTGCCGGGCGGCATCCCGGCGGGTCCGTATAGGATCGTGAACGCGCGGCCAGTCAAGCGGAAGCGCGGATCGAGGGGCTTGATTCCCAGGCACTGCCCGCCGATGCCCAACCGGTCCATGGCATCGCTCAGCGCGGTGGTGTCGAGCCTGGACGCTCGCAGGATGTTTTCGTCGTGATTCATGTCGTCGACGTCTTCTGGACCGGCGGCACAACGGAGCCTGTCGCGGCGGGACTCCTCGGCGTTTCGGCGTGAACCGCGGGCCGCTCCGGCCCTGCGCCGCCCTTCAACATGTGTTCGTAGTTCGCGCCCATCACCTGGCTGATCGGCTTGCCTTCGCGCAACGCCTGCGCGATGGCTTCTTCGCGCTCGACGATGGCCTCGGCCGCCTCCAGCACACGCTCAATCTCGGCTTGGGCGACAAACACCGCCGCGCTTCCATCCGCTATCGCGTAGTCGCCGGGTGAGACCGTGACACCGCCAACGTCAATGGGTTCGCCGGTCGCCACTTCCACGATGCGTCCGCGAGCCGTCCGCGCCGTGTGATCCCGCGCAAAGACCGGGAAGTCGAGCTTGCGGCTGTCGTCGATATCGCGCACGGGGCCGTCCACGATCACGCCCGCCACCCCCCGCACCTGCGCGCCGATTGAAAGATTCCCGCCCCAGGAGGCCGCGTCGAGCCCGGTGTGTTGCTCGACCACGATGATGTCGCCGGGCGAGGCCGCTTCGATCGCGGCCGTGCACAAGTGGCGCGTGTTCGAGCGTCCTTCGGCGCGATCCAGCTTGACCGTCAGCACGCGTCCCGCGATTCTCCTGTCCGAGGAGAAGCGGCGAATGCCGGTGACCGCGCCCTTGAGTCCCAGCTTGTCTAAAGCGTCCGAGACCGCGCAGGAGTCGAGGCGGCCGAGCCGCGTAATCAAGTCATCCATGTTTGACCACTTTCACCGCTTTAAGTACCATTGTGGGGCGGACGCCCTCGTCCGCAGCCCGGCCCCCCGGCCGGGCTCATTGCGCGACACATGCACGACCTAGGGGTCGCGCGCGGGTCAGGGGACCCGCCCCACGTCACCGCTCCGGTCTCCATCGCGAGAAGCGCCGTTCCAGACGCTCCGCCGCCGAGGTCAGCAGGATTCCCGCGGTCGCCACGATCAGCACGCCCACGAACAGCGTATCGGTAGCGAAGGTTTGTCCTCCGTAGGCCACCATGAATCCGATCCCCTGGCTTCCGCCGAACATCTCGCCCACCACCACTCCGATCAATCCCAAGGCGACACCCTGGCGTACGCCGGTTAAAATGAACGGCACCGCTCCGGGCAGCGCCAGCGTGGTAAAAATCTGCCAGTCCGAGGCGCAATACGCGCGCGCCGCACGAAGCAGGTCGCGGTCGATATTTCTCACGCCGCCAACGGTGTTCACCAGAATTGGAAAGAACGCCGAGATGAACACGATAAAAACTTTCGACCACATGCCCACGCCGAACCAGATGATGATCATGGGCACCATGGCGATGCGCGGCGTGGCGTACAGCGCGTTCAGAAACGGGTCGAAGATCAGCCGCGCCGTTCGGTACCAGCCGATGATCACACCCGCCACCACTCCCGCCGCCAGCGCCAGCGCGAATCCGATGGCGAAATTGGTTCCGCTGTACCGCATGTCGGCCAGCAGCGTCCCGTGCTGGAGCCCGAACACAAACTGTTTCTCGATGGCCGACGGCCCGCTCAAGAACAGCGGTGAAATT
This sequence comes from Bryobacterales bacterium, assembly GCA_963813465.1. Lineage (GTDB taxonomy): Bacteria > Acidobacteriota > Terriglobia > Bryobacterales > Bryobacteraceae > Palsa-187. Next base: position 126,306 of record CAWEZD010000018.1, on the reverse strand, counting down.
TTTCCCGCCGACCACAGCGCCTGCCAAATGGCGATGGTGATGGCCACGGCGGTCCCACCCAGAATCAGGGCTTCGTGACGTTGATAGAAACTCTGTCGTGGTCTCATCGCGATTAATCCGGCGCCAGCAGCGCGTCCACGCCCTTGGACTCCTCTTCGATCAACTGCCAGATGCTGTCCTCCAGTTCCAGAAACCGCGGCTCGCGCTTCAAGTGCAGCGTGCGTGGACGCCCAAAGGGAACCTGGAACACATCCTTTACGCGGCCGGGCCGGGAACTCATCACCACCACTCGATCCGCCAGATAGATCGCCTCGTTGATCTGATGCGTGATGAACAACACCGTCTTGAGAGCCTTGGCCCAGATCTTCAGCAGCTCGGCCTGCATGAACTCGCGCGTCTGCGCGTCCAGCGCCGCGAACGGCTCATCCATCAGCAGCACCGCCGGGTCCGCCGCCAAAGCCCTGGCCAGATTCACGCGCTGCTGCATGCCGCCCGAAAGCTCCGACGGATAGTGCCGCTCGAAGCCGCTCAGGCCCACCAGCTTGATGAAGTATCCGGTGCGCTCCGCCATCGTGGCTCTGTCGAAGCGCCTCTGTAACTCCATCCCGTAACGCACGTTTCCCGCGATGGTCCGCCACGGCAGAAGGCTGGAGTGCTGGAACACCACCGCCCGGTCGATTCCCGGACCGTGGACCTTGCGCCCATCAATCGACACCGAGCCAGCCTCATACGGCAGAAGCCCGGCGATGATGTTCAGCAGCGAAGTCTTCCCGCAGCCGCTGGGCCCCACGATGGCCATGAATTCGCCGTCGGCGACCGAGAGCGAGACATCGATCAGCGCGGGCGCCTCGGTGCCCTCGCGTTCGAGCCAGTATCGCTTGGATACGTGGCTGACTTCCAGCTTAACCATGTGCCCCGCGCCTACCGGAAGGCCGCTTTGGCTTTGCGGTCCTCCTCGGCTTTGATTGCCGCTCCGAAGGTCTTCTCGAAGAAGCCATCCTTCACCAGCCGCTCCACGTAACTATTGTCGATGACCTTGTGGAAGTCGTAGGCCTTCATCCGCGCCGCAAGTTGCGGATCGGACTGCTGATCCACCACCGATTTGACCGCCGGCGCGAGCACAAACGGGACCCGCTCAAACGCCTGCGGCTTGGCGTACAGATCGTACACCCGCGCAACCTCGTCCGGCAGCGCCATCTTGTCGTATTGCAGGAACGTCTGCACCGCGAAGGCCTTATCTTCGTAGAAGCGCTTGATTCCTTCCGCCTGAGCCTGAATCAGTTTTTCGGGGAGCTTGGGGTCGGCCGCAACCACACTCTTCTTCATCAGGTACCCGGTCGAGGCGAAGATATCCGCATGCTCGGCGAGATTCGCCAGCGTCTTGAATCCCTGCTCCTCCACCTTGAAATATGCCGGGGCGGTCAGCAGCGTCGCCTCGGCGCGGCCGCCGATCAAAGCGGCGGCTCGTCCGTTGGCATCCGTGCCAATTGGAATCCATGTCACATCCCGCGGCGACAATCCGGATTTCGCCAGGAGGGCAACCAAGTATCCGTACGGCGCGTCGCCCAACTGACCGATGGCGATGCGCTTGCCCTTGAGCTCCTTGATGCTGGTGATGTTCTTCGCCGCCATCAGAGCGAAGACGCCGCGGTTGAGCGAGCTCCCTATCAGCACCATCGAGCCGTCTTTGGAGGCCGCCTGCATCAATTGTTCCAGCGATGAATTCACCATCTGCGCTTCGCCGCTGGTCAGCATCGCGATCCCCGCCGGCATCACGCCGAAGGTCAGCGTCACGTCCAACCCGTACTTTTGGTAATAACCGCCATCCTTGGCCAGGAACAGCGGCCAGTTGGACCCGCTCCGGTTGGGATAGTTGATGGTAATCTTCTGCTGCGCCGGAGCGTTCACCGCGAACAGCGCGGCCAGCAGCAATGCGCCGAGCCAGATTCGGAATTTCATGCGCTTACTCCTTGCGTGACGTCGAGCTTGAATATCTTCTTCGCGTTGTCCTCGAAGATCATCTTCTTCTCCGCGGAGCTCAGCCAATCGAAGGCTTCAATCAGGTGGCGGGTCTCATCCAGCCACTTCCCCGTCCGCGGATCTTTCACCGTGCCCACGCCCGGCCGCTCCGTGCCGAACAGGCACCGGTCCGCGCCGACAACTTTGAAGAGCAACTCCAGCGACTCCTTCGAGTACAACACCGTATCGTAATACAAAAGGCGCATTCGGTCGGAGAAGCGCGGCAGGCCGCGGCGAATCGCGCTGGCTTCAAAACGGGCGTATTGATAAGGGATGGCCCCGCCGCCGTGTGAAAGCATCAGGCGCAACGTCGGAAAATCGGAGAAGACGCTGGAGTTGAGCAGGGAGACGATGGCGATGCTCTCCTCATTGATGAAGTGCAGCGAATAAGTGAGCCTCTCGGACCGGCACGCGGTCGAATGAATGTGTCCTGGAATGTCCAGCTCCACCAGCTTTTCGTACAGCGGATACCAGAAGCGGTCGCCCAGCGGAGGAGTCTCGACGCCGCCGCACTCGCCCGGATCGGGATTGATCAGGCATCCCACGAATCCCTGTTCCTTCACGCATTTTTCGAGGTAAGGCAGCACAACTTTGGGACTCGCACCGGGGGTTTGCGGCAATCCACATACGCCCCGGAAGGTATGGGGAAGCAGTTTCACTTCGCGCGCGATGATGTTGTTGGTCTCCTCCGTGAACCACGTCACCAGCTTGGGATTTTCGCTGTGCATCATCTGGTACGGACGGGGCGAGATCAACTGCATGTCGGTTCCCGCTTCCTTGAGCTGCGCCAGATGCGACGATCCTCCGAAAACCGGGGCGTTCAGAGCCTTCAGAATGTCTTCGTCCGTGGCTCCCACGCTGCCGCGCCCGTGGCCGCCGCGATGGGACAGCAGTCCCGCCTTGTACACATACAAGCTCTCCGGTGCCGTCACGTGAGCGTGAGCGTCAATAACCATGCTGCCTCCTGAAATTATTTCCCCGCTCGTTCATCATATCCGAACTGGCGAGGGACGGTCGATGGACGCCGCCGTTTTGTTACAGTAGATGAAAGAAGCCACCCTAGCTCAGTTGGTAGAGCGGCTGATTCGTAATCAGCAGGTCGCCGGTTCGATCCCGGCGGGTGGCTCCATAACTAAATCAATCACTTGGAAGCCCGCGCGAAGCGGGCTTTGGTGTTTTTGTCGGCAGTTTTGTCAGCAACCCGGCTCCGATCCGGCATTGTCAGCACGCGGGGAGCTGGAGAGGCGCAAAGACTATCCCCGGCCCATCGACCTGCAAGCGGGTTTCTCGACGCTTCTACTTCATCCGTTTGATGATCTTGTTGTAGGCCTCATGCGGGCCGATCCAGCCCCACCGAAAGAGATTCCCCTCACGAAAGCCGATTACACGATAGTAAAGCCCGACCCGCGCTGTCCAGACTTCGCCCACCTGTTTGAGTTGCAGCGATGGATGAAAAGGATTCTGTTCAAAGAGTTCGTACTGCTTATCGGCCAGCTTTTGAATCTCTTCGGGCAGATCAGCGTACAGCTGCCAGAAACGTTCCGAAGCGACAGACTTGAAGGACATCCCCGGCTAGCGTTGAGCGGGACGACCCTCTTTGAACGGCTTGAACTTGCCCGCTCGTGCATCGGCTTTCATCTCCTCCAAAAACGGCGTGCCCGCGCCGCCCGGAGAAAAGTCGCGTTCAATCTCAGTCTCCCAGGCTCGGGCTTCGATTTCAGCAAACCAGTCCGCCAGCTCGCGGCGCTCGGTGTCGCTGAGATGCTCAATTTCCTCCTTGATGGTTTGCAGATTCATGCCCTCAACCTAACCCACTTCGCCGGTATTTGCAAGTCCTGAAATCGGCTTAACAGGCGTCCTGCCGAAGGCAAAAAATCCCGGAGGCGCACTTGCTCCACTCATCCGCGATCCGAATAAATCGTCTCACGGCAGATGGCTTGGTCGGAAAAAACTCGGTGTGTTGCGGGGATGGCATTTGGCCCCAAGACCAGGCCGCCATTCTCGTTAGCGGCGCGCTTTGCTCGCTGTAAACATGTTGGTATACTCTGTGTGAGCCGGATATCCGAGTGGCCGAGAATCTCGGCAATGACCTTCAAGGGCACGCCTTGCGCACCGAGGAATTGAACGCACTTCGACGGCAGATCGATAGTTCACCGCGACTTTTTGGGCTCTGACGGTAGCAGTATGGCACCGCGGCAATGCCGCTCAGCCCGCGAAGGCCGCACGCAACTGGCCCACCAGCCACGCCAGGTCCTCTTGCGCGATGACCAGCGGTGGCGCCAGGCGGATGACTTGGTCGTGGGTTTCCTTGCAAAGCACGCCCAGATCCTTAAGGCGCTCGCAGTAGGGGCGTGCGGGACCCAGCAGCTCGATCCCGATCAGCAGACCGCGTCCGCGAATTTCCTTGATGTGCGGGTGGTGGAGTTTCCGCATTTCATACAGCAACCAGGCGCCGAACTCCTCGGACCGCTCGGCCAGCCGCTCTTCCTCCAGAACGCGCAGCGCGGTGCGGGCCACGGCGCAGGCCAGGGGATTCCCGCCGTAGGTGCTGCCATGACTGCCGGGCCGGAACGTGCCCAGGATCTCGCGGCTGGACACCACGGCCGATACGGGGTACGTCCCCCCGGAAAGAGCCTTGCCGAGGATCAGCACATCCGGCTGCACGTCTTCGGCTTGGCAGGCAAGGAAGCGCCCGGTGCGGCCCAGGCCGGTTTGGATTTCGTCGGCTGCCAGTAGCACGTGTTCGCGGCGGCAGATCGTGGCGGCGTCGCGAATGAAGCCCTCGGGCGGAATCAGGATGCCCGCTTCGCACTGGATCGGCTCGAACAGGAACGCGCAAGTGTTAGGAGTGATGGCACGATCAAGCGCCTCGGCGTCACCGAACGGAATCGCGACGAACCCCGGCGTGAAGGGTCCGAAGCCGTCCGTATAGAGAGGCTCGGAGGAGAAGCCGGTGATGGTGGTGGTGCGCCCGTGAAAATTGTTATCGCAGACGATGATTTCGGCGCGGTTCAAAGGGATGCCCTTGCGCGTGTAGCCCCACCTGCGGCAGGCCTTGATGGCCGTCTCCACGGCTTCCGCGCCTGTGTTCATCGGCAGGACCATCTCCATACCGCATAGCTGCGCGAGTTCGGAGGCGAACAGCGGGAGCTGATCGTTGCGGAAGGCGCGCGAAGTGAGCGTAACCCGCTCGGCCTGTTCCTTGAGCGCCTGGATGATGCGCGGATGGCAGTGGCCTTGGTTGACCGCCGAGTAGGCGCTCAGACAGTCCAGATACCTGCGGCCGTTGACGTCATAGACCCAGGCTCCGGAAGCCCGCTCGACCACGACATCCAGAGGATGGTAGTTATGCGCGCCCCACCGATCCTCGATGGAGATGAGTTCTTCGGCCTGCGTTCGGGATTGAGCTTCTGGCATGCGCTGTGTTCCGTCAGTTGCCGCCGCCGGAGCCCGCACGCTGGCCGGCGGCATTCTCGGAGATCTTCGAAGTGGCGGCTCCTAGGTGGGCCGCGATCTTGGTGGCTTCCTCGACCGCACGGGCGAGCACGGAGCGGATGCGTCCGTCCTCCAGCATGAGCAGGCCGGCGATGGTACAGCCGGCGGGTGTGGTGACGTCGTCGCGGAGCGCCGCTGGATGACGGCCGGAGTCGAGCACCATGCGCGCGGCGCCCAGGGCGGTCTGGGCCACCAGAGTCAGCGCGAGCTGGCGTGGCAGGCCCACACGCACGCCGGCGTCAGCCAGCGCCTCCATTATCAGGAACTGGTAGCCGGGGCCGCTGCCGCTGAGCGCGGTGACGGCGTTGAAGTGGACCTCGTCCATGGTGAGGCACTTGCCCACTCCCTCGAAGATGCGTTCGGCGCGATCAAGGTGTGCCTTGGACGCGCTCGATCCCGCGCACACCACAGTCATGCCCTCGCCTACGACAGCGGGAGTATTTGGCATCGCGCGCACCACCGGGTTTTCGGTGCCGAGTAGGGCTTCGATGCGGTCGGTGGACACGCCCGCCAGGATTGAAATCAGCAGCGTATCTCGGCGCAATCCGGCGCCGCGGAGCGTGGCCAGCACAACGGGCGCGTCGGCGGGCTTGACGCAGATCAGGATTAGATCGGCCGTTGGGATGCGGTGCTGGAAATCCGTTTCGGCCGGAACGTCAAGCGTCTCGGCGGCCTTTGCACAGGCTGAGGTGTTCTTATCGCCGGCCCAGATTTGGTCCTTCGAAACGACGCCGCTGGTAATCAAGCCGCGGATCAGGGTTTGGCCCATGACGCCGGCTCCGATAACTCCAAGCGTCATTCCGTCCGCAACGACAGGTGTGTGATTGGACCCAGAATGTTTTGACATGATGACTTCACCTCGGGCGGCTTCCGCGGGCAAAGCACCCGCGGCGCATCCACTGGCGTCGCCGCTGTGGAATAGTCATTCAATTCTAATACTTGTTGAGCTGCAACCGATTCGGCCCATGCACGGATCAGTTTGATGGGGAGCGGAACCCCAACTCATAGAACATCGCGGTCTTCTCACGGCGGAACGTTGCGAAGCCCAGCCGCCCAAAGAATGAAGTCTGGCTGGTCACCGCGAACAACTCCCTAACCCCGCGCTCAAGGGCCCGTTCGACGCAACACCCGACCAGTTTCGACGCCACGCCGCAGTCCTGGAAATCGGGGTGAACGGCCAGACTGCGCACCTCAGCAATCCTTTTCGAGTAGATCTGAAGGGCACAGCAGCCTACGAGCCTGCCGCCCACGGAGGCAACAAAGAAAGACGCTACGCGCGGAAGATTCTGCTGGACCAAATGCTGGGGAAAGAGCCGGATCAGCCCCCGGACATCCGCCATGTCGCCCTTTCCCGCGGGGCGAACCTCAACACTGGTCGCGCGGATTGAACGGCCTTGGCTTCTTGAACCTCGGCGTAGCATCGATCTCAATGGTCTCAAAGATCTCAATGGTCTCAAAGAAGGTGCTCCTCGGCTCGCTAACCAGGATCTGAGCCTGCCTGCGGGAGTAGAATTGTTCAAACGCCATTTCTAGAGATCAATTCCCGAAACTGGGATGCCTACCCCTCCTGCTTGAACACATCCCTAGCGATCATTGCCGCTGAGACTGATGTGGGCCAACCGGAATAGAACGCAAGGTGGGTGATCGCCTCGACAAGTTCGTCCTTGGTTAAGCCATTTGCGAGCGCGCGCTCAAGATGAAAGGGCAACTGCTGGGTACGATTCAGGGCAACCAGGGCCGAGACGGTGATCAGGCTCCGATCGCGCTTGGAAAGGCCGGGGCGCTCCCAAACATCGCCAAACAACACCTGCTCTGTAAGTTCGAGAAGCTTCGGCGCGATGTCGCCGAGCAACTCCCGCGCCGTCGGTATAGGCTGCTGCGGATTCATGGAGTTTCTCCTTTCGAACAAGCTGAAGATAGCATTTTAGCGGGTCATGGCGACTCCCTGTTCCTAATCGTGCAGCACGTGAGACAATCGTGGAGATTGCCCGCGCCGCTGCCTGAGATCCGGGAATCCATCAGGTATAGGGCGTACAAACTATTAGAGGAGCAAGACCGATGAGACTAGCAGCGCAATCTTCCCTTGTGGTATTGGCCACAGTCGCCGTTTCCTTGAGTCCCTCGGCGCAGGGTCAAGGGATCGACTACGCCAAGATCGAAATCCTGACAGAGAAAATCGCCCCGAGTCTTTACATACTCACGGGTTCGGCCGGAGCCGATCCGGGCCATCAGGACGCGGCCGGTGGGAGGATCGGTGTGCTCGCCGGCCCGGATGGCATCTTCATGGTTGATGCCCAGTACGCGCAGATCACGGACAAGGTCGCGGCAGCGATCAGGAAAATCAGCTCCGAGCCTATTCGCTTCCTGGTCAATACGCACGTGCATCCCGACCACACGGCCGGCAATGCGAACTTCGTGAAGATGGGCGCCTTGCTGTTCGCGCGTGAAGAACTACGCGAGGAAATGCTGCGTCCAACGGCGCAGTCGGCATCGGGTAAGGCGGCTCCTGCGCTGGATCCCTTTCAGGCGCCGCCGGAGGTCGCGCCAGACCTTCAAATGGCCCTGCCGATGTAATTTGCACAGCACCTAGCGGGGAACACCGCAAAACCCAATGCCTACATCAATGCAAAATCGATCTTTTGGATAGCAGGCCAAGCCCAAGTCACTCACGCTTGTGAAATCCCGCCGCCAACCGTGCCTTGCAAATCGCGCCAGCCCTGGGCTATGTCCAATCGCTCCAACGTTACTCAACCGCGGCTTCAGCTAATTTGCACAGCAGTGGCCAAAAACCCTTTCCGATTTTGCCTTGTCAGAAGTCCGTTTTCCGGCCATTTTCGGATGACGCTCCCGCATGGCCAGAGACGATCCTTTCCGGCCATGCGGCATTCATCATACTCCAACGTGCGCGAGCGTCTCGCGGTAGTTCCACGGCATCCACTCCGCAGGTTTGGCCACCAGTTCCTGGGCGTGGCGCTGTAGCTCGGTCAGATAGTCGAACGAGTTGGCGCCGCACAACTGACAGGTGTGAATCAGGCTCATGAACAGGTCGCCCACCTGCGCTCCGTTCAGCGTCCGGTAGAACAATGCATTCTTCCTGTGAAGAACGGCCCTCTTCAATGCCCTTTCCACGATGTTGTTATCTAAGGGTGCCCCGGCGATTCGGAGAAACAGCGTCAAAGGCCGCCAGTGCCGGAGCAGATACGTGATCGCCTTGCCTAGCCCGGAGTTCGGTTCCGTCTTGCGCTCGGCAAACTGCGCCTCCAGCCAGCCGTGCAGTTGGTCCATCACCGGACCGCTGCGCTCCTGATGAAACCGCAATCGCTCTTCCGGCGTCAGACCACCTACGCCAGTTTGGGCATCGTGGCCGTACACCCGGCCCAGCTTCTCCAGTACGTAGCGGCATTGGTCGGGAAAGTTCGCCGCCACTTCGACGAACTGTCTTCTTCCATGGGCCAGACAGTTGGCCAACAGAATCTCCACTCCCGCGGGCAACTTCGGAACGTTGCGCGACAGAGCGTCGCACATCTGGATGGGCGCGGACAGTTCCGCCGCACGCTGCTTCAATATGTCGGCCATGTTCTCGCCGGCATGCTGGCGTCCGGTGAAGTACAGCGCGATCTTCCAGCCCTGGCCGGTGGACACGATGCCACTGGTGAACACACCCGTGCGTTGGTCCGACGGCTCGCGCGCGAGCCGTAACACTCGCATGCTGGTGTCGTCGTTGTGCACCACCTGGCCCTGCGCCGCCTGCCGGATCAACTCATCCCGCGCCGCTTTGATCAACTCCGCGGCCTCTTCCACAACCTCCCACTGGGTCGCCACCGGTAACGGAATCCCGAGCTGAACTTCCAGTTGTTCCAACCGGTAGAACGGAGTCCCGCTGCCGTACTTGAGTTGCGCGATCATCGCCGCGGCCGTCTCATCGTACTTTTCCGGACCCACTCCTTCCGGCTCCTGGGCCGTAAATACCTGCCCGCAGGCGCCGCATCGCAACCGCTCCAACGAGTAGACCGTGGCCGCCAGGGGCGCCTGTCCCACAATCCGCACCAGCGCCTTCGGCTCCTTCTGTCCGTATACGTTGCCTTTCCCGCACTCCGGGCAGCGATCTCCATGCGACAACTTCTGGTGCGCAATGTCGACCTTACGTGCGCCGTCAAACGCCTGTGCGCCGTTGCGGCCGTGTCCGTGCGGCGGGGCAGCGTTGGTGTCCGGCTGAGTTCCGGCGTCCGTTTCCGAGCCTTCCGATTCTCCCAGCACGGCGCTGGTCTTCTCCGTGTGGCGCGGTGGCGCGATCATCCCTGCAAGGGCATGCAAGGCGCTCTTGAGTTTGTCGTAATCGGCCTCGCTCAGCGGCGTTTGCCGCGCTCCGTCCAGCACCCGGTCCAGTTCGTCCAGGTTCACATCGACACGGCGCCTGGCGGACTTCATCCTGGTGCCCCCAGCAGTTCGCGGAACCGCTTGGTCAACGGATATCCTAGAACCTCTTTGATCGAACGGTTCGGCACGTAGCTGTTGGATTGCTTGCCTCGTCCCGTGGTCCGGCCCAGCAACACCCAGTTGGCCGCGCGGTAACAGGTGCCGCGGAATCGCGCTGGATCCACGAACGTTTCCAGATAGTAAATCGGATGTCTGTACATCCGCTGCCAGTCATCGGAAATCCGTGCTGCCATGCGGCCCAGGATATGCGACGCCAGATGCGCGACCCGCACCCACGGCAGGATCAGGAATCGCGTGTTGTAAGCGAGGAAGCGAATGTTGCGACGTCGCGCTTCGGCGCTCCAGCCGATGTAGAGGTCGCGGCTGCCCAGATGACGTGGAGCCGAAGACCATGCCAGGCACGCGACCGGCCGCCCTTGCGCCCAAACCAGGTACTTCAGGTGTTCTCCCACGGGCTGCTCGTAGCCGAGGTAATGATGCTCTTCCATCAAGCCGTTAAACAACGGCTCTTGGCAGGTGCGCCGAACCTGCTCGAACTCCAGCGGCTGGAGGGTTCGTAACGGATCTTCTATGGGCGTGGCATTGATTCCCGCCGGCTCCGGTCTGGCTCTGTTTGCCAACGGATTATGCCGCACGTAGCTCACCGGCGGCAATGCGATCTGGCCGGCCCGCTCCAGCATCAGAAGCAGGCCACGGCACACCATGTCGCGCAACGTGCCATTGGCCTGACGCCACTGCCAAGCTTCACAGAGCTGGGTCGATAGCGTGCGGCGGCTTTGGTGGGGAGATCGCTCGATCAGCGCGCGTATATAAAGGATGTCTTCCTGGCTGATCACCCGGCCCCGGTACTTGAACTCGGCCGCCGCTGCTTCCATCATGCCCAGCAGTATGAGCCTGGTTTTCTTGGAACGCAAGGGGGGCCTGCTTCGCAGCATTTACTTCAGAACGCTGACCCTCCGCCACATCGGCGCCGCGCGGACACGAGACACATCGCCGGCCGCCAACAGCAACTGGGCCTCATATGCTTCCAGTGGCTTGGTCGATCCGGTGCCTTCCGGCCACCATACGAACCGCCCCTTGGAAAGCCGTTTCTGTGCAAGCCCGTATCCCTGGCCGTCATAGCTGAGGAGACGAATCGCCGTTCCACGGCGGCTCCGAAACACGAACACGCAACCCGAGAATGGATCTTCCGCGAGCTGGTCTTGGCAGAGCCGCGCCAAAGAGTCAATCCCCTTGCGTCCGTCCACCGGTTCGATCGCCAGCACCCGCATCTGCGCCGTGATCTGGATCATCTCTCGGCATCTCGCCAGGCGCGCAGCAGGTTTGTCCAGTCCGGCGGAACCGTGGTCTTCCACTGGATTCGCATCTTGCTCCCGCCAGCGACTCCAACTCGATCACACATTCTTCCATCTGCCCGCGGTTTGGTGCTATCAGCTCGATGAATGCCGGCTTGGCTGCCTTCCGCCGGAAGCGCGGAACTCCACCCAGCCGTTTCTTCAGCCGCATGTAGTCCAGACGCAGAGGGTGTGCCACGGAATACACACCGTATTGCCGGGCCAGTTCAACCGCCGCCTGCCACAGCGATTCGGGCAGCTTCGTCCGCCCCGGCTGGGCACCGCGAAACTGATCCAACTGACGTTGCAGCTGCACGATTGGCTCGGGAATGGGCAGTGTTTTTCGGCGCGTCACGATTCGGCCGCCCCCTCGGCGACTGAATCAACTTAACAGTGCGAGCCAACGGGCGTCACGCACCCTTGCCGAAAACTCACGTGACAATGCACTAGGGTTTGGCCGTCCTCGGTGTCCCTTAGACTCAAGGACGGACTTCTATCGTCATGTGCGGGACACTTCGCGACGTAGCCCGATCCGGACTTGCGACCGTGGAGATGAAAGGCGATTTCCGCGGCGGTCATGCGAGCCAGCACCTCACAGCGCCCCTGAAGCGGGGGAGTCTTCAGCTTCGAGCAGATATCTTATTGCACGCCCAAATCGTCGATACGTTGGGTACCCTGGACGGGCCTCGGTGCGGCCGGCTCGGTTGTCGTGAAAACGCCAGTTCGCCAGTGTCTGACGGCTGATCGAGTAAATGTCGGAGTATTCCGCTTCCGTGACCCATCGGCGTCCAAAAAACGTGTGGGCTAGCGTGGTGCCGTTCCTTTCGTCTACCTGTGCCTTCATACCGGCATAGACGACGGCGAAAAGTTCAAGAATCTGGCGTTAGGTTATTTGGGCGGCTTTTTAGTGTCGCAGAAGGTCTAGCGGATCGAGCCCGAGCCGGCTGGCAATTTTGCGGGCCGTTTTCTCCGTCGCCAGACACTTACCTTCAGCACGACTATAGGTGCTTCTCTTGATATGAAGCCAGCGCGCAAAGGAAGCTAGCGACAGCGACTTGCTGTCACGATGTGCCTGCAACAGGTCGCCACGGATGGATATGCTGCGTGTGCTGCCTTTGGGTCTGCCGCCCTCAACGCCGGCCACTCTAAGAAGCCTCCGCGAAGTGGGCTTCCCATGCGCCCAAATCCCGTCCAGCACATTTGCCTTTGCCTCGAGCAACTCAAGCAGGCCACGGCGGTCGCTACGTCCAAAATCTTCGATGGGCAGCCCTACGCAACGCCAAGCGGCTATCAAGGTCGGCCAGTCTATCTTTCCTGTGAAACCCAAACGTTTGAGTGCAATGGTCCAGCGCCTAACATGGGCATCGCCTTGACGGCTGCCTTCGCTCAGGTGCGCCTCGATTGCCGCACCCTCGTCCGCCGATTGGGCGGCGCGGAATGCCCTAGAATTTCCTTCAAGCTCCGCCAGCCCCGGTGCCGCTGCACGTGCTTCCGGTGACAGCTTAACCGATATCTCCGACCTTCTGGCCGCAGTCTCACCAGTATTCGGCGTGGCAGGAGGCGCTTCGCTCCCCTTTGCGCGATCCTCTTTCTTGCTCTGGAGAGGTTTCATCCGGCGGCCTTCTACTTCAAGCTCACAATCTTCAAGTAGTGCGCTGCCAAAGCATTGGTGATCGGCCTCAACGACTCTACGACCAGCGCCGACGTGATATAGCCGCGGGAGACATCGCCGCCCATCGAATGGCCCATCAACATCCGTCCCTGATCGGACGACGCTCCGAGTTCTGCGAGCGTCGTCCTAAACGTGTGCCGTAATCGGTGGGCTGGCCCGACTCCTTCGCGGTCGTTCTTCACTCGCCCGAGGTGGCCTCCCTGTTTGACGTTCGAGGGGAACACCCACTCGGACGGAGGAACTTGCCCGCTGGCGCGGTAAGCCGTGAGCAAATCCGCGAGCTTATCAGCCATCGGAACGATGTATGGGCGATCCCCTTTTGTCACGCGGAAGTGAATCGTCTTCTTATTCAGATCCACATCCGCCCATCGCAAAGCCTCGATGCTGCCCTTCCTTCCGCCCGTGAGCAGTGCGGTGATCCACCACATGCGCTTGATTGGGCCCAGAGTGCTCACGCCCTTGTCTGTCAGCTTGCCGCTCTTCTCTTCTTCTTCCTGCGAATACCACCATGCTTTGAGGTCGTCCGGCGAATACGCCCAGTCCCGCGGTTTGATCTTGTGAACCTCCGCCACTACCATCGGGGATTCCGGCAAGTCCGTGTTGACCTTTCGGTGCCACCGATACACGGCGGAAAGCAAACGGATCACCTGGTTGCTGGTGGCCTTCCCGTTTTCCTTGGTGACCCGCTGTTGCAGCAGTCTCACCCCGATTCGATCCCGGCCAATTTGTTCAAGCGTGCGCGCCTTCCATGCGGACAAATGCCGATCCGTGTTGTACCGCGCGATCTCCCGTGTCTTCTCTGCGAGCGCCTTCGCTTCGAGGTACTGTTCGATCGCCTCGCCGAGGGTCACAGCGCCATCCGCTGCGGGTGCGGATGGTTTCATGCCGCTCCACGTCTTCATGGCCGCAGCCCTGGCCCGCTTCATCGGCAGCGCGCCCAAGGACTCTTTGACGAGGTGTCCGTCAACCCGTCGCTGAAGGAAGAAGGATCTCGTCTTGGCTCGGCACCGAAGGTACAGCCCCGGCACGCCTTCCACCCGCCACGTGCCACTATCGAAAGGCAGCGCTTCGACGGCCTTCTGATTGGCTTGCACTACTTTGCTCGCATCGGGCTTTGTTGTTGCCTTGCGGATCGCGACAACGGGCATGATGGATGCTCCCTTCATCATTCGGCCGCCCCGCCCGGGCGGTACTTCGGGCGGTACTTTTTGATTCAAAATCGCCGAGTAGCCTAAATTATAACGGAGTCCGTAAGTGATTGCTACTCAAAACAGAGACGTTAGGGGAGGAGATCGCGGGTGAGAATAGGTTTCCTGATTTGTAATCAGAGGGTCGGGGGTTCAAATCCCTCCGCCAGCTCCATTTAACTCGCGAAGGCAGAATCAGTTGGCTGGAAATCCGAATGTGCGTCGGAATTCGGCATTTCCACGCTGTGCCCAGTTTTGTGCCCACCCTGGACCATTTCCATCGCCGCGCGAACGTCGGCGTCGTTCAGGTGAACATAGCGCATCGTAGTGTTCAAGTCGGTATGGCCAGCGAGTTTCTTGAGGGTGAACCGGTCCATGACCTTGGCCCACCGAGTTAGGCAGGTGTGCCGCAGATCGTAGGGCACAAACGCCTGCACTTTGCTCTCGGTCAGCGCCTTGGCGTGCTCCTTCTTGAGGGTGAAGGTTTCGATGTGACCGCTCTTAGTCTCCGCCGGGAAGACCCATTCTGCAATCGAAACCGTCCGACGCATGTCGAAAATGGAGAGTGCGCGCTGCGATGCCGGGATTCGGCGGCGGGACGCCTTCCGCTTCCCCGTGAAGATCTCGATGGCACCCTCGCGGATATTCTCCCAAGTGAGGCGGTGGCATTCTTCAGGACGAAGCCCGCAATCAAGCAGAATAGTTACCACGTCGCGCAAGAGGTAGACATCAGGCTTACGTGGCGGCTCACCTCGCTTTGCCGCCCTGATGCCGTGTAGCGGGCGCTCGTACGCTTCCTGGAGGCCCTGGCCCAATCCCGTGGCTGCCTCAAGGTATTTCTTCTCCTCGTCAATCGTGAGCATGCGTTCCCGCTGGTTTTCTCCAGGTAGCATCCGAACTCGCGGCAACACAGTTGAGACCTTGCCCCATTCCTGCGCCAAGCGGAAAATGCGACGCAAAGTCGCGAGATCTCGGTTGATAGTTGAAATCTGCATCCCGTCGGCTCGCTTCGCAACGTAACTGAAATTGGTAAGCCACTGGTTCGACCAGTGAGACTTGAAAAGGTTTGACCGTTTCGGGAGTAAGATTCTCCTCAAGTGGTTTGATGACCCACAAGAGGAGGATCCAATGTCAGATCTGTACCAAAGCCTAGCCCATTCCAAGTGGACTGCAAATACCATGTGGTATTCGTTCCTAAACGACAACGGAAGGTGATCTTCGGCATGACGCGTCAGCAACTGGGGGCAATCTTCCGTGCGCTCGCGAAACAGAAGGAATGCCAAATTGTCGAGGGGCACCTGATGCCGGATCACATGCATATGTGCATCGCGATCCCACCCAAGCACCCGGTCGCTTCGGTGATTGGGTTTCTGAAGGGAAAGAGCGCCATTGCCATCGCACGACTTCCGCCAATACATCCGCGAGCAGGAAGCCGCGCATGGTACCAGCGGCCAATTCTGAACTGTGAAGGGAGGCGCGCAACGCGCGACGCCTAGATAAAGCCACCGGCCGCCTTTGAGGCGGCCCAACTCATCAAGCCACCCGCTCCGCGGGCGGGGTGTGTCTGAGTATAGATAACTATCAACAGATACAACATTATAGGCAGGAAATACGTCTTATAAAACGGGGCTTGCAGGGCCAGGCCAACCAGGCCATCGTTGGCGCAGTGAGAAAGGAGAGAGCAGATGCCGATTCTAAAGAATCCGCGACATGAGCTTTTCGCGCAGTTTACCGGGCTCGGCAAAAACGCCACGGCGGCGTACGTTGCTGCCGGATTCTCGTCCGGAAAGGACGGCGACAAGAGCCGGGGTGCTGCGCAATCGGCCAGCCGACTGCTCCGGAACGCCGCAGCCAGTGCCCGCATCGGCGAACTTACTTCGCAGGTGCCACGATCACCATCCACGAAAGCCTGGCTGGATCGCGAGTTCGTGATCGAAAACCTGAAGCGCAATCTTGAGCGGTCGATGCAAGAAAGGCCCATTCTCGACTCCAGCGGGAAGCCGGCCGGCGAGTACAGATACGCCGGAAACGTGGCCAACAAGGCCCTCGAACTCCTTGGCCGTGAGCTTGGAATGTTCGTCGAGCGGACGATGGAAGTTCAAGATCCGATGGACCTCACGCCAGAGCAGTGGGACGAAGTTCTCCGCAAGTACGCCCAGAAGCAGAGCGTTCCGCTGGAAGCGCTGGAGGCCGCGGCGGATCAGGTTTTGGGAGAGGAGAAGCCGAACTGAGCGATGAGCTTTCCAAATCAACACGAAGCCTGCGGGGTGCCAGGCGTACCCAGATGGACCAGCCGCAAAGGACGAGCAAAATGCTCGGATCGGCGCACGGGCGTGTATCCTGTAAGTTTCAGAACGGAAAGAATTTCCATACTAAGTTCCGAATCGAATGAGGTCTACGAAAGTTAGCAAATCTTAGCACATCGGTATGCTTCGCCCCAATCAATCCGCTGGAGACCTGAACGGCTCTTTGGCTCACGAGCCCGAGGCCTATGACGTGGATGACCACAGTCAGCACAATCAACGGCAAACCCCACGCGCAGTCGGCCCGGAACCTGAACGGGTTGACAAAGAGGGCGTTGAACGCGGCTTGGGCAATCCTCATCGAGAACCTCGGGCAACATTTTAAGGCAGGCTTTGGATCGTTGTCGCAGATCATGTCCATCACACCGGCTATCCCCAGCGATTTGACGCCAGGTAAAGCCTCAGCCCGGTCCCTACACCATTCTTCACTCAAACCTTGCAGAAATGTAATAAACTATACAGCCAGCAGGAGGTGAGAAGGCGGCTCCAAGGCATTTATCAAGTTCGCGGGTGCCATACAAGGTGGCCTTGTTAGGATTGGTGGCTTATTTGATCGGTACATCCGGACGCCTGAATAACAGCCTGGGTGTCCGACTTGCGCAAGATGGGGGCCTTGCACTATTCGTCTCCGCGATATATCTTTCAGAAGGATACGGTTGTGCGAGTAGATAGGGAGGTGTAGCGATGCGATCAGCGAGAAGATCGAGTGCAAGACCCGTGCGGCACATTTGGTGGTGCCTGCCGCTCATGCTTGGGTTCGTCTTAATGCGACCCAGCGTCTTTCTGCATGCAGCTTCCAACATAGCCGCCGTGGCGGACGCCGCCAAGGCTGATGATCTGCCTGCGGTGCGCAAACTGATCAAGGAGCACGCGGATGTCAATGCGGCCGCCAACGACGGCTCCTCCGCGCTCTTGTGGGCGGCCTACCACTCGAACGCGGAAATGACGAAGGCGCTTCTCGCGGCGGGAGCCGCGGTTGATGCAGCGAACCATTACGGCGTCACCCCTCTTCTGCAGGCGAGCCGCAACGGCGACGTCGAGGTCATGCGAGCGTTGCTCGATGCGGGAGCGGAGCCGACGCGTTGGCACGCTGAGGGCGAGACGCCGCTGATGGCTGCGTCGCGCACAGGCCGCGTGGACGCGGTCCGATTACTGCTTTCGAGTGGCTCGTTCGTCAACGCCATCGGACCCGTTTCAGGAAGAGACCGCGTTAATGTGGGCGTCCGCCGAAGGTCACTTGGAGGTCGTGAAGTCGCTGCTGGCCGCGGGCGCGGATCCCAACCTCAAGGCCCATGTCTCCACGATCACGGAGCGCAAAAACGCGGACCATCCTTCCGGCGGCTTTACGGCACTGATGTTCGCCGTTCGCAACGGACACGAGGAGGTCGCCAAGGCGCTGATTGCCGGCGGCGCCGATCTGAAGCTTACCAACGCCGATGGCGCGACCGCGACCGTCATCGCTATCGTCAACGACAGGTTCGACCTGGCCAAAGAGTTGATCGACCTGGGCGCCGACCCTAACGACGGATCCTTGTACTTCGCCGTCGACATGCACGACGCCACAACCGACATGCGCGCGCACGACGGCTCCCGGCTGCAACCCAGCCATCCCAACAAGATGACAGCCCTGAGTCTGGTGAAGTCGCTGCTCGACCTGAACGCGGACGTGAACAAGCCGTTTGTCGGCGCGTTACACTCGACGACGCTGTGCTGCGGCGCGTCGATCAACAGCTCGCCGTTTTACCGCGCCGCGTCCGCGGCCGACGTGGAGGTCCTGAAGCTGATGCTGGCTATCCATACGCCAAATGAGGGCGCGAAGATCGAGTGGAGCCCGAGCGAGATCAAGCCTAAGGACGGCAAAGGTCCTGGCCGGCCGAATCCGAACGCCGGCCGGACGCCTTTGATGGCCGCCATAAAAGGTGGCCAAGGCGCACCGATCGCGGGGGGGCCCGGTTTCACCCGCATTGGTCCGCCGTCCTTCCGCGAGCCTGGCAGCCGCGATCCGCTCGAGGCTCTCAACCTGCTCCTGGCGGCCGGGGCCGATGCTAACGCTAAGGCGGCTGACGGCTCGACACCGCTCCACCAAGCCGTGCAAGAGGAGCACGTAGGGATGATTCGTGCGCTTGCGGCCGCCGGTGGAAAGCTGGACGCCGTCAACAAGGATAATCTGACACCCCTGCTTCTGGCCGAGGCGCCTAAAAAGCCGAATCCCGCCGACATGGGAGATTTGGACGTGTATAAGCCGAAGCGCGATTCGAAAGAGGAGGTCATCGCGGCCCTGCGGGAGTTGATGCACCTTGGTCCCAACGATCCGGCGCCTCAGCCTCCGCCACTGCCGGCGCCGGCCGACAAGAAAGCAAGTGACGATAAGGGAAAGAAAGACAGTCCCAAAGCAGCGGCGGTGACTCCCTCGAAATGAGAAACCAGAAGAGCCTGGCAAGGAAAATCGTAATCACGGCGGCGTTAGCATGCTTCGGCCTAACGTTTTTCGAAGAAGCCGCGTTGTTGGTCGCGCAGACCGGGAGTCGCACGGCGACGCCAGTTCGCCCCGCCGCGGCCGTGCCGGCCAACGCCAGCACAACCGGAGCCAGTCCAACCGCCGCAACAACCGCGGAGGCGGCCAAGTACCGTGCCTTCGTGGATAAATATTGCGTATCGTGTCACAACACAAACGACCCCTTGCCGTCGGAGGCTCCCGTCGATCTGCAAGCGGCGGGCTTTGACGACCTGTTGGGTCATGCGGGGACTTGGGAGAGAGTCCTTCGGAAGCTGAGTGTGCGGGCGATGCCGCCTCCAGGCATGCCCCGTCCGACCGAAGCCGAGTACGCGGGCTTTACGGGCTGGCTGGCTGCGTCGCTCGATCGCGCCTGGGAAGGCCGGAGCACGCCGGGCCGCTACGTTGTGCATCGTCTGAATCGCGCCGAATATGCGAACGCAGTCCGTGACCTGCTGGCAGTCGAGATTGACGTGTCCGACCTGCTGCCAACCGACGGCGCGGAGTTCGGGTTCGACAACATAGCGACGTCGCTCAAAACGTCGCCGCTGCTGCTGGAGGGATACGTGAACGCGGCGCAGCGCGTCAGCGCGATGGCCGTCGGCGATCCGCAAGTGAGGCCCGGGACGACCGAGCATTCGATCAGCCGCGAATTCAGCCAGAACGGCTACATCGACGGCCTGCCGCTCGGAACGGTCGGCGGCACGGTCGTCCGTCACGTTTTTCCGGCTGACGCCGAGTATAAACTGTCGGGCCGGCTCGTCCGGGGCGTCCAGGAAGGCTACGCCGGCGTCGAAGGGAATGACACGCCGTACACGTTCGTCATCACCGTGGATGGCACGGAAGTGTACTCGGCGCCGGTTGGCGGTCCCAAGGACACCGAGATGCAGGGCGCCGATTTGGCCGCGGCGCAGCCCATTATCGACAAAAGGATGACGGGACGCGTGCGGGTCACTGCCGGTCCCCACGATGTCGGCTTTACGTGGAAAGAGCGGCCGTTCCAGTTGCAGGACGTCTGGGAGCCGTCGAAGCGCGACAGCCAGGAAGTCCACATGGTCGCGGGCCTGCCGAGGCTGAGGACCGTGTCGATCGACGGCCCGTACAACGTGAGGGGCATCAGCGAAGGGCCCAGCCGGCGACTTCTCTTTGTGTGCCATCCTGCGTCGACCGCCTCGAAGAGCTCAACCGTAGCAAGTGTGAATCTGGGTGTGAATCTAGATGACACGAACTGCGCGGACAAGATCCTCACCAATCTCGCGCGCCGCGCGTATCGGCGTCCTGTCACCCCGGAGGACGTCGAGGCGCCGATGTCGTTTTACAAGCAGGCGCGCCAGGAACAGTCGGGGAAGCCGGGCGGCAACTTCGACGATGGGATTCGCGCCGGCGTCGCGCGCGTTCTTTCGAGCCCGTACTTCTTGTATCGAATCGAGAAGGATCCGCCTGCGGCCCGCGCTGGCGCCGCGCATCCTGTGAGCGATGTCGAGCTGGCCTCGCGCTTGTCCTTCTTCTTGTGGAGCAGCATCCCGGATGAAAAGCTGCTGGACCTGGCGGCCGCGGGGCGGCTGCGGGAGCCGGGGGTACTCGCCGCGCAGGCGCAACGCATGATCGAGGACGAGCGCGCCGACGCCCTGGTCGAAAATTTCACGGGCCAATGGCTGCAGCTGCGTAATCTGGAGGCCAAAGTCGTTCCGGACCTGCTGATGTTCCCGGACTTCGACGATAACATCCGCAAAGGATTCCGCAAGGAGACCGAGCTGTTCTTCGGGTACATCTTGCGCGAAAACCGCAGCGCTCTTGAGCTTGATGAGCGCGGACTACACTTTCGTGGACGAGCGGCTCGCCAAGCACTACGGCATCCAAGGCGTCTACGGCCCGCGCTTCCGGCGGGTGAAGCTCACCGATCCCAACCGTCGCGGTCTGCTGGGGCAAGGAAGCATCCTCTCGATGACTTCCGTCGCGACCAGAACCTCGCCGGTGTTCCGCGGGAAGTACGTGCTGAGCACCTTCCTCAACACGCCCCCGACTCCTCCGCCGCCGAATGTCCCCACGCTTGAAGAAAGCAATAAGGGGGCGGCAGCGGTTCCGAAGACAGTTCGCGAGCAGTTGGAATTGCACCGGAAGAACCCGGCCTGCGCGTCCTGCCATCGCGTGATCGATCCTGTGGGTTTCGCGCTGGAGAACTTCGATTCCGTGGGGAAGTGGCGCGACGCCGGTCCCGATGGCGCGCCTCTCGACGTGGCGGGTACGCTTGCGGACGGAACGAAGATCAACGGTCCGGCGGCGCTGCGGGAGGCCATCCTGAGCCGGCCCGACGCTTTCGCGACCGTCGTCACCGAACGGATGCTGACCTACGCGCTGGGCCGCGGGCTGGAGCCTGACGATATGCCGGTGGTTCGCCGGATCGAGAAGAAGGCCGCGCAGAACGATTACAGGTTGTCTTCCATTGTCATGGGAATTGTCGAGAGCGCGCCTTTCCAGATGCGCACCAAGCTTGAACCGGCCGAAGTGGCCGGGGGGCTGGAACCGGCCGGAGTGGCCGGCGGGCCGGCCGGTACGGGTACCGTTGCACGATCAAACAGTGTAGGATCAAAAAAGGAGCAGCCATGATCATCACGAAGAAGCACCTTTCGCGCCGCACGTTCATGCGTGGCACTTTGGGCGCCACGGTCGCACTGCCATTCCTGGACGCCATGATCCCGGCGCTCTCCGCGGCGCCGACCTCGCCGTTCCGGTTCGGCGCGGTCTACTTTCCGTGCGGAGTGTGGCCCGACACGTGGCATCCCGAAAAAGAAGGGAGCGACTTCGAGTTCAAGCCGGTGATGCAGCCGCTGGAGCCGTTCCGCAATCAACTTGTCACTGTCAGCAAGATGAAGGCGCCGTGGGGGTCGTCGGTCCATCTCGGCGCCAGCTCGGCGTTTCTGAATGGTCTTGGGCCGGCCAACAGCCGCTCCGATGGAAAATCGGACGCTTTCGGAAAAATCCAATCCAAGAAAACCATCGACCAGCACATTGCGGATCGAGTGGCGGGCGATACGCCGCTGCGGTCCATCGAAGTGGGCACCGAGGACATGGGTACCGCCGTGGGGGCCTGCGACGGTTTCGCTTGCACGTTCTTCAATACGCTCGCGTGGCGCGACGATTTGAGCCCGCTGCCGGTGGGAATCAATCCGCGCGTTACCTTCGAGCGCATGTTCGGCGAGACGGATTCGAAGGAGCGGCGCTTTGCCCGCCTCAAGGAGAAGCAGAGCCTGCTCGACTCGGTGACCGAGGAAACCTCGAAACTGCGGCGCTCGCTGGGAGCGCCCGATCGCGCCATCCTCGACGAGTATCTCGGCAACATCCGCGAGGTGGAGCAACAGCTCGACCGCATGGAAAGCCGTCTCGGCACCATCACGGGCAATCAGGAAGCGCCGGTGGGCTTGCCGGAGGCGTTTGACGATCACATGACCGTGACCTATAACCTGATGCACCTGGCGTATCAGGGTGACATCAGCCGCGTCTTTACGTTCATGACCGGTCATGAAGCCAGCGACCGCGCGTACCCGCACATCGGTATTCCCGAGCAGCATCACACCATCTCGCATCATGGCAACGATCCGGAGAAGCTCGCGAAGTACGCCAAAATCGCCACGTACCAAATCCAGAAGTTCGCGGACTTCCTCGACAAGCTGAAGGCGACGAAAGAGGGCGACGGGACACTGCTGGATCACGCGGTGCTGTACTGGGGCAGCGGCATGAGCAACGGCAACGCGCACGACCGGAACAATCCACCCGCGGTGATGGTCGGCGGCGGCAACGGCCGGCTCAAAGGCAACCGGCACATCGTCGCGAAGGATACGCCAACCTCGAACCTGCTGCTGGCACTGGCGCACGTGGGCGGCGCGGAGATCGAGAGTCTCCCGGCGAGTACGGGCAGAGTCGATCTCTAAGTAAGCGTTGATAGGAAAGAGGGCGCGCTTCGACAGAGGCGTGCCCTTTCTTCATTAACCGCCGCTGCTCCCGTAGCGGGCGAGTCATTTTCAGTTCTCAAGCTGTTAAGGGCACTTCTGGGCGACGCGGTTCACCGCCGTCACGTTGATGCCGTCCACGCCGCCTTCGCCGATCAGAAGCCCGCTCACCGCGACGCGCGAACCGGCCAACGAATCCAGACGAGTCACGACGAACTTGAGCGGCATCGTACGGCTGCCGAGGGGTCTCATGGCGTCTTCCCTGCCCGGAGCAACGCGTTCCGCCCGTTCGGGGGGTGTCGCGTTCGTGACCACCCAATCCGCTCCAGTCTGAGCCAGATCCGCTCCGCTGCGCGCCAGACAGCCGACCACGCGAACGTATGCGTTGGCGGGGAGCTCCGTACTTCCGTCCTTAGGGACAATCTGCACGCCGGCAATGGGGTTGCGCCCAAGCTCGGTGGTTCCCGCGGGAAAGCCGTTGGATTTCAGGATGAGCGCGACGATATCCCGGTAGGTGGGCTCGTTGAGGGAACCGGGGGTGCCGTTCGGCATGTTGGTGCTGACGAACTCGATCAGATCGCCGACGGTTTTTTGCGCGAAACTTTTCCAGAATGGTTCGCCCACGAGCGGCGCCTTGCCTTCTGCCGCGAGCGCATGACAGCCCGAGCAGTTTTGGCCGAAGGCCATTATGCCACGGGCGGCTTGAGCCTCCGTGTAGACACCGTCCCAGACGGTCCGGTGCGGGGTGCTGGTCTGAGCGGTCACGAGACTGGCCGTGGCCGATGCGAGGAACAAGAGGCCAGCCAGCGGTGAGACCGACGCTGAAGGACGCAGTCCGCCGCACGCGGACCGCCGCTCGGCTCGAACAGACATGCTCTGCATCTTGTGATCGTGCCAAGTAACCGGAGCCATTGTCAAGCCTGCCGCAAGGGAGATGACGGCGCGAAAATCGGAGCTTGACGCGACGGCTCGCGGGAGTTGACAATACCCGCGTTTTCCGGTTCTCGCGCTCGAATCCCTCGCTTACCAATGAAGGCGGCTGGCGGAAATCCAAGTGGAGAGAACATGAATATCAAATCGATCGCAAGACGCAGCGTTGTCGGGTCGGTACTCGCGCTCGGCGCGCCGATTGGCAGTGTGATGCTCTCGGGCAAAGATAACCAGGAATCAACTGCGTCGCGTCTTCAGAAGATCGAAGACCGGCAGGCGAATCGAGCAGACTGGTCATGGGGAGTATCCGCGAGCGCTGGATTCGCAAAATTGGAAGGCGTATGCGTCGTTGTTTGCTCAGGATGGCGGGCTGATCGTCGGCAACGCCTCAGCGAAGGGTGGCCCCGCCAGTATTGAGGCGTACTTCAATCGTCCGCGGCTTGCACGCCCCGCGGCGACCACTCCGCCTGCGCCGCGCGCTTCCAAACACATCGTCTCGAACCTGACGTTGCATCTGACGGTGTTTCCGCAACCGCCCAGGTCTACTGGCGTAACGTTGTCAGCACCAGCGGAACGACCGTGATCGCCAGCGCTGGACACTATGAAGACCTGTTGAAGAAAGAGAACGGGGTCTGGAAATTCGTGCGACGTAGCATCATCGCGGAACGGCGCAGCCCGGCGCCGCGACAACGTTGACGACGCCGGAAGGCCGATAAGGCCGGTTCGTTCTGCGCCTGCCGCTCGCGTCTTGGAGCGTCTACCCTTCTTGGTCGTGAAATGCAGCGTAGCGATGGCGAACGGCCCCGCTCCGGTAAATGTTGCGTCGGTAAGACGCCCTTGCAGACGTTCCTGCACCCGCGCCAGCTCGCTTGGGATAAGGTTTTGGATCGGGAGGCGCCGGCCACCGCGGCCACCGCCTGCTAATCTTGTTCGTCAGATCAAGTCCTGGCTATTACAGCTAAGTACAGATTATGCCTTGACACGTGGTAATTGGTTTGTATTCGACACTTTGAATTCTATGGGCTGTAACTCCGAGAATCTCGGGCGAATACCGGGCAAATGACGGTAATCGCGAGTCGCAGAAGGTAGCCATCCACAATTATCCACTTGGACGGTTTGTCGCTAGCCTTGATCGGAAATGCCTCGGCGCAGGATGTGGGGGCGCGGACGAGGAGTTCGGGCCGGGGCAATATTCGATAAGGAGACTTGAAGGAAGCCGCTGGCGTTCGCGGCGGAGGCGGCAGCTATGGGGATTCAATGCTGCTTTGGTACCGGGCGTGATCTGCCACGACGGGTCGGGAGCGCGATAACCAGCCGATAAGGCGCGCCGTGGCGGCCGTCAATGGGGTGTCGCCACCGTGTTGGGTGTGCCGCAAAGGTTTCCGAGCGATGTTGGAGCACACCAATGAGCTGGCGTGGCTGAGGCACGTCGGTAGCCGGAAGTTCGATAGCGGCATCATGAGGAATCGAAGAATGCAACCCGCAGTTCCCCGGCGGTGAAACGCTGGACGAACACCATCGCGGTGCCGCAGCGTGGGGAGTGCCAGGTCGAGGATGCCTCCCCCGATGGATCGTGCCTGGCGTGCGGTGTGGAGAGCAATAGCTGGGCGAGCGGAAGCAGACTGGCGCGAAGCGATTCGCGAGGAAGCCGAAGGGGCGGATACGGACGAACCCTTTCGGAAGCACGTGCAGGAAGAACCGGCGCAGAAACTCCGTCGCCTGAAGTGTCATCTTGCGCTGTTTTCCTCCATGCGCATAGTCTTTCCAGCGGAAGGTCACGCGCTCTCCATCAAACGGCAGCAGCCGGTGATTGGAGATGGCCACGCAATGCGCGTAGCGGCCCAAATAGCGGAGTACCTGCGCGGGGCCGGCTAGTAGAGCGGGTGTGGTGTACACCACCCAGTCTTCCCTGTGCAGACGTCGCAGAAGTTTTGCAAACTGTTTCGGTGCCGCCAGTCCGGCCTAAAACCTGTTTTCCCTGGAGAACCAATGCTGGCATAGCAGTGCGCCCAATGGCCCGGCTATACAAGTTGGGGCAACGCGTCAAAGCGATTCTACCGGTAGAATGCAACGGACATCGCGGATTCGAAACCTGGACGGCTTGCGGAAAGCCGTGCAAGGGATGGGGTACACCAAGAAAATACGACGTTACGGTGTGGCGTTCTACTGCCGGCCAGCGATTCGCTAAAAGTCTCCTCGACTCTTCCAGCCCTTTCCGTTATAATCGCCTGTCACAAGCGCGTTTCTCGTTCCTAATCCCGTTCTGGGCGCTCAGCCTCGGCTTTCTCCGAGTGGCGCGTGATACGCCCGCTGGAGGGAATGGCTCTGCCCTTCGACTTTGGTGAAGTCCATCTCGATATTCGGAGACCGGCACCAAACTCTCCGCGCGGCGCACTCAAGATGTAGACTCGGGTTATGTCGTTTCGCTATCTGTTGCCGCTTTTGCTGACGGGTTCCCTGTGCGGCGGGGACTTGACGGCGGTGTTCCACACCTACTGCAGCGGTTGCCACACAGGCACGGCGAAGTCGGTCTCAGGGCCCTTGCTCGAGAAATTCGATACAGAGCGGATTCGGGAGGATCGAGAGGCTTGGGCGAGAGCGTATCGTCATCTTCAGGCTGGGACGATGCCGCCGGTGGGTGCGAAACGTCCGGATCGTGCTACCGCTGATGCGGCGTTGAAAACTATTGAGGACGCTGTCGCCAGCGACTCGACGCCCGATGTGAGCGGCGCGGATGTGGCCAAACGACTGGCCAAATTGTTGTGGAACAGCGAACCGGACAAGGCACTTGCGGAAGCGGCGGGAGGGCTGAACCAGGGAGGAATCGAGGCACAGGTTCGGCGCATGTTGGCTGATGATCGCATGCTGTCGGTGCGCCGCACCATCGAGGGTCGTCCCAGGCAGGTGCTCCATATTAAAGCCAGTGATTTAGTGGCGTAGCCGTTCCGGAACGCTCAGGCGCCCGAGGATCTCCGGGTTCCGTTGCCCTGACGCACCCCATTTGTCGGGTTTGTCGGGTCTTAACATATGGGGCCACGCCCTCTCGTTCATTGCCATTCCTCGCCAAGTCCCTCTCCGCGGTCCGCCAAGCTGAGGCAGGATGGATGATGTTTGCCCAGTGTCAGAGTTTGATCCAGCGTGGTTGCAGTAAATGCCAGTAAGTCCTTCACGAACAGTGGCTTACTGAAAATCAGAGCCGTCGCCTAAAATTCAAAACCCTGCCATTTTCTGCCATTTTGTGCCACGATCTATTTCGCCGGCGCGGTGCGGCGCGCTGCGATCAGCCCTCTGATGAAGCGCATAAAATCTTTTTTTCATTAGCCGACTGCTTCCCTGCTATACTGCGAGTGCATCAGCTTGCGAAACGAACAGGTTTCCGGCGTATTTTTCCGGGACCTCGTTCGCGTCCCATCTTTGGTTCCATGACGGAACCGCCCCAATTTAAATAGAGACTGGTCCGAAGGCTGCGTCAGAGCGGCTCGGAACGTTTTTCTCGAAAAAAGGAGCCTTAGTGGCGCGAACGGCGGAAGTGTATCTCGGCGCGAAACACGGTGTCGCCGTGGATCTCCCGTTGCTTGGGAGTGAACTGGTGTACATCGTGGCCCCCTCGCAGCGCCATGCGCTGGTTCAACTTGAGCCCGATCCCCAACCGCTGATTCCGGAGCGGCCGCTCCAATCCGGTGAGCAGTACCGCTTTCACTTCGACATGACGAAGTGTATCGGCTGCAAATGCTGCGTGGTTGCCTGCAACGAGCAAAATGGCAATCCGGCGGCGATCAATTGGCGTCGCGTGGGCGAGGTGGAGGGCGGCCACTTCCCGAACACGCAGCGCTATCACCTCTCCATGGGATGCAACCACTGCCTGGAGCCTTCGTGTCTGATCGGATGCCCTGTGGAAGCGTATACAAAGGACCCGGTGACCGGAGTCGTGATTCACAGCGCCGATGCCTGCATCGGCTGCCAGTACTGCACCTGGAATTGTTCCTACGGAGTGCCGCAGTACAATCCCGAACGCGGAGTGGTGGGCAAGTGCGACATGTGCCACAACCGCTTAAGCGATGGCATGGCTCCGGCGTGCGTGGCGGCGTGTCCGGAGGGTGCGATCGCGATTGAAATCGTGAACGTGGCGGAATGGCGCGGTGACTACTTGGGCGCCAATGCTCCCGGCCTTCCTTCGCCTGACGATTGCATTTCCACCACGCGAATCACGCTTCCCGAAAATCTATTTCCCGATACCGGCCGGGTAGATACGCAGCGAATTGTTCCCGAGCCTCCGCATTGGCCTCTGGTGTTCATGCTGGTATTGACGCAACTTTCCGCGGGCGCATTCACGTCGCTTTGGATTCTCGACAGCTTGCAACGCGGCGCGAACAACTGGACATCGTTGCTTGGCTCGCTGGCATTGGCGGGGATCAGCCTGGGCGCGGCGACCTTGCATCTGGGCCGTCCGGCGTATGCGTGGCGCGCTCTCAAAGGTCTGCGGCGATCCTGGCTGAGCCGCGAAGTTCTTTGCCTTTCGATCTTCGCCGGGATCGCCGTGCTGTACGCCGGGATGCGGTTCCTGCATCTTCCTGGACAGTCTGCGGCGGGCTTTATGACGGTTCTGTGGGCCTGCGTCGGGGTGATGTGTTCGGCGCGCATCTATATGGTTCCGGCGAGGCCCGCGTGGAACAGCCGCGATACCCTTGCCGAGTTCTTTTCGACAGCCTTGATGCTGGGCCCGTTGTTTGTTCTAGCGCTAGACCATCCGGCGCTGAGCGATTTGGACCGGATCTGGCTGGCGCGAGCGGCGGTGGCCGGCGGAATCGCGCAGCTCCTTACACAAACCCTTAAATTCCTGTGGATGTCGCGCTCGGACGAATTTGAGTTGCGCGCGTCCGCGCTCTTGCTGTCCGGGCGTTTACAGCAAGCCTTCCTGATTCGACTGGGGTTGCTGATAACCGCGGGAATCGTACTTCCGCTGGAGGCCGACTCGGGTTTCGCGGCTGTCGCGGCTTTAACGCTGGCGTTGGCCGGAGAATTACTCGGGCGCTGGCTGTTCTTCGTGAGCGTGGTTCCCAAGAGCATCGCGGCCGCCTTCACGGCGATGGGGAGGGCGGCATGAATTGGAAGCGAATGGCCGGCTTGGACACGCTCCAGGAAGAATACGCCTTCGCGCGGAGCGACGAGACCGGGTACACATCCGCGAAGAAGATCGCCGACCGCTGGGTCCCGACGACGTGCGGCTATTGCTCGGTCGGCTGCGGCATTGAGATCGGAGTCAAGGATGGCAAAGCGGTAGCATCCCGTCCTCTCGCCTCACATCCCGTGAATCGAGGCAAGCTCTGCCCCAAGGGCCTTTCGGAACACTACACCATCGACGCGGAGAACCGTGCGAAATACCCGCTGCTGCGAAAGAACGGCAAACTGGCGCGCGTCGGATGGGACGAGGCGCTGGACACGATGATCGAGCGCTTCCGCGCGACGCAGGCCAAGTACGGTTCGGACTCATTAGGCGTTCTAAGCACCGGTCAACTGGTGACGGAAGAGTTCTACGCGCTGGGCAAGCTGGTCCAGCTTGGTTTCGGGACCAACAATTACGACGGCAACACGACTCTGTGCATGGCCAGCGCCGTCTCTGGCTACAAGATTTCCTTCGGCAGCGACGGTCCTCCCGGTTGCTACGAGGACCTGGAGCACGCCGATGTCGTTTTGCTGATCGGCGCGAATATTGCTGACAATCATCCCATCCTGTGCCAGTATCTCGACTCCAATCCGCGCAGATCGCTAATCGTCGCCGATCCGAGGGTTTCGAAAACCGCCATGATGGCCAATCTCCATCTTCCGTTGAAGCCACGCTCGGACCTGGCATTGGCCAATGGCATCGCCCACATTCTGATCCGGCATGGCCTGATCAATCGAGCCTACATCGACCTCCACACCAGCGGATTCGACGAACTGGCCCGGTTCCTCGAAGCCTATCCTCCACCGCGCGTCGCCGAGATCACCGGATTGAGTGAAGAACTTCTGTATAAGACCGCGTTCCTGTACGGCCGTGCCCGAGCCGGCTTCATCGGCTGGACCATGGGCGTGAATCACAGCACGCTGGGAACGGTCACGGTAAACGCACTGTGCAACCTTGCGCTGCTCACCGGCAACATTGGCCGCGCAGGCGCGGCGCCGTTCTCAATCACGGGCCAGTGCAATGCAATGGGCACTCGCGAAGCTGGATTCGCTTCCAGCCTTCCCGGTTACCGCAAGTTCGACAGCGCAGAGGATCGCAAGGAACTCGCCGGACTGTGGGGCATCGACGAAGCCCGTCTCCCTGCCAAGCGCGGACTCGCTTATCCCGACATTGTCGAGGCCGCCGTAGGCAAGAAGATCCGCGCGCTGTGGATCATCGCCACCAATCCACTGGTCTCATTCCCGAATCAAGATGTGCTGCGTCAATCGCTTGGGAATCTCGATTTTCTGGTTGTGCAGGATGGCTATCACCCGACCCCCACCACGGAGTTCGCGGATCTGGTGTTGCCCGCCGCCATCTGGGGCGAGAAGGAAGGGACGTATACCAACTCTGAACGCCGCGTCAGCAAAGTGAACAAGGCAGTCGAGCCGCCGGGCGAAGTACGATCCGACTTCGACATCTTTCTTGCAGTGGCCGCGAAGCTGGGTTGCCGGGAGGAACTGTTTGGCGGCTGGCGCTGCCCCGAAGACGCGTTCAACGAATGGGCCCGCGTCTCGCGCGGCCGCCTGTGCGATTACTCCGGGATCACGTACCAAGCGCTTGCCGAGCAGGGGGCGATGCAGTGGCCGCGCCCCGAAGGGCAATCGTCATCGGCGCGGCTGTACGCAGATGGCCAGTTCCCGACTGCCGACGGCCGAGCCAAACTCATTTGCGCCGACTGGCAGCCGTTCCCCGAGCAGCCTACTCGAGACTATCCCTTCGTGCTCAACACTGGCAGGACGGTGGAGCATTGGCACACTCGTACCAAGACGCGCGAGGTGCCGATTCTGGAGCGCCTGTCGCCAAGGGCCTGGCTGGAAATGAACCCACGCGACGCAAAGCAATTAGGACTGCGGAGCCACGATCAAATCGACCTCGTCTCCCAACGCGGCCGGGTCCGGGGAATCGAGCTGCGGCTTACGGAGATCATCGCGTCAGGACAAGTCTTCATGCCGTTCCATTTCTCTGAAACCAACGTGAACGAAGTTACCCAAAGCGCTTTCGATCCGATTTCGCGCGAGCCGAACTACAAGCAATGTGCGGTGCGCGTCGAGCGCACGGGAGCCGCGCGATGAAACAACTAGTGGTGGTCGGCAATGGAATGGCGGGGGTTGCTTGTGTCGAGCAGATCCTGAAGCACACCCACGATTTCGAGATCACCATTTTCGGCGATGAAACGCACGTCAATTACAACCGCATTCTGCTTTCGATGGTGCTGTCGGGCGAAAAGTCGGCCGAGGACATCGTTCTCAACGACCTGGACTGGTACCGGCGCAACGGCATCCGCGCGCGCCTGGGAGTGCGCATCGCAAATATCGACCGTGACGCCCGAGTGGTTATCGATCAGGAAGGGCTGGCGACGCCGTTCGATAAGCTGATCCTCGCCACCGGAAGCAGCGCATTTATTCCGCCGATCTCCGGCGTCGAGAAGAAAAACGTTCACGTGTTTCGCACGCTCGACGACGCGCGCGCGCTTCTTGAGAAGGCGCGAAAAGGGTGCAAGGCCGTGGTGATCGGCGGTGGCCTGCTGGGTCTCGAAGCCGCCCGCGGCCTCCAGTTGCGAGGTTGCGATGTCAGCGTGGTCCATTTGTTCGAGACTCTGATGGAACGTCAACTGGACTCGGCCGGCGGTGCTTATCTGCAACGTCAGATCGAAAGCATGGGGATTCGCGTGCTGCTGCCGAAGCAAACTCTGGCGCTGTTCGGAAACGGGCGCGTGGATGGACTCCGGTTTGCCTCCGGCGAAGAGTTGGAGACCGATCTGGTGGTCATCGCTGCGGGAATCAAGCCCAATTCCGAGCTGGCGCGCAAGGCCGGTCTCGAGGTGCGGCGCGGCATCGTGGTCAACGACTACATGGAAACATCCGAACCGAACATCTTCGCCGTGGGCGAGTGTACGGAGCATCGGGGCCAGACCTTCGGCCTGGTCGCGCCGCTGATGGAGCAGGGCAAGGTCCTGGCGGCGACGATCACCGGCAATCGCGGTCCCGCATTCGCCGCGTCCGCTCCGGCCGCGAAACTGAAGATTATGGGTATCGAGATCTTCTCGGCCGGCTCAACCGACGACGCCGAAGCGGGCGTGGAAACAGTTCGCTATGAAGATCCCGCCCAGGGAATCTACAAGAAGCTGGTGCTGAAAAACAACCGCCTGCACGGGGTAATTCTCGTCGGCGACACCTCGGATGAGCGCCGCTATACGCAATGGCTGCGCGAGGAGACCGATCTCAGCGCGCAGCGGCGGCACCTGCTGTTCCCGCCGCCGGAGACCGATGCGGGACTGGAAGTTGCCGCGATGCCGGACAGCGAAATCGTCTGCGGCTGCAACGGAGTCAGCAAAGGCGCCATCATCGAAGCCATTCATGAGCACGACATCACCACGCTGAGCCACCTGAAGACATGCACTCGCGCCTCCACCAGTTGCGGAAGCTGCACCGGTCTATGCCAGCAACTGCTGCGCGCCGTGGCGCCGGAGTTCAAGGAGGAGACTAGAACCACGCTGTGCTCCTGCCTGCCCTTCTCTTACGAGCAACTTCGCGACATCATGCGGGGCCAGCAATTGAAGTCGGTGCAGGAGGTTCTTAACGTTTACGGCAATCGCAAAGGTTGCGAGGTATGCAAGCCGGCGCTGAGCTACATGCTGGATATGCTGTGGTGCGGCGGGCATGAAGAAGACCGCTCGGCGCGATTCATCAACGATCGCGTGCATGCCAATATCCAGAAGGACGGAACGTTTTCCGTGATTCCGCGCATGCGCGGAGGGGTGACCTCGCCCGCCGAGCTGCGCCGCATCGCCGATGTCGCGGAGAAGTACAACGTCCGCATGGTTAAGGTGACCGGGAGTCAGCGGCTTGATCTGTTGGGTATTAAGAAGGCGGATCTTCCGCATGTTTGGGCTGACCTCGGAATGCCCTCGGGCCAGGCCTACAGCAAGGGCGTTCGCATGGTGAAGACCTGCGTCGGAACCGAGTTCTGCCGCTTCGGCGTGCAGGATTCAACAAGCGCTGGAATCGAGCTGGAGCGGCGGCTCGAGAATCTCTTCACGCCGCACAAGGTGAAGATGGGCGTAGTGGGCTGCCCGCGGAATTGCGCGGAAGCCACCGTGAAGGATATCGGCATGGTTGGCCAGGACGGAAGCTGGCAGGTAGTCGTCGGGGGTGCGGCTGGCAAATCGGTTCGAAAGGCCGACTTGTTGATCACGGTCGAGACCACGGAAACGGCGATTGAAGCCTGCGAACTGTTCTTCCAGTATTACCGGGAACACGCGAACTACCTCGAGCGAACCTACGATTTCGTCGAACGGCTGGGAATCGAGAAGATTCGCAAGGAAACGGTCTATACGACCGAACCGGAGCGGCGAAAGCTCCTAGACCGGTTGCAAAGATCAAAGGCTGTGTCCAAGGACGCCTGGCTGGAGCGGGAAACACCGGTCCATCCAACGCAGTTCGTCCAAATCGAGCCCCTGGAGACAAAAGCGAACCAGAGATTGGAGACGACACTAGCGTGAGTCGTGAGCGTAGCTGGACCCACATCACCCGAATCGAGAATATTCCTCCTCGCGAAGGACGCTCCGTTGCGATTGGCCAACTCGAACTCGCGATCTTTAATCTGAATGACCGCTTCGTGACCATCGAGAACCGGTGTCCGCACAAGGGTGGGCCGTTGTGCGACGGCATTGTTTCCGGCACGACCGTGGTTTGCCCTTTACACGGCTGGAGGTTCGATCTGGATACGGGCGCGGGGGTTCGCGCGTCATCTCCGGCGTGCGTCACCACCTTCCCGACCCGTGTGGAAGACGGAATTGTGCTGGTTGATGTCGGCTCCGGACGCCGCATCGAACCGGAAGAAGCCGTCGCTTAGTTAGGAATTTCCTGCATCGCGCCTCAACGTCTGAGGCAAACATCGTTGGCTAAAGCGGATGCGAACGGGCATCCCAGTGCTGGATGTGTCTCCCTGTAGGAGCCAGATCGTCACTCTGAACTGCCGGAAGGAGAACTGACTCTCATGAACATTCGCAACAAAGCTACCAGCATTCGCCTAGCGGATTTTACCAGTGCGCCCATGCGCGCGTTCCACATGGCGTGGCTCGCGTTCTTTCTGTGCTTCTTCAGTTGGTTCGGTGTCGCTCCGTTGATGCCGGTAATCCGCGCAGAGCTGCATCTGACCAAGGCGCAGACCGGCAATTCGATCGTTGCGTCCGTTGCGCTCGCCGTTTTCGGGCGCCTTCTGATGGGCTGGTTATGCGACCGCATTGGTCCGCGCAAGACGTACAGCTGGCTGCTCATTCTCGGAGCTCTGCCGGTGATGGGGATCGGCCTGTCGCACGATTACACAACCTTCCTGATTTTCCGCCTCACCATCGGCATCGTCGGATCGTCGTTCGTGGTGACCCAATACCACACCTCGGTCATGTTCGCCCCCAACGTAGTGGGAACCGCCAACGCAGCGGCCGCCGGATGGGGAAATCTCGGCGGCGGGGTTACGCAGATGGCGATGCCGCTGTTGTTCACGGCCTTCCTCAGCCTGGGAACCGGAGCATGGTGGGGCTGGCGCATGGCGATGTTCGTTCCCGGCGTCGCGATGTTCTTCTGCGGCGTCGCTTACTATTTCCTCACTCAGGATGCGCCCGACGGCAGCTTTTCCCGGCTCCGGGCCAGCGGCGAGCTCACCCCTCAAAGCCGCGGCGGAGGTTTTCGGGAGGTCGCGCGCGATCCACGCGTCTGGGCGTTGTTCCTGATCTATGGGTCCTGCTTCGGCATGGAGCTGACCATCGATAACATCGCGGCGCTGTATTTTGCCGACTACTTCCACCTGGCGCTGACCACCGCCGGATTTGTGGCGGCTTCTTTCGGCATGATGAATATTTTTGCCCGCGCTCTGGGCGGCATCGTCAGCGACGGTTGCAACCGCCGCTGGGGACTGCGCGGCCGCGTGGCTCTGCTCGGCTGCACCATCCTCGGCGAGGGCCTGGGGCTGATGCTGTTTTCGCAGATGCGCTGGCTGCCGCTGGCCATCGGAACGATGATGCTGGCCGGGCTGTTCGTGAAGATGTCGAACGGAGCCACCTATGCCGTTGTACCGTTCATCAATCCCCGCGCATTGGGAGCGGTGGCCGGCATCGTGGGAGCGGGCGGCAACGTTGGCGCGGTGCTCGCCGCGTTTCTGTTCAAGACCGCGGGCCTCACCTGGCCCCAGGCTCTGCTCATCTTAGGCGTGCTGGTCGCGCTGATTTCCTCGCTGACGTTCGTGGTGCGCTTCCCGGCGGCCGACGAAGTCGCCGTGCGCGAGGAGACAGAGGCGCGGATTGCCGCACAACTGATCAGCTCCACCGCAGTGGCAGGAGACTAACCATGAGAGCAACAGCTATCCTTCCCTTGATTTTCCTTTCCAGCCCCGCGTGGGCGCAGATACTCGCGGATGCGAGCTCACCTGTGCCGTCTCCAGGGCCGTCCAGCGCGCCCGCTGCTCCGGCTTCGAACACGGCGGCGGACACCATCAAACTCGGCCCCGTCACCGTGACCGGATCTCTGCGATCGCGGCTCTACGTCTGGGATTGGTTCCAATCCGCCGCCGGCGAGAATCAGTATCAATACTCCGGTAATTTGCTGCGAATAAATCTCGCAGAGACGCTCCACAAGTGGGATTGGGATGCCGAATTCGCGGTTCCATTTCTGCTCGGCCTTCCTTCAAAAGCAACTGACCCTGCGCCGCAGGGCGCGCTGGGACTGGGCTCCAATTATTATTCGGCAAACGGCGGGACCCAGAACACCGCGATGATCTTCCCCAAGCAGCTCTACCTCCGCTTTCACGGCTTGGGAAGTGAGGCGAGCAGGCTCCAGATCGGCCGGTTTTTGTTCCTGGATGGAAGCGAGATCGCGCCCAAGGATGCCACCCTGGCCACGCTGAAGCGCGATCGCGTCAGCCAGCGGCTCTTGGGCGATTTCGGATTCTCCGACGTTGGCCGCAGCTTCGATGGACTGCACTACACGTATACCACGCCAACTGACGACTTCACGTTTATCGCTGCAACTCCGACGCGCGGCGTCTTCCAAGTAGACGGCTGGGGCTGGAACAGGATCGCTTTCAGCTACGCGGCATATACGCACGAATGGGGCAAAGGCCGGCACGCCGCCGACAGCCGCTTCTTCGTGCTTGAATACGACGACTTTCGTCATATTCTCAAGACCGACAATCGCCCCACGGCCGTGCGCAAGGGCGATACGGAAAATATCGTCATCAATACGTTCGGAGGCCATAGCCTGCACGCCCTCACCACGGGCGCAGGCACGCTCGATTTCTTCGCCTGGGGCGCGATACAAACCGGCCGCTGGGGCACGCAGCAGCAACTCTCCTACGCGTTCGATCTCGAGGGAGGATGGCAGCCCAAGATTCTGCCGCGGGTGAAACCGTGGCTGCGCGGAGGATTCACCGAGGGCTCCGGCGACGGCAATCCCAACGACAACAAGCATGAGACTTTCTTTCAGGTGCTGCCGACGCCGCGGCCCTACGCCCGCTTTCCGTTCTTCAATATGATGAACACCGAAGACGGGTTCGGAGCTCTGATTCTGCGGCCGCACCCGAAAATCACCGTATCGAGCGAGTTTCATTCGCTGCGCCTCAGCAGCGTCAACGACCTTTGGTATAGCGGCGGCGGCGCCTATCAGCCCTGGACCTTCGGGTACGTCGGCCGGTCCACTTCGGGTCGCAGATCTCTGGGCAACTTATATGACACCAGCGTCGAATATCGTGCCACCCGCAAGATCACGGTGACCGCGTATCTCGGCTACACCCAGGGCCTGGCCGCCATGGAGCGGATCTACCCGCAGGGCAAGGACGGAGAATTCGGATACGTCGAGTTCCTGTATAGGTTCTGACGCTCCATCGCATATCATGCGTACGCCATACTTCGATTAGGGGGACCACGCACTCGTTAATGTCATTCGCCGGACTCCGCGTTCTGAGTTTGGAAAGCCGCCGCGCCAAGGAGATCGATGCGCTCATCCGCCGCTCCAACGGCGACGCCTTCGTCGCTCCTTCGGTGCAGGAGCGCGCCCTGGAAGAGCATGGCGAAGCGATCCGCTTCGTAAAGAGCCTGGAAGCCGCCGAATTCGACCTGGTGATCTGCATGACCGGGGCGGGCCTGGCGTTTCTGCGCGATGTGATTGCCGCGCACATGCCCGTGGAGCGTTTGGGGGCAGCGCTCCGACGGGTTACCATTGTTGCGCGCGGACCCAAGCCCGTTCCCCTGCTTCGCGAGATGGGCGTACCGGTTCAGATCGTCGTGCCCGAGCCCAACACCTGGAAGGAGATCGTGGACGCGGTGGCGCGCCGGCCGGAACGCCGCATCGCAGTGCAGGAATATGGACGGCCGAATCTGGAAATGAACCGGGCCCTCGAACAGTTGGGGGCGCACGTCACGCCCGTCGCCATTTACCGTTGGGAACTGCCGGACGATCTCGAGCCGTTGCGCGAAGCGGCCCGCCGGTTGGCGGCCCGGAGATTCGACGTGGTCCTGTTTACATCTTCGATTCAACTGGACCACCTGCTCGAAATCGCGTGCAGCTTGGGTATCGAAGCGCCCGTGCGCGCCACGCTTCGGGAAGACGTTGCGATTGCGTCCGTCGGTCCGGTGATGACGGCGACGCTCGAATCCCACGGATTTCCCGTGGATATTATTCCAGCGCACCCCAAAATGGGCGCGCTGGTGAAGGCGGCGGCCGACTCCGCCGCGGCGGTTCTTTCCGTCAAGCGCGCCGGGGAACGCGTCTCCCCACATGACTGACAAGTCCTGTCCGAGGTAGCGGTAGCGCCCGTTATGGGTTCTTATCGGAAGCTACCTTAGTCGAGACTCTAGACCCGTCCGGCGCGATAGTCGTGAACAGTCTGCCAGGCGATTCTTCGTAAAAATGCCGCCTCTTCCAGAGTAACGCCGGAGGGGACGTACGCAATCCCGCTTGGATCGCGGTTGTAGATCGTGGCAAAAATAACGCAGGTCGCGAGATATGTTCCGTAGATGCTTGGGTGTTCCCGGTCCGGCCCGTAGAAGTTCATACCAGGTTGCTGTTTCGACGCTTGCTGCCAGGCCAGACCAACCGGGGCCACATCGACATTCAGCTCTTTCGCGGCGTCTCTATGCGCCTGCGCAATCTCGGCCATCGAAATCCCGCCGAGCCGTGGATAGGCCCATGGCATGAACAACACCGGGCGAGCATGGTTCTTTCGCACCTCAGCCACGAAACTGCCGGCGGATTCGCGGAAGTCTGCGGCCGTTGTTTCCGGAATGTCCTCCTGCAGCACGACGACGTCATAGGCGGCCGTGTCTATGGCTTTGACCGGCTCCGTCAGGTCCCACAAGCGATGCAGAAAGGCGCCGCCGAATACGGACTTGTCGGCTGTGACCACCAGTGGAGGGTTGGCCAGGGCTGCCAGGCTTTTCAAAATGTGCGTAGATGCCATTCCGTTGGGAGCTCACTTCCCCAGCCCCTCGCATGGAATGCGCCATTCTCGTTCCGATTCCAGCCGTCCGCCAAGTGTTCGGAGCATCTGATCCAGAGGCGTTAGAGAAACGGGCTCTGCGCAGGAATCCGACAGACCCCCCGGTTTCATTGGGTTTCCGTGAAAGGTGGTTCCCGGGTTCCGTAAACACTCGTAGGTGAGGGAATCATCCCAGAGCCAATGCTGACAGGGATTTCAAGAGAAGTTCAGGCACTCGTGGCGGGGCCGGAGTCATCGAACGGGCCAGCGCCTGCCAAGCGCTCCGATCCGGTCACGCTCGGGAACAGGTACGCTTTGGCTCCGCCGTAGAGTCGCGCGAAATTCCGGTAGTCAGATCTCCTCGAAGGGAGAACTGCCGAGAGCGAAGAAAAGACTCTCACCTTCATAGAATGAAAATTTCATCGGAGAGCATCTGACGGGGTTCAACAGCAACCTGTATATTCATGACAAGTTCATGCTCGTCGATCCGTTGGGAGATGATCCCGTCGCGTTACGGGCTCGGCGAACTTCAGTGGTGCCTCGCAAGCCGTCAACGATGAGAATATGGATGTCATTCGCGGCAACACGCGCGTCGCCGACATTTACTTCGGCGAGTTCATGCGCATCTTCGACCATCTCTATTCCCGCTACGTCGTTCGAAAGATAAGAGACGCGGGCACGAACGATCCCGATGCGGGCTTTCTCAAGGACGACGCCAAAGACTGGGTGCCAGGCCCGTTCAAACCGGGGCGCAAGGATCTCAGGCGGCGCTACTTCATGGGCCAATAACGAGTGCTGTTTGACGGACGTTACAGCGAATGGTGGAGGGGAAAACAAGCGTGAAACCAGACACAGAGCTTTTACCCCAAGGGGTACATGCGAATACGACCGGCTGATCTTCGATTCTTCTACCCCCCTATAGCCTTCATTTGAAAGTGAATAACATGTCGTCCATCTTCTTGCGCCCAACCATCGGCGCAAGGATCACGATGCCCTTCTCGCCCTGCGTCGAGGCCGGGGCGGGAATGGCATCTTATGCGGAAGCCCGACTGCGTTATGCTTCCAAGATGGACATCTTGAAGATGCTCGCGGATCTGCGGGACGAACGCACGCAAATCGAGGAAGCTATCATCGCCCTCGAACGCTTGGCGAGCGGCCATGGGAAACGCCGTGGACGCCCACCCGCGTGGATGACGGCGGCCGGCGCACCCAAGAGGCGCGGGCGCCCCCCAGGCAGCAAGAACAAAGCGAAAGATGAGACCTCAGCCTAAGCGCCGGCTCAACGGACCGATCCTCGTGGCTTACCAGGTGCGCCACCTGCTGCTTCCGGGAGCGGCAGCGCCCCGTGGGCTCAGAAAGTTGAAAAGAGCCTGCGATTAACCGAAGGTTCAGCCTGTCTACTTCCCGTCGCCGATGGGTTGGAACCTGAGAGCGTCCGCCAGTTCCTGCGGGAAACGGATCACGACGAAAGGGAGCCGCCCAAGATGAAGACCTGGGCCGGTATCCGAACATCACGGCCCGGCCGGAGACCTGAAAGAGTTCATCCGAATGTTGTCTGTAAAACGTCCCACTTCGAAGGGCATCGCGAAACTCCGCGTTGTGGAGAAGATTTCTCAAATCCGGTCCAACCTGGGTTTCGAGCATTCCCTGCTGGGGATCGTCAAACTCGTTGATGCGTCACTTGCTTTTTCAAACTCCGCGTTTGGCGTCGAGTCGAAGCTCCGCCCCAAAATAGCGGAAGAGTGCGCGACCATACATCCACGATCCGAACAGCAGGCTTCCAGCGAAAGTGTTTGCGGGAATTCCCGTCGCTACGGACGGCTGACGCTCACTTCCCTGCGGGCACGCGCTCCTCATCCAGGGGCTCGGAGTTAATCTCGATCACATGCCGATCAGGGTCGCAGATATAGATCTGCGGGTACCCTGCGGTAGGATGGGGCTGGAGGATCATGCAGTACGGATCGTCAGGATCGGCATCCTCCCGGTAGCCGTTCGCACGGAGAAACTCCACCGCCGCGTGATAACTCGGTACGCGAACCGCGAAATGGACGTCGCGCGTGTCGAGCGGCTTCTCACGGAATGTGGCATGGCTGTGAACGATCAAATGCACTTGCCGGGAATCGCCGAGTTGAAACTAGGCGACCGGAAAAGTGAATGCCGGCCGGGGGATCTCTTCGAGCGACAGGATCTCCCGGTAGAACTTTCTCGACCGCTCCATGTCGGTGACGGTGAGGGCAATGTGGTGAAGGGCGGTGATTTCCATACCGGCTACTTCCGCAGCGCGGCGGTCCAGTTGACCACCATGGTCAGCGGCGTCGCGCTGGATTGTTCTGGCCGCACCGGAATCAGGAACCGCCCGTCCTTCGTGGAAGTGGGCCGTGCTGCCATCCCTGACGGTCAACTCCTGAATCACGCATACTGGAGTAATCCAACTCTGCCGACCTACCAAGACAGCTTCAAAGTAGGGAAGAGTACCCGACCTTGGAGTTTCGGCGTGCAGGCAAGAAACAGCTATGGAGCCGAGGGCGGACCGTATCCGACTGAAGGAAGAAAGCATCGGCTTAACGAAGCACGTTGTGGGCAAAAATGGGCAAAAAGAGAGCGGGCCGATAACGAGTCCCTTGGACCCGCGATCAACCCGCCCGTCGAATGCCATCCGATTCTTAGCCGTGTGTCTGAGCCGAACCGAGCCTATCGGCGTCCGCCGTGACCCGAACCACCACCGTGACCCGAACTACCGCCGTGCATCGCCGATCCACCGCCGCGCGTCGTCGATCCACCCCCTCGATAGCTGCCTTGCGAATGGAAGCTTGGAGCGACACCTCGCGACTGGAAGCTACGGGCAGAAGCAGCTGGAGCGCGGAAGCCGCTGGCATATCCACCGGCGACGTGCGAACCTTCTCTGTATCCACCACGGACCCCGTAATTAGCGCCGTAGCCGCCACGGACGCCGAAGCCAGACGCGTAACCGATGCCGCCGCGTCCCCAGTAGCCGGCAACGAAGCGCCCTCCAAAGAAACCGGGCGCGACCCAATAAGCTCCGCTGAAGGGCGGCACAGTGCAATAGCCGTTCACAAAGTAACCGTTGGCGTCGTTGTA
Organism: Bryobacterales bacterium; assembly: GCA_963813465.1. Taxonomy (GTDB): domain Bacteria; phylum Acidobacteriota; class Terriglobia; order Bryobacterales; family Bryobacteraceae; genus Palsa-187. The sequence continues at coordinate 84,715 of CAWEZD010000018.1, read as the reverse complement.
GCCGTTAATCCACACGTATCCGGGTCCACAAGCTGCGGGCGCGGCATACGCGCCGGCGGGCACCCCATATCCACCTGCGGGCGGATAGTTTCCTGGTGCGCCGACCCCGGCATCCGCCGAGTTCGGATACTGCGCGAAGGCCGAACCGCACATCAAGATCACGGCAACCAGTGTCTTTTTCATTTTCTTTCCTCTTTCTGCCTTACTCCGACATCCTAAGAGGCAACTGGATCGCCAAACGTAAAGGATTGAAAGGAAAAGTGATGTAGCTCTCTTAATCGGCCGACCACCACCGCGTCTGGTGCTATTCAGCCGGAGGGAGGCGTACACGTGACGTGTTCAATCCGGTTTCCGCTGAACCCCCGGATTCAGGCGCAGGAGTACCCCGAAAGCCGACTCCGTTACAGACAGAAGTTCTCCGCGGAGGGCAGCGATTCGGCTCGGCTTAAGGCGGCCACAATCGCTCAGCCTACCCCGATCAAGAATTTGCTTCGATGGGTCCTACATCGACTACCAGGCGGGCAAGTCACAGAACCGATTATCCGGCGGACGAAATCGCGACGGCGTTGGCGGGGCTGCCGCCCGTGCCAGCTAAGTTTACCGAATCCGGAAGAGTTAGTGCCGGGGCGGAGGTGGCTCAGTTGAGCCACTACCAACTCCGAGGTAGCGGGTCAGTTTGAACTGACCCAGGAGCAACTCCGAGGCGTTGTGCTCGTTTGAGCGGACGCAACACCAACCCGCAGCTCCCGAGCCCCGTGCTCATCACACAGTTTCCAAAAATTTTCCTGGCCTTTGTCCTCAACCACTTCCCGCTGGTCTCACCTCGCGCCGCGAACGCCCTCCGTTATGCCTCGGTCGTAGGTTACGTGCTTGGCCAAGCAGATCGTTGTATTGGTGAACTTCGTGGCCGTCTGGCTTAACTTACAAGGTGCGTCTTGCCGCTTCCGTCGAACCGGGGGGAGCGTGACAGGGATATGGATTCGAATCCTTTGAGAGTGTGAGGAGGTCTGAGGTTAGCTTACTCCGTCGGAAAGTGTGCTGCCTTAACAAAGCCGCATTGCCCTCCAAAATTTGTCTACGAACAGCCGTTGTAACTCATGTTTTCCACTCCGGTGGGCCCGATCACATGCGGTCGGCCCACCGCGTAACGATTTTCCTTTCTCTAAGTGTCTCTCTCGAAAAGTGTCTCTATCAGCCGTTCGGGCCGCCGTCGCGGAGAGGCATGACCGGCTTCGCCGCGCTCGCTCGGGACGTTCCCTGGCCGACGAGCTCAATGCCATCGACGTGCGCTGCGCGAAACGGCCGCTCGTATCGCGACTCAGTGACGATGAGATCCTGGGTTATGACGAATCGGGAGTGCCCACTCGATGACTGTGGACACCTCCGCGGTTCTTGCCATCCTTCAGGACGAGGCGGAGAGGATTGAATTCGTCTCGCTCATCGAGCAAGCGCCCCGGCGTCTGATCTCGACGGTTTCCGTACTCGAAGCTGCAATGGTATTGGAAGGGCGAAGAGGCGAAGACGCCGGAGCCGGCCTGGACCTGTTTCTGCAAAGGGCTTCGATTGAAACGGTGGCCTTCGATCAGGAACAGCTCCTGGTTGCCCGCGCCGCCTTCCGGCGTTTTGGAAAGGGCCGTCACGCAGCGGGACTCAACTTTGGAGACTGCGCGTCGTATGCGCTCGCGCAGTGGTCCGGCGAGCCGCTGTTATTCAAGGAGACGTTCAAGGGGACGGACTTCGCGGCAACCGACGTTGCGCGCGCGCGACCACGGTGAATAAGCCTCTTCAGGTTACGCGTAAATTCCCCGCAACTTGATCGCGAACGCTACCCGGTCCAGCGCGAGCATATACGCGGCGGTCCGATTATGCACGCCGTGTTTTTCGGCGTAAGCGGTCACGTCGCGGAAGCTTTCCACCATGATCTCGCCCAGCCGTTCGTTCACCAATTGCTCGTTCCAGAAGTAGCCCTGGCGGTCCTGCACCCATTCGAAGTACGACACGGTGACGCCGCCGGCGTTGGCCAGAATATCCGGAATGACGAAGATGCCTTTGGAGGCCAGGATCGAGTCGGCGAAGTGCGTGGTGGGTCCGTTGGCGCCTTCGCACAGGATCTTGCAGCGCAAGCGGGCGGCGTTGTGCGAGGTAATCACATTCTCCTTGGCCGCCGGCAGCAGCACGTCGGTTTCGAGAAACATGGCTTCCTCGCGATCGATATTTTCCGCACCCGCGAAATCCACAATTGAGCCGGTTTCTTTGCGATGCGCGCTCAGCGCCGCGATATCGAGGCCCGCGGCGTTGTACACCGCGCCGTCATATTCCACGATGGCGACGATCTTATATCCCGCCTTCGCCATCAGCCTTGCCGCCATGCCTCCCACGTTGCCGAAGCCCTGGATCACCACGCGCGTCTTCTCCCGTTCCATGCCGAAACGGGTCAGAGCCTGATCGGCGACCATCATGCATCCGCGGCCGGTGGCTTCGCTGCGCCCCCGCGATCCGCCCAGGTCGATGGGCTTGCCCGTCACCACGGCGGTCTGGGTGTGGCGGGCGTGCATCGAGTAGGTGTCCATGATCCAGGCCATGGTCTGCTCATTGGTGTTCATGTCGGGCGCGGGGACGTCGATCTCCGGACCGATGAAGTCGAACAATTCGGCGGTATAGCGGCGCGTGATGCGCTCCAGCTCTCCGGGCGAGAGCAGATTGGGATCGCAGATTACGCCGCCCTTGCCGCCGCCGAACGGGATGTTCACCACCGCGCATTTCCAGGTCATCCAACTCGCCAGCGCGCGGACTTCATCCAGCGAGACGTCGGGCGCATAACGAATCCCGCCCTTGGCCGGACCGCGCGCGATGGAGTGCTGGACGCGATAGCCGGTGAAGACTTCCAGCCGTCCGTCGTCGAGCGCCACCGGAATGTGTACGGTGACCTCGCGTGCGGAGGAGCGCAGCACCTTCTGCATGCCTTCATCCAGACCCAGGCGCTCGGCGGCCTCGTCAAAGCGGGCCTCGGCCGAGAGCAGCGGGTTAAACTCTGCGTCCGCTGTCTGCGGAATGACGCTCGGAATGGACTCGGTGACCATGAGAAGCGAAATCCTCCGCACCTATTATGGAACACCGCAGTATGATCAATTTGTGGGGCGAATCCTGATCGCGCTGGGAGTACTGCTGATCGTGGCCGGGCTGCTGGTCACTGTCGGCGAACATCTGCCGCCGTGGTTAGGCCATGTGCGCCTGGGCCGCTTGCCCGGCGACATCGTCATCCGCGGTAAGCACGGCGCATTCTACTTCCCCATCGTGACTTGCGTTGTGATCAGTGTGGCGATCAGCGTGGCCCTGTCGCTGCTGCTCCGGCTGCTGCGCCGTTAAAGGCAGCAGGCTTCAGTGCGTCCGGCGTGGCCCGGCGGCCTTTCGGTACGCCGTCGCCAAACGAGAGAGCGCTTGATCTATGTCGTGTTCATTTTTCAACTCGAATCCCCGCCACTTTTCGCCTTCGCTTCTGTGTGCGCCCTCCGCCAGCTTGTACGAGATCGCTTGAGGGTTTCGAAGAGCGCGCTTGTGCGGAAGCATTGCGAATACCGCAGCCCCTCGATAGAATGCGCGCAGGCCGAACATCGGTCGTGCCTTGACATCCGGCCAACGAAGGAGTTCCTGCGCAAGAAGCGCGCATAGGTGCGCCATCTCCTCGGAGACAGGCACCAATCTTGGCCGTTTTCCCGCCGCCGCTTTAGCCAAGCGAAGTTCACCCGCTACGGGTTGTGCGGGCAAGGTTCTCAGCACGCCGTTAATTTGCGGAGGGCTTTTCCACCTTGTCGATGACCATGACGTCGGCGGGCGCCTTGGTCGATTCCAGCTTCAACCCCAATTGCTGCTGGAAAGCGGTGAACAGATCCGGCGGCGCATCGGCATTGTCAGTTGCGGCGGCGCCGGGCGGAGGCGGCCCGAAGCCAGCCATCTGACTCGCATCGGGCGTAAACTTCAGGATGAAATCGTACCTATCGGTAAGTCCCGTTTGATCCACCACCGGCTTGTCCAGGAGCGAGCCCTGCAACACGCTGGCGACTTCCGCCAGCGTCGCGTTCCTGACATTGAAGCTCATTCCCGAGGGCGCTCTTCCGAAACCTAGTCCAGGAAGGCTGTTCGGATCGGCTTGGCTCTTGGTAATCTTTACTCCCGCTTTTATAGGCGTGATCGCGTACACAGAGAGCTCTTTCTTTTCTTGATGGAATTTGAGCTGGAACCGATCCACCACCAACTTCTGAATCATGATCTTGAGCTGATCGACACTGGGCTGGCCGGGCGACTCGGGCCGTCCAGTGATGTCGTACTTTTCCGATTCGGCCCAGGCGGGCAGACCTGTAACTTGCCGGGCGTGAAGGTTGTAGGCCATGGTGATGAGATCGCTCAGACTCGTATTGATGGTGAGAACATCCGGGCCTCTGACCGTGAATCCTTTGCCCTGCCGGCCAGGTTCGCTCGGCTTGATCGTGGCCACTTCAAAAGCCGGATTGGCATTTGCTGCCATCCGCACCGGCGGTGGTGGCGCATCCGGAATCGTCCACGCGGTCTCGGGTGTGGCGCGCGTCAGATTCAGCGGCAGCGGTGCGCCTTGCGTCCAGGTCCCGTTGATCGAGTTCCCGTCTCCACTCAGCTTTCCCTCATAGCTGCCTAACCCGCCAATCGCCAGTTTTACAGTCGAACCGTCTTTCGTGACGGTGTTGATGGGTATTTGCGCTTTTTGGTCGATGCTGTACATCGTAGCCTTCAGCTTGTCGTCTTCCAACGAGATCTTGAAGACGATGCGCAGTTTTTGCGGACCGGCCTCTAATGTGCCCTGCCAGGAACCGGTTATGTTTGGAGCCTGCAGCGCGCTTCCCGGCAACGCCGCGAGAGCGAAAATCCACGGCATCAACTTCTTCATAGGCGACGTATCTCCATTTGGTTTCTATCTTACACTGAAGCATTCCCTATCCGTGTGATACGATCACCGCACCGGCTATGGCTCCGCGGCACTCAGCGGTCGTCCGCATCACCCACTGGATCACGACGCTTAGCTTCTTCGGCCTGCTGGTCAGCGGCATCGCGATTCTTCTGGCTCACCCGCGACTTTACTGGGGTGAAACGGGTAGCGTGGGAACGCCCTCTCTCATCGATTTGCCGCTGCCCTTCGTGCTGGTGGGCCAATCCGGCTGGGGCCGGTATCTGCACTTTCTCGCCGCCTGGGTTTGCGTGCTCACCGGCTTGCTTTACGTATTCTCCGGCCTCCTCATGAGGCACTTCCGCAAAAACTTTCTGTCGGCCGGCGCCGCCTACAATGTCCTTCAGCGGCTCACTTACCTGGTGGTTGTTTTCGTTTTGTTTCCGCTGATGATCTGGACCGGCCTCGCCATGTCGCCCGCCATCGCGTCGGTTCTCCCGGCGCTGGTGGAGGTCTTCGGCGGTCAACAATCCGCACGCACCATTCACTTCTTCATCACCATCACTCTGATCCTTTTTGTGGTCGTCCACATCACGATGGTTTGCCGCGCCGGTTTCCGAACTCGCGTGGGAGCGATGATCACCGGCTACAGTGCCGTCCCCAAGGAGCGCGCATGAGCAAGTTCCTCACTCGCCGTTCACTCATCACCACCGGATTGGCGACCGCGGCAGGAGCAACCGGCTTGGCAGCCGCGGCCCGGCTCGCGGATCGATACGGCCTCATCCCGCCCGATCATGGCGGCATTTACGGCGTTGGCGAAACCCTGACCTATGCGAGTCAGCGGCTCTTGATGTCGCACCATTCGCTCGCGCGCGAATTCGACCGCAGCCAAATCTCAAAAGTCGCCCCGGTAAACGGCGATCCTCCTGAGAAGGAAAGCTATCGGCGCCTGTTGGCGGGAGGCTTCGCTGATTGGCAGCTCACGGTTGACGGTCTGGTGGCCCGCCCGGCTTCCTTCTCTCTTGCCGAACTGAAGCGTTATCCTTCCCGCGCCCAGATCACTCATCAAGCTTGCGAAGAGGGTTGGTCCTTCATCGCCGAATGGACCGGCGTCCCGCTTGCCGATATTTTGAATTTGGTGGGCGTCCTCCCGCAGGCGAGGTACGTGGTCTTTTTTCCTTTCGACGAATCGTGGGACAGCCTGGATATGCCCGACGCATGGCATCCGCAGACACTGCTGGCCTATGCGATGAACGGTCAGGAGCTTCCCACGCCCCACGGCGCTCCGTTACGTCTGCGCGTTCCCCGCCAGCTCGGGTATAAGAGCGTGAAGTACCTCTCGCGCATCACCGTCACGGACACGCTGAAAAACATCGGCCAAGGCTTAGGTTCCGAGTCTCCGGAAATCGGCTACTCCTGGTACGCGGGCATCTGACATGAAAACAACGATTGCGAAGAATGTGGACGAATACCTTGCCGGTGGCGTACGCCGCGTTTGCGATACATTGCAGTTTTTGCCCGATGAGCGGCACAGGGCCGGGGCGGCCCTCCCCAAAACCGGAAACTTGCGGCGATCCGGCCGCGACAGGCTCCGTTGTGCCGCCCAAGTTTCTGGACAGTAAGGCCGTGATGGAAACGTTCAAGGTGATCATCCTGGAGAAGCCGGGGCTCGAAAAGCTGGGGGCGCCTCGAATCCCCCAACAATCTCCGCCAGCAGAGCCGCGAACTCGATCGATGTTCCGTCTTCCCACAGGGGCGCAACGATCTGCAAGCCGATTGGAAGCCCTGCCTTCGTCCGCCCGATCGGAGCAACGGTTGCAGGGAGTCCCGCAAGCGTGGCGAAACACGTCCAGAGCGCCGTATTCAGATACGGGCGGGGGCCTTCCGGCGTGTGGACGACACGCTGCTCGAGCGGCTGTGTATGATCGTGCGGAAATGCCGCGTTGAATCCGGCCGGGAGCAGAAACACGTCGTGGCTCTCAAAATATTTCTGCCAGATCGCGCGGAAGCCGAGACGCCGCTGCGTTTCCTCAAGCCAGCGTGCATGCGGTTCCACGGAAGCGGCGGCGTACATGTCGGAGGGGTCCTTTTCGAATCGCGCGCGCAGCCTCTCGCGCTGTTCGTTGCTCATACCGGCGCTGAGGAATGCGAACAGCAAGTATATGTACGTTCGCAACTGCGCATGCGGCTCGATCCCTTGCGGCCAGCCCGGCTCCATCGCCGCTCCGGCGCGCTTCAGCTCCGCGAGGGTATTCTCGTAGAGCTTGCCGGCGTCGGACGCCACGGGAGCGAACTCGCCGTCCATCGCATAGCCGATTCGAAAATCCTTGAGCCGCTTCCACCGAGGCGCGGGCATTCGCCAATTCCAGGCTTTTGCGTCGCCGCCGATGGGTCCGCCGATCGCGTTGACGGCAAGCTCCAGGTCAGGCGCGCTCCGCGCCAGCGGGCCGGCTGCCAAGAGATCCATCGGAAAACCCGGCGAGCCATCCCAAGGGCCCGGTTGGTGCCCGTTTGTGCTGACCAGTTCGAGAGTGGGCTTATGACCGTAAACACCGCAGAAGTGCGCCGGAATCCGAATCGAGCCGGAGAGATCGCTGCCCAGTGTCAGGCAGCCAAGTCCCGCGGCTAGAGCCGCCGCGCCGCCTCCGGTGGAGCCGCCGGGTGTTCGCGTCACGTCCCAGGGATTGTTAGTGGTTCCGTAGACCGGGTTGTAGCTCTGCCAATCGCCGAGCATGACCGGAACGTTGGTCTTGCCGATGACGATGGCGCCCGCCGACTCAAGCCGATCCACGGCAACAGCGGTCCGCGGACTGTTGACGTCCTTGAGCGGCGCCAAGCCCCACGTGCTGGGCGAGCCTCGATAGGCGAATGACTCCTTGATCGTCACAGGCACGCCGTGGAGAGGTCCCCACGTCTTGCCGTGCGCCAGCGCTTCGTCCGCCTGGCGTGCGCGCGCCATGGCTTGCTCGCGGAACTCCTGGATAATCGCGTTGATCCTGCCGTTGTGGAGGTCCACGCGCCGGAACGTTAGGTCGAGCAACTCCGCTGCGGAGATTCTCTTCTCGCGAATCGCCTCGGCGGTCTCCACGGCGGTCGCGAAGGCAGGCTTGAAATCGCCTGAAGCATGCGGCACGGCGGCGTTAGCGCAGCAGGCCCAGACGGTCCAAGGGCCAGTAGACGAAGACGGCTTTTCCGTAAATGTAGCCGCGCTTGACCGTGCCCCAACTGCGGCTGTCGTTGGAGGAGTTGCGATGGTCGCCCAGCACGTAGTAGGAATCCTGACCGACCGTGATCTCGGGGTAGCTGTTCTCGTCGCGCATTTCCTGGGGGACGTAGGGCTCCGGAAGCGCCTTGCCGTTGACGATCACTTTGCCGTGGTCGATGACCACGCGATCGCCCGGCATCCCGATCACACGCTTGATATAGGATTTGCTGAGGTCGCCAGGAAACTGGAACACCACCGTATCGCCGCGTTCGATGTCGGAGAAGCGGTACACGAATTTGTTGATGAAGATGCGCTCCTCGTTCACCAGGCTGGGCATCATGCTGGTGCCCTCCACGCGGACCGGCTGATACAGGAACAGGATGATGACGATCGCGATCACGACGCTGAGCGTGAGGTCGCGCAGCCAGGAGAAAGCCGCTCGCGCGGCGGATGGCTCGGGCGGCGTCGCCGGTGCGTCAGGGGTCGTGGGCGCGGGCTGATTTGCCGGAGGTGTCACCGGATCGCCAATCTCCATATCAATATGATAGACGGCTGGAGGCGGAAGGTGTTTCGTGCCCCGGCGCGTCCATTCAGTTTTCCGAGGGCTTCTCTATGTGGTCGATGACGAGCACTTCAACGGGAGCCTTCGTCGATTCCAATTTGAGGCCGAGTCGCTCCTGGAAAGCCGTGAACATCGCAGGGCCGGCGAACGGGAGCTCGGTGCCAGGCGCGTCGATATCCCTCTCATACTCAATCGTGAAATCGAAGTCGCCTTGGAGGCCGGTTCGATCCAGTACCGGACGATCCAGCACCGATGCTACTGTATCCGCCAAATCTCGGCGGTCAACAGTTAGGTTGACTGCTTTAGTCGTCGTCTTCTTCAACGTCGTCCTCGTCATCATACTCTTGCTCGTTGTTGGGGTTCTGAGTAAAGAGCAATATGCCGCCCAGGATGGTGGCAGCAAGAACGCCGATCATTTCGTTCTTTTGATGCTGTCCCGCATTCTCGCGCACAATTTGAGTGAGCCGGATGAAGAGCCTTCCCAATCTTTGTGCGCGTCGAGGTATTTCAAGTCGCTGATGAAGCCGGGAACCGGGACGTTGGCCTCCATAACCACAGGCAGAATTGTCTTGAAGCAACCCTTCGCGATTCCAATTTCCTGCGGGACATAATCGGAGTGGCGTGCATCGTGCGTCCATAGCAACACAAAGAGATCGCAGGTTCGGATGGCGCTCTCGATTTCCTTATTGAGAACTTGGCTGGGTCGAACCGAATACTCGGCGGCGAATACTGCGATGTGACCGGGCTGCGGAAGGGTGGCTCGCGCCCAATCGACGATAGAGAGATTCTTGCTTGAATAGCTGATGAAGACGTTGTAGGCCATCGTGTTTTTAGATCGGCCATCGGATCGTCCTGTGATAATCCGAATGAGACAATAGTTCTGGGGCTGGGGTGTAGCCGGGCAGGACAACGAGAGCGACCTGAAGTCCGGCGCGTCGCGCGTGTTTCATGGCCGGAATACAATCTGTGTCGTTTGTGGCGAGCGCGATGAGATCGACGGCGCGGTGCGACAACATTGTCGCCATGTCAAGACCGATTCGCATATCCACACCTTTCTGCTCGAACTTTGGTTCGAAATCGGCGTCTTGGAGGGGGCCGGCCGGAACGTAGGGAATGCTTCTTAAAACGTATCCACGAAACTTTAAAACGCCTCGTCGCACCGCGAACAAGTCCTTCTTGGAGAGTTCGTGAATCCATTGATCCGATCCGCTAAATGTCTTCTTGCCGCCAGAGACGGGAAGCGTGGCGCTGCCGGTGAATGGAGCGCAGTCGTAGTAGAGGATTCGGAATATCTCCTCGACGGTTGGAAGAACGCATGCGAGTCCGATTTTTTCAATATAGGGAGGATCGAAGGTCTTGCCCGAGCGATTGGCGTAGACGCGCACATGCCCCCCATCGAGCAGAACCGCAACTTTCTTGACCATAAACAAAAAGCCCCCAGGGCTGTTACGCCCTAGAGGCTTCTCAGGATAATGCTCGCCTACGAGCGTAGCGGATAGACTCTTGGCAGATCCGCGTATCCGCTGACCTACCTAGAATCAATTATGCACCATAAATTGTTGATTTGCAAGGGAAGAATTAGGGTGTCGGAATTACTGCTTCTCCCTTGGCGCGAAGATCTTCGAGTATTTTTTTCAATGAGTTATAGTGAATGTTCCGGCCTCCAGCTTCCTTCGTACATGGTCGATGGTAGGGCGCCTGATGTATCTGCGAATCCGGCTTTGCGGCTCTGCTTCACGCCCCTGCAAGCCCGACCCAGGGTCCGGCGCGGACGAGGGCGTCCGCCCCACAGCCGACGCTATTTGGGCGTGAGCTTCATCAGCGAGTTTGCGTCGGTGAGGATATAGACCGCTCCCTCGGGCCCCATGCGCACGTCCCGAATGCGGTTGCGCTGGTCCATCAGCAGCGGCTCCTCGCCGATCACTTTTTTCCCGTCGAGCCTCAGCCGGTCGAGCATCTGACCGCCCAGCGCTCCCACGAAGACGCTGTTCTTCCATTCCGGAAATTGATTGCCCGTGTAGAATGCCAGGCCCGATGGCGCGATGACCGGGTCCCAGTAATACACCGGTTGCTCCGTGCCGGGCGCTTCCGTGATTCCCGCGCCGATCGTGGTGCCGGGATAGTCGATGCCGTGAACGTACACCGGCCAACCGTAGTTCTTGCCGGCTTGCGGTTGAATGAGCTTGTCGCCGCCGCGCGGGCCATGCTCGGTCTCCCACAGTTCGCCCGTGTCGGGGTTGATGGTCAAGCCTTCCTCGCTGCGATGGCCATAGGACCAGATTTCGGGCGCCGCGCCCGCCTTGCCGATAAACGGATTTCCGGGAGCGGGCTTTCCTTCCGGAGTAATATGCAGGATTTTGCCGATGGTGTTATCCAGCTTCTGCGCCATGTCCCACGGCGGCGAGCCGGCACCGTCGCCGACGGTCATGAAGATGTTGCCGTCGCGGCCGATGGCGATGCGTCCACCCCGATTTGCCCCATGCATCCGCGCATTGACGGCGGTGGCGCGGAAGACGACCGTGGCGCCGGTGATGGCTGTATCATCCGGGGCGAGCTTGGCGGTGGCGAGCACAATGCCGTCGTCGTCGCCCATATCCTCCATATAGCTGAAAAAGATGCGGCGATTCGAAGCGAACTGCGGATCGAGCGCCAGATCCAGAAGGCCCACCTGTCCTTGGTAGTGGACCTTGGGAACTCCCGCGAGCGGTTCCGACAGCGAACCGTCCTTGGGATTGAAGGTTCGCATGTTCCCGGGCTTTTCGGTGATCAGGATCTTGCCGTCCGGAAGGAAGGCGATGCTCCAGGGGTTGTTGAGTTTGTCGGTCAAAAGCGTGACCTTGGGCGGAGTGGTCGGCTCATACGGAACGCGAGTCTGGCCCGGAAACGCCGGGTGATCGTCTTTCTTTTCCGGTTCTCTCGTATCAATAGGCTGGCCCTTCACCATTTGGAAGGCAGGAGGAGCGCCTCTGCCGCCGCCTTTGCCTCCGCCTTTACCGCCGCCGCCGCCCCTGCCACTCGGCGGCCCACCGCCCGGAGGCCCGCCCACCGGGGCCTGGGCCATGAGCAGCACGGCGCCAAGCATCACTGTGCATGCGCCCGCAAACGGTAACCATGCTTGTCCCACGTGTTGTTTCATGCGAAGTTCTCCGTCATCCCAAGTCTATTGCGGTGGCGCGTGGAAGCGGCCGACATACGCGGCCTTGCCGACGACGTGACCGTCCATCGCCTTCATCAAGTCCTCGCGCGTGGTGTTGGCGGGCAAGTCCAGCTTCGTGTCCAGCGCGTAGAACTCGAATACGTAATGGTGGAATGGTCCCGGACCGGCGCCAGGCCCGAAATAAGCTCCAGGGGCTCCGCCGCGAGCCCCGAGGCCGGGGCCGTTCGTCGTCCCATCGGGTAGAACGCCTGCGCCCAGTCCTTCCGGCAGGCCTGTGGCGGTCCCGGGAATGTTGAACGCGGACCAGTGCAGCGTATCGCTGGTGGTTTTGCCGGTGCCCACGTTCTCGATGTCGTGGAAAATCACCGCGTAGGTCTTGAGTGTGGCCGGTGGCATGGCTGGCATGGTGCCCATCATCCAGTGGAATTCGAAGGCCGGGGACTTGTTATCGCCGCGGCCGGCAAAATGCATCGGAACTTCGCTGCCGTCGGGCCACGCGCTCGAGGTGACCGTCAACACCGGGCCCGCGGGACCTCGGCCGCCACCGCCTTTCCCTCCTCCGCCCTTTGCGCCTCCTGGGGGCGCTTGCGCCATCACCATTGCGGACATGACGGCGAGTGCCGAACATGCGGTGATCGAAAGTACTTTTTGGATCATGAGTGAATCTCCTGTGGGGTTGTCTCTCTTGCGATACTTCGTAATCTATATGCTAGACCAAAACACGCCCGGTGGGGCAGGCGATCTTGTCGCCTGCCATCTCCGTTTGACACCCTCCAGGCAATTCGGCTAACCTGAGGAGGCAGAGAACTTGCAGGGAGAAAGTCTGTCTTCATGAAAACCGCTATTCCTTCGGTCGAAACTTTGGTGCGCGAATGGCACCTGATCGACGCCGAGGGTGAAGTTTTGGGCCGGCTGGCAAGCAAAGCCGCGCTGGCGCTGATGGGCAAGCATAAGCCCACATATACGCCGTTTCTCGATACCGGCGATCATGTGGTGGTGGTCAACGCCGCCAAGGTCCGGTTGACGGGCCGCAAGGAAGAGCAGAAGATTTATCGCCGCCACTCGGGTTATCCGGGCGGTCTCTCGGAGATCAAGGCGCGCACGGTTCGCGAGACGCGGCCGGTTCGGATGATTGAGGAAGCCATCCAGGGGATGCTTCCCAAAACCAAGCTCGGAAAACAGATGTACCGGAAACTGCAAGTGTATGCGGGGCCCAAGCACCCGCATGAGGCGCAGAAGCCGGTGCAGATCGCGGTTTCAGGCAAGGAGATATAACGCAAGTGGCATTGGTACAGCATCTTGGAACGGGCCGCCGCAAGCGCGCGACGGCTAGAGTGTTCCTGCGGTCGGGCAAGGGCGAGATCACGGTGAACGGGCGAACCTTCGAGAATTATTTTCCGAGCGAGGCTTCCCGAGCCATCGTGAGGCAGCCGCTGCTGGCCACCGAAACCGCCGACAAATTCGACATTTTGATCAACACAGAGGGCGGCGGGCCTTCGGGCCAAGCCGGAGCCGCCAAGTTGGGAATCGCGCGCGCGCTGCTGGAGTTCAACATCGAGCTGCGCGCCAAACTGAAGGAACTGGGCATGCTCCGCCGGGACGCCCGCGAGCACGAGCGCAAGAAATACGGACAAAAAGGCGCCCGCAAACGCTTCCAGTTCTCCAAACGCTAGCTTTGGGCAACGCTTTCTTGGGACAGGCTGGCGCCTGCCCCCGCCTTTTCACCTTCGCGCTGCAAATCCCGCCTTGGGCCGCGGCTCGGATTCTAAAACCACGGTGATTCTCGAACCACTGTAAGGAGGTTATTTGCCGTCCATTAGTATGAAGGAATTGCTTGAAGCCGGCGTTCACTTCGGGCACCAGACCAGGCGCTGGAATCCAAGGATGAAAGATTACATCTTTGGCGAACGTAATGGCATTTACATCATCGACCTGCAAAAAACGCTGAAGCTGTTCAAGGACGCCATGCGTTACGTGGGCGAAATGGCCGCGCAGGGTAAGACCGTGTTGTTCGTAGGCACCAAGCGGCAGGCGCAGGAAGCTATCGCCGAAGAAGCCGGGCGCTGCCAGCAGTTCTACGTGAACCAGCGCTGGCTGGGCGGATTGCTCACCAACATGACCACGGTGCAGAAATCCATCAAGCGCTTGAAGGAGCTCGACGCCATGGCGGCGGAGGGCAACTGGGACGGCCGCGCCAAAAAAGAAGTGGTCCGGCTGGAGCGGGAGCGCAAGCACCTGAACCAGAACCTGGCGGGCATCAAGGACATGAACGGCCTGCCGGACATCCTGTTCGTGATCGACTCCAACAAAGAGGCGATCGCCGTGGATGAAGCCCGCAAGCTGGGCATTCCGGTGGTGGCGGTGGTGGACACCAACTGCGACCCCGACAAAGTGGATTACGTCATTCCCGGCAACGACGATGCGCTGCGCGCCATCCGGCTGTTCACCACCAAGATTTCCGACGCGGTGGTGGAGGGACGGCAACTGGCCAGCGAGCAGGACTTCGCGCCCGAGAAGATCATCAGCGAGGAACCCGGCTCGGAAGAGATGCCCGATCTGGCGCAGTACGCGGACCTCAAGTACAATGAGCAGCTCATGGCGGAAAGCATGCCGGACGAAGATCTGCCGTCCGCGCCTCCGCGCAAGGGCCCGTCCGTGGAAGCGGCGCCGGAAGGCTCGGCGCAGTCCCTGTAACAACGGCCCTGCCGCAGCCGATAATGCGACGCAACCCAAACGCGCGAGAGCGCGGGCAGAGGAATTATGGAGATCACCGCACAATTAGTGAAGCAGCTCCGCGACAAGACCGGGGCTGGAATGATGGAGTGCAAAACGGCATTGGTGGAGGCCGGGGGCGACCTCGAAAAGGCCGAAGTTATCCTGCGCAAGAAGGGCATCGCCTCGGCCACCAAGAAGGCCTCGCGCTCCACCAAGCAGGGCGTCATCGGCACCTATATTCATCCGGGAGCGCAGTTGGGCGTCATGATCGAGGTCAATTGCGAGTCCGACTTCGTGGCGCGCACGGAAGACTTTCAGGAGCTGGTTCACGATCTGGCCATGCAGGTGGCCGCCGCCGATCCGCAGTTCTTGCGCAAGGAAGACGTGACCGAAGCCGCCCTGGCCAAGGAGAAGGAGATCCATCGCGCCCGCGCTTTGGGCGAGGGCAAGCCCGAGAAGATGATGGACAAGATCGTCGAGGGGCGCTTGAACAAGTACTACGAGGAGGTGTGTTTGTACGAGCAGCCCTTCATCAAGGAAAACACCACCACCGTCTCCGACCTGATCAAGTCCAAGATCGCCAAACTGGGCGAGAACATCACGGTGTCGCGATTCGTTCGCTTCAAAGTAGGCGACGCGGCGGCGGCTGAAGCCTCCGCTGAAACTCCGGCCGAGTAGGGCATTGAAGAACTCGCGCAATACTCGCTGCGCAGCCCCGGGATTGGCAGGTCGAGGACCTGCCCCACTGCGCTTTGCGCTACTCTGGACAACGCGTGGCTAAATATCAGCGCATCCTGCTGAAGCTGAGCGGCGAGGTTCTCGCCGGCAACGCGTCCTTTGGAATCGATGCCGAAAAGGTCGCGGCTCTGGCCGAAGAGGTCGCGGAAGTGGCGCGGTCCGGCGTGCAGATCGGGATGGTGGTGGGCGGCGGGAACTTTTTCCGCGGAGTGGCGGCCGCGGCGCGGAATATGGACCGCGTGGCCGCCGATCACATGGGCATGCTAGCGACGGTGATCAATGCGATCGCGTTGCAGGACGCGCTGGAGAAAAGCGGCGTGCCCACGCGCGTGATGACCGCCATCGAGATGCATTCGGTGGCCGAGCCTTACATCCGCCGCCGCGCCATCCGGCACCTGGAAAAAGGCCGGCTGGTGATCTTCGCCGCGGGAACTTCCAATCCCTATTTTTCGACCGACACGGCGGCGACTCTGCGCGCCCTGGAGATCCACGCTCAAGTGGTGGCCAAGGCCACGCGTGTCGACGGGGTCTACGATAAGGATCCGCTGACCAACGCGGATGCGGTGCGGTTCAACGAAATCGGTTACTCCGACGTGTTGAGCCGGAACCTGCGGGTGATGGACGCTTCCGCCGTGGCGATGTGCCGCGACAACCATCTGCCCATCATGGTCTTTGATTTAAACGTGCGAGGCAATATAATGCGTATGGCGATGGGGGAGCCGATCGGGACGTTGATTCATTGACCCCTGAATGATCCGACAAGAGAAGAGCGATGAAGACTGAACAACCAATTGCAGGAAATTTCAAGAGTGTGAAAGAGGTTGAGGCCAGCGCCAAGGCGCGCATGGACAAGGCGGTGACCGATTTGCAGCACGAGATGTCGAGCATCCGCACCGGCCGCGCCTCGGTGAGCATCTTCGACACGCTGAAAGTCGATTACTACGGAACGCCCACGCCGATCAACCAGGTGGCGAACCTGCACGTGCCGGAGCCTTCGCTGATCACCATCCAGCCCTGGGACGTGTCGCAGATCGGGGCCATCGAGAAGGCCATCCGGATTTCCGACCTGGGCCTGAATCCCAGCAATGACGGGAAAATTATTCGCGTGCCGATTCCGGCGCTGACCGAGGAGCGGCGCAAGGATATCGTCAAGCGGCTGCACCACGTGGCCGAGGATCATCGCGTGGCGCTGCGCAACATCCGGCGCGACGCCAATGAGCACCTCAAGAAACTGCTGAAGGACAAACTTATCAGCGAAGACGATGAGCGTAAGGCTCTTGACGGCGTGCAGAAGATGACCGACGGCTATATTAGTCGCGTGGACACGGCGTCCAAGACCAAAGAAAAAGAAATCATGGAGATTAAGTAGGCGCCTCTGGCGCTTTTGTTCCGTCTTGATGCTATTTTCTTCTTTCCAGCTCCTTTTGTTTTTTCGAAAGGCCTCTCGCCGCACCTGACTACCCGCAAGGGGACGGGACCGCTCAACAACCCTCGAACGGCAGAGACTCATCGATTGACGATGGCGCTAAGTTTCCTAGGACTGCTGCGCCCACGTGGCCGGGAGCCGATGAGGGACCCGGACTCTTACGACTAGAGCGTACGTCACAAGACTGCGAAATGGGTTCGGGCGAAAGCGGCAAACCATTGATACTCGGGAAAATAGAGTTGCGCGATCGAGTGGATGGCAGTCGCGCGGCGAGCCGATTTGTGAGAAGCCTAAAACTTTGTTAGGTTAAGGCATGGCAAGAGCAGCCATGAAATACGCATTCGCCGCGCTGCTTGCGTTGCTCTCGACGCAGGCCGTCGTGCCATTCGTGCGTGTTGCGGCGGCTATCGAAATCGTCTGCTCCAAAGAGACACGGCGCACGGATGAACGACAGGCTCCTCGAGAAGGCCAGCGCATTCGGGCGGACGTACGGATCCGGCAGAACGCAACCGCGTACATGTCGCGGACCAGGCCCGAGCCGGACACTGCCGCTCTGTTCCAACGCCCGCCGCCGCTCTTCTCCTTCTTCTCGTAATTAAACAGAGAAAAGGAGAGGACCCGTGTCTTTTGCAAAGTTACTGCGTCTTTTTGGACTCGAAGACCGCGAGTCCGAGCATCAACTGCGAGCCATTACCCGGCGGCTCCAGGAGATGTCCGGGCTGACGGACGAACAACTGAAATCTTCCGCGAGGGATTTACGCCGGGACGCTGACGTTGTGGAAGCGTTCGCGCTGGCCGCCGCGATTGCGGAGCGTGTGCTCGGGCTGCGCATGTTCGACGTGCAGATCCTGGGCGCGCTGGCGCTGCAACACGGGCATATCGCGGAAATGCAGACGGGCGAGGGTAAAACGCTGGCGGCCGTGCCCGCGGTGATTTGGTACGCCCGTCAAGGCCGAGGCACGCATGTGTTGACCGCCAACGACTATCTTGCCCGCCGCGACGCCATGTGGATGCGCGGAATTTACGAGTGGTTCGGGCTTTCCGTCGGGTACATTTTGCAGAACATGCCCGCCGAGCAGCGCCGCGCCGCGTACCTGTGCGATGTAACCTATGCGACCGCGAATGAAATCGGCTTCGACTTCCTGCGGGACGGTCTGGCGCGGAGCACGGAAGAACTGGTCCAGAGGCCGTTTGCATTCGCCGTCATCGATGAAGCCGACTCCATCCTGATCGACGAGGCGCGCATCCCGCTGGTCATCGCGGGTGGAATTCCTGAAGACTCCGCGTTCGCCTGCCGGGTCGATTCCGTGGTGGCTGAGCTTCATCCTCGCCGTCACTACTCGCTCGATGAGTTCGCGCGCAACGTGCAGTTGACCGATGCGGGCATCCGGCGCGTGGAAGCAGCCCTCGGCTGCGGAAGCCTGTTCGATGAGCATAATCTTCACATCCTGACCGCGGTGCAGGACGCCCTGCATGCGCACGCGCTCCTACGGCGCAACGTGGATTACGTGGTGAAGGAAGGCGCAATCGAAATGGTGGACGAGTTCAAGGGCCGCATCGCCCAGAATCGCCGCTGGCCCGCGGGGCTTCAATCGGCGGTGGAGGCCAAAGAGCGGGTGCGGCTGAAGACGCAGGGGCGCATCCTCGGTTCGATTACTGTGCAGAGCCTGGTCCGAATGTACGATCGCATCTGCGGCATGACCGGCACGGCCGCGACGCAGGCCGGTGAATTCTGGAAGGTATACAAACTGCCCGTGACAGTGATTCCGACAAATCGCCCGGTAATTCGCGAGGATCTCCCCGATATCGTGTATGCGGACAAAGAGGCGCGCAATCGAGCGGTGGCGGAAGAGATTCGAAAAGTGCACCAGGCGGGCCGTCCGATTCTGGTGGGAACGGCGAGCGTGGAGGAGTCGGAGGCATTGAGCCGCCGCCTGCAATCGGCCGGTATCGAGCATTCGGTTCTGAACGCGCGGAACGACGAGGCGGAAGCGGAGATTATCGCCCAGGCCGGCGCGCTGGGGGCGGTGACGGTTTCGACGAACATGGCGGGGCGGGGCACCGACATTTTGCTGGGAGGGAATCCGCCGCAAGATCGCGAGAAGGTGGTGGAGCTGGGCGGTCTGTACGTTCTTGGCACAACTCGTCACGAGGCGCGGCGGATTGACAACCAATTGCGCGGCCGCGCGGGACGGCAAGGCGATCCGGGCGCATCCCGCTTCTTCATCAGCATCGGGGATGATTTGCTGGTGCGCTTCGGGATTGCGGAGAATCCGGATATCGACAGCGTGCAGCGCACCGCCGAAAGCCAGAATTTGGAAATGCGGGAGACGCTCTGGAAATACGACGTTGTCGTGGAGAATCATCGCCAAGAGGTGTATGCGTTGCGCCGGGAGATTCTGCTGTCGCCTGACTGGAGGCTCCGCTCGATGATCTCCGAAGAGCAATATGAGGGGCTCGCGCAGACCGCTGTGTTCGAAAGCGATGCGCTCGAACGAGCGGGGCGTGAATTGGCGCTGGCGATCCTTGACGACCTGTGGGCCGATTATCTTGCAAATGTCGCGGAATTGCGGGGCGGCATCCACTGGGTTTCGTGGGGCGGGCGCAATCCCCTCTTCGAGTACCTGACTGGCGTGAATGAGATTTACGCCGAGTTCCAAGAGTGCCTGAAAGAGGAACTCGTGGATGCGCTTGCGAAGGCCGAGATTCGGGACGGAGAGATCCATTTCGGAAATCGCGAGCGATTTGAGCGCGGAGCAACTTGGACGTACCTGACCACCGACGAACCTTTTGGAACGATGAGCGAGCGTGTGGCAAAAGGGCTGCGGCAACGATTCTCGAAAAGGTAGGCGGAGGAAGAGCCGATGAGCATCTCGACGACGGTTTGCTTTGCCGAGTGGGCCGTCTTCATCCTGTATTGGAATGCCGCCGCGAAGAACGCTTCGCCGGCGAGAGTTTCCGAATCGCGAAAATCGCGGCGAGTCCACGAACTGCTGCTAAACGCCGGATTTTTGTTGGCGATTGTTCCAGTCCCGGGACTGCGTCAACGATTTCTGCCAGACGCGGCGTTCTTCGTCTGGACCGGTTTCGGCCTTCAGACCGCGTCCGTGGTGCTGGGCATATGGGCCAGAAGGGTTCTGGGACGTCATTGGAGCGGGGAGATCACCATCAAGGTCGATCACGAACTGATCCGGTCCGGTCCTTATCGATTGGTGAGGCATCCCATTTACACCGCGTGGCTGGGGATGTTCGCCGGTACGGCGCTTGTGTTTGGGCAAGTGCATGGAGTGCTGGGGTTCGCGATGGCGGCTTTCGCATACTGGCGCAAGATCCGATTGGAAGAGGCGAATCTGAATAACGCCTTCGGTCCGGAGTACGATGCGTATCGGCGCGAAACGTGGGCGTTGGTTCCGTGGGTGATGTAAAGGGACGCGTTTTGCGCTGTCGTTTTGCTGTAAAATCGTTCAAACCGCATGAGTTTAGCAGCAGGCTCGAAACTCGGCCCGTATGAAGTCCTCGCCATGATCGGCAAAGGCGGGATGGGCGAAGTGTATCGCGCGCACGACCCGCGCACGGGCCGCGACGTGGCCATCAAGGTCTCGGCCGAGCGCTTTAGCGAGCGCTTCGACCGCGAAGTCCGGGCCGTGGCCGCGCTGAATCATCTCAATATCTGCACGCTCTACAACGTCGGCCCCAACTATCTGGTGATGGAGCTGGTGGAGGGCGAATCGCTGGATGCTCTGATCAAATCGGGCCCCTTGCCGCTCGCCACGGCCATGAACTACGCGCGCCAGATCGCGGCGGCGCTGGAAGAGGCTCACGAGAAGGGCGTCGTTCATCGCGATCTAAAACCGGGCAACATCAAAATCAAGCCGGACGGCACGGTGAAGGTGCTGGATTTCGGGTTAGCGAAACAGAACCGCGACAGTGATGGCGCGGTAAGCGAGAACTCGCCCACGATCTCCATGGCCATGACCCAGGCGGGCGTGATTCTGGGCACAGCGGCCTACATGGCTCCCGAGCAAGCTCGCGGGAAGAAGGTGGATCGGAGAGCCGACATCTGGGCGTTCGGCGTGGTGTTGTACGAGATGCTGACGGGCAAGCGGCTGTTCGAAGGCGAGGACCTCACCGAAACGCTGGCGGCGGTGGTGATGAAGGAGCCGGACCTGAGCGGGGTTCCCGTCGAGGCGCGGCGGCTGCTGAAGAAGTGTCTGGAGAAGGACCCGAGGAAACGATTGCAGGCCATCGGCGACATGGGGTTGGTGCTGGACGTGGGGCAGGTCTCCGACCTGCCAGCGCAGGCCGGGGGCCTGCGCCACGCGGCGTGGGTGGTGGCGGGGCTGGCGACGCTGGCGCTGGCAGCGCTTGCGTTCGTCCACTTTCGCGAGCAGCCGGCGGAACGGCAGGTGCTCCAGTATACTCTGGCAGCTCCGGAAAAGGCCAGAAACATCCAATATTTCGCTGTCTCGCCGGATGGTCATTATTTGGTGATACAAGCCTCGGGGGAGGGCGGGTATCAGCTCTGGCTACGCGCGTTCGATTCGCTCCAGACCCAACCCCTGGCCGGGACCGAGGATGCGAATTACCCCTTCTGGTCTCCGGACAGCCGCTATATTGCTTTCTTTGCTCAAAATAAGCTAAAAAAAATTTCGGTGAATGGCGGTCCCGCGCAAACATTGTGCGACGCCATCAACTCCCGCGGCGGCGCCTGGAACCGCGATAACGTGATCGTGTTCGCCCCGCTGAATGGGAACGGAGGGCTCAGCCGGGTACCGGCGGCGGGCGGCGTCACCTTGCCAGTTACGAAGACCGGCGGAGCCGGATCCCATCGCTGGCCGGTGTTTCTGCCCGATGGCCGGCGCTTTTTGTACCTCGTGACCAACGGCGGCAAAGAGACGGGAATCCACCTGGCTTCTCTTGATGCAAAGCCGGACTCCAAAGAGGACCGCCCGCTGATCCTGGATGAGTCCAATCCGGAATACCTCGCGCCGTCTCCCGGCAACCCCCTAGGCCACCTACTGTTCGTCCGGGAGCAGGCCCTAATGGCGCAGCCGGTCGATCCTCAAACCCTGGAGCCAAAGGGCGAACTCTTCCCGGTAGCCGATCAGGTATCGCGCGGTTCAGCCACTGGCATCAGTTTGTACTCGGTTTCCGAAAGCGGAATCCTGATCGTTCAGACCGGCGCCGGAGCTGGAACGCAGCACCTTTGGTTCGACCGCACCGGCAAGGAACTGGGGCCAGTGAGAGGCGTGGTGCAAAGCCGGCCTACTTTTGCTCTTTCGCCGGACGGCAAACGAGTTGTCATCGAGCGACCGGCCGCGAGCCAAAGCAACACTGATTTGTGGATCACGGACCTGGAGCACAGCGGGACGGAAACGCGCCTCACGATCGACGCGTCGATCAATACTCGCCCGGTTTGGTCTCCGGACGGCAGCAAGGTCGCGTTCTCCTCTACCCGGGGCGGCTTTGTCAACCTGTATCAGAGAGCGTCCAACAACACCGGCGAGGACGAGCTTCTGTTTAATTCCAAAGAGGTCAAATACGCCACGGACTGGTCGCGCGACGGCCGGTTCATTATTTTCCAGAAGCAGGACCCGAAAACGGCCGAGGATCTTTGGGCATTGCCGGTGGCGGGAGGACCAGGTGAGAGGAAACCCATTCCGCTGTTGCAGTCTGAGTTCCGGGAGACGCAAGGCCAGTTGTCTCCGGACGGCCGCTGGCTGGCATACACCTCCAATGAGTCGGGGGGCTCCCAAGTGGTTGTCGTGCCCTTTGCGCCGGGCTGGGAGAAGCCAATGATCGGGAAATGGCAGATTTCCCTCGCGGGCGGAACTCAGCCCCGCTGGCGCGGCGACAGTAAGGAGCTGTTTTACATGGCGCCGGACCGGAAGTTGATGGCTGTGGAAGTGAAAGCGGCGGCACAGAGCTTCGACCGCAGTACGCCGCAAGCGCTGTTTGAATCGCGATCTTCGCTTGGTCCGACCGCTGCTAATAACTTGGGCTACGTGCCCAGCGCCGACGGCCAACGCTTCCTGATCGGCGTGGCGCCGGGCGGAGCGGCCGTGGCGCCGCCCCTCACGGTGGTCGTGAACTGGCTCGCAGGAGTGAAGAAATGAGGTTGGCATGAGTTTGACATGCGTATAACAACGGGCTCGAAACTTGGTCCTTATGAAGTGCTGGCCTCGATCGGCGCGGGCGGCATGGGCGAGGTGTATCGCGCCCGCGATCCGCGGGTGGGGCGCGAGGTCGCCATCAAAGTCTCGGCCGAGCGCTTCAGCGAACGCTTCGAGCGCGAAGCGCGCGCGATCGCGTCGTTGAACCACGTCAACATCTGCACGCTGTTCGACGTCGGTCCTAACTATCTGGTGATGGAGCTGGTGGAAGGGCCGACGCTCGCCGAACGGATTAAAGAAGGCGCGATTCCATTGGAGGAAGCTCGCGCGATTGCGAAGCAGATCGCGGCCGCGCTGGAAGCGGCGCACGACAAAGACGTGGTGCATCGCGATCTGAAACCGGGCAACGTCAAGATCAAGCCCGACGGCACCGTGAAGGTGCTGGATTTCGGACTCGCCAAATTGGGCGGCACGCCCGCCGCGCCTAGCCAGGATTCGCCTACCCTCAGCATGGCGGCAACGCAGGCGGGAGTGATTCTGGGCACGCTCGCCTATATGGCTCCGGAGCAGGCCAAGGGCAAGCCGGTGGACCAGCGCGCCGACATCTGGGCCTTCGGCGTGGTCTTGTTTGAGATGGTCACCGGCAAGCCTCTGTTCCACGGCGAATCGACCACGGAGATATTGGCGTCGGTGATCAAGGAGGAGCCGCAGTGGGAACGGGCTCCGGCGGAAGTGCGGCGGTTGCTGCGACGGTGTCTGGAGAAAGATCCGCAGAAGCGCTTGCGGCACATCGGCGATGCGATGGCGCTGTGGGACGAGGCGCCCCTTACTACCGCTCCTTCACAGTCGCGGCTCGGAATGGGCGCGGGAGGTAGGAGCGTGCTCTGGCCGACGATGGCCGCGGTGCTCGCGATTGCGCTCGCGGGGCTGGCGTACCTCTATTTGCGGCCCGCGCCGGCCGCGCCCGCGGAGGCGGTGCGCTACGAAATCGTTCAGCCCGCCGGCGTTACCTTCAGCGACACTGTCGTCATTTCGCCGGATGGGCGTAAGCTGGCTTTCATTGCCACGTCCACGGGCGCGGGCGGCCAGGCCCAGGTCTGGGTGCGGTCGTTGGATGCGGTGGAAGCGCGGCCTCTGGCCGGAACGGATGGAGTCATTGGCAGGCCTTTTTGGTCGCCCGATAGCCGGTATATCGTATTCTACGCTGGGGGAAAACTGCAAAAGATCGAGGCTGCCGGCAGTCCCACGCAGACCCTTTGCAGCTTACCGGCATCGGTACTGGGAGGCTTCTGGACTCGCGACAACAAAATCGTTTTTGGAACCAACACCGCTATCGGACTGTCAGTGGTAAGCGCAGCCGGCGGCGCTGCCTCGCCACTCACTACCTTGGCGAATGGCGAACAGCGGCATAGCTATCCGGCGCTGTTGCCGGATGGCGGTCACTTTGTGTATATGCGGGCCGTGACTCCTACCAACGGTGGCATCTACCTGGGATCTCTCGACGCTAAGCCAAGCGAGCCGGCTCCGAAGAAGTTGCTGCCCGACGTATCCGCTGTTGCGTATGTGCCTGCGCCGGATTCAACTAGCCGCACTCCGAAGGGGTCCCTGCTCTTTGTCCGGGGAGGAACGCTGATGGCCCAGCCGTTCGACAACCAGAAGCTGGATATGAGTGGTGAGGCAGTTCCCATCGCCGAACGGATTGGGTTGACTGCATTTTCTGCATCCGATACCGGCGTCTTGTCCTACCGAGCCGGCGCCGCGCTTCCGGGTCAGCAGTTCACCTGGTTCGATCGGGAAGGAAAAGTCACAGGAATGGTCGGTGAGCCCGCCTTGCTTGCGGGTCTCAGCTCGGCGCCGGCGCTTTCGCCCGACGAGAAGCGCGTGGCCTTCGCGAGCACGGATCCGCAATCCGGAAACACGGATGTCTGGTTGTACGAGTTTGCGCGCGGCACCACCACTCGCTTCACCTTCGATCCGGGACAGGATTTGACGCCAGTGTGGTCTCCGGACGGAAGCCGCGTGGCTTTCCTCGGCCAGCGTGGGGGCGTCTGGGGGATCTACCAAAAGGCTTCCAATCTGACGGGTGGCGAGGACCTTTTGTATAAAGCCGGTACTGTAGTCGCGAATCCCACAAGCTGGTCCCGCGACGGCCGCTTTCTGCTCTATATGACCGCACCAGCTGGCGTGTTGGCCCTTCCGCTCACCGGTGCAACGGCCGGCGGATCAGGCGAAGCAAAGCCGATCCCCCTTCTGGCCGCGGAATTCAATCAGCGCGGGGCGCGTTTTTCCCCGGATGGGCGCTTTTACTCGTACATTTCGAATGAATCCGGGAAGGAGGAGATCTACGTGCAGAGCTTCGATCCATCGCTTGGTTCTGGGGCCGGCGGCGCGGGGGCGAAGTCCGCCGGAGGAAAGTGGATGGTCTCGAAAGGCGGCGGGCTCAGCGCGCATTGGCGCGGCGATAACAAAGAGATTCTGTATCTGGCTCCCAACGGAGACATGATGTCTGTGGACGTTTCCACCACGCCCGTCTTTCAAGCGGGAGTTCCCAAGCGCCTTTTCAATCCCAAATCGGCCTCGCGATTTTGGGACGCAACTTCCGACGGCCGGCGGTTCGTGATTCCCGTGCCGGTGGGGCAGAGCTCGGCGGCGCCGTACACCATCGTGTTGAACTGGCAGGCGGGGTTGAAGAAATGAGGTCGGCATGAGTTTGGCCGCAGGTTCGAAACTTGGTCCCTATGAAGTGCTGGCGTCGATCGGCGCGGGCGGGATGGGCGAGGTCTACCGCGCGCGCGATCCGCGCGTGGGGCGCGAGGTCGCCATCAAAGTCTCGGCCGAGCGCTTCAGCGAACGCTTCGAGCGCGAGGCTCGCGCCATCGCATCGTTGAACCACGTCAACATCTGCACGCTATTCGACGTCGGACCGAATTATCTGGTGATGGAGCTGGTGGAAGGGCCGACGCTCGCCGAGCGGATCAAAGAGGGCGCGATTCCGTTGGAGGAAGCTCGCGCAATTGCGAAACAGATCGCGGCCGCGCTCGAAGCGGCGCACGACAAAGACGTGGTGCATCGCGATCTGAAACCGGGCAACGTCAAGATCAAGCCGGACGGCACGGTGAAGGTGTTGGATTTCGGGCTCGCAAAGCTTGGTGGAGGAATGCCGGGCGGCACGCCGGTTGCGCCGAGCCAGGATTCGCCCACCATGTCCATGGCCATGACGCAGGCGGGAGTGATCCTGGGCACTCTGGCCTACATGGCTCCGGAGCAGGCCAAGGGCAAGCCGGTGGATCAACGCGCCGACATCTGGGCCTTCGGCGTGGTGTTGTTTGAGATGGTCACGGGCAAGCCTCTGTTCCACGGCGAATCGACCACGGAGATTTTGGCGTCGGTGATCAAGGAGGAGCCGCAGTGGGAACGGGCTCCGGTGGAAGTGCGGCGGCTGCTGCGGCGGTGTCTGGAGAAAGATCCGCAGAAGCGTCTGCGGCACATCGGGGATGCGATGGCGCTGTGGGACGATGCTGCCCCAGTTATTTCTACCGCTCCTTCACAGTCGCGGCTCGGTTGGGGCGCGGGAGGTAAGAGCGTGATCTGGCCGATGGTGGCCGCGATGCTGGGTGTGGTTGCCGCGACTCTCGCGTTCGTCCATTTTCGTGAAACGCCGCCGGTCGAACGAACCGCGCGCTTCCAGATTCCCGCTCCCGAAAAATTCAGCTTCATCGCGGGCACCGCCGCCAACCTCTCTCCGGATGGCCGCTGGATCGCCTTTCCCACCATCGGCCCCGACAATGTAACGCGCATGTACCTTCGTGCGCTGGATTCGCTCGAACTAAAACCTCTGGAAGGTTCGGACGGCAACGCCAACCCCCCGCCACCTTTTTGGTCTCCCGACAGCCGGTTCATCGCCTACGCTTCCGGCGGCAAGCTGAAAAAGAACGATATCTCCGGCGGCCCGCCTCAGACCATTTGCGATGTCGCCACGGGCGTGTCAGGCAGCGCGTGGAACCGGGATGGAGTGATTGTGTTCGGAAGCAATTCTCGCGCACTGATGCGGGTTTCCGCCGCCGGGGGCACTGAGGCTCCCGCGACCGTTCT
The DNA here is from genome assembly GCA_963813465.1 of Bryobacterales bacterium. Classification (GTDB taxonomy): domain Bacteria; phylum Acidobacteriota; class Terriglobia; order Bryobacterales; family Bryobacteraceae; genus Palsa-187. The sequence goes on along the minus strand of CAWEZD010000018.1, from coordinate 57,792 downwards.
CGCGCCTGGAGAAACTGCCCACCGCTGGCCCCGATTTCTTCCCGATGGCCGGCACTTCCTCTATCACCGCACGGGAAGCAAGCCGGAAACGACCGGCGTTTATATTGGCTCCCTGGACGTAAAGCCCGAACAGCAAAGCTTGAAACCGCTGCTGCTTTCGGATCGCCAGGCGGCATATGCGCCTTCTCCAACCGGCGGTCCGGGCTGGCTGTTGTTCATGCGCGAGGGATCGGTGATGGCGCAAAGGTTCGATGCGGATAAGCTTCTACTGAGCGGCGACCCGGCGCAGGTAGCGCCTGGGGTCGGCTCCTACCCGGCAGCCGACTACGGTCTGTTTTCCGTTTCCGAGAACGGCGAACTTCTTTACCGCGGTGGCGTGCTGGGTCAGTTTCAGCTCACGTGGACGGACGCGCAGGGCAACCCCGCAGGCACCGTGGGAGATCCGGGGCAGTACTTTTGGCCGGCGATTTCTCCGGACGGCTCCCGAGTTGCGGTTGCGCGGAGCGGCTCTCAAGGCAACGTCGATATTTGGGTGTTGGACGTTGCCCATGGAAACAGCCGCCGGCTCACCTTTGACCCGGCTCGTGAAAACAATCCGGTATGGACTCCGGACGGAAAGCAGATTGTGTTCGCTTCCGACCGGGGCGGGCACCGGGACCTGTATATGCACGCCGCCGACGGCTCCGGCGAAGATCAGCTCTTGTTGAAGTCGGATGAGGACAAGACCCCTGATGGCTTTTCCCAGGATGGCCGGTATTTACTTTACGACTCGATTAATCCGAAGACACGAAACGACCTTTGGATCCTTCCGATGGAAGGCGACCGCAAACCGATACCCTTCCTGCGCACTGAGTTTAGGGAGGGGATCGCACAGTTCTCCTCGGACGGCCGCTGGATCGCGTATGTGTCCGACGAGTCCGGCACCAACGAAGTGTACGTCAAGCCATTTTCAGGGGGCGGAGGAACAGAACTCTCGGGAGGCAAGTCCATGGTTTCGAAGGAAGGCGGCGTCGCTCCGCGATGGCGCGGCAAGCAGCTTTTGTACACCACCAGCGACGGCCGCGTGATGGCCGTGGACGTGACCACGGATAAAACGTTTCAGTTTGGCGTCCCCAAGCGCCTTTTCCAGGCGCCGTCTCCGCCCGGCTCAACCCTCGGCGGCGGAGACATCACCGCGGACGGAAAGCGTTTTCTGTTCGTCGCGCCACAGGGCAGCTCCAGCGCGCCCGCGCCGTTCACCGTGGTGCTGAACTGGTTCTCAGCGCTAAAGAAGTGAATCTGGAAGAAGTAGACTGAAAGGAAATGCGTCTGGTTACCTTTCAGCATCCTCATGGGCAGCCGCAAGTGGGCATTGTTTCCGGCAGCCAAGTCTTGCCGGCACTCGGCGACATGCTGTCGGTGTGCGCGGCGGGGCACGCGGAGGAGGAGGCGGCTCCGCCGATCGAGCTAGCCGACGTCACGTTGCTCGCGCCGATTCCGCGTCCGCCCAAGTTCATTTGCGTGGGGCTGAATTACCGCGACCATGCGGCCGAGGCCAAGATGGAGATCCCGCAAGTGCCCACCATCTTCAACAAGTTCACCAACGTAGTGATCGGGCCGGGGGCGACCATCGTGCTGCCGAGGGTCTCCTCCAAACCGGATTACGAGGCGGAACTGGCGTTCGTGATCGGCCGCGGCGGGCGCTACATTCCAGCGGCTCGGGCGATGGAGCACGTCTTCGGCTACACCATCGTCAACGACGTCAGCGCCCGCGACTTCCAGATGGCCACCACGCAATGGCTGATGGGCAAGACCTTCGACACGTTCGCGCCGATGGGGCCGTGGATCGTGACCAAGGATGAGATCTCCGACCCGCACGCGCTCGACATCTCGATCGAGATCGGCGGCGTGGTATTGCAGAAGTCGAATACCAGGGAAATGATCTTCCGGATTCCGCAGTTGATCGAGTACATCTCGCAGGTGGTGACGCTGGAGCCGGGCGACGTGGTGGCCACGGGGACTCCCGCGGGCGTGGGATTCGCGTGGAAGCCGCCGCGCTGGCTGCGGCCGGGCGATGAGACCATCGTGCGGATTGAGGCGATCGGGGAGTTGCGCAACCCCGTGGCTGCGGAAGAGCCTTCGAGCGACACGGATAAGTAGCGCCGTTGGCCTGTTCGAACAGGCAGATGCTATGGCAGCGCCTGCTTCACCCAGCGGGGGGCGGAGCCGGTTTGCCGGCTAAGAATGAGGTTGAGCTGCCCGGCATGATGCTGGACGTGGCGCATGTGGTAGAGGAGCAACTCGCCCTTGGTGTACGGGTGATCGGGAAAAACGCCGGATGGGTCAAGCTCGCTCAGGGTGAAAGGCGCGGGCGGAGCGAATGTTTCAGCCGAATCGGACAGGATCAGGTCGAGGAAGAAGAGTGTGTGATAGGAGATGTACCAAAACCGCGAGCCGGTCCAGAGGGCGTCGGGGCAGGCGCGGATGGCGATTTCGAGCATCTCGATGGAGGCTCCGAACTGCGCCCAGAGAATTGATTTGTAGAAGTCGTCCATGGAGTTCCTGATACCTTAAATAGGATGGCAGAGCTTGCAATCCGTGCACAGGGGTTGACGCGAACATTTGGGGCGGTGCGGGCCCTCGACGATCTCACCGTCGATGTACCGGCCGGCTCGGTGTTTGGCTTCCTGGGCCCCAACGGCGCGGGGAAGACGACGACCATCCGGTTGCTGCTCGGCCTGATCGAACCGACGAGCGGGCGCGCGCAAGTGCTCGGGTTCGATACGCGAACGCAAGGCGCCGAGATTCGCGCACGGGCGGGCGCGCTGCTGGAACACTCCGGCCTTTACGAGAGGCTCAGCGCGGAGGACAACCTGCGTTTCTACGGGCGCGTGGCGCACATGCCCAAAGCGCAGTGCGACGAGCGCATTCGAGAGCTGCTGACGCATCTGGGTTTGTGGGACCGCAGGAAAGAAGCCGTGGTGAAGTGGAGCCGCGGCATGAAGCAGAAACTGGCCATCGCGCGGACGCTGCTGCACCGCCCGGGGCTGGTGTTTCTCGACGAGCCCACGGCGGGCCTGGATCCGGTTGCGGCCGCCAGCCTCCGCGACGACCTTGCCGCGCTGGCCTCGCGCCAGGGCGCGACCATCTTCCTCACGACTCATAACATGGCCGAAGCCGAGAAGCTGTGCAGCCTGGTGGCGGTGATCCGCCAGGGCAAGCTGCTGGCGGTGGGCAGTCCCGCTGAGTTGCGCTCGCGCGGCGGAGGCCAGCGCACCGAGATCGCCGGGCGCGGATTTTCCGACGCGATGCTCGCGACGCTGAGGCAACAAGCGGACGTCTCCGCAAGCGTCGGTCGAGAGCGGCCGGCTGGTTCTGGTTTTGAAAGATGGCGCGAGCGTCGCGCCGCTGGTGAGCCTGATCGTGCGCGAGGGCGGGGAAGTGCAGGAGGTTCGCAGCGGGCAGGGGAGCCTGGAGGATGTGTTCCTCACGCTGATGGAGGAAGAGCACAAATGAACGCGGATTTCGTCACGGTTCTTTGGAAGGAGTGGAAGGAGATCATTCTGGAGCGGTCGGCCGGAGGCGCCGGCAGTTATAGGCCGCTCATACTGGTCGCGGTCCTCGGTATCTTCGTGCCCTTCCGCATGACGCCGGAACGATTCTTCAGTCCGACGCAACTTCTGGTCCCCACGTTCTTGTCCGCGTTTGTGATCACCGCCGTCATTGCCGATTCCTTCGCCGGGGAGCGGGAGCGCCACACGCTGGAAACGCTGCTGGCCAGCCGCCTTTCGGACCGCTCGATTCTCTTCGGCAAAATCGCCGCATCCATTGCGTACGGGTGGGCCATCGCGATCGCCTGCATACTGACTGGCGTGATCACGGTCAATGTGGTGAACTGGCAGGGACAGATCCTGATGTTTCACCAGGCGGCAAGCTGGCTCATCCTCTTATTGGGGCCTCCTCTGCTGGGCGGCATCGTCGCGACCGCCGGCGTTCTGATTTCGCTGCACGCCGCGACCGTGCGACAGGCTCAGCAGACTCTGGCGGTCGGGTTCCTGGTGCTGTTCCTTGGGGTCATTTTCGGGAGCAATGCGATACCTGCGGAGTGGAGAAGCTGGTTCGCGAAGATTCTTTTCACGTGGTCCACGACCGGCTTGGTCCTGGCGGCGGCCGGCGTGGTCCTGGTCATCGACCTGGCGCTGTTGCTGGCAGGGATGGCTCGGTTCCAGCGGGCGAGGCTGGTTTTGGATTAAGGGCTGCGGGGGGCAAGAGAGAGGATTCTATGAAAACGCCTAGAAAGCCTAAAAAGCCTGCCAGCGACGAACTTCGGCCGGAATACAAACGCTCGGATTTCCCTGCGTTGGTCCGAGGAAAATACGTCGAACGGCTCCAACGGAGTACCAACGTCGTCGTTCTTGATCCGGAACTCGCCGAGGTTTTTCCGAACGCGGCGTCGGTCAACGATGCTCTTCGGTCCTTGGCGCAGATTGCGAAGCGCGCGGGTTCGGTTCGGCGGCGATCGCGGTGAGATTGTCAGGTCACCGTTCGGTGGCGGTCGGCCCAGGGGACGATGAGCCAGATGGCAAGCGCGGTCAGCGCGAGAATCTTTATATCGGGCGGGGGAGGGCCGAAGACCGCGCCCATGTAGCTCGCGAAGAGAAAAACCAGCAAAGACCAGAGAGCGAAGGTGCCGATGCGAGCTTTGCCAGTGTCAATCTGGGCTCGGGTGGCTTTAAGGTACAGCGCGATACCGATGGCCGTTAGCGCGGGCCGCCGGGAACGATGGGCATGTCGGGCCGATGGGCGATGAAATCGAGCAGCCAGTGCGAAGGGACGCACAGCGCGACGGCCAACGCCGCGCCGACATCGCGGCGCAGGGCGAAGTACAGGAGCCCGAGCAGCGTTCCCCACAGCATTTCGGCGACGAGACTGTGGGGAGTAGGGCCTGCTCCCAGACCAGCAGAAAGACGGGCCACAATAAATCCGCGAACTGAGCCGCGAGCACGAGCGTTCCCAGCGAAGCTTTCGGGGCGGCTTTCTTGGCTCCGAGCGCGACGGCAAACTGCCCGATGAACACGCTGGCCTCTTTTCTACGGGCTTGAGGCGCTACTTGCCGAAAGCGGCGGTGAGATCGGCCTTCATCTTCTTGCCGTCGGACTCGGTGAACCAGTGGGCCTTCACCAAGTCATCGACCTCCACGCTCATCTTCTTCGCGTAGGCTTGCGGAGTGGAGTAGAGAGCCTTGAGGCGATCGGCGGTGAAGGGAATGACGTGGCCCAGCTCGGCGCAAGTTCCAGGGCCGGGGCTGGTGGTGGTATAGGTCGCGGTGGGCTGGTCCACCCAGGGACTGCGAACGCCGCCTTTGGCGTGGCCGAATTCATCCATAACCAGAGCGGGGGTCGCACCCTCGGTCACCTGCATGCGTTCTTCACGCGGCGGCGCGATGCCTTTGCGGGCCCATTGATCGAGGTTCATCAAAGCGGCGTCATAGGAGTACTTCAAGAGAGGATGCGTGCTGAGAGGGATGGGCGGATCGCACATGGCGTTGAAGGGCCACTCGGGCGAACCCTGCGCTGTGCCGGCGGCGGCGATCTGATCCGGGAACACCGGCAGCGTGTCATAGGCGTATTTGTCGATGTGCGCGGCGCCAGCGATTTCATAGAGCCGGTAACGGCCGTTGGGACCATCGGCATCGGGACGGCGGAAGCCAAGCGATGCCACGACTTCGCCTTGCGCGACCACGGCGACGACGGGAACGTTGATGTCCTTGATGATGGCTCGGGGGTCGGTGCGCGGGACGGCCGCTCCGCATTGGCTGATACGCGCCGGAGCCGTGGGATTCTTGACCAGATAGCCGTCGTAGGCGGGCTTGCCGTTGGCGAGAACGGCGTGGGAGTGAATGGCGTTGATGTAGGTTTCGATATCGCCTGCCTGGGTGGTCATATAGATGGCTTCGACCTTGAAGCCGGTCAGCGGCTCACCCGGCGCGCCGCTTTTCAGAGCCGCGGCAACCTGGCTGAGAACGTCGAAACGCAGACCCTCTTCGGTGGCGGACGGTCCACCCTTCGCTCCGGCGCACGGCGCGTCGGGAGCGGGATTGGCGAAGGAAAGAGACGCGTAGCGCGACGGACTGAACTTCCGCATGCCGGCGACCGAGCCCACCGCGGTGACGCCCACCCAGGCGTCGCCGTGCTCGATCATATAATCCTGCAAGTAGCCCCCCATCATGGCCCAATCGAAGCGACGGGCGGCGTTCATCGGCTCGACAACGACGGTTCCACTGAAACGGGCGGGGTTGGAGGGATGGCGCACCAGAATCCGCTCGGCATAGGGACCGGAGGCGGTGGCGGTCAGGCTGCCGTCGGCCTTCCAATCGTAAACGTTGGCGTTGCCACTGAGGATGAATTCCTCCTCGACGTAACCTGCCTTGGCGAGGTCCAGAGGCCGGAGGCTCCGAGCCGCGGCGCCGAGGGGATGCGAGTCCGCGGTCACGGGAACCATGGTTGCCTTGGGGACGGGCGTAGTTTGCGCGAGTGCAGTGGCGATTCCGCAGACCAAAGCGGGAGCGAGTTTCCAGGTCATCCTTTATATGCCTCCGGCCCGTAGAATGGCAGATCGGCCGGGAGGAGTCAAGAAGTCCGGCTGGAGCGGATCGCGTGCGGTAAATCCCTACGGCATCGCGACTGGCCCGAAACTGCTAGGCTTGGGCATGCCCATAAACAGGCCGCCGCCGCTCACGAACGTCCAGATCAGATCCATGTTTAAGGATCTGAACGGAACCGTTACGAATCTCGTTCTCAGCATGGCCGTGGTTCACGATCTTCTCCTGTCGAAGGAGTATGTGACAAAATCCGAGATATCCGCAGCTTCCGAGAAAATTCGCACCGAAGCCAAAGATGCGCTGGCGAAGATGCACAAAGCCCATCGGCGGGATCCTAATGGAGAAGCGAATTAGGGCTCCCCGTTCAGGCTCATCCCGCATTGGAAGGCTTGGGTGTGCGACATAAAAGTGGAGGTCAAGCGGCACGGCGCGACTCCCAATAGTCCTCAAAGTGTCGGTTGAGGTGGCAGCAGCGCAAGGCGATGATGGCGTTGGCTCCGCGAACTGTCCAGAACATACCGGACTGGTTAAGGCGTGAACCGATAAGGGTCTTGCAACCGGCTTCAATGACGCCCGAGCCGACAAAGAGATGCTGGCGCCGGAACTTTGGGTAGCGCAGGCGCTCGGCATTCTTCTCGAAGTAGTCCGCCTCGATGCGAATTTTGTCGATGACATCCGGGTTGATTGACTCGATGGACCGCAGTGAGAGCACCAGCTTTTCGATTTTTCCCTTGTCGAGCAGCCGCTTCTGGTGGATCTTCATCCAGGCTTTCTGGCTGGCTTCGTCGTGGGGATGCAGCTGGCGGGCAACTTCCCACAGGTGTTGGCGGGAGTGATAGAGATCGACGATCTGAATCGCACCGGGGAAATACTGGTCGGCGTTATTCCAGATCCATTCAGCCCCGTCCGCGATGACGACCTTCTTTTCGGCGCGGCTCCAGCCACGATTCCAGGCTTCCAGATAAATGCGTTTGCCAAACTCCTCGGCGGTCTCGATGGCCCCCGTATAGGTGGTGGAATCGGCATCGCGAATCGCATAGCCTTCCGAGTCCCAGCCGGCCTGCGTGAACACGCATCCCAACTTCACCTCCCGCGTAGGGGCCGGTTGGCCGGCAGTCTTGCCTTTCCTGCCCGCTGTTTCTTTCTTGACCACGGGTACTCCGGTCCGGTCCATTTGCACATACAGAATCGGGATGGGTTCGCCGACGACGATCGGCAGGTCCAACTGCATTGCCCGCTGGATTTGCTCTCGCTCGCCTGAGTCGACATCTTCTCCAATGGCTTCCGCCGTCCGCTCCACCGCTTTGGCCGTGACGTCCAAGCCGGCCAGCAGTGCGATCTGGCGGCGGCCATGATCAAACGGCGCTTCCGAACCAACCAGCGCCAGCATGCGGCGAACACCGGGTGACAGGTCCACCTTCTCCATGTCCAAGGCGGCATCGGCGGGACACTGTCCGTGATGACATTGCGGACATAAATACCAGGGCCGCAGGAACTCGATCTGGCCCACGGCGGTCAGCACGCGCCGGGAACGCATCTCGCGGTAACGGGCTTTCTGGCCGCAGGGACAGAGTATTTCGCGCTCGTCTGGACCGGGAGGTTCGCATCGAAGCAATTGGCTCAGCGCGGCCGCCCCGGCCCGGTGCATCGCGGATCGCATCGCCATCTCGACCGCTTCCAGATCGAGCCTGCCGGTCTTGCGCTGGTCCTGAAAGACGAGCCGGAGCAGCGCGCTTATTTCCCGTTCGACTTCCTGCCGGATCGCTTCCGCCGTTTTTTTTCCTGCGGTGTCAGAGTGTCTTGGACCGGTCTGGCGCGGCAGATCTTCTCATTGGTTTCGATCAAAGTCCGGCTCAGTTGCTGATAACTACGGAAACCGGCGACCTCGCGTTCGGCTTTACGCTGCGCAGCAGGATTGGGAAAGCTTTCCGTAACGGTCTTGCCTTCGACCTTGTAGGTGAGCCGGTAGTTGGGGCCATGACCGGGATCGTCCGGCTTATGACAGTGGCAATTCGGAGTGCCGCAACGGCCTCCGGTGGCTGAAATCGAACCACCACGGAAGTCGCCCAACGCAGCGATCTCCGCCAGCACTTCGGAACGACGCTTCTCTAATTCCAAAAGGGAATCCGGCATGGGAAACAAGCCTCCTCGCCTAAGCGTACTACATACGCTCGGGTTTGAGGCGCAAAAAAAGAAAACTCCGTCGCTTCCTCTTTCATGTCGCACACCCTTCTTAACTGGGTGAGCGACATAAAAGTGGAGGTTAGGCGGCCCGACGGCTTTCCCAGTAATCTTCGAAGCGGCCGTTGAGGTGGGAGCAGCGAAGGGCGAGGATGGAGTTGGCGCCGGTCACAGACCAGAACATGCCGGACTGTTTGAGACGATGGCCAACGACGGTTTTACAACCGGCTTCGATGACACCGGATCCGACGAAGAGATGCTGCTTGCGGAACTTGGGGTAGTTCATGCGAGCAGCATTGGTGGCGAAGTAATCGATTTCGTTGCGGAGTTTCTTGGCCAGATTGGGATCAGGGGTTTGAATCAGGCGAAGCGAAGCGACGAGTCTGGCGATCTTGCCCTGGTCGAGCCAACGCTTCTGATGGAAGCCGATCCAGGCGTTGCGGCGCTTCGCGTCATGGGGATGGAGCAAGCGAGCCAGGTCCCACAGATGCTGGCGGGCGTGGAACAGATCGACGATTTGAATGGCGCCGGGAAAATCTTCCCGGGCCAGGTTCCAGATCCATTCGGCGCCGTCGCCGATGACGACCTTCTTCTCGGCGCGGCTCCAGCCACGTTTCCAGGCCTCGACGTAGAGCCGCTTGCCAAACTGCTCGGCATTTTCGATGGCGCCGGTGTAGGTAGTCGAAGCGGGGTCGCGAACGGCGTAGCCTTCCTCGTCCCAGGTAGTCTGCGTGAATACGCAGCCGAGTTTGACCTCGCGCGTGTGGGCCGGCAAGCCGTCGAGCTTGCCCTTGCGACCCGCCGTTTCCTTCTTCACGACGGGCACGCCGGTGCCGTCCCTTTGGACATAGAGAATGGGAACGGGCTCGCCCATGAGCATGGGTAGATCGAGTTGCAAAGCGCGATCGATCTCCTGTTGCTCTCGCCGTGCGATGTCGGCGCCCATCGATTCGGCCACGCGTTCGACGGATTTAGTGGTGATCTCCAAGCCGGCCAGTAGTTTCATCTGCTCACGGCCGTGATCGAAGGGCGCATCCTGACCCACCAGCGCTTGCATGCGCCGCACGCCGGGGGAGAACTCGGTGTGAACGATATCGAGTTCCTGGTCCGCCGGAAACTGCCCATCATGACAGTGCGGGCACAGATAGTAGGGCCGGGACACTTCCACCGAGCCGACCGCCGTCAGCACGTTCTTCGAGCGCAGTTCGCGATAAAGCGCTGGTTGCCCGCACAGGCAAGGAGTGGAATGCTGCTCTGGCACGGGAAACCGCAGCAACTCGGTCAACGCACTAGCTCCGGCCTGATGCATGGCCGAGCGCACCAACATCTCGACGGCTTCCAGATCTAGGCTGCCCGTTTTGCGCACGCTGGTGAAGATGGTGCGCAGCAGTTGGTCTACTTCGCGCGCAACTTCCTTTTGGACGGCGTCCGCCGTTTTTTTTCCTGGACCGACGGCGAGGTTTCCTCCACGGGACGCAACTCGCAGATCTGTTCATTGACCTCCAACAGCTGATCGCCCAGTTGCCGGAAGCGCTGACACTCGGCAACCTCGCGCTGCGCTTTGGCCAAACGGGCGGGGGAGGAAAATGTTTCGGTGACGGTTTTGCCATTCACCTTGCGAGTCAGCCGATAGTAGGGGCCATGGCCGGGATCTCCGGCCCGATGGCAATGACAGTTTGGATTTCCACAACGCCCTCCTGTTCCCGTAATGGAGCCGGACCGCATGTCGCCCAACTGGGCGATTTGCGACCGAACGGCGGCGCGACGGCTTTCCAAATTAACCAGAGAGTCGGGCATGTAAAGGCCTCCTGTAAACCTAGCGTATCACTACGCTCGGTTTCGTGCCACAAAAAAGGAAACCCTGCGAGTCGTCACTTTCAAGTCGCACACCCTTCTTAACTTTGCCGCTTGACAGGCGCAACCTGTGGAAGATAATATAGTTGCTCGCGATCGCGACATTTCTGTTGCCTAGGCGCTGAGCCAAAATAGTGAACCATGCCAATCTATGACATCGAGTTGAACTCTGCCGCGCACTACCCCGTGAGCGGAATTGTCGAGCTGTCGCCGTTGGTCGAAGAAGCTGGTTTCGGCGCCATCTGGAAAGGTGAATCCAATAGCACGGATCCATTGGTCTTGCTTTCGGCGGTTGCAGCGCGAACCAAGAAACTCAAATTAGGCACCGCCATTTACCACATCTATGGGCGCAGTCCGGTCACTCTCGGCATTCAGGCCGCCACTTTGCAGGATCTCTCTGCGGGGCGATTGCTGCTGGGATTAGGAGTCGCCAACACAACCATCGCTGCATGGCACGGAGGAACCTTCGACCGGCCGCTTCGGCGCATTCGTGAGTATGTGGAAATAGTGCGCCAAACCAGCGGGGGAGAGCGTGTCGAATATCAGGGCGAGATCTATTCGACCGGGAAGCGGTTCCAGCTTTCCTGGAAACCCGATCACCCCCGATTCCCGATTTACATTGCCGGCTTGGGACCGCAGATGACGCATCTGGTGGGCAAGATCGGCGACGGAGTGATGATCAACATGGCAACTCCCGCCACGGTGGGTCAGATTGCCGGCCGCGTTCGCGCCGGCGCCGCGGAAGCGGGCCGTGCTCCCAGCGACATCCAGATCATCACGAAGGTGCGGGTCTCGCTCAATCCCGATCGTGCGAAGGCACGCGCAAAGCTGCGTCAAGTGCTTACTTTTTACAACATCGCCGACCACTATCGCGAGATGCTCAAGGCGTCCGGTTTCGAAACCGAAGTGAATGCAGTCCAGGAGGCCTTCCGCCTGGGAGGCTTCAAGGCCGCGCAGGAACAGATCACCGACGCCTACATGGATCGATTGCCCGTTGTGCCGGCCACCTCGGCTGGGGAAATTAAGGAGCGCGTGCAGCCCTTCTTGGAGGCGGGCGTAGATCGTTTGATTATCCCGTACGTGCCATCGACTGAAGATGTCCTCGGAGACGCGAAGCGTTTTATCGAGGCTTGGAAGAATAACAAATAAAAGAAAAGGTAAGAGAGAGCCAACTTATATGTGTGATTTTGCTCACGACCCGGAAGAAGTACGGAATCTATTGGTAGGCCGCGTGTTGACGCTGGGGAGAGTCCGGGAGCTCAACGCCAAAGACTACTTCTACCAGATGCTCAAAGACAACCCGGAGATGTTGAAGATTTATCCCGGAATCGAAAATGAGCTGCTGGTGGACGCGATTGACTGCCATATACATGCCTCTCCCGATTTTGTTCCGCGGGCTCAGGATATGATTCAGATCGCCATCGACGCATCCAAAGCCAAGATGCGCGCCCTGGCTTTCAAGGACCACTGGAACGTCAGCGGCCCCGCTGCGTACCTGGCGCAGCGCCACATCGATTATCTGATAGAGAAAGGCGAGCTCACACATCGCGTCGAGATTTACGGCGGCACCGGCACCTGCCACGGAATGAATCCACAGGCGGTCCGAATCGCTTTGCAATACTCCAACATGAAGATGATCTGGTTCCCAACATTCACTTCTTTGGGATTCTGGCGAGGCGCGGGACAACCGGAGAAGGGCGGAGTGCGGCTGGTGAGCGAATCCGGCCAAGTCCTGCCCGAGGTTGTCGAGATCATGGAAATGGCAGTGGAGAAGAAGGTGGGAATCGGTTTCGGCCACACCGACTTCCAGGAACTGCTGCCGCTGGCAAAAAAAGCCAAAGAAATCGGGGTGCGCGCTACCTCGGATCACCCTCTGTTGGAACTGAACAAGCTGCTGATGGATGAAATGAAGCAGATCGCCGACCTCGGCGTCTACGTCGGGACGTATTGCCAGCCCATGATTCCCAGTCTGTACCAACCCGTCGCCGACCCGATGGAAACGATCGCGGCGATGAAGGAGATCGGTCCGGAGCGATGCATCATCGGCAGCGACTTCGGACAGGTGCTCCACATGGATACAATCGACGGCATGAGGGTATTCTTGCGTGCTCTTCTGGCGTTTGGAATTAAGAAGGCGGATGTGAAGACCATGCTCGTGGACAACCCCGCCAAGCTGATGTGGCTGGACTGATGACTGCCTTGGGAAGAAGCGATCATGCCGGAACCGGAATTACAAACTGAAACGACTGCGCAAGACCAGCAGGCGATCCGGCAAAGCGTTCGCGAGCTGTGCAGAGACTTTCCAGATACCTACTGGCGCAAAGTAGACAAGGCTGAGGAGTACCCGGAGGCGTTCGTCAACGCTGTTACGAAATCCGGGTACCTGGCCGCGCTCATTCCCGAAGAATATGGCGGCGCTGGGATGGGGATCACTGAGGCCAGCATCATCCTGGAAGAAATCAACGGGGCCGGCGCCAGCTCCGGCGCATGCCACGCACAGATGTACACCATGGGCACGCTTCTGCGCCACGGCAATGAGGACCAGAAGCGCCGTTACCTGCCGCAGATTGCGCGCGGCGAGCTCCGCTTGCAAGCCTTTGCGGTGACCGAGCCGAACTCCGGTTCGGAGGCGACGCGGATTCAGACACGTGCAGTCCGCAAGGGCGACCGTTACATCGTCAACGGGCAGAAGATCTTCATCTCGCGAGTGAAGCAATCCGACCTGATGCTGCTGCTCGCCCGCACCACTCCTTACGACGATGTCAAGGACAAGACCCAGGGCATTTCGGTTTTCATCGTCGATATGAGAAACATTCGGGGGAAGCTGGACGTGCAGCCTCTCGACATGATGGTGAATCACCACACGAATTCGGTTTTCTTCGAGGATGTGGAGGTTCCGGCCGAGAATCTGATCGGCGAAGAAGGCCGCGGGTTCAGCTACATTATCGACGGCTGGAATGCCGAGCGCATTCTGATTTCGGCCGAAGCGATCGGCGACGGGCGCTGGTTCATTAACCGCGCGGTTGCCTACGCGCGCGATCGCGTTCTGTTTGGAAAGCCGATTGGGGCGAATCAGGGAATCCAGTTTCCCATCGCGCAAGCGTATGCTCGCATCGAGGCCGCCGACCTGATGCGTTTTCAAGCTGCTGCCAAATTCGACCGCCGCGAGAAATGCGGCGCCGAAGCAAACATGGCGAAATTGCTGGCTTCCGAGGCTGCATGGGAAGCGGCAAATATCTGCCTGACCACTCACGGCGGGTACGGTTTTGCGCGCGAATACGACGTGGAAAGAAAGTTCCGGGAGACGCGATTGCTTACCGTCGCGCCGGTCAGTAATAATCTGATCTTGGCGTTCCTCGGAAACAAAGTCCTGGGATTGCCGAAGTCGTACTGATCTGAAACTGGAAACTGGTGAACACATATGAGCGATGAACTGCGCCGCTCCTGGATGTTTGTGCCGGGCCACCGCCAAAAGATGATCGACAAGGCGCTCGGTCTGGCCCAGGTTGACGCTTTGATGTTGGATATCGAAGATGGTGTTCCCCGGCAGGAAAAGCAGACTGCCCGCCAGCAAATCGGCGCTTCCCTGGTCAAAGAGCGAGATCCCGGGAGCCCGCCGGCGCGCTTCGTGCGGGTCAGTGCCGTGGGCTACGAACACATCACGGCGGATCTGGCGCACATCATCCAGCCGGGGCTGGATGGACTGGTTTTACCTAAGGTCGATACGCTTCAGCAAATTCAACTTGTGGATGCGATCTTGCGCGACCGCGAGCGCCAGATGGGCCTCGCACTTGGCAAGATCGCTTTGCTGATCGCGATCGAAAGTCCCCGAGGGCTGCTGAATGCGTATAGCATCGCCACTGCGTCGCCTCGCGTGATCGGATTGTTGTTCGGAGCGGAAGATCTCGGCAAGGAACTTGGTCTGCCGTTTCGAAGAGAAGCGGAAGCATCGGAGCTGCTGTTCCAGAGGTCGACCCTTGTGGTTGCCGCGGCGGCTGCCAATATTCAGGCCGTGGACGGAGTGTGGCCCGATCTGTCGGACGCTGAGGGACTCAAGCGGTATGCTCTACAGTCGCGAAGGCTCGGGTTCAACGGGATGTCTCTGATTCATCCCGGTCAGATCGAGACGATCAATCAGATCTTCGGACCGACGGCGGACGAGGTGGCCTATTGCCAGAAGGTCATCGAGGCATTCGATGCGGCGCTGGCACGCGGCGACGGCTCGATTGCTTTCGGCGGTCAACTGATCGATCTTCCGATTGTCGAGAGGGCGAAGCGTACCGTGGCGTTCGCGGCAAAGCTGGGCGTGGCGGCAGCAAGTTCCCTGAGCACAAGCTGAAGCATGTCCCACAAGCAGGAGGATTAGCGAAATGGCCGTGAAACAGGGCTGGGAAGGGCGCTACTTCGAGGATTTCGACGTCGGCGATATTTACCGTTGCCGTCTGGGTAGGACCCTCACCGAGGCCGACAACACCTGGTTTACTCTGTTGACCAACAACACCAATCAAATCCATTTCAACACCGAGTACGCCAAGCGAACCGAATATAAACGGCCTTTGATCAACAGCGCTCTGACGCTCGCGATCGTGGCGGGAATGGGTGTCGCGGATGTCAGCGAGAACGGCTTTGCCCTGGGATGGGATGAAATCAAATTGCCCAATCCGCTGTTTGCGGGCGATACGCTTTATTCCGAGTCGGAGGTTTTGGAGAAGCGTGAGTCCAAGTCCCGCCCGCAGTGGGGCTTGGTCAAGGTACGTACGCGCGGCGTCCAGCAGGAGGGTAAAATCGTGATCGACTACGTCCGCACAGTGATGGTTTGGAAGCGCGCCTCCGCTCCTTCCCGCGATCTCTTCCCTACAATCGATGAATCCAAGTAGCACTGGCGAAGCAGCTCTGGCCGGCGTTAAGGTTTTAGCGCTGGAGGTGTCGGTTTCCGGTCCGCACTGTACGCGCATTCTAGGGGACATGGGCGCGGATGTCATTAAGATCGAGAAGCCCAAAGAGGGAGATTTGATCCGCCACTGGGACAACGCCGTCCGCGGATTATCGTCGGGCTATGTGTGGCTGAACTACAACAAGCGCAGCTTCGCGCTGGATGTCAAGAGTCCCGCCGGGTTGGAAATATTGCAGCGCCTGGTCAAGACCATTGACGTATTCGTCGAAAACTTCGCGCCAGGCGTGGCCGCAAGGTTAGGTCTGGGATATGACGAGCTGCGTGCGATTAGTCCTCGATTGATCTATTGTTCGATTTCAGGATACGGGCAGGGGGGGCCTTATAAGGACGTAAAGGCATACGACTTGCTGATTCAAGGCGAGGCCGGCATTATCGCCACGACAGGCTCCGAAAACCAGCCGGCGAAAGTGAGCGTTCCAATTGCCGATTTAGCGTGCTCGATGTATGCGGTCACGGGCATCCTCGCGGCTCTGTATCAGAGGCAAAAGACCGGCCGGGGCCAGTATATCGACATTTCGATGTTTGAATCGATTCTGGCCTGGCAAGGATATTTTTTGCAGCATTATTGGCACCAGGGCGAGGAGCCTGCACGAGTCGGATTCCGGCATCATTATGTGACTCCCTACGGACCTTTTCTAGCTGGCGATGGAGTGTATGTGAGCTTCGCCGTGGCGACTCCTCGGGATTGGGAAATATTTTGCCGTGAGGTGATCGAGCGGCCGGACTTTCTGGAGGATGTGCGTTTCGGGACGTTTGCATTACGCCGGACGAATCGGGTGATTCTCGAGCAAATGATCGATGAGATCTTTCTGCAGCGCAATCACGCCGAATGGCTGGTCCGGCTGGAGCAGAGCCGTTTGCCTTACGGCGAGGTGAGAAGCATCGCGCAGGTGGCGGCTCATCCGCAGGTAGCCGCTCGTGAGATGGTTCGCGAAGTGGATTCCCCGGTTGGACGGATTCCCGTGACTTCCAGTCCGTTGCGCCTGTCGGACAGTCCGTCCAGATTCGATCCGATACCTTCGTTGGGCGAGCATAGCGAATCGATTCTTCGAGAGTTGGGTTACAGCGACGAAGAGATTCAGAAACTGCGCGATGAGAAGGTGATTTGACCGCAGGCTCCGGAAGCGCGGTGCGGAACCCGGCTGATGGACCTCAACGCAAGTACACACGCCCGGGATCGATCTCCTCGCGCAACAACCGGAGTTCCTCGTTCGTCGGTACCGGAGTGATGGGCGCTGGGTCCGGTATCTGCAAGGGGAACCCTGTGTTGTCCAATAGCTGCTCGACTGTGATTCCCGGGTGCATCGACACCAATGACGCCGTCCGTGAAGCATTATCGAACCCGAGCACGGCCATGTCGGTAATGATGCGATGCGGTCCGCCTCCGCGCAGGCTCAATTCCTTGCGGCTATGTCCGTTCACGAAGCCAGGACTGGTGAGATGGGCCACGAGATTCGGCAGCTTGCGTTTTCCGTGGCGCACGATGATGACAACGCGTTTGGCGAGCGACGCAACATCGTTGCCGCCGGCGCTGCCGTTGAAATAGTGCACCGTCCCATCGGGATCCTTGGTCAACGTCGTATTTACGTTGCCGAAACGATCGACCTCCAATGCGCCGATAAAGCCCACGTCGACCACACCACGGTGCAGATTCATGCCGAGCGTATCGAGAAATCCGCTCCAGCACGTGGCGCGGTAGAAAATCCGGGAATCGGCCAAGCCCACGGGTGTGTCGACCGGCTCCATGTCGGCGACCCCGATCTCCAGCAGCAGACTCAGCCCGGGCGCATGGGTTCGGCGCGCCAGCACACAGGCGACCTGCGGAAGACCGATTCCCACGACGGCGATTTCACCGTCTCGCACTTCTTTCGACGCCGCGGTTACCATAATCTCGCTGGCGGTGATGCCGGAAAGTTCCTGTTCCCGGACCTCAGTGGAAGTCGATGGCATAGATGTGTCTCCTAATAGCCGAAAATCGCCTCGGCCTTGATCTCATTCATGCGGCGCAAGCCTCCGACTTTCTCCAGGTACTCCCAGTGGTCGCGCGTGCCAAACACATAATTCTGCAAGTACTCATTCATTTTCTCGGGCGTCTTGTGGTGATCGGCATACAACTTCAGGTGTTCCGAGTCGTAGTCATAGCATCCGAAAACGCCCGTCGGATGAGCGCCAAAAGGCTGATGAACCACGGCCTCCACGCGGTGCCCGGCGATAACGGTCCGCTCCGGCTCCCGTTGAATGTACTCGGTTGGGACCAGCTCCTCGGTGACAATAAACAATCTTTTGCCGGCCTTTGCCTGTTCTTCATTTTCCCAACGGGGGCCATGGATCCAGCAATTCCCCTTGCGATCCGCGATCTGAACATGGACCACTGACACGTCCGGCGTGATCGCCCGCAGAAAAGCATACTCCTCGCCTGTGAACGGACACTTCCCGCGGCGGAGGTAGTCGGGGGCCGCGGTCTCGAGGTGTTCCATCATCTCGGAGGCCAGGAGGGATTTGATGGGGATAAAGGAGATGCCCAAAGCTCCCGCCAGATATCCAAAGGCGAGCGAGAGACTACTCGAGTCGATGGAGATCACTGTGCCTTTGTCTCGCGCGCGATTGATGCAGCGAACGGGGCCGAAGCGGTCGAGGGAGCCGCCCCCCACGATCAGTTTCACTACAAGGCCGGCGCCGACAAGCAGGTCCGTTTCCATGCCCATCACACCTTGCGACAGCGTGAGGTCCTTCTTCTGCTGGCGGATGAGTTCGTGAGCGAATACGATGGAGTTGCGCGCGATCGCAAACCCACCCAGCGCTATGTGTGAGCCATCGGGGATACTTCGAACGACTTCGGAAATGCTCTTGACTTTATCAGGCACGTTTTCAGAACTCCAGAGCGAGGCTTGCGCGTTTTGAGTATCCGTCGTGCTGGCCTTTGTCGCGCGGAACCTTCAATATTCTATTGAGCGAAGAGGTGGTTGTCAACAGGATGGGCTGGAAGGCCCCGTACACAGTTGCTAGCGCTGCGGGCCGCTTCACAATGGGCATCCGTTGAGATAGCTCCTAGGTGGATGGGGCTGTCTGTTTCACCCCGACTAATATACGCCGCGCACCTTCATGGCCTCGTCGATCAGCGCCAGCAATTGTTCGCGCGTCATCTGGATTTTTTCCGCGGGGTCCGGAAGGTCTTCGGCGGCCAGCGGATTGCCCGGCTCGAAGCGGGTGCGCGACTTGATTCCGTATCGCGCCCGCGCCGCGAAGAGTGTCTCGATCTCGGCGCGAGGCAGCGGACGGGGTCCGCCCAGCAGCTCCGCCACCAAAGTGATGAGGGCGAAATGCTCCACTTTTTCCATGCGGGAGTATGCCTGAAAGAGTTCTTCCCCCCAAGCCACCGCGCCGTGGTTGGCCAGCAGCACGGCGTCATGCTGCTCGACATGCGGCAGCAGGCTTTCGCCTAGCGCCGGCGTTCCCGGAGTTCCGTAGGCCGCCAGAGGAACCGAGCCCAGCCCCACGATCACCTCGGGGAGCAAGCCCAGATTCAGCTCGCGCCCGGCCGCCGCGAAACCGGTGGACACCGGCGGATGAGCGTGAACCACCGCGCGCACGTCTTCGCGCATCCGGTAGATGGTGAGATGCATGTGCAACTCAGAGGTTGGCTCGCCCTTGCCTTCGACCTTCTTGCCATCCAGCCCGCACACAATGGGGTTGTCCTCGGCGAGCATGCCCTTGCATGCACCCGCGGGCGTAACCAGAATCCGGTCGTCCCCCATGCGCGCGGACAGATTTCCGTCGCAGGCGGCGATCCACCCTTTTTCGGACATGAAACGCCCGATCCGGACCATGTCCTGTCGCAACTGCTGCTCGGTCTGGGGCATGCGAGCCTGCATCGATAGAGTCCTTAGATTGTAGCAACCGTTGGGGGCCCGTGCCACGGGCCGGTGTGCCGGGGGTGTGCGACTTGAAAGTGACGACTCGCAGGGTTTCCTTTTTTGTGGCACGAAACCGAGCGTAGTGATACGCTAGGTTTACAGGAGGCCTTTACATGCCCGACTCTCTGGTTAATTTGGAAAGCCGTCGCGCCGCCGTTCGGTCGCAAATCGCCCAGTTGGGCGACATGCGGTCCGGCTCCATTACGGGAACAGGAGGGCGTTGTGGAAATCCAAACTGTCATTGCCATCGGGCCGGAGATCCCGGCCATGGCCCCTACTATCGGCTGACTCGCAAGGTGAATGGCAAAACCGTCACCGAAACATTTTCCTCCCCCGCCCGTTTGGCCAAAGCGCAGCGCGAGGTTGCCGAGTGTCAGCGCTTCCGGCAACTGGGCGATCAGCTGTTGGAGGTCAATGAACAGATCTGCGAGTTGCGTCCCGTGGAGGAAACCTCGCCGTCGGTCCAGGAAAAAAAACGGCGGACGCCGTCCAAAAGGAAGTTGCGCGCGAAGTAGACCAACTGCTGCGCACCATCTTCACCAGCGTGCGCAAAACGGGCAGCCTAGATCTGGAAGCCGTCGAGATGTTGGTGCGCTCGGCCATGCATCAGGCCGGAGCTAGTGCGTTGACCGAGTTGCTGCGGTTTCCCGTGCCAGAGCAGCATTCCACTCCTTGCCTGTGCGGGCAACCAGCGCTTTATCGCGAACTGCGCTCGAAGAACGTGCTGACGGCGGTCGGCTCGGTGGAAGTGTCCCGGCCCTACTATCTGTGCCCGCACTGTCATGATGGGCAGTTTCCGGCGGACCAGGAACTCGATATCGTTCACACCGAGTTCTCCCCCGGCGTGCGGCGCATGCAAGCGCTGGTGGGTCAGGATGCGCCCTTCGATCACGGCCGTGAGCAGATGAAACTACTGGCCGGCTTGGAGATCACCACTAAATCCGTCGAACGCGTGGCCGAATCGATGGGCGCCGACATCGCACGGCGAGAGCAACAGGAGATCGATCGCGCTTTGCAACTCGATCTACCCATGCTCATGGGCGAGCCCGTTCCCATTCTCTATGTCCAAATGGACGGCACCGGCGTGCCCGTCGTGAAGAAGGAAACGGCGGGTCGCAAGGGCAAGCTCGACGGCTTGCCGGCCCACACGCGCGAGGTCAAACTCGGCTGCGTATTCACGCAGACTACCTGGGACGAGGAAGGCTACGCCGTTCGCGACCCCGCTTCGACTACCTACACCGGCGCCATCGAAAATGCCGAGCAGTTTGGCAAGCGGCTCTACGTCGAGGCCTGGAAACGTGGCTGGAGCCGCGCCGAGAAGAAGGTCGTCATCGGCGACGGCGCCGAATGGATCTGGAACCTGGCCCGGGAAGATTTTCCCGGCGCCATTCAAATCGTCGATCTGTTCCACGCCCGCCAGCATCTGTGGGACCTGGCTCGCTTGCTCCATCCCCATGACGCGAAGCGCCGCAACGCCTGGATCGGCTTCCATCAGAAGCGTTGGCTCGACCAGGGCAAGATCGCCAGACTCGTCGCTTCGCTTCGCCTGATTCAAACCCCTGATCCCAATCTGGCCAAGAAACTCCGCAACGAAATCGATTACTTCGCCACCAATGCTGCTCGCATGAACTACCCCAAGTTCCGCAAGCAGCATCTCTTCGTCGGATCCGGTGTCATCGAAGCCGGTTGTAAAACCGTCGTTGGCCATCGTCTCAAACAGTCCGGCATGTTCTGGTCTGTGACCGGCGCCAACTCCATCCTCGCCCTTCGCTGCTCCCACCTCAACGGCCGCTTCGAAGATTACTGGGAAAGCCGTCGGGCCGCCTAACCTCCACTTTTATGTCGCTCACCCGTGTGCCGGCGCAGACGGCTCCCCTTTGTCCCTTACAATTGGGAGGGTGGATAAACGCCGCATGTGCCCGAATTGCCGGGCATTCATCACTACCGACGACAAGGTCTGTCCGTACTGCGATCTTCGCCTGGGGGAGCGAGCCGTCGATAAACGTTCTCCCGCCGATGTTCTGGGCGGTCTGATTCCGCACGCCCGCTTCACCACCATGATGATCCTGCTGGTGAATACCGGTATGTATATCGCCACCGTGCTGTATAGCATGCACGCCAACCGCGGCGGCGGGATGGATATCGATGGCCAGACTCTGCTGGATTTCGGAGCCAAGTATTCGGCGGCCATTTTCGCCGGACAATGGTGGCGCCTGATCACCGCCGGCTTTCTGCATGGCGGGATTCTGCACATTCTCATGAACTCCTGGGTCCTGTTCGATCTGGGCGTGCAAGTGGAGGAGACCTACGGCACCAGCCGTTATCTGGTGTTCTACTTCGTCTCCACCGTGTGCGGGTTCCTGGCCAGCTCGTGGTGGTCCCCGAGTCTCTCCATCGGCGCATCGGCCGGAATCTTCGGTTTGATCGGAGCCATGATCGCGCACGGCGTGCGCGACCGTTCCGCGTACGGAGCGGCGGTCCGCAGCGTCTATACGCGTTGGGCGCTGTATGGGCTGGCCATGGGAATCCTGCCGTTTTTCTCCATCGATAACGCCGCGCACATCGGCGGTGTCACCAGCGGGTTCGTCATCGGTTACCTCGCCGGAACTCCGCGCTTCTCTCGCGCGGTTGAGACGTTCTGGCGCGCGGCGGCGGGCATTGCTTTGGCGATCACCGCGCTGGCGTTCGCCGAGATGTTCCTGGCGCTGACCTCTAGTCAGCAGTAGCCCGGCCCCACACGCTGCTAGCCTAGCGGACCACGTACTTCGCGAGCCCCGCGTTTCCAGCCGCATCGTAAACCCGCACCGAGATCACATGTTCCCCCGCGGGCAAGTTCGCCACCCCGATGGTGAACCGCTCCCGCGGCGAATCGGTCACGCCATCGGAAGCTTCGACCAAGACCCACGGGCCGGCGTCGACGGAATATTCGCAGCGCCGCAGCGAGCCGCGGTCGACAGCATCCGCATAGATCAGGAAGCTTGTTCCGGTGCGCTCCGGGCCCGTGAGAGTCACCACCGGCGGCGTATTGTCGATCGTCACCGGTGTACTCACCAGCTCCGCTTCCCGCGCCAGGTCCACGGGATTCGAGGGCCGGTCGGATGCGACCACGCGAAAGAAATACCGCCCATCCGCCAGCGCGTCGCCATCCATCGAGTACACGGTCTCGGTCAAGTTGGCGCGCAGCAATTTCCATTGCGACTCGTCCTCGCCGCGGAAGTACAAACTGTAGATCAGCCGGTCGCCGTCCGGATCGTCCGCCTGCCACACCACTTGGATCTGTTGCTCCGCGCCGTGGGCAATTGTCCCCACTGGGGTGGAATCGGAGCTTGCCGGCTTAGTCGAGGCAGCCCCGGCCGCGACAATCGACCGAACCACGGGCGGTGAGTTTTGCGGCAGATACGCGACGATCACGTCGTCGATCGCCGGCGCGGAGCCTGCGCTTCCCGTAAAATCGGCCCGCCACTGAATGTAGCGGGCGCTTGGGCTTCCAATCGCGGGACTCGCGACCGCGGACTGCGTGGGATCGGCGACGGGCTCCGACCAATCGCTCCACGTCGTATCCGGCCGCGCCGAATTGCCGCTGCGCGTCCGCAGCGCGATGCCTTTAGAATCCCCGTGCCAGGAAATTCGGCCCCACTTCGCCACGGCGCCGGAGTCGTGCACGGGCGATTCGAACCAGCCGTTCGACGCGGCTCCGCCGCCCAGGCGCAGGAGCTTCCCCAGGTTCCCCGTCGACATCAGCAGACTCTGGTTCGAAACCAGCAGGCGGGTGGCATCGCCCTCATTCGCCTGCGCCAGAAGCGTGGCCCGGAGCGCGCCCTCCAATTGATAAATGCGCCCTTGGGCGTCGGTGAGAAAGAGCACCGACGGGCCTTTATTGGGCACAGCTTCCACGGCTACGTCATAGATATTTTCTTCCTTCGAAGTCCACAGCGTTTCGACTGAGTTGTCGGCGGAAATCTTATACAGAGCGGAACGGTCTCCGCTGGAAGATTCCGAGCTGGGCGCCGCCGCGACCACGGTGGTCTGCGGGGCCGAAACCGCGGGTTTCGGCGCCTCCGGTTTGGGGGGAGGATTGATTCCGCTCTGCTCGGTCACGGTGATGGTGGTGCTGACAGAGGGCACGCCCGCGCCGCTTACGGAGGTGATCGCGCTGGAAGCCGCACCCACGCGCTTGGCCACGCCGCCGCCCATCGCCGCCGCGTAGATGACGCCGCCGGACGCCGGGACGATCGAGCGAATCTCCGGCAGGCTGGATTTGTATAACACGAACGCCTTGCCGGGCGCGGTCACTCGATACAGAATCCCGTTCGGCTCCGAACCCGCAAGCAGCCGGCCTTGCGCATCGAACGCCAGCGCGGTGACATGAGCTTGCCCGGTTTCGTAGTACACGGTGCCCTGCCCCGCCGCGGTCACCCGGAAGATCTTGCCTTCGTCTCCGGTCGCCACCATCAGCGCGCCATCCGGAGCCACGGCCAGCGCCCAGATGTAATGCGCCCCCGGCGCGAAGTATTCGGCGGCGTTTCCGTTCTCGATGCGATACACCTTCCCGTCCGGCGACGTTCCGGCATACACGACACCCTTTGGATCGACGGTCACCGCGAAGATTTCGGGTTGATCGGCGGTCCACACCAGCGCGCCCTGGTTGGCGGGATTCGAGCCCGCTGTGTCCACGCGGAACAGGCGCCCGCGATTCCCTGTTCCCAGATAGATGGATCCATCCGGCGCCGTTGCGACGCTCCACACTTCGGCTTGCCCCGAATCGAACACGGTGGCCAGAGCCGGGCCCAGCGACAGCCTGCCGTCATAGGTGATGGAGAGCCCGGCAAAACGCCCGCGCGAGAAGTCCGGGTAGCCGTTCATCTCCCAGGTTTGGGTTGACGCCGCGGCGCACATTGATGCAACCCAGCACGCAACGGCGCATGCGAGCAGCGGCGGCCTCACTCCTTCACCTCGATCTGAATGGTCTTCGATCCGGTCACGACGCTTGCACCGGCCGGGATTTCGATCTCCGCAACCTTCGCGCCGCGCGTGGACGCGAGCGACACCGCACCCGGTTGCGACCGCCCCAGAATCGCCGTCAGCGACGCGGGAGGGTCGGGCAGATCGCGCCCATCCATGCTGTATGCGGCATCGGCGCGCCACACCCGCACGTACGCGCTGGTATTGGAGCGCAGCCCGTTCAGCAAATTCAGCACCTGCGCCGCCGAACGCGCCTGCACGGCTAGTGCGCCCTGGAACTCGAACAGATTCGCGCTCGACGCATCCGACACGGTGAGGTACAAAAGCCCCGGCGGTGCGCCCACGGGCACGCGATAGCGGGTCTTCTTCACAGTCTCCGCGCCGTTTTCGCCGGTGAACACCACGCCGATCTCGACATCGTCGCCGGGATGAGCCAGCCGCGGAGCGAACGCATCGGCGATCTGCATCTGGTTGTGCGTCTCGGTTGGGGTGATCTCGAGCGTGACGCTCTTCAGCCGCAGCGCGTCGAACCCGCTGGTCAATGCATAGGAAAGCGGCGTGGCCACGCCCAGAGACGCCATCGTGGCTGTGTTCACATCGCCGCTATACACGTTGTCGAGCTTCACCGAACCGCCCTCGAAATCCACATGTCCGCGCACCGCATACGTGGCCGCGCCCACGGAGCGCTCCGTCGAATCGATGGCCGAAAACACGGCCATCTGGGCGACCAAAGGCGTCAGGATGGGGTCCCGCGCCAGGTTCATGTGGTAGTCGTTCTTGCCCACGCGAATATCCAGAGGCGCCAGGGCCGCGCGCCGTCCCACGATTCCGGAAATCGCCGTGTCGCGGTCCGCGGTGATCGATCCCATCCACTCCGTCGCCTGAGAAATCTTGAAGGAGTTGGCCAGATTGGGCAGCAGCGCCAGCACCTCGGCGCGGGCAAACGGCAGCTCCGTGGGGCCCGTCGCCATGAAGCGGTGTCCGAAGGCGTAAATCTTGTCCCCGTCGACCGCCGTCACTGTGCCGTCCGCGTTCACGTTCATGTCCCCGGACATGAGATGGACGCTGATCATGGAGCCCGGCTCGAGCGTCCGCGGATCGCCCAGTTTGTCGGAGAGATTCGCCCCGCCCGAAACACCCTGCTGCGGATCGAGACCCAGGGCGCGAAGCTGCGGCGCGAAGTGGTCGAGCGTGGCCGCCGTGAATCCCGAAAACGCCAGCGGCGTGGCGATTTCTTCAAGGCGCATTCCGCCGCTGACAAAGCTGGCACGCGGGCGAACGGCCGCGAGCGCGGTGGCTGGTTTTGGTGGCACGCCGGGCTCGACGCGGAGCATCTCCTCAATCGGCCGGATTCCCGCGATGGCCACTTTGGATTCGGAAAACCCCAGCGCCACCGCGCCCGCCAGCTTTCCGTCGATATACACCGGCGACCCGCTCATCCCTTGCAGCACGCCCGTTTCCGCCAGAGGGCCTCCGCTGAGTCTCGCCAGGATGATGGATTGCCGCGGCCCGACATTTTCGAGCACGCCCAGAACCTCGACCTGAAACTCCTCCACGCGATTGCCGGCGAAGACGGTGCGGCCGACGCCGTGCTGCCCCGCGCGCACGTCTTTGAGCGGGAAAATATCCACCGCGGCATAGAGAAACGGCGCGGCGAGGAAAGGCGCAAGCGCGGCCGCTGCCAGGATGGGAAGCAACTTCACAGTCTTATTCTACAGGGCCGTTCGCCGAACGGCGGGTTCTGAGGTGGCATAGAAGGGCCTAGCGGGAGTTGGTTCGCATCGTTTGAACCATCTCGTCCAGGGCATCCTCCATCGAGCCCTGGAAAGTCCGCGCCTCTGCGTCGTCAGCCGCGGCCTCGAAGATAGAGTCGTGGAATACGAAGATATAGTGCTTCGTGTTGGAGAACGCTCCAGGGTAAGGCTTGTGCAAAAACTCCGTCTCCTGGATGACCGTGTCACGTTCATCCGGCGTGTAAAGCATGGCGCACCAAGGTATGCGTTTCATCTTAATCCGTTGGGGCGGAATCGTGCGCTTTTGTCCTCCCTTCATATTTGACGAGGCGAGATTCAATATCGCGCGAGTACAGCCACCCCATTCGAAAGCAGGCGGGAGTATATTTGATAGGGATAATGACCAGCCGGAAACGAAGAAGGGCCGGCCCGTGATGATCGATGTCGTCACGCAGCCGCGCGCATAAAGGAGAATACACACGTGAGCAAGACTTCAGTTTTCGTTGCATCGCTGGCGGTGGCGGTGGGTTTCTCCACTGCCATACTGGGCCAGCAAAGGGCCGTTCCCGCCGCCGAGCTCAAGGGCGACGCAGCCACGGGCAAGGACTACTTCATCAAGTACACTTGCTACGGATGCCACGGCTTTTCCGCTCAGAACGGACCCGGACGCAATCGCCTGAATCCCATGACCATGACGGTCACCGGGTTTATCGGCGCGGTGCGCGCCCCCGGCTCCACGCAGATGCCCACTTACTCGGCCAAGGTCATCTCGGACCAGCAGTTGGCCGATATCTGGACCTACGTCAAGACGCTCCCGAACGCGCCCGCGGCCAAGGACATCCCGCTGCTTCAGCAGATCAAGCAAGAAGCGACCAAGTAAAGTTTGCGACTGCAAACAAGAGGGGCAGGGTGCGACTGGTGCGCCGGAATCAATAGACTAAGAGAACACCCATGCTTTTTCTCCCACAATCTATCTATGATTCGCGCCGCCACCTATGGCGCGACTTCGATGCCGGCAAGATAACCGCGGAACAGGCGTTCCAGAAGATGCTTAAGCTGGACCCGGACGACCACATCGGGATGATCGGACTGGGCCGGTTGCGGCTGGAAGCAGGCGACCTTGGAGCGGCGGAGGAGTATTTCTGGCGTGCCGTGCAGGCGCATCCCTGCATGCATACCCCCTACCTGGAGTTGTCGCAGACGTTCGATCAGCGGCCGGAATCGCGTGCGCTGTCGAGGGCGCTGGCCGAGCTGGGGGTCGAAAAACGCGCGCTCGACGACGAAAACTTTCTGGATGGACTGGATTTCGAAAAAGCCGGACTCCGCGGAGAGGCTCTTGAGACATTCAAGAAGCTCCCTAGCGCCATACAAGCGCAGTTGATCGCCAAGACGATGCGCGAGACTCGGGACGATGAGCCGGCGGATGTGACGGAGCGCTTGCGGCCACTCCGCCTGCTTCAGCAAATGCAGGAAGAGGGGGATCTGGATCCGGAGACCGTTGACGCGATCGTTGCGGAAGGCGAGTCCTTCCTGCCCCTGCTGGTCGGTGTACTGCGCGGGTGGGCGCAGGATCTGCTGGGAGACGGCGGCGATGGATGGGTTGAGAATGCCCTGGCGCTTCTGGGTGAGGTTGGTTCGCCTTCTGAGATTCCGCATCTTCTGGAGTTCGTCGATGTGCAGTTTGAAGACGCGTCGGGCGCTGCTTCGTGGGCGCTGGGGCGGATCGTCGAGCGGCATACCGAGGAGGCCGCCGGCTTCATCCAGTCGATTGCGGCCGGGTTCGGGCCGGCTGAACGGCTTGAAATCGCGGAGCAGATTCTTCGTCATCCCGATCTCGATCCCGCGGGGAAATTACTCAAACACCTGAGCGAAAACCTCGATTCCTTGAAAAGGGCGGACCGCGACGCGTTCTTCCCCGCGCTCCTGGTTGCGATGGCCGGTGCACGAGGAATGGATGGCGTGAAACTGGGCCGCGCGGCTCTGTTCCAGCAGAGTAGTCTGCTATCTCGCGACGCCCGGCGCGAATGCGACGCCCTGCTGGCTACGCTAACAGAGGAGGCAGTTGAGCCGATTTCGATGGGACCTTCGCCCGTTACCGTGTACGATATCTGCGCGGGAAATGCGGTTTGGGGAGAAGACGAGGAAGAAGAGGAATTCCCGCCCGCGCCGGAGCCGGTGCGGCGCCAAGCCACTCCCGGACGCAACGACCCATGCTGGTGCAATAGCGGCAAAAAGTACAAGAAATGTCATCTCGATTCAGATGAGCAGCGGGACAGGCGGACCCCCGATAAGGAGCCCGCTGTCGCGCGCGGGTCGAACGAATTCACAGGCCTGCGGAAGAGCATCGGCGAGTTTCTCGGCCAGGTACTGCCGTCGCGGGACATCCAGCTTGCGCTCCAGGAGTTTTTGGGCAATCAGGCGCAGGATACAGAGGGTGCGGAAATCTCCACGATGGACTGGATACTCCACGACTGGGTCGCGCCCCGCCTCGGCCGCACGGTTATGCAGGAGTTCCTGTTCCGGCAAGGCTCCCACATCACGCAACGCGAGCGGGAGATGGTGGAAGCCTGGTCGCGGAGCTTCGTCGGGCTTTATGAAGTCCAGGAACTGACGGGCGGAGTCGGACTCAAACTGAAAGACCTGATCTTCGGGGAGACGTTCTTTGTTCACGACGTGAGTATGTCGACACAATTGGCGCGGTGGGACGGTTTACTTGCCCGCGTCGTGCCGGGGGAACGTGGCGCCGAGCTTGCCGGCATTGGACTGACGGTGCCGCGCCACAGCATTGAGTCGCTTCGCCTGTGGATGGAAGAGGATCGCGGAGAAACGGGCCTGGAGTGGCGGGAATATCTGAAGGGCAACTGGCCGCGCGTTCGCCGCCAGTCGTTTGAATTGGCGGCGAACTGGGTCGAATCGCTTCGGTTGTCCAATACCGACGGCGACGAGCTTTTGTTCTCCAAGTCGGTGTACAGAGTGGTTGTCGAGGCGGCGGCGATCACGGCGCTGCACCGTTGCCCGGAGTTCCAGGACGAATCCGACCAAACTGAATTCACCCCCGCGGAGGCGCGCCAGCACTTTGTCTGGCTGAATGAGCGGAAGACTGTGCTGGGGAACATTCGCATCGGAACCGACGAGCTTGTGCTGGAGTGCAATTCGAGACAGCGCATGGAGCGGGGGAAGCTGCTGCTGTCGAACATCGCGGGTGAGTCGCTACGCCATCTGCGCGATGAATTCACCACGCAGAAGGAACTCAAGAGCCGGGCGGCCGCGGCGCCTCGAGGCGCACAGCCGCACCAAGAAGAAATTCCGAAGGAAGTCCGCGACGAGGTAGTCGTGCGTTTCATGGAGGAGCACTACGGGACATGGCCGGACACGAAACTGCCGGCGCTGGGCGGAAAGACGCCGCGCGAGGCCGCGCGAACGCCGAAGGGCCGCAAACAGGTGATCGCGGTCCTCAAGACCATCGAGAACGGCGAGGATCGGAAAAGGCAGTCGGGCGAACCGTTTTACGACGTTGCCCGCCTGCGCGCGGAACTTGGGCTGGATTCGTGAGTGGGGCGGACGCCCCATCCGCGCCGGACCCCTGGTCCGGCTCTGCCACGCCAGGGATGGAGGCCGGTGCGGGCGTCCACACACCCGGGCTTAGTTTTGATTAATGGGCGGCGCGTTCGTAGGCTTCCACCTGGTGCTCCAGGATCTCTAGAGGCACGGAGCCGGTGTCAAACACCACATTGTGGAACTGGCGGAGGGAGAAACGGCTGCCCAAGGCTTGACGCGCCTTCTCCCGGAGCTCGACGATCTTCAACTGCCCGATCATATACGAGCACGCTTGCCCCGGATAAACCACGTAGCGCTCGACCTCGCTGGGCTCGATTCCGTAGTCGATGGCTTGCTGGCGGGTCCAGTGTTTGGCGTGGATGCCCGTATCGACAACCAGGCGGCGGGCGCGGAACAGAGCGGCGTCAAGCTGGCCAAGCTGACCTTCCAGGTCGCCCTCGTACCAGCCGGATTCGGTCGCCAGGCGCTCGGCGTACAGCCCCCAGCCTTCGGTGAAAGCGGAGATGCCGCCCAGCGCGCGGATCTGACGGAAGCGCGGGAGATCGTGATTCTCCACTTCCAGCGCGATTTGAAAATGGTGGCCGGGAACGGTCTCGTGATACACCAGACTGCGCAGACCGAACTTGGTCATGCGGTCCGGCCGCAGCGGGATTTGGAAGACGCCGGGGCGCGAGCCGTCGGGTGCGGGAGCGTTGTAATTGGCGGCGGCGTTGGCCTCGCGGAAGCGCGGAAACGGCTGGGCGACCACGGGCGACTTGGGAGTCTTGTCGAACAGCAGCGCGGACCGCTTCTCGGCGTCGCGCAGGATGCCCTCGACATCCTTCATGATAATGTCGCGGCCGGCTTCGGTTTGAGGATAACCGAGATCCAGCTTCAGCTTCTCGACGCGATCTTTAACGGAGCCTTCGGTGCGGCCCAGGCGCCGCAAGATCGCGTCCATTTCGCCTTCGATGCGGGCAACCTCTTTCAGACCGATTTCGTGGATCTGATCCGCGGTGAGATCGGTTGTGGTGAAGCGGCGGAGGAAGTAGCTGTAGGCTTCCGGACCGCCTTTGAGACGCCATAATCCAGCGTTGTCGTTGGAGCGCGGGAGCTGGGATTGGAGCAGCGCGATGGCTCGCTTCCAGGCCGGGTAAACTTGCGCCGCCACGATTTTCTCGGCTTGCGATTTCATTTCGGCGCGGCGTGCCTCGGGGATCTTCGCGGCCTCCATCTTTTGCGCGAAAACCGCCGCGAACGGATTCTGGGCCGGAGCCGGATCGGCGAAGCTCTGCATCTGCTTGATGGTGGCCTGGAGGATGAACTTCGGCGGAATGATGTTCTTGACCGCGAGGCGGCGCGATTCGGCGATAGCTTCGTCCATGCGCGTCGAGACCTGGCCGAGAGCCGCGACATAATTGGCTGCGTCCTTTTCATTCGCCAGCGGGTGCCGGACGGTCATGGCTTCGACCAGGTTGATATTGACGCCGTTCATCTGTTGCAGAGGGAAATTGTAGTCCAGGTACGGCTCCTCGGCGGCCGCGATTTCCAGTTGCCAGCGCATGACATCGGCCGACAGGCGCTGCGCTTCCGTCATCTGAGAACGGTCGAACTTGGCGAGCCCGGCGAGGCCCTTGCGCGCGAGTTGAATGCGCGACTCGCGGTAGGCGCGGGTTTCCGGCGTCAGTTGGCGCTCCAGGCGGTCTTGCTCTTCCCCGGTGAAATAACGTGCGCCGGTCGCCAGGCTGGGGCTTCCGCGAACCCATTCATCGGTGAAGGTGCGGAAAAAGGCGTCGATCCCGCCCTGCTGGGCAGGCAAGGCGAGCAGCGTGAGGAACACTCCGGTCAAGAACATCGCCAAGCGTTTCATGCGGACGATTATCCCACTAAGTTATGCGAATCAGTTCGCTACTGCTTGTCGAACTCGACGACGGAACTGGAGGTCTGCTTGCCCTGCGCGTCGAACTGCTTCTCCGTCTCCGTCATGGTCTTGCCGTCTTCGGAGACCTGGTTGACGCCGGTCGAGGAGATCCTCGTGTTCTGCCGGTCGGTCCATTCCAGCGTATTCGCGTCTTTCCTGGTGAACGCGACCGTCCGCGCGGGCTTGGTTCCAGTGTTCAAGAACTCTCCCAACGTATGTGGCACATAGACCGGGTATTCCTTGCCGTCGTATCTGGCCGCGGTGAAGGTGAACGTCGCCCCATTCGGGGTGATCGTGACGATGGTGTGGAGCATCAGCCCGCCACCCTGGTGTATTGGCGCACGGAAGTGACGCCCGGCTGGGGCGTCCCGGACTTTTCAAAATTCGACTTTTCAAGATTCAGTCTCCACGATCCCAGGAAAGGATTGGCGCTGGCCGCCGGAGCCTGCGCCTGAAGCGCGAACGCGCACAGGAATAGCGCGGCGATCGCCAGGCATTTCATGCGTACGATCCTACCACCGACTTATGCGAGGCGGCGAACCGCATCCTCCACCTTTTTCGCCTCCGCCGCGTAGTCGCCGCCTTCGAGCAGAAGAGGCGCTCCGAACGTTACCTTCGAAGGTGCGTGCGTGGGCCAATGCGCGTCGCGGTGGAAGACTCGCTCCAGTCCTTCCAGGCGCACCGGAACCACCGGAATCCGCGTGCGCGACGCCAGCATCGCCACTCCCGGAAAGAACGGTAGAACTTCGCCGGCGTGCGTGCGGTCGCCCTCGGGAAAGATCAGCACGCACCAGCCTTCGTCCGTGAGGGACCCCATGTAGCGCAGGGTGCGGCGTGCGCCCATCTCCCGCTGCGGCAAGGGAAACGCATTGAAGAACAGCGTTGCCGAGTAGTATTGCAAGCCGCTGGTGAAGCGCCTCCAACGCGAGTAACGATCCGGATGAAAATGCGGCTCGAACCATTCTTTCGCCATGGCCGGGGCGAGGCGGCCGCGCCACTCCGGCGGCAGCGCGCACAGAATCGCCGGCACATCCATGAAGCTTTGATGGTTGGGCGCGAAGATCACGGGAGGCTGCAAGTCTCTCAGGTTCTCGATGCCCGCGACGGCGATGCGCGTGAAGTATCGCGTGAGAGGACGCACCAGCGTCGCTTGCACTGCGCGCCGCAGCCAGCGAGCCGGCCAGGAACGGTTCCACGACGGAAACTCGAGCGGAGTTTCGGCGGGCGCGGCTTCGTCTTGTCCCCTCGAATCCGGTCTCGTCAAATCCGCCACGGTCCGGGCCGCCGTGAACGACCTTTCGTCGATGGCTGTGTCGAGCTGCTGCTCCATCTCCATTAGGAGCTGCACGCGATCGAGCGAGCTCAACCCCAGCTCATCCAAAGTCGTCTGCGGTGTGATGGAGCGGTTGGGGGCGTAGCGCTGAAGCAGCCCGATTACGCCGCCACTCGAAGGAGCGGCTGGCCGCAGACCGCCTGAGATGCGCTGCCGGACCTCCGCGCGCTTCAGCTTGCCGGTGCCGGGCGTGCGCGGAAGGTCCTCCCCAGCAGGCCAGAGCGAGACGGCGCGGATCTTCTGATGATCTTCCAGTTTTTCGTTGGCGCGGCGGACGATTGCATCCGCTCCGGCTTCGGCAACCAGCACGGCATGCACCCGATCCGGTCCGATCACGGCGCAGTCGCGCACGCCGGGAATCGTTCGCAGCACGGTTTCCACGTCCTCCGGAAAGACTTTTCGTCCGTCCGGGAGCACGATCATCTCTTTCTTGCGCCCGCGAATCGTCAGGCTGCCCTCGTGATCCATTTCGCCGATATCGCCGGTTCGGAGCCAGCCGTCATCGAGCGACTCACCCCCGGCGAAGCCGCCGGATTGATCCTGGCCGAAGTAACCGCGCGAGACGTTGCCGCCACGCACCAGCACCTCGCCGTCGTCGGCCAGGCGGATCTCGACGCCGCCGACCGGCTTGCCTACGGTGCCGCGCCGAGTATGAAAGGGATGGTTCAGCGTCACGATGGGCGCGGTCTCGGTCAAGCCGTAACCTTGAATCACCAGGAAGCCGAGCCGCAGAAAGAATTCCTCGACAGCCGGGTCGAGCGGCGCAGCGCCGGTGATGAACGCCCAGAATTTCCAACCGAAGGCGCGATGCACTCGGCGGAAGCGCCACCAGCGGCGGGTCCAGTGCATCTTTTCGGGCAGGTTCTTGCTCTCGGGAAACTCATGCAGGATGTAATCTCGCAACACTTCCAGAATTTTCGGCACCGAAACCAGCACGGACACGCGGCGCGAATGGATCTGCCGCAGGATCTCTTCCGGATGGTAGGACTGCTGAAATACCACCGTTCCGGCCAGCATGGGCGGAATGAACGCCGCCATCGTCTGCCCGAACAGGTGGCTCAGCGGCAGCAGATTGAGGAATCGCAGCGGATAGAACGGGCGCCCGTATTTACGATACTTCCCGATCTCGTTCTCCACCGGCACGAGGTTCGAAAGAAGATTGCGGTGCGTGATGATGACGCCCTTGGGCTCGGCCGTTGCGCCGGACGTGAATACGATTTCGGCGATGTCGTCCGGCCTCGCCTCCGCGTGCGCGGCGGTCTCCGGCTCTTGCGAAGGCCATTCGAAATCCGCGAAGCACCAAGCGCCGGCGATGGCGTCCTGAGGCACCGAATCGCCCGTTACAACCGCGCGGGCCTCCACGATCCCTGCGATCCGGGTCACGAAATCGGCGGAGTTGCGAAAGTCGATGGGCACCGCGATCACACGCTCCAGCAGGCAGCCCCATAGCGCGGCCACCCACTCCGGCCGGTTCTCCGACCAGAACACGACCTTCTGCCCCTTGCCGATGCCCTGCGCCCGCAGCTTCGCGGCAAACGTTCGCGCCGCGCGGGCAACCTCGGCGTAGGTGCGATGGTGAACTCGGTAGCCGTCGTCCCAAACCAGAAACTCGTCTTTTAACTCGGCAAAATCCGCGAAGAAGTCGAGCAAGGTTTCGCGCGGCGTCATTTCTTGCCAGACATCAGTCTGAAATCGCCCATTCGCCGGGGACGATGGGGCGGGTTCGCGGCAACGCTCCGCGATACGCCAGAACCCCCATTCCGGCGAGAATCCCGGCGAAGACGGCGAGCTTGACGGCGTCCGCCTCGGGCGTCCGGGGCAGGATCTTCCACAGCAGGCCCAGCACTGGTTGCGCCGCGCACACCGCCCACACGGTGCCATAGAAATAGCGGCGCTCGGTGCCTTCGCCCTTGGTCGAGCCTCTTACGCGCGGCAACCCGCCCAGAAGGCCGCACAGGATCACCGCTCCGGCCAGCGGAAAATACGCCGCGTCGTAGATCTGGCGCAGTCGCCAAACTCCGTTCGCCAGCGCGTAAATCAACCCCGCCAGGTTCAAAATCGCGAAGCTGATGAGATCGCTCCACGCCATCGTGTAGCAGATGCGGCGATAGATCGGGTTGGGTTTGTCTTCGGTGAAGCGGAGAATGTACGGCCTGGGTTCGACTCCGGGAAGTTGCCCGAACCATCCCGCCAGGCCCGTCCCGGCCAGGACCACTGCGAGCCACGCGGCCATCCGCGCATCGAAGCCGCGTTCGAACAAATCGAACGTCAACGGTCCGGGGGCGATGAAGAACACGAAGATCCAGATCGGCCAGTGCGCCAGGCGGTAATGCGGCTTGTTGCGCTCGCGGAAATGCGGAGGCTTGTGATGACGCAGTTCGGGGCGGGGAGCCACAGGTCCGTTATAGCATCCCGCGCAGCTCTTTGCGCATCCCTTCAGTCTCGCGAGCTCCGCGACGCTCCATGCCTGCGCCGGGCAGCCCCGGGCGATATGCGGTTCTTCGGCATCGTAAATCTCCGGCACCGATCCGAAACACGGCCCGCGCGTGACCGCGTCCTCAAATTGGTCCACAAGCCTGCGGCAATACGGCAAGCGTCTCCGGCGTCTTCCCGAACGCGCACAGATACGCGTCGATGAAAGGCCCCATCAGCCACGGCCAGACCGTGCCCTGATGATAGGCGCCATCGCGCTCGGCCGGTCCACCCTGGTAGTGAGGCTTGTACTCGGGATCGCCGCGATCGAGCGTGCGCAGTCCCACCGGCGTGAGCAACTCGCGCTCGACGATTCGAACCACCGCCTGCTGCTGGTCGCGTTCGAGCAGATCGTTTCCCAGACTCACCGCGAAGATCTGGTTGGGCCGGAGCTTCGACACCGGCCCGTCTGTCGCCAGCACGTCGTACAGGCACTGTCTGCTCCGCGTTCCAGAACTTTGCGCGAAAGCTTTCGCGGACGGCGAGCGCTTCGGTGCGGCAGCGCCAGCTTGACCATCGTCGTCGCCCCAATCCGCCATCAGGCACAGCGCGGCATGCCACAGCGCGTTGATCTCCACCGGCTTGCCGTGCGCGGGGCGTCACCACCCAGTCGCCGGCCTTCGCGTCCATCCAGGTAAGCTGCGTGCCCGGTCCGCCGGCGCGGAGGAGGTGATCGGCTGGATCGACGCCGATTCCATACCAGGTTCCGCGGCGGTGCCAGTCCAGGATGTCCTTCGCGGCGGGATAGAAGACGTCGGTGAGGAACGCCCGGTCTCCGCTGGCCGCCGTCCGAGCTTGGACCCACGCACGCATGGCTTGAAACATCCACAGCGTTGCGTCCGCTGTGTTGTATTCGGGGGTTTCTCCGGCATCGGGAAAACGATTCGGGATGATGCCCCGATTGCGCCGATTGAGGAAGCCTTCGATGATTTGCCGGGCTTCCTCGAGACGTCCTTGGCGTGATCAACAGGCCCGGGAGGCTGATCATCGTATCGCGGCCCCAATCGGTGAACCAGGGATAGCCGGCGATGATGGTGGGACTTCCATCGGTGCGGCGCACCACGAAAGGATCGCGCTTGGCGGGGGGCTCGCCACCTTGGGTTCGTGCCGTCCGCCGATCCGCAGATGGGGGTCCACTCGCCCGGCTTCAGATCGAGCACGAACACGCCCGGCGAATATAGATCCTCACGGAAATCGAGGCCGCGGTCGAGTTCTTCCAGGTACTCGACGTTGTAATACCAGTGCGGCTCTTCGATGAGCTTCGCGGTGGAGTGGAATTGCAGCGCGGTGCTGCTCCAGTTTCCAGCGTGCTGCAAGGAGTGATAATCGCGATCGGCCAGAAACGGCCGAACGCGAAGCGTCAGCGCGCGATCCGCGCGATAGCGGATCACCACTGCCTGCGTGCCTTCGACGAGATAGACCTGCTTTTCGAGTCGAATTCCGCCGAGACCGTAGACCCAAGTCGCGCACGGCTCCGGGCGAAATTCCTCCAGCAGCTCGAAGCCTCGCGGCGTGACTATGCCCGGGTACTGGCACGCGCCGAGCGCGAAGGACCGGCCATCCACGACGGCCTCTTCCTCCACGCGCGCGAACAGCACTCGCCGGCCGGAAGCCCGACCGCGACGCCACCAGCAGCGCGTGATAGCGCCGCGTATTCACGCCCGCGACGGTTCCCATGGCGAAAGCGCCGGTCCCATTGGTCTCCAGCCATTCGAGCTTCGAGGACTTGCGCGAAATCGCGGCACGGTCTCCGTGTGAGGAGCGTCACGTCTTTTGCAGATCGCGATGCGTTTCCTTCGCGCGATATCCGGCGGCGGCCAGCCGCTTGCGGATTTCGCTCGCGATCATCACGCTGCGGTGGCGTCCGCCGGTGCAGCCGAAGGAGATGGTCAGGTACGACTTGCCTTCCGCGATGTAGTGCGGCAGCAGGTACACCAGCAGATCGGAGATGCGCTCGATGAACTCCGTGGTTTGCGGAAACGACCGGATGTAGCGCGCCACGCCGGGGTTCTTGCCGCTCAAGGGCTTGAACGCCGCGAATGTAGTTGGGATTGGGAAGAAAGCGAACGTCGAACACCAGGTCGCTATCGGTGGGCACGCCGTGGCGGAATCCGAAGCTGGTGACCTGAATCAGGATCTCCGGCTTGCGTGCTTCTGGCCGTGGAACGCCCGTGGATGGTGTCGCGCAGCTCATGTACGTTGAACTTGCTGGTGTTGATGATGGGATCGGCCAGGCGGCGGATGGGCGCCAGACGCTCCTTCTCGCGGCGGACGCTCAGCGCGACGCTTTGGTCCGCGCCCAGCGGATGGGGCCGGCGGGTTTCGCTGAAGCGCCGGATCAGGCTGGCGTCGTCGGCTTCCAGGAACAGCAGCCGCGTGGGAACTTTGCGCCGGATGCGTTTGTACAGGGCCGGAAAGCGGTCCAGCGCCGAGCCCTCGCGGATGTCGATGACGATCGCCGCCTTGCGCACGTTGGGAACCGCCTCGGCCAACTCCGCGAATTTCGGAATCAACCCGATGGGAAGATTGTCCACCGAGTAGTAGCCCAGGTCTTCCAGCGCCTTGAGCGCGGTCCCTTTGCCGGACCCGCTCAGTCCGGTGATGATCACCAGTTCGGTCTGCCTGGCCGCGGAACGCGAGGACTTGGCCATTCGCCGCTATTTTAGCGGTTTCCCGGCCCCTGCCGCGCTCAGCCCTCGATCAAATCGAAATGCCCGCCGCGGCCGCGTGGCCTCCGCAAAATGGAGCGGGGGGCTTTACTGGGGCGGCTTGTGCTGGCCGCTTACAAAGCCGATGAGGCCGTTGAGCTTGTCTGTGAGTTCTTCGAGCTTGAGGTCGGTGCGCTTCTGGATCTCTTGGATCTCCAGGTTCAGTTGGGCGCTTCTTTCTTCGATGGCGACGATGCGTTCGGAGTGATCTTTCGGGAGCGCGGACTGGCGGCCTTCGATTTCAGCGATGACAACCAGGTTGTCTTGCAGTGCCTTTACGGCTTGCTCAAGGTTCATTTGGCCGATCAGCCCTCGATCAAATCGAAGTGCCCGTCCCGGCGGCGCACCAGCACGGAGACCCGTTCCTTTTCGGCGTCGCGATACACCACATAATCCCGATCTTGCTCCATTTCGAGCATGGCTTCGTCGAGCGTCATGGGTTTGCGGCAATCATGGTGGTTCACCCGAAAGACGTTCACGGGAGGGCCGTTATGCGCGGGCGCGCCTTTCACCGAAGAAGCTTCCACTTTCGCGGCGCTCTTTTTCGACGAACCTTCCTTGCGGCGCTCCTGCCACTTGCCGCGGTTCTTCACCGCCTGCGTCTCCAGCTTGTCCAGCGCCTCGGAAAGGGCCGTGAACAGATCGGCATCCGAGCCTATCGCCACCAGTTGTGATCGTAGAACTGGATCGTGACTTCGGCTTTGTGCAGGTGGCGCACCATGGTGACCACCACGTGCGCTTCTTGTTCTCCTCTTTTTTCAAGTAGTTTCGACAACTTCGCGAACTTCGCGTCCAGCTTGGCCTGGATCTTGGCAGGCAAAGCCTGCTTGATGCCTCTGTAGCTGACTTTCATGATTCCCCCGTTTAGGCCCGCACCCGCCGCTGATGAGTGGACGGAATCCGCATGTCTTCGCGGTATTTGGCGACCGTCCGCCGGGTGACTTCGATTCCCTCGGTTTGCAGCAGTTCGGTAATTTGCTCGTCGGTAAGCGGATGCGCGGTATCCTCTTCTTCGATCATTTTCTTCACTCGCCGCTTTAGAATAAGCAACGGAGTGGCCGTACCGCCGGGCCCCTGCACGGCTTCGGAGAAGAAATAACGCAACTCGAAAACACCCTGCGGAGTGTGGGCGTACTTGTTGGAGACAGCCCTGCTTACGGTCGAAGGATGGACTCCGATCTCCTCGGCGATCTCCTTGATCATCATGGGCCTGAGCTGATCGATGCCGCCTTCCAGAAAATCCGGCTGGCGCCGCACAATGGATTGACAGACCTTGAGAATGGTCTGCTTGCGCTGCTCGATGTTCTTCATGAGCTGAATCGCGGAGGCGTAGCGGTCCCGGACATAGTTGCGAACGTCCTTGCTGGGCTCCTGCGTGCGGTCCAACATGCGCCGGTACTGGGGGTTTAGCCGCAGTGTCGGCAACTCGTCGT
Source organism: Bryobacterales bacterium (assembly GCA_963813465.1). Taxonomy (GTDB): domain Bacteria; phylum Acidobacteriota; class Terriglobia; order Bryobacterales; family Bryobacteraceae; genus Palsa-187. Next base: position 18,210 of record CAWEZD010000018.1, on the reverse strand, counting down.
CATTAAGCTGAATCAGGTAGCCGTCGCTGTCCTTGGAAATGTAAACGTCCGGCTCCACTTGCCGAGCGCCCGGACCGGAGTAGCGCAATCCGGGCTGGGGATCCAGATGGCGGATGACGTCGACGGCGATCTGGATATGCTCGATGGGCCGGTGCAGCGCCTTGGCCAGCTCCTTGAGCTGCCGCGATTCCAGCAACTTCAGGTGCTCCGCGACGATCTGCCAGGCCACGCCGCCCTTGGCGTTGCGGCTTTCCAATTGGAGCAGCAGGCACTCCCGCACATCCGCGGCCCCAACCCCCGCCGGGTCCAGGGAATGGACCACATGGAGGGCCTCCTGGACGTCGGCGGCAGCGCATCCGCCTCCGGCCGCGATCTCCTCGACCGAGGCCGTGAGGTAGCCGTTTTCATCCAGGTTCCCGATGATTTCCTCGGCGGCGTCGCGGACTCCATCGCTCATGGTAACCAGCGCAAGCTGGGAGCGTAGATGATCCGACAGCGTCACGGGAGAGGATAGGAAGGTTTCGAAGGACGGTTTTTCAATGTTCTCCGAAGCCGGGCTCTTGAAGCCCGGGTCCAGATAGTTATCAAAGTAGTCGCCAAGGTCGATTTCGTCGAAGGGGTCGGCCGGTGCCTCCGGAGTCTCGGGAGTGGGAACGGCTTCGGCCGGCGCGGCGGTATCGGCGGCCGCAGGCTCCGGACCTTCGAATGAACTTTCGGCCAGGGAACTTCCGAGTTCGGCTGGCTCCGCACCCTCGACCGGGCCCGCGGTAGCCTCCAGAATGGACTGATCGGCCGGCTCTCCGGAACGCTCCGCTTCGGCTTCGAGCAGGGGTTGCAGCTCTTCGGGGGTCAGTTCCTCGCTGCCCTCGGTAGCTTCTTCGAGGACCGGGTTCTGGGCGATCTCGGCGGAGATCATGTCCTTCAACTCCAGCCGGTTCAACTGGAGCAGACTGACCATTTGTACTAACCCAGGCGTCAGCGTCTGCTTCTGCTGAACCCGAATCTGAAGCCGGGGTGACAACGAACTCATGGCTGGTTTCAGTTTATCACTGGCGCGGCGGATGCTGCGCTCAACCGGGCTAATTTAGAATCAATCTCCAGGTCTAAACCCACCGCCTTTCAGGCGTTCAGCGTGGCTGGAGGCAGTTCTTCCACGGCGATGCCCAGGTACGTGGTGCCCCAGAAGCACACCAGCGTCAGATGTGCCACGAACTGTGGCACCGTGAACTTAGAAGAGCCGCGCAAGGATTACCATTTCTGCACCAGCCGTTCAGTTTCAGGTTTGAGTTCGCCCGTCATACCTTCAACCCCCGGCGAAGGAGCGATACAGAGCAAATCGAAAGCCGGAGCGGAGGGGGCCGCTGGCCCGGCAAGCGAGCCGTCAGAGATTCACTCAGAGGTTTAATGCCCCGCCCGCGGGCGCCGGCGTCTCCACCGTCACTTTAGCCCGCAGATTCGCTACCCCCGCAGTGGGCCGCTCATCCGTCACCGTCACCGCGATGGCGTCGTCCAGCCAGTCGTGCGCGGTGCCGTCGGGATCGTGCGAGGCCAGCGTTAGCGTATAAGCGTTGGGGCACAGATCGCACAGGAACGAAAAGGTCACCACCGCAGTCTCGCCGGCTTTACGCGGCCCGATTTTGACGCGTTCCAGCTCCGTGTTGGTGCCATACACCTCGAAGCCGATCTGCGTGCGGATCAGCAATCCCAACACCGGATCTTCCACCGCGTCGTGATAGCGGACCTCGGCGCGCACGCTGACCATTTCTCCGCTCTTCCATACGATGGTCGGCTTGCCTCCCTCGCCCAGACTTTCGACCGAGATGACCTCAGCCCGCCCATTGCCGCGGCGGAAGGAAGGCGCGAGGCGCGGTGGAATCGTTTCTCCCCAACTCCGAATCCGTTCCGCCACGTGACGGCCGTACTTCGCCAGCGTCTCCCTGGGATCGCCCTTGGCCGCGAGCTCGCCTGCGTCGATCCACCACACCTCGTCGCACAAGGTTTCGAGAAGACCGGTTTCATTCGACGCCAAAAACACGGTCGTCCCCGCGCGCCGCAGCCGGTCCAGGCCGGTCAGGGTGCGCGCCCGCACCACCGCGTCCTGCGTCGCCAGCGCCTGATCCAGCGCGATCACGTCGGCCGGCGCCAGATTCAGCGGCTCGCCCAGCGCCACGAACCGGCGTTGCGCGCCCGCGATCACCTCGCCGTGTTCCGGCGCCGCGGCGCCCGCGGCCAGCTTCAGCAGCTCAGCGGAGCCCGATCCCTTCTCCCCAATCACGCCTATAATGACGCCCGAAGGCGCCATCGCGCGAAACTCTTTCAAAGGGCCCAGGGTTACGTTACGAAACTCGATCGGCATCAAAGATTAGTCTATGTTACCGCACACCCTCGCTGTCGGAGCACTTGTTTTCCTGGATCGTATTGGCCCTGAGCGCCACGCCCGGCGCAGCCTCGATACAGTGCCTTTTCATGCCGTGCCCGGAAATCGTGTTGCCTCGGATGGTGTTGCCTCGCGTGTCCGCCGGATGTTCCGCGCCGCGGCCCAGGTAGACTCCCGATTCCAGCATCTCGGGCTCGTCTGCTTTGTAATTACATCCGAACCGCGCGGCATTTTCGTTGCACCCGGCAGTGTTCAGATTCAGGAACCGGTTGCCGGCGATGGTGTGTCCGCTGCCGATTAAAAACAACGCCCCGAACTTCATGCCGTCGAAGGTATTGTCCGAGATCTCGATATTCACCGATTGCATGCCCGGGTCGGTGTTGTTCATCACGATTCCAAAATGCCCGAACGGATATTCCGCGGGCGGCTTGCGATTCACGCACTGGTTGCCGCGCACCGCCCCGTCGTGAAACCCGTCCAAGTCGAAGCATTTTCCGTTGACTTCCTCGAACCGGTTGCGCGCGTAGACGCTGGCGTCCACGTTCCCCGAGGTATCGACGGCCACCGGCGTTCCTCCGTGCTCCACGTCCACCAGAGCCAAAGGGTATCCGATGTTCGCGCCGGTGTTGTCCTCCACGCGCACGCGCGAGGCAGCGCCCACCTGGATCGCATCGCGGCCGATCGTGTCGAAGCGATTGCCCGCGAACACGCCACCTTCTAACCTTGGCGAGATCCGAAGGGAATGCGTCCACAAGGCGTTGCCGGCGATTCTCTCGAACACGGAGTCCCGCACCTCGAATTGCGTCGAGCCTTCTTCGATCAGAATCCCGCCGCTCAGATTGTTGCGCCCTTGCGCGTTACGCGAGCCCGAATCCTCCACCAAGACTTTGGCGATGTGAATCCGCGAAGACCGGCTCACCAGGATGGGGAAGCCGGCGACGTGAGCGAGGCGGACTCTGGAGACTTCCAATCCCTCCACGCGATCCGCGAGGATTCCGTTGTCCGGATACCACATCCGGAAATAATTCTCCGGAGGCGCCATTTCCAATGTTGTGGGCGCGGTCTCGCGATTGCCTTCCACGCTGAAATCGCGGAGCCGGATGTTTTTCGCGCCTTCCACCACAAGGATGGCCCGGCCATGAAATCCGCGGATGGCGTGGAGCACCGTGCCGGCGGCCCCGGCGATTTCGAGATCGTGCGCTCCCGGCGCCAGCGTCAGCTCCGCGGAAATTTCGACGGCGCCCGAAGGCAATTGAATCGTGCCTGTGGTTGTGTTCGCCAGCGCTTTGCGCAGCCGCGCTTCGGGCGGCCCGCCGCAGCCTGTGAGCGCCAGCAATACGATCGCGACCGCGAACGGTGGGGCGGGTCCCCTGACCCGCGCGCGACACCCTGGTCGCGCTCCGCCCCACATCGGGGCTAATTCTTCAACCACTCCCCGATCCAGTCCAGCACCGTGTGGTACCACAACACGCTGTCTTGGGGTTTCAGCACCCAGTGGCCTTCGCCGGGGAATTCCAGCAGCTTCGACGGAACCTTCTGCACCTGAAGCGCGGTGAACAATTGCAAGCCCTGGTCCAGCGGCACGCGGTAATCCTCCTCGCCGTGGATCACCAGCGTGGGAGTTTTGAAATCCTTGACGAAGTAACTCGGCGACCAGCGCGCGTACATTTCCGGGTTATCCCAGGGCATGCCCTTGAATTCCCACTGCGGGAACCACAGTTCTTCGGTGGATGCGGCCATGCTGCGCAGATCGAACACGCCGTCGTGCGACACCAGCGCCTTAAAACGCGTGGTGTGTCCCAGGATCCAGTCGATCATGTAGCCGCCGTAGGAGGCGCCCGCGGCCGCCATGCGGTCGGGGTCCACGTACTTCAACGCGGCCACCGAATCCACCACGGCCATGATGTCGTCGTAGGGCTTCCCGCCCCAATCCCCGTTGATCTCATCGATGAACTTCTGCCCGTAGCCGGTGGACCCGCGCGGATTCGGCATCACCACCAGGTATCCCGCGGCCGCGAACACCTGCGCGTTCCAGCGGTAGGTCCAGGTTTCGCCCCAGGCGCCCTGAGGCCCGCCATGAATCAGAAACAGCACCGGATATTTCTGCGTTTCGCTGAATCCCGGCGGCTTCACCACGAAGGCATGCACCCGTGTTTTGTCCGCGCTTTCCACCGACATCTCATCGAGCGGAGTCAGTTGCACTCGCGAAAGCAGCGCGTCGTTCAAGTGCGTCAGCGCCACTTCCGCGCCACCCGAGGAGTCCGCGCGAAAAATCTCGGCCGGGCGGGAGCCGGTCTCTTCGGTGTAGATCATGGTCCGCCCGTCGGAGGTGAACTGCACATCGTCCAGGCTGGAAGACCCCGAAATGATGTTGCGCGACCCTCCGCCCGTCGCCAGAACCATCTGCACTCCGGTGCGCCCCCGGTCCTCCACCGTGAAAAAAATCCGCGTCGAATCCGGCGACCAGGTGAAGCTGCCCACCCAGCGGTCCAGCCCTTCCGTGAGATTGGTGGACCGGCCGGTGGCGCGATCCAGCACCATCAGCCGCCAGCGGTCGCTCTCATAGCCCGGGCGCGCTTGCGAGCGGAACGCCAGATACTTCCCGTCCGGCGAGTATTGCGGCGAGTTGTCGGCGCCCAGCCCCGCCGTGATCTTGCGAGGATCGCCGCCGTCCAACGAAACCGTGTAAATGTCCGAGTTGGTGCTCAGTGCCGGCTCCGGATCGGCGTTCGTGACGAACGCCAACTCGGCGGAGTCGGGCGAAACGGCGTAATCGTCCGGACCGCCCAGCGAGAACGGAGGCACGTCGCGCAAGCCCGAAGTCAGATCCTTCACCTCGGTGCCGTCCACGTTGATCGTCAACAGGTGCTGGCGCCGCTCGCCCTCCCACTGGTTCCAATGGCGAAAGAGCAGGGACGTAATGACGCGCGCCTTCACCTTGCTCTGCGTTTCTTCGTCGAGCTTGCGTTTGTTGCAGACGTCATCCTCGGCGCACACCGGGTAGACGCTGGATAAAAACACCAGCCTCTTGCCGTCGGGTGTTACCAGCAGGCCGCTGGCTTCCGTCGAACAGGTGCGTGATTTGGCGGGCATGGCCGCCGTCGGCATCCATCACCCAGATCTGCCCGGACCCTCCGCGATTGGAAACGAAGTAAATCTGGCGCGAGTCCGGCGACCAGCGCGGTCTCTCATTCTGGCTGCCTTCCTGCGTGAGCTGCCGCGGCGTTCCTCCTTGTACGGGAACCACGTAGATCTGTTGCGGCTTGGTGTTCTGGGTCACATCCGGAGTTTGCACGGTGAACGCCACCATCCGTCCGTTGGGACTGAGCGCCGGCTCGCCGATGCGTGCGATCCGCAGCATCGTCTCGACAGTGAGCGGCTGCTTCTGGGCAAAGACGGCCTGGGCAAATAAAACCGAGGCACCGAGAAGCGTCCGCAACACTCGCATACTGACTATTGTAAGGGAGGCGCCTTTCTCGCCGCGCAGTCAGCGAAGGAACGGAATGTAGGCGCCTACGTGCGAGCGGTATGCGCTGAAGGACTCCTGGAAACGCCCGGCCAGCAAGCGATCCTCCGCGCGCACGCGAATCTCGGTTCCAGCCAGGACAACGATCAGGCCCGCGACAAACATCGGCCACCAGGTCCAGGCGAATCCCATGGCCAGCGCCATGCCCAACATCGAGGTGTAAATAGGATGCCGAACCCAGGCGTAGGGACCCGTTTGGATCAGTTCGTGATCCTCAATGAGCGCCGCTTCATAGCGCCATTGCTTGCCCAGATGGCGAGTGGCCGCCCACACGAGTGCCACCGATAGTGGGCCGACAATCATGGAAGCGATTAGGGACAGCCAGGATTTTTCAAAACCCGCCGGCCGAACATAAAGCCAGATGAGCGCGAAACCGACCCCTTCCAGAATGATGCCCCACTTCGACCCGGGCGCTCTGACCACCTTTACCCGCCCGGCCGCTTGCTTGCGGGGTTTCACAAAAGCCAACACCCACGCGATCCAGCAGAGAACGAGTTCCGCAAGAGCGGTCGCTTGGAGCATCGTGCGCGCCACCTCAACGATGACGACTTGCGACACGACGCGTGCGGGTTCTGATGCGCGCAGCGGCCTTTGGCTCAACAACTGTGCGATTCGTTTCGGTCAGTTCAACCGAAAGACGCAGACCAAGCGCCTCCATGATGGCGCCAAGGCTACTCAGTCGGGGATTCCCATCCTTGGAGAGCATCCTGTACAGGTTTTCCCGGTTTACCTTCGCGGCGCTGGCAAGCTGCGTCATCCCTTTCTGCGCCTCCGTCACGTCGCGAAGTGCAACCAGAAATGCCTCACCCGAATCCGCCAGTGCAGCCGATAGGTAGGTCGCGCAATACCGAGGGGATTTTAGCCTATCGAGAAGATCCGATTTGTAGCTCATTTTTTGCGCTTCTCGTTGACCTTGAGCGGCTTTTTGCGGCGCTTGTGCTCTCCCCAATATCCTTGCGCGGTTTTGATGTCCGCATTCTGTGTCGATTTGTCTCCGCCCAGAAGGAGTATCGCTATATCCTTTCCGTCGATTCCATAGTAAAGCCGATAGCCCGGGCCATAGTCGATCTTGTGCTCCGACACACCTCCACCAATCGGCTCGGACTTCCCGAAGTTTCCTCCGCGAAAACGGCCAATGCGAGCGTCCACAGCAGCCAGCGCCCTCTCATCCGTGATCCCATCCATCCAATCCTTTGAACGGAAATTTCCCATCGGCGGTGCGATGGTATTGAACCGTGTGCTCGGAAGCCTCCATTGGGCGGAACAATCGTTCTCGTCGCTTATACGCTACTGTCATAGTAGCGCCGTTTTGTCTTCAGAACAAGAGCTCGGTGTTGCCGCCCGCCGACCCGCTAAACTAATTAGCGTAACCGACTCGAACCGCCGTGTACGGACCCGTATGCACGGTGGTGTGGCAGGGGTCGGCGGGTGACCGCCGCCCCTATGCCGATCAAATGATACATAACGCACTAAACACACTAAACACCAAAGGGCGGACTGATGCTGGGTGGTGCCTGAAAGGTGCGTTGAGGATTCAATCTGCCGCTGACGCCGCAAGCATAGGCCGATCTGCCAACGGCTTTAGGGTCAACTTGATCGTATTGACGTGTTGATCTTTATATTCGCCCTTTGCTTCGGCTGCAAAAAGCACCCAATGGACACTGCCGCTGGCATCCGCAGTTCTTTCGACGATGAACTTAAGCTCAAGCTCAACAGCCTCAATCGTGAACATTGGGGAACGCCTGAATTGAAGTTCGCCAATTTCGTGTTTCAATCGTTCGATAAGTTCCACGAGCCCAAGTTCCATGTTGGTCCTTTCGCGTGCCACACCATTCTACGCCAGTAGTTCCGCCAAATCCCAGACGTGATCCGCAATCCCGGCTTCCATCGCAGGCGTGACGCGGATCGTTTTGTGCAACCGGCAAAAGTTGTAGTAGGCGAAGTACAGTGCGAGCGCTGCCCAGTGGTTCTCGAACTTGCGGCTGAAGCCGTTCGTTAGGCGGGTGAAACGGCGGATGTTGGTTCGCATTGTCAAGTTTTGCCTCTCGACGTGGCTCGTGCAAATGCGGTCAGGATCAGGGTTGCCGCAAACTGGGACTACCTCCATGCTCACCACTTCGGCGGGGCTGTAGCGCTGCTCTCCTTCGCGTGATGCCCGATAGACCTTGATGAGCATTGCGAAACTCACGCGATCTGCCAGGGTGTCGGGAATCGCCGTTTTGTAGGGACTGAAGCCGTCCGTGGTGACTTGAAAATTCTGATGCGCGGTCGCGTGGCGCAAACCTTCGATGAAGATGTCCGTGGTGGCCTGATCGCGTTTGCCGAGCGCGAAATTCAGAATCAACTTGCTGTGGCGCTCGATTGCCGTGTAGCAGTACGCATCCCCGAAGTTGGGATCGTCGCCCGGCTTGCACTGCTTTTCCTTCTTGCCAATGAAGGACCAAATTTCGTCGGCCTGAACGTCCTTCACCGGCACGTTGACGATCAATCGCCCCATGAGCTTTTCGCAACGTTCCCCGGCGAGCACCAACGCCTTCATGATGGTGTTCTGATCCAAGCCGGTGATGCGCATAGTGGAGCGGATCGAGTTTCCCTCAAGAAGGAGTTGTAGGGCGAGTAGGACCTTATCCTTGGAGGCATACATTTCGCCCAATGTCAGCTCGTGGGCCTCCGTGTAGGTCCGCTTGCACTGCGGACAACGGAAGCGGAGCAAGCCATTGCGATGCTTACCGAAGCGCTGACACAGTAATTCACAATCACAGCAAGTCATTGATACTACTTGCTTCTGCTTGCTGTTTATTGCCACCATATGACTATATTATATGCTTAGGCGGCTAAGAAAGCAAGCCCTCGCGTACGAATCCCGGAAAAAACTTTGGGATTAATGATTCTCCCACTTGACATGACTGGGTGCTCCCATTAGTATGGAGGCAGAGGTACAATTCATGGCCATAGTAGTAGAGACGGTCATTCCTGACGCACAAGCCGAAACGGAAAGCGAGCACGATGCGGGCGAGCAGGGTGAACAAGGTGGCGAACAAGAGCGCGGAAGATCAACTATTCAGTTCCCATACCTTGATCTGAATGAGGCTGTCAGGATTGCAAAGGGCGTTCATACGGAGGGCGGAAATAGTTGCCAGGTTGACCAACTTGCCGCACGTCTCCAAGAGAAAACAGACGCTCCTAAGTTCAGGCAGAAGCTCGGCACCAGCAAGATGTTCGGACTAATCACGTTCGGCGCGGGAAGTGTGGCGCTCACACCCTTAGGCATTCGTGTTAACGATCCCCAGCAAGAGGCGGCAGCGAAGGCAGAGGCGTTCCTACTTGTTCCGCTCTATAAGCAAGTGTATGAACAATTCAAGGGCGGCAATCTCCCCCCGCTTACAGGGCTAGAAAACGCCATGGGGAACATGGGCGTCGCGCCGAAACAGAAGGCCAACGCACGCCAAGTATTCTTTCGGTCGGCTACGCAGGCCGGGTTCTTCACTCACGGCACGAATCGCTTGGTGCCTCCTTCGGTCAAAGGTAACGGTTCCGCTGGTTCTTCATCCGATGTTGTGCCTCCGCCAGTTATTCCGAAGCCGCCAGAGACTCCAGCCGGAAAGAATGGCGGAGGTGGTGGAGACGGCGGCGGCGGTGAGCTTCATCCACTGATAGAGGGCCTAATCAGGTCTCTGCCGAAAGAGGGCGAGGACTGGCCTATTGACAAACGAGCGAAGTGGTTGCGCGCCGCCGCCCAGAATTTTGATTTGATCTATCCCGATACCGGCAGCGATTCTATCGAGATCAAGATTCAGCGAGGAACTACGCAATGAGAAAATCGGCGACCGGCCTCTAAGTTCGGATTCGCGGGCCACCACTCCCCCTAGGCACCGCAAAACACTTCTGCCTTCCAAAAGCAGAAACCCCGCCATCGTCTCAGCTTCCAAACCGGAGCGATGGCGGGGCACCTTCAACTATGCGGGCGTGGTGAAACGCAAACACAGCGGTCTTTAAAACCGCCGCGCTGTCAGAGGCGCTTACGGGTATACAATCCCCGTCGCCCGCACCATTGAATCCTCGGCCTCATTCGGCCTTCTCTTTAGCCCAACGAGCTTTCGCGGCTTGCTGGGCTATTTCCTTTTTTCGTTCATCGGACAACTTCGCGGCCCTGATCTTGCCGCCCTTCGATCCGCCCAGCTTCCCCAGCGCCACAGCAGCCGGATTCTTTACCTTTACCGGCGCTGGAAATTGCACGACAACGCTCTTGGCCTCGGTCTTAACGGGCAATATGGTTACAGCCACGTTCTGCGTCGCTTCCTTGGCCGGAGTGAACTTGACGGCGACCTTCAGCATGCTTGGGCGTCTAGGCACGTCCCATTGTGCCATCAAGCAAGTCATCCGTCAATGCTAGCGCGGTCTTCAGCAACTCCTGACAGCGTGGCGTACGATTCTCTGGGAGCGGCGTCGTGGTCGAAATCAGCAACTCAACCTGCTCGATGAGGTTCCGAAGCGCTTCAAGCGAACTGCGGTCTGGCATACTCTTTTGAAGGTACGGGGTGCGGTGGCAGGAAGCAAGAAGTCGGAATTTTTCCTACACGCACCTTTCAGGCACAACACGTTTAGCGTTCGTGCATAAATAACCGCTTCATTGTGTCGATGGGGAAATGGTATAGTTCCAGTCCCCGTGGAACGGGTGGCGCGCGATATTGATGGCGGCAAATTTGGCATCGGAGGTTTTGACGCCTTTGGGATATTTGTTTTCGTCGAGTTCGGCGCGTACGGTAAGTCCGGTGGTGGTCGTCGTTGCCGCAATGAGTTGAACGATGGTCTGAAAACTCCGCAGGGGTTTTCCACGCCAGTTAATCGTGAGAAAGGAAAAGAGGCGATGTTCGATTTTGTTCCATTTGCTGGTACCCGGGGGCAGATGGCAGACCGTGATGGGAACGCGAAGCATGTTGGCTAGCTCCTGTAATTCTACTTTCCACAGGCGGACACGGTGTCCGTTGCTACCGCCGCCATCGGCAGTCACCAGCAGTCGTGTGGCATTGGGATAGCGGCCTTGTCCCATACTCAACCACCAGCGGCCAATCGCGTGAACGGCGAAACTGGCGGTATCGTGATCGGTGCCAACGCTGACCCATCCCTTGTTGTCGCCGATGTCGTAGATACCGTATGGGATCGCCCGCCCCAGTTTCGGATCGATAAAGTCATGGACATTGACCGCTTCCGGTTTTCCTTTGGGATGCCATTCGCGACCGTTGTTTTTGAAATTGCCCACCAACTCTTTCTTCTTGGTGTCAACCGAAATTACGGGCTCACCCGCCGCCAGAAACGCCTTGGCCTGATCGCTGATGTACTCAAACTGGGCGTTCCGATCCACGTGGCTGCTCCCCTCCCGTGTCTTGCGGTTGGCCTGCAGACTGAATCCCCGTTTGCGCAGACCGTCGGCGATCACGTGAGGACAAACCGAATGACCCAGGCTTCGCAGAGCCTCGGATAAGTGTCGCAGACTTTTCGAGGTCCATCTCAGAGGTCGCATGGGATCACCGCGCGTCGCCGGTTCCACCAGCCGTCCAAGATCCGCCAGCAACGTCGAGTCTTCGGTGAGTTTTGCCTTGCGTCCACCGCCCGGCCTGCGGATTCGCCCGGCTTCCACTTGCCGCGATTCCGCGATTTCCTTCATCCCGCGACTGATCGTGCTGCGAGCGATTCCGGTTATTCGCGAAACCGCGCTCACTCCACCTCGACCATATGACTGCGCTTCGGTCGCCGCGAACCGCCGCAACCCCTGTTCGTTCAGAACCGGTGCAAGGCCCCTATAACGCTGCGCAATACTCTGCTCTGAACCAAGGGAGCCAGCCACTAGTCCACGATATCACAAACGGAGCACTTATTGATGCACAGTGTCTTAGTGGTTCTATAGAGAAGCTAGTTTTATCGGCGTCAATTTGGATTGCCCTAGTGCTCGACACCGAGCGAGGTTATGCCGGACGCCCGCCCCGTTGATGGTGCCGCTCACGGACCTACGGTGATCAGTGCGCCGGAGGGGATGGAGCGGCCATCGTAGCTGACGCTGATAGCGTTGTCGCCATTGGCGGCCCCGCTCGGGATCACCACGTTGATTTGATACAGCCCCGGGCTGATCACCCCAGCGAACCTAGCCTGCGCCGCGGCCCCATTGATCAGAACCGTCGGCAGAACGGGCAGAGAGCCGGACTGGGTCTGGGAGCCGTCGGTCAGCGGCGTCGTGGGCAGCCCGAAGCCGAATCCGTAAAGGAGCACGGTTTCGCCAACATGCGCCGGCGTAAACGTGTAGCCGGCCTGGTCCAGCGAGGTCGGCCCCACTAGGCTGTAATCGCTATGCTGCGCGACCACGTATTCGGTTGACCCCGCCAGGATGAGAGCCGGAGAAACGCTGTCCTCATTCGCTGAGACCGTATTGCTTGCGCCCAGGCTGTTCTTGAGCTGAACCTGCACCGTGCCGGTGGAAGAGTCGAGCGGCGTGAGCACATTGACCTGGCTGGAGCTGATGTAGTACACGAAAGCCGGCTTCCCATTCACGGTTACGCTGACGCCGTCCAGCGCCATAGGCATCTGGCCGCCGGTGAAATCCGAACCGTTCCAGATTCGTGGAGCCGTGGTGGCCAAAGCCGATCCGTGAACTTCGATCCAGGTATTTTGCGCGATGTCGGGTCCGCCGGAGGAAGTCTTCACGAAACTGATTTCGGGCGTGCCGAGAATAGCGCTGGGGCCGCCCTGGTAAATGGCGTTCAGTTGGTTCGCCGTCAGCGCCGTGTTGTAGAAGAAAACGTCGGCCATCGAGCCGTTGAATTCGTAATCGAAGTTCGGATTGATTCCCAGAAACGTGAAGCCCTCTGCGCCGTTGCCGTCGAACCCGGTGCTGCCGGTCGTCTGCTGGCCGCCTACCTGGAGAATGTAAGTCTGAGCCGTGTTGTCGTAGCTGACCGCGACGAACGTCCACTGGCCCGTGTTGGCGTTTTGCTGTCCGATGCTGGCCACTCCGTTGCCGTCGAAAGCGCTGTACTGAAAGCCGCCGTTGGTGCGGGTATCGATATCGATGGAGGGATCGTAACCGCCGTCGTCGGAGCTGATCAGGCCGCGGATGCAGCAGGTGGAGGCGCCCGTCGAGACCAGGAACCAGCCCCCGAAGGTCTCTTTCGGTGTGTTTTCGATCGAGGTATCTACGGGAACGGTCACATAGTCGTTGGCGCCGATGGTGCAGTTTTGCGGATTTTCACAGCCGTTGGGACCGGCGCTATTTGTCATGTTGTCGCCGTTGAACGTCAGCGCTTTTCCGCCGAACGGCCCGTTGCTGGTGAACGTGGGTTTGCCTTGGATGGTCCCGTTCCGGCCATTGCCGCTCGAATCGTTGACATCGCCGTTCAGCGGATAGAAGGCAACCAGGTTGCTGCGTGGAAGCTGTTGCGCCCATGCCGCATACACAAAACCCAGGAAGAGCAAAGCGCGCGTGACGCTGTTCATGGATACTCCGGTTGCGGTCAATTATACCTGACGCGCCTGGTGCAAGTTCGGCCCTCCCGCCGCTCCGCTCAGATGCTCTCCTATCGCCTTTGACTCTGTGTCTAAGGACGGATAGAATGTTGACGATCGTCCTGTAAAGGGGGAAGCCATGAAGCAGACCCTATTCTGCATGTGTGCGGCTGGCGCTGTGTTCGCGCTTGGCGGTGTTGCGCTGGCGGCCGGCACGCCAGTCACGTTTACCAAAGACATCGCTCCGATTTTGCAGGAGAAGTGCCAGGAGTGCCACCGGCCCGGCTCCCTGGCGCCGATGTCGCTGGTCACGTACGAAGAGACACGGCCCTGGGCAAAATCCATCAAGCTACGCGTGATGACCAGGCAGATGCCGCCCTGGCACATCGACAAAACCGTGGGCGTGCGCGAGTTCAAGAACGACATGTCCTTGAGCGACGAGCAGATCGCCACCATCGTCCGCTGGGTGGACGCCGGAGCGCCGCAGGGCGATCCCAAGGACATGCCCGCGCCCAAGCAATGGCCGGCCGCGAATGAATGGAAGGCGGCCAGCGTACTTGGTCCGCCGGATCTGGTGATCAAGTCCGAGCCGTACACCATGGCGGCGCACCACCAGGACGTGTGGTGGAGGCCTGTCAGCGATATTCCGCTGACTGAGCCGCGCTGGGTGCGCGCGGTGGAGATGCGGCCAGGCTCGGCCGCGGGCCGCAAGATCACGCATCATGCGGTCGCGTATCTGGCGCAGGACGACCCCGCCAGCGTCGGGGCGGGAACCTTCGATGCGGATTTGAACGCACGCGCGATGCTGATGGAATGGGCCGTCGGCAAGGGCTACGACCTGTATCGTCCCAACACCGGCAAGCTGCTGCTGCCGGGATCGAAGATTTCCTGGGACGTTCACATCCACGCCGTCGGTGAGGAAATTCGCGACCACGTCGAGCTGGGCGTGTGGCTTTATCCCAAAGGCCAGGAGCCCAAGTACCGCACTTACCTGACCGGGTTCCAAGCCTTGAGGGGATTTCAAAGCTCCACCGGCTCGCAGACCAGGGCCGGGAGAAACATCGACATCCCGCCCAATTCGGTGGTCGAAACCAACAACTACACGGTGCTGAAACAAGCGGCCATTCTCGAGAATTTCCAGCCGCACATGCACCTGCGCGGGAAAGCCATGGCGGTGGAGGCGATTCTGCCGGACGGAAGCACGCAGATGGTCAGCTACGTCGGCAACTTCAATTTCAATTGGATGACCAACTACATCTATGCGGACGACGCCGCGCCGGCGTTTCCCAAGGGCACGCTCATCCACGTGACCGCCTGGTACGACAACACGCGCGCCAATCCCAACAATCCGGACCCGGACCAGTGGGTTGGCTTCGGGGACCGCACCGTGGACGAAATGGGGCACGCATGGATGAACGTGACCTATATCAGCGACGAAGAGTACAATGCCTGGGCAGCCCAGCACAAACCGAAGCAGCAAGTGGCTAGCAGCAAAAGTGGTCGGTAACAGTGGGGCTCGTGGTGGGGCAGGTCTACGACCTGCCGTTTTCGCGATTCTGGCGACCGCCGGCGCGCTGCTGTGCGCGCAGACGTTGCCGCTTCGAGCCGCCCCACGCATCCGGCGCCAGTGTCACCGGCGCATTCGAGGGATGGTTCAAGAATCCCGACGGGAGTTTCAGCCTTCTGCTGGGCTATTACAACCGCAACCAAAAGCAGGAAGTGGACGTGCCCATCGGACCGGAGAACCGCATTGAGCCGGGCGGACCGGATCGCGGGCAGCCCACGCACTTCCTCCCCGGCCGCGCCTGGGGATTGTTCGCCGTCCGTGTGCCGGCCGATTTCGGCGACAACAAGCTCACCTGGACCATCGTCGCCAACGGCCAGACCACGGTGATTCCGGCGAGCCTGAAACCGGATTATGAAATCTCGCCGTTGGTGGAAGCGGCGGTGGGAAACACTCCGCCGGTGCTCAGCTTTGAGGAGAATGGACCCTCCGTGCAGGGTCCGCGGGGGCTCACGGTGGAGCGCACGGTGAAGCTGGGAACTCCACTCACGCTGACCGTGTGGGTATCCGACGACGCCAAGTTTACGACATCGTCCGGAGCGCGGCCAAGAAACCCGACCGCGCCCGTGACTGTGAGGTGGATCAAATATCGCGGCACGGGCACGGTGGTGTTTTCCAAGGACCGGCTGGACGCGGAAAAGGTGGATCGCAAGGGCGTCGCCGCCGCCTTCAGCGGGAAGGCGTCCACAAGTGTCACCTTCAGCGAACCCGGCGAGTACGTGCTGCACGTGACGGCGAACGACTATTCCGGGGAGGGCGGCGCCGGATTCCAGTGCTGCTGGACCAACGGACAGGTGCAGGTTTCGGTCCGGCCCTAGCGCCTGCTTTGCTTCGGAGCGGCCGATCCGCGATTCAGAGTCCTGGTGAGCCGGGCGGGACTCGAAGCTGAGGTTGCCGCCGATCGTTTTCAGATCGTTGATTTGGAACGCCCTCAGTTTCGCTCCGAACGGCCTAACAGCCATCCGCCGTCACGCCACAGTCACGCTCAAGAGAACCTGAGCCTTCTTCGGCTCCACTGCTACGCTACCATAAGCCGCATCTCCCATGGAATGCGGACTGGAACAGAGGATTAACCCGGCGGCTCACATAAGCCGCTTCCTGACCCTCAACAACTCAGCGATTCGCTGAAAGATATGAGAGGCAGAACTGTTCAGTCATTTTCTTTACGATCTCAACAACTGCGCTCTTGTCAATCGTTGAGCCGAACGCTTCATCATGCTCTTCAACCCAAATAGGCACATTCCATTCGACGGTCTTCTCTCGTGGCAACTTGATCCGTTCCTCCAATTCAAAACGAACATGGACATAGTTCGTCGTGAGACCGCCCTGCCAACCCTGCGTCAGAACGTTCGCAGTAATCATGATTGTCGGAGCGTCCACCTTCACAGATTGCGTAGTCGGTGCCCATTCTACAGGAAGGTTGTACCGGGACAGGATTGCAAAAACCAGCTTGCGTCCTTCATCGAATGAGAGATCGGTCGAATTACTAATGCCAACCAGACCAACCTTCAGCTTCGAGAGGCCCCGCAGTACCGTAGCATCTCGCAGCCTGTCGCCTGCCGACACCAACTCTTCGTTCGACGGTTGCTTCACATTTTGAGCAACAGTCGGCAGAGCCAGAAGCGTGAGCGCCAATACACGATGTACCATACGCAACTAGTCTACCAGAGCAAAGTATCCGCAACATGCCGATAGCCCTTAGCCATGGCGACCGCTGCCATGTTGAGTCTATCGCACACTTGGCGAATATAGCTCCGACCTGATAGCCGTTTGATTAAGGCGATAGGTGCCCATTTCTCGATCCACAACATCCTTCAGCCAAAGCTCTGCTTTGGGTGAGATGTAAACTTGCTCTATTAACTCATCAAGATCAACATTGATATTAGCGCCGAACTCTTGTGTTCCACAATGATCGGCCTCAAGACGCCACAATCGCACTTCTTTCTCATGTTCAAAACTCTTTCGCTTGAGATTGAGACTGAAATAGCCGTCACCGTTGTCGAAATTAGAAAAGTCAACATACTGTACTTCGCACATCGAAACGTCACGTGGTTCGACGTGCAATGATTTCTTCATCCGTCCAATAGTTGAGCGGATCGCAACGCCCGTTCCGCTCTCGGAATAAATGGCCCACATTGCCGCTGATTCATTCTCGCTCAGATGCCAGCAGTTCACACAGAGGTTGCGCTTTGAAAAGTGCTCACTGGCTCCCACGACGTGCTTCGGGAAGCGGCATTTGACTGTTTCGGTAAATCTACCCTCATAGGGGTCTTCCAAGTTTTCGAGGCGGGACAAAAACATCTGCCTTGTTTGAAGAATTGAGACGAACGCAGGGAACTTTAGGAAGCGCCACGTCGTCTTAGAATCATCAACAGGGAGAATATATGTTCCATTTCCATCATTTTCAAAATACACAAAGAACTCTCTACTTAAATGATAGCATCATGCGACATTGAATGCATAGGCGATCCTTGTGATCGAACTTGTCCTACTTCACACCCAGTTTCGCCGCAAGCGCCTTTTCCGCTTCCTTCTGGGCCTTCTTAGCGTCAGTCTCAGAACCACCGGCATTCTTGGCCCTAGTGTACGCCCGCTTCCCGGATGCCGCAATCTTGTTTTCGTTGCTAATATGGTAGGCCTTGCGTGGTCCACGCCGCCCGCCCTTGGTGGGCCGGGCATCCAGAGCCAAGCCTTCATACTGACGCATCAACACCGCAACGGCGTTCCGTTTCTCTTTAGCGGCTTCTTCGAGTGGCGTCAAACTTGTTCGTGCCTTCTCCAGAGCTGCTTCAGCTTTCTCTTGATTCGGCCAACGCTCTCTGTAGTTCGGCGGCGACTTCGGAAAGAGTGCTCATGTTGCCCTTTCAACGTGGTGATTGTGTTCTGTTCAATCTCGAATCATAGCATACATTCTGGGCTGTTGTTGCATAGATTCGATTTCGGGCCTGCACAAACCACTGTTCATCTCTTTCAATCCCCACGAACTGAAGACCAAGGTTCCGGCAGGCCACGCCCGTTGTACCCGATCCCATCGTCGGATCAAGTATCTTCGGCTGTGAGCGGGAATTCGACTGGCTTGACGTATGCGCTAGCCTGAGGGCATGAAGGAGCGTGACTGGACAAGAGTCCTGGGATGGCCCGGATACCAGGTGTATCAGAGGGAAATCGATGAGTCGGGCAAAAAGCTGAAGCTGTGGGTGCGGCGGAAGAAGACGGGGCTTAAATTGATTTGCTCCGGGTGTGGTCAGC
>CAWEZD010000017.1:0-318924 GCA_963813465.1 Bryobacterales bacterium | reverse complement strand
AAAAACCCTTTCCGATTTTGCCTTGTCAGAAGTCCGTTTTCCGGCCATTTTCGGATGACGCTCCCGCATGGCCAGAGACGATCCTTTCCGGCCATGCGGCATTCATCATACTCCAACGTGCGCGAGCGTCTCGCGGTAGTTCCACGGCATCCACTCCGCAGGTTTGGCCACCAGTTCCTGGGCGTGGCGCTGTAGCTCGGTCAGATAGTCGAACGAGTTGGCGCCGCACAACTGACAGGTGTGAATCAGGCTCATGAACAGGTCGCCCACCTGCGCTCCGTTCAGCGTCCGGTAGAACAATGCATTCTTCCTGTGAAGAACGGCCCTCTTCAATGCCCTTTCCACGATGTTGTTATCTAAGGGTGCCCCGGCGATTCGGAGAAACAGCGTCAAAGGCCGCCAGTGCCGGAGCAGATACGTGATCGCCTTGCCTAGCCCGGAGTTCGGTTCCGTCTTGCGCTCGGCAAACTGCGCCTCCAGCCAGCCGTGCAGTTGGTCCATCACCGGACCGCTGCGCTCCTGATGAAACCGCAATCGCTCTTCCGGCGTCAGACCACCTACGCCAGTTTGGGCATCGTGGCCGTACACCCGGCCCAGCTTCTCCAGTACGTAGCGGCATTGGTCGGGAAAGTTCGCCGCCACTTCGACGAAATGTCTTCTTCCATGGGCCAGACAGTTGGCCAACAGAATCTCCACTCCCGCGGGCAACTTCGGAACGTTGCGCGACAGAGCGTCGCACATCTGGATGGGCGCGGACAGTTCCGCCGCACGCTGCTTCAATATGTCGGCCATGTTCTCGCCGGCATGCTGGCGTCCGGTGAAGTACAGCGCGATCTTCCAGCCCTGGCCGGTGGACACGATGCCACTGGTGAACACACCCGTGCGTTGGTCCGACGGCTCGCGCGCGAGCCGTAACACTCGCATGCTGGTGTCGTCGTTGTGCACCACCTGGCCCTGCGCCGCCTGCCGGATCAACTCATCCCGCGCCGCTTTGATCAACTCCGCGGCCTCTTCCGCAACCTCCCACTGGGTCGCCACCGGTAACGGAATCCCGAGCTGAACTTCCAGTTGTTCCAACCGGTAGAACGGAGTCCCGCTGCCGTACTTGAGTTGCGCGATCATCGCCGCGGCCGTCTCATCGTACTTTTCCGGACCCACTCCTTCCGGCTCCTGGGCCGTAAATACCTGCCCGCAGGCGCCGCATCGCAACCGCTCCAACGAGTAGACCGTGGCCGCCAGGGGCGCCTGTCCCACAATCCGCACCAGCGCCTTCGGCTCCTTCTGTCCGTATACGTTGCCTTTCCCGCACTCCGGGCAGCGATCTCCATGCGACAACTTCTGGTGCGCAATGTCGACCTTACGTGCGCCGTCAAACGCCTGTGCGCCGTTGCGGCCGTGTCCGTGCGGCGGGGCAGCGTTGGTGTCCGGCTGAGTTCCGGCGTCCGTTTCCGAGCCTTCCGATTCTCCCAGCACGGCGCTGGTCTTCTCCGTGTGGCGCGGTGGCGCGATCATCCCTGCAAGGGCATGCAAGGCGCTCTTGAGTTTGTCGTAATCGGCCTCGCTCAGCGGCGTTTGCCGCGCTCCGTCCAGCACCCGGTCCAGTTCGTCCAGGTTCACATCGACACGGCGCCTGGCGGACTTCATCCTGGTGCCCCCAGCAGTTCGCGGAACCGCTTGGTCAACGGATATCCCAGAACCTCTTTGATCGAACGGTTCGGCACGTAGCTGTTGGATTGCTTGCCTCGTCCCGTGGTCCGGCCCAGCAACACCCAGTTGGCCGCGCGGTAACAGGTGCCGCGGAATCGCGCTGGATCCACGAACGTTTCCAGATAGTAAATCGGATGTCTGTACATCCGCTGCCAGTCATCGGAAATCCGTGCTGCCATGCGGCCCAGGATATGCGACGCCAGATGCGCGACCCGCACCCACGGCAGGATCAGGAATCGCGTGTTGTAAGCGAGGAAGCGAATGTTGCGACGTTGCGCTTCGGCGCTCCAGCCGATGTAGAGGTCGCGGCTGCCCAGATGACGTGGAGCCGAAGACCATGCCAGGCACGCGACCGGCCGCCCTTGCGCCCAAACCAGGTACTTCAGGTGTTCTCCCACGGGCTGCTCGTAGCCGAGGTAATGATGCTCTTCCATCAAGCCGTTAAACAACGGCTCTTGGCAGGTGCGCCGAACCTGCTCGAACTCCAGCGGCTGGAGGGTTCGTAACGGATCTTCTATGGGCGTGGCATTGATTCCCGCCGGCTCCGGTCTGGCTCTGTTTGCCAACGGATTATGCCGCACGTAGCTCACCGGCGGCAATGCGATCTGGCCGGCCCGCTCCAGCATCAGAAGCAGGCCACGGCACACCATGTCGCGCAACGTGCCATTGGCCTGACGCCACTGCCAAGCTTCACAGAGCTGGGTCGATAGCGTGCGGCGGCTTTGGTGGGGAGATCGCTCGATCAGCGCGCGTATATAAAGGATGTCTTCCTGGCTGATCACCCGGCCCCGGTACTTGAACTCGACCGCCGCTGCTTCCATCATGCCCAGCAGTATGAGCCTGGTTTTCTTGGAACGCAAGGGGGGCCTGCTTCGCAGCATTTACTTCAGAACGCTGACCCTCCGCCACATCGGCGCCGCGCGGACACGAGACACATCGCCGGCCGCCAACAGCAACTGGGCCTCATATGCTTCCAGTGGCTTGGTCGATCCGGTGCCTTCCGGCCACCATACGAACCGCCCCTTGGAAAGCCGTTTCTGTGCAAGCCCGTATCCCTGGCCGTCATAGCTGAGGAGACGAATCGCCGTTCCACGGCGGCTCCGAAACACGAACACGCAACCCGAGAATGGATCTTCCGCGAGCTGGTCTTGGCAGAGCCGCGCCAAAGAGTCAATCCCCTTGCGTCCGTCCACCGGTTCGATCGCCACCAGCACCCGCATCTGCGCCGTGATCTGGATCATCTCTCGGCATCTCGCCAGGCGCGCAGCAGGTTTGTCCAGTCCGGCGGAACCGTGGTCTTCCACTGGATTCGCATCTTGCTCCCGCCAGCGGACTCCAACTCGATCACACATTCTTCCATCTGCCCGCGGTTTGGTGCTATCAGCTCGATGAATGCCGGCTTGGCTGCCTTCCGCCGGAAGCGCGGAACTCCACCCAGCCGTTTCTTCAGCCGCATGTAGTCCAGACGCAGAGGGTGTGCCACGGAATACACACCGTATTGCCGGGCCAGTTCAACCGCCGCCTGCCACAGCGATTCGGGCAGCTTCGTCCGCCCCGGCTGGGCACCGCGAAACTGATCCAACTGACGTTGCAGCTGCACGATTGGCTCGGGAATGGGCAGTGTTTTTCGGCGCGTCACGATTCGGCCGCCCCCTCGGCGACTGAATCAACTTAACAGTGCGAGCCAACGGGCGTCACGCACCCTTGCCGAAAACTCACATTGCTTGGCGTCTGGCTGATTCGCTCACGCTGCGACAGTTTCTCTGCATCGGATTGGATGAGCAGACGCCGGACCACGTGACGATATCGCGGACGCGGCGGCTGATCGGCGCGGAGACCCATCAACGGATCTTCACCTGGGTGCTGGAGCGGCTGGCGCAGGGCGGCCTGATTAAGGGTAAGACCATCGGAGTGGATTCGACGACGCTGGAAGCCAACGCGGCGATGAAGTCGATTGTGCGGCGCGATACAGGCGAAAGCTACAACGGGTATCTGAAGCGAATCGCCGAAGCCGAAGGCGTGGATGCCACGGACGGGGCGGCATTGCGCCGCATGGACCGCAAGCGCAGGAAGAAGACCTCCAACGAAGACTGGGAGAGTCCGAGCGACGGCGAAGCGGAGATCACAAAGCTGAAAGACGGGCGCACGGCGCTGGCTTACAAAGCGGAGAATGCAGTGGATATGGAGACCGGAGCCATTGTCGCCGTGACCACGCATGGCGGCGCGGTCGCCGACACGGCAACGGTGGAAGAGACACAGCTTCCCAATCCAGCGGTCGGCGGCGTCGAGGCTATCCGCGGCGATGTATCCCCAAATCTCGTCGAGATCGAGTTCCGCAGCGGCGCTGAGGACGTAGCCGCTCACGCGCGCTTTCGGCGCTGTTTGGACTTGCGCAGTAAGCGCGCGCGGGCAGCGGCTGGATCAACGACCTCACCGCGATCCAGACCGGCGAGGCGGCGTCCGAGCTCCCGGTTGAACTCCAGCAACTGGGCCGCGCGCGCCGAATCGTGCTCTTCCAGAAGCCGTAACGCCTCCCGGACAACCTCGCTCGCCGAGTTGTAGCGGCCGGATTCCACTTTGGTGCTGACGAATTTCTCCAGTTCCGGCGTGAGAGAGACGTTCATGGGACCTCCGTACTTCGTTGCCCGTTTTAGATCCAGAATAGCGAACTTTGTCAATATCTGTCGACGCCGATCTCTCGCGCATCTACGACGGAACTTGGTACATTGTCTCTGGATGGCGGCAGATACCCCCGAAATTACGGACGCCGAACAACGAAGGCATTTTCTCCAGCAGGAGCCTGAGATCGGCGAGGATTTCAGCGACGACGCGACTCGGGGCTATGCTTCTTTCTCCAAAGAAGATCAGGGAGAGCAACGTTTTCGCGGGGTTCGTCGGAGCGTCTGGGATGGCCATCAACCCGCTAGATCACGAAAACAAAAACCCGCCTTTCCCAGACGTTCGAATCGTTATCAACGGCGAGCCACACCTCTTCGAGCTTGCGGAAGTGGCGGATCAAGCCCTCGCGAGAAGCACGAGTGAGGCGGCGAAGATGGGGAGCAGTGGGTGTGTATGGTTCGAGCACGACCACACACTAATAATCCGTCGACTGCGAGAGAAATGTACGAATTCTTATCAGAGCGATGGCAGCCCGGTGGATTTGATTCTCTATTTTGATTGGCACCACGCCCCACCCTTGCCGTGCACCTTCGATGAGCGCGACGAAGCCGAGATTTGCCGTCTGATCTTGGAGAGCGATTTCTCAGCCGTCTGGATATATGACAATCGCAGCGTAAGGATTCTTTGGAAACAGGAGCGCGGTCGAGTATGAATTTCAAGGAAGGAATGCGCCGCCTAGGTCTTGCGCTGGGTGTTCTTGGCTGCGCCGCCGGCGGGCTTTATAGCTACTTCCTTGGCAAAGAGGTTCACGACTCAGCCGTCAAAGGAGTCCTGAAGGAGTCCTTATCGGCAGACTACTTCCTTCTCATCGCACTTCCCGTCTTCGGCTTCTTCATTCCTTGGAGTATCGTCCGTGTCCTTAGTTTAGATGGTTGATTCTCGGCTTCTCTTCAGGTTCATAGCGCCTAGCAGCCTGTGTCTAAACCGCCCGTTTTTTGCTTGACCTGCTAACTAAGGAATTGATAGTTCCGGAATCGGTGAGCGAGACGCGGCGGATCGGCGGAGTTCGCGGATTGTGGCTGAGCGACGCCTTCTATGGCTTTCATGAAGTCTAGCCACGCAAAAACAGCTTCGACGATGTAATCATGGGCGGCTCTAGGCTTGCCGGCCCGTAGAGAGACCGCATGAGCAGTGCGAGATTGCAGGCGGCGGCTTGGATGAGCAGCTTCTTGTGGACGTTTTCGACTCCCCGGACATAGAGTCGGTTCATTGGTAGATTTTAGCGCGGTACCGGCTTAGTTGCCGGCCCGTTTCTAAGAACCCCTTTCAAACCGTGCGTGCAGTTTTCCTGCACACGGCTTAACGATGATCTTACTGATGTGGCTTGCGCCGGGTACTTCACAGTTCCGCGCAGTCGATACAAGCCCATTCCGACGAACCGGTCATGAGATCACTTCTCCGCCCGACCCGTTCGCTGCCCACCGCGCCGGTTCATCCAGTGCGTCAGCCGCGTGTACACATAGCTGTCGAGTTGATGGAACTCCCGGTCGGCGTTCCCCGTCCGGAAGTAGTTGCCCCAACCTCGAAGAACGGGATTCAATGTCGCAATGATCCGCTTCACATCCTGCCCGCTGTGCCGCGCATCGGTCAACTCATGCACGCGCTCCCGGATACGCTTGGTCGCCTTGGGCGACGGCCACCGCTGCACAAAGTGCGCGCGCGGGTTCCGCTGGATGCTCCGTTTCTTGCGAATCGTGCAGCCCAAAAATACAAAGCTTTCCTTGCCACGTCTCAAGTCCACCATCCGCGTCTTCTCAGGATGCAGTTTCAGACCAAGCCGGTTCATTACCAGCCCGATCCGCCGGAGCGCTTCCCTGGCCTGAGATTCCGTCCGGCACATCGCCACGAAATCATCCGCATACCGGACCAGTACCCCCAGCGACGAACAACGCGACGCCCAGATCCGATCCAGTTTGTTCAGGTAGATGTTGGCCAGCAACGGCGAGATCACTCCGCCCTGCGGTGTTCCCGCCAGCGTTTCCCTCACCGTGCCATCCTCCATCACTCCGGCTTCCAGCCACTGCCGGATCAACTTCAATACCCTTCGATCCGAGATTCGCTCCTTCAACAGCTCCATCAATGTGTTTCGATCGATGCCGTCAAAGTAGCCCTGAATGTCCGCATCCACGACGAAATTGCAGCCCCGGTTGCCCGCCTCGCGGATCGCTTCCAGTGCCTGCGTCGCGCTCTTTTCGGGCGGAATCCATAACTACAGGGCTGGAAATCCGCCTCGAAGATCGGCTCGATCACCAACTTCGCCGCCATTTGGATCACCCGGTCTCTTACCGTCGGTATCCCCAGTGGCCGCTGCTTCCCATCGGCTTTCGGTATCCACCGTCTCTTCACCGGTGAAGGACGATATTGGCCTGCCTTCAGATCGGCCTGTATCCCCTCGAGAAACTGCGTCACTCGTCGTTCATCAATGGGCTCCTCGATGGATCCATGCCCGCCGCTCCTTTATTGCTGCGCACTCGCTTCCACGCTTCCCACAGAACGTCACTCCTGTAGATCCGGTCGTACAGCGCGT
This sequence comes from Bryobacterales bacterium, assembly GCA_963813465.1. Classification (GTDB taxonomy): domain Bacteria; phylum Acidobacteriota; class Terriglobia; order Bryobacterales; family Bryobacteraceae; genus Palsa-187. Next base: position 312,011 of record CAWEZD010000017.1, on the reverse strand, counting down.
GGAATCGCCGTGTCCTACTCTGCTTGGCACACACCCATAGCCTGCGTTGGAGTTGTCGTACTTTTTCATTGGGGTTTTTGGCCGTTTCCAGCATGCCTCGCACTTACCCCCTTCCAGGCTCGATCAAAGCAGGGCTCCTTCCCTCCAGCGCGTTGTCTTGCACGCCTTCCCAGGTACTATGAACCCCTCGGACTCCCTCCTGGCTCCGCGCGCTTTCCGCCTTCCGGCCTTATACGCCCGGTCTTTGTCCGACTCGACTGCCAGGTAGGGTCTCTCCTGTTCCGCGTTCTTCTTTGGAAACGTGCCACCGCCCCATACCCCGGAAAGGTCCAGCATTCGCTCCGGTCCAGAATGCTGTCTGTTGCCTTCGCTGTGACATGACCGGCTCGGCCCTTTCAAACACCTTTCGGCTGATACTGTGACGAGGCTGCAGCGTTCACTTATTGTTGCGGCCCGCTTCCTTGCTCCCTGCTCTTTCACAGGCTTTCGACGCCCCGCTCTGGCCGTCAGGATCTCTCCTTCAGGCTGGGACCTGCTACCGGGCGCTCCGGCGCTTACCCGGACGGATCTCTCATCCGTTAGAACAACGCGTCTTTCAGGACGCACCATGCCGCCAGTATCGAACTGGTGAGCGAAGTTGCGTTCGATTTTCTCCCCGCGCTGCCGCTGTAACCGCTTGCCCCGTACTCCCCGGATGCGCCGACGGTTGCCGTACACGGCTTCCTTCTCCGCCTGTTTGCCCTCCCAGTTGCGCGTGCCCCCGTTCCGGTTCCGCGATGTAGGTCCTCACCTCCAGTTGGCCGAAGCCAACCGCGACATCGTTGCTGTGATATCCCTTGTCTGCTACCACTTCTTCCACTCCGCCCGGATGCACTTCATACTTGCCTTCCAGCGTCGTCTCGGTGATCAGTTCCGCCACCGCAACACCGGCTTCGATCACAGTTCGATGCATTTGAAACTCTCGGAAAAGCACTGGGAGTGGGCCACCGGCGCGAGGATCTCACGCCCTATCCGGTCCTGTTCTGGCCGGTCGGCGCTTACCTCATCATCTACCGCGCCGAGCGCCAGCCCATTGAGATTGTGGCTGTGACGCAGGGCTCACGAGACATCCCTGCTTTTCTGCGCGGACGCGTTCGCTCCTGAGTCAGTTACCCAAGTGTAGCAGCGCCTCATTCAGCGCCCCCTGACGATATCCCTCCAGGTCGAGCGTGACGTAGTGGAAGCCGAGCGGCTTGAAGATGGCGGTGAAGGCCCGGGCCATGCCGGGCTCAAGGGCTTGCGGCAGCTCCTCTGGGGCGATTTCGATGCGCACCAGATCGCCGTGGAAGCGGACGCGGAACTGGCGGAATCCCAGGGCGCGAATCTCTTCCTCGCCGCGCTCCACCGTCTTGACGTTCTGGATGGTCACCGGAGTGCCGTAGGGGATGCGCGAGCTCAGGCACGCCGATGCAGGCCGGTCCCAGGTGGCGAGCCCGGCGCGGCGCGAAAGCTCTCGGATCTCCGCCTTGGTCAATCCCGCGTCAACCAGGGGCGCTTCGGCTTGATGCAACTTGGCGGCGCGCTGGCCGGGGCGGTAATCGCCCAGGTCGTCCACGTTGACGCCGTAAACCACGTGCGCGATCCCCCGCTCCTTGGCGATCTCGTCGAGCCGCGTGAATAATTCGTCCTTGCAATGGAAGCAGCGGTCGCGATCGTTCTTGAGGTAATCGGGGTTGTCGAATTCGCGCGTAGCGATGTACTCGTGACGAATGCCCCAGGCGCGTGCAAACTCCTCCGCGTCGCGCTTGTGCGATTCGGGCAAGGAAGCCGAGTCGGCCGTTACGGCGATGGCGCGCTCGCCCAAAGCCCGATGCGCGGCCCAGGCCAGATACGCGGAATCGGCGCCGCCCGAATAGGCCACGATCACGCTGCCCATTCTCGACAGCGCGGCGATCAAGGTTTGCTGCTTTTCCAACACTCTACTTTGAGTATAACTACCGCTTGCTACGCGTACGGCTCGGAATCGGGCTGATCCTACGCCATGTACTCATGATCCGGCGCCAGGGCGATGCGGTGCAGCTCCCCGCGGTCGAGCCAGTGCACCTCGCAAGGCTCGCAGGTATCGATGATGATGTTGCCGGGACCGCAGTAAGGATGCGTGTCCATGGTCTGGCGGCACTGCGGACAATCGATGCGGCGATCCAGCTCCTTGGGATCGGGTGGGCGTCCGATGTAGGCTGTGCCGCCGCCGCTGCGGCTGGCGCGCAGATCGCCGGTCAGCGGAACCAGGTCTCCCATCTGAATCAGCATTCCCTGGCAGCCTTCGCAATACAGCAGCCCATACTCGAAGATGCGGCCTTGCGCCAGCTTCGTGGTCTTGCACACGGGGCAGGCGCAGGCGGAGGGCTGTAGAATGCGGACCCCTTCGAAATTGGTCTCGGGCGCCCATTCGCTCGCGCAGTAGGGGCAATCCCAGCAACCGCGATCCGCGTTCAATTCCATCGAAGCTCCACAGTTTTGACACTTCACGCACGAACCATCGGCCGGGACGAGGCTGCGCATTAGGGCCAGACGGGGCATCGGTTAAAATATGGGCGCGCTGTGTCCTCCGCGCGCCGTGTTCTATAATGCGCATCTGGGAGGTAATTTTGAAACTGCGCACGATGTCGGCCGTGCCGGCGCTCGCCGGGTTGTTGCTATCCAGCGCTTGCAGCCAGCTGCCTCACACGGAAGGCGAGAAGTATTATCTAATCGTCCCGAACACAAAATCGCCATACTTCTTGCAGGTTGCGGCCGGCCTGGATCAGGCCGCCAGGGATTTGCAGGTACACGTAGCGCTCATCGGGCCCGAGTCCTACGATGCGGCCATGGAAAACTCGGAGTTCCAGAGGATCGCGGCCACCAAGCCCGCCGGAATGCTGGTATCGGTGGCCGACGCCAAACTCATGACCCCGAGCATCGACGCCGCCATCGCCGCCGGCATTCCGGTGATTACGGTGGATTCGGACGCCGAGTCCAGCAAGCGGATGTTTTTTGTCGGCACCAACAACTATGAATCCGGTCAGATGGGCGGACGCCTGCTGGCCGAGAAGCTGCATGGAGAGGGCAACGTCGCCGTGCTTTACACCGTGGGTCAGCCCAACCTGGAACTGCGCCTGGAAGGCTACCGCAGTGTGATGGCCAGCCACCCCGGCATGAAGCTGGTGGACACCGCCGATCTCAAGGGCGACCCCACCGCCGCCTTCGACAGCGCGGAAGCCATTTTGAACAAGCCCAACGCCAAGGTGGATGCGTTCATTCTTCTGGAGGGCCAGTCGGGCCAGCAGGTCGCCGAGATTCTGCGGCGCGACAACAAGAAGAAAGTGGTCATCGCGATGGATGCGTTGACGCCCACGCTGGACGCCATTGAGTCGGGCTGGATCACGGCCAGCGTGACGCAAAAGCCCTTCACCATGGGCTACTTCGGATTGCGGATGTTGGCCGATATCGAGCTGAACAAATTGCCGTCCCTGACCCTGGATTTCGTGCGCGATCCCAATTCGCGGCTGCCGCGCTTCGTGGACACCGGCTCGGCGATGGTGGATCAGTCTAACCTGGGCGTCTACAGGGCGGCCTCGAAGTAACCGCCGGTCCAGCGAAAAGTTAGTCAACTCCCCCGCGCACCGCCGCGCCCGAATACTTGGGCGTGTACGTCACCACCTTGCGCGGATCGGCGGACTTGTCCACAAGCACGCCGAACCAGGCCACCATCATTTCTTCCCAGGTCTGATCGCCCCACCACACGTCCTTATTCGGGTTGGGATTGAACTTGTTGTTGGCGGAGTTGTCGTAGTGCGCCGTGGCCCGTAGCTTGGTTCCCTTCGGAACCTTGATGGGCTTCTCCACCTCGTAGCCCAGTTGCCAATTGAAGTCGTACCTGGGAACGCTGAGCACGATCTGCTTTTCGCCGGTGGGAAATTCCAACTGGTAGGTCATGTCCTTGCCGCGCAGGTGCATGTGCGGAAGAAACCAGACGATCTCGGCGTCCTGGTTGAATTCCACCTCGGTCGAAATCTCCCAATTCGGATCGCCCGCCGGAATGCGAAACGTCCGCTCATCGCGGGCCGCCGCCGGCGACAGGGTCACAAACCGGCGTGCCGGCTCCTCCTTGGCGATCGTGAATCCGATCTCGGTCTGATCGTCGGCGTCCTCACCGATGCTGGTATAGTGCATCTGGAGCACGATGTCGTAGCCCGCCGGAATCAGCTTGGCGGCATTGTGAACGCGGAGGTCGAGGGGCGAACTGCCCGGCAGGAACACGGCTTCGAGACCGGTGAAGTTTCCCAACCCGAGCTCCTGCGCTCTCCCAATCTGATCGCCGTTTTCGTCGCGCGGCTTCACCTGCGCTTGCGGCTCGCCGTACTTCACGGAGGCATCGTGGCGACGGAAGGAAACCGCCACGTGATGCACCACTCTGCGATTTCCGGGGCGCGCCTCGATTGAGGTGATCCAGGTGTCCTTGGTCAAACCCGTCGGCAGCGTGAAGCTGGTGAGCTCGATGGCGCCTTTGGCGGGAACGTGGAACGGCTTGGGCATCTTCACGATCAAGTCGGGCTGGATGGTCCAGCCTTGGGGCCACTCGACCGGAGCGGGCTTGGCACCGCCTTTCACTGTGGCGTCGCCCTCCACCGCGCCGGTATCGGCCCACGCCGCCAGCGTCTGGATGTCGCCGCCGGTCAGCTTGGGCGCGTTGGCCCAATGCCCGTAGGCCGAGTCCGCGAACCAGGGTGGCATCTTGTGCGTGAGCACCGCGGCCTTGATGGCCTTGGCGTAGGGCCGAGCGTCCTGATACGTCAGGAAGGGCACCGGCGCGATCTCACCCGGCCGATGGCACGACTGACAATTCTTCTGCAAGATCGGAAGCACATCCCGATTGAAGGTGACCGCCGGGGTGTCCGCCGCGAACGCGTTGGTCGCGGTGCAAATGGCGGCAAGCAGGGATCGCGTCATGGGAGCTTCTCGTCAGTCACCATGGAGCGGACACGCCGCTCCATATCAGTCACCATGGAGCGGACACGCCGCTCCATATCAGTCACCATGGAGCGGACACGCCGCTCCATATCAATTCTCCACCGGGACTTTGTCGATGTGATCGATCACGATCACATCCAGCGGCGCCTTCGATTTATCCAGCTTCAGCCCGAGCTGCTTTTCGACGGCACCGAATATACTGGGGCCGCTCGCATCCTCCCCCAAGCCGGAATATTCCAAGGTGAAGTCATATCTTCCCCTCAATCCGGTTTTGTCGATGACGCGGGTGACGAAAGTTCTGGTGGGGTCCTGATCGGGAGTGATCGTCAGGGTCAAAACACCCGCCAGGTCTTGCGCCAAACCTGCAATCGGATAGGCGCGAAACGTCGAGCGAAAGCTCCCGTTTTTCACCCAGTCGACCCTTGCCTGCACCGCCAATCCTTCCGGCAGGATGGGGAAATCGTTCTTATCCAATGTGAAACCCGTGGAGCCGCTGGATACCGGCTTGGCATTCGGGTACAAGGTTTCTTTTAGCTTCGAGCCGCCTTTTGCGACGCTCAGGTCGTACGCCGGCTTGTCTTGCAGTTCATGATGGAGGATCATTCTGAATCTCTCCTCTAACAGACGCTGGAGCATCGCGTGTACCTGTTCCTTGGTGCTGCCTTCCGGCACCTTGGCAACGATGTCGAAATCTGTATCGTTCAGCCAGTCCGGGCCGGAAAGCTGTTCGCCGGTCACTTCGTAAGCCAACAGAAGGAGTCTCCTCAGAGACATGCGATAGGAGATTCGCCCCGGATCGGCGGTTCCCGGTCCGCCAGTCGCTCCGGCAAGCATGCGGCGATCCGGATCCCACGGCTTGACCGTCGCGACCTCGAACTCGAATGGTTGCGCGGCCGGAACCTGGGCGAAAAGCGCGCACGGCAGGAGGAGGACCGCAGCGATGCGGAACAGTTCTTTCTCCATCATGGCGCCATTATGACGAAATCTTTCGTCATTGTCAATGTCTACTTCAACCCTGTTACACTCAATGAATCCATGGCTTTTGGCAAGATTGGCCAAACTCTAACGGCGCTCGAAATCTTCGATCTGGTGCGCGCGGAGCTGGCGCTGGTGGAGCGCGAGATCGGTCTGGAATCCATCGCCGCGGTAGACGCGGTCACCTATATCAACCAATATCTGCAATCCGGCGGCGGCAAGCGGCTGCGTCCGATTCTGGTGCTGCTGTGCGGGCGCTTGTTCGGGGAATCGCATCCGGGGCTGGTGCGCATGGCCGCGGTGGTGGAGATGATCCATACCGCCACGCTGGTGCACGACGACGTCATCGATATCGCCAAGACGCGGCGCGGAAGGCCGTCCATCAACGTGGTGTGGGGCAATCACACTTCCGTGCTGGCCGGGGATTGGCTGTACATGCAGGCCTTTCAGGTAGCTTTGCGCGAGCGCAGCTTCCCCATTCTGGATGTGCTGATCAATCTCACGCAGATGATGGTCGAAGGCGAGCTGCTGCAACTGGATCGCATCGGCAAGATCGGCGTCACCGAGGCGGATTACATGGAGCTCATCGACCGCAAGACCGCCAGTTTGTTTTCGGCCTGCGCGCGGCTGGGCGCACAGGCGCAGGGCGCGGAAGAGAACACGGAGGCGCGGCTGGGCGAATACGGATGGAATCTGGGAATCGCATTCCAGTTGATCGACGACGTGCTGGATTTTACCTCGCGCGAGAAGATCCTGGGCAAGCCCGTGGGCAACGACCTGCGCGAAGGCAAGGTGACGCTGCCGTTGATTTATGCGCTGGAGAACGCGGCTCCCGAGGAGCGCAAGCTGGTGGAAACGGTCCTGGCCGACGGCAACTACGACCAGGTCCCCTTCGCCAAGATTCTCCAGATCCTGCACCGGCACAACGGCATCGAGAGGGCCCAGCAGCGCGCCCAGGCCTTCACCGACAAGGCTCGCGCCATCATCGGCGAATTTTCGCCTTCGCCGTTTCAAAAGGCTCTGCTGGCGGTCACCGGCCTGGTGACCGAGCGGGACCGCTAGGCCACTCTCGCGCCGCCCGGCTCCTCCTGCCCGTTGGGGGAGAGCTGTGTCGTAGAATGCGAATTCATGACCACACCCTTTCGTTTGGACGGATTGCGCGCCCTGGTGACCGGCGGAGCCAGCGGGATTGGCGAGGAAACCTGTCGCGTGCTCACAGCCGCGGGAGCCGCGGTGACCATCGCCGACATCGATCGCCCTCGTGCCGAGGCTCTGTCGATGGAGCTTCCAGGCTCGTCCGTGTCGATCGTGGATGTCACCGATGAGCCGGGAGTGAATCGTGCCTTCGCCGCGATTCCGCATCTCGACATCCTGATCAACAACGCCGGCATCGGACTGGTCGGCAACGTGGAGGAAACAGCTCACCAGGATTTCCAGCGTCTCTTCAAAGTCAACGTCGAGGGCCTGTACCTGGTCACGAAAGCGGCCATGCCCAAGCTGCTGGCATCCCAGGGTTCGATAGTCAATATGGGCTCGGTCGCGGGATTGGTGGGGTTGAAGCGCCGCTTCGCCTACTGCGCGACCAAGGGTGCGGTGGTGGCGTTGTCCAAACAGCTTGCGGTGGACTACGCCGGCCGCGTGCGCGTAAATTGCGTTTGTCCGGGCACGGTGGACACGCCTTTTGTCGACGCCTATCTCCAGAAATTCCACGCGCATGAGATCGAAAAGACGCGCGCGGAGTTACACGCGCGCCAGCTCGTCGGGCGCATGGGAAAGCCGAGGGAGATCGCGCACATGGTGCTGTACCTGTGCTCGAAGGAAGCCGAGTTCGTCACCGGCTCGTGCCCGACGATCGACGGCGGATTGACGGCGGCATAGAGCCCATGGCGGAATCGATCAAAAACCGGGTGGTCGTGGTGATTGGCGCTTCCAGCGGCATCGGACGCGAGACCGCGATTTTGTTCGCGCGTGAGGGCGCTCGCGTGATGGCGTCGGCGCGGCGCGAAGATCGTTTGAAGAACCTGCAAGCGCAGCTCGCAACCGAAGGCTGCGCCATCGAGATTCATCCCGCGGATGCGACCAGAGCGAGCGATATGGACGAGTTGGCGCGCGTCACTCGCGAGCGCCTCGGCGAGATCGACGCTCTGGTGTACGTCACGGGCGACAATACTCCGGACCGCAGCCTGAAGCGCCTCACGCCCGCGATCTGGAACGCAATGGTGAGCGTCAATCTGAACGGCGCCTACTACGCGACCCAAGCGGTTTTGCCGGCGATGCGGGAGCGGGGATCGGGGCATCTGATCTACGTGTCTTCGCTCTCGGCCCTGGCGGCCGATCCGTCCGGCGCGGCGTACCAGGCGGCCAAGCGCGGAGTGCTCGGCTTGGCGCACGCCATCCGCTTCGAGGAAAAGGAAAACGGAATCCGCACCACCGTGGTCTGCCCGGGATTGGTCGAGACCGACATCCTGGTGAAGCGTCCCGTAAGGCCAACGCCGGAGCTGCTGGCCAAGGCTCTACAACCGATCGACGTCGCCGAGGCGATCTTGGGGGCGGCCAAGATGCCACAACGGGCGACGGTCGCGGAGTTGCATCTCTGGCCGACACTCCTGTGAGCGCGGCTGTTAATCCGGGTGCCAATCCAGGTGTCGCGTTGCGGCTGGAGGGCGTGCGCCGCGTGTTCGACAACGGCGTGCTTGGAAACCGCGTGGCCGTCATCGCCGGGATGGATCTGCGCATCCAGGCCGGAGAGTTTCTGGCGGTGCTGGGGCCTTCCGGATGCGGGAAATCGACGCTGCTGCGGATGATCGCGCGGCTCGACCAACCCGACGGCGGGCGAATCGTAAGAGAACCTGAAGGCGGCCGCGCCCAAACCGCATTCGTGTTCCAGGACGCTCACCTGTTGCCGTGGCGCGACGTGCTCGATAACGCCGCGCTGCCGCTGGAGCTGATGGGCGTGGGACGCGCGGAGCGGCGGGAAAAAGCTCTGGCGGCGCTCGGTCAAGTGAACCTGCTCGAGGCGGTGGACCGTTATCCCGCGCAGCTCTCCGGCGGAATGCGCATGCGCGTTTCGCTGGCTCGCGCGCTGGTGACCGAGCCTCGCCTGCTGCTGCTGGACGAGCCCTTCGCGGCGCTGGATGAGATCACGCGCTTTCATCTCGACGTGCAGCTTCGCGAGCTGTGGCGGAGCCGAGGCATGACCGTCATCTTCGTGACGCATTCCATCTCCGAAGCCGCATTCCTGGCGAATCGGGCGGTGGTGATGTCGCGGCGCGGAGGCGCAATCAAACTCGACCGGACCATGGCATTGCCGGAGGAGCGAACCAATGAATTGCGGGCCGACCCGCGCCTGGGCCAGGAGATGAAGCTGCTGCTGGGGGCGATCGAAGAGTGAAAACCCTCCGAGCCATCCTGCCGCCCTTGATTCCCTTCGTGGCCATCACCGCCACGATGGAGTTTCTGGTGCGCGGCGGCTTCATCCGCTCATACCTCCTGCCGGCGCCGTCGGCGGTGTTGCTCGCCATCTGGCAGAACTGGGGGGAGCTGGCGCAGGCGATGCTGAAGACCTCGGCCAGCGCGCTTGCAGGCTTCGCGCTGAGCACCTTCACCGGCATCGCCGCCGCGGTGCTGCTGTCTTCCTCGCGCTGGGTGCAGAAGGCGTTTTATCCCTACGCGGTGTTCTTCCAGACCGTGCCGGTGATCGCCATAGCGCCGCTGCTGGTGATCTGGTTCGGCTATGGCATGCAAACCGTGATCGCGTCGGCATTTGTCGTGTCTATTTTTCCGGTGATCGCCAACACGCTCTCCGGAATCCTTTCCACCGACCCGGCCTTGCGCGATCTCTTCCGGCTCTACGGAGCGACGCCCGCCATGACTCTGTTCAAACTGCGGTTCCCGGCCGCGCTGCCGCAGATCTTCACCGGATTGCGCGTGGCCGCGGGCTTGGCGGTGATCGGAGCCATCGTGGGCGAGTTCATCGGCGGAGGCGGCCTGGGCAGCGTGGTGGACGTGGCGCGCACGCAGCAGCGCGTCGACAAGGTCTTCGCCGCCGTCCTGCTGGCCAGCTTGCTGGGACTGGCTCTGTTCGGATTGATCAACGCGATCAGCAGGATTGCGCTGCGCCGCTGGCACGCATCCGAGCAGCGGCAGTAACATCAAGAAATGCTTCGCAGAGCGTTCTTGAAAGCGGCTTTGAAAATGGGTCCCGCGCTCGGACTGCTGGCGGCGTGCGGCAAGTCCGCCAAGATCCGGCTCGCCCTGGATTGGAAACCGGAGCCGGAATTTGGCGGCTTCTACGCGGCTCCTTTCGGCGCGCATGGGCTCGATGTAGAGATTCTGCCCGGCGGCGCGGGAACGCCTACCGTGCAGATGGTGGGAGCCGGATCGGCGGAGTTCGGAATCGTCGCGGGAGATGAGTTGGTGCTGGCGCGGTCCAAAGGCAATCCCGTGGTGGGGTTGTTCACTGTGTATCAACATTCGCCGATGGGTATCATGGTTCACGCCGGGCGCAACCTGAGCTCGATCGGCGATGTGCTGAAGGAAGGCACGCTGGCAGTGCAGCAGGGCCTGCCCTACGTGCGGCTGTTGGAGAAACAGTACGGGTTCCAACACGTACACGTAGTGCCCTCGCCCGGCGGCGATCTCACGGCTTTCCTCGCCGATCCGAAGTTCGCCCAGCAGGTCTTTATCGCCTCGGAGCCTTTGGCGGCGCGCAGGAAGGGCGTGGCCGTGAAGGTTTTTGCGGTCTCGGATACCGGCTACGATCCTTACACCAACCTGCTGGCCACCAGCGATGAAACGCTGCGCAAGAACCCCGAGATGGTGAAATCGATGGCGGCGGCGGCGCGCGAGGGCTGGCGCGCGTATCTCGACGATCCCAAAGCGACCAACCAGAAAATGCATCGGATGAACCCGTCCATGGACGCGGACACGTTCGCCGAGGTCGCCGAGACGCAGAAGCCGTTCATCGAAAACGACGAGACTCGCAAGAACGGATTGGGAACCATGACCAAGGCTCGCTGGGAAACGTTGATCGGGCAATTGAAGGATCTGAGCTACATCCCGGCCGCGATCCCGCCCGAAGAATGCTTTCGTCTGCTTTAGCAAAAACCGGCTTCTGCTTAGCGGTATAATCGACCGAGGTTGCCAATGAGAATATCGCCGATCCTGTCTGCCGCGGTGTTGCTTGCGACGTCCGTGTTCGCGCAGTGGGACCTCTCGAAGACGCCGAACCTGCCTCGGACCGCGAACGGCAAGCTGGACATGACGGCGCCGGCTCCCAAAACTAAGGACGGCAAACCGGACCTCTCCGGCATCTGGCAGCCCCCCAGCGTCAAGTACCTGATCAACGTCGCCGCGGACTTGAAGGCCGACGACGTTCCCATGCAGCCGTGGGCCGCCGACCTTTATATGCAGCGAAGGGCGACGAATGGCAAGGACGATCCCGACGCCAAGTGTCTGCCTTCCAGCATGCCTCGCAAGGATGGAGTTTCCTCGCCCTACAAGCTAATCCAGTTGCCCGACGAAGTCGTGTTCCTGTATGAATCGCGAACCACCTTCCGTCAAATATTTCTGGACGGGCGGCCGATTCCGAAAGACGCGCAGCCGGCCTGGGATGGATATTCGGTGGGACACTGGGACGGCGACACTCTGGTGGTCGAGACCGCCGGGTTCAACGACCTGAGCTGGCTGGACAGCAACGGCCATCCCCACACCGACGCTCTGCACCTGACCGAGCGCTTCCATCGCAGGGACTTCGGACACCTGGAGATCGGGATCGCCATCGACGATCCCAAAGCCTACACCAAGCCCTGGAACGTGACGGAAGTGGTTAACTTCCTACCGGACTCGGAGCTGATCGAATACATTTGCAACGAGAACGAAAAAGATCTCGTGCATCTGGTGGGCAAGTAAACATCCGCTACTTCCGCACCGGCTGGAATCGCCACAGCGTGGAGCGGAACCGCTCACGGAGTTCCAGAATCCGGCCGTCGCGCGTCCAGCTCAGGGAGCTCGTGTTACTCACCTGGTCGATCGGGAGCCGCGTGACGTGGCCTGTGTTGGTATCCAGAATCGCTGGAACGAAGAACCACGAATCCAGGAGATAAAGGCTCACCAGCAAGCGGCCATCCGCGCTGAGACTGCCGGGAAACAGCCCACCTGGCAACAGAGCCGCGGGGCTGTCGGCTGTGATCTCACGCTCGACGCCGCCGTCCAACGGAACGCGGAACAATCTGTTCCTGGCATTCTCGACCGAGCTGATCAGCAGGCTCCCACCCGCGGGGTCCGCGACAACACTGTCTCCGGCGCGGATCATGCCGGGCTCGCCGCCTGCCGAGGAAACCGACCAAATCTTCCCGCCCGCGGCAAAGTATAGCGTCTTGCCGTCCGGAGAAGAAGCGATCGACAAAATCGCTCCCTTGCCTGCCGGAATTCTGCTGGTGACGCGGCCGGTGGAGGTTTCGGCCACGCCGATGGTTGTGTGCGGCGCAGGTCCGATCATGAATGCGATCCCGCCCGGTCCAGCCGCCGTCATCGGCCAAGCCGTCTCCTCCTTTGTGACCACCAGCGGAGCTGGATTCTTGCTGTCCGCGAAAGCCATCAGGCGGAAACGCCCCAAGCCGGACATCGGAACGATCGTGCGCCCGTCCGGAAGCGAGACGATGAAGCCTATGCTCCCAGCGGAAAGACCCGCGATCCTCTCGGATTGATCCCCCTTCGGCGAATACCGGAGCAGTTCCGAATTTCGATCCCCTGCATTTAGGTACACGTTACCATCCGAGTCGGTGTCCAGATACCAGATCTCGCTGGTGATGGTGAATAGCGTTCGGGGCGCAAAATCGGCCTTCATAAGGCCCCTCATTGGGATTGAGACGAAGCGCACCAGAGAGCCTTCGTACATGGGCGCAACAACCGATTTGCCATCGCGAGCCACTGCCGCGACACTCCCCGCAATGTTCACTCCGCGCGGCGTCAGCGGTCTCGACGCGCCTGTGTTTACGTCCACGGCCAGCAGCCGGTCCGGTTCTTTTTCATGCCCCAGTGGCGTGCCGACGACCACGGCCTCCTTGCCATCGGGGGTCGCCCGGATGTGCGCGTTATCGTTGAGGATGCTGGCGCGCGAGATCACGGGCAGATCCTGAAGCCGTCCCGTTTCCGGCCAGTACCGGAACAATTGCTGAAGCCGCTGGGCATTCAGCTTGTAGACAAGCAGAGTGCCATCGGGCAGGACCTCAGGGGCCCCGGCGTCCTCCAGCACCAGTTTCTCTTCTCCGCCCAGAACGGGCACGCTGAAAATTCCCCGCGGCACGTCCGCGACCCGGTCGTAGTAAATCGAAGTGGCGTCCCGGGACCACGCGATTTCATCCGGCGCGCCGAGCTCGCGGTTGTGCGTGAGCACCGACCAATTCCCCGAGTCAGGCGTCATGACCGCGACCTGCGCCTGGCCTCGGTCGATCGCTTGAAAAGCGAGCAATCGTCCGTCCGGGGAGATGCGCGGGTCCAAGGCGATCTCCGGACCGCCCAGAACCGATCCCGACCACGCCTCCGTTTCCGGCGCGCGCGACAGCAGCCGGTCACCGGCTATCAGCAATGCGCCCAGCACGACAAGCGCGAGCGCGCCGCCACCCGCCAGCAACCATCGCCTCCGATGCCAGCCCGCGGAGATCGGGAGCGCCGGCACGGTCCCGCTCAGCGACATAGCTCCCAGCGCGAACGATAAATCCCGCGCCGATTGGAACCGGTTCTCCGGCCGCTTCTCCAGGCAGTGATGCACAGCTTGCCGCACGCCCGAGGGCACCGTGTCCGGCAGCTCCGGAGCATCGTTCTTCAGAATCGCGGTCATGGTTTCCACCGCCGTCTCGCGTTGAAACGCGCGCCGCCCGGCCAGCAGCTCGAACAGGATCAGGCCGAAGCTGAAGATGTCGCTGCGAGGATCGGTCGCCTCGCCGCGGATCTGCTCCGGCGACATGTAGCCCACGGTTCCCATCACCACGCCCGGGTCCGTCTGCAACGCCAGCGTCTCCGTGGCTTTCTCAGCCGATGTGTCTGAACGAGGCACGTTGATTTTCGCCAGGCCGAAATCCAGAATCTTGATGAGCCCGCCGGTGGTCAGCAGAATGTTATCCGGCTTCAGATCGCGATGCGTGATTCCCGCCGCGTGCGCCGCTCCTAATCCGCTGGCGATTTGTGCGGCGCAATCGAGCACCTTGCGCAGACCCAGCTTCATCCCGCGCAGAGACTCGCCCTCCACCAACTCGGTGACGATGAAGAACACGCCGTTCTCCTCGCCTATGTCGTAAATCGCAACGATGTTGGGATGCTTCAGCGCCGCCACCGCGCGCGCTTCCTGCTCAAAACGCTGCCGCCGCGCGGGGTCGCCCGAAAGTTCCGCCGGCAGAATCTTCAGCGCGACATCGCGCTTCAGCCGCGGGTCGCGAGCCCGGTACACCTCGCCCATCCCGCCCGCGCCCAAAGGCGCCGCGATCTCATACGGCCCGAGCTTGTCTCCGGCGGCTAGAAACATCGTTACCGATCAAGTGTAAACTCTTTCGTCAATGTTCTCCACTACTTCGGGCTTTTCCTCGCCTCGAATCGCACGGCCGCCGTGTATGCTCGAATCGTAAGTTACTCCGTGCACGGAGCGTTGTAGTTGAGGTGGTACTGAACTTTCGTTGGGCGGTAATTCGTCCGGCGGAAGAATTTGAGGATCGATCCTTATCAATCCGGGAAACGGCTTACGACGTTGGTCCGGACATCAGAGAATTGGTATTCGAAGCGGGCAGACGGAGCGCCATCCAGCGCGTCCAAGAAAGTCCGTCAGAAGCGATTCAAATCATTGGCGGTTGGCACGCACGGCGATAAGTCCGAGAGCCCCAACCGCCGCAACGAATTTCTGTTTCCTTCCGCTCCTACAGCCGAGGTGTGTCCCGCTTTTTGTCTTGGCCTTTTCACACAGCCGACATTCGATTGTCACTCTGAGCCGCTAGGCTGGATAAAACTTTGACCCACGTTTGAGTCCAGGAGGGTGGAAAATCATGCGTAATTCCATGCGCCGTTGGTGTCGTGTGTTCGCGGCCGGCATCGGAGTTCTTTTGTTCGCTGCGGGACTCGGTCGGCTTCACGCACAACCGGCTGGAGGAACCCTATCCGGCACCATCCTCGATCAGGCCGGCAAACCCATTCAAAACGCCGCCGTCGAAATCAAGAATGAAGCCAGCGACTCTTCGACTACCGCCACCACTGATGGCGAAGGACACTTTTCCGCCACGGGCTTGGCCGCCGGCGGCTACTCGCTTACAGTTTCAGCGCAAGGCTTCGCCTTGACCTCACGCCCCGGCGCGAAGGTCACTGCCGGCGCGACCCAGGACGTTTCGATTACCATGTCGGTTCAAACTCTCGAAACAACGATCACGGTCAGCGAAAGCATTTCGCTGGCCGCCTCCACGGCTCCCTCAGGCAACACGCTGGAGGCGACTTCCGCCAGAACCGAAATCACCCCCGAGTTCATCAAGAATTTTATGTCGCCTGTGGCGGACTACGCTGAAATCGTGAATTACGCCCCCGGCACGTTCAGCCTCAATCCTAATGGGATCGGGCTGGGCCAGGGCAAGACGTTCTTCCGCGGTTTCTCCGATGGAGAGTATACAATGACCTTCGACGGCATCCCGTTTGAAGACACCAACTCGCCGACGCACCATTCCTGGGCGAATTTTCCAAGCGGCTGGACCACCGGCGTCGATTTCGACCGCAGCGCCGGCTTGGCGTCGGATGTAGGCCCCACCAACTTCGGCGGATCCATCCATCTCCTGTCGCCGCAATTGTTCCCGGACCCCGACATCCTGGCAACAATCTCCTACGGCTCCTGGAACACGCGCCTGTTGCAGTTGGACGCCGATAGCGGTTTCTTTGGGCCCAACAAGAAGAGCAGCTTCCTGATGGACATTCAACAACTGCTCTCCGCTGGATATCAAACGGACAACTTCCAAAAGCGCGTGGCCGGTTACGGCAAGTACCAATACCGCTTCTCCGACCGCACGTCTCTGACTTTGTACGGCGGCCTGGTCGAGATTTGGACCAACACTCCGAATACAACCAATCCGACCAGCGCTCAGGTCGCCCAGTATGGAGACAATTTCCTCCTTCAGGGAAATGAGTTCCTCTCTACAGGCGCTCCGAATCCGTATTATTTCGGCTTCAACTTCTACCATGTGCAGACCGACTTCGAATACGCCGCCTATAACACCGATCTGGGCAACGGTTGGAAGTTCGACACCAAGGCATACACCACCCGTTATTGGAACAAACAGAACTACCAGAACGGCGCCACGGTCAATCTCAGCTTGAATAAGCCTAGCGGCGTCGACAAGCTCAACGGCTACCGCCACGCCGGCGACACCGTGACCCTGAGCAACGCATCCCGGTGGGGAATCTTCCGCACCGGCGCCTGGTACGATTGGGCCTATACCGACCGCTATCAGGTTCCGTCCAACATCATGACCTGGGCGGATACGCCCCTAGGCAACTTCCACGAACACTTCACAACCCAGTCTTTCATGCCCTTCGCCGAATATGAATGGCACCCGTTGCAGAAATTCGTCATTACGGCCGGCATTAAAGCCGCCGATTATAACATGACGTTGAATCAATACCAGGACAACGGCAAGACCGTGGGCTGCCTGGGCGGTACTGCCTCTACCGACCCGGTCACCAAGGCCCCCATCTGCATCGGCGGCGGAGCCTTCACCACCCACTCCCAGAACTGGAACAACTGGCTGCCGAACCTCGCGGCGCGCTACTTCATCAAGAACAACTGGTCGACTTATGCCCAGTTCTCTGAGGGCAGCGTGATCCCGCCCAGCGCGGTGTTCGACACGCTGAATGGTAGCCCGACGACTCCGGCCAAGCCTCAACTGGCCAAGACCTATCAAGTCGGCTCGGTGATTAAATTCCGCCGGTGGACTTTGGATGCCGACGCCTATTACGTTCACTTCCAGAACGCCTACGATTCCTATATCGATCCGGCCACCAACGAACTGGTCTTTATCGCGAGCGGCCCCATAAATACCAAGGGGATTGAAGCCGAGAGCAACATTCTTGTCGGTTGGGGATTCACGCTGTACCTGAACGCGTCGATGGGCTCGGCGAAATATCAAGAAAGCCCCGGTTTCCCCAACGGCGGCCTATGGGAGGCAAACTCGCCCAAGAACGTCGAGACGATCGCCTTGCTGTGGCGTCACAAAAACTGGGACCTCGGCTTCCTCGACAAGCGCGTCGGAACCATGTACAACGACAACGGAAGCCTTACTGAAATCATCAACGGAATCCCCCTTCCGATTCCTGTCAATCAAGCCATCACGATTAATCCGTTCACCCTGCTGAACTTCAATGCCAACTACACCGTTAAGAACTCTAGTTGGATGCGCGGCAGCCGGATCGGTCTGGCGATCAATAATCTTGCCGACAGCCACAACATTGTCGGCATTACCCCGTTCACCGCGGCGACGGCGGCCGTGCCCTACCTTCAGAACGGCGGCGATCAACTGAACTTGCTGCCTGGGCGCAGCGTCATGGCTACTCTCACCGTGGGCTACGCGCCCCGCCGCTGAGCGGGAAACGTTTCCGCAACATCCAACCGTCACAGGGTTAGAGGGGAGGGGCGCTCGTGGCCTCTCCCGGCATTGCTAACATCGAAGGATGCTGCGGAGACTTCTGTTCACATCCGGCGATTGGAATTTGACGTTTCTGCGCCTGGCGCTGGGCGTGGTGATTTTTCCCCACGGCATTCAAAAGACGCTGGGCTGGTTCGGCGGCCCAGGCTTCCACGCAATGATGGCAGCCTTCATCCAAGGCGGCATTCCGCCGGTATTCGCGTTCCTGGCGATTTGCGCCGAGTTTCTGGGCGGCCTGGGCCTGATCGTTGGATTCCTCAGCCGCATTGCCGCCTTCGGCATCCTCTGCGTGATGCTGGTGGCCATATTCCGAGTCAACCTTCAGTTCGGCCTCTTCATGAACTGGGCGGGAAATCAAAAAGGCGAGGGGATCGAGTTCCACATTCTGGCGATCGGCATCGGCCTGGCGATTCTGATCCGCGGCGCGGGTGCCTTTTCGGTGGATCGCGCTCTAACCAAATCGCGCCGCTAATGCACCAGCTTCGAGAAATGCCAGCCGTCGTTCAGCAAGCGGTACTCCATCACCGGATTCACATCCTCGCTGAACTTTCCCTTCCGGACCCCCAATACGGGCAGCGGATCGGAGAAGCACATATGCGGGATGAGAACCCCCAATTTGCCGTCCACCAGCCTGCCATCCGAGCCTTCGTCCCTAGTGTTCGAGACGTCCCCCAACTGGAGCATAAATTCACCCCTAATTTGAACATAAGGCTGGTGATAGCCGGGCTCAGCCACAACCACATCGTCATCGAAGTGGAGCGCCTTTCCGGCGGGGAGAAGGCGGGCCACGGAACGCTCCAGCATCAGCGGTCCGGGTTGCTCCCACAGATCGTTTTGTACCCCGCAGTCCACCTGCGCCAGCGTCAGCATCACCTGCTCCGCGTCCAGATGGATCGGGGCGGCAGCCAGAAGGTTCCGGGCCTTGTCTTGCTGGAATTCCGTTTGCACGCAGCCGGTGCTCCCCAATCCCAGACAAACCACCGCAAAAGCGGACAGACGTAATATCCCCACCGCCCGAGTCTACTGGAGATGGTGGGGGCTGTCAAGTCGAGCCAACACCTTAAAGAGCCGTGGAAGAACTTGATTGCAAACGGGAATGCTTCCATGCGACAATGGCTGAGTTTCGAAATGGCACGTCCCGGCGAGCCGGGAAGGAAATAGGAGAATTAAGTAGTGAGAGAAAAGGGTGTTGTGAAATGGTTTAACGCCGCCAAGGGCTATGGATTCATCCAGAGAGCCAGCGGCGAAGACGTGTTTGTCCATTTTTCCGCGATCCAAATGTCCGGTTACCGGACCTTGGAGGAAGGCGCGGAAGTGGAGTTCGAGGTCAAGCGGGGTCCCAAGGGTCTCCAGGCCGAGAACGTGAACCGCCCCTAACGTCCGGCTCGACCGGGAGCAAAATAGCAAGGCCGCCCCGCAAGGGGCGGCCTTTTATTATTCCCCTCGTGTCTGCCGAACACACCCTCTGGGTCCGAAGACGCCGGCCTCGCGCCGCCCGCCCACAGCGCTTGGCAATGCCATCGCACATAGAATCCTAGCCGTTGCACGGGCGAGAATGAAAATGGCTTTGAACTTGCTCTCATGAGTAAGTCCTTCTATGCGCCCCATCCTACTGGTATCGATTCTGTGGGCATTCGCTGCGCCGGATTCGCCCGCTCAACCCGCTTGCCCGAGCATCCATTTCAAGAACGTTGCTTCCGCGAGCCTGACCCCGAGCGCGACGACGCGCCTCAACATCGTACGGCAGTCCGACGGATCTTACACCTCTTACGAAACAGCCAACACCTCACCGTATCGACTTCTCTCGGTCGCGCCGCACTTCGAGGAGCAGTTGACCTCATGCGTCCCGGCGGCGCCAGCGGCGCAGAATCCGGCGCCGGTCGCTCCGGCGAATCCCGTTGGCTCGCCTTCCCAGCCGCAGGCCGTCGCTCTTCTTAGCTCGGGCAACTTCCTGATCGTTAGCCCCAATAGCTCCGGCGGAATCGACGCCGCGGTCTTCTCTCCGCAAATGAGTCTTATTTCCGTCTCGAGCTACGCCGTCAGCGCGCAGTGGCTCGCTCTAGCGGACTTGAATGGCGACGGCAATCCCGATATCGTATCCATTACAAGCGGCACGGAGAGAAGCTCCGGTCAACTGACGATCCTGCTCGGCAAGGGTGGTTCTAGTTTTCAATCGCCCACCGCCTACTCCATCGCACCAACGTTGGTTGGATTGAGCTCCTTCGCGATTGGAGATCTGAACGGCGACCACAAGCTGGACATCGCCGTCGGGACCGCAGGCCTCGGCGGTTCCTCTGACACCACTATCGCGACCTTTCTCGGAAATGGCGACGGGACGTTTCAACCAGGTCCCTCGACGGCGCTGACAGGATTACCAGTCGCGGTCGCTGCCGCCGATTTGAATGGCGACGGCAAGCTCGATCTTGTGGTCACGCTGAACGGCAACGTCTTCTCGCTCGGGCACGATATCGCGGTTGCTCTCGGCAACGGTGACGGGACCTTCGCGACACCCTCCTACATACTGGCCGCCGGAAATTCTATCGCCATCGGCGACATGAATGCCGACGGCATTCCGGACATTGTCACCACTGGCACAATCCTGTTCGGAGACGGCACGGGATCGTTTCCCAAGCGGCAGGACTACAATGACCCGCAGGTCTTCAGTGTCACCGCCCCGGGTTCCGTGATTCTTACGGACTTTAACGCAGACGGCAGATTAGACGTGGTCATCGCGGGAGGCACTCCGGCCTTGCTCACCGGACTGGCTGGCTCAACCATCACGGTTCTGTTCGGCCAAGCGGACGGAACCTATTTCGGACCGGCGATCAGCATCGCTCCCGGCCTCGCCGTGCCCAATACCTTCCTCACGGATATCCACGAAGCTGATTTCGACGGCGACGGCATCCCCGATCTCGCCTACGGAGGCTTGTCCGGGATTGGAGCCATGCTCGGGAAAGGCGATGGCACGTTTGTTTCGTCGTTCGCCCCGGCATCCGCACCCGGATGGTACCTGGCGACCGGGGATTTCAATCGTGACGGCAATCAGGATATTGTCGCTCTGTTCCCGTATCCGGAAACCCAGTCCGGCGCTCTCACGTTTTTCGCAGGAAAAGGAGACGGAACATTTCAACCTCCGCTGACGACTTCGCTTCCGCCCGGCTCCGCTGGTTTGGCCGGCGGGGATTTTAACGGGGATGGCAAGCTGGATGTGGCCGTGTTGTTCAGCACGCAGAGCCAGGGCCCCACCGATGAAGTCATCATTTACCTGGGAAATGGGGATGGATCGTTCAGTCAGAGTGAATCTTATCCCACCGGGACGGCCGCGAATTGGATGCTGGCGGGGGATCTGAATAACGACGGAACCCCCGATCTGGTCATCACCAACGCCGGTTCTCAAACGCAAATCGGCAATGTCAGCACGTTGCTCGGCAAGGGCGACGGCACTTTCGCTGCGGGCACACAGCTTTCCCTGGCTGTGCGCAATGCCGAAGGCTATCCGGGCTCAATGACGCTCGCGGATTTCAATCAGGACGGGAAGCTCGACCTCGCCCTCACCACCAACCCTGGGTTTGCGATCTTGCTGGGAAAAGGCGACGGGACATTTCAAGCGCCGCTCGCCAATTCACTGCCTGCGGCTTCGATTGCGGCGGCAGACCTCACTGGCGACGGGATTCCAGATCTGTGGGTGACCACCGAAGAGGGGTTCACGAATTGTCCGGCCGGCCTCTGCTATCTGCTCGGCAATGGCGATGGGTCATTTCAGTTTCCGGTTTCAGTCAATGCGCCCGCGGGACCGGCTCTCCTGATTACCGACGCTAATCGCGACGGAAGGGCGGACCTCGTGTCGGAGGCGTTGCCGCTCGGATTTTTTTCGCTGTTGAATCTGACGCCGGGTGCCCCGTTCCAAGTTATCTCCTCCGCAAGCTACGCCCTCGGACCCGTTGCGGCGAATTCCTTCGTCTCCGCGTTCGGGACCAATTTGCCCGCTTCAACCGCTGGGCTCTCGATTCTTGTGACGGATTCCGTGGGCGTCTCGCGACCGGCGACTCCGCTTTATACCTCGCCCACGCAAATAAACTTCGTTATGCCCGCCGGAACCAGCACGGGCGTCGCTACAGTCAGCATCGCGTCGCCCTTGAATATGACGCCTCTGGCCGCGCACGTGGAGATCACGCCAATTGCCGCCGGGCTATTCACCGAAAATGTCGCTGGACTTGCGGCCGCATACGCGGTTCTTGTCGACGCACAAGGTAATCAATCCTTCCAGCCGGTGTTTGGTGTGCAGAATGGCACTGTCGTCGCAACGCCCATCAGCCTCGGCGCATTCACCGATCGGGTCTACCTGAGTCTGTTTGGAACGGGCTTCGATACCGCCGCCAAGGGAAGTGTGAATGTAACGGTTGCCGGCCAGACTGCGCCCGTGACCTATTCCGGACCTCAAGGTCTCGCGGGCCTCGACCAGATGAACGTTCTCCTGCCGCATGGATTGGCCGGCAGTGGCGACTCACCCGTGGTGCTTTCCACCCCCGGATCTTTCGCAAATACCGTTCACGTCACGATTAAATGAGTTAATAATTGGAGAGAGCACGGGCGCTCATCCGGGCTTTATCTCTCCCTCTCAATTCCCAGAGCGCGGATGCGCTTGTGCAAATTGGTCCGCTCCATTCCCAGCGCCCGGGCCGCGCCGGAGACGTTCCAATCCGAATCCTGCAAGGCGCGAAGGATGTGGTCGCGCTCGGCGGATTCCCTGGTTTCGCGCAGATTGCTTCGCGGCGGGGCGGTCCTGCTGAAGCGAATCTCGGAGGGCACGGAGCCGGCTTCGATGAGCATCGCCGCGCGCGAGAATGGCCATGCGCTCGACGACATTGCGCAGTTCGCGGATATTGCCCGGCCAGCCGTGCTGCTCCAGCGCCGTCGACGGCGTCGGGCTCGAAGCTCTTGGGGCGGAAGTTATTGCGGGCGCAGAACTCGCCCAGAAAGTATTCGGCCAGGGGACGGATGTCCTCCACCCGCTCCCGCAGCGAGGGCACGCGCACGGGCATCACGCACAGCCGGTAGTACAGATCCTCGCGAAACTTCTGCTGCGTCACCATGTCGGCGAGGTCGCGGTTGGTGGCGGCGATCACGCGCACCGAAACGCGGATGGGCTGTTCGCCGCCCACGCGGTGAAATTCGCCCTCCTGCAATACGCGCAGCAGCTTGGCCTGCGAGGAAGCGTGCAGATCCCCGCATTCGTCCAGAAACAGGGTGCCTCCGTCGGCCAGCTCGAACTTGCCGCGCCGCGCCGAGGTCGCGCCCGTGAACGCGCCGCGTTCATGCCCGAACAGCTCGCTCTCGATCAACTCCGTCGGAATCGCCGCGCAGTTCACCTTGACGAACGGCCCCGCGGCGAAAGGACTCTGGGCGTGGATGTGCGCGGCCAGCAGCTCCTTGCCGGTGCCCGATTCCCCGGTCAGCAGCACCCGGGCATCGGTGCGGGCGGCCAGCGTCGCCTGTTCCAGGACCTTCCCGAAGGCCGGGCTCGATCCGATCATGCGGGCCGCGCCGGCGATTTCGCGCAGGAGCTGATTTTCGTCGCGAAGCCGTGATTCGGCCAGCGCGTGCTTCAGCGACAGCAGCACTTTGTCGCGGCTGAGCGGCTTCTCCAGAAAATCGAAGGCGCCGGCGCGCGTGGCCTCCACCGCCTCCGCGATGGTTCCGTGGCCGGAGATCATCAGAGCCGGCGCGGCAACGTCGTTGGCGCGCAGCCAGCGCACCAGATCGATGCCGCTGCCGTCGGGCAGGCGCACGTCGATCAGGTACACGTCGGGGCGCTGGGTAAACGCCTTGGCTTCGGCGACCGTGCAGCAAGCGCTCACGCCGTAGCCTTCGCGCTCCAGAATCAGACGCAGGGAGCGGCCGATATTTTCTTCGTCGTCGACGATCAAAACGCGCTTCATAGCATCGCTTGTTTCACGCCGGCCGGCCGTTGCCCCGCGCGAGGCTGAGTCGAAAGGCCGCGCCGCCCAACTCGCCCCCTTTATCAAGATCCAGCGCTTCCAGCTCGCCTCCACACAGCAACGCGCTGCGCCGCGCGATGGACAATCCCAAACCCATGCCCCCTTTCTTGAACGAAATGCTCGGCTCGAAGAGAGTGGACCGGGCCTGGGCGCTCAACCCCGGGCCGGAGTCGTGGACTTCCACCGCAAGCATTTCGCCGGCCACCGCGGTCGAAGCCAGGACCACGCCGCCGGGCCGGGCCGCCTCCGCCGCATTCTCCAAGAGATTGGTCAGCACGCCTTTGATCAGATCGGGATCGGCCACCGCGTGAGGATGCTCCGGCGCCAGACGCAACTGGTACGCCACCTCCGGATGAGCCGCCTTAAGGAATGAGACGCGTTCCTCCAGCAACGCGTTAACGTCGATTTCTTGGGGGATCACGGGAGGCTCGGAGGCGAACTCGGAAAACGCGCGCACGCGCCGCTCCAGCGTATTGATTTCGTCGGCGACGATCTGCGAGGCCTGCTCCAGAAACGCGTCGTCGACGATGCCGCGGCGGCTGACGATCTCCTCCATGGTCAGGCGGATGGGCGTCAGCGAATTCTTGACCTCGTGGGCCATCTTGCGAGCCAGCGCCTGCCACGCCGCCAGGCGGGTGAGATGGATCAGGCGGTCGCGAGCCTGCTGAAGCTGGCCCGCCATATGGTTGAAGGCTTCGAGCGCGGCCCCGATCTCATCGCCTCCGCCGGGAGGCACGCGGGCGCTCAGATCGCCGGCCGCGACGTAGCCCAAACCCTGCGTCAGACGCCGCACGGGCCGGCTGATGCGCGCCGCCAGGAACACCAGCGCGCCCAAAGCCGCCAGCCACAACACCGACGCCACGGCTAGCAGCGTGCGGCTGAATCCACGCCGCAAATCGGATTCCTGCACACGCCCCGCGCGCGCGATCTCACGTCTCAAATCGCCCATCTTGACGCCCATGGGGCGCGAGTACCGCAGCACCTCGCCGTTGCCGCGAACATAGTAATCGAGCTGGTCTTCGCCGTCGCCGGAAAGCTCGAACTGCTCCGGATCGCCGCTGTCCCAAAAAGCCTGCGCATCGGCCGGTTGAAGATGGATCGGCGTCGAGCGTCCTTCGGCGGCATCGCGCCGCGAGGCCTCCTGGGATTGTTGATACAGCTCCCGTCCGGTGGCTTCGAGCGATCCGGCGAGCGCGTTCAAACCCAGCAGCGGCGCCGACAGGCTGTACTTGAGCAGGGAGAGCCCGGTCCACAGCGTCAGCCCCAGCGGCACCAGAGTCGCCAGCAGAAAGACCAGGATGAGGCGGTTGCGCAGGCGGTTCATGACTTAAGCGGCAACCGAAAGGGCGCGATCCATCCCTTTAGTGTACGTGGGGCGCACGCCCTCGCTGGGCTCGATCCTTTCCGCGTGGACGGGCTGTGCCCTTTGGGGGTGGCAACCGGCGGCGGGCTAACGATAGTATTAAATTTGGGTTCTTTTCTCAATCGCTGGCGAGGCAGGCCATGAACGTGACCGCTTTATTCATCAAGCGGCCGGTGATGACCGCTTTGGTGATGATGGCGATCCTGCTGTTCGGGATCGCGGGTTATCGCTCGCTACCGGTGAGCGACCTTCCGAATATCGACTTTCCGACGCTCCAGGTGCAAGCCTCGCTGCCCGGCGCGAGTCCGGAAACCATGGCCGCTTCGGTAGCCACGCCCTTGGAGCGGCAGTTCTCCACCGTTCCCGGCCTCGATTCCATGACCTCCCTGAGCGGCCGGGGGCAAACCAATATTACCTTGCAATTCGTTCTGGACCGCAATATCGACGGGGCCGCTCAGGACGTGCAGAATGCCATCGCCGCGGTGGTAAGAAGGCTTCCGCCCAGCATGCCCGCGCCGCCCTCGGTGCAAAAGGTCAACCCTGCCGACCAGCCGATTCTCTTCATGGGTCTCAGTTCCAACACGCTCTCCCTGCCTTTGGTGGATGAGTACGCCGAAACCATCATCGCGCCGCGCATTTCCACTCTGAGCGGCGTGGCGCAGGTGAACGTTTTCGGCTCGATGAAATTTGCGGTGCGCGTTCAGGTGGACCCCAACAAGCTAGCTTCCCGCGGCATCGGCATCGACGAGGTCCAGGCCGCTATCAACAAGCACAACGTGAATCTTCCGTCCGGAACGCTATGGGGGCCGCACCAGGCCTTTACGGTGGAGGCCAACGGCCAGGTGATGAACGCCGACGCTTACCGGCCCCTGATTGTTACCTATCGCAATGGCTCGCCGATACGCCTGGAGGAAGTCGCAAGGGTGGTGGATAGCGTGCAGGACACCAGGAACTATGCCTGGTACAACAACAAGCGCGCCATCATGTTTCAGATCCAGAGGCAGCCCGGCACGAACACGGTGCAGGTGGTCGACCGGATCAAGGCCTTGATGCCCGAGTTTCGCGGCGTGCTCCCTCCCGCCATCGATATGGATACGGTTTACGACCGGTCGGAATCCATTCGCGATTCGGTGAACGACGTCAAGCTCTCACTGGAGCTGGCCATCGTCCTGGTGGTTCTGGTGATCTTCCTGTTTCTGCGGAATGTCTCCGCCACCATCATTCCCAGCCTGGCCCTGCCGCTTTCGGTGGTGGGCACGTTCGCCGCGATGGCGCTGCTGGGCTATACGCTCGACAACCTCTCGCTGATGGCGCTGACCCTGGCGGTCGGATTCGTGGTGGACGACGCCATCGTGGTTCTGGAGAACGTCGTCCGGCACATGGAAATGGGCAAGACCAGGTTGCAGGCGGCGATGGACGGCGGCCGGGAAATCGCGTTCACCATCCTTTCCATGACTCTTTCGCTGGCCGCCGTCTTCATCCCGGTTCTGTTCATGGGCGGCATCATCGGCCGGCTGTTTCACGAATTCGCGGTGGTGATCATGGTTTCGATCCTGATCTCCGGCTTCGTCTCGCTCAGCTTGACGCCCATGCTGTGCAGCCGCTTTCTCAAGCCGCCGAAGGACAATCACAATGCTCTGTTTCGTGCGTCCGAGCGGGTCTTCGACGGCTTTCGCGATTTGTACGGCTGGACCTTGCGCCGCGTGGTCCGGCATCGCTTCATCACCCTGATGGTGGCTCTGGGGACGCTGGTGGCCACCGTATTCCTGTATCGCGTGGTCCCCACCGGATTCATTCCGAACCAGGATACGGGCCAGATCCAGGGCACCACGGAGCTGCCGCAGGATGCATCCTTCGAGGCCATGGTGAAATCGCAGTCCGAGGCTGCCGCGATTGTGCAAGCCGATCCCAACGTGGAGGGAGTCTTCTCCACCGTGAATGCCAACGGCGGCAACAACGGCGCCAACGCCGGCCGGATCTTCATGCGTCTGAAGCCGCGGACGCAGCGGAAACTGACGCCGGAACAGATCATCGACGAGCTGCGCCCCAAGCTGGACACGGTTCTTGGGGTGCGAACGTACTTCACCAATCCGCCGCTGATCCGAATCGGCGGGCAGCAAAGCCGCAGTCTGTATCAGTACACGCTTCAGGCCCAGGACCTGAACGAGCTGTATCGGGCGTCGGAAGATTTCGAAAAACGCTTGAAGGAAGTGCCGGGATTGGTGGACGTCAACAGCGACCTCCAGATCAGCAGCCCGGAAGTGATCGTGGATATCGATCGCGACCACGCTTCGGCCGTGGGCGTTACCGCGGACCAGATCGAAGACGCACTGTACAGCGCCTACGGCTCACGGCAGGTTTCCGACATCTATACGCCGACCAACGACTACTGGGTATTGCTGGAAATGCTCCCGCAATTCCAGCTCGATCCCAATGCGTTGAGCTTGCTTTACGTGCGGTCCGCGACCGGAAAACTGGTTCCGTTGAGCACCGTGACCGCGCCGCGCACCACCGTTGGCCCGCTGGCGGTGACGCACCTGGCCC
Organism: Bryobacterales bacterium; assembly: GCA_963813465.1. Classification (GTDB taxonomy): domain Bacteria; phylum Acidobacteriota; class Terriglobia; order Bryobacterales; family Bryobacteraceae; genus Palsa-187. Next base: position 284,475 of record CAWEZD010000017.1, on the reverse strand, counting down.
AACTGCCTTCGGTTACCATCTCCTTCAACCTGGCGCCGGGTGTGTCGCTGGGCGACGCCGTCGGGCGAATTGAAGCGGCCGCGCGCGATTTGCCGGCCGGCGTTCATGCCACCTTCCAAGGCGTGGCCGCGGCGTTCCAGTCTTCTCTGGCGGGCATGGGATTCCTGCTGCTGATGGCGATCCTGGTGATCTACATGGTGCTGGGAATTTTGTACGAAAGCTTTATCCATCCGCTCACGATTCTTTCCGGTTTGCCCTCGGCCGGCCTGGGCGCGCTGGCAACGCTGCTGATTTTCCACGACGAGCTGAATATCTACTCCTTCGTGGGCATCATCATGCTGGTCGGCATCGTCAAAAAGAACGCCATCATGATGATCGACTTCGCGCTGGAAGCCCAGCGTAAGACGGGCATGGCGGCGGGCGACGCCATCGTGGAAGCCTGCCTGGTGCGCTTCCGGCCGATCATGATGACCACCATGGCCGCGCTGATGGGCACTCTGCCCATCGCTCTCGGGCTAGGCGCGGGAGCCGAAGCTCGCCGGCCCCTCGGCCTGGCGGTCGTCGGCGGCCTGGTGGTTTCGCAGTTGCTTACGTTGTACATCACGCCCGTGGTCTATATCTACATGGAGCGGGTCCAGGGAATGTTCGGTAACCGCAAGCGGCGCAAGCCCGCGATGCACGAGATCCCCGAGCCGGCCGGCGCGCTGGGCGATTAGCACCGGGAGGCTCCGGCTCGCCGCTGTCCCAAAATGCCTGCGCCTCCGTCGGCGGAAGATGAGCCGGGATCGTGCGTCCTTCCGCGGCATCGCGCCGCAACGCTTCGCGGGATTGTTGATACAGCTCGCTGGGCGGGCGCCCTTCACGACGTGTGATAAAATCCGGCTCATGTCCACGATCATGTTCCTGGCGGTATACATTGCCCTGGCATCCGGAGTCGGATTCGGCCTCCGCGCCTATCTGAAGCGCAACAACCCGGGCTCGAGTCCCAGTCGTCCGACGATCAACCGGATAGAGGATAAGGAGCTCAAGCGAGCTCTGAAGTGGACACTCGGATTCGGAGCAATGTCCGGGGTGACCGTCGGCTTTATCGTTGGGCAGTGGGCTCAACTCCGGCTCCTGGGGGGCGTCACCGTCCTCACTCAGCAGGCCATCTTTTTGGTGGCGCTATTGGCCTTCACCGTGCTAGGCAACCTGGCAGCCAATCCGCCGCTGCGCAAGGGGCTGGGTGGCTCGGAAGCCGCCGAGCCCGCCGAACCCTCGCGAGCATACTTAACTGGTTTCGCTATTGGCCGGCGGGTTGCAGCTCTCGTTTCACGCAAGGACCGATGAAGCCGGTCACGACCCGGTTCATGATGTAGGCGGCGCAAGAACGGTTCATCCCTTTAGTCTATAATTGGGTCGAAAATATGCTCCTCCCTGCCGGGACTCGTCTGGGATCCTACGAGATCCTTGCGCCCATTGGAGCGGGCGGCATGGGCGAGGTCTACAAGGCGCGTGACACGCGCCTGGACCGCATCGTCGCCATCAAGGTCTCGAACGAAAAATTCTCCGAGCGGTTCGAGCGCGAAGCCCGCACCGTGGCCGCGCTGAACCATCCCAATATCTGCCAGCTTTACGATGTCGTTATTTCAAGAGACGCCCCGAATTACCTGGTGCTGGAATACGTGGAAGGCTCGCCCGTCGCCCCCACCGAGAGCACCCGCAAGCTGCTGGACATCGCCGTGCAGATCGCCGACGGGATGGCCGCGGCCCACGCCGCCGGATTTGTGCATCGCGACCTCAAGCCCGCCAACGTCCTGGTCACCTCCGAGGGCCGCGTCAAGATTCTGGACTTCGGCTTGGTCAAGACGATCGCTAAACCGGACCAAGCCGACGAAACGCAGCCGATGACCCTCACCAATCCCGGCTCGGTCGCCGGAACCGCCGCCTACATGAGTCCGGAGCAGGCCCGGGGCTCGGGCAATCTGGATACGCGCTCGGATCAGTTCTCCTGCGGCCTGATGCTCTACGAGATGGCCGCCGCCCGGCACGCTTTTAAGCGTTCCTCCGCGGTGGAGACCCTGGCGGCGATCATCCGCGAAGATCCCGAGCCGCTGCCCGCCAGCGTCCCCGCGCCTCTGCGCTGGATTATCCTGCGCTGCCTGGCCAAGGAGCCCAGGGACCGCTATGAATCCAGCCGCGACTTGTACCTGGAGCTGCGCAGCTTGTGCGAGCATCTTTCGGATACGTCCTCGACCATGGCGTTATCCGCCGTGGCTGAAAAGCCCAAGCGCAAAAAGCCGTGGGGCATACTGGCTGCATTCGTGGCAGGCGTCGCGTTGGCTGGCGCAGTCGCGTTCCTGCTGCGCCCCGGCGCGCCCTCGCGCAGCGCCGCGCTGCGCTTCACGCCGTTCTCCTTCGAGCAGGGCGGGCGATTCAATCCAGTGTGGTCCCCGGATGGGAAAGCGGTGGCCTTCGCGGCCGCGCAGAAGCAAACCGACCCGGCTCAGGTGTATGTGCGCTATCTGGATTCGGCGGTGGCCACCCCAATCACCCACTTTGACAAGGACGCAGTCCCGATTGACTGGACCTCAGCCGGCCGGATTGTGTTCCGCTCGACGCATGCCCCGGCCGGATTGTGGTCGGTATCGCCGGTAGGCGGCGAACCCGAGCCATTCCTGGCGCTCGACGACGGTCGCGAGGCCTATTCGGCTTCGATTTCCCCGGATGCAACCGCGGTGGCCTGGTTGCGCAAAGGCGATGACGGCTTGATCGGCGTATGGATCAGCTCGCCGCCCGGCTCCGGACCGAAAAAGTATGAGCCGGCCCCGTTTGCATCGCGAGACGTCTTCAACGGGCCGAACTTAAGGTTCTCGCCGGATGGCAAGCAAGTCCTTTTGTTTCGGAACGCAACTGCCGGTGAAGAAGCCTGGCTGATGCCGTACCCGGCGAATGCGGCCAAACCGCCGCACCGGATTCTCCAGAGCTTGCCCGCTTTCGGCGGTACGCCCACGTTTTCCTGGATGCCGGATAACCGCCACGTGGTGATTTCCACTACGCCGGGGGCCGCGCCTCAACAACTGTATATGGCGGACACGGTATCGGGCGAGTTTGCGGTGTTTTCCAGCGGCACCACCGCACAGCGGCTTCCCGCAGTTTCCCCGGATGGAAGCAAGCTGGTGTTTCTGGAGTCGGCCAGCGACTTTGACATTATTTCGGTGGATCTGGCCACGGCCGCGGTGACGCCCCTGATCGCCACCCCAGCGGAGCGAGGCTATGCCTGCGTGGGCTTCCAACCAACCCGCCATGGTGTATGTCACCGATCGCAACGGGGACATGGAAATCTGGCTGCATAAGCCCGGCCAGGCGGACCGCCCTCTGGTGACCGCGCGAGATTTTCCGTCGGACACCACGCAGTGGTTGATGGGACCCGCCCTTTCCCCCGACGCCACCCGCGTGATCTACGTACGCATCGAGCGGGCCGCCGGCGGTGCACGACTGTGGATGTCGGCTGTGGCCGGCGGCTTGCCGGTACGGCTCGCGAAGGGAGACCTCCAGGAGTTTCCCGGCTCCTGGTCGCCGGACGGAAACTGGCTCGTGTATTTCGACGTTGACCAACGACGATTGTCTTTGAAGAAGGTGAAGACTACGGGGCAGGCGCAATCGGAAGTCTTAAAGGCGGACGTTAAGCCGGCAGGGAGTTGGGTACCGGTGTGGTCGCCCGCGGGCGATTGGATTCTGTATCCGGACGGAGGTGTGAAATTAATTTCGCCGGACGGCAAGACCATCCGCGAGCTCGCCTCGAAGAGCGCGATCGCCTACGGATTTTCAGCCGACGGCAAGACGCTCTATGGCATCCGGCAAGTGTCCGCCGACCGCCCGGGTCTGGAGCTTTTCTCGATGAGCGTTGCCGGGGGCGGCGAGAAGACGATTGGGCTGGGGCAGGAGTATCTTCCCGCCAGCCAACTGAACCCTGGCCTGCGCCTGACGCTGACCCCGGACGGCAAAAGCCTCACCTACAGCACGCGAAAAAGCACGGCCAACCTGTGGCTGATGGACGGACTCTCCGGCGTCACGCCGCGATAGCCGCGACGCGCGCGCCGTTGCCGCTCCTTTACAGTCGCGGTTCAGTAGTCGCGGCTCAGTAAGTTACGCGGCGGCGCGCCCTATTGTAGGTTTCTACATAGGGTGATAATATGGAAGCCGCATGCTCGAGCTTCGCCGCGTTTCCAAGAGCTTTTCCGGCATCCCCGCCGTCGACGACGTGAGTTTTTCGGCGCGCGCCGGCGAGGTGACGGGTTACCTGGGGCCGAACGGCTCCGGCAAATCCACCACCATGAAGATGATCACCGGGCTCATCCAAATGAGCTCGGGCCATATCTTTTTCGACGGGGAACCCATCCAGCGCGACCCCATCGCCTACAAGCAACGCATGGGCTACGTGCCCGAGGAACCGCATCTCTACGCGCACCTCACCGGCCTCGAATACCTGACCATGGTGGCGCAATTGCGAAATCTGCCCGCCAAGTCCTCGACCGAAAAAATCGACGGGCTGCTGCGATTGTTCTCCTTGCGCGGCGACCGGCACGTGGCCATCTCGTCGTATTCGAAAGGCATGCGCCAGAAGGTGCTGCTCTCGGCCGCGCTGCTGCACAATCCCGACCTGATCCTGCTGGACGAGCCGTTTTCCGGCCTCGACGTGGGCTCGGGGCTGGTGATGCGCAGCCTGATCCAGGAACTGGCCGCGCGCGGCAAGGTGGTGCTGTTCAGCTCGCACGAACTGGAAACGGTAGAGCGCGTCTGTTCGCACGTCGTGATTCTGCACCGGGGCAAAGTCGTGGCCGACGATTCCATCGCGCGGCTGCGGACGCTGTTGTCGCTACCGACGCTCGAAGTCGATCTTCTCGCAGCTTGCCGTGGAGCAGGATACGGCGGCGGTGTCGCGCGAGATCGCGGAGCTGATTCGGGCATGACGTCTCTATGAGAAGCGCCATGAGCAAGCTCCAGTTTCGGGTGTTGTACCGGCAGTTTCTGTTCCGCATGGTGGACCTGGAGCTGCTGTCTTCAGCCGCGCAAGGCGATATCCATACGCTGCTGGGACGGTTCGCGGCCTTGTTGCTTTTTGTCAGCCTGTGGCTGTCCGGCCTCCCGCTTATGGGCGGCAGCGCGGCGGCGGCGATGGGGCCGGTGCTGGGGCAGGTCGCATTATGGGCCATCGAACACTTTCTCATCGCGACAACGATGCTGGCGGTGGGTCTGTTTGCGGTGGTCAGTTGGGATTCGATGTTCCCGGACCGGCGCGACGTTATGGTCCTCTCGCCTTTACCGATCCGCGCGCGGACGCTGTTTCTGGCGAAGGCGGCGGCGGTTGCGGCGGCGTTGGGCCTCACGGTGGGCATAGTCAACGTGTTCACTTCGCTGGCTTCGCCGTTCCTGGTCCCGGCCGGCGGCGCGATCCCGAGGCTCCGGATGTTCGGCGTGTACTCTATCACAATGCTGGCGGCGGGGGCGTTCAACTTCGGTCTGGTCCTGACGATTCAGGGACTGGCGCAATTGCTGCCGCGGCAGAAATTTCTGCGAATTTCGGCGGTTCTGCAAATCGCCGCGTTCTTCTTATTCTTGAGCATGTACTTTCTGCAATTGCCGTTTGCATCGCCGACGGAGATGCTATCGACGGAGAACCGGCGGCTGATTCCGTGGCTGCCATCGTACTGGTTTCTGGCGTTCTTTCAACAGTTGAACGGATTGTCCATGCCGGAGGCCCTGGCGGCGCTCGCGCGGAGGGCCTGGATCGGTTTGGGCGCCGCAGTGGGAGGCTCGCTCGCGTCCTACCTCATCTGTTACTTCCGCACGCTACGCATGATCGCGGAGCAGCCCGATATCCTGCCGGGCTCGGCCGGCTTGCGTTGGCTGCCGCGCTTCGGCGGTTCGCTCGCGACCGCGATCGTGCAGTTCAGCATCCGCACGCTACTTCGCAGCCGCCGGCACCGGGTGACACTTTCGTTCTATCTGGGGATTGCGTTCGCGATTGTGCTGCTCATGGCCAAGGACCCAACGCTGGCGGGCGTTCGTTGGCACGAAGCCAACGTCCAGACGATCGCAGGGAGCATTTTGGTGATGTGCTCCGCGGTGGTGGGTATTCGAGTGGCATTCTCGATGCCGATCGATCTTCGGGCGAACTGGATTTTCCGCGTCATGCCAATTCGCGGGGGGAGCGGGAGCCGCGCGGCGGTCCGGCGCACACTCTTCACGCTGGCCGTGGGTCCGGTGTGGCTGATCGCGGCGGCGATCCTGTTTTGGATGTGGCCGTGGCAGCAGGCGGCGGAGCATCTGGCGGTGCTCGGGCTGATCGGAATTGTTGTCGCGGAGACGTGCCTGCAAAGCTACCGCAAGATCCCTTTCACCTGCTCCTACCTACCGGGCAAGACCCACTTCCACGTCGCCGTCGTCATCTATGTGGTGTTCGCGCTTGAGCTGGGAACCGGCGCTGAAATCGAGCAGACGGCGCTGGTCGACCACCACGGAAACCTGGTCATCATGTTGGCTACTTTCGCGGTGGCCGCGGGTTTGCTTCGGTGGCGCGCGGGATGGCTGGGTTCCGGGCCCGGAGGTCCACTGGAGGAGGAAATCGAATTCGAGGACATTCCGGCTCCCGCGATTATGGTCCTGGGATTGAACCGGGACGGAACTTCGCCGGTGTAGCCTTACGACCCGCGTGTCGGCTTCAGTTGATCGAGCGTGAACACCGGATACTCCAGCGTCTTTTGCGGTTGCGATCCCGGGCGGCTCATAAAGTCGATCAGGCCGGTGAGGCTGATGCCGGAGGAGGTCACGCTGTCTCCCAGCAGACCGCCGTCGCGAGGCGGGTCTTCGGCGCGGATTTCCAGGCGCGCCCATAGGGGCTGGGCGCCGGAAAGGCCGGTGGTGTCGAGGGACATCTGGCTCAGGCACCAGGCTTGCGCCGCCTTGGCGCTCAGGTTCTTCGCGCGCTTCTGGGGGGCGCCGCGATCGACTACGGAAAAGTTCTGCTCCCACAGATCGAAACTGACTACGAACTTGTCCACCGCGCTGGTGAACACATGGTCCTTAGTGCCGGAAAAGAGCGTCGTCTTGATGACGAAAGACACCTCGGCGGCGTTGTGCAGGCGCGCCAGGGGCTGGCCGGCAAAAAAGTCCGTACGCGGGGCGGAAAACTCCAAGCGGTGGTTGCGGTGCTGGAGAATCAAATCCTCCGACAACATCGCCTCGGCCAACATCGCCAGCAGCATGCCGGAGAGGAAGGCCGCAAAGAACCACCACGTTTTGATCGATCTTGTGGGCATGCGATTGACTGACCGGACCACCCTAAAAATTCATTCCGGCGTAAAAGACCGGTATGGCTCGAGGCCCGCCCAACGGGAACGCCACCGCGAGCTGAAACCCCTCCTTTTTGAAGCCGGCCCCCACGGACTGCTTCTGATCGCGGTCCTGGGGACGATCCCACACCGCACCCGTATCATAAAACACTTGGTAGTAGCGATAGAAATAGCCGGCCGAACCGTAGACGATATTCGAGCCGCCCACGGGATCCAGATCGAACTTGCTCCAGCCCCGCAGCATGGACGCGTTGCCCAGCACGAAGCGGTCGAACAGAGGTGCCTGGCCGAGCGTCCGCCCGGCCATGAAAGACACCTCCACGCGGCTGCGGTCGCGGCGGAACCTGTAGTGCGCTTCGGCGGTTTGACGGGTGTAGTCGGCATCGGTCTCAAGCAGACGCAGGGCGGCGTCCACCGAATATGACCCTTCCAGCTCCTGCTCCTGCACATCTTCCCCCGAACCCCAACGCTGGTGGTAACGCAGAGTTGATACCACCGCGTTGGACGATTCGGTCGTCGCGCCCAGCGTGCTCGGCTGGAATCGCGCGAAGCTGAAGCCGAAGTCGAGTTCGAGCGGCTGTATCAGAGCCACTCTTGCCTCCGGCTCGAAAGTCTGGCGGCTGCGATAGATCCCGGAAGGATCCGCAGACACCGTGGTCTGATTCCACATCTCGTGGAAATCGTCGAATTCGAAACTCATACCCAGCCGGTCCGTGCCCAGGCTGTCGCGCTCAAACCGGGCGCGAATGCCGGTGTAGCGCTCGAGCATCGCGTCGTCGTCGCTGGCCAAGCCGAGCGTAAAAGAATTGCCCGCCGCGCGGGTGGTCGCGCTGGCCTCCCCGCTCCAGCCCTGCTTGGAGTCGTACAGAAACTTGGCGACCTTCAGATCCACCGGCTTCTTGGCGACCTCGAAATTCACCAGCACATGATCGGGGACGGTGCCCTTGGTCACATGCACCTTGACCCTGGCCGCACGCAGCTCGTCCTTGATCCGGCCGGCGAGTTTCTCAAGCCTCGTCGAGTCCAGGTTCGCCCCTACAACCTGTTTCAGCTCGGCGCGCAGGGATTTGCTCAGAGCCTTGCTCTCCGAGCCTAAAACATTAACGCTTTCAATGATATAGCGGGCATTGACGTTGGTGGGCGCGGGATCGACAAGAGCTTCGTCGACGGCGCCGCCCAAAAGCGGCAACCCCGCGGCCAGCGCGAACAAGAACGCCCACTTCATATATATGTTCGCCAATAGTAGCACGCAGGACGCCAAACGTTTCAGCATGATATTTCAATGGCTTAGAGGGGATTGAAGGTGTGCCTGGTTTTCACAGGTGGGCGGACGTGTGAAGACGTTTTCACAACGCGCCGGATCTTTGAGCACACACCCATGTTCCCAGCGTTCGCGCCACTGCACCGTTGGCGGCGACCATGAAATTCTCAACGAACAACGAGTGTGTCGAAAGCGACCGAGCGGCGGCAGATGCGAATAGGGACGAAATTCCGCCGATTGAAGACGCCCGTCACGAATCGCCTCCTGCTTCGGTGACTGGCGCGTTACGCGGCTCTGTGACTAGGCTCGCGACAAGCTCTCTTACATCGTCATGGTCGCCCGCGTGATCGGCCCTTTAGGTTGACGGCATTGCTTTCGGCTCGGCTTTTGACCGCGGTCTCTGCCAGCGTCCCAGCATCCCGTTAATCGCTTATCGGCGGACCGCCTTTAACAAAAACGCGGTCCATTTTCATAATTTCCGCAACCGCCGACGCAGGCAATGTAATGACGGCCTTCCACAACATCATGCCGAGATTCCCAGGAGCGCCGCTCGTCGGCTTGCCCGCGCTGGGCTCAGTCGAACTTTGCATCGTCGTAATCACCCGCTGCACTCGCGGGAGACAATAATAACGATCGTCGAGATTTTCCTGAATGGCTGCGCTGTCGTCAGTGACAATCGAGAACTGCGGCGGGATCGCTGTGGAAGCTGGCTCGAGGTTAGGAGGCAAATCTATTATTTCATGAAGCAGTCGGCGACCCGTGTCCACAATTGCGGTTCCATTACTCCGAGTGCCTGTGATATGCAAGTGATATCGTACGCGCCTGACCCAACGGTTTTTAGCGTCACGGTCAAGCGGATTGTAGTATGCGGCTCCCGCGGAACCGCGCAGCGCCATGGCGCCGCTTTCCCAGCCCCACCATTGGACGGCAAGCCAACTTTCCGTGACTGGCATAATGACCTTTCGTTCAGCCCAAGCCGGGCTATCATCGGTTGGCAACGTTGACAACCAGGATTTCCATTTTGCCTTCCCGACTTCGCATAGTATACGGCAATCGCCTCGATTCAGACCAACTTTTTGCCAGCGCATGGCCGGAAAGTCTTACCTGCACCAGTGAAACGGTTAGCGGATGACTCGAAGATCCTTTTCCGCCACCCCGAACAGCCGCGCTGGGGGAAAGGTTGTTTCGACCGAGGCGCGGCAGCACAAAGCGCCTGCTAAACCCACAGGAGCCACGAAGATGCCGTACAAGCCGACCACTCGTTCCGGTCTTGGTTGCGCGCCCGGCGGACCGCTTTTTAGGACTTCAGCGCGCTTCTTGTCGATTGCGTCGCGCAACGAGTCGGGCGGGATCGCAGGACCTGTGAGCCCGATGGAGCTGGGCCAACCCACTCCGCCGGAGACGAGTTGGAAGGGGCAATCCAGGCGCAGGGTGTCGTCCATCCCGGATTTGAAGATGCCGACGATGACGACGCGCTGGTAGCCGATGGTGTCGCGGTGCTCCAGGGCTTCGCAGACGGTCAGAACTGAGATGCCGCCCTGCGCAGAGCGCGGCGCGATGGGAAAGTTGAAGGGTCCGATGTCGAGTTCCGAGTCAACGCGAACGGCCTTCGCGATCTCGCTGCCAGGTATGGAAGCGGAGAGGATGTACCAGCCCGCGGGAACGTTCGGGAACTCGAACTTGCCGGCACCGTCAGCTTTGTTGCCGATCAATTCGGATGAACCGTTGACCGGTGCAACGCGCACGCTTGCCCCAGCCGTTGTGCTTCCGCGGATGCTCCCCACGAAACGCAGTATATCGCTTCAGCGGCGCAGCGCTTTGGCCGCGGCGGCGGCGCGTTCGAACGCCCGCTCCATCTCGGGGCTGCGCAGCGCGGCTCGTAATTCTTCGAGCTTGGCGATGAACGCGCTCAGGGCCGCGTCGACCGAATGGGCATTGGTCGCGAAGATATCGCGCCAGATCTCGTAAGGGCTGAGCGCGAGCCGGGTCAGATCCACCGCGGCCGGACCGGCGACCTTGGCGGCATCCGGCACCCCGCCGATCACTGAAGCCAGCGCAGTGGAGATCAACTGGGGCAGGTGCGACGTCACCGCCACCAGCCGGTCATGTTCTTCCGCCGTCATCACCACCAGGCGCGCACCGATGCGCTCGATCCATGATTCCAACCCGGCGTCGCGGCTGGTGAGCACGTAGGGCCTCCCGCGAAACAGACCGGCATCGGCTTGCTCGACGCCTCGCGATTCCTTCCCTGCCATGGGATGCCCGCCCACGAATCGCGCGCGGCGTATGGCGGAGGCCGCGCGGTTCACGATCGCAACTTTAGTGGAGCCGGCGTCGGTAATGAGCGCGCCGGGGTGGGCACTTGGGTTAACGGTCTCGTCGATCACGTCGATAGTGTGAAGAATTCGTTCAATGGGCTGCGCGAGATAGATGAAATCGGAAACCGCAGCGGCTCGGCTAAGTGGTAAGGCCTCGTCAATGACCCCACGTGCCAGCGCCGCGTCAATCGCCGGTTGAGAGCTGACGCCGACGATGCGGCCCGTGAATCCGGCCTGGCGCAAGGCCAGCGCAAAGGAGCCTCCGATCAGGCCCACGCCGACGATGCCAACTGATTTCACGCCACGCCACCGATTGAAACGAAGACGGCCCGAACCTGGCGCATCAATTCGATGAATTGCTTGGGTGTGAGCGACTGCGCGCCATCGCTCATGGCGTTGTCCGGATCGGGATGCACCTCGACCATCAGGCCGTCGGCGCCGGCGGCCACCGCCGCGCGAGCCATCGGCAGCACCATATCGCGCCGGCCGGTGCCGTGCGAGGGATCGCCAATGATGGGCAGATGCGAGAGCTTCTTCACCACCGGGATGGCGGAAACATCCATGGTGTTGCGGGTGGCGGTTTCAAAGGTGCGGATGCCCCGCTCACACAGGATCACGTTGTAGTTGCCGCCGCTCATGACGTATTCGGCGGCCAGCAGCAGCTCTTCAATGGTTGCCGCGATGCCGCGCTTCAGCAGCACCGGCTTGGTGAGCTTCCCGGCCTCGCGCAACAAATTGAAATTCTGCATGTTGCGCGCGCCGATTTGCAGAATGTCCGCGTACTTCACCAGCAGGGGAAGCTGCGAAGGGTCCATGACTTCGCTGACCATCAGCAGACCGCGACGATCCGCCGCGGCGCGCATGATCTTCAATCCTTCTTCGCCCATGCCCTGAAAGCTGTAGGGCGAGGTTCGCGGCTTGAACGCGCCCCCGCGCAGGATTTGCGCTCCGCCCTCGGCGACGATGCGGGCCGATTCCTCGATCTGCGCTTCGCTTTCCACGCTGCAAGGGCCGGCCATGACGACGAGGCTGCCTCCACCGATCTCGACCTTGCCGATTTTAACGACAGTCCCCTGCGGACGGAAATGGCGGCTGGCCAGCTTGTAGGGCGACACGATGCGATGGCATTCCTTGACGCCTTCCATGGCCTCGAAAATGGCGGGGTCGATCTGGTCCACGGGACCGACGCCGCCCAGCACCGTGTGCAAAATACCGGTGGAACGGTGCACGGTGAAACCCATCTGCACCAGGCGGTCGATCACGGCGCGGGTCTGCGCCTCGCTGGCACCTTCCTGCATGACGACCAGCATTACGCGTCCTCCCCCGTTCGCTTGGCCAGCCGGATGCGTTGCAGGCTGCGCATCTCGTCGATAATGCGCTCGTAAATGCCGCGCAGAGCTTCGGCGCTCAGCGGTCCTTGATTGTGAGATAACACGTTGCGATACACGTCGTCCTCGCGATTGGGTTCGTAAATGGGGAGGCCGGAGGCCTCCTTGGCGCGGCCGATATCCTCGACGATGCAAGTGCGGCGATTCAGCAGCTCGACAAGCCGGCGGTCGAGATCGTCGATCTTGGCCCTGCTATCGGCCAGCAGCCGCGCAGCTTCGTCTTTGGTCATCTCATTGGGCAAACTCATGCCCGCCAACTCATTTTGTCGCGGAGGGAGCGCGTGAAGGCTTCCAGCTCGGCGTCGCACTTTTCAGAGCTGCTCGCGTTGTTCTCAATCATTCGCACAATCGCGCTGCCCACCACCACCCCATCGGCCATCTTAGCGACCACGCCGGCTTGTTGGGGAGTCGAAATGCCGAACCCGGCGGCCAGCGGCAGATTCGTCACGGCGCGGGTTCGCGCGATCAGCGGTTCCAGCGCGTCCGATAAAGCCGCGCGCTCGCCTGTGACGCCGGTCCTTGAAACCAGGTAGATGAAGCCGGTGGAATATTGCGCGGCCAATTTCAGCCGCGCGTCCGTGGAGGTGGGCGCGGCAAGGAATACGGTGTCGAGGCCGGCCGACCGCATTACGCCCATGTAACTGGCCGCCTCTTCAACGCTCAGGTCGGTGAGCAGGCAGCCGTCGATCCCGGCGGCCTTGGCGTCGATGGCGAGTTTTTCCAAGCCGTAGCGGAGCACGGGATTCATATAGGTGAACAGCAGCAGAGGAATTTGCGAGCACTCGCGAATCTTGCGAGCCATCTCCAGAACTTTCGGAACGTTGGTTCCAGCGCGCAGGGCGCGATCCGCGCCGCGCTGAATCACGGGGCCGTCGGCGATGGGATCGGAGAAGGGCACTCCCATCTCGATCAGATCTACGCCTCCGCGTTCGAGAGCCGCGACGATCTCCGGAGTTCGTTGCGGGGATGGGTCGCCGGCAGTGATGTAGGCGATCAACGCTGCGCGGCGCTCCGGTTTTAGACGCTCAAATAGCGATTGGATTCGAGTCGGCTGCATCGAGCTCCGGGAGATTTTCGCGATAGATATCGGTGTCCTTGTCGCCGCGGCCGGACAGATTGACGATGTAAAGTTTGCCTCGGTCGGCGGGGGCGCGGCGGATGGCTTCCGCAACGGCGTGCGCGGATTCGAGCGCCGGAATGATGCCCTCGGTGCGCGCCAGCCTCACAGCCGCGGCCAGCGCTTCCTTATCGTCCATGGACGTATATTCGGCGCGATGACGGTCGTGCAGCCAGGCGTGCTCGGGCCCGACCGAGGCGTAATCGAGGCCCGCGGAGATCGAATGCGTGAGCGCCACCTGGCCGTCGGAATCCTGCAAGACGTAGCTTTGCGAGCCGTGCAAGACGCCGGGTGCGCCTCCCGCAAATCGCGCGGCATGCTCCCCCAGAGCCGCGCCGCGTCCTCCGGCTTCGACGCCCACCAGCTTCACCTGCTCATCGCCGATGAAGGCGTGGAACAGGCCAATGGCGTTGGAGCCTCCGCCGACACAGGCCAGCAGAACATCCGGAAGACGGCCTTCGCGCTTGAGGATTTCGGCGCGGGCTTCCTCGCCGATGACGCGATGAAAATCGCGCACCATGAGCGGATAAGGATGCGCGCCCAGCACGGAGCCGAGCAAATAATGCGTGGTATCCACGTTGGTGACCCAATCCCGCATGGCTTCACTGATGGCGTCCTTGAGGGTGCGGCTGCCGTTGGTGACGGGCACGACGGTCGCGCCCATCAGGCGCATCCGGAACACGTTCGGCCGCTGGCGGCGCATGTCCTCCTCGCCCATGTAGACCACGCAGGTCAGGCCGAAGAGCGCGCAGACGGCGGCCGTCGCCACGCCGTGCTGCCCAGCGCCGGTCTCCGCGATGACGCGCTTCTTGCCCATGCGCCGAGCCAGCAACGCCTGCCCCAGGCAGTTGTTAATCTTGTGCGCGCCGGTGTGCAGCAGGTCTTCTCGCTTGAGATAAATCTTCGCGCCGTCCAGCGTCTCGCTCAGACGCTTGGCGTAGTAAAGAGGAGTCGGGCGGCCGGCGTAATTCTTTTGCAGATCGGCGAGCTCGGCCTGAAACTCCGAGTCGGCGCAGGCCTTGTAATAGGCCTGCTCCAGCTCTTCGAGCGGAGCCATCAGGACCTCGGGGACGAAGCGTCCACCGTAGGGCCCGAAGTGTCCGGTGGAATCGGGTTGCGATGTCATTCTGAACTGCCTGTGTGGTTCGGACGCGGGGTCGGGCGTAGCAGCGATGATGGGGTTCTGCCGACAGGTCTTGGGTTGAGCTGGATCAAGGCGCAACGCCCAAAAGGCGGCCGAACGCCGCTCGGACCTCATCTGCGGCGACGGCGAAATTCAACCCTTCGTACCCCTTGAGCTTGAACGTATTCACACCCAAGACCCTGCCGCTTGCATTTACAAGCGGACCGCCGCTATTTCCGGGATTAAGACCCGCGTCGATCTGGATGTACTTGACGCCGGGCGGAATGGTGCGCGCGGCGCTGACGATCCCCTTCGTCACCGTCCCTTGAAGACCCAACGGATCGCCGATTGCGAACACCTCTGTTCCAATCCCAGCCTCTGCGTCTTCGAGTTCAAGCGCCGAGCACTCTGGAGCATTTGTCGTGAGAATTGCCAAGTCTCTCTCGGCGTCCCCGGCCAGGACCTGACCGAGGTAGAGGCGCCGCTGCGAGGTCTTCAATACAATCGTCGTGGCCCCGGAAATGACGTGCTCGTTTGTGATCACGCGGCACTTCTCACCGGCGAAAAAACCCGTCCCTGCCGTGCCCTGATCCGTCTCGATCGACACGACCCCGTCTAGAACTCTCTCGAGCATGATGCTGGTCGCGTTGTTCTGGGGTGTTGGCTTGGGTGTCGTCTGCGCTTGCTCGGGAACCCGGAGCTTCAGGCTATTCGCGAATCCTGTCAGTCCTTCAGTGCCTTCAAGGGCAGCTCGCAATTGCTCGAGGATGCGGCCCGCGGCCTGCTCATAGGCGGTGCCGGCAGAGAGGTCCACTAAGTAAAGCGCCGCGGCAATACGATCTCCGGTGGGCTCCGTGTCGCTCGAGGCTTCCGCTCCGTAGTACCCCGCCACCGCGGAGCGAGCTTCCGTTGCCGTTTTTGTCGCTAGGCCAGCCAGCGCCCTTACCGCGAGATCATCCATGGCGGCGAGTTGCGGCTCGATGTTAGCGATGCCTGACTTATCTCCCTGTAAGGCCCCGCTGACCCCGTCTCGACGGTCTTCCCCCTCACCCGCTACCGCCCGGCTGACGGTGTACGTGCGCCCATTTCCCTGGATCGTGACGGTTGCCCTGAGGGATGCCGAACGGAAAGCCTCGAACTTTTGGTACTGGTAGGCCTGCAGAACCTCGGAGCCCGTGTAGGGAGGCGTGGCAGCCAACGCCTTCCTTAGCTGATTCACTTTCCCTTCGGCTAAACCCTCGGCGAACCCGGTTCCGAAATTAGGATTCGCCTGATTGTCGGCGTGCGCTCTGTTCAGGTCTGCCTCGGCGGACGCCAAAGCAGATTGAAGCTGTACGTAGCGTGGGTTTGCAAGTTGCGTCTTGCCAGTTACATACGTAGAGTTAATGGCTAGAACGTTCTGGTGTGGTATATCGACCTCCGGACATGAGATGTCCCTGAGATTGACCTGCAAATCGCCGTCCGCCTGTACCATCCGAGCGACGGGCTTGAGCGAGTTCGAAATTTCCGACTCCAGTTGAGCCCTTGCTCCGCGCCGTAAGCAGGATCGCGGGTCATCGACTCGAAGGCTAACGGCTAATCCTGGATAGGCTTGATTCATCGCTTCGGTTGGAGGTGAATTCTCGACCGTTCCCCGGACTAGTTGAGTTGCCTCGTCGGACAGGCCCAAGCGAACGCGCCCGCGGGAGATTTCGCGGCTGAATTTTAAGTCGCCCATGGCATTGAGCAGCAGTGCGTCGAGCTGCATGACTGTGTCTGCGATTAGAGGCGGCAGCTCCGCCGAGGAAGGGTCAGAGGTAAGCGCCATTTGGAGGAGCTTCGCTCGTTGCATCAAACCGCCAACGCTGTTCGTCGGCGTCGACTGAGCCTGCGCTCTCATCGTTTCTACGAGCGCGCGCCTGATCTCAAGTGCGGTGGCGGATGCGTACGATCCGTCAGGCCTCGCCGGTCCGAAATCGCGGAGAGCCTCCACAACGGCATCCGTGTTTCCATCCCTCCACAGCTGCTGGAGCCGCAGCGCCATGCGTGCGTTCTTTAGCTCGGTGTCCGCCTTCTCAAACGAGAGGAGCTTTTCCTGGCTCTTTTCCCCTGTACGGAAAGCGCTTAGCGAGTCCAGTATCCCTGCGGCGAGGTCGACCTCTCCGCGGCGAGCGGCGGTCCGCGCCTCATCAAGCTTTGTGTTGGCGGCTGTGACTCGCGCCGCCAAGGAATTTGACGCCTGTTTGGCGCGTGCGCTGGCGGGGTTAAAATCTAGTGCGATCCGGATGTAGCGATCGGCGGCGTTAGGGTTCTCCGCCATCGCCTCCTCAGCCTGCGAGAGCGCCTTGTCAGAAAGAATGGCACCAACTTCAGCTTTCTTCGACGCGAACTTTTTATTGCCAGGTTCCATCGTGGCGACCTTCGAGAACGCATCGTAAGCCAGGGTAAGCAGTCCCTGTTTGAAGTACGCTTCGCCCTGCTGAAACTCGCTCTTCGCCGACGGCCGCGCCGCTGGCGCCGTGGCAAAAAGCAAGAGAAAAGGAAAGAGGCACTTCTTGAACATTTTCCCTCTGGCAACGCCATTATACGTCATCATGCCTTGGCGTCTGCCTCCATCCGTGCCGCCTCTACAAATCGGCGGACCTTTTCGTGATCCTTGATGCCCGGCGACAACTCCAGCCCCGAGCTCGCGTCCACGCCCCAGGGCTGGATTGCACGAATGGCTGAGGCCACGTTCGATGCGTCGAGGCCACCGGCGACGATAACTTTGGGGGCCGCTCCTCGGGCGAGAGTCCAATCGAATACGAGACCATTTGCTTTGCCGTCGAGCAAGACCGCCTCCGCGCCATTGGCCAGGGCGGGATCGAAAGCCCCGCTCACGCGGAACGCTTTCCAGACTCGAGCGCCCTCTGGCGCGGCGCCTCCGTAGATCTGGGCCACATCCAATCGCGCGACGCGCACGATCTCTTGAATCGACGCTGCCGATTGGTTCTCAAACACGCCAACTTTCAGGATGGGAAGGCGCTCGCCGATTTCCGCGGCGCGTTGGGGCACGATGTAGCGCGGGCTCGAGGGAACAAACACAAAGCCCAGAGCCGACGCGCCGGCCTCGACTGAGGCTTCCGCGTCTTCCCGCCTGGTGATTCCGCAAACTTTTACCATCATGACAACAGCTCGCGCAAAGCGGCGACAGGGTCCGCGGCTCTCATCAGATGTTCGCCGACCAACACGGCGTCGAAGCCGGCCGCTTGAAGCTGGGTTACCGCGGCGCGCGAATCGATTCCGCTTTCGCTCACTTTGATTACGCCCGAAGAAATTCTCGACGCGAGCTGCAGCGAGGTTTCGAAGGTCACCTCGAACGTATGCAGATTGCGATTGTTGACGCCGACGATCTCCGCGCCGGAGCCGATGGCGGCATCGAGCTCGGCTGCATCGTGAACCTCCACCAGCGCGGCCATTCGATAGCGCGCACCCATTTCTCGAAGATCGCGCAAGGCGCGATCCTCCAACAGTGCGGCAATTAAGAGGATCGCGTCGGCGCCATGTGCCGCGGCCTCGACCACGTGCACCTCATCGAGCGTGAAATCCTTGCGCAGCACGGGTATCGCGACCGCCGAGCGAGCCGATTCCAGATCCTCGAGCGAGCCTTGAAAGAACTCCGCGTCGGTCAGCACGCTCAGCGCGGCCGCGCCGCCCGAGGCATAGGCGCGCGCAATGGCCGCGGGGTCGAAACGATCCGCGAGTACGCCCTTGCTGGGCGAGGCTTTCTTCACCTCGGCGATAATGGCGGGTGTCTTTTCACTAAGCCCAGCGCTACGGCTCGCCGTCAGGGCTGCACGGAAATCGCGGAAGCTGGTTCGCGCCGCGGCGCGCTCCTCAAGGGAATCCCGGCTCGCACGGAGAAACGGCAGGCCGTCTCGCTTGGAGTCGACGATGCGGGCCAAAACGTCGGGAATTGCGCGAACCATGAGGGGAACTCTCATGGTATCACCGGAGCCGCGAACCCTTGCGCGGTTCAACGAGCGGCTCAGGGCGTTTTTTGCGGCGGAGAGGATGGAGGAACCACGCACATCTCCGAGGGCGTGTTCAGATGCTTGATTTCGCCGACCCAGAGATTGTCCCCCTGCACGAACACGGTCCCTTCGATGCAGTTGCCGGTTTGGAGCGCGCCGAATTCCTGCGCGTCCTTGATGGGGAAGGTCATGGTCATGGCATCCATGTAGCCTTCGATCTTCTGATGCCGGATGGTGGCGAGCTTGCCGTTCGGCTCCAGACGCATCACTTCTCCATGGATCGAGTAGCGGTTCAAGGGAGGCGAAGCTTTCTCGTCGGCGGAGCGCGCGCACGCCCCCAACAGAACGGTCATTAGCAGTACCGTGGGTTTAGGGTTAATCATCCCAATTTCAGTGTACAACTGCGTAACCGGAGTTTGAATCGCCGGGCAAACGGCGGCAAGCATCACGTCCTCGAACGAGCTTGGGGGGCAGCCACGCCGGGCCGACTGGTGGGAAGGGCTGTTGTACTAAGCCGCTATCGCGGCAGGAAGATCCCGAAGCGGTTTGCGTAGGTTCAAAATGAACGAGCGAAAGGATCTCGTTCATGACGAAACTGCGTCAACGAATGATCGAAGATCTGCGGCTGCGGAATTATTCGCAGCACACGATCCGGTCGTACACCGAGGCCGTGGCGGACTTCGCCCGGCACTTCAACAAGCCGCCAGACCAACTGGGACCGGAGCACGTCCGCGAGTATCAACTGCACCTGGTACATGAGAAGAAACTCTCCTGGCCACGCATCTGTTGGATGCGGGAACGGATCTGCGTACCATCCAGGTCCTGCTTGGGCATGCCAGCCTCAAGACCACGGCTATCTACCTCCATGTCTCGGAACGAAGAGTGCAGGCGACGCAGAGTCCGCTGGAGGACCTTGCGATTCTTGAGATCCTGACTCCGGATGGTGACGGCAGAAGGCGGTGAGACAACATCGGCTCGAAGTGGCCGATGTCTTTCGCGAACATGGGGAGGAGTTCCTGAAGCGATGGGGACACACCATCTCCCCACAACAACGGAAAGCTCTCCGTGACATCGGCGTCTGCCGCACTGCCGCTCTGGGCGGCCACGTCGAGGAATGCGACCATTGCGCGCATCGCACCATCGCCTACAACTCCTGCCGTAACCGGCACTGCCCCAAGTGCCAGTCATCGGCCCGCGATCGTTGGTTGGCGGAGAGGGCCAAAGAGCTGTTGCCCGTTCCGTACTGCCACGTCGTCTTCACTGTGCCCGAACAACTCGCTTCACTGGCCCTGCAAAATCAGCGAGTATTTTACGGCTTGTTGTTCCGCGCGGTGTCCGAGACGCTGCAGGAAATCGCTGCCGACCCGCGTCATCTGGGAGCGCAGACCGGCTTTCTGGCAGTGCTGCACACCTGGAGCCAAAACCTGCTGCACCATCCCCACGTCCACTGTGTCGTGCCGGCCGGCGGGTTGTCCCCCGACGGGTCTCGATGGATTGCCTGCCGCCCGAACTTCTTTCTGCCCGTGCGGGTTTTGAGCCGGTTGTTCCGTGGGAAATTGCTGGCCTTCTTGCGCCATGCCTTCGCGGAAGGCTCGCTTCGATTCTGCGGGCAGTTAGCAGATCTCGCCGCGCCTGCTCGATTCCATGCGTGGCTCCGGAAATCACAGAAGGCAGAGTGGGTCGTTTACGCAAAACCTCCGTTTGGCGGACCGGAACACGTGTTGAAGTATCTGGCCCGCTACACCCATCGGGTGGCCATTTTCAGCAGTCGCCTGTTGGCGCTGGACAACGGCCGGGTCACTTTCCGGTGGCGTGACTCCAGACACGGCAATCAGACCAGATCAATGACACTGGAGGCAGTCGAGTTCATCCGGCGCTTCCTGCTGCACATCTTGCCGTCGCGGTTCGTGAAGATTCGTCACTTCGGCTTCCTGGCCAACCGCAATCGCTCATCCGCGCTTGCCCTCTGTCGCCAGCACTTGCACGCTTCATCAAACGCAGATCGCCTTGCTCCGGCTCTCACCGGCGAGCAGCCATCTGCCGTTGAACGCCGTTGCCCGATCTGTCACGCTGGCATCCTTCGCATCGTCGAGTGGCTCTCGACCAATCAGATCCTGAGCCGCCAGCAAACTCCCTCGCCGATGGATTCGATTGACTCATCATCAGGCAGCACCCCGTAATCGACAACTCCGGCGCTGCAGCCCCGGCTTACCCGAGCCCTTACTCCTCGTGTGTTTGGGCCATCCCCCGGCATCGCTCCCAGCGTGCCAGGCGACCCGATTTCACTCCAGTCAACCCCACTCTAACCACCCCGGAAGGCTCACCACGGCCGAAATGGTCCTCCACAGGCCGACTCTCTCAACGGTCTCTGAAGATTCAATCCCCATAGTCGGGCAGCCGCGGCTTACTACAACAGACCGTATCGGCAATGCACCGGCGCACGTGCGTTGCCTCGTTCCCGAACTCCTCGGTCGCCGGCGCACTGCCGATACAGTCCTGATTTGTTCTCGCCATGTGCCGTTCGACGGGTCAACTGGGACCACTTCTCCGACATGGCGACTACACGTCAGCTTGGACTGCCCCGTGGGCCTTTGACTTGCAAAGGGGCCTGGCTCGAAATACACTAAAATCGTCCAAAGAGGTGGCGATGCAGAAGTCGAGCGTGCTTGTCGTTGCTTTCGTCTCGATGCAGGGCGGAGCGCTTTTCGCGCAAACCTTAGTCGGCACCTGGCAGGGACCGATGCAGGTTTCGCAGGCTCCCGGAGACATACTCCATGTCGTATTCAAGATCACGACCACAGTCGGGGGTTCCCTTAAGGGAGACATGTACAGCATCGATCAGGGCGGCCAAGCCCCGGCACCGGACGTTACTTTGAAGGGCTCTGCCGTGAGGATCGCCATGCCGTCCATCGGCGCGACCTACATAGGAAACCTGAGTGCGGACGGCAATTCGATCACCGGGAAGTGGACCGGGCCGGGCAACGCGCTGACCCTGAATCTGACCCGCGCCACTGCCGAGACCGCATGGAAGATTCCCGAACCTCCGCCACCACCGAGGATGATGCCCGCCGATGCAGATCCGAGATTTGAGGTGGCCACCGTCAAACCGACCGATCCTGGCGGGCGGGGCGGAGGATTCCGGGTACAGGGCCGCCAATTCTCCGCGATCAACATGTCGGTGAGCAATCTGATTCTGTTTGCCTACGGGATTCACCCGCGCCAGCTTATAGGCGCACCGGACTGGATCGAAAAAGACAGGTACGACGTTCTCGGGAAACCGGACGTAGAGGGTCAACCCAACAACAGGCAGACGCGGGCGCTGATTCAGAAACTGCTGGCGGATCGCTTCAGCCTGAAGTTCCATCGTGAGAAGAGGGAACTCTCTGTATACGCGATCCTGGTTGGAAAGACCGGCGCGAAGATTACGACGAGCGAAGGCGATCCGAAAGGGGATCCCAACATGTTCTTCTATGGCATTGGTAAATTTGTTGCCAAAAACGCGACCATAGCGGACTTTGCCAGTTTCCTGCAGCAAGGCATTTTGGATCGTCCGGTGGTGGACCAGACAGGACTCGCCGGGCGGTACGATTTTGGACTGGTGTATAGGCCCGATCAGTCTCTTGTCGGCGGCCGCGGAGACAACCCGCCGCCCCCAAATGATCAGGACGCGCTCCAGGACATTTACACGTCCGTTCAGCAACAGTTAGGCTTGCGGCTGGAAGCCCGAAGACACCCCCCGACGTGATCGTTATCGATCACATCGAGAAGCCCTCTGAAAATTAGCTGTGACCTTTTCCAGCAACGCGCTGAATTTGCAAACTAGCAGTAAGTCACCCGCGCTGTCAATTGACGGTTAACGTCCTACTTGAAGATTTGACGTCGTGGTTCCTGGCGCGAAATCCCGTTCGCACTCGCAAACTCCTCCCAAGTCAGCTTGTGGGAAGTAACCCGAATGCCCATCGTCATAGCAGTATGCTGACTATAAGGTACGGCTCGATCCCAAATCGGTTGTGGGCGAATATCCCGCTTTGACGATCCGGATGCTTGTGCGCAGATTGAATAACCGCCTGTGCTGGAATGCCGAAACCGTGCGGGTGATCCTTCACATTGAAGGCACCGAAGCCGAGGCAATCGTCAGAGCGTTGGTTGAGGCTGGCCTTGCAGTAGCTGCGCCAATCCGTGGCATGGACGGTTGCAACAAAACTCAGCTCGCGCAGTCATTCGGCTCCGCGACGGCAGCGAAACCAATCACCCGCCGGACTGCAGATTATACGTTGTCCCAACTGCTTGAGCGGGTGAATCAGGTCAACAGAGATGAACGCTTCCTCGCAAAGGTCACGAAGGTTGTTGCACTGGGAAGCTATCTTCGCGCCGATGTTGACCGGCTCAGTGATCTCGATATTGCGGTCGAGGCTGCAGCCTAAAGAGGCGAACTGGGACCGGCTGCGCGAACTGACTCGGAAGCGCGTCGAGCAGCTTCAAACCGCCGGACGCCGCTTCGACTGGCTCGAGGTCGAGTATTGGTGGCAGTTGGAGGCTTTCAGGTTTCTCAAGAGCAGAAGCCGAGCAATAAGCCTGATCGACGATTCGACTGAAAAGAGTTCGTGGACAAGGTGCCGCACCTGGTGCTGCATTCGATCGCCTCCGGCGTTACCGAATCACGAAATGAAAAGTCGAAGGTTTCTCCTCGGCGACACCGTCGGCCTAGTGACTGCCCGTTCTGAGATCGTCAGACGCCGATCCACAGGATCGTGCCTGGCATACGGCGAATCCAGACACGATCTGACTTCCATCACACAGTCCGGGAATCGGATTGGAGGAACAACACTACTTCTTGCACCCCCCTGTCACCGCAAAGTGATAATGTCCTCTTTGAGCAAAGTAGAAATGTCCTCTTGACAACCCCAAGCTTGGGGAATGCAAGAAGGACAACTACTGATGACGCAAGGCGATAGAGACCGGCTGGTGGCGTTGCGGAAAGCGCGAAAGAAGCTGATCGCGCAGCAAGAGGCGGCCGAAGAATTGGGTTTGAGCGTGCGGCAGGTCAAGCGACTGCTGCAACGGTTGAAGAAACAGGGAGACAAGGCCGTGATTCACGGGCTGCGAGGAATGCCTTCCAAGCCTCGAATCGCGGAGAAGATCCAGCAGAAGGCGGTGCGGATTCTGTCGGGAGAAGACTACCGTGGATTCGGTCCTACGTTAGCCAGCGAGTACCTGGCCAGCCAACATAAGATCGTGGCGAGCCGGGAGACAGTGCGGAAGTGGATGACGACGGCGGGGCTGTGGAAGGCCCGCAAAGAGAAGATCGAGCGGATTCACGAATGGCGTCCGCGGCGGAGCCGGTTCGGGGAGCTGGTGCAATGGGACACCAGCGAACACGACTGGCGGGAGGGGCGAGGGGAGAGGCTGTATTGAATCGGCCTGATCGACGACGCCACCAGTCGGGCCAAGGCACGGTTTGTGGACAGCGATTCCACCGTCGAAAACAGGGGGGTGCTGGAGTCGTGGATGCAGTGTCATGGGCGCAGGCTGGCCTGTTACACCGACAAGGCCGGGCTATTTCAGACGGCGCACAAGACCAAGCGTGACGAACAACGAGAAGGGAAGGATCGGGAGCCCATGCCGCCCACTCAGATTGGCCGTGCTCTGGGGGGAACTGAACATCGCCTGGATCCCGGCCCATTCGCCGCAGGCCAAAGGGCGCATCGAGAGGTTTTTCGAGACTGCGCAGGACCGGCTGGTGAAAGGGATGCGACTGGCGGGAGTAAAGACGATCGAACAAGCCAATGTGTATTTGGAGCAACACTACCTGCCGTGGTGGAACCAGACCTGTACCGTGGCACCGCGCCGTGAGGACGATGCACACCGGCCGCTGGAACAGCATCACGACCTGGCCGCGATCCTGAGCCATGTCGAGAGCCGGCAGGTGAAAAACGATTACACGATTCAGCTCGACGGCAACATTTATAGAATCGAACGAGCCGACATCGGCACCGGCTTGCGGAATGCAATCGTGCGAGTGGAACAGCGCAGAGATGGAACCGTGGCCATCCGCTTCCGCGACAAGGATCTGCGCCACCAACTTTGCGAGCGATCCCGGCCGGCTGAGCCCGCTCCTCGGCCCACGGCGAAAGCGGAGGCGCGGAAGGGTCCCAACGCGGGCGGCAAGAGCGGCTGGATGAAGAACTTTCTGAACACACCGGGGCCTTCGCTGAAGAAAGCCATTGCCAGCTCCAATGCCACCAGCTAAGACATGTGGGTTCGGGAGCGGCGCAAAGCCAAAAGGCCGCCCTGTACAGGGAAACTCCCCAAACGACCGGATTCTACGTGGGCCGGGTTGTCATCGTCCCAAGAGAGTTTGCGCCGATTTCTTCCCCGCCTGCTCCCTCGCCCTGCTGACTATCCTGAGGGCCCCCAGGATGCGTTTTTTTAGGCATCGCGGAATCTATCGTTCCGATAGGGGTTCTTTCAAAAACCAAACCCGGGCAGGAGCGCTGCCTCCCGCTGGCAACTCCCACCCAGGCCCGAGAACGCGTCGGGAGGACCACGCTCTCCTCATCGTTCCGATGAGTTCCGGCCGGCTATTCCTTGATCGGGTTGCTCGCCAGCATGGCCCGTCTCCGCTTCACCGGCACGCACAGATTAACATGCACTTCTCCCGGGCCAGGGCAAAAGGGGACATTCTTACTTTGCGCGCAGGGGGACATTTCTACTTTGCGTTGACACTTCTTGCACCCCCCTGGCGCTCTCCGCTAAAACGTGATACATATGACCGCGTGATCATCGAGTCTTGTCGATAGGAGGTTAGGTATGAAGCCGCCGTTGAAAGCAATCACGTCCGCGGCGCTGGGTCTTCTGGTGAGTTACACATCTCTGTTGGCGCATCACGGAACCAGCAACTACGCGGCGACCGCACAGACCATCACCCTCACCGGCACAGTCACGGAATTCGTCTGGTCCAATCCACATGTCTATCTGTTGTTCGACGTGAAGGACGACAAGGGCGCGATCGTGCATTGGGCAGGTGAAATGAACAGCCCGGGGGTTCTGAAGAACGCAGGCTGGACCAAGAATACCCTAAAGGCCGGCGATCAAGTCACCGTTACCCTTCGTCCCAACAAGTTCGGTACGCCGGTGGGCCTTCTCAGCCGGGCGAATATGCTTGTAAACGGCAAACCACTCCAAATTGGCCCGGAGCAATAGGAGCATCGAAGTGCGAACCAGCTTTGCTCTCGCGGTGGTGGCCATGATGGTGGTGGCGACGGCTTTGTTCGGGCAGGGACAGGGAAAAGGGAAGGGCAAAGCGCCTGCGCCCACAGTGGTTTCCGTTCCCCATGACCCGCACGATCTTTCCGGCGTCTGGAGGCGATCCGGCGGGGTCCTCACCATGAGCAATGAAACTCCTCCCATGACGCCTTGGGGCAAAGCCAGGTTCGACGCCGCGAAGCCGGTGTATGGCCCGCGCGCAGTTCCAGGGGGGTTGGGTAACGACCCGATGAGCACCTGCGACCCGCTGGGAATGCCGCGCAATTTGTTTCTGGAAGTCTCGATTTACCCGCTGGAGCTGGTGCAGACTCCTAACCGGGTCTTCCAGTTTTTCGAGTGGGCTCACTCCTACCGCGTGATATGGACGGACGGGAGGGAACTACCCAAGGATCCCGATCCGCAGTGGATGGGATACTCGGTTGGCAAGTGGGAAGGCGACATTTTCGTCGTAAAGTCGCTGGGCTTTGACGAGCGCACCTGGCTCGACCACTTCGGGAATCCGGTGAGCGACGATATGACGCTGGAGGAGCGTTACCATCGCGTGGATCGCGATACCCTGGAAGTCAACATGACCATCCAGGCTCCCAAGGCGTACACGAAACCATGGGTAAGCGAGAAAAAGATCCTGAGACTCGCCCCGCCGAAAACCGACATCCAGGAACTTTTCTGCGTGCCCAGCGAGGAGCAAAGGTTCAACAAGTTGGTCCGGGATCCCGGTTCGGGCCTGGTCAACAAGTGATTTTGTAATGGTGCGAAGTAACGTATAGCATTAGAGATTCGCCAAACCCACAGAGGAACCTAGACGAGAATCCAAGCTAACGTTTTCGTGGCCGGTCTTAGTCAGATGGCAGCGGTTCCCCTGCTGGCGCACCATTCGTTTGCGGCGGAGTACGGCCCGAACAAGCCCATCAAGATCTCGGGAGTCGTCATCAAAGTGGAAGGAACCCCCAGGCACGTTTTTATGGATACCTGCGGACAGGTACTACGAACGGAACGGCCACACTCGCTCAATCGTCCGGTTCAGCATCCACTGCCGGTCGGCGGCGCTTAGGAAGCTCATATCGTCGCGAACCACGCTAAGCGCTTGCGCGTAGGTCGCACGGTCTTCCACAATCGGCCAATCCGTGGCCCACATGAGCCGCTGAGGGCCGAAAGCGTGGAACAGACGCTTCACGTGCTCCTGCGCATCCAGCCACGGGTAAGGTTGCTTCGAAAGCGACCACGTGTGCGAGATCTTGACAAACACGTTGGGGTAGCGCTTAATCGCGATCAACTTTTCGAGTTCTGCCGGCTGGTCCACGGGGCAGTCGGCCATGTGATCGATGACCACAGTCAGTTCCGGGACCATCTCCAGAAGGACGCCGACGCCGGGCATGCGCTGAATAGGCGCGAGCACGGTCATGGGAACCTTTAAGTCCTGGCACCGTTTCCAGAGCGGCGGCATGAGCGGGCCGTTGAACCAATCGCCGGAAGCGTTGGCGGCCGGGCTGATCCGGACACCGCGGAATCCCTCCTCAGTGAGTCTTGACAGGTGGTCGGGCGCGGCCGCATCCAGAGGGTCCACGCGGCACACGCCTTGAAACGTTCCTGGGTAGCGCTTTAACACGGAGGCCAGGTAATTGTTGTTATACCGGTAATGAATCACCTGGATAATGACGGTCCGGGCGACGCCGTTGGCTTTCATTAGATCTAGCAGCATTTCCGGCGTGGCGTCCCGCGCGGGTACATTAGCGCCTTCCGCGAATGGGTACTGCGGGTCGTGCTTCCACACG
Organism: Bryobacterales bacterium; assembly: GCA_963813465.1. GTDB lineage: Bacteria > Acidobacteriota > Terriglobia > Bryobacterales > Bryobacteraceae > Palsa-187. The sequence continues at coordinate 256,904 of CAWEZD010000017.1, read as the reverse complement.
TGGACGTGCGGGTCGATGATCCGGTAATCGGCCTGGGCCATGAGGGGCGTCATGGCGGCCGCGCCTAGAAGAGTGCGTCGTGAAATGTTAGACCCGGAGGTTTTAGACATAAACCGGATCGAGCTGGCTTACGACGTAGGCACCGCAGCGCTCGTAGCTCGCTCGCGGACCTTGGCGGGCGATGTCCAGGTCCACAACGAGCCATCCTTCGAACGCGACGGACCTTAGTACGCCGTGGCAACCAGGAAAGTCGATCTCGCCGTCGCCCAAGTCGAAAATACTCTCGCGGTCGAACGTATCTGGCCTGGCGGCGGCCAGGCGCTTGGCATCCTTGTAGTCGGCCAGCATGGGGCGCTGCTTGTGTTTTTCAAGCATCTTGACCACGTCGCAGCCGGCCAGGTGGAGGTGCGCAGTATCGGGCGAGAAATAAAATAGCTTCGGATCCGTCATGGCCATGCAACGATCGACATCGTCCGGATTCTGGACCATCTGGCCCACGTGATTGTGCAGGCCCGCGTAGAAACCGATTTCGCGGGCCGCCGAGCCGATCTCATTGAAGCACTCACACATGGCCTGGAAGGCGCCGGGAGCAGCCCCCTCCCGGCGGTTTGGCGAAAACACCACCAGATGGTCGGCGCCGAACTCCTTCAGGAAATTCATCGCCGCCTTCGCGTTGGCAATGACGTTCCGAGCGGCGCGCGGGGTCGTGGGCGGGAGGGCTAAACGAAATGGTGACGATGCGGCACCCCCGCTGTGACGCCTCCTTCTGCATCTGGGCGGCCGTGATGCCGTAGGTTTCGAGGATCTGCGGGAATTGCGTCAGGCGCAGACCGATGAAGCCGGTATCCTTCATCACGTCGAGAATGTCGGTGAACGGCACGCGCGGGAAGTAGTTCCACAGGTTGGAGCCGAGCCCCCACTTGACGTTCCGGTTTGCGGGCAGACGCCCGGCAGCGCTCGCGAGCGCCGCAGCAATCGTTCCCAATGCTTCGCGGCGGGTCATGGAGAGAATGCTATCAAATAGCATCGACCGGTCCAAGCGGCAATACAACCACCCAAATCGAAGCGTGGACTCTGTACTCTTGGTTGCTGTAGCAACAGATTGAAAGTTTGCGGCCGCTGCCTGCCTTCTGCGTTAGCGCATACGCACGTATCCGCGCGACGCATAGAGGGACCCGATAATGCGATATCGGAAGCTGCTTCATTTGGACGTTACCTCCGCGTGAGCGCCTCGTCGATGACGCCCCTTCGAAGCCTTTTCCCCAGTCGGCCCCGGGGTCTAGAGGACCAGCGTCTCCTCCACGAGCCGTCCCTCGGCAAAACGCGCCAGATCGAACTGGCGGGCGTCTATCAGCTCCGTCGTACCCTTAAGTATCAAGTCCGCAAGAATCCTCCCCGTCGCCGGAGAGTGCATGACCCCATGTCCGCTGAATCCGTTGGCGAGGAACAGCCCGGGCACACCCGACACGGGGCCCAGAATCGGGTGGTGGTCCGGCGTGACCTCGTACAATCCCGCCCAGGCGCGGGATGGATTCACTTCCGCCTCCGCAAACACCGGGACGCGGTCCGCGGCTAGCGTGAGAATCTTTTCGACGACTCCCCGGTCCACATTCATCTTGAAGCCAGGCGTCTCGGCCGGATTATTCCACGCCATTAGAAATCCCAGCCCTTCGGGCCGGAAGTGAAACCCCGTTGACATGTCCACAGTCATCGGCACGCCGTGGCTGATGCGATCGAAAGCTTCCGTTGGCACTAGCATCCGGCGCAGCGGCTCGACCGGAAGCTGGACCCGGGCCAACGCCGCCACCTCCCGGGCCCAAGGCCCGGCGGCGTTCACTACCGTCCGTGAAGAGAATACGTCCTTGGGCGTCCGTACTCCCGCGACACCGCTGCCGTCCACATCAATCCCCATCACCCGAGCCTCGCGCACCAGTTGCGCGCCCTGCTCCGCCGCGCGTTTCAGAAATCCCGTGAGGGCACTGTGGGGATCCAAGAATCCATCGGAACCGCAAAAGCTCCCGCCCAGTATGTCTTCCGAGCGCAATTCGGGAACCATGGCCAGGACCTCCTCGCGCGAGATCAGCCGAACATCCCGAGAGCCTTCGGTCACCTGGCGCGCGTGATTGGCGCGCAAGTATTCCAGATGCCTTGGCTCGGTCGCCGCGAACAGATACCCTTGCGGCCGGTAGCCCGAGGGATGCCCGGTCTGCTTCTCGAAATCGCGGAACACCGAGATCGAGTACAGCGACATGCGAATATCGGCGGCCAAAGAAAACTGCACGCGCACGCCGCCCATGCTCTTGCCGGTCGACCCAGTGCCGGGTTGAGTTTCGCGTTCAAGGATGACGACGTTGCGGCATCCTGCGCTGGTCAGATGCCAGGCGATACTCGCGCCCACGATGCCGCCTCCGATGATGATCACGTCGGCGGTAGAGGGCATCCTTGATGTATAGCAGCCGGTAAGCTCGTAGTCTCAGCACCAAATGTTAAGCGGAAACCGCAGGCGCGGCGATACGGCAGGACTTGCGACATCTAGTCTTGAGGGTCACCTCACTTCACCTCCGCCGTCATCAACGATCGATGTCCCGTGGTCGTGTCCCAATAGTCGATCCACTGCTTGCGAATCCCGTTGGTTCGCTCAATCAACTCCGGGCTCGGCTTCTTCCCGTGTTCCACGATCAGCACCATGCCCGTGTTGAACTTCTTCTGCGAATGATCCACGTCAGGCAGCCGCGGCCCCGCCGTCGCGATCACGTCTTCGATTGTCACCTTCGTCCGGTCGGCCTTGAAAATCGGATGCCCGTTGGTATCCTGCCCCGCGGCAAACAGATTCCTCAAGATGAAGAAATCGGGAACCTCAGATGGCGCGATCAAACCCATCAGGTACAAATCCAGATGAGACCATCCCGTCGCGGGCACGTAATAGTCGTCATCGAGTTGCGTGAATGTACCATCGAAGTTGTCCTGCCACACCCCACCTCCCATCGCCGATGCCTCAAGCGGCCGCTGATATGGGAACACGACCGGTGCGTGTAGGCCGGTTGCCCAGGGTACCGGGCCGAGCGGGATCGTTTCGCCATTCACTTTAGCGGAGACAAACGCACCCCACCTGTGGCCCATCTCGTGCGCGATCTGCGAGATTGCATAGTTGAAAGGAAGCATTTTGCCATCGGGCGTCCTCTCGCCGAGCTGGCGAGCGTAAGTAGCGATATTTCCCTTGTTGGTGTCTGTGAGACCTTCCGGTGGACGCTCCTGCATCTGATTCGAGCCCACGTATACCGGCTGCACGAACTCCCACTGGAACCTTCCCTGCGTGCAGTAACTCGCCAAATCCCCCTGGGCTGCCCCTATGCCTGTCACGGCCCCGCCCGCAGGCCCCCCGCCGAGAGGACCGTCGCTCGGCGTTCCGGCCTCCGGGTTATCTACGCGAAAGTCTGAGTAGTAGGCAAGAAAGTCGAACTTGTCGCCGAGCGAGTTGATGACCGTGCAGCTCAGATCTCGCATCTCAGGTACACGCAGATAATGAAACGATTCGTACACCACCAGGAACGGTCCGTCGGCTTCCGTCAACGCCGAGAAGTGAACTTCGGGCTCCTTTGCCGGCTTTCCGCCCGTAACCAACGGATACAGGCCGACAATCGCGTCCTTCGCGGCCATCTCGTTATAGGACATTTCGACCGACCCGTCTTTGCCCAGCACAGCCTGGAACCGGTTCACCGTCGGCGTCCAAGTGAAGTCTTGAATGTTGCCATACGGCTCTGTCAGGCTCCAGGTGATTACGACGCGGTCTGCCAGCTCTTTCACGTAGCGCGGACCGGACATCCGCGGCTTCAGAAATACGCAGATCGCCGGCGTTGTGTTGACCAAGTTCCGCGCCGCTTCCCGCAGCTGATCGTACCGCGCAAGCCTGACGCCGCCCGGCGCCCCTCCGAAAGCAATCGAACCGGTAAGGCCGACAAAAAACGAATTCCAACTCTTGCCCGAAAACGGAAACTCAAAGTTACGCAGCGTCACCTGTGCGCCGGCGGGTTTGCCGAAATCGGAGTCCCACTTTAGCGGCGTCGTCTCCACGCGATATCCCGGCCCGTCCGGCGTGAACCGCACGGTGCGACCCGCCAGATCGAACAGGTTGGAGGTTCCCAACCCTCCGTCGTCCAGTGTCATAACGATCAGGTTTCCCTGCGTCGCAATGGAGCCAATCGATCGGCCGGGCTTCTTTTGCGTCCCTTGCGCCGGCAATTGAGCCGTCAAAGCCGCCGCCAAGCCGCAAATCCAGAACCCGCGCGCAGATCTCATCATGGCGGCAATTCTCTCATGGATCGCTCACAGATTCACGCCCGCACCGCATGCGTGCCGGAACTCCCGCGGGGAAGCGCCCCTCTTCGATCGTGCTGACCGACGTGGACTCCGTAAAAATCGTTCTTGGTCCGATCGAGCGGCGGTGCGCAAGCCGGGCAAACTCTCCAGCCCTATCGCACTTCGCCCGAGCACTTGGGGCGGAGTTTGCCGCGGAGGGTTGCATAGCGTGAGCTGATTCTAAAGAGCGCAGCAGCCTCCGTCACTCCCGCCAAGAGCTACGAATGTCAGTCCAACGCGATGTGCCGAAACCCTCCAACGTTGCGACGACAGAGAACATTGTAATCGTTACAGAAAACGGCGCGGCTCAAGACGTGCCCCAACCAGATGGTTTCCGCTCGGATAACCTTTTCTCTGTTGGGCGGCGTTTGACGCCGTGTCCTGCCATAGTTGACCGTGAGAACCCAGTTAGGCGCCGTGAGTCGCGCGCCCGCGGGGCAGAGCCTTCAACTGATCTCCGCCCTCCCTATGCGCGCGTTGCGAGCCCCAGCACCGTGCGCTGCACCACCTCCTTCGTCAGCGGCACCTTGTAGGCGTTCTTTTTGAGCGGGGTCGCGCCCGCAAGGGCAGCTTCACTCGCCTTGCCCGCCAGTTCGGGCGTGATGCGTTGTCCCACCAGCAGGCGCTCGGCTTCGGGAACGCGCCACGGAATTGGGGCGACTCCGCCCAGTACGATGCGGGCGGCTTGGCAAGTGTCTTTATCCATTTCCAGAACGATGGCGGCGCTCACCACGGCATGCGTCCACGCCTCGCGATCGAGGACCTTATGATACGTGCTACGCGTTCCGGGGCGGGCCGCGGGCAATTGAATCGAGGCCAGTACCTCATCGTTCGCCAGCGTATTTTCTCGCGCGGCATCCTGCTTGGGCAGAATAAAAAACTCGGCCGATGGCACCATTCGCTCACCGGCAGGTTCCCACCACGCGGAATTTTGCCTCGAGCGCGACCAGCGCCGCCGCCGTGTCCGAGGGATGGACGATGTAGCTTGGACCGCCGCCGAAGATGGCATGAAACTGGTTCTCGCCGGTGGCGGAAAAGCACTGGTTGCCTCCGGCCTTATAGCACGGGAACCCATTGCGGAAATACCAGCACCACGGGCGCTGGCAGAGGTTGCCCGCGAGCGTGCCGAAATTACGAATCTGCGGCGTCGCGACGCTTTCGGCCGCCTCGGCCAGCACCGCGTAATCGCGGCGAATCGCGGGGTGCCGGCTCACCGCGTCCAGCGTGATAAGACCCCCGATGTTCACGCCGCCGCTGGCCGGCGCAACCTGGTCCAGACCTTTGATGGTTTTCAGGTTGATCAATACATCGGGCTTGACGATACGCTCCTTCACCAGCGCGAGCAGATCGCTGCCTGCGCCGGCGAACGCCGCCGTGCCGCCATCGCGGCGGGCGCGTTGGGAAAGCGTCACCGCCTGCTGAACATCGCGGGCATTGGCATTGGCGAAGGTTTTCATGCAAGCACCCCCAGGATTCTGTCGCGAGTGATCGGCAAGTCCTTCATGCGGCGGCCCAGCGCATTAAAGACGGCATTGCCCACCGCGGCCACCGCCGGAACCTTGCTGGATTCACCCATGCTCTTCGCGCCGTAGGGGCCGTAGCCGTCGTCGCTCTCGATAAACATGGCTTCGATGTTGGGCGCGTCGCGATGCGTCAGCACCCGATGACCGTAATAACCCGCCGTCAGCGGCTGACCGCTGCGGGCGTCGTAGAGCAGTTCCTCGTGCAGCGCCATACCGATGCCCATGATCGCGCCGCCTTTGATCTGGCTGCCCGCGGTCAGCGGATTCATAATGCGCCCGCAATCGTGCACCGCCACGTACTTGAGGACTCGCACATGGCCGAGAGCAGTGTCGATCTCCACTTCAACAAAATGCGCGCCGAAGGTGTTGCGCACCTTCCCGCCTTCCACAGTCTGATTCGGATTGGACGATGCACTGAGTTTGTCGCTGCCTTTCGGCAATCCCTTGGCCGCGATCTGGCGTTTGATGTCGCGCGCGGCTTCGACCACTGCGTAACCGGTCTGGATGGTGGTGCGGCTGCCGGATTCGCCCACCGAATAGGGACAGTTGCCGGTGTCGCCCCAAACCACCTTCACGCTCGACAAAGGCACATCCAGCGCCTCGGCCGCGATCATTCCCATGGTCGTTTTTGCGCCGGCGCCTACGTCCGTCACGCCGACGAACACCGTGTACTGGCCCTTCGCGTTCACCTCGATGATGGCGTTGCTGCGGCCCAATCCCGATCGAAACGCCATGAACGCCATGCCGGCGCCGCGTTTGACCGGACCCGCGTCCGACCCCGGCTTCGAACGCCAGCGATTCTTCCAGTCGAACGCTTCCACGCCGCGACGAATGCATTCGTCGAGCGTGTAATTGGTGAACGGCGTCACGTCATTGGCCTTACGCGTCATGTTCTGTCGGACGAACTCGACCGGATCCATGTTCAGCTTGTACGCCACGTCATCCATCATGGACTGGATGCCGAAGTAGCCCTGCGGAAACTCGGGACCGCGGAAGTTTCCCGAGACGGTCTTGTTGGTATACACGGGATGAATGACAGTCTCGATATTCGGGCATTGATACACTTCAATGCCGCCAATATTTCCCGAATTCTTCCGGTACGGCCCCATGCCGCTATAACCGCGCAGTTGAATGGCGTTGAGCACGCCATCGCGGCTCACGCCCACCTTGTAATACTGGATGGTCGGCCAGCGGCCGTGCATGCCGATGAAATCCTCCTTGCGGGACATCTCCAGCTTGACGGGCGCACCGGCTTGTTTGGCCAGCATCGCGGTGATAAGATCGGCATCCTGATTCTGGTTTTTGTTGCCAAAATTACCGCCCATATATTGGCAAATAACCCGCACGTTATCCCCAGGGATGCCGAGATCCCTGGCCATGTCGGTTCGGCAATTGGCGATGCCTCCGGTGGGAGTGTAGACCGTCAGATTGTCTCCGTTCCACGCCGCCACGCAAGCCCGCGGCTCCATCTGTGCGTTGTGCACGAAGGTGGTGGTGTAACGGTCCTCGAACACGTGGCCGGCGGCGCGAAACCCTTCGTCAACGTTGCCGCGCTTCTGGCCGAGCGGCTGCGCCTGGTTCTGCACGTTGAGAGAAAGGTTGCCGTCGGGCCAGATTTGGACGGCGTCAGCCTTGAGCGCTTCTTCGGGATCGAGCACGTGCGGCAGCACTTCATAATCGACCGCGATTCGCGTGAGCGCCTCTTCGGCAACGTGCCGGTCCACCGCCGCGACTGCCGCAACGGGCTCGCCTACGAAGCGTACCGGATTGTTGAACGCGTAGCGCCGCTGCTTGGTGATCTTCTTGATCTGGTCGTTGTATTGCTGACCGCCCGCGACCGAGCCGGCGCCCCAGACGACGGTGCAATTCTCATGCGTGAGGATCGTCTTGACCCCCGGCAGAGCCAGCGCCTTGGAGACGTCGATGCCGCGGATACGGGCGTGCGGGTGCGGACTGCGGAGTACGCGCGCGTACAACATTCCGGGCAGATGCACGTCGCCCGTGTACGTGGCCTTGCCGCTCACGCGCTCGCGGGCGTCGATGCGCGGAGTAGCGTGGCCCACGGTCTTGAGACGCGGCATGGGCGCGCCAGACGCATCGTTGAACAGCACGCTCTGTTGCGAAGCAGTCCCGGCGGCGGCCAGAGTCGCTTCGACGTAACGGTTGTAGTTCGAGCACCGGCAGATGTTTCCGGTGAGGCCCGCGCGCACTTCGTCGGCAACTGGATGCGGATTGCGCGCGAGAAGCCCCTTGGCGCTCATCAATTGACCCGAGGTGCAGTAGCCGCACTGAGGGGCATCGTGCTCCATGAAGGCTTTCTGGAGCGGATCGAGCTTCTCTCCCTGGCTGAGGCCCTCCACTGTCTGAATCGACCGCCCGTCCATCCACACTGCAAGCTGGCTGCACGAATATCCGGCCTTCCCATCCAGCAGCACTGTACAAGCGCCGCACTCGCCGCGGTCGCAGCCGATCTTGGTGCCGGTCAGGCCCAGGTGATCGCGCAACAACTCGACCAGCGTCCAGCGATCCTCCACTTCAAGTCGCTGGGCCGTGCCGTTGACCGTCACGTGAATGGTGGTCCGTGGAACTCGCGCCGGTTTTTGGTCTGCATTCTGGGCACGAATCACGGGCGCCATTGCGGCCACCAGCGCAGCTCCGGTGCCTTCCAGGAAAGTTCGGCGGGAAGTTTTGTTCTTGAATTTACTCATACCACCTCCGTACAACTTTCTAATGTTGACACACTGTTCATGCGGCGCAAGGGGCGGCCGGAGGCTAAGAATCAGGCCTAACGATGAGTGAACATACATGGTCAAGGACCGGCCGGCGCCTGGCGAAGACAGATGCTGTCACGTCGCCCGACGGCAGGCGCGTGAGGACGGGGGAGCGCCGACGAATGGTCCACGCCAAAAATGAACTCGTGAATGCCGATAATGGCTAATTGTCAGGCCGCATATTGTGTAAGCGGCTCAGCTTCCCACCGCCCCATCTGCCGGGCTTCCGCTGTTTCCACGTTCCGGTTTGCGCGAATGATCGGCATAGGGGCGGCGGTCGCCCGCCGACCCCTGCCACACCACCGTGCGTACGGGTCCGTACACGGCGATTCGAGTCGGTTACGCTAATACCCATCGATCAATGAGGGAAGCCCGAGCGATCTGAAATGTGCATTAGAAAGCCCGAAAGCAAGGGCTTGGGCCCGTGCGAGATACCAAGGGCCGCGTCCGCTGCCCGCGGTGTTGCGCGCGAGCCGCAGAGGAACCCTCAGCGCGAGCAGAGCCGCCCGACGACGGCGTGGTGTTTTCCACTGCCGCCACAAGGCCGCCCTGAGTCGCAACCGGACCCAGCGGGTTAGACCGATCAGCACTTCGTGCGTTTCGCAGAAGCCGAAATAGCTGCGCCAGCCCCGCAGATACGGTGCCAGTTCCTCCATCGTCGTCTCCATGCTGACGCCTTTGGCCCGTCCCGTGATCTCCCGGATTCGTTGCTTAAACCGATCCAAGGCCGTGGACGCAATAACGCGCTTGACCTCTGGACCAGCCGTGAAGCTGAACCCGAGAAACTTCCGCTCCTGCGGTCGCGACCACCGCACTCTTCGCCTCATTCACCTTGAGCTTGAGCTTTTCCGTGATGAATCGCGTAATGTTCTTCATCACCCGTTGCCCCGCCCGCTCGCTGCGAACGTAGATGTTACAGTCATCCGCGTATCGAACGAAACGATGGCCCCGGCGCTCCAACTCCCGGTCGAGTTCGTCGAGCACGAGATTGCTAAGCAGTGGCGAAAGTGGACCTCCCTGCGGAGTCCCTTCCACGCTTGGGCTGACCAACCCGTTCTCCATCACCCCAGCATTCAAGAATGCCCGGATGAGTTTCAGCAGCCGCTTGTCCTCGACCCGCTTGGCGATCTGACCCATCAGTTTGTCGTGATTGACTCGATCGAAAAATTTCTCCAGATCAAGATCAACGCACCAGCCGTGACCTTCGGCGATATACTGCTGCGCCTGTGCCACCGCCTGATGAGCCGACCGTCCCGGCCGGAACCCGTAGCTGTGATCGGAAAACGTCCGGTCCCATTGCCTCTGCAAAACCTGCATCACCGCCTGCTGGATCAACCGATCCAGCACCGTCGGGATGCCAAGCTTTCGCACCCCTCCGTCCGGCTTGGGGATTTCCACCCGCCGCACCGGTTTCGGCTCGTAAGTCCCGTTCAGCAGTTGTTCCCGGATGGCTGGCCAATGCTGTTTCAAGTAGTCGGTGATGCCGCCGACGGTTATCCCGTCGACGCCTGCACTCCCCTTTATTAGCCTTCACCCGCCGCAATGCTTCTTTCAGGTTTTCTCGCTCACATACTTCCTCCATCAATCGATTCGTGCTGGCTGGGCTTTCGGTTCCATTCATCACCCCGGACGATTCAGTCCCTTCCCTTCCCGCCTTCTCGGGCTTCACCCGTCAGCGCAGAAGAGAAGTCCAGCTCGATCTGGATATTCTGCTGCTTGTCGTCCTTGAGACTCATGGCCTACTGGCCTCTCCTTCTCGTTCGGGCCTTCGGCCATCGTTCCCGGCTTGGCCTATCCATTGCTCCGCCTTTCGGCATTCGGAGTGCCTCACTAGCCTTGCCGACGTCATGACCTACTATGCCCTCTGCTGACTTCTGCTCCGCGGTCAGGCCGCCTTTCGACAACCTCAGTCGCCGCAGCGACACGGAGCAGATCTCCTGGGGTAAGCTCAACCGTCTTCCGTGCACAGCCGCCGGATCTACGCTTCGCATCTTTGATGGATATGGACTTCGCGGTAAGTTGCCCGCTCGTCCGACGCTAACGCCTTGTATCCGGTTCTTGTCCATCGACTCGCACATTTGTTCCATGCTTCTTTCAGACCCCGCCTCGCGGCCGTAGCCCTTGCATTATCACTAGCCTAGCCCTTCACCTCCATCAGGTTGGGCGGAGGACTTTCACCTCCAAACTGCTGAGCATGCCCAGCACACAACTAACTAAGCCGCGGCGCGGCGCAGCGAAGGTCTTGAGCCGGGTCTTCCGCGGCAAGTTCCATTTTATGGAGCGGCGAGGAGCGGCGGCGAGATGGCCGGACTTGTCAGGTACACCCGGGGTTCAGCAGACTGGCCGATGCTCCACTTTTTGGCTTGTCACGAAATAACCTGTCGAATTCCCGCGTTCAGGTTATTTCGAGATGGGCTGAGCGGGCGCTGTCATGGGCTCGATCCGCATAAGCGCGCCGTTGTTTTCCGCGGTCAGCACGTACAGCAGGCCATCCGGGCCTTGACGCACATCGCGAATGCGGTTTTGCAGCTCGCGGAGCATCGACTCGCGGTGAAGCTCCTCCCACTTGTCGTTGAAATCGATGCGCTCGAGATGTCCGGATCGCGGAACTTCGCCCTGGCGCATGCCGCCCACGAAGACGTTGTTTTTCCAGTTGGGAAACTTGTCGCCGGTATAGAAGGTCATCCCGGAGATGGCAATCGCCGGCACCCAGAAGACGATCGGCTGCTCCATCCCCTCCTGCCACGGCTTCTCCGTCACACGCGGTCCCAGATAGAACCGGCCGAAGCTGACCACCGGCCACCCGTAGTTCTTGCCGGGCTGAAGGATATTGATCTCATCGCCGCCGTTCGGCCCATCCTCGCATTCCCAGATGGCGCCGGTGTCCGGTTGCACCGCCAGACCCAGCGCATTGCGATGGCCCATCGTATAGATCTCCGGCCTGTATCCCGGGCGGCCCACAAAGGGATTGTCCGGTGGAACGGTTCCGTCGTCGCGCAACCGCAGCACCTTGCCCGCCAGGTCGTTGGGGTCCTGTGCGCGCGCCGCCTGCGGCGGGTCGGCGACGCCGACGGTCATGTACAGCATGCCATCCCTGCCGAAAATAATCCGCGACGCGTTGCCGCTTTCAATCGCTGAAAAGATGTCGCGGACATCGGCCAGAGCGGTCCCGTCCCAGCGTCCGCGAGCCAGCGTAATAATCCCGGCGGTATTGTTGGCGTTCGGCTTGTGATATGTGAAGTAGACCAGCTTGTTCTCACTGAAGCGCGGATGCAATGCAAGATCCATGAGGCCCGCCAAGCCTTGCGCCCGCACCTGCGGTAAGCCGGCGATCGGATTCGGATCGAGCACGCCGTTACGGACGATGCGCAAGCGTCCCGGACGCTCCGTAATCAGGATGCCGCCGTCCGGGAGAAACGCCATGCTCCAGGGCTGGTTGAGTCCTTTGGTTACGATCAGACGGATCTGGCGCTGGATCCCGGTGTCGAGAACGATCGGCCCGTCGGGAAGCGGCGGTGACGGCCAGTTGATCCCGGGTGGCGCCGTCGGCGCGCGCGCCGCGCCTCCCTGCCGCCCCGCGGGCTGTTGCGCGCGGCCCGCCACCGCGGCCAGAGCGAGGGCCAAAGGGACTGCTATTCTCATCAAGGTTCTCCTTATGGAGCCGCTTTCCAGGGCACTAGTATACTTGACAGAGCACGCGCCGCCAAGGGACCGGTCCTGCGTGCTGCCGGTCAGGATTGCCTTCGGCGCCGGCAGTTCCCGCCCGATCGCCAGAGGCTCAGCCGACTCGACGGCATTCGTGAGAAGCTTCAGGCGCTCAGGCTCCGGAAACGGCGTCGGCCTTCGGGATGACCGTCTGCGGCGCGCCGCATTTGGTCATCGCGGACCGAAAATAGAAACGGGCCATATAGCCGGATGACAAATGGTTCGCCAAATCGTCGGCATCGTCCGCGGATAGCTTGCTCAATTGGGCTCTCACCGCGAGTTCCGCCGCGTGTGTATCGGTCAGGGAACTGCCGCTACCGGATCGGGGGAACACGATAAAGCTGAAATCCCCCTCGTCGAGGCCCAACGCGATGTAAACCGCGCCCGAACATTCCCCCAACTTATGGCTTCCATGCTTCGCTCCGGAACTATCGCCACAAACGTAAGGCGTGCTCGCGCCCGTCTGGTTGCGGATCACCAGACCGAAGTCGCCCATGCTGACTCCATGCAAGGCGGGCACCACCGAGTACGGGAACCGTGCTGGCGTCGAGATAGCGATGCGGGTCCCAGCCGTCCTTTGCTCGTGTCATGCCAGCCCGTCGTCGACACGTAGTAACCCGCCTTAATGGTGGCCGGCATCTCCGCGATCAGCACGATTGGGAACTTCCCGTCCCCGGCCAGATTCTCGAGACTGTGTCCGTACGCCGTGGTGGTGCGATTGTCCCAGAACTTCTTGAGGATCTCGTGAGACGCGGGAGAAAGTACGTCGGCTCCCTTGGCCGGCTTCGGTGGAATCAGATTGCACTGCCGAAGAATTCGGATGGCCTCGCCCCTGGTGACGTTGTACACCGCGCTCCACTGCTGACCCCAGTCCGCACCTTTTCCTGGCATTGGCCAGACTGCCGTGGTGCTGAGGCGACTCCCAGGGATCCAAGCCGGTCTGGCCCGACACTCCGTGCCGGTCCAATCCATAAGCGTTGGGCGCTCCGTCCCAATCGACGTTGAGAACACATTTGTAGACGAAGGCGGAAAAGGTGCCAGGCCCCGTGACACTTCGCACGCTGATGGACTTCTTGCTCCTGTCCGTGAATCCGGCCAAAGGGTGGCCGAACTTCAAGCTTGCCATTATTCGCTCCGATTATCGAATAATCCGCCACCTGTGGCTGAGGCGGGATTGATGCAATCGTCGACGGTGTAGCCAGCCGCGGCGGGGAGCCAAAGGGTCGGCCGCTCCCGGCCCGCACCGATCACCGCCCGAGAATTTGCACTTCGAGCGGAGCCAGCGTGACATGCACGCAATTCAGCGGACCCGTACCCGTGGTGCCGTCGGTTTCCTGAACCGTGACGGCGCCCGCGGCTAACTGCTCGACCGCGCCTGGAGCTTGCGGCTGCTGTTGATTGCTGTAAAGAATGCGAAGCTGATCGCCTGGATTGTTGAGCGTGTTGTCGACAATCACGGAAACGGCGCAAGGATTGACGGAATCCGTGTTGGCGACGGTCACGATTTCCTGATCCATCAGGATGCGTGAAAACGCCAGGGCACCGTTGAGAAAAGTGGAGACGCCAAAGTGCTGCCCGTCCCCGGAGATGGGCCGGAAGTAGAACCGGCCGTAGCGCAGGGCGGGACTTTCGCGCCGGACCGCGGCAATCTGTGAAATGTGTTGGTAATACGCGCTGTTCTGCGGAAAGCCAGGACCGCCCCACAACGCTTCGCGAACCGCGGGATCGGAGCCGGCGCCATGCAAGCCTTGCTCCGTGCCGTAGTAGAGACATGGAATGCCGGGCAAGCTATAGAGACAGGCGAGGCCGAGCGTGACCTGATCGTCATATTGCGTCGGATTCGCGGGATTGACGTAGCGGATACGCTCCTTGACGTCGTGATTGTCGAGGAACGTAACGAAGTAGCGCGTGGCGTCGCCATGAGAGCTGAGCACATCCGCTTCCACCTGTTTGCGAAGTTCATACATGCTTACCAGCTCCGAAGGCGGCGCGAATCCCTTTATGACCGGTTTGAGATCGAAATAGAGCGGATAATCCAGAGCCGCATCCACGCCGACCATGTCGGTATTCTCCGTGGTGGTGCGGCCGATAAAGCGGGCGATCTCCTCTTCGGCATCACCCACGAAGACTTCGCCGAAGGTAAAGAAATTCTTCTTGCCGACGCTGAGCGCAAATTCCCGAATCGAGTTGCCGAACAGGAGCGGCAAACCGTTTTCGAGATACCGGAGCGTATCGATACGGAATCCGTCAATGTCGAAGCGGGCGATCACATATTGGTAGGCTCGAATCAGGAACTGCTGGAGATCGGTCAGATCGGTCCGAAATTGCTTCAGCGAGGCGAAATCGCCAACTGTATCGTCGGCGGGTCCGGGCATTCCCTGGCGGCGAAACCAATCGTTCTTCTGTAACTCGATGGGCCAAACCAGGGCGTCCGCCGAGAAGTTCTCAAGAGACGGGTTTGGGATGGTGGCGACGTTGGGCCAATCGGCATGCGCGTTGCCTTGCGCGTCGCGCCATTGAATGGAACGGGCGGAGGCGCGGAAATCGGCTTCCGAGCCCTGCGAGTTGATGCAGTCGCTCTCCCCGGAATCGCACACATAGGCGAAGACATCTCCGGTGTGGTTCAGGACGATGTCAAGAATGACGTAGAGCCCGAGATTGTGGGCGGCGTCAACCAGCGCGCGAAGCTCAGCGTCGGCATTGTTGGGATCGCGGGCGAAGCGGGGATCGACGTGCAGAAAATCGTGAATGCCGTAGCCGTGATACGTGCCCCCTTGAAACGGAACATTCTTGAGAACAGGACTCAGCCAGATGGCGCCTGCTCCGAGTTGCTTGATATATGGAAGCTGATCCTGAATGCCGGCCAGATTGCCGCCTTGAAAATCATAGTAATTCGGGTCGTCGAATGGCAGATGCCGCGGCGGCGCGAGGGAATTATTGAAGCGATCGACCATGAGGAAGTAAATCCACTGATCGCGCCAGTCGGGGGGCGAGGCAAAACCCTGGAGCGGTCCGCCGGTGTCCCGATTGCTATTGAAAACAGCCAGGAAGTCAGGCGCGTACAGAGAAGTGGACATGAGGCCCTCCTATCTATTTCTCCAGCAGAAAATTCCCCACAAACAGCGTATCGATCCCCGAGGAATAGAAGCTTCGCACAGCGTCGCGGGGCGTCGAGACCAGAGGGTCGCCGAAGAGATTGAAGCTGGTGTTGTAGAGCACGGGCAAACCCGTAGCCTTGCCGGCTTCGAGCAGCAGGCGATGGAAGAGCGGATTTTCGGCCTCGGCGACGGCGTGGACGCGCACTAGATCGCGGCCGAGAATCGCCGATTCAAAAGTCTTGCGGTGCTCCGGGCGAACGCGGCCGACGGTGGCCAGATTGCGCGCGTTGGGTCCGACTTCGAAATAAGTGGAGGCAAGCTCGGCGGGAACAGAGGCGGCGAATTTCCGGAAATGCTCACGGTGCTTAATATAAATATTCAGGTTCTCGGTCGAGTAAGAATCGAGCGGCGAGGCCAGAATGCTGCGGTTGCCGAGGGCGCGCGGCCCGAATTCCATGCGCCCCTGCATCCATGCCAGAATCTTGTGCTCGCCCAGCAGGCCCACGGCCCGCGCCAGCAGCTCATCGGTGGAGCGCAGGTATTGGAAGCGAAGCTTGCAGTTTTCGAGGACCTGCTTGATCTCCTCGGCGCTATAGCTGGGGCCGAGCAGCAGCGACCCGTCGCTGGTGCGGCGCGTGTGCCGGCGCACCTGGTGCCAAACGTGGAAGACCGCGCCCAGCGCGGTGCCGGCGTTACCAGCCGCGGCTTGCACGAACACGTTCTTCCAGCGCCCGCTCGATTCCAGAAACTCTACCAGCAGGGCGTTGAAGAACAAACCGCCCGCCAGGCACAGATTCTCGCCTTCGCCGGCCAGCGCCAAGGCGGTCTGCTGCACGGCCTCTTGAGCGCCTCGCGCCACGGCGGCGGCGAGCGCGGCGGGAACCGCACCGCCGTTCTCGATTCCCAACCGGTCGTACAGGAGCGCGCTGAATCCTCCGCCAGACTGGCGGCTGACGTCGAAATACGTGGGATCGAGCCGGGCGGCGGGCGAAAGGATCTCACGAAACAGTGGTATGAATCGCTCGTCGCCTGAAGCCGAAAGCCATTGAACCTTGTGCTCGTCCGCGCCGGCCCGGAAGCCGAGCAGTCTCGTCACCGAGCCATACAGGCGGCCCAGCGAATCCGGGAAATACCACTCTTTTTCCATTTGAACTTGATTATGGCTGGCGTGCCATCGAGCGCCGCAGCGGAAATCGCCGGAGTGGTCCAGCGTGAGAACCACGGCGTCCTCAAACGGCGACGCAAAAAAGGCCGAGGCGGCATGGGCCTGGTGATGCTCGACCACAACGATTTCCGCTGTTGGGAAAAGATCGCGCAGAGTCAGATGAACGCTGGCCTCCGGGCCGCCGGTAAAAGGGCGCACGACGGCGACGCATTCGACCTCGGCGCGCGTGACGCCGGCCAGGCGCAAACTTTCGTCCATCGAAGCGGCCGGGATCTGGCCAGGGCGGAAGCCGCGCGAGATCTTGGCTTCTTCGACGGCCGCCTTGAGCTGTCCGTTCTTCAGGACCGCGCAGGCGGCGTCCCCGAGCAATCCTCCGATACCCAGAATCGCCATTTAATTGCTTTTCTTTTCGATTTTAGCCCAAGTATCGCGCAGCGCGACGGTGCGATTAAACACCAATGCTCCCGGCGTCGAATCCAGATCGACGCAAAAATAGCCGAGCCGCTCGAATTGAAAGCTTGCGCCGGGCGTAGCGCCGGCCAAGCTCGGCTCCAGCTTGCACCCAGTCACGACTTCGAGCGAGTTCGGGTTCAGCAGATCGGTAAACTCCTGATCTTCCTCAAGATCGTTGGGGTTTTCTTTGGTGAACAGGGTTTCGTACAGGCGCGCTTCGGCCTCGATGGCGTGCTGGGCGGAAACCCAATGGATGGTCGATTTCACCTTGCGCCCATCGGGCGGCGCATTTCCACCACGCGTGGCCGGATCGTAGGTGCAGCGCAACTCGGTCACTTGTCCGGAAGAATCCTTCACGACGCCGGTGCAGGTGACGAAATAGCCATAGCGCAGGCGCACTTCACGGCCGGGCGAGAGGCGGAAGTATTGCTTGGGCGGATCTTCGCGGAAGTCGTCCTGCTCGATGTACAGCTCGCGCGAAAAGGGGACCGTGCGCGTGCCGGCGGATGGATCTTCGGGGTTATTCACCGCTTCCATGTGTTCCACCTGGCCCTCGGGATAATTTTCGATGACAACCTTGAGCGGCCGCAGCACCGCCATGACGCGCAGGGCGCGACGGTTCAAATCGTCGCGGACCGAATATTCCAGAAGCGAAAGTTCAGTCGAACCGTTGGTCTTCGAAAGCCCGATGCGGCCGCAGAAATTGCGTAGCGCCTCGGAGGTGTAGCCCCGGCGGCGCATGCCGGAAATCGTGGGCATGCGCGGATCGTCCCAACCGTTCACGAAAGTTTTCTGCACCAGAGTCAGCAGTTTGCGCTTACTCAAGACGGTGTAGGTGAGGTTGAGGCGATCGAATTCGATCTGCTGGGGGTGATAGATACCAAGTTGTTCAATGTACCAGTCGTAGAGCGGCCGATGATCTTCGAATTCAAGAGTGCAGATGGAATGGGTGATGTTTTCGATGGAGTCGCATTGGCCGTGCGCGAAATCGTACATCGGATAGATGCACCATTGCTTGCCGGTGCGGTGATGCTCGGCGTGCAGGATGCGGTACATCACCGGATCGCGCATGTTGAGATTGGGCGAGGCCATGTCGATTTTGGCGCGAAGAGTGCGTGCGCCATCGGGGAATTCGCCTTTGCGCATGCGTTCGAACAGGTCCAGATTCTCGTCGATGGAGCGATTGCGATAGGGGCTCTCCTGGCCGGGTTCGGTCAGCGTGCCGCGAGTCTTGCGCACTTCCTCGGCGGAGAGATCGCACACATAGGCGTTGCCGGCCCGGATCAACTGCACGGCCCAGGCGTGGATTTGCGGGAAATAATCGGAAGCGTAGAACAGGCGGCCTTCCCAGTCGCCACCCAGCCAATGAACGTCGCGGATGATGGATTCTACGTACTCGGTCTCTTCCTTGGAGGGATTGGTGTCGTCGAAGCGCAGATTGCACTTACCGCCGAATTCCCGGGCCAATCCGAAATTAATATTGATGGATTTGGCATGGCCGACGTGCAGATAGCCGTTCGGCTCCGGAGGGAAACGCGTATGCACGCGCCCGCCGTACTTGTTGGTCTGGAGGTCCTCGACGATGATGTCCCGGAGGAAATTGGATGGTCCGGGGGTACTTTCGCTCATAGATCTATTTTCGCGTCACGCAGGAAGCATTTCGAGGGCGCGATCGATGCGCTTGAGACAAGTCTCGCGGCCCAGCACTTCCAGCGTTTCAAACAACGGCGGCGCTTCCTTGCGCCCGCACACTGCCACGCGAACGGGCTGGAACATTTGGCCGGCCTTAATTTTCAATTCCGCGGCTCCGGCGCGCAGCGCGGCGTCAAGAGCGGCGTGAGTGAACTCGGCGGTGGCGAGGATCCGACGGGCGCGATCGAGAGCAGCGCGAGCCATGGCCGCGTCGCCTTTTTGAGGGATCAGGCCGGCGGAATCGTACGGCGGCAACTCATCGAGGAAAAAGAAATCGGCGGCTTGTGCGACTTCGCGCAGTAGTTTGATGCGCTCTTGAATCAGTGGCGCGACCAGCCGCATCTTGCAGAGATCCGCCGCAGGCACGAAGGGCAGCAATCGGGCCGCCAGCTCGTCGAGGGGCAGTTGCTTGATATGCTCCGCGTTCAGCCAGACGGCCTTGGGATCGAAGGGATCGTCCTCGGTAAAATTCACCATCGCATTGCTGTGATGGATTCCTTCGAGCGAAAACACGTCGATAAGATCCTGGCGCGACATCACTTCCCGGTTGTCCTTGGGAGACCAGCCGCGCAGACACACGAAATTGACGAACGCATGCGGCAAAAAGCCGGCGTCCCGATAGGTGGTGACGCTGACCACGGGGCCGTGCTTGCGCTTGGAAAGTTTGGACCCGTCGGGGGCGATGAGCAGCGGCAGATGGGCGAACTGGGGCAGCGGACGCCCCAGCGCCTCAAAGATCAGAATGTGTTTGAAGGTATTGGCCAGATGCTCCTGGCCTCGCAGGATGTGGGTGATCCTGAGATCGGCGTCGTCGGCGCAGGAGGCCATGTGATAGGTGGGCACGCCCGTGGAACGCAGAAGGGCGAAGTCCTCGATATCGGCGGTGGATTTGGAGACTCGTCCATACACCAAGTCTTCCACCACGACTTCGGCGAGGGTGTCGCGAGGGACGCGATAGCGCAGCACGAAGGGCTCGCCCGCAGCCGCGCGCCGGTCGCTCTCCTCTTTTGAGAGCTCGCGCATGCCGGCGTTGAACAACCAATGGCCGGCGTTTAACGAATGGCCTTCGCGGCGCGGTTCGTCGTCTCCGGCTGGAGCAGCGGGGGTGAAATCGCGATAGGCAAGCCCCTTCGCCAGAATTTCCGCGGCCATTTGACGATGCAATTCGACTCGGTCGGATTGCCGGTATTCCTCATCCCAACCCAGGTCGAGCCAGCGAAGTCCGTCAAAGATCGAGTCGAGCGAGATTTGGGTGTTGCGCTCGACATCCGTGTCGTCAATGCGCAGGATCATGCTCCCGCCGAAGCGCCGGGCGAAGAGCCAGTTAAAAATAAAGGTCCTGGCGCCGCCGATGTGAAGATAGCCGGTGGGCGAAGGAGCGAAGCGGACACGCAGCATGGGGTCCTTTCAGGATAACAGTGGGCTCAAGGAACTCGCCCGCACAACGGAGCCTGGCTCGGCGGAAAGATTTGGGGGCCCCTAACCGTTTGGAGAGCCGAGCGGGCCCTGTGCGGGCTTCTGAAACTCCTTCTGAAACGCCGAGGTCAGCGCGGCGAGGTCCCGGCGGCGGACCGAGGCTTCGACGCGCTCCCGAAACTCCTCGCGGAACCGCCCTGAGGCGAGCGATTGCACGGCGAGCGCAGCGTGCTCGGAAGAACTCCGCTCTACAACCGAAAGCAGAAACTCCGCACCGGCAATCTGGCGCGATCCCGCCAGAGATTGAAGAATCGCGTTCTTGAGCGCGGCACCGGCCATTCCGGCGGCTGGACCGGCAAAGCACCGCTTCAGCGCCTCGATGGCTTGGGGTTCGCGGCTGGCCGCCAGTGCGGAAGCTGCCTCGGAGCGCACATCGGGATTTTCCGCTGCGAAAAAGCGGGCGACAAACGGGACCGCATCGGCCGGCGATATTTCTAGAAGCACGTCGAAGCACTGGCCGGTAACTTCAGACTCTTTATCGCCGAGGAGCGCCTTCAGACGCAGAAGCAGCGCGGTGTCGGGACCGGGGACCTGTCCCAATGCGGTGATGGCATCCAGCTGTACCGGCAACTCGTTCGACCAGCAAAGCGATGAGACGAGTGAGGATGGTCTGGCGGTCGAGAGCGCAGGAGACGAGAGCCAGCGCGCAAGCGCCGCGCAGAGTGAGGGCGGTATCGACCACCGGCGGAATGCTCCAAACCGGTTCCATCTGGATATGCTCGATGCCGCGGAGGAACACGGCAGGATCGTCGTGATTGAGATCCTTCAGTACCTTCACGATGGCGTTCTTGGCCCAGCATTGCGGATCGGTCTTGACAGGGTCGATCATGAAGCGGTCGAAGGCGGCGAGAAGGTCGGGCACGAGCGCGGTCAGGCTCAGTTCGCCGGCCAAAGCGGCGGCTTTCGAAACCAGATAGTTGCTGCGATCTTTCAGAGCCTTTCTTAGCGGGTCGATCGCCACCTCGGGCGCCGCTTCGGGAGACGACGCGGCGCGTAGCGATGCCAGCGCTTGCAGCTTGCGCTCGAAGGCCTCCTTTCCACCTGGCACTCTATTTATCGCTTGCCGTCATTTATTTACCGCTTGCCAGCTTGGGTGTCAGCATCCACTTGAGCACGCCGCGGGGAGGGCCCTCGCGCTCCTGGACGTTGATGCGGACGATCGCGGCCTTCTTCATATCGATGGCCACGGGAGCTTCCAGAAGAAACGCGGCCAGACGGCTGAGGTGCGGCTCGTGGCCCACAACCAGGATCTCTTTCAAAGGACGGAGCGAACGGATTTCGCCCCAGATGTGCGTGGGCAAAACATCGGGCAGAAGCGCCTTGGTTTCGACCACCTGCTTGACGCCAAAGGCATCGCGCGCAGTCGTCGCGGTTTCGAGCGCACGGGTCCAGGGACTGGCGAGGATGACATCGGGCTCGACGCCAGCATCGCGCGCCAGGCGCAGAACGGCGCGCAGTTCGCGCTTCCCATCGGCGGTGAGCCGTCTCTCCGCTTCCGCGACAGCGGGTCCCCGGGGCTCCGCCTCAGCGTGCCGTAAGATGTAGACTTTCACTTGGTTCTCCTTGGAACACGCTTGGGTTTGAATTGGGAGCGCCAAACCGAGCGAAAATCGGCCGCGCGGCGGGCAAGCAATCGGTTCACCGCTGCTTTGATGGTGCGCTTAGCGGCCGCGCTTAGACCCATGTCGTCGATGAGACCCCCGGTGGTGACGCAATCGTTGATGGCGCCTAAGCGTTCCTGCAAGCCGGACAGCGCATCGATAAGCGAGCTGCCGGATTTCCCGCCAAGGATCTCCAGAGTATAGCGGTAACGTTTCACCAATAAGCGAAACTTGTGCATTTGTGCGAAGCCCGCGCCGCCTTTCGCGGCGGCCGCGCCGGATTGCAAGAATTCGCGCGCGAGCCGCGGCAGCGCTTGAGCCGGCTGTGGCGCCCCCGTCTTGGCTGACAACCACCCGCGCCAGCGGCGCATGCGGGCGCGAGGCTTCCCCTCCGTGATGAGCTTGGCCAATGCGCGCCCGGTGCGAGCGCGGCGCTGTTTCAAACGCTTCTCGAGCGCCGGATCCGCCGGCACACCCGCCGCGGCCAGCACCTCCAGGGCGATATCGCAATTGCGCGCATCGCCGCACAGAGCCATGAGCGCTTTCAGACGGCGGCGCATCTTGCGGGAGTGGCGGAATAATCCCTCGAAGACCCGCAGCACCTGGGTGAACCGGCGAATGGACACGCGCAGGCGATGAATGGATTCGGCTTGGCCGGGATGTTGGGCGGCGCGGCGGAGGCTGGCAGCGAGAGTTCGCAGGCGCTCACGCGCCTTAGCTTCCGCCTCCCGGGCTGGATTGCGAGTCTTCGAATTCATCGTTTGGCCCTGATTAACAACTGTTTTCCGTACACTTCGCGGAAGACGTCGGCGGCGCGCGAGGCGTGCCATTGTTCGATGTCGGTGTCGCGATCCGAAACCAGGCGCAGCTCCACCGCGCGGTCCTGAATCGAGACTTCGACGCTTTCCACCTTCTGTTCCTGGCTTTGGTCCAGCGCCACGGCGATGCGCAGCAGCGGCGCCAGCAGCACCACGGCATTGCGCATCTCGGGGTCCAGCCCCTGGAATTCCGGATGCGTCGGCTGGGGCATGGACTTGCGGTGATAACGGCTCAGGTTGGCGATGCCCATGCGCTCGCGGTCGGTGAAGCCGGGCATGTCCGAGTTCAGGACCAAGTACAAGGAATGCTTGTGATGGCGCGAGTCGTTGATGTAGTGGCCGATGTTGAACAGATACGCCGCGCCTTCCAGAATGCGCCCCTGGGCGGGCGGGAGGCGGTGCAAGGGATGCAGGCCCTCGAACAGCATGGCGGCAAGCTGGGCCACTTTGCGCGCATGGTGAGGGGAGGTCCCGAAGCGGCGGCCCAGCCCGCGAACCACACGGCGCTCATCCGACTCCAGGTGATCCGGTTCGCGGCCGACCCTGCGGTGCGCCAGGTCCGCGATGACGCCGTCGCGCACTCCGGCCGCCGAGTAATACAGACGCGGGAGGTCCAAATTGCGCATCACCTCATTCAGAACCGCGACCCCGGCGACGATGATCTCCGCGCGCTTGGGACCGATGCCGGTCATCCTGCCGCGGGATTCCAAATTGCGATGCGCCGTGTCCTCGTAGAGGCGGCGGATCTGCGCGGCCGAGGCCAGAAACCGGTCCGCCATCGCGCGCTTGGCTCGGCGCACGCCATTGGCGGCGCAAACGGCGGCGGCCGCGGTGGCGGAGGTGGCCAGCATGCGCTCGATAGGCGCGGCGCCGATACGCTTCACCGCACCGGCGATGCGCTCCTGAATATACTTCTCCAGGCGGGCCAGCTCGCGCGGGTCGGGCGGATCGCTCTTGAGAAACATTTCGGTCAGGCGAACCGCGCCCAGAGGGCGGGAGAAGGCGTCGATCATGCGCCCGCCCTCGCTGAGGATCAGTTCCGCGCTGCCGCCGCCTACATCGGTGATCAGAATGCGGCGCCGCGGCTGCGGCCAGCGCGCCTGCACTCCCAGATAAATCAGCCGGGCTTCCTCCAGACCGGAGATCACTTCCACCGGCGTTCCCAGGATCTGCGTGGCGCGAGCCATGAACTCGGCCCGATTGGTGGCGTCTCTCAGCGCTGAGGTGCCCACCGCGCGCACCGCCAGGACATCCAGCTTCCGGTACTCCTCGGCCATGCTGGCGAGGGTCTGGCAGGCCAGATCCATGGCCACCGGACTCAAGCGGCCTTCCCTGAAGACGTTCTCGCCCAGGCGCACCACGTTGCGCGAGGATGCCAGCTCCCGGAACTCCCCTTTGGGGCCGGTTTCCGCCGCCAGCATGCGGATGGAGTTGCTGCCAATGTCGATGGCGGCGTAGCGGGGCATCAGATCCAGTCAGGGCTCACGCGCGCGTCATTCGCTATCATAAGGCGTCACTCGCTATCATAAAGAAGTTCATGCCCCAGTTTCTTCCCAAGCGGTTTCACGGCCGGCTGATTGTGGTGGAGGGTATCGACGGGTCGGGGAAATCCACGCAGATCTCGCTGCTGGCGCAATGGCTCCGCTTGCGCGGCTTTGCGGTGGCGTTCAGCGAATGGAACTCCTCGCCGCTGGTGCGCGAGACCACCCGCCGCGGCAAGAAAAAAGAGATGTTCACGCCCACCACGTTCAGCCTGATTCACGCCACCGATTTCGCCGACCGCCTGGAGCGCTATATTTTGCCGCTGCTCAAGGCCGGCGCCGTGGTGTGCGCGGATCGCTACGCCTACACCGCTTTCGCTCGCGACGCTGTCCGCGGCGTGGATCCGGCGTGGGTGCGCAATCTGTACCGTTTCGCCATCAAACCGAATCTGGCGTTCTATTTCAAGGTTCCGCTGGAAGTGGCGCTGGGCCGCATTCTGGGCGGGCGCAACGCGCTGAAATACTACGAGGCGGGGATGGACCTGGGCCTGAGCCGCAACATCGAAGAAAGCTTCCGCATCTTCCAAGGACGCATCCTGGTGCAATACGAGGCCATGATCGAGGAAATGGGCTTTCACGTCATCGACGCCACCAAGTCCATCGAGGCGCAGCAGCGCGAGATGCGACGCATCGTGCTGCGCGAGTTTGGCCGCACCAGGCCGCCCGAAGTATTGGGCATGGAGGGAATGATTGCCCGGGCCAACGCGTGAACCGCTGACGTTTTACCGCACTCCGCTTCCCGGAGTGGATATTTCCGAACTGCAAGGGAAGCTTATCGTCATTGAAGGGCCGGACGCAGTGGGGCGCAGCACCCAGGTGCGGAAGCTGAAGACGTGGCTGGAGGAACTTGGCCACGCGGTGCTGGATACGGGCATGGCGCGCTCCGCGCTGGCCGGGAAGGGCATCCGGCAGGCCAAGCAAGGCAACACTCTGGGTCCGGTGACCATGACGCTGTACTATCTGACGGACTTCGCGGATCGCCTCGAAAATGAGATCATCCCCGCGCTGCGCGCCGGCTTCGTGGTGCTGATGGACCGCTATATCTTCTCGATCATGGCCCGCGCCATCGCGCGCGGAGAGTCGCGCGCGTGGATCGAGCGGACCACCGGCTTCGCCCTGGTTCCGCACCAGGTCCTGTACCTGCGCGCCGAGGTGAAGGACCTGATTTCGCGCGTGGTGGTGGGGCGCGGCGCGTTCGACTATTGGGAGAGCGGCCTGGATCTGGGCTTCGGCCGCGATATGTACGACAGTTTCGTGCGCTATCAGACGCGCCTGATCCGCGTGTTCGATCGGCTCGCCAAGCCGTACTGCTTCGAAGTGGTGGACGCGGGGCGTCCCGCCGAGCAGGTTTTCGAAGCGCTCCAGACGGCGATTTCGGACATGTTCACGCCCCGGCACGCTGGCAAAACGTCGGGCCGGAACTCCGCGCGAGCCGCCGGGCGGCCTGCCGCGCGTGGCAAACGACCGGCTTCCCGGCCTACGTTCGGTCCCACATCTCCTCGGCCGAGCTCTTTGCCAGCCCCAGAACAAGCGTGACCAGGCTGCACTTGATGAACGAGGGCGTGAAGCTGGTGAAAATAGAGGCAGTTGTGAGCGCGGAGGAGATGATGAGAGCGATCTTCAGCCAGGAGCAGACACGTTGCTGAAGCGTCACCCTGTGTGGGTCTGCGTCGACCTCGGTCCCGCACGCGATACATTTCGTTTCGGTCTTGGCGAGCGTTCCATCGCAGCTTACGCATCTGGGCACAAGCAAGTCTAACCCGCTTCCGATCCAAGCGCCATCGAGGGTTTCACCCCGGTACTACGTAGTCCTGCCGGTTTAACGTAGGCTCAAAGTATGACTCCGGCTCCATCCACGAATTCCTCGTTTGACCCCGGCTTGACGCGCCAGTATAGCGGCCCGCTGCTGCGCGCTATCAACAAGGACGGTTCCTTCAACGTGCAGCGCACAGGATTGCGCAGCCTGGCCGGCAACATCTACATCGGCCTGGTGAGGATAACCTGGCCGCGATTTCTGAGCTTCGTGACCGCGACGTACCTGGTGGTGAACGCGCTGTTCGCCGGCGTCTTTCTGGCGCTGGGCCCGGACGCCTTGCACGCCACGGAGCGGAGTCTCGGGCTGGGCGACTTCGGCCGCGCGTTCTTTTTCAGCGTGCAGACGCTGACGACGGTCGGCTATGGCTCGGTCTATCCCGCCGGCGTGGCCGCCAACATCGTCGCGGGGTTGGAGGCGGCGGTGGGCCTGATGGGATTCGCCCTGGCCACCGGCCTGCTGTTCGCGCGCTTCTCGCGCCCGAGTTCCAAGCTGGTTTTCAGCGAAACAATGGTGGTGGCGCCCGCCGCCGACGGCGGCTCCAGCCTGCAATTCCGCATCGCCAACCAGCGCAGCAACGTGCTGATGGAGGTGGAAGCCCGCATGATGTTGACCACCATTGAGCCTGGTCCCGATGGCGATTTGAAACGCAATTTTCGGGCGCTCCCGCTGGAACTGACGCAGATCAACTTTCTGGCGCTGACGTGGACGGTTGTGCATGCGATCACGCCGGAAAGTCCGCTCCACGGGAAGTCGAATGAGGATCTCAAGAGCCTTCAAGCCGAAGTGATGATCCTCATAAAGGGCTTCGACGATTCCTTCAGCCAGGTGGTGCATACGCGCTATTCCTACCGCTGGGATGAGATCCGGTGGTCGGCGCGGTTTGCTCCGGCGTTCACCACCGCGCCGGAGGGACACATGATACTGCACGTGGGCAAGGTGGGGCACACGGTTCGTGTGTAGCTCGATACTGGATAGCTGTGTTTACCGGCTCATCCCGGCGTAGGCTTTGGCCGAGAACGCCGCCCCGGCTCCGGGTTCCGTCAGGATCTTTTGAAACATCGCGACATCTGGTGCACCGGTCTCTGGGATGTGCATGTGGTAGTAGCCGCGGCTGTGCAGGAACAGCGTTCGCTCCATTCCGCGCGCCGCGGGCGGAGCCTTAAAGGCCACCGTCGCCTTCTCGCCCACCTCGTGCATCTCGTAATACTGGCCGTCCGCCGAGCACAAGGCCGGCCGCAGATCCCGGCCCGCTGCGTCGCGCGCCCGCACCGGCTCCAGCCGGGTCACGCGCGCCGGAACATCCGCGCTGTAGTCCATCGCGAACGAATTGAACGCCCAGAATCCAGAAGGCGGCCGCAGGCGCACGCGAACGGTGTCTCCCACCACGTGGCTCAGGTCCAGAGGCACCACGCGCTCGTCGGAAACGAACGGTCCGGAGATGGGCAGCATGCCTCGCACCTGCCATCCCGTAGGTTCTTCCACCTCGACCTTCAGTGCGAACAACTCCTCGCGCGCCATCCACGCCAGCAACTCACCGCGAGCCGCCGGATCGCCGTCGATCTGCTGGTACCAGCCGGGCAATTGCGGCCCCAGCAGGCCGAGCATGCCACCCGCGGCATCGCCGGCCCAGAGCGTCTCGGTCGCGCTGGCCACTAATTTCGCCTGGTTCGCGCCGGCACGTCTTGGAAATGTCAGCACCACCTCCTGGCGCTGCTCGGCTGGAGGCGGCTCCCATATCAGCCCGTCGCGCTTGGCCAACCACGTCATCAGGTCATTACCGTGACCATCGCGCGCGGTCAGCGGCGCCAGCGGTTCCGCGACGCTGTACAGCGAGCCGTCGCTTCCCACCCGCGGCGTCACGCCGGGCTTGTGATCCACCACCAGCAACTCCAACTGGTCGGTGTACTGCGTCTCGTCGTTGTCGTTGGAGATCATCAGTCGGTACTCGCCATCCTGCTCATGCACTTTTTGGAGCAGCGAGAAGTCGTCGCGCTCCAGGCCGCGTGTGATCGCTCCGGTGTAGGCTTCGGTGTCGAAGTTATACCGCTGTCCGTCCCACGAATAAACGAAGAGGCAACAGCCCCCGCCGCCGCCACCGACATTGACGTGGCGAGATGCGGTGGCTACCGCCACGACTGCTATCGCCACCGCCGCCCCTGCCGCCACGCCTGCTACCAGCCCAACCGTGCGGGCGGTGCTCGGAGTGCGCGTCTCCACCCAATAGCGCTGGACCTCGCCCAGGGCGATCTCGTAAGGTTTATTCTTGACCTGCGCCACAAGCTTGTCGCCCTGAATGGCCGCCGGCCGGTCGAACGTAACCTCGACGCCGGCGCGCGTAGTAATTCCCACGATCGTCGACGAGGAGGCCGGCGCTGCCGGGCCCGGCACCGCCACCCGTCGCTTGACCGTACACGCGGCGAAAAGTCCCAGCGCCACAGCCCCCAAAATCATCCACGATCGATTCATCGGTTCCTCCTAAACGGGTTGAAACGTAAAGCAATGGTCGCACACATCGCGTGCATCGGTTCAGAAGTGCGGACCGAACAAGATCCTACGCCCGTCAGCCAGCGTGACCCGGCGGCCGTCGGCGGTGTGAGAACCGTTTCGCGCCTGGTAACCCTTGACCACCACCTTGTCTCCAATCTTCATGGAGTCGCGCTTCCAGCCCTGGTGGACCAGTCCGTTGGGACCTCTGGTCTCGCAAGCCCAATTCACCACCGTGCCGTCGGATTCTTTAACGTCCACATAAAAATAGACGTGCGGGTTCTCCCAGTCAACCCGCGTAACCACGCCTTCCAGCGTGACGGTCTTCTTTTCATCGAACTCTTTGCCGAAAGCGTGATGCGCCATGGCCGTCCCACCAACCAACGCTGCGGTTGAAAGCAAGCTGAAGATCCGGCTGTAGATCCGTGTGTGCATAGCAGTTGTCTCACTGTCCAGTGTATACTTCCGATACATGCAGCCCCTTGCCGTACGCGCCCTCGATGTTAGCAAGTGTTCCGCGGACCAGATCCAGATCTGGGCCAACGTCCTGGCGCAAGCCGTGACGGGAGAGTTGGTCGGGGCGTTGAATTACGGGACCCTCGCGGAGCTCTATGAAGACCCCGCAGAAAAGGCCGAGGCGCTCGAGCATGCCCAGGGAGAGAGCGGCCACGCCGCCTCGTTTACCGAGGCCGGCAGGGCACTCGGCATCGGAGTGACGGTCAACCTGGAGGCGCAATATTGGAAGCGCATCCGATCAAGTTTTCTGTCGCGCGCTCAGGCGGGCGATCTGATCGGTTGCATCTTGGCGCAGGAAGTCATGCTGGAGTCCTTTGCGGTGGCAAGCTATCAGGTGGTGGCCAAAGCTGCGCCTAGCGAGTTGGGCTCCACCTTCGCCCGAATCGCCGGCGAAGAAGGTGAGCATGTCGATCATGCCATCAAAATGCTACAGGCGGAACGCGCGCGCGACCCCCACAGCTTCGATGCGAAAGTTCATGAGACGCACGAGGAAATCATGACCACTCTTGCTCAGATGATTTCGCGAAAGAATCAGGACTGCGGCTGCGGCCTTTGCGGAGGGAGCTGCGTCAAGTCTTCACTTCCCCAAGTCGGCGTTAGTCTCAGCGAGATTCGCGGCGCTTCCTTGCAGCGCTACTTGAAAACTCTCGATGAAATCGGCGTGCCCGGTGAATCGAGCCTGGTCTGGGTAGCGCAACTGCCGGTCTGAGGCGGCATGGCGCAGGTCGATTTCGCCCTGATTACGCATTTCGAAACCTGGGACCGCGCCGCTGCCGCCATCTCCCTGCTTCGCGGACCGGATCGGCCGCCGCTTTCCATCGACGATATCCGCGACATTCTTCCGTGGATTCCTCCGCGCACTTCCAGCCGCGTCACCGTGGGATCGTCGCAAGGCCACCAGGTGCGCGGCGTCTGTATCGACTCCTTCATGCCGCCCGACCGCCTGGACCGCCGCTTTCTGAGAGAGAACCTGGCGCGAGTTCGCGAGGCTGCCGAGTATGCTGTCCGCGAGGGCGCACGGATCGTGAGTCTGGGCGGGTTCAGCTCCATCCTGCTCGAAGGGAAAACGGACCTGCTCCCCTGCCATCCGGATACGGTATTCACCACCGGCAACACGCTGACGGTGGCGCTGATTGTCAGAGGCGTGGAGCGCGCTCTGGCGTCGGCCGGCCGCGACCTCTGCGAATCCAACGTCTTGATCGTGGGCGCGAGCGGTGATGTCGGGTCGGGTTGTGCGCGCTGTCTCGCTCCTCGGGTCAAACAGTTGTTCCTGTGCGCTCGAAATCCGGATCGGTTGAGCAAGCTCGCCTCCGAATTCGCGAGTCTGGGGAGCCGAGTCACGGCGGATACCGACCTGCGGCGGCTCAGCCAGAACGCCAGCGTCTTGATCTGCGCCGCGAGCCTGCCCGCTTCAGACCTCCTTCCGAATGCTCTTCCCAGAGGCTCTATTATTTGCGATGCGGGGTATCCCAAGAATCTGTCTCCCGGTTTCGCGCCGCGCGAGGGCGCAATCTTCTACGGCGGACTCGGTCAGGCCTCCGGCGGAATCAAACTCGATCCGGACCTCCTCCCGATTGTCTATCCATACCCGTTGAGCAATCTCGCGCACGGCTGCCTGCTGGAGGGCATCGTTCTCGCCATGGAGCGGCGGTTCGAACCCTTCTCTCAGGGGCGCGGCCTGATTACGCCACAACGGGCCGAGGAAATTTGGCAAATTGCCCAGAAGCACGGAGTCGGACTTCCTCCGTTATTCAACGGGGAAGGGCCGGTGGAATTTAACGCAGCGGGTCGCTGAGCTTCAGCGCTACGTTCTGTGAGCCGCCCCGCTCCAGCGTGACCTTTTCCGCGCTGCTCCAGAGCCGGCTCAGCATCTGGGAGCTGATTTGCTGCCCGTCGGGCAGCGGCGCGGACTGCACAGCCAGAACGCGATACTCTCCCGGCGCGAGACCTGCGATGTGAAACTGTCCGTCGTTGTTCCCTGTGACGGGACGGCCTATCTCATCGAGAGACGGCCATTTTGCGATGAAGACCAGCGGCTGGCTGAACGGTTTGCCTCCATCGGTGACGGCTCCGGTGATCGCGGCGGGCTGATCGTCGAGCACGATCTCCAACTGTGAGCCTTGATAAAGGTGCATGACCCCATCCGGCGCAACACGGCCGTCGAGGCGGATCTCCTTGACGTAGTAGTTGTCGGGGAGCCCATTGACGCCGACTCGGTGGCTTGGCCCCATGACATTCCTCGCAAGGAATGCGCCTTTCGCATCGGGCGGCGATACCTTGGCACCTGCGGCGCCGGTTTCCGCCGGATCTAGCGTGATCCGGATCTTGTCGAGCGCAGGCAGCGTAACGCCCTCCCCAGCCACGATGCGGCCGGAGATGTCCATCCGCGGCAATAGAGTAAGCGCGACTTCCAGATTCTTGTTCGCGACTTCGACCGGAGTCGCCGCCCATCCCCGCATGCTCGTCAGATTGAAGCTGTACGAACCGGGCTTCAGACCTGTGACTAAAACGTCATCGCACGACGACACTGAGGAGGAAGGCCTCAGCAGAACAGGCAAAGGACCGCTGCCATTTTGAACGACCAACGTGCCCTCGTTGGGCGTTGCGATCGTGAAATTGGGCAGGTCGTCCGGTTTGCAGCCCTTCATGGAGACCCGCGCGCGATACGACGGGGTCTGGCGAATGTGGATGGTTCCGAGGGACGTCGGCGCTCCTGGACTGACGCGTACGGGCGTTGCCGACCGTGCCTCGGGCACGCCCGGCCAGTAGACTGTTTCCAGGCTTTCGTCCATGATCTTGACGTCGTCCTCGGTGAATTTCGGCAGCAAGGTGATCCAGCTTTTCGGGCCCGAGACTTTAAGTATGTATTCGCCCGGCATCAGCATCTTTATGGCGAATGCGCCGTCGGGCCCGGTGCGGGCGGTGGCCTTGGCCAGCGTTGGCAATCCCGCCATTGTGACCTCGACAAGCATGCCGGGGAGGGGCTTGTCGCTTTCGTCGATCACGGTTCCGGTAAGCTCGCCGGGGCGCATCAGCGCGAATCGGACCTCCAGGGAAGGATGCGCGGCGCTGACGGTCACCAAAGTGCCCGTCTCGGCCGTTGGCGGTTTCGCGGTAATCAATGACGTCACGCCGTTCATGGGAATGGTGGCAAAGTAAGCCTGCTTCCGTACCTCGATCCAGTAGTCGCCGAAGCGCACGGGATGAAAACGGAACTCGCCGTGAGAATCGGTGACCGTGGTGTCGAAGACTTTCTTCTCCCGCTCCGGCCCGGCGAATTCGTACGCCGTCACTTCGGCTCCTTCAAGGCCAAGGCCGAGACCAATTTCCGTGACGACGCCGTGAATCTCGATGACCGGGTCGCTTTGCGCCCAAGCTCGCCCGACGGCGAGTGCGAACAAGAGAAACAGTCCGCGAAGAGTCATTTGGCCCTACTCTATCCAGCTCCGGGCTTCCCGCGTTTCTTCGCCAGACGCGACAGGACGGCGAGTTGCGCCAGGTACTCCTTGAGCGGACGGGCCGGCGTGCCCCAGACCACCTGGCCCGCGCGCACGATCTTCGAGGTCAGGATGCCCGCGCCGGAGCCGATCACCGCGCGGGATTCGATGCGCACTTTATCGCCGATGCCCACCTGGCCTCCGATGACCGCGTAATCCTCCACGATGACGCCGCCCGAAAACCCGGTCTGCGCGGCCACCACCACGTGACGCCCGATGCGGCAATTGTGGCCGACATGCACCAGGTTATCGAGCTTGGTGCCTTCCCCAATCGAGGTCACGCCCAAAGCCGCGCGATCGATGCAGGAGTTGGCGCCGATCTCCACGCGATCGCCGATCTCCACCTGCCCAATCTGCGGGAACTTTTCGTAGGCCGCTCCAGTGAAGACGAAGCCGAAGCCGTCCGCGCCGATGACGCAGCCCGAATGCAGAATCACGGAATCGCCGATGGCGACATCGGGGTAGATGGTGACGCGCGGATGGAGGAGGCAGTCCGCGCCGATGTGGACGCGATCGCCGATGGAGCAGCCGGCTCCGATAGACGATCCCGCGCCGATGTGCGCGCCCGCGCCGATGGAAACCAGTGGTCCGATGGAGGCGCTGGGAGCGATCACCGCTCCGGGGCCGATGACGGCGGAAGGGTGGATGCCGGGTTGCGGGGGAAGATGAGGATGCAGCAGAGGGATGAGGCGGGCGGCGGCGGCGCGCGGATCGGCGACGCGAATTACAGTTCGATTTTCGGAGTTGGGATAGTCTTCGGGAACCAGCAAGCAAGCGGCCTGGGAGGCACCCGAGTGTTTTCCGGCGCGTCCGCGAATTACGAAGGAAAGATCCTCGGGGCCGGCGTACTCCAGAGACGCGACGCGTAGGATGTCGCGTTCGCCGTCACCCTCCCAGGTCGCACTGATTGACGCCGCGAGTTCTTTTACCCGCATTTCCTACCCCCCCTAAAAGGCCAAGGGCCGCGAATGAACGCCGATGAACGCGAATCACGTTCATTCGCGTCCATTCGCGGCTGAAAATGTTTTTTCCCTTGGTTAGCACGTTACCGCGCCCTGTGCGGCCGAGCCCACCGAATCGACGTACTTCCGGAACACGCCGGTCTTGTACTTAAGCTCGGGAGCCTTCCAGGCCTTGAGGCGTGAGGCTAGTTCCTCGGCCGGAATCTCCAGCTCGATCCGGCGATGCTCGATGTCGAGAAGAATGCTGTCGCCTTCGTGTACCGCGGCGATGACTCCGCCATTGGCGGCCTCGGGCGCGATGTGGCCCACCATGAATCCGCGCGTCGCACCACTGAAACGGCCGTCGGTCAACAAAGCCACGCTTTCCGACAAACCCACACCCACGATGGCGCTGGTGACGCCCAGCATTTCGCGCATGCCCGGACCTCCGCGCGGCCCTTCGTAGCGAATCACCAGAACGTCTCCGGCCTTGATGTCCCCGCCGGTGACGGCGCTCATGGCGGCTTCCTCGGAATCGAAGACGCGCGCGGGTCCGCGATGGCTCTTGCGCTCGATGCCGGTCACCTTGATCACGCCTCCCTCGGGGGCAAGATTGCCCTTCAGGATGACCAGACCTCCCGAGGACTTGATGGGCTTCGCGAGCGGATGAATCACCGGCTGCCCGGGAGTCTCCTTGGCGTCCGCGGCTTCTTCGGCGAAGGTGCGGCCGGTGACGGTCAGCGCGCCGCCGTGCGCGTAGCCGCCCTGGCTCAACCTCTGCGCCACCACGCCCCAACCGCCGGCTTTGTCCACGTCGGCGGCGACAAATTTTCCCGCGGGCTTCAGGTCCACCAGCAGCGGCGTACGCGCGCTGATGGTTTGAAAATCGTCGATGGAAAGCTCGACGCCCGCTTCGTGCGCCAGCGCGAGCAGGTGCAGTACCGCGTTGGTCGATCCTCCCGTCGCCGCCACGGCGGCGATGGCGTTCTCGAAAGCTGCCCGAGTGGCGATATCGCGGGGGCGGCGGTTGGCTTTCACCGCGTCCATCACCACCTGCCCGGCGTGGAACGACACTTGATGCTTGCGCGTATCCACCTGCGGCACTGCCGCCGAATTCATCGGCGAGAGCCCGATCATCTCCATCACCGTGGCCATGGTGTTGGCGGTGTACTGGCCTCCGCAAGCGCCGGCTCCGGGACACGCCAGATTCTCGATGGCCACAAATTCCTCTTCGCTGATGCGGCCTGCCGCGCGGGAGCCCACGGCTTCGAACACGTCCTGAATGGTCAGATCGCGGCCGTGGTAGTGACCCGGCAGAATCGAACCGCCATACAGCACCACGCCCGGCACATTCAAGCGCAGCAGAGCCATCGCCGCGCCCGGAATGGTCTTGTCGCAAGCCACCAGCGCGATGATGCCGTCGAACATGTGCCCGCGGCCGACCAGCTCGATGGAATCGGCAATCAGGTCGCGGCTGACCAGCGAGGCTTTCATGCCCTCGGTGCCCATGGTCACGCCGTCGCTGATGGCGATGGTGTTGAACTCCATGGGAGTGCCGCCGGCCTCGCGGATACCGGCTTTGACGTGCGTGGCCAGCTCGCGCAGGTTGTAATTGCACGGCATGGTCTCGATCCAGGTGTTGGCAACGCCGATGATGGGCTTCTTCAGGTCGGCATCGGTGAAGCCGATGGCCTTGAGCATGGCGCGAGCCGGGGCGCGATCCCGTCCTTGGGTGATCGTGTAGCTCTGAAGATTGGGGTAGCTTTGAAGTTTCATGGCGAAATGTTTATTCTCTCACTCTTCTTGGTTCACCCCTCGGGAACGGTCCATTTTTCGCCGCACCGGAAGACGTGGAAGCGCTGCTCCGGCCGATGGCCCAGGACGTGAGTGACGAAGGCGCTTTCGAGGTCCTCGCTGAAGGTCTGGTAGTGCATGGGGACCAGCCATGCCGCGCCGATATCGGCGGCGAGCTGCGCGGCCTCGCTCACCGAGAAACCCGATGCGCCGATGGGCAACAGCGCCACGTTCACGTTGAAGGGGCGAAGGTGCGCGGCCAGCTCCGGATACGCCACGCAGTCGCCGGCGTGATAGATGGTCCAGCGTCCGAAGCGGAGCAAATAGCCCAGGTAAGGGTAGCCGTCGCTGGGGCTCTTGTCGAGCTTTGGGTGCGCGGAGGGAACCGCATAAATGCGGCTGTAGAGGTTGCCTTTGAAATATTCGATGCGCAGGCCCGCGTCGGTGGGGAGGATGCGCTCATAGGGAATGCCGGCTGCGTGGGCGTGCTCCTGCGCGCCGCGAGGAACCACTAACTTGGCGCGCGGCGAAGCCTCCAGCATCGGCAGCACGGCCGCCGGGTCCAGATGGCTTGGGTGCGCGTGGGTCGCAAGGATCAAATCGGCGTGACGAACATGGTTCGCCTCCAGCGGCGAAGCGCATCTGCGCGTTTTTCCAGGAGGATCGGAAAAGCACGGGTCAACATAGAAGGTGATGTTCGCGAACCGGACGATGAACCCGCTATGGCCCAGCCACCACAGCGTGGGCGTGGCCGTGATGGTTTCATCGATCTCACGGATCAGGTCTGGACCGCTCTTCAGGGGTTCGAGCACGTAAGTGGGTATTCTACCCTTCCTCCGCGGCAGCCCGCCGGAGACGGTCGCGGATGGCGGCCCACGCGGGCGTATCGGGCGGGACTTCCACGCCGATCCAAGGCCAGCCTTCCCGATCCAGCTCATGCAGCGTTGCATAGAGCCGCGCGGCGTAACCGTCCGGTTTCTCGGGCATGCGAACGCTGCGGGCGGTCAGCCCCGATTTCTTGCGCCACACGTAAGCTCCGTAGCGGTCGGGCAGATCGCGCGGATGACCGACCAGCAGCAGGCGCGTGCGCGGGCTGTAGTGACGCGGGTGCATGCCGGGAGCTGGATGGGCTTCGTTCGCCGGAGGGGTGGCTTCCAATTCGCCGAGTGAAATCATTCCCGGCCGCAAAAGTTTGAGCACGCCGTTCTCAATCGAGACCACGGTGGATTCGATGCCGACTTGCGAGGGGCCGCCGTCCAATACTTCAATTGCGTCCCCGAAAGCGCTCCGCACGTGCTCGGCGGTAGTGGGCGAAAGCTCCGCGAACTTGTTCGCACTAGGAGCTGCAATGGGTACGCCGGCCTCGCGAATCAGCTCGAGCGCCAGCGGATGGTTGGGCATGCGAACTCCCACGGTGGGCAGGCCCGCGGTGACGATATCCGGAATCACTCCTCTTTTGGGAAGCACCAGCGTCAACGGCCCCGGCCACCATTTGCGAGCCAGCTCTTCGGCCATCGGAGGCCACTCCGCGACGATCTCCCGCGCCATCTCGATCGATGCGACGTGAACGATCAGCGGGCTCGCCGAGGGTCTTCCTTTGAGTTCGTAAATCTTCTGAACCGCGGCGGCATCCAGCGCATTCGCGCCCAGGCCATACACGGTTTCCGTCGGAAAAGCCACCACTCCGCCGGAGCGGATCTTCTCCGCCGCTTCCTTAATCGAGAGGTTCGGCATGAGCATGCAGGCCGAAGGCCTGCTCCACAAGCTGTGCAGGTGTGGAGCAGGCGTTTTCGCCTGCAATCGGGTTCTTATTCAAGAGGTTCATCCTTATCGGACGCGGTCTTGCCGGTTTTCTTCAACACGAGAAAAGCGTGGATCAGCGAATCGAGATCGCCATCGAGCACGCGGTCCACGTCGCCGACGGCCAGCTTGGTGCGGTGATCCTTGATCAGCCGGTAGGGCGCGAGCACGTAGCTGCGGATCTGGCTGCCGAAGTTGATCCCCAGCTTGGCATCCTCCACTTTGCGCTCCTCGACGCGCTTCTTCTCCATTTCGTGCTCATAGAGCTTGGCGCGGAGCTGCTTCATCGCACTGGCGCGGTTCTTGTGCTGGCTGCGCTCGTTCTGGCACTGCACCACGATGTTGGTGGGCAGGTGGGTCATGCGGATGGCCGAATCGGTGCGGTTGACGTGCTGGCCTCCGGCGCCGGAGGCGCGGAAAGTGTCCACGCGCAGGTCTGTCGGGTCTGATGTCGATCTTGATTTCGTCGTCGATCTGCGGATATACAAACACCGAGGCAAACGAGGTGTGCCGGCGCGCGTTGGCGTCGAACGGAGAAATGCGCACCAGCCGGTGCACGCCCACCTCGCTTTGGAGCAGCCCGTAGGCGTTTTCGCCGTTGACTTCGAAGGTGACGCTCTTGATGCCCGCGCCTTCGCCCTCCAGCCGGTCGGTCACGACGGTTTCCATGCGTTGGCGCTCGGCCCAGCGCAGGTACATGCGCAGCAGCATCTCCGCCCAGTCCTGGCTTTCCGTGCCGCCCGCGCCGGGATGGATGGTGACGATGGCGCTGCGCGCGTCGTTTTCGCCGGAGAGCAGCATCTGCGTCTCCAGCCCTTCCAAATAGGTGGAGAGGCCGCGCATCTCGCGCTCCAGATCGCCGTTGACGTTCTCGCCTTCCTGCGCCAATTCAAACAGCGTGTCCAGATCGGAGGTCAAGCCGGAGATGCGGGTGCCTTGCGCGATCTGCTCCTCCAGACGCTTGCGGTCCTGCATGATCTTCTGGCTGGTTTCGGGGTTGGACCAGAAGTCGGCCGCGTTGATTCGCTCTTCCAGTTGGGCGAGTTGGGATTTGCGCGTGGGGACGTCAAAGATAGCTCCGCACAGCGTCGGCTTGCTGGCGGAGCGAGACGTATTCGCGTTGCAATTCGTCGAGGGTCATTCAAGACTAGTGTAGCAACGATGCAGCGCGATCGCTTACTTACAATTGCGCGCGCGGCGGAGTCTTCGTTAGACTAGCGCAAGGTGAAAAAGCCGGCTAGGACCGCACCCGTGAAGGAATCGCCGCGTGAATCCCCGGCGCGCTTCCTGATTCCCGCTGTCGTCTTGATCGTTACAGCGGCCGTGTACCTGCCGGCGCTGCGCTTCGGCTTCGTATGTGACGATTCGCAACAGATTTTATTGAATCAAGCGCGCTTCACCTGGCACTCCATACCGAGCTATTTCACCACGGATGTTTGGAGTTACATCTACCTCCTCAAGACCAATTACTACCGGCCGGTGTTCTTGCTGTGGCTGATGCTCAACTACCAGATGTTCGGGCTGAACACCGTGCTCTGGCACGCCAGCGCCATCGCGGCACACCTCGCCGCGACGCTTCTGGTCTACGCGTTGGCGCTGCGGCTGACCGGGAAGCGTACCGTCGCCGGAGCGGCGGCCCTGTTGTTCGGCGTCCATCCCGTTCACGTGGAGGCCGTGGCGTGGCTCAGCGGCTCCACTGAAACGCTTTTCGCCATTCTGGGATTGGGAGCCATTTTGTGCCATCTGCGCTGGCGCGATTCACGTTCGCAATCGCAGCGGTGGACATGGCGCGCGGCTGAAATCGCCCTTTTCGCGCTGGCCTTGTTCGCCAAGGAAACCGCGGTGGTCCTGCCCGTGCTGCTTTGCGCCTGGGACTGGCTCTTCCCGATTTCACTTTCCACCACCGTCAAGCAGCGGATTGGCGCCGCGGTGTCCACTGCCGTCGGGCCGCTGTTCGTGATTTTTATTTACGTTTTTGCGCGCTACCAGGCGCTCGGAAGCTTTGCGCCCGCCACTCGCCACTGGACCCTTCCGGCGATGATCGGCACATGGCCGTTGGTCCTCTCCTTCTATCTGCGCCAGCTCCTGATTCCGTTTCAGTACAGCCTCTTTTACCCCATCGCGCCGGTGAAACAATTTGGGTTGACGGAGGTCTTTCTCCACCTGCTCCCGGTGCTGCTCGCAGCCGGTGCCCTCATTTGGATCGCCCGCCGGTCCGCCGTCAACACCTTCTGCGCCTTGTTGCTGGTGCTTCCGATTCTGCCGGTGCTCAACTTGCTCGCCTTCGCCTTCGACGATTTCCTGCATGACCGCTATGTCTACGTTCCGTCGGCGGGGTTGTGCATCCTTGCGGCGATTGGTCTTGAGAAGCTGATCCCGCTTGTCCCCCTGCGGGCAGCGGCGTTGCTTGCCGCGGTGGCGGGGCTGGCGCTGGTCAGCGTTCAGACCAGCTTCTACTGGAAGGACAACCTGGCATTATATAGCCGCGCCACCGAAGTGGCTCCCGAGAGCGGCATAGCCTCCCAGTACCTGGGCGAGGAGTTGGTCGAAGAGATGCGCTGGGCCGATGCCTTGCACGCGCTCAACCGGGCCCTGCTCAGCACTCCCAATTCCTACGATACTCATATCCAGATCGCCAAATGTTACTTCGGCCTGGGAGATCTTGACGATGCCATCTCGTACTTCCAGGATGCCATTTCGATCGCTCCCCGCCTTCCCGTAGCGTACCTCGATCTCGCCATGGTTGAAATCAGAAGAAATTTGTTGCAACAAGCGGAGGATCACATGCGCCTGGCATTGCGGTTCCGCCCGGCATACTCCCCGCTGTACGAGCGTTACCATTACCGTCTGGCGAGGATTCTGGAAATGGAGGGGAAATGGAGCGGAGCCCTGGAGGAATACCGGGCCGAACTTCAGGAAAGGCCCGGCGCCGACGACGCCCTGGGAGGATTTGGCCGCGTGCAACAACGAATCGCGACGCAGGTTCCGTAGAGCCGAATGAGGCGGCACTATTCGTGAACGGAGGTGCGCAGCAACCGCTGGTCGAACCGGAACGGCTCCGGCGCGCTCCAGATCACATTTGTGTAGGAAGGATGCACCGGATTCAGGAGCACGTTAAACTCCACCGCTATGATGGCCGAGGGAACCAGAAGAGCTAGCGACTCGCGCGACGTTCGCCCAGGCATGACCCAGCCTTCGAGTCGCCTCCTCATCCGCCAAGTCTCCGCGAAACTCGGCGGTTTCGACGGGAGCCTCCAACTCAGCGGAACTGTAAACGTAATCCGGCGGAATCTGGTCCGGCCCCAAGTGAACCAGAACTTCCAGGCACGCCAGCGACAGCGCGGCCGAACAATAGAGCATCGGAACACCGGCGGGATTCCAGCGGTTCGGCTGGATCAAGGAACCCTGATAATCGGCGGCGGCCCGATGCCCCCGATGCAGTCGAAAGACCAGCATGCCTAATGGCGTCCGCTAACTGAACATGCCGTAGTCGATTCTGGTCAAAATCATCAGCACTTCGCGCTGCTTTTCGGAATCTCCGGAATCTGCGTACTGCCGCGGAGTTTGCCGATCGAGAACCGGCAGCGAAGTCTCCATCCACCTTCTCGCCAGTTCCTCGCCTCCAAAAACCTCCACCGCGCGAGACCAGATAATTTCGCGGCTGGGGTGCTCGAGCTGAAAGGCCAGTTCGGAATGCCCGGTTGCCGCGGGGGTGCGAAACGCTCCCATGCCTGTAGTTTACACCTCCAGCAGAAACCCCTTCTTGCCCTATGGCCGGGGAATTTGGAGGTCATCGCATATCTTGCGAGCAAGAAATTCGTTGACCTCGCGATGACGAGGTACGGAGGAAGATCTCAGCGCCTTCCGGTTTACGTAGACCGTGTGGTTGCCGCCTTCGCGACGAAGCTCGCACCCGTGCTGTCTAGCGGCACAGGGCCGGAGCGGCCCTCGCTTCGGTCCCAAACTTGGGCTAGTCCGGCCGCGACAGGCTCTGTTGTGCCGCTCAAGAACTGATATGCCGGATGAGATCGCCGCGTTTCACGCAGCGGGCAACGTGAAGGTCTCGCGAATGACTTCGGCGCCCTCCAGCGATTGCTCGGACAACTCGCGATTGGCATCCATCACCATCACGACGGCTTCTTCCAGATTCGCGCGGGCCTCCTCCAGCGTCGCCCCCTGTGTGTTCGCGCCAGGTAGCTCCTCGACGAAGGCGACATAACCTTCGGGCACTTTCATATACACGGCGGTCAGTCGCATCCGGGCCATGCTTGTAGTCTACA
Organism: Bryobacterales bacterium; assembly: GCA_963813465.1. Classification (GTDB taxonomy): domain Bacteria; phylum Acidobacteriota; class Terriglobia; order Bryobacterales; family Bryobacteraceae; genus Palsa-187. The sequence continues at coordinate 215,577 of CAWEZD010000017.1, read as the reverse complement.
CCTCCAGCAAATATCCCCTTTTCCCCACGTTCATCGCCCACGTCGACCCCATCTGCACGACCACTCCTTCGGCCTCGTGGATGTGCCCGCAGAAGAAATGCGCGGGCTGGACCTTTTCGATGAAATCGCGCACGGCGCGGCTGCCGGCGTGCAAGCCCTCATGCACGCGGTCAAGCGCGGTATCGAACGGCGGAGCGTGGCACACCATCACCAGATTCTTCGAGTCCTCGAATCTCGCCGGCGCTAATTTAGCAAGTCTGTCGGCCATCTCTTCTTCGCTATATTCGCCGGGCGTGTCGAACGGCGTGGGACTCGAGTAACCCAATCCAGCGACGTGCGTGCCTTCAAGATCGAGCACCCCGCCGTGGAAATTCACAAATCCATAGCGCGAGCAGAATGCGGCGATGTCGGTTTCCGATTCATGATTACCCGGCAGGACGTACACACGCCCCGCGCGAGGCTTCATGATGTCGCCCATCTTATCCAGGCCGCGGCCCCAGCTCACCAGATCGCCCGCGGCGAAGTAATAGTCGGCTTCGACGGCCATCAACCGCTCCAGGGCGCGCGCATCGTTGTGAACGTCTGAAAACACAAGCAAGCGATTCACTTTCGTATCATAGTAGAGGCGCAGTCCCTCCCATGCAGGACCCCTCTCAACCCGATATCAACAGTTGGCTCGAAGACGAGATTTTCGAGCGGTATTCCCACGACCGTCAAGCCGTGGACGCATCCTGGAAACAGGTGTTTGAAGGCAATGGCGCGGCTGCAATAGCCGCAGCGCCGCTTCCGGCTGCGCCGCCGCTTGCGTCCCCCAGCCTTGCGCCTCAACGACGAGAAGCTTCAGCCGTGCCGGTTTCCGCCGGCGATCAGCTCATCCCTTTGCGCGGCCCGGCGTTGCGCATCGCCGAAAACATGACCGCGAGCCTCAGCGTTCCTGTCGCCACCAGCCAGCGCGCGATGCCGGTCAAGGTGATGGATGAGAATCGCCGTCTGATCAATCAGCAACGCGCTCTCACGGGGCAAGGCAAGATTTCCTACACGCATCTGGTGGCCTGGGCCATCGTGCGCGCGCTGGATGCGGTGCCCGCGCTGAATCAGGCTTACTCGGAGACTGGCGAGGGTTCGTTCCGGATCACGCGCAAGAGTGTGAATCTGGGCCTCGCCGTGGACGTCCAAGGCAAGGAAGGCACGCGCTCGCTCAAGGTTCCGTCGGTGAAGAACGCGCAGGCGATGAATTTCGCGCAGTTCCTCGAAGCCTATGACGACCTGGTCCAGCGCGCCCGCGCCAACCAGCTAACCGTCGCGGATTTCGAAGGCGCGACGATTTCTCTCACCAATCCCGGCACCGTGGGCACGGCCGGCTCGATTCCGCGATTGATGCCGGGACAGGGCGCGATCGTCGCCACGGGCGCGATCGACTATCCTCCTGAATACCGCGGCGTGCCGGAAGAAGTCCGCACCTCGCTGGGCCTGAGCAAAGTGATGACCGTCACCTGCACCTACGATCATCGCGTGATCCAGGGCGCGGAATCGGGCTTGTTCCTGGCTCGGCTGCAAGCCTTGCTTGAGGGCGAAGACGGCTTCTACGATCGCCTCTTCGCGGACTTGGAAATTCCTATCCGCCCCCTGCGCTGGGAGCCGGACCAGGCCGCCGCGCCCATGGTCAATGCCGATCCCATCAAGCAGGCCGCGGTGGTTCGTCTGATTGACGCGTGGCGCGAGCGAGGGCACCTCATCGCCGATATCGACCCGCTGGGCGCCCAGCGCCCGCCCTATCCCGATCTGGAGCCGTCCGCGCACGGGCTGACCATCTGGGACCTGGACCGCACCTTCCACGCGGGAGCTTTCGGCGTCACCACCCTGCGCACCCTGCTCGACCGTTTGCGGCTGACGTATGCGGGAAAAATGGGCGTGCAGTACATGCACATCGACTCGGCCGAGGAGCGCCAGTGGCTTCAACAGCGCATGGAGCCGGCGGCGAATCAGTGGAGCCCAAAACAGTGGAGCATAGACACCGCCGCCCGGAAGCGCGCGCTTCAGTCGATCGTGCTGGCGGCCGGCTTCGAGACGTTTCTCGACAACCGCTTCAAAGGCCACAAGCGCTTTTCGCTCGAGGGCGGCGAGACCATGATCGCCATGATCGAAGAGTTGCTGGAACGCGCCGCCGCTTCGAACGTGCGGGAAATCTTTATCGGCATGGCGCATCGCGGGCGGCTTACGCTGCTGGCCAACGTCGTCGGCAAGGGCATCGCACAGATGTTCTCCGAATTCGAGGGCGATATCGACCCGGAAGTGAACGACGGCCAAGGCGACGTCAAGTATCATCTGGGCTCCAGCAGCACGCGCACGATGTCCAGCGGCAAGACGGTCACAGTCTCCGTCTCCGCCAATCCCAGTCATCTGGAAGCCGTGAATCCGGTTGTCGAAGGAATTGTCCGTCCCAAGCAGGATCGCTTGATCGACATTCGCCGGGAGCGCGTGATTCCGCTGCTGATCCACGGCGACGCGGCCATGGCCGGCCAGGGAATCGTGGCCGAGACGCTTAACTTCTCGCAGATCGATGGCTATGACACCGGCGGCACCATCCACCTGGTGATCGACAACCAGATCGGTTTTACCACCGGTCCGCGGGAGGCCCGCTCCTCACCTTACTGCACCGACGTGGCGTTGATGGTGCAAGCGCCCATCTTTCACGTCAACGGCGACGATCCGGAAGCGTGCCTGCGCGCGGTCCAACTGGCCTTCGACTACCGCCAGCGCTTCCACCGCGACGTAGTTCTCGACATGGTGTGCTATCGCAAGCACGGCCACAACGAAGGCGACGACGCCAGCTTCACGCAGCCCATCATGGCGCGCAGGATCCAGGCGCATACTCCCGTAACCGCCACCTACGCCGCGAAGCTTGCGCGGGAGGGCATTGCAACCGCCGAGGAAGTCGCGGGCTGGCAGGAGGCCCAGAAGAAGCGTCTCTACGAGATCTACGACCAGACCGTGAAGACCAAGGAAGAGTATGAGCTGCTGGAGCTGAGCCCGGTGGCGCGTGAGGCCATGCCCGCCGATCTTCCTCCCACCGCCGTGGAGCCTTCCGTAATCGGCCGGATTCTCGACGGCATCACCGCGTTTCCACCGGATTTCAAGCTCCATCCCAAGCTGGAGAAAGTTGTCGAGCGGCGTCATGAAGCGCGCGACGGCGGCCCGCACATCGACTGGGCTCTTGCGGAGACGCTGGCCTTCGGCAGCCTGGTTCTGGAAGGCACGCCGGTGCGCCTCAGCGGCCAGGATTCCGGGCGCGGCACCTTCAGCCAGCGTCACGCCGAATATCACGACGTGGAGACCGGCCGCGTGTACACGCCGCTCCAGCATTTGTCTCCCACCCAGGCGGACTTTCACGTCTACAACAGCCCTTTGAGCGAGTACGGCGTCGTCGGTTTCGAATTCGGCTACAGCATGGCCGATCCCTTCGCGCTGGTGCTGTGGGAGGCGCAGTACGGCGATTTTTCGAACGGCGCGCAGATCGTCATCGACCAGTTCGTTTCCTCGGCCGAATCCAAGTGGGGCCAGCCCAGCGGCATGGTGATGCTGCTGCCGCATGGCCAGGAGGGCGGCGGCCCGGAACATTCCAGCGCGCGCCTGGAGCGCTATTTGCAGCTTTGCGCCGACAAGAACATGCAGGTGGCGTATTGCACCACGCCGGCGCAGTATTTCCACTTGCTGCGCCGCCAAATGCGCGGAGGCCGGGACCGCCGCGGCCTGCGCAAGCCTCTGATCGTGATGACGCCCAAGAGCCTGCTGCGCCATCCCAAGGTGGTCTCCACCGTCGACGATCTGGCCAGCGGCGTGTTCCGTCCGGTGCTCGACGACGCGACGGTGGCCGATCCACTAGCCGTTCGGCGCATTCTGGTGTGTACCGGCAAGATCTATTACGAGCTCCTCGCTGCGCGCGACGCGCATCCATCCGCCGGCGCGGCCATCGTGCGGCTGGAACAGCTCTATCCGTTCCCGGAGCCTGAGTTCGCCGCGGTGCTGGCGCGTTATCCCAACGCTCCGCACGTGATCTGGGCGCAGGAGGAGCCGCGCAACATGGGCGCCTGGGCCTTCGCGCGCGGCCATATCACGCCCATGCTTTCCTTCAAGCACGTGATCGGCTACGCCGGCCGCCCCGAGAGCGCCAGTCCCGCCCCCGGCTTGATCAAGCAGCATCAGCGCGAACAGGCCGATCTCCTGGAGCAGGCCTTCGCCCCGCCCACCGTCGCCCGGCGGCAACGCAAGCGGCTGGTGCGGCGGCGCAAGCCGAGGTGAGTGGGAAAGTATCTTCTTAACCTAGGTGCACGTCTAGCCGAAGTTCGTCACCACGCTGATCGTTTCAGGCTTTTTCGACGTGGCGATGAGGTTAAGTCGTGGCGGATCAGTGACGCATTTGGAAAACAGCGATGTAGTGCAGACCTACCGTCTTGAAAGCGAAGCGGCATCATGACACGATCGACTCAGAATGTTTCTGCGGTCGCACGGTCGCAACAAGGACGGCAAGGATCACACCTATTGGTCGCTGGTCGAAACAGTGCGTACGGCGGATGGCCCGCGGCAGAAAACTCTCTGCTACCTGGGCGAGCTGAACAGTTCGGCGCAGACACGCTGGTTGAGAACTGTTGAGGTCTTCAATGAACAGGGCGAGGCGCAGCAGTTGAAACTATTCCCTTCGCATGTGGCTCCGCCCCCGGACGATCCGCAAGTAGCGCGGGTGCTGTTGAACAAGGTACGGCTGGAGAGAACGCGGCAGTTCGGCTCTTGTTTTCTGGGGCTGGATCTGTGGAAGCGCCTGGAACTGGATGGTTTCTTCCAACAGGCCTTGGATCACGAGGCGGCCGATGTGCCCTGGTCGCGAGTGGCGGCTTTGCTGGCCATCAATCGTCTCTGCGCGCCGGGCAGCGAACTGGCCATCGAGCAACGCTGGTATCCGTCCACCGCACTAGACGATCTGCTGGAGATCGAAGAAGGCAAGATCAACGATACGCGACTGTATCGCTGTCTGGACCGCATTCTGCCGCACAAGACGAAGCTGGAACGGCATCTGAAGGAACGCTACGGCGCGTTGTTCGGAGCCGAGTTCGACGTGCTGCTCTACGACCTGACCAGCACGTATGTGGAGGGCGCGGCGGAAAACAATCCGATGGTGCGCCGCGGTTATTCGCGGGATCACAGGCCGGACTGCGAGCAACTGGTGATCGCCCTGATTGTGAACAACGAAGGTTTCCCGTTCAGCTATGAAACATTCGACGGCAATCGAAGCGACGTCTCGACGATGGAAACGATCCTGCGCATGGTCGAACGCAAGTATGGCAAGGCGCGAAGGATCTGGGTGTTCGATCGCGGCATCGTCAGCGAGGAGAATCTCGCGGCAATCCGGAAACGGGATGGGCAGTATCTGACGGGCACGCCGCGCAGCCAGATGAAGCAGTTTGAAGCGGACCTGCTGAAGCAAGACTGGACGCGCGTCCGGCCCGAAGTGGAAGTGAAGAAGGTAACCATTCCGCAGGGCGAGGAGACCTACATCCTGTGCCGCACCTCGGGTCGCAAGGAAAAAGAGAAGGCGATCCGGAATCGTTTTTCCAACAGCATGGAAACAGCCCTGAAGGGTCTGGAGAAAACCATCGTCACGGGGCGGCTGAAAGACCGCAACAAGATGGAGCGGCGGCTAGGAAAGATCCAGGCCCGGCATCCGCAGGTGAACGATCTGTATGATCTCGCTCTGCGGGATACAGCCGAAGGCGTCCGCTTGTTCTGGCAGATCAAGGAAGATCGCAAAAACTGGCGTGAATCCCGCGAGGGCGCTTATCTGCTGCGCACCAATCTGAAGGCTGAGACGGCCGAAGAGCTGTGGTCCAAGTACATGCAGTTGACCGAAGCCGAAGCATCTTTTCGGGCATTGAAGAGCGAGCTTTCGATTCGGCCTCTGTTTCACCAACTGGAGCCGCGCGTCAAGGCTCATGTGATGGTGGCGTTCCTGGGCTACGCTTTATGGGTCACGCTCAAACAACTGCTGAAACGCCGGCCCGCGGTGGTTCCCAAACCGTCGGCAAGCGGAGTCGAGAACGCTCAGCCCATGTCGCCGATGCGAGCAATTGCTCTACTTTCCACTCTCCAAAGCGCCGACATTGTTCTTCCCACCACCGACGGGCGCGAGATCCGTCTGCGCCGCATCACCGAGCCAACCGCAGAGCAAAAATCCTTGCTCCGCCAACTCGGCCTCCGCCTGCCCGAGCATCTCCAATTTAATCGCCAATGTAGTGCAGACTCCGCTATAGCCTGAACTGATTCTGAATGGGTTAACTGGTTTTTGACCTCAACCGTGACGAACTTCGGCTAGCCTCGGCTCGCCATTTCGATCAGTGCCTCCAGATCGAGTAAGCATATCCCGTGCCTGTGGGCGAACTCGTGAGCCTGCTCAGTGAACCCACTTGTTGTCGCTACGTATCCAACCGTTACACCAGCGCCCACCATCGACCCGAGGAAATCTCGCAAGACTGGCTCGCCAACAGGATCATTCCATCGCTTACATTGGACCGCGCCCGACTGACCGGACTTCCTGATAAGAATGTCTACTCCGTGGTCGCCCGAGGTCGACGTTAGCTCGGCAGAGTATCCAAGATTTTCAAATAGATGGGCAACAAATTGCTCAAACTCGAGGCCGCTCATTAGTCTTAGCCGGTCTGCTAGCGCAATATTCGGGCGCTCCCGTTGGTTGAATCCAAGAAGATCGAGCAGCAGCTCAGCAACCTCTTTATTGATAGGAGATGTCGAAGCAACCGCCCCATAATGCCTCCGTATCCTAGTCAGCATGGCCTCTGCCTGACCGGGAGTTCCTTGACAGTGGCCGGCAATGAGCGTCGCTGCTTCATTGTCTAGCCGCAGGCCATCATGAGCGGCCCATAGCGAAAGGATCTCGGCGATTTCCGAACGTGGTCGCGCGACTGCAAGTAATGGCGCGAGCTCCAACGGCCATCTCTCGTGCAATTGCGTGAGCAAATGTCACCTTTCCCATTTCAGGCGAGCCGCAGAGCAGCACATGAGGAAGCGGACCGCCATCGGGCACGGCGAAGCGCATCCTCGTACGGATTTGCTCTTTGAGCGCAGTTTGCCCGACGAAATCAGCAAACTTCTCGACAGCCATTTGGGACTAGTCTCTCTTATTTCCCATCGTGGTGTTCGCCCCATCAAAATCCGAGACACGAACATATACCGCATTGCGGTATACTCTTAAACGGTGGACGATGCGTCCGAAATCACGGTCCTTCAGTTGCCGAAGTTCAAGGCCGAGGCTGCTGAGTTGATCGGAGTGGACGGCATTGAAGCGGTTGCCGTATATCTGGCCGACCATCCGGACGCGGGCGAAGTGATCCCGGGCGCAGGCGGTGCGAGGAAGCTGCGATGGGCGGCGAAGGGCAAGGGGAAGCGCGGCGGAGCGAGGATCATTTACGTGTATGTTGTGATCGCCGCGCGAGTCTACCTGCTCCGCTGCTACTCGAAGAACGTGAGAACGGATTTGACCGCGGACGAAAGAAAGAAGTGCGGCAGCTCGCGGCTCATCTGAAAGGACTGCAATAGAATGCCGAAGAAATCACCCGCGAAAAAGACAACCTTCGGAGCCGACCTGATCGAGGGAATGAAGCTGGTCCTGGCGCACCAGCGTGGCAAAATCGACCTGGAGCAGGTCTGGCCGAAGCCGATCGACGTGAAGGCCATCCGCAAGCGCGTCAAAATGTCGCAGGCTGAGTTCTCGCGCGCCTATGGCATCAGCAAACGAGCATTGCAGGAGTGGGAGCAAGGTGGTCGCCAGCCGGATTCCGCCGCGCGCGCGTATCTAACCGTGATCGCGAAAGAACCCGTCGTAGTCCGCAGGGCGCTGGGCAGCGAGTGAATCTTAAAGGCGGACTGCTTGTACTATCTCCTGTTTTACGATGCTGCGGAGCACCACGTTTACCGGCCGCGATGCCGCAACGCCCGTTCGGCTGAGCGTGCCGGTTCCCGGCGAGTGAACTCATCGAGTGGATGACGCTGGTTCAGCATGGCAAGTTAGGGCGGGTAAACCCGAATCGGCGTTCTGGAGCGCCTTAGGGGAAAAAAGACCGGACCTGCGCCAGCGACTTAGGCGTGGTCCGGTTTCAGGGAACGGAACCGGTCGGAGGTACCGGTTCGGTTCAGAAGCGATTTAAGCTGCGCGCCGGCGACGGATGCGGGACAGCATGAGCAAGCCCCCTCCGGCCAGCAACATCATCGACGCTGTTCCAGGTTCGGGAACTGTCGCGTTCACCGTTGCGGACCAGGAATTCGAGAAAACTCCGGCCGAACTCTCAGCGGCCCCTTCCACCGCGCCGATGGTAGTGTCGTTATATTGGCCGGTAAACGTGATATCTAAATTCGACATCGAGCCATCCGCGGTGTTGATGAGCATTCCGAAAACGTCCATGGTGACGGAAACATTCGGTCCATTCTGATTCAACTGGAACGGCCCCAAACACTGTTGTGTCGCGGTTGCGGTACAAACGGCGGCCGCCAGCAGATCGGCCTGAAAATCCCAGGTAGGGAAGCCGGCCAAGGCCAGGTAGTTGTCGATGCTTACCGGCACCCCAACCGGAAGGTACGTATACGGCGCAAGCGGCGGCGTCTGATCCGTTACGTTGTCGGCGACGCCGGCGTCAGCCGTCGTCAACACCGAGAAGGACTCGCTGCCTGCCCCGCTGATTCCATAGCCTCCCGTCGCGGTCGGGGCCGATGTGCACGCAGGATCCGCTTGTGAGCAAAACTCGATGTATGCCGCGCCCAGGGAGTTGTACACCTTAACTCCGGGTCCCGAGATTCCAAATTCACCAACAATTGGACTCGCGGAAACCAACGCCGGAGCTAACACTAGGGCCACGGGTAATAGAACCAGCCCGCCACCCCAAAAACCTCGCGTCCTCAAATTCATGATTCTCCTCTACTCTTCCTCAGGCCGGCTTGATCCCGGTCCACGAAGCTGAGTGTGACAGCCGGTGCAGCGCGTTGATATTCAGAACCTGCCTACACCGGAACTGCGAAGAGCGCCGTATGCCTTACATTTCGCGCCGGGGGACAGTCCCGCGTTGGGACAAAAATCCGCCGTGCTTGGAGCCCGCGCCCTCTCATTACCGGCAACGAAAACGATAAGGAAGCCATAGACGGAACAGAGGTTCCGCGAAAGGAAATGGCCGCAGATGCAGCTTGTTCCAAATCAGGACGCCTCTCACAGCCGGCTGGTTCTGTTAGCCCCTCCCGACGCGGAGATACCCGGCAGCTTCGCCCGAGTCGAGACCAGCTCTCCGCGCCATGAGCACTTATTGCGCGGTGTTCAACGGCTTCGAGCGAAACTGTACTCGGACGAAGGAGCCATTCGCGACTCCGAGGTTTCGCGGGACGGATGCCATCGGCAACCCGTGGACCAACGCGCCTGGCACCTGCTGTCGCTCGACCGCAACGACGAGGTTTGCGGCTGCTCGCGTTATGTTGAGCATCCGAACACCGTTGCTTTCTCTCAGCTTGGCGTTCGGAAGGCCGCGCTGGCGCGGTCCAGCGAATGGGGCATGACGTTGCGAGCCGCCATCGGCGCGGAAGTCGCCCAGGCCCGGCGCCGGGGAATTAGTTACGTCGAAGTCGGAGGTTGGGCGCTGGATCCCGCCATGCGACGCTCCACTGAGGCCCTCCGCATTGCTCTCGCGACATTTAGCCTGGCCCGCCTCCTGGGGGGCTGTATCGGCATCACCACCGCAACCAGCCGGCATTGTTCGGCTGCGATTCTGCGCAAGATCGGTGGACGGCCGCTGCAAACCGGCGACATCGAATTACCGCCGTACTACGATCCCCAATACGAATGCGAGATGGAACTGCTGCGCTTCGATTCCGCCGAGCCTAACCCGCGCGTTGAAACCTGGATCGAAGACTTGCGCCTTTACTTGACAACCGCGCTCGTGGTTCAATCCAAAGCCCAGTCCGAAGCTCTACAGCCGCGGGTCCACCGGCTGGCTCTCTAGCGCAAGCACGCCGGGCCGCCAGTGAGCGCTTCCCAGAGTCCGGGCGAACGCGCAATCGGGGAAATTGATCGTCGGCGTTGCGGTATGCTTTGAACGGTGGATGATGCCGCCGTAGTGCGCCGGGCTCTCGCCAACGAGTGAATCTGAAAGGCGGACCACTTGCACTATCTCCTGTTTTACGAAGCCGCTGAGGACTACGTTTCCAGGCGCGCGGCCTTTCGTCAGGCGCATCTCGAGCTGGCTTGGAAGGCCAGCGACCGCGGCGAGCTTATCGGTGGCGCGCTGGCAAGTCCGGTAGACGGCGCGTTGTTGCTCTTTCAGTGCCACTCGCCCGAGGTGGCGGAGCGGTTTGCCCTCGCCGACCCTTACGTGGCCAATGGATTGGTCAAGCGCTGGCATGTCAGAGAATGGACCACGGTCGCCGGCCGCGATGCCGCAACGCCGGTTCGGCCGTTCCAGGGCCAGGACGGTGCAAGTAGCCTTGAATCAGCCACATGAGCCCTGCATCTGGCGCAGCGAAAGAATGCTCTCGCGGGCCCTGGACAATCCGGGGTGAAGAGCAAGGAAACGCGGGAAAGCGTTTACACTAAAGCCTTTCCGCAGGCACGCCGATCAATCCAAGGTGAATCCCCACAGGGTGCGCTCTTACCTGCCGCTGGCTTTGATCAGCTTTCTCTCAGTCTATCTGGAACTTATCGTCATACGGTGGCTGGCGTCCGAAGTACGGATTTTTGCGTACTTCAAGAACTTCCCCCTGCTCGCCGCGTTCCTGGGCTTCGGCATCGGATGCCTGATCGCCAAGCGGAGAAAGGGCTACTTCAAATACGCACCGTGGCTGCTGTTAATTCTTGCGGCGGTGATCTGCTTCGCCTACCGCTTCGGCTACACGCATATCACCTTTGTCGATCCCTACGAAACCTACCTCATTGGGACGTTCTCTTTCGATCTGGTCCAAATGCTCAGAGGCGCAGGCTGCGTTCTGGGCATTTTCATCCTGACCACGCTGCTGTTCACCGCGGTATGTGAAAAACTCGGCGAATGCTTGGAGGAGTTTCCCCCGCTGACCGCATACACGGTCAACGTCGCCTTCAGTCTGGCGGGAATTCTGCTCTACGCCTGGATGTCCTGGATGAATCTGGGACCGGCCATTTGGCTGGCGGTGGCCGCCTGCTGCATGGCTCCTTTCTTCATGCTGTGGCCTCGGCGCAGCGTCTCTGCCATGGGGGGATGGTTCGTGGTTCCCGCGCTGATCACGATCGTGCTTCCCGTGCTGACGACGCCTCCCTCGGCGGTGTGGTCGCCCTATTACCGGATTGACGTGAAGCCAATGGCGCTCTCCGACCGGCAGGGCAAGACATATCCTCTGGGCTATACGGTCGAAGTCAACCATGATGGAATTCTGGGGGCTTACAACTTCAGCCCAGATTTCGTGCAAACGCTCCCGCCCGAAGTGCAGGCTCAGTTACTGGACTACTACAACGTCCCCTATCGTGTATTTGGAGATCGCTTCCAGCGAATCGCGGTGTTGGGCTCAGGCGGAGGCAATGATGTGGCGGCGGCGCTCCGCCACCAGGTGCAGTCGGTGGATGCGGTCGAGATCGACCCCGGCATTATTGAAATAGGCAAGCGGTATCACGCGGAGCGTCCGTACCAATCCGACCGGGTGCATATCATCAACGGCGATGCGCGCACCTTCCTGCGGGAGCAGGGCGGCCCGGGCTACGACATGATTGTGTTCGGAGCCCTCGACAGCCACGCCGTCTTTTCGTCGATGTCCAGTGTGCGCATCGACAACTACGTCTATACGGTGGAGAGTTTCTCGGAAGCATTGAAGCGCTTGAATGGTCATGGGATTCTGGCGGTGACGTTCTATTGTTACAAGGAATGGCAGCTTGAGCGCGTGTATAACGCGCTATGGAAGGCCAACGTGGCCAAGCCCGTGGTCGTGCACTCGCTCGGTGAAGGAAGCAATAACCTGGTGATGTTCGCCGGCCCGGGCGCGGACCGCGAGACCTTGCTCGCTCATCCCTATGTCCAAGCCCAGAATGCGGAGAATATGACCGGCCAAGGAGAGGTAGAGCCCACCACCGACGATTGGCCGTTCCTGTATTTGCGCGAGCGCGGCTTCCCGCTCAACTACGGATACATGCTGGTGTTGATTCTCGGATTCAGCTACATTGCGGTTACGCGCGGCGCCCAGATCGCCGCGTCGAAATTCGACGGTGTGATGTTCCTGCTGGGAGCGGGTTTCATGCTGCTGGAAACCAAGGTCCTGGCCAAAACGGCGTTGCTGGCCGGCGCCACCTGGATTGTCAACACTTTTGTCATCAGCGCCGTTCTGGCGATGATTCTGCTGGCGAATACGGCAGTCATGCGGGGTTGGTTCACGAAGACGCGATGGGCCTTTACCGGGCTGTTTCTTTCCGTGTTGCTGGATTGGGTGGTCAAACTGAACAGCGTGTCTCTGGTGGCCCAGCCGGCGCTCAATCTCGCGCTCACCTTGGTCCTGCTGGCTCTGCCGCTCTTCTTTGCGAGCATCGTCTTTGCCGATTGCTACGGACGCGTGCCGGAAGCCAGCGTCGCACTGGGCTATAACCTTTTCGGGGCGATGGTCGGCGGAGTGCTGGAGTACTGCTCCATGGCCTGGGGCATCAACAACCTCAATCTGCTTTCACTGGCCGCCTACGCCGGCGTGGCTTTACTGGTGTACCGGCGAAGCTGGGCTTCCAGCCCGCAGTTCGCCCGAGCCGAGGGGTAACTTCGCGGTGGATGGTGGGCGCGGCAGGACTCGAACCTGCGACCTCCTGCGTGTGAAACAGGCGAGGTTCCCTAACACCATGATTATAGAACAAATATTTTTGCAAGAAACTTCAAGGTAGATACCAAAAGTGCGTTTTTGGCTGGGCGATTTGGCTGGGTCGTATTGGCACCCGACTGAGACACGGCAGCTCACGCCATGCCGGCGGACCTCTGCCCGCTCGCCGCAGCCAATGGGGGCCCCATCGTTTGCGCTTATGCGATAGTGGAAATCCTGACAGAGGCCAATATGGACACCAATGAAGAAGTCCGCGCATTCATCACGGAGCCGGTGCTTCAGCAGCGGCTGGCCAAATACCTGGTCCTCCATTGCTTCCGCAATTCGATGCTCGAGGATCTTCATGCGGGTACCTCGCCATCATCGGCTTCCGGAGACTATTCCGATGTCAGTGTCAGCAGCCCTTATGGTGTCATTCCTTGGCCGGAAGTATCGCGCTTGAACGACGACGAAATGAAGTGTCTGATGATCGATGTCGTCGATCGAACGTACCGCTTCATTCACACGCTGTTCAACGAGAGCACCAGTGGCGAACTCTTGCTCCGTCTGGCGCAGCGTGATCCTCTACCGCAGTGGAAAGAACCCACGCTTGTGATTTCGGCCCAGTTCGGCGGTATGATTTGGCCCACTCTAAACGAACGGGTACTCTGATTCGGGCGCAGCCCGAACGGAGGGTACTCGTTGGACTGGAGAACGAAAGTGGAGTTATTCGAGCAGATCCGCCGAGAGTATGAGTTCGGGATCGGAACGATCGTGGGGGTGGCCAGGAAGCTGAGAGTGCACCGGCGGATGGTGCGCGAAGCGATTCGAGAGCGCGTTGCCGAAACCGCGGAAGAAGCCGGAGCGTCCCCGCTGGACGCTGAAGGAGGCGGTCGATTTTATCGACGCGATTCTGGAGGCGGACAGGAAAGCACCGCGCAAACAGCGGCACACGGCACATCGCATCTGGACGCGGATGCAGCGGGAACTGGCCACGTGCAAGATCGCGGAGCGGACGGTGCGCGAGTATCGAGGAAATGCCGCACCCGATCCGTCATCCGAATCGGGCGACGGGACGCTTTGCGCTTTCCACGATAAATCCAGATAGCGCCGTCCCTGAGATTCTCGGGCGTGAGACGAAAGCATTCCTCCGGGCGGAGGCCGCAGTCGAGCAAAATGGTAATCACGTCCCTCAGAAGAAAGGCGCCACTGCCGACTACCGATGATCCCGATGCCGAGCCATATGACTCCATCCCGATCATCAAGGCTCTCCAGTGCCGTCAGCAACGTCCGAATGGCTTCGACCGAGTCGGCCATTTGTCAAATGAAAACGGCTGGAGAGACGTGGAAGAACTCCCCAAGCTTCTTTGCCTGCTCCTTGCTGACGCCCCGCGTGCCGGATAGGATCTCGGACACTCTATTGGCGGACAAGGGCAAATCGGCTGGGGCGAGCTCGTTCTGCTCCATCAGGAATTCGAGCATCTCGGCGGGCGTGGATTTCTTTCGCGGATAGGATCGCTGCTCGTACTCCCGGACCAAGCTAAACAGCGTGCCGAGCATGGTATCTTCCGCTGGACTGAGGTTGTCTTCACCCTTGCTCATGAGCTTCTCGATCTCTGCGAGGAGGCGCTCGTTCTCCTCGCGCTTGCGCGGCACGCTCGGCTGGATCTTGTGAAGTAATTGATCGTATTCAGGATCGAGGGCAGGCGTCATCATTGCTTCCAGTCTCCTTTGTCGTACTCTTCGTGCGTTAGCACATGCTGGACAATCACGCGCTTAGTGCGGTAATGAATGAGAGCGATCAAGCGGCACTTGTTCCCGCCGACGTTGAACACCGTCTGATCGCCAACCACATCCGCAGATCCGAAGGTCTTTTTCATCTCGGCTGGGTTCTTCCAATCCGTCTCCGCGACCGTGTTGACCCATCTTGTTAAAGCGCTCTCGACGTTCGGGAAGCGCTCGGCGAACTTGGCTACTCTCTCCTCGCCAGCTATCTCCACCGCCTTTAGTTTCCCATTTTGGGAAGTCCCTGTCAAGGCAAATCGATTCGCTCCTATGCCCGTGAGTTCCTCAGAAGCTAGGAGAAGGTGGCTGAGGTCCGCGACTGGATCGAGAACTACCACAAGCTGAAAGAACACATCGAAAAGATCTCCGAGATCAACCGCGAGTTACTGCGGCGCGAGCGCGCCCAGGAACGCAAGCGCAAACGAAAGGGATTGCGAATGCCCAGCCTGTACGGGTGTGCGGTCCGAAGAGAAGCTCACCCACAACCATTACCGCCGGGGCCAGCTGCTACCCGAAACCACCGAGCACGAATGGCTCTGGATCACGACTTTGGACTCGCAGGCTTTTCCCGCCACCCTGGTGCGTAGGCTCGGCCATGACGCTGGAAACAGGAGCACAACGGATGGAACGATCTGACTCAGAACGGGGCCTTCAAGCATGGCTTTCTGCACGCCTGCCGGCACCGCCCTCAAGCGCGTTCCCCAGAAGGGGAGCGCCAGCCTGTCGCCAACTGCGGATTGGCCGTGGTCTCTCTTATTCTGTTGCTGGCATTCACGCTCTGCTCCGCTTTCATTCACTGCCACTCGAAAATCTTTCGGCGCTACCCGATGAGCACCCTTGAGGTGGCCCGCCAACTTCGGTTCTCGATCTCCAAACTTCCGCCCCACATCCGCGCTCCCGATGCGCCCGCGGCACCCGATCCCGACTGATCGCTTCCCCTCCAACCCTGGTTTGGACCGGGCAAAGCTTCCTCTGTCTCCGGCGTCCGCTGAACCTCTTCCACGCCGCTCCCCGCCGCGTCTTTACCCGCAATTTTACCCGGAAATCCGCCCTGCGAATCTGCCTCCCTCGGCTGTTCTCACGGTTCACCAATATTTAAGCGCCCCGACCGGCTAACCAAGCTTGGCGTGCGAAGCCTCTGCCACTTGCCCACGATGTTTGGCGGCGCCATCACCAGAGCGGTATACGGTTGACCAGCAGAACGCACATGGATGGCTGAAAGCGCCATGAGTGTCTTGCCGGTTCCGCATTCCGCGATGACCGCGGCGGCCTTGGCACGATGCCAGCGCTTCACGATGCCCATCACCGCCAGACGTTGAGCTGCGAAGGGGCTCGCAACAACGTGTTGAATCGCTCCGACACGGGATCCTGGGGAGCCTGGAGTGCCGGGTAAATTTTCAAAATCCGGTCGCCCAATTCCTGCGAGAAGCGGCTTAAATATTCGGCGATGGTTGAAGGGATGCTCATATGGATCTCATTCGGGTTGTGTGGATGTGCCCGCCGGATGGCGAACAGAAGACGAAGCTTGCTGATATATTATGAGGCGTGGTCGGGACTCGTGTGACCTAAACCATAACCTTGCCGTTCGGCAAGGTTATCCTTTACAGTCTGATGTGATGGGTTGCCTATGGAACATTACGCCGACCGTCCAAACGCGCCCAAGACGGCCGAGAGCGCTCGAACGAGACGATTCTGATCCACCGATTTGGGCAGCGGAATCGAGAGGACCGGACGGTTTGTGCGTGGATCAAGCGATCACCAGATTCGCAAAGGCTTCGTCAGTGGGAGCGTTTTGCGCCACGGCCGCGAGTGACTCGAGGAATCGCACGCCAGTTTCGATGAGCCCAGCAGCAGCCTGTTCGAATTCGGTGGATTGAGGCGCTGCACGCTGCGGCGGCAGCGGGCGACGCTGCCGGGGGGATAGATCCCGGCATGGATCGTATAGGTACTGCCTTGGTTGTGGGCTGATCAATCAACGGTTTTGGTCGCCCCGGTTGATCCGCGAAAATCTCTTTCACTGCCTGCAGGATGCTCTTTCGTCCGAGCGCGGCAAAGCTCACCTCGCCCGTCGGCGAGTCGAAGACCCCTGCGAACAGGGATTTCTTCAGCTTGAGCGTTTCCCACACGCGCTCTTCGATGCTGTCCTTGGTCAGCAGGTGCACCACGTGGACCGGATGTGCCTGGCCGAGTCGGTGGACTCGCCCAATCCTCTGTTCGAGCCGGGCGGGATTCCACGGGGGCTCAAAATTGACGACCGCCGAGGCGGCCTGGAGATTCAGGCCAACCCCTCCAGCATCCGTCGAGAGGAAAACGCGGCACTCCGCATCGCGCCGGAATTTCTCCATGAGCGCGCCGCGATTCCGGGAAGGCACGCTACCGTGCGAGCGACACGAATCCGATCCCCAGCTTTTCCAGTTCCTCGCCCGCCAGGTGAGTCATCCGTTCGTATTCGCTGAAGACCACCACCTTGCGACCCTCTTCGATCGCCAATTCACGGACGATCTCGCGAAACTCGTCGAGTTTTGGCGAATGATTCGTCTGCTTGTCGAAAAGAAAGGTGGAGTTGCAGAGCATCCGCATGTTCTGCAGGCAACACAGGACCCGCTTCTGGTCGATTTCCGAGAGCCAGCCCTGCCGTTCCCACTTGCGCATCAAGGCAGCCAGGATGTCATTCTGTTCCCAGTAAGGCTCCGCCTGCTGTGGCGTCAGGGCCACGTGGAGGATCTGGTCGGTGCGTTTGGGCAGATCCTTGAGAACCTCCTGGCGGGTGCGCCTCAGCAGGATCGGCGCCAGTTGATCGTGAATTCGGTCAAGTCCGCGGTAGCCGATCAATTTGCCGTTCTCGTCCTCCGTCCGATGCTCGTGCAAGAAGCGGAACGCGGGACCCAGCCGGCGGCCATCGATGAACTCCACCACGGAGAACAACTCTTCCAGCTTGTTTTCGAGCGGAGTTCCCGTGAGCACGAAGGCGTAGCGGCTTTTCAATTGTTTGATGGTGCGCGCCGTGGCGGTGGTCCAGTTGCGGATGCGCTGGGCTTCATCGAGGATGATGAGGTCTGGCGCGAGTTCGTGCATGTAGCGCACGTCTTTCAGAACCAGTTCGTAGCTGGAGAGGTTGAAGAACTGAGGCGAGGCGTACATTTCGCGCCGCCGGTGCAGCAATCCTTCGATTACCTGCGCCGAAAGTCCGGAGAACTTTTCGATTTCCGTTTTCCACTGGTACTTTACCGAGGCGGGAGCCACCACCAACACCCTCTGAATGCCCCGGCGGCGGCGCAGCATTTCGGTAGCGGCGAGGGCCTGCACGGTCTTGCCCAGGCCCATGTCATCGGCCAGGACCACTCGGCCCCGGCAGGCGGCGAAGATGGCGCCCCGTTCCTGGTAGGGCAGAAGTTTCGTCTTCAGGATTCCATGCAGCGGATGCCGTCCACGTCGCAGCTTTGCCAGAAGCTGGCGCTCCAGATCCAGACCCTCGGCGAGTTCATTCTCCCGGTCAAGGTATTCCAGCACGTCGCTGTAGATGACCGCATCGAGGTCGGCTTGACGGAAGACCTCGATCACCTTATGGAAACTCCGGAAATGCTCCTGCCGCAGCAAGCCGGCTGGATCGAAGTACGCCTCGGCCAACTTCCGCAGAGCAGGCGATGGATCAGCAGGAAGCCGCAATCGAACAGCAATCGTGTCGCCGTACTGCAACGAGATTGAGGCGCGTGCCCGCGCAAACTTGCGGCTTCCGAGAGTCCTGCCATAGCGTTTGCCAAGCCGCAGGAGGAGGGCTTCGACGTGCTTACAGGTTCCCAACGTATTGACAGCGAAGTCGGGGCACGAGCAATAGTTCTCGAACAAACCAGGCCCGCGCATGGCAACACGGTAGGTTTTCCCGCTGGCAGACTTGACGCGATAATCGCCGTACGGCTCTCCGCTCGGCCGTTCCAGGATCTTGGTGATGGCGGCGGCCGCCCGTTCCCGCCGTTCGGCAATCTGTTGCTCAACCAACATAACGAGCCAGGATAGCAGAGCGCCTGGGGCCTGATGCTGAGCTATGGCAACCTGAGAGACTGGAGGTGCCGGAGGCACATAATGCAAATCAAATCGCGCCTTTTCCGAAACACAAACACCGGCAAGAAATCTTGATTCTCGTCATGAATGCTCGTTAAGGGGGCTTGAGCGGCTGATCAATCGGCCCTTCGGAGAGGAAACAGATCCACGTCGGACGTGTGGCGCTGCATGAGTGTCAGACCTGCGGGCATCTCATGCCGACCCGGGCCGGCCAGGCGAAGGTGGCCCGCAATGTCGATATGGGCGTCCGCCTATTCCTCGGGCAACTGATTTGACACGGACCCGGACCGCGCCGTGGGCTGCCAGAGCCTCAATCCGTCGTCAATTCCGCCCTGGCATCGTTTACCGGGCTCGGCAAAAACGCCACGGCGGCGTACGTTGCTGCCGGATTCTCGTCCGGAAAGGACGGCGACAAGAGCCGGGGTGCTGCGCAATCGGCCAGCCGACTGCTCCGGAACGCCGCAGTCAGTGCCCGCATCGGCGAACTTACTTCGCAGGTGCAACGATCACAATCCACGAAAGCCTGGCTGGATCGCGAGTTCGTGATCGAAAACCTGAAGCGCAATCTTGAGCGGTCGATGCAAGAAAGGCCCGTTCTCGACTCCAGCGGGAAGCCGACCGGCGAGTACAGATACGCCGGAAACGTGGCCAACAAGGCCCTCGAACTCCTTGGCCGTGAGCTTGGAATGTTCGTCGAGCGGACGATGGAAGTTCAAGATCCGATGGACTTCACGCCAGAGCAGTGGGACGAAGTTCTCCGCAAGTACGCCCAGAGGCAGAGCGTTCCGCTGGAAGCGCTGGAGGCCGCGGCGGATCAGGTTTTGGGAGAGGAGAAGCCGAACTGAGCGATGAGCTTTCCAAATCAACACGAAGCCTGCGGAGTGCGAGGCGTACCCAGACGGACCAGCCGCAAGGACGAGCAAAATGCTCGGATCGGCGCACGGGCGTGTATCCTGTATGTCTCAGAACGGAAAGAATCTCCATACTAAGTTCCGAATCGAATGAGGTCTACGAAAGTTAGCAAATCTTAGCACATCGGTATGCTTTCGCCTGGCGTTTCCTTAGTCTGTCCTCGCTCAGCAGGGTCTCGACCGGGCGCCTTCCCCAAACATAAGCGCGGCGTAAAAAGGATTGCGGAGAGTGTCGCGCACGAGGCTCTGCGACGGGATCTTCCAGACGAGCTGGGTTCTACGGATTGGGTTGGCGGGTAGGGCGTGAGGTCCGCGGCAACATACGCCGGGTCCTCGGCGCCAGCGGCAGTCATTTCTTCCTCCTGAGCGCTCGCTCTCGCGGACTCGATAGCTGTTGCCCTCTCTAGGAGGGTGACGTTGGCGTGATGGAGCAGCCCGTGTTCGGCATCCGCTTCGCCCCCGGCGGGCGGCAACCCTATATCACTGAGAAGGAAGCCTCGCGCCAGAAGGGCGGGAAACGATCTAATCCAGCAACGTGAGAAGGGGGGCTAGTAACTCCTGCGCTGCCCCCGGAGCGTCGAAGTCTTTTCCGTTTATTCGATAAGCGCAGTTGTCCGGCCCTTTGGCTATGATTTGGATTGTGGCCTCTTGGGATACCTGGGGGCTGGACGTGCTGGTTTGAAATGTGGCGCTGGCTTCGATAGCGGCTCCGCTTTCCAAATGGACCCTTAGCTCGAACCACGGAATCGCCCCGACTCGGCTCACTAAGAACCGCGTGGAG
This sequence comes from Bryobacterales bacterium, assembly GCA_963813465.1. Taxonomy (GTDB): domain Bacteria; phylum Acidobacteriota; class Terriglobia; order Bryobacterales; family Bryobacteraceae; genus Palsa-187. Next base: position 195,204 of record CAWEZD010000017.1, on the reverse strand, counting down.
GACCATACCAAAGCGGCGGTGATCGAGATCGCCTCGGATAAATTCGGGAAGGATGTCTTGAACTCTATCCCACAGTGTGGGCGCCTTGCCGTGTATTCCTTCACGGCGGAAGCCACGGCTTCCGATAGGTTTCCGCACATCATTGGAGTGGCGGATGCCGCCTGATCGTGCATCTTGCTCTCCATCGCAAGGCGCTCACGCTCAACGTCTTTCCCGTCGAGTAGATCATCTACCCATCCCATGAGGTCTCTCCTTGTCCCATGTGGCCTTCAGGCTGAGAAAGATTCATCTGTATCGTAAAAGATGCACCGGAGTCAAGATCAGCCTATCCTGGAGTGTCAGCCTTTCCTGGAGGCGTCCTTTATTCTAATTTATCTTGAGTTCAGCGTCGCCCAAGCCGCGCCCTTAGCCCTGTAGGTGACAGTGCCTTCCTGGCGATCCTGAGAGTTGAAAAGTTGATGATATCCTCCACCACGGATGTGGCATTGAAGCGCTCGCATCTCGTCGGCCCGTGCGCAGTAGGCGACCATATCGGCCATCTGCGATCCAGGCATCTTTCATCGTCGTCAAAAGCGGAGGCTGGAAAATCTACCCCTCGGTTGGCCCTTCGCCTTGCGTAATGGACTTGCCCCCAGTTTTGAGACAAACAGTTAAGACTCAAAATCCATTCAAAGGTAGATTTGAGTCATGGGGTTATCTCGTGGGTTGTTTACGAAGGAGTTCAAGCTGGCCGCGGTGCGGCGGCTGGAACAAGGGGTTTCCATCGGCGAGGCGGCGCGGGCGTTGGAGGTCAACCCCAATGTGTTGCACCGCTGGCGGCGGGAGTTCCGGACCAGGCCAGGCAACGCCTTCCCAGGCCAGGGTAAGCAGCGCTGGGCCGAAGGCTGCATCGCCGAGTTGGAGCGCAAGATCGGCCAACAAGCCCTAGAGATCGATTTTTTGAAGGGGTGCTTGCAGCGCATCGAGTAACAGCGGATGCTGCAAGGCACTAACTGGTGCGCCGAGAAAGCATTCGCCATTTTTCCCCACCCCTACAATATCGGTGTGTTGGCAGGGGCCCTACGGAACTCCGGAGAGACGGCGCGGCCGAGGCTCTGCTCGAACGGATCCTGGTCGGCTCACAGGGCGCCTCTGTGGCGTTGGCGTGTTTCCATTTGGTCGCTGGCGAAATCCACCAAGCGGTGGAATGGGCTGGAAAGGCATTGGACGAGGCGTATCCCATGACTACTAATTTGGTTCATCGGCCCGTTTGAGAGACTGCTCCGCCAGTCCCCCCCGGTTGGCCGGGATTGACGAAGAAGCTAAACCTGCCGGAAGCACGCTGAGTGCTTGCGCTCAGCGCCTACCGCTTCGGTTCGTCCCCGTTCGTAATCCACCGCCCCGTCCTGGTTTGCAGAGTGAACAGAGTAACCGAGTACCAAGTTTGGGTGGACCTGAAGGAAATCGTTCGCGGCCCGTCGCACGGAGGAGACCAGCACTTCCAGTCGGCGAGCGATTTCCGCGATGGAAGGTGCTGGCGGGCCTGGCTGACCACCTTGATGCTTTCATACTCCTCGGCGGTGAAGCGCACGATGACCGTGCGCGTGGAGGTCGCGGGGGAGCGGCTCTACCCGTAGCCGGAAAACGCGGCTTCGCGGTACTTGCGCCATTCGTGCCACCAGCGCAGGACGGTGGGGTTGATGTGGAAGGCGCGGGCGGCGTCGCTCACGGACTCGCCGGATTCCAGGCGCTTCACAACGGACTCCTTGAACTCCTTCGGGAAGCTGCGGCGGCCGCCAGCCTTTGCATCATGATGTCCGGTATCAATATGCCCGGCATTACTAAGCGCGGCGGCGCGATGCTCTGCGGCAAGAACGCCGCCGAGCTGCTTGCGCCAGCGGTGCAACACGCTGACGCTGACGCCGCAGGCTCGCGCGACCTCGGCCATGGAGATGGTGGCCAGCCTCTGGACGGCCGCCTTCTTGAACTTGTCGCTGAACTTCCGCCGGATTCTCAAATGCGTTCAATACGCGCCGTCACCGCGGAGCACGGTCTTCACGGTGCGCGCGAGGATGTGCAGGTCCAGCCAGATGGACCAGTTGCGCACGTAGTAAAGGTCGAAGCCGATGCGCTGTTCGTAAGTGAGCAGATTGCGGCCGGAGACCTGCCACATGCCGGTGAGGCCCGGCGTGACCTTCTTATACAGCGCGAAATCGTCGCCGTAGCGGGCGATTTCGCTGGCGATGATGGGGCGCGGCCCCACCAGGCTCATCTCTCCGATGAGAATGTTCCAGAGCTGCGGCAGCTCATCCAGGCTGGTGTGGCGGAGGAAGCGACCGAAGGGAGTGATGCGCGGGTCGCGCTTCAATTTCTGAGTGAGGTTCCACTCGTCGCGCAGGCTCGGGTCGGAATTCAGATGCTGTTCCAGCACCTGGTTGGCGTCGGCCACCATGGAGCGGAATTTCCAGGCGATGAACGGCCCCCCGCCGCGGCCAAAGCGGCGCTGGCCGTAGAATACGGGGCCCGGCGACGTGAGCTTGATCAGCGCAGCGACGATCGCAACCAGCGGCAGGACCACAATGCCGCAGGCGACGACGAACACCAGATCCAGCGTGCGCTTGACGATGCGCGAACCCGGCAGCAGCAAACGCTGATGAACCTCCAGGCCGAGGATGCCGCTCAAGTCGCGGGCCTCCACCCACAGGCTGGAAAAGCCCGCCAGATCCGGCACGACGATGACGTTGGTGAACAGATCACTGCAATGGTTGAAGAAGCTGAGAGCCACGTGACGCGGCGTATCCGCCATGCCCAGGATGACGTGCCGGACTTGCGACCGGCGGGCGAGCGAAACGGTGAGCTCGGGATCGTCCCAGTTCGCGTCGGAAAAGCCGGTCACGGGGAAGATGGCCACGGGCTTGAGCCCGAGCCCAGGCTGGCGTTCGAGCGTGGCGGCGATGCTGGCGACCACGGAGGGCGCGCCAACGATCACCACCGGATGGCCCCACCATGACTTGCGCGAGCAGACGGATCTGGCCAAGGCTCGAAACAGAGGGGTCAGGATCAGCGTCTGCGCCCAGGCCAGCAGGAAGACGGCGCGCGAGTAGGTGGCGGCGTCCTTGAGCAGAAAGATGGTGACAGCGAGCGCGGGATACACCACGCTGGTGGCGGCGCAGAGCTTGCGCAGCTCATCGACGGGGTTGCGGCCGAAGCCGGGATACAGACCGGAAGCCGCGAAGGCGAGGGGGAAGAGGAGCAGCACCGGCCAGAGGTGAACGTAGAACTCGGGCGAGAGGCGCGCGTCCACATGCCGCCACACGATGGCGCTCAAGGCGGCGGCGAGCGACAGGGCCGCTACATCGCCGAAGAGGAGCACCGCCCCAGCGAGCCACGGCCGCGACGGTGCCTCGGCGCGCAGCGGTCGCGCGACGACGCGGTCCTCTGCCTGGAGGACGATGCTGGTTATCGAGTTGGGATGAAGAAGCGACACGTTTAGCGCGGCTCGCTTAAGCGGTGTCTAGCGGGAAGCCGCGGCGCTCAGCTCCGAGGCGGTGCGGCTAGCGCGCGAACCAGAAACGACCTGCTCATAGAGGGCGAGCGTGCGATCGACCATGCGGTCGATCGAAAAATTCTGCGCGACGACCCGCGATGCGCGGCCCATGCGTTCGCGAAGATCCGCGCCACTTGGACCCGCATCGACCAGCATCTCCAGCGCAGCCGCGATTTCAGCGACGCCGCGGACCGGCGTCACGAATCCGTTCACGCCGTGGTGCACGGTGTCCGCGACTCCGCCGACGGCGGTGGCAACGATGGGCAGGCCGCGCGCCAGAGCCTCAAGGACCACGATAGGATGCCCTTCGGCGTCGCTGGTAAGAGCAAGCACGTCAAAGGCGTGCATGAGCGTCTTGGCGTCTCGCTCCCCCAACCAGACCACGCGAGCTTCGATGCCAAGCTGCGCGGCGAGGCGGCGGCATGCGCCCGCCAGCGGCCCATCCCCAATCATCACCAGTTTCGCTTGCCTACGGCAGGGCTCCGGCCCGCTGTGATCTAGCAACGCGGCGAAGGACCGCAGCATTGTCTCCGGAGATTTCGGCGAAGCGAGACGCCCCACAAAGCCGATACAAATCTCGCCTCTGTGAAGCCCCCATTCCTTCCGCAACTCCTCGCGGCCGCGCGCGTGGGAAGCGCTATCGAGCGCGATTCCATTCGGGATCAAGCATAGCTTCGCGGGGGGAATTCCGAGTTTGATGGCGTGCCGGGATTCTTCGCGCGAGACGGCGATGACGCCATCGCAGAGCTTTGAAAGAGTGGCCTCCAGCAGCGCGCCGGATTGCCTTGCGATGCCTCCCCTGCCCGGATCTGCAGTGAAAAATCCATGTGGCGTGTACAGACGCTTGATGGGGTCTCCGATCAAGCCGATTCGCCCGATCAGGCCGGCCTTGGTGCTGTGGCAATGGAGCAGGTCAAATGGTCCGTGCGTGCGGAGGTACCGCCGGAGCGCGCGAACGGCGAGGAGATCGCGCGCGTGCGGTTGCCGCCGCATGAGGATTCGACGAGCCCGGAACCCAGGCTGAGCGCCGAGCCCCCGCAGATCGTCGTGGAAGACCGCGTCAGAACGCGTGTCCGAGTAGACCAGGTGAACTTCATGGCCCCGGTCGAGCAAGCCGTTTGTCAGATCTACGATGTGGCGGCCGACACCAGCAGCCGCAGACTCCACGAGTGTGGCGATTTTCATACAGAGTGTCTTTCAGTGCATGTGGGCGCGCTTGAACCGAAGTACAGCGGCTTGAGGTGTCAGCATCGCCAAGAGCGTACGGGCAACACCTAAGAAGCTGTATGGAGAACTAGCGTCGAAGTAGCAAAGCTGCAACTTCAGACGGGTCCTCTGCTGCCCCAGACGTCCGGCGACACTGAGACCCGAGGGCGAGTATTCCATGTAAGTCAGCACCTCGGGCAGCACCGCGAGAGTATGAGCCCGCGACATCCGCAGAAACAGCTCGTAATCCTCAGCTCCGAGGACATCCTCACGATAAAGACCGCAGTCCTGAAACGCACGCGCTCGGATGGTTGCCCCTGGATGCATAATGCAGTTATTCAGATGCAACGCCCGACGGATACGCGAATCTTCGCAAGGGGCACAGTACCGAAACACGAAGCGCTGGGCAGCGTCGACGAATTCGGCGAAAGATGAGACCACTGCGCAATCGGGGTGCGACTCCAAGAAGCGAACCTGCTTTGTGAAGCGGTCGAACGTTACAGCGTCGCCCGCGTCCAGCCTCCCGACGTAGGAATAGCCGCGCCCGAGGATGTGGCGGAGCCCGTGATTGAGCGCAGCGGCGATGCCCTGATTCCTTTCGAGCCGCAGTATCGAGATGTTCATGCTGCTGTGGTACTTGGACGGGATATATATAGCTCGTGGGCTGCCGTCATCGACGGCTACGACATCGAAAACGCCATCTGCTGTCTTTAAGCTCTCTAGGCTTCGCTCCAAGCCGCGCTGGTTACGATATACCGGAATCAAGACCGCGAGATTCATATTTCTGGAAATAACCTCCCCGGAAGACCACGTGATCCAAAGGTGCTTTCCCCGAAAACGCGCCAACTTAGCTCGAAAACGGCCCTCCGCGCCGCCCTTTTTCCCCGACTTCTCCAGACGATGGCGCAGAGCGACGTCAAGAGACACTTAATTCCTGCCAGCGCAGGATTCATCTTGTGGCGCTCGACGGCTTGGCGCAGGCTGGCGCTGGGCGTAGTGGATTCCTCCTGGCGCTTCGCCTCATGCACGAACTTCAGCACGTGCATGAGCCTTTTGTCGTACGTATGTTCTGCCCTTGTCCGGATTTGGCCAGCTGTCGCCATTTCGTCACGTTCCTTAGGATGCTCGTAGATCCAGCGGATCTGCGCTTCCATCTCGTCGATGGTTTCACATGCAAGAATTTCCGAACCAATTTTGTAAAATCTCTCCAACTGGGGCGCATACTCAGTGAGCAACAATCCTCCTGCCCCGGGAACCTCGAAGGTTCTCGCCTTGATCTGGCGCTGTGCCTTCGATTTGTAGCCGTCGGAGAAATTCAGACTGACCTGCGAGTCATTCATGATCCCGGGAATGTCGGCGGCGGCCACTGGGCCGCGGGGCCATCCGTCTCCGAAACACTCTACCGAGATGCCTCTTGCTTGCAAGACACCAACAATCTCCCGCCTGCGGCCGTATGCTGCTCCGACGAAACTGACGCCGTACTTGCAGTGCGCAGCAGGCACGGGTTCGCGAAGCCAGTCCGAATTCGCAGCCCACTGCGTCAGAAGAACACTGTCGATGCCGTCCCGCCGGTAACAAGGCACCAAGTAATCGTAGGTGGTGGTAATCGCGTCGTAGTGGCGCCCGATGAAGCGAGACACCTCGCGATACTTCCAGGAATCGTCTGTCGTCCAAACAACCGTCCGCGTGCACCCGAGCGCCCTGATCGCGTCAAGCGTTTCCGTCCAGACCTCACAGTCCCTCTGAACTGCTAGAAGGACATCGGGACGCTCCCTCGCGACACGTTCGAACAAAGCGATATTCAACTCCGCGAAGCCGCGATACAAGTTTCGATCCCAGGATTCGAAGTGTTGGACGTCATGGCCGAGGCGTCGCAGTGCGGGAATGAAAGCCGTATATTCAATACCATCCCCTAGTTCGGCCCGACCGTACTGATATCGACCCAGCACGCACAGGATTTTCATTAGAGCTTTGGCAGTGCTAACTCTGCTTTCTCATGAACCTGTTCAGAATTCGCTTTGAACCACTGTTTTTGGATGAATTCGGATAACGTCGTTCGAAACCGAGAAATCATAGATCGGTCGATTCAGCGCAATCAGCGCCCGCAACTCATCAAGGGTTGGATAATCCAGCGTTCCATTAAAGCATCTTGCATCGTCAATCAGGATTATATGGTTCTTGATCTTGTGTTCAAGAATCGTTCTCACTTCCCTCATCACTGGAGTGTCTGTCCTGCCCTTCGCTGTAAAGCCCCCTGAGTAGTGTCCGTCGAGCCAGAACAAAGACTGTACAGAGATGCTACCCAAAATTTGTGGAAGTACATCTGCACTGTCTCCCTGTAGAATCTGAATGTGCGGATACAATCGAAAGCGGTGTTTCGCTCTTTTTGCGAGATCGCCGCCCAACTCTATCGAAAGAATGTTCTGAAAACGATTCCTCATCGCATAGACCATTTGGCCGAGATATGTTCCAGTTTCTATCAAGGTATCGGTTCCGAAGGTTGAAGCATAGGTCGACAGAATGCGTTGCTTCACGACATGAGGAGGGGGGATGGGCTTCCCTGCCTTTTGCCACAACGGTAGCTCGCGACAGTCCCTCACACCTTGCAACAAATTCCAGACGTAGGAATATCTACTGATGAGCACGTCGCGCAGTTTGACTTTTAGGTTAGCCAGCATGGCGAAACACGTCCAGTGCGAATCGATCAATGCACGGGCACCGCTATCCTCCGTGTTTGCGGAGCAGTAAAACGCCCCGCTGATTGCCGGAGGCGTTCGGTAAGGATTAGGGGCCTAACCAACAACACGAAGAGCAGCGGTATTGGCCCATATGACAAAATCAGCGTCTGGTTGTTGCTGTGGGCCATGGCTAGCGCAACGGCGACGTAACAATAGGATAGAAGGCAAGCTAGGCTCGCCACGGCCCTGTCGAACAACCATCGTGCGATGAGCCCCAGTAGGAACGAATACAGCACGATTCCGGTAATTCCCCAGCACCATTGAATGTATTCGTAGATTCCCGACGGCGAGCTTAGGATCACCCTTGGCACCGTCACGGCAAAGGACTCGGCGACCTCCCCGTACTTGTAAGGGACCAGGTTCCGAAGGGGGCCGAGGAGCTTAAACTCTCCAGGCCCAACGCCGGCAGCAGCGCACTGCGCCTCAAAGTTTACCAAGGGATACTGCAGGTACGTTATAACTTCCTCCGTGCTAGCCGCCACCCTCCCCTGAGTTCTGATTGATGCGAGATAGCCAAAAGCAAATACGAGCGCCGCGAAGACGGAAGCCAAGCAAAGCCTTGTGAGGATGGGCGATCGCCGCCACGGCAGCAACGCAGAGAAGGCCCTGGTGGGATCTCCAAAATAGACGCTTAGTCCCACTAGAAGGTAAAAAAGAGCCGAGTAGAGACCCTGGCGCTTGGCGTTTAGCAGATGTGCGAAGGACACTAGCAGAAGGGCGACTCCAATCAGGATCCTTGCGCCTCTGCGCCAGGTCACCCACTGGATCACGGCGAGAAGTAGCAGGGGGTTGATTGCATAGAGTGAGGCGGTGAAAAGACCGAGCTGTCCAAATCCGGAATATTGCTGCTGGGCGTTGGCGGTTCCCACGTCGGCCCCCCCGTCGCTGGAGAGGTAATCGAGCAGCGGTACCGTGCCGTACACGTCTATCGCAGCAAAATACACCTGCACGAACACGACCGCTATTCCTAGATAGAGCAGGAACGTAACCGGCAGATTCCGCTGACACAGCTGAAACGAACCCTTAGGGCGCCGAAATCGATGCGCCAGGCGCGCCCCGACGAGGAACGAGAGCAGCCCACATCCCCACACCAGCGCAGGCAAGTAGGTTAGATTCATTCGCTGGACGACGGGCGGCTTCGCTCCGAGGGTCCACAGGAGATACGGAGATAGAGCCGCGGCCGCCGAAGCACAGAAGATTATCTCCGGAGCGAAGATGTGCCGCCAACGATGGTTCGCGCCTTGAAGGCCCTCTTCCTTCCTCACGCGGCCATCTCTTTCTCCGGCTCCGCGGCGGCGCGCCACGGATTCAGCCTCCGGTGCGAGAGCGTGAGGAACGTCGCGGCTGCGACGAAAACCTCGGCGAGGACCACGCTCACAGCGACGCCGATTTGATGGAACAGGATTCCCAGCGCCACGGCCAGGGCGATATCCAAAACGGCGGCGGCCAGGATGATGCGATTCAGCTCGCGGTCCAGGCGCAGGGCGAGCATCCACTGCACGCCGAACGTGCTGCTCACCGCAATCACCGGCGGAAGCAGGGCGAGCAGCCGCAGCACCGGAACGCTGCCTTCAAATCCCGCGCCGAGCGCAATCTTCACCACCAGCGGAGCGCCGAAGAACAGAGCGGCCCCCGCGATCGCGCCCACGCTCATCGTCAGCCACAGGGACAGGCGCGCGGTTTGGGCTGCGCCGCGGCGGTCGGTCAGCAGAAGATGATTGATGCGTGGGTAGAACGCCTGCGTGATGGGGCCGGTGACGGAGACGGCGGCTCGGGCGATTTTCTCCGCTCCGGCGAACCACGCCACCGCCAGCGGCGTGGCGAGGAATCCGAGAAGCAGAACGCCGGTGGAAGTGTAGAGGCTCGCGCCGGCCCGATACAGGAAGACCGAGCCTCCGGAGCGCAGAGCCCTCCAGCCCTGGCGGAGTGACGGCCACACGAAGGGCGTGTCGCGATAGGCGATCGCAAGGCCGGCGACCACGGACAGGAACGGCGCGGTCCCCTGAATGAACAACGCCAGCCAGGCGTCGCCGGGTCCGCGCACGAAAAGAAATAGCCCGGCCGCGCCGGCGATCCTGCCGGCGATCCACAGCGAGCCCATCAGCTTGACGCGCTCGATGCCCTGGAAGTACCACATGGGGCTGGCGCCCTGGCTCATCGCCCAGAACAACGCTCCCGGTAACAGACGTCTGTGCGCCGCGAACACGGGAACCTCGACTGCGAGGATCTTGGTGATGACCGCGGCGAAGATTCCAAGCAACAGTTGCGCGCCGAGCACTCCGGAGAGCTCGCGGCTTCGCGCCTGGGGATCGTGACGGACACGGGCGACCTCCCGCGCAGCCGATAGTCCGAAGCCGTACTCGACCACCAGCCCGACTACGCGGCCATATGCGTCCGCGAAAGCGAATGCCCCCCATTCGGCCGCGCCCATGACGCGAGCCAGATAGGGCAGCGTGAACAGCGGGACCAGGTAATTGAACGCGTGGACTCCATAAAGAGACGCGAGGCTCTCCCACAGCGTTCGGTTCATCGCCGGGCGTGAGGACGCCGAGCGCGGCGGCGCCGTATCCGCGATCACGAAGATTCCGCCTCGCCGGGCCGCCTGCTGTAATACTTGCCGTAGTGCCCGTAGTCGTAATCTCCGGCGCTGACTTCGCGGTGGACGTTATTCATCACCACTCCGACTAGGTTTGCGCGCAAGCCGAGCCCAGTCACAGCGTCTCCCGTTTAATTAACACCCAGATCTCAATCATTTGCGTTCAAAACATCTTCCGACTCGCGAGCCTCTCACCTAAGCTGGTTCCGTGAGGAGCACGGACAAATCATCGGACAACCGGTCTCACAAGGGCACTCCCTCGTCCCAAAATATTCCACTGCCAAACGAACCAAGGAAGTCATTGAAAATAAAGAACCGTCGAAGAGCCCGAACCCGGCAAACCCGAGAAACCGGCGCCATTCTCACCTTTAACCTAGGAGCTTCCAGACTCCGGCCGCGGCTTGTAGTATTTGCTGTAGTGCCCGTAGTAGTAGTAATACCCGGCACTCACTTCGCGGTGGACCTCGTTCAGCACCACGCCCACCAAATTCGCTCGCAGGCGGGTCAGGGTGGTGATCACTGTGCTGAGGGCCTTGCGGCTAGTGTCGCCAGCGCGAGCCACCACAATCACTCCGTCGACGGCCGTGGCCATCTGCAAAGGCTCGGCGAAGCCCAACAGCGGGGGCGCGTCCAGCACTACGAGGTCGTATTCGCGGGTGGCTTCCTCGATCAGTTGCGCCAGGCCCATGCCCACCAGATCGGACGCGCGGCGGGTGGAGGGCCCGGCGGGCAGCACGTCCAGACCCTGCGGATCGTCCATGCGGATCACCGCGTCGCGCCAGGAGAGCTGCTGCAACAGCACGTTCGACAGCCCCACGCTGTTGGGCACCTGATAAAGACGGTGTACGCTGGGGCGGCGCAGGTCGCCGTCGATCAGCAGCGTGCGTTTGTGCTGGCTCGCATGTGTTGCGGCAAGGTGCGCGGCCACGGTGGACTTGCCCTCGGAAGGAGAAGCGCTGGTCAGCAGGACGCTCCGCAAGCGGCGGTCGAAGTCCGTCAGCAGGATGGAATTGCGCAGCGTGCGGATGGCCTCTTCGTAATTGGAAAGAGCCTGATCAGCCGCGGGAAGCGCTGGAAGCTTGCGGGACTTCCGGCTGCCGTTGCCGTTGGCAGTTCCATTGGGGGCAACAACCGGCGCCGCGACCTCTTTCAAGGCGTTGATGGACTGGATCGGGCTCAGCCGTCTCCTCCAATCCTTCACCGCCGGCAGCGAGCCGATCACATCCGTGTTCATCAGGCGCATCACCTGGTCGGGATCGCGAATGGTATTGTCCAGAACGTCGCTCAGCACGGCCGCGCCCACGCCGATGAAAGCCGCGGCAAGGAAGGCCAGCAGCACATTGAGCCAGGTGCGCGGGAACACGGGCTTGAGCCCCGGACGAGCCTCGTCGGCGATGCGGATGGAGCTGTTCTGGAAACCGGCGTTGATCCCGGCCTCCTTGATTTTCCGCACCAGCTCCTCGTAGAGCTGCTTGTCGCTATCGGCCTCGCGCTTGAGCGACTGGTAATTGAAGGAACGCGCGTTCAGATCGTCCCAATCGGCTTTGGTCTCCGTGACCGCCTTCTGGAGCATCGCCTCACGGTCCGCCGCTTCGCGATACTCCGACTCAACCCGCTGCGCGATGCTGGCACGAGTAGCAGCGATCTGAGTAAGGATTTCCTCGACCCTCGTCTCCACCTTCTTATACTCCGGATGATTGATTCCGTACGTTTTCTTCACTTCGGCGAAACGCTGCTCGGCTTCGTTCTGGCTCTCGGTCAGCTTCTTGAGAGCCTCACCCTGGGACGAAGCCTCGGCCGATTCGAGTGTCCCGGTCTTCACGGAGTTCAATGCGGCTTCCTTGCTCACGCGGTTCGCCTGCGCCTTGGTGTACTCGGTGTTCAATTCCAGCAGGCGGGCGGAGAGGATATTGGTTTTCTCCTCGGGGTTGATGACGCTGAGATCGCGCTCATACTTGGCCAGCGCTTCGCTGGATTTTTCCATTTGCGCCTTCAGCTCTTCGAGCTGCCGCTCCATGAAGTCGCTCAGGCTGGCGGTGGCTTTGTAGCGGATGCGGTAGGTATGCGCCAGGTAGGACACGGCGATCTCGTTGGCAACGTCGGCGGCGAGCTGGCGATTGGGGGAGCGGTAGCTGATTTGAAGAATGTAAGTATTGGGCGGGCGCGTGACTTGCAGGTGTTTGAGGATCACGGGAGCTTCCAGACTGACCGCGGAGTTATCGACGGCTTCTTCGAGCGCGTCCTTCTCGACCTCGCGCAGGTGGAACTTGTCCACCACCGGGCGCATCACGGAATCGGACTGGATCAACTTGACCTGCGTGGCCAGGAACTGGTCGGCGTCGTTGTTGACGATTTCGGAGGCTTCCTGGCCCAGCACGCCGGTGGGCATGCGGCGGTCGATGTCGATGGTGGCGGTGGATTCGTAGACGGGCGTCAGCCGCAGCGAGACGATCAGCGTGGCCAGAGTGGTGGCCAGCACGCCGCCCGCGATTTTCCAGGCGTGACGGCGCAAGATCCACAGGTAGTGCGCCAGGGGGACGTGCGCGGCTTGCGGTTCGTAATCCGCGTCAATGATGGTGGGCGGAACGGCGACCGGCGCCGCCGCGCGATAGCTTTCCTGGACGGCCGGAAGGTTTTCCGATTTCATTCGATTCCTAATGCCAGGCTCATTAATGCCAAACTATGAGGCCGGAAGCCGTGGAGGAGCCGAAGCCCGCCAGCTTGTCGATCACGCCCGCCGTCAGCCGCTTGCCCTTGTTGTCGGGAATGTAAAGCAGATCGTTGACTTGAAGCGGCACGTCCGGCGCTTTCCGATCGAGGATCTTGTCGAGATCCACCGGGATTTCCTGCCGCGCACCGCTTGCATCTGGACGATAGACATATGCCGTTCGGAAATGGAAGGGAGCGAGCCCCTCGGCCAGGGCCACCAGCTTCAGGACCGAATTTTCGCTGCCGTCGCGCACCAGGAAGGCCCCGGGCTTCTTCACGTTGCCCACCACGAAGATCTTGCCGGCTTCCGGAACGCGGATCTCTTCGCCGCCGTGGAGGACGAAATTGACGCTCGGGTCGGCGTCATTGATCAGGCGCTTGACGGGCACGCGTATTGCGACCGCGTTGGGACCCTGACCGAGAGTGACCAGAATCTCGGCGCCGGCCAGATCGTTCAATCCCCCCGCCTTGGCCAGGGCGTCGAGTAACGTGACCAGGCCCACGGCCTGAAACGTCACCGGCAGTTTCACCGCGCCCATTACCGCGATAGGGCGGCTGTGATACTCGACCACGGTCACTTTGACGACCGGGTCCACAAGGATTTCCCCAGTCTTCAGCGCCTCGACGATGGCCCCCTCAAGTTCGTGCGGAAGCTTGCCGCCGGCGACGACGCCGTCCCGGAGCAGCGGCAGATGGACGGTTCCATCCGCTTCCACGCGAACCGTGCGGGTGAGTTCCGGGGCATCGTAAACCGAAACGGCAACCAGATCGTCCACACCCAGCCTCTGCGACGGCAGGTTTTCCTTGCCGGCGTCTTCCATTAGAGATTGGCGGACCTGAGCCGTCAAGTTAGGCGCGGCCAGAAGGATCGCGATCGTTAGGATCGAAGTGTGTTGCCTCCGCACGTGAAATTCAATCTCCACTTTGATCCGCGCCGCCGAACAGAGCCTTTTCCAGACGCATGACGCGGTGCTCCAATGCTTCGATTCGGCCAGGCGTATTGGGGGCTCTTCCGTCCGAGTCAACGGCGGACATCAAGGTCATGCGAACAAATTCGGACAGACTGCCTAATCGGCTCCAGGAAGCTGCGGCAACCAAGCTGTCGTACTCCCCCTGACTTAGCCTGAAAAGGACGTTGCGGTCACGACGCCGCGAGGCAGAAATCATGCTGCTGAAGGACTCCGTGAGAGTGGAACAATCGTGTCGCGGTCTACTTGTACTGCCACGGAGCGTTGGAGCGCGTTGATGCTGACGACGACGCGCCACGACGAACAGTCGCGTATCAAGGTACCTTCGAAACCGGCCAGGAGTCCATGCGCAATCCGCACGCCTTGGCCAACCGACAGGAACGGCCACGGTCCGAGCGGCAGACCGGACAACAGGAGCCGGCGAACGGCATCGATTTCGTGGTTCGGTATCGGCGCGGGATTGCGATTGACGGTTACAACCGATTCCACGCCTGGCTGACGCAGGACCAAGGTGCGGTCCGAATATGCGGAGCGGCAGAAGACATAGCCGGGGAAAAGATTCTCGCGAATCACTTTGATGCGGTCTGACCAGCGACGGCGAACGTCGCGCCAAGCTACAAAAGTTTCGATTCCGGCATTCAAGAGTCCGGCCTCGGCTTTCTGCTCGGCGCGCGGCCGCACGACTAATGCAACCCAGGAGTTCCTGTCCGCATTTGTTGTCGAAAGTTCGGGCAGCACGTTCGTTAGGATTCGAGAGACAAAGCTTCCGCTAAGGAAAGTCCCAAGGACTTCCTTTCGTTCAAAGCGCTGGGTGTGAGTTACAATTCTATACGAACTGAATACAAAGTCAAGAGACATTACCGATAAACAATGTTTGTTTCCGAAGTTCCGGTAGGTTGGTGAAATTGTTGAAGAAATTCCGGCTGTGATCGGGGCATCTGCGGTACGATGTTAAAAACTAACTACCAATACTGACGCCAGACGCGCGACGGTCGCGAGCGAATTCCCCGCTGCCCGGGGCGACGGTTATCAGGCATGACGACGTTGCTATGGAAACGATTTGCCGGCGTGATCGCGCCCGCCGCCGCGCTTATGTATGCAGGAATCGAGGTAACGGAGCGCTCGCTGGCCGACTGGAGACTCTTCTCAGGGCGATGGGAAATCCCGCTGGGCGATGTGGGTGGAGACTCGTGGGCAAATCTCGCGACGATCCAGGATCAGCGCGGCGAGAATCCATTGGCGGCTCTTCGGCGCGCGGTCGAACTGAGTCCGGCCGAGGCGGGGTATCGCTCGCGGCTGGGGCTCGCGGAAGAAGCGGTGGGCGATTTGGATGGCGCCGAGCGGGATTTGGTTCGGGCAAGCGAACTGAGCAGGAAGTTCGAGCCTTGGTGGAATCTTCTGAATTTTTATTTCCGGAGAGAGCGGTGGGATCAGTTTTGGCCGACGGTAAGCCGGGCTCTTCCGGTATCCTACGGGGACCGGTCCGCTTTGTTCGACCTGTGCTGGAGAGCTGAAGGAGGCGCCGAGCGGCTCGAGAGCATCCTGCAGGGCGAGCGGGAGATTCGGATGAGTTACGTGAACTTCCTGATGAATCGGGGCTCAGTCACCAGGGCCCCACCGTTCTTGGAAGAGTTGGCAGCATCGGCTGGGGTGGGGGAGAGCGAGCTGTTTCGCGGCTGGGTCAACTTGTTGGTACGGGATTATCAGGTGGAGCCGGCCGCCCACGTCTGGCAACGGCTTTTGCAACGTCACGTGGTTACCGAAGAAGCTTTTCCCTGGCAGACAAGCGGGGTTCCAGGGTCCTCGGTTCGCGAATTGGCGGGCGAGCAGTGGCAACTATCGTTAAATGGCGATCAGCCCGAGGAGTGCGATCTACTGTGGCGCGTCAAACCCGTTCGGTCCCGGTTCAAGTACCGGCTCGAGTGGGCGGCCGATGCACGCTTGACGAACCCCAGGGAGGGGTTATCCAGTACGGGGCTGACATGGCGCATCGAAGCCTACGCTAATCCGCCCCGTTTACTGGCGCAGAGTCCGGAGATTGCGGCCGGCGCCGCCGCCAACGCCGTAAACTTCAATGTTCCCGCCGATTCCAAAGCGATTCGCATTACCTTGCGCTACCGGCGTCCGCTAGGTTCGGTGCGCGCCGAAGGCCGCATCAAAATCGACGAAGTGCGAGTAACAGAAGTTGAAAGGAACCAGTGAAGGAATCGCTCTTCTTCGCGACGCTAGCCTGGGGTCTGGCAACACAGTGGATTGGCGGGCGCTGGGCCTGGGGAATCGAACAGGTAGCGATTTTCGCGCTGGCGCTTTGGCTCTTGATGAGATATGCGTTCCAAGGCGGGCAAATCCGATGGGAGTGGAGTTGTCTTCCTCTGGCTGGCGCAGCTGGCATCGGATTTGCGCAGTTGGTGTCGGGGAGCACGGTCGATCACTGGCAAACCTCCGAGCACGTTCTCATGTGGGTCACATGGGCGGCCGCTCACTGGCTGGCGCTCCAGATCGACGGCGGCAAATCGAGAGAACGGTTTTTTCGTTGGGTGGGCTACCTTGCCATCGCGCTGGCGGTACTCGCCATCGTTCACCGTCAGACCTCCGGCGGTAAAATTTTCTGGTGGTTTGAAATGAGGCAGCCCTTTGTGATGGGCGTGTTTCCGTACGAGAACCAATACGCCGCGTTCATTCTGGTGGGATTGCCAGGCGTGCTAATGGAAGCTCTACGCCCTGAGGGAGGCCGGTTCGGATGGATTCTAGGCGGCGCAGCGATGGTGGCATCGGTAATCAGTTCGTCCTCGGTGGCCGGCGCAACCCTGGTCATTATGGAGACAATCTTGGTGGCGTGGTGGGTGTTACGAAAAGGCAGTTCCGGAAACACTCGGAACGCAGCCGTTTTGGCAGGATTGTTGGCGATGGCCGTGGCGTTTGGGTCGGTATCTGGTTGGAAGGACATGATATTGGATCTGGAGCGCAAGGATCCTTACTCGTTGCGGCGGACACTGTCCGAGTCGACGATTGAAATGGCTCGCGAGCGGTGGGTGAAGGGTTGGGGTCTGGGAACCTGGACCGAAGTCTATCCTGCATACGCCCGGTTTGACGATGGGATTTTCGACAACGCGGCGCACAACGATTGGGCTCAGTGGACAGCAGAAGGCGGTATCGGACTGCCTGCTTGCATCTTGATATTCATGGCGATCTTCATCCGGCGAGCATGGCGGTCGCCGTTGTCGATTGGGCTGATGATGGTTCTCGTATACGACCTGATCGAATTTCACTTTCAAGAACGGCCGGCCTTCGGGTGCTACTTCTTCGCCTATTCCGGCGCGGTCCTGGCGGCGGAAATGCAGCGACCCAACGGGGAGAATCGAGTGCTCGCCTCAATCTCGCTTGAGGGAGCAAAAACCTCTTGATTTCCGCAGCTTCAAAACCCATACTAAATGGGAGCTATTGAGGAGGCACATCGTGCAGATCCGTAATGCGTTTGTATTCGCTTCGTTTACGCTCGCGGGAGCGATGGCGTACGGAGGCGCGGCGATCGGAATGGCGACGGGGACCGCTACGTTCTCAGTGAACGGTTCTGCCGTGAGAGGGAGCGCGACGTTGTTTGACGGCGCCACGGTTAGGACCGGCGCTGCTCCTTCCAATCTCCGTCTAGCCGACGGAGCCAGGTTTGAGTTGAGCGCGAACTCGCAGGTGCGGACGTTCGGTGAGCGAATCGTATTGGAAGAGGGTTATGGAGATTTTCAACCAGCGGGTGGCGCGCGAGTAGAGTCCCGGAGCCTCAGTATCGTGGCGGCAGAGCCCGGCTCGGTAGGGCGCGTAGCGCTTCATGATACGAACTTCGTGCAGGTCGCTTCCGCTCACGGTTCGTTCCGAGTCTATAACTCGGCTGGTATCCTAGTAGCCAACGTCGGCGCCGGTACCGCACTCGATTTCCTGCCACAGGCCGGAGGGGGGGGCTCAGCGAGCACTGTAAGTGGATGTCTCTTGAAGAAGAACAATCGATTCGGCGTTTATGACCAAGTGAGCCAAATGTTTTTCGAGGTTCAAGGGGCAGGTATTAATTTCGAAGGCGAGTGGGGGAATCGCGTAGAAGTGACGGGTACTGCTCGCGCCGCTGGACAGCCTGGAGCAGGTGCGACCCAGATTATCCAGGTGACGAAACTCACGAGAACTGGAACGGGCGGATGCCTGAGCGTCGCGTCGACGATCAGTGGGCAATTGCCGCCAGCCGGCGCAACGCCACCGGGCACGACGACCGCGCCTTTGCCGGCCCATACGGGGCTCTCCGCTGGCACAAAAGTCGCGATCGCCGCAGTGGTCATCGGCGGCGCTGTTGCTGGAATTGTCGTGGCGACCCGAAGCTAGTACCAAGTTGCAGAAATTAGCGTACAGCCGGATCTCAAAACCGCTTGCTAACGCGCGCGGTTAAGAAAGCGTTTCCGAACCGCGACCGTTAGGGAGCGGCATACGCGAACTTTCGCAACTTGGTACTAGGCGGCGACTCGCGGATTTCGGTCTGCAAATCCGCATGTAAGTTTGCTACAGATTCATGGACAAAGTTCAAGCCGTAGTTGAAATCGCAGATAAGACTTTGGGCGGTTTTTCCGGACCGCTCAATGCGGCGAAGATCATCCTGGGCTCGGAAGCCCTTCAGAAGTAAGATTGGATCCGTAGTGTACTCGTTCAGAACTCCGCGGGGAGATTTTCGGGGCATGGTTGTCAGTTCGTGCTGGGCTCCCGTTTTTCATTTCACTGAGGGTTCGCTGAAGCCGGTTGAAAAGGCTGCGCTTTTGCCGCTTTGGCTGCAAATGTATGGCACGCCAACGATGGATTCTGAACTCGAATGAGAATGGGCAATCGAGGGGGCTCGGCTTTCCGCGCAGGTCCCTTCGATTTCGGTTCGCACGATTGGAGGGGTGGTGCCCGCGGGCACACACGTGAGCGACACCGCGCTCAGCGCATCCCTACAGTTGGCGGATATCGCCGGTCTGCGGCAAGCCCTTAAGCAGAACAAGCATTTGAAGTCGTTGGACGCATCCGTTAGCGCGACTTTTGGCGAGGTCGCGGACGGAAACAACATTCACTGGTTTGTGACCAAGTACTTGGTCATGAAATGAAATCCCTGGGCGGTGTCATAGCTGCAAAATGAACCCGCGAGGCGATCCAATTTCATTCCCAACCGGTCGTGCCGCCGCATTGCTTCTGTCTTCAGGGCACGGCGAATTCGCTCGCCAGCACAGCGGCCGTTCTGTTTAACCTTAGGAGCATGAAGAGCTGGTTAGGGGATCTGATTGGGTCGTTGCGGATAACTCAGCTTTCCCTGCGGACGAGCAGTTGAAGCTCTTCCGCTGAGGTTCTGGCCGATCACCTGGTTCTGGAGCCGCGTACTGTCCACTGACTGGTTGACGTTTTCCGGGAAGCGGTCTGTTTCAGCGAATCGATCGTTCCCGCCAGCCCCTCCAGAATCCCTTCTGCCAAAGCCGCCTGGAAATCTCTCGTGCTCAGCAGTTGTTCTTCGCGCGGGTTGCTGAGGAATCCGAGCTCCACCAGCGTCGCCGGCATCAGCGCTCCGTTCAATACGAACAGCGGCGCGTTCTTGACACCCCTGTTCTTGCTTATCGGGCTCAGATAGGACGAGGCCTGGTAGGTCGAAAGCTGCACCGCTTCCGCCAATTGTCTGGATTCATGTAAACGGTCCGGCAGCTTGATCATCGCGAGCAGGCTTTGAAGATCTTGCGTGGAATTGATCGCATTTTCACGCGCCGCCAGCGCCAGCGCTTCGTGCGTGTTGCTGAAATTCAGCACATACGTCTCGACTCCCGAGGTCACTGTGCTAGGCGACGAATTGGCGTGAATCGAGAGAAACAAGTCCGCCCGCTTCTCGTTCGCGATCCGCGTTCGCTCCTCCAGCGGTACAAACCGGTCGTCGTCGCGCGTTAGAACGGTTTCCCACCCGAGCCGGTCGCGGATCAAGCCGGCAAGAATTCGGGACACACTCAACACGACATCCTTTTCCGCCACGCCGTGCCGGCCGCTAGCGCCATAATCCTTCCCGCCGTGGCCGGGGTCGATGAGGATCCGGCGGGGCAACGTGAGCTGGTTTACTTCGTCCGGAGTCCGGGGCGGCGGAACTGATTTCTCCCCGGACTTCGAATGCTGGGCGTCGGTTTTATCCGCGGAAGGGGCAGGCTTCGAGTCTCGAATCTCCATCGCACCCGCGAGCGATGGAAATGCTTTGGGCGTTGGCGCGAGTGTCGGAGTGTTCACCGGCGTCTGAGCAGGCGGCGCAATCGCAGGGGGACTCACGTTCTTGCTCGCCGCCGGAAGCGCTCTCCCAGGGCAGACGGGCCGCTGATCCGCGCTGAACTGAAGGGTGCCGGCCCCTGGATGCAGCTCGATGCAGAGCAGCGTCGGATCGGCTTCGAACTGAATCTGTGCGCTGGCATTCTGCGCGAGCTCGAAGGTGACCCTTGTGTGGGTGTCGTCCTCGAAGGCGCGGACGACTTTCAGCAGGCCGTCCTTGTCCTTGACCTCGACCCTATAATTCCTGCCGGTTCCGATAGCCAGCTTAACTCCGTCCATGTCGATGTAGACCCGGGGAGGGTCCTCCAGCGGCTTCGGGGGCGTGAAGGGGAGGGGTTTTGTGGCTCGCAACTCGACCCAAGCAGCTCCGTTTGTGTTTCCCTGATCGATGGCGATGACCTGAACGGCATCCTGCCCGTGTAAGGGCGCGGCAATCCACCACACTGCCGCGGCGCAAAGGATCCAGGATTTCATCGTCTCTGTGGCCGATTCTAGCATGTTCATGCAGATCTCGGGGAAATGCCCTACGGCTCGGAGCGAACCACCAGATCCGTAATCCTGAATCCGAGCGGCACCGAGTCATCGAAAGCCAGCGTCACCTTCATATGCTCGATATCAGCGGTACTACCGGTCCCTTGTTTTTCTTGGTAGACACGCCGGATCTCCTCGCTAACCCTCGCCTGCATCTCCGGCGGAAACAATGCGTATAACACCATGTTGCCGCTCAAATGGTTTTGCTGGCGCAGGCGTTCAATCAAATCCCACCCCTCCTCGTCTGTTATCTCGATCACCCAATACTCGCCCATGCTGATATATGGCTCTCTCTCGTGTTCCCGTGCCCCGTCCGCCCCAAATATATACCTCACGTACTTGTTGTCGTCCGGCTCGCCAAATCCGATGTGTCCTTGTTGGCGGGCAAGCACTTTCGGAATTTCGCGTGTGTGGTCATCTTCGATCACGAAGGAATCATCCTTCGCGGGCTTCCTGGGAGGTCGCGCGGGCGGCGGCGGGGGCGGCGCCGTGGTAATCGCGGGGGTGGCCGGGAGTTTGGGCTTGGGAGGCTTCCGGCGTTGCGCTTCCAGAACCTTTGGCGGCTTCAGAGGAATCTTGACGATCTGTTCTTTGCGCAGCTTTTGCGCAGGGAGTACAAGCAGGAGCCCCGGGGGCAACGCCAGCAGGACCACCCAGGCTATGTGAAGAATCAGACTCGCCGCGTACCCTTTTGGGCTGCGAGATCTCCGCTGCCCCCCTGCATCCGACCTGAACAGGGATTGCATGATAAAGCTCTGAAATTAGCGCTTACGCTGGATCACCAACTCTTCCGTGGAAATCTTACCCTTGACAGGTACTGGAACATTCCACTGGAAATCGATCACGTTTGGATCGTTGTCCCCACTGGCATTGATGGTCACGCTAGCGTCGAGGTCCGAACCCGGCGCAGGCACGAAATCTAAGGACTGGCTGATGACAACCTGT
Organism: Bryobacterales bacterium; assembly: GCA_963813465.1. Taxonomy (GTDB): domain Bacteria; phylum Acidobacteriota; class Terriglobia; order Bryobacterales; family Bryobacteraceae; genus Palsa-187. Next base: position 173,685 of record CAWEZD010000017.1, on the reverse strand, counting down.
TTCGCGACCGCCCTAAAGACGAGTGTCACGGTCTCGTTCGGCAGGAACTTACCGGTCAGCGTGCCCCTAAAAAACCCGGCCTGCTCCTTGATCTCCACTGTTACCGTAACCGGCTGACTGCCCCGGAAAACTCCGCTCTTGTATTCCCAGACACCAGCAAGATTGCCGCCCGCGATGTAAGTTAGTTTGGTTGGGACAGGTGGTGGCGCCGGCCCCGTCTCCGGCAGAGCCGTCACTGGGCCCTGCGTGGCCGGCGGCGGCGGAGGTGGTGGCGGTGGCGTGACAACAGGCGTAGCAACCCGATTCTCCACCGCAGAGCGCAGTGTCTTGTGATATCCGGACCAAAGTTCTTTCATCCGGTCCACGTCCTTAAGTTCCTTCTCCAACTCCGTGATTACCGATTGCGAGCCCCCCAGTACTTTCTGACGCGATTGTTCCAACGATTCGTCATTCTGCTTGCTGTCTTCCACCGCCTGCAACTGGTCGTCCAGATTCAACCTGAGGCGATCCAGCGCCTCGATCCGGCTCTCCATAGCTTGGCGCAACTGCATCTGGTTCACGTCCTTCGTGTTGGGAACCAGACTCAGCTCTTTCTTAATATTCTCCGAGTCCCGCCCTAACTGGGTCTTCTGTTGTTGGACTGAGGAGCGAAATGCCTCAACATTTTGACGCACGTTGTCGGCTTCCTTCGCCTCGTTCAAGGATTTCACCTTACCGCTATAGGAATTCAACAGGCTCTGGAAGTACGCTTTCCGGGCAGAAAGGAAATCAGTGGCCCGGCGATCGTCCTCTTCGATCCGCCGTATCATGTCTGCCTTATCCTTCTTGGTCAAATCGGCCTCAAGGCTCGGATCTCCCTTCAACCAAATCTGGTAGGCGTTTATATAAGCTTTGCTCTTCGCATCGAGGTCATCCGGGGGCACGACTTGGGCCTTTATGGTTCCTGGCTGCTGGGCCAAGCACAAAAAAACCGACCACGTCAGCGAGATAATCAGCGGGGTGAAACGAGGTCGCATAAAAGCGGGCTCCTAGGGGCTCTTGTCCTTAATCGGTTTGATGCCGTCTTCGATCTTGTCTTGGATTGGCCGGCTGAGCCGGCATCGGACGATGGTCTCAGCCAGCACACTTCGGTAGTATTGCTTCCAGCGCTCCACGTTGTCTTCAGTGAACTGCTTGAGCTTGGCGATGAGTTCTCCCTTGAGCTGGGAATCTTCAGACAGGTTTTGCGTATCGTGCTGCAACGTTTGCAAGGCCTCAATGGACTTCTTCAACTCTTCGATGCGGTTCTTGGAGAGGTCCGCCAACTGGACGAGTTGGTCGCGGCTGCTTGCCTTCTCATCGGCCGACAGCGTGGAGTCATCGAGAGCGCTGATTCTCCGCTGGGTATCTTGCCAATTCTGCTGTTCCAGATCGATGTCCTTATTCTTCTTGGCAATGTCAGAAACGTAATCTGCTTCAAACTGCTGCGCCTGCTTCAGATCGCGCTTCTGCAAGTCGATTCTGGCGTTCAACAAAATGACGTACGCATTCAGGCGGTCGGTACCGCTCTTGATCAAGTTGTCTACATCGCGCTGGATTTCCGGGCTGCAAGGATGGGTCTTCGGGATCTTAGCGTCGAACGCTTCCTTGAGGTCATTGAACTCCTGATCCTTCGCGATGGCGCGATCCCGGAGATCTTTAAAGGCATCGACCGGCTCGGGGTCAGGCACGGAGGTCTCCTGAGCGAACGACGTCATTGCAAAAACAACGGGGAGAAGAAGCGATCTCGCGATCGTCATCGAAGCCTCCAGAAAGTTAGTATTTCTGCCATTATATACAATGCTGAAGGCTCACGGACTAGGTGTAACGGTAAAAGTCAGCACCTGCTCTTCGTGGTCGCCAACCGCCAGCCAAACACGGTAGGAGCCGGGCAGAGCCACGGCGTGGAAACTTCCCGGGATATTGCCGTTCTGCCCCGTCGGGGTAAGTGTGTGTTCGGCCCAGGGATCGTCATCGACCGACCAAATAACTTTCATGGGAACTTTCCGCGTCGCGTTCGAATAGGCGACCGTGTACTCGAGGTTCAAAAGACGCGGATCGTCCTCCGAGATTTGCGCGCCCGGTGAGATGGGTATTCCGCCCGCGGAGACTCGAAGGCTATATCGGGTTGGTGCTGCCCTCGTGCCGGCAACGGACGGCGGCGGCGCTCCTTTGGCGCCAGTTCCGGGACCCGCTGGTTTTGGAGCAGGAGGCGTCGGCGGGACGGGGGGCGGACCGGGATCGGGCGGCTTCGGCGGGATAGGCGGCGTAATGACCCGGATCGTCTCCGCCTGGGTCCCAACCGGCTTTGGTCTGGTCACGTAATAGGCCAAACCCAGCAGCCCTACAAAAAGCCCGGCGGCGAAACCAATCCAGACGAACCGGGCTCGATTCGGGCGAACCGCCTTTGTCAAAGCGCCGATGAAATCCACGCACGTCGGGAACCGGCCTCCCGGATCCTGAGACAACGCACGATTCATGATGCCGTTGACGGCAGCGTTCAGATCATGATTGATGGAGCTGGGAGGAGACGGAGTGCTTTGACGGACTTCGTCCGCTAAAGAAGTCACGGTCTCACTTCGGAACGGCCGCTCTCCTGTCAACAATTCATAGGCGATTACCGCAAGAGAATATTGGTCTGCGCCGGGTCCAATGTTGCGAGGATTGGCAATCTGCTCCGGCGCCGTATAATGCAGCGCGTCGAGATTCCTCTGCCCCCCCCAGATTGAGCGCGTTGCATATGCGCCGGTGAGTTTTGCGATTCCGAACCCGCCGACCTTCACCTGGCTGTTCCCATCGCCGCCGGGTTGACTCACCAGTAAGTGCTCGGGTTTGACGTCCCCGTGAAAGATATTTCGCGAATGAGCGTAGTCCAGGGCTGCGGCAACCTGACTTAGCGCTTGAATGCGCCATTCGAGAGACTTGGGCTCGCCCCCGGCCATACTCTCGGCAAGGGTCGCGCCCTCGACGTATTCCATCACAATCCAGGGTGGATCGTTGAGGGTCTCGAACACTTTCACGATGCCGGGGTGGTCGAGCGAAGCCGCGGCTGCTGCGTCTCGCAAGGCTTCCGCGGCTTCCGGCGTCAGTTCCTCGTCGTTTCCGGAAGTCCTGAGATCCTTGATAGCTACAGGGCTTTGGCGGGTCTGATCAAATGCCTTCCAGACACGCCCGGTGGGGCTGAGGCTGATGATGTCCAGCATCTGAAAGCGAACTGGTTGCATAACCTAATCCTTGCTCCAATCCGTCATTTCTACCGGTGTTCCTAAGAGTAATCTATTGTGTCACAACGCTTCGGGACCCGCAATACATTTCGCCGGCCAAACCTAATTTCCGCGACGTCCTCGGGGGGGCTTGGGAGGCGGCCAGGGGGCCATGGGCTTCTTGGTGTCGGTGGGAAAAGCAGGCTCAGTTTGTGGCCGATTCATGGACTCGCCCGAAGGAGGCGCCGGGCGGGGCGGCAGGGGCGGGGGTTGTGTCCCGGTTGGACGCTGAGCGCGCTGCAACGTCGATTGCAGTTGGAGCAGCCGGGGTTCCTGCGGAAAAGAGGCTAGTCCCTGCGCGGCGATGGCCAGGGCGCCCGCCAGATCGCCATCGGCCTGAAGCCGGCGCGCTTGCGCCAAGCACCAGCTAACAAAGTCCTCGCGCGCGCGGTCCTCGACCTGGCTCAGCAAGCTGATAGCCCTCGCGTGGGCGGGCTCAAGAACGAGAACCTCTCTCACTGCTTCCGCAGCGGCGGTGGAGTCGAAAAACATTAACTGGCTCGCCCGGTCGAGCAGGGTGTTCATGAGAACCGTCCGGATCACAACGTTCCGAGGGTCAAGCCCATTCGCCTCCCGCAACTTGACCAGGCCCTCTTCCACCAAGCCGGTTTCGATGGCTTCGCGCGCCAGGCTGAATGCTTCCGAGGCCTGATTCCCCCGCATCTGGCTTTGGCGCACCAGCTTCTCGAGTTCCAACAACTCGGGGTCGACCGGGAATTCAGCCAGCGCCCTGCCGATAGTGTCTCTGGCGTTGTCGTATTCACCGCTTTCCAACCAGCGGTCAGTTTGCTGGACCCAACGCGCGCGGGCGTCCTTGTGGGTCTTGTCGTCCCGCATCTTGATCAAACGCTCGATCTCGAACGCCAAGCCGGGCTGCCCCTTGTGAATGGACCGAAGAATCTCCCACTGGCCCAGGGCGTCGGGCAGGTGGCCGTCCTTCTCGAATTTGCGAGCCTTTTCGACGATCGAGTTCACCAACTCTTGTTTCTGGCGAAGGGCTTCGAGAGCGTCCAGGAAATGGGGCTCTGCCGGATACTGCCGCAACACCTCTTCGAGAATACCGCCCCGGCGTTCCAGATCCGGTTCATCCTCTACGCGACGGTCTGTCTCTGCGATGATGCTCGAGAGCTTTTGTCTGCGGCGCCCGTCCACGTCGAATCTCAGCGCCTGAAACAGCGCATGATTGGGATACTTGGATAGGTACTGTCTACAGATTTCGAGAGCTGCTTCGAAGTTCTCATTCTCTAGGTTCCGGCGCGCTTCCTCATATGAATTCGTCAACGCATTGTGCTGCGACTGAACTTGGTTATAAAAGCTTTGGTAAGTGCTGCTGCGCCGGGAGTCCGGTTCGGGAGTTCCCGGGTCCATCGATATCAGCGCTTCCAGCTTGGTCAAGGCCGAACTGACTTCACCGTTTTCCCAGTCCAGCCTGGCGGCGTGATACAGTTGGGCCTTTCGTTCCCGCTCCTTGTCTAACTCCTGCTCGCGGCGCCCGATTTCCGCCAACAGGCGCAAGGCATCTGGGTCATTCTTCTTTTCCTTGAACACATTGTCCAAAGCCTCGCGAGCCTTGGGGAACGCCTGGTTCCCAAGGTGCTTCTGGGCGAGGGCGATCCACCTTGAAGTCTCCTTTTCTCTGCGCTCCTTTTCGACCACGTGCTTCAGCGCAAGCCCCGGGGTGTTTGCCGGATCCCGTTGCAGCACTTCCTGAATGGTTCTCAGCGCATCCGTGTATTCTCCCGCCGCGAAGAAGCCCCGCGCGATCTTGATGAGCTCCTGGATCTCCGATTGGCGTAAAGCTTGGTCCAACTGCCGCCGCAACTGCACGATTCTCGGATCGAGCTGGGCTTCCTCTTCGAGGGCTGCGAGGATCGAAGAAGCAACCTGATAGTCGCCGTTCTCGAAACTCTTTGTGGCCAACTCCAAGCGAGGATTAATCCTGCTCACGTCGAAGTATTCGAGGTTCTCATTGCGGGCCGCTTTCTGGAGCGCCTCGCCGAACTCCTTGACATCGTAGAAGCGCTGAAATGGATTCTTGGCGAGAGCCTTGTGAATTACCTGGCTGATCGCGAAAGGAACATCCGGGTTGATTTCGGTTACAGGCGGGGGGCTGTAGCGGCGGATGGCATCGCTCACTTCGGCTTCCGTGGCGCCATTGAAAGGGCGGCGGCGCGTAAGCGCTTCGTAGGTGGTCACACCCACAGCGAACAGGTCCGACATCGCGCTTGGGGGACTGCCAGCGAACTGTTCGGGCGCCAGATAAAACAGCGTCCCCTTCAATACGCTCTTACTATGGATCGACGTCGGCCTGGCGATCCCAAAGTCGATAATTTTGACGGAATTGTTGTCCAGTACAAAGATGTTGCTGGGCTTGATGTCCCGGTGTACCAGAGGCGGTTTGTTCTCATGCGCCGCCTGCAATCCGCGGCAGGCCTGCTCGATGATGGAGACTACGCCCTCAACGCTTAGACGGGGGCTTCCCTGCTTGATCAATTTATCGAGTGTGGTGCCCTGCAGCAGCGGCATGACGAAGCACGGCATTTTCTTGCCATCTTTTTCGATCTCGCCGACATCTTGAATACTGATGAGATTCGGATGCACCAGGCCCGCCAAGACGCCACACTCCCGATAGAAGAGCGCGAGCATTTCCGGATTGTCGAGGGCGAGAAGGGTTTTGAGCGCCACATCGCAATTCACCACAACATCATGCGCTTTGTACACGATGCCCATGCCGCCGTGTCCAAGCTCCGGTCCGATTTTGTAGCGATCTTGAATTCTGGTCCGCTTCGGCGACATGGATCGACCGTGCATCCGGGCCGGGCCCTGAGATCGGCCCTAAGAACGATGCTTCGTTCTAGGATATCAGCGAACTTACGGTAGCGGCGGGAAGCCTAATCTTTGAAGCCCGCATCAGGTGCCGTTCGGGCAAGTGGTGGATCACCCTTGGCGAGCAACTCGGGTCATTTCTCATGAGTGACGAAGCTTTCATGTGGGTGAAGCCGCGCACCGGGGTTTTTGGCTTGCGGAGAGGCCGCGGGTCGCCGGTGGGACCAAGGAATTATGCCAAGTTCCTCGATGAAGCACAGCGATTCGATCTTGTTAGCCGGATTTCAATCCATCGCTCAACCGTCGCGCCCTTTGGCGGGGCCGTGGGAGTGAAGCTCGAACGGACTATTTCGCCACCGTAGGCACGCACTGAAAGCCTGAAAAGTATCCCTTTTGAAACACAGGCGGAGCACCCTTTAGATCCAGCAGAAACGGAATCCTGAGTTCATGGCCACTCGGAAGGATCGTGGCTTGACCGTCCTGGCCCTGACGAGGAACATATTGCAGCGCATAGTTGGAGGAGCCCGAAGGCTGTACATCCGCACCTCCAAAGAATCGGAAGGCCCCCCACAATCCCCGGTACGTAATCAGCCCGTTCTCGTCGCCGCCTTGACTGGCGGCTAAGCTAGCCCCCTGTGTGGGATCGCCCGGCCAAGTGAAATCCAGCGACTGCCCTCCATCGGGCCCGCCCTTGAGTACCTGCCCATCGAGGGTGAGCGTGACGCTTCGGATCCCTTCGGCGCGGACGGTGCTCATCCGATAGGTGAGCTTAGGCTTCGTTGCCCCGTTCTTGTAAAGCGCGTCACTGAAGGCCGTCGCGCGATTCAGGAACCTTAGGAACGCATCCGTGATCTGAATTTTGCTGTCCCCCTTTCTCACATATTGGCCGCCTTCGCGGATCAGGTAGTTTTTGAGACCGGCTTCAACGAAAGTTGAAAGCTTTCCGTCTCCCGGTCTGAAGATCGCATTGATCTGATCGAGAGTCGCGTCCATTTTCGAGGCTGTATCGAACGGGTAGAGTTTGGTGAGTTCCTTGAAATCGCCGCAGACCCGGGCGCCTGCGGCATTGAGCTGCGCGGGGCCCAGGCTCCCTAGAACCTCCGCGACATACTGGATGGGTTCTTGCATCAGAATTAGGACCAGGCCGTCTACGTTGCCTTCGCGGTCGGCCCGGAAATTTCCCGCGATTAGCCGAGCCTCTTTGTCGGCGTCGGATGCGGCGGTTTCGGTTTGGTTCTTGAGGTCGTCTTTCACCTCTCCGCTGTTCTTGGCGATGCGATCGAGAGCCGTCTGAAGAGTGACCAGCGCACCGGCGTAAGAGCGGTTGTGGTCGCTTTGGTAATGATCGGAGCAATCCGCCGGCGGGGTCAAGTATTTCAGCGGCTGAAAGGGGGCGGCCTCGCCGGCAACCTCCGTGTTGACCGAAGCCAGGCAGAACAGGCCGAGAAGGTACGATTGATTGCTCGATAACTGGGCCAGTTTATCGGCCGCATCCTTCGGGTTTTGATACTTCACGACCGAGGAGTTCTTGAGGTACTCGCGCCACTTGTCGATGAAATCTTTGTGGTAGCGCTCGTGCAGCAAGGGAATGAGCTGTTTATAGTCAAGAACGCTGGACCCGTGTTCCCCAGGAGCGAAGAGGACCCAATCATCGGTGCCGCGCGCCTGGCCGACGTTGTCGATCGCCTGTTCGACGAACTTCCAGCCATCCCGGGAGAAGGCTCCGTCCACATCGCGGTTGCTGAGGACGAAGGCGGCCGAGCCACGAAACTGCTTATTGAAATTGACCGCGGGTTTCTGGCGGGATGCTTCGTCAATAAGAGAGAAGTAAATGCTTTCGAGGGCGTTGAAATTCGCCAGGTAGTCCCGCGCCTTCTTGATCGTCCCAGCGTCGTTCTCGGTGGAGAACGGGTTCGAGGCGGACAGCTCATCGCTATAGAAATCGAACTGCCGCCGCGCGAGCGTGGCGATCATGGTGTCGATTTGACGGCCGGCCGACCAGCGATCCATCAAAACGGGAGGAAGAAATGCACGCGTGGTTTTTTCGTGAAACGAGGTCGTGATCAAGTAGGCTTTGAGGGTATCGTAGGCAGTTTGGTACTGATCGTTCTCTCCTGGTTTCGGAGGCAATTTGCGAAGCCAATCGACCAGAGCAGACTGAGTGGAGCCGAACAACAACTGGCTGAAGCGCGTGAAGTAGAGTGTGCGAACGGCCGGATACATGTCGTGGCCCGAATAGAGGCCCCAACGCATGCTCCAGGGCGGGCCCTCGCGCTCGTAGCTGGAGAGTTCCTCGATGGCTCCGCGCAAGCTGTCCAACCGATCCAAAGCCTCGCGGGAAGGAAGCGCCTGCGCGGCCCCGCCGGAATCCGCCGGACCGATGCCTCGAGCGGCGGCGTCTACGCGGGCTTCGAGGTTGCGGTTCCTGACATAGGAGACCGTGATACCGGCAGCATAAAGGAGCAAGAGGAAGGTAGCCGTGCCAACCATGATCCGCTGCGCGACACTGGTTCGAACGCTTTCGCGAGCAACGCCCATCGCGGCGCCATCCTTGAGGATCACGTCGCTGAACAGACGGCTGAGAAAAAGCCATTGGGGGACTCGCCGCGCGCGAGGGCCAAGAGGCTCGGAAGCGGCGGCAGCCTCAAGAGATTCGAAGAAGCCGCTGGCGGCCTTTTTCGCACCGCGCCGCGGGGCCGACCGCGCAATCGGCCCAGCGTTTTGGGTGGTCACTGGGCGGACGCCGGTGAAGTAAAACCCGCGAACGAAAGGATTCGCATCCAACTGACTCGGGCGTCCCAGAGCTACCAAGAACTTAACGATAGCCGTTTGGAGTTTCCGGAACTCGCGCGGAAATTCGTAGATCCCGGGTAATCTGGAAGGGTCGTCTTCACGGGCAAGGTAGAATAAACGTTTCCGGCACAGCGACTGAAATAACGCATCGCACGCGCTGTTGAGCTGCTTGGTTTGCTCCTCGGCGTAGACCCCTCGGCGTTTCTCGTTGGGAAGCCGGAGGGTCGTGCCGAAGACCTGATTGACCTCTTTATCGTCCAGGTTTCCCATGAACTCCGTGAAAAATCCCAAACGATCCAGCTTGTTGAACAGAACGTAAACCGGAACGGGCGCTCCCAGGATTTTCGAGATCTGAGACAAACGCGTATTTAGTCTGCGGGCAATCCGCTCCAATGCCTGGTCCGCATCGGGGGCCAGAAAGACGCTGCTATCCACGCAGACCACCGTGGCGCGGGGCGCCGGCGTTGCGCCTTTCAGCCAGAGCCATGTGGGCGGCCGGAAGCGTTTGATCAAGCTGGTCCAGCGCGCCTCGTCGGAGAGCACGCTTCCTCCGACTTCCACAAATACGCGCTTTTGCACCAGCCACACATTGGCGGGACGTGTTGGAGCGATCGACGACTGATCCTGATACACCTGCCCATCCAATAACACAGCCTCAACGCCAGAATGCTCGAACACGCTGGTTTTGGCGGAGCCCGTTTCACCCACAAGGAAGATAACAGGCAAGAGAGTGAAACTAGCGTCGCGGCCGGCCTTAGATTCCGCTAGCTTTCTCTCCGCGTTGCAGATAACGGTTTCGACTTCCCTCTCTTCGGCAGTGCCGTCGGCCGGCGGAACATCGGCAGTCTCCGCTTTTTCTCTGCGAGACCACCAGATGCATCCTACGGCGTGCGCCACGAACAAGAGTCCCATCAATACGGCGCGGATGAGGATCTGCGCGGCGCCGGACAGATGAAGGAGCCCAACGACGATCCAGGTTACGATCATTAAGATCGCCATCACGATCGCGGAAATCAGATAGAAAGCGACGGGACTCAACATGGCCGCCTATTTGTTATCCTGCACGGAGAATACCTGGAGCGAAGTCACTTCCGAACTCACGCTGAGCCGGTAGCCGATAAACAGCGTCAAGGCCAGGAATGCGGATACAGCAGCAGCGATGGCGAGCTGCCGTGTCCAGGGGTCGGCCCGGCTCGGCCGGGCTGGCTCGATCGAAAGCATCCCGTGGGGAGACAACTCGGAGCTTTCTCCGCGAATCCGCTTGATCTTATCGTCACATCGAGTCATCCAGGCGCTTAAATCGCCCCTGGAACTGCTGGCGTAACCTCCGCTGAATCCGAGTAGCAGGCACAGGTAGTAGACTTCCAGCAAATCGGCTACGTGGGTTCTGTCTCTTCGTGCCAGAATCTCCTTGAGGTGCTCAAAGAACAGCTCCCCCGCGACTTGCTGACCGAATAACTGCTGCTGCAAGGGTTTTCGCACCCAATCGCTAAACACCGGCTTGCGCAGGTTCAATATGGATTCGTCGAGGAACCCCACGACCGCGTATTCGGCTAGATGGATGTCTTCGTCGGCGTAATCCCTGGCTTTGGCACCCTCCCTGGCGACGCGAATCTCTCCCAATGCCTCTTGCCGAAAGGCCTCCGCGGAGTGTGGGTCGGGTTGGCCGGGCGAGCGCAACCGTACGATGGCGGTGAACAGTTCCTGATAACACAGTGCAAGGTTCTCAGGCAAAGAAACTGCGGTATCTTGCGCCATGTTCAAGAAGGAATCCCTTTAGAATCTAGAATAACCGACGGCTCGACTTCCGGCTTCCGCAACTCGCCGGGAACATACAATCCAACTTCGCGAGTCTTCAGAATATGCTCCCAGCACGGGCCGGCTTTGTCAATTGCAAAATATTGAAGCTCGATTTTGTTAGGAGAGAGAGTGGCGGAGGGCACCGTTTTCCGGTAGCGCGAGAGCGCAATCGGAAGGCAGTTGCTCGGGACGGGCAGTTCCAGCCGTTCGCCGATGTGCGAATCGAGAAGCATGGGCGGAAACGAATCCGCGAAGGATCTTGAGCTGGGAGACGCGTCGTGGGCGAGCATATGAAATGCCAAGCCAACGGGTGAGAAGGTGCGCACGTGTATCAGAGAGCTGGTCCCGTTTCGCAGAGCCTCCGGTCCCAGCTCATATCCAGTGAATCCGTGCGGCTCAGAATGGATCGATTCTTCGAAGTAGCGATTCCGGGCTTGGAAATGGTGCGGCCCAAGATCCATCCCCTCGGACCACACTATTCTGGAAAAGCTTTTCATTCCTGGACTCTGGTAAGGCGCGTGAGCGGACGCGCTCGCCATTGACATCGCCGCCAAAGATGGGATTATCATACTACAGCAGCTTGAAGAGCAACAAACCGCCAATGAGCTTTTACAAAACGTACGATCTGAAACAGCTTGTCTCCGAGCAAGACGCAAAGACATTCCGCGCAATCCAACACTCTACAGGCAGGATCGTTCTACTGCACTTATTCGATGCCAAAGGACATCCGGTTCTGACGGAAATAAAGAAGAAACTAGGCGGCGGACCGGGCGCGAGACCGGTGCAGCCCTTGCTGGAGGTGGGAGAGTTCGCGGGCGGGCACTACGTGGTGACCGAGTTGATCGAGCCATTCCCAGGCTTGAGAGAATGGGTTGCGCGTGTTCCCAACCCGACGGCCTCGACTACAGCGGTCGCCCCGCCGCCGGCGTATGAAAGCCGGCCGCTAGATCCGGCCTCAGCCCCCCTGCCTGCCCGGAATCATTCGGCGCCTATGCCAAATCCGGCTGTGTACGGTGATCTCGGTACCTCGCCCGCCGGTACTCCTCCGCCGCTCGCGCCATCGCGCTCCGGCAACGAGACGGGTGAGTTTACCAGAAAATTCGGATTGAAGCGGAATGCCGAACCGAGTCCCCGCCAGGAGTCTCTCTCGGATGAATCGGCGGTAATTTGGCGGCTTTTCGGGATGCGAACCGGAAGCCGAACTCTCAATAACGCGACGCGAGAGACGGAGGATTCCGGAAGGCCTCCAGATCATTCGCCGACTTCTACATCTGGAGCAGCAGACGAAGATCGCTGGCCGGCAAGCCGGGACGATTCGGGATACTGGGGCGGGAAGCTGCCTTCTGGACAAGAAGCTGACATCGAAGAAGAGCAGCGTCGTGCCGCCCAGTCGTCGCTTCCAGTGAAGCCACCGTTTCAGGGACCGAGCGATTTCAACAAGGGTTTCGGCCCACAGCCGCGTATCATTCGACCTTCGCTGCGCACTACACCCATGAGATCTGGGCTCGATTCGTCGGATCTCCTGGGTAAGCCAAGCAGCGCGGAGAAGCCGAGCGGAGGTGGGCTCGGGGACTATACGCGAGTGGTGGCGGGGCCGGCACGCTCGGTAAGCGCGGGGCGGCCACCAGATAGGTCCGCGGCGCCAGCGGCTACGCAGAGAGCGAAGGGCAGGTTCACAGCCTGGCTAGCGATTGGGATTCCGGCGCTCCTGGTGGTGCTCGCGCTCGTGGTAATAATGGCGATCGGGAGCCGGTAGCCCGCCTCCACCGGCCTTTTGCTACGGTGAATCCTTAGCTCTCGAAGTTCGCCGTACAGCTTGATCTGAAGCTACGTCATGAGATGGGATGAGAAGGCCGGTTCCTCGGCAGGATGCGATACGCTCCCAATAGAAACGCACTCAACGTGCAAATTGAAAGGAGACCGGCCATGAGGAAGCATAACACTGTAAAGAAATCAGCGGGAACGCATTCCATTGCTTCGCTCAAGCCGGCTGGACGAATTTTTCGAACAGTTCAACGCGATAGAGAAGTGCCTGATCTTGAATGCATAGTTGCTGGGCTACATGGACGAGGTCAGCAGCGTCGCACAGTTTGCAGAGGCCATTGTTCATGATCGACGGAAGTGGGCGGTTTTCCTGGACGCTTTAACCGTCAGTAACTGGTTGGATTCGAGGACCCCGCGCGGATACCTGACCACAGTGAGCACAAGGATTTATCGGCGAGATGTTCGTCCCAACCTGGGCGGCCCCGACTCGCAAGGTACGAACATGCTGCGGGCCTAGGAACGGGTCGTGTTTCAAATCGTTACCGGTCATTCCGGCCATTTCTGGAAGCGTGCCAATTTGCTCGCGCCCTTCAACTGCAGGGTCAGCAAGATTGGGCTGAATATTGCAAGTCCGGCAAGAGACCAGTTGATATTCCTTGGAGCCCGGCCAGAGCCTATAAGGATCAGGGCTGGAACGGTTTGGGCGACTGGCTGGAAACGGGAAGAGTTTCCAACCGCGACCGCGTGTTCCGTCCTTTTCCTGAAGCACGCCAGTTCGTTCATACTCTCGAACTGCAGACTCAGCGGGAGTGGATTGAATACTGCAAGTCAGACCAAAAAACCAGCGGATCTCGCGTGGAACCCGGCCGAGGTCTACAAGAATCACGGCTGGAAAGATCTTGCTGACTGGCTGGGGACCGAGCCGCGCTTCCGCCCTTTCCTCGAAGCCCGAGAATTTGTTCGCGATCTTCAACTGCGCTCTCAAAGTGATTGGCGAGATTACCGCGATTCAGGCGAGCAATCCGCCTGATGTCCTGTGCCTTCTTCGTACACGCACGCGCGGGGAGCGCTCAGAACGGCGTAGTGGTTCAAGCCTATCGCATGACCTTGCCAAAGCCGGTCGACGAACCACCCACTAATGGTGCGGGCGGAACCTAGCCATCTGGAATCGGCAGTTAACGGCTTTATGCACCCGCGGCGGCCTTCTTAGCCGCCGCTTTCTTTGCGGCCCAAAACTTCTTCATTCGCAATCCTTGAGCTTTCCGTTGGGCGGCGGTGAAGATCCGCTTCTTCCTAAGTGGAGGTGGCATAGTGCGCTGCGAAGCCGGCTTAACCCAATCCGGCATATTTTCTGTGCTCGCTGCTTTTGGTGGTCTGCCTCGTCGTTTTGCTGCACTGCCTTGGAGTGCGGCGATCACTTGATTGAGTTTGTCGCGTTCGGCGATGAGTAAGTTCACGATGGCAGTCATTGACGTAAGTATAGCTCGTGATTGGCCTTCGTTTCGAACCTAACGGGCCAGCCGTTGGCCTTGGATCGAATTTGCGTGAAAGAGCCGCCCCAACTGAGGGATGGGAGTATACCGGCTAAAGAAATCGCTTAATCAAGAAGTGGCGTGGAGCTGCTGTTTGACTGTAGCGTGGACTGCCCGCAGAATTGGTGTTGGGGCTCTGCGAAAAGCGCTCGCGCCGCCGCCATGATCGCTCCATTCTGGCTTCAGTTAACGTTTCGAAGACTGACGGACTAACCGTGGAAGACTTTGGCTTCGCGCGGCCCGCTCCTGGCCGATGAGCTCGACGACCCACTCCAGATGCACTGGAAGGACATGCATTCGTCCTTCTTGAAGGGCGTTAAAAACAGCATTGGCAAGTGCGGCTGCACCTAGGCGTCGCCCGACCTCTGGGTGAGCGAGAATGTCCACGGTACAGCCCACGAGCAAAGCAGGAAAACGCTCTCCGCAAATGCGCGTCGCCTTCCGCTCGTCCAGGACGACTATTGCTCCGTGCTCCGCAGCATAGGCAATCGTCGCCGCCTCACCGTCATCCAGAGTTGCGACTGCGGGACCGACAACAAGCTCTTCGAAATGTCCGGCCGCCACATCGCCAAGCTGAACGATCTCCACGAAACCAGCCGTCACGAGGCCGTTGAAATGATCGGCATCAAGACGTCCCCGACGCCGGCCGATTGCAAGCTCGCCCGGAACAGCATTCGTCACGACAATTCGATTTCGCAGCGCGTGAAGAATCGCAGGGGCAGACCCGGTTGCGATCAGGTTTATGAGAGTGCTCGTGTCGCTCACCAGCAGCGCCGAAGGATCAGTCAGGCAGGTTAAGGGCTCCATCGGCCTCACCCCCTTCGAGCTCCTGACTGCCGAGGATCGTGCGTAGTTCGACTCGATCAAGACGCAGAAGGCGTGCGAGTTCGCCCTCGCTCAACAAGCCGCGCCGATAGACTTCGTCGGCGAGCGAGTTGAGCCGCATGGTGGTGGGACGGTCTGCCTCCCGTTTGCCCGCGTCAGAGGCGGTCAGGTCACCAAGAACCTGCCCAGCCTGCTCGTCCGTAATCCCTCCGTTGCCCTGGAACCAGTCCCAGGTTCCGGGTTTCACAGAGCTGAGTTCCTCAAGCCGGCGGACAATCGCCTCGCGCGAGACACCGAAAAAATGCGCCAGGATGATGACATGCCGGCGAGTCAGCCGGTCCGAACCGGCGATGACCTCTTGAAACTTCTGCATTACGGCGCGGGAAGGGGTAAGAAACGCACGCGCAAAAGCATTGGCGTACTTCTCCTCGCGTGAGTTCTCCTCTTCGTCCAGGTGAAGAACCTCAGGCCTTCGCCTCGTCGATATGAAATGCCCTGTCTCGTGCCCTGCAGTGTTCGTGCGGCGTTCGCGTGGATGGTTCGCATTTAGCAACATGCAAGCGCCGAGCGTATCGTCATACGCGAACAGGCCCGAAATTCTGCCGTCGAACCTTCGGACATAGACCCGGATGCCCATTTCCAATTCAAGCAACGTGACAATGTCGGACACTGGCCCGTTTCCGAGGCCCAGGCGTTGGCGCAGCTCCGTGAGTTTCCGGCAAGGCTGCGTGAACGGTGATATCGGAGCTGGAATCAGGATTATCGACGCTGGGACGGACGGTCCTTGCGCTTGGTGTAGTTGGCAAGGATGGAGTCGATGGCGTCTCCGACGCCATAACCGCACTTGTGACTCATGCTCCGGACCCGATCTAGTCTGGCGATCAGTGCGTCGCGGCTGCCGACCCTGCCGACCGGCAGCCAGTTCGCGGTCGCAACAGCCTGGTTGAACATTCGCACCAGGGCATCGAAGTGGCTTTCGTCTTGATAGCCGAGGTCGCTCGAAAAACCGGCCGCCTCCTCGCAATAGAAAACCATCAACTCGGCCAGTCCGGCGGTGTCCGCAATCGCCTTCTTGTAATCGGCAATGGCCTTCTTGGCTTTGAGGACAGACGGATCCTGGTTCCGAAAACTGTCAGGCCAAAGCCACCGAGCGATCGTTTCCTTGTAAGGGCTCAGCGCGTCCTCACCCAAGCCGAGGCGAGCGTGAAGAAACATCTGATTGTCTTTGTGCGCGGCGTAAAGATCTTGGATCAATCCCAGCAAGCCTTTCCGGTCGAAACTCGCGAGCTTTGCCTTTACGTCGGTCCACGTGGGTTGTGATTTTGTTTGAGATGCCATGGCTCTGTTCGATTCTAACGAGCGAGCGAAGAACGGTAGGGGAGGTGCCGGCCGGCGTGATTCAGAAGAGGTAGCCCCGGTCTACCCAGTAATGCCAATCACCGATTGCTTCGGCGGTGGATTCGTCCGCATCGACGGGGCCAGTTGGGAAAGAGGAGCAGCCATGGTCCGGCCTTGCCAGCGGATCAGCACGAACATATCGGCGGAGCAGGCATCTTCAGGTGCCATACGTTGGACTTCGACGGTCTCCCCCTTCCTGAGAGGCGAAACTATCTTGGCCGCGATGCACTTGGCCTGAAAAGGGAATCGGATTTTGTCATCGAGGTAGCAATGCCACCCCATGACCTGCTCTTCCGGTCCGTTGGCGTCCACGATGGCTTCATTGTGAATACGGTCTTCCCGGACCGGGTCTTTCTTGGGTCTCTTCATGACTTTGCTCCCAGGATTCGCCGAACCGAGGTGCGGTCGATCTGCACGCGGCGAGCGATCTCGGATTTGCTGACGCCCGCGCGGTGTAGTTTCCAGATTTCAGGAGCATGGAGGACCGCAGTAGCTGGCCGCCCCAGTCGTTTGCCGTTCTGCCGGGCGTGGGCCAGGCCGGCACGCACCCGTTCCTGCAAAATTTCTCGTTCGAACGCAGCGAATACAGCCAGCAGTCCGGCCATGGCGCGTCCGGCTGGCGTGGTCAGATCCAGCGCCTCGGTCAGGGAGACGAAACCGACGCCGAGATGCTCCAGTTCCTGGAGTGTCGCCAGCAGGTCCGTGACCGACCGGCCCCAGCGGTCCAAACGCCACGCCAGGACGACATCAATCTCCCGGCGGCGCGCGGCTTCCAGCAACTTCTCCCGCAGTTGGCGTTGCGAGACGCCGGAACCAACCTCCTTCATCTGCAAGGCAATCGTCCAGCCTCGCCGGGCAGCGTATTCGCGCAGGGCTCGAATCTGCAACGGGATGGTCTGTTGGTCGTTGGTGGAAACGCGGGCGTAGAGGCCGGCGCGGAACGTTTTCGGCCGTTTCTGCCCATGGCCAAAAACCCTGTGCGGTTTGGCTTTCTCAGATGCCCGTTTGGCAGCCATTTCGGAGAGTCACTCCCGCCTGGCCGAAGACGATCCTTTCCGGCCACGCAGGATTCATCATATTACGCGGCCGCAGGTGTGGCGAGCCGAGCCAGCGTCTCGCGGTAATTCCACGGCATCCATTCCGAGGGTTTTCGCGGTAACTCCCTGGCATGCCGCTGCAACTCGGTGAGATAGTCGAAGGGATTGGCGCCGTTCAGCTCGCAGGTGTAGATTAGGCTCATGAACAGGTCGCCGACCGCGGCTCCGTTCAGCGTTTTGTAGAAGAGCGCGTTCTTGCGGTTCAGAATCGCTTTCTTCAGGGCACGCTCGACGATGTTGTTGTCGAGCGGCGCGCCGGGCTGCTGGAGGAAAAGCGTCAGCTTCAGCCGGTGATTCGATAAATAGGAAACCGCTTTGCCCAGCCCGGAGTTGGGCTCGGTCTTCCGCTCCGCCAACTGCGCCTCCATCCAGACGTGCAGATCTTTCATCAACGGGCCGCTATGCTCCTGATGGAAGCGCAGCCGATCTTGCGGCGACAACCCCTGTTCCCGCGCCAGCGCGTCATTGTGATAGACGCCGCGCAGGGTCTCCAGCACATACCGGCACTGCTCGGGAAAGTTCTCCACCACTTCCACAAACTGCCGTCTTCCATGGGCGAGACAGTTCGCAACCAGAATTTCGACTCCTTCCAGCTTCGGTGTGTTGCGGGAAAGCGCGTCGCACATCTGGATCGGGGCGGGGAGTTCGCGAGCGCGCCGTTTCAGCACGTCGGCAATGTTCTCGCCCGCGTGCTTCCATCCCGTAAAGAACAGTGCGATTCTCCATGCGCCCACCACCGATCCCACGCCGCTGGTGAAGGTACCCGTGCGCTTGTTGTCTGGCTCGCGCGCCAGGCGCAGAATCCGCATGCCCGTGTCATCATTGTGCATCACGCTGCCTTGCGCCGCCTGCCGGATCAACTCCGCCAGTACCGGCCAGATCAGTTTCGCGGCGGCTTCCATGAGCTCCCATTGCGTCGTGGAGGGCAACGGCATTCCCAGTTGTTGCTCCAGGTTTTCCAGCCGGTGAAAGGGCACTCCGGTGCCGTACTTCAGCAGGGCGATCATCGCCACGGCCGTCTCATCGTACTTGTCTGGACCCGCAGTCTCTGGCGGGTCGGCTGTGAAGACCTGCCCGCAGGCGTTACACCGCAACCGCTCCATTTCGAATACGGTGGCCTCCAGCGGCGCCTGTCCTACGAACCGCACCAGCGTCGCCGGTTCCTTCTGGCGGTAGACTTTTCCCTGGCGGCACTCCGGGCACCTGTTGCCGGCGTGGAGTGTGGCGTGCGCGCTTGAAACTCGGTTTGCGCCCGTAAATGCAGCGGCGCCATGGCGCCCGTGACCGGCCGGAGCGGGCTCGCCCGTGTTTCACTCTTCGACAGGAACAGCCGCCGGCTGATCCACAACGGCGCTGGTCTTCTCCGTGCTGCGTTTCCACAACAAGCGTTCCGCCATGGCGTGCAGCGCGGTTTTCAGCTTCTGGCCTTCCGATTCGTTCAGCCGCGTGCGCATGCCGCGATCGATAATCTGGTCCAGTTCCTCCAGATTCACATCCACTCGCGGGCGCTTCATTGGCTGAGCATCTCCCGGAACCTGCGATGCAAAGGCAAGCCCAGCATCTGCTTCACCGGACGCGTCTGTGCGAAGGTGGGCGCACGATGACCACGGCCTGCCGTCGTGCCGATCACTTGCCAGTTGGCCGCGCGATAACAGGTCCCGTGAAAGCGCGCCGGATCGAGGAAGGTTTCGAGCCAATAAACCGGATGCGCGTAGAGCCGCTGCCAATCTTGCGGAACGATCTTGGCCATGCGCCCCAGAATGTGCGAGGCCAAGTGCTCGACCCGAACCCACGGCAGAATCAGAAAGCGCGTGTTGTACGCTAGCAGGTGCATGTTGCGTCGCCGTGCTTCCTCGCTCCATCCGAGGTGCCGGTCGCGCACCTTCAGATGGCGTGGCGCACTTTGCCAGGCCAGGCACGCGATCACTTGCCCGCGTGCTTTCGCCAGATACTTCAGGTGCTCGCCGACTGGTTGTTCGTAGCCCAGATAGTGATACTGCTCCATCAGGCTGTTGAACAACGCCTCCTCCGGCGTGCGACGCACTTGCACAAACTCAAGCGGAGTAAGGCTGCCCAGTGGCCCGCGCACCGGACGGTTGTCGGGGATCACGGGCTCGGGCCGCTCGCGCTCCGCTAATCGATTCCGCACCTTGCGTTTTACTGGCGGCAACTCGATCTCGCCCGTACGGTGCAGCAGCAGCAGCAATCCGCGGCAGACCATGTCGCGCAGCGCACCATTGGCCTGCTTCCACTGCCAGGCTTCGCAGAGCTTACGAGATAGCTTCCAGCGGCTCAGCTCTGGACGATCTGAGATGAGCTGCCGGATGAACGTGATCTCTTCGCTGGTAATGCTCCGGCCCCGGTAGACCGTCATAGCAGCAGTGTGCCAGAACCAGTTTCGGAACGCAAGTAAAAAGTGATCAGCTCACTTTGCACCACACCGGCGCCGCGTCGATGTCCGGGTTGCCTGCCGCTAGCAGCACCTGCGCTTGATGCACGCGCAGCACCCGTGCGGGTTCCTCGCCCTGGGGCCACCAGCGGAAGCGTCCTTTGGATAGGCGCTTGGTCGCCAGCCAGAATCCCTGCCCGTCATAAGGCAGCAAGGGTCCACGCCAACTCGTGGAACTGCCGAGAGCCCCGCAAACCCCTTGAAACGGCGTGCGGAAAAAGTTGGATTTGGATTCCGTCTAGATGGTCGGGAACCGGTCATCTATTTTTCGCGGAGCCTCAACTCTACGCCAAACCGCGAATTTGGAAAAGTACTGTACCTCTTTGATCAGCTAACCCTTACTTGATTCATCATTCCCTAACTTGATTGCACGGCGGATGATCGAAGGTGCGGGACACTTCTTGCCACACGAAAAGCCGCAGGCGGTGTCGGCCGCGCTACTGGAAGTGCTTGCAGCTTCCGCATAATTGAAGCGCAGTTCTATAATGAGCGCATGCGGCAATCCAAGAGTCTCCTGTCCTTTGCTCTGGCGTGCGTGCCCTCGGTCGCCGCCGATCTGGCGCCCACCGGCACACTACGAGCGACCTTTCTTGCTGGCAATCCCGTGCAGGCAACGATCGACACCAGTACGGGATCGATCAGCGGCCCCGCCGCCGACATCGTCAAAGAGCTGGCGCGCCGCGCGGGAGTACCATATACGATCACTCCCTCAAATGGGGCGGAAGAACTGATCGAACGGCTAACCGCCCGCACGGCCGATATCGGCTTTCTCGCTTGGGAGACTGATCGTGCGCGGCTGGTGGATTTTTCGAGCCCGTATCTGCTGATGGGGACCACCTACCTGGTTCCGGCGACATCCCCGATTAGGCCGTTATGCGAAGCGTAACGGGGATTTTGTTCTCGTTGTGCTCATGCCTCATGCTGCTATCTTCAGACCCACGGCCTGGAACAACTGGTTGAGGTCATCGACGACGCGTTGATAGAGTTGGTCGAGTTGAGTACGTTTCTGCTGTTGGAGGCGGGAGTCGCCGGAGAGGGGCTGTAACAGGCCAGCGGCGAGGGGAGCGTAGATGCGCTCAAAGAGCTTGAGGAACACGAGGCAGATGCAGTAGCCCTCGCGGGTTAGGCGATAGCGACGGGAACGCGGCACCTTCTGGACCAGTTGCTTGGCGCGCAGTTTGGAGAGGTCATAACGGAGGGATGCCAGACTGTAGGTTTCGACCGACATTCCCAGGGCCTCCGCTGTGAAGGCATGGATCTCGCGAGTGGAGAACTTGCCACCGGCAGCAATGTGCGCGAACCGCACCAGGGCGTGCATCAAGGCCAGTTGACGGGGATGATCGATCTTCAAGCCGGGAACCCTCTTGCCATTGGAAAGAACCGTCGGCTCGGCGAGTTTGCGGAGTTGGCCGCGGTCCACAAAGGTCGCCAGAATATCTTGTTGGACATCCAGGTAATTGTCGTTGATAGTCGCCATCTTCTTTTGAAGTTGCGGCAGATTCTCGACAGCTTTCTTAACGCCGTAGTCGGTAACATTGTTGGTGGCCAGTTCGGTTCGCTGAAGGAGGTGATCGCGCACATACTGTTTGATAAAGCCATTCCCGTAATGGGTACGGATGACGGGGTTGGGTAGATCGAGGTCTTCGATCACCGTCTTGATCTCGCCCCGATAGTTCTTGGTCACCCTGCGGCCGAAGATGGTGGTGATCTTATTGGGCTGGCCAATGGTGCGGTTAGCGTCCAGGAGGCGTTCTTCCAATCGATCCAGCGCGGCGCGGCGGTGGAAGATCAGATTGTCGCAGTACTCCACCTGGGCAAAGAACAGGCGATGCTGACAGCCCGCCTCTTTGCGTTCGGCCTCGGTGAAGAATGGCGTGAAATAGGCCAGCCACTTCTGCCCGCAAGTCAGCAGATCCTTGGCCGTCAGGGAATCGGCGAGTTGTTGCAATCGGCCGGAGTCACGGCACTGGAGAAAGGCATTGGAGCACTGCCGGAAGTCGATCTTTTCTTCTCGCATCCGATTGGCGAGCCAGTAGTGCTGGTTCAGGCAGACTCGCGCCGAGAAAGGAAAATACGGGCACACCCGAATGAACATGCGCCCCCAACGCGCATCGTTGAGATAGATACTGTATTGATTCACCCAGCGCTGTGTGATCTGGAGATGCCACCGGTCCTCCTTCTTGTTCCCGTTGGCAATCAGGATTCGCGCCGGCTCACGGGCTTTCAAGATCAGCACAATCTCGTTGGCCTTGGCTCGTTGAAAGTATGGGTCCAGGAACTTATCCCGACGGCCTTCCGGAGCATCCAGGATCGGCACGCCCCACTTTTGCGAACGAATGGTTATCCAATCTCGGAACTGATCTGCGATATCGGTCAGGAGGCCACGCGTCACACGCTTCCCCTCCCGATAAGCATTGAAGAATCCGATCACCCGCTCCGGTTGCTGAAAGGGCTGAATCAGACCGTTCAGCAGAAGTCGGTCGAAGCAACGATATTGCGATCGGATGTTATCCTTGTGGTGCTCGAAAAAGGCGTTCATGCAAACCTCCAGTGTGGTCAGATACCTGGAGCATACTGCATGAACGCCTTTGTCAATCGATGCCGCGGATCACGAGGGATATCAAGGGCGAAGCCCTTGGCTAGTTAGGGCTGCCGCTGATGCCGATCGATCTGGCGTGAAAATTGGAGCCGTGGAGGGTAATTCCCCCACGATCTATTTGCAGCAGCATTTGAAGAACGCCAAGGTCATCTTGTGGACAGCCGCGCCGCGCTATGAGGAGATGCTGAAGATGTTCGCGAGCGGGCAGGTGGATGCCTATGCCGGCAATCGTGCGCGGCTGATTGAAGCCGCTGCGCGTTACCCCGGCTTGCGAGTCGCTCAGGATAATTTCGCGATGCTCGAACAGAACATCGTAGTCCGGAAAGGCGATGC
The DNA here is from genome assembly GCA_963813465.1 of Bryobacterales bacterium. GTDB lineage: Bacteria > Acidobacteriota > Terriglobia > Bryobacterales > Bryobacteraceae > Palsa-187. The sequence goes on along the minus strand of CAWEZD010000017.1, from coordinate 150,988 downwards.
TGCGAAGCTGCGGATTGTGAACGATTTTCTGGACGAGGCGCGCACCTCGACATTTCTCAGGGATTCGCTCATCCAAGCCAAACTCGCGGGCGTCGAAGCGACGCCTCCCAAGACGCGCTAGCCATCGTCGAGGCGGGGGTATTTCTGCTGGATCTGCTCCGCGAGCGCTCGAACGGATGCCTGCGACGACATGTCCGCGATCAGCAGATCAACCTGCGAAGATCCGGATTCCCGCCGAATCTCCTCCAGCGCCGCTTTCCCCTTTTCTTCGTTCCGGCAGACCATGACCACGCGCGCGCCCATCTGGGCCGAGCGCCGTCTCTTTCCCAATCCCACCGTTCGCGCCCGTTACGATACATATTTTCCCGCTCATACTCGCCGGTGGCATCACATGTGACCTTTCGAGCGTATTGGTTGACTACAACTTTTCGCGTGGAGGCCGCTAAAGTGACGGCCTGAGAGTCCACACGCATGTTATGAGACTACAGGATTCGCCGTGGATTATCGTTCCACAACTGCCGGTGCCAGTTTGGGCCCACCACTCTCCAGAGTCGTCGAAGATCGTAGCGTGGGCCATCCCGTCCGGTTGGCCGGGCACTCTTCCCCTACTTTTCGCGGATCGCCCGCCTCTGTGGCAAACGCCCAATCTGAAAAAGTAGGGGACGGATACGCCGTGATTCAGGACTTTTCGACTTCCTGATCGAGTACACTGAGCTAAATCGGCTGTATGCCGCTTTCTATCGGCGATAAGATTGGTCACTACGACGTCCTGTCCCTTCTCGGCAAGGGTGGCATTGTTGTCGCTCAGCACGCTTTAGCAGGATTCTTTCCGTCGGCTGTACGGTGAAGCCAGTCGGAAAGCTCAGTGCGGGAAATCCGCATGCTGGGTTTGATGAGCGGGAAGGGAAACCACCGGCTGCCAGTAGGTCCCGGTCTAGCGCCTTTCCTCGACTCTACCGACCGACTGAGACAGCGCGGGCCGCACGCCGAAGGATTGCAGGCTGCCGGGACCGGGTACGCTGCTCACACGCCGGGTCGGCGATCGGCAGATCGTCGTCAGGGTGCTCAGTGATGGATTTGAATACGAGTCACGCCACTACCGTTCGCTGAGCGCGATTCGCCGCCCCGTAAGTTCACGGCGTTTCGGCCACCGTCGGCGGGTCATGCGGGCTCAGGGCGGTCTCCGCTGACCGTCAAAGGCAACGCAACTGGTGGCCGGAGTCGCCCATCCATCGCCCGCGATTGCGATTGATCGGGGCCGGCCGGAAACCCGGCGAGCGCCGTGATGTTGTTGTCAGCGTCGATTGTGAACGTCCCCCCGCTGTGTTGGAAGGACACGTAGAGTTGATAACGCTCACGGCGGCCCCGGCTGTTCTGCTTTCTATTTGAAGAGGTCCAGCACATCCTTCGGCACGACCTCGTCGTCGGGCTTTTCCCAGCCCTGTTCGAACCACTTTTCCCAGTTCTGCGCCCAGGGCCGGCCATAGTAGTCGATGAAATCCGGATTGTCCTTGGTGAGTTGTACCGGTCGACCATCGACGTTCTTGATGTTCGACAGGCACTCGATGAACGTAAAGCGCGCGTTCCCGTCGCCCGCTTGGGCCCGCCGCAGGAACCGATCGCGCACGCGCACGGGCTGAACCAAGGAGTCGGGGTCGTACCAGATCGCCTCGTGGTCGATGCCGATGAAGTGATGGCTGGCGTCATAGAGAGGCTTGAAGGTCTCCACCGTCTCCATCTTGCCCGAGAACTCGAACAAGGTGTGCTGGGTCCAGGCCTGGACGTTGGCGGTCCAGGAGATCAGGGTGTCGCCATCCCAGAAGCCCACCGTCTCGCCATACCACTGGGGTACCTTCTGCACGTGCTGGCGGCCGATCAGTACCTCGCGCAGGAAGTTGTCGGCGATGCCCGAAAGAAACTCGATCCGCGTGGGCGTGATGCTCAGCTCGAAGTTGGAGGCGTTTGAGGGCCCGGCCCACCAGCGGCTGAAGCCTTCCGGCAGGCAGAAGGAGGCGCTCCACTGCTTGGAGTTGTCCACCGTCTCGTGGTAGAGCATCTGGACATAACGCTTCTGATACTCGGGGGTGAGGAGCCTGAGTATCGTCGAGGCCTGGTTGGCCCCGCCCCATTGCCAGCGCCCGCCACGGCCCTGCCCGCCGGCCCTGCCGCCGGGGCCGTTAGATTCGGGCGCGTCCGAGCCATTCGGATCGCGGCGATAGAAGCCGTCCCAGTCGGGCGTAGTGGCCTTGGTATAGACGGTCGGACCGCCATGGGCCTTGGCCTGAGCCATCAGAGCCTCATAGTGTTCTTTGGCTGTCTTGTAAGGATAAGGGCTGACGATCTGGTCGCGAGGATAGTCGATCTTGCAGTCGCCCCAAGATGCCGAGGTCGGCGGATTGGGGCCGATCCGTCCGCTTTCCCACATCGCCTCGACCATCTGGCGCGGCGTGTTACAGCGGAAGTAGCGGGGGTCCATCCACGAGGCCTTGTCCTTATAAAAGTTCTTGGACGAGAAGAGGTCGACCGGCAGGGGTGTGACCCCCGGCGGCGGCGGCTCCGACACGGGCTTGGGAGGCTGGCCCCTGCCGCGGCCTCCGCGCCCTTGCGCCTGAGCCGCCGGATTTCCTCCCGCGGCTGGCGTGGAGACCGCAGGCGGCGGCTCTGGTTGGCCTGTCGGGATCGGATTGCCGCTCTGCGCAGTAGCAGGGGCCGGAGCGGCCGCTCCCTGGGCCTGCTGTGCCAGCGCCACGCGGGTTTGCCCCGCCGAGACACAGGCGATGATTGCGACGGCGGCGAAAGCCCATAATCCCAGCTTATTCATGACTATCAATACCCCCTCTTCACTATTTTATCCAGGATTTCCACTTTGGCACGGCAATGGTGCCAGTATACATCCAATCGCCTTTGGGCGCGGCTACAGTCGGGCGATGCCGAGGTACTCTGGATTCATCTGGATTCAATGGCCAACCCGGAGCATTTGGTGAATTACGGACTACCTCACGAACGGCGGGCGTATCGAGGTCGCGCAACGCATGGCCGGGCACCGAACGCGAAAACGACCGGCGCAACGATGGCATCAGCGTCGGGGAAGTCGAGAGGATCGGGATTTGTTATTAGGATGGCGGGCGATCAAAAAGAGGACGTTCGACTTCTATGAATGCCCACAGTGTCACCACCGCCAAGAAAGCGTCAGTTATGGGGAAGATGAGCTTGCGTCTTGTTACGGGTGCAATGAAAAGATGCCGGTCGAGACTTTCGGAATGGCCAAGGTAAAACGCTCGGCTGCGATTTGTGCCAAATGTGGGGAATCGGTTCCCGTGCTGAATGAATCAATGATGGGGCCGTACTACGCATGTGCGAATTGCGACAACCTTGTCGCGGTTTCCTACGGGAATCATTGCGTCGTCTCCCCAGAGCAGGTGCTCCGCTTAGACTGGCGGCCCGAAATAGTCGCTCGCTCAGAAGCACTCGGCATCTGGCGCTGGGCTGTATGCCTTACCAAGAAAGACCACCTCGTGGCGAGGATACTATTTTGGTTGGCATCGGAAGAAGACGGGAGCTTCATCTATGGACTTGAAAGCGAGCATCACACGATGCTTGCTCTCAACGACGAGGGATATTTGGGTTACCTGTTTTGGACGGACAGTCGCAGTAGGTCAAGTGGGAAAAGAGAGCCGGTCCTTAGGCAAGTATTCGTTCGGAAGGAATTCCGCAGGCAGGGCGTTGGCACAATGATGGTTGAGATGTGGGCGGATCGGTTTGCCTTCCCGCTTGCCCCTAAATTCGGGGTGGAGAGCCCCAACGCACACACGAAACGTATGCTAGTCAGGCTCGGTTACGCGCATATCGACGGACAGAAAAGTGTTGGTACGAGATGCGGCTTCATACAGGGCCTGTAACCATCCATCATTTTGCAGTAGACATTTGCAACATGCCAAGCCCTTTGTTTACGGGCCTTCTCGCGATGTTGCAAAACCTACCCTTTGTGAAACACCTCCATCCAAGCGTGAATGGCTGCGCCTGGTGAAGCATCACGGTGCGAAGAAGAGTTGTCGGCGATACTTCCACTATTTTTTGGCGGACTTTCAACTCTACGCCAAACGCCGAATGTGAAAAAGTAGGGGACGGATACGCCGTGATCCAGGCGCAATCCGGACAGAGCACATATACGAGATGGCGCCAGCACGTCAGGTGGGTTGCTTGTGAATTCCTAAGCATGCCAGAAGCTGGCGTGCATTCAGGAATGAAGTCAGTTGATCTTGCCCAGGCCCTCGGTCAGCTCGATTGAGACTCCCCAAGGGTCGACGATCGTCGCAGTGGCGATGTTGTTCATGGCTGCGTCTCTTTTCTTGTAAGGCCGAATGGCCTTGACGCCCTTCGCTTCGAGCGCCTTGCAGAACGCGTCCAGGTTCTTCACTTCGAATCCCACGTGATCTACAACGCGGCCGGCTGTGGGGACGTGGGTGATGGACTGGTCGCCTTCCCACCGGAAGAAGTTGAGGCTGTATCCGACGCCCGGCAGGTCGGCGCCAATGAAGAAGTCGGTTTGTCCCGGACGCAAAGTCGCGTTGAACGCCTTCATGTACCACTGCTGCATCTCGACGTACTGCTTGTTGATGAAGTGGATATGATGCGCCACGATAGGCGGCGCGTCTTTTTGATCGCTGGTAACGAGCTCGATTTTCACCCCGTCAGGGCCGAGAAAATACGCGAAGCGTCCATACACTGCCGACGTGCCCGATGCCGCTGGCGGGGGCTCACCCGGCTTCGGCTCCCGCCCGGTGGTTTCCTGATATCCCGCGGCTGCCAGCTTAGTCGCCATCGCCGGCACGTTCGGCACTGCGAAGCCGATGTGATCGAAGGCGGTTCCGCGGGTCGGGCCGGCCGGCTTCTGCACGCGCAGGAAGATGAACGCGTCGGGAAACTCAATTACATCGATGCCGCCGAACTTCATTGCTCTGCCGCCGAGCACGTCGGCCCAAAACTTCTTATGGGCTTCGACGCTCGTGACGTTGAGGTGATAGTGGCCGATGCGGATCGGTGCGTCTGCGTGACTCACGAGTTGTGCAAACGCAGGCGGCGCTGCGCACGACACCAGCGTTGCCAGAGCGAAAATCGTTTTTCTTATTTGATGTACCCCTACTTGAGGTCGACGAGTCCTTCCGTCATTTCGATATTCGTTCCCCAGGGATCTTTGATGAACGCGATCGCGATGCCAAGCTCGGGCACCTTGGTGTAGGGACGATCCAGTTTGATGCCCTGGGCTTCGAGCTTCTTCGTGAACGCCTCGAGGTTTTTGATCTCGAAGCCGATGTGATCGATCGATCGGCCGGTCGTGCCGACGGTCGGCGTCGGCGACGGCGTGAAGTTCAGGAACACGCCGGGCAGTTGATCCTGCACGAAAGCGGACCCCGGATTGGCCGGAAGCATCGTCGCGCCGAACGTCTTTGCGTACCACGCCTGCATCTCGGTGTTCATCTGTCCGAAGAAGTGGATGTGATGAAGCTGAATCGGGGCCTTCTGCGATTTGACTTCGACGAGCTCTACTTTGACATCCTCCGGACCGAGCACAAACGCGAGGTTCGTCGTCGGACTGGCGGCCGCGATGTCGTCGGTCACCTTCACGTTCGCGGCGACCGAATCGGCGGTGATCATTTTGAAGCCGTTCGCCTTGATCTTCGCTACCAGCGGCCTGAGATCGGGAACGGAAAAGCCGATGTGGTTAACCGTCGTGCCGATCGAGCCGCCCGTCGGCGCCTGCATCGGATGGAAGAAGATCAGAACATTCGGGAACTTGATGATCTCCTGCTGCCGGTCGCCGGAACCGATCTTGGCCACGCTGCCGCCGAGCGTGTCGGCATAGAACTTCTTCTGTGCGTCCATGTTCGTGGTGTTCAGATGATGGTGCCCGTACACGACCGGACCTTCTCCGGCAACCAGAATCTGCGCACTGGCAACGGCCGGCACGAACAGCAGGATGGTTAGCCCGGTTCCGGTCAATAAACGTTTCATGAAGACCTCCCTGGCAGCCAAGTCTACACGATATCGCCTTTGTGCTTCACGCGGGCGGGCGTATTGGCCGTGTTCCAGCTTCCGGATACGCCGTCACTCAGGCACAATCCTCTTCCTGATCGGATAAACTGAACTGCATCACTCATATGCTGCTATCTCCCGGCGACAAACTCGGCCCGTACGAAATTGGGCTGTGAGCGGGAATTCGACTGGCTTGACGTATGCGCTAGCCTGAGGGCATGAAGGAGCGTGACTGGACAAGAGTCCTGGGATGGCCCGGATACCAGGTGTATCAGAGGGAAATCGATGAGTCGGGCAAAAAGCTGAAGCTGTGGGTGCGGCGGAAGAAGACGGGGCTTAAATTGATTTGCTCCGGGTGTGGTCAGCACATACCGGCCAGCCGGATCCAAGAGATCAGCGAGCGGGAGGTACGGGACCTGCCGTGCTTCGAGTACTCGACGACGATCGTGGTGGAGACGTATCGGATGAAATGCCCCCGCTGCGGATTCCGTGCAGAGAAGGTGACTCAGTTGCCGAGCAAAGCGCCATTCAGCAAACGATTCGAAGAAGCAGTGGGGCAGGCCTGCGAGAGTGCGTCGGCGCGACAAGTCGCGCGGCGATTGGGCATGGCCGAAAGCACGGTGCGCGCGATCGATCTGCGGTGCCTGGAGCGTTGGGAGGCCAAGCGTCGAAAGCCGCCGCTGCGGCAGATGGGCGTCGACGAGTTGTACCGCGGCAAGAAGGACAAGTTCCTCACAGTGGTGTGCAATCTGGAAACCGGCGAACCGCTGTGGTTTGGCAAAACGCGGAAGAAGGAAACGCTGGATGAATTCTTTCGAAGCCAGTTACGGAAGCCGCAGCGCAAGCGGATTGAGGCGGCGTGCCTGGACATGTGGGAACCGTTTCGGTTGAGCATTGAGGAATGGGCGCCACAGTGCAAGATCGTATACGACAAGTTCCACATCCTCCAGCATGCCAACGATGCCATCGACGAAGTGCGGAAGGCGGAGTTCTTCCGGCAGGGAAAACAAAAGCGCGGACTGATCAAGGGAAAGAAGTGGCTCCTGATGAGCCGGTGGAAGAACCTGACTCTCTCTCAACGCGGAGAACTCAACCGGCTGTTCCAACTGAACCGGCGCGTGTTCAAAGCCTACCTTCTCAAAGAGAGCTTGGAGCGGCTTTGGGACTATCGCTACGAGGGCGCGATGCTCAACTACCTGCAGAAGTGGATGGACCAACTGAAGTGGCAACGGCTCACGCCGTTCGAAGAACTCGCCGACATGCTGGTGAAGCATCTGGAGGGAATCTTGAACTACTGCCGGACCAAAGTTCGCTTCGGTGTGGTCGAAGCGCTCAATGGAAACATTCGGATGCTGATCAATCGTGGTCGAGGCTATAAGAACGTCCGCTACCTGCTGCTGAAGGCCAAACGCATGGCCGTGACCAATGCCGAATTTGTCGAACTTCAACAAGTCAGAAAGGCGGCATAGAATGGCCCTCCGTCGAATTCCCGCTCAGAGCCCGAAATTGTTGCGCCCATCGGCAAAGGTGGGATGGGAGAGGTATACAAGGCCCGCGACACGCGGCTGGATCGTATTGTCGCGCTCAAAGTTTCCGCCGCGCATTTCAGTGAACGATTCGAGCGGGAAGCGAAAGCGATCTCGTCGCTCAACCACCCCAATATCTGCACGCTCTATGACGTTGGCCCGAATTACCTGGTCATGGAGTACATTGAAGGCGCTCCGCTTAAAGGCCTTTGCCGCTCGATCAGGCACTGAAGTACTCGGTGCAGATTTGCGCCGCACTCGACCACGCGCACAAGAAGGGGATCACGCATCGCGACCTGAAGCCTGCGAATATTCTCGTCACTAGCTAAAGCCGGGATCAAACTGCTGGATTTCGGCCTCGCGAAATTGGCATCGGCGAACTCCGGGCTAGCGCCCAGGCCCGATGATGCGACGCTCACCATGGCGCTCACCGGCAAAAACGAGATCGTCGGCACGCTCTACTACATGTCGCCCGAGCAGTTGCAGGCGCAAGCGAATGGTCAAGAGATCGATGGCCGCAGCGACATCTTCTCGTTCGGGCTGGTGCTGTATGAAATCACTGCTGTGCAAATTAGCTGAAGCCGCGGTTGAGTAACGTTGGAGCGATTGGACATAGCCCAGGGCTGGCGCGATTTGCAAGGCACGGTTGGCGGCGGGATTTCACAAGCGTGAGTGACTTGGGCTTGGCCTGCTATCCAAAAGATCGATTTTGCATTGATGTAGGCATTGGGTTTTGCGGTGTTCCCCGCTAGGTGCTGTGCAAATTACATCGGCAGGGCCATTTGAAGGTCTGGCGCGACCTCCGGCGGCGCCTGAAAGGGATCCTGGATCCATTTCCAGAGGTCGCGGTGGACGAACAACTGTTGGCGCAGCAGGGCGATCAGATTGGACAGGCTCCAGCCGAAGGTACTCTTCAACTGCAGGTACTTCAGGATCAGCATGGCGATCAACGCCGTCCAGATTTGAATCTGCACGGCATTCTCCGTGGTGCCCACGAAGGTCTTGATCTTCAGGCCCTGTTTCAGGGCTTTGAAGAAGAGTTCGATCTGCCAGCGTTCTTTGTAAATCCGGGCGATGGTGCGTGCCGCCAGTTTGAGGTTGTTGGTGACGAAGACCATGCTTTCGTTCTTCTCTTCCACCCACACTTCGATGCGGCGCAGCCGAGCTTTGGAGCCCACTTCCTGCTGACTGACCAGAACGATCACTTCATCGCGCATCACGTTGGAGTTCTCCGGTACTGGGCGGCTCTCCACCACTCCATACGACGCACTGTCCTTCAGGCGCGTGACCAAGTTCACGCCCGCGCGCGTAAGATTCAACCACCAGTCGTAGTCGCTATATCCCCGGTCAAACACCAGCAGCGTGCCGCTTTCAAAATGCATCTTGCGCGCTTCCGTGATGTCGGCCGTCTTGCCTTCCGTCATCACCGCGTAGCAGGGCAGATAGCCGTCATGGTCCAAGACCAGGTGCAACTTGAGCGCACCTTTGGTCCGCTTGTACTTGGCCCAGTCGAACGACTCGGCGCACAACTCCACCATGCTGGCGTCCAGCGACAGAAGCTTGGGTTGGAACCGGAACTTCCGCTGACCTCGCCTCAGCGCCTCGGCCCGGCAGCGCTCCAGCGTTGTGTAGAACACGCTCTGATACAGTTGCCAGGGCCGGTGCGCATTGGCGTAGGACAGCGTGGTTGTTTTCGGGCAATCCAGGATTCCCAGATGACGCAGCTTGCCTTCCGTCGCCGCCAGACCACCGCAGATCTCCCGCAAGCTTTGCGCATGCCCTAACTGGCAAAACAGCATGGCCACGAACTGCTGCCAGCAGGTGAAGCCGCGCGCATGCCGCTCCGCCTTGTGCTCCCGTACCGCGGCGTCAAATTCCAGCCGTGGGAACCACTGCAAAATCTGATGGAATATGCTGCATACTCGTGTCATGGCAGAGGCCTCCTGTCGCCCCATTTCGATCGGTTCTTGCCGAACCCGATCTCAACGGTAGCAGAGCCTCTGCCTATCCTCTGCGAATCGCTCGGCCCTCCCTTAGGCACCGCCACCGATCCTCACAAAGTTAATTTGCACAGGTGTGGTATGAAATTTTGACCGGCAAGAGAGTGTTTGAGGGCTCGTCTCCTGCGAGCGTGATAGCGGCGATTATGGAACGTCCCGCACCTTCGATCGCGGATGTAGCACCCGCGGCGTTGGACTGGGTGCTCAAGCGTTGTCTCGAAAAGGACCCGGACGATCGCCGGCAGACGGCACGGGATTTGAAGGCCGAGTTGGAACGGGTCGCAGGTGGGTCGAGTGAGGTAACCACAGCCCCCGCCCTGGTTGCCCGTCACCGGATTCTGCCCTGGATCGTCGCGACGGTGCTGGCGCTGGCGGCGATTCCGCTGGGCTACATGGCTTACCGGCACAACACCGAGGAAGCGACGCGAGTGCTTCGGTTCACCGTGCCCCCTCCCGAGAAAGGAGATTTCGGAGCGCAGGGGCTGCCTCAACTTTCGCCCGACGGACGCCGCATTGCCTATACCGCCCGCATCTTCTGATGCGCCATCTTCAATCACCAGCGCGGCCACGGCGAGCAAGTGGCCGAGATAGGGGATGTGGGTGCCTTTATGAGTTTGTGATCGATGCAGTTCGGCTGCGAAGCATAGGGCCGCGTCAAATCGTTTTGTAAGCACAAACCTCCGGATCTTCATGGAAGTATAGCGGCCCCACGAAGCCCAGGGGCCGCCTACCCTCGTCGCTCGTGGGAGCCCCGGCCTTACGGTAGGGCTGAGGTTCGAACCCTGCTATACGACTGCGCGGATCGCAGTCGGCGAGCGCACTGACGGACTACCTAATTGTGATATGCTGGCCGCCTTCTGGAGCAAAACACGAAACAGTGTCTGATAGCGGCTTTTGGGCCATCCCGGTCGGCCATGCTTCCGGACCTGTGGAATGAGAGCCGCCGGAACTGGACGCCCTTCGCAGGCTTGCTGTACCTAGTCGTTCACAGTACGGGTGCCCGGACGGTATTCTGTGAGGCTGGTTACTGAAGTAGGGGGGCATTATGAAGATTCGGATGATTCTCGCAGTGGCGGCGGCAGCCTGCGGCGTGGTGATTTTGTTTGCGCAGCAACGTCCTGCCGGACCATATACGCAGGCCCCGGCCGCGGCAGGACGCTCAATTTACCAGACCAGTTGCGCCTCCTGTCATGCAGGCGATCTCAGCGGGCGGGAAGGGCCGCAATTAGCGGGCGACAACTTCCTTGCCCAATGGGGTGACCGAACCGCCGGCGAATTGATCAACTTCATGCAATCCACGATGCCTCCGGGCGGAGCCGCTCTTCCGGGCGTTTCGTATCTTAACTTGGCGGCGTTCATTCTGGATGCCAATAGCGCACGGGCGGGGAGCCAGACGCTTACGACTGTATCAAACGCGACCATTCGCAGCGTCGCATCCGGTCAACGCGCTGCGTATTTGCAGACGGGCGGCGGTCCAGCGGCCGTCGAAGCCAAACAAGATAATTCCAAGCAAGGGAAACAAGAAAACCAAGAAAAGCAGAGGCCCCGCGGAATTACCGTCGAGGGCGAAGTGAAGAACTATGTCCCCGTAACCGATGCCATGTTGCGCAATCCGGATCCCGCGGATTGGCTGATGATCCGGCGCGATTACAAAGCCAGTTCCTTTAGCTCGCTGAATCAGATCTCCGCGCAGAACGTGAACGACTTGCGGCTGGCGTGGAGTTGGGCCATGCAAGACGGAAGCTCCCTTGGCAACGATCCAGCGCCCATCGTCCACAACGGCGTGCTCTATGTGAACAACGCCGGTATGGTGTTGCAGGCCCTGGACGCCAAGACCGGCGAGCTTATTTGGGAAAATCGCTACGGGACCAACGCGGGCGCGCCGGCGATGCGCGGCATCACGATCTACGGCGATAACGTTTTCGTGACCAGCAACGAAGCGCACCTGATCGCCTTCAACGCCCAGACTGGCAAGGTTGTGTGGGATACAACAATTGGCGACCGCTCGAAGAACCAGCACTCCACCACCAGCGGACCGCTTGCCGTGAAGGGCAAGCTGATCCAAGGTCTGAGCGGTTGCCAGACGTTCGGCGGGGAAAAGTGCTTCGTCAGTGCTTACGATGCCAAAACAGGCAAAGAGGCGTGGCGCTTCAACACCATTGCGCTGGAGGGCGAACCAGGGGGCGATACTTGGGGAGGTCTCCCCGACAGCCTTCGCGTGGGAGCGGAATCCTGGATCACGGGCAGCTACGATCCTGACTTGAACCTCACGTACTGGGGAACCGCCCAAGCGAAGCCCTGGATGCGCGTGAGCCGCGGATCGGGCAACGGTGCGACTCTGTATGCCAACTCGACGTTGGCGCTGAACGCTGATACCGGAAAACTAGCCTGGTATTACGATCACGCGCCGGGCGAGACGCTGGATTTGGACGAAGTCTTCGAGCGTGTGCTGGTGGACGACCAAGGCCAGAATTATGTCTTCAGCGCCGGCAAAACCGGCATTCTGTGGAAGCTGGACCGCAAGACCGGAAAGTATCTGGGTCACAAAGAAATGGTGTTCCAGAATGTGTACGACTCCATCAATCCCACCACAGGTGAGCCGCACTACCGCAACGATATCGTGGAACAGCGCATCGGCGAAGGGGTGCTGGGATGTCCTTCCACTGAAGGCGGCAAGAACTGGCCCGCGATGTCGTACTATCAGCCAGGCAATCGGCTGATTGTGCCGCTGAGCCAGAGCTGCCTCGAATTCAGCGCGCAGGTGGTCGATAAAGTGGAAGGCGCCGGAGCGGGGGGCGGCGCGCGGGCGCGCTACTTTGAGATGCCGGGATCGAACGGAAATGTCGGCAAGCTGGCGGCCTACGACGTGCGGACGCTTCGCGAGATCTGGAAGTACGAGCAGCGCGCCCCGTTCCTGACGGGAGTGCTGTTGACCGCGGGCGGCGTGGCGTTCGCGGGCGACCTGAATCGCATGTTCCGCGCTTTCGACGCAAATACCGGCCGGATTCTGTGGGAGACACGGCTTCCGGCCGCCGTACAGGGCTTCCCTCTGACGTTCACTGCGGGCGGCAAACAGTATCTGGCGGTGACAACCAGCAACGGCGGAGGCAGCCCCCGGAATGTGCCTAGGTTAGTGGCTCAGGACGTACACAGTCCCGACACGGGTAACGCGTTATACGTGTTCGCGCTGCCGGATAGAAGATAGCAAACCTGCCGCTCGACTAGCGCGTCATCTGGCAGGAGATCTCTGCGGCTACTCCACTCCGAACGCCAGCAACACGTTCCCCGGCAAACCGGCAGCGCCGGATGCCGTTGCCGCAGGCCGACAGCAGCATCCTGATGATCGGGCGCTCATTCGGCTCGACCTTGACGGGCACGCCACTATTCTCGCGCCTCCAGGGTCTTTGCCAAACCGTTAGTCCGTCGCGGTTGCCCACGCTTCGAATCCCATCGCTGGAAATGACTTCACATCGGTAAAGCCGCGGCTGCGGAACTCCTCGGCGATGCGGCCGCTGGTGCTGCGAAACGAAGGATCGATCTTCCGACGGAAAGACGGGCGATGGGCCGCCCTGGTCAATGTCGGTTGGGTTGATGGGAAGCGTGCTCGGAAGTCATACTGCGGATCGACCCGCAAAGAGGTTCAGGAACAATTAACCAAGGCACTCTCAGACACGGGGGCACACGTGCGCTGTGTCGGCAAAGGCCGCAAAGAGCGGTGTACGCCACTGGCCAAGACAACTGTTGCGGTTCTGAAGGCATGGCTACGCGAACCGGCCAAGCATAATACAGACGTCCTATTTCCCAGCGCCAACGGCGGACGCCTCAGCTCCGACAGCGTTGCAGACTTGCTGGCCAAACACGTGGCAATCGCCCGCAAATCGTGCCCATCTCTCCGAAAAAAGCACGTAACCCCGCATGTTCTCAGACACTCGATGGCGATGGGGCTGCTCCAGGCGGGCGTTGATCGAGCAGTCATCGCTCTTTGGCTCGGGCATGAGTCGGTGGAGACGACGCAGATCTACCTCGAAGCCAACCTCGCGATGAAAGAGGAGATACTGGCAAAGACTACGCCGCCCAATGGAAAGCCTGGCCGCTACCGGCCCGGCGACGAGTTGCTCGCTTTCCTCAGCAGCCTCTGACAAAGACTATGCCGGGCGGCGGAACTCGCCGCAGCGCCAGCACACGCCATTGACGGGCGGCCCAGCGCTGAGTCCTCAGTTCGCCCGGAATAGTCCGGCACCCGGCATAGTGACGCCTATTCCGATCCCGGAATAGCCGACATACGGCAGTCACCCTGCTTGCAGTTCAGGGCGTCCACCCTCGCGCTATTCAAGCTGCCTTGGGTTGGGAAAATCTCTCAATGCTTAACCGCTATGCCCACTTTGTTGAAGAACAGCGGCAGGCCGTCGCGAGCGTTATGGACTCGATTTTGACGCCGGTGGCTGTCAACGGCAGCGACGCCAAGTTGAATTGAACCGTAAACCGCTGAAGGAATTGGTGGGCCCTGATGGATTCGAACCATCGACCAACGGATTATGAGTCCGCTGCACTAACCGCTGTGCTAAGGGCCCAGCTTGATGACAATCAACAGTTTAGCAGCCGCTATGCCGCTTTCTCCGTTGACGCTGTGGTGGAATCTGTGGGGAGTCCCTCACTTGCAGACTCCTTGATCTCAAGAGCCTTGCTTATTTGCATTGTCTCAAATCGCTCGAAGGCACGCTCCAGCGATTCCGGCGACGGATGGACATACCGCTGGCTCACCGTGACGCTACTGTGCCCCGCAATTCGCATGATCGTGAAGGCGCTGGCACCCGATTCGCCTAAACGAGTGAGCATCGTGTGTCGAAGGGAATGGATCACGAATTCATTCGACCACTTTAGACCCTCTCGAACTTTTTGATGGACATGATCGAGGTACGGCACGTCGTAGACCGAACCGCTTTGATTCGGAAAAACCAACTCCGATTTGTGCTCCGCAGCCCGACGCTGAAGCATCTCGCTGACCTTCTTGGTAAGACTCAAGTTCCGCTGTGCGTATCGAGTCTTGCCGCCCGGAATACGCAAGTACCCGAACTTCGCTTCATGGGCTGGTTTCAACCGAACGTCGCACCAGCGCAGGTTCACGGCCTCACCGATTCGCAATCCTGTGCCGAGGATCAGAAGCGTAATGTCCTGGAGCGGTTGCGGCGCTGCGTTCAAATAGATCGGCTCATCTTTCCACGAGAGAACGAAATCTCGTCGGCCCTCTCCAGCAAGACGCTCGATCAACGGTAGACGATCAATGACCTTCCACTTTCGTGCGGCGGTCAACACGACGCTGAGAGTAGCAAGTTGGCGATTCACGGTTCCAGGTTTCACGGTCTTGCGACGGGCCTGAACGTACCGCTCGATCAGGTCTTCATCGATGCGGTCGAGCGGTGACGAAGCCATTGGAGCAAACTCCAAGAGCCGATCCAGCTTCTCCTTGTAGAAGGTCAGCGTGTTCGGCTTCGCCTTGTGCTTCACTTCCCAATGGGCCACGATCTCGCCTTTGAACCCGGCCAACGTGGGAGCCTTCTTCTTCTCGAAAATTCCGGCCTCGCCCTTTGCCAACGCCGTGCGGTGCGCCGATTCGATGTCTTCTGCTGCTCGTCTGTTGCGCTGATGGGTAGACTCCCGGATGCGCTCTCCCTTGAAGACGAACTCATACCAGTAAACCTTTCCACGCCTGAAAATACTCATTGTCGCAATTCCTTTCTCGAAGCCCGTTACGAGCTTACGACCATTCTGAAGCTGGCAGGGCGGGAAGGTCTGGGAATCCGGGCGTGAATCGGCAGGAATCGTCGGAAATCACCGCCGCCCCTATCAGCGGCTTCAGAATGGCCTCACGAAAGCGCACAGGCCTCTCTCAGTGCCTCGCCACCGCCCGAATGACCCACAGCATCCACGGCGAAGGGGGCGAATGGCGAGTGTCCAGTTTCAGATTGGATTGTTGCGAAGCCACTCCATCAGATCGTGAACTGTCCCGCAGTACGTCGGAAACAAAAGCAGTAACGCATGGGTCTCATCTCGCTCCATTCGTCTGCCCGTTGGATGCCCTACCTCGTTGCGAGTGCGACGGATGAGATCGTAAGCGCCATCGACGTGCTGTGTCAAAACCGATTGAAGTTCAGGAGGTAAAGGGTTCAGTGGCGATTTCAGTTGTGCGACTACTGCGTCGTGCTGCTTTTTGGCGCTTCGGACATCCGTAGCCTTCTTGAAATTCGCTTGCTGTTGGGTTGTAGTCAGCGCACCATGAACGGCGTCAACAAGTCGGAGCAGCATCTTCTCAGCCGCCACGCCAATCATCACCGTAGCAGCGAGAAAGTTTCCAACCCGAAACGTATCGAGTGCTTCTCCCGTATACAAGAGCGTGATGTCGTCAATGCTCGGGCACTTAGCTTTGAGTCGCCGAAGATAGTCGTCTGGATCATGCGCCGTTAGCTCCCCAGCCTCGAAGCACCGAAGCCCATACTCCGTGGCACGGAGAGCGGGAAGGTTCGGGTGTTGCATCCCCGCACCCGGTGTATAGATGCCTTCGATTATCAGTTCCCAAATGACGGCAGTGATCTTGTCCGCTAACGGATTCTGGTATTGAAGGCGAGGCGCTTCGGGGAGAAGGCCGTCCTTGACAGCCATATCACAGACCGCTTGCACGATGGTGGAAATCTGAAAATTGTAAACGCCGCCAGTCAACTTCGCCTTGAGGATTAGATGGCGGATCACGCTCGAATCCAAGTCTTCCATGCCGTCCTTCCTTCGGGTTGCGTAGTGGCGTAACGCTTCCCAGTTTGACAGAACCGCATCCAGGTCGATGACGGCTCCACCAATCAATGCTGGAGAAAAGGAATCCAAATTCCAGGCAGTAGCTCGGTGGACTGCATCTATCGTCGCCGCCCCACACTCGGAGTCGCACCCCGTACCATGGAGAAGAGATACGACGACAAACTTGTTTTGGAAATGGCACGGATATGCCTTCGCTTCCCAAACTGATTCTCGACACGAATGTATGTGGGAAACTCCTGACGCCTGTCTACCGGGGCGATCTCGAAGAGATCAAACGTTGCTTGAGCCGGAACTTCCGTCTCGTTGTATCTGCGGAGACGTTCATCGAACTTCTCGATGCAATCAAGGGCGGCGACGGAACCCATTTCGAGTCTGACAAAGAGCGCCTTCGATTGATGGCAGGTGGAGGTAGCCCGACATTCCTCGGTCTGCCCGGTGCGTTCATGCTCTCGAAGGTTTTTGGGATCAGATGTGCCAACATACCATCCGTGAGCAAGCTCGGCCCGTCCGACTTTGAAAAGTGGTTCCGCTTGACGCTCCGTGCGAAAAGTCGAGAGGAAGCGCTTCAAAGTGGCGTTCGTGATCCGCTGGAGCAGCGGCGCAAGGCATGGGTCTTCGATCCAACCGTGATTACCCGACAGCAACGAGCGGCCAAGACTGCTCACCGGAGAATCTTGGAAGACGTGAGAGATCGTCAGCAACGCTGTCCTTCACCTGAGGTCTGGGCCGCTGGCATCGCTCTAGCGCTTGGTCGAAGAATAACCCAGGATCAGGTTTCGCTTCTCGCCGACCGCCTCGCCGCCGCCTACCATTACCACAAAGAGTTGTGCGCCGTGATCGCAGATGGTAAATACAACTTCGAGAAACATGACGGCGACTGGAATGACTATCAGCAGTTGTTTTACCTGTGCGATCCTGCTATCTCTCTGCTGACGGACGACGGAGCACTACGCCGACGAGTCGGAGAAAGTTCGCAACGGTATCGGATTCTCGACTTGCGGAGTTTTCTGGAGCGACACGGCCTTACGCCACGCCACTGATCTACCCGAACAGGCGTGAGCACACCGGACGCTCTTCGTAACCCCTTTCAAGAAGGTTCAGGAGGCCAATTCTCTCGGCTCCGTACCTCTCACCCCGGCCGCTTCGGTGTATACTGAAGCCCAAAAAGTACAACGCCATGAGAATGCCCTTCCGCATCATCTTCTACCGAGCCGACGCTCATGTTGGCTCCCCGGCTCAAAATCCTGACCGTGCCTTCCTGGATTGGCAAAGCCCTTCAGGAAAGCGATTCAGCCGCCTTATCGCCTTAACAGCCCTAACCACGGCTACCGTTTTCCAGGTGGGATGCACGGCGGACAAAGAACTCAAAGCTGCCCAATATGAACTGACCCAACGGGAGGAGCACTTGATCGGACTTGAAAACCTAACAGGACGCACACCCGATGTCGAACGGGCAATTCTTAATGAAGAGGAAAAAATCATTACACTCAAGGCAAAGATCTACGGACAAACGGGGGACGACAAGGCAGATAAGATCTATGGTTCAGGCCCGTACAACGCATACCTCGTCATCGCCCAGCGCCCTCCGCTTTCAGAGATCTTGGATGTGCCGAAAGATCAGAGACCGCCTTTCGTTGATGATCGTATTCGGGCGCTGCCCGGTGTGATTTCCGTGAAGCTCCTTCGTAGAGTTCCGCAGGATTCTAGCGAGACAACCCAACACAAAGATCCACTTGGCATTCTGACCGATAATCCCGCCCTTCAAAACTGCCTCCAAGCAGCCAATCCCAATGACCCGGCTGGATTGCACAAAGAGGATGAAACTCAAGCAAAACAGCGGAAAGATTGCATCGCTAAGTTCGCAAAGTGAATCAGACTTCGTCCTAATCCTTCGGCCCTGGCTGTGTCTCTGCTGTATCGGTTCACATAGCATCAGCGTGCCATGTAGCCTACCTTGCCATTGTCGTCCTCGCCCATTCGCACAGGTGCCAGTCCCTCAGAAATGTGCCCAAACAAACGCACGGTCTGTCCCGTTAAATGAACCACGAAGGATGGCCGGAACTGGGGGTTCACCGAAAACTTGCCCTGTTTGTCTACGAAGCCCCACTTGCCAGTGTTGTCATCCCCAATGCGAACTGCTGCCAAGCCCTCGCTGAAACGTTCAGCGGCATCAAACTGTGGATTGATCACGAACTTGCCTTGCTTGTCGATATAGCCCCACTTGCCTGTCTTCTCATCCCCGATACGAACCGCTGCCAATTCCTCGTTGAAGTCCGCAGCGTCATCAAACTGGGGACTAACCGCCGACTTCCCCTGCTTGTCAATGAAGCCCCACTTGCCTGTCGAGTCAACCGGAACGCCTCCAAATCTATCGACTCTGTTATCTCCGACGAGCACACGAGCCAAGCCATCGCTGAACGACTTAGCGAGATCAAACTGCGGATTCACTGCAAACTTCCCTTGCTTGTCGATGAAACCCCACTTGCCAGCCTTGTCACCACCAATACGCACCGTCGCCAAGCCATCGCTGAACGGCTCAGCGGTGTCGAACTGCGGATTCACCGAAAACTTGCCCTGCTTGTCGATGAAGCCCCACTTGCAGTTGATTATTGAGCGCATTCGACGGTTCAGGGAAGGTTTCGCCGCTTCCTTGTGTCCTATCGTTCAGAAGAACGTCGAGTAGTTCCTTTGAGCCTTGCGGGTCGAAGAGAGACAGATTGACCTCCAAACAGCGACATTACCATGTGAGGTGATTGTGGTGGAAATTGGGGGTACACCCGGCATCGCACGACGGTTCGGAGCGGCGCACAACTCGCTGAAGTTGCTCATGGGAAACAGCGTTCGCCGACGTGCTCCCTGGTGCGCCGATCCCAAGAATAATTATGAGTCCGCTGCACTAACCGCTGTGCTAAGGGCCCGGGACCTTGTGTTTTCTCAATTGTATCGTTGAACCGGGCTTCAGGTGGTTGGCGCGGCTCGCTGCCACAATGCCCCCCAGCAAACCGCCCACAAGCTTCAGTCCGTGCGCGATTTTGTACAGCAGCGGCTCGGGCTGCCCCCACGCGAGTATCAAATACACCAGCGCTACAACGACGCCTACAAGCGCTCCATGGAGCACGAAATGCGATTCGATGTGCCGGCCTACCCAGACTGCAAAAGCGAACGGCAGGACCAAGGACGCGGCAAGAATGGACGTGAGGAAGGCCGTCTGCCCAAAGAGATAGAGCACGGGGAAAACGACGGCGAAAACGGCCAACTCCGCGGAGACGCCGCCCACGATCACGCGTCCCCAGCGCAGCTCCGTGAAGGCCATCATTAGCAGAGTCTAGCACCGTTCAAAGCGGTCGCCGGTTGGCTTTGATCGCTCCGCCGGGGATCTGGTGTATCCTTGGAAAAGGCGTGTTGCGAATCGTTCGAACTACCGTATTTGTTGCCTCCGCGGCCGGCTTGGCGATGCTGGTCGCGCATCTTCGCGCCGCTTCGGCGACTGCCGCGCATCGCGACATGCTCGACGAGTATTGCGTGACCTGCCACAACCAACAAGCCAAGACGGCCGGGCTGATGCTCGACAAGATGGATCTGGAGCACGTGGCCGATGGGGCGCAAACCTGGGAAAAGGCGATCCTCAAGCTGCGCGGGGGCATGATGCCGCCGCAGGGCAATCCGCGGCCCGATCAGGCGTCCATCGACTCGTTTGTTTCCTGGCTGGAGACTTCGATTGACGGTGCGCCCGGGGCCACGGCCAACCCGGGCCGCTCGCCTCTGCACCGGCTCAACCGCACCGAATACGGCAACGCGATCCACGATCTGCTGGGGCTGGATCTGAATGTATCCGACTTTCTGCCGGCAGACGACGAATCGGACGGTTTCGACAATATCGCCGACGTGTTGAAGGTGTCGCCGTCGTTGCTCGAGCAATATCTGGCGGCTTCCACCAAGATCGCCAGCCTGGCCGTGGGCGATCCCGGCATCACGCCGGTCAGCCAGATTTACCCCGTCCCGCCGGACCTGGCGCAGGAAGATCACATCGAAGGCCTGCCGCTGGGAACGCGCGGGGGCATTCTGATTCACTACAACTTCCCGCTTGACGCCGAATACGATTTCAGCGTTTCGCTGTTGCAGAACATCGTCGGCTACGTCACGGGACTGGAGTATCCGCACCAGCTCGAGATCAGCATCGACGGTGCGAGGGTGTTTATCGCTCCGGTGGGCGGCGAGGAAGACAATAAGATGTCCGACGCCAACCTGGGAATCGCCAAGGATGCGCTGGATGCGCGCCTCAAGACGCGGGTTCACGTCGGCGCCGGGCCCCATGCCGTGGCAGTCGCGTTTCTGCGCAGGAACTCTTCGGAATCCGACGAGCCTTTGCAGCCTTTCACGCGCGATCTGGATTTGCAGAACATGAACGGAATTCCGCTGATCGACCACGTGCAGATCACCGGACCGTTTGAGGCCAAGGGTCCCGGCGACACACCCAGCCGCCGGCGCATTTTCATGTGCCATCCAGCGCAGGCGAGCGACGAAACGCCCTGCGCCAAGCAGATTCTTTCAGCGATTTCGCGCCGGGCTTACCGCGGGCCGGTTTCCGACAAGGATCTGGAAACGCTGCTGAGCTTCTATCAGATTGGACGCAACCGGTCCACCTTCGAATACGGGATCGAAAACGCGCTGCGCCTGATTCTGGCGAGCCCCAAGTTCATCTTCCGCTATCAGCCCGATCCCGCCGGCACGGCGCCGGGCTCGGTGTACCGCGTCAACGACGTCGAGCTGGCGTCGCGCCTGTCGTTCTTCCTGTGGAGCAGCATTCCCGACGACCAGCTTCTGGACCTGGCCACGCAAGGAAGGCTGAAGGATCCGGCGGTGCTGGAGCAGCAGGTGAAGCGCATGCTGGCCGATCCTCGCGCCGAGGCTCTGGTCGCGAACTTCGCGGGGCAGTGGCTGTTTCTGCGCAACGTGCAGAGCGTATCGCCGAACGAGGACGATTTTCCCAATTTCGACGACAATCTGCGCCAGGCCATGCGCCGCGAGACGGAGTTGTTTTTCGAGAGTATCATGCGCGAAGACCGCAACGTGCTGGACCTGCTGAACGCCGATTACACCTTCGTCAACGACCGTCTGGCCAAGCACTACGGCATCCCCAACATCTACGGCAGCCAGTTCCGCCGCGTCAAGATCACGGATGAGAATCGCAAGGGGCTGCTGGGCCAGGCCAGCATACTCACGGTGACATCGCAGCCTAACCGCACTTCGCCGGTGCTGCGCGGCAAATGGATTCTCGAAAACCTGATGGGGACACCTCCTCCGCCGCCGCCGCCCAACGTGCCGACGCTCAAGGAAAACGAGGAGGGCGCGAAAGCGCAATCCGTGCGCGCTCTGCTGGAGGAGCACCGCAAGAATCCGCCGTGCTCGACCTGCCACAGCGTCATGGACCCGCTGGGTTTCTCGCTCGAAAATTTCGACGCCATCGGAAAGTGGCGCGCCAAGGACGCCAGCGGACCGGTGGATGCCTCCGGTCAGCTTGCCGACGGCACGGCGGTCAACGGCCCGGTGGCTCTGCGCGCGGCATTGATGAAGCATCCGGAGCAGTTCGTCCGCACCATGACCCAAAAGCTAATGATCTACGGCCTGGGCCGGGGCCTGGAGTATTACGACATGCCCACCGTTCGCTCCATCGAACGCGCGGCCGCCGGCAACAACTACCGCTTTTCGGCGCTGATTCTGGGGATCGTCAAGAGCACGCCGTTCCAGATGAAAAAGGCACAGCCGGCGGGCGGCGCGAGCGTCGCGGCACGGTAGAGGCCCGAAATTGGCAGGTCGGAGACCTGCCCCACCCTTGGCAGGTCGGAGAGCTGCCCACCCCTTGACGCGAGCGTTAAGCTCAAAGTATGTCCATCCGGCCAGTGAAACATCTCATCAAGTCCAAGCCAACGCTTGAAGGGGCGGGGGTGCATCTGCGCCGCGCCTTCGGTTTCGGCAACACCTCCGATTTCGACCCGTTCCTGCTTCTCGACGACTTCCGTAACGACGTTCCCGCCGATTATCTGGCGGGCTTCCCCTGGCACCCCCACCGCGGGATCGAGACCATCACCTACGTCCTCGCCGGAACCGTCGAGCACGGCGATAGCATGGGCAACAAGGGCGCCATTGCGGCCGGCGATATCCAGTGGATGACGGCGGGGCGCGGAATCATCCATCAGGAGATGCCCAAGGGCGATCCGGAAGGGCGCATGCACGGGTTTCAGCTCTGGGCCAATCTGCCTTCGGCGCTCAAGATGACCGCACCGCGTTACCAGGAGATCAAGGCCCCCGAAATCCCGGTTATCACGGACGACGACGGCACCCAGGTCCGCTTGGTGTGCGGAGATTTTTGGGGCAAGCGCGGGCCCGTGGATGGAATCGCCGCCGATCCGGTGTACATCGATGTGTCGGTGCCTCCGGGGCGCAGAAAGACGCTCCCGGTTGAGACCACTCGCCACGCTTTTGCCTACGTCTTCGCCGGATCGGGGAAGTTCTGCAACGCCTCCGGTCCGCTCGCCGTGCCCACCGAGGGAGTGGGATGGTCGGATAAGATCCCGCCCGCGGAAGCGGATAATCGCTCGCTCATCGTGTTTGACCGGGGCGACGAGGTCACTTTGCAAGCCGGTGAGGATGGGATTCGATTCCTGCTGGTCTCCGGAAAGCCGCTGGAGGAGCCCGTGGCCTGGTACGGCCCGATCGTGATGAACACGCAGGAGCAACTCCGGGAGGCGTTCGAGGAACTCGACAAGGGGACGTTCCTCAAGTCGAAAGGCTGATCACTTAATTTAAGGGGTGATCATTTAACGCTGCGAACGCTGACCGCGTCGGCGGAGGGAAAGTCCGCGGGAACCTTCTGCGTCACCCGTCCCGTGGCGGCCCACTCCGTGCCGCGTTGAAAGGTGGCGATGAATCCGGCGCAGCTCAGGGCCGGGATATCGTGACCCATCGTGGTGTGGAAGATTCGGCCCTTGCCGTAGCTAAGCGCCATCAGCATCGGCTCGTCGTGGCCGGTGCCTTGATTGGCGGGGTCGGAGTAAGCGGTCGCGAGCACCGTCATGTTCGCGCCCGGGCCACGCAGCTTGGCATACAGCTCGTCACCGGCGTGCATCCAGATTCTGGGCAGGCCCTTGGTGACGGGGTGTTCGGCGTCCCGGATGGTCACCCGAAACGGCAGCCTGGCTCCATGCGAGCCGGCCGGGCCGGGCGCGGGGTCGGATTCCATCCGGCCGTCTTTGTAGAACCAGTTTGGACCAGCGCTCTCCCGGCGTCCCCGCCAGCCTCCGACGCCGATCATGTCGTTGAACGCCTGCCAGCCTGCAAAGGCGTTGTCGGCGGCGTGGACGGCCACGAATCCGCCGCCGTTCTTCATGTACTGCTCGAACGCCAGCTTCAGATCCGCGGGCCAGGTGGCGGAATCGAGGTTGGAGACGACCACGCCGTACTTCGCAAAATCCGGTTTGAAGTTGCTGAAGTCGCCGGCCGATGGAGGCGCGGTCACGACTTCCACCTGGAACAGACCGGTCTCTTCCAATTCCTTCTTCAAGACCGGAGTGGTCTCGCGCCAGGCATGATACGTGCCGGCGCTCTCGCCGTCCAGGAGCATGACGCGAATCGGGGGTGCGGCCGACAACGAGGCAGCGCAGGCTAGTAGGAGGAGGGTCCTCATACCTTCAATTATCGTCCGAGAGTTGCTCGATGTGGTTGACCACGGTGACCGGGACCGGTAGCTTGCGCGCCTTCAGCTTGAGTCCGAGCTTGGTTATGGCATCGAATATCGTCAGACCGCCCTTGTCGATGTTTCTCCGTCCCACCCAATCCAGCTTGAAATCGTAAGCTCCGGTGAGGCCCGTCAAATCCGCCGGTCGGTCGACGTAGCCGGACGCGATTTCGGGAAGCTTCAGCGCCAGATCCGCCATGCGCATGTTGGCGCAAAGCTGGTGCGCGCCACCATAATAGTTCGGCCCTTGCGGCTCGTAGCCTCGCAGTCCGGCTCGCCCGAGCCGGCGGCGTTCGCCAGCTTTGGCCCTCCCTTGCGCACCACCAGAGCGAACGCATCCATGGTTTTCTGCTCCTGGTGGGTCTTCAGCTTGAACTCGTGCTCCAGAAACACTTGCAGCATGAGCGCGAGGGTCTTGTCCGGAGTGCCTGCCGGAGCCTTGCCGGTGATATCGAAGCGGTCTTTGCCGACCCGGCCCGGGGCCCCGACGATGTAGGTGTCGATGAATCGGTCGGTGTTGGAATAGGCCCACCCAAGCAAGGTTTTCAAGGGCACATTGCGGATTCCGAACTGGCCACCGGGAAGGACGCCGCCATCCCAGTCAGGACCTCCCGACTTGTTCTGCCGGATATCGGCCACGTCGAATTCCGGCCGTGCCTCCGCGGTTTGGCCGAATAAGCCATCCGCCAGGAGTACGAACAGACCCGCGGCCGCAATGATCCGCTTCATCGCTCTATTGTTTCTTGGGTTCCATCGTTCCTTGGCCGGGGCCGCCCCTTTGGCCTAGCTGTACACTGGAATTATCCCGTATGGTGACCACCCAGATGGTGACAGAGTCCGCTACGGCGATCTTCGACGCGCTGGAACTCGACTGCGGCGCAACCCTCGCGCCCGTGGAAGTGGCCTACGAGACCTATGGCAGGCTAAACGCCGCCCGAAACAACGCGATCCTGGTGCTGCACGCATTTTCCGGCGACGCGCACGCGGCCGGCGAAGGCGGCTGGTGGACCAACATGATCGGCCCCGGCAAAGCCTTCGACACGGACCAATATTTCGTCGTCTGCTCGAACATTCTGGGCGGCTGCCGCGGCACCACCGGTCCCGGCTCGATCAATCCCGAGACCGGCTGCCCGTGGGCCATGACCTTCCCGGTCATCACCGTTTCCGATATGGTGCGGCTGCAAAAGCTGTTGATCGACCACCTGGGGATTCCGAGGCTGCTGACTGTGTCCGGCGGCTCCATGGGCGGCATGCAGGCGCTGGAATGGGCGGTAGCCTATCCGGAGCGCGTGGCCTCCGCGATTCCCATCGCCTGCACCGCGCGGCACAGCGCGCAGCAGATCGCGTTCAACGAAGTCGGACGTCAGGCCATCATGGCCGATCCGGATTGGTGCGGCGGGAACTACTACGGCGGTAAGCCTCCGGCGAATGGGCTGGCGCTGGCTCGCATGGTGGGCCACATCACTTACATGAGCGATCAGAGCATGCGCGAGAAGTTCGGCCGCCGCCTCCGCACGCCCGACCAATTCGAAGTCGAGAGCTACCTGAAGTATCGCGGCTATAAGTTCGTGGACCGTTTCGACGCCAATTCCTACATCTACATCACCAAGGCCATGGACGACTTCGATCTTACCCAGCGCGGCTCGCTGCCGGCCCTGTTTGAGCGCGCGCGGACGCGTTTTCTGCTGATCAGCTTTTCATCGGATTGGCTGTATCCCAGCTACCAGTCGCTGGAGATTGTCAGCGCTCTGCGCAGCCGCAACGCCGACGTGGCCTATTGCAATCTGGAAGCGCGCTACGGCCACGACTCCTTCCTGGTGGAGGTGGAGGAGCAAACCGAGCTGGTGCGAGGATTCCTGATCAGCACGTTTAAAGAGGAAGCGCGTCAGGGGATCAAGGCGCGTGCGTGAGGTTTACGGACGCCGCGACTTTGCGATCATCGGCGAATTGGTGGAGCCGGAGACGCGCGTGCTGGATCTGGGCTGCGGCGAAGGCGAGTTGCTGGCCTGGCTGAAGGAGCATAAGGACGTCGATGGCCGCGGCGTGGAGCTGACCGGAGCGCGCGTGCAGAAAGCCATCGCGCGCGGCGTCTCCGTCTATCAGGGCGACCTGGAGACCGCGGTCGAAGATTACCCCGACCGGGCCTTCGACTACGTCATCCTGTCGCAGACCTTGCAGGAGGTCCGCGATCCGCTTCGCGTGCTGCGCGGCATGTTGCGCGTGGGCCGCCGTGCGATTGTCGCATTCCCCAACTTCGGGCACTACACCGTCCGTCTTTCCATGCTGCGAAGCGGGCGGGCGCCTCAGAACGATTTGTTTCCCTACGATTGGTGGGATTCGCCCAACATCCACTTCTTCACCGTGCTCGATTTCGAGGCGCTGGCGCAGAAACAGCGTTGGCGGGTGGAACGGCGTATCTTTCTCAACGGCCATCGCCAGGTGACGATGCTTCCCAATCTGCTGGCGGAGATCGCGGTGTTTCTGGTCGCCGCGTCTTCCTGAATGAGCCATGCGATTCGCGACCGTTATGCGATTCGCGGCTGGGGTGGGCGACGCCGGCAAGCGCCTGGATCATCTTCTGCTGGAACAGATGAGCGGCCACAGCCGCGCTCGGCTCCAAACCTGGATCAAAGAAGGGCGCGTGCTGGTGGACGGCGCTCGCGCCAAGGCCTCTCACCTGGTGCGGGCAGGCGAGCAAATCGAGGTCGCTCCCGCCGAGCTTCCTCCGCTCTCGGCCGCGCCCGAGAATCTTCCCATCGAGGTTCTCTACGAAGATCCGGGAGTGATTGCGATTAACAAGCCGGCTGGATTGACGGTCCACGCCGGCGCCGGGGCGCGCTCCGGCACGCTGGTAAATCGCCTGGTGCACCATTTCCAGTCGCTATCGCAGGTGGGCGGCGATCTCCGGCCGGGGATCGTGCATCGACTGGACAAAGACACCAGCGGGGTCTTGCTGGTAGCCCGTAACGATGCCGCGCACCGGAATCTGGCGGCGCAATTCGCGGCGCGCACGGTGGAAAAGCTCTATCTGGCATTGGTCGAGGGCACGGTTCAAGTGGACTCCGGGCGCATCGCCAAGCCGATTGCCCGCGACCCTGTTCGCCGCACGCGCATGACCGCGAAGCTAAATTCGAAATCCGGACCGGGCCGCACGGCATTGACCGAATATCGCGTACTCGAACGGTTCGCGGGATTCACGTTTCTGGAAATCCGCCTGGGAACCGGCCGCACGCATCAGATCCGGGTGCACATGGCCGATCTCGGCCACCCCGTTGCGGGCGACCGGCTCTACGGCAAGGTGTCCGGCGGCAGGGTGTCGGGCGCGGGCGCGGCCACGAGGATGTTCCTTCATGCGTGGCGCATCGGCTTCCTGAGCCCGGCGGTCCTGGGTTCAACCGCGGGCGAACGTATAACCGTCCAAGCCCCCCTTCCCGGCGAGCTTGAGCAATGGCTCGAACTCCTGCGTTTCAACCCGCGTATAATCTAGGTGAATCGAATGAAAGCCCCGGTTGTCGCATTCTTCGTATTGTTGCCTGTCTTCGCGCAGGCCCCGCCGCAGAAGGGTTCCTCGAAATCCGCGCCCATCCCCGTGTCGGAGTTGCCGGGTGAGCAGACCTTCCGCTTGGATGTCACGCGCGTCCCCGTCCTGTTTACCGTCGCCGACAAAAAGGGGCACTTTGTCACCGACTTGACCAAAGATGAGTTCGAGGTGATCGAAAACAAAAAGCAGCAAACCATCCTCGACTTCAACGGCGAAAGCGACCTCCCGCTGCGGCTGGCCGTGCTGATCGACACCAGCAACAGCATCCGCGAAAGATTCAAGTTTCAGCAGGAGGCGGCTACCAACTTCGTCGAAACCGTGGTGCGTCCGGTATTGGATAAGGCCATGGTGGTGAGCTTCGATACGTCCGCGGAGTTGGTTGCGGACATGACCGACGACATTGGCAAATTGAACGCGTCGATCGGCGCCCTGCGGCCGGGCGGGGGCACCGCGCTTTACGACGCCATCTTTTACGCCTGTAAGGAAAAGCTGCAAGACCAGCCGCCGGAGAAGTTCCGCCGCGCCATGGTGATTCTGAGCGACGGGGAAGATAACCAGAGCCGCTACACTCGCGACCAGGCCCTCGAAATGGCGCAAAAGGCGGACGTGGTGATCTATACCATCTCCACCAACATCTCCGGCCAGGAGCTGGAAGGCGATAAGATCCTGAAGTATTTCGCTCAGGAGACGGGCGGCCAGGTTTTCTTCCCCTTCAAAGCGACGGACTTGAACCAGTCCTTTGAAAACATCGCCAATGAGCTGCGGCATCAATACATCGTGGTGTACCGGCCCGAGCCGCTCAAGACCGACGGCCTGTATCACACCCTGGATATTAGAGTGAAAGGGCGCAGGGATCTGGTGGTGCGAGCCCGCCACGGTTATTACGCGCCTCTGGGGGCCGAGGTTCGGTAGACGGTGAATTGAAATGACCGGCCCCGCTTTTCTGGAGAGTGTCGGGCAGGATCTGCTCTACGCGCTCCGGACCATGCGCAAGAACCGAGCCTTTACCGCGACCGCCGTCTTCACGCTCGCCTTGGGCATCGGCGGCAATACCGCGATGTTCACGGTGATCCGCTCGGTGCTGCTGAAACCGCTGGCCTACCGCGATCCGGACCGCGTGGTGCAAATCTCTGGAGGTGCAACCTCGGTACGGTTTGAGGAGATCAGAGCAGAAGCACGTTCCTATACGGGGGTGGGAGCCTATCGAGGCGGCCTCCAGAACATCACGCTTTCCGGCGGCGCAGAACCGGAAGTGCTGAAGGGCGCGAGCGTCTCCGCGAATTTCCTGAGCATTCTGGAAGTGGAGCCGCTGTTGGGACGCAGTTTCCGCCCGGAGGAAGACACCGCGGCGGGACCTCGCGTGGCCATGATCGGCGCGGCGCTCTGGCGCAGGCGTTTCGACGGAGACCCGGGGATTCTGGGCAAGACGGTTACTCTGGCGGCGACTCCTTACACCATCGTCGGAGTGCTGCCAACCGGCTTCCAATCGTGGCGGACATGCACCAATTCCTCGAAGCGGAGCTTAGCGAACGGGGGAGGGCTTTGGCCGAAGGGGCGAAACACTCCCGGTCCGAGCTGGGCGTGCTGCTGGCCCGATGGAGTTTGATACTGCCCTGGACCTGCCTCGCGCCGGGGAGATTCGATTGGATGGATTGGTGCTTGGCTTCGCCGTGCTGCTGTCGATCGGCACGGGCTCTCTCTTCGGTCGCGGGTATCGCGCTCGGCATCGGAGGAGCGCTGGTGCTGACCCGGGTGATGACCAGCCTGCTGTTCCAAACCAGCGCCACCGACCCCGAGGCTTTCGCCGGCGTCGCGCTCCTGTTCGTGATCGTGGCTTTGGTAGCGAGCTACATTCCTGCGCGCCGCGCCACGCGTATCGATCCCATGACCGCGCTGCGCTAAGCGCTGCCGATCAGCACTCCGGTGAGAAACACCAGCGCGCCGCCCAATCCTACTTGGAAGGCCGCCGACCAGATGGGCGTTTCCATGTAGCGGTGCCGAATCCAGGAAATTGCCGCGAGCTCGACCACTACTACGACCATCGCCGCGCCCATCGCGATACGGAAATCGTGAACCAGGAACGGCAGCGTGTGCCCGACTCCTCCCAGCGCGGTCATCAAACCGGTGATCAGACCACGCATCCAAGGGTGCCCGCGCCCGGTCAGGCTTCCATCGTCGGACAGAGCCTCGGCGAATCCCATGCTGATGCCCGCTCCCAGTGACGCCGCCAGGCCGACCAGGAACGCCGCCCACGAATCGCGCGTCGCCAGCGCCGCCGCGAACACTGGCGCGAGCGTTGACACCGACCCGTCCATCAATCCCGCCAATCCCGGTTGAACGATCTGGAGCACAAACAGGCGCCGCCGGGCCTGATCTTCCGCCTGCTTGGCGTCGGGCGGAAGCAGGGCCTTCTCCAGTTCCTCCGCGCGGTTCTCGTGCGAATACTCCTCCTGCGCCAGATCGTCGAGCAATTGCCGGATCCGCGCGTCGCTGGCGCGGGCCGCCGCTTTTAGATAAAACTGCCGGCTCTCCACTTCCATCGTGCTGGCTTGTTTGCGGACCTCGTCCAGCCGCAGCGGCCGGATCAGCCAGACCGGCTTCCGCTGCACGAAACCCTTCACGTCCTGCCGCCGGATGAGCGGGATGTGTTCGCCGAACTGCTGGCGGTACAGTTCGATCAACCTGCGGCGGTGGCCGGATTCCTCCTGGCGCATCCCCCCGAATACCGCGGCCGATGCCGCGAAGTTCTCGCGCAGCCCTTCCGCATAGTCGGCGTACACGCGCTCGTCTTCCTCCTCCAGGGCAATGGCGAGCGCCAGCATTTCGCGCTCGGAGAGATCGTCGAAGTTCCGCATGTTCTCATAGTAGACTGGTGCCAATGTTCCGCTTATTCCTGCTTTCGGCTTTGTTCACTGGCTACCTATTCGCGCAATGCGCCCCGGGCGTGAGCTTGGGCAACATCAACACAAGCCCCTCCTGGAACGGTTGGGGCCCGGACGATTCCAACGCGCGGTTTCAGCTTGCGGAGGCAGCCCAGGTTTCAGCCGCTCAAGTCCCTCAGTTGAAGCTCAAGTGGGCTTTCGGATTTCCCGGCGTGAGATCGGTGCTGGGCCAGGCCAGCGTCGCGGGAGGACGCGTTTACATCGGCGTCGACACCGGCATGGTGTACGCGTTGGACGCCAACACCGGATGTATGTACTGGTCTTACAAAGCCGACGCGGGAGTACGAACCGCCGTCACCGTTGCAGCGGTCACGTCTGACGCGCCTCCGCGCTACACCGCTTACTTCGGCGACCTGAAAGCCAACGTCTATGCGGTCAACGCCGCAACTGGCGAACTGATCTGGAAGGTCCGCGTGGACGATCATGCCAGCGCTCGCATCACCGGCGCGCCCAAGGTGTTCGAGAATCGCATCTACGTGCCGGTCGCTTCCGGGGAGGAAGGCGCGGGCGGGAATGCGAATTATCCATGCTGCACGTTTCGCGGGAGTGTGGTCGCGCTGGATGCAACCACGGGCAAGCAGATCTGGAAGACGTACACCATCGCCGACGCCCCCAAGCAAATCGGCAAAAATTCGAACGGCGTGCCGCGCTGGGCGCCCGCGGGCGGCGGCGTGTGGAACTCGCCGACCATCGACGCAAAGCGCCGCGCGCTGTACGCCGGAACCGGCGACGCGTACACGTCACCCGCGCCGGATACCACCGATTCGATCATGGCGATGGATCTCGACTCCGGCAAGATCCTCTGGTCGGTTCAGGAGACTGCCAGCGATACCTGGCTCGCCGGCTGCAACGGCGCGAAGCTTCCCGAGAACTGCCCGCCCGAGCTCGGCCCGGATCACGACTTCGGCGCTTCGCCGATCCTCAAGACGTTACCGGACGGGCGGACCCTTTTGATCGCCGCCCAAAAGAGCGGCAACGTTTGGGCTCACGATCCGGATAAGAAGGGCGCGATGGTTTGGAAAACAGCGCTGGTCGCCAACACCACGGAGTTCGGCGGAAAGATCATCTGGGGCGGCGCGGCCGACGGCCAGAACGCTTACTTCGGCCTGGGCACCGGGGGCATCGCCGCAGTGCAGTTGAGAGACGGCGAGCGGCAATGGTTCACAGCGCTCCCGCCGTCTGCCGCAATGGCTTCGCACACCGGCCAGGATGGGCCGTTGACGGCCATCCCCGGCGTCGTGTTCTCCGGCGGATGGGACGGAGTGCTGCGCGCCTTATCTTCGGCGAACGGCCGCGTGGTGTGGGAATACAACACCGTGCAGGACTACCAGACGGTCAACGGCGTCGCCGGCAAAGGGGGTTCGATGGGCGCGCCCGGACCCGTAGTCGCGGGCGGCATGCTGTTCGCGCCTTCTGGATACATCGGAGTGAAGAACGGAATGCCGGGCAACGTGCTGCTGGCGTTCTCGGCGCCCTAGGGCGGTAGCTGGTAGAAGTATGCCGATCCGTCCTAGGCGGAGGTGCGCCAACCCTTGGCGTACGCCTCGCGCACAACTTTAGAATACGGCACGGGGCTGACGATCGCCCGGATTTCGATTTGTTTGTGGCGCTCGACCGTCGTTTTCTTCGACCCGCCGCCCTCCTCGCCCCAGATCAGCGTGACTTCGTTGCCGACCTGGATATCCGGGTCGACGACGCCCAGCGAGAGCATCGACCGCTCATTGTAGCTGTAGCCGGCAAACATCGAGAGGCCGACCATCTTGCCGTGGTTCACAAGCTTGTCATACGACGCGGAGGTGTAATTCGACAAGGGCAGGTCGATGTATTTGTAGTTCACGGCGCCCGTTTCAAGCATGGAGTGGAAAACCTTGGTGACATCCTCGGCGTTCCAGGCGAAGGTCACTTTCCTGCGCTGCGGTTTATCGGCGATTTTCTCGAGAGCTTCTCTTCCAATGAAGTCATGGTCGAATTTGACGAACGGCCCATAGCCCAGCTCGTAGGGCGTCATGTAATAGTCTTCAATGTTATTGGAATAGAAGCTGCCGCCAATCGAACCTGTGCCTTCATAGCTTGACGCCGGCAGCCACTGCCTGTAGGCCTTCATCTTTTCGCCTGTATAGACGGCGGGGAGAGGTGAAGGGATCCAGCCCGATTCAAGCGTGTTGGTCGCGTAAGCCCGATTGCCGACCTGAGCCAGGCCAAAATCCTTGCCGGCTTCCACGATCGCCGCGCGGATTTCCTCGCCTTCCGCGTACGGACCCCAAACCTCCAGGCCGGGAGCGCCAGCCATGCCATGGCGCAAGGCTCGGACCTTCCGCCCCGCGATGTTAATCGTATCCATGCTGAAAAACTTGATGTCCGGGATCGGCCCGCCGTTCAGCTTTTCAATCACCTGCTTCGCATTCGGCCCTTGAATCTGGTAACGGTAATGCGTGCGGACTACCGGCTTGCCGCCGGGGCGGGAGGGCGACCGATCGTCCTTCTTCGTCGTTACATTGTATCCGCCCGTCTCGGCATGGAATTGAATCCAACTGGCAGACGGGGCGCGCCCAACGTAAAGGAGTTTGTTTTCCTCCAGATGAAAGAGAATCCCGTCACCGATCACATAGCCGTCATAGCTGCACGGAACGAATTGTTTGGCCTTGTTGACCGGAAACTTTGCAAAGCTGTTGATGGTGAGATGGGAGAACAGCTTGAGGGCGTCGGGGCCCTCGACTAATTGCTCCACCATGTGGTGAGACTGGTCGAAAAGGACGCAGGTCTCGCGCCAGGCACGTTGCTCGTCGCGCCAGTTCGTGAATTCGGAAGGGACCACCGGATAAACGTAGGCTCCGATCTGCGAATTGCGGAGCATGTTCACCGGATTGCCGGCGGTCTGGAGCAAGGCTTCCAGGCTTTGCTGACTCATATTTGTTTCGTCACTCCTCTACTCAAGAAAGTATTTGGTTGTGGCCCAAACATCCTGCATGCAGCAGCGGGATGGGGCCTCTTCCGGCCCTCAACTAGGCTCCGTTCAGTATACACCAGCCGCCATCCCCGCCCCATCAAGAGGATTGATTATACGAATCTTAGATTTACACTTTCATCGGCGGCTTGGCTGGGGGTCAGCGTTGTCCCGGAGCCGATCAGTTTACGCGCCGCCAGATGGTCCGCGGGGCGGTTGACCGAATCGACGGCGCACAGCTTCCCTCCGCGGAAATAGAACACCGAGAACTTGCCGGATTCAGGCGCGCCGCGGATTACCGTATGATCGTGCCCTCCCGGCAGGCCGGCCATCTGCAAGCGGATCTCGAACTGGTCCGACCAGAACCACGGCGTGGCGGAGTAGGGCGCGGCTCGTCCGGCGATGGTCCGCGCCACGCACACGGCTTGATCCACGGCGTTCTGAACGGACTCCAGGCGCACCTGCGCGTTAGTAAAGACACTGGGGTGCTCGGCGCAATCGCCGATGGCGAAAACGCGTTCGTCGGGAGTGCGCAAAAACTCAGTCGTAGCGATCCCGTTGGCGATGGGCAGCCCGGCCTCCACCGCTAATTCTGTATTGGGCACGATTCCTATGCCGATTACCACCAGATCCGCCGGAATCTTGCGGCCGTCGTGAAGCAAGACTCCCTGAACCTTGCCCCGATCGCCTCCATGCACGCCGCCCTGGATCTCCTCCACTTTGGCGTTCAACAGGATCTCAACGCCCCGGGCCCTGTGCGTCTCCAGGAAGAACTCCGAAACCACCGGAGCCACGACGCGCGCCATCAATCTGGGCAGCGCTTCGATCACTGTGACAGGCTTTCCCAGCGTGCGCGCCGACGCCGCGATTTCCAGGCCGATGAATCCGCCCCCGACGATTACCACCTGCTGAGCCTGCTCCAGCCTCTGTTTGACCTCGATCGCCTCCGCCAGCGTTCGTAAGTAGCACACGCCTTCGAGCCCTGCCCCGGCCACGGGAAGCGGGCGGTTCCGGGCTCCCAGCGCAAGCACCAGCACGTCATAGCTCAGTTCACGGCCGCCCAGCGCGCCGCCGGATTCCAGGCGCACTTTCCGAGCCGCGCGATCGATGGCAACGGCCTTCCCCCCCGCCAGGAGCTCGATCCGGTGATCCCGATAATACGCTTCCGGCCGCAGCAGGATTTGCGTGGGATTCTGCTTGCCCAAGACGAACGCCTTCGAAAGAGGAGGCCGCTGATAGGGTGCGCCGGGCTCCTCGCCGATCAGGAAAACCGGCCCGTCGAAGCCTTCCGTCCGCAGCGAAGCGGCGGTTTGATAACCAGCCTGGCCGCTGCCGACAATGACAACTCCCTCCGGCATTTACTTCTGTGTTTCGGGCATCCGGACAATCAGCCCTTCCAGCTCCGGCCGCACCGCGATCTGGCAGCTCAAGCGGCTGTTGGGCATTCGTTCGCAGGCGGTGGAATCGAGCATGGCGTCTTGCGCCTCATCCAGCGGCGGCAGCAGCGGAAGAAAACCTTCGTCCACGTACACGTGGCACGTCGCGCAGAGGCACGAACCCCCGCATTCCGCCACAATCCCGTCGATTCCGTTCCGCACAGCTCCCTCCATCACGGATTCGCCAACCGGCACGTCGATCTGGAACTTCTCTCCCGCATGAGAAATGTAGTTGATCTTGGGCATAGAGATAAAGGTTCATTATCTCCTACCAGTGGACAAAAAACTCCGGAATCCCGACGATCAATCGTGTAGAATGACTCTGATGAGGGGAGTTCTCGCGCTCGAACTTATTTTGTGCCTGCCGGCGGTGTTGTGGTGCGCGCCTGCCGAGACCGCCTTGCCTCCATCCAGCTCCGGGTGCGGAGTTCGGGCTCCCGGCGGACAATGGAACGCTGTGTCCCAATGGATCGCGGGATTGAGCGATAACGCTTTCTCGTCCGCGCTCACCCCGGAGCAAATGGCGGCATGGAACGACTTCTCCAAGCGCTCCGCCTCCGATTGGGCCAGCCTCCGCAAGCAGTATCTCGACCGCATCGACGCGTGGCGCAATGCCAATCTCAGCAATGCGCCGGCTCGCGAAGTCGCCTTTTACCCCTTTGGCGGACCTGATGCGGCCAACCTGCTCGCGTTTTTCCCCGAAGCGCGCGACTACATTCTGGTGGGTCTGGAGCCGGAGGGCTGTATCCCCTCCGCCATCGCCGACTACACGCCGGATTACTTCACACAGCTTCGCCGCAGTTTGAGCTCGGTCGTTGCGAGCGGGTTTTTTAAGACCGACGATATGCGCCGCGACGTGACCAAAACCGACCTCAACGGCGTCCTGCCCCTGCTGCTGTTTCTGGTCTCACGCGCCGGTTACTCGATCACGGATGTCGTGCGCATCGGCATCTCTCCCGACGGCGTCGTCGCTCCTTCCGCGAGCCTTCCCATAGTGGAGACCTTCGGCGTCGCTATCCAGTTCAGCGATCCGCGCCACGGGACGCGCACACTGCGTTATTTTTCGCTGAACCTCGAAAATTCGCGGCTTAAGCGCAAACCCGGCACCACCGCATACCTGAAGGGTCTTCCGGACACGATCACTCTGGTCAAGGCCGCGTCGTACCTGATGCACAAGCCCTACTTCTCCACCATCCGCGGCACGATCCTCTCCAAGAGCCGCGTGGTGGTTGAAGAGGATTCCGGCATCCCGTACCGCTACTTCGATCAAGCCGCTTGGGACGTGCGCCTGTTCGGAACGTACTCGGAGCCGATCCAGCTCTTCAAGGATTGGAATCAGGACGATCTCAAGGACGCTTATTCGGCCGGGACCGGCGTGCTGCCGCTCGACTTCGCCATCGGGTACCGGCGCCGGGGCCAGTCCAATTTGCTGGTGGCTGTCCGCAAGACGAAGTAGATTACAACCCCGATAAAAACTTCTCCAGAGACCGGTTGAACCGCGCCGGATCTTCCATCATCAGGAAATGGCCGCTGCCTACCCATTTCTCCAGGCGCAGCTTCGGGAAAATGGTCCGCATCGCGGCCGCGCGCTCCTCCGTGCCTTGTTGAGCCGCCTGGATGGCCAGAGCCGGCACCTCGAACTTCTCGCCGGGAGCGGGCGGATAAATCTCCGAAGGGCTGGTGACCGCCGCGATGCGCACGTATTCCGGCGTCGCCAGCATCTTCGCGCGGATCTGGTCGCGTAAGGATGGCGGAGTCTTGGGGGAGAACATCGAATTCACCGCCGCCAGGAAATTCTTCTCGCCGATTGCGCCGCTCAGACGCTCCGCCTTCTGTTGATACCGCACCTGCTGCGCCGCCTGATACGAAGCAGTGTCGGGAGCGTTGGAAACCGTCGCGTCCACCAGCACCAGCGCCTTCGCCTGCTCCGGAAACAATCGAATGAAGGAATAAGCGATAGGCCCGCCCAGGCTGTGGCCCACCAGCACGGCGCGCTCCACGCCGGCATCGCGAAGCACCGCTTCGATGCTCTGCGCGAAAAACTCCATCGGATACGCGACCTTCGGTTTGTCGCTTTGGCCGTGGCCCGGTAAATCGATGAGCAGGGACCGGCGGCTCTGGTACACCGGCGCTTGCCCGCGCCAGAAAGTCAGGTCGCAGGTCCAGCCGTGGATGAACACCACGGCCTCCTCGCCCGATCCGTAGCTTTCGTAGTGCACCTTCATGCCGTCGAACGGGGCGAAGTGCGACACGTTATCCGCGGCCAGCCCAGGCAATGCCAGGAACACGAGTGCGAGCCACCTCATGGTGCAGCGGCCTTCGACTGTGCGCGCTTACTCGAAACCAGCGGCGCGTTCAGCATCTCCACCACCGGAGCAACGGCGCGAAACCGCTTCATCACCTCCGTGAACAGCTTCGGCGATTCCGCCAGTCCGGCCTCCAGCTCGATCCAGTACAGCCACGATTTCATGCGGATCAGATCGGCCGCGGGATGCGCCGGATCGAATCCCTTGGGAGCGCGCGTCAGCGAATCGCCGTGCAGCTTCCCCATCAGCTTCGCCGGCCCTCGCGCGGCTTTGCGAAACGCCGCGTGATTCTCCGCCATCCACGTGCGTATCGCCAGCAATTCCTCCGGTCCGGGCATGTAGGCGCCGCCCGCGATTCCCACCGACTTCGGCGAGAGATGAACGTAAAATCCGGCCGAGCTGTGCTTGCCGATCCCTCGCCGCGGAAAGATCGCCGCGATGTGCGTCTTGTAGGGCGTTTTGTCCGGACTGAAGCGCGTGTCGCGATAAATCCGGTAGACCGCCTTTTGGGGGTCGTTGATGTGCTCCGGCGCGAAGCCGGGAAGCTGCGCGTTGATCGCCTCCACCAGCTCCATCATCGGCGCCTTCAGCTTGGTCTCGAAAATCTCTTTGCGCGGCTGGAACCATTCGCGGCGGTTGTTCCGCTCCAGACCGCGCAGGAACTTCAATGCCTCGGGAGGAAAGCCAGGGAACATACTACTCTGAGGATAATGCTTTCGCGCCTCCACGCGATCCCCGGTCTCGAGGTTTCGGAAAACGTCCCGCTGAGCGGCTGTACCCGATTCGCCATCGGCGGACCAGCGCGCTGGCTGGTTGACGTTTCGACCGCGGAGGCGCTGGCCGCCGCGATCGCGGAAATTCACCTTGCCGGAGTTCCTTTCGCCGGCATTCCATTCACAGTGATTGGAGGCGGCACCAACCTGATCGTCGCCGACGACGGTTTTCCTGGCGTCGTTCTGCGCTATACGGCCAGCCGCATAGAAGCCTTCGGCCCGGTGATTCGGGTTGAAGCCGGCGCAGCCCTTCAGTCCCTGGTCGATTTCAGCATCGCGCGCGGGCTGGGCGGGCTCGAAACCCTGACGGGCATTCCCGGCTGGGTCGGCGGCGCGATCTACGGCAACGCGGGAGCCTACGGCCATTCGATCCAGGAGCGCGTCGAATCCGTCCGCTTCTTCGACGGCAGCGCGTTTCATGAGATCGACAACGCCGCCTGCCGCTTCGCTTACCGCGACAGCGTCTTCAAGCAGCATAAGGATTGGATCGTCGCGTCTGCCGCTCTGCGCCTCCAACCCACGGATTCCGCCGCCCTGCGAGCCGCCGCGGATAGCATCCTCAAAGTCCGTAACGAGAAATACCCTCCGTCGATGCGCTGCGCCGGCAGCATCTTCAAGAACCTGATACTGACTCAGCTTCCGGAATCGGTGCGCGCGCAGATCCCCGCCGGCGTGATCCGCGAGGGAAAGGCGCCGTCCGCGTACTTCCTCGAAAAAGCCGGGGCCAAAGGGATGGTCAACGGAGCCATCCGCGTGGCCGATTATCACGCAAATCTGATTTACAACTCGGGTGCCGGATCATCAGGCAATGGCTCGGCCGCCGAGCTGCGCCAGCTCATCCAGGTCCTGAAGTCCCGCGTCCGGGGGGCTTATGGCCTGGATCTCGAGGAAGAGGTGCAGTACGTCCCGTAATCTCCAGCCACTCCTTCACCCGGCCGGCGATGTTCCCATCTTCTGGAAACAGGTCGCCGATCACAGCGACTGAATCCGCCCCAGCCTCAATCACCGCGCGCGCGTTTCCGCGCGTGATGCCTCCGATGGCGGCCAGCGGCCTCTGTATTAGCGGACGCAGCTTGCGCAATCCCTCCAGGCCCACCGTTGGATCGGGATTCGCCTTGGACGCCGTTCCGAAGATCGGTCCCAGCGCCACGTAATCGGCCGGCTCCTTTGCCGCGGCTTGCAGTTGCGCTTCATTGTGCGTCGAGAATCCGATCATAGTAGCGGTTCCCACGATGAGGCGCGCCGCCGACGGCGGCAGATCGTCCTGCCCCAGATGCAATCCGGCGCTGGCCAGCTTCGCTAGGTCGACCCGGTCGTTCACGACGAACAGGACGCCAGCGTTCCGGCACAGTTCCGCCACGCGCTGGAGGGTCTCGAACACGCCCCGCGACCAAAACCCCTTGTGCCGGAATTGCAGAATTTGAACACCGCCTTGGAGCATCCGCGCCGCCGCGTCCACGACGTCGACCTTCCGCCGCGCCGCGGCTTCGGTATCGAGAATCGGATAAAACGCGGGAATCGCCATGCTACACAGCGGAGGCCAGAACTTCTTCCGGCTCCGGCTTTCCCCTCCGAGCGTAGCGGATCGTTCCGTCCGGCCCGATCAGGTATACGGTGCGCTTCGGAACCACCAACCCCCGAGCATGATACGCCGCGCCCGTCTTCTGCCCTCTGTCGAACAGCAGAGGAAACGGGAATTGATACTTGTCGCGAAACTTGGCGTGGTTCTTGCCGGGATTCACGCCGAACACAACCGTGTTCTTCTGTTGCGCCAGCGGCCACCGGTCGCGAAATTCACATAGTTGCTTGGTGCAGACGCTCGTGTCGTCGGCCGGATAGAACACCAGGACCACGTTGCGCCCTTTCAGCCCCGCCAGCGTGACGAGGCTGCCAACCTGATCCGGCAGCGCGAAATCCGGCGCGGGAGTTCCAACAGTCAGAGGTTGAGAAAAGAGATCGATCATACGAGACGCTTGGTTTCCTCGATGGCGGCGACCAGCGACGGAAGGCAACTTGCCGGCGGCTGAGAGGTCCAGGCATGAAATGTGGCGGCAGCGTTTGGGATCAGGTCATCGACGTCCCGCTTGCCGTAGTCCGTCTCCTCGTCCACGTGCTTGCCGCTTAAATGGAGAATCCACGTCTCGATATTGCGCTTCGGTATGAAGTGGACGATGGTTTCGCCGTCTTTGCGTGCGCCGTTTCCTAGAGCCTCGCTCAATTGCTGGACGCGGCGACCGACTGTTTCTGTATCGGCATCGATTACCACGATCAAGGCTGTCCTGGCTCTTGCGGCACGCTTGCGGTACTTTGCTACAGC
Source organism: Bryobacterales bacterium (assembly GCA_963813465.1). Lineage (GTDB taxonomy): Bacteria > Acidobacteriota > Terriglobia > Bryobacterales > Bryobacteraceae > Palsa-187. The sequence continues at coordinate 110,631 of CAWEZD010000017.1, read as the reverse complement.
AGCCGAGTACCGTTGTCGAACCCACTGCTCTCCCGCACCTCCAGTCCCCTTAGGCAGCACCTCAGGATCGATCACGTGGCGCTCATATCCGGCTCTATAGAGGTATCGCCGCACGAAAAGCTGCTGGCGTACGTCCTCGGCGAGAATGTAAATCTTGGAGAAGTCAGTCAAAGTCCCATCCCTCGGCTACGACCTCCGCAGCCGTGAGAGAGCCTTCCGGATCGCCATTGAACTTCTCGACCCGCACCGGACCCGCGCCGTCGCGGATGAATTGGACCCCATATGGGTTGGCCCATTGGTTGAGAATCTCGGGATGGTGCGAGATGAGGATGACCTGCCCCTTATGATCGTCCGCCATGTCTTCGACCGCCATCAGCCAAGGCTGGATCTCGCGTAGCGAGATGAAGTTGTCCGGCTCGTCGATGATAACCGTCCCGCCCTTCGCAACGACAAAGTGAATAATGGCATAGAGGCAGATCAGGCATCGCTGACCATCGGACAACTCACCAAACGGAATTTTGATGGGCTTGCCCTCTCGCAAAAACTCGGCATACAGAATGCGGAAATTCTCGCCGGCGTCTGCAAGCACGAGCTGGTCGAAGCCGTCCAAACTCACGCGCAGGTCTTTAAGGAAGGCGGTGTTCTCTCGCGGATGAGCTTGAACGAGATGTCGATACCAAGCGGCGAAGTTCGTGAGATCGACTGTCGGCGCAATGTCCTCGCTCTCCGCGCGTGATCCCATGGAAACCGGATTGAAGTGCCAGCACGAAATCCCCGCCAGCCATTCCCGGAACGGAGCGATCCCCCTGCCAACAAAGGTCGAGAGTGCTGAACGGCTCTGGTCCAACTGATAGGACGGACCAGGATTGAGCGCCTCTGCGTTGCAAATATTGAAGATCGGGTCGTCATTTAGACGAAGGGTTTCCCATTGCACTCTTGGGCGCGCTGGTTCTCCCCCGGGCTCGATCGCTAATCTATAGAAATAATTCCCGCCGTTGAGTTCGGCCTCAATTTCGACGACCTGCTCGCGTTGATTCAGCCATCGTGTCCGCTGACTCAGCTTGAAGCACTGTTCAACGCGGTCGCCGCCGGCGGCCCGGCAGACAGCGACTAGCGCGTCCATCAGCGATGTTTTCCCCGTCCCATTCCGCCCCAAAATAAGCTGCTTCCGCCCCGGCCGCCACTCGAACTTCTCGAAGCACCGGAAATTGTCGATATACAGCCGCGTTAGCATCTTGCCTCGATTCTACAACGCCTGCCCCGTACAATCTAAGTTTGCGTCCTTTCGATCCATTCTTCCGCAATCCCCACTTGGCCACCATGGCCGGCAACTTCTGGCGCCGTCCCGAGGTCGAGCAACATTGGCCGGTCGAATCCCTTGTGTATCGCACCGAGCCGGAGGTCCAGGTCCTCGTCCACTCCCAGCGATCTTCCGCTGAACCCAAGGGCGAAATCCTTATCGTCCACGGTCTCGAAGGCTCCAGCCTCTCGGGCTACGCCCGCAGCATGGCGTACGCGGCTCTCGATCGCGGCTATACCGCCGGCCGCCTCAACCTGCGCGGCTGCGGGGGAACCGAGCACCTCGCCATCACCAGCTACCACGCCGGCCAGACCTCCGACGTACTCGCCGTCCTGCGCCAGCGCCGCCAAACCTCGGGCCAGCCTCTGTTCCTGGCCGGCTTTTCTCTCGGAGGCAACATCGCCCTGAAGCTCGCCGGCGAACTGGGTGATTCCGCCCGCGAGCTCCTCTCCGGAGTCTGCTCCATTTCCACTCCCATCGACCTTGCCGCCTGCGCCGCCGCCCTCGAACGTCCGCAAAACGTCATTTACCAGAACCGCTTCGTCGCACGTCTCAAGGACCGCATTCGCCGCCGGCATCTCCAGGCGCCCGAGCTTTACACGCTCGAGCATCTCCCCAAAATCCGCACCATCATCGACTTCGACAATCACTACACCGCGCGCCTGTTCGGTTTCGGCACCGCCGCAAATTATTTCCGCACCCAATCCTCCCATCAATTCCTCGAGCGCATCCGGATTCCGGCATTGTTGGTACAGTCCCAGGACGACCCCCTCATTCCTTTCTCGATCTACGATCACCCCGCGTTTGCCCGCAATGCGCATCTCCGGCTGGTCGCCCCCGCTCACGGCGGACACGTCGGATTCATCGCCCGCGGCCGCCCTCGTTTCTGGGTCGACGAGCTGGTGCTGGATTGGGTCGAGGAAATATCGAACAAGCTCTCGCCAAACCGCGTATCCTAAAAGAGGTGGCACGAAGCACGTGTCACAAAATCTGTGAAACCCTCCCGCGCATCTTTTTTTGAAGCCGCCTCTGTTGCCTTAGACTCGCTGCGGGCGAGCAAGCTCCGTAGCTTCCTGACTTTGTTGGGCATTATTCTTTCCACCACCACCCTGATTGCCGTGATGTCCGTGATCCACGGCATGGACGTGTACATTGCGGAAACCGCTTCCTCCATGGGCAATGACGGTTTTGCGGTCCGGCGTTTCGTCTTCGCGCGCTTCGACGCCAAGAAGTTTTTGGAAATGCAGCGCACCAACCCGCAGCTTACGCAAGAGGAATACCGCTTCGTCAAGAGCCACGCCACGCTGGTTCGCGAAGTTGGCCTGGTCGCCAACCGCGGGGTGCAAGTCAGCTACGGAGGCGATCAGGTTGACGGAGTCGGGCTGCAAGGCGGAACAGCCAACACCTTCGCGCTCACCAACACCCAGGTCTCGCTCGGGCGCATCTTTACCGATACCGAAGATTCGCGAAGCCGTGAAGTGGTTGTTCTAGGCGCTGACATTAAGGGCCGCTTTTTTCCCAACAGCGACCCCATCGGCAAATACGTCCAACTCGACGGCCGCCCGTTTGAAGTGATCGGCGTCGCCGAGCCCAAGGGCAGCGTGTTCGGCCAGTCCCAGGACGACTATGTCGGCATCCCCGATCAAACCTATTTCAAAATCTACGGCGACCGCGCCGGCATGCAGTACAACTTCGCCGCCATGGATCGCGATCATTTGGAAGAGGCTGAGGATGAGATCCGCACTCTGGTCCGTTCCTATCGCCATCTGCGTCCGCAGCAGGATGACACCTTCGGTATTCAATCCTCCGATACACTGGTCTCCATCTGGGATTCCTTGACTTCCACGCTGGCCGGTGCGGCGGTCGGCATCGTCAGCGTCTTCATGGTGGTCGGCGGCGTAGTGATCATGAACATCATGCTGGCCGCAGTCACGGAGCGCACCCGCGAAATCGGCGTGCGCAAGAGCGTCGGCGCGCGCCGGCAGGACATCCTGAATCAATTCCTGGTCGAATCTTCCCTGATGGCGGGGATCGGCGGCGTCATCGGAGTCGTCATCGCATGGGTGATGTCGATCGTCGTGGATAACTTTACGCCCGTGCCGATGGACGTGCCCTTGAACGCCGTGGTTCTGGGCGTGTCCCTTTCCGCGGTCGTCGGGCTTTTCTTCGGGATCTATCCCGCGCGGCGGGCCGCGCGCCTCGACCCCATCGTGGCCCTGCGAGCGGAGGTCTAACCAATGCGGTTGCTCTACGAAGTCGTCCGTTTGGCGCTGCTCACCATACGCGAAAACAAGGTCCGGGCTTTTCTCACCGTTCTGGGAGTCATCATCGGGGTGGGAACCATCATTGGAGTCGGCTCCATCCTTGCCGGCTTCGACGGCGCGGTCACGGGCGCGATTCGCAGCATGGGCACCAATACCGCCATCGTGTTCAAGATGCAGCTTGGCGCGGGATTCAACGGCCGCACGCCGGAAGAGCGCCAGCGCAAGCCCATCACCTACCAAAACGCCCTGGACATCCAGGCACGCTGCCCTTCGGTGGAGCATGTCAGCGCCTATCTGCTCCCTCCGCAAATGGGAATCACGCAGGCGCGCTACAAGGGCAACGACTCCACCAATCCTCAGATCGCGGGCACGGATGCCGAATACTTCGAGCAGCGGTCAGGTCGATTTGAGAGCCGGCCGCTTCTTCACCGACAACGAAGACGAGCACCGCTTTGCCGTCGCCGTCATTGGCTACGATATCTACGGCGCTTTGTTCGGACAGGAGAACGCCATCGGCAAAACCATCAGCGTTGCCGGTGTTGAGGTTCAGGTGATCGGCGTCATGAACCGTCCCTCGGCTTCCGTGCCAGGCCAGGACGACAATCGCGTCTTCCTGCCCTACTTCACCATGCACAAGCTGTTCCCCAACGCCCAGGAGAACCTGCTCATCGTGCAGCCCAAGGAAGGCAAGCTCGCCGCCGCCATCGATGAGTTGCGCGTGGTCCTGCGCCAGGAGCGCCACGTCCCCTTTAACAAGCCCGACAACTTCTATGTCTCCACCCCGGAACAGATGGTGGATCAGTTCCGTTCGCTCACCTCCGTGGTCGCGCTGGTGATGGTGGTGCTGAGCTCCATCGGACTCCTGGTCGGCGGCATCGGCGTCATGAACATCATGCTGGTGTCGGTGACTGAGCGCACGCGCGAAATCGGCGTCCGCAAAGCCATCGGCGCGCGCCGCTCCGACATCGTCAGGCAGTTTCTGGCCGAGGCTGTCGTGCTCACCAGCATGGGCGGGATCGTCGGAATGATGTTCGGCTGGGCGGTCTCCCGCGTCACCCGCATTCTCTTCCCCTCGCTCCCCACCGAAGTGCCGCTCTGGGCCGTCGCCCTGGGCATCGTGGTCAGCGTCGGCATCGGCCTCTTCTTCGGCATCTGGCCCGCCAGCAAAGCCGCGCGCCTGGACCCGGTTGAGGCCCTGCGCTACGAGTAGCCGCGGAACTTTGGGTTAGGCCTCGGCAGGAAGGCTCAGGCGAGTCTCTTCGAATCCCTTGGGACAGTTTTTGTCGGCCGATTGACAATTGAAGGGAGCCATGGAGAAGGACACCCAAACGCATTTCCAAAGGGTGCTCCAACGGTGCCGAGGATTGCCGCCATTCCCGGCAGAAATGGCAAAGTGCCAAGGGCCGGATGCGGAAGGAATAGCGCCAACGGAGGCTCCGGATTCGTGGAATACAATCTCAACCATGTGGTAGGGCTGGTTGCGGATCTCGGCGCGAATTACATCGGCAACGTCAACGGGTTTCCCGTCGACAACACCACCTTCACGTATCTGTTCGGGCCCCGCTTCAACTGGCGGATGTCGCGGCTGACCCTGTACGCGCAGACGCTGGTGGGGGGCGCAAGATTTTCCAACGCGTATGATCCCGCGGCGTTTTCGCCGGTTCTCGGGACCAGCGAGAATTCATTCGCAGCCGCTATCGGCGGCGGCGTGGATTACCGGCTCACCGATCGCATCGCCATCAAGCCCATTCAACTCGAGTACTTCATAGCGCAGCTTCCCAGCACGTTGGTGAATGTGAACCAGGTGCAGAACAACCTGCGCTATTCGGCGGACATCGTCTTTCGCTTCGGCTCGAAGTAGTCCTTACCTTTTCAGAAAGCCGCGCGCATCCAAAAATTCGAGGAAGCGCGACGGCCAGCCGGCCACGGGACCCTTGGTGCTTTCACGCACGCCAAACCCGTGGCCGACGCCAGTGTAGACGTGCAGTTCCGCAATCGCGCCGGCCTTCTTCATTGCCAGGTAAAGCTCCGGCAACCCTTGCGAAATATCCAGGCGATCGTTTTCGCCGCAAGCGAGGAAGGCGGGAGGCGTGTCCTTGGAGAGCTTCATGTCCTTCGGAATGGCCGGGTAAATCAGACCCTGGAACGACGGTTTAGAACTGAAGCGATCAATGGAATCGGGCGCGCTCGGGTTCCCGCTGTCAAAGCGAGTGGCTGCCAGCGCCGCCAATTCGCCGCCGGCCGAAAACCCCATCACGCCGATGCGCTCGGGATTGATGTCCCAATCCGCGGCGCGGCTGCGCGTGAGGCGAATAGCCCGCTGCGTGTCGGCCAGCGCTTCCACTTCGACCTTATAGGTAGAATCCTTCTCGCGTGCCAGGCGATACTTGAGCACGATCCCGGCCACTCCATGGCTGCTGAGAAACGCGGCCATGTTGTAGCCCTCGTGATCCGCCCACAGTTCGCTATGCCCTCCGCCTGGAGCGATGACGACGGCGGCTCCGGTGGCGGTTTCCTTCGAAGGAAGGTACACGGTCACGGAAGGACGATGCACGCTGGAGATGATGTGCTCGCCCTGCGGCGTGGTGCGAACCGCTTCCGGGGCCGTCTTTCCCTCCGATCCGGGCGCCCCGTTGGGCCAAAGGAAGATGACGGGCGGGTCCGCGGCCAGAGCCACGAAACATAGGAGCGATCCAATAAGCGCAGTTTTCATGCGAAATCCTCGCCATCAGATTATCATTTGGTGGCGACGGTTGAATCTATCCACCCATACGCCCCAGTACTGATCCTGCAATGGGAGCTCTTGACGGCCCTTCGCTTGCCGGTCTCCACGTCAAGAACCTCCAGACTTTCGAAATCCACTGTGAGTATGCAGGATAGCTGCGGGGTTCGACGCAACAGGTATTTTGAATCTGGAGACCACTCGATGGACCTATAGCTGGTCACACCGAAGCTCCTTCGCCGGGAGGGGTCAGCCGCATCAACCACGGCGATTTCTCCATCGCGGACGCATGCGATCCGTTGTGCGTTCGGCGACCAGACGCATCCCATGTCCGCGCTTACTCCCTTGACAACCCGACTCGCGCCGGTTTCCACGTTGACCAGATCGAGCTTCTTCCCGTTCTTGCGCACTACGTGCTTGCCGTCGGGAGACAATAGCCCTCCTGTTCCTCCACAAACTGAAGGCGATCCGACGGGCAGAGGGCGAATGGTTCCGGTGTCCGGATCCATTTCGAAGACTCCTCTGCTGTTGAAGCTCCAGGACCAGCCTTCCACGATGATCTTTCCGGATGACGGGGACACGGTTAGGCAATCCACCTGGCCCGTTCCAACCGATCCGCGGATCACATTTGCCCGCGTCGGCTGAAATTCGATCTTGTAGATACTGTAGATACCGATTGAATGATTCAAAGGGTCTGGCTTTTGGGCATAGATCGTCCTTCCGTCCGGACCGGACGCGAGAACCCATAGCATGGGCGACAATTCCGCGGGGAGTGAAACCGCGATCTCGGGACCATCGAGCGGGAACAGGATGAGTTGCAGTGGCTTGGTGCCGGGATCAACCCACGCAGGAACGTAGGACGGCGAGCCGGCTCTGGCTGGTTGCCAAGCCCAAACCACAATTCCCGCGATCACCGCCCAGAGGCAGGTCCGCATACCGGAAAGTATACGCCGTCGGAGGAAGCGCGTAAGACGATCGAAGCCGAGGCGCGTCCAAGTCATTGACGGGAATTTGAGATAAATTGCTATTGAGGTGGATCATGCTGAGAGCGGCCTGCTTAGCACTGATTTCCGCGCTGATTTCCGCGACGGTCTGCCCCGCGCAAACCGCCCAGCAACACGGCAGCGTCTCCGGCACCGTCATCAGCGTTGCGGGTGAGCCGCTGAAGAGCGCCACGCTCACCCTGCGCGGGCAACCGGGGCCCCAACCCGCCGGAGCGGGAGCGCCGTCGCAGCCCCAGGCGTATACAGCCTCTTCCGACGCGGTAGGCAACTTCACTTTCGAGGATCTCACGCCGGGCCGCTACACTCTTTCTTCGGAAAAGGCCGGTTATCTGCGGGCGAACTACACGGCCAGCTCCAGCGGCCCCATCACCGTGCTCGATCTCACCACCGGCCAAACGCTCACCGGCATCGCCATCAAGATGACGCCGCAGGCGGTGATCTCCGGAAAGATTACCGACGAGGACGGCGCTCCGTATCCCAACGTCAACGTGCAACTTGCTCGATGGGCCTACGGGGGAGGACAGAAGCGGCTTCAGCCTTCCAGCGGCGGCTCGTCGAATGCGGAAGGGGTCTTCTCGATCGGCAATCTTGCGGCAGGGTCTTATTACATCTCGGCAACGGCTCAACCGGCGGGTCAAATGGACGCTATCCAGAAGGGTCCTCAAGAAGTCTATGTGACCACCTATTATCCCGGCGCAACCGATCCTTCGGGGGCGATTGCGGTGCAGGTTACCGCGGGAGCGATCGCGCGCGGCACGGAGATCCGCATGCGCAAGGCCCGCGCCTATCGGGTTCGAGGTAAGCTCGCCGGTCCTGCCGCCGAAACTGCAGCACCCAACACGCCGTTGCGTCTCATCCCGAAAGACGGCCCGACTCTGGGTCCCCCGCCGTTTGCAACAGTGCGGGACGGCGCCTTCGATTTCGAGCGCGTGCTGCCGGGCGTCTACATCCTGGAGGCCTCGCAGGCCCGGCCTGGGGCGGGAGGAATGGCACGGCAGATCGTCACCGTAGGGAATGCAGACGTGGATGACGTTGTTTTGTCGCTGGCGCCGGGCGCGGAAATCACAGGGACAATTTCGACCGAAGGATCCGCCCCGCCGCAGCAACAACAGCAGCCCCAGCAGCCAGGGGCGCCGCCCGGCATCAACGCACGTCCATTCGTTTTGATCACCACCGACAGCGGGAGCAGCCGTGGCCAGACCAACGACGATGGGACATTTGCGATCCACAACATCGCGTCCGCGGTCTACCGCGTGCAGGTGCAGCCGTTGCCGCCCGGAACGTATATCAAATCGATCCGTTTCGGCAGCCTGGACCTCATGAAGACGGCGCTCGACCTGACTTCGGGCAGCGGCGGAACGCTGAACGTCGTTCTTTCGCCGAATGCCGGCGATATCAGCGGAATGGTGCATGGCGCGGATGGAACGCCTCTGACGAGTGTATTCGTGACACTGTGGACGCCCGGCGTTCCGGCGGAAGGGGCCACCGACTTCACCCGGACCACCGCTACCGATCCCAACGGCCAGTTCAAATTCGCCAGCCTCCCGCCGGGCGAGTACCGCATCGCGGCCTGGGAACAGATCGATCCAGGACTCGGCACGGTCCCCGAGTTCCGCATCAAATTCGAGAGCAAAGCCGCCGCGGTGAAGCTGGATGAGAGCGCGCACGAGAACATCGAAGCTCCGCTGATCGGCCGCGACGCCATCGAAGCCGAAGCCGCGAAATTGCAATAACGATGGTGGGGCGGGCCATCGTTTTTTGTGGCCTGCCGTGTCCGCGCCCCGAAAGACAGGCGACAAAAAACGATCGCCTGTCCCACCCTGTCCATCAATCCTCCTCCACGATCAAATCGAGATTCTCTCCGTCCGCGGCCAGCTCCGCGCGCACGCACGATTCCGGCGGAATCCTGCCGCTTTCCAGCAGCGCCGCCAGAGGCTGCGTCAACTTGCGCAGAATGGTCCGCTTCAGCTCGCGCGCGCCAAACTCCGCGCTGGTTCCGAGCTTCAGCAGCAACCCGCGCGCTCCCTCACTCAGTTCGATTTCGAACGCGCGATCCTCCAGCCGTACGTGGATGTGTTTTTCGAGCGCGGCAATCTGCTGGTTGAAAATGATCACCAGCGAATCCGCCGACAAGGGCTGATATGTGATTACCGCATCGATGCGGTTGACAAACTCCGGCGAAAACTTGCGCCGCACTTCGCCCATTCCGATACTGGCGAGCTTCGCCAGGCCACCGCGCGTGGCGGCGCCCGTCGTCGCATGCACCATCGACTCGAAGCCGAAGTCCGGACAAAGCTCCTTGCGCATGGCCGCCGCGCCCAGGTTGCTGGTCAGGAAGATCATCGTTCTCTCGAAGTTGACGCTGGTGTTGTCGCCCAGCCGCAAGGTTGCCTTGTCCAGCACTCCCAGCAGCAGCCGGGTCATGCTCGGCGCGGCCTTCTCGATTTCGTCAAACAGCACCAGAGACAGGTTCGAGCCTTCGCTGGTGACCCCGCTCAGCTTCTGCTGCGTGAGCATGGGCTGGGTTTCACGATGCCCCAGATAGCCCGGCGGCGCGCCGATGAGCTTGGCGACCTCGTGCTCCATCTGGAACTCGCCGCAATCGACCTTCAGCATGGCCTTCTCGCTGCCGTGCAGCGCTTCGGCGAGAGCCTCGACGGTTTTGGTTTTACCCGTGCCGGTGGGGCCCAGCAAGAGAAAGACTCCCACGGGCCGGCCTTCCGCGGCCAAGCCCGCGCGGTACATCTGCACGTAGGGCACGATCTGCGTCATCGCCTGCGGCTGGCCGATAACCCGGTATGCCAGTTGGTCGAACAGATTGGCGGGCGGCGCGCGGCGAGGCCTAATGGGAATGAGCGTACCAGGCAAAGCGGGGGTACTCCTCTCGCCTTCGATTGTGGGGGCTATCTGGCGCGGGAGCGGGAGAGAAAAAGCGCTAAACTCGCGAAATGATTGTAAATTGAGGAGTTATTTGTGGCGGTATGTGATGCGGCCCTTGGTCAGGTCGTAGGGCGAAAGCTCCAGGGTGACGCGGTCTCCCGCCAGCACGCGGATGCGGTTGCGGCGGAGCTTTCCGGCTAAGTGGGCCAAGACGCTGCGGTCCTGGTCGAGCTGTACGCTGAACAGGCCGCTGGGAAATTTTTCTACGACGGTTCCGGTGACTTCAATGCAGTCTTCTTTGCTCATTGTCCTCCACGAGCAAATTATAGCTCACGAAGTCGAGCAATCAAGCCGTCTCAAGGCGACCGCCGGCGGCGTCCCAGACGCTCCAGCAGAGCTTCGGGATCGTCGGTGATGATGGCGTCAACCTGGGCCGCGATCAAGCGGTCCCAGTCCTCCGGCGTGTCCGCGGTCCAGGGCGCAACCTGCAACCCGGCCGAATGCGCCGCGCGCACCTGTTCCGGCGTGACCAGGTGAAACTCCTGCGAAACGATGCCCGCTCCGGCTTCTTTGGCGATCGCCGTGAAATCCTTAGGATCTCCCGAATACAAAGCCGAAAGCGCGATCTCCGGAGCCGCCTGCTTCATCGCGTGCAGCGTCCGGAAATCGAAGGATTGAAGAATCACGCGCGATTCCAGGTGGCGCTTGCGAATCTCCACCAGTACCAGCCGGACGAATTCTTCGGGCGAAGGCGTGAGCTCCGGATGGTCCGCAAAAATCTTGGTTTCGATGTTGAATAGAAACTTGCCTTTGGGCGCGAGCGCGAACACCTCATCGAGCGTGGGCATGCGGGTGCCTGGGACGGTCTGCTGGCGCGGGAACGCCGGATTTTGCACTTTGCCGCAGTCCCATTCGCGAACCTGAGCCAGGGTCAACTCGTGGATCACGGCTTCTGGCACGGGTCCGCTGCACACGGGCGGGTGAAGCAAAGGGTCGTGCGAGATCACCAGGACATTGTCCTTGGTGACCGCCATATCCAGCTCCAGCGCGTCCACGCCTTGAGCGATGGCGTATTCGAACGCGGGCAGAGTGTTTTCCGGACGCAACGCGCGCGCGCCACGATGGCCGTGAACCAGGATTTCACGGGTGACTTTAGGGGGAACGCTTTGCGCCATAGATAACATCGCTACGCATAATAAACCCATGGTACGCATACACGCTCAGGATACCCGACGCCGTTTACAGTCGCGTGACGCGGAATTGTAACGGGAACGTAACTCAACTGATATCGTCCTTCAGCATTGACCCGGTACCCTGTCCCACATGAGGATTTCAACGCTGGGAATCGCATTGCTTTTGACACCCCTGTCATTGCTGGCGCAGTTCGAGACGGCCGAGGTTCTGGGCACCGTCCGCGACAGCGCCGATATGGTGATCGCTAATGCCAACGTTACTCTGACCAACCAGGATACTGCCATCGAGACCAAGACCACCACGGACGAAGCCGGTAATTACGGCTTCTTCAACGTAAAGGTCGGAAACTACACGATTACCATTGAGCACGCCGGCTTTTCTAAGTTCACCACAGCGGATGTAAAAGTAGATGTCACGGCGCGGCAGCGCGTGGATGCGAAGCTCCAGCTCGGCCAGGTGACCGAGTCGGTCACCGTGATCGGGGCGGCGGAGGTGCTGGATACCGATACGAGCGATCACAGCCAGGTTATCAACAGCGAGGCGATCATGGAATTGCCGCTCAACGGCCGCGATTACGCGAATCTCGCTTTGCTTGCCACCAACGTTCATGTCTCTCCCCAGGCGCTCGCCTTCGGGCCCACCGCTACGCCGCGCGAGGGCGCCATCAACGTAAATGGCATGCGCGATACCTTTAACAACTTTCAGTTGGACGGCATGGACAACAACTCCTACGGACTCAGCAATCAGGGTTATTCAAGCCAGGTGGTGCAACCTTCTCCGGATGCGCTTTCCGAGTTTAAAGTGATCACCAGCAACTTCAGCGCTGAGTACGGCCGCGTGGGCGGCGCGGTGGTGACTGCCGCGCTGCGATCGGGAACCAACGAGTTCCACGGCACCTTGTATGAATTCGTGCGCAACACCGACCTGAACGCTATCGGTTATCAGTTCGGCCTAAGACCGGCGACCTTCCAAAAACCCACGATGCATCGGAATCAGTTCGGCGTCACCATCGGCGGCCCAATTATCAAGAACAAGCTGTTCTTCTTTGGCGATTATGAAGGCTACCGGCAATTGCAGGGTTACGTCAACCTCGCCACTTTTCCGGACGCAGCCGAGCGGACGGGCACCCTGCCTGCGACCGTGACGAATCCCCTGACCGGCGCTGTCTATCCAGCCAATACCCAGATCCCTCTCGGGCAGATTACGCCCTTTGCGCTAGCAGCATTGGCCGGCATTGCCCCTGCAACGACACCCGGGCTGGTGGGGAACAATCTTGAAGAAACGATCCCTCTGCGGGATTACAGCGACAAGTACGATGCCAAACTGGACTACCAGATCAACAACAAGATGACCTCGTTCCTGCGCTTCAGCCAGAAGAAGGACATTCAATACTTTGGGCCCGCCGATCCAGGGACGTCGGGTGGGGACGGAAACGGATTCATCCACTCAATTCAACAGCAGGCCGCCATAGGCTACACCTGGACCGTGACGCCCACGTCCTTATTTGAGGCGCGCTTCGGCTTCGATCACGCATTGGGCGGCAAGGTGCCGCCGTATCTGGGCGGACCCAACATCGCGCAAGAGTTCGGAATTCAGGGCTTGCCTTCCGCGCTTGAGGGCGGCTTTCCGACGCAGGTGATCGGCAGCTTCACCAGTCCCACTGTCGGACGGGCATCGACCACTCCGCAGTTTCAGAATCCGACGTCGTTCAGTCCGAAGCTGAACTACTCCACAGTCAAGGGCCGCCATACGCTGAAGGTAGGGTACGAGTTTCTTGCGATCCGCACCGAAGTGCTGGACGTCAATCCGCTGTACGGCCAACTCACGTACAGCGGGACGTACAGTAAGCCCACGGCGGCGCAGACCAACTGCACGTCAACAACCGCGAATTGCGTGAACGCTTACGATCTCGCGGATTTCTATTTCGGTCTGCCCAGCGCAATTGGACTGGGCACCGACTTCGTGACCAATGTCCGGCAGCACGTCAACTCGATGTACGTCCAGGACGACTGGCGCGTGAATTCGAAGTTAACCGTAAACGTGGGACTGCGTTGGGAATACGCAACACCGGCGTGGGAGCGCGACAATCACTGGTCGAATTTCAATCCCGCCACCAATAGCCTGGTGCTTGCCACCAACGGCGGCATCTATAATCGCGCTCTGGTGAATCCGGATTACAAGGATTTCGGCCCGCGGATCGGCTTGGCTTACGGCGTCATGCCGAAGACTGTGATTCGCGTGGGTTATGGCATTAGCTACGACTTCTTCAACCGTATGGGGAGCCCGTCGGAGTTGATCAACGGTCCTTTCGCTATCTTCGGAAGTATCAGCCAACCGAGCAACCCCCTAAGCCCCTCGTTTCTCACGACGCAAAACGCGTTCACCACCGGCATCGCCAACCCCAGCAATTTCAACCCGATCGCTTCCAATAACCTATATATTCCCGCGAATACTACTTGGCCGATGATCCAATCCTGGGTGTTTGCGATTCAGCGCGAGATCAACCGGAATACGGTGCTTGAGGTGGCCTACAACGGCAATCACAGCGTGCGGCTGCCGATCATCGGCGATTGGAATCAAGCCAATCCCAACCTTCCGGGGCAGACGCTGAACGTGCAGGCGCGCGTGCCGGATCCGAGCTTCGGTCCGATTACCTGGGTCGATCCGGCGGGCAACAATGATTACAACGGCTTGTCGGTTCGATTCGAGCACCGCTTCGGCCACGGCCTGTATTTCCTGAATTCCTTCACCTGGTCTCACGCAATGGGTGACTCCGAGCAGGTCCTGGAAGCCCTCAATACTTACCAGGCCGCCAATCCCCAGAACATTCACGATCTCCACAACGAGTTCGGCCCGACCGATTTCGATGTCAAGCTGCTCAACGTCACCAGCCTGGTTTACGATCTTCCGTTTGGAAAGGGCCGCCAGTTTGGATCGAACCTGAATCCGGTGCTTGACGCTTTCGTCGGAGGATGGGAACTGAACTCCATCAACACAGCCAACACGGGATTGCCTGTCAGCATCAACTACAGTCCGTCAGCAGCCAATGACGTCACGGGCCTCCCCCAGAACGCCGATTATCGAGGCGTCGCCCTCCTACGGCCGAACGTTTCGGGCAGCGCCATCAGCCAGAGCACGGCCCAGAGTCTGCTGACCTATTTCGCCGGCTACACCTTTACGACGCCGCCGGCGAGCGCGCCTTTCGGCGACCTGGGCCGCAACGCCTTCCGAACGCCAGGTCTGGAGCAGTGGGACCTGGGCATCGACAAGAACTTTTTCATCCGCGAGAGAATCAGGATCCAGTTCCGAAGTGAGTTTTTCAACATTTTGAACCATACCAATTTTGGTAATCCGAATAACGTCAGCACCAGCGGGGCGTTCGGAACCATCACCACGACGTATCCGCCGCGGCAGATCCAGTTCGGCCTGAAGTTGATGTTCTAGGCATAGCGGGCGGTGCTTCGCGCCTGCTATTGTGGGCCGAAGGATGTCCACCGCGGCAGCACCATCCACGACCGCTTCCGCGCGAATGCCGGCCAGGCTTCAACCGGCAACGATTGCCACCGTCGCCGTGGTCGCGTTGTTCGTCGGGATGCGGTTGTGGCGCATCACCGATTTCGCGCTCGACGGCGATGAAATCTTCAGCATCCAATTGGCACGCGATAACTGGCGTGACCTGTTCGCCGCGGCAGCGCAGGATGCGATCCATCCGCCGCTGCTCTACGTTCTGCTGAAGCTATGGACCGGCTTGGGCGGAGAATCGCTGTTGTGGCTGCGCCTGTTTCCGGTTACCGCGTCGGTGCTGTGTCTGTTCCCGGTATTCGCGCTTTGCCGCGACTTGAAGATTTCCCCAGCCGCCCGTAATCTGGCGATCGGCATTGTCGCCGTGCATCCCTACGCGATGTATTATTCGCAGCATTTGCGAATGTATTGCCTGCTGATGCTCGCGGCCCTGCTATCGGCCTGGCGCTTTGAGCGATACCTAGATAATGCCTCGGTCCGCAATCTGGTTCTTTTGAGCGCGGCGAATTTGTTCCTGGGCTACACGCAATATTACGGGTGGTGCGTCGTTCTTTTGGAGTTTGTCTATCTCCCGTGGAAGTCGCGGGTCAAAAACGCCGGCGCGTTCCTGCTGGCGACTGCGGCGGTAGCGATTCTGTTTTCGCCGTGGGCCTGGTACGCCGGGAAAGTGCTGCACGCGCGCGGTCTGGCGCAGAATCTGGGCTGGATTTCCCGGCCGACCTTCGGGGAGTTGAACTGGTTCTGGGTGGATCTCACCGGCTTTGCGGAATTCGGCGGCAACGCCACCGACCACGTTCTCGCCGTACTGATTCTGTTCCTCCTGTGTTACCGGCGTTATAGCGAACCGCGTGTTCACTGGCTGATGCTGTTGTGGATCGCCCCTGCCCCCATCGCGTTCGTGCTCTCGCAATGGCTGCCGCAATCCATCTGGGGACATCGCCACCTGCTGTTCACCATCTGGCCGTTCTTCCTGCTGTTCGCCGATGCGGTGTGCCGGATGCCTCGCCTGGTCTCTTACACGGTGATGGCCGCGGCCGGCGTCTGGGGCGTGTACGCGGCCGCGTTCCACTCGACCGACAACCGCAAACTCCCCTACGACGTGCTCACGCTCGCCATGCTCGACGCGGAACATACTTCCACGGCGCGGATTCCGATCTACGCAATCGACCCGTATCTGCACTATCCGATCCAGTTCTATCTGGACTGTCTGAAAGACGGGCGCGGCGGACCACTCGGACCTCGACTTAGTTCGCGAGGTGACGCGGCGGATCTCGCCGTCAAAGCCGGACGTTTTCATGCGGTAAAAGCCGACAACGTCAGCGAGCTCGATTCTGGAAAAACCAGCTCCTACTTCTGGGTCGCCTGGACCGATTCCTCCTGGCATCAGCCGCTGACGCCTCCGCGGATGCTGGAACGCCGCGGCTGCCGCGCCGGCCAAGTGATTTCGCAGCGCGATAATTACCACACGGTAATGATGGCGCCGATTACATGTCCATGACATTCGATGCCATCGTTGCCGGAGGCGGCCACAACGGCCTGGTCACCGCCGCGTATCTGGCTCGCGCCGGGCGCAAGGTTCTGGTGCTGGAAGCGCGCGAGTTGGTGGGCGGCTGTGCGGTCACCGAAGAGATCTGGCCGGGCTACCGCGTCTCCACGGCCTCCTATCTTGCGAGCCTGATGCAGGAGAAAGTGGTCCGCGATCTGGAACTCGTTCGCTTCGGCTACCGCGTCGACGCCAAGGACCCGGCGTTCTTTTCGCCCTTCCCCGACGGCCGCCACTTCTTCATGTGGCAGGATCGCCAGCGCACTCTGGCCGAGATCGCCAAGTTCTCCGCGCGCGATGCCGAAGCCTATCCCAAATACGAGGATCGCCTGGAGCGCCTGGCGCAGGTGGCCGAGTCTCTGCTGCTGACCACTCCTCCCAACTTCCCGCCCTCAGGCGTAGGCGATTTCATCGAATATCTAAAGCTAATGGGCCGGCTGCGAGGCCTCGCGAAAGCGGAGATCGTCGGACTTGTCAAGATCTTCACGCAAAGCGCGGCGGAGTTTCTGGACGAATGGTTCGAGTCCGAGCAGGTGAAGGTCACGCTCGCCACCGACGGTGTGATCGGCGCCAACGGCGGCCCGCGCTCGCCCGGCACTGCCTACATCCTGTTGCACCATTGCATGGGCGGTGTGAACGGTCACCGAGGCCTGTGGGGCTTCGTGCGCGGCGGAATGGGTTCGGTCTCGAACGCCATCGCCGATTCGGCACGCAGCAGCGGCGCGGTGATCCGCACCAATGCCGTCGTGAGTAAAATCCTGGTACACGATGGACGAGTTCGCGGTGTGGTCCTCGCCGAGGGCGAAGAAATTCCTGCGCGCATCGTCGCCAGCAATCTCGATCCCCGCAGAACGTTCCTGGAATTGATGGACTCGGGCGACCTTCCCAGCGAATTCCTGGATGGAATTCGCAAGTTCCGGTCCGAAGGGACTTCGCTCAAGATGAACCTGGCGTTGCGCGGCCTGCCGGAATTCACGGCTTTTCCAGGCGATCCGCCGGGCACGCCGAGCCCCCAGCATCGCGCGACCATGCACATTTGCCCCAGCGTCGAATACATCGAGCGCGCCTGGGACGACGCCAAGTATGGCCGCCCCTCTCAATCGCCCCTGATCGAAATGACCATCCCCACTATGTACGACCCGACTCTGGCTCCCGAAGGCCGCCACATCATGGGGATCTTCCTCCAATACGCTCCTTACACGCTGAAGGATTCCAATTGGGATCGCGAGCGGACGCGCTACACGGAGCGCATTCTCGACGTGATCGAGGAATATTGTCCGAATATCCGCTCCATCATCGAGCACAAGCAGACGCTGACGCCGCTCGATCTGGAGCGCCGCTTCGGCATCACCGGCGGCAATATTTTTCACGGCGAGATGTCGCTGGACCAGATGTTCGTGCTGCGGCCTCTGGCCGGCTGGGCGCGCTATCGTACTCCCGTCCGGGGCTTGTATCTATGCGGGTCCGGCGCGCATCCCGGCGGCGGAGTGATGGGCGCTCCCGGCCACAATGCAGCGCGGGAAATCCTGCGGGATGGGTGAAAGGCAGGTCGGAGACCTGCCTCACTATTTGCTACTCTCAGGGCATGATGCGGCTGTTTCTGTTCTTGTTCTGCGCGGTCATGTTGACTTCCGCGGCCGATGCACCGAAGACGTTTCCGTTTGCTTACACCCAAGAGGATCTGGCCAACGGTCTGCGCCTCGTCACCATCCCCACCGATTCGCCGAACCTGGTCTCGGTGTTCATCGTCGTGCAGACCGGCTCGCGCAATGAAGTCGAGCCCGGCAAAACCGGGTTCGCGCACTTGTTCGAACACATGATGTTCCGCGGCACCGACAAGTATCCGCCCGAAAAGTACGAGGAAATCCTCAAACGCGCCGGCGCCGCTTCCAACGCCAACACCAGCAGCGATCGCACCGTGTTTCACACAACCTTTTCCAAGGAAGACCTGCCCGCGATTCTGGCCATGGAAGCGGACCGTTTCGAGAATCTCAAATATTCGCTGGAAGCGTTCAAGACCGAGAGCGGCGCGGTGCTGGGCGAATACAACAAGAACAGCGCCAATCCGGGCAGCAAACTGGAGGAAGTGCTGGCGGACACGGCCTTCGACCGGCACACCTATAAGCACACCACCATGGGTTTCCTGAAGGACGTTCAGGACATGCCCAGCCAGTACGACTACAGCATCAAGTTCTTCGACCGTTACTACAGGCCCGAATACACCACCATCATCGTGGCCGGAGACGTGGACGCGAAGCAGGCGCGCGCACAGGTGGAAAAGGCCTTCGGCAACTGGAAGCGCGGCTCTTATCACGCCGACATTCCGGTGGAACCGAAGCAGCAGGGCCCCCGCGAAGCTCATGTGGATTGGCCGTCACCCACGCTACCTTTACTCACCATCGCCTACAAGGGCCCCGCCTACTCCGATGCGTCCAAAGATACGGCGGCGCTGGATGTATTCTCGACGCTGGTCTTCGGCCAGAGCTCGGAGCTGTATCAGAAGCTGGTGGTTCGCGAACAGAAACTGGACAGCCTCGGCGCCGGCGCGCCTTCGAGCGTCGACCCGGATTTGTTCACCATCCGCGCGCGCCTCAAGCACGTGGAGGACTTGGGAGCGATTCGCGCCGAGATCCTGGCGACGGTGAAACGTTTTCAGGACGAATTGGTTCCCGCCGGCAAGCTCGAAGCCGTCAAGAAGCGCGAGCGTTACGGCTTCACCATGCGGCTCGACAATAGCGAAAGCGTCGCGCAGACCGTGGCCGAGTACGTGGCCCTGCGCCGGTCTCCAGACACCATCGACAAGCTGTACGCGCAGTATGGACAGCTTACGCCGGAAGACCTGCGGGAGACGGCGCGCAAGTATTTGATCGAGAGAGGGCGCACCATTGTGACGTTGACCGGAGCGGCGAAATGAAATGGCTGCTGTTGACACCGCTGCTTAGTCTCTGCGCGATGGCTCAAATGCGAATCGTTGCACTGCCGGGTAACTCGCCCGTTGTCACGCTACGCCTGGTCTTCACCACCGGCGCGGCTCGCGATCCCGACGACAAGCCCGGGCTGGCGCGCCTCACAGCCGAGATGCTCGCGGGCGGAGGCTCCAAGAACCTGACCTACAACCAGATTGTCGACGCGTTTTTCCCGATGGCCGCTTCGGTCGGAAGCCAGGTGGACATGGAGATGACCACCTTTTCCGGCGCGACCCACGTGGACAACCTGGAGGCTTACTACAAGCTGTTTCGCTCCATGCTGCTCGATCCGGGCTGGCGCGAGGACGATTTCAAGCGTCTGAAGGACAGCGCCGTCAACTCGCTTCGTGTGGGCATGCGCGGCAACAACGATGAAGAGCTGGGCAAGGAAGTGCTGATGAGCGAGCTGTATCGCGGCACTCCCTATGGCCATTACAGCGTAGGCTCGGTAACGGCGCTTCAACGCATCGGCATTGACGATGTGAAGCAGTTTTACAAACAGCACTACACGCAATCGAACTTGATTGTCGGAATCGCCGGCGGCTACACGCCTGAGTTTCTGGATCGCCTGAAGAAGGATTTCGGCGCGCTCCCGGCGAGCGACCCCGCGCCCGCGCTGGCGATCCGGCCGCGCGCGATCCCGCATACTCGCGCGTTGATCGTGCAAAAGAATACGCGCTCGGTGGCGTATTCGATCGGGTTCCCCATCGACGTCAAGCGCGGCGATCCGGATTATCCCGCGCTGCTGGTCATGCAATCCTATTTCGGACAACATCGCATGAGCGGCGGACGCCTGTTCCAGCGCATCCGTGAGATTCGCGGCATCAACTACGGCGATTACGATTACATTGAATATTTTCCGCGCGGAGGCAATCTGTTGGAGCCTCCGCCCAACGTGGCGCGAAGCAGCCAGACGTTTCAGATTTGGATTCGTCCGGCCGAGCCGCCGCAAGCGGCGTTTACGCTGCGGTTGGCGGTCTTCGAGCTGAACAAGCTGATCAAGGAGGGCATCCCTCAGGAAGACTTCGACCGCACCAAGGAATTCCTGAGCAAGTTCGTCAACGTGCTCACCAAGACCAAGCGCGCCGAGCTGGCCTACGCCATCGACAGCCTGTACTATGGCATCCCCAACTACAACGCGTACATCAAGGATGCGCTCGCCAAGCTCACGCGCGATCAGGTCAATGCCGCGATCCGCAAACATTTGCGCGCGGACCGCTTGCAGATTGTGGCCGTAACGGACCACGCCGCGGATTTGAAGCGACAGATCGTGGGCGCCGGTCCGTCCATGATCGAATACAATTCGCCCAAGCCCGCCGAGGTCCTGGCCGAGGACAAGATCGTCGGGGCCTTCGACATTGGTCTGCGGCCCGAAGATGTTGAGATTGTTCCGGTGGAGAAGGTTTTCGAGTAACGATCTTGGGTGTAGAATTAGTTCAGTGCCGGAACTCAGCCGGTTCCTGGGGATAATTATCCGTATGTTTGCAGAAGCAGGCGCCCCTCACCACACGCCGCATTTTCACGCCTACTATCAGGACTCCGTTGGAATCTTTAGTATCGATCCGGCCAATATGATTGCGGGCTCGCTGCCGGCAAAGCAGAGGCGGCTGGTCGAGGACTGGGCGCGGCTGCATATCGGCGAGTTAAGAGAAGATTGGCGGCGTCTGCAACAGGGAACGAGGCCGTTGCCCATCGAGCCACTGAAGTAACATGCAACATCCCATACATCGCGTTATCTCGTTCCAATTCGCTTCGGGCTATACACTTTGGGTCCGTTTCGATGACGGAACCGAGCAGGCGATTGACTTCGCGCCGATCCTTGCCGGAGAACTGTACGGTCCGTTACGGGATCAAGATCTGTTTCGCCGTGTCGTGGTAGATCCCGAGGTCCACACGCTGGTGTGGCCCAATGGCGCGGACTTCGATCCAGCTACGTTGCATGATTGGCCCCGGCACGAGCGGGCTTTTCGAGAAATGGCTCGGCGCTGGGAGCCGGTGCAGACGGGAAGCTAGGGCGGAACTACAGCCTATTGCCTTTATGAAGCGGCCAGGTGCATGATCGCGGAAAAGGAAGGTACCCAGCAAGAGACCTTGAGCTGCAAGCCGCCTGTTTGGCGATAATGGAGTTGAGGCCGGATAACGGCCGGTGCCGGAATGCAACCATGAACCGGGAACATGTCATTGCAACACTACGGGCACATGAGCGGGAGCTAAAGGCTTCCGGTATCGTGCGGTTGTCGCTGTTCGGTTCGGTGGCTCGGGGCGATGCATCGGCGAAGTCGGATGTTGACTTGATGGCGGAGTTCGACCCATCGAAGCAATTCTCGCTACTGGATATGGTCGGGCTGGAAAACCGGCTGGCCGATATGCTGCGCGTTCCTGTGGACTTGGCCCCGGCAAAGTCGCTAAAGGACGGCATTCGCGAACGGGCAACCCGCGAGGCCGTGCTTGCCTTTTAGGGATTCCGACAGATCGCTGCGCGACATAGCGGACGCCATAAGCATGATCGGGCAGTTCACTGCCGGATGGATTTCGACGCGTTCCGCGTAGACCCAAAGACGGTCGCGGCAGTCGAGCATAAGCTGCAAGTCAACAACGAAGCCGCTATCCGGCTCGGCGCCGAAGCCGAAAGCCGGATTCCCGGCCCCTCATGGCCCAATATCCGGGGGATGGGGAATTGGCCGCGCCATCAATACGAACGCATCGAACTACCCATCCTATGGAAAACGGTGCAAGAGGACCTGCCGCCGCTGAAGGCCGCTGTTCTTCGTGCACTGGCGGGACATCCTGGCGGCGGCTCTTAGCAAGATGGCGGAGAGGGGGGGATTCGAACCCCCGGTAGACTTTAAAGGCCTACGACGGTTTAGCAAACCGCTGCTTTCGACCACTCAGCCACCTCTCCGCGAGGGGGTGCAGCTCATTTCGGATCGTAGCACATCCGGCCAATCTACCGTATCGACGGTATGGCTATGCTATGTCGCGCGGATGTGTTATTAGAGAGTGGGGTAGTTTACAAGGGGTGAAGAACATGAGTTTCCGTATTTTGTGTTTGACGGCGTTCCTCGGCGCCTTTCTCAGTTCCATCGCTGTGGCGGAGGATTCCGCGGAGCGCGCGAAGCTGACCGGAGCCTGGCAATCGCAGGAAGGCGCGGTCAAAGCCGTGTGGATTCTTGAAAGCCAAGGCGACGCGATTCATATCACCAATTCGCAGGGCGACAAGAAAATCGCCGAGTATGCGTGCACCCTCGGGAAGGAGTGCGAGGTGAAGGAGGGCGGGCGGAAGGTCAAGGTGACGCTGTATTTCAATGGTCCGAAGCTGGTGATGCTCGAAACCAAAGGCGAGGAAGTCGTTAAGCGGCGCTTTGGCGCGGCGGAACAGGGAGATACGCTCGAGCTGGAAGTGATCCCCGTGGTTCCCGACGGCAAGACCGAGACGCTCCATTTCCAGCGCGTACAAAACGGAACGGCCGTAGCCGCCTCGCGCTAGACCGCAAGTTTCATCGGGCCTCTTCCATCCTGAATTTCGCGGCCTGAATTTCGCGGCCGCAAATAGTCCAGAATGGGAAGGGTCATGCACAGAGCTGGCTGGTTCGTGTTGGGCGCCGCGACGACGCTGGTGGTGTTGCTCGCGGCAAGCTTGTTCGCGCTCCGCCAAGTGAGTGGCTTCAGCGCGCACGAACCTCCCACGGCTCTGGAAGGCTGGCTCGCGCGCCAGGCGCGAACCGCGGCGATGCCGGCTGAGGCCAAGGCTCGCGCGAACCCCATCGCCCCGAGTCCGGAGGGTCTGGCGCAGGCTAGCGCGCACTGGGCCGACCATTGCGCTTCGTGCCATTCCAACGACGGCAGCGGCGATACCCTCATGGGGCGGAACATGGTTCCCCCCGCGCCCGACATGCGCCGGCCGGAAACCCAGCAACTGACCGACGGCGAATTGTTCTATATAATTCAAGACGGAGTTCGTCTGACGGGAATGCCGGCCTGGGGTGGCTCGGAGTCAGCGCACGATGAAGAGGATTCCTGGAAGCTGGTGCATTTTATCCGGCATTTGCCTCAACTGACCTTCGCGGAAAAGAAGGCAATGGAAAAGCTGAATCCCAAAGGCCCGGAAGATCGCAAGGAAGAAGAGGAAGAAGAAAGGTTTTTAAAGGGAGAAGATACCGATGCATCACCACCGGAGCACCACCATCATTAGGATTGCCTTCAGTATGTTCCTGCTCGCGTTCGCGATCCAGGTTTTTGCGCATGAAGGCTTCGATCACGTCACCGGAACCATCGCCAAGGTGACCGGCAACGTGGTCACCGTCAAGACCGCGAAAGGCAATGTCGACGTGAAGCTGGACAGTAAGACGGAGATCACCAGCAACGATCAGAAAGCTCAGGTTGCCGATCTCAAAATCGGTGCGCGAGTCGTGGTCGACGTGCCGGAGGGCAGCAAGGACAAGGTCGCGCATTCCATCAAGCTCGGCGTGGCGGCCGCGGCAAAGTTCCCTACGCCGTCCGTCGCGCACTAGATTCCACGTTTCCTTGCGCCACTGGAGTTGGCTGCTCGCAGACCTCGCGTCGGCGTCGGCCTTGGCCGTCGCGGCGCTCGGCCTCGCCCCCCAGGAGCAACCCTGCCGATAAGCAGCGGGCCGAGCAGCTCTTGGACTTATCTGAAATAAATAGAGTTCAGTCCGTTCCAGCCGCCCGCCGCGAAGTGTCAAAAACAGTACAAGTTGGGATTTTGACCCGCTTGACGCCGCTCTTCAAAAGGCGCATGATTGTTGTTACTAGGAGGGCCTTCTCCATGATGGCGCGAGTTCTGTTGGTTGTGGCCTTGGCCGGTTCCGTATCCATGTGGGGCCAGAGCGCGATCTCCGCGCATTCCGGCATGATCCATTACGTCGAAGGAAAGGTCCTGCTGGAGGGTCAGCCGGTCGACCCCAAGTTCGGCGAATTTCCCGAAGTCAAGAACGATCAAGTCCTCCAAACCGAGGAAGGCCGCGCCGAGGTCCTGCTAACGCCAGGCGTGTTCCTGCGCGTTTCCGAAAACAGTTCCTTCCGGATGCTGTCCAACCGGCTCTCCGATACCGCTCTGGAAGTGCTCTCCGGCTCGACGATGTTGGAGGTGGATGAGCTGCTCAAGGATAACGCCATCACCGTCCGCTATAAAGACGCGACCGTGTCTTTGACCAAGCGCGGGTTGTACCGGTTCGATGCCGAGGCCGCTCGCCTGCGCGTTTACGATGGCGATGCCCAAGCAATCTACGGCGTCAAGACCATTGAAGTGCATAAGGGCAGACAAGTGGGACTGGATGAGACCCTGGCGACGACGTCTTTCGACGTCAAGGATACGGACTCCTTCTACAACTGGGCTTCGCGCCGCTCGGAGTATGTGGCGGCAGCCAACGTTTCCTCGGCTCGGGCCGCGGGCACCTCGGGACTCGGAAGCGGCCCAGGCTGTGGCGGGTTCGCCACCACGACGAATGGAACCCTCTGTAATTCCGGCTATGGCTACGGCAGTCCCTACGGCTACGGCGGTTACGGAAGCCCCTACGGAATGTGGGCCTGGAATCCGTACTTCGGGATGTTTACATATCTTCCCGGCATGGGTTATGGGTACAACCCCTTCGGTTGGGCGTTCTACAGCCCTTATACTGTCGGCGCCCTTTACGTTCCCGGACTCTACTCGCCCTATGCTACCGGCTCTCCGAGGTACACCAACACCGGCGCCGGCCCCACGGCTTTAAGCGGCGCGCGCCAGTCGCCCGCTTCATTGGCGTCTAGCGGCGGCTCCGGCACCACTCCTTTGCGGGCCGCAGGCGCCAACTCGAACTCAGGCAGTTCAAGCAGCGGTTCCTCCGGTTCGGTTCGCAGCAGTGGCGGCGGCGGATCGGTGAGCGGCGGGTCGGTGAGCAGCGGTTCGATGGGCGGTGGCGCCCGCGCTTCCGGTGGCGGCGGTCGCCGATAGCAGCGGCGGCACGCTGACCGCGCGACGGTCAATTTTCAACCTCATCCTGTTTGGGATAGCCTTCGGTTATCTGGAGGCTACGGTGGTCGTGTACCTCCGGGCAATCGGTGCACCTATCCGCGCGGCGGCCGGGCTGCCCGGCCAGGAGCTGTTTCCGCTGTTGCGCCTGAACCAGCTCACTCCCGCGACGACGTCTCTGGTCAAAATCGAGCTGGCTCGGGAAGCTTCCACCTTGATGATGATCTGGGCAGTCTCACAGACCGCCCGGAACCGGCTGGGGGCCTTCGTCCTCGCCTTCGGCGTCTGGGATCTTACGTTTTACCTATGGCTTCGCGTGCTGATCGGCTGGCCGCCATCGCTGTTCACCTGGGATCTTCTGTTCCTGCTGCCCGTGCCCTGGGCCGCGCCGGTGCTCGCGCCCGCGATTGTAGCCGCGACCATGACGGCCTTCGGAGCCTATACGCTGGCACGTGAGCCGCGGCGAAAACGCCGGCTCGTGCCGGCGCTGCTCCTGACCGTCGGCGCCACGATCATCCTGATTTCATTCGTGTGGGACTGGCCGCGCTGGCTTGCGGGCGGGATGCCCCTGACGTTCCCCTGGCCGATTTTCGCTGTCGGCGAAGCGCTCGCCATCGCCGGATTCTTCGGGTTTTCAAGTGGTGGTATTCTTTGAGAGCATGCCGATCTTCGAATACCTCTGTCGCGGCTGTGGAACGAGATTCGAGAAGCTGGTGCTCAAGCCCGCCACCGACGTAGTGGCCTGCCCATCCTGCGGAAAGAAACGGCTCGAACAGCAGATCTCGTCATTTCTCTCGCCTGTGCCGGGCAAGCTCAAACCGGCTCCCCAGCCGCATCCCGAGTATCCCGACGGCTACCTGGGCAAGCACGACGATTGATTCCGCCAGCGGCTAATTAATTCAGTTCTGCCGACAACCGCTCCCACTCCGCCATGCGGGTTTCCAGGGTCTTGCGGCGGTCAGCGACCAAGTCCGTCAAACGCATGGTTTCCTCCATGCTCTTGAAATCCGCCAACGCGGCTTCGTGACGGGCGATCTCGGACTCCAGCGCCGCGACCTCTTTTTCCACCGAGCCGAGCCGGTCTTTGAGTTTCTTGATCTTGATGGGATTGACGCGCTTAACCGCATCCTCATGGTCCGAGACCGGAACAGGCTCCGGCGCCGGTTCCGGTCTGGATACTGTTTGATTCAGCGCCTCCGGACCGCCGGCCTTCCGCCACAGGTAATCTTCGTAATTGCCCGGGTAGACGTGTACGTGGCCGTCTTCGATTTCAAAGACGCGCGTCGCCAGTTTGTCGATGAAGTAGCGGTCGTGCGAAACAAAGACCACCGTGCCGGTGTAGCTCGCCAGCGCCTCCAGCAGCACGTCCTTGGCGCGCATGTCCAGGTGATTGGTGGGCTCGTCGAGCAGCAGAAAATTCGCCGGGGCCAGCAGAATACGCGCCAGCGCGTAGCGGTTGCGCTCGCCGCCGGACAGCACGCCGATGCGCTTGAACACGTCGTCCTCGCTGAAAAGGAAGCAGCCCAGCAGCGTGCGCAGCTCGGTCGTCTTGGCGCGCGGGGAAGCGGAGCTGAGATCGTCCAGCATGCGCGCGTCCACGTCCAGTTCCTTGTATTGGTCCTGCGCGAAGTAATCCGGCAGCACGTTATGGCCCAGCGTGTACTCGCCGGAGCTGAGCGGCTCGGCGCCGGCCAGCAGCTTAATCATGGTGGATTTGCCCGCGCCGTTGATGCCCACCAGCGCGATGCGGTCGCCGCGCTCGATCAGGAAATTCGCGCCGCTGAACACGTGCTTCGCCCCGTAATTCTTGGCGACGTCCTTGAACTCGGCCACGACGCGCCCGCTGGGCTTGGGCTGAGGAAAGGAGAAGTGGATGGTTTGCTCGTCCGGAGGAATCTCGATGCGCTCGATCTTTTCGAGCTCCTTGATGCGCGATTGCACCTGCTTGGCCTTGGTGGCTTGGGCGCGGAAGCGGTTGATGAAGGCTTCCAGTTGCTCGATGCGATCACGCTGATTCTTGTAAGCGGCTTCGAGCTGGACTTTGCGCTCGGTCTTCTGAAGCAGGTACTTATCGTAGTTGCCGGTGTAGAAATACGCGCGCTTGTTCCACAGCTCGACGGTTCTATTGACGGTGGTGTCCAGGAAATAACGGTCGTGGGAGATAAGCACGTATCCAAACGGATAGCTTGTGAGATACGACTCCAGCCAGTTGCGGGCTTCGAGATCCAGGTGATTGGTGGGCTCGTCCAACAATAGCAGGTTGGGCTTTTCGAGCAGCAGCTTGGCCAGCACGAGGCGCATCTGCCATCCGCCGGAGAACTCCTCCGTGAGCCGGTCCCAATCCTCTTTGCGAAACCCCAGTCCGTCCAGCACCGCGCCGACCTGAGCCTCGATGGCATAGCCGTCGCGATTGCGGAATTCGCTGTCGATCTCGTGCAGCCGGTCGGCAGCGGCCGCGTATTCCACGCCGGCGGGGTCGAGCTCGGCGAGAGAATGGTGCAGCGTTTCAAGCTCCTGCTCCATCTCGCGCAAGCCCGCGAAGACGGTCATGCATTCGGCGAAGACGGTGCGGCCGGAGATGGTCAGGCCGTCCTGCGGAAGGTAGCCGAGCCGGATTCCCTTGGGGAAGCTGATGCTGCCGTAGTCGAGCGTCTCCAGGCCGCACAGAATCTTGAGCAGGGTCGATTTACCGGTGCCGTTGGCGCCCACCAGGCCCGTGCGTTCCTTGGGGGTGATCAGCCAGTCGAGGTTTTCGAATAGGAGCTTGTGGCCGAAACGCTTTCCGGCGCCTTGGAGTTGGATCATGCTTCGAGTGCTGGTCTATTTCAAGTTTATCGGAGGCCGGGTCCGTTGGCTGTCTATCGGAGAAGGAGTATGAGGGGTCGAGGCGCGGCAGCCGGCACCGGGCAACTAGTTGAGCCAGCTTACTTGACAGTCCGGTCGCGACCTGTACAGCGCACGGCCAAAGTCCTTCTTCAGTCCCTCAACTCGCGTCTGCTGTGGGCCGTGTTGCGGATGAAACCGCAAGGTGACATGCCCGTTCTCCAGGGTGATGAGGAGCGCCGGTTTCCCCAGATTACCTGATAGCTGTCGCTCGGCTTCCCAGAACTCCTTTAGTTCGCCGACGGCGACGTTACAACTCAGCTTCCCGGTGACTGATTCACCCGCCCAGCGGTACACGACCGCGTCCTCAAACTCGAGCCATTCCGGCCCGGCGGCAAGCCGACTCGATCCCCTGGCCAAGGAGTAAAGGGACCGGAATTGCGGTGATTCGGGATCGAGTAACGAAATATCCTCCAGCGTAATGCCAACCAGTCCGATCGCACGCAATAGCTCGTTCAGGCGCTGATACGCGGCGGCGCCGCCCTGCTGCTTGACGACGGGCGAAGCGATTACCAGTCGCCAATAGTCCTCATCCGGCAAATGGGCCCAAAACATCGTCTCCACTGGGAAACTCTGCCGGTCGAGTTCGTGCAGAAGTCTCGCACCGTCCCTAACGAGCCCCTCAACCAGTTTCTTCTTAACCATTGCAGTACTCCATGCCGAGGATCGCTGATCGCAGCCAGGATCTCCTCCGCCTGCTGCTGTCCACGGCCCTGATATCTGGTCTCTTCATTCCATTCCTTCACAACCGCCCAGTTTCGTTCGAACGTCGCGTCCTGCTTCGCCTCCTGCTCATACGCTAACTCTAGACCGGCAGAGTCCCGCAGCTTCAAGATGTCGTGCGTATAGTATCTTGCTGCCTCTTTCGGAGGGAACTCATCCTGCTTCGTCCTTCGGGCGATGCAGGCCTTTAGGGCGCACTCGATAGCGTACCCAGAAATGTAGTAAGCACCCGCGTATCGTCCCGCCCGGAGCAGCGCAGAGGCATCGTCCAGTCTGTCGGCTGCCAAAATCTGGAACTCGAATCGATTCATGGCCGCAACCAGGCTATCGTAATTGTATTAAATTCGGCGGACCATAAATAGAAATAATAGACTCGGGCGCGCCCTTCTTCGCACCCTCAATCGCAGAAAAAGCGCAGCGACCGCGCGATGTAGTTCTTCAACTCCGCCCGCTTGACCACCGCGTCCAGAAACCCATGCTCCAGCAGAAACTCGCTGCGCTGGAATCCGGCGGGCAGCTTTTGGCGGATGCTCTGCTCGATGACGCGGGGGCCCGCGAAGCCGATCAGCGCGCCCGGCTCGGCGATGTTCAGGTCGCCCAGCATGGCGAAGCTGGCGGTGACGCCGCCGGTGGTCGGATCGGTGAGCACGCTGATAAAAGGGACCTTGGCGTTGTCCAGGCGCATCAGCGCGGCCGAGATCTTGGCCATCTGGATCAGACTGACGGCGCCTTCCTGCATGCGCGCGCCGCCGGTGGCGGAGACGATAACCAGCGGTGCCCGGCTGCTCAGGCTGCGCTCGATGGCGCGCGTGATCGCTTCGCCCACCACCGCGCCCATGCTCCCGCCGATGAACTTCGATTCCATGGAGCAGATGTTCACGGGGCGCCCGGCCAGGCTCCCGGAGGCGGAGATGACCGCGTCGAAGAGCTGGGTGGCGGTTTGTGTATCCTTCAACTTTTCCGAGTACCGGCGGGAGTCCTCGAACTTGAGCGGGTCGGTGGACCGCAAGCCCGCGTCGAACACCTCGTAATCGCCGTCGAGAAGGAGAGTCAGGCGCGCGCGGGCGTCCAGGCGGAAGTGGTGATCGCACTTGGGACAGCACTGAAAGTTCTCGTCCAGGGCCTTCTTCCAGATAATCTGGGAGCAGCTTTCGCACTTCAGCCACAGCCCTTCAGTGCGAATCCGTTTCTCCTCGCCCTCCGCCGACCCTTCGAATCCAGGCTTTTCCCGCGTGAACCACGCCATAGCGACTTTTCTTACCGTAGCAGACAGCGGGCAAAACTGAAACTACTGTACAGCGATGGTGGTTCCCGCCGGACTCGACAGGTTGCCGATCGCGATGGTGACCGGCGCCGCATTACTGGGAGTAACCCCCGCCGGGATCAGCACGTTGACCTGGAACACTCCAGTGACGTCGCCAGGCGCCTCGCCCGCGAATTGGACGGTGGCGGGAAGGCCGCCCACGGTTGCGGTCACGTTCGGAATGTTCAGCAAACCGGACGCGCTGGTAGGAATCGGCGTGACGCTTCCGGTCACGCTGATGGGACTGGTCTGCCCCCCGCCGGTGCCGTAAAGCGAAATCACGGTGCCTCGCGAAGCGGGCGTGGTACCGGCGCCGGGCGCTCCGTTGTAGGTTAAGTTTTGATTCAGGGCCGCGACCTGGCCCGTTCCACTGAAATTGTTAGTGAACAAGCCTGGCGCGGCGGCGGCCACGGACACAGGGAACGGATTGGACGCCACGCCGTTGAACTGCACCACCATGGTGGTGCTCAGGCGCCCGTTGATTTCATACGGAACCATCACGTTGATCTGGTTGGCGGAGACGAAGATCGGGGTTCCCGGATTGTTGTCGAACATCACCTGAACGCCCGCCAGATTAGAGGAGACACCGCCGGAGGAGTTCACGGAGAAGAGCACTCCGGTGGCCGGGCTGGAAGGTCCCAGGAAGGTTCCCTTGATGGCCAGCTCCTCGCCCGGCGCGATCGGTCCGGCCGCCCCGGTGGCGTTGTTGAGGATCATGACAGGTTGAGGCGGGGGCGGAGAAGTAACGGTGAACGACACGGGTATCGAGAGCGTCGGAACGCCGGTCGCGCTTATGGAAACCGAGCCGCTGTAAGTTTGCGCGGTCAGTCCCTGCGGGTTCACCGACACGTTGATCGTCTGAGGCGTGGCGCCGCTGGTGGCGCCTACGGACAGCCAGCCGCCCGTCGAGACAGCCGCGACGGCGATCGCGACCGGGCCTTCGCTGCTGGTGATGCTAAGCGGCTGCGCGGACGGCTGCGCTCCGCCGATTTGGTAGGTGAAGCTGAGCGAGGCAGGCGAGGCCGTGAATGTCTGCGCCGCGGTCACATGCAGAACTACGCTCACGGTAGCCGAAGTCGTGGCCGCTCCCTGAAATGCGAAGGAGATCTGCGCCGGATAATCGCCCTGGGAAAGCGTACTCGCCACACTCGGTTGTATGCTCACCTGAACCGTGCCGCTGGCGTTGCCGCTGGCGGGGGAGATTTGCAGCCAGTTTCCCCCGGTAGAAGATGCAACCACGGCAGTGTATGTGGCCGCGCCGGGAGTGGCGGACAGTGTGAGGTTCTGCGCCGCCGGCGTAGATCCTCCCTGGACTTGGGTAAACGACAGCGAGGTGGGCGTCACGCTCACGGTGGTGGTGGAGGTCACGGTCAGCGTCACGGGAAGCATAAGCTGCGCGGATCCCAAGCTCGGGGAGGAGACCACCACGGTGCCGGTGTAGGTGCCGGGCGTATTCACCGCCGCGGGATTATACTGAACGTCCACGTTCTGCGGAGTCATTCCGTTTGTCGACCCCACGATTCCCAGCCACCCGCCGCCCGCCACGTTGATCACCGAAACGGTGTAACTTACCTGGTTGGCGGCGTCCGTGCTGGTGAGAGAAATCTGCTGCTGGAACGGAGCCGACACCTGGGTAACCGGAGGGGGGATGCCGAAGCCCGGAGCGGTGCTCACGCTCAGCTCCGCCGAGCTGCTCACAGCCAGGGTCACCTGGATGGGGAGACTGGCGGGACCCAGGCCGGTGGAATAGTTCAGCGTGACCGTGCCGGAACAGGTGGACCCAGCCGCGATGCCGGTGGTCACCACCGCAACGGTGACGGTCGCATTGGTGACGGGCGAGTTTGGCTGCGCCGCCAGCCAGTTCGATCCGCAAGTGGTGGTCGTGATCGTAACTGAGAATACCAGGGGTTGGCCGGTGCTTCCGATCGCGACCGCTTGGGACTGCGGTGGCGACTGACCGGTCTCATAGCTGAACAACAGATTGGGCGGTCCCGCCACCAATTGCGACGCCGCGCTGACGTTCAGCGAAACAGCGATGGTCTCGGTGTAAGCATCGCCGTTGGTCGGCGAGATCGTGATCGTGCCGGTATAGCTCTGAATCTGTAAGCTGGTGGGATTTATCTGCACGGTTAGCGTGGCCGGCGTGGTGGCCGACGATGCGAGCGCCACCAGCCAGCTTGCGCTCGTGCTGACGCTGAACCCGACCGATGCGCCGCCGGAGCCGGTTATCGTCACCGTCTGCGCCGCGGGTGGAGTTCCCGCGAACGACGCCGTGAAGGAAAGGTTGTTGGCCGAAAGCTGGATCAACGGGTGCGCCGCCACCACCAGGGTCACCGGTATCGGCTGCAGGGCCGCTTCCCCGCTCGGGGTCACGATCAGGTTGGTGGTGTAGGGAGGGCCTGCCGTCAACGCCTGCTCCACCGGGGTCGCGTTCATCGTGATTATATCCGCCGTGCTGCCCGCAGTGCCACCCAGCGCGCTCAGCACCAGCCAGGCAACCGCCGGGCTCTCCTGAATGCTGAAGGCGAGCGGGCCTCCGGCGGAGCTGATTGCCAGTTGCTGCGACGGGGGATCCAAAGCCGTCCCAGCCTGGTACAAAAAGGGCGGCGGCGTAGTGGGCGTCACGCTGAGCTGGGCAGTCGAGTTCAAGGTCACTTGCACGCTGATTTGCACGGCGTCCAGCGTGGTGGTGCTGGAAGCCGTGATGAGCCCGTTGAAAACAGCGGGAAAGGCCGTGGCGAAGAGACCGGACGGGTTCACGCTCACGGTGAACGGAGCGCCTCCGGTGCTTCCTTGCGTGGTGCTGAGCAACAGCCAGTTGCGGCCATTGTCGGTCTGGGCCTGGAGCGTGTAATTCAGCGGAACTCCGCTGCTGAGGATTTGCACCTGGATTCCGTTGGGGGTGGCCGTAGTGGCCCCCTCTTGTGCGGAGAAACCCAAGGTTGGTGGAGTCGCGCTGAGTTGGGAGGTTCCAGAGACGCTCAGACTGACGTACACCGTGACGAAATCCGTGGGTGCCCCGTCGACGGTGATGGTAAAGGAGCCATTGTAGTTCCCGGCCATGAGATTGGTGGTATTGCAGCGGACGCTGAGCGTGGACGGGATGTTCACGCTGGCGCCGGGGGTTATGCTCAGCCAGGGCGAGGACGGGCTGATCTGGAGGATTACGGTCGCCTGGGTCGAACCCGTCGTGCCCACCGTGACCGTCTGGGCCGGACTCACGCCTCCGCTGGGAATGTTATTGAACGCCAGCGGACTGCTTGCGCTGGTCTGCGGGGTCACCGTGAGTTGGGGCTGCGCGGACGCTGTGTCGGAACAACCCAAGACCGCTAAGGCGGCTAAAGCGGCGAAGATCAATGGCTTGGGACAGTTCATGACAACCTCGTTTCTCTCGGCACGGAAGGGCAGTGCAATCCTGCTTCCATTCGAATATAAAACAAATCTCGAAGAAAATGTTTTCTGTTGGATGACCTGTGGGAAGCTGGGAGCGTCCCAGGAACGGTTACTATGAAAGCATGCTGCCCGATCCCGGGGACTGCGCCATTCGCGCGGTGAATCTGACCCGATTCTACCGCTCCGGCGGAGCGGACCTGGTGGTGTTCTCGGGCCTGAATTTTGAAGTCGCGCGAGGCGAGAGACTCGCGCTGGTAGGGGAGTCGGGCGCCGGCAAGAGTACGCTGCTGCATCTGCTGGGAGGTCTGGACAGGCCGACGGAGGGTGAGATATACTTCGGGCAGAAAGACATTTGCAAGCTCTCCGAGGCCGGCTTGGCCGAGTTTCGCAATCGGGAGGTGGGCTTTGTCTGGCAGATTCACTCGCTGCTGGCCGAGTTTTCGGCCCTGGAAAACGTGATGATGCCGCTGCTGATCCGGGGGCAAGCCAAGGAAGCTGCCGAACCGGTAGCGCTGGCGAGGTTGGGGGAAGTGGGTTTACACAACCGCGCGTCGCACCGCGCTGGAGAATTATCGGGCGGAGAGCAGCAGCGCGTTGTCTTAGCGCGCGCGCTGGCGGGCGACCCTGGCGTGCTGCTCGCCGACGAGCCCACCGGCAGCCTCGATTTCCGCACTGGGGAAATGATCATGGACCTCCTTGAGGATTTGCATCGATCCCGCCGCCTCACCTCCATTCACGTAACCCATAATCTGAATTTTGCCCGGCGCGCCGACCGCATCCTCGAGTTGGATCGCGGGCGGTTGGTGGCGGAAGGTGCGTCGCATGTTTGAGCGCTATACGGAGAAGGCCCGGCGGGCGATTTTTTTTGCCCGTTATGAAGCCAGCCAGTTCGGAAGCCCGTTCATCGAAACGGAGCATGTGCTGTTGGGCTTGCTCCGGGAAAACCGGGATCTTGCGCTCCGTTTTCTGGGCGGAGCGGCGGCGGACGATGCGCCCCGCGTAGCGATTCCGCCGGAGGTGGTGGAGGCGGAGGAGCGTATTCAATCCATCGTCCGGCGAATGGAGATCGCGATCGCCGGCCAGGATTTCAAGGAAGCGCGTTCCTGTTCCGAAGAAGAGCGCCGGGAGCGCGAGATCCTGCGCCAGTTGCGCCTGACGTACAACCTTCAGGGCACTGGCGATTTGTCCGAGGGTGGAATCGTGGCGGGCATTCGCAGGCAGATCGAGGCGCACACCACGCCGCGGGAGAAGGTCTCCACTTCGGTGGACCTGCCGCTGAGCCATGAGTTGGAGCGTGTGCTGGGCTACGCCGCCGAAGAAACCGAACGGTTGAATCATAAGCACATAGGCTCCGAACACCTGCTTCTAGGACTCTTGCGCGAGGAAAAGTGTTTCGCGGCCGGTATTCTGCACGATCGAGGCCTGCGTTTGCCGGAAGTGCGCGAGAAGATCGCGCGCTCGACGCCCGAGGAAGGGCATCGGACAGGGTTTCGATTCTACCGCCCGGGCGCTCCCGGGACTGCTGGTTCGCTCGCTGCCCGTGTCGCTGGCAGGATGGGTTGGATGTCCGCGTTGCAGGATGCCGGTAGGGTCCTGCACTTGGCGCGCCACGAAGCCGTGCAACGGCACAGCCCCTGCATCGAGACCGCCGATTTACTGCTGGCGCTCCTCCGTGAAAAGGAAATGACGGAGCGTTTTCTGTGCCCGGCTGAATCCATTCGCAAACACAGGAATCTGGAGCCGGCGCCTGAGCGCGAGAGAGTGTCCGCGGACGAACTTCCCTTCAGCGAGGATTGCAAGCTCGCATGCACCCTTGCCGCCGAGGAGGCCGCTCAACTCGGCCAACCCACCGGGCCCGGACATCTTCTGTTGGGACTCCTGCGTGTGGAGTCCTGCGCGGCCGCCCAGATTTTACGTGATTGCGGAATGACCGCGGCGGGAGTCCGGGCACAACTGGCGCCGCCTCCGCCTCCATCCGATCCTGAACAAGGTAGGTCTTATGTTTGAACGTTATACGGAAAAGGCCCGGCGGGTGATCTTTTTCGCCCGCTATGAAGCCAGCCAATTCGGCAGCCCGTGCATCGAAACCGAGCACTTGCTGCTCGGCCTGTTGCGAGAGGACAAGGCGCTCGCCAACCGCTTTCTGCGGTCCAGCGCCTCGGTGGAATCCATCCGCCGGCAGATCGAGGCCCAGACCACGCTGCGGGAGAAAGTCTCCACCTCGGTGGACCTGCCCCTGAGCCATGAGTGCAAGCGCGTGCTGGCTTATGGGGCCGAAGAAGCCGAACGGCTGAATCACAAGCATATCGGCACCGAGCATCTGCTTCTAGGATTGTTACGCGAGGAAAAGTGTTTCGCGGCCGATATTCTGCATGAACGCGGCCTGCGCTTGTCGCAGGTGCGCGAGGAGATCGCACGGTCGAGTTCCGAAAAAATGTCTTCCAACCGCCCCAAGGAAAGCTCGCTATTAAGCGAATTCAGCCGCGACTTGACTCAGGCCGCGATGGACGGCCTGCTCGACCCGCTGGTGGGTCGCGACTATGAGCTGGAGCGCGTGGTCCAGATCCTGTGCCGCCGCACCAAGAACAACCCGGTGCTGATCGGCGAGCCGGGAGTGGGCAAGACCGCCATTGTGGAAGGTTTGGCGCAGCGCATCGCCGACGGCGACGTGCCTTCGTTCCTCTCGGAGAAGCGCATCCTGGCCCTGGATCTGAGCCTCATCGTGGCCGGCACCAAGTACCGCGGCCAGTTCGAGGAGCGTCTGAAAACCATCATGAAGGAGCTGATGGAGAACCAGAACGCCATCATCTTCATCGATGAACTGCATACCCTGGTGGGCGCGGGTTCCGCCGAAGGCTCGCTGGACGCGGCCAATATCCTGAAACCGGCCTTATCGCGCGGCGAGATCCAGTGCATCGGCGCCACCACGCCCTCCGAGTACCGCAAGTCGATTGAAAAGGACCGCTCGCTCGAGCGCCGCTTCCAGGCCGTCAAGGTTCCGCCTCCGGACGAGGCCGACGCCATTCGCATACTTTTCGGCATCAAGGAACGCTACGAGAAGTTCCACGCCGTGGCCTACACCGACGAGGCTATCGAGAACGCCGTCTACACTTCCACGCGCTTCATCCCCGACCGCTTCCTTCCCGACAAGGCCATCGATTTGATCGATGAAGCCGGGGCGCGGGTAAAGCTGCGCCAGACCACTCTGCCGACCGAAGTCGCCGAGATCGAGAAGCGCATCAAGTACATCGTGCACCGGATGGAAAACGCCATCGCCAACCAGGAGTTCGAGAAAGCCCGCTTCTATTCGGACGAAGAGCGCAAGGAGCGGGAGAATCGCCGCCTGATGCGCGAGAAATACAACCTGGATGAGGCCTCCACCGGAGTCGTCACCAAGGACGATATCGAGGACGTGGTGGCGCGCTGGACCGGCGTGCCCATGACCGCCATCCGCGAAGAGGAAGTCGCAAAACTGCTGCGCATTGAAGAAGAGCTGCATCACCGGGTCATCAGCCAGGAGAAGGCCATCTCGGCGCTTGCGCGCGCCATCCGGCGCTCGCGGGCGGGGTTGAAGTCACCCAAGCGCCCGGCCGGCTCGTTCCTGTTCCTGGGACCGACGGGCGTGGGCAAGACCGAAGTCGCGCGGGCTTTGGCGGAGTTTCTTTTCGGCAGCGAGAAATCGCTCATCCGCTTCGATATGTCCGAGTTCATGGAGAAGCACTCGGTCTCGAAGCTCATCGGATCGCCTCCCGGATACGTGGGGTATGAAGAGGGCGGCCAGTTGACCGAGCGAGTCAAGCGCGCTCCGTATTCCGTCATCCTGCTGGACGAAATCGAGAAGGCCCACCCGGACGTCTACAACATCCTGTTGCAGGTGTTCGAGGACGGCCAGTTGACCGATGGGCTCGGCAATACGGTCGATTTCAAGAACACCATCATCATCATGACCTCCAACCTGGGCGCGCGATTCTTGGAAAAGCGCAGCCCCATGGGTTTCTCGGCGCCCAACTCGGGTTTGCCGGCGAAGGTGGAGGATCAGGTGATGGCGGAGGTCAAGAAGGCCTTCAATCCGGAGTTTCTGAATCGCCTGGACGAAACCATTCTGTTCACCTCGCTCACCGACGAGGATCTGCTCCAGATCATCGACCTGCTGACCAATCAGATCAACAAAAACCTGGAAGCCAAGCAGATGAAGATCCGGCTGAACGCGGATGCGGCCAAGTACATTTTGGAGAAGACCTGCACGGACCGCAGCTACGGCGCGCGGCCGCTGCGGCGGGCGCTCCAGAAGTACATCGAGGATCCGCTGAGCGAGGCGCTGATTCAAGGCTCGCTCGCGCGCCCGGCCGAATTCGAGGTGTACCTGGGCGAGGGCGGTTTGTATTGCCGCCAGCTCCAGGCCGAGCCACAGCCTCAGCCGGTCGGCGCCGGCGCTCCCGCCGAGGAAGTTCTGCCGGCTCCCGTCCATGCGGGCATGCCACTGTATATATTCGAGTAGACGCCCGGCCCGCGAAGCCTCTATCGCGCGAATGCGGGAGTGGCGGAGAGTCGTGATGACCAGCAGGAATCTACCGTGATCGGTGGGCCGATGCTGGTACAGCGTTGTTCGCCATCGACGGTTTCGGCTTCGATGTCGAGCGGATCGTTGTCAAGAACCTGTTCAGCCTACTCGGGCGAGACTTGATGCTGGGCCATGTGATCGCGATTGGCATCGTCCCACTCAAAAGCAAGATCGGAACCGAAAGCCTATTGTAGCTACAATGTACTGCAATAACACGGACCTCTGCCCGACGTTCGCAGGTAGAAGGCTGAAGCTGTGAAGGCCTTCGACGACAAGCTGGCGAAGCTCGGCCATCAGGTGAAGGATGGTGCCCACGGCATCGCCCTCCGCAAATATTCCCGCCGCCAGCTCACGCGGAAATGCCGCTGTACATCGTTAAGGAGTAGATCCCGCCTATACGGTAACACCGGCAATCGGATACACTCTCTTCAATGAGGTGCCAATAATGCGCGTGCGCAAGATGAGCGTATGGTTGCCTGCCTGGATCGCTTCGCTGTTCTTTTTTGTGTGGTTCGCCATCGGACAGCAAGGCCGCAAGGTTGACGACTCTGTCCTGAAGAGCGCCCCCAAGACGGGCGCCGAATGGCTGAGCTACGGCCTCGACCTTGGCGAACAGCGCTACAGTCCTCTGAAGCAGATCGACACCACCAATGTCGCGCGCCTCGGGCTGGACTGGTCCTACGAGGCGGGCACCGGCGGCGGAGGGCAGGAAGCTACGCCGCTGGTCTGGAACAACACCATCTACAGCGTCACCAATTTCAGCATCGTGTTCGCGATCGACGGCCGCACCGGCAAAGAGAAGTGGCGCTGGGATCCGGAAGTGAACCGGACCGCGGTGCCTCCCAAGATGTGTTGCGGCGTGGTGAATCGAGGCTTGGCCATCTACGACGGCCGGATCATCGTGCCGGTCAACGACGGAAGATTGGTGGCGCTCGACGCGGAAACCGGTAAGCCGGCGTGGGAAGCGCGCGTCGCCTATCCGCAGGAAAACTACACTCTCACCATGGCCCCGCGCATCGCCAAGGGCAAGGTGGTGGTGGGCGTCGCCGGCGCGGAGTGGCCCGTGCGCGGGTTCTTCGCCGCCTACGACGCCAAGACCGGCGCGTTCGCCTGGCGCGATTACACCGTTCCCGGCGATCCCTCCAAGCCCTTCGAGAACGAGGCCATGCGCAAGGCGGCCGCGACCTGGGATCCGGATGCCTGGAAAATGGGCGGCGGCGGAACCGTCTGGGACGGCATGGCCTACGACCCCGATCTGAATCTGCTCTACGTCGGAACCGGCAACGCGGGTCCGTGGCCCGACCAGGTCCGCAAATCCAACGGCCGCGACAACCTCTACGCCGCGTCGATTCTCGCCGTCAATCCTGACGATGGCGTCATGAAGTGGTACTTCCAGGTGGTGCCCGACGATTCCTGGGACTTCGACAGCGTGCAGCAACTGCTGCTGGCCGATCTCACCATCAAGGGCCGGCAGCGCAAGGTGCTGATGCAGGCCAACAAAGACGGGTTCTTCTACGTGATCGACCGGGGCACCGGCGAGTTCATCTCCGGACAGCCGTTCGTGACGGTGACCTGGGCCAAGGGCCTGGACGAGAAAACCGGCCGGCCGATCGTCAACCAGGAAGCGCACTACGGGAATACGCCGATTCTGATTACTCCGGGCGGCGGTGGCGCGCACAACTGGGCGCCGATGTCGTTCAACCCCACCACTGGTCTGGTCTACGTGCCGACTTCGAACGGCGGCTTCTCTTACGCGGCGGACGAGAATTTCCAATTCAATCCCGCCAGACAGAACATGGGTCTCGCGTTCGGCGGCTTTGGGGGCTTTGGGGGCGGAGGCCGCGGTGGGGCGCCCGGCGCAGGACCGGGTGCCGCGCCGGGGGCAGCCCCCGCCAATGTGTCTCCTGAAATTGCCGCGGCACAGGCCGCGAACCAGGCTCCGCGCGTTCCCGCGCCCGCGGCTCCCAAGCAGCTTCCGCCTCCCCCGGGCGTCGGTCCCGGACCGTTCGTGGAAGGCGGCCGCGGACAGTTGCGTGCCTGGGACCCGGTGACCCAACAGGCTCGCTGGAATGCGCCCGACGGCGGCGGCATCGGCGGCGGAACTCTTTCGACCGGCGGGAATCTGCTGCTCCAGGTCACCAACCAGGGACACCTGATCGCCTATAGTGCCGACAAAGGCGAGAAGCTGCTCGACATCAACACCGGCTTACGCGGCGGCATGGGACCGCCCATTACTTACCAGATCGACGGCAAGCAATATGTGGCGCTGATGGGCGGCCAGGGCGTCGTCCAGGGTCGTGGCGGACCTCCACCTCCTCCACCCGCCGCTGGCGGGCCTCCTCCACCCACCCCCGGCGTGGCTCCAGTTCCCGGCGCTCCGCCGGCTCCGGCTTTGGTACCCCAGGGTCGCGGAGGGCCGGGAGGCCCGCCCGCCGGTCCGCCGGTCATGCCCAAACTGCTAGTATTCGTTGTAGACGGCAAGACGCCGCTGCCCGACCCCGTGCAGTAGCATTGGAGCCGTAACATTAAATCTGAACGGGAGGGACAACCATGAAACTGCAATCGATAGCCGCAAGTCTGCTGCTGGTTTCCGGGCCGCTTGTTTTTAGTGCCTGGGCGCAATCGCTCGCCGGCGAATGGGACGCGACGGTCAAGGCCAACGGCGTGGATGTTCCCTGCCGTTTCAAGATCGCCGGAGAGGCGTCGAACCTTCAGGGGACTTTCTTCAACGGCGAGGAGCTTTACCCCTCCACTTCCGCCACCTTCGTGAACGGCTCCCTGGTGATGAACTTCGAGTACACCTCCGGCAAGCTGGAGGCCACCTGGAAGGACGGTCATTTGCAGGGCGTCTTTCACGCCACTCTCGGCAACTATGGGTTTAGCGCCGCGCCGCATACCACTCCGCCGGCGCCCTCGGCCGGCGCGCCCTCAATCGACGGAGATTGGGAAATAGCGAACAACAGTCCCAAGGGCGAAAAAGCCTGGTGGTTCCTGGTGCGCCAGAACGGAGGCGAAGTTTCGGCTTCGATTCTGCGCATCGACGGCGACACGGGCACTCTCGCCGGCGCCTGGCACGACGGGAAATTCGTCCTCAGCCATTTCGCGTTAGCAAGAGCGGCGCTGCTGGAGGTGACTCCGCAACCCGACGGCAGCCTGCACTTGCTGATGAACGGCAAGACTCAATATACGGCACTGCGGCCGGAGGTCGCGCGCGCCAAGGGCTTAGCTCCGCCCACCGATCCGGCGGTGCATACGGGCGTCAAGGATGCCTCCGAGCCTTTCCGCTTCGCCTTCACGGACCTGAATGGCAAGGCCGTCGCCCAGGACGATCCGCGCTTCAAGAACAAGGTGATCGTGCTGAACATCTTCGGAAGCTGGTGCCCCAACTGCCACGACGAAGCTCCGTTCCTCGAGGAGATGTCCAAGAAGTACCGCGCCAAGGGCGTCGAAGTGGTGGCCCTCGATTTCGAGCAAGGCGACGAGGTGAAGGACCCCGTGCGCATGCGCGCCTTCGCCAAGCGTTATGGAATCGACTACACCGTGCTGTTAGCGGGCGCTAGCTCGGAAATCAACGACAAGCTGCCGCAGTTGAGGAATTTCAACGCGTGGCCGACGACTCTCTTCCTGGGCAAGGATGGCCGCGTCGCGCACGCGCACGCCGGGTTCCCCAGCTCCGGCAGCGGCAAGAAGTACACCGAGGCCAAGCAGGATTTCACGGAGACCGTGGAACGACTGTTGGTGGCGGGCCAACTCGCAGTAATAGTCTCTACAACAGCGTCTGGAAATCCTTCCATTCGCGGCCTTGCGATTCCGCCACAGCAGGATAAGTGACGTGGCCTCTGTAGGTGTTGAGGCCTTCGCGGATCGCGGCGCTGTGGATGCAGGCGGCTTCGAGGCCCCGGTTGGCCAGTTCCAGCAAATATGGAAACGTCGCGTTGTTGAGCGCGAACGTGGAGGTATGCGGCACCGCCGCGGGCATGTTGGACACACAGTAGTGAATCACACCGTCGACCACATAGACGGGATCGGTGTGCGTGGTCGGCCGCGAGGTCTCCGAGCAGCCTCCCTGGTCGATGGCCACGTCCACCAGCACCGCGCCCTTGCGCATCGAGGCGATCATCTCTCTGCGTATAAGTTTAGGAGCGGAAGCCCCGCGAATCAGCACCGATCCGATCACCAGGTCGGCTTGCCGCACGGTTTCGCGGATAGTGTACAGGTTCGAGGCCAAAGTCACGATCTGGCTCGAAAAGATGTCGTCGAGGTCGCGCAGGCGCTCCAAATCCCGGTCGATGATGGTGACGTGCGCGCCCAAGCCCACCGCGACCTTAGCGGCCTGATGGCCCACCACGCCGCCGCCTAGAATCGCCACGTTGGCCGGCGCCACGCCCGGGACTCCGCCCAGCAGAATCCCGCGTCCGCCCAGAGGAGCTTCCAGATATTGCGCGCCCACCTGTACCGCCATGCGCCCCGCCACCTCGCTCATGGGCGTCAGCAGCGGCAGGTAGTGATC
The DNA here is from genome assembly GCA_963813465.1 of Bryobacterales bacterium. Lineage (GTDB taxonomy): Bacteria > Acidobacteriota > Terriglobia > Bryobacterales > Bryobacteraceae > Palsa-187. Next base: position 67,895 of record CAWEZD010000017.1, on the reverse strand, counting down.
GCCCTCGCGAATGGTTTCGTATGCCACGGCGCTGACCCGGGCTTCGAGCAGCTTGGAGGTCAATTCGGGAATTGGCGCCAGGTGCAGGTAGGTGAAAAGGATCAAATCGGGACGCAGCAATCCATATTCGGAAGGCTGGGGTTCCTTGACCTTCACGACCAGATCGGCTGACCAGACTTTGGCCGCTGTGGGAACGATCTCCGCGCCGGCCTCATGGTACTCGGCGTCGGGAAGCGAACTGCCCAGTCCCGCGCCAGCCTCGACCAGCACCCGGTGGCCGGCCTCGTGCAGGGTTTTGGCGCCGCTGGGCAGCAGGCCGACTCGGGATTCGTGATCCTTGACTTCCTTGGGAACTCCGACGATCATTGCGGCTCCGCTGGCGGTGGTTGGGACTGGGAAGGCTGCGCCGGAGCTTCGGCGGGCGGGGCGGCCTTCGGTGCGGAATCGGGCGCGGCAGTCCCGCGCTTGGGTCCTAGCCCCAACGCAATCAACGACAAGGAGCCCACCTTGCCGTCCTCGATCAGATTCTGATCGTGCTGGAAGCGCTTGAGCGCGTCGGTTGAGGAGGGACCCCAGTTCCCGTCCACGGGCCCGCCAAAATAGCCCTTATCCGCCAGTGCCTGCTGGATTTCCTTGTAGCGATCCGGCGTCGGCTGCTGCGGGGTGTAGGAATTCGCGGCCTGCTTGGCGCCGGTTTTGGATGCCGTTCGTCTGGCGGCCGTGGATTTCGCTGCCGCGGTTTTGGCTGTCGCCGCCTTGCCCGTTGGCGGCTTCACCAGCGTGGACTTGGCCGTCGCGGGTGCAGCGGGCCTGGATTTCGGCGCGCTGGACTTAGCGGCTGGGGGCTTGGCCGATGTGGATTTGGCAGCGGTCGATTTTGTGGATTGCTTCGCGCTCGTCGCCCTGGTATTAGACTGCGTGGCCGGAGGCTGCGCAGGTGCGAACACCGCCAAGGCAGCTAACAGGGCCACCGGAATGGAGATAGCGAACGCGCGCAAAGATCCAGTGTAGCAAGCCCGCTCTGCCAGGATTTGGTTCAGGCGGGCCCGCCTAGGCCGGGACGGACGCCAGACCTCGATCCTTCAATCCGCTCAAAGCCAGGCCATAGCGGCCACGCACGCCGGTTTTTTCGAAAATGTGCTTCAAATGGATTTTGACAGTGCCGGGCCGGATGCCCAGATCCAGAGCGATCTCCTTGTTCTTGAAGCCCTGCTCCACCAGTTCCAGCACCTGCTGCTCCCGCGGTGTAAGCTCACTCCGCGGGTAGCGGTCCGAGCGTGTCGAATCGCGGAAGACGGAATCCTCCATCCAACTCCGCCTGTCGGCAACCGTCCGCAGACAGGACAGCACCACGGACACCACCGCGGACTTGCGCAGAATGCCCCGCGCTCCGGCTTGCAGGAAGCGCAACGCTTCCGCTTCCGTGACCGAAACACCCCAGATGACGACGCCGACCCCCGGAGCCGCCTGCCGGATTTCGTTCAACCACTCCAGGATGGCCTGAATGCCAAAGGCTTTGTCTACCACCATGACGTTGGGCTGGTGACGCTGCGCCAGATCCAGCGCCGCACCCAGCGAATCCGCCACCTCGTCGAATTGCAGGTCCGGGTTCCCGGCCAATACCGTCCGAATCCCTTCGGCGGTCACCGGTTGCGTGTCGCACACGATCACCGTCTTCTGGGATTTTGTCTCGGGACAGGCGAGCTCGAGGTCCAGCCCCGCGCCTGGAAAGCCCGGATTCGGGCCCGGTCCTGCTAAGGACTTCGCCACTGCCACTCCATTCCCTACGGATGCGGCCGTGCCGGATCCATTGCGCACGTTAGTATTCATCATGAGAGTTTCATTCCATTCACTACCTTCCCGTTGTTCGCGAGCTTTCGAACTAAACCCAGGGATTAAACCCAGGGATCAAACCCAGGGACTAAACCCGCATAGCATAAACCGGCTGCGAATACTCGTTGGCCGGATGTATCACTACCTTAGTAGGGGGATGTTGGAGAGCTTCTCATGCTATCATCGCTTCTAGCCGGTTTACCCATCTGGTACGGATTTCCAAACTGGCTAGCGCGCCCCCATGCAGCATCGTGAGTCTTCCCCGCCCGTAACCCGACGGGCTATCGTGATCAGCCCTAGCGCGGGCATGCTGCAGGAACTGGAGCCGCTGTTGAACTCGCAACTTCCCGGCAGCGCGGTGAATTACGTACGCGCGTATCCGCAGCCGCGGGAGCTGGGCGGACTCATCGGCGGAGCCGGGCCGCACTTGGTTTTTCTGGATGCGGCTTCGGATCTCACGCAAGCCATGCAGTTGCTGGGCGATATGGCCCGGCTCGGCGGAGGCGTGCAGGTGCTGGCGCTCCTGAACGGCAACGATCCGGACCTGATTCTGCGCTGCCTGCGCGCCGGCGCGCTGGATTTTCTGATCCAGCCCTTCACCGCCGACCAGCTCGAAGCCGCGCTGGCCAAGCTGGCGCGCGTGCAGCCCTCCGGCGAAGCGGCCGGCAAGGAACCCGCCAAGATTTTCGCCGTCATGCCCGCCAAGGGCGCCTGCGGCGCGACCACCGTGGCCTGCAATCTGGCTTTCGAGTGGAACAGGCACGGCGACAAGCGCATCCTGCTGGCCGATCTCGATCTCCTGGCCGGCACGCTTTCGTTCCTTTTGAAGATCAAATCGGTGTACAGTTTTATGGACGTTCTCCAGCGCGCCAATGAGCTGGACCTGGATCTGTGGAACGCCATGGTCACGCCGGTCGGCGGCGTCGACGTGCTGCTGGCGCCCGAGCTGATCGTCGAAGGCATGCAGGATCTGCGCGACCCTTCGCCCATTCTGGACTACGCCCGCCACATTTATGACGTGGTGGTGATCGACGCCGGCGGGGTGTATGGCGAGTGGAACCTGAACCAGGCGCGCCAGGCCAATGAGCTTCTGCTGGTGACCACCAACGAGCTTCCCGCGCTCCAGGCCGCGCAGCGCGCCCTCTCCTATCTGGATACCAACCGCATCGGGCGCTGGAAAGTGCGCCTGGTGGTGAACCGCTATCACCGCGACGTGGGCCTGAGCCGGGAAGTGATCGGCACCGCTCTCCACACCGAGGTCTTCGACAGCCTGCCCAGCGATTACGAGGCCGTGCAAAACGCGCTCATGGAAGGCAAACCCATTCCCTCCAGCACGCCCTTCGGAAAAAGCATCGCGCAACTGGCCGACCGCTTGGGCGGCCGCTCCGAGGGCATGAAGAAGCCGTCTTCCTTAGGCGGCCTGTTCGGATTGTTTTCCAAGCCGTCCAAGACGTAGCAGAGCCGCGACCACAGGGAGCGGTCAGCGGCCGCCTTACTGTCTCAGTCGCGCGGTCCAGTTCAGCATCACGACGATCGGCGGGGCCGCGGAGCCTTCCCTCGCGTCTCCGGCAAAAGTCAGCACGCGGCATACGGATTGTTGGCCCCGGCGTCCATCCGGCAAAACAGCAGGGCGTATTCGTTCCGGCCCGCGGGACCGTCCCCCCGGCCACTCGCCCTTATTCTTCCGTACTTTTTTTGCGGCGCAGCGCGATGATCCCGAGAGCCAGGAACGCCAGCACGGCGCACACGATTCGAACTGTAGAAGTGTCCATGTTTTTTCTCCTTTGTAAAATCGTTTTCAGCCGACCGCCAGTAACGCGGTGTCCTCCGGAATGCTTTGGGGCGCGGGTCCAGCGACCGCCTCACGCAGGAGCCGTTTCAACTCCGATTTCTCAAGCCATGATAGTATCGACAGGCCAGCGCTGTATTCCCCTTCGTCCGGCTCGCAATGGCGCACTTCGGCCACCATCAGATCGTCGCCGACGTTCCAGCCTCAATAGGCTGCCAACCTCCAAGTCGGCGTTTGACTTGATCCTCAGGTCGTTTGAAGATAAATCGACCAGTCTCCCGGTACAGATGGCGTCATTGTTCAGCAATGCCGTGATCGTAACCGGCTGGTTGGGCTCTACGCGGGATTCGGATCGTTGTTCCATGAGCCATTGTGCGAACGTGGCGGGCGTGAATCAATAGAGCTGGCGGGCTGAATTGAACTAGTGAACTCTCTTAGTACGGGCCCAAACAACGTACCCGGAGTCCGCTATTTTCCTGAGTGTGGGAATGAGGCGATGACCCGTTTAGCGTACGCTCGGAAGTCGCGCGGTTGTCACCGCGATCTATGCCGCGGGCAACGAGGATGCGGATCCCACCAGCTTGCGGCTCTTGAGCATCTCGCCCAGGCTCGCCGGTATCCGCGCCTGGTAAGCGACGATTTCGGTGATGCGGACACCGGAAGAAAACCACCCCGAGCGGAGCTGCCGGCCGTGGCGCACGACCCCAAAGATCACCAGCCGGTTTACCCGAATCGCAATCGCCTCTCCCGGGAGGAACGCCTGACCCGACTCGATGCGGAGGCCAGACTCGGAAACGTTGACAATATGTGTTCGGTTTATACCTTCTTGAGGCGCCAGCAAACTCCAGGTCTGGGCCGCTTCACTGACTGGATACCGCGTATGAATCCGATGACGCATGCCCGAGTATGGCACGACTGATCTTGGATTTTCGATCACGCGTATCCATTAAAGGGATAGGAGACTTCCGCTAGAAGGATGGGAGACTTCCGCTAGAAGGATGGCAGACTCCCGTCCATCCTGGCTAATGTGTTGACCTGATTTCGCTCAGTACTTCAGGAGCTTGTATTGCACAGGGAAAGCTGCCAGTCTTAGGTGGGACGCGCCATGCAATGTTTGTACTGCAATAAGCGACTCGGGCTGTTTTCCTCCAAGAAGCGGCCGTTCTGCTCGGAGCTGCACGAGGTCGCCTACCAGGACGAGCGGTCGGGGCTGGCGATGCGCCGCGTGATGGATCCATTGTTCATTGTTCTCCAAGAGCCGCCGTCGATTCCCGCAACCCTGGATCTGAAACTGTTCCCGATCGATCGCGATTCCACGACACTTCCGGTTCAGCGGGTTGCGGTTCAGCGGGCTGCCGTTTCGTGGCTGTGCAACTTCGTGGTCGAGCAGCGCCGCCCGAAACCGGTTCCTCCCGATCTTGCCGCCGCCGCGGTGCTGCTGGAAGCTGAACCATTCACCGGGCCGGTTCAACGTCCATCAAGCAGCATGGGTGCGATCGCCTCCACCCTGGATTCCGCAGCCGAACCAGCCGGAGAGATCGCGGCGGAAGGGGACCCGGCGATGGCTGCCTGCCGCGTTCAACCGAAGGGCAGCCGCCGGTTTCTTCGGCGAAGTTCCCCCGCATTCGGTTCGCCGACACACCGGCGCAGGCGGCGATGATACGGCGCCGTCTGCCGCGGTAATCGAGTCCGTGGCGAGGCCCTGAACTACCGGGCTCGACACTCGAAGTTCTGCGCCTCATCAATGCTTCCCGATCCTTTGTACACGGCCGACTGCGGATACGCGCACAGAGGCCGCGTTCGGTCCACCGCCCCCGCCGTGCTGTGCGAGGCCACAATCGACTCCGGCGCCTTTTTCTGTTCGGCCTTCTGCTCCACCCACTGCTCCATCGCGCCGAGCATGTCGAAGCTGTTCGGACCGTCGCCGCCCGCGCAATGGCCCATGCCTGGGACCATGAACAAGCGCATCGAGTCATCTACCTTCCCTAATTTCGCTTGCACGCTCTTGTAGTAATCGATGCTGTTCTGGGACGGAATCAGCGGATCTGCCCAGCCGTGATACATCAGCAGCTTCCCGCCGTGTTTGAAAAACGGCGCAAGATTGGGATCGGTGGCATTGATCGTGCCGTTGTCGGTTCGGTCCGCCAGCGCGATGTCGGTATCGTAATTCAGCGACTTCAGATCCCAGTTGGCATCCTTGAAGACTACGTACTTGAAATAGTCGCCGCCCAGCCCGCCGGCCATCTGAAACGTCTGCGGCCAGCCCAGCTCGCTTCCGGGCTCGAATCCGGGAAAAATCTGCTGTTGGGTACGCGGGTTCACGGGACCGGCCAGGATTTTGCGAGCGGCTTCCACCTGCGCCGCGGTAAGGCAGTCCGGTCCGTCGGCACCCGCGCATAGGAGGGTCTTCGGATCGAATTTGCAGCGCGTGGGATCTTCGATCAGTCCGTCCTTCACTCCATCCAGAGCATCGCAAGTCGCCAGCACGGCGCGATGCAGGGCTTGCGCTTTGGCGGCCGGAATGTTGCTAGCGGGATCGGCCCGCGCGGCCTCCACCGTCCACACCGATTGCGCGGTCAGATGGGTCCAATAATTCGCCGGCGCGCCCGCGATGATGCCGTCGAAGTCGTCGGGGAATCGCTGCGCTTCTTTCAATCCCTGCTTCCCGCCCGACGAGCACCCATTCCAATACGAAAGCCGCGGGCCCTTACCGTAGTAAGCCGCGATCACCGCCTTCGATTGCACCGCCATTTCATGCACCGCGCGGTAGGCGAAATCGATCAGCTTTTCCGGGTGCCCCAGCGCGAAGCTGCCGCTCCCGCCCTGATGGCCCGTATCCGTCATCGCAGTGGCGTAGCCGCGCCGCACCGCCGCGGCCAGAGCGTTGGGCGTGATCGCTCCCGACCATCCGCCGTTCCCGTTGGCCACGAACTTCTCGTTCCATCCCGACACCGGCAGCCATACTTCGATCTTGATATCGGAGTCGCTCGACGGCTTCAGCGTCGCCGCGACCCGGCAATACGCCGGCGTGTTCCCGGCCGCGGCCACGTCTTGCGCCAGGGTGATCGTAGTGTCGGGAAGCTTCAATGCAGCCAGGCTGTCACACGTCGCCGCGAACGCGGCCCCCGCGCCGAGCGCGGCCGCAACCATCAGAGCGAATCTCATTTTCGCCTCCAGGGGCTCTCGTTGAGCCGATCCTTGCCCAAGTATAGCCTTGCCGATCAGCCTCTCAACCCTTGCACCCGTAAATAGCCGAAATAGATCACGTTAACTTCTTAAACGGTGCGGGTGGCCTGATTGCAGTCATTGCGTACCCCGGGGATGTTCCGCAACCCATCTGCCGGGAAGATACATCCTTAAGAACGCCGAGGGGTTGACCACATCCTGAGAATGCCAAAAATCGGTTGCCGATGTCTGTAGGACTCTTCCGCGTTCGTCTCCGCTGAGTAGCCCCGCAACATGGAGCGCCGCAGAAGCATAGCCATGAAGGGATACTTTCTCAAATTCTACGCCGGCATGTTCAAGGAGGCGCGCGGCCTCGATATTCCCCCCGTCGCCGGCAACCAGCCCAGCCTGCAGGACCAAGCTCATCGGCTGACACCAGGCGCAATGGATTTTCTTGAGCCGCTTCGCGTAATATTCGACCTCGGCGCGGAGCGCAGTGTCCCGATTGTTCTCAAGCCAGCACGCCAACGCAACTCGCCCTCTCAGGAAAAGTGCCATGATAAGCAACGTCTGCCATCGCAGAATAAAGGACCGTGACATGAGGTCCCAATCAGCAAGCAGACACTGCCGTGCCTGTTCATAATCGCCTAGATACAGGTAGCACTCTACCAAGGCAAACATCCCACCGTAATGTTGCAGATGGTATCCTTTCCGAGACCAACGCCCGAGCGCCCTTTGACATTCCCGGATGCACTCATGAGGCCGATCCAGGCTGAGGTAATAATAGTGTACGTAGCTAAGCAGCCGGAGGCTAACCTCCATGTTTACATCCCCGCGAGCCGCACCGTCCTTCAGTAGCGCTGGAAGTTGTTCACGCACTTCCCTCGTGTGGCCTGCCCAGCACATCGACCAAAAAAGAAGAACGTAGCCCGCCGTCGTCTCCCAGGCCACGCCAGTACAGCGTTCTCGAAGGAATTCGACTGCCTGACGCCCATGGGTTATGCCTTCCGGGATCCTGCACAAGAGATAGTCCGAGTAGGCGCGAATGAGATGGATCATCCCGAGGGCGTTCGGATTTCCCGTGGTCTTTGCCATTTCCTCGGCTGAGTCCAGCAAGGCAAAAGAGGCTTTCGCATCCCCGTTGCGCCCGGCAACCCGAATGCTTGATTCGACTGCAAGTGCGAGTGACAAGTGTACTGGCTCCCGCAGCCGCAGCGCCTCAACGATATACTGCGTCTCGAAGTAGGTGGCAAGAACTGGGTCAGCTATGTTAAGAATGAAACCACCCGTGCGTAATAGTTCCAATCTCTCCAGATCTTCGCCGCTGATATGCTTGTTCGTAGGTTTCGGTACGCCGAAGAGAAGGCGGGCGCGTGCGAACACCCTGGCGCGCAACATGCCTCTAACGGCCTCCGCGGGGCCACGCGGGACGCGGATACCAACTTGGCGAGCCAGTTTTTCCAACAGCTCCAGCGCTTCGTCGATATACCCGCTTCGCATCAACTGGTCCGCTGCCAGGCGTTTGAGCTCGAATCTATCGTCGGATTCCGCGGCTTTCAAGTAGGCATGAGCCGAGTCTCGCCCTCGGCCCGCTAAACCTAGGGTGTCTGCCAGCTTCCGCCAGAGTTCGGCACGGCGGCCCGGTTCCGTCTGTCCGGCCGCAAGGGCGGCTTGGTAAAATACCGCTGCACGATCAAACGCCAGTTGGCCCTCTGCAAACTGGGCCGCCCTCAGCGCAGCCTCGTAAGCCGCAGGTAAATCGCCCGCTTGCTGATAATGTGTCACCAATACCTGCGGCTCCACGTCCGGCTGCAGCGCCAGTATGGCGGCGAGCCGCGCATGTCTTGCCCTACGGATTTCTGGCGTTAGCGATTCCGCCACTGTGGTGCGAATCTGGTCATGAAACGGCTCTACGCGCCGCCCACTGCTCGTCCCTGAACTCCGGGCAAATTTTTCCCGAATGAGCAGCGCCAACGCTTCTACCCGCTCATCCATCTTTCCCGAACCCGCGGCCGTGAATAGTACCGATATTGTTAGTGGCTGTGCGGCGATGCAGATGAACTCCAAGATTTCACGCGCAAACGGAGGCAACTGCTCGACCCGTTGCCGTAGAACTGTCCGCAGATCCCACTCTTCTCCGGTGGTGTTAAGCGGTGCGTCCGCAGTTCGAGAAGATGCAAAGCGTACTAGCTGCTGCAGAAACAGAGGATGGCCCCCGACTTCTTCTATGATCCTTGCCTGCGCGGATGCTGCGACAGTCTTTTCCTTCGGGAGCAGGTCGCGCAGCAGTTGCTGAGTATCCTCATCACTCAGTTCATCCAGCACCATCTGGCGCCAATTGCCCACCACGCGTTGATTTGCGAGCACCTGGTGTAGATACTGGAGCGTAGCGTTGGAAGCCAACTCCTCGCTGCGGTAGGTAAGCACCAATAGTAGAGAAGGCTGCTGTGGCGGCGCACAAAGGTCGGCTAAGAACGTACTGCTGTCGCGGTCTCCCCACTGCAGATCGTCGATCCAGATCACCAGCGGCTTTCTATCGCTTAATCGAGCCAGCAGCTCTCGTAGGGCAGCAAAGGTGCGCTGCCGCAGTTCTTGCGCGTCGGGCACAACGGCCGAGCGAGCTGGGGCTTTCGCAATCGCCTTCACCCGCCCTAAAACCGGGAATAACTTCGGCAATAGTAAGGCGTCTCGCGGTAGAAGCGCCTCGACGCGGCCTTCCGGCAGGCGTTGCATGTACCGGCTGAGTTCATCTACCAGAGCATCTAATCCCTTGTAGGGAACTGACTCGAACTCGTAACAGCGTCCCTTCAGTACGATGAGGTTTGAGTGGCGTTCTGCCAGGAGCCCGAGAAATCGGCTTACCAGAGCCGTTTTTCCGATCCCCGAGCGGCCATGCATTAGCAGAACGTTAAAACGCCCCTCCTGCGTATCCGCAAACGCAGCCTCCATCTGCGCCAGCTGTTCCGACCTGCCCACGAAGTGCTCAACGTCGCTACGGTACTCGACTGGATCCTCTCCGCTCGTGGGCGGAGTTGCGACTCCCACCGCCGCAAGTATAGCCGTCACATCGGGCCTATCCGCCGCCGATTTCTGCAGCAAACGCCGGCAGAGTTCATTGAGGTCTTCGGGTATATCCGGGTCGATCTGCCGCGGCTCCAGAAGGGCCTCGGGCGGGTTCTGCGCCAACAACTTCAGGACTGATTCCGTATGCGGGAGTTTGCCGGTGAGTGCCTGAAAAAGCATCACGCCCACGGCATACCAGTCCGAAGCTTCGCTCAACTGACCCTGGAGAGCCTGTTCGGGGGCCATGTAAGCAGGTGTGCCGGCCACCATCGTTTGGCTCTGCTCCCCCACCAGGAGATCCAACTCACGAACCAATCCAAAGTCGAGGACTACCACACGGCCGGAACCCGTTACTAACGCATTACCGGGCTTAAGGTCGCGGTGTAGTTTCTTGGCCGCGTGCAAGGCTTGAACCCCCTCGACAAGCTGACGCAGCGACGATCGCATCCGGTCAAACCTGCAAGGTCCTCCGCCTGGCCGCACATACTCGAGGAAGTTCTCTCCTTCCACAAGTTCCATGCTGAAGAACCAGTGGTCGCCTTCTGAAAACAGCTCATACAACCGCACTAGATTCGGATGCCGCACACCGACAAGGGCACGGAACTCGCGTTTGAAACGGAATAGCAGGTCCGGCCGCCGGCTGCGCAGCACTTTAACCGCAACGGTTACCTGTTGCTCTCTGTCCCAGACTTTGTAGACGGTGCCAAATGCCCCTGACCCCAGTTGACGTTGTACGGTGAAGCGCTCCGTTCCCTCGAATTCCGCGTCTTTCGGTTCCGCTAAGGAGGATTTTGGGCTGTCGATCCAGGGCGGACTTGGGATGGTGTATGTGCTCGCGCCACTATCGCTTTCAAACTCGTCCAGCATGGACTCTACCCGGCGGCGCAGATCCGCACTGCTCCCGCAAGCACTTTCCAAAAACACTGCCCGCTCGTCCGCACCCATCTCGACCGCTTGATCGAAGATGCGCTTCGCGTCTTTCAACTCTAGCTCTCCGGACATCGGGCAAACGCCTCTCAGGGTCCTCGGAATTGGATTTTCTCTAACGATACCACCGCCGGCGCACAAACATCGTTGCCCATCGGCCTACACCGCGCGGTGCGTTCAGCGACAACTTGCGCACAATTTTGACGGGTCTTAAAAAAGAGGGCTCTGCGCAGGAATCTGATGAACCGTAAGCAGGCGTGAGTTTCGTCGCCTGGACGATTTCGGTGACTCGCGCCACCGCGCCAATGGCGGCGTCGACAAGTCCGAGCTTGGGGTAGAGGGAATCTTCCGCGGAGCGGGTGCTGGGCATCTCCGCTTCCTTCAATAACGAAATGGTTCTCTTTAGAAAGCGCCGGGCGTGCTGCCTTTCAACGCCCGGAAGATCGGTAAGGTTACCGACCTCGGCCAAAACATGGGGCACCGTATAGAGCGTTTCGAAATTCGCAAGCACTCGCCGCAAGAAATCGTAATCCGTCTTTGTATAGTTGCTCGTTCTCTTGAATGTCTCGATGGGGTTGCGGTTAACTCCGCCGACGACCCAAAGAACAAGAAGATTCGTGTCGACCAGAAGTCCGCCGGCGGGCCGAAGTACCGCAGAGCTCATTGCGAGGCGACTTCACGCATCTTCACAGCCAGCAACTCTTCAGTCTCAACGTCAATCAGAAAGCGCTTGTATTGGAATGGGTCGGTTATACTCCAGACGTCGCGGTCCTTGTAGGACTCTCTTTCGATCTCCTCCACACTTAAGGCGGTTTGAAGCACCTCAGCGGCCTTTCGTCTCGCGATATAGATAGCCTGCCTCGCATCGATCATCGAGCCACCTCCCGTATCGTGGCATGAAACTGGCCGCCTACAGCTCCAGCTTGCCCGCCACAATCATGTCCTTCAGCGCAAACTCCGCGCTACGGAATGGCGCAGGAATGCCCGGAAGGTAGAGATCGAAGTACAACGTCTTATCGCTCAGCTCGACTTGGCGCGGGAACGCCAGCCGCAGATACGGGTCGGCTTCCGAAGGCGGGAAGCTGCCGGTCAGCTTGATCTTTCTCTTGCCCACGCGCATAACGCTTTCGTCTTCCATGCGCCGGACCTCGCGCTCGTCCAGAAAACCTTTGTTGTTCTGGATCGGCACGGCCACCACGATCTGGGTGGCGCGATTGTCCTCCAGCCACAGCCGGTATTCGGCGACCGCGGGGCTCTCAGGCGGCAGGGGCCCCGGCGTGCGGCGAGCCTGAATGCGGCGGTCGCGCTCCTTCTCCGCAAGCTGGATGGGAGCGGCTGTCGCCAGGAACACCTCCACCGGAGGCGCGTTCTGTCCCGGACCCTCCACTGCCTGCGCCCACGGCGAATTGGTTAGAAGCGCGGTCAATTGCGTGTCGGTCCACTCCGCCGGCGGCTTGTTCACCCAATACGGATCGGCGAACAGAAACAGCGACAGCAGGAACGCGGTCATGACAGATCCGCTAGCATCTCCAAGTCCACATTGCCGCCCGAAAGCACCAGGCCGGTGCGCCCCAGGCCCGAGGGCAGTTTGCCGGATAGCGCCGCCGCCAGCCGTCACCGCGCCGCTCGGCTCGACCAGAATCTTCATGCGCGCCAGAAGGAACTTCATAGCTTCGCGAATCTCCGAATCCGTCACCAGCACGACGCGCTCGACATTGCGCTGGATGATGGGGAACGTCAGCTCGCCGGGCGAAGGACTGCGCAGTCCGTCGGCGATGGTCTCCGGCGGGGGAATCTCCACGCGCTTGCCTGCGGCCAGCGACAGAAAAGTGTCGTTGCCGTCCGCCGGCTCGACCCCGATCACACGAATTCCCGGCCGCAGATGCTTGGCTGCGATCGAGCAGCCCGAGATCAAGCCTCCGCCACCAATGGGAACCACGATAGCGTCCAAAGCCGGAATCTCCTCGATCAACTCCAGCGCCGCCGTGCCCTGGCCGGCGATGGTCCAGGGATGATCGAAGGGAGGAACCAGCGTCGCGCCGGTCTCTTCCGCGATGCGCTTGCCAATGGCCGTGCGATCCTCCCGCAAGCGGTCGTAGGTGACGATGCGGGCGCCCTGCGCGCGCGTGGCCTCTACTTTCGAGCGCGGGGCATCGAGAGGCATCACCAGCGTTGCTTGTGCGCCCCAGGCTCGCGCGGCGATGGCCACCGCCTGCGCGTGATTGCCGCTCGAATAGGCCACCACTCCCCGCGCCAGTTGCTCGGAGGAAAGCCGGGAGACGAAATTCGACGCTCCGCGGATTTTGAACGCGCCGCCGGTTTGCAGATTCTCGCACTTGAAGAAGGCTTCGATTCCGGCGGCGGCGTTGAAGCCGCGCGAAGTCATCACGGGCGTGCGCTTGGCGATGGGACGAATGCGCAAGCCGGCCTCGCGGATGTCCTCGAAGGCGACGCAGATCTTATCCAATGAGCGCGGCTCAGTAACCGGCATGCTTGTCCACCAGATTCTCAAGAGGCTCGTCTTTGAGGAAACGATCCAGGTTTTCGAGAAACGCTTCGAAGGGGGGCTCCATGAACCCCTCGACGCGATCGGCGGTGTGCGGGGAAAGCAGCACGTTGGGCATGCGGTAAAAGGGATGCCCGGCGGGCAGAGGCTCCACCGTGAACACGTCCAGAGCCGCGCCGCGGATTTTGCCGGATTCGAGCGCTTGAATCAGCGCGGCTTCATCCAGCACCGCCCCGCGCCCCACGTTCATCAGCACGGCGCTGGGCTGCATGGCCGCGAGCTCGGCCGCGCCGATCATCCCGTGCGTCTCGGTCGTGATCGGCGTGGCCAGCAGCAGATAGTCGCTGGCCCCCATCAGCTCGTGCAATTGAGGGCTCGTGTAATATGCGTCCACCAGCGGATCGCCCGCGCTTTGTTCCTGCCTGCGGCGCAACGCCGCGATCTTCATCCCGAATCCCTTGGCGCGCGACGCCGCGGCGCTGCCGATGGAACCGTAACCGATAATGCCCAGCGTCTTGCCCTCCAGCATGCCGGCCATGAACGGCTCCCACACACCCGCCTGCTGCTGCCGGATCACGCGGCCCAGGTCGAAGGAAAAGTGCAGCATCGCCGCCATCACCCAGTCCGCCAGAGGCCAGCGAAACACTCCGCGGCCGTTGGTGAGCTGCGCCGGATGCGCCAGCATCTCCGGCGTGAGAATACCCTCCACCCCGGTCCACAGCGAATGAATCCACCGCGCGCGCGTGGCCAGCGGCAGGACTCCAGCGAGCAACTCCGCGTTCGTCGCGGCGTATAAAATGGCGTCGGCGTCCGGGGCGGCCTCGCTCAACTTGGCGGGATTCGCGGTAAGGGTCACGCGCATGCTGGCCGGTACGCGTGCAAGAGGACTGATAAATGGAGTCCTCGGATCGGCAATCACCAGCAGTTTGGGAACGGACATAGCCATAGTCTAGAATAACGTGCCACACTGAAGGCGTGCCGGAATATTGTACCTGTGGAGCGAAGCTTCCCGAAGACGCCCGTTTCTGCCACAAATGCGGAAGGCCGACGCGGGAAGAACAGGTCCTGGTAGAGGAAGCACCGCCGGTTTCTCTTGCTCCTCCGCCTCCGGCCACCGCACCGCAGTTCCCGCCCATCGGATTCCGTAATCGCACGGCCGTGCGCGTCGCGCTGCTGTCGGGCGTGCTGGCGTTCCTGCTTTTGATCGTTTCCAGCCAGTTGCGCGTTCCAGCGGCCTTCGCCTTGGGGCTGGTGGCGGCTGGATTCCTGGCCGTCTACCTGTACCAGCGCCGCACCGGACAGAGGCTTTCGATGGCGCATGGAGCGCATTTGGGATGGATCAGCGGCATTATCGGCTTCACGATTACCGCGGTGCTGCTCTCGGCGGTGGTGGCGGAGCTATCGAACCCCGCGTTTGTCGAAGCCATGCGCCAGCAGTTGAAGGCCCCTCCCGCGGACTTCGATCAAGTCCTTGAGATGACCCGCAGCCCGTCTGGACTGCTGGCCGCCGTGGCCTTGATGTTCCTGATGTTCACGGTGCTGCCGGCCTGCGGCGGAGCGCTGGGCGCGAAGCTCCTTCATCGCGATTAGCGCCCAATCATCGCTTCTTGCTCTGGGCCCGCTTCACCAGAGCCACGCCGGCGAAGATAATTCCCATCGCGACCCCTTCCCGCGCGGTGAATTGCTCGCCGTAAATCCACACGCCCAGCAGCACCGCCACCAGAGGATTGACGTAGGAATAAATCGACGCGACGGCCACCGGAAGCTCGGTCATCGCGATCACGTAAGCGCTATAGCCGATAATTCCTCCGAAGACCGCCAGATACAGGGTTGCTTCGATGCCGCGCGCGGTCCAGTGCGTCGATTGTGTCTGCACCAGCGCCGGCACCATGAACGCGGCGCCGGCGGCGAATTGCTGCACCGCCGCGCTGACAATCGGGTGCGCCTTGGAGTCTTGGCGGCGTTGCAGAATCGACCCCAGCGCCCAGCCCACATAGCCGATTTGGATCAGCACGAATCCCGCGACCATCAACCGCGATCCGGAAGCGAACGCGCTTCCGCCGGGGGCAACCAGCAGCGCCGCGCCGGCCGCGCCGATCGCCATCGCGCCGATGGTGGGGCCGTGCAGAGGCTCGCCGCCCGGCATCGCCGCTTCCGCGCCCACCAGCCAGAAACTCGCGGTGGTGACGAACAGGGAAGCGAGGCCGCTGGGAACCCACACCTCCGCGTACGCGAGCGAACCGGTCCCCACGCCGATAGTCAACACTCCATAGAATGCGGTGGCCCACAACTCCCGCCCCCTCGGAATGTAGGCGCCGCGCGACCCTGCGATCGTCAGTAACACCGCGCCGGAAAGCAGATAGCGCACGCACATCAGCGTGGCCGGAGGCAGCTCTTCCACGGCGATGCGGATGCCCAGGTACGTGGTGCCCCAGAAGAAACACACGCACACCAGCGCCACATATGCCACGAACTGTGGTGCCTTGAACTTAGAAGAGCCGCGCAAGGATTACCATGTTAGCTTGATCCTCACCCTTACCATCAATCCCGCCATCGACCGCACTGTCACCGTGGACAAGCTGGTCTTCGAGGACCGCGCCTATATTCTCGACCGCGCCGAGGCCGCCGGAGGCCGGGGCATCAACGCTTCGCATGTGATTCACGCGTTCGGGGGCAAGACGCTGGCGCTGTTGACCTCGGGCGGCGCCGCTGGGGAGCGCATGGAAAAATCGCTCTCCGGCATGGGCTTCCCCTTTGAGGCCGTGCACGTGGGCTCGGAGAGCCGCATCAACCTGACCATCTCCGACAAGCAGGGCTCTGACCGTGAAGCTCAACGAGGTCGGCGCGCCGCTCCAAGCCCAGGAACTTCGCGCCATTCGCGATCTGGTCGAAGCTCTGCTGGGAAAGGCGCACTGGCTGATGATTTGCGGGAGCATGCAGCCGGGCGTCCCACCGCACTATTACTGCGAGCTGATTGAGCTGGCCAAGGCCCACGGAGTCAAGACTCTGCTCGATACCGACGGCGAGGCGCTGCAACATGCGCTGGAGGCCAAGCCCTCCGTTATCAGCCCCAACCAGCCTGAGGCGGAGCGGCTATTGGGCCGCGCGCTGCTTACCCGCAATCAGTTTCTGGAAGCTGTCAACCGGATGCACGCCATGGGGCCGGAATCGGTGATTCTCAAGCTCGGCAGCCGCGGCGCGATCGGCGTATCGGCGGAGGGGATCTTCGAGGCTCTGCCTCCGCGCGTGGACGTACTCTGCCCCATCGGTTCGGGAGACGCCTTGGCGGCGGCTTTCGTCTGGAGCATGGATAACGGGAAAACCTTCGCCGAATCACTGCGTTGGGGCGTTGCCGCGGGCACCGCCACCGCCGCGCAGCCGGGCATCCATTTCCCCTCCCTGCGGCAGATCCGCGCGATTTATAAGCAGGTGGAAGTGCGTCCGGCGGGTTAGCTTCCAGTTAGGTCCATTCACTTAGTCCTTGGCTTATACAGAAATAGCTGCTACTATGCTAGCGGACCAAAGACAGCAATGCCTCCCTTTTCGAGGGGCTTGGCGTTGGTCCTCACGTTTTGGGTGGTTGCATGGCCGGCAGCTTCCATCCGCACCAGACTGCCAGGTTCTGGCTGGTGGGGAACACAGGAAGCGCTAGCGCTTCGCCAGGCCACACGAGCACCGGCCCCCGCAGGGGATTTCGCGAACCACGATATCCCAACCCACAGCACGTCCCGCACCACCGAGCCCGGCTCGGCGCAAGCGGCAGAGCGTCTCAAAGTGGGACTTACCAAAATGGGGGCTCGGGCAGGGCTAGTGTCCTGGCGTATTAAGACCGAGAATTTCCTGGGTAATGCTTCACTTATTCATTTTCACCACAGGCTAAGCAATTTCGAAATACTCCTGAGTTTCGGATTAGGCGAGCGGGAACTCCGGCGGGCGGGAACGATAGATGTTGACAACATCAATGGACGGCTTTACACGGCGCGATACGGGCCACTGCGAGCGCAAGCGAGGCACTCCTTGCAAGTGATTGCGGGGGCGCTACTGCCAGAGAGTCTTTCTCCTCTTCCTCTCAACAGCTTCCCGGCCGTTGGAGATCCCATTTGCAACTTCACCGACCCGGGTTGGAGATCCGAGCTGCCGACTGGGGGTCGTTACGCGCGATGAACCCTTCCGACCAACCCATCAACTCCAGCGACAGCAATAACTTACCGTCTGCTAAAGGCGCCGCTCCCGGGCCCGAAGTACGCGCCGGGCCGCTGCCGGACCCAGCCATGGACCCAATCCTTGACTCTGGGAATGCCGCGGCCGGAGGCGGCGGCCCGGATGCGGTTTCCCCCGAAGCTTATGCCGGCTGGGTGGCGCTGGTCGAGCGCATTAAGTCCGGCGAATCCGGCAGTATGGAGGAACTGTATCAGCTTTTCTCAAAAGGAATCCGTTTCTATTTGTGCCGTCAACTGGGGCCGCAGGAGTTGGACGACAAGGTCCACGACACCTTCGTTGTAGTGGTGCAGGCCATCCGCCGCGGTGAACTTCGCGAACCGGAACGATTGATGGGCTTTGTCCGCACGATCGTGCGCCGCCAGGTGGCCGCGCACATCGACAAGGTGGTGCATAATCGGCGCGAACAGGTGGATCTGGATTCCACCGTGCGGGTGGCCGATCCTCGGGAAAACCCCGAGGAAAGCGCTATTTTCCGGGAGCGCGCCGAGCTGATCCAAAGAGTGCTCGGGGAACTGCCCGACAGGGACCGGGAAATCCTGACACGGTTCTACTTAAACGAGCAAGGTCAGGATCAGATCTGCACGGAGATGTCCTTGACGGAGACGCAGTTCCGCCTTCTCAAGTCCCGCGCCAAAGCCCGTTTCGGGGAACTGGGCAGAAAGAAGCTCGCTCAGAAAACTCTTCAGGCAGTTTTCTTGAGAACTTCCGGAGATCTGTTCCACTAAGGAACCGAGTACCGATTCGGCACGCCCGCCCTGCTCCTGATCGCGAGGCGTAGCTTTTTGGAGATCCCTGTGGAAATCAGCCTTGTTTCCCTCGACCACCCCGACGAAAGCGTCCTGGAGGAATACGTTTTTGGACGTTCTCAGCGGCGCGAAAGCGGAGGTGCTGGAGGAACACATCCTGGTCTGCGAACGTTGTCAGGCGGCGCTCGCGCAGACGGACGAATATATTCGCCTGATGAAGTTCGCGATGTCCCGCCCGTTGAAGGTTCCTCGCAACCGGCCCGTGCTGGCCACCGCGGGAGCCCTGGCCGCAACCTGCATCGCGGTCCTGACCTGGCATCCATCTCACGGTTGGCCGGCTTCGGCCGTGTTCGCGTCCTTCCACGGAAGGGCCGGAGTTGCAGTGAACCAGGCGGCCGCAGGCCAACCCCTGGATCTATCGATTCCCGCGACCAATATTCCTCCCGCAGCGCAATATCGTCTCGAAGTGGCGACGTCCACGGGAGAATCGATCTGGAGCGGTCCGGCGAGAGCCGCGGACGGCAGGCTGTCCGCTCATTTCCCCAGGAGCCTGAGCGCGGGGAGGTACCGGGTTAGACTGTATGCCCAGTCATCCGAACCGCTGGCCGAATACGGTTTACAAGTGAAGTAGGCGCGTTACACTTTCAAGTCGTAGCCGGCTTCGCGCATGCCATCGATGATGCGCGCCCGAATGGCGCCGACTTCTTCCGAGGAAAGAGTGCCATCCGAAGCCCCCACCGTGAGCCGGTAAGACAAGCTGCGCTGGCCATCGGGGAGCGCGAAGTCGCGCTGGAAGACGATCGACAGAAGATCCGCGCCGGCGTGACTCGCGAGCAACGCCTGAACATCGCCGACCAGCGCACGCGCTGGAGCAACCACCGATAAATCGAAGGCGCTGTCTGGGAAGCGGCGCAGAGGCTGGTAACGCGCCGGCGCAGGTTGAAGTTTTTCGAGCAGCACGAGATCGAGATCGAGCACCGCAGCTCGGCCGGTGTCGACCATGCTGGGATGAAACTCGAAGAGACGGCCGACGGCTGTTTCACCGCACAAGACTTCCGCGGAGCGATGCGGATGCTGGTAAGGCTGGGTGTCTCGCAAAGGCCGCACGGCGATGCCGGGCGCGAGGCACTCCGCCAGACGCTTCAGTTCGAGCAGGCCCGTAAGACCGTCGTCTTTCGCGCCGTCATTTTTTGAAAAAACCGCGGCGGCGAAATGAGGCGTCTCGCTGTCGGGACGGATTTCGCGCCCGATTTCGAACAAGCGGAACTCGTCGAAGTGGCGGGCGTTATCGCCGAGGTTCTTCCAGATCAACGGAAGCAGGCTGGGGCGCAGCAGGTTGTTCCCGGCGGCGATGGGATTGGCCACCTGGACGCAGCCCGCGGGATCGAATCCGAACGCCCGCGCCTGGTCGTCGCTCAAGAACGAATAGTTGTAGACCTCGGTGAAGCCTTGCGCCGCGGCCATTTCGCGGATGTGGTGGTGAAACTCGCGCCGCGGGCTCGCGGGCGGGACTCGGGCAGGCGCCAGCGGCGCAACCGGAGTAATGGAATCGTAGCCGATCATGCGGCCGACTTCCTCCACCAGATCGTCCTTGATGGAAACGTCCTTGGTGGCGCGCCAGCTTGGCACAAAGACCGAGAACGTGCGCCGGTCGATCTCTTCGACCTTGAATTCGAGGGCTTCCAGAATGGCGCGAACTTCCGCCGGGGGAATCGCGCGGCCCAGCTTGCGGTCCAGCCAATCCATCGGCAACAAAACAGGCGGCTGCGTGGGCAAGGGCCGGTAAGCGTCGGCCAAGCCGCCCAACAACCGGATTCCGGGCGAAACTTGTTCGAGCAGCTCCAGCGCACGCTCCAGGCCGCGCACGGTGTTGACCGGGTCCTGCGCCTTTTCAAAGCGCATGGAAGCGTCGGTGCGCAGTTTCAGCCGGGACGAGGTTTTGCGCACGCTGGTGGCGTTGAAATTCGCGCTTTCTAAAACGATGCGCGTCGTCGAATCCGAGATGGCGCTGCCTGCGCCTCCGATTACACCAGCGAGTGCGATGGCTCCTTTCGCGTCGGCGATGACGAGATTTGAAGGGTCGAGCGTGTAGCTTTCGCCATTGAGCGTGGCGATCTCCTCACCAGCGGCGGCACAGCGAACAAAAATCGTGCCGCCCTGAAGCTTGTCGGCGTCGAAGGCGTGCATGGGCTGGGCGATCTCCGCCATGACGAAGTTGGTGACATCGACGATATTATTGATGGCGTTCAAGCCGACGGCTCCGAGGCGTTGCACCAGCCACGCGGGTGACGCCTTCACAGTTACGTTCTCAAACACCAGGGCGGAGTAGCGCGGGCATAACTCGAAGTTTTCGATATCGATGTGAACGGCGCGCGAGCCGCCGAGAGCGCGCGGCTTCACGGGATCGATCAGCTTCTTCCCGGTGATGGCGGCAACTTCACGAGCCATGCCGTGATGCCCCCACAAATCGGGACGGTGGGTGAGCGATTTGTTATCGACCTCGATGACGGAGTCGGCGCCATGGGATTCCACGCCCTCGCATTCGGCGGTCTTGAGGGTGATGAGGCGGGCGAGATCGGCCGGCGAAGCGTTTAGCCCCTCGACGAGATCGCGCAACCAATGATAGGAGAACTTCATGTTCGGAATTGATTCAGAAAACGCAGATCTCCGCTCATGAGCAAGCGAATATCGTCGATGCCGTAGCGCATCATCACCAGGCGCGTCAGACCCAGGCCGAAGGCGAAGCCGTTCCACTGCTCCGGATCGACGCCCGAATAGCGCAGAACCGCGGGATTCACCAGGCCGCAAGGAAGAAGTTCCACCCAACCCGAATGCTTGCAAACGGGGCAGCCGGAGCCGCCGCAGATCAGGCACTGGATATCGAGCTCGAAGCCCGGCTCGACGAAGGGGAAATAGCCGGGACGAAGACGGACGGTCACGTCGCGATGGAAAATTGCCGAGAGCAGCGTCTTCATGAAATAGATGAGATGGGCGACGGAGACATCGCGGTCCACCATCATGCCTTCGAGCTGATAGAAGGTGTGCTCGTGGGAGGCGTCGACTTCCTCATTGCGGAACACGCGGCCGGGCGCGATCATCTTGAGCGGCGGCCCGAGCTTTTCGAGACCGCGCACCTGCACCGGCGAGGTGTGCGTGCGCAGCAGGCGGCCGTCGTTCAGCCAAAACGTGTCCTGCATGTCGCGCGCGGGGTGATGAGAAGGAATGTTGAGCGCGTCGAAATTGTAATATTCGGTTTCAACCTCGGGACCGTCGAGAATGGTGAAACCCAGCGAGAGAAACAGGTCTTCGAGCTCCTTCTGCACCTGCGTGACCGGATGCAGACTGCCCGGACGAATGCCGGGAGCGGGCGTGGTGAGGTCGACCCATTCCGATTCCATGCGGGCGTTGAGAGCCGCGGATTCAAAGCGAGCCTTGCGCCGCTCGAGCAGCGCTTCGAACTCCTGCTTGTATTCGTTGAGGAGCTTCCCATTGCGCGCGCGCTCCTCCGGCGAGAGCTTTCCGAACTCCTTGCTGGCCAGGGCGAGCTTGCCTTTGCGGCCCCAGAATTCGACACGCGCGGCTTCAATGGCTTCAAGGGTTGAAGCGGCTTCGAGCTGGGCTAAGGCGGCCCGATGCAGGCCGTTCATGGCTTCGCTCACAGCGTCGTTCATAAACGTGCCCCGTGCGCTTCCAGAAATTCGACCATCTGCTGCTGGCCCTTGGTGAGGGCGAGATCCAGAGCGCACTGGTTGTTTTCGGCTCTGGCGGAGACGTCGGCGCCGGCGGAAACCAGAATCTCGGCCATGGCGAGATCGCCATTCTGCGCCGCGGCGTGCAGAGCGGTCCAGCCTCCGTGCTGGCGGGCGTCGACGGGCGAGCCGTGCTCGATGAGCAGCTTGACCAGGCTCGCATGGCGGCCCGCGGCGGCGGCGTGCAGAGGCAGGTTCTGCATGGCGTTGGTGGATCGCGCCGCGGGTGAAGCGCCCTTATTGAGCAGCGCTCGAGCGGTGTCGGCAGCGCCGAAGAAGGCGGCCAGATGTAGCGGCGTCCAGCCATCGGGACTCACGGCGGATATGAGCGAACGATTGGCGGCGAGGAATTCCTCGACGCGCGCCGTGTCACCCTGCATGGAGGCGGCGAAGATCGCAAGAGCAGGATCGGCGGCGACGATGGCTTGGACGCGCGCTTGATCGTGGGCGCGGACGGCTTCGTACAGTTCGTTCATTGGCTGTGCCGGGTCAGGCGGCCGGTTGAAAAACTTCCTCGGCCTTGTTGATTTCCCAGGCGAGATGATTGATATAGAATAGCAGCGCCGGAGCGGAGTAGGAGGCGCGGAACTTGTCCCACGTCTCCTGCTGCCAGCCTTCCTTCAAATACTTCGCGATGTCCGCATCCTTGGCGAAGAACCCGTCTTCGTGCGGAATGCCCAGATGATCCAGCACGGCGCGGATCATTTCCAGGTGCGAAATCAGGATGGCCTGGCCGAGCTCGGCCGCGAACTCGTCATCGTGCTGGCCGATGCGAGCCCAGATGCGCGGAGTGGCCTTGCGCAGGGTCTCGGAGTTCAGCTTGTTCAGATAGAGGCGCGTCTTCACGCGGTCGAAGAGCTGGTAGGTCTTCAGGCGGCCAATGGAAACCGTGCGGATCAACTGCTGGAAATTCTCGTCCCCAAGGCGAAGAAAGATATCGCAAAGCTGCATGTACGTTTTATTGTACCGACGGAAGGTCCAGTACGTCGGTCGGTAGTGCGCTAAAAGAGTCATGGTAACGCAAACCATTTCATGACATACGTTAGTAGCGGTCTGGCTGGCTGCCGCGCCCGTGGGCATGGCCGCGACACGGAAGCGCGGGATTCGAGAAGAACGGCGATTTCAACGACGTGATCTTCGAGATCACCGGCAATGTGAGAATCGACGCGCCGGGCGGGGTGTTCAACAACCTGACGCCCACGCTGGGAACCGTGTTCTGGGACAACCCGTCCGGGGACGGGCCGGACATGAATGTTGGGTACATGCTGATGAACGACCCGTCGTTCCAAGGTCTGCAATACTTGGCCACTCCGGGTGGAGGCAGCGTAAACGACGTCACGTGCGACGCCACGGGAACGGTGACGCTCACCGTATTGGGAGGGATCACGGCGGCAAGTTTGCGCTGTACTCGACGGACGGATGGGGCCAAGTCTAATCCTCGGTCAGCGCGAGCAACGTCGAGGAGACCGCGGATCACCAGCACTTCGCGTTCTTTATCGAACTCAGTACGACAGCCGCGTTGACGGGAATCGGAGTGGCGCTGCTGGGTTTGGGGGCGATCCGGCGGCGGAAGCGGTGAGCGCGCGATACACTTCAAGTGTGCGCTGCGCTCCACCAGCCACAATTGTCAAAGATCGGAGAGGACCCTCTCCTACGCTTGATAACCCTCAAACGAGAAAAGGACCGCTGTACCACAGCGGCCAAGGCTCGCCCCTTTACGCTCGCGCGGGGTGTCCTAGGACCGCCACGCTTTCGTGATCCGGAATTCGACGAGACTACCGAACTCTTGTCTACAAGTTAAGGGGTGAGTCCCTTATGCGGCAGCGCGCGAAAACGCCAGGTTGTTGAGAGCAGGGAAAATCGAGGCGCGAAAAAAATAGTTTCGGCGAATTTGGGAAGTCAATTTTCCGAAGGTTTTTCGATGCCGTCGACCACGACCACCTGTACCGGCCCTTTGGTCGCTTCCAGCTTGAGCCCGGCCTGCTTCTCCACGGCCTGGAACAGAGACAGGTCCTCCGGGCGTTGCTCCTTGGGGATCTTTTCCAAGTCTTCCGGCTTCATACCATCGGGTATCCACGTAACGGTGATGTCGTACTTGCCGGTCAATCCGGTTTTATCCACGATCGGACGATCTTGCAGGGTGCGCGCCAGCCCGCCGATGAAGGCCCCGATGGGCATGTTGTAGATTCCCGCCCCAAAGGGCGGAAATATGATGTCGCCACAAGTTTTCCCGGCCTTGATGTCCGCGGCGCACCGTCCGTCTTCCCCGTTCTTGAGCTTCGGTCCGCCCTTGGCCACAGTAAGAGCGTAGATGGAGAACTCGCGGCTCTCGATGTGATATTTCAGCTTGAACCGTTCCGCCAAGAGCGAGCGCATCATCTCCCACACTTCAGGATTGGAGGCATTGGGGTCCGGTCCCTTGCCGACGATGTCGTAGCGGGTGTCGTCCAGCCAGCCCGGCCCGAAGACCATGGAGTCTTGAACTCGAAACGAAGAGGCGATGATCCGATGCAATTGCAGATTCTTGATTGTTACGCTGCCATGCCCCGGCGGGCCGAGCTGCCATCCCGCATCTCCGGATGGATTCAACTTCACCGTGGCCACATCGAATACCTTCGAGGCCGACGTTTGGAGTCCGCTGAAGCTGTTCGGCGCCTGCGCAAGGCTTACAGGCGGGTTCAGCAATCCAATCGCGATGGGTCCGATAACCGCGGCGCATGCCGCGGCGAGCAGTTTCCGGCGAGTCATGATCCCTCCATAGTTGGAATCATAACGCGCTTTCGGCTTGGGGTGTCACTTCACGACGATCGTGTCGCCGTTTTGCAGTGTGATGTCCTGATCGCGGTTCTCGCCTCGTATATAAGTTCTGTAGTTGAAATGGAACGTTTCGCCGCCGCGCAGGATCAAAATGTCTTTCTGATTGGAGAAGCCGTCCGCAAATCCACCGGCGTCGTTGATGGCTTCAAATACCGTGATGGGAGGAGTGAGCGGATACGGGCCCGGGCGCTTCACCTGGCCCGTCACCGTGTACTTTTTACTGCGGACATCGTACGGCGTCACGGAGACCTCGGGGTCTTTCATAAACTGCGAGAGCGCCTCAGTCAATTGCTTCGCGAGCTGGCGTCTCGTAAGACCGTCTGCCTTGATCTCGCCAACAAGCGGGATGGTGATGATACCGTCCGGATGAACAGGATAAATGCCGGTATAATCCTTGTCTCGGAGCACACTGATGTAGAGAACATCCGTTGGTCCAATGACGTACGCGTCATCGACCGGGGCCAGATCCGGCAAATCGGGTAGCGGCTTAGGTGTTTCGGGCGCCGGCCGCGGCTGATTCTGAGCCAAGATCTGCGGAGCCAATCTTTGCTGGGGAACGGCCGGTTGCGAAACAGCCGGTTGGGCAACTATCTGCGGCGCCGGTGACCGGGCCCTCGATTGAGCAAGAAGTCGGGGAGCGTGCAGGATGCCAACTCCAATAGGCGCCGCGAGAGCAGCCATCCCAGCCGCAGTAAGAACCAGCTTCTTGGCGAAGTTCAGATCGCCCGCGACGCGCTCGGTCATGATGGCTCGGATGCGGTTCTTCAGATTGGACCCGGTCACGCCGGAGACGCACGCGAGCGGCGATTCCACGTACAGCTTACAAACGTTGAGAATCCCTTCGGCGTAGTCCTGCGGATCGCCGGCCGCGAGCAGAACCTCTTCGTCGCAGGTACGCTCGCGCTCATCGACCAGGCGCTTGCCGATCCACCAGACGAGGGGATGGAACCAGAAGATCGCCTCGACCGCCATGTGAATAGCCGCGGTCAGGTTGTCGCGGCGGCGGACGTGACATAGCTCGTGAGCCAGGATCGCGTTCCACTGCGAAGGAGTCAGACGATCCGTGATGCCTTCCGGCAGCAGGAGGACGGGCCGGAAGACCCCGAAGACGCCTGGCTCGAGACGCGCCGGCGAGGACATTGCCCGAATCGGCAGGGTTAGATGCAACGGCGAGGCGACTCGCAGGGCGGCTCGGACGCGCAGCCACTGGCGCGCCCAGGCGTAGGCAACAACCGACACGCCGCACAGCCACAGGCCGAGCAGAACGGTCGGCGCCTCCGGCTCTTTTGCCGGTCGAGGCAATTGCGCTGGCAGAGCTATGGGCTGACTGATCTCGTTCACCACGGAAAAGAATTGAGCCGGCGCGGCCGCTGGAGCGGCTCGCCATTCAAATTGGCTCCCGATCGTCACCAGCAGCGAAAACGGGATCAGGAACTTCACCGATGCGGCGAACCAGAGCCAATATCGCACCGGCGCGCGATTCTTCCTCAGCGCCAGCGTCAGTAGCCCCGCCGCTGCGGCGAACAGCGTCGATTGCCAGAGATGATTTAGCAGATTCGTTTGGGTCACGGTTTATCCTTTTTCGCGAGTTTGCGCAGTTCCCGTTCGGCTTCCTTCACGTCGTCCAAGGTGAGGCTGCCGGATTCGACCAGGTGGGCCATCACCGGCTTGCCCCGGCCTCCGAACAACGCCAGCAGCTCGTCGATCACGCGACGTTGGGCGTCGTTGCGGGAGATGGCCGCCTCGAAAATATTGGCGTTGCTGATCCTCTTGACCAAGCGCAGCGCCTTCTTGCGCTCCAGGCGATAGACGGTGGTCTGCACGGTCGTGTAGGCGGGCCGGCCAGGTTCGGGGAACGCCTCCTGAACTTCGCGAACGGAGCAAGCGCCCTGGGTCCAGAAGGTCTCCATGATCTGGAGCTCGAGTTTGGTGAGTTTGGATGAGGCCATATCGGGCTCTGACTATCGACGAAATCAAGTCTACTATCATGATAGTCGCCTGTCAAGACCTATGTTATTTTGGTGCTAAACTGGCGGTTTCCCAAATGCACAAAATCGTTCGCAAGATTTCCCGGCCCGACCCGGAGGCCGTCAAGATTCTGGGTGAGATGGGCGTAGCCACGGTTCACGAGGCGCAAGGGCGCACCGGGCTGATGAAGCCGTACATGCGTCCGATCTATCCGGGGGCGCGGGTGGCGGGGCCGGCGGTGACGGTGCTGTGCCAGTCCGGCGACAACCTCATGATCCACGCCGCCGTTGAAGTGTGCCAGCCGGGCGACGTGCTGGTGGTCACCACGGAATCCGATTCCACCGACGGCATGTTCGGCGAGTTGCTGGCGACGTCGCTGGTGGCGCACGGCGTGCTGGGCTTGATTATCGACGCGGGCGTGCGCGATGTGAGCGAGATGACGGCCATGGATTTTCCGGTGTGGTCGAAGGCCATCAGCGCGCAGGGGACGGTGAAGTCGACCGCCGGGTCGGTGAACATTCCGATTGTGTGCGCGGGTGCAGCGGTACAACCGGGCGACGTGGTCGTGGGCGATATGGACGGGGTGGTGGTGGTGCCGCGCGAGAATGCGGCGGAGGTCGCCAAGGCCAGCCAGGCTCGCGTGGCCAAGGAAGAGAAGAACCGGCACAGCCTGCGCTCGGGCGAATTGGGGCTGGATATGTATGGCCTGAGGGCCAAGCTCAAGGAGCTAGGCGTAGAATGGTTGTAGGTAGCCTCTGGCTACCCTTTCGTGCTGCGAAGGATGCAGCCGGGTTGAGAGTGCATCGAGCCGGTGCGGTTCGTACGCCGTGCAGTAACTAAGGAGACCGAAGATGGGAAAGATAGTCGCCGCCGTCGCCACCGTGCACGCGCCGCAGTTGTTCGTGAGACCGCCCACGGAGGTCCCGGAGCAGTTGGACGCCGACATCGCGGCGATGCGCGTACTGGGCAAGGATATTGAAGATGCCAAGCCGGATCTGGCGATTGTAATCGGCAGCGATCACCTGGAGACGTTCTTCCTTTCCTCGGTGCCGACGTTCGCGGTGGTGGCGGGAGAGAAATCCCACGCCGCGTTCGCCAATCGGAGCTGGGACATTCCGGTACACCTGCCCTTCGCCGACGCTCTGCTGGAGAAGCTGATGCAGCGCGGCTTCGACATGGCGTATTCGCAGGACGCGATCCTGGGACACTCCTTCGCGGCTGTGTACGAATGGGTGATCGAGGGACGCAACATTCCGGTGGTACCGATCTTCGTCAACACGTATCTGCCGCCTCTGCCTTCGCCGCAACGTTGCTACGCGCTGGGCAAGGCCATCGCCGAAATCGTCGAGGAGAGGCCGGAGCGCGTAGCGATCATCGCCAGCGGCGGGCTTTCGCACTATCCGGGCACGTGGAAGTATCCGCAGCCGGCTTACGATTTCGATTACTGGGCCATCGCGAATATGGAGCGCGGGAACATCGAGCCGTTGTTAAAATTATCCAGCGAGCAGTTGGACGAAGTCGGCAACACCGAGATGCTGCCGTGGTATTTTCTGTTCGGGGCGATCGGCGATGTTCCGGGCGAGCTGCTCACCTATCAGCCCACGTGGCATCACGGGCACGCGGTGATGCGTTTCATTCCTAACAAGCGCGTGGGTCCGCCGCCGGGCGAAGTGCCCGCGGCGTACACATTTACGCAGGGCGGGTTCGAGTTCTACAAGGCGCCCCCTTCGTCTTCGTATTCGCTGAACAAGGTGCTGTACGATCTGCGGCATCACCAGGACATGCGACTGGAATTTCTGAAGGATCCGTATTCGATCGCCGCCAAATACAACCTGAATCCCACGGAGTCCAAGGCTCTGGCGATGATCACCGACGAGAATATCGACGTGCTGCGGTCGCTGAAGCCGCATCCTCTGGTGGACGCAGGAGCGCATCCGCTGGGAATGCTGATGTGCCTGGTGGTGGTTCAGGCGGAAGCCCGGCGGTTGCGGGCGGCGGCTCGCAATTAAACTCCCTGGGAAACTAGACGGATGATCATCGACTGCCACGGCCATTACACGACCGCGCCTAAACAACTGGAAACCTGGAGAAAAAATCAGATCGCGGGTTTGGACGATCCGTCGCACGTTCCGTCCAAAGGAACGCTGAACATCAGCGACGACGAGATTCGCGAAAGCCTGGAAGGCGCGCAGCTCAAGTTCCAACGCGAACGCGGCTCCGATGTGACGATCTTCTCGCCGCGAGCTTCGGTGATGGGGCATCACGTCGGGAATGCGGCCACCAGTCTGCATTGGACGCAGCACTGCAACGACCTGATCAACCGGGTGTGCATGCTGTACCCGGAGAATTTCGTGGGCGTGTGCCAATTGCCGCAATCGCCGGGGACAGACCTGAAGAACTCGATTGCTGAGCTGGAACGGTGCGTCAACGAATTCGGCTTCATCGGCTGCAATCTGAATCCGGACCCGTCGGGCGGATACTGGAACTCGCCGCCGCTGGGCGACAAGTTTTGGTATCCATTCTACGAAAAGATGGTGGAGCTGGATGTGCCCGCGATGGTACACGTCAGCGGGTCCTGCCATCCGGGGTTTCATACCACCGGGACGTATTACATTAACGCGGACACGACGGCGTTCATGCAGTTCCTAACCTCCAACCTGTTCACGGATTTTCCCGCGCTGCGGTTCATCATTCCGCACGGCGGCGGAGCGGCTCCGTATCATTGGGGCCGGTATCGCGGACTGGCGCAGGACATGAAGCGTCCGCCGCTCGAGGAGTTGCTGCTGAAGAACGTGTACTTCGATACCTGCGTGTATCATCTGCCGGGGATCGAGCTGCTTTTGAAGGTGGTGCCGGTGGACAATATTTTGTTCGGGTCGGAGATGGTGGGCGCGGTGCGAGGCATCGATCCGCGGACGGGCCATTACTACGACGACACGAAGAAGTATCTGGACGCGCTGCCGCTCAGCGCCGGGGACCGATACAAATTGTTTGAGGGCAACGCGCGGAAAGTCTATCCGCGCATCGCAAGAAAGCTCAAGGAGAAGGCAAAGTCATGAAAGTAGCGCTGGCGGGACAGGGCGCGTTCGGGATCAAACACCTGGAGGCGATGGCGAACATCCCGGGGATCGAAGTGGTGACGCTGGCGGGAGGCAATCCCGCGGGAACCGAAGAGGTCGCCAGAAAGTTTAAGATTCCGCACTGGACCTCGGATCTGGCGGAGAGTCTGAAGCAGCCGGGCGTCGAGGCGGTGATCCTGACGACGCCAACGCAACTGCACGCCGCGCAGGCCATCCAGTGCATGCGCGCCGGCAAACACGTGATGGTGGAGATCCCCATGGCGGATACGCTCGAAGATTCCGAGCGCATCGTCGCGACGCAAAAGGAAACCGGACTGGTGGCGATGGCCGGGCATACCCGGCGCTTCAATCCCAGCCATCAATGGGTGCATAAGAGGATCAAGGCCGGCGAGCTGAAGGTTCTGCAAATGAGCGTGCAGACCTACTTTTTCCGGCGCACCAACATGAACGCGGCCGGCAAGACCAGGAGCTGGACGGATCATCTGTTGTGGCACCACTCCTGCCACACCGTGGATCTGTTCGCGTATCAAACCGGCGAAGCGGCCGTGCAGGCGAACGCGGTGCAAGGGCCGGTGCATCCGGAGCTGGGCATCGCCATGGACATGAGCATTCAGTTGAAGAACGCCGGCGGAGCCATCTGCACTCTGTCGCTTTCCTTCAACAACAAGGGGCCGCAAGGCACCTTCTTCCGCTACATCTGCGACAACGGAACCTACGTGGCCTACTACGACGACCTGGAGGACGGCGATCAGAAGAAGATCGATTTATCGAAAGTGGATGTCTCGATGAACGGCATCGAGCTTCAGGACCGCGAGTTTTTCGCGGCAATCAAGGAAGGCCGCGAGCCCAACTCGAGCGTGCGGCAGGTCCTGCCGGCGATGCGGACTCTCGACAAACTTGAGCACTGCGTAGGGCGCGAGGGCAAAGCTCCGCTGAAGGCCGCCCGGTAGCTTCAGCCCGGTGGTGGTGGGGCGGGTTTCCCGACGCGGCGGCCCGCCCACCTGCGCGAGGCTCCGCGACGCCGTTCGCTTATAAGACGACGCCACCTTGGCTCAGCACGTCAAGCAGCGGCACTCGATAGGGAGTCCCGTCCGGTGCGCTCATCGCGGGAGTTCGTGCTGTCGTAAAGGCGCTGCGAATAAAGCCGTCCCAGCGCTGCTGTTGCTGCGCGATATTGCCGTGATCCGTTTGATTGTCGTATGGCGCATGTACTGCCGCGATAAAGCCGTCAAATCGCTGAAAGATCGCCTGTGCGGCCGCGACCACCGCTTGGGGCGTGGACGAGGACTGCTGTTTCAGGGTCATGAGCTCAATGAACATGTCGCGACAGAAGAGCGCGACAAGATCGTAGTGACCTTGCTCGTGGTGCAGCAGGTCTGCCGGGAACGGCGCCGGCAGGTTCAGCGCCCACTGGTTCACGAATGTCTGTGCGGTGTCGAGCTCGACCGAAATTACCGCATCGTCCCGCAATCGGAACTGCGGTGGATGGGTGCCGGGTACGTGTTCCGCGAAGATGGTGCGGTTGGGCCGCGCTCGAGTCTGGGCTTTGATGGCGCGCTGGCCGGGCGGCGGCGGATTTCCGGGACGCGGCGACCCAAAATCCTGAAATGTCAAAGTGCGCCGTAAGCCGTTTAGACGAGATGGCATCGTTTGCCTCCAGGTCCGCAGTATACAGTCCAGCGCGCCGACGCCGCTACCCGTGTACTTCGTCAACTCTCACTCCAAGCTACTCGCGATTACGAACGGCGGGGCGAGGAGCTCAG
Organism: Bryobacterales bacterium; assembly: GCA_963813465.1. Taxonomy (GTDB): domain Bacteria; phylum Acidobacteriota; class Terriglobia; order Bryobacterales; family Bryobacteraceae; genus Palsa-187. Next base: position 36,268 of record CAWEZD010000017.1, on the reverse strand, counting down.
CGTGCCAGGAGAATCGGGGCTGTCGGAGCGGAGCCCGGCCTGGCGCAACAGATGCCGCAAGGAGCGCTCTCCGCCGGCGCCTTTTTGTTCGCCTGAGGCGCTGCCATTCCGCCCGATCAAGGCGTAATGAGGGAAGTTCTTTGGCGCAAACCAAGCCGCCAGATTCGTGTCTGTCATGAGAACGATCTTGCAATCGCGGGGATTCTCGGTCAGGAACTTCGTGACCGTCTTCTTGGATTCACCGACGTTGACCGCGAGCACATCCAGGCCTTGGTCCCGGAATTCCCGAAGCATCGCATCCACCGCCGGGGCGTCGCTCTTGCAGTAGGGACACCAAGTCGCCCAAAACTGCACCAACACGACTTTACCCTGCACTGACTCCGTCGTGAACGTCTCGCCGTCGAGCGTTTTGGCCTTGAACCGAACCGTTTCCGCGTGTTGATCCAGCGCGAAAATACTGGATGGAATCGCCAGGAAATAGCCGACTCTGGCGAGGGCCTTTCTGCGCAATATGGCGTCCATACCGCGCAATATTATCACAGATCCCGGCGGGAAGGTTTTTACTGCCCGGCGGGCACCGGCCGGGGCACGTGGAACGACATCAGCACCAGAGTGCTCTTGATCTCGCTAAACCAGTGTCCGGTATTTTCCGGAACGATGATGAAATCGCCCTTGGCGACGGCCCGCGGCGTGCCGCCTTCAATGGCCGTGCCGGTGAGGTTGTCCCCGTTCTTGGTTTCGCCCACCAGCTTGCCGCCGGTGATCAGGGTGCCCGAACCCTCGATCACATAGAACATCTCGGCTTCCTTCATGTGGATGGCAGCGGGGCCGACGGAGCCGCGGTACTCCAGATTGACGTTATACGGCGCGAGCCGCAGAATCGCCTGCGAAATGGTGGCCTGGGCCTTGGCGTCGTTCTGCGCCTTGGCCTTGGCGATCATGGCCGCGACATCGGCGGCGGACTTATAGGTAACGGGGGCCTGAGGTGCGCCCTTCTGTTGGGCGACTGCCGTCGTCATAAGAGTGAACGTCAGGAGCGTGACTGCAACTGCGATTGAGAATGACCGCATGATACCTCCAAGGAAGGCATCCTATCACACTGCGGCTCCTGATACGATAGATGGTCGCCATGAGCACCTCAACCGTTTCCGCTCCTCCCGTCGCCGCCGCCGCCAAACACAGGATCAAGTGGGGGTGGCTGGCCGCCGCGATCCTGGTGGGTCTGGCGGTCGCGTATATGCCGGCGCCGCAGGGCCTGGACCACATGGCTCAGCTTGTGCTCGCGGTCATCGCCGGAACCGTGGTCTTGTGGGCCGCGGAGGTGATGAATAACGGCGTGGCGTCGCTGCTGATGATGGGAGTCCTGATGGCGATCGGAGTGCGGCCGCTGCTCACGGTCCCGGGAACCGGCGACATCAGCGGCGCTCTCAGCGGATTCGCCGACGGCGCGTGGTGGACGCTGCTGGTAGTGGTCTACTACGGCTTCGCGATGAAAAAGACGGGCCTCGCCGAGCGCATCGCGTACTATATTTTGTCCCTGTTTCCGGGAAGCTATAGCGGCGTGCTGTCGGCGTTCTTTTTGATCGGGCTGATTCTCTCGCCGCTGATTCCGTCGATGACGGTGCGCACGGCGATCATGGCGCCGATTGCATGGTCGCTGGTGCAGACGCTGGGGCTGAAGCCGCGCAGCCGTGGCTCCGCGCTGATCATGATCACGGTGATCGAGATGGCGGTGGTGCCGGGGCTGGCGTTCAAGCTAGGTTCGCTCAACGGACCCGTGGTGATGAAGATGTTCGACGGCAAACACATTCCTTTGACGGACGGCGGCTACATTCAGGTGATGTTGCTCCCCACGCTTATCATGTGCGGTTTGATTCTGGTGCTGAATCAACTGCTGCTGAAGCCGGAGGAGCCGATTCACGTCTCGCGGGATTTTGCTTCGGGAAGGCTGAAGGCACTGGGAAGCGTAAAGCGCCTCGAGATGATCACGGCGCTGGTGGTGTTCACTTCGATCGCGATGTGGGTGACGGCCGCCGGCGCGGGAGCGCCGTTGGGTGGAATCAAACTGCATCATCTGCCCACCTTCGTGGTGGGGATGTTCGGGATGGCGATATTGTCCTTGACCGGGGTTTTCGAGGACAAGGATATCGGCACGGGGGTTTCGTGGACGCTGCTGCTATTCCTGGGAGGCATCTTCAGCCTGACCCACATCATTCCGCAATACAAGATCACGGACTGGCTGGCCGGAATCATGGCGCCGCGCATCCTACCGCTGGCTCACACGCCGATGTTGCTGCTCCTGCTGATGGCGGTGCTGATGCTGGGGATGCGCTTCATCGATCCGTCGGCGTTCTTCGCCATTCCGCTGCTGTGGACGCCGCTGGTTGACCCGCTTACCGCGAGCGGGATTCCGCCGCTGGTGCTGGCCGCGCCGCTGCTGCTGATGTCCGCGCCCTTCCTCCTGATGTATATGAATTTCTGGATGGCCATGGGCGAGGGCATGACCGCAAAACAAGGATTCAGTAAGGGCCAGATGTTTTCGCTGGCGTGCGTCAATGTCGCGTCCGCGCTGCTTGCCACCGCAGTGGGCGTGCTCTATTGGAAGATGGTGGGAGTGCTATAGCCAGTGGGCAGGTCCCCGACCTGCCGCGGGCGGTGCTTGAATGCTGGAACGAATTGGATTCGTCGGCTTCGGTGAAGCCGGTTATCACATCGCGAAAGGGCTGCGAGAAGCGGGGCTCGCGCAAACTTTCGCCTACGACATCGATACCGGCGAGCGCGTGCGCGGGCGAGCTCGCGAAACTCGGACGGAGCTGGTGGAACCGAACGCGGCGCTCGCGCAAGCCTGCGACGTGATTCTCTGCGCCGTCACCGCCGATCAAGCTCTGACTGCCGCAGAGCAGACCGCGCCGTTTCTGGGATCGCGGCATTTTTACTGCGACGTCAACTCCGTTTCGCCGCAAATGAAGCAGGCCATCGCGCGGACGGTTTCGCGCGGAGGCGCGAGGTTTGTAGAGGCAGCCATGATGGCCCCGGTGCCTCCGCATTTACACAAGGTGCCGATGCTGCTGGGCGGCGAGGCGTCACCGGCGTTTGTCGAGATGCTAACGCCCTTCGGCATGCGCATGGAAGTGGTTTCTACCAGCCAAATCGGGCGCGCGGCGGCGGTGAAGATGTTCCGCAGCGTGGTCTACAAGGGCCTGGAAGCGCTGATGTTCGAATGCGTGATGGGCGCAAGCCGCTATGACGCTGAGCCGCGCGTGTTCGCCTCGCTCAACGAGAGCTTCCCCGGTATCGATTTTCAGAAGCTGGCCGATTACATGATTGGCCGCGTGGTGGTGCATGGCGAGAGACGCGCACGGGAGATGGAAGAGGTCGCGGCGACGCTCCGGGAACTCGGTATCGAGCCCATGATGGCCGAAGCCACCGTGCGCCGCATGGATTGGGCCGCGGACCTGGGACTCAAGGCCCGCTTCGGCGGCGAGTTTCCGAAGAGCTACAAGGAAGTTCTCGACGCGATTGCCGCTGCTGAGCCTGCGGTAAAGTGACGCTTGGGGAAGCAGATCAAAGCTCTGGGTCTGCTGTACATCCGGCCGGTCAAAGCCATGAGCGAGATTCTCGACCGCGGGGGACTGGGCGTGGCCATCGCGGTAGCCGCGGCTGCGTGGTTCGTCTTGCCTGTGGTAATGCCGCTGATCTTGCTGGCGGCGGTGTTCGTGCCGGTCGCCGTGATCGTGGTCAACAAACTCGAAGGCGCCGGTTCCGCCGGTGTCGTGTTGCCCCGCGACTACATGCCGATGTTGGTATGCCACGCGATGGCCTTTGCGGCGGTCGTACTCCCGGTCGCTGCAATCCTGCAAATCCCTGGGCTTCCGCAACTCGCGATGGCGATCGCCGCTCTACTGTACTTCGCGTTCCTGAGTGTGTGTGCGATTCGGACGGTCGGGGGAACCGGATGGGGCCGGGCAATCGCGACAGCGGCGAGCGCCTTCGTCATCTCGGCCGGCGCTCTCTATGTTTATTCCTTTGTGCGCGGCGCGCTCTACTTTCTGGCTTCGCCGTTCGTGCTGTATTACCTGTACATCATGTTCGGGCAGGAACTCCGCGGCTTCGGCGGCGGATTGAGCTCGCGCCAGAGGATGCGCCAGTTGCTCGAATTCGCCGCCGTCAATCCCCACGACGCCGACGCGCCTTACCAGCTCGGGTTGATCTATCAGCAGCGGCGCGATTACACGCGAGCTCGGGAATGTTTTGAGAAGGCCATTGCCATCGACCCGAAGGAGCCGGAGGCGCAATACCAGTTGGGGCGAACCCTTCGAGCCACCGGCGATCCCGCGGCCGCGTTGGAGCACTTGAAAGCCGCTGCCGCCATCGACAATAAGGTTGCCCAGAGCGAACCGCTACGCGAAATCGGTGCGGCCTGTCTAGATCTGGGCAATGAGCCGGAACGCAATCAGGAAGCGGTGGACGTTCTTCGCGAATACACCAATCGGCGAAACTTCGACCCCGAAGGCTTGTACTGGTATGGATTGGCTCTCAGCCGCGTGGGCGACGTTGCGGCGGCGCGGGAAGCGCTGCAACAGGCAATCGAAGCGGCGAAAACCGCGCCCTCCCAGCGGCGGCGTCAGATCGGCCAGTGGGGCGGCAAGGCGTCGAAGCTGCTACGCCAGCTCGCATAACGGCGCGCGGTTAAAAGTGCCGGCGGACGGGCTCGCCTTCGATGAAATCCCGGCCCAAAGCGGCGCGCTCGAAGGCGGTATGCTCGGGTAGGAATGGATTGGAAGAGGCGAGGCCGCCGAGGGGCGCGCATGCACTTCCCCATCGCATGAAGCAACTTCTAAAACATGCCGGGTTTCGGGCGTTTCTGCTGACCCAGTTCCTGGGCGCGCTGAACGACAACCTTTACAAGACCATCGTGTCGCTGCGGGCGGTGCAGGTGGCGGCGAGCGCGGGCCTGGATTATCTTTCGATGGCGGGCGCGGTGTTCGTGCTGCCGTTCCTGTTGTTCTCGGGATACTCGGGACACTTGGCCGACAAGGTTTCCAAGCGCACGGTGATGATTTCGGTGAAAGCGTTCGAGATCGGCGCAATGACGCTGGGCCTGGCGGTGTTCTTCACCAACCGGATGGAGTGGATGCTGGCGGTGTTGTTCCTGATGGCGCTGCACTCGACGATCTTCAGCCCGGCCAAATACGGGTTCGTGCCGGAGCTGCTCGAAGACAAGGATCTGTCGCGAGCCAATGGCCTGCTGGAGATGACCACCTTCGTGGCGATTGTGCTGGGAACGTCGATCAGCTCGTTCCTGTTCGCCTATTGGAAGGGCGAGGCGTGGAAGATGGGCGTCGTAATGGTGAGCGTGGCGATCGCGGGACTCGCGGTGAGCTTCGGGATTCCACGGACGGCGGCCGTTCCAACACAAGACAAGTTCCGCTGGAATCCGCTTGCGGAAGTGGCGATCGGAACCAGGCACCTGCTGCGCGACAAGCCCCTGTGGCTGACCGTGGTGGGCATCTCGTATTTCTGGATGCTGGGCGCGCTGTTCCAACTGGATCTGTTCTTCTACGGCAGCGAGGTGCTGCACGCCAGCGACATAAGGATCGGGTTTATGGTGGCCGCACTGGCGGTGGGCATCGGCGCCGGCAGCCTGACGGCGGGCAAGCTTTCGGGAAACCGCGTGGATCTGGGATTTGTTCCGGTGGGATCGGCGCTGATGAGTTTGTTCTCGATCGCGCTGGCGGCGGCGAAGGGGTCGTATGGATGGTCGGTTGCGGCGCTGGCGGCACTAGGGCTGGCAAGCGGCTTGTTCATCGTGCCGCTGAACGCGTTCCTGCAACAACGCAGCGAGCGCGGCGAAAAGGGCCGCATGATTGCCACCAATAATTTCTTCAACACCATCGGGTTGATGCTGGCGGCGGGAGCGCTGTGGCTGTTTCACGACCGGCTGCATGTTTCCCCGGACAAGCTGATTCTGGCATCGGGATTGGCGACGCTGGCAGCGACGGTCTACGTCGTTTGGCTGCTGCCGTTTCATCTGGTGCGGCTGATGTTGCGCGTGGCGATCCATACTCTGTTCCGGATTCGCGTGGAAGGCAGGGGCCGAGTTCCGGAGAGCGGCCCCGCCCTGCTGGTGAGCAATCACGTATCGTTCGCGGACGGCATCCTGCTCTCCGCGGCGATCGACCGCAACCTGCGCTTCCTGGTCTGGAAGCCGTTCTTTTCGCAACCGGCCATGGCCTGGGTGTTCCGCCAGATTCAGGCGATTCCGGTGGGCGACGGTCCGCGGGGCATGGTGGCAGCGCTGGCTCAGGCTCGCGAGGAATTGAAGCGGGGGCACGTTGTATGCATTTTTGCGGAAGGCTCCATCACCCGCACGGGGCACCTGCAACCGTTCAAGCGCGGGCTGGAGAAGATCGTGCGCGGCACCGGCGCTCCCATAATTCCGGTACACCTGGATCGCTTGTGGGGCAGCGTGTTCAGCTTCGCCGGGGGCAAGTTTTTCGCCAAATGGCCGCGGCGGATTCCCTACCCTATGACAGTTTCGTTCGGCGAACCGATGCCAGAGGGCGCGACGGCGCAGGATGTCTATCAGACGGTGATGGAATTGGGCTCGGAAGCCGCCGGCCTGCGCAAGGAGCGCGGAGACACGCTGGGCGAGCGCTTCATCCGGTCGGCGCGGCGGAATTGGAATCGATTCGCGATGGCGGATTCGAGCGGGCGCGAGCTGACGCATGGGCGCACGCTGGCCGGGAGCCTGCTGGTGTCGGATTGGGCGCGGCGGAATTCGACGAGGAGTGAAACGATCGGCGTGCTGCTGCCGCCGTCGGCGGGCGGGGCGCTGGCGAACATGGGGTTGACGCTCGCCGGACGCGTGCCGGTAAATTTAAATTTCACATCCGGCAAGGAAGCGATGACGTCAACGGTCGAGCAGTGCGGGATCCGGACAGTGCTTACGTCGAAAACATTTCTGGCGAAGGCCAAGATTGACGCCGCGGAAGGAATGGTCTACCTGGAAGACGTTTTGGCCGGTGCCGGACGTTTCGCAAAGCTGTGGGCGACGATGCGGGCGAGAATCGCGCCGGTGCGTGCCCTGCTGGCCGGGCAGGAACCAGACTCGCTCGCAACGGTGCTGTTTTCGAGCGGCAGCACCAGCACGCCCAAGGGCGTGATGCTCTCGCACTACAACGTGATTTCGAACATCGAAGCCATGCTGCAAGTATTCGATTTGAACGAAAGCGACCGTGTTGTGGGCGTCCTGCCGTTCTTTCACTCCTTCGGCTTCACGGTCACGCTGTGGCTGCCGGCCGTGGCAGGGTGCGGAGCGATTTATCACAACAATCCGATGGACGCCAAGATTATCGGCGAGATGGTGGAGCGATATGGCGGCACGATGTTGCTTTCGACGCCGACCTTCGCCATGGGCTACGCGCGCAAGTGCATGCGGGAGCAGTTCGCATCGCTGCGGTACGTGCTGGTGGGCGCGGAGAAACTGCGCGACTCCGCGGCCAAAGCGTTCGAGGATGCGTTCGGATTAAAGATGCTGGAGGGATACGGGTGCACCGAGATGGCTCCGGTGGTGGCGGTGAACACGCCGGGGTATGAGGTGGAGCGCTACAGCCAGCCCGGCGCAAAGGCGGGTTCGGTGGGGCGTCCGCTGCCGGGGGTGGCGGTGCGAATCGTGGATCCGGAGACGCTGACGCCGCTCGCGCAGGGATGCGAAGGGCTGCTGCTGGTGAAGGGCCCGAACCGGATGCTGGGATATTTGGGGCAGCCGGACAAGACCGAACAGGCGCTGTGCGACGGCTGGTACAACACCGGTGATATCGGCTTGCTGGACGAAGACGGATTTCTCAAGATCACGGACAGGCTGGCGCGGTTCAGCAAAATCGGGGGCGAAATGGCGCCGCACCTGAAGATCGAAGAAGCGGTGCGCGAGGCGACCGGCGGCGAGCCTTGCTGCGTCACCGGAATTCCAGACGAGCGCAAGGGCGAGCGCATCGCGGTGCTCTACACGGCGGCCGGAATTTCCGAAGCGGAGCTGTGGCAGAGACTAGCGGCGACCGATCTCCCCAAGCTGTGGCTGCCCAAGCGCGAAGACATTCATCGGGTGGACGCGCTCCCGACGCTGGGCACGGGGAAGGTGGATTTTCGCGGGGTGCGGGCGTGGGCGATGGAGCGGGCGGCGCTGAGCCAGAAGGCGCCGGTTTGACTTGCGCTTCTTTGCAGCCAGGATTTTATGTGCCAACATTAAAGATGGAGCGGGTGGCTGCGATGGCGATAGAAATTCACAGACCCGAGCTCGAAGCGCTCATCCTGGAACGGATGAAACTCGGCGGGTTTCAGAATGTCGAGGATGCCCTCATGCAGGCCCTGGAAACGTCGCCGGTGACAGATGCGAAGCCCGCGACCGCGGCTAAAGGCCGCACGGGCGCCGATCTGATCGCGGCCATCCAGTCATCCCCGTTTCGAGAAATCGAAATTGAGCCTGCCCGCTATCGAATGCCGGTGCGTGACGTTACGTTCTGATGGCATGGCTTCTCGATACCAATGTCCTGTCCGAATTGCGCCGGCCAAAACCCGAGCCGAAAGTGCTGGCGTTTATCGCCGACCGTCCGCTTAATAAACCAGCTTTACATCAGCGCGGTAACGCTTGCGGAGCTTCGCTGCGGAATCGAGATTCTGAGTGAAGGGAGCGGCCGCCGCGAGGAACTGAATAACTGTCTCACGTATAAGATACGCCCCATGTTGAACAGCGGGTTTGCAGGTTGCCGAAGATATCATGTTCAGGTGGAGGATGGTGGCGGAAGAAGGTCGAAAAGCGGGGCATACGTTTTCGCAGCCGGACTTGATTATCGCCGTGACAGCGCTCCACCAGGCTTTACGGCTGTTACTCGGGATCGCAGCGATTTCGAGAAGACAAGCGTGCCCGTCGTCAATCCCTGGGAAGAGACTGAGACAGCCCCCGCCGCGTTACGTTGCATGAGCAGAGGAGCACAGACCATGCGATGACGAATCCCAATCATCCCGGCGACATTATTCGGGATGCCTCGACGAGTTAGGTGTAAGCGTGACGGACGGCGCTAAGGCGCTTGGCGTGACCCGCGCGACGCAGTCTCGCCTTATCAACCGCAAGGCGGGGGTCTCCGCTGAGATGGCCGTGCGGCTCGAAAAGGCCATAGGCAGCACGGTGGGCTTTTGGCTTTGCTTGCAACTCAACTATGACTTGGCGTAGATACAGGGGCGAAGCGGGAAAATTCACGCCCGTCGCCTCGGCACCCCGGCACAGCTTGCGTTGTGATCCTGCGCTAGCGCAGCACGGGGGCGTGAAATTCGGGCGCGCGCCGAACGCGAAATTATGCTAGGAAGTAAGGTTGCCGCCGGGATTGACGCGGGTGAATGAATAGGCGAGTCCGGTTTCGATCTGCGGCGTCGTAGCTTCCTGCGCGTAAGCCGCAATACTCGAAGTAACGATCGCCCCAAGAATGATTGTACGTAGCTTCATAAAGGTTCTCCTTCAATAAAGGTTTCGATCATGAACGCCGCCAATGGACACACCTCCGGCATAAGGCCGTGCTGGAATCGTTACTTCGAAGTGAGCCCTGACGCGAATTGTGCTTCTGAAAATTTAGATGTATTTTGCGCGCTGCTGGTTTCTGGCCGTTCGGCATGTGCCGATTCTCGACAACACCTGCCCGCACAACGGAGCCTGCGGCCCTGTGCGGGCGAAATGGATGATCCTATTTCCAGTCCGCGGTGAACACGTTGAACTCGTACTTGCTCTGGCCCTTGTAGCTGGATACGAACGCCAGCCTGGTTCCGTCGGGCGAAAATTCGGGGAACGATGTAAATCCGCCGTAGTTGGTCACCTGCTCCAGTCCCGTCCCGTCGGTATTGATCAGGTACAGCTCGAAATCGCTGCTGTCGCAGTTATGCTTGTTCGATGCGAACAGGATCTTCTTCCCATCCGGCGTGAAGGTGGGGGCGAAGCTGGCGCATCCGAAGTCCGTAATCCGCTTCGCGCCGGAGCCGTCGGAGCGCGCCACAAACAGCTCCATCTTCATCGGCGCGGTCAGGTTCGCCTTTAACAGCGACCGGTACAGATCCAGCTTCTCCGGCGTATCGGGGCGGTAGGCGCGCCACACCATTTGCGATCCATCGCGCGAAAACACTGCGCCGCCGTCGTAGCCCTCGGTCTTGGTCAACTGCTTCTTGTCCGATCCGTCCTCGTTCATGCTCCACACATCCAGATCGCCCCCAGCCATCGAGGTGTAAATGATTTTGTGAGTCTTCCAATTGATCGTCGCCTCGGCATCGTAGCCGGGAGTATCGGTGAGCTTCTTGACGATCTTTCCGTTGTCTTCCGCCAGATAAATATCGAAGTCCGGATAAACCGCCCAGAAGTAGCCCTTGCTGCGATCCGGCTTGGCCGGGCAGGAGGCATTTTCTGTATGCTCTGGGCCTTCATGCGTGGACGCGTACAGGATATGCTTGTTGTCGGAAAGAAAATATCCGCACGTGGTCACGCCTTTCCCTGTCGACACCAGGTGCGGGTCCGATCCGTCCGCGTTCATGATGTACTGCTGATCGCAGTCATGGCCATCGCGTGTAGACTGAAAGATGAGACGCTTTCCATCCGGAGCCCAGTACGCTTCCGCGTTCTCTCCTCCATGCGTCAACTGCCGAAGATTGGTGAGCCGGGTCTTGACGAGTTGGGTTTGCGCTTGGACTCGGCTGCAACCTCCGAGAACGAGAAGGAGCAAGACCGTCCCAAGGCACAGCGCTGTGCAGAATAGCTTCCTCATAAGCGACCATTGTAATTGAATTTGAGAAGGTCATCATGAAACTCGGCATCGACTTCGGAACCACTAGAATCGTCGTGGCGGCGGTCGACCGCGGCAATTATCCCCTGGTTCCGTTCGAAACGGCCGACTCGACGTTCGAATGGTTTCCGCCGCTGGTGGCCTTGCGGGGCGGCGATCGTCTATATGGATGGGACGCATGGCACGCCCAGGCGGATTCGTCCTGGACCATAATTCGTTCCCTCAAACGCTATCTCGAGGACGCCGGGCCCGAAACCCTGCTCGAAGCCGGAAGCGACGCCGTTCTCCTGGCCGATCTCATGCACGGCTTGCTGGCCGAGATGCACAAGCAGCTAACCGCGCACTTCGGCGCAGGCGAACCCCTGGAGATCATGCTGGGCGTCCCCGCCAACGCCAATAGCAACCAGCGATTTCTCACTGTCGATGCATTCCGGCGAGCCGGCTTTTCGGTGCTCGGATTGTTGAATGAGCCTTCCGCGGCCTCCATCGAATTCGGTCATCGCCAGAGCATGACGGGACGGATTCTGGTCTACGATCTCGGCGGAGGCACCTTCGACGCCTCGCTGGTGGAGCTGGATGCGCGCACCCATACCGTGCTCGCCACCGAGGGCATCTCCACGCTCGGCGGCGACGATTTCGACCGCATCCTGGCCGAGCTGGCCCTGGGCGAGGAGGAGCTGGCCGCGCTCGATTCCGCCGCCAGCTTCCGCCTGGAAGAGGAGTGCCGCCGCCAGAAAGAGGCTCTGCATCCCAACTCGCGGCGCATGGTGGTGGATCTCGATTTGATTGAAGAAGGCCGCGGCCAGGTCATCATTCCCGTGGCCGGCTACTACGAGCTGTGCCGCCCTCTGATCGAGGAAACCGTGGCCGCGACCGTGCGCCTTGCCGGCGACTCCGCCATCGACGCGCTCTACGTCACCGGAGGCGGCAGCGAGCTGCCTCCGATCGCGCGCATGCTCCGCGAAGAGTTCGGCCGCAAGGTCAAGCGCAGCGAGTATACGCGTTCGGCTACCGCCATCGGGCTGGCCATTCAGGCCGATGCGGCCTCCGGCTACACTCTGCGCGAGGTGTTCACGCGCAACTTCGGCGTATGGCGCGAATCCGAGGCCGGCCAGCGCATGATCTTCGATCCCATTTTTCCCCGCGGCACGCGCCTTCCCGCGGCGGCCGAGCCTCCGCTCACGGTCTCGCGGCGCTATCAACCGGTCCACAATATCGGCGACTTCCGCTATCTGGAAGCCGCCAACGTCGATCCGGACGGCCAGCCCTCCGGCGATATCGCCGTATGGGACGAAATTCTTTTCCCCTTCGATCCCGCTCTGGCGGACATGCGCGTGTTGTCCGGCGTCGCGGTGGAAAAATCCGCCGCCGCCGCATCCCAGGAAATCGAGGAGCGCTACGCCTGCGACGCTGCCGGCAGCGTCACCGTGACCATCACCAACACCGTTTCCCACTACGGCCGCGAGTTCAAGCTGGGACGCTGGAGCGGAAAAGCCAAAGTGGTCCGGCCCTCGGCCCGCAAGCGGGCGCGCAAGGCCTCTACTTGAGACCGGCTTACTTGAAAAAAGCTTTGGCGTAAGCATGTTCTACCTGTTCCACGTCTTCCGCTCCTTCATTCCCCTGCTCAACCCCATTGGCTTCGGCGCCGGCGATTTCGTCGAGCTGTTTGTGGCAACGGTGCTGGTGCTTCTGGTGTTGGCGCGAAATCACGTGGTTCGGTTTGCCCGCAGCTTCGCGGAAAAGACCGTCTGGTGCATGCTGGCTCTGGGCGCGCTGGCCGTCGCGCTGCGCCTGGCCTTGCTTCCGCAAGCCGGAGCGCCCATCCCAAGCTCCGCCGACGACGCCAGCTACCTCCTGCTCGCCGATACTCTCTCGCATTTCCGTCTGGCCAATCCCACGCATCTCTTTCACCGCTTCTTCGAGAGCAACTTCGTACTTCAGCAACCCAGCTACAGCTCGATATTTCCCCTGGGCCAGGGCCTCGCGCTGGAACTGGGCCGCGCGATTCTCGGTCATCCCTGGGCGGGTGTTCTTCTCTCCGAGGCCGCGCTGTGCGCGCTGTGCTACTGGATGCTGCGCGGTTGGATTTCGGCCGGGTGGGCGCTGGCCGGAGGACTGCTCGCGATATTCCAGCTCGGCCCGCTGACCTATTGGATGAACTCCTACTGGGGCGGCGCGGTCTCCGGAATCGCGGGCTGCCTGGTGTTCGGGGCGCTTCCGCGCCTTCTGAACCGCGACCATGATGGAGCAGTTTCCAGAAACGACGGAGCGGTTACCAGAAACGCCATCCTGCTCGGCGTGGGCCTCGGCCTGGAGTTGCTCACCCGGCCGTACGAGTGCGTCTTCCTGGCCGCCATCGTCGCATTATTCCTTTTGTTCAACGGGTTGTTCAATGAGAAGCGCTTGGCCCTCGCCGTTCCCCTGGTCATCGCCGCCACGCTGCCTTTTCTTTCCTTGACTCTGGCGCAAAACAGAGCCGTCACCGGAAGCTGGACCACTCTGCCTTACATGGCCAGCCGCGATCAGTACGGTGTCCCCACCAGCTTCACCATGCAGCCCGTTCCGGTGCCACATCGCGAGCTCACTCCGGAGCAACAGCGCGGCTACGATGTTCAATCCGAGGTTCACGACCGGGAAAGCGCCAGGAGCCTGTGGCAACGGCTGCTGGATCGCTCCGGCTTGGTCCGCTTCTTCCTGTCCCCCGCGCTCCTTGTGACGCTGCCGGTATTTCTTTTCACCCTGCGAGACCGCCGTCTGTTGTGGCCCGCGGCGTCCATCCTGCTGCTCCTCGCCGGTTCCGCTTTCTATCCGTACTTCTATCCGCACTACCTCGCGGCGCTGGCGTGCGCATTCTTGCTCATAGCGGTTACCGCGCTCAAACGCATGCCGCCCATGGCGGCGTGTACGATCCTGTTTCTTGCCGTGGCGCACTTCGCGTTCTGGTTCGGCGTTCACGCCTACGGCAATCAGGATTTCCTCGACGCTTTCGGCCCCTTTGAGCTCTTCGATTTCGTCAATCACGGCGATCCGGAAGGCCGTCGTCCGATCCTGAAGCAGTTGGAACAAGCCCCCGGGGACCAGCTTGTGTTCGTGCGCTACGGGCCGTTTCATCCTTTGCGCGAATGGATCTCCAACGCCGCGGAGATAGATCGCTCCAAGGTCGTTTGGGCGCTGGATCTCGGGCCGGAGGAAGACAGCAAGCTGCGCGATTATTACCCGGGCCGCACGGTTTGGCTGGCCGAGCCGGACGCCCGCCCGCCCCGATTGCTCCCCTATTTGAAGTAGCCGGTGGGGCAGGTCCCCGACCTGCCACTTAGTATGATCGACCAATGCCTCATCCCGATCCACTCCCGAGTTTCGATGCGCTGAACGCGTACCAGAAAACCATGGCCCTGAAGCGCGCGGTCGAGCTGTCTCGCTCACCCGGTAAAATGAAGTATGGCCCTCAAGCGAATCGGCATTCTCACCGGAGGCGGTGATGTTCCCGGCCTCAATTCAGTCATCAAGGAAGTGGTCTTCCGCGGCACGGAGAACGATTGCGAAATCGTCGGCATCCGCCGCGGCTGGGAAGGGCTCACCCATCTCAATCTCGACGACCCGGCCAGCAAGGAACGCTATGTTCAACCGCTGAACCGCGCCAACACCAACACCATCGACCGCACCGGCGGCACCATGCTGCACTCCACCCGAACCAATCCGTCGAAGATGCGCAAGCTGCCCGAGTTTCTTTCCGCCAATAGCTTTCCCCAACGCGACGGCGCTTGGGACTTGAGCAAACAAGTGCTCGGAAACCTGGAAAAGCTGGGGATCGACCACTTGGTTGCCATCGGGGGCGACGACACGATAAGTTACGCGGCGCGCCTGGATAAGCTGGGCATGAAGGTGGTCGCCGTCCCCAAGACCATGGACAACGACGTACGCAATACCGAGTACTGCATCGGCTTTTCCACCGCCATCACGCGCGCCATGGACGCCATCCAGCGGCAACGCACCACCGTGGGATCGCATGAACGCGTGGGCATCTTCCGGGTCTTCGGCCGCGACGCCGGCTTTACGGCGCTGTACACCGCCTATGTCACCTCCATCCGCTGCTGCATCCCCGAATACAAAGTAAAGCTCGACCACTTGATCGACATTTTGATGGAGGAGAAGCGCAATACGCCCAGCAACTACGTGCTGGTGGTGCTCTCCGAAGGCGCGCAATGGGAAGGATACAAGGTGCAGGAGTACGGCGAGCCCGACGCGTTCGGCCATCGTCACAAGGCCAGCGTGGGCGAAGCTTTGGCGATGGAGATCGGCAAACGCACCGAAGAAGAGTGCATCGTGAGCGACCTGACCTACGATCTGCGCAGCGGTGAGCCGGACTTCGCCGACAAGCTGATTGCGGCCACCTTCGGGAACATCGCCATGGACGCCGTGCTCTCCGGCAGAAGCGGGCTGATGGCCGCGCTGGTGCACGGCTGTTATACGCTGGCTCCGATTCCCGATCCGGCGCTGGGCCCGCGCAGGGTGGATCTCGACAGCATGTACAACAAGGACCGCTACCGCCCCAATTACGCCGATAAGATGGGCCTGCCCATCTTCCTGACGAAACCCGACTGAGGCGGCTATATGGGTCTCCTCGATCGTTTAAAGATGGACCGTTTGCGCGGCCGCCCGGAAATTACGCCTTCCGAAATCCGTGCCTATTTCAACCGCGCGGCCGGCGACGAGGAGCATTACCCGTCCACCATCGATCCCCGCATCTGGCATGTCAAACTGGTTCTGGAGCACCTGGAAGCCTGCTTGGCTCCAGGCGGGCGCGTCGCCGATATCGGCTGCGGAAAGGGACGCTTCGCGCGCATCGTCAAGCAGCGCTGGCCCGGCGCCCATGTGGTCGCCGTGGATCTGGCGGAAGCCATGCTGGCCCAGGTCCCGGCCAATCTCCAGCGCATTGCCGCCAGCATGACCTCGCTTCCCGTTGCCAGTAATGCGATGGATGCCGCCTATGCCACCGAATCGCTCGAACACGCCGTGGACATCCCCGCCGCAGTGGCCGAGCTGGCGCGCATCGTTCGGCCGGGCGGGCGCATCGTCATCATCGATAAGAACGCGGAGGCCTGGGGACGATTGAATACGCCGCAGTGGGAGCGCTGGTTCGGGCGCAAGGAACTGGAGCGACTGCTCGATCGCCATTGCCGCCGCGTCTGGAGCCAGCCGATTTCCTATTGGGAAGACGTCCCTCCGGATGGTCTCTTTCTAGCCTGGTTTGGCGAGCGTTAGTACTGAGGGTCCCAGGTATTTTCAGCGCTCCGGTACCGCCGCGAAATAGGAGTTGACGGCTATTCCACCTATTCTGATCGCGAACTAGAATCGGGATGCAATGGAACTCGGTCAATATCAGATGCAAATTGTGCTCAGCCTGGTTGTCATACTGGGCGCCGCCTTCGTCGCATTGGTCTGCGATCTTCTGAAGGGCAACAACGAGCAGCTTCGCGAGCTTGCCATCGAGCTCAAGGTCCGGCGCGAGGAAGAGAACAAGCGTTTCCAGATGCTTGTGCCGCACGCCCTTGCGGCTCCGGCCGGAGCGGAGCCCGTTGCCGCGACGAGAGCGCCGTTGGGCGCCCCCGCCACCAAGCGGCCGGAGAGGCCGGAAAAGCGCGCCCTCGCTCCGGAAGCTCTGGCGGCCATCCGGCGGGGAGAGCAGTTGGCCGCCGCGCCAAAGCCTCGCCGCGTGCCCGATCGCGTTCCATCCGAACCTCCCGCTGTCGGCGAGCCGGTGATGAATGTCCCCGTGGTGGAAGTCATGCAAGCCGAAGTCATGCCATCCGCTGCCGCTCCAGCGGTTGCGGCAAAGTCCCCCGGCGCATCCCGGGACTGGGGTGCGCTGCTGAATGCACGCCGCAAGCCCGTCGAGCTGACTCGTCTGAACACAGTGGTTGCGGCAACCGCCTCCGCGCCATCTGAACAACTACGGGGTGAACCGGCTTTGCCGGCCGGCCTCCAGGACGGCTTCGTCCTAACCCGTCTGGTGGAGAGCCGCCAGCCGGTAAGCGGGCTGGTGGTCTCGATCGGCGCGAGCGCGTCGCAAGATACGAATCGTTCCCTGCCGGCCGGCGTTCGCGCGCTGATCCAATCGTTGATCGGCCCCAACGATTTCGCGGCGCAATCCGGCAAAGACGAGTTCCTGCTGATTTACCCCGGCGAGCGCGGCGCCTCCGCCCAGCGCCGGCTCAGCCGGATCGCCGAACAGCTATGGGATTTCCAGCTCTGCTCCATGGGCTCGCTCTCGATCCTGTTCAGTTGGGGCGGCGTGGAAGTGCGCAGCGAATCCATCGACGAGGCCATCGCCTCGGCCACCGAGCGGATGCAGGAAACCCGCCGCGGCCGCAGCCGGGTCCTGACCATGGAACCGAGAGCGGATGCGCCCCTGCGCCGCGCGGTTTAGGTTGCGGTAGGGCATGTGCCCGGGTCCTGGATTCTCTCCTCCGATTTCCAGGACCCAGCCGGCCTCAGCCCGCTGTTCTGCCAGCCTTCGGTTTTCGCTCCTATAATCTAAAGGTATGGTCCCGCCCAAAGCGCGGCTCATCATTCTCGTGCTTGCAGGCGCCGTTGTGCATACAGGCGCCGCGCACGCGCAAAGGGTGATCAGCGCCAAGGCCGGATTCGTGCTTTTCGTTCAGGGCCGTGTTTCCGTCGAAGGCGGCCGGCTCAAGACCGGCGAATCCTATCGCCAACTCAAGGATGGCGAGAGCCTGTCCACGCAACGCGGCCGGGCGGAGGTCTTGTTGAACCCCGGAGTCATTCTCCGGCTCGGCGACATGAGCCGCTTGCACATGGACGATGTCCAGCTCACCGACGCGTGCGTGTCTCTCGAATCCGGATCGGCCGTGGTTACCGTGAACTATATTCTCAAGACCGACCGCTTTCGTCTGATTGCCGGCAATAGCGTGATCATGATGAAGCAGGCGGGCGTTTATCGTTTGGACCTAGGGCCCTTGGATGCAGCCCCAGGCCGCTTGCGTGTATTCAGCGGCCGGGCGGAAGTGCGGCGCGACGGCTCCGCCGCTCTGGTCACTGTGAAGCGCGGCCAGGCCGTGGATCTCGACGACGGCTTGAAACTCGCCAAGTTCGACTTCAAGGACACCGACGCGCTCCAGAGATGGGCCAACGCGAGATCGTTCAGGACGCCCGTCCCTCGCGGCTTCGGCTTACGGGCGGAGCCTCCCCCCCGGTTCGACGCTCAGAATGCAAGCTCAACTGGACGCCCTTAGACGCCAGTCCCTCCGCAACCTCTACTTCTTCCAGCCGATCTTTACCAGCCGGTCTCCCTGAAACGCGCCAATATAGATTGCGTCGCCCACCTGAAGCGCCACGGAGACTCCCGAAATCAGCGCGCCCTTGCCTTGCGAATCGAAGACCGTCTTCGCTTCCATCTTCGCCGGGTCGATCTCCGCCACTCCGAACTGCTGCCCGCATGGCGTGCCGCTGCCGGCGGGACAATCCCCGCGAGCGCCCTTCACTCCCGCCGCCAGCATCTTGCGATCGCGGGTCCAGGTAATGTTGTCGGGCATGAAATCCAGCTTCACCACGCCGGTCTCTTTCCCTTCCTTGAGGTCGTATTTGTGGACTTCCTTGGCCGTCCACGCATTGAAGTACATGGTGCGGCCGTCCGCGCTCACCAGAACGCCGTTCGGATAGCCCTCCCGAGTCCCCGGCAATTCCGTTTCGCCCTTCCCCGGAGTCCAGCGCGCGACCTCCCCGCTGGGCTTCCCGCTCATCAGGTCGGCGTTGTTGCCCTGTGTGCCGCCCGGCGTCATCAGCGAAGTCGGATGCGTCGCGATGAATCCGCCGTCGGGCAGCACCGCGACGTCGTTGAATTCCGCCATCGTCACCGCGCAGCCGTGCCACACCAGCGTCCAGTTCCCGCCCGCCTGTTTCAGCTCGAACATTTCGATCGACTGCCGTCCGCCGTGATTGACCACATAGAGCTGCATCACGCCGCCCGTGCGCTTCCCCAGCGAGATGCCATGCGGCACCATCTTGTCTCCCACCGGACCGGGGCACGCCGCATCGCTCCAATCCTTGCGCGGCTCCGCGGTGATGGGGATGGGGCTGTAGGTTTTCTTGGCGAGATCGAACAGCACCAGACCGGCGCCGCCTCCGCCACCCCTGCCGTTCACAAACTGGCTCACGATCAGGTATTTTCCGTCCGGAGTCGGCTCCAGGTCTTCCGGCGAACGCGTGCCGCAGAGAATCTCCACGTCGCCGTGCGTCCCGCACTCCATCAGCGCCGGCTGAGGCGCCTGCGGGCCGCGCTGCGCCCAAGCAACTCCTGTCAGCGCGATCAGAATCGATGCCGGCAAAGTCAATCTCATGTGGACATCCTCCCCACACATTCTAATTGACACCGCCGGCTGACGGGGGGAAAATAACGTAGGCGAAGAAATGGCGAATACACTGGCGAGCAACATCCTGTCCACTCTGGTCCACAAAGGAACTTTTTCTACCGATTCCTCCTCTTTTCTTACACTTGAGCACCTCTCGCAAACCCTTCGGCTGCCCCGAGGCGCGATTTCCGAAATCCTCGGCCGCCCGTCCTCCGGCCGCACCGCCCTTTTGCATGCGATTCTGGCGGAATCCCAGACCCGCGGAGAAATCTGCGCCTTCATCGACTGCGCCGATGCCTTCGATCCCGCCACCGCGCGGAACAACGGAGTGGCCCTCGAAAGGCTCCTGTGGGTTCGCTGCAATCGGAAACCCGACTATGCCCTGAAAGCCGCCGACTGGATTCTTCACGGCGGAGGGTTCGGGGTGGTCATTCTCGACCTGTGCGACGCCTCGCCGGAAACGTTGCGCCGCATTCCGCTGCCCTGGTGGTACCGTTTTCGCCGCGCCGTCGAAAGCACCACCTCGATTCTGGCCATCGCGGGAAGCCGCCCGATCGCGGGTTCCTGTGCGTCTTGCACCATTGAGATGGAGCGCCGCGGCACGCACTGGTCCGGCTCCGCGCAGGTTCCCGTTCTCGACGGAATCGATTTTCACGCGTCTTCGAGAAAACCGGCGCGCGCCAGCGCCCCGCTCCAAGCCGTTTTGGCAGGCTGAGCCGCTCTGTATAAATATGTTCGCCTGCGTTCATTCCACCCACGGAGATCTTTTCGCGCTCGCGTCTTCTTTTTCGCCGGCGGTGGAACGGACCTCACCCGAGATGGTGGTTTTCTCCATCGCCGGACTCGGCCGATTGATGGGCACGCCGCACCAGATCGCCGCCGAGATCGGACGCTGCGGCGCGGCCCTGGGAATCCAGGCGAGCCTGGCGATCGCCGGCAATCCCGACACCGCGGTGTTGATCGCCAGAAACAAACCCGGCGTCACCATCGTCCCTCCCGGCCAGGAAGCGGGCGCCCTCGGCGCTTTTCCCATCGAAACCTTGGCGGCACATTGGGAAGTCACGCCGCAGCTTCTCGAAACTTTTGAGCGTTGGGGCATTCGCACCCTCGCCGCATTGGCGGAGCTGCCGGAAATCGGCCTGGCGGAGCGCTTCGGAGAAGCCGGAGTGCATCTGCGCCGTCTCGCTCTCGGCCGGACCCAGCGCGTGCTCCGCATCGCGACTCCGGAAAACAAATTCGAAAAGCGAGTCGAGCTGGATCATCCCCTCGAACTGCTGGAGCCGCTGCTGTTCGTGCTCTCGTCCATCTTGAATGAGCTTTTGAGCGCCATGCGCCGCTTATCGCTCGCGGCCAATCGCATCCATTTCGGCCTGGAGCTTGAAGACAAATCGAAACACGAACGCATTCTGGAGTTCGCCGCGCCGCTTCAGGACGCGCCTATGCTGCTCAAGATCCTGCAACTGGACCTGGAAGCGCATCCGGCCGCCGCCGCCGTCGCCGCCGTGCGAATCGAACTGAATCCCGTGCCGCCGCAATCGGTGCAGCATGGGCTCTTTCTTCCTTCTCAACCCGAGCCTCAGAAATTGCAACTGGTCCTGACGCGCATCGCCGGACTGGTGGGCAAGCACAACGTGGGATCGCCATCGTTGCTCGACACGCATCGTCCGGATGCATTCGCGATGCTGCCGTTCCGTCCCCCGTCTCCGTCAACTGGAGAGGTTTCGCATCGCTTCTCATTACAAATCGCTCTTCGCATGTTCCGGCCCGCTCTTGAAGCCGCCGTGCGCGTGAAGCAGGAGCGTCCGGCCGAAGTCGCCGCCACCGGCGTTCGCGGAACGGTCCTCACCGCTTCCGGTCCGTGGCGCAGCGCCGGCGAATGGTGGACCGAAACCCGCTGGGTGCGCGATGCCTGGGACATCGATCTGAGCGACGGCGGCGTTTACCGCATTTATCTGCAATTGGACTCGCGGCGCTGGTTCATCGAGGGTGTCTATGACTGAACAGTACATGGAGCTGCACGCGCGCTCAGCCTTCAGTTTTCTGGAAGGCGCGTCGATTCCCGAAACCTTGATTTCGCAATGCGCCGATCTCAACATTCCCGCCATCGCGCTTCTCGACCGCGACAATCTCTCCGGCGCAGTGCGTCTCCATCAAGCCGCGAAGAAAGCCGGCATACGGGCGCTGGTGGGAGCCGAGATAACAGCCAGGGAGGGTTTTCGATATCCGCTGCTGGTGGAAACGCGCGAAGGGTATCAAAACCTCTGCCGGCTGCTGTCCAAAATCAAGCTCCGCGAAGCCAACGGCAATCAGCATCAGGCCGCAGCCACGCTGGATGATCTCGCCGAGCACTCGCGAGGACTCATCTGCCTCACCGGCGGCCACGAAGGGCCTCTTGCGTTTTCGCTCTTACAGAGCCGCGACCAAAGGGAGCGGTTGACTCATCAACTCATCGGCGTCTTCGGCGCAAACAACGTCTATGTCGAGCTTCAGCGCCATCGTCTCCGTGAAGAGGAGCGCCGCAATCAGGCTGCGACGAATCTCGCCGCGCGCTTCCATCTTCCTCTGATCGCCACCAACGGGGTCTGCCACGCCACCCCCGGCGAACGCGAGCTGATGGACGTCCTCACCTGCGTGCGCCACAAAACCACCATCGGCAAAGCCGGACGTCTGCTGGCCAAAAATTCGGAAAGCCACCTCAAGCCATCGCAAGAAATGGCGGTTCTGTTTGCCGATGTCCCCGCGGCCATCGCCCAAACTGCGAGAGCTCGCCGCGCGGCTCTCCTACACGCTCGCCGATCTCGGCTATCAATTCCCGCCCTATCCCGTCCCACAAGGCGAGACGATGGATTCGCTTCTCCGCAAGCTGACGGAGGAGGGCGCGCGGGGCCGTTATGGAGACACATGGAATAAGGCTCCGGGCGAAGGCCGCGTGCGCAAACAGATCGAACGCGAGCTCGCCCTGATCGAGAAGCTGAAACTCCCCGGCTACTTCCTGATCGTCTGGGACATCGTGAAATACTGCCGCGATCGCAACATTCTGGTGCAGGGCCGGGGCTCGGCCGCCAACAGCGCTGTGTGTTATTCGCTCGGCATCACCGCTATCGATCCCATCGGAATGGATCTGCTGTTCGAACGGTTCCTCTCCGAAAACCGCGGCGAATGGCCCGACATCGATCTCGATCTGCCCAGCGGCGATCAACGCGAGCGTGCCATTCAATACGTCTACGAACGCTATGGACGCCTGGGCGCGGCCATGACCGCCAACGTCATCAGTTATCGGGGCCGCTCCGCCGCGCGCGATGTCGGCAAGGCGCTCGGGTTTGAAGAGGAAACGCTCGCGCGTCTGTCGAGCCTCGCGCCCCGCTGGGGCTATCACGATCAAAAGGACACGGCCGAACGCCAGTTCCACGATTCCGGCATCGACCTCCACCAGCCGCTGGTGCAGAAATTTCTTTCGCTTTACTGCGCTATTCAGGACCTGCCGCGCCATTTGGGGCAACACTCCGGCGGAATGGTAATCTGCCAGGGGCGTTTGGATGCCGTCGTTCCGCTGCAACCGGCCACCATGCCCGGCCGCGTCGTCGTGCAATGGGATAAAGAAGATTGCGCGGACATGGGAATCATCAAGGTCGACCTGCTGGGCCTGGGAATGATGGCCGTGCTGGAAGATTCCATCGCGCTGATCCGCGAACACTCCCGCGAGGACGTGGATCTGGCGCATCTTCCGCAGGACGACCCTGCTGTGTATGCGGCTCTGCAAAAGGCGGACACGGTGGGATTGTTTCAGGTGGAAAGCCGCGCCCAGATGTCGTGCCTGCCTCGCCTGAAGCCCAAGAATTTTTACGACATCGTGGTGGAGGTCGCCATCATCCGCCCGGGCCCCATCGTCGGCGAGATGTATCATCCCTACTTGCGCCGCAGGCAAGGGCGCGAGGCTCCCGAATCGATCCATCCGTCGCTCGAGCCTGTATTGAAGCGGACTCTGGGCGTCCCTCTCTTTCAGGAACAGCTTCTGAAGATGGCCATGATCACCGCCGGATTCAGCGGCAGCGAAGCCGAGGAGCTGCGGCGCGCGTTCGGCTTCAAGCGCTCCGAAAAACGCATGCAGGAAATCGAGGGCAAGCTCCGCGCCGGCATGACCAACAACGGCATCACCGGCGAGGTGCAGGACCGCATCGTGAAATCGATCTCCTCATTCGCGCTGTACGGATTTCCCGAGTCGCACGCCGCCAGCTTCGCTTTGATCGCCTACGCCAGCGCGTATCTCAAGTGCCATTACCTGGCCGCGTTCACGGCGGCCATCCTCAACAACCAGCCCATGGGGTTCTACAGCCCGCAAACATTGGTCAAGGACGCCCAGCGGCACGGATTGCGCTTCAAGCCCGTGGACGTAGCTCACTCGCAATGGTTGTGTACCATCGAACATCACCAAGATCTACATAAAGGAGCCAAACAATGGGTCCGGCTCGGCTTCAATTACATCAAAGGATTTCGCGAAGACACGGCCCGAGCCATCGCCGCGGAGCGTGAGCGCGCTCTCTTCACCGGCATTCGCGATCTGGTGCGCCGGGTTCCCGGGCTTCATAAAGATGCCCTGAACCGCCTTGCTGAAATCGGCGCGCTCAATTCCCTTGAGGGTACTGAACACCGTCGAGAAGCCCTCTGGCAGTCCGAATTAGCGCTGCGTCCCGTGAGCGATCTGCTCGATCCAGCCGCGGCTTCTGATGAAGCTTCCCCGCTTGCACCCATGGACGCCGTCGAACGTCTGCACGCGGATTTTTACAACTCCGGCTTGACCATCGGCCCGCACCCGATGAGTTTTCATCGTGAGCGGATGAACCGTCTTGGCGTCATTCCCGCCGCCGGCATTCGCCTGGTTCGCGACGGCGTTCTGGTCCGCATCGCCGGCTGCGTCATCTGCCGGCAGCGGCCCGGCACTGCCAAGGGATTTCTGTTCCTGAGCCTGGAAGACGAAACCGGCATCTCCAACGCCATCGTCCGGCCCGATCTTTTCGATGCGGAGCGAACCATGCTGGTGAGCGCCCCATACCTGATTGTCGAAGGCATGCTGCAGAATCAGGATGGCGTTGTATCGGTGAAGGCTGAAAGGGTCCGGCCGATCGATACTTCTTTGGCGCCGGCCGCGTCGCATGACTTCAGATAGGCTTGCAGGAAGGACCTGCCGGCTTTTGGTCCGGGTGGCTGCAACCAAGCCGCATCACTAGACCTGCGAATATCGCGGAAGAATTCAGCGTCGCGGACCCTGCCTGAGCGGATGAAATTGCGGCGTTACGGGAGTCAGGACTCGAATTCGATTGTTGTTCTCGTCGGCGAAGTAGACCCGCTCGGATCGATCGACCGCGACACTCACCGGGAAGCTGATTTCCGCGGTCAACGCTGGGCCACCATCGCCGCTGAATCCGTTTACCCCGTTTCCTGCGATCGTATAGATCAGGCCCGTTGACGCGTCAACCCGCCGTATCCGGTGATTGATCGTATCCGCGATGTAAAGATTCCCGTTGAGGTCCAATGCCACTGACTCGGCATAATTCAGGGTCGCATCCCTGGCTGGTCCGCCATCGCCGCTGAATCCGCTTTGGCAAACCAATACGTTAAAGGGAGGCGCTTCCATCGCGCAGCCGCCCGACCCCGCGACGGTAGTCACAATACCCATGGCCGCCGTCACCATCCGCACGCGGGAGTTCTCGTAGTCGGCAATGTAGAGGTTCCCGCTCCGGTCGACCGCTGAGGGAATGGGATCCCAGAATAGAGCATCGACGGCCGGTCCGTTGTCGCCACCGAAACTGGTGACAAACTGACCCGCAACCGTCTCGATGATCCCCGTGCCGGCAATGACTTTTCGAACCCGGGACCAGGAACTGGAAAAATAAAGATCGCCGGCAGCATCTACCGTGATCCCCGTGGGCCGCGAAACTCCGGCGTTGACGGCCGGTCCTCCGTCGCCGCTATCCGCCCCTGCGCCCGTGCCGGCCACCGTGGTAATAATTCTGGTCGATATGTCCACTCGCCGAATGCGATTGTTATCACCGTCGGCAAAGTAGATGTTGCCATCGCGGTCGAGCGCTATGCTGATGGCTTTTCCAATCATCGCGTTGGTTGCCTGGCCTCCATCGCCGCTGTATCCCAGGATTCCCGTACCAGCGAATATGGTAACGGCGCCTTCTCTCACCCAGATTTTGCGGATGTAGCCGCTCCAGTCCGCGACGTAAACATCGCCTGCCGGGTCCACGGCAACGCTCGTCGGATTACTGAAATACCCGCCTGCAACGCCGTTTCCGGCAATTGTCGCGATAGTATACTGCTGTGCAAACACCGGCGCACAGGCGAGCAGCAGAATTGTCCGATGATGGGCCACATATGGATTGTGACGCATTCCGAGTCCCACGTCATGTGGCTGTTCGCTGCAGGCCCGCCCCGCGCAAGGCCGCCAACCGAATGAGGCGTCAGGCTTGCTGCAATCCGTGATCGATTGGCGCCGGCCGCGTCGCATGACTTCAGATAGGCGACTTCAGATAGGCATTACAGTCTTTCGGGAAGTCAACCGAAAGTATGGATATGGGGAATACCAAAGCGATGCGGATTCTGAAGATGGCTGCAGCTTGCATCGTGGGTTTAACCCTTTACGCAGCAATTTTTCAACGGCAATTGGCGGTCGCGATGGTGAGCAAAGCCGCTGGAGGGAATCAGCCTTGTCCGTGGCCGCAACTGGCACGGTATCCGTGGGCCGTGGCGAGATTCGCTCAGTTACAACAGGAAGTCGAAGGCACTCTGTCGGTGGAACGCGAGGATCCCCAACTGGGCATTCAACTCATCCGCACCTCCGGACGATCCTTCTGGATCAAGAAGAATGGCGAAGACTTGAACGGGAAAGCGCTTCTCGCATATGTGTTGGCGGAACAAATGTGGATCAGCGAGGCGGCTCCCAAGGATACCGTAAAGCCCGGCGATCTTGTCGTAGATGTTGGCGCCCACATCGGAACTTTCGATGACGATGCCTTGCGCCGAGGCGCCTCTAAATGCATCTTGGTCGAGCCGGACCCCGTCAACGTGGAGTGCATCCGGCGAAACTTCCCGCGAGAGATCGCCGAAGGAAAGATCGTCGTGGTCCCGGAGGGCGCTTGGAGTTCCCGATCGACTCTTGAATTCACCGAAGGTGTTGCGAATTCCGGCACAGGCAGCTTCGTCCTGCACGAGGCGGGAGCGCGAAAGACAATGGTTCCGGTGCGCCCCTTGGATGAAATGTTCGAAGAACTCGGATTGCAGAAAGTGAACTACATCAAGATGGACATCGAAGGAGCCGAGCGGGAAGCCTTGAAAGGAGCGTCCAATGCACTGCGCCGATGGCAGCCAGTGTTAATGCTGGACTCCTATCACCGCTCCGATGACAACGTGGTCCTTCCTCAGGTTATTTTTGGAACCAACCCGTCTTACAAAGCCTCCTGCGCATTGTGCTCGCCGGACCGTCTCGGAAGCCAGCAACGCTTGGTTCCTTACGCCGTGTTTTACAAGTAGCCGCGCTTACCCTGGCTTTCGCAGCCACAGATAGCAATGATTGCCGATGCGCCGGGCTTGCGCCGATCGAAAGAGCAACAAGTCCATGTATCGCAGCGGAAAGAGCAGCCAGCCGCAGACCACGTGAGACACCGCCCTCCATGCTCGATACGGAAGCAGCAGCTTCACGTATTCGATGACAAAAACCAGCAGCGTCGCCGTCGGACCCGTGCGCCATCCTTCGGCGACAACTTCCATAGGGCCGGCCAGCTCCTTCAGGCCATCCAGAGTGAACCTTCGATAGTCGCGTGGGTACTCGTGAAAAGGATGGCAGAACGGCACAACCAGATGAAGGTAGCCGCCCGGCGCCAGGACGCGACGCATTTCGCACATCACACGAACAGGATCGCGAACGTGTTCGAGCACCGCATCGCACTCCACCCGCTGAAACGTGTCGGGCGGGAAAGGCAGGTGTTCCGCGTCGGCCGCGACATTCACTCCGGGCATTGCAAACAGATCCAGGTTGACGTAGCCTTCGACAACCCGGCCGGCTCCGCCGATGTACAGATTCCAGCGGCCCAGAGGAAAATCCTTCGGCTCGGCCGGGTTCATGACGAACGGAGCCGGCGGCTCGGCCAGCCGGAACAAGCGATCCCGCCAGTGGCGTGAAGCCCGCTTACGGTAAAGCGCTTCAAGATCCGTCTCTGCGTGCGGTGTTTTCACACTCCATCCACGGTGCGGCGTTCGTGTACAATTGGGCGGCAGTGACAAAGATTCCCACCTTCGTCACGCCGCCATCGGTGCACCAAATGGTGCTCACGTTGGAGGCCAATGGCTTCATCAAACGGGTTCCGGGGGAACGCCAGATCGATCCGTCTGCTGATCCCTCAGGAGGATCTGCCTACCTTGGAATAGGAGTCCCGTCTGGAACGGTTTTACGCGGATTTTGACGTGCAGGCTAATTTCGGGTCAATTTCTTCGGCCAGTCCGCGGATCTCACACTTGAAGTTGTCCTTCCTCGATTGCCGCCCCGTTGCGCTTCCTCCTGGTCACCGCTGTTTGGTGCATTCATAGCGGTCCTCGATCTACTCCAATCTCGGCAGATGCTCCGGTCGCACCAGGAGGCGGATGGATCGCGCCTGCCCGGGTGTTCTTTCGATGAGGCCGTTGCGCTCCAGGGTTTTAATCATGTCGTGAATCGCCGGCGGGGAAACCCGGAAGTAGCGCTCTAAATCCGACTCAGCCGGAGCCTGGCGGTGAATCTTCGTGTAGTTGTAGATGAAGGCCAGATATTGGCCCTGTTTGGCCGTGAATGACGGTGCAATTGACGGATCGAGTTTCGGCGCCAGATCTATCGTGACCTCGAAGGCCTCCTCGCCAAAACTGTCGAAGACGCGGACTTTGAGAATGCAGACCTGTCCACCGATAACGGTGCGAACGGGCTTTTTGGCCGCGGCGGAGAGGTCCCCGCGCAACTCCTGCGCATCGGCGCTGGAGCTTGCGTAGTTAGCGATCCCGATGCTTGTGCCGCCTATATTGGCGAAGACCCATTCGCGGCGGTCTTTGTACTCCACCGCTATCGATTGAGCGCCGAGTGACAGTGCGTGACCGCTGAGCCCTTCGAGTAATGTAGCCGGTTTGCCCATCCCTATCGAAGCTAGATTGCGCTTCCAGCAGTTAGTTTAACTGATCATTGAGGAGCTTGCTTGGCCCCTCGCGTCCTGCATCCTCCCGAATATTATGGTCTCTGCCGCTCCGGACACCGCTCGTAGTCCTGGGACGGGTCGATTCGCCCGTGATGCATGTGAAGCAGGCGGTTCCCGGCTCTGCCGAGCCGAGGTCCCGGATTGGCCCGCCACAACGGCAGCGGGTTCCAGCCTTGTACGCCTCAGAGTCTGCCACGCTCGGCGGTCAACTGCTCCAGCGACGGTGCGACCACCCCGGTTCTCACTGTCCAGCGGCCACTTCAGGAAATCTTCGATGACGGCGAGGTGCTCGTCGAATGCGCCGGTATCGAGGGCATGGCAGGCGGTTGTCTCGATCGTACCCCGCGCACTCCCTCGCCCAGCGATATAGCCGCGCCAGAACACGCAGGTTGTTGGCGAGGGTTGAGGACTGGACTCGATAACGCCGATATCGGACCGCCCATCGGGTTGCGCCTCTGGCGGGGAGCCACGTCGCGGACTCCACAAGACGCGCCAGGCGCGTTCCTGAGTCGAGCACAACGTTGAGGACCGTGAAGGGGGCTGGCGCGGTAACCTTGCTCACCTCGCTAACAGGAACCCGTTTCGAGAGCGCACCGAAACAGGAAAAGGCAAGAAACCAGGAGAATGACCGGAGTCCATCACCAAAATGGACACATTCCCAAAAACCCGTCTAGAACGGCACGTCGTCGTCGGTAATGCCCTCGGCCGGAGGCGCCGCCGGAGCAGCGGCGGGACGCGAGCGGGGCTGGCTCCGCATGGGCTGTTCCTGCGAATATTCCTCGGGGCCTCCACCGGCTCCGCCCTCGCCGCGGCCGCCGAGTAAAATCACGTCCTCGGCGACAACCTCGGTGGTCCACACCTTTTTGCCGTCCTTATCGTCGTAACTGCGCGTTTGCAGGCGCCCTTCGACGAATACCTGTTTTCCCTTGGTGAGGTAGGGCGCCACGTTCTCCCCGCGCCACAGGACCACGTTGGTCCAGTTGGTCTCCTCTTTCCACTCCCCGGTCTGTTGATCCTTCCAGCGGCGGTTGGTGGCCACCGAAAACTTGGTGACCGCGGTTTGCGACGCGGTGTAGGCGGTTTCGGCGTCGCGGCCGAGATGCCCGATCAAAATCACTTTGTTGACGCTGCGGCTAGCCATGATTCTCTAGCATACTCGAAAGAGGTACAATTCGGGCATGAAGAGCGAATTGTGCTGCTTCCTGCTGGCTGCCGCCGGTTTGTGCGCGCAGTCCACCGGCACACTCAATTCGGATTTGATGGACCTCGCCAATGCGGGCGCACCGCGCAACGCCGTCGCTCGGCAAGTCGCAAATGACATCCTGGCGCTGGCGGAGAAGGACGCGCAACCTTCCCGGCAGACCGTTCTCGATTTTGCGGATGAGCTCGCCAAGGCTTTGGCGGGCAAACAATTTGTGGTGGAGAAGGCCAGGCCTGTCACCGCGGCGATCCTGGAGGTGCTCCAAAGCTCGGGCGCGGCCAGCTACCGGTTCCACTCCGCCATCGACCGCTTCCGCGATTCGCTCATCGCCCTCGACGCCACCGCGGCGCAAGCCAAAAGCGCGGCCAATCGACTTTTCATTCTGGGCCAGGAAGTTCGCGGCCCGGAAGATATCGGGTTTAAGTAACCTTGGAGAGGTACAATTCGGCCATGAAGAGCGCATTGTGTTGCTTCCTGCTGGTTACCGCGGGTTTGTGCGCGCAGTCCACCGCCAAACTGGATGCGGATTTAATGGCTCTGTCGAATCCAGGCGCATCCCGCAACGCCGTCGCTCAGCAACTCACGGATGACATCCTGGCGCTGGCGGACAAGGATGCCCAGCCTTCGCGGCAGACGGTTTTCGAATTTGCGGATGAACTGGCCAAGGCTGTGGCGGGCAGGCAGTTGACGGTGGAGAGTCTCAGGCCTGTCACCCAGGCGATCCTCGATGTGCTCCGGAGCTCCCGCATCACCAGCTACCGGTTCCACTCCGCCATCGACCGTTTCCGCGACGCGCTTATAGCGCTCAACGCCACCGCGGCGGAAGCCAACACCGCGGCTGGCCGTCTGCTGATCCTGGGTCAGGAAGTTCGCGGTCCGGAGGATCTCCCGCTGCTCAACGTCAACCGGTCGAAGTAACTTACCGGCACGTTTTCTGGGCGGTGTTCCGCTCCACCTTGCATTGAGACCGGCCCTTCTTGGTGGTCGTGCGCTTCAGGCAGCCCTGATACTGACCCTGTAAACGGTCTTTGCACGTCGACTTTGTGCTCTTGGGCTCGGCCGCCGGCGCCGCCGCCAGCAGCAGCAGCAGACCGGCCATGACAAACCTCATGAGTCGCTCCTCCCTGGGAAAAACTACTGCTCATTGAGTACTATCGGTCGCGGAGACGAACTTCTCCACGGCCATGGAATAAATCGCCGGTTTGCCGTGCTGATCGCTGACGAAGAAAACGTTCTGGCTGTTGGGCGAAAAGATGGGCGAGACCATGCGGGGATCGCTGGCCCTGTGCTCGCACAGGATGAGCTCGCGCTTCACCGCCCGCACCAGCAGCAGCACGTGCGGCGAAGCTTTGCTGCCGCTGGCGCCGATGAAAACGCTGGCGTCGCCGTTCCGCTCGAACGCCACGAATTGGGTGGTGTCGGCTATGTTCGAGTCTTCGTTCGTATCCGGGATGAACTCGCGGATATTGTGGAGCCGGCGCCCGTCGGCCGGATAATTCAGATACAGGACGCTACGCCCGTCCGGACTCCAGTTCGCCGGTCCGGTTTCTCCTTCGGCCACGCGCAGGCGGTAGTTTTGTTGCCCGTCGTAGTTCGCCAGCCACAAGCCGCCCTCCCTGGAATACAGAGCCGAGGCCCGGCGCGGGCGAATAATGGGGTCGCGCATCTCCTCGCCTGCCTCCGCCCCGCTTGATTCAGCCAAAGTCGTTGCCGTTCCATCGGCCATGCGTATCAACCGCAGCCGGTAAGTGGAGCCCTTTTTCTCCGTCGGCCTTTTCTCCATGAGTACCGCGTACAACCCGTCCTCGGCCAGACTCATGCCCGAACCCGCCTCGAAGCCCTCCGGTATCCGGTACACCTCCCTGACCTTCCCGTTCCCCAGGTTCACCATCAGCAGCTTCCCGCCGGCCACACAGCAGAAACCGCGCTCGTCGGCGGTGAGCGTGAGGGAGGCCGGGTCCAGACCTTCCTGCTCAGTCAGTTGGCGGGAGACGCCATTCTTTGACTCCATGCGGAACGCTTCCATCCTGCCGGTCACATCGGAGGCGTACAACAGGAATGCGCCCTTGCGCGACACGGCCCGCCCGTAATGCGCCGGCAGCCGGCTGGTAAATCCAGGATCGGTCAAGCGCAGGACGGGAAACTCCGTGGAAGGGTCCTTGTACTGGAAATATGCCGAAGGCACCGGCTTGGTCTTCTCGGCCTTGGCTTTGCCGGTCAGGGCAGCCAAGCAGGCGGCTGGCGCGGCGGACAGGAACCAGCGCCGGGTGCGCTTCATGCTTTCGATGGTAGCTAAGTTTAAGAGGCCGAATCTAGAAAGGAAGATCCGGCTGGATCTGTTGCAGCATCGCCGAGTGGTTCAGAAACTTGTCCGGGTTTACCGGGACCCCGCCCTGGCGCACTTCATAATGCAGATGCGGCGAGGTGACCCGGCCGGTATTTCCCGAGAAGCCCAGAATCTCGCCGCGGCGAATCTCTTGCCCCGGAATGACTTCAAAGCGCGATAGGTGCGCGTAACGGGTCTGCATTCCGTGGCCGTGATCGATAACCACCATTTTCCCGTAACCGTCGCCGACGTTGGCCGCATATTCCACGATTCCGTCCGCCGCCGCATGCACCGATGTCCCCATCGCCGCGGAAATATCCATCCCGCTATGGAATTCGTTATGCGCCTCGCCCTCGCCAGAGAACGGATCCATCCGTTCGCCGAACCGGCTCAAAATACGGCCGTTGACGGGCCACAGGCTGGGCACGATGTTTTTCTGCCACAAGCGGGCATTCTCATGCCGCAGCCGGGAGATGCTGGCGGTCTTCAAGAAGTTGTACTCTTCCAAGGATTCCTTGTAGCCCGGAACCAATGCACCTTCTTCGGCGATCTCGTCGGGACCCGCCAGACTCTGGTTTATTCCCAAAGCCGCGCTCACCTCGCTCGCCATCACTTGCAGGGAGGCCAGTTGCTCCTGCTTCCGATCATTCTCCTTGAGCAGCGCCTGGTACTTGGTCCGAAGCGTATCCACCTGATCGCGAAGAGAATTGTACTTAGCTACCTTCAAGGTCATGCGCAGGTAGCTCGAAACCATCCCAAAAAGCGAAACCGAACCGAAAAGCGCCAACCCTACAACTACATACAGAGCTTTATGAGGTATGTGAATGCGCCGCAGCCGTCCATGCAAAGAGTGCGCAAGAACGACCACGAAATAATGCTGCTTCATGCTTCTCCTATTTTTCCAGCGTCGGCACGATCCCCAAGGAAAGCTATCGTCAGGAAACCGTAGGCCGGAGAGTACTTCGCAGGCGTACCGAAGATTAACGAATTGTTAGGATACCCAAAATGACACCCGATTGTCAAGGACTACCTTGGACCACCTTGAGCCCGCCGCCGCACTCCAACGGTTTCCGCTAAGCTGATGTTTTGAGATGATTTTCTCCCGCTCAGCCGAATACGCCATCCGCGGACTGGTGTTTCTCGCGCCCCTGACGCCGGGCGAGTCGGCTCTGGTCAAGCAGATCGCGGCCGAAACCGGGATTCCCCTGCACTTCCTAGCCAAGATTCTCCAGGACCTCGCCCGCGACGGATTTCTCAAGTCCAATAAGGGGCCGCGCGGCGGTTTCCGGCTGGCCATTGCGCCCGCGGAGCTCTCTCTGCTCAAGGTGATCGAGGCCGTCGACGGCGCCGGCCGCTATCAGCGCTGCATCGCCGGAGGCGAGGAGTGCAACGACCGGGCCCTGTGCTCCATGCACGATTCTTGGGTGCCGGTGCGCTCCCGTATCGTAGAATATTTGCAGGGGACATCCATCGCCGATCTGGCGAAATCGCTGAGGGAGAAACGCCGCCCGGCGGCACGGTCCCGCCGGAGCACTCCCGCCCGGTAGGGTTTGTGTCGTGGGTCAGGGTTTGTGTAGTGGGTCATAGTTGTAGTTTCTTAAGGAGCAGACATGCAGAATTCCGTTCTTGTGCCCATGGTAGTGGAGCAGACCTCGCGCGGCGAGCGCGCCTTCGACATTTACTCGCGCCTGCTCAAGGAAAATATCATCTTCCTGGGCACGCCCATCGACGATAACGTGGCCAACCTGGTGATCGCCCAGTTGCTGTTCCTGGCCGCCGAGGACCCGGAGAAGGACGTTTCCATCTACATCAATTCGCCCGGAGGCTCCATTACGGCCGGCCTGGCAATTCTGGATACCATGCGGCTGGTGCAGCCCGACATCGTCACCTACTGCGTGGGCCAAGCCGCGTCCATGGCCGCCGTGCTGCTGGCCTGCGGCAGCAAGGGCAAGCGCTACAGCCTGCCGCATTCGCGCATTTTGATTCACCAGCCATCCATGAGCGGACTGGCCGGCCAGGCCACCGACATCGACATCTACGCCAGGGAAATCCTGCGCATGCGCGAGACGCTCAACGATATTTTGGCCACCGCCACCGGCCAGACCATGGAGCGCATCGCCCGCGACGTGGATCGCGACTACATCATGGAGCCGCAGCAGGCGCTGGAATACGGATTGATCGACCGGGTGATCAGCAGCCGCACGCTCGAGCCCCTGCCAAAATAAAGGAAGATCGCTGGACGCCTGTGATAAGCTGGCATAACAACAGCGTGAGCCGGTAGCTCAGTTGGTAGAGCATCGCACTTTTAATACGAAAACGGCCATTTTCCAGAATCTAAGAACCACCTGTAACTCCTTTGCTGTCTTGTCCGTAAAATATAGATGTATCTGTAGTTGATTGAAGCTGAAAGATATATCAATCGCCTTTTTCGCCGCATCCCCAAGTGACCAAAAATGTACCTTGGCATGTACCGTTCGTCTACCCAAACGTCTACCCAGCGCTATTTCGGTAGACACGTAGTGCGATGCTCTTGTATGCTTGTTTCATGGCACGCAAAAAGTTTGACCTCGGAGAGAACGGTTTGCCGAAGCGTTCCGGTCTCTACTGGAACCACGGCCTGATCTATCTTGCCCTGCGACGGCATGGAAGGATCGTCTTCAAAAACTCCACCAAGACCAGGGACTTTGAAGCGGCCATGACGTTTCGAGAAGCGAAGCTTGAAGAGATCCTAAAGGCAGAAGATGACACTGTAGCCGACCAAAAGAAGGGCGTCACCGTCAACGAACTGTTTGACGACTACGTTGCACGAACCAAGCTCAAAGAAGAGGAAGCAGGCGCATACCAAAACACTGGCCGTGAGTACGAGCGGAACTCTTACAAACTCTCCACACGCATCGACAAAAATTTGAGGCCGTTCTTCGGCAAGATCCGGCCACAGGATCAGAACCCGGCCACGCTCACCACACAGTTGCTACTCGACTACAAAAAGAAACGACGCCGGGAGAAAGCGACCGTGCCGACGTGCAACACCGAGCTTCGGTTGCTTCGTGCAGCCTTGAAACGTGGCACCAGGACCGCACCACGCAAAGTCAACCCTCTACACATTCCTGATTTTTCGGATGTCATCAACATCGAAGCCGAAGAGAACGCAGCCAGAGAAGGCACGATCACACCCGAACAGTACGCCAAGATCATGGAGCACGCTTCAGAGCACCTGAAGCCTGTTTTCGCTGCGATCTACTACAGCGGCATACGCTCGAAGGAAATCAAGTTTGTACGACGTGAGCACGAAGCGTCGAAGACGGGTGACCGTAGAGTACAGGTGGACTTCAACAGCAACGTCATCAACCTTCGGAAAGGCGAAACGAAAAACGGCCACGCTCGTGTGTGCGGCATGAACGACCATGTGAAGAAAATTTTGCAGGCGTGGGAAGCGAACACTGCACAACAACACCCGCATTGCGAATGGTTCTTTCACCTGGACGGACAGCAGCTAGGAAACTGGAAGACAGCATGGAAGGCGGCGCTCAAGCGTGCTGGTCTGAAATCAGGGTACAAAGAGTCAGGGTTGGTGTTCCATGACACACGGCGAACCAACATTACAAGCCTGTCAACCCTCGGTGTGGAAGAGAAGCACATTATGTCGAACAGCGGACACAAAACGGTTTCCATGTCCAGACGCTATGACCAATCTGCGATTTCAGCGGGTGTCGTAACAGAGGCGCAGAACAAGGCGCTAGGCATTGCGACAGCCGTTAACGCAGAAGATGTCCCATTCACGCCACCGATTGCACCAGCGGTCTCTAAGAGCGATTGGAAGGCAGAACTAACGGAACTCAAGGCGATGTTGGACGATGGCATACTGACGGCTGAGGAGTTCGCAGCCGAGAAAGCCCGGATTATGGGGAGTCGCTTCAGGCTGAAACCTTCCTATGGCGTGCGTTCCTAGGTTCGCCACGCCCCAGGTGTTCTTAGCGACCACTCTTGGGTTCGACCCGATCACGAGCACTTGGATTTGGCCTTCTTCCTTGCAACCCGTCCCTTTTTCTTCTGCGCCAGGGCGACGAGTTGTCCTCCTTTGATGGCCTTTTCCGGTGTCGTTTTCGATCTTTCTCGTTCCCGCTCCAAACGTGTCCAGCGAAGTGCCCGAACGATCACTTTCACGAACATGGCGGTAAGCAGAGTGGCGGCGTCGTCGGCTCGAAGCTCGGCTACTGCGGCCTTCTTTGCTTGGTCATGGCAGCGTGCGATCTGCTGTTCATCAAGCACGAAAAAGCACCACTCCAGGAGATCGCTTTCCTCGTCGCTCACGTCCAGGAGTTTGTTCAACAATTGCC
>CAWEZD010000016.1:0-304587 GCA_963813465.1 Bryobacterales bacterium | reverse complement strand
CGCAATGCTTCGGCGACGCGAGCGACATCATTATTGCCAGCAAAGTTCCGCCCAAAGACTACGTGTGGGCGCAGAAGCCCGGTGCTCGCCTGGACGCGGTGTTCCACCGGAAGTACGTGCTGGAATGTCTCGACCAGACGCTGAAAAACCTGGGACGGCAAAGCGTGGACATCTATCAGTTCCACACCTGGAGTGACCACTGGGCGTCGGAGCGCGAATGGCAGGCGACGGTGCGCGAAATGAAGTCATCGGGCAAGGCGAAGTTCGTTGGAATTTCGATCCAGAACCATCAGCCAACCAACGTGCTGCAGGCGCTGGATACCGGACTGATCGACACCGTGCAGGTGATCTACAACATCTTCGATCAGTCGCCCGAGGACGAACTGTTTCCCTACTGCCAGAAGAACAACATTGGCGTGATTGTGCGGGTGCCATTCGATGAAGGCAGCCTGACCGGAAAAATCACGCCCGACACCACCTTCCCCGAGGGCGACTTCCGCAATGTGTATTTTGCAGGTGATCGCAAAAGGGAGGCCTGGGAGCGAGTGTTGGCCATTGCTGTCGATCTTGGGATCAACATGGAGCAGATACCGCAAATCGCGCTGCGCTTCTGCCTCTCACACCCCGCCGTCTCCACGGTGATTCCCGGCATGAGGAGCACCAGGCACGTCGCTGCCAACGTGGCGGCCTCCGACGCCGGACCGCTGCCGGAGGAAACGTTGCGTAAACTGCGCAAGCATCGCTGGATCCACAATTATTGGTGAACCAACCGGTGTCGCCGCTCTGCGGCTCGCATTTTTCCCACTCACAGCGTGGGCTTACGCCCACGCCTAACATCATTCCGCCGCTGTGCGGCTGGTTCGACGGGAGTTGAAAACCTGTGAGCCGCAGAGCGGCGGCACCAGTCACACTTAAACTGCAAACCTCGCGTCTTCAGGAGTCACGCAGCGACCCGTTTCTCTTCGCTATAATCAAAGATTCTGTATGAGTATTTCGGTGATGCAGGAGAAGCTCGCGGCTTCCGGCGCCCGCCCCGGCAACTATCGGGGCGCGGAGACGCCGGCATCGTTTGGAAATACCGCGGCCGAGTTTCGCGCGCTGCTGGAAGGCTGTGCAATCCTGGACATGAGCTGGCAGGCCAAGCTGGTGCTGACCGGTGAAGACCGCGTCCGCTGGCTGAATGGGATGGTGACGAACAATATTCGCGACCTTGCTGTTGGGCGCGGCGTGTACAGCTTTCTGCTCAGCGCGCAGGGGCGGATCCAGGGCGATCTCGTCGCCTACAATCGCGGCGATTACCTGCTGGTTACGACCGATCGCGAACAGGCGCCAGCGATTGCAGCCGTGTTCGACCGCTACATCATCATGGACGACGTTGAAGTTGCTGATGTCAGCGACAAGCTGGCGACGATTGGCATTGCTGGCCCGAAGGCGCGCGAAGTGCTCACCCATGCCGGCATCGAGGTCACGGCGCTGGAAACGGGCCAGGTGACCGATATCGTGTGGCGTGACATCGGCATTTCAGTAGCACGTAGCGCGCAGCCGGCCATCGATGGCTATGAGGTTTGGTTTTCCAGCGACCATGCCAACAAGGTTTGGGAAAGCTTGACGTCCGCGGGCGCAACCCCTGCCGGAAGCGAGGCGCTGGAGCTGTATCGGATGGTTCAGGGCGTGCCGCGCTTCGGGATCGACTTGCGTGAGAAAGATCTGCCGCAGGAGACCGGCCAACAGTACGCGCTGAACTTCGCCAAGGGTTGCTACATTGGACAGGAAATCGTGGAGCGCATTCGCTCGCGCGCAATACTGCACCGCACATTTGTGGGCTTCGAAGTGGAAGGCGAACCGCCAGCGGCGGGAACCAAGGTGCGCGTCAATGACAAGAACGCAGGCGAGATGACCAGCGCGGCACGCGTTCCATTTCCCGGCGGCGAGCGGACGCTGGCGCTGGGGATATGCACACCGGGGAATCGCGAATCCGGGAACCGTAGTTCAGATTGGCGAACAGAAAGCCACGGTCGTAACGTTGCCTTTCCACCAATAGCAGCAGTATCAGAAACGACTAGCAAACCTATGCCAGACAAAGAGAAGAAATCCGAATTTGTTGTGACTGACCGCCGGCTCTTCAGCAGCGACGGCGAACTGCGCCAGGACGTTGTGGAAGACGAGCAGCGCCGCGCCGAACGGGAACGCGAGAAGCACGAAGCCCAGCAACAGGCCAACGAAGAACGGGCAGCGCAGAACAGGCCCGCGTCATCGCCCTCGACTGAACCGGTCATTGCGCCACCACATGGCCCGGAGCCGCCAGCTCCTACTGCGGGCTGAGCAAAAAGCCTCGGCCGATGCCTATGAAGACTCGACCCGGCAAATGGACGACCAGATCAACAAGGAGATGCGCAAGCAGGGACAGGCGCGCAGCGCGCAAGACTTCGAGATGACCTTCGAGAAGTTCGTCGCCTCGGTGTACATGAGCGCGCTGATGCAGCTTGGCCTGGCGGCGCCGCCGGGAGAGAAGCCGATGGTTGACCTCATTGGCGCGCGGCAGACCATCGACACGCTGGCCATCCTGCAGGAAAAGACCAAGGGCAATCTCACTTCACCTGAACAGAACATGTTGCAGAACTGCCTCTACGAGCCTGCGCATGGCCTATCTCGAAGTCACGAACCTGATCACGCGTCCGCCGCAGGGCGGTCCCGGGGCTGTCAAGGCCGGATGAAAGCCACGCTCACCGTGCTGGGCAGCGGCACCTCGATGGGCGTTCCCACGATTGGTTGCGACTGCCGCGTGTGCACGTCGGCAGACCCGCACGACCGGCGCACGCGTCCGTCGGTCATGGTGCAATGGGACGGACGCGCCATTGTCATCGACACCACGCCTGACTTTCGCGAGCAGGCCATTCGCGAGCGCATCAAGAAGATTGACGCTGTGCTTTATACGCACGGTCACGCCGACCACATTCTCGGCCTCGATGACGTGAGGCCGCTCAGCTTTCCGCGCATAACCGGCGGCGGCAAAATCCCGCTTTATGCCAGCGATAGCACGGCGAGCACGCTGCGCAGCGTCTTCCGCTACATCTTCGAAGGCGACTACAAATATGGCGGACTGGCGCAGGTCGAGATACAGCCGCTCAATGGGCCACTCGGAGCTGTTCGGCGCGACCTTTACGCCGCTGCCGGTATTTCATGGCGACGCTCTTATCGAGGCGTTTCGTTTCGGCTCGGCGGCGTATCTCACCGACTTCAGCAGCATCCCGGAGGAGTCGCTGGCGCAGTTGCAGGACCTCGACATCCTGTTTCTCGACGCGCTGCGTCATCATCCGCACCCGACACACTCGACGGTGCAGAACTCGCTCGAACTGGTGGACCGGCTCAAACCGAAGCGGGCGTTCTTCACTCACATCGCGCATGATCTGCCGGACGCGGAGACCAACGCAACGCTGCCGGCGAGTGTGCGCCTGGCGCATGATGGCCTCAAGCTCGAGTTCGACCTCTAGGACGCCAGCCGAATGCAAGTCTTCCACAAACTTGACGACGTGCCGCCGCAGTTAGGACCCACGATTGTGAGCGTGGGTAACTTCGATGGCGTGCACCTTGCGCATCGGGAAGTGGTGCGGCGAATGTCGCAAAGCGCCCACTCACTGGGCGGGAAGGCCGTCGTGGTGACCTTCGAGCCGCATCCGTTGCGCATCTTGCGTCCCGACGTTGCGCCCAGGCTGCTGACACCGTTGCCGGTCAAGCTACAACTGCTGGAGAAGGCGGGCGTGGATGCCGTGCTGGTGCTGCCGTTCACCCGCGATCTTTCGCTGATGTCGGCGCAGGACTTCGCGCGCGACGTGCTTGCCGGTACGCTGCAGGCGCGCGAAGTGCACGAAGGTTACAACTTCCACTTCGGCCATAAGGCGCAGGGCAACATCAACACACTGGGCGCGCTCGGCAAGGAGATGGGCTTCGAGGCCGTCGTTTATCCCGAGCAGTTGCGGCGCGGCCATCACGTTTCCAGCAGTGAAATTCGCAAACTGCTGGCGAGCGGGGAAGTGGGAAAGGCCCGCGCGCTGCTGGGGCGTCCCTTCAGCATAGTCTCGACGCCGGGTCGTGGACGCGGCTACGGCCACAAGTACACGGTGCCGACCATCAACCTGTCTCGCTACGACGAGTTGGTTCCCGCCGATGGTGTTTACGTCACCTGGCTGCGGGTCGGCGGCGAGTGTTTCGAGGCGGTGACCAACGTCGGCAATCGTCCCACATTCGGGCCGGATTCGTTCGCCATCGAGAGTCACCTGCTGAACTTCCATCCCATCGAGCTGCTGGCGCAAACCGAACTGGAGCTGATCTTCCTCAAGCGGCTGCGGCCGGAGATCAAGTTTCCATCCGTCGAAGCGCTGCGCGAGCAAATCGCCAAAGACGTGCATAAGGCAAGGCGGTACTTTTGGCTGCTGAAGTAGCTGTCAGCCATAAGCTATCAGCCGTCGGCGGGAAGTCCGGAAGCCGGTAAATCTTATCTCTTCGCCTCTTCGGCTTTGTAGCTTGGGCTACGAGAGCGTGCCCTTCTGTTCGGCCAGCTTGATCAGTGTGGGGTAGAACTGGACGAAGGTCGTGTCCACGGCGCTGTGCTGCTCGTGGCAACTGTAGCAATCCATCTCGTGGGCGAAGGGCTTGGTGGTGGGCTTCGCTGTGGGGTCATCGAAGCCATAGAACGCCCACTTGCCGGGCAGGCGGTCATCTTTCACGTGAACCTCGGTGCCCATGATTTCCGTGGTCTGGAAGTGGCCGGACTTGTTGATGGAGGCGTTGCTGCCAGCGCCGCGCACCTCCAGGACCAGCATGGTTTTGTCGGGCGACGTACCGGTCTGGAGAAATGCCTTGTAGGCGGTCGGGTTGACGAAGACGTTGTCGAACATGGAATGGCCCATGCCGCCGCCGAAGCGCGGCGCGTAGCTCATGTCCAGGCCGGAGGTGAGATAGATCCATTCGCGATAGTTCGCGGGGAAGATGAGGCGGCCATCGTCGGTGTAGGTGGGGACATCATTGGCCGCGGCCGGTGCGGGTTGGTTGGTAGCGGCAGTGGGGCTGCCAAGGAACGGCAGCAGAAGGGCAAAGGCGAACAGTACAAATGAATAGTTCATATCTCACCCCTGCGGAAGGTACGGCGGTCAGACGTGATCGGTTCCGTAAAGTTAGGGTGTTTACAACGTAAACTCAGCCGCTGACGACGGATGTAGATGGTGGGTCACGAAGGCGGCTCAACGACTGTGTCATCTTGAGCGCAGGTTCGTCCCAATAGAGCGGGATCCACCGCCCAGTGGCTGAGGAACCCCGGAATCGAACTTCGTCCCGGTAATCGTCAC
Organism: Bryobacterales bacterium; assembly: GCA_963813465.1. Classification (GTDB taxonomy): domain Bacteria; phylum Acidobacteriota; class Terriglobia; order Bryobacterales; family Bryobacteraceae; genus Palsa-187. The sequence goes on along the minus strand of CAWEZD010000016.1, from coordinate 299,245 downwards.
CGGAACCGCCATCAACTTGCCGTCGGCGGCCACGTAGAAAAGCTCCTTGCCGTCGCGCCGCCAGCGTGGACGTTGACCTCCCATGCCGGAGATCTGGTGCTTCTCTCCAGTCGCCGGGATAGGCTGGACATAAACCTGAAATTGGCCCGACTCGTCGGATGCATACGCCATCCACTTCCCGATCGGCGAAAACTGAGCGTACAATTCGTCGAACGGTGAGTCCAGGTACTTCTCGGGTTTGTGCTCGCCCTGAAGCGGCAACAACCACAGATCGTTCTTGGTCTTCTCTTCGGTCTCCGTATACACCAGCAGCTTTCCGTCCGGAGAGATATCGGACGGAGTCGCGTTGGAGCCGCCATGCAACAGCAACTCCTCTTTCCCGGTGCCGTTGGCTGGCTCCTTGTAAACGTCGTAGGTTGTGGCGCGCGGACGACGCACAAAAACGATACTGCCGTCCGGAGACCACACCGGAGAGAAGGAATAGGCGCCTCCGAACGTGAATCGCGTCGGCGCTCCGCGCTCGAGGTCGTGAAGCCAGATATCTGCAACTTCGGATGAAGAGCGGATGGTATACGCAGCGCGCTTTCCATCCGGCGAGAGCGCCGGATACCCGAGCTCCTGCGGCTCGCTCACTACTGCTGCAAGCTGTTTGCCCTGGCGGTCGAGCCACACCAGGCTTCGATCGCGCGAGAAACCGCCAGAGCGATAGACCAGGACTCCGTTTTCGGATGCGGAAAATGCTCCGAAGCCAGTATTGGCGGCAAGCGAAAGTTCTTCCGCCAGCGGGACCAGCGCGCCGGTGGCGCGAAGTTTATCCGAGTCGAAGGGCAGGGCCATCAGGGTGTCCTCGCGCAGGAACAGAAGATGGCCGGTCCGGCTTCCTCCGGCGGCAGGAACGTAGACGGCGCGGGAGAGATCCGGCAGGATGCGCACCGGAGGCGCTCCATCGATCGACCCGGCATAGATCCCAGCGGTGTCCGGAGGGCCGTTGAAATACGTGAAGAGGAAACGCTTGCTTCCCAGGATGAATTCGGGATAGCGGTGAGACTCCTGGTTCCCGGACGACGCCAGCTTGGTGATCGGCGCTGGTGCCCCGCCCTCGTCGGAAACGCGGAGAAGGCTGCCCGTGAGATTCCCGAAGATGATGACCCCGTCACGATTCCAAGCGCCGCCTCGGGGCGTGGGAGCATCGCACAGGGTTTGCGCCGGACCTCCCGCCAGTGCGATCTTCTTGAGCTTCCCCTGAGCGAAGAAGCCGAGATTCGCGTTGTCTGGTGACCAGAACGGATAGGTCGCGCCGTCGGTTCCAGGGAGCGGCCGGGACTCGATCGAATCGAGCGGCCGGACCCACACGCGTATGGGACCTCCCTGATCGCTGGTGAACGCAAGAGTGCGCCCGTCCGGGGAGAGGCTGAAAGATGGTGCGGTGGATTGCGGCAACGGCAGCGCGACATCGAAGCGGCCGGACGGCAGCGCGGCAGGCGTCTCGCGGAAGTGGAGGAACGAGACCGCAGTCAGCGCCAGCAGCAGCGCAACCGCGACAACTGGCCACACCCAACGTCCTCCGGCCTTCGCGGCAACAAAAGGAGCCAGAGGCTCCAGCGCAAGGCGCCAGTCGCCGATAGCTTGCAGCCGGTTCTTGCGATCCTTCTCCAGGCAGCTCTTGAGCAAGCGGCGCACCTGCGCCGGCGCGGGCGATAGGTCAGGCTGTTCCTTGATGACCGAGGCCAGAACCTCGCCGGTGCTCTCGCCCGCGAAGAGCTGCCGGCCGGTCAGCATCTCATACAGCAACACTCCGAAGGACCAGATGTCGGCGCGGCTGTCGGCGGTTCTGCCGGTAGCCTGCTCCGGCGACATGTACGCCGCTGTGCCCAGAATCATGCCGGCGCGCGTGGCTCCCATCGTTAGGGTGGGCGAGTTGGAGGCACGGACTTCACCGGCTGAAGCCGGCGCGCCCGGATCGTCAATGGCTTTGGCGAGACCGAAATCGAGCACCTTCACGACGCCTGCTGGAGTGATCATCACGTTGGCGGGCTTGAGGTCGCGATGAATCACGCCTCGTTCGTGGGCGTACTCCAAAGCGTCGGCGATTTGCTTGGCGTAGTTGAGCGCGGTCTCGACGGGAAGCGGACCTTTGAGGTTTTCGCCCTCGACCAATTCCATCACCAGGGCGCGCTCCTCGATTCCGTACAAGTGCGCGATGTTGGGGTGATTGAGCGAAGCCAGCACCTCGGCCTCGCGCTGGAAGCGGGCCATGCGGTCGGGGTCGTTGGCGAAGGCGGCGGGCAGAACCTTCAGCGCCACGTCGCGCTTCAGCTTGGTGTCGCGGGCACGATACACTTCGCCCATTCCGCCCGCGCCGATGGGGGCGAGAGGATTTCGTAGGGTCCGAGTTTCGAGCCTGCGGCCAAAGGCATGGGGTCTGAACGATTCTATCGAATCGAACGCACTCTTGAGTCATACGCGCAAAACGGAGTGCGGCGCGAAGCAGTCCCTGATCCGTCTGGCGGTGCGCGCCGCACCCTTTGCGCGCTCAAGGTCCGGTGAGGTCGCGAAGCCAAGCCCCGATTCCATAGGCGACCGCGGCGGCGCTGCCGCCAATCGCCAGAGTCCCGAGACTGGAATGCCACCAGGGCTGGATGGACCATCGGCTCTTGAGCGCGCCGATCAAGATGAAGGTCAGGCTGGTTGCCGTGCAGGCCACCCAGAAGGCGCTGTTCAGGCCCGCCAGGAAGGGAACCAGGGGGACGATACCGCAAACCAGAAACGCGGAAAACGTCGATGCAGCCGCAAGCCATGGCGAGCGCACGGAAAACGGCAGCCCATATTCCTCACGGATCATCATGCGCACCCAGCGGTCGCGATCGGCCGTGACGGCCGCGACGACGCGTTCGAGCAGGTCGCCAACAATTCCGAGTCCCCGCAGAATCTCGCGCACTTCTTCGCGTTCTCCTTCCGGAGCGACCTCGATGTGGCGGCGCTCGACGGCTTCGGCGTGATGAAATTCCTCCTGTTCGGATCGAGTCGCCAGATAGTTGCCCGCGGCCATCGCGAAACCATCGGCCATCAGGTTGGCGCCACCGAGGATCAGGATGACCCGCAGCGACAGGTGCGCCCCCACGACTCCCGCGACGATGGCGAACGTGGTCACGGTGCCGTCGATGCCGCCGTAGACCCAGTCCCTGAGATAGCTGTGGCCGGGTCCCGCGGCGAGCCGCTGGTGGATGGCCTCGCGGGTGTGCTCGTGTTCCATGTTCCGAGTGTGGACGATTCTACCCGCCAAGTTCTTTCGTAGTCTTGGCGCCATGCGCGCGAAGGTACTTTTCGATGCCGGTTTGGCCTGCGTGCTTGGCCCAACCCAGCGGCGTCCCTCGATAGATGGTGTCCTGGAGGTCCAACCGCGCGCCTCGCTCGACGAGCAACCGGACCACCGCGTCGTGGCCGGCGAGAGCGGCCTGATGCAACGGAGTCGAGTGGGCGTGGTTCCCTTCAGGGTTGTAGCGATTGGGGTCTTCACCGGCGTCGAGCAGCAGCCGCACGATCTCCACGTGCCCCAGTTGGGCGGCCAGCGCGAGCGCGCGATGCCGGCTCTCAGGGTCGGCTTTCGCGAAGAGCCGCGCCGCATCGGCGAGCCGCCCCAAGCCTGCCGCCGCGGCGATGTTCTCCACTCGCGCTCCGCGTCTGACAAGGGCTTGGGCGGCGTCCTGGTACCCGAAGGCCAGAGCGGTCATCAACTGCGATCGCCAGTGACCGGAGCCGTGCTCCTCGATCGACGCGCCGAAATCCAGTAGCGTCTCGACCAGCGCGACTTGCACGCCGGCCTGCGCCGGATGACAGCTCGATACCAACATACTCATGGTGGTGCAACGTCCGCCATACATCTCGGCCAACGCGTCGACCTCGGCGCCCGCATCGAGCAGCATTTTCGCAACCTCAACCGCATTGACGGGAGTCTTCTGCCGGTAGCCCTCGACGCCATTGGCGGCGATGTAATGCAGGAGCGTGGCGCGGTGCGCGGGTGGATCGAAATGCGTGACGCGCGTCGAACGCGCGCGAACCAATTCCGGATTCTCTCGCAGCAACGCTTCCAGCGCGACCACGTCACCCGCGATCACAGCTTCCACGACCGATTCGAACTGGAAGACCGGAGAGCCCTCGCGAGTCACTGCGTCGACGTATTCCGCGAGCGCGGACCAATTCTTGAAGCTATACCAGCGGGCGATGGTGACCTGCGCGTCGGCCGGTTCAAGCCCAGCGCTTTGAATCTCGGAGTCCGGCAGGTTTTTCGGCAGCCAGGTGATTTTAGGGTCCAGAAAGCGGGGATGGTTTTGGTGGATGATCCGGATGGCTCGGGGATCGCCCGATGCATGGGCTTGGAGCAGCTCGTCGGCCTGCTTCTGATATTGCTCCAGGGTGGAGCGAAACGGGAGTGGCTGGAGATCCATTCTGAAGTCCTACGGCCCATGTTATAACGTGAGGATCATGATTTCGAGTGGCGATCGCGCGCCGCGCCGGTTGGGCGGCATCAACGCGAAGTTCGTCGCCGAGGTCACGGACAGCCGCGTATTTTTGGACCCGGCGTGGAGAAGTGAACAGCGCCGCGATGGAAGCAGTCGTCTTGGGGCGCAGAAGGTAACGGGCGCGGTATCATTCTCTTGTGATCCGCCGCTTTTACGTTCACAACTTCCGGTGTCTGGAGAACTTCGAGCTGCCGATCTCGGGCCTGTCGTCTGTCTTGCTGATTGGAAAGAATGGCTCGGGCAAGACGGCGGTTTCCCTGGCGCTCGAAATTCTACAGAAGATCGCGCGGGGAACAAATCGGGTGGGCGACTTGGTAGCGCCCAAGGATTTCTCCCGTGGACGCTCGGACGTTCCGATGCGATTTGAGATCGAGGTCGTGTTGGGCGCCAAGGTATACGCTTATACAGTTGCTTTTGAGCTTCCGAAAGGGGGCAAAGAGCTTCACGTACTCGAAGAGAGGTTGGCGGTTGACGGTCAAGAGGTCTACACGCGAGAAGCGGCGGAGGTGCGGTTGGTAGCGAGCGGGAGGGTAGAGCCCAGGGCATTGTTGGGGTATCCGCGCATGCCGGTCGGTCAGCATCTGGTGGCTCTGACAATCATACAAGAGAGGTTGAGCGAAGATGATCCTTTAGGCGTCTTCAAGCAGTGGCTTGCGCGTATAGTCCTCCTCCGTCCGATGCCCGGCTTGATTCAAGGAGATTCAAAAAAAGGCGAGACGCTGGAGCCGACCCCTCGGGTGACCAACTTTGGTGGGTGGTTTTTCGGTGTCTTGGCGCAGGCGCCGGCTGCTTATTCCAAGATCAGCGAGCACCTCACGCAGATCATGACCGATTTCCAGGACATCCGGCGTCCGTCAAGCTCTGAAAGCCTCGTCGTCCGATTTTCGAACGAACTGGGCACCGTAGAGGTGCCCTTTGAGGATCTTTCGGACGGTGAGAAGTGTTTCATGATCTGCGCTCTGGTGCTCGCTGCGAACGAAGCGTACGGCCCCCTCGTGTGCTTCTGGGACGAGCCGGATAATTATCTTGCGCTAGGTGAAGTTCAGCAGTTTGTAGTGGCACTCCGCAGGGCGTTCCAAATCGGGGGGGGCCAATTCATTGCGACGTCCCATAATCCGGAGGCCATTCGCAGCTTTTCCGACGAGAACACTCTCGTGCTTCAGAGGCGGAGCCATCTGGAACCGACGGTAGTGCGTCGGCTCAGTGAACTGGAAGTCAGCGGGGACCTTGTGGGCGCTATCGCCCGCGGCGACCTGGAGTGATGAACAGGTATCAGCCGCATCTCTTGGTGTTGCCTGAGGACCGAGCCAACCGCCAGCTGGCCATGGGCTTCCTGCTCGGTGAAGGTCTCATAGCTGGGCAGATACGGGTGCGCCCGGAGGCTGGCGGCTGGATTGCGGTTCTGGACCAATTCAAGGAAGAAATCGGTGGGATGGAGAAGTACCCGGGCCAATTTGTAGTTCTATTAGTCGACTTCGACGGCAGGAGTGACAGGTTGGACAAGGTGAAGGGAGTCGTCCCCGGTCATTTGATTGAAAGAGTCTTTGTTCTCGGTGTCTGGACTGAACCAGAGGAACTGAAGGGCTCTCTCGAAAAGATCGGGACAGAGTTGGCGAACGACTGCCGTGACGGGACTTCCAAAAAGTGGGACGACGAGTTACTGAAGCATAACGAGGGCGAGCTCGCCCGGTTGCGGAAGGTCGTTCGGCCTATCCTCTTCTCAGCCGTCCACCTATGAGAGACATTGCGCGGCGATATTATACGGCCACAGTTCTGCCTTTCGACGAAAGCGGAAAGATCGATGAGGCGGCGTACCGCGAGCTGATTCGCTACTTTCTCCAAGAGCGGTTTCGCAAGGTGGGCGGGATCATCGCGAATCCGGAAGCGGGTGAGATTTACTACCTGACGCGGGAGGAAAAACGGAGGGTGGCGGAGATCGCTGTCGAGGAAGCCGGCGGCAAGATGCCGGTGTTCGGGGGGGTGTTCGATCTGACCACGGCAGGCTCCGTCGAGTGCGCGAAGGACGCGAAGGCGGCGGGCGTAGACGGACTGTTCCTGCTGCCTCCGGCGGGCTGCATCGACTTGGTGACGATGTGGAATGCGGAGCGGTATCCGGAGTATTGGCTGGACCAGATTCACGCGATTGACGCGGCGGTGAATCTTCCCATCATCACGCATCCGGTGTCGTCTCCGACGGCGCAGTGGGGGCTGGGAGTGCCGGGCGAGACGGCGCGGCTGATTTGCCGGGAAGTTCCAAACATTATCGGCTGGAAGATGATCTACAACTACGACGGGCAGCGCAAGATGTGGAAGATTCTGCGCTCGCTGGAACCGCCGGTGGCGATTCTTGCGGCGGGCGGAGGGTTGTTCCACGAGTTTTTGGCGCACGATGTTTTGGATGGGACCGCGTCGGGATCTTGGAATTACGCGCTGGAGCCGATGCTGGATCACATTGACGCGTGGCGCGCGAACGACGTGGTGAAGGCTCGGCGGATCTGGGTGGAGGGCGGATTGCGCGATCTGCACGAGTACATTTATTCCGATTACTCGCGGCTGCATTTGCGCTACAAGATCGCGGCGTGGCTGCGCGGGTTGATTCCGAGTTGCCGGACGCGTCCGCCGATGCCGGTGGCCAAGCCGGAGGAGATCGCAACGCTCAAGCGGTTGCTGGAAGGGGCGGGGTTAGGAGCGGCGCGATGAACGCTTTTGTCAGAGACGTTTCGCATTCGATCCGCATGTTCCGTAAGAGTCCGGGGTTCACCATCACGGCCTTGGCGGCCCTGGCGCTGGGGATCGGCGCGGCCACGGCGATTTTTTCGATCGTCAATGCGATTCTGCTGAAGCCGATGCCGGTTCCCGACCCGGACCGCTTCATGATGATGATGACGCAGACGGAGCAGACCGGCACCTACGCCGGGGCTTCGCCGGCGAAGTTCGCGTATTGGCGCGCGCAATCGAGCGTGCTCCAGGATGTCTCCGCATACTATCCGGGCGTGATGAATTACACCGGCGGGGAGGTGGCGGAACAGTTGCGGTCCATGCAGATGTCCTCGGATGCGTTCCACTGCTGGGGGACGCTAATCCTGCGAGGACGGAGCTTCACTACGGAAGACGATGCGCCGGGCGGGCCACGCGTGACGCTGATCGGCGAGGATTTTTGGGAGCGGCGTTTCGCCGGCGATCCGCAAATTTTGGGAAAGACCATTTCCCTGAATGGAGACCAATACACCATCATCGGAATTGCGGCGAGGAATCCGGCATGGCTCGAATTCGGTGCGCCGACGGAGGTGTACGTGCCCTTCCAGCTCGATCCGACCTCGAGCGATCAGACCCGTTATTTCAATGTGACGGCTCGGCTGAAGCCGGGAGTCAGTCTGGAACAGGCCAACGCGCGGCTTCAAGCGTCGGCCAACGGATACCGGGCCAAATTCCCGGATGCGATTGGGCCAAAGGACGCATTTTCGGTCATGCCGTTTCGCGATTTCGTGGTGGGAGGCGATCGTCCGCTGCTGCTGGTGCTGTTGGGCTCGGTGAGCCTGGTGCTGCTGATTGCGTGCGCCAACGTTGCGAATTTGCTGCTGGTGCGGGCGGCGGGCAGGCGGCGCGAGATCGCGATTCGGGTGGCCATCGGCGCGGGGCGGGCAAGGATGATTCGTCAACTGCTGACCGAGAGCGTGCTGCTTTCGCTGGCCGGCGGAGTGCTGGGATTGCTTCTGGGCTTCGCGGGGATTCGAGCGTTGCTGGCGGTGAACACCGCGGGCCTGCCGCGGGTGGGTGAGAATGGGATCGCGGTAGGGATGGACTGGCGCGTAGTCGGCTTTGCCGTGGCGGTTTCGCTGCTAACTGGAATTGTGTTCGGATTATTTCCGGCGCTGCAAGGATCGCGCGCGGATTTGAATGCGGTGCTAAAAGACAGCAGCGGGCGTTCGGGGACGGGGCTCAAACAGAACAAAGCTCGGGCGGCTCTGGTGGTGAGCGAGGTGGGGCTGGCGGTGATTCTGCTGGTGGGGTCGGCGCTGCTGATTCGAACGTTCGTGGCGATGTACGCCGTGAATCCGGGCTTCGACACGAAGAACGTGATCACCATGCGAATGTCGCTGACAGGGCCCAAATACCTTAAGTCGATGGGTGTGGCGGATACGATGCGCGATGGACTGGAACGGATTCGGGCGCTGCCGGGGGTGGTGATGGCGGGCGCTACGTGCTGCCTGCCGCTGGAACGCGCTACACTTTTACCTTCAACATCGCTGGTAGGCCGCCGGCGCAAGGGCCGTTCACTGGGATCGGCGGATTTTCGACGGTTTCTCCGGAGTTCTTCGAGGTGTTCATGATCCCGGTGAAGCGGGGGCGTACGTTCACCGAACGCGACGACGGCAAATCGCCCGCCGTGGTTGTGATCAACGAGACCATGGCGAAGCAGTTTTGGAAGGACGACGATCCGCTGGAGGATCGCATCGTGACCGGCAAAGACGATCCAGGGCGGCAGATTATCGGGATTGTCGGGGACGTTCGCGACGGCGGATTGAATCGAGCCCCGCGACCCATGATGTACGTTCCGCAGACGCAGATTTCAGACGCGTTCAACGCCCGGAGTGTCCGCCTGACGCCGGTGGCGTGGGTGGTGCGGACGCAGACCGAGCCACATGCGCTGGTTCCAGCGATTCAAGAACAGTTGCGGCAGGCTACCGGATTGCCGGTAGCGGACGTCCAATCCATGGACGAGGTGGTGTCGATCGCCACCGGGCGGCAGCGGTTCAGCATGCTGCTGATGACGGTGTTCGGAAGCGCGGCGCTGCTGCTGGCGGCGATCGGGATTTATGGCTTGATGGCGTATACGGTGGAGCAGCGGAAGCAGGAGATCGGAATCCGGCTGGCGCTGGGCGCGGACGCCAGCCAGGTGCGAAACATGATCGTGCGCCAGGGCATGGGGCTCGCGCTGGCGGGAGTGGTCGTGGGTATCGGGGCGGCATGGGGGCTGTCGCGCTTGATCGAGAGCCTGCTGTTCGGCGTGAAGGCGCGCGATCCGATAGTCTTCGTCGCCGTTCCGGCGGTGCTGGCCGTGGTGGCGTTGCTGGCGGTGTGGCTTCCGGCGAACCGCGCGAGCCGGGTGAATCCGGTGGACTCGTTGCGATACGAGTAGTATGCTACATAGGGAGGCGGCGCATGAGCGACTTTCTCAGGGATGTGATGCATTCGATCCGGATGTTCCGCACGAGTCCGGGGTTCACCATCACGGCCCTGGCCGCGCTGGCGCTGGGGATCGGCGCGGCCACGGCGATTTTTTCGATCGTCAATGCGATTCTGCTGAAGCCGATGCCGGTTCCCGACCCGGACCGCTTCATGATGATGATGACGCAGACGGAGCAGACCGGCACCTACGCCGGGGCTTCGCCGGCGAAGTTCGCGTATTGGCGCGCGCAATCGAGCGTGCTCCAGGATGTCTCCGCATACTATCCGGGCGTGATGAATTACACCGGCGGGGAGGTGGCGGAACAGTTGCGGTCCATGCAGATGTCCTCGGATGCGTTCCACTGCTGGGGGACGCCAATCCTGCGAGGACGGAGCTTCACTACGGAAGACGATGCGCCGGGCGGGCCACGCGTGACGCTGATCGGCGAGGATTTTTGGGAGCGGCGTTTCGCCGGCGATCCGCAAATTTTGGGAAAGACCATTTCCCTGAATGGAGACCAATACACCATCATCGGAATTGCGGCGAGGAATCCGGCATGGCTCGAATTCGGTGCGCCGACGGAGGTGTACGTGCCCTTCCAGCTCGATCCGACCTCGAGCGATCAGACCCGTTATTTCAATGTGACGGCTCGGCTGAAGCCGGGAGTCAGTCTGGAACAGGCCAACGCGCGGCTTCAAGCGTCGGCCAACGGATACCGGGCCAAATTCCCGGATGCGATTGGGCCAAAGGACGCATTTTCGGTCATGCCGTTTCGCGATTTCGTGGTGGGAGGCGATCGTCCGCTGCTGCTGGTGCTGTTGGGCTCGGTGAGCCTGGTGCTGCTGATCGCATGCGCCAACGTTGCGAATTTGCTGCTGGTGCGGGCGGCGGGCAGGCGGCGCGAGATCGCGATTCGGGTGGCCATCGGCGCGGGGCGGGCAAGGATGATTCGTCAACTGCTGACCGAGAGCGTGCTGCTTTCGCTGGCCGGCGGAGTGCTGGGATTGCTTCTGGGCTTCGCGGGGATTCGAGCGTTGCTGGCGGTGAACACCGCGGGCCTGCCGCGGGTGGGTGAGAATGGGATCGCGGTAGGGATGGACTGGCGCGTAGTCGGCTTTGCCGTGGCGGTTTCGCTGCTAACTGGAATTGTGTTCGGATTATTTCCGGCGTTGCAAGGATCGCGCGCGGATTTGAACTCGGTGCTAAAAGACAGCAGCGGGCGATCGGGCACGGGGCTCAAACAGAACAAAGCTCGGGCGGCTCTGGTGGTGAGCGAGGTGGGGCTGGCGGTAATTCTGTTGGTGGGGTCGGCGCTGCTGATTCGAACGTTCGTGGCGATGTACGCGGTGAATCCTGGCTTCGACACGAAGAACGTGATCACGATGCGAATGTCGATGACGGGGCCGAAGTACCTGAAGTCGATGGGTGTGGCCGATACGATGCGCGATGGACTGGAGCGGATTCGCGCGCTGCCGAGTGTGCTGCTTGCCAGCGCCACCTGCTGCGTGCCGCTTCAAGGCGGATACGGTCTTCCCTTCAACATCGTCGGCAAGCCGCCGGTCCAGGGACCCTACACGGGGGGCGGGGGATGGTCGACGGTTGCTCCAGGGTTCTTCGAGGTGTTCAAGATTCCGGTGAAGCGGGGCCGCAGCTTCACCGACCGCGACGACGACAAGTCGCCCCCGGTGGTCGTGATCAATGAGGCCATGGCCACGCAGTTTTGGAAGGACGGCGATCCGCTGAAGGATCGCGTTATTGTCGGCAAGGTACTGCCCGCGCTCAAGGACGAGCCGGCGCGGCAGATTATCGGCATCGTGGGTGATGTCCACGACGGGGGATTGAATCGAAATCCGGGACCGGTCATGTACGTTCCACAGTCGCAGATTACGGACGCGATCAACGCGCTGATCGTCCGTTTGCTGCCGATGTCGTGGATGGTGCGCACGCAGATCGAGCCGCATACGCTGATTCCGGCGATTCGCGAACAGCTGCGGCAGGCGACGGGCTTGCCGGTATCCGACGTGCATTCGATGGACGAGGTGGTGTCCCTATCGACCGCAAGGCAACGCTTTAATATGCTGCTGATGACGGTGTTCGGATGCGCGGCGCTGCTGCTGGCGGCGATCGGGATTTATGGACTGATGGCGTATTCGGTGGAGCAGCGGACGCAGGAAATCGGCATCCGGCTGGCGCTGGGCGCGGAGGCGAGCCAGGTTCGAAGCATGATCGTGCGCCAGGGGATGGGGCTCGCGCTGGCGGGAGTGGTGGTGGGAATCGGGGCGGCGTGGGGCCTGTCGCGCTTGATCGAGAGCCTGCTGTTCGGCGTGAAGACGCGTGATCCCCTGGTGTTCGCCGCCGTTCCGGCGGTGCTTGCCGTGGTGGCGCTCCTGGCCGTTTGGCTCCCGGCGAATCGGGCGAGCCGCGTGAATCCGGTCGAATCGCTGCGCTACGAGTAGCGGCCGTAGGAGTTGCGGCCTTCCGTAACCAGACTGTCACGGATCGTTAACTCCAACGTCACGCCCACCTGTTACTCTTTCCACTTTGCTGCTACTAAAAATGGAAAGAGGATCATCCTGCATGAGAACAATCGTATCGATCGCAGTACTTCTTGCTGCATCTGTGCCAGTTGCTGAAGCCGGAGTCATCACCGCCTGGACGTTCGAGAACGATGCGATCGCGGTTAACAACAACCCGGCTCCTTCGACCGGCTCGGGTACCGCCAGCTCGATTGGCATGGCCACTTACGCGACCCCAAGTGTCGGAGTAACCACCGACGACGTTGTTGCGGGCGCTGCCGGAGATACAGGCACGAACGGGCTCGCCGATCTCACTCAAATCTGGCGCGTCCGTGCACAGGCCGGTGCCGCCGGGGCAGCGAATGGCTGGTCGAGCCTGGCGCCGATCGGGACGCAGGGCGCCGTGTTCGCAGCAAGCACAGCGGGCTACACCAACATCACTGTCAGCTTCGACTTTTATGCGACGAATCAGGGCGAGGCGAAGCTGCAACTTCAATACACCACGGATGGGAACACCTGGCATAATGTGCCGCTGACCATCCCCGCGGCGGATACCGGATTGGCGCTTATGACCAACAGCACCTCCGCCAATACGGTCATGGGGTCGTATGTCAGTATCACCGCGGCTTCCGGCGGGCAGAATTGGTTCCCCGGGTTGACCGCGACCATCAGCGATCCGGCTGCCGCAAACAATTCCAGCTTCGCCATTCAGATTGTGAACGCCGCGACAGGCGCCGACAATATCAGCGCTTCGGGAACTGCCTTGAATAACAACTCGGGCAACTGGCGGTTTGACAATGTCACGATTTCGGGTCAGGCGGCTGGTTCTAGCGTCTTCAGTCCAGGGAATCTGCTGCTCTCGCGCAGCGTCTATGCGGGCGACGCCAGCTCCGTCGTCGTCGGTCAGGGATTGCCGCCGGTTTGTCCGGCCAGCGCCAACACTGCCGCGCCCGGGGCGTGCGCCGCAAAGGCCACCGACAACGGAGCATATGCCTCCACTACCAGCGCCAACAACGTTTTCAACAACAACAAAGTCGATGGAAGTTTCGGAATCACTTCGCCCATCTTTCTGGATCAGCTCACGACATCGGGCACCACACTCAACAGCTTCGCGGTCCCCAGTAACATGATTGTCACCAGCTTTAGTTCCAAATCCGAATTGGGGCTGAATCTCTCGACGGACGGAAGTGTGGTCACTTTCATGGGTTACGTGACGACGCCCAACACAGTAGACGTTTCCAACTCCAACACGCCCGGAGTCTACGATCCGACCAATCCCTCGGGCGGAAGCTATTTCCGCGCCGTCGCCCAGGTGGGCGCCAACGGCGCCATTCAGGTCACGCCGACCAACGCTTACAGCGGCAACAACGGCCGCGCCGCGATTCTGGCCAACGGGCTGTATTATATGACGGGGAATTCAAACAACGGAGCGGGCACGCCGACGAATGTGACGACATCGACGGGAGTTGAAATCGCCACGCCGGGACAATCCGAGACGACGGTTCCCCAGCAGGTCGGCAACTTCAGCATCACGTCGGTGATCAACCCCGCCACGGGAATGAATTACACCACCGCGGACAAGGCCGGCAAGGATAACAATTTCCGCGGCCTGACCATCTTCAACAACACGCTCTATGTCACCAAGGGCAGCGGCGGCAACGGAATCGATACGGTATATCAGGTCGGAGCGGCGGGCACCCTACCGACTCTGGCTACCGCCGCCGCCGCGCCGATTACCGTCCTTCCCGGATTCCCCACCGCCTCGGCAAAGACCGCCGGTGCGACCAGCGATTATCCGTTTGGTCTCTGGTTCGCCAACGCCACCACGCTCTATGTAGGCGATGAGGGCGACGGCGTGATCGCCGACGCCGCCGGCAGCACGACCGCCGGCTTGCAGAAATGGATCCTGACGGGCGGCACGTGGAAAATGGCCTACGTGCTTCAAAACGGGCTGAACCTGGGGCAGTTTTACTCGATCCCGAACTATCCCAGCGCCATCAATCCCGCCACCGACGGTCTGCGCAACATCACAGGCATGGTGAACTCCAATGGAACCGTTACCATCTTCGGCGTCACTTCCACTGTGAGCGCGAACGGCGACCAGGGCGCCGACCCCAATAAGCTGGTGTCCATTACCGATATGCTGTCCAACACAAGCGCTGCCAGCGCAGCCTCCGAAACCTTCACCACCCTGCGTACCGCTGCGGCGGGCGAAGCCCTGCGCGGCGTGTCGTTCACGCCCACCTCAACCTCGATGTCCAATGCTCCGTTGATCCTCTCGGCTGCAAGCCCCGGCGTCAACACGATCGCACAAGGCGGACTGGCCTTCGCCATGGGGCAGAACATGGCTCCCGAAGCCCCGGAAATCCTGGGACCGCTGCCCACCGACTTCGATGGCACTTTCGTCAGCATCAAAGACTCGAAGGGCAACGTCATGAATGCGCCGCTGGCCTTTGTCTCGCCCAACCAAATCACCTTCCAGGTGCCCCCCGGGGCAGCCGCTGGAACGGCCACGGCGACGGTCAACGCTCCCGGGTCGACCCAGACCGCGACCAACGTTCAGATCGCGCCCGTCGCGCCCGCGCTGTTTACGGTGAACGGGCTAGGCCTCGCGGCGGCGTATGCGACGCGCGTTTCGGCGACGGGGGCGGTGACCACCGAGCCTGCTTTTGGGTTGAACGCGCAGAGATCCTATTCGGCGACTCCGATCAACATGGGCTCGGCGACGGATAAGGTTTACCTGACGATTTACGCCACGGGCGTGCAGGCGGCGGGCATCGCCAACGTCGCCGTAACCGTGAACGGAGTCAACGTGTCGGTGTTGTATGCCGGCTACGGAGGCTACAGCGGCGTGGATCAGATTAACGTCCAGTTGCCTGCATCGCTGGCGGGTTCGGGAACGGTGGCGCTGCAGGTCACGGCCTCGGGCATCGCCGCCAACACCGTGCAGATCGATATTCAGTAGTTCACCGCTTGCTTCGCGCGCGGCTCAAGTCCAAGAGACAAGAGCCGCGCGCGTTCGTTTATCCCCAGACCTTGCGTGCGACATCGGCGACCAGGTCAAGCTTGCGCCACTGATCGTCCATCGATAGAAGGTTGCCGGCGGCGACGGAGGCGAAGCCGCATTGCGGGCTCAAAGCCAGATGCTCGATGGCCACGTATTTCGCGGCCTCGTCGATGCGGCGGCGCAGAAGATCCTTGGATTCCAGGCGCGGCTCCTTGGTGGTGACCAGGCCCAGCACCACATGTTTGCCGCGCGGAATGCGGCGCAGAGGCTCGAAGCTTCCGGATCGCTCCGTGTCGTACTCCAGCAGGAAGCGGTCGGCGTCGAGAGATCCGAACAGTTTTTCGGCGACCAGATCGTAGCCGCCTTCGGTGAACCAGCGGCTGCGGCTGTTGCCGCGGCACACGTGCAGCGCGACGGTGACGCGATCGCGCGGAATGCCTTCAAGCGCGGCGTTGTCGCCGGCGATGCCTTCGGCAAGCTCACGGTCGGGATCGCGCCCGGCGGCGGCGAGTTGATCGCGATGCTGGGGATCGAGATAGTGAGAATAATAAGGAGCGTCGAGCTGAATGTAGTTGACGCCTTGCTCCACCAGCCACTGAATCTCGTCGCGAACGATTTCCACCAGATCGCTTAAGAGCGCGGCATGGGTTGGATAAAAAGTCTCAGTGAGCCCGGCCTTATAACTCGAAACCACGAAATTGGAAGGTGCGGGCAGGGTGATTTTGAACAGTCCAGGCGCCGCGGCCTGAAGCAGAGGAAGCTCATGCGCCGTAAGCTTGCGCTGTTTGCGCAGTTTGCCGCCGACGGCGTTGGCGCTGCTGGCTTCGGGTCCGCCGTCCGGCCCCTTCCAATCCAGGATCACCCGATCGCGGACGAAGCCTTCCACTGCTTCCGCCATATCGGTGAGCCAGGATCCGCGGCGCATTTCGCCGTCCGAGAAAATATCCAGGCCGATGTCACGCTGCCGGCGAAGGGCTTCGGAAATGGCGCGGTCTTCGAGGGCGCGAAATCGATTCTCGGGGATGCTGCCCTGCGAATAGGCATCGCGAGCTTCAAGCAATTCAAGCGGGCGTAACAGACTGCCGACGTGCTCGGCGCGGTAGGGTTTGGTGGGCATGAAGGCGGCAGACGTTTCAGTATATAACGGGAGGCCCGCGCGGGGATGTCATGCGCTATTCTCAAGACATGGGCGCCAAGACGGCTGCTTCGCTTGATGAATACCTTCGCACTAGCTTTCCGGATCTCGATCGCGAGTTTCGGGACGGCGAAATTGTGGAGCGAGCTTCGCCGGATAGATTACATTCCAGGACCCAGGTCCTGATCGCATTTTTCTTTGAAGCCTTGCGCAAAAGGCTTTCTGTTTTCGCGCATACCGAGCTATGCTTAAGGCTGCGCGAAGGTCTGGTTCTGATTCCCGATGTCTGCGTGTACTGGCCCGAGGAGCCAGCCTCTCGTTTCCCGGATGTTCCGCCGCTGGTGGCCATCGAGATTCTCTCGGCGGACGATCGACTGACAGCCGTGCGCGACAAGCTGGAAGAGTACCGCGCCTGGGGAGTGCAGCACGTGTGGCTGGTGGATCCGCATTCGCGGCGCATGTACACCTGCAACGCGGGATTGACCGAGGTCGCCACGCTTCGCGTCCCAGAGATCGACGCCGAGCTTACGCCGGGCGATATTTTCGAGTAAGGCTCTAGACGCCCCAGCAGTAGTCCTCGACGGCACGTGGATGTTGGAGTCCTGCTCGTTAAGCAAGGCATCGGACGAGTCGCGCGGCCTTGCGGAGCTATAATGGAGATGGGCCTCAGGGGTGGACGAACAGAAGCCGATGGAAATGATGCCGGCCGTAAGTATTCGTTACGTCGGCATCGGCCAGTTGACGGTTTTCTTTGTCTCTGAGGACGAGCTCCGTCTCATCGAGACGGGCAGTCCGGCAGCTACTTGCTTGAATCTCGGAATCGCATTTTCCTCGGTCGGAATTGGTTCCCTTATCTCCTTGCTGTTGAGTGATCCGTCGAAGTCGCTACACAAATTCGTCGTTGTGATTGTTATAACCGTTATAAGTCTCATGGTGGGACTTGTTCTTGTTGTGATTTGGACCCGATTACGAAAGCAGGCATCAGAGGTTATCGTTCGCATTCGCAGTCGCGCCATCCCATCTGCGGGCGGAACGATCATGGATGCGCCAGTTGTCGAGGATCGAGGGAATTCATGAACTTCCTTCATTACACTGTCACGACAGGTCCAAGCGAGGCGGTACGGGTTTATCTCACCGGCAGCGCTGCGAACGTTTTGGTGATGGATGACGTCAACTTCCTGAGTTTCAAGAGTGGCCAAGCCTACCGTTACTATGGTGGACACTACACACGGTCTCCGGCCATAATCAAGCCCCCTGCTGGTGGTCGTTGGAATGTTGTCGTTAACCTCGGCGGCCTCGCAGGAACGGTTAATGCGGTGGTTCAGGTCGTGCATGCATGACTGCTGGCTTCGGCTCGCCTTCACCCTCGCACAGTAAAGCTAAACGCCCCAGCAGTAATCTTCAACCGCCCGCTCGATGTTGGAGTCCTGCTCGTTGAGGCGCATGAGCTCCAGGCGCAGGGCGTCGATCAGGGCGAACCAGCTCGCCTCGATGACGTTCTCGGAGACGCCGACGGTGGCCCAGCTCTTCTTGTGGTCGGTCCATTCGATGAGCACGCGCACGCGGGCGGCGGTGCCCTTCTTGAAGTCCAGCACGCGGACCTTATAATCGGTCAAATTCACGTCGGCGATGGTGGGGTAGAGTTTCGACAGACACTGGCGCAGCGCGAGGTCGAGAGCGTTCACCGGCCCGTTGCCGGCGGCGGTAGCGGAATGCACGCCGTCCTGTGCCTTCAGCGTCACGGTGGCGGTTGAGCCCGTGGTCTTGGTGGTGGTTTCGTAGCTCATCACCTCGAAGAGTTGCAGGCCCGGGCGCAGAGCCTCGCGGACCAGGAGTTCGAATGTCCCTTCCGCGGCTTCGAGCTCATAGCCCTGAAACTCAAGCTGCTTGATGCGATCGAGCAAATCGCGGCGCGCGGCGTCGTCCAAGCGATCCTCCAAGCCGTGCTGCTTGAGCTTGTAGAGCACGCTGCCGCGGCCCGACAGATCGCTCAGCAGGACGCGCTGGCGGTTGCCGACCACGTTGGGATTGATGTGCTCATAGGTGTTGGAATCCTTCAACACCGCGCTGACGTGGACTCCGCCCTTGTGCGCAAAAGCGCTGTGGCCAACGTAGGGTTGATCGTTGCGTTGCGGAAGATTGGCCAGCTCAGCGATGAAGCGCGAGGCGGCAGTGAGGCCCGCCAGACGCTCCTTTCCGATGGTGGAGTGGCCCATTTTCAATTCGAGATTGGCGATGATGGAGACCAGGTTGGCGTTGCCGCAGCGCTCGCCGTAGCCGTTGATGCAACCCTGGACGTGCGCGAAACCCTGCTCGATGGCGGCCAGCGCGTTGGCGACGCCGAGATCGGAATCGTTGTGGGTATGGATGCCGAGCACGCCATCGAAGCGGCGGCGAATGTCGGCGCAAACCTGCGCGAGCTGGGAGGTCAGCATGCCTCCGTTGGTGTCGCACAGGCACAGGACATCGGCGCCGGCCGCCTTCGCAGCTTCAATCGTCCGCAAGGCGAAATCGCGATTGCGGGTGTAGCCGTCGAAGAAATGCTCGGCGTCGTAAACCACTTCCTTGCCGTGAGCCTTGAGGTACTTCACGGTGTCGGTGATGAGCTGGAGGTTTTCCTCCTCGGTGATGTTGAGGGCGCGGTGAACGTGCAGATCCCAGCTCTTGCCGAAGATGGAGACGACGGGCGTGCCGGCAGCCACCAGCGCGTTTACGCTGGGGTCGTCCTCGACCTTGTTGCGAGCCATGCGCGTGGCTCCGAAGGCGGTGAGGCGCGCGTGCTTGAGCTGGGCGTCCTTGGCGCGCGCGAAGAAATCCTTGTCCTTGGGATTGGAGCCGGGCCAGCCGCCTTCAATGTAATCGATACCAAGCTCGTCCAGCTTGTGCAGCACCAGCATTTTGTCGTCGGAGGAGAAGCTGACTGCCTCGCCCTGGGTGCCGTCGCGTAACGTGGTATCGAATGTGAAGACTCGCATAATTATTGGCGTAAAAGTCAGGTTGCAGCCGGTACGCCAACCTCCTTCTTCTTTTTGAGGAACGTCATCATTTTGCGCAGCTCGGCGCCGACTTTTTCGACGGGCTGATTCTGCGCGGCTTCGCGCATGTGCAGAAACTTCTTGCGGCCGGTTTTGTTTTCGTTGATCCAATCGCGTGCGAACTGGCCGGATTGAATCTCGGAAAGGATCTTCTTCATCTCGGCGCGGGTTTGCTCATTGATGATGCGCGGACCGCGGGTGTAATCGCCGTATTCGGCTGTATCGGACACCGAGAAACGCATATAGCTGAGACCGCCCTCATAGATAAGATCGACGATCAGCTTCAATTCGTGTAGGCACTCGAAGTAGGCGATTTCAGGGGCATAACCGGCTGCCACGAGGGTTTCGAAGCCGGCGCGGATCAGCTCGGACGCGCCACCACACAGCACAGCTTGTTCTCCAAAAAGGTCGCTTTCGGTCTCCTCTTTGAACGTAGTCTCGATGACGCCGGCCTTCAGGCAACCCAGGGCCATGGCGTAAGCCAATGCATTTTCAACGGCTTTCCCAGATGGGTTCTGGTGAACCGCAATCAGGGCGGGGACGCCGACGCCCTCGGTGAACAGCTCGCGGACGCGATGTCCCGGCGCTTTGGGGGCGATCATGGACACATCGACGTTGGCGGGCGGGGCGATCTGCCCGAAATGAATATTGAAGCCGTGGGCGAACATCAGCGTCTTCCCGGCGGTGAGGTTGGGCGCGATGTCGCTCGAGTAGAGGTCGCCCTGGACATGATCCGGAACCAGCACCATCATCACGTCGGCGGCCTTGGCCGCCTCGGCTGTGGAGAGGACTTTCAAGCCGGCGGATGTGGCCTTGGCCCGGCTGTTGCTCGATTCAGACAGGCCCACAATCACATCCAGGCCCGAATCGCGCAGATTCAGCGCATGAGCGTGACCTTGGCTGCCATAGCCGATAATCCCGATGGTCTTACCTTTGAGGAGGCTGACATTGCCATCCTGTTCGTAGTAACGCTTTGCCATTTATTTAAAAGCTCCAGTTTCCATTTCGACTTTCGAGAATTTCGCCCGCACAACGGAGCCTGGCTCAGCGGAACGGGCAGGGATGCCGGACGATTGGGACCGCTGAGCCGGCCCTGTGCGGGCTCCCATTATTTGAGAACTCCGTCGATTTTAGTAGTTTCCACTTCCAGATCCTTCTTCACAGGGGGAGCGAGCCGGAGCTTCTTGGCTTCAAGCGAGACGGCGACCAGGCCCGAGCGCGTGACGTCGATCTCCCCGTAACTCTTCATGACCTCGATGAACTCGTCGAGCTTTTCCGAATCGCTGGTGGCTTCGAGAGCAAAGCCCTCGGTGGAGCTATCGACGGCGCGCGCGCCGAAAATCTCGGCTTCCTTAAGGATGGCCGCGCGATTCTGCATGCTGGCGCGAACCCGCAGCAAGACCAGCTCCCGGCGCACGGCGGGGCTCTCGGTGAGATCGGAGGCTTGCAGCACGTTGATCAGCTTGTTCATCTGCTTGATGAGCTGGCCGCGCTGGGCCGGTTCGATATCCACCACGATGCTCATGCGCGAAAGCTCCGCGTCGAGAGTGCGCGCGACGGTGAGGCTCTCAATGTTATAGCCTCGCGCGGAGAGAACTCCGGTGACGCGCATCAGGGCGCCGGGTTTGTTCTCGACCAGGAGTGAGATGAGTTGCAGCATGTTAGTTTTTAGGACCGCTCCCTTTGGTCACGGCTCGGATGGTCACGGCTCAGACCGCCACCGGTTGCGGCGGACCCAGCACCATCTCATTGATGGCGCCTCCGGCCGGAACCATGGGGTAGACGTTTTCAAACGGCGAGACGCGCACGTTGAGAAGATATGGACCAGGCTCGCGCACGGCGGCTTCGAGCGCGGAGCGCAGCTCGTGGGGTTTCTCCACGGTGGTGCCTTTGAAGCCGTAGGCTCCGGCGAGCTTCTCGGGATCCGGGAACGAATCCAGTTGCGCGGAGCTGATGCGGTTGTTGTAAAACAATTCCTGCCACTGGCGGATCATGCCCAGGTAGCCGTTGTTCATCACGACGATCTTGACCGGCAGATGCTGATTGGCGACGGTGGCCAGCTCCGGAATGGACATCTGGAATCCGCCGTCGCCGACAATGGCGAAGACCAGCTTATCGGGGCAGGCCATTTGGGCTCCGATGGCGGCAGGGAAGCCGAAACCCATGGCTCCCAGGCCGCCGGAGTTGATCCACAGGCGGGGATGGTGGAAGCGGATGTACTGCGCGGCCCACATCTGGTGCTGGCCGACGTCGCTGCACACGATAGCCTCGCCGCCGGAGATGCGGTCGATCTCCAACATCAGGTGCTGGGGCTTGATTTCGGTGGAGGAGATTTCGGTATCGAAAGGATGCTCGCGCATCCAATCGCGGACGCGGGCGCGCCAGGCGGCTCGGGCAGGTTCATTGCGCGACTTCTTCTCCGCGGTATCGGCGAGCTCCCGATTCAGTTTTTCGAGCACGCGCTTGACGTCGCCCACGATGGGCACGTCGGCGGCGCGGTTCTTGCCGATCTCGGCCGGGTCGATGTCGACATGGATGACCTTCGCATGTGGAGCAAAAGCGGCGAGCCGCCCGGTGACGCGATCGTCGAAACGGACACCGAGAGCGATGATGAGATCGGTTTCGGTCATGGCCATGTTGGACGCGTAGCTGCCGTGCATGCCCGGCAGGCTGATGAAATTGGGATGGCCAGAGGGCAGCGCTCCCAGACCCATGAGCGTGCACACGGCCGGCGAATCGATGCGCTCGACCAATTCGCGCAGGTTTTCAGAAGCGTCGGCGGCGAGGATGCCGCCGCCCGCGTAGACCATGGGACGAGTGGATTCCCAGATCATTTGCGCGGCTCGGCGGATCTGGCCGGCGTGGCCTTCGGAGTAAACCTTGTAGCCGGGCAGATGGATGTGCGAAACCGGGGAGTAATGCGCGGTGGCCTGGAACACGTCCTTGGGAATGTCCACCAGCACGGGACCGGGACGGCCGGTGGCCGCGATGTGAAACGCCTCGTGCATGGCTTGCGGCAGATCCGCCAGTTTCTTCACCAGGAAATTGTGCTTGGTGCAGGAACGGGTGATGCCGAATGTGTCGGCTTCCTGAAACGCGTCGCTGCCGATGAGCTTGGTGGAAACCTGGCCGGTGATGGCCACCACGGGGATGGAATCCATCATGGCGTCGACCAGGGCGGTGACCAGGTTGGTGGCCCCTGGTCCGGAGGTCGCCAGGCACACGCCGACCTTGCCGGTTGCTCGGGCGAAGCCTTCGGCGGCGAAGCAGGCGTTCTGCTCATGCCGCACCAGGACATGCTTCAAGGGGTGGTCATAGAGGGCGTCGTAAAGAGGCAACGTCACGCCGCCGGGATACCCGAAGATTATTTCGACCTTTTCCCGCGTCAGACATTCCAGCAGGATCTGTGCGCCGTTCATCAGTTTTGAGCCGCTCATCGTTTTTGATCCAATCTCCGAGTTTGATCCAATCTCCGACGTTGCCGACATTGCATCCTCCAAAAGCAGAAAGGCCACTGCCGAGGGTTTTGCTCCCCCGCCCAGTGGCCAAGATTCGTTAAAATCAGGCCGTTCAGGCGGGGCCGGTTACACCGACCCCAATAATCAGAACGAGCCCGAGTACGATGATTCCAGTAAAGAGAGCAGTAGCGCTGGTGCGGAGGGCCTGGTTGGGTTCCGAGCGAGGCATCATGGTCTCTTCACGAGTAGAATAACCCAACAAGCGGAGCAAATGCAAGGGGGGATGGGGATTACAAATAGTTATGCTGGTATGTTTTGGTCGGGGATCCGCTGCTTGATTCAACCTCCTGGGTTCCTAACCCTTTGATTTAACGAAAGGCCTCTCGCCCTCTTGACTACCCGCAAGGAGACGGGACCGCTCAACCACCCTCGAACGGCAGAGACTCATCGATTGACGATGGCGTTAGTTTCCTAGGACTGGTGCGCCCACGTGGCCGGGAGCCGATGAGGGACCCGGACTCTTACGACTTGAGGGTAAAGCATAGGTGGGCGAAATGGGATCGGGGGAAATTGGGAAGTCGTTGAGGGGCGGGGAAATAGAGTTGGAGGATGGACCGGTATGACGGGAATCGCGTGACTGAGTTACGCTGAGGAGAGGCGGGCAGGAGTTTTGTATATGGCTGTAATTGAACTTCCCGATCAGCAGGCGGCGGCGCTCAAAGCGAGAGCGGCGGCGCAGGGGCTGACGCTGGAAGCATGGTTAAAGCAACTTGCCGATGAGGAAGCGTCTTCGGTCTCGGCACGCTCCCCGCAGGAAGCGGCGGCCCGCATTCTCCAACTGCAAAGGCGCGTGAAACCCGATCCGGAAGGCTGGACCGTTCGCGATTATATTAATCGTGACCGCCCCTGATGTCAGCCCTTGTCATTGACTCTTCGCTAGCGGCTGCATGGTGTCTTCCCGATGAGCGAAGCGTTGCTATCCATCTCTCCGATTCCGGCTCGCAGGCGAATGCAGCCTTAGCGTGAAACCTGCCTCAGCCCGTGCCTGAACCGTCAAAGGGCGCCCGCGATAGAACGAGTTAACCCTGTTGACGGCGGCGCTGGCCCGAGGCTCCTCGTTTTCACCGGCTGGCAATCGAGCGAGCCAGGTGGATGGAGCGTGAGTCCTGAGGATAACGTTGGGCCCACCGCCGACTGCATCCCGTAAAATAAAAGAATGGACGCTGCCGAGCAGGCAAGATGGCTCAAAGACCATATCCCTCACCGCATCCGAGCGGCTGCGGCGCGACTGCCGATGGAGAATTCACTTCTACAGGTAACGGCGACTATCGACCCGCACCCCCTCACTCCTCCAGGACGAATCTTCTGGCGGTTTGCTACAGATTCGATCTGGCAGGGGCGTCTGGTGGCTGCCCGTTGGTTGATTGAGTTTGTTGGGATTAAGGAGAGCGATAAATGCATTCCAGTTCAATGCCGACGGAACCCTAAATTCCCGCATGATGTTTTCATCGATAATCTAGCCGGCGGAGTGCTCTTCCGCCCCAATGCACCCGAAGCACAACTTCTCGCTCAAGTTTGGGGCGGATGTTCTCAGGCGTCAAGCCACGCCACAACCGATACACATAAGCACCATTCGATCAATGAAAGGCCCCTCGCCGAAGCGTTGACGATCATCTTGGATTATCTGCAAGCCGGAATCTACGACACGGCTGGCCAGAAGCTCCGCGATTACGTGCTTGAGCCGGTTCAGCCGTAGGCTACACCTCTAGCCCTGGTACTTAACAAGGCAACGGCCTTCTCGTGTTTGGATTCGATCACCGCATTTCTATTGGTTCTGACACGCCTTGCTGTCTTCAGTAATGGCAAGCTACGTGACGCGTTCGCGGAAGAGGGATCCAGAAGCCCGCGGCACACGCGGCATCTCATTCTTGGGCTACTACATCCTTGGATTGTACCGGGCTGGCCGCTTCAAAGCCGGCGGCGATCAGGTCCGCTTCGCTGAAAACCCTCCGGGCAAATCTTCCGCCAATTTCGTGCAGAAGGTCCTTTTCCAGACGTTCGCGGATAAGGGAGATTTGGGATTCAGGAACATTCAGAGCTTTCAGGGTTTTCGTGAACGCCTGCATCCGGAGGGCCTTGGTTGAAAGCGGCGGTCCCTGGTCCAGGGGCTGGGCAACTAATTTATAAGTCCCGTTGCTCTCGGCGAGGGCTCGGACGACATAGGATCGGTCCTCGTACTCGCCGAAGCGGCTGATCGCCACCGCGCCCCCTTCGGGAAAAACGGCTTGAATCTGTAGGACGCCCCCGAGCGCGTGAACATAGTTCCTGAGCGTGCTGAGGTACATGTCCGCGCGCTGCTCAATGCGCGAGATGGAGCTCTGCGGAACGTCCAGCATCTCAGCCATGTCCGCCTGCGTGAGCCGCTTGGCACTGCGGAGTTCATCGAGTGCCATCCGCTGTAGCTCGTCACGCACACGCCGGGCGTTGTCGGCGCGGCTGGCCGGATCCATCTTCTCTTGAAGCTCCTTGTAATTGCGTGCCATGGGTCACTCTCCTTGTTCCAGCTCGCGCAAATGCCGGTCGTAAATTGCGTCCGCGACAGGTACATACTGTTCATACCAGCGATTGTTGCCGGTCTTATCCCCACCGATCAGCAGCATCGCGGCGCGCCGCTGATCGAATGCGTAGAGGACGCGGTACGGCCGTCCTTCGTGCTGAATGCGCAATTCGCGCATGTGGGCGTGCCTCGACATCTCGACCCCGGAGGAATGGGGCATCCTTAGCGTCGGGCCAAGCTCCTGCAAAAGGCTGACCGTGTAATCGACGCTCTTCTGCTCGGCTGCGGTGAGCCCGTCCCACCATGCGCCGAAATTCATCGGAGAACTCGACCTCCCACGCCACAAGCAATTATGTCATAGACAACATTATGTCGTCAACGCTATATTGGTTACGATGGAAGAGGGCAAGAACATGACAACTCCCGATTGGTCGCAATGTCCCGCCGTCGAAAGCGTCCCGGGCAAGATGAGCGGCGCGTGGGTTTTGAGGGGTTCGCGGATGCCGGTGTCCGCCATCTTCGAGAACCTGGAAGCCGGGGCCAATCTCGACGACATTATGGAATGGTTCGACGGGCTGGACCGCGAGCAGGTCAAGGCCGTGATCGAGTACGCCAGCGGGCAGCCGTAAAGTGATATGATTCTGGAACGTCCCTGCCATGAGTCCGGGAACCTCTCCAGCGAGCTACCCGCTCGAGGTGCTGTACACGCAAGCGGCCGAGGCCGCTCGCACCGGCGCGCGCAGTTTTTTCTTCGCGACGAAGTTCTTTCCGCCGGATTTGGCTCGGGCGGCGCACGCGGTCTACTGGTATTGCGACTATACGCGCAGCTTCGTCCGCCAAGGGGCGACCGCTGAGCAAAGCCAAGCGAGCCTGGGGCATGCAAGTTTAGATCGTTGGGCAAGCATGGTGACCGCGGGGCTGCGGGGCCATCTAGCTCGCCATCCGGTCCTGGACGTGTTCCTGGACACAGTGGACCGATGTCACATCCCCGGCGATTATGCCCTGGAACTGATCGAAGGCTACCGGATGGAGCTGACGCATTCGCGCTACGAAAGCTTCTCGCAGCTTCTGGAACATTGCCGCCGCACCGGCGGAATGGTCAGCATGATGCTGGCGCATGTGGTGGGGTATCGCGATCCCGCGCTTGACTATATGGCGGACCTGGGAGTGGCCGCGGATCTCACCGCCAATCTGCGCGACCTGGGCGAGCATCTGTCGCGCGGGTACGTCTCGATTCCGCTCGAGGAAATGCGGGCGTTCAACTACAGCGAGGCAGATCTGGAGGCGCGCTATCGCAACCCCGCGTTCGAGAGCCTGATGCGCTATCAGGCCGACCGGGCCCACACCTACTATCAGAAGGCCGAGCCGGGGCTGGGACTTCTCGATGAACGGGGACGATTTGCGGCGCGGGTGGCGTTCGATCTGTACCGTAAGACGCTGCGGCGGATCGAGGCCTCGGGATTCGACGTGTTTCGGCGGCGCCCGTCGGTGCCTGCGATGTCGCGGTATTGGATCACGGCCCGCTCGATGGCGGGTCCGATCACCAGGCGGCTGTGGAAAGGCAGGAGCGCTTGACGGCGCTGTGAGCCTGTGGGCCGCAAGCGGAGCGCTTCCGGACTCTGCTGTGGCCGCCGGTCCGATGGAAGGGCCGCTCGGTGAGAGCGGTATCATGGACCAAAGGCGGGGGGCCAAAGAACGGGGCCCAAGACCGGCATGGCGGAAGCGATTCAAGAAATTCTCGCGGATATTGCGATTCTGGATGACGACCTCGATTTCCGGAATTACC
Organism: Bryobacterales bacterium; assembly: GCA_963813465.1. GTDB lineage: Bacteria > Acidobacteriota > Terriglobia > Bryobacterales > Bryobacteraceae > Palsa-187. The sequence goes on along the minus strand of CAWEZD010000016.1, from coordinate 272,061 downwards.
TGGAAGACTTTCTAAAAGACGAGACGCTGTATACGGTCCGCGCGTTCGCCCGGCCGCAGGAGCTGTTTGAAGGATGCGAGGAGCGCCTGCCGGACATCGTGCTGCTTGACATGAAGATGGGCGACGCGACCGGCGACCGCGTGCTGGAGCAGTTACTGGCGCGGTGGCCGGGGTTGTGCGCGATCATCATCACCGGGTATCCGTCGCTCGAAGACATGCGCGTCACCTTCAAGCTGAAGGTGTTCGATTACCTGGCCAAGCCCTTTTCGCTGGCGCAGTTGCGGCAGGTGCTGAAGAACGCCGTGGGCGCGTTCGGCCTGGGCCGCACCGCACAGGACCGCCTGCGGGAGCGCCTGGGCCACGGCATCAAGATGCTGCGCGTGGCGCGGGACTGGTCGCTGAAGGATCTGGCCACGCAGACGCGGCTGAGCGTGTCGCAGATCAGCGCCATCGAGCGCGGCGCGAATCTTCCCAGTATCGAAAGTTTCTTGGCGATTTCCAAGGCGTTCGATAAGAAGCCGTCGGAGATTCTGGCGTCGATCGACTTTTGAGAGGGCTGTTTCCCGATTATTTCTTCACGCGGTCGCCGACCTTTACGCCGGGTTGTCCGCTATAAGTGCCTTCGGAGGAAGTGGCGTCGACCTGGGTGATCGTAATCGTACCGAGATCCGAATCCGTGCGGCGCAGAACTTTGCCGGTTGCCGGGTCCTTGATCTCCCGGCCGAGGGTGGCAATTTTCAGGGTGTCGCCCACTTTGATGCCGGTATTGGCGCCCACGTTCAAAATCAGGTGCGCGCCATCAACGTCGGCGACCAGGCCATCCACCACCACCACCCGCGCAGGAAGGCTGGCGGCCTTCTCATCCAGCCCGGTGGCGCATTCGGTAACCGCGGCGTTGGTGGCTTCGCCGATGATGGTGGCGCCGAAATTCGAACTGCCCATGCTTGCGGCGCCGACACCACCTCCGCCGCCTCCCGCGCCCCCGCCCAGCAGGGAAGCGCCGCTGCGCTTGGATTCGCCCTTACCCTGGACCGAGGCGAGAATCTCGCCGGTCTCGACGTTCACCAGGCGCGTCGTAATCTGCACCACCGCTTTGGCTTCCTTGGTGCCTATTCCGCCGATGCCGAATTTTCCCGCCGCCGCGCCAACCGCGCCTATGCTCCTGTTTTTGTCGTCGCGGCCGAACTCGGTGATGCTGCCGATGACGATGGCGTCCACGCCCAACAGCTTCCCGATCCGGGCGGCGCTGGAGGGATCGGCGCGATCGCTATTGGAAAAATTCTGCTCCGCGATCAGCTTATCCAGCGCTTTCCGCTCAATCACGGAATATTTGCCGTCGTTGACCAGACGGTCCACCAGCATGTCGGCAATGCCTTTGCCGATGTCCTGGTTGGAACCCCATATTTGCAGCACCGACGCCGAGACGGTTCCGTACTCGAAGTTCATCACCGCAACACGCTTCTTGTCCTGCGCGAAGGCCAGGGAAGCGAACAACGCGGAAAGCAGAATCAGCTTGCGCATAACCTTACATTTCCTCCAATGGGGTTAAAGCCGGAATCCCCCTCAGTATACACCCAATACTGCGTCAGTAGCCCATCGCCTTTTTTAGTGATGTTCTTGCGCTCTTTGTCCACCATGCTCAGGCTTCCGGTAGCGTTGTCGTCCAGCCCGAGAAACGGAGATTTTGGCGTCGATCGGTTTTTGACTGTACTATTCAACCAGCCGGAAGGTGTACATCTTTCCGATTGAAGCGCTGCTCGCCGACCCGAAGGCGCCCGGAGGCAAGAATCCATACTCGCCAGCGCCGAGCATTGGCAGCAATACCCGGTACACGTTCTTTGCAATTTTCTTACCCTCGAACGGGATCACGTCTCGGGTGGCTCCCCCGGAAACGTGCAGTACGCCGCCGGTAACGGTGCGAAACTCTCGCGAGTCGGATTGCTCGTGCAGATGGATGAGCTGGTACTCGGTGATCGCCACTCCCTCCGGCGCGTAGATCAGTACTTCAACCGGGGAAACCGCTGAGTTGCGGCTGTGCGCCGACGGGATGTGCCCGTTGACATCCCCCTTGACCACTCCCACCGTGGCAAGGTTCTTGATCACGCCGCCGGTTTTCCAGTTTACGACCTCCGGCAGCATCTCTTCCCAATTGCCGCTCTTCTTGTAGTACGCGCCGATGTCGGCGTCCTTAGGCAGATCGGTGTCCCCCGAAGCCGCTTCTTTCGCGTTGGATCCCGCGGCGGCCGCGGGGGCGGCGTTAGACCCCTTGGCAATCATCGCGGCCATCTCTTTCTCCGTGAGGCCCTGTTGCTTGAGCTTCACCAGGTCATCCGGGGTCATGGAATACTTACCCGGCTGGTTTTGGATCATGCTGACGACGAGATTCTCGGCGAGGCCCGCCTTCGCCATCTTCACGACGGAATCGTTGGTCAGGGTATCCTGCGCATTGGCCAGGAACACCAGCCCGAAAACCAGATAGGGAATTTTCGTGTAGGCAACTTTGTAGGCAATTTTCATGTGACGCCTCCGCGTACCAGCAACCGTTAGTTCCAAATCAGCCTTAGCGATACGACAAGGGCTGAAGGAATTACAAGTAAAGGTAACGCCGTATTTCCAGGAAGTCAAGGGACCTGCGGTAAGATGCCAGAAGCCAGGAGAGGCTCGAAGAAGCGATATGCGGCTGTGCCGGTTTGGTGATGCGCGGTTGGGGTTGGTCGAGCACGCCAGCGTCCGCGACGTCACGTCGGCTCTCGACGTCCTGCCGTCCTATCGCTACCCTCTGCCGGCCCGCGACGCCCTGATCGAGCATCTGGACCAGGTGAGAGAACGGGTACTCGCGCTTGCGCCGGCGTTGCCTCTGCTGCCGCTGGCGGGCGTGAAGTTGCTGAGCCCGGTGGCGAATCCCGGAAAGATCGTGGCCGCGCCGGTGAATTACCAGAAGCACCACGCGGAGGCGAAGGAAGACGCGCAAATCCACCACGGCAATCCGGCGCACACACTGACCATCCATCAAGCGGGGCTGTTCCTGAAAGCTACCAGCTCGCTGGTGGGCGCCGGCGAAGGCATCGCGCTGCGGATGCCGGAGCGGCGAACCGATCATGAGGTCGAGCTGGCGTTCGTGATCGGCAAGCAGGCCAGCGGCATCTCACGCCATAACGCGTTGAGTTACGTGGCGGGCTACGCCATCGGCCTGGACATCACCATTCGCGGCCCGGAAGACCGCAGCTTCCGCAAATCGCCCGACAGTTATACTGTTCTGGGGCCTTGGATGGCGACAGCCGATGAAATCCCCAATCCGGGCGAGTTGGACCTGAGCCTCGCGGTCAACGGCGAGACTCGCCAGGCGTCCAATACGCGGCACATGATTCTGGGCGTGGCGGAGCTGATCGAGCTGGCGTCCTCTTTCTACACGCTCTATCCCGGCGATGTTTTTCTCACCGGAACTCCAGAGGGAGTGAGCCCCATCGCGCCCGGCGATCGGGTGGTGGCAACGATCGAAAAAATCGGGAGCATGAAAGTGGAGGTTCGCCGTGCCTGAAATATCGCCCGAAATATCCAATGTACGCCGCGAGTTCTATGAACGCCTGGGCGTCAAGGGTGCGACACCGCTGTGGGAAGTGCTGGGCAACCTGATCACGGCCGAGCCCAAAACCTCCTGCCTGCCGGTGGTGTGGCATTACGAGGAGCTGCGTCCGCTGCTGCTCGAAGCCGGGGAATTGATCACCGCGCAGGAGGCCGAGCGCAGGGTGCTGGTGCTGGAAAATCCCGGCTTTCGCGGGCGTTCCCGGATCACCCACAGCTTGTACGCCGGGTTGCAATTGGTGATGCCCGGGGAAGTGACCTCGGTACACCGGCACACCGCGACGGCGATCCGCTTCATTATCGAAGGCGAGGGCGGCTACACGACGGTGAATGGCGAGCGCGCCCATATGCGACCCGGCGATTTCATCCTCACGCCCTGCTGGACCTCGCATGAACACGGCAATCCGGGGAAGACACCGGTGGTGTGGCTGGACGGGCTGGACGTGCCTATCGTGAATCTGTTCGACAGCAGCTTTGCGGGAAATGTTCCTCCCGGCGAACTGGAGCCTCCGCCGCGGGGCTTCGCGTATCCTTACGCAGAGAACCGCGAAGCCCTGGAGAGACTGGGCTGCGCGCATCCGGCCGATCCCCGCCACGGGATCAAGATGTTCTACGACATTTCCCGCGGCTATCCCATGCCCACCATGTCCCCGTTCCTGCAACTTCTGCCGGCGGCCTTCCGAGGCGAGCTCTGGCGGGCAACCGATGCCACGGTGTATTGCGCCGTCGAAGGCGCTGGCCGGAGCCACATCGGCGATCAAGGCGCCGGCATTCAAACCCTGGAGTGGCGACAGCACGACGTGTTCGTAATTCCTTCCTGGCAACGCGCGTGGCATGAGACCGAGCGGGAGGCGGTGCTGTTCGGCTTTTCCGACCGCGCCGCGCAACAGGCGTTGGGGTTGTGGCGCGAGGACCGTTAGGCGACCCAACACCGCGTGGGCTATTTAAAGAAGCCGCCATTCTGTGTATGATGAAAAACAGAATGGAAGACAATCGCAACGCCCCCGTCACCAGAGGTGACTTGGAGGGCGAAATTACGGGTCTCGAAGCGCGTCTCAATGAGCGCTACGATATCTTACGCTCCGAAATGCAGCATCTCCATCAAGATGTGGTTGAGCGGCTCGGCGACACCGAGACGCGGCTCCTCAAGGCGTTCTATAACTTTGGCCAAAGCAACAACAAACGGATTACGGAGGTCGAAGGCAATGAAGCCGCTCTTCGCAGCCGGTTGGCTACGATCGAAGATCGCCTTCTGGAAGTGGAGCGGCGCCTGAATCTTCCGCCGGCCGCCTGAGGGGGCTCGGTCCGGCCAGCACCCTATCTAATTGCGATTTCAGTCTCTATAATGATTCCTATACCGGAACGGGCTGGCCTGCCGAGCCGGTCCCAAGGAATTGGCTGAAGAAACCGAGGAGATATCCATGCACATATCAAGATCGATTCTGTGGTCAGTGGGCTCCGTCGCCGCCGGGCTGACGATTGGGACCCTGGGGCTGGGAGCCTTTCAAGCCGCGGATCAGGCCGCCGCTCCAGCGCCCGCTCCCGCTACTAAGGCGCAGTCGCCGCAGCAGCTCGACACGGCTGCGGACCATCAGAAGATGATGGACCTGCTGCATATCGACAAGCTCCGGCGAGGCGCGGACGGCAACAATAAGGAAGCGCCCAACTACGCCAATTACGACGAGTCCAAGGCGAATCCGTTCCCTAACTATCCCGATCCGCTGGTGCTGAAGAACGGGAAGAAAGTCACCTCGGCGAAGACGTGGTGGAATCAGCGGCGGCCTGAGATCGTCGAGGACTTCGATCGCGAAATTTATGGACGCGTGCCGAAGAACGTGCCCAAGGTGAAGTGGGAAGTGAAGAACACAACCGAGGGTAAGAATGGCGACGTCGACATCGTGACCAAACAATTGGTGGGGCACCTGGACAATTCTTCGTATCCGCAGGTGACCGTCGATATTCAAACCACCTTGACGCTGCCGAAAAATTCCCCCGGTCCGGTGCCGGTGATGATTCTGTTCGGCGGCGGAGCCGCGATGCCGGGAGGCTGCGGTCCTGCGGTAGTGGCCGCGGCGGCTGCGGCGGCGGCAAATCCAGCACCGGCGGCGGGGCGGGGAGGCGCTCGAGGCGGAGCACGCGGCGGCGCGCCGGGTGGCGCGGGCCGCGGACCCCAAGGGCCGACCGCGCAGCAGCAACTTCTCGCCAAGGGATGGGGCTACGCCAGCCTATCCACTAGCAGCGTTCAGGAAGACAACGGCGCGGGCTTGTGCCGGGGCATCATCGGGCTGGTCAACAAGGGCCAGCCTCGCAAGGCCGACGATTGGGGCGTGCTGCGGGCGTGGGCCTGGGGCGCGAGCCGGGTGCTGGATTATCTCGAGACCGACAAGGCTGTGAACGCGAAGGAGGTCGGCCTGGAAGGGCACTCGCGCTGGGGCAAGGCGACCATCGTCGCCATGGCTTACGATCAGCGCTTCGCGATCGCCTATGTCAGCTCATCCGGCGAGGGCGGGGCCAAGATGCATCGCCGCAATTGGGGCGAGCTGGTGGAAAATGTCGCCGCCAACAGCGAATATCACTGGATGGCCGGCAACTTCCTCAAGTACGCCGGTCCGCTGAACTGGAACGATCTGCCCGTGGATTCGCACGACCTGGTGGCGATGTGCGCGCCTCGGCCGGTGTTCCTGAGCGCCGGCGCGACCAACGGCGACGGATGGGTGGACGCCAAGGGCACCTTCCTGGCCGGAGCCTACGCCGGGCCGGTCTACAAGCTGCTCGGCAAGAAGGACATGGGGACCATGGAGTTTCCGCCCATCGAGACTGCGCTGATCGACGGCGACGTGGCTTTCCGGCAGCATAGCGGCGGCCACACCGACGCTCCCAACTGGCCGACGTTCCTGACGTTCGCCAGCCGCTATATCAAGACTCCCGCGTTGTCGGCGTCGGCAAAGTAGTTCGCCCGCGCAGACGGCGGCGCTAGCCCCTGGGGTTGTTTCACGCGTATTCTGGAGGAAGGAGCGTGGAGCATGGCAATGATCGATTGGTCCGACTGTCCTTTGGTGGAGGTGATCCCCGGCAAGGCCAGCGGAGCGCCGCTCCTTAAAAACACTCGCCTGCCCGTGGAAGCCCTCACTGGAAACTATGACGCCTTCCGCGCCGAGGGGTTATCGCCGGACGACGCCATCGCCGAGACTCTGGACTGTTACCCGGAAGTCGGCATCGACGCCATCAAGGCGATTCTTCGCTATCGCGCCGAGCATCAATTGCAGGCGCAGCCTTGAAGGTGTTTTTCGACGAGGACGTACCGCGCAAGTTGGCGCGGTTTCTTCCTCGGCACGAGGTTCACACTGTAGTCGGCATGGAGTGGGGCGGCGTCAAAAACGGCGCGCTGCTCGCGCTGATCGAGCGCGAAGGCTTCCAGGCGTTTCTTACCGGCGACAAGAACATGGGAACGCAGCAGCGTCTTGAAGGCCGCCCCTTTGCCGTGCTCGTTCTGTCCGCGATCAACTGGCCGGTGGTCCGGCCGCACGTTCACAAAATCGCCGCCGCTCTCGATGCAGCGCGACCCGGCAATCCTCGCTCGAGACCTACAGGCGAATAACCCCGCTGTGGTCGCAAAGGGTAGGATATGAAGCAACGCCGGAAGCATGGTCTAGAACTTGACCTTTGTGACACACCCCTGCGCTAACCAGTTCAAGAATGCGACCCCACCACGCAAACGGGGACATCCTGCGCCCAACTCTTCACTTCATCAGGTGATTGAAGAGGGAAATCCTGATCCACGTAATAACACAGCTTTGGCCCAGGTACGGGCGTACCTTTTACCACCCTTTGACTGCGGCGCACGAGAGACGCGGTCTTCCATCCTTTGGGTGACTGGCGAAGCCATAAAGTTTGAGACCAGCTCCCGTTGCGCGCTGAAAATTCAGCGGCATAGGTTATGTAGGTCTTGCCGGCCGCTGGCGACAGAAGTTTTGCGGCGTTCCTATAGTCGTCATTCGGAAGAGTCCCCAATTGTGACGTTTCCGAAGCAATTTTAGGCCATGCGGCATCGACCGAAATCGTTGAAGTAGTGCTCCACTCTTCGGGGTCCCACAACCGCATGCTCAGATCATATAGCGGGTACTGGCCCGAATTAAGAACAACCGGGTATACACCTTGACTGCCTACCTGCAAACGGACAAAGCAGAAAGAGTCACCCCCCGTGATGGTCTTGAGAACAGTCTCCTGAGATTGTGCTTGCCGTATCGCTTGGGTGATCGTGAAAAGCACACCCAGCAAACCCAACACCCAAAACATCTTTCGATGTAAAGCTGTTTTCGCCGCGAGAAGCCCGCCAAGAATAGTCATCCACGCAAGAATCACCGCCAACACAAATGCGACACCAATATCCAAAGCCGCGCCCGGATAATATCATCTTTGAAGTTTTCCCGGAGCCTGAAAACAACCGCAACGCCGCTTTGCTGCGAGAAACACCGGCTGAGGCTATCCGCCTTGTTCAAGGGTGCTGAGGCTCCGGCGAATGAACCCGGCCAGCTCCGACGTGTCGCCGTGAAAGGACGCGGTCGAAGCGGCCAGCAGCTCTGTGGGGCGGACGTTTTCCCATGCGACGTAGTAGCCGTTTGCGTGTGCCAGGTGGCTGATGAATTCGCGTTGCGCTCTCCCGTTGCCTTCACGGAAGGGATGCAGGGCGTTCAGCTCGCCGAGGTAGTACGCGGCTCGGTCGCTGAAAGCCTCGGGCCCGAGCCCTGCGAGGTGGCTTTCTTTTGCGAGCTGCTGAAAGATCGGACCGGCTGCGCTTTCGATCCGCGCGTGATGGGCGAAGCGGTTGCCGCCCTTGCTGAGGTCGATGGTTCGCAACTGTCCCGCCCACTCGTACAGGTCGCCGAATAAATACTTGTGAATGGCCTGTAGGTGCGCCAAGTCGAAACGCCCCTTCAGCGGCGTCTGCGAAAGGTCGTAGGAGCGAGCGGCCACAATGTCCGCCTCGGTTTGTTCGAGCGTGCTTTCGTCGGCGATGCCCAGACGGTTTTTAAGAACGCCGGTAGCCGGGTCAAGGTAAGGATCACTGTCGGAGTAGCGGGACATTCTGAAGCCGGCGGTAAATGTTGCGAATGATTTCATCCGTGTCGATCTCACCCCGTGCTGCACGGTGAAGATCAGCAACAGTTGCCGGCGTGACCGTCAGACCTTCAAGCTCTTGTTGCGTGATCGCGTGAGCTACGGCCCGCATGTTCCGCTGAATGTCCTGCTCGGTAAGCGTGGTCATGGGGTTCCTCTTACAGGATAACGCGACCTGAGGTTGCTGTCGGCGAAGAAGTAGCCGTGATCATCCCCGCGCCCGTTTGCGCGCGGGCGGGGCCTGATCGATGGCGGCGGGCTCCGAAGTTGTGGCGGACGCCGCTGGTTTCTTGGCCATCGCCAGGCTCGCCTTGAGGGCTTCCAGGATGTCCACCACCTTGGCCTGCTGCGGCTCCGGAGTGGCCACCACTTCCTGGCCTGCCTTCTTGGCCTCGATCATTTGCAGCAGGTTCTCGCGGTAGGTGTCTTTGTACTTCTCCGGCTCGAACTCCCCGGCGAGAGCCTCCACCAGGCTGGTGGCCAGCGCCAGTTCCTTTTCCTTGACCAGGCTCAGGTCGGTGCGGAACTCGTCCACCTTGCGGATTTCGTGGCTGTAGTACATGGTGTGCAGCAGCACGCCGTTCTTGCCCGGACGCAGGATCACGATGTGCTCGCGGTTGTGCATGGCGATCTTGGCGACACCCGCGTAGCCGGTCTTGGTGAGCGCATCGAACAGCAGCGCGTAGGGCTTCTCGCCGGCTTCGTCGGGCGCCATGTAGTAGGAGGTCTCGAAGTAAATCGGGTCCACCTGATCGGCCTTGACGAATTCGAGAATCTCCATCACCTTGGCGGTGACGGGCGCGACCTTCTTGGCCTCTTCGTCCTCGATCACCACGTAGCGGTCTTTCTCGTACTCATAGCCCTTGACGATTTCGCTGCGAGGGATGGGCTTATCCTCGGCCTGGCAGTAGAGAACCTGCTTCACGCGCGAGCTGTCAGCTTTGTGGAGTTGGTTGAAACTGATGCTTTCGCTGCGCGCAGCGCTGTACAATTTGATGGGGAACGACACCAGCCCGAAGGTAAGATGCCCTTTCCAAACCGTAGACGCCATGGCTTTGACCTCGTGCGTTGGAGACGCTCTAATATCCTAGCGCAAACATTTCCCTCGTGTTTTGTCTTCCGGACGCATCTCCCAGCGACTTCAATCAATGCCGCTTGAACGCTATTCCGAAAAACGCGCCTTCGACCGGACGCCGGAGCCTCGCCCAGGCAAGGTCGAAGCCCGCCCCGTCGGCGCGCTCCGGTTCTGCGTCCAGCGCCACCACGCCACACACCTGCATTACGACTTTCGTCTGGAGGTCGGCGGGGCGCTGAAATCGTGGGCCGTGCCGAAGGGTCCGACGCTCGACCCGGCGCACAAGCGGCTGGCCATGATGGTGGAGGATCACCCGCTCGAATACGGGTCCTTCGAAGGCGTCATTCCCAAGGGCAACTACGGCGCGGGGAGCGTGATGCTGTGGGATCGTGGAACGTATCAGCTACTCGGGCAATTGACGGCGGAAGAACAGCTTGCAAAAGGAGATTTCAAGTTTCATCTGAGTGGGGAAAAGCTGCGGGGCGATTTCGCTTTAGTGCGTACTAAGCGCGGCAAAGGGAACGAATGGCTGCTGCTGAAGAAGAAGGACGCCTTCGCCCAAGCCGGCTGGGATACCGAGGAGTATGCTCGCAGTGTCGCGAGCGGGCGGACTCAGGAGGAGATCGCGCAGGGTTTTGGGGCGGGCGCTTCCAACGACGATCCACCCGCGGCGGCGCCATCCAAATCGGTGGCCAAAATCCCCGGTGCAAAGCGGGCGCCGATGCCCGAGAGCGTCGCGCCCATGCTGGCGCAGATCGGCAAGGGCGATCCGCCATCGGGCGACGAGTGGCTCTACGAGATCAAGTGGGATGGTGTTCGCGCGCTGTGCTACGTCGACAATGGCCAACTGCACATGGTCTCGCGCAATGGCAACCGCATGGATCGTCAATATCCTGAGCTGTCGATCCTGCCGCATCGGATCAACGCCAAGCAGGCTATTTTGGACGGCGAGATTGCGGCGCTGGACGTCCCGCGGCGTTCCCAGCTTTGAAAAGCTGCAACAGCGAATCATGGTCGCGGACGCGGCTGCTATCGCGCTTCTCACGCGGCATCATCCAGTGGTGCTGTTCCTTTTCGACCTGCTGTATGCCGACGGCTACGATCTTCGCGGCGCTTCGCTGGTGGAGCGAAAGCGGGTGTTGAAGGAGTTGCTGGAGCCGAACGATGCGATCCGTTACTCTGAGCACTTTGTGGGCACGGGAACAGACCTCCTCGCGGCCGCCAAGCAGCAGGGAATCGAGGGCGTGATCGGCAAGCGTGCGTCGAGCGTGTATGAAGCCCGCCGGGCATCCAAATTGAGCCGAACTGGCGACTGGGTGAAGTACAAGATCTTCAATTCCGATTCTTTCGTGCTGTGCGGGTTCACCAAAGGCGAGAGGGACCATTTCGGCGCACTGGTGCTGGGAATTTACGATCACGGACGGCTCACGTGGGCGGGAAACGTCGGCACGGGCTTCGACCGCAAGACAATGCGGGCGATTCACGAGGGGCTCGCCCCTTTAGCTATCGCGGAATGTCCCCTCGCGCCGGATAAAAATCTGCCGAAGCCGGGAGCGGTTACCTGGACCAAGCCGGAGCTGGTCTGCGAGGTTCGCTTCACGAATTGGACCGACGACGGCCGTCTGCGCGCGCCGGTCTTCGCCGGGCTCCGTCCGGATGTCGATCCAAGCGAGTGCGTTCGCGACTCTTCTGCCGAGCCGCCGCTGGCGGCTGTTCAGCCGCGGACTATCCTTCTCGATCCGTCGCTCGACGAAGCGCAGATCGGTGTGGATGGCCACCGGCTTAAGTTCACAAATCTCAACAAAGTATTTTATCCGAAAGACGGCGTCCTGAAACGCGATCTTCTCAACTATTACGACGCTGTTGCGCCGCTGATTCTGCCCTATCTCAAAGACAGGCCGCTATCGCTCAAACGCTATCCTAATGGCATCGACCACGACTTTTTCTTCCAAAAGGAGGTCGCGCCCAGTTTCCCGAAGTGGCTGCGTACGGAAGTCGCGGACAAGATCCGCTACGTGATCGGTGAGGACCAAATTGGTCAAGGGCGTGCCACGCTGCTGTTCCTGGTGAACCTGGGTTGCATCGATCACAATCCGTGGATGAGCCGGGTGGGTTCACTCGAGCATCCGGATTACCTGCTGATCGACCTAGACCCGCAGGAATGCGGGTACGAGAAGATCGTGGAAGCGGCGCTGGTGGTGCGGGCCAAGCTGGATCGGGCCGAGCTCGAGAGCTACCCCAAGACCACGGGCGGCGACGGCATGCATCTGTTGGTGCCTCTGGAGCCGCGCTATAGCTACGAACAAGTGCGTTCCTTCGCCGAGGCGCTGGCCGCGCTGGTCGCGCATGAGCGGCCGGATTTGTTCACCACGCCGCGAGCGGTGTCGCGCCGGGACAAGGGGAAGGTATATTTCGATTGGGCGCAGATCGCCGAAGGTAAGACGATCTCCGCGCCTTATGTGCTGCGGGCCTACGCGGGAGCTCCGGTGGCGACGCCGCTGGCCTGGCGCGAAGTGACGCCGCGCCTCGACCCCAGCCAATTTCACATCGGCAATGCGCTGGCCCGGTTCGACCGCGTGGGCGACCTGTTCGAAGGGGTCCTGAAGCGGCCGCAGAAACTGGAAGCGGCCGTGGAGAAACTATCGGGGCATTTGTAATCCCCAGCGTCGCGTCCAGCGTCCTTAGCGTGTGAGAAAGGCGATCACTAGATGATGCTGCGTTCCTTAACGATTTCGATCTGTGCGGCGGGATTAGCTCTGGCGCAAACAACCACTACGCCCGGCGCCGGAACGCCTGGGGGGCGCCGCGGGCCTCATCCAAACCCTGGGTTTAGCCGCGGGAACGATCTGTTCGGGCCCAACGCCGAAGCGCGCCTGACCAGGCAGTTCGCGCTGAACGCTACGCAGCAGAACACGCTGCACACGGCGTTGGCGTCGGCGAAGGTTCAGCAGCAGGGCATGCGGGAGAAGGAAACGACTCTTCGCACGCAGCTCGGCGCCTCTGTAAAAGCCGCGGACGAAGCCGGGATCGAGAGAACCGCCGCGGATCTCGAGACGCTGCGTCAGCAGCAGACGGCGATCCATGCCAAGACGCTGGCGACGATTTACAGCTCGCTCGACGCAACCCAGAAGGCGAAGTTCGAGCCGCTGATGAATCGCGAGCTGGGTCTGCCCGGACCCGGGCGCGGGCCCGCGGGAGCCGGACGCGGGCCACGTCCGCGCGGCACGCAGCAGCAGACTCCGCAACAATAAAGAAAAATAACCCCGCTTCCACACTGCGGCCGCCGGGGAGTCACCGCGCCCACAAACAATTCTTTTCCAAGAAAATGAATGAGGTAACGCGCGGGACGCGAAACCCGAGGCGTGCGCGCCGGCTAAACTCGGGGCGCCTGAGAAGGTGCAACCCGGTGGAAGCCAGAACGGTCCCGCAAATAACCTCGATAAGATTCTGCCCGAATCCCGCCCACCAAGCCCACCCGCTCATCGAACAGGAGCGAACTTCCATTCAGCCAGGCTGGCTTCCCTGGTTGGTGCGGGATCTACGATTTTCGGACGCCGTTTTACGACTTACGCGCTCCGCGTTTGGGGCTCTTGAGCCTGGTTTGACGGCGTTTGGCCGCCTTGCGCTTGGGCTTGCTGATGATAAAAGTGCCGCTGCCTTGATACTCGGCTTTATAAAGATTGTCGTCCGCCATGGGTTTCTCCATTGTAGCCCACAGAGGCGCCGGCGCACGACGAGGTCCTCAAACCAAGCTCGCCCGCCCGCGCCTTCGTTGTGGGCGATTTAATTTGTAGCGCGTGCTACGCTAGACGTTTTCATGCTCCGTCGTTTGATCCTGCTCGCGCTGTGGGCCTCGGCCGCGCTGGCGCAGCCCCAAAGCAAGCTTTTCGAGCAGGTTGGCCCCATCCTGGCGGGCCTTTCCCAAATCACCGGCTGGAAGGTGGAGCGCAAGGTGCCCGCCGAAATCCTGCACAAGGCCGATTTCAAACGCATGATGCAGGAGCACTCCAGCCCCAAGGAGGCGCGGGCGGAGGAGTTGACGCTCAAGATGTTCGGGCTGGTGCCCCCCGGCTTCAACCTGATAGGGGAAACCGTGGATCTGCTGAGCGAGCAAGCCGCGGCCTTCTACGACTACAACAAGAAGCGGCTATTCATTCTGGATAGCACCAAGGACGACGAGGAGGCGCAACTGGCTCTGGTGCATGAACTGGCCCACGCCCTGGCCGATCAGCATCACAACCTGGGCAAGTACATGAAGGAAGGCGATCCCGACGACGACGCCTCCACCGCGAGGCAGGCCGTCATGGAGGGGCAAGCCACCTGGCTGAGCTGGGCGTACCTGTTCTGGACCCGTACCGGCCGGGGCGAGATCCCCGAGAACCGTCTGGATGAGCTGGCGAAGTCGGCCGGCGCCGAAGGCCCGGTGTATTCGAGCGCGCCTCTGTACATCCGCGAATCGCTGGTGTTTCCTTACAATCGCGGAATCCTGTTTCAGGACGCGGTATTTCGCAAGCTGGGCCGCGGCGCCTTCGATGAGGTGTTCGATCATCCGCCGGTAAGCACCCAGCAAATTTTGCATCCGAGCGCGTATTTCAGCGAGCAGAAACCCGATATGACCGACGCGCCTACGCTGGACGCGGCTCTGGGCAAACCGGCAGCCCGGCAATTTCGCGTGCTGGCCGAGGGGGCGCTCGGCGAATTCGATGTCTCCGCTTTGCTCCGCCAATACGGGGAGGAACGCGCGGGCGCCGCGGAGGCTACCCATTTTCGCGGCGGCTCCTATCGCTTGTACGAGAACAAGCACGACAAGCGCCCCGTCCTCACCTTCGTTGTCGATTGGGACTCGCCTGAGGCCGCAGAGACGTTTCTCGCTCTGTACCGGCAGGTGCTCAAAGGCAAGTGGAAGAAGATGGAAGTCTCCGCGCCCTCCGCAACCGAGCTTTCAGGAACCGGCGACGACGGAAAGTTTCAAGTGCGCATCATGGGGAACGCCGTCGAATCTCGGGAGGGCCTGCCCTAGCCGTCTGTCCCGGTTTTTTGCGGATCGGCGCACTTTGCTACAGGCCGCTATTGACGTTCGCAGAATGCGGTGACACGTCCCGTGGGCAGGCGATCTTGTCGCCTGCCTTCGGCAACGCACGGGCAGGCTGGCCGCAAGATCGCCCACCCCACAGCCATGGTCCTCTTGCCTGTCACCGTCTTTGGCGAACCTCAGTAACCTCCGCATGACTACGGCCCCGGCAGAATCTCCACATCGACCGGCTCAGCGGCGCTGGTTTGCACTGCGATCGTAACGGACGTTTTGCCGGCACGGAGCCAGGAAGGGAGGAGCGCGTTGACCTGCCGCACGCCCGTGGAATCGGCTTCGGAAACAAATGAGCTCGGCAGATCGTTTCCGCTCAATCGCACGATCACATCCGCCGCTTCGCACGCCGGCGGTAACCCTCGAACCCATAACGATAGGCACGCGTCCGGCCGCATTCGGACTTGGTTTCGCTCCCAGGTCTTTCCGTCTCCTAGGCTCTCGATCTTGAGCGCGCTTTCTTCAGTTGTCGCGACGCCGCGCTGACGGCGTTCCGGTGCGCGAACACCAACCCCGAGGCGCACGACATTGCTGTAGGCGCTATCGCGAACACGGATTTTGAGCTCGTGCCATCCCGGGGATAATCCGGGCGGAAGCTTGACAACGGCATGCCAGCCGTCGCGCCCCGTGCTAAGAACCAGCGCCGGACGCGCACCGTACTCGCCAATTTCCGGAAACACATCTGCGTCCCCCAATTTGCGGTGGGAAGACTTGAACCATATCGACACGTATTCATCGCGATTTGCGGCGAAGGTTTGATCGTGCGAGGCACTGTTTTCCACGCCTACGATGTGCGGCGGTTGCTCCAGGCCCGCCTGCCGATCCCACTTCCGGCAACAGGTTACGTGGGCGCGATTATGAATCACACTTTCAAGGGAAGATCGGGCAAACCCAGCAGCGCGGCAGAATGACAGCAAGCATGCAACATTTGGTCCGACCCAATTGTCGAATTGGCCGCCCAACTCGGTAGTCTCATAAAATTCCATGCACGGTTTTCGATTACCCTTCTTTCCCTCGTCCGTCACATAGGATTCGACGCACACCAGATCTGTGGCGAGGGCACACACCTTCTCAAGCGCGAGAAGAGGATGCTTCAGGTGGTAGAGAACACCGAGGAATAAGATCACCTCGAAATGCCCTAACTTCGCTGGGTTCAAGTCATAGACATCCGACAATACGAATTCGACCTTCGAGCCGAGGAGATCGCGTGCGACAAGAAACTTCTCGCTTTGAACGGCGTCGACCGCCACGACGGACGCTCCCCTCTTTTCCATCTCAAAGCTGAACCATCCATCCCAAGCCCCAATATCAAGGACGCGCTTGCCGCGGAGGTCTTGGGGTACCGGGAATTGGCGCAGCCTGTTACGCATCTGGGCGAGGGTCTGAATCCCCGGGATCACGTGGCCGTTGGGGAGCTCAAAACTGTGATACCACCCCAGGTTTTGCAACCGTGCGACTTCCTTCTCAATCTTCTTGGTGAATTCGGGGTTCCAGGCTTTCATGGATGATGTCTCACCTGCTCCCGAGCCGCGGAGCCAACACGGCGAGCGGACTGCCTCCCTGAAATCGGTATGCCCCGCCGTCGGCCTGCGAGGCTTCGCGGAAGCCCTCACGTCATTATGCGCTAAAAACCTGGAGACGCGGCTTTAACACACAGACCCTTCGGTACAGTTCAAATCCGTGAAAAGATGCGATAGACTAAGACCATGCGATCGCTCACAACTTTTGCCGTTTTCGCCGCCCTGGGCCTTGGCGCCTTTGCCGCGCCGCCGGTTCCTCGCCCGGCCAAGGAACTCGAGATCGTCGAACCGAATGGAAAACACGATCTGCTGACCAGCTATAGGGGCAAGGTCGTAGTGATCCAGTTCCTGTACACTACGTGCCCGCACTGCCAGAAATATTCGCAGTTGCTGACTAAGATCCAGAACGAGTACGGGCCCAAGGGTTTCCAGGCGCTGGGCGCGGCGTTCAACGAAGCCGACAACAGCATGGTGGCCCAGTACATCGCACAGCAAAGAGTCGGGTTTCCGGTGGGCCCGGTGGGCCGCGACACCGTTCTGAGTTTTCTCGACTACTCCATAATGGTTCACTTCGTGGTTCCGCAGATCGTCCTGATCGACAAGAAAGGTCAGATCCGCGAGCAGACCGAAGCCGACCCTAAAGTCGCCATGCCGCTTCAAGACGAGACGCACCTTCGCAGCTCGATTGAGAAGCTGCTGGGCGAAGGCGGAGCCCTGAAACTCGGGCCCGCAACCGGCGCGAGCAACAAAGCCGCTCCCGCGCCAGCCGCTACCAAGAAGCCTGTATCCTAGTTTTGAGGACGAAACACATGCGATCTCTTTTTCTCTCTTCCCTTTCTCTAGCCGCGGGAGTTGCAGTATTCGCCGCGCCGGTGGTTCCGCGTCCGGCCAAGCCGCTCGAGATCGTCGAGCCCAGCGGCAAGCACGACTTGCTTTCCAGCTATAAAGGCAAAGTGGTGGTGGTTCAGTTCCTGTCCACGACGTGCCCGCACTGCCAAGCATACTCGCAGCTATTAACCAAGCTTCAGGGCGAGTACGGGCCGAAGGGCTTCCAGGCGCTCGGCGCAGCCTTCAACGAAGCCAACAACGACATGGTGAAGGAATACATCTCGAAGTACGGCGTGGGTTTCCCGGTCGGTCCAATGGACCGGAACACCGTGCTCGCCTTCATGGGCTTCTCCGTCATGGAAAACGTGTATGTGCCGCAGATTGCGGTGGTGGACCGCAAAGGTCAGATTCGCGAGGAGACGGAGCCGAAACCCGAGGGACCCTCGCCGCTTCAGATCGAGGCGCACCTGCGCGGCTTGATCGAGAAGCTGCTGGCGGAATCCGGCGCCGCCTCCAAGAGCGGGGCAGCCGTCCCGCAAAAGAGCCCTGGGACCGTGGCAGCCGCGAAGTAAGGCCGTTCGTTAATACAACTGTTTGGCGATCGCTTCCGCGATGATCTTGCCGTGGAAGCGGCCGTTCTCGATGAAGATTTCGTTGGTGTGCATCCCCGCCACCAGCACGCCCGCCAGGAACATTCCCTTGCGATCGCTTTCGAGCGTATCCGAGTTGGTATAGGGTCGCTTCGTCTGCGGATCGAACTGGATTCCGTGTGCGGCCAGGAACTCCGTGTCCGGCCGGTAGCCGGTCATCGCGAAGACGAAATCGTTCTTGATCTCAAGTTCACCGTTGGGCGTCGCGATGCGCACGGCCCGTTCCCCAATCTCCACGACGCGCGAATGGAAGTGCGCCGGGATCTCGCCGTTCTTGATGCGATTTTCGATGTTGGGCTTGACCCAGTATTTCACCTGCCGGTGAATTTCGCCGCCTCGGATCGCCATGGTGACGCGGGCACCGGTCCACCACAACTCCAGCGCGGCGATGCAGGCCGAGTTCTTCGCGCCGATCACCAGCACGTCGTGGTTGTAGTAAGGATGCGCCTCTTTGTAGTAGTGGATCACCTTGGGCAGATCCTCGCCAGGCACGTTCAACAGATTCGGAACGTCGTAGTAGCCGGTGGCGAGAATGGCCTTCTTCGACGCGTACTGATACGGACAACCCTGCGAGTCCGTGCTGTGAGTGATAAAGGCCCCGTCCTCGCCCGTCACCCGCTCGACGCGCTGGTATTGCCGGATGTCGAGCTTGTAGTGTTCCGCCACGCGGCGATAGTATTTGAGCGCTTCCGGCCGCAATGGCTTCTCGTTCAGCGAGGTCATGGGAATATCGCCGATTTCAAGCAGCTCCGGCGTGGTGAAGAACACCATGTTGGTGGGGTATTGGTACAGCGAATTCACCACACAGCCTTTGTCCAGCAGCACGGCGCTCACGCCGCGGCGCTTTAGCTCGATGCCGCACGCCAAGCCAGTGGGTCCGGCGCCCACGATCACAACGTCGACGGCGTCAAACGTTTCCATGGGTCCGCTACAGCATCCCTTCGACGCTTGCGTACACCTGCTCGAGCGCCGCCGGCAGCGCGGATGGATCCTTGCCGCCCGCCTCGGCCATATCCGGCCTGCCTCCGCCCTTGCCGCCCACCGCCTGCGCCACCGCCCCGGCGAGCTTGCCCGCGTGAACTTTCGCGGTCAGATCCTTGGTGACGCCGGCGACGATCGAAACGGTGGAATCCTCGCCCGTGGCCAGCACCACCACGGCGCTCTTCAACTTGTTGCGCAGAGAATCGACCAGGGTGCGAAGCTGGGCGCGATCGAAACCTTCCACCTGCGCGGCCAGCACCTTGACGCCCTTGAATTCGCGCACCTGATCTTCGAGTTGGCCCGCCTGCGCCTGCGCGACTTTGGTCTTGAGCTGCTGAAGCTCATGCTCCAGCGCCTTTTCGCGGCTCAGAAGTTTTTCCACGTCGATGCCCGCGAAGCGAGCCAGTTGAGCTTGGGCTTCCTGGAACCTGCGCAGCGCGCCCTCGCCGGTGATGGCCTCGATGCGGCGCACTCCCGCTGAAATCGAGCCTTCGTAGACGATCTTGCAGATGCCGATATCGCCGGTGCGCGCAACGTGCGTGCCTCCGCAGAGTTCCTTGCTGAACGTGTCGATGGAGACGACGCGCACCTTGTCGCCGTACTTTTCGCCGAACAGCGCCATGGCGCCGGTATCGAGAGCCCGGTCCAGATCCATCACGTCGGTGTTGACTTCGACGTTCTTCAGAATCTCTTCGTTCATCAGCCGCTCGACTTCGGCCGTCTCCTCGGCGTCCATGGCCGTATAGTGCGTAAAGTCGAAGCGCAGGCGCGACGGCTCGACGACGCTTCCCGCTTGCTTAACGTGCGTGCCCAGAACGCTGCGGAGTGCCGCGTGCAGCAAATGCGTCCCGGTGTGATTGCGCATGGTGGCGTGCCGCGCCGGCGCATCCACGCGGGCAACAACCGTATCGCCAATCTTCGGCAGCGGCCCGACGAACTTAACCTTATGCACAATGCTGCCCGGCGCCGGAGCATAGGCGGTCTCCACTACCGCCAGAGTCTCTCCATCCGGCGAAAGAAGAAGGCCGGTGTCGCCGACCTGTCCGCCAGCTTCGGCGTAAAAGGGGGTGCGGTCAAGCTGAACTTCCATCATTTCGAACGACGCTAGCTTTAGAACCTGGGCCTGTGCTTCGAGGGTATCGCGACCAACAAATTCTGTGGAGACGATGTCTTTACCGTGCATCCGCTGGAGATTCCCTTTCCAACTGGCACGGGCGCGGGTCCGCTGCTTCTCCATCTCCGCCGCGAAACCTTCACGGTCGATTGTCAGCCCCGCCTCGCGAGCCATCTCTTCCTGTTCATCGAGCGCCAGGCCATAGGTATCGTACAGCTTGAACGAAGCCGGGCCCCCTAACAGGCTGCCTCCGGCAGCCGCAGCCTCATCGCGGAAGAATTTCTCCGCCACCTGGAAGGTGGTCGCGTAACGGTGTTCCTCGTCCTTCACTACGCGGGCGACGCGCTGGATGCTTTCCATCATCTCCGGATAAGCGTCGCGCATCGATTCCGCCACGAATCCGGTCAGTTGATACAAATAGGGATCGGAGACCCCGGTCATGCGGGCATTGCGCATGGCCCGGCGCATAATTTTGCGCAGGACGTAGCCGCGGCCTTCGTTCGAGGGCAGCACGCCGTCGTTGATCAGAAACGCCGTGGCCCGCGCGTGGTCGGCATTGATGCGCAGCACGGTGTCGGCGCGGGAATCCTCGCCGTACGACTTCTTGAACAGCTCGCCGGTCTTGTCGATAATCGGCCGCAGCAAGTCCGTGTCGTAATTCGAAAGCACGCCCTGCATCACCGCCGCGAGGCGCTCCAGTCCCATGCCGGTGTCGATCGACGGCTTCGGCAGCGCCGTCATCTTGCCCGAGGAATCCCGGTCATACTGCATGAACACCAGGTTCCAGATCTCGACGTACCGCTCACCCGGATCGTCCGGAAAGGTTCCCGGACCCGCCTCCGGCCCGAAATCGTAATGAATTTCCGAGCACGGCCCGCACGGTCCGGTCTCGCCCATCTGCCAGAAGTTGTCCTTTTCGCCGAGACGGAAGATGCGATCCTTCGGCACGCCCGCGACCTTCTGCCACAGATCCTCGGCTTCGTCGTCTTCGCGAAACACCGTTACGTAGAGCCGGTCCTTGGGCAGGCCGTACTCCTTCGTGATCAGCTCCCAGGCGAAGTCGATGGCGTCGCGCTTGAAGTAATCGCCGAAGGAAAAATTCCCCAGCATCTCGAAGAACGTGTGATGGCGGCGAGTGTAGCCGACGTTATCCAGATCGTTGTGCTTGCCTCCCGCGCGGACGCACTTCTGCGAGCTGGCGGCGCGCGTGTAATCGCGCTTTTCCTGGCCCAGGAAGGTGTCCTTGAACTGGTTCATGCCCGCGTTGGTGAACAGCAGCGTCGGGTCGTTGGCGGGCACCAGCGAGGAGCTGCGCACCACGCGATGGCCCCGCGCGGCGAAATAATCGAGAAACTTCTGGCGTACCTGTGAGCCGGTCATGAACAGGAAGTGTACCTCTATTGTGGCACGGCGGGCCTTAGCGGTTCGCGAGAAACGGGCACGCTTTGCTCGCCAGCAGCTTCGTGTCCGCCGTCACCAACGTCAGGCCGTACACCTTGGCGCTGGCCACCAGGAACGTGTCCATGGGATCATGGTGCGGCAGCGCGAAAGTCTCCGTCGCCAGAACGACGTCATGGGTGAGCGTCGCCTCCTGGAACGCGACCCGGGCAAACGTCGCTGAGATCCACGCCACCGGTCCTCCCTGTAGCTTTAGGCGGCCCTTGCCGCAC
The DNA here is from genome assembly GCA_963813465.1 of Bryobacterales bacterium. Lineage (GTDB taxonomy): Bacteria > Acidobacteriota > Terriglobia > Bryobacterales > Bryobacteraceae > Palsa-187. The sequence goes on along the minus strand of CAWEZD010000016.1, from coordinate 250,440 downwards.
AGATTCAGAATCTCCCAGATGCTCACAGGCGAAACCCATAGTTCGTTCCGCGGATCGTTAACAGCGCTGAGCACGCGACGGGTTAAGCGGCGTTTGGATTCGCTTTGGCTCCATACCCAAATGTGCGTATCCAAAAGGAGTCGCATCAGCGGAATGCGTCAAAATCGCTCGCATCAAGGGAAGGAGAAATGATATCGCCAAGAATTGTAACAGTGCCAGGCATGGTGTCGAGCCGACTCTTACCACGCTTCGGCACGGTTAGCGGCACGATTTCAGCCACGGGCTTCCCATACCTGGTCACCCGGATCGGCTTGCGGGTCTTGCGTACCCGCTCGATTACGGACAAGCAGGTGATTTTGAACTTAGAAGCCGCGATTTCTTCCATGACCAAACGGTACCACATTCCTGGTACACCTTGCGACCCCTACCAGCCCACCGGCTTGCCCTTGTTCTGCTCATCCAGCCACGCTTTGAGCGGCGCGAAATAATCCAGGATCGCCGTGGCGTCCATCTCACGGGTGCCGGCGATGGTGTTCAAGGCGTCCTGCCAGGGCTTGCTCAAGCCCATCTGGAGCATCGCGTTCAGCTTCGCGCCCGCCGCCTTGCTCTCATAAATCGAGCAGCGATTGAGCGGCGTATTGCTTCCCGCGGCGGGGCAGCCGGCTTCGTTCGCCAGCGCGCGATGAAACTGGAACTGTAAAATATCGGCCAAAAAGTAGCGCATGTACGGAACATTAGCCGCGACGTGATACTTCGCGCCCGGATCGAAATCTGCCTCAGATCGGGAAACAGGCGGCGCGACGCCCTCGTATTTCAACCGCAAATCCCACCACGCCTGATTGTATTTATCCGGCGGAATTTCGCCCGAAAACACCTTCCAGCGCCATTGGTCGATCATCAATCCGAAGGGCAGAAACGCGATCTTTTCGAGAGCCTTGTTCAGCAGCAGCCCGATGTCCTTGGACGCGTCCGGAGCCTTGGGCAGCAGCCCGATCTTCACCAAATACTCGGGCGTGACGGAGAGAGCGATGGTATCGCCGATGGCTTCATGGAAACCGTCATTCGCACTGTCGCGGAATAGGAACGGCTGTTTGTCATAAGCCCGCTGGTAGAAGTTGTGGCCCAGCTCATGGTGGATGGTGACGAAAAACTCGGTGGTGATGTCGATGCACATCTTGACGCGCACATCTTCCACGAAGTCGATGTCCCAGGCGCTGGGGTGGCACACCACTTCGCGATCGCGAGGCTTGACCAACAGGCTGCGCTCCCAGAACGTGCCGGGCAGCGGCGCGAATCCGAGCGAAGTGAAGAATCGCTCGCCGTCCTTGACCATGTCCACCGGCTTAGTGTTCCGGCTCTTCAGAATCTGCGTAAGATCGTAGCCCGGATCGGCCGAGGCGGGCGCGATCTGCTTATAGATGTTGGTCCAATCCTGGGCCCAGATGTTGCCCAGAAGATGCGCGGGAATCGGACCGCTGGCCGGCACCGCATCGCCGTATTTCTCGTGCAGCTTCCAGCGCACGTAGGAATGCAAGGAAAGATACAGTGGACGGACCTGGTCCCAAAGCCGGTCCAGCTCTTTCGAAAAATCGTCGGGAGCCATATCGTACTTCGATCGCCACATCGCTCCCGTGTCCTTGAAGCCCAGCTCGCTCGCGCCTTTATTTGACAGCTCGACGAAGCGCGCGAAATCCTTGCGCATCGGCGGCGAAATGGCGTGCCAGCCGCGCCAGACGTCCAGCAGCTCATCCGCTTTATTGCCGGTGGCCATGATCTTGGTGATGTCCTCGACGTCCAGGCAGGGATGGTCGCTCTTCTTCAAGCGATCCGGGCAGTATTTCCCCTTGCCGTACGCGCCGTCGAGCGATGCCGCCAACCGCGTGACCTCCTCGCTCAACTTCGGATCGGAAGGCGTCGCCAGAACCAGGCCGATTTTCAGCAGCTTCATCTTGCGCGCCATGTCCTCGGGCAGAGTCAGCTTGTCGAAGCGCGTGGCTTCCTTAGCCAGCCGCACGCTTTCGTCGATGGCGCGCTGGTCCGCCTTGGCGGAGACAGCCTCGGAATCGTCGGTGATGAAATTCTCGTGAATCCAATCCGCCTGCTGATCTTCGACGTTGAGAGCCAGCAGCTTGTCTTCCGCATCGGCCAGAAACTTGCGGGCGTCGTCCACAGTCGGTGGGGCGGCTTCGCGGCTGCAACTCGCAAGAAAGAGCGTCGCAAGCAGTAGGGCCAGAGGCAGAAGCAGCAAGAATTTCTTCATAAACGTATCTTAGCCAACTGCCGGCTCCTCCTGAATTTCCCACGTGGACACGATCTCCGCCGTGGGCCGCAGGGTGGCAGCGACGCTGCAATACTTCTCGGTCGAAAGTTGCACGGCCCGAGCCACCGAGGCTTCGGAAATGCCGCGCCCGCGCACGATGTGGCGCACCTCCAGGCGGCGGAAGCTGCGCGGATGCTCCTCCCGCCGCTCGCCGCGAATCTCGACGCGGTAATCGGTGACCTGCTCGCGCTTCTTGTGCAGGATCGAAATGACGTCGGCGCCGGTGCAGCCGCCCAGAGCCAGCAGCAGCAGCTCCAGCGGACCGGATGCCGCGGAGCGCTCCGCATTGGTATCGATGGGAACCGCGTGGCCGCTGGGCGAAACCGCGATAAAGAAATCGTTGCCGGCATAATGGACACTGGCGTGGGTGGTCTTCATCCTTTCACGGATAGCACACGCGGCTAGCGGATTGGCTCGGCAGTTATGCCCGACCGGTCTTTGCCGATGTCGATTTCGCGGCACGCAAAGGAATGCTGGTCGGAGACCGAGAGCATTTTCATCTCGGCGGCGCTGGACCCGCCGATCAGAAAGTAGATGGTCCGTTTGGGTTCGCCCCATCGGATGGCGATTTCACGCGTCGGGGGAGACCCGGGACACCCGGCAGCGTGCGCCCATTCAAACAGGCCCGGGTTCGCCATCGCATGCAGGTCGTGATGTCTCATTGCCGCTTCCGGGGTGCTCCAAGGAGCGGCGTCGGCGTCGTCCAACTCCAGCCACTCGTCAATGAAGCCTCCGTACGACGCCGCTACCGGAGCCTGCCGGACTGCACGGCGATCCTGAACCCGATATCGCGCGATGCCGGGGCGAAGTAGATCGGCTGTCTCGCCGGTCATGGTCGTGTATCTGAGCGTGACCGTATCGTCTTTAATATCGATGCCCACATCGTCGCCACCGAAGGCCCCCACTCCTCGATTAAGGACGTTCACGACTGCCCTGGCGCGAAGCAAATCGATCCGGAAGATATTGCCGTTCCAATTGCTGGTGCAATTGGAAGCGACCCATTCCGAACCAATCATTCGGCCGCGCCCCGCGTCGTCCTTTCCGACGGCCAGTTGACGCAGACGATATCCGTGAGAGAATGACCGCTCCGCGTTGATCCGCGCGAGCCGCCGAAAGGGCTTGCGGGTATACAGCACTGCCGTATTATCGTAGCCACAGAAGCTGCCGGTGAACGTACCAAACGTGACGGCGACCACGTCGGGAGAGATACCTTTCGTGCGAACCTCAACCTCCCCAAGGAAGCCGGCGTAACTCTTCTCGAAGTCGTTTACGTCTTCAGCGCCCTTGGAAAGTAAACCCGCGCTCTCTAACTCGCGGTTCATTTGTTCGTCGTTCTCACCTGCTTTTACTCGGGTATCGATCCATGCCAAGACCTCCTCCTGGATCGGCTTGAATTCGGCGGGCTGCAATTGGTAGATCGGGTACGCTCGAAATCGCTTGAGATGCTCAGCCATCCGGGCCGTATCTGCCGGCATGCCGGCTGCAAGGCACGGCGCGCAAAGTATCAAGCTGAAGATAGCCCTTTGCAAGCTCAACCCCCTTCCACAGTAAACTGTAATGGACTGAAATGTCAGCCACCCTTTCCCTTAAGGACATCCAAAGCGCCCGGCAGAGGATCGCGCCGTGCATCCGCCGCACTCCGTTGAGCCCCAGCGCGGCTCTCAGCGAGCGTCTGAAGACCAACGTCTACGTCAAGCTGGAGATGTTCCAGAAGACCGGCTCGTTCAAGGTCCGGGGCGCGTTCAACAAGGCGCTGAGCTTGAAGCCCGAGGAACGCGAGCGCGGCATCGTGGCCGTCAGCGGAGGAAATCATGCGCAGGCGGTGGCCTACGTGGCGCGCGCGCTGGGTCTGCGCTCGATGGTGCTCATGCCCGAATCCACCCCGCGCAACTACATCGAGGCCACGCGCGGCTACGGAGCGGAGATCAAGTTCGCCTCCACCGCCGCCGCCGCTTTTTCGGAGGTCGCCGAGTTCGAGCACCAGGGCTGGGTCTACATTCATCCCTTTGACGATCCGCTGGTCATGGCGGGGCAGGGAACCGTCGGGCTGGAGATTCTGGAGGACGTTCCCCAGGTGACCGACGTCATCGTCAGCATCGGCGGCGGCGGGTTCGCGGGCGGCGTCGCCACCGCCGTCAAGTCGCTGAAGCCGGCCGTGCGCATCTGGGGCGTCGAGACCGAGGGCGCCGATTGCATGTCCCGGTCGCTGGCTTCCGGCAAAGTGGAGACGCTCGAAGCCATCACCTCGATCGCGCGGACTCTGGGCGCGCCCGCGCCCTCGGAGCGAACCCTCGCGCTGGCCCAGCAGTATCTGGAAAGCGTCACCGTCGTGCCGGATCGCGAAGCGGTGTCGGCGCTGCTGTTCCTCCTGGAAAGATTAAAGGTGCTGGCCGAGCCGGCCGCATCCTGTACGCTCGCCGCCGCCGACCGTCTGCGCGACAGGTTCACGCCGGAGCGGCACGTCGTGCTCGTGCTCTGCGGCGGCAACTTCGCGGTGGAGGATCTGGCGAAGCTGCAAGCGTGAACCTTCCATGGGATTCGCACTGTGGATCGACCGAACCGGCGGCTTGGCGTGGGCCCAGGGGACGCACGAATACCGGCCCATGGGCGCGGCCGCGATCGCTTCGACCGACCAGTTCCGCCATCGCGATTTTCGGCAGCGGCGAAGGCGGCCGCAACATCTGCGCAAATCCTTCGTGGGGTTTTTCGGGTCGCTGGAGGAGGTGAATTTGCGTCTACGCTCGCGCCGGGCGTGGAAGCTTCGAACTACTCCCGCGCACCTTCTGTGAACTTTCACTGCGGCAGATTCATCATTTTCGCCAGGGCGGGCCAGCGCGAGCTGGATCGGAACCAGCTTGCAAGCGCGGGTATGGCCGGATGGCGCTGTCCGATGGCCTTCTCAAACCAGTCCGCCGCCGCGTCGATTTCATCACACAGGAAATGGTAGGTCAGCATTCCAAGCGGAGTTCCATATGCCTCCGGCGCGTTCCGCAGGTTCTGAAGCACTTCTTCCGACCGCTTCCCGTCCCCGGTCCGTCGCAGAACAGCCGCCAAGGTCGCAATGGTATTCGATCCCCAGGGCATCAAGGAAAACGCTGTTTCGGCCGAGGGGAGTGCTTCAGCGAACATCCCTCGTATGGCATAGCTTTGTGCCAGCCGCGAGTAGGCCAACGAGAAGTTCTCATCGAGTTCCAGTATCCGGCGCAATTCCGCGGATGCATCCTCATACCTGCCGGACAAGAGATGGCAGGTGGCCAATACTAAACGGAACGCCACGTTGAGCGGGTCTTCCCGGACGGCCCGCGTTAATTCCTCAAGCGCATCCTCCATCCGGCCGATGCATGCCAAATAGAAGAAACCGTACCAGCAGTGAACCTGGGGCGAAACCGGCTCGCGGGCCATGGCCAGCCGGAAGAGCCGCTCGGCTTCTTTCCAGTTGTAATCGTACGCAGCGGCGACAACCCCGAGCATGCCATGCGCATCCGGCAGCGAGGAATCGAGATCCAGTGCTCTTCGCGCACTGGCGCGCACCTGCGGCATGGCCTCGTGCGCCGGCATCAACCCGGCTGAACTAAGCAGCGCGAAGTAATCCGCTAACCCAACGTGAGCCAGGGCGAACTTCGGGTCAAGCGCGATCGCCTGTTCGAAATATTCCTTGCTGCGAGCGAAAGACTCCGGGGTTACCTTTCCCCAGTGATGCCGCGCCTTCAGGTACGCTTCGTAGGCGGGAAGGTTGGGCGTGTAACGCCGCAACGCCGCGGGCGCGACGGCAAGCTTAACCTGGAGAGCCTCGGCGATCGCCGCCGCGATCTCATCCTGCACCGCGAAAACGTCCGTCATCTCGCGGTCGTAGCGCTGGGACCAGAGATGCGTGCCATCGGCGGCGTGGATGAGCTGCGCGGTAATGCGGAGGCGGTTCCCGGATCGGCGAACGCTGCCCTCCAGAACATTCGTCACTCCCAGCGTTTCGGCGATCTTGCGAATGTCCTCGTTCTTGCCCTTGAAGGCGAACGCGGAGGTGCGGGCGATCACCTTCAGTCCGGCAACTTGCGCCAGGGCGTTGATGATCTCCTCCGCCAGGCCGTCGGAGAAAAATTCGTCGTCGGCATCGCGGCTCATGTTGGCGAAAGGCAGGACGGCGATGGAAGGTACCAAGTTGGCAGGTGTGGCGCGAAGCGCTTCCAGCGCGGCCCTCACCTCCGCCATGGTTTGAAACCGATCCGCGGGCTGCTTCGCCAGGCACCGTCTCACGATGTCGGACGCGGGAGATTGCAGCGGAGCCGCCTCGTCACGAGCCGCCGCGGCCAGACTCTCGAAGGGGCGCCTGCCCGACAGCACTTCATACAACACTGCGCCGAAACTGAACACGTCGGAACGCTGGTCGGCTGGTTTGCCCTCGGCCTGCTCCGGCGACATGTACGCCGGCGTGCCCATCACGGCCATCGTCTGCGTGGCGTCGGCATCAGAGGCGAGTTTGGCCAGACCGAAATCCAGCAGCTTCACAGACCCTTCCGAAGTCACCATGATGTTGGCCGGTTTCAGATCCCGATGCACCACGCCCTTGCGGTGCGCCACATCCAGCGCCTCCGCGATCTGCATCGCCAGCCGCACGGCCTCTTCCACGGGTTGAGGTCCCCTTAGCGCATGCCCTTCGATGTACTCCAGCACCAGGTAATCCGGGCCGATATCGTGAATCTGGCAGATGTGCGGATGATTCAACGCCGCGATCGCGCGAGCCTCCTGCTCGAACCGCGCGCTATGTTGGCCTTTGAGCCGCTTCACGGCGACGATGCGATTGAGCCGCGTGTCCCGAGCCTTCCACACTTCGCCCATGCCACCCGCGCCAATCGGCCCAAGCAGCACGTACGGTCCTAGCGGAGCACCGGCGGTCCAGGCGTCCATGGTCTTTTGATTCTAACGGGATTTGGCTCTCATCAGGGCGCCGTGTGCGTGATGCTGTGCTTGCGGCTGTAGGTGAAATACACGATCAGCCCGATCGCCATCCAGCCAAACAGCCGCAGCCAGTTGCTCAATCCCAATCCGTACATCAGGAAGAGATTGAACGCGATGCCCAGAATCGGCGTCAGCGGCACCCAGGGAGTCCTGAAAGGCCGATGGCGTTCCGGGTGCGTGCGCCGCATCACCATAATGCCGATGCACACCAGCACGAACGCGAACAGAGTCCCGATGCTGGTCATGTCGCCCAGAGCCGATAACGGCGCAAAGGCCGCGAACAGTCCCGTGAACACCATGAACAAGAGATTCGCGCGCCACGGCGTGCGGAATCGCGGATGAATATCGCTGAACACCTTGGGCAGCAGCCGGTCGCGAGACATGGAGAAAAACACGCGGCTCTGGCCCAGCAGCAGTACCAGAATCACCGACGTGAAGCCCAGGATGATGGCAAACTTGACCGCCGGTCTCAGCCAGGTGTACGAGGTATGATCGATCGCCACCGCCACGGGCGCGGCGACGTTCAAATCCTTGTAGCTCACGATCCCAGTCAGCACGTGGGAGAAGACGATGTATAAGACGGTGCAAACCGCCAGCGATCCCACGATGCCGATGGGCATGTCCCGCTGCGGCCTTTTGGCCTCCTGCGCCGCGGTGGAGACGGCGTCGAATCCGATGAAGGCGAAGAACACTTTGCCCGCGCCGCGCAACACGCCGCTCCATCCGAAGTGACCAAACTCACCGGTGTTGGGCGGCACGAACGGCTTGTAGTTTCCCTGATTGATGTAGGACCAACCCAAGATGATGAACAGCACCGCCACCGACACCTTCAGCACCACGATGACGGTGTTCACGCGCGCCGATTCCTGGATGCCGATGATCAGAATCCCCGAAACCAGCACCACAATGAACAGCGCGGGAAGGTTGATGATTCCACGAATCACCTCGGTGCTGCCGGGCAAGGTCACCGGCTCGAAGGGAGAGGCGGCGAATTGGGCGGGAAATTCGATGCCGAAATCCTTCAGGAAGCTGATCACGTAACCGGACCAGCTCACGGCCACCGTTGAGCCTCCCACCGCGTACTCCAGCACCAGGTCCCAGCCGATGATCCACGCCATCAGCTCGCCCATGGTCGCGTAGGAGTAGGTGTACGCGCTGCCGGCGATGGGGATCATGGTCGCGAACTCGCTATAGCACAGGCCCGCGAACGCGCATCCTACTGCCGCCAGCGCGAAGCTGAGCACCACCGCCGGCCCCGCGTTCTGCGCCGCGGCAAGCCCGGTGAGCGAAAACAAGCCCGCGCCGATGATCGCGCCGATCCCCAACGCCACCAGTTGTGAGGCCGTGAGCGAGCGCTTCAGCGATGCGTGCTCCGCGTCGGCGAGAATGAGGTCCAGCGGCTTGATCGCGAACAGACTCATAGGTGCAAGTATAAGCGGAAATGCCGATTCTGAGCCGCGACCGTGAGGGAGCGGTTGTCAAGTGCTACGCGGGTCACCACGTTACTGCTGTAGCTGGCCTCGCAGGGAACGCTCCTGGGCCACCGGCACCGCGATGTCCAGCCAGCCGATCATCATCTCATCCCAGGTCTGCGGTCCCCAGCGGATCACGGCGTTGGGATCCGGATTGAACGGGTTGTTGGCCGAGTTGTCGAAGTACGCGGTGCACTCGATACGGGTTCCCGCGGGAAGAATCTTGGGTGTCTCCAGATAGTAGTAGGGCTGCCAGTTGAAATCGTACTTGGGAATATCCAGCAGGATTTCAGTTTCGCCGTTGGGGTAGACCGCGCGAAATTGGAACGATTTTCCGCGCAGATGCATGTGCGCGCGCATGCCCGCCAGGCGGGCGGCCTTCGGAATCGTCAGCGAAGCGTCCACGCGAAAGTTGCCGTTGCCCGCCGGAATGGTTAGGCTCGGATCCATCGCCTGCATGGAGACGATGCGCTCGGTGGGCGGCTTCTTGGCGAAGATCAGCCCGATGCGGGTGCGGTCCCGCGAGGCCTTGCCGGTGGTGGCGTAATGCATCTGAAATACCAGCGTGGCTCCGGCCTTGATCAGGCGCGCCTGCCCCGGCTTCCAGATTTGCGGCGAGCTGCCTGGAGCGTAGCTCGCCAGATACTCCTGGTTGTTGGCTCCCGTGCCCGTGTCCACCACCACAATGGCATGATGCACCACGCTCCGGTCGCCCGGCCGCACCTCCGCCACCTCCACCCATTTGTCCTCGGTGAAGTGCGTCGGCACGGGGATGTACTGATAATCGAGCACGCCTTTGGCGGGAACGTCGAAATCCTCGGGCATTTCAAAAACCACATCCGGCTTGGGGATGCGCCAGCCTTCAGGGAAAGCCACCGGCTTGGGGGCATCCGCGGGATCGCCTTCCTTCGCGCCCGCATCCACCCACGCAATCAGCTTCTCTTTTTCTCCGGGCGCAAGCGAAAGATCGTTGCTGAACTTGCCGTAGTGCGGGTCTGGTTGCCAGGGGGGCATCTTGCCGCTGAACACAGCGGCACGGATGGCTTTGGCCCAGGGACGCGTCTGCTCGTATGTCAGAAGCGGCATCGGCGCGGATTCTCCGTCGCGATGACAGGTTTGACAGCGTTTCTGGAGAATCGGCTCGATGTCTTTGTGAAACGTCGGCGCCACATTGGGTGACCCAGCGCTTGGGGTCCCAGCCCATGCCGTCCCGGCCCGCAGGCTCACAATTGCGATGAGGAAAACTCCACCCCGCATGATTTTACTCTATGATACATCACGCCCTGGAGTCGGAGGCCGCGCGAATTCCAGCACTTCCTGCTTGGGGATGCCCGGCTCAAAACACCGGCGGCAGCGCGCTTCGTACATGCCCGAGGCGCCCACCACAATCAGGTCCTTAGATTCCACCAGCCTCTGTGTATGCTTGGCGGGATTGCCGCAGCGCATGCAGATGGCCAGCATCTTGGTGATGGATTCGGCCAGGCACAACAACTCCGGCATGGGCGAAAACGGGCGGCCCAGATAGTCGGTGTCCAGACCGGCCACGATCACCTGCTTGCCTGTGTCGGCAAGCTGGCTGGCGACGTCCGCCAGCTCCGGCCCGAAGAAATTGGATTCGTCGATGCCGATGACCTGAGTCCGCCAATCCATCTGGCCGAGAATTTCCTTGGCGCTGGACGCCACCGTGGACTTCATGCGCTGGTCTCCGTGCGAGACGATTTCATCCAGCGAATAGCGGTCGTCCAGCGCTGGCTTGAAGACTTGTACCCGCTTGCGTGCGATCTTGGCGCGCCGCAGCCTGCGAATCAACTCCTCGCTCTTGCCCGAGAACATGGGGCCGCACACGATCTCGATCCACCCGATGTGCCCGGTGACAATGTCCATAACGCAGCGAAGTTGTCAGCATAGCAGGGACCAACCGTCGCCTGCCCGCTCCAGCGTCACAAACTTTCTTCGACTTTATTTCTCTCGCCGCATCAACAGTTTGCCTGTTTCGTCCACGCGCGATCGTTGGACTCGTCCCCTATTGTTGAGGCGTGAGAGGTCGGCGTCTTCCATCAGCGAACCGGCCCACCGGTGTGTAGTAGAGTCTTCGAAGCCACGCTGCACAAACGTAGCAACTGATGGACGGCCCATGACGAGCATGGGGCGCTGGCTGTCCTGCGTTGAAGGCGGTCCCATGGTCCGGGGATATTGGCCGAGAAGATCTGGATCTTCGACGGTGGTGGGCCGGCGCGCCGGCCCGCTGCCACACTGATCTTGAACAGAAGCCGAATTTGGAAGGAGAAAGAGAACCAAGCACGCCGGAAATTACACACGAGCCGCTAACGACGCCCGCACTGCCGCCGCGACTTCATCCACCGCCGCTTCGGGCAACTCCGGATAAAGCGGAAGCGAAAGAATCCCACTCGCCACCCGTTCGGCCTGCGGCAGACTTCCGCGCGGGAATTCAGGGTCGCGATAAGGAGCCATCAAATGGATCGGCTCGGGATAATGAATCGCGGTCTGAATCCCCTGCGCGGAGAGCTCGCGCTGGATGTCCCAGCGAAACTCGCTCTCGATAGCGTGTACGTGATACACGTGCCGAGCCCACGGCATCTCGCGCGGCAATCGCACACCCGCTCCTTCGAGCGCCCGAGCGTACGCCCGCGCCCGGTGCCGGCGCGCTTCGGTCCAGGCTTCGAGATGCCGCAGCTTGACGCGCAGGATCGCGCCTTGCAAACCCTCCATGCGATAGTTGTAGCCGCGCAGGATGTGGTGATAACGGGACTCTTCACCCCAGTTTCGAAGCAACCGGACGGTGCGCGCGAGCTCGGGATTGTTCGTCACTACGCAGCCGGCTTCGCCATAGGCTCCCAGGTTCTTGCCGGGGTAGAAGCTGAAGCAGGCGATGTCGCCGATGCCGCCCACGCGCCGCCCCTTGTACTCCGCCGCATGCGCCTGACAGGCGTCCTCGATCACCACCAGGCCGTGCCTTCGCGCGATCTCCATGATGGGGTCCATATCCGCGGGATGGCCGAACAGATGCACCGGCACAATGGCCTTGGTGCGGGGCGTAATCGCCGCGGCGATGCGCGAAGGGTCCAGATTGTAGGTCTCCGGGTCGATGTCCACGTACACGGGCCGCGCGCCGGTGTACAAAATCGCCGCCGCCGTCGCGACGAAAGTGAACGGAGTGGTGACCACTTCATCGCCTGCGCCGACCCCGGCGGCCAACAGCGCCAGGTGCAGAGCGCTGGTCCCGGAATTGGTTCCGATGCCGTGGCGGGCTCCCTGGAAAGCCGCGAATTCCTCCTCGAATGCCGCCACTTCCTTACCGAGAATGAACTGGCTCGATTCCAGCGTGCTGGCGATGGCCGCGTCAATCTCGTCCTTAATGGACCGATACTGCGCCTTCAGATCGGCGAACGGGATCATCGTCTGGCTCCTGCCCGGGTGTAGTTGGAGCAGGTGTAGCTATAAGAGCTATGGCTATAATGAAAGTCTTTGGCGGGGCACCCCAGTTTATCCATCGTTATTCCAGCGTACAACGAAGAGCGGCGGCTCCCGCCCACGCTCGCCGCCGTACGCGCGTATCTTGACGCCCGCGCCTACCTGGATGCCGAAATCATTGTCGTGGACGACGGCTCCCGCGATGGCACGGTTGCGCTGGTGGAAGGCGTCGCGCGCGAAGACTCGCGCGTGCGCGTGCTGAGCAACCCCGGCAACCGCGGCAAGGGGTATTCGATACGCCACGGCATGCTGGAAGCCCGCGGCGAATGGATCCTGTTCTCCGACGCCGACCTGTCGGCTCCCATCGAGGAGTTGGACAAGCTGTTGCAGGCTGCCCAGGAGCGCGGCGCTCAAGTCGCCATCGGCTCCCGCGCCTTGGACCGCTCTCTCATCGGCGTACACCAGAGCCGTTTGCGTGAGCTCATCGGCATCCTCCTGAACCGCGTCATGCGCGTGGTGACCGGGTTGCCGTTCGCCGACACGCAATGCGGCTTCAAGGTATTCCGCAGCGATGCCGCGCGCCTGATCTTCACGCGGCAGCAACTGGACGGCTTCAGTTTCGACGTGGAAGATCTCTTCATCGCCCGTGTCCTGGGCATCCCGGCGATTGAAGTCGCCGTGCGCTGGAACAACGTGGAAGGCACCAAGGTGGGGATCCTGGTGGGTCCGCAATTTTTCCTGGATCTGCTGTTGATTCAATATTACCGGCTGGCCGGCCGGTATCGGCGTTAGGATGTTAGTAATGCCCGACGATACTCAACAACGCCTGCGCGGCGTGGTTCAAAAGATTACCCAGAAGCCGCCCCCGCAAGATCCCGAGGAGTCGTTGTTCGAAAGCGGCGTGTTGGACTCCTTCGCCCTTGCCGACGTGGTTGCTGCGATTGAGGAAGAGTTCGCCATCAAGATCCCGGACAAGGACCTGACGCCGCGCAAGTTCGATTCCATCGCGCGCATGGAAGCCTACGTTGCCGATCGCGGCGGCGGCCGCGGCGCATGAGCGCTTACCTCGATGCCTTCGGAGCGCACCTGCCCCAGCGCGTGGTTTCAAACGCCGAATTGGCAGACCGCCTGAGCTGGGCGCCTAACTGCACAGCGGAGTGGATCGAATCGGTCTCCGGCATTCGCGAGCGCCGCTGGGCCGGCGACGATACGACCGTGGCCGATCTGGCCGTCGCCGCCGCCGAAGATTGTTTGGCTCGATCCGGTGCGGATCGTTCCCGGCTCGGTCTGCTGATTCTCGCTTCCGGAAGCGCCCCTCCCGGTTTTCCGGGGCCGGCGGCGGAAGTAGCCGCGCGCCTGGGCCTCGAGTCCACGCCCGTGCTCGACCTGCCCATCGCCAGCGCGGGGAGTCTATTCGGCATGGCGCTGGCCTCCCGGCTGGCCGATTCCCTGGGCGACATTCTGGTAGTTGCGGCGGAGAAAATGTCGGCCGTCATTCAAGCCCATCCGCTGGACCGGAACACGGCCATCCTGTTCGGCGACGGCGCCGGCGCCGTGCTCATCCGTGCTCGTCCGGGTCCGCGCCGCATCCTCTATAGCGCGCTCCACACCAACGGCGAACTCCGCCAGGAGCTTGCCTTCGATTGGAAATCGCCGCTTCAGATGAACGGAGGCAGCGTGATTTTGCACGCCTCGCGCAAGATCCCTTCGGCCATCCGCGAAGTCCTCGATCACGAGTCCATCGCTCCCGCGGACGTGTCCACGTTTCTGGTGCACCAGGCCAACCAGAATCTGCTGCTTCGAGTCGCCAAGGCGCTCGCTGTTCCCGCCGAGCGCGTGTTTTCGAATATCGCCCGTTACGGCAACACCTCCTCGGCGTCCCTGTTGATCGCCGCCGCGGAATGGGCGAGCCTCCCTTCGTCCCCGGGCCCGGTCGTCTTTGCAGCCTTTGGAGCCGGGTTTCATTGGGGCGCGCTGGTGGCAGCTTAGCGGCTATTCCAACCATGCACCGCAACCGCCCGATGGCGTTGCGGTATAATCGCTCCTGCCGGGAGGGTTTATGAAATTCTGGATTCTCGCGCTCACGTTGGCCGGCGGGTTGTTCGCCAACGACCTGGACGATCGCTATGCGGAATTGAAGGCCGCCCAAACCAAGAAGGATCCCGATGCAGTGAAGAAGCTGGCTCTGGAAGCTTCCAAGCTGGCGCGGGTTGAAGCAGTCGCGCCCCAGCCATCCGACGCCGCCGCCGTCGCGGATTGGAAGCAGCGCGTGGAATTCGCTAAGCAGGTGGATCTCTTCGCCGAGTACTCTCTGGCTTCGACGGCTGTCAGCATTACTGACCAGGCCAAGATGGAGGAGCTGGTGGATGCACTGCTCGAGATCAGCCCCAAGAGCCAGTACTTGACTTTGTGTTCGTCTACCTATCTTGCCGCTATGGCAAAGCAGGGGGCGGAGAAACAACTCGCCGCGGCTCAAAAACTTCTCAACGCCAACGGCAATAATGAAGAAGCCTTGCACGCGCTGGCATTAGGCTATAGCAGCAGCGCTCCCGACCGCGCCAACGGTTACGCCACGCGCTTGCTGACCGTGATGAAGGCCAAGGCCAAGCCCGACGGCGTTACGGAAGCGGATTGGGAGAGGACGAAATCGGCGATGCTCGGCGATGGCTACTATATCGCCGGCGCGGCGGCATGCACCAAATCCGGCTGGATCGAGTGCGACCGCAATTTGAAATTGGCCGTGCCGTACGTGAACAAGGATCAAAGAACCTTGGGGATCACATATTTTTACCTGGGCTTGGCGGATTATCAGATCGGCAAGGCGACCGGCGACCGGACCAAGGTCCAGGAAGGCGAGAGGTACAGCGAACAGTCCGCCGCGATTCCCGGACCGATGCAACAGAAGGCGTCCGCGAACGCCCAGTCCATGAAGCAGGAGCTGGCCGCTCCGCGGCGATAAACGGGCCGCTCGTTGACACGCGCCTCACCAGTACTCCGCGCGTCCCTTTCCTATCCGATCCTGCCAAATTGTCCCGCTTCTAATGGGACAAAATGTCTCAGTGGCTCACGCGTTGCGAGAGCCCAGGCAAGCTTTTCACGTTTATCCAAACACTTAGCGGCCGGGCAACGGTTGGAACGCGGCTTGCACATAAATGGGACCGAGTGGAAGTAACGACGCGAAAATCGCAGTTTCCTTCTGGTCCGGACGGTTCGGAGGCGTCCGGCCAGGTGTATGCTATCGTGCCAGCGCACGGCGGATCCAACGCGGACAAGGTTGCCAGGCAACTGAGCCGCGAGCTTTCGGAGGACTGCGGGCTCTCCGTGCTGCTGGCCGATTTTTGCGCGCGCGGCTTCCCCCTATGGGGCACCCCCGAGGCGCCGCAGCGCCTGGACGGCCGCACCTGGGGAGCGTTCCTGAGGAGCAACGGCGAGGCGTTCGACACGCTGGAGGCGCGGGAAGCGCACCCTAGCAACATTCGCCTTCTGCTGGATCACGCTCGCGGGCGCTATCGCGTCACCTGCGCCGATCTAAGCGAAGCCAGAGAGTCGTCGGCGCTGGAAGTGCTGCGCAATTCCGATTCGATTTTCCTGGTGACAAACTCCGATCCGTCCTCCATCGAGTTGGCCAGATACCGGGCCGCGTGGCTCCGTTCCATGGATCTGGAAGATCGTTCCGCTCTCCTTTTGCACCGCGTCGCTGCGGGAGTCAGTGGCGCGGAGGCGGAGGATCGAACCGGACTTCCGGTGTGCGCCACCGTTGACGATCTGAAGGAAGTGCGCAGGCTGACCGGGTGGCTAGCCGGACCCCGGATACCCCGCCGCGCCCCGCCCATTCCCATCCGCCTCGTAGGCTGAAGCACGCACCAGGGCGCCGCCCCACAAAGCCGCCGGATCAGTCCGGGGACGAGGAATCTCGCGCCGGCAGCTCCTGCTTTCGCTCAGTTTTCCGAAGGTTTTTCCACGCGGTCGATCACAAGCACCTCGACCGGCACTTTCTGGGCATGCAGCCGTAGTCCGATTTGTTCCTGGATCGCGGTGAATAGGGACGGCCCCTCGATCACAGCGCCGTCCGCCGGTTTGGCGGGACTGGCGTTCTCGGGAGTCCACTGCAATTTCAAATTGAAAACGCCTTCCAATCCTGTATGGTTCACGACCGGCAGGTCTATTTGCCGCGAGAGAATTTCAGCGAAGCGGTCCATCGTGGCGTTCCTGGCAACAATCTCGCCCCGGCCATTATTTGTTTTGGCGCCTTGGGCATCGCCTTTCTCCAGTTTCGGTCCGTTCTTCGCAACTTCCAGGACGTAAGCCTCGATCGGTTTCGCCTCGCGGTGGAGCGCCAGTTGGAAGCGGTCGGCCAGCAGCGTTTGCAGCATCGTCATCAGGACGCTGTCACCCACCGGTTGCTCGGCTTTGGCGGTGATCTCAAAGCGGTCCGAATCCAGCCAGTCCGGGCCGCCGAAGATTTGGTTCGGCCCGACCGCATAGGCGCCCATGATGCAACGCTTCAGGGTCACGTTGTTCGCCGTGAGCCGTCCGTTAGCGGTGTGGATGCCGGAAGCGCCCGGATCGGCGTTGCTCGGCTTGATCGCAGCCACTTCAAACCGCGGGACAACCGCGGACTGCGCGTAAACCGCCCCTGAGACGCACACCGCCAAACTCGCAATGGCTCGAATCGCGTTGGCTAGAAGCACGACATTCCCCTTCCTTCCAGGATAGACGAAATGTCCGGGTTCAAACGTTTGAAGCCGAGGACCTCGGACAAAGGGGCCGGGATCGCGCAAGCTCTAGCAGGCGATCCGGATTCCGCCTTCCTGGCCGAAGGATCTCCCATAACAGTGTCCAAAGAGCCGGGCAGTGTTTCCGAAAAATCCAACCCGCCTCGCCTTCCTCACGGGCCATCGCGGGTGCTGGACTTCGTATTCGAGGCAGCCGCCGCCCCGCTGCGCCGCGTAGCCCCAATAATGCTCCGTGATGAATTGACTCAGGGAGCCCTCCGGGGGAAGGAAACTCTCCCCTTCGGCTTCGATCCACATCGAACATCGATCCGGTCCGGAGCCCCATGCATATTCGGCTTCCACGACCCCGCCTTCGGCACGGGTTTCAACTCGATGCGACATCGGCACGCAGGAATAGTTTTCGTTGAACGCAATTCGCGCGACGGCTGCCACCGCGTGTCTCGGCACCAGCTCCCGGATGAACACGACGCCTCGTCTGGACGACCGCCTCACGTAAAACCGAAGGTTCACCTCCTCGAACGCCTGGTGAAACGGCACGGCGAACCCACGGATGCGCGAGTGGTTGAACTCGAAACCAATCAGGCTGAGGTAGGTTTTACCTTCGAATGCGTCGAGCTCAGTGCCTGCGGGAACGAACGGCTCCAGCAGAGAGGCCGGGACCGCATGGTTGAGCATGAGCAGGCTCTTCCACTCCGCCGTCAGAAACGTGTTCGAGCGCCCCACAGGCCAGTTTAGCGGGTTCCCCACGCCGGCCGAAAAGGCTCACAGTCCACGGACTCGGGCCAGACCGCTCAATCCACGGGCGACGGGTCCTTGCGCGCCAGTTCCTCCGCCAGAATAATCGCGTCGGCCAGCTCTTTCATGGGACGGCGCAGGCGGCGGCTCTCGTTGCGCATGCGCAGATAGGCTTCTTCCTCGGTCAGGTTGTGGCGGCGTTGCAGGATGCCCTTGGCGCGCTCCACCGCCTTGCGCGTCTCCAGTTGCCGCTTCATCTCCTCGGTCTCCGCCGACAGCCGCGCGTTGTCTTCCTCCAGTAAGCTCTTGGCGATGGCGTTGCCCATCTGCTCCCCGATGAACTGGATGGTGCTGATCTCGTCCACGGAGTGCTCATGCCTCTCGCGGTGATGCACGTTGATGACGCCGATGGCTCTGCCCTTGTTGATCAGCGGAACCGATAGAAACGCCTCGTAGGTGTCTTCCACCAGGGCGGGGAACATCTTGAAGCGGGAGTCCTGCGAGGCCCGCGACGCCAGCGCCACCGGCGATTGGTGCTCCGCCACCCAGCCCGTCACGCCCTCGCCGATCTTCATGCGCAGGTTGCCCAGGTCGGCCGCGTGCGGCACCAGCGAAGCGCGTAAAACAAATTCCCCCGTCTCTGTTTCCACCAGATACACCAGGCAGGCGTCGCAGCCGGCCACCCGCGCCGCCAGCCCCACGATCTCCCCCAGCATTTCGTCTAGAGACAGCTCCGAGCTAACAATCCGGCTCACTCTGTGCAGAACGGATATGTCGTCGGGTCCCGTGATACTCATAATTTCAGTAGCCACCATACATCGAGCGTAAGACGCGCAACCGGCCTGGGTCCAATCAAAACTTTCTATCAACTGAATCACCGCTCCGGGTCAGTATAAACGGGTATAATGCTTAAATTATGCGAGACCAATGGGTAGCGCGGCGCTCGGGCGACCGCATTCGCACGCAGATGCACTATGCCCGGCAGGGGCGTACCACCGAGGAGATGGAGTACGTGGCGCGCCGCGAGCGCCTCTCCGCGGAAACCATCCGTGACGAGGTTGCGCGCGGGCGCATGATCATCCCCGCCAATATCCATCACACCAATCTCGAGCCGATGTGCATCGGCGTGGCCTCGACATGCAAGATCAACGCCAACATCGGCAACTCCTCCACCACCTCCAACATTGAAGAAGAGCTCGAGAAACTGCGTTACTCCGTCAAGTACGGCGGCGACACGGTGATGGATCTCTCCACCGGCGGCGACATTCCGCGGATTCGCAAGGCCATCATTGAAGCATCCCCTGTGCCGATTGGCACGGTCCCCATCTACGAAGCCATCGCCCGCGTGCGGCGCATCGAGGATCTCAACATCAACGTCATGCTCGAAGTCATCGAGGAGCAGGCCGAGCAGGGCGTCGATTACATGACCATTCACGCCGGAGTACTGGTACAATACATCCCTTTGACCACCCGGCGCGTGACCGGCATCGTCAGCCGCGGCGGAGCGATTCTGGCTGAATGGATGGTCAAGAACCACCGCCAGAATCTGCTCTACGAACATTTTGAAGACATCTGCAAGATCTTCCAGAAGCACGACGTCAGCTTTTCGCTGGGCGACGGTCTGCGCCCCGGATCGCTCGCCGACGCCAGCGACCGCGCCCAGTTCGCCGAGCTGGAGACTCTGGGCGAGCTCACCAAGATCGCCTGGAAGCACGATGTGCAGGTGATGATCGAAGGTCCGGGGCACATTCCCATGGACCAGATCCAGATGCAGGTGGAAAAGGAAATGGCCATCTGCCACGAGGCGCCCTTCTACACGCTGGGGCCTCTGGTGACGGATTTCGCGCCGGGTTACGATCACATTACATCCGCCATCGGAGCCGCCATGATCGGCTGGCACGGCGCTTCCATGCTGTGCTACGTCACCCCCAAGGAGCACCTGGGGCTGCCCAATCGCGAGGACGTCAAGCAGGGTCTGATCGCGTATAAGATCGCCGCCCACGCAGCCGACATCGCGCGCCACCGGCCCGGAGCTCGCGACCGCGACGATGAACTGTCGCGGGCTCGCTTCGCCTTCGACTGGAACCGCCAGTTCGAGCTGTCCCTCGATCCCGAAACCGCCCGAGCCTATCACGACGAGACGCTGCCGGAGGAAGGCTTCAAGGACGCCGCCTTCTGTTCCATGTGCGGGCCCAAGTTCTGCTCCATGAACCACTCCAATAAGACGCAAGAGTTCACCGAGGCCGACGCCGAAGCGGTGCTCACCCAGATCGCAACGACCGCCGCCGCGAAGTAGCGCCTTCCTTGCGTGGCGTTCATTATCATCGCGGCACCTTTGTCGTATGCACCGAGCGTTATGATTCCTGATCTGAGCGTGCACGTGCTAGAGGACGAGGGCATGTTAGCTTCACTTCTGCGAGAAGCGGATCAAAATGAGTTCAAGGTCCTTCAGCTCTCCCTCACCGGCGCCACGGGTAAAGCGGACCTGCTCCGGAATTTGAAAGCTGGATTTCCGCTGCCGGACTATATGGGTGTGAATTGGGACGCGCTGGAAGAGTGTCTACGCGATTTGCCCTTGGGCGATCATAAAGGCTTTCTGCTAGTGCTGAGGGGCGCCGATGGGCTGCTTTCGCTCCGGCTGCCGGATCTCCGAACACTGATTGCCATTCTTACGGAAGCGGCCAAGTTTTGGCTGGCGAGGGACGCTCCCTTTTCGACGGTCCTGGTCGGGTCGGCTGCTCTCACCGAAGCCCTCACGAGCGAAATCCTTCGGCGGTAACGTATCCACCCTCAGAATAAATGACAGCATGGTGCGGTCTCGGGCGTACCTCCAGAGGAATTGCGACCATGACAGAAGAAGGGCGCGACAATGACGATTCATCTCAAGCCGGATCGGGAGCATCGCATTGCGGAGGCGGTACGCTCCGGGGCGTATCACAGCCGGACGAGGTGATCGATCGGGCGCTTGAGGTGCTCCACGAGCGCGATGAATGGCTCGCGGCCAACCGTCACGCCATTGACGCAAAGATTCGCCGGGGCATCGAAGAGTTGGACCGGGGCGAAGGAATCCCGGAGGATGAACTGGACGCGCATCTTGAACGGCTGAAGTCTCAGACGGAGTGAAGCGCCGCTACATCCTGGCGCCCGAGGCGGCGCGCGATCTCGTGGCGATCTGGCGATACATCAAGAAAGAAAGCAGTCGCGAAATCGCCGACAGGGTGGAATCCACCATCCGCGGCAAGATCGCGTTTCTCGCCGATGCTCCGGGTGCCGGACACCAGCGCGCCGATCTCACCTCGACCAACGTCAGATTCTTCGTGGTGTATTCGTACCTCATCGTCTATCGCCCCGGCACCAAGCCCTTACAAGTCGTGAGTTTTGTCTCGAAGGCAAGCCCTGCGGTCCGGCCGTTCTACATTGATGACCGCCAAATCGCCATGAGCGTAATCAGCGCCACGGCGGTCATCAGCGCGCCGAGGAGCACGCTCCACCAGGGGCGGTAGCGCATCTCGACCAGGTGATCGCCGGCCTCGACCACCACGCCACGCACGCCGCCGTAGGCTTCGATCACCGGAGCGCGCTTCCCATCCACGTAGGCGCGGTCGATTACTGGCGAGACAGTAAAGCCTCCAGCGCGGCTAGGCGGTCCTCCAGTTTTCGATTTTCTTCTTGCTGGAGTTGAAGGACTTCTGCCTGCTTCCGGGCTTGCAGATCTTGGTTCTGGAGCTGCGCGTTCTGCTTCTGCACCTCATTCAGCAGCAAGGGGGCGAGCGATTGATACTTGACCGACGAGGGCTGGCCGTCTTTGTCGTATCCCACCATTTCGGGATAGAGCTTGGCTACTTCCTCGGCGATGAGGCCGTATTGCAGCGCGTGAGAGCCATCGTCGTACTCCGGCTTGTATAGGAACGTGACCGGACGCAACTGGAGCAGCTTGCTGCTCGTGTCGCCCATGTCGGCGATCTGCTCCTTGAAGCGGCGGGAGGAGAGAGTGGCGCAACCACTTCCTGAGGTTCCCAGCTTCCCAGTGTTGTCGACGCAGACATAGATGTTGGTGCCGCCCACGGGTTCGTTGTAAATTCCCGCGATATAGGTGCCGACCTGGGTGCCCTGCGTTCCGATCTTGATGACGTTGCTGTCGCCGGCTGCGCCCCCGCTGGCGATGTGAATGTTGTTGCTGGCGTTGGTGGAGCCCGAGACGCCAATGGCCGCATTCAGCCCGATGGCGATATTGTAGCTCCCAGTGGTGTTGCTGTACAGCGCGGCAGCACCGATGGCAGTGTTGCCAGTCCCGGTGGTGTTGGCATCCATTGCGAGGTAACCGCTTGCCGTATTGTAGTTCCCGGTGGTGTTGACCGGCAGCGCGAAGACTCCAAAGGCCGCATTTTCATACCCGGTGGTGTTGTTCTGGAGCGCGGCGTCACCATTGGCTGTGTTGTCGTACCCGGTGGTGTTGAGCTGCAGTGCTTGGACGCCGACCGCCGTGTTGCGGGACGCGGTGCTGTTGTCCAGCAGGGCTTCGAAACCGGTGGCCGTGTTGTTGCTCCCGGTGGTGTTGCTGAACAGCGCGCCTTGACCGCTGGCTGTGTTGTTACTCCCGGTGGTGTTGAGCGTCAGGGTGCCTTCACCGCTGGCCGTGTTGTAGTTCCCGGTGGTGTTGCTCTCCAGCGCGGCGTAACCGATGGCCATGTTGTTGGTCCCGGCGGTGTTGCTCGACAGCGTTCCCGTCCCGATGGCGGTATTGCCGTTCGCGTCGGACGGCACGAAGTAGTAGCCGTTCATGTCGATGACGATATCCGTCGCCGCAGGGCCGGTGGAATGAAGGCTGAATCCTCCGGAGGGTGTTCCCGCCGGAACAATGGCCGAGTTTTGCGCGATGATCCCTTGTGGATCGTTTAAGGTCGCAACTATTGGTTGTGTGCTGCCCGCGGGCCACAGGCTGACATTATTCACAGCGCCACCCGCCACCGGCACAACCGTGAGATTAATCGAATACGCTTCTGCGGTGGATGGAATCGCGCCGCAGGGCGCGGGCGCGGTGGTGCTGGTTTGGGCGGACGATTGCACCGGGAACGTGAGGTTTCCTCCTCCGGCTGGAACGCCCGGTCCATTAAAAGGAGTCACACCGATAAAGCCGGCGGTAGCGCCGCGAGTGTCCACCAGGCGGCAGGGCGTGATCGCCACGAACGTCAGAGCTCCCGCGGAAATCTGATTCGCGGAAAACTTGAGTTCCGGCACGGGTCTCCCAGCGGCTTCTCTCTCTGCCTGGTTGGGGTGCCAGTACAACGGAGTCGCCCAGTTTTTCAGTGGAACTACATTCTCCTGCACCCTCTGCCCCATCAGCACCACGGGCAGAAAAACCAGAAGGGAAACTGCACGGCCTAGATATTTCGAATCGATCACTTGAATTTCTCCTTTTATTTCGTGGACCACGCCGGCAGACTCCGCCGACGTTCAAACCGTAGGCAATGATCGCGCACGCGTGGCCCCAAAGTACGCACTGTTGTCAACAATGCCCCAGTGGGATCTCAACCAAGCCAACACGGATCGCCAGGACTGTCTTTATTTATCTATTTTCGCGCCAAGAGAGGGATCGGTAACGACGCACCCGTCTTGGTCAGGCCGCCGAGAACGTGCGCTAGATTGCGCCAATCTGACATTATTAAGGACCGCCTTGCGATTATGGACCGCCTTGCGGGGATTGTCAATCCAAAGTCTTGTCTCATACAAGATGAGCCTGGAGGGAAGGGCGGTTTCTCATACAAGATGAGCCTGGAGGAGCGATTCCGCATGCTAGGACTTGACCATCAAAGTGGAAACGACGGAACGATTGAGCCTGGAGCAGATACAGGCATTTCTAGAAAGCAGTGGGGAGGTCGGATTCAAAGGTCAGAAACGAGGGGAGGTTTACATCTGGGTGAATCAAACGTTGCGGCAGCAGGGATATGAAGGACTGAACCGCAGCGGGCGGGGAGTGGTGCGGCGGTACATGGAAAAGATGACTGGACTGAGCCGGGCGCAGACGACGCGACTGATCACGATATATTTGCGCGGGGAAGAAGTGAAACCGCAGCCCTACCGGCGGCGGCGCTTCAGGCAGATCTATAGGCGGGAGGATATCGCCTTGCTTGCGGGCATGGATGAGGCGCACCAGACGCTAAGCGGGCCGGCGACCAAGAAACTCCTCCAGCGCGCCTGCTACAACTTCAACGACGGGCGCTATCGGAGGCTGGCGGGGATTTCGGTGGCGCAGTTGTACCGGCTGCGAAAAAGCCGTGCCTACCGCGAGCGGCGTATCCAATACCAGGCAACCCGGCCGACGCCGGTGTCGATCGGCGAACGGAGGAAACCCGAGCCGCGGGGGCGCCCCGGATATCTCCGCATCGACACGGTGCATCAGGGCGACCAGGATGGAGTGAAGGGCGTGTATCACATCAACGCAGTGGACGAAGTCACGCAATGGGAGGTGGTGGCGGCTGTAGAGCAGATCAGCGAAGCCTTTCTCCTTCCGGTGCTGGCGGCCATACTGGCGCAGTTTCCGTTTCGCATTCGAGGCTTTCATTCCGACAACGGCAGCGAGTTCATTAATCACTTGGTGGCCAAACTGCTCAACAAGCTGCTCATCGAACAGACCAAATCACGGCCGCGGCACTCCAACGACAACGGACTGGCCGAGAGCAAAAATGGCGCGGTCGTGCGAAAGCACATGGGCTATACGCATATTGCCTCGGCGCACGCGGCGGCGATCGCCGACTTTTACCACGAGCATTTCAATCCGTACTTGAACTTTCATCGACCCTGCGGAGTGCCGGAGCTAGTGGTGAACGCAAAAGGGAAAGAGAAACGCGTGTACCGATGGTATGCGACACCGTGGGAGATCTTGCGTCAACTACCGGACGTAGCCAGCCATCTCAAGGCTGACGTGACGATTGCGAAGTTGGATCAACAGGCAAAGGTCAAAAGCGATACGCAGGCCGCCGAACAAATGCAGGCAGCCAAGCGCAAGCTGTTCGCCGGTTTCCAAGAAAGGCGAAGCGCATGAGGCTGGCATCCATAGCCTCCCGTTGGTCGGCCCGAGCAAACAACGACCGCTCCGAAATTCAAAACCAAAACCTTCTTATGAAAGAAAAACCAACGCAGTTCAGGGGAGCGCAGTCTGCCTCCCGTTGGTCGGCCCCGAGTTCAAAATCCTATCAGAAAGGAGATCCTTGTGGCGCGGTCGCGTCGCTCCCGCCTCCAGGCTCATTCTTCAATGAGAATATGCTTCCAAAGCGCCGAAACATCCTTGAAACGAAAGTCTAGGCGCACCTGTATCCACGCCCACTCACCCCGTTCGGAACGTGCGTGACGCGCTGTGGTCAGGATGCCCGGCGACTCACCACCAGCGTAATTAGCGCTGCCGCGGCGGTCATCAGCGCGCCGAGCAGCACGCTCCAGGGGCGGTAGCGCATCTCGACCAAATGGTCGCCGGCCTCGACCACGACTCCACAAACGCCGCCATACGCTTCGATCGCCGGAGCGCGCTTCCCATCCACCTAGGCGCGGTCGATCACTGGCGAGACAGCAAAGCCTCCAGCGCGGCTAGGCGGTCTTCCAGTTTTCGATTTTCTTCTTGCTGGAGTTGAAGGACTTCCGCCTGCTTCCGGGCTTGCAGATCTTGGTTCTGGAGTTGCAGGTCCTGGTTCTGTAGCTGTGCGTTCTGCTTCTGCAGTTCGTTCAGCAGCATAGGAGCGAGCATCTGATACTTAACCGTCAATATCTGGCCGTCCTTGTCGTACGCCACCATTTCGGGATAGACCTTGGCCACTTCCTCGGCCGTCAACCCGTATTGCAGCAGGTGGGAGCCGTCGTCGAATTGCGGCTTGTAGAAGAAGTTCACCGGACGCAATTGGAACAGCTTGCTGCTGCTGTCGCCCATGTCGGTGATCTGCTCTTTGAAGCGGCGCGAGGAGAGCACGGTGCCTAGCTGGCCGTTGCTATTGACATATACCGCTGCCCCACCAGCAACGCCCGCCCCAGAAATGCCCGCGATGTAGGCGCTCGTCTGCGTGCCCTCCGTCCCGATGCGGATGGTGGCGCTGCTGTCGAGGGCCGTTCCCTCGCTGCCTATGTAGATGCTGTTGCTGTTGCCGTTCGGGGCGTTGAGGGCCGCTTGAAACCCGACGGCGATGTTGTTGCCGCCGGTGGTGTTGTTATACAGCGCCTGGTTGCCGCTGGCTGTGTTGAGGCTTCCGGTGGTGTTGCTCGACAGCGCCTCGAGGCCGGTGGCCGTGTTGGCGTTCCCGGTGGTGTTGCTAGACAGCGCACCGTTCCCGCTGGCCATGTTGTAGCTCCCCGTGGTGTTACTGAACAGGGCAACGGAACCGGTGGCCGTGTTGCCGTTGCCGGTTGTGTTGTTCGTCAGCGCGGTGTAGCCGCTGGCCGTGTTGGCACCCCCGGCGGTGTTGCTCGCCAGGGCGTTGAAGCCGCTGGCTGTGTTGTAGGTCCCGGTAGTATTGCTCGCCAGCGTTCCCAACCCGATGGCGGTATTCGCGTTCAGGTCGCTCGGCGCGGTGTAGTAGCCGTTCATGTCGATGATGATATCGGTCGCCGCGGGGCCGGTGGAATGAAGACTGAATCCTCCAAAGGGTGTTCCCGCCGGGACAATAGCCGCGTTTTGCGCGATGATCCCTTGTGGATCGTTTAAGGTCGCGACGAATGGTTGCGTGCTGCCTGCGGGCCACAGGCTGACATTATCCACAGCGCCTCCCGCCACCGGCACCACCGTGAGATTAACCGAATACGCCGCGGCGGATGAAGGAATCGCACCGCAGGGCGCGGGCGCGGTGGTGCTGGTTTGGGCGGACGATTGCACCGGGAAGGTGAGGTTTCCTCCTCCGGCTGGAACGCCCGGCCCATTAAAAGGAGTCACACCGACAAACCCGGCAGCAGCGCCGCGAGTGTCCACCAAGCGGCAGGGCGTGATCGCCACGAACGTCAGAGCGTCGTTGGAAATCTGATTCGCGGAAAACTTGAGCTCCGGCTCGGGTCTCGCAGCGGCGACTCTCTCTGACTGGTTGGGGTTCCAGTACAACGGAGTCGCCCAGTTTTTCAGTGGAACTACATTCTCCTGCGCCCGCTGCCCTATCAACACCACGGGCAGAAAAACGAGAAGGGAAACTGCACGGCCTGGATATTTCGAATCGATCACTTGAATTTCTCCTTTCAAACCATAGGCAACGAGCGCGCACGCGTAGCCCCAAAGTACGCACTGTTGTCAGCAATGCCCGAGCGGGATCTCAACCAAGCCTACGCGGGATCGCCAGGACTGGCTTTATTTGTTTTCGCGCCAAGAGAGGGATCGGTAACGGCGCACCCGTCTTGGTCAGGCCGCCGAGAACGTGCGCCAGATTGCGCCAATCTGACATCATTATGGACCGCCTTGCGATTATGGACCGCCTTGCGGGGATTGTCAATCCAACAGGCCGAAACGTCGGTCAGGATGCCCGGAGACTCACCACGAGCGTGATCAGCGCCGCGGCGGCGGTCATCAGCGCGCCGAGGAGCACGCTCCAGGGGCGGTATCGCATCTCGACCAAATGGTTGCCGGCCTCGACCACGACTCCACGCACGCCGCCGTAGGCTTCGATCACCAGAGCGCGCTTCCCATCCACGTAGGCGCGCCAGCCTGGAAAGTACGGGTCGGTGAGGATCACCATTCCGCGGCATCCCAGGTGCGCCTGGATGCGCACATAGTTGGGCAGGTGCTGCGGCATCTGGATATCGTCGGCATTCGAGCCGCATGCGCCAATGTCCGGCGGGACAGCGTCCCTCAGCAAAACGGTGTGGCGGGGATCGAAAGCCGGCTCGTCCATTATTCTTCGCTCTTCGGCGAGGTTGGGCACGGAAGTGCCTTGATGAACGCTCCAGACGCGCGGGTATGCGTTCGCGTTCTCGAACACTTTCAGCCCACTTCTTCCCGTAAACACTTCTTTAAACTCCGGACTCGGAGGAGTTTTACCGAAGTAATACCCGACGCCGAAAAAATCGCGGCTGCGATTCGAGAACAGGTTCATGTCCCAGATATTCGCCAGCACCGAGGCGGTATAAGCGTTGACGGCCTCGATCCCATACCAGTCTCCGATGTTGTACGGAATCAGCGTGTCGTCATAGGCGACGCGCGCGGCGTTTCCCACGGCGGAGCCATGCCCGCGAACGTAATCCGCCAGATCGCTATGCTGGCTCAACGGCGGCAGGTAGACGTTGTCGGCCGGGTTGCTGCGATTCGGAAGCGAGTAGCCGTTGACGTTGGCCAGCTCAAACAGGACCAGGCAGATGGCGGCGACTCCGCCAGCCCGAGCCGAGATCGCTCCGGCTCTCCACGCAGCCAACAATCCCGCAGCCAGCGCGGCGGCGAGAGCCGTGACCATGATGCGGTCGTCGCCCAGCGCGCTGGGAATCTTGGTTGCATAAAGGACCAGGCTCAGCAGCGCCAGCACTCCGGCCAGCGCACCCAGAGCCCATCCGAAGCGCCGCGACCACGCGAAGCCCGCCGGTACGGGGAGAGCATCGACCCCGAAGGCAACCAGCGGCGCGAGTCCTACGGCGAATACCACCGTCCCGGCGCCCGGCACGCGTGCTTTCTCGACCAGCGGCGCCAGCGCGTACAGGACTCCGTGCAGCAGGCTGTTCGGTCCCAGCGAAAACACGATGCCGCCCAGGCTCAGCGCGGCCAGCCAGCGGACTTGCCGTTCCCTCCAAGCCAGAATCGTGCCCAGCAACGCCAGCGCGAAGGCCACGATGCCCACGTAAGGATTCGATCCCGGCATCGAGCCTTGGGCAATTCCAGGAATGAAGATTCCCAGCAGTCCCAAAGGCTTCAAGGCATAATCTTCATGTACCGTATAAGGGACGGTTTGATCGAAATGCAAAGGCTCGGGAGGACCGCTCCACCGCACCGCCAGGCGGCCGTATTCGGCGGTCGGAAGGGTCTGGAAACCGCTGGCGAACGCGGCGATGGCCAAGGACGCAGCGGCCAACCGCGCCATCCGCCAATCGATTTTGGCATCGCGCACGCACAGCCAGATCCACAGGCCGGCCGCCGCGATCGAAACAAACAGATTCATTTGATGATGGCCGGCCAGCCATCCGAAGCCCAGGAAGAATCCCGAGAGCAGGGCACTGGCCCAGGGGCGTTGCCCGCGTTCCGCGCGGAGCAGATATAAGAAGACCAGCGGCGTCCACACCGCTCCGTTGACCATCTGCGGAGCGCGAGTGAAGGCGACGTATCCGCCCAGAGCGTAGACGCATCCGGCCAGGATCGACGCGGCGCGGCTACGCCCCAGGTCGCGAGCGAAAGCGTAGGCAGTCAGCGCGGCCAAAGCCCGCATCAGCACGTAGTACCAGTTCAACGCGGATTCGCGCAGCCAACCGTTCTTGAGCGGCGCAAGAAACAGCAGCCAATTCAGCGGATACGCCGATCCCGGCTGAGCCTGTCCAAATAGAGGTTGGCCAAACCAACTGTTCGGGTCCCACAACGGAAAGCGGTGATGATGCCACTCGCCGGCCTGGAACTGGAGCCACGGCAGAACCAGGTTGGCCATGTCGGGAGTTTCCAGCCAAGTGTACTGATGCGTCAGCGTCAGCTTCCAATGAAAGAGAACCACGATTGCAAGCAGCACCGAGGGGCCGAGCAGTTGTTCGCGTTTCGATTTCAAGTTGTCATGATACAGGAAGTTCCGCCGGATTAGCGAAGACCGGTTCGATAGAACCAAGGTGGTGGTTTTCGGCCAGTAGCCGAGCTCGGCGCGATTGAGGCAAGGTCCATAAAATCAATCAGTTTGCATTTGGCCGACGAATTGCCATTAAAGTTGCGAAAGGCTGATGGTTATGACGCGGACGGTCCTAGCGGTGATCCTGGTTGCGGCGCTCGCGCCGGCTTGGGCGCAAGATCCGAACGCAGGTGACGCTCCCGACCACGGCGTGGCGCGGTTGAGCCTGGTTCAGGGCAATGTTTCGATCCGTCACGGCGACATGGGCGAGCTTGCGCCCGCCGCCATGAACGCTCCTTTGGTCACGACGGATCGCGTGGTCACCGGCGACGGAGGGCTGGCGGAAGTCCAATTCGATTTTACGAACATGATTCGACTGGGGAACTCGAGCGAAGTGCGCTTGAGCCAGCTCGAATTCAAGCAGTATCAGGTGCAGATCGCGGCGGGAACGACTACATTCCGAGTGCTGCGCGACAACGACGGGCAGGTGGAAATCAGCACGCCGACGGTTTCGGTGCGCCCGGTGCGCGCGGGCACGTACCGCATTTCAGTGCGTCCGGATGGAATCACGGAAATCACGGTGCGCGGCGGCGAAGCCGAGATCTACGGGCCTCGCGGCTCGGAGACTTTGGCGCAGGGGCAAACCATGCAGGCGCGCGGATCGGCCGACGATCCGGAGTTCCAGATTGTAGCGGCGATTCCCGTGGACGATTTCGACCGCTTTAACACGGACCGCGACAAGGTGATGCAGCAGACCGCGAGCTATCGCCCCGGGTATGTTCCGCCGGATGAAGCGGGCGGCGAGGCGCTGGATCCTTACGGGCAATGGCAGAACGATCCCAATTACGGCCAGGTATGGGTGCCTTCGGAGCCGCCGGGATGGGCCCCGTATCAGAACGGGCGCTGGGTGGACGAGGATTATTACGGCTGGACCTGGTTGAGCGGGGATCCGTGGGGCTGGGCCCCGTATCACTATGGAGGCTGGTTCATGGGTCCCCGGGGCTGGGCCTGGTGGCCGGGCGGGATCGGCCCGCATTTTTGGCGGCCCGCCATGGTGGGCTTCTTCGGATGGGGCGCGCCGGGATTCGGCCTCGGCTTCGGCTTCGGAAACGTGGGCTGGGTGCCGCTGGGTCCGTATGAGGCGTTCCATCCCTGGTATGGCGCCGGAGCCATGGCGGGCGGCCGCTTCGGCGGGGCGAATTTGGGCATCGCGAACACGTTCCGCAACGCCCGTGTGAATGGAGCCATCAGCAGCATGCGCGCCAACGATTTCGGGCATGGCGCGGTGAGCGGGGCGGCCATGATTCGTCCCAACGGCACGGATCTGGCGCGGGCGAGCGCGATCCACGGGCCGCTCTCGGGAATCCAGGCGACATCGGCCAGCAGGCGCATGTCGGAAGCGGCGGTCAATTCGCGGGGCATGCCGCAAACCGGCTCCAACACGCGTTTCGCCACCCGCGGTTCGGCGGCGAGCGTGGCCCATGGAAACGCCGGAACAGCCCCGGCATGGCGGAGTATGAATGGGTACAATGCGGGCGGGACGCGGGGGGCGCCTGGATCAACCGGCCAGGCCCCTCAGTCCAACTACCGGAATAACGGCGGAGCGCAGCAGGGCTCGTATGCGACGACGCCGCGGGCTCCCGCGCAGCAGCAGCCCCTGCGGATGAATGCGCCGATCGTCCAACAGCGCGGATCTTCCTCGACGTCCTCGCCTTCGACGAGTAACCGTGGCGCGCCAGCGCAAGCTCCGGTGCAGCGTAGCGCCCCGGCTCCATCGCATAGCGGTGGCGGCTCGGTCAGCCATGGCGGCGGTGGCGGAGGCGGGCACGGCGGCGGCGGCGGCCACCGCTAACGATTTTAACTTCTTCCCTCGTGTGGCCCGGTGAGGCGAAAGCCTTCGCCGGGCCCTTTTTTGGTGTGCCGAGCATGTTCGACAGCTCGAAGGTGAAAGTCCCCTTCACAACCTGATGGAGGTGAAGTGATAGCGAAGCGCAAGGGTGAAAGAAGCGTGGAGCAAACGTGCGAGCCGATGTACAAGAACCGGATCTGAGGCATACGGTGCCGGGCGAGCTGGCCAATGACAGCGAAGCCCATATCCATCAAGGGCACTGGTTGTAAATTCGGCGGTTGCGTGCGGAAGGCGGTCGAGCTTACTGGCGCTGGCCGAAGCGCAGCGGTTCAAATACTACCTCAACAAGGATGATCCTGCCTGGCTGGGCCGCACCAAGGATTCGCTGCGGCTGGCGGAAGCCCGCAATCCAGACGTGCCGGCCGCGCACCGAGTCGAAGGATATCTCTATTACGACAAAGGATCTTATGAACCAGCCATACCCGAATTCGAGCGGGCCATCAAACTGCAACCGGGCAATGCCATGGCTCACATCTATCTCGGCAAAGCGTATGAGGACAGCGCTCAGGACGACGCTCAGTTGGAGAAGGCTCGGACAGAGCTTCTTAAGGCTTCCGAAGTGGAACCGAATTATTTCAGGACCTGGCAAAACCTTGGCGCATACTACCAAAACCGTGCCAACTTTAGCGAAATGGCCAGGTACCATCAAAAGGCTGTCGAACTGCCCCCCAATGAGCCTAATCTCCACTCGAATCTTGGCGACACCTATGTTGACTTGGGAAATTTTCCGGCCGCCGCGGTTGAATATCGCCTCTCCCTCGATCAGGAAAAGACCCTAACTGCGGAATACGACCTCGGGGGCGAGCCCAATCGCCTCAGCTTGATGAGCCCGTATCCAGTGCGGAGTTTTCGGGAGGAGATTTGGTGCCGCGTCCTGGTGGTTGGCGCGCGGGAAAACGAACGTTCAGGCCCAGGCGGACGCCCACACGGCCAGCGCTGCGGTTCTCACTCAGAAGGCCATCGAACGCAAGAACCTCGCCTCAGATCATGCCCGGAAGGCAGAGGAGCAGAAGGCCGCCTACCAGTCTCATTGCAATGGAGGGGGCCGGGCGGCACGTCCCCGCGGCACGCCGCAGACTCCCGCAAAGGCGGAGGCTGCTCGAGTGGCTCCCGCAAAACAACCCCAGCCGCAACGCACCCGCAAGAGAGGCTGAAGCCCGCTCAGGGGCCCAAGCCAAGTTCGCCCGATGCGAGATGTGCTAGGCGAGTCTGATTAGAAGTATTAGAAGTAGAACTTTAGCCCCAATTGCACGATCCGGCCCTGCGCTGCGCTGAGCACTCTTCCGAAGTTGCTGGAATTGATGTCGGAGTATGACACGCCGCTGGCGTTAAATAGGAATTGCGTGTGGTTGAAAGTGTTAAAGCTGTCCAGACGCAATTCCAGCCTGTGGACCTCGGTGAATTTAATGTCTTTGATCAATGACAGATTCGTGTTATTGATGCCCGGTCCGTGGAAGTTGTTCCTGCCCTCATTGCCAACCGTCCCAAGCGGCTCCAGGCTGAAAGAGTTGGGGTTGAAATAGTAGTCGTTCTTGGCTGTGGTACCACCCTTAGTGCTGTTTACCAGGACGGAATTACGCGGGTTATAAGTGGTCACCGGACCATTGACATTGGGGGTATCCCAGCATGCGTAATAAACGAACTCGTCACAAGTAAGAGACCGAAAGCCGGTATCGAAGATCGTGATTGGGAAGCCGCTCTGAAGCGTGGTAATTCCGGCCAGCTTCCATCCATCCAAAGCGTATCGGGCAAAGGCGTTGTTCCAGCGCTTGCTCCCCCCAGGAATCGCCCAGTCGTAACTGATCACGAAACGCTGCCGCGCGTCGTAGGCCGAGTCGCCGTGGTATGAGGCCGCGAGATCATACGGATTCGGAGCCCGGAGCAGACCGGGCGCGGCGCCGCTGCCCTCATAGCCCGAAGTATCGTCGATCGCATGGCTGAAGGTGTACGAGGCCAGGAAGCTCAGCCCGTGTGAAAAGCGTTTATTCAGGCTGATCTGAAGGGAGTTGTAACTGGACGTCCCGTCCGTCGCCTGCGTACCTACCGAGGCATAAATGTCGCCCGGAGCGTAGGCCTTATGACTGGGATAAACCACGGACTGGGCGGCGCGGTTCGAAATACAAGCCGGGCTGGCCGCACACGCGGCTTGCCCCGCCGGTGAGATCGGGTTGCCTTCATACACCATCTCCAGATGGCGGCCCAGCGATCCCACGTAACCCACTTGCAGAATCATGGAGCCGGGTAGCTCCCGCTGCACGTTCAGATTGAAGTTCATCGCGTACGGATCCGTGAAATTGGGATTGGTGACGTTCATATCGAACGGCTCAAACTGGGTGAAATCGACCGCCTGGCCCTTGGTTGCGGGCACGAACGGAAATGGATTGGGCGCGAGCTGGCCCGTGGAAACGTCCTTGAACGGATTCGCGAAGTTCGGGCTTCCCCCAATATTGCCCACGCCAAAATTGGTAATCGAAAATGGCGCCGAACTGAGCTGCTGAAGGCCCAGTTCTTCTTCCGTACGGTTGAAATAGATGCCGAATCCGCCGCGGATCACGAACTTCTTTCCGCCGCCGGTCAGAGCTCCGCCCCAATCCGGAGACCAGGCAAATCCGATTCTGGGAGCAGGGTGGACGTCGTGGGCGTGATATCCCGACAGCGTGCAACCCGTATCGCCCGGGAACGTCAAGCCCAGCGGAGAGGTCGGGAAGATGGTCGACTGTTGACCCGGGAAGAAGCAATTGTTATCCAGCTTGTTGAAATGCTGGTTCTCGAGCGGCGTGTCGATCTGCCAGCCGAGTCCGTAGTTGAGCGTCAGGTTCCGCTTGATCTTCCAACTGTCCTGCGCATACATATAAATCTCGTACGTGCGGAAGTCCTGAATACCGCCGCTGCCCTGGGTGTAGGAATCGGGGAATCCCAACAGGAAGTCCGCGCCCGCGTCGCCGGTGCTGTATGTGCCGTTGCCTTGGAACTCGTATTGCCCGTTGTTGAAGGCCTCATAGGGGTTGTAGACCTGATACCGCCGCCCATCGAAGCCGAACTTAAAAGTATGGTTGCCATGCACCTTGGAGAAGTTGTCGTCGAGTTGATACGTATTTTCGATAACCGGTTGGGGGCCGTAAGGGCTGAAGCCCAAGTTGAAATAGCCCAGAACCGAAACAAACGGCATGCTGGCGGAGCCCGGAAACTCAGGATTAATTCCGGTGAATCCGAAGGAGGAAGGCAGGGCCGGACTCACGGGATACGTGTTCTTGTAGTTAAACCGGATGTAGGAGAAGCGCAATTCATTCAACGCAGTCGGATTGAAGGTGTGGTTCCACGCGCCGATCAATTCCGTGGTGAAGGAGCTGTCCTGCTCCCCGAAGCCGGGCAACGTAGATCCCAGGAAAGGAACCGAGTGAATCCGCGGATCGTTCTGAAGGAACATAGAAAACCAAGCCGAATCCTTGGACGTGATAGCATCGTCGAGCCGCGCGATGCCCTGATTCGCTTTCTCCGTCTGGACCGGATTGTATCCATACAGGCCGCCGGGCAGAGTCGCCTGCGGCACATATTTGCTCAGCAGCATCGCGGAGATGGGATTGAAGTCTCCTGTGGGAATCTGGCCCGTGGGAAATAAAGCGCTATAGGGCGTTCCGGCCGGCATGGTTGCCCCGTTGGACGCGATCAAAGGGATCGGGGAAGTATTTGTGGATTGCGCAATGTCGGGAAACAGGCCGCCCCGTTGAGCTGTGGAGAATACTGGCACCGAAGTGGTAGTCTCATTACTATCCGGCGCGCGGTTGTAGGTACCTTGGTAGGAAATCATGAAGAACGCATGATTTCTTACGATGGGTCCATCCAAGACGCCGCCGAACTGGTTCTGGTGAAACACCGGAGTGCTTGTCTGGAAGAAATTGTGGGTGTTCAGGAACGTGTCGCGGTAGAACTCGAATGCCGTGCCGTGAAATTGGTTGGTTCCGGACTTGAGGATGGCATTTAGGATTGCGCCCGAATTGCGGCCGTATTCCGGGTTGATCGTGCTGTCGATTAGGTTGAACTCGCCGATAGAGTCCGCGCTGGGAACAACCAAGGGCGCATTCAGCCGCAAGTCCATGGTGTCCGCGCCGTTGATCAGGAACGAGTTCTGCTGCGACTCGCTGCCATTGGTGGCGAAAGTGCCGAAGCGGTCGCTGGCCCCGACTGCGCCCGGAACAAGAGCTTCCAGCCCCAACCAACTGCGGTTCAGTAGCGGCAGGTCGACGATGGTCTGGCCCTCGATCACCGCGCCCATCTGCGTGATGTTGGTCTCGACTTGCACCGGACTGGCTTCCACCTGAACGGTTTCCGTCGGCTGTCCTAAAGCCAGCGAAGCCGTCAGCTCATAAACCTGGTTGAGCCGTAAGACGATGTGCTGGGTCGTCGAGGTCTTGAAGCCGGCCTTTGAGACGGTCACATCATAGGGACCGACGGGCAGGCTCAGAAACTCGAAGGTCCCCTCCCCGTTGGTCGAAAGTGTTGTGGATACTTTGGTATCGGTGTTCGTGGCGACTACCTGGGCCCCTGGAACGCGGGCCGAAGTGGGATCTGTTACGATGCCCCGAATATGCGCGACCAGTTCGTCGGCTCGAAGGGTAAAAAGACAGAAGAGTGAAGAAAGAACCACTCCCCATTGAAGGCCTTTGCGCATACTCCGTTCTCCTCCTGGCGTTTGCCGACAAAAACGAAAGCGACACGGCTCCAGTCCTGGGCGGACTGGACAGGTTCATTGGCTCAAATATAAGGCGTTTGTAACTAGGTTGTCAATAAGGATTTATGCATCGCAAAGGGGAAAAACGGAGTTGGCGGGCTCCGGAACCTTGTAAAACGCACGGTTCCTCGAACGCACGGCTCCCCTGAGGCCCGGGGCGACCCAGTTGACAGCCCCCGATTCGCCGGGGCAGCCATTCGAGGCTCGTTCCTCCGGCTCGATTCCCTTGCAAACTAGCCTTCTCAACGATTACTGGAAGTTAATGGCTTGCGACGAAATCGTGGCGACACCAGAAGACCCGGAGCGGCGTCATAATGCCGGGAGCGCATGACCTAAATGAGGAAAGCGCCCAGGGAGGTGTTCCATGCGACGGCCGGCCGCCAGGAAGATTTTTCATGGAATAGTTGGGGTTTCGTTCCTTGCCGCACTGGGATTGACGGCGCCTCTATTGGCGCAGCAGGGTCCGCAGCCGTTGCCGGCGGGGCCGCAGGCGCCCGCGCTTCTGACTCCGGATCAACTGGACAATCTGGTTGCGCCGATCGCGTTGTATCCCGATTCGCTGTTGAGCGAGATCCTGGCTGCTAGCACTTATCCGCTGGAAATTGTGGACGCGGAGCAGTGGCTCCAGCAAAACCGGAATCTTGCGCCGGCTCAGCGGATGGACGCCGCCAAGCAGCAGAGCTGGGACCCGAGCGTTCAGGCGCTGGCCGCTTTTCCCGATGTGCTGGACATCCTGGGCCGCGACATTCGCTGGACCACCGACCTGGGCAACGCGTTTCTGGCGCAGCAGGCGGATGTGATGAATGCCATCCAGAGCATGCGCGCCAGAGCGCAGCAATCGGGGAGATTGCAGACGACGCCGCAACAGACCGTCACCACCGAGACTCAGGACGGCCAAAGCGCTATCCAGATCGCGCCCGCCGACCCGCAGACGATCTATCCGCCGGTATACGATCCATACGCAGTGTGGGGCCCTCCCGTGTACGGTGCGTATCCTTCCCTGTGGTATCCGCCGGCTTGGGGATATGGAGGATACGGCGCGGGGATCGGCTTTGCCCCCGGCATCTTCCTCGGAGGGCTCTTCTCCGGGCTGCTCGGCTTCGGCGGGTGGGGATGGGGTCTAAGCTGGTTGGCGCATGCGCTGTTTTTCAACCCGCTCTTCTTCTCGCATTTTGGATTCCATG
The DNA here is from genome assembly GCA_963813465.1 of Bryobacterales bacterium. GTDB lineage: Bacteria > Acidobacteriota > Terriglobia > Bryobacterales > Bryobacteraceae > Palsa-187. The sequence continues at coordinate 213,220 of CAWEZD010000016.1, read as the reverse complement.
GATACGGCGGCGGATTTGGCGGAGGCATCGGTTATCACGGGGGCATGGTGGCGGGACATCCGGTGTGGGCGCACGATCCGGGCCATCGGATGGGCGTGCCTTATGCCAACCGGGAGGTAGCCAGCCGTTTTGGCGGCAGGGTGGGCGGAGCCGCGGTTTCGGCGGCGGCGGGACGTAATTTTGCTCGGCCGCAAGGAGCAGGCGGCCAAGCGCAGCGGTCTCAGGCAGGCGGAGGCGCATGGAGGAGCGTCGGGGGCGGAGGCACTCGCGCGCCATCCGCGAGCGGGAACCAATTCGCGGCCCGCGCTGCTCCGCAAGTCAACCGCGGCGTGGGCGCGGGGAGCTACAACCGTCCGGGGCCATCCAGCTCATCCGGCCTCCGGCCGGCGCAGAACTCCGCGGCGCGGGGCGGACAGGCGCCCGCTCGCAGCCAGACTCCGAATCGCGTCCAGACGCCCAATCGAGGCCAGCCGCAAGCTCAGCCGCGGCAGAACATGGCCAGAAGCTACTCCGCACCGAGCGCTCCGCGTGCGCCGTCGCGCGCGGGCGCTGGCTCGTCGCGCGGAAGCGCAAGCGCGTCACATGGAAGCTCTCCGCACGCGTCGGCTTCCCACGGTGGCGGCGGGCATTCCAGCGGAGGGCATTCGAGTGGAGGGCATTCGAGCGGTCGTCGGGCTTAAGGCTGTTTGCGTAAACCCTCCAATTCCTCCAGCGTTCGAGGCCAATCCTCGCGCAGCAGACGGCTCAAGGCTCGGTCGGCGAGCAGCTTTCCTCCGGTCTGGCAGGCGGCGCAATAGTTGGTTTCATTGTCGGCGTAGCGAATGCGCTGGACCTTGGCGCCGCAGCGCGGGCAAGGCTGGCCGTAGCGGCCATGCACGGCCATGCCTTCCCGAAACGCGGTGACCTTCTCGGGAAACTTTCCACCAGCAGCGGCGCGGAGGCGCGCGGTCCAGTCGAGCATGGTTTCGCGGACGGCGTCGCGAAGCCGGGCGATCTCCTCGGGAGCAAGGCGCGAGGTCAGCTTAACCGGCGACAGGCGCGCGCGATGCAAAATCTCGTCGGAGTAGGCGTTGCCGATGCCCGAAAATAAGCGCGGGTCGGTAAGAGCGCGCTTGATGGTGTGGTTCTCGGACGTGAGGACGCGCGCGAAGTCTTCAAGCGGCGCGGTCATGACGTCGATGCCGCCAGGGTCCAGAGTCTGTAGCCCTGCCTCACCCTGCACCACGTGCAGCGACGCGCGCTTGCGGGTTCCGGCTTCGGTCAGCGTGAGGCATCCCGAGTCGAACAGGAACGCAGCCAAGGTGTGGCGGCCGTCGGGTCTTTTCGCGCGTTCCGGCTCTTTGGGTTTAAACTTCCAATGCAGCCGTCCGGCGATCATGAGGTGCAGCACCAGCCACACGCCATTGTCGAAACCAACGGCGACGCGCTTTCCGATGCGGCGCAGTGCAGTGACGGTTCGGCCTTCGGCGGCTTGCGGACTCGGATCGGCCGTGCGCAATAGATAGGGCCCCGCGATCTGGACGCGCTCCAGCGTGTGGTTGAGAATGCGCGACTCCAGAGCCTCCAGATACAGGGTGATGTCGGGCAACTCAGGCATGCGATATAAAAGGATACATGACCGCAGCAGAAGCAAGAACGCATATTCGCTATTCCGGCTGGGCCTCGCGTAAGGCGCTGGACGCCGCCTTGGCCCTTCCGCCCGCGGACCAGAGCAAGCCCATGGGCGTTTCGCACGAAAGCATTCTCGGTACTCTCGGCCACATTTACATGGCCGACAGGATCTGGTACAAGCGGGTTGTAGAGCCCGAGCTACACATGCCGCCGATGCCCGAGATGTCAACTCGGGAGGCACTCACGGGCGAGTGGCAGGAACTGCAAAAGCGCTGGGAAGCCTGGGCCGATTCGGCCACCGACGCGGATATCGATCGAATCGTGATCTACACGATGCGGGACGGAAGTCCGGGCGAGACTCCGGCGTCGCAGTTGGTGATGCACGTGGTGAACCACGCAACGCTGCATCGCGGACAAGTGGTCGGCATGCTTCGGCAGTTAGGCGTGAAGCCGCCGAACACCGACTTGTTTTTCTATCTGCGCGAGCTACAGGCCCAGAAGCTGTAAGCCGGCGTCGACGAAGATGATGTTGCCGGTGACGCCGCGGCCCAGGTCGCTCGCGAGAAACACGGCGGTATCGGCGACCTCCGCGGGCTCGCAATTGCGCCGCAGAGGAGCGCGCAACGGCGCCTTTTCGAGCATGGCCGAAAGATCCTTCACGGCGCGGGCCGACGCGGTCTTGACGGGTCCGGCCGAGATCGCATTTACGCGAATGCCCGAAGGACCAAGATCGTTGGCGAGGTAACGCACCGCGGCTTCGAGCGCCGCCTTGGCCACGCCCATCACGTTGTAGTTCGGCACCACGCGCGTCGATCCGAGATAGGTGAGCGTGGTCATCGAGCCTCCCGCGGTCATCAGAGGGGCCGTGGCGCGCGCCACCGCGACCATCGAATAGGCGCTGACATCCTGCGCCAGCAGGTATCCGGCGCGGGAGGTTTCAACAAACGGCCGGCTGAGATCCTCGCGATTGGCGAAGGCGACGCTGTGAATCATGGCGTCGAGGCGGCCATGTTCTCGAATGACGCCAGGCAGTTTCTCAATGTGCTCGTCCCTGGTGACGTCGCATTCGAAGACGCGCGCGACGCCGAGCTCCGCGCCCAGCTCCTCCACCGGCCCTTTCAAACGTTCGCCCTGATAGGTGAGCAGCACCGCCGCGCCTTCGCGCCGGAACGCCTGGGCGATGGCGTACGCCAGGCTCCACTTATTGGCGACGCCCAGAATCAGCGCCGTTTTTCCTTCCAGAAGTTGAGGCATGAAACAGCTATTCTAGCTGGAGAGAGCACACGCCTGCCTTGGGCGCGCTATCGAAATAATCCCGTTGGATCTCTCCACCCCACTCATGTATGTGAAAGGCGTCGGGCCGGCGCGCGCGGCGATGCTGGAGGCCAAGGGCCTCAAGACCGTCGAGGACCTGCTCACCTACGCGCCCTTCCGCTACGAGGACCGCAGCAACGTGAAGCCGGTTCGCGAGCTCGCGCCGGGAGAGATGGCGACGGTGGTGGCCGAGGTCGCTTCGGCCAAAGTTTCCGGCTTCCGGCGGCGCAATCTGGGATTGTTCGAAGCCACGTTCAAAGATATGTCTTCTTCAAACAAAGCCTCGGACGGCGTGCTGCTGGGGAAGTGGTTTCATGGAGCGTATCTCGCGGACGTGCTCACGCCGGGGATGAAGGTGGCGCTGTTCGGAAAAGTTGAATGGGATACGTATTCGGGAGGCCTGACTATGATGCACCCCGAATTCGAAATTCTCTCGGGCGACGAAGACGGCGACCTGGCGATTCACACCGGCCGCGTGGTTCCGATTCACGAAGCGGCGGGCCGCGTCACGGCGCGCGTTTTTCGCGGATTGCTGCACCGCATTCTGGAGGCTCTACCTCCCGTTCAGGACAGTCTGCCGGAGCACATCCGCCGTCGATTGAAGCTGCAGGACCGCTGGAGCGCGATTCGCGCTCTGCATTTTCCTCCGGCGGATTCGGATCTGCGGCTGCTGAATGCATTTCGCTCGGCGGCGCAGTACCGGCTGATCTTCGAGGAATTCTTCTGGCTGGAATGCGGGCTGGAGCTGAAGCGCGCCAAAGCCCGAGTGTATCCGGGAATCGCGTTCGAGCTGACCTCTCGCGTGCGCGAGCAGATTCTGAAGATGCTGCCGTTCAAGCCCACTGGGGCGCAGAAGCGGGTGCTCAAGGAGATCGCGGACGACATGGCTTTGCCGCATCCCATGTACCGCTTGCTGCAAGGCGACGTCGGCAGCGGCAAGACGCTGGTGGCGGCCGAAGCGGCCATTATCGCGATTGAGAACGGCTATCAGGTGGTGGTGCTGGCGCCGACCGAGATACTGGCAACGCAACACTATTTCTACTTCAAGAAGCTCTTCCAGAAGCTGGAATACGTCGTGATTCTGATGACCGGATCGAATACGGCGCGGGAGAAGACGCAGCTCCGAAAGCTGGCGGTCCACGGCCTGGCGAAGGTGGTGGTGGGCACGCACGCTCTGCTCGAGCCCGACGTGGAGTTCCATAAGCTGGGGCTCGCGATTGTCGATGAGCAGCATCGCTTCGGAGTGGAGCAGCGCCAGAAGCTAATGGAGAAGGGCACGCATCCGGATGTCCTGGTGATGACCGCGACGCCGATTCCGCGGACTCTGGCGTTGACCATCTACGGCGATCTGGATGTGAGCGTGATCGACGAGATGCCTCCGGGCCGCAAACCGATCGTCACCGAGCACGTGGATGAGACTCGCATCGAGCAGGTGTATAGCGAGCTGCGGAAAGAGATCGAGGCCGGGCGCCAGGCCTACGTGGTGTATCCGGTGATCGAAGAATCGGAGACGCAGGCGATGAAGGCGGCGGCCAAGATGCACGAGCATCTGTCGCGGCTGGTGTTTCCGGATCTGCGCGTGGGACTGCTGCACGGAAAACTGGCGACGGCCGAAAAGGAAGCCGCGATGGAACAATTCCAGCGCGGAGAAACGCAGATTCTGGTATCAACCACGGTGATCGAGGTCGGCGTGGACGTGCCCAACGCCACGGTGATGGTGATCGAGCAGGCTGAGCGCTTCGGGCTGGCGCAACTGCATCAGCTTCGCGGGCGCGTGGGGCGCGGCGCGGAACAGAGCTACTGCATTCTGGTGACCGGCAAGCTGAACCCCTTGGCGCGGGAGCGGATTCGCACGCTGGTGGAATCGAACGACGGTTTCTACATCGCTGAAATGGACATGAAGCTGCGGGGTCCGGGCGAATTCTTCGGCACCAGGCAATCCGGTTTGCCGGTGCTCGCCGTCGGCAATATTCTGCGCGACGCCGATATTCTGGAGGTCGCGCGCAGTGAGGCGGCCGCGTTCGTGGCGCATCCTCCGGCGGAAGACGATCTGCGGCGCGCCGTGACGTATCTTCGGGATCATTGGCAGCGGCGGTATGGGCTGGTGCTGGTCGGTTAAACGATGCGGGTAATTGGAGGCGAGTATCGCAGCCGCGTGCTGAAAAGCGTTCCGGGTTTGGATACGCGGCCGACTCCGGATCGGTTGCGCGAGGCCTTGTTCAACGTTCTCGCGCCGCGCATCTCGGGCGCGGTTTTCGCGGATCTCTACGCGGGAACCGGAGCCGTGGGGATCGAGGCGCTGAGCCGGGGAGCCTCGCGAGCGATCTTCGTCGAGCACAATCGTGCTGCGGCTCGGGTGATTCACGAGAATGTGCGGTCGCTAGGGTTGGAGCCGAGAGCGCAGGTTCGTGAGGGCCGCTCGCTACAGATACTCAAGAAGCTTGAAGCCGATATCGTATTTCTCGATCCGCCGTATGCGCTGGAGAAGGAATATCCGTTAGCGCTGGAGCTGCTTGGCTCGCGGCCGCCGCTACTGGTCATTGTCCAACACGATGTGCGCTTGAAGCTGGATGAGTCTTACGGAGCGCTGAAGCGCGGGAGAGTGTTGAAGCAAGGCGACAACGTCCTGAGTTTCTACGGGTAGTCAGGGTACGCGAGGGCTCTTCATCCACCCGAAGAACAGAGCGTAGGCGGCGATGCCGACTACGACGGCAGTCACGACCAGAATCGCAAGCACGATCCAGCGGCCGGGGACGGGCCGCATTATTGCGGAGTCGCCGCGGCGGAGGCGCCCTTGGTGTTGGTGAGCGTCACGCTGACCGAGGCCACGTCGGCGGCGGTTCCCGATACGCTGAAGGGCATGCTCAGCATGAACTGTCCACCCCATTGGTTCGACGCCGAACTTTGATACCAGGTGGAAAATGCCGATCCGAGCTGGACGGCGAGCGCGCTTTGCGAAAGAGTGCTGCCGCTGGCCGGAGCGAATGTGAACTGGCCGCTGACCATCTCGCGAGTGGTCGAATAACCGATGACGGTCACGGTGAGGGCTCCGCTGGCATTGGAAAACTTAAGCGACGTAATCACCGGAGCCGAGGGCGCGATCATGACGGTCTCGGTGGGAGCGGGGCTGGGCGTGATATTCACGCCGCCCGCGCTAAGCGTCGCGGTCAAGGTGATGGTGCCGGCCACGGTGCCTGTCGCCAGTACCGGGGAACCGGAGAATACGGCGTTGGTCGATCCCGCGGCGATGGAGAAGTTGACGGTGCTGGAGCCTCCGCTGGAGGTAATGAATTGGACTTCGGTGGGGTTGCCGCCAACCGCGGATTGGAAGCTGACCGACAGCGTGCCGGTCAAGGCCACCGGGAACGGGCTGCCGAGAGACAGGCTCACCGAGGGCTGCGTCGCGGCGATGCCAGTGATCGTGCCGATGGTGACCGACGGCGTGGGCAGCAGGTTGACGGTGATCGTAATCGCCTGCGTCGCGGTCTGCTGCTGGGAGTCGGTGACCTTGCAGGGTGACATTCGCCGTTCCGGCAGCCGTGGGCGTTTCCGCTGATGGCTCCGCTACCGCTCAACTGCAACCCGGCCGGGAGCGTTCCCGAGGAGATCGACCAAGTGTAAGGAGGCGTTCCGCCGGTCGCCGTCAGGGTCTGTGAAAACGGCGTGCCCACCGTGCCCGAAAAGGCGTTACCGGAGGTGATCGATGGCGGGGTGGCGGACGCGGCGATCGAAATGTTGAGTTGCTGCTGCGCCGTGAGGCCCGCGAAATCCGTCAACGTCACGGTGAACAGGTTGGGGCCGGTCTTGGTGGGCGTCCCGGAAATCACGCCGGTCATGGGGCTCAGTTGCAGCCCTGGAGGCAAGGCTCCGGAAGAGACCGACCAGGTGTAGGGCGTAGTTCCGCCGGAGGCGGAGAGCGTCTGCGAATAAGGGACGTTCAGAGTGCCTGCGGGCAAGCCCAGAGTGGTAATCGTTAACGTCAAAGCAATGTTGATGGTGAAGGCCTTCTGAACGACCAAGGGTGTCGGCGATGAATCGGTGACTTGAACGGTAAACGCGGTTGTACCCAGCGGCCCGGTCGGAGTCCCCGAGATGATTCCATTATTCAGTCCAAGTCCGTTCGGGAGCGGGCCGACGACGAGGAACCATGAATAGGGCGCAACCCCTCCCGAGGCCGCCAGCGTCTGCGAATACGGAACAGTGAGCTGGCCGTTGGGGAACGAGGAGGTGGTGATTGCGAGTGGGGCGACTCCCGATCGAGATGCTCAGCGGCCCGGTGGCGGTGCGGCCCCCGGCATCGGTCACTTGCACCGTGACATGGAAGGTGCCGGCGGCGGCCGGCGTTCCGCCGATCACGCCGGAGGAAGACAGCGCGAGCCCCGGCGGCAGCGAGCCCGACCCCGCCACGACCGTCCACGTAAAGGGCGACACGCCTCCGCCGGCCAACAGCGACTGCGAATACGCGGAACCGACGGAGCCGTTGGGTAGCAAAGTTGTCGCCACCGAGAGCGGCTTGGCAACGAACAGAGTGAGATTTTGGGTGATGCTTTCACCGGCTGCGTCGCTGACACTTACCGGCAGAAGCAAATTGCCCGAAGTCTGCGGAGTGCCGCTGATGATTCCGGTTGACGCTCCGATGCTCAGGCCCTGAGTGTTGGAGGTGGCGAAGCTCCACTGGAAGGGAGGCAGACCGCCCGCAGCCGCGACTGTCGCCTGATAGGGCGAGCCTTGAACGGCCGGCGGAAGACTGGTCTGGGGCACGGTGAGCGGGCCGTTGGTCAAATAGAAATTGAGTGTGCGGGTGGCGCTGACGTAGTTCGGAAAATTCGCCTGAACCTGGATTGGGTAGACGCCTACGATTGTGACCGTCTCCAGGGTGGTCCCGGCGAAAACGCCGGTGTTATGGTTGAAGGCGATGCCGGGAGGCAGCATGCCGTTCAGCGCCCACGTGATCCCGGTGGGACCTCCACTCAGTGCCGCCGAATAAGGCTGCCCAAGGAAGGCAACGGGCAGGGAAGTCGTCTGGATGGTGGTTTGGCCGCCGTAGACCGTCATGGTGAATGACTGATAAGTCGAAATGGTTGTGCCCGAAATCTCCACGTTCACCAGAAACGAGTACGTTCCGATAGCCGTTGGACTACCGGAGATCACGCCAGAGGCGCTCAAACTCAGTCCGGGCGGCAACTGCGCGCCGCTGCCGAGCGACCATGTCAGTCCCGTCGGGTTGGACGATCCCGAAAGCAGCAGGGAGTAGAACTGGCCCATCGAATCCGTTGGGCAGATAGGGCGGGGAATTAATGGTAATGAAGGGATTCAGAAGGACGAGCTTGAACGGCTCCGTGTCGCTGAATGCACCTGTCGTAGCGGTCACCTGGAAGCCGAAGGTTCCGTACTGGTTGGTGGTGCCGGAGAGAGTGCCGTTCGCATTCAAGCTAAATCCGACCGGCAAGGGCGCGGAACCTTGCGCCAACGACCAAGTAACCTGCGCGGTGGAAGGAATCGCGATTGCCGTGAACGTATAGTTGTACGGGATGGTGGAGAAGCCTTGCGGCAGAGGCGAGGTGCTGGTAATGGCCACCTGCCCGAACGCGGCTGACGCCAGGGCCACCCAGACCGGCACCAGGAGAACGCGGCGCGCGGTCATGGCCTGTCACCCGTGAGCCGGTCACCGGCGCCCCTGCTGCCTGAAAGCGGGCCTCCCCGCGGCGGGCTTCCCCCGGACGGTGTACTGCCCGGCGCCAACGGCGCCAGATACACGCTTGCGGCGGCGGCATCGAAGATCCTGAAGACGGAACCGGTGAGACCGGTGATCCGGAATAACGATCCACCCATGGAAAGCACGCCATCCGGGGCGCACCCACAATCGATTCGAACCGCGGAGCCGGAACTTAGATCGAGCGTCACAACGCCTCCGGCGCTGTCGGCCATCACCAAGCGGCGGTTGTCGGAGGAGATTCCGAGCCCGGATGGCAGGGGGCCGAGCCCGGAAGGGCCCTGTCCGGTTTGCGCGGCCAACAGTGTCGAAACCGCGGCGCTGCCGCCCACATCGGAGATGGAAAAGACTCCGGCGCGCGTGGCGGCGGCCAGATCCTGGCGTCCGGCGAAGAAGGCCAGCGCATAGGCGCGATCACCCGCCAGCAGGCTTCTCACTTCGCCATTCGGACCGAAGCCCCACACGCCGGAGGGCCATGCGCCCGCTCCCCAAGCGCCATCGTCGCTGACGGCCAGCGAGGCGGGAAGGTCGCTCTGGGTTGCACCGTGAGCTGCACCCTGGGCTGCACCGGAAGACGCAGTGCTCAAGAAACTCGCGTTGACTTGGCGGACGGCGGGCGAGCCGGGCAGGCCCGATACGATTTCCAGGAGACGAGAGGAAGCGAACCAGAGCACGGCGGCCGAGCCCAGCGGGCTCAGCACGATTGCATCCGGATGTGCAGCGAGGCCGGCCACGGGGGTCGTGGTTCCGTTCGGATAGGCGAGAAGCAACGCGCCGGTATCGGCCGCGGAAACCAGCGCGAAGTCCTGTCGCGGAGAGATCGCGATGTGGAGAAATTCGACGCCGCCGAAATCGAGGGCGGGAGCGATAGAGGCGGACGCGGGAATGCCATTGACCGGTAGGATGTGCCCGCGATCGGGGAGAAACCCGAGCACGGGTGCGGCTACTTGCGCCCACGCGGCGGTGGAGGCGATTCCGAGAACGGCGCACAGGCGGAAAAAGTTCAAGGCGGTCATCAGGGCGCTCCTACCGTCGGCGTTCCAGGGGTGATGGTGATGGGCGGAGTGGAAGCGGCGCTGGAGCCGGAGCCGCCGCGAGTGGCCAGGATCGCGCCCGCAGTTACGCCCGCCGCGATCACGACAACGATCAGAACCTTGGCCGTGGTGCTCAAGCCCCGCGAGCCCGCCGGTCCGGCTATATTGGTCTGCGTAATGGTGGCCGTGGCGGTCTGGCCTCCAGAGGACGCGGTCACGCGGATCTGCATCTGGCCCGACAGGCTGTTAAAGCGGATGCCCCGGAGGGTGGCGCGGCCCTGCGCGTCGGTAACGAGGGTCAGCGACCTGGTGCCGTCAAAGAACGTGCCGCCGGGGCCCTGGTTGGGGAGGAAGAATACCACGGCGGCGCCCACGACCGGCTTTTGATTTTCGTCCTGAACTTGAATGACGGGCTCGTGGATGGCGGGTTGCTTGAGATCGTTGACGGCGCCTTCGCCTTCGACGATCGCGATGGCCAGTTTCGGCGGAGGCTCTTTGGCCGGCAGATCTTGGGCCCATGCCGGTGCGGTCCACAGGTTGACCAGAAGAAGACACACCGCCGAGGCGCAACGCGGCCCAGTTGGCTTGCGCGGAGTTGGCTTCATCGCACCTCCCTGAAACATAACAGTACCATTATGGTTTGGAGTTGTACAGCCGTTTTTGCGGGATGGTCGAGCGTTATTCTCCGATGCTACCATCGAAAATGCGGGCGCGTAGCTCAGGTGGATAGAGCATCAGCCTTCTAAGCTGAGGGTCGCTGGTTCGAGTCCAGCCGCGCCTACCAGGTTTGTGGGATTTGCGCCTGAACGAGCGGGCACACTACTTCTGAGGAAAATCACTGCGTTGAATCGCTACGCGGTGGGCCGATCACATGCGATCGGGCCCACCGGGGTGGAAAACGTGAGTTACTGCGACTGTTCGTAGACAAGTTTTGGAGGGCAATGCGGCTTTCTTAGGGCACGCACTGTCCGACGGAGCAAGCTAACCTCAACCTCCTCACACTCTCAAAAGATTCGAATCTTTCTCCTGTCCCGCTCCCCCCGGTTCGACGGAAGCGGCAAGACCGCTTTTTTAAGGCGGCCGCGGAATTCACCAATACAACGATCTGCTTGGCCAAGCAACGTACTTCTGCTTGAAGCGTACACGAGGGATTGCGAACCGCGAGAGAGATTAAGCGCGAAGTGGCTGAGGGGACTGAAGAAATAAATGTGGAGTTGTGTGAAAAGGTACACTGGAGCTTGCGCTGTTTGAGGCGCGACGCTTCGGTATGAGCCCCATCCGCCACGACTGGACCATTCAGGAAATCGAATCCATCTACTCGACGCCGCTGCCGGACCTGATTTTCCGGGCGCAGACGGTGCATCGGGAGCATCACCGCGCGGACGAGGTGCAAGGCTGCATGCTGCTCAGCATCAAGACCGGCGGATGCCCCGAGGATTGCGCCTACTGCCCGCAATCGGCGCGCTATGACACGGGCGTCGAGCGCCAGGACCTGCTGAGCGTCGAGGAAACACTGGCGGCGGCGCGGAGCGCTCGCGAGCAGGGCGCGACCCGATTCTGCATGGGCGCGGCGTGGCGCGACGTTCCGCAGGACGGCCGCTTTTCGCGCGTGCTCGAAATGGTGCGCGGCGTTCGCGCGCTGGGGTTGGAGGCGTGCTGCACGCTGGGCATGCTCAATGCGGAGCAGGCGGCGAGCGCTGGCCGCGGCCGGGCTGACCGCATACAATCACAACCTGGATACGTCGCCCGAGTTTTACGGCCGAGATCATCACCACGCGCACGTACCAGGAGCGGCTGGACACGCTGGCTCGGGTGCGCCGCGCGGGCATCACGGTGTGCTGCGGCGGCATCATCGGCATGGGCGAGGATCGGGCGGCGCGGTACGGGTTGCTGCAACAGTTGGCCGCGCTCGATCCGCATCCCGAAAGCGTTCCGGTGAATCTGTTGGTCAGCGTGGAAGGTACGCCGCTGGGCGAGAGGCCTCCGGAAGATCCGATCGAACTGGCGCGGATGATCGCTGCGGCGCGCATCCTGATGCCCAAGTCGATGGTGCGGCTGAGCGCGGGGCGGCTGGCGCTGTCCGACGAGGCGCAGGCGCTGTGCCTGCTGGCGGGCGCGAATTCCGTGTTCCTCGGCGACCGGCTGCTGACCACTCCCAACCCGGAAGCCGACGCGGACCGGCGCTTGTTCGGCAAGCTGGGGCTGCGGCTGAGCCTAAGTGCAGAGACTGCGGAGGCGCCGGCGAGTGCGGGCGGTTGACGAATTCGAGCGGCGGGTTCGCGCGGAGCTGGAAAAGCTCGACCGCGCCGGTCTGAGACGCTCCCTGCGCGCGCCTTCGGGCATCGATCTTTCCTCGAACGATTATTTGGGCCTTGCCGCGCACCCGATGCTCAAACAACGCATGGCGGCGGCGGTGTGCGAGTACGGCTGCGGCAGCACCGGGTCGAGGCTGCTGCGCGGAGAGCGCGAGTGCTTCTCCCAGATCGAGCGGCGGTTTGCGCAATTCAAGGGGGCCGAACGGTCGCTGTATTTTTCGAGCGGCTACCTGGCGAATCTGGCCGTGCTGACGGTGTTTCCGGAATCCGGCGACGTGATTTTTTCCGACAAGCGCAATCACGCCAGCTTGATCGACGGGGCTCGGCTGTCGCGAGCGCGGCGGGTGATCTTTCCGCATAACGACGCGGCGGCGCTGCGGCGGCTGATGAGCGAAGCGACCGGCGAGGGGCAGAGGTTTATCGTCGTGGAGTCGCTTTTTAGCATGGACGGCGATTTCGCGCCTCTGGCGGAATATGCCGCATTGTGCCGGGAAACGGGTGCGGCGCTGATCGTGGACGAGGCGCACGCGGTGGGGATTTACGGGGAGCGAGGGCAGGGGTTAGCCGCGCCGGAAATGGCAGGTCGAAGACCTGCCCCACTGTGCCTGGTTTCCATTAATACGGCAGGCAAGGCGCTGGGTGTGGCGGGAGCCTTCGTCGCGGGACCCGAATGGGCCATCGAATTCCTGGCCCAGCGCGCGCGGCCGTTCATTTTTTCCACTGCTCCGCCTCCGGCCGTGGCTGCGGCTCTCGATGCCAGCCTGGAGTTGATTGAAGGTGAACCGAAGCGCCGGGAACGGCTGCTGGAGTTAGCCTCTTACGCACGACGGCAGCTTGGCGTGGGCGGCTCATCACAAATTATTCCGGTGGTGCTCGGATCGAATGAGCGGGCAGCGGTTGTCGCCGAGACGCTTCAGCGGGAGGGCTTCGATGTGCGAGCGATTCGTCCGCCCACGGTGCCGGAGGGGACGGCGCGGCTGAGGATCTCGGTAAACGTGAATCTTTCGGAAACAGTCATCGATCGTTTTGTGGACGCATTGTGCGCGGCGTCTTCGTAACCGGAACCGATACGGGCGTCGGGAAGACGGCCGTCTCCGCCGCGCTGATGGTGCGGTATCGCGGCGCGCGCTATTGGAAACCGATCCAGACCGGACCAGAGGACGATACCACCGAGGTTCTGCGTCTTTCCGGTTCTCCCCGGGAAGCCGCTTACTTGCATGGAGTGCGGCTGGCCGATCCGGTGTCGCCGCATCTGGCCGCCAAGCACGCCGGCACTCGGATCGATGTCCCGTTTCTTACGGAAGAGATGAAGAAGTCCGCGGACCCGTGGATCGTTGAAGGAGCGGGCGGCGTGCTGGTGCCGGTCAACGAATCCGACCTCATGGTGCACCTGATGGAGCGGCTCGGGCTGCCTGTGGTGGTTGTGGCGCGAACCACGCTGGGCACGATTAATCACACGCTGTTGACGATCGAAGCTGTGCGGGCGCGGAGGCTCACGGTTGCGGGCGTGGTGATGGTGGGCGATCGCGATGCGGAGAATTGCGCGGCGATCGAGCATTATGGCAACGTGAGCGTTGTCGGCGGGATGCCGCGATTCGATCCGTTGACTCCCGAGGATCTGGCGGCGTGGGCGGCTGAGCACCTGGATACGGAAAATCGGCTGGCGGAGTTTCTTGCGTGAGCCTGGTGGATCGCGACCGCGCCGTGTTGTGGCATCCGTACACGCAAATGCTGACGGCGCCCGCGCCGTTGCCAATCGTTCGCGCCAAGGGCGTGTATTTGTACACCGAAGACGGGCGCAAAATCCTGGACGGCGTTTCGTCGTGGTGGGTGAATATTCACGGGCATTCGCACCCCAAGCTGAACGAGGCTCTGGCGGCGCAGGCTCGCGAGCTGGAGCACGTGCTGTTCGCCGGATGCACGCACCGGCCGGCTGTCGATCTCGCCGAACGGCTTCTGGAGATTCTGCCGCGCGGGATGGCGCGGGTGTTTTATTCGGATAACGGCTCGACGGCAGTGGAGGCGGCGCTCAAGATGGCGCGCCAGTATTGGCGTAATCGCGGCGAGGACCGCCGAGTCTTTGTCGCGCTGCATCATGCCTATCACGGCGACACCGTAGGCGCGATGTCGGCCAGCGAGGATTCCGTGTTCACTCGGCCGTTTGCGCCGCTGCTGTTTTCGGTGATCCGGGCGCATTCGCCTTACTGTTACCGCTGCCCCATGGGCTTGACTCGCGCGACTTGCGACATCGATTGCCTGGGGGATCTGGAGGCGCGGCTTCAGGAACTGGGCGCAAGTGTCGCGGGCGTTTTGGTGGAGCCGATGCTGCAAGCGGCGGGCGGCATGATCGTGTGGCCGGCCGAATTCCTGGCTGGGGTGCGGCGGCTATGCGATCGCCACGGCACGCTTATGATTGCCGACGAAGTGCTGACCGGCTTTGGCCGGACCGGCAAGATGTTCGCGTGCGAGCACGCCTCCGTCGCCCCCGACATCATCTGCCTCTCCAAAGCGCTGACGGCCGGCTATCTTCCGCTGGGAGCCACGGCGGTGACCAATGCCGTCTACGAAGCGTTCCTGAGCGAGGATCGGACCAAGACTTTCTTTCACGGCCATTCCTACACCGCGAATCCGCTGGCGTGCGCCGTGGCTTTGGCGAGCCTGGACCTGTTCCGCGAGGAAGGGACGCTGGACCGCGTTGCCGCCTTGGAAGGGACGCTGCGCGCGGGCCTCGATCCGCTGCGACGGCTGGCGGGCGTCGGTGACGTGCGGGTGATCGGCGGCGTGGGCATCGTGGAGATGCGGTCAGAGGAGCCGGGGTATTTGAATGAGTTCGGACCTCGGGTGAGCGCGGCGCTGCTGGAACGAGGACTCTTGCTGAGGCCGCTCGGCAATGTCGTCTACTTCATGCCGCCGTACGCGATCGCGAGGGATGAGACGGAGTGGGCGATCGAGCAGATCGCGGAGGTATTGGAAGACGCTTAGCGCTCTTCCAGGTGCTTCAGGCGCGCGTCGAGGACTTCTTCGACGCGGCGGAGTTCCGCTCGCCAGGTCTCCTTGAGATCGTCGAAGCGGGAGTCCCAGCGGCGGTCAAGTTCGTCGCAGCGGCGGTCGACATCGTTAAACCTTGCGTCCATGTAGGCGCGAAGGTCATTCAGGCGCGAATTATTCATCAGGATACCGACGAAGACGGCGAACGTCGGAATGGTGACGGCCACGGCGGCCTGCAAAGCAGGGTCAGACATTGTCATAGCCATCATAACAACCTTCGGCGGGAGTCCGGCCGGGTGTGATAAGATCCACGTTTTGCGATTTGGTTAAGGGGAGCGTAAGGTCAGTGAAAGTTTACGAAACCAGCGATATCCGGAACGTGGCTTTGGTGGGTCATGGGAACTCCGGCAAGACGAGCCTCGTGGCGGGATTCCTGTTTGCCTCGGGCGCGACCAGCCGTTTGACGCGCACCGATGAAGGCACCACCATCACGGATTTCGACGACGACGAGATCGCGCGCAAGATCACCATTTCCACGGGGATCGCCGCGACCGAATGGAACAAGAAAAAGATAAACCTGATCGACACACCCGGCTTCAACATGTTCATCAACGACACGAAGGCATCCATGGTGGCCGCCGATGCGGCCCTGGTGGTTGTCGACGGCGTGGCCGGTGTCGAAGTGCAAACCGAAAAGGTGTGGAGCTTTGCGGACGACTTCAAGCTGCCGCGCGCCGTTGTGATCAACAAGCTCGACCGGGAACGATCGAGCTTCGAACGCGCGCTCGAGAGCGTGCAATCCTTCTTCGGCCGCACCGCGGTTCCCATTCACCTGCCCCTGGGCGCGGAGCGCGCCTTCAACGGCGTGGTCGACCTGGTGCGGATGAAGGCGTACACCTACACGCTGGACGGCGACGGCAAAGGCAAGGAGGGCCCGATCCCCGACAGCCTGGCCGCCGCCGCGCAAAGCGCTCACGAGGCACTGGTCGAGATCGTGGCCGAGGGCAACGACGCGCTGCTGGAAGAGTACTTCGACAAGGGCTCTCTTCCGGTGGAGAGAATTCTCGAAGGCCTGCGCGACGCGGTGGTACAGATGCGCATCTTCCCGGTGATGTGCGCCGCCGGGCTGCACAACGTGTCGAGCGACTTGATCCTGAATTTCGCGATCGAGAACTTCCCCAATCCGGCGGAGCGCGGGCCTTGGAACGGAGCGCTCAACGGCGTCGAAGCCTCGCGCGCGGTGAAGGACTCGGAGCCGGTCTCCGCATTCGTTTTTAAGACCGTCGCCGATCCTTTTGCAGGGCGAGTCTCGTATTTCAAGGTGATCTCCGGAGTGGTCCGCAACGACGCCAACCTGGTGAATTCGCGCAGCGGAGTGACCGAGCGTCTAGCGCACATCGGCGCGCTGTTCGGCAAAACCCTTCCGCCCGTCACCGAGATCCACGCGGGCGACCTGGGCGGCGTGGCGAAACTGAAGGATACACTGACCAGCGACACCCTGGGTGAAAAAGCCTCGCTCATCGCCTATCACGGGGTGAGGCTGGCTGAGCCTTCCATCGCCTACGCCATCTCCGCCAAGACGCGCAACGATGAGGACCGCATGGGCAACGCGGTCCACCGGATTCTGGAAGAGGATCCGGCTCTGCGTTTCTATCGCGATCCTCAGACCAAGGAATTCCTGCTGGCCGGCAGCGGGCAGCAGCACGTCGAGGTGATCGTCAGCCGCCTGAAGAAGCGCTACGGAGTGGACGTCGAGCTGCACGCGCCCAAGATTCCGTATCGCGAAACCATTCGCGGCAAAGCCGATGTGCAGGGGCGCCACAAGAAGCAGACCGGAGGCCACGGCCAGTTCGGCGATTGCTGGATTCGCATGGAGCCTCTGCCTCGTGGCGGAAAATTCGTCTTTGAAAACGAGGTCTTCGGCGGCGCTATCCCGAGGAATTTCATTCCGGCCATTGAAAAAGGAATCATCGAAACGGCTGAGAAGGGCTACCTGGCCGGCTTCCCAGTGGTGGATTTCAAGGTCATCGTGTACGACGGTTCTTACCACGACGTGGACTCCTCGGAAATGTCCTTCAAGCTGGCCGCGAGGAAAGCGTTCAAGGCTGCAATGGAAGCGGCCAAGCCGGTGCTGCTGGAACCCATCATGAACGTGGAAGTACAAGCGCCCGTGGAATACGCGGGCGACCTCATGGGCGACATGAACGGACGCCGCGGACGCATTGCGGGCATGGACACCAAGGGGGGCACGCAGATTATCAAGGCGCAGGCGCCCATGGCCGAGATGCTGAATTACCAGAACGACCTGACGTCCATGACGCAGGGCCGGGCGTCCTTCAGCATGGAATTCGATCACTACGATTTCGTGCCGGGGATGCAGGCGGAGAAGATTATCGCGGCGGCGAAGGCGGCCAAGACGGGCGAAGAGGAAGAGGAAGAGTAAGCTTTATTGGCCACAGATAAACGCAGATGAACACGGATAAGCATTTTTGTTTATCTGTGTTTATCGGTGTTCATCTGTGGCCCTTTGATCTTAGGGCGAGACGGTCTGCGCCTGACGGCTGCGATACCACTGGTAGGTCGCGGCGATGCCGGGTTCTAGTGCGATCCGAGCTTTCCAGCCCAGCGCATGGATTCGAGAGACATCCAGAACCTTGCGCGGGGTTCCGTCGGGTTTGGAATCGTCGAAGACCAGGCGTCCTTGAAATCCCGTGACTCGCGCCGTCATCTCGGCCAGCTCGCGAATGGTGAGGTCTTCGCCGGTGCCGACGTTCAAGAGCTCCGGCGACTCGTAGTTGAGCTCATCGTTCAACAGCAGGAACACAGCGGCTTCGGCGAGATCGTCCACGTGCAGGAACTCGCGGCGGGGAGATCCGGTGCCCCACACGGTGACCTCGGGCGCACCGGCAGCGGCGGCTTCATGGAACTTGCGCAGCAGCGCCGGCAGCACGTGCGAGCCTTGCAAATCGAAATTGTCGCCGGGGCCGTACAAGTTGGTGGGCATCAGGCTGATGGCCCGGAATCCATACTGCTTGTGGTAGGCCTGGCACATCTTGATTCCCGCGATCTTGGCGACGGCATAGGCTTCGTTGGTGGGCTCCAGCCCACCCGTGAGCAGGCTCTCTTCCCGAATCGGCTGGGGCGCGAATTTCGGATAAATACAGGAAGAGCCGAGAAACAGCAGCTTGCGCACTCCGTATTTCCAGGCTGCGTGGATCACATTGGTCTGGATCTCCAGATTGTCGTGCAGGAATTCAGCCGGATAGGAGTTATTGGCCAGAATTCCACCCACTTTCGCGGCCGCCAGGAACACGTACTCGGGGCGCTCCCGCGCGAAGAAATCTTCGACGCCGCTCTGCCTCCGCAAATCCAGCGCCTGGCGGCTCGCCAGCAGAAGATCCGAGTAGCCCTCGGCCGTCAGTTTGCGCACAATGGCCGAGCCGGCCAGCCCGCGGTGGCCGGCCACGAAAACACGAGCCGTCTTAATCATGCGAAATTCCTCGCGCTACCTGTTTGTGCCCCGCGCCGGCCAACAAATGCTCCTGGCGCGCCAGCTCCAGATCGTGCCCCACCATGCGGCGCACCAGCTCGGGGAAGCCCACGCGCGGCTTCCAGCCCAGCTTTTCGCGCGCTTTGGATCCATCGCCCAGCAAAAAATCCACTTCTGTCGGTCGGAAATAGCGCGGGTCGGTCTCGACATAGCGCTGCCAGTCCAGGCCGGCGCAGGCCGCGGCCTGGTCCAGAAAATCGCGCACCGAATAAGATTCGCCAGTGGCGACAACGAAATCGTCCGGCTCGGATTGCTGGAGCATGAGCCACATGGCCTCGACGTAGTCGCCCGCATATCCCCAGTCGCGGCGGGCGTCCAAGTTGCCCAGGAATAGCTTGTCCTGCAAGCCCATCTTGATGCGGCCCAGCGCGCGCGTGATTTTACGGGTCACAAAGGTTTCCCCGCGCCGCTCCGATTCGTGATTGAAAAGGATGCCGTTGGAGATGAACATCCCATAGGCCTCGCGATAATTCACGGCGTACCAGTGGGCCGCCACCTTGCTAACCGCATAGGGACTGCGGGGATAAAACGGAGTCTTCTCGTTTTGCGGCGGCGAGGCGGCGCCGAACATTTCGGAAGACCCGGCCTGGTAGATCTTCACCGGCTCGCCGCTCAAGGTGAGATGGTCGCGGACGGTTTCAAACAAGCGCAGAGCGCCGGTGGCCACCACGTCGGCGGTGTACTCGGGCTGATCGAAGCTCACGCGCACGTGGGATTGCGCGGCCAGATGATAGATCTCGGCCGGGCGCACCTTTTCGATGACGCGGCGCAAGCCGGTTCCGTCGGTAACATCGCCGTAGTGCAGATACAGCGCGACCCTGTGCTCATGAGGGTCCGCGTAAATGGGATCCAGGCGCTCCGTGTTAAAGGTGGAGGCGCGGCGGATCAGTCCATGCACCTCGTAGCCTTTGGCGAGCAGGAACTCGGCCAAGTACGAGCCGTCCTGCCCGGTGATTCCCGTAATGAGAGCTCTTTTCATCGGCGGCGTCAAATCCTAGCGTAGCAGGCGTCCGCGAGGACTTCGTATGGCCGGGAACGTGTGTCGGAGAAGGGGCCGCAATTCGTCCGCTAAGCCTGGAAGTCTTGAGTACCGCTCCGTTACCGCCGCTTCGGTGAGTAGCGCATTCGCTCGAAGGCCCATTCCGAACCGCGACGGTAACGGAGCGGTACCCTTATCGATGGATTGCGGAAGGGGCCTTGTCATCCTCGCGCGAATCCTGTATCCTTCCCATAAGAGATTTATGGGAGTGGCGAAAGAGGGCGACTTGCTTCAGGGCACTCTGGACATGCTGATCCTGAAGACTCTGGCGCGGGGGCCGAAACACGGCTATGCCATCGCCGAATCGATCTGCGGCGCCTCGGAAGACATCTTGCGCGTCGAAGAAGGCGCGCTGTATCCGGCGCTGCATCGCCTGGAATTGAAGGGGCTGCTGGTGGCCGAATGGGGTGTTTCCGAGAATAATCGGCGCGCCCGATTTTACCGGCTCACTCGCGCGGGACGAAAAGCGCTGGCCGCGGAAACCGAGCGTTGGAGCCGTTTGACCCTGGCCATTGCGCGGGTGATGGACACGGCATGACGCGGAACGAGCTGCGTCTGCGTCTCCGCGCGCTGTTCCATCGCCGCGATTTCGAGCGTGATGTGGAAGACGAGATCGCCTTTCATCTCGCCATGCGGGAGCAATCGCTTCGTGAGCAGGGGATGGCTCCCGCCGCGGCGCCAGCCGCCGCATATGCGCAATTCGGCAACGCCACGCGCGCCGGAGAAGCCTTGCGCGAGATGCGCGGCTGGGGTTGGATGGAGGGCGTATGGCAGGACGTTCGCTTCGCCCTTCGCCAGATGCGCCTGACCCGGGGCTTTGCCGCGGGCGCGATTCTTCCGCTCGCTCTGGCCATCGGCTGTATCGCCGCGGTGTTCAGCCTGGTGGTCGCGGTTCTGTTTCGCCCCACCGGCGTCGCGGACCCGAGCCGCGTCGCGGCCGTGTACACGTTTTCGCGCGCTCAGAACCGGTACCTCTCGGATTCCTATCCCGACTTTCGCGATATTCGTACTCTCGACGGGGCTCTGGATTCGGCCGCGGCTTATATCGCCACTCAATTCAATAACGTCCGACTGACGCAGGGCCTCGAGTCGATGAATGTGGACATGGTCACCGGCGACTATTTCCGCGCCGCCGGCATCGCACCCGCGCTAGGGCGACCGCTGGTTCCCGGCGACAACCGTCCCGGCGCCGCTCCTGTCGCCCTGGCCAGCTACGCGCTTTGGGAAAACCGGTATCAGCGCAGCCCGTCCATCCTGGGCTCGACGGTGTGGATCGGACGTGTTGCTTTCACCATCGTCGGAGTGATGCCCCAAGGCTACCAGGGCATGCTGCTCGACTGGTACAGCGATTCCTCTTTCTGGGTGCCGCTGACCCACTTCAACCGGCTCGTCCCCACCAATCAAGCCCCGGACTATGAGAACCGCCGCGATGCTCAGATGCTGATGATGCTGGTAAGGCTGCGTCCGGGCGTTAGCCTCCAGCGCTTTCAATCCGCGCTGGATGTGCTGGCATCGTACGTTGCCGCAAGTCCCGACTACCGTTTTCTCGCGCTGCCTGCGTCTCAAGCGCGCTTCTGGCCAGCGTACCGCGCCGGTACAGTGCGCTTTTTGTGGCTGCTGATCGCGGTCGCCGCGACGGCGCTGGCGATCGCCTGCTTCAACCTCGCGAGCCTGCTGCTAGCTCGTGCCGCGGCGCGGCAGCAGGAGATCGCGGCAAGGCTGGCGCTGGGCGCCGGGAGGCTCCGCCTGGTTCGGCAACTCCTAATCGAAAACGGAGTTTTGGCTGCCAGCGCGTGCGCCCTCTCCGTGCCCGTGGCCTTGGGTCTCGCGGCTTGGTTTCCCGCATGCAGATCACGCGCGGGTTCACGATGGCCGTGAAGCTCGGCCCGGATTGGAAAACGCTCGGATTGGGCATGGCGGCGGCGAGCCGAATCGCGCGCCTGCAACCGGCCGACGTTCTGAGGGTCCAATGAAACTCGCCTTCCCGATCATCGCTGCAATGGTGGTGGTCTTTGGCAATGGCGCACGCGCCGGTGTTTCGCTCAGACACGCGGGCTGTTGACCTACGGTGCATTTGCGGACATGTGCTACAATCCCGCGCATGACTCCGTTCCTTCTCGAGGCGGTCGCGGGGCTGTTTGTGGCCGCGATCGTCGCTACGTTTGGATATGCGTCGGGGAAACACGCCGTGCAGAAAAAGATCAACGATGCATCCATTCTGTACATGCTCCAGTTAGAGGAACTGATTCGTAACAGCGTCAAGGAGGGTGAATATAAAGCCTTGGCGAACGCAAGCGAGATCGTGGCCAAATGCGAGGCCTTTCGAGAGCCGCTGGAAGGCATGCAAAGGGAGTTGAGCCCGGAGATCGACACGCTGGCGAAGTTGGGGCGGCAAGGGAACGCAAGCCGCAAGGACATTTTCGCCACTATCGAGGCGCTCCAAGCGTCCTGGCCTGGGAAGAGAAGAACCATTGAGAGCGAGACGCGCAGGTTGCTGACGCTGCTGGGAGTGGAGTAATCGCCGGCTCGCGTTACCAGTAATGATGCCCGCTGGGAATCGCGCCGGGGAACAGATACGCATACGCCAGCACGATGAGTCCAACCAGCAGCCCGAGCGCGAGGCTGTGCTTGAGCACGGCTCGGAAGAGCAATCCTTCCTGGCCCTGCTGTCCCGTAGCCGCGCAGCCGATGACCAGGGACTGAGCGGCGATCATCTTACCCATGACGCCGCCCGCGCTGTTGGCCGCGCCCATGAGGATGGGGCTCAAGCCGAGCTGTTGCGCGGTGATCATCTGGAAGCTGCCGAATAAGGCGTTCGATCCGGCGTCGGTTCCGCTGAGCGCGACTCCCAGCCATCCGATCATGGTGCCGAAAAGAGGGAACATGACGCCGGTGTGCGCCATGGCCATGCCCATGGTGGCGTCCATGCCGCAGTAGCGCGTGATGAATCCAGCGCCGAGCATGGCCATGATCGCCACCACGCTGAGCTTCAGGCGGGACAGGCATTCGATGAAAACCTCGATCGTACGCCGCACCGTCAGGCCGGCGAGAAGCCCGGCGAGACATCCCGCGAAAAAGACCGCTGTGCCGGGCGAGGCGAGCCATGAGCCGTCGAATAACGCCGGTTGCGGTTCAGGCTTCAACACCACCGGCGGCATTCGCACCGTCTGCAAATGCAACCCTGGAACGGGCTCGCGGAAGCTGAGCTCGTCGAGCGCGCGGCTGACCTTGGGCAATCCCCAGATCACGACGAACACGGCCAGCAGCAGGAAGGGGAACCAAGCCCAGAGGATCCGCCGGATCGGTAGCGGGCCGCCGGGTGAGCTTACGGCTGCGCCTTCGAGGTCGTATCTCCAACTTGTCTTTGGCCGCCAGACACGATGGAAGAAAAAGGCAAGCACGAGCAGAGTGCCTGCGCCGCTCAGCAAATCCACCAGCGCGGCATCCATGAAATTCGACCAGAAGAATTGGATGGACGCGAAGGTTAGACCCGCGGCGAGGAGCCCGGGCCAGACGGCCAGCGTGTCGCGGGTGTTGCACAGCACCCGAATCAACCAGAAGGGCAGCACCACAACGGTGAAGGGAAGAATACGGCCGAGCATGGCGCTGAAATCGGCTTCGGGCAGGCCGGTGACGGCGACTAACGTCCTCACAGGATTACCCAACGATCCATATGCCACGGGTGCGGAGTTGGCGATGAGGCACAACAGGGTGGTCTGAAACGGAGGGAAGCCGAGGCCGATCATCATGGCCCCGGTGATGGCGACGGGCGCTCCGCCTCCGCCCGCGCCTTCCAGCAGTCCTCCAAATGCGAAGGCGATCAGCAGGACCTGTAAACGCCGATCGGAAGAAATATCTGCGATGGACTGCTTGATCAAAGCGAATTGTCCGGTTGCGACGGAGATGTCGTAGACAAACACGGCGGCCACGGCGATCCATGCGATGCGGAACCAGCCGTAGACCAGGCCGTCCGCGACGGCTCCAGCAACCATGTGCGCGGGCATGCGGAAGACGATCAGCGCGACCAGGATCGCCGCGAGGAATCCGAACACGGCGGCTCGCCACGCCGGGATGCGGCGGACGGCGAGGAAATAAATCAGGACGCTGATAGGTGTAGCCGCGGCAATCGTGGAAAGCCAAGTGTTGCCGAGCGGGTTGAAATTTTGCAGCCAGGGTTGACCCATTAGAGTCGGCCCATTCAGGCCCGCACCCTAGGCCAAAGCCTCTTTGCAGTATTGGAAGCAGCGCTTCACTTCCGCGATGGCGTCGTCTTTGCCGGCGTACTCGTATTCGATAAAGGCCTTGATGGGCCACTTCTTGTCGCGCAGGAGCCGAAGCACGGGTTTGATGGGCGTGTCGCCTTCGCCCCACGGAAGGTTCGCCACCGGATCGCCCTTCTTGCGATCCTTCAGGTGCAGGATTGTGATGTTGTCGTGGTTAGCCTGGATGAACTGGATGGGATCGTAACCGGCAGATACGAAGTGTCCGATATCCAGGTTGATGCGGAACTGCTTGGACATGGCCAGGGCCTTCGCGAAGCTCTCCGGCTTGGCGAACTGGTTATCGTCCTTGACATCGGCGTGCCCGTGGAATGCGACGATCATTTGATACTTTTCCGCGCCTTTCACCAGCCGGGGCGCGGTGGTCAGCGTGGAGGAAGACGTGATCATGTTCACGCCGAAGGCCTTGGAAAGCTGGAAACCGCGGGCGATTTCCTCGTCCGTGAAACTGTCGTTGAAGCTGAGGTTATAGGCGGAGACGGCGATGCCGGCGTCGTCGAACTTCTTGCGGGCGGCCTTCATTTCGTCGAGCGGCACGGTGAGACGCCACTTGCGCAGGTCCTCGCGGCTGAAGTGCTGATCTACGTGCGGCTCGACGTGCGGTGAATAGACTTCGCAATCGCCCAGGCCCACCTCGACCATCGCCTGAATCATGCCGTCGAGAGGCAGGTTGCGGAAGCTGTAGGTCTGCGCGCCGAGCTGCACGCCCTTGATTGTCGAGTTGATCTTCTTCTGGGCCGCACCGCGCGGCGCAAGGGCGAGAGGCACGCCGGCCAATGCCAGCTTTCCAAAATCGCGACGCGAGTACATACGGGGTGGCTCCTTCGGACCACCAGCGTACTACTCTTCGCGCAACGCCGACAAGGGGCGGGCTTGTTATGCTTTGTTGGAAATGCGCATGCGGAAGGTGATTCCTGGCTTGCTCGGCGCGGGCATCCCGTTTTTTCCCGTCGGCTTTCCGCAGCGCGATTTCAAGCTGGTGGCGAGCAAGGCCTACGGGCAGGGAGGTTTCCTCGATCTGACGTACGCGCGCGCGCGTCACTCCTCCCGCAAAGCCGTCATCGGATCGACCAGCGAAGCTCGCCGGGCGGGCACGTACGCGGCCAGGATCGCGACGATCAGCATGAGCGGCGCGACCAGTCCGTAGATGGCCGGATCAATGCGGTCGCTCAGCGGGAACGACGATGTCAGTAGCCGTCCGGCTCCGGCGCTGAGGAGGAGCCCGATGGGAACACCAAACAGCGCCGGTAGCATGCCCTGGCGCAAAACCATCCGCAGGACCGAGGCGTGGCTTGCGCCCACCGCCATGCGGATGCCGATTTCACGCGTGCGCCGGCTGACCGAATAGGACATCAACGCGTACAAGCCCACCATCGCCAGCACCAGCCCCATCAATCCCATGCCTCCGACGATTTCGACGGTGACCTGCGCGATGCTGGTGGCTCGCGCCCAATAATAATGCTCCATGGTCTGGACGTCGTAGGTGGGCATGTTGGGGTCCAGGTCGCGCACCAGATCGCGCAAGGGAGCGAGCAGACTGGCGGAATCGCCGGCGGAGGCCGCGAAAAGCGTCATGCTTCCCGGCGGCGCCTGGCGGTAGGGCAAATAGACGAATTCGGTGGGAGGCTCGCCAATGAACCCATAGCGGCTGAGTTTGGCGACACCGACGATCTGCACCCACGGTGGATTACTTGACCCGAGCAGGCGGAAGCGTTTGCCGATGGGATACTGGTTGGGCCAATAATCGTTCGCCAGGACCTCGTTCACAATCGCGACACGCGGCGAGCCCAGCGCGTCGGCCGTAGTGAAGGCGCGGCCACGCAGGATCTGCAAGCCCAACGTGTCGAAGTAATGCTCATCCACGCGGCTGGAGTGAACCGTCACGTAGCTCCGGCCGGCGGGAAAGCGGAAGCCCTCCGGCTGAATGAAAGACGGCTCCAGGAAGCCGAGGGGACGCACAGACGCAAGTGCGGCGGATTTCACTCCTGGCAGCGACTTCGCGCGCTCGGTCAGATTATCGAAGAATTGCCTGCTCTGTGCCTCGGTGTACCGCACAATGCCCGGATTGAAATCCATTAACAGCATGTGATCCGTGCGGAAGCCCATACCATTGTCGAGCTCGCCCGCGAACATGCGATAGGAGAAGAGCGCGATCGTGATCAGTACCAAGGAAACGGCCACCTGCACGGTCACCAACAGGTTGCGTCCCCACAAACGGCGCCGGCCGGGGACCATGGCGCTGCTGGCCTTGAGGGCTGTAGTCAGGTTGGCGCGCGTGGTTTGAATCGCGGGAACCAATCCAAATAGGATGACGCTTCCCATCGCTACGGCGAGGCTGAAGAAAAGAGCCCGCCGATCCAGTTCGATTCTGGGCACCGTGATGAGATCGGTGGGGAACTGGATTTGCCTTAAGAGGCCGATTCCGATGTAGGCGAGCGGCAAGCCCACCAGCCCTCCGGCGGCGGCGATCAGCCCGCTCTCGGTAAGCAGTTGACGGATCAGGCGCGGACGCCCCGCTCCGACAGCCAGGCGCAGCGCGATTTCCCGGGCGCGCAAAGGAGCGCGGCTGGTGAGCAATCCGGCCACGTTCGCGCACGCCACAATCAGCACCGCCGCGGCCAGCAACGTGAGGATCGCCGCCAATGCCGTGTACACCCGGTTCTCCCGGATGTTCATCTGCATCTGCGTTCGCACCATCAGGTGAAGGTTGCGATTGGTCTCGGGGTGGGCGCGTTCCAAGTCGCGGGCGATGGTGTCCAATTCCGCCTGCGCCCGGGTGAGGGACACTCCGGGTTTCAGTCGTCCCTTGATCGTCAAGCCGAAGCGGTCGCGTCCCTCGAGCGTTTGTGGATCGCCCGAGAGGCGCGGCCACATCATCGTCGGCACATAAAACGCAGGCCGGAAATTGCGGTCGGGTCCGACGAAGCTCTCCGGCGTGACTCCGATCACAGTGAATTCGATTCCGGCGATGCGCACGGTGCGGCCGAGGATCTTCGGATCGGCGCCGAGCTGTTCCCAAGTGGCGTGGCTCAGGATGACGACAGCGTCGCGACCGGGAACCTGGTCTTCCTCGGGCCGAAAGGCGCGGCCCAACTCAGGCTGCACGCCCAGCACTTGCAACGCATTCCCCGTAACTATCATGCCGATCTTTACTTGCGGGCCGTCGGCTCGCCCGGCGGCGAATCCAGCGATGGTCGCATGAAACGCTAGTAGTCCGCCGAAGCTGCGATTGCGGTCGCGGAGGTCCACGTAGTTGGGATAGGAGCTACTCATGGAGCTGAAGTTGAGCTCGCTGAAATCGGTACCGACGACCACGATTTCTTCGGGTTTCGGCACCGGCAGCGGACGAAGCAGCAAAGCGTCAGCGGCGCTGAACATGGCGACGTTTGCGCCGGCTCCGAGCGCAATCGAAAGCACCGCCGCCAGCGTGAAGCCGGGATTCTTGGCGAACATGCGGCAGCCGTGGCGCAGATCCTGCCAAAGCGCGCCTTTCCAGATCATGCTCTATTCATACCGCAGGGCTTGCGTCGGAGGAAAGCGGCGGAAGCCGTGCGGCCTCGATTTGCACCAAGACGATCTGCGCGACGTCCAATAAGCGAGGCGGGTTGGCGGAAACCGCGGGCAAGGCATCGCGGAACATGGTATTGCAAAACGGGCAAGCCGCGGCGACGATGTCCGCGCCGGTGGCGACCAACTCCTTGGCGCGAGCGTGACTGACGCGTTCGCCGGTTTCCTCGCCCAAAAACGCCAGCCCGCCTCCCGCGCCGCAGCAGAAGCCGCGTTCACGGGCGCGTGGCGGATCGGTGACTTCGCCGACTTGGGCGATAACCGCGCGAGGCTCGTCATAGACGCCGCGATAGCGGCCCAGGTAGCAGGGGTCGTGATAGACGATCTTGTCCGAACCGCGCGCGAGGCCAAGGCCTCCCTCCGCACCAGGCAGGCGGTCGCGATGGAGCGCCATGAATTCAGTGTGATGCTGGATCGAGGGAGGTTCTCTGTCTTGATTAAGATCATGCTGTTTCCAATCGGTCGAAATCGTACGCACGCAATGCGGGCAAATGGAGACGATTTTCGCGACGTTGGCCTGCGCCAGCGTATCGAGATTCCATTGGGCGAGCTGCTCAAACAACAGGTCGTTGCCCAGCCGGCGCGCCGGATCGCCGGTGCAGCGTTCCTTACGCAGGACGCCGTAGGAGGTCCCCAGGTGCTCCATCACGCGCGCAAATGAAGTGATGATCTCGCGGCCGGCGGGGTCGTAGGAGCCCATGCAGCCCAGCCACAGGCAATATTCCTGAGTGCCGTCGAAGATGGGAAATCGCTCGCGCGCGATGAATTTATCGCGCTCGGTGGAACTGAAGCCGGGAGCATTGCCGTTGCGCTCCAGATTCAGGAACAGCTTGGTTCCGTATTGGTCCTCCCATTTGCCGGTGTTCACCGCGCCACGGCGCAGGCCCACGATGATGGGCACATGCTCGACTCCCACGGGGCATTGGAACTCGCATGCGCCGCAGGTGGTGCACTGGAATACGGCCTCCTGGGAGAGATGCAAGCCCAGCAGCGGCTGTTCCGCATTGGGGCCGAACTCGTTCAAATAGCCGCGAACTCCCAGGGCGATTTGTTTGGGGTCGAGAATCTTGCCGGTATTGGCGGCGGGGCAGTGTTCGGTGCAGCGCCCGCATTCCACGCAGGAGTACGCCTGCAAAGCCACCAGTTGGGTGACATCCTTTCCGGTATCGAGGCCGAAATCGTCGTCGCCGGCCAGCGGCGGAATATTCGCGAAGCCGCCGCGGGAAAGAAAGACGGTGATGGGACTGAACATCAGATGCAGATGTTTGGTGCCCGGAATCAGCGGAAGAAATACCGCCAGCGCAAGGGTATGAGCCCACCATAAAGGCTTAGAGGCGGCGGAGCCGTCACCGCTCCAGAACGCACCCAGGTACGTGAGCATCAGAATCAGGATCAACGCCGCGATGAGTCCGGATTCCGGCGACACTTCGCCCAGCCATTTGGGCCGCACCAGGAATCGCCGCACAAACAATCCACTGATGGAAATCGCTACGCACACCGCAAACACGGCGGCGATGATCGCGTAGACGCCTTGCGGCGCGAGAAAGGGGACGCCGAATCCGCCGGCCAGATGATTCAGCGTCACCAGCGCGAACGCGCAAAATCCCCAGAACACGAACGCGTGCGCCAGGCCAGGAAGGGGCCGCTGACGGATCACCTTGGCCTGAAGCAGCACCTCCCAGACGAAATCCCGGACGCGGCTTTTCAGCAGCCCAAGCGTGAAATCCGCATCCGGCTTGCATTGAAGAATGGTGCGCAGAACGGGGTTGATGCGGAACCAGAACGCGACGCCTGACGTAACCAGCAGCGCCGCCAGCGCCATTCTTTCCGCCACGGAGAGGCTCACCGGCACACACGCACTGTAGCACGACTAGGTCTCCTGACCACGCTCCGGCTAAACTGTTTTGTGGAGGAAACTTCTTGCGACATCTCATCTCGGGGGCGGCCGGCTTCATCGGCTCTCATTTATGCGACCGCCTGCTGGCCGACGGCCATGAAGTGGTGGGCCTGGACAACTTCATCACCGGGTCCAAGAGCAACCTGGACCACTCGTTCGGGCAGGCGCGATTCCGGTTTGAGAAATGCGATGTCAGTGCGCCCGGCATGGAGGGGTCCTTCTTGGCGGACACCGCATTCGACAACGTTTGGCACCTGGCTTCGCTGGCAAGTCCCAGACATTATCTGGCGCATCCCGTCGAGACGCTCGAATCGGGGTCCACGGGCACGCGCAACATGCTCGAAGTCGCGCGGCGGGACAACGCCCGGTTCCTGGTGACCTCCACCTCGGAGTGCTACGGCGATCCTTTGGAGCATCCCCAGGTAGAGACGTATTGGGGCAACGTGAACCCGGTGGGCGTGCGCTCCTGCTACGACGAAAGCAAGCGTTACGCGGAGGCCATGACCATGGCGTACCACCGCAAATTCGGCGTGCGCACCAACATCGCGCGGATCTTCAACACCTACGGCCCCCGCATGGCCCTGGACGACGGCCGCGTGGTGCCGGCGTTCCTGGACCAGGCTTTGCGAGGCCGGCCGCTCACGGTGTTTGGCGACGGTTCACAGACTCGCAGCTTTTGCTACGTCTCCGACATGGTCGACGGCCTGGTGCGCCTGGCGGCTTCCGAAGAACGATTGCCCGCGAACCTGGGCAACCCGGTGGAGCTGACCATCCTCGAATTCGCCCAGCGCATCGGCGGCCTTTTGGGCCGCGAGTTGAAGATCGCCCATGAGCCGCTGCCCTCGGACGATCCGCGTAAGCGCCAGCCGGACATCTCCAAGGCGCGGCGCATCCTGGGATGGGAACCCCAGGTGAGCCTCGAAGACGGCCTGCGCGAAACGATCGCTTACTTCGAGGAGCTCGCCCGCACAACGTAGCGCGCGTGTAACAAAGCATGCTCGGCGGTGTGCGGGCCTTCAATGCCCTGGAGAGCGCTGGCGCGCGACGGTAATCGCCAGCGTAATCCAGGCGGCGATGAACGACACTCCGCCGAAGGGCGTGATCGCGCCCAGCATGCGGCTTCCGGTAAGAGCCAGCGCGTAGAGGCTTCCGGAGAACAGCACCACTCCGGCGGCCAGCAAGCGGCACACCCACAGGCCCCCGGAACGGCGCAGAAGACCGGCCTGGGTCGCTACCGCGACAATCAGGATTCCGAGCGCGTGGATAAAGTGGTACAACACGGCGCGCTCGTAGATGTTCATGGAAGAGGCGTCCAAGCGGCCGCTCAGCCCGTGGGCTCCGAAGGCTCCAATGGCCACGGCCAGCGCAAGTCCCCACGCGCCCGTGGCGATCCAGTTTGTCACTTCTCTTAAGTGTACGGCCGCGTCAGCGGGAATGAAATCGAATACCGGCGAAACTCACGACGCTGTGCTCATCGATGTTCCATTGCTGATACTTGAGCAGGCTCCCGCGCACCTGCGGCGCCGCCTTCAAGAAAGTGTAAATAGGAGCCGAGCCGCACCACTTCAGGTCGTCCCGATTCTCCTGGACCAGATTCCAGAAACCGCGGGCGTCGCCCTGCTCCATCCGCTCGATCCGGGCGCTATCGCGGCGCGCGACCTCTTCCATTTCGTCGCGGCCGGCCTTGGCCTCGAACGCATCGCCGTAGCGGCGCCCCATGTGCGCCATATCCACTCCCAAGACCCACAACAGGCGATCGCCCTCTTTGGCGGCTAATTCTCCCAGCGCGCCCAGAGCGCGCCGCACGCGTTCGTCGTCTTCCGGCGCGCCCCCTTGATGCAAGCTGCGCGCGTAGGAACCGCACAACACCGGGACGATGCGGATGTCCGGTCCGAAGAGGTGCTGCAAAAAGACCACCTGAAATTCGATGGAGTGCTCGACGGCGTGACAGTAATCCTCCATGAACGCGCCCTCTCCGGCGGTCTCGGCGAGCCGGTCCACCAGCGCCGTATCGGTGGCGGCCTTTCCGAACGGAGTAACGAACGGTTTGCGCGTCAACCCCAAACGGTCCGGCGCGCCGTAGTGCGAGGTCCCCAGAATCACGAAGGTCCGCTGGGCATCGGCAACCGTGAGCGATTGGTACGCGGCGCGATACGCCTCCACGCCTCCAAACGGACTGACGTGCGGCGCAGCGATTGCGATCATAGTCTCTTCCCTCGAAGCCCCGTTACTTGCCTCCGGCACATATTCGGCGAACGTCTGCGCAAGCTCCGCCGCGTCGGCCGGATAGCCTGAGCCTGCGTGGACCGGCTCGCGCACCGGAGCCTCCGCGAAGGCGCGCTCGGCGGAGGTCTTGATGCGCGCGAAGTTGTCGTCTTGGAGGAACCCCGCCTTCGCCAGCGTGTCTACAAGATGCTGCATCAGGCCGCCAACGTCGAGGTCGCCGGTGAGCTGCACCAAAAATGCCCGCAGATCCAGCTCCGAGTGATTGCCGTCGAAATATTCCAGGCACGCCACCAGAGCCGGCGGTAGAATCAGCGTGGCGTCCGAAAAGCGGAAGGGATCGCGGATCAGAAGGCCGGGACGATCCTGAATCGGCGAGGGCATGAAGTCAAGTGTCGGGCGAAGGCGGGCCAGCATGCGCGAAGTCTCTTTCGTAAATGTCGCGCACAACGCAAGGTCCGTGCTGTGCGCTCTCCAGTAAAGGATCGCAGGTTAGAATCAGGAGTGCCTCTCGTGCAGCCCGCCCCGGAATATCGCGCGCGCCTCGAACGCCACCAAAAAGCCCGCGATCATTGGCAGCGTCGTCACCGCCTGATCGGCAATGCGCGCGTGCTGACAGGCCTGGCCGTGGTGGCCGTTGCGGGAGTCTCCATCGGCGGCGGGTGGATTTCGCCATGGTGGCTACTGCTTCCGGCTCTCGTATTCCTGGCGCTGGCGATCGTGCTCACCCGTCTCGAGCGGTCGTTAGACGCGGCGGGCCGCGGCGTTTCCTATTACGAGCGCGCATTGGCCCGCGTGGAGAACCGCTGGGTGGGAGGCGGCCGTCAGGGAGAGCTCCTTCGCAACGCCAAGCATCTTTATGCGGACGATCTGGATGTGTTCGGGCGAGGCTCGCTGTTCGAGCTGCTCTCCACCAGCCGCACCGCCGCGGGCGAGCGTTTTCTCGCCGGATGGTTGCTCGCTCCCGGCGATCACGCCGATGTGGTCGCTCGCCAGGGCGCCGTCGAGGAACTGCGCCCGCGCATCGACCTGCGCGAAGACATCGCCCTGATGGGCGAAGAGATTCGCGCCGCCGCCGATGACCGCGTTCTCAAAGAGTGGGGCGGGCAACCGCCGGTTCGCGTCTTCAAGGGCGCCCGCCTGATCGCTCCGGTGCTGGCCGCGGCGACGCTCGTCGCGTTTGCGCTGTTCATGACCGAGGCCGCGAGCATCACTCCGCTCTTGTGCGCGATTCTGGCGGAAATGGCCTTCGGACTCGCCGTGCGCGGGCCTGTGGGAAGCATCGCCGCCTCAATGGACACACCGGCGCGCGAACTGGAGCTTCTGGCTCTGCTGCTGAAGCGCCTGGAGCGCGAAACCTTCACGTCGCCGGCGCTCACCCGCTTGCGCGGTACGCTGGAGGCCGAAGGCAAGCCCGCCTCCCGGCATATTGAGCGGCTCACGCGGCTGGTGCATCACTTCGATTCCACCCGCAACCAGTTTTTCCGCGCCCTTGCCGCTCCGCTGATCTGGACGCCTCAGTTCGCCATGGCCATCGAGTCGTGGCGCGCTCGCTGCGGGCCGCACATCGGCGAATGGATGGCCGCGGTAGGGGAATTCGAGGCGCTGTGCTCGCTCGCCTGCTTTGCCTGTGAGCGGCCGACCGCGGTATTTCCCGAATTGATCGATGGTCCCGATCGCGTTTTCGAGGCCGTCGCGTTGGCCCATCCGCTCATTCCGCCCGAGGAATCCGTGGCCAACGATGTCTCCCTCGGCGGGGGCATGCGGCTGTGGATCGTCAGCGGCTCCAACATGTCCGGCAAGAGCACTCTGCTGCGCGCCATCGGACTCAACGCCGTTCTGGCGTGGGCCGGCGCGCCGGTTACCGCGTCCAGCTTGCGCCTTTCCCGCTTCGATATCGGCGCGTCGCTGCGCACCAACGATTCCCTGGCCGACCATCGCTCGCGCTTTTACGCCGAGATCACCCGCTTGCGGGAGATCGTGGATCTGGCGCGCGCCGGCAAGCCCACGCTGTTTCTGCTCGACGAGTTGCTCAGCGGGACAAACTCGCACGACCGCCGCATCGGGGCCGAGGCGATCATTCGCAGCCTGGTGGAGCGCGGAGCCATCGGCCTGGTGACGACACACGACCTGGCGCTCGCCGAAATCGTCGCGAGCTTTGGCGGCCGTGCGGCCAACGTCCACTTCGAGGATCACCTGGAAGGCGGCGAAATCCGCTTCGACTACCGCTTGCGCCAGGGCGTGGTCACGCGCAGCAACGCCCTGGAGCTGATGCGGGCCGTAGGGCTGGAGGTATAAGGAATGGGGCGTCCGTGATCGCCTGCGCCGCAGGCCCTGCCTCTATGCCTGAGACCGAGAAGACAAATCCGTACCGCATCCCGGACAAATCGGAGATCCGGCGCCGCTTAAACATGGACCGCGAGTGGTCGCTGTTCGCGCTTGCGGATCTGGACGATGGATTGTTTGAACATTGCGATTGGTGGGCGCTGCCAGGTGGTCTGGCATTAGTGTTCCGCGCCATTGCCATACGCCCTATTTTCATCCTGGGCGACGCCGTATCCACTCGGGAACTCCTGGCAGCGCTGCCCGAGACGACCGGTTATCTCAACCTTAAAGCGCATCAGTTGGCCGCCGCCGAAAGTATCTACCGATATCGTGAGCGCCATGAGATGCGACGCATGTTCCTCGACACTTTCCAGCCACGCTCGGGAATAACGGAGCCGCTCGGCATGGAGGATTGCAGCGATGTCGAGAAACTGTACGCCTCTGGCGATGGCGGAGGGATCGCCTTTGCTCCGTTTCAACTGCGGACGGGTTTCTTTCGCGGAATTCGGCGTGATGGTGGGTTGGTGGCGGTGGCCGGCGTGCATGTGGCGTCGCGAAACGAAAGCGTCGCTGCCGTCGGAAATATATTTACTCGCCCGGACTGTCGCGGGCTGGGCCTCGCGCAGACTGTTACATCCGCCGTTGTTATGGCGGTGGAAGAGGCGGGAATCCAGACCATCGGTTTGAATGTCGAGAGCACGAACGCTGCCGCTATCCGCGCGTATGAACGCGTCGGGTTTCGCACTCACTTCAGCTACTCCGAAGGAATCGTAGATAAGATCGACGCCCCAGGCTTGTTAGCCGCGCCGATTTGACCGCCGGTGCGGCGCGCCGTGCGAAGATGGACCTAAGAGGTTCCCATGCAGGGTTTGTTATGAAGAA
The DNA here is from genome assembly GCA_963813465.1 of Bryobacterales bacterium. Classification (GTDB taxonomy): domain Bacteria; phylum Acidobacteriota; class Terriglobia; order Bryobacterales; family Bryobacteraceae; genus Palsa-187. The sequence goes on along the minus strand of CAWEZD010000016.1, from coordinate 178,482 downwards.
ACTAAGCGATAGCGAAATCTCTTCGGCCTTAGCGCACCTGTCCAACTGGGGCCTGAAGAACGGCAAGCTGCACCGCGAATACAAATTCCCCGATTTCGCCTACGCCTTCGGCTTTATGGCCACCGCCGCGCCGTCAATCGACAAGATGGACCATCATCCGGAATGGGCCAACGTCTACAATCGCGTGACCGTCGATCTGATGACGCACGACGCGAAGGGCATCACGCAGAAAGACGTCGACCTGGCGACACTGCTCGAGGGCATCGCCAAAAAGCTGATATGAAGCTGCTGCTGATAAGCCTGGCTTCGATTGCGATGGCGCAGGAGACCTTTTCCGGCTCCGCCGCCCTCGACGCGCAGATGCAGCAGGCGATCGCCGACGGCCTGATTCCCGGCGGCGTGCTCCTGGTCGGCCACGGCGGGAAGATCGTTCATCGCAAGGCCTACGGGCAGCGTGCGCTGGTCCCCTCGCGCGAGGCCATGACCGTCGACACCATCTTCGATCTCGCTTCACTCACCAAGGTAGTCGCCACCACACCCGCGATCATGAAGCTCTTCGAGCAGGGCAAGATTAGCCTGATCGATCCTGTGACCGTGTACTTGCCAGAGTTCCAGGGCGGTAAGAGCGATATCACGGTTCGCGATCTGCTGACGCATTTCTCCGGCCTGCGCCCGGACCTGGATCTGGTGCCGGCGTGGAGCGGTTATGACACCGGCATCCGCAAGGCGCTCATCGACAAGCCCACCTATCCCGCGGGCGAGCGCTTCGTGTATAGCGACATCAATTTCGAGCTGCTGGGCGAAATTGTCCGCCGTGTCAGCGGCGAGACTCTGGACAAGTTCGTTCGCGAGGAGGTCTACGAGCCTCTGGGCATGCGCGACACCATGTATCTGCCGCCGGCGTCTCTGCGCGATCGCATCGCTCCCACGGAAGTGGATGCGGCCACAGGTCAGCCCTGGCGAGGGGTCGTGCACGATCCCACCGCTCGCTTCATGGGCGGCGTCGCGGGACACGCCGGAGTCTTTTCCACCGCTTCAGACTTGGCTCGCTATTGCGAAATGCTGCTTGGCATGGGGGAGCGCGCGGGTGTCCGAATTTTCGCTCCGGCGACAGTCGAAAAGTTCACCGAAGCCGCAACCCCGCCGGATCAGCCGGTGCTGCGCAGCCCCGGCTGGGATATCGATTCGTCCTATTCCTCCGCTCGCGGCGAGCTGTTTCCTATCGGCTCCTATGGCCATCTCGGCTTCACCGGCACCTCCATTTGGATCGATCCCGCCAGCCAAACCTACGTGATCCTGCTCACCAATTACATTCATCCCAAGAGCGGCAAGAACCTTTCACCCCTGCGCCGCAGCATCTCGACCATCGCGGCCGCGGCCCTGGGGGTGAACGGCGCCGGGGTCAACGAAACCGGCTATAACGAGGCGCTCGAATCGAGCGGTGCCCGCCGCATGATCGCACCCAATCATCGCGTCCTCACCGGCCTCGACGTGCTGGAAGAGCAGAAGTTCGCTCCGCTTCAAGGCAAGCATGTCGGCCTCATCACCAACCAGACCGGCCTCGATCGGTCCGGTAAGCGAAACATAGATGTGCTGCGAGCGGCCGGCGTCAACGTGGTCGCGCTGTACGCGCCGGAGCACGGCATCACGGGCAGGGAAGACCGTCCCGATATCGGTGATGCCAAGGATGCCGCAACCGGCCTGCCTGTCTTCAGTCTCTACGACAACGGCAAGTACCGCATCACTCCGGAAATGCTGCGCGGCGTTGACACGCTGGTGTTCGATATTCAGGACGCCGGCGCGCGCTTCTACACCTATAGCTGCACGATGCTGTACGCGCTGGATCAGGCCGCGAAATCGCGTCTGCCGTTTTATTTGCTGGACCGTCCCAACCCTGTCACGGGCGTCCACGTGGAAGGGCCTCTGCTCGACGCCAATCTCGAAAGCTTCGTCGGCTGCTACGCGCTGCCCATCCGGCACGGCCTCACGTTGGGCGAGCTCGCCACCATGGCCAATGCCGAAAAGAAGCTCGGGGCCGATCTGCATGTGATCAAGATGAAGGATTGGTCTCGTGGCGACTGGTTTGATTCCACGGACCTCACCTGGACCGACCCTTCGCCCAACCTGCGCAGCCTGAACGCGGCTACGCTTTATCCCGGCGTGGCGATGCTTGAATCGTCGCCGAATCTTTCGGTGGGGCGGGGCACCGATGCCCCCTTCGAGCAGATCGGCGCGGACTGGATTCGCGGTCCCGAACTGGCGCAAGCCCTGGACATGCGATCGCTTCCCGGCGTGCGTGTCTATGCCACGCGCTTCCAGCCCACCGACTCGGTCTTCAAGGGCAAGACCATCGAGGGAGTGCGTTTCGTCATCGTGAATCGCGAGACCTTCAGCGCGGTTCGCCTCGGCCTCGAACTGGCGTTCGCTCTTCAGAAGCTGTATCCCGGCAAGCTCGATCTCGAAGCCTGCCGTCTCTCCATCGGCAATCGTAAGGTGCTCGACGCGATGAAGGCCGGAACCGATCCCGGGACGATCGAGGCGCGCATCATGGAGGATCTCGCCGCTTACGCCTCGCGCCGCAAGCCGTTTCTGCTGTATTGAGTGGCCACGCGCTGTGCAACAACATCGATCCGATCCTCGAATCCTGAATCGTCGAACTCTCCAGCACGACCATCGTTATCTGGCGAAGCTTTTGCGGCCCGGCCTTTCGGTCCTGGATGTTGGCTGTGGAACCGGCGCAATCACTGCGGGGATTGCAGAGGCGGTCGGCCCTCGGGGATTCGTGGTTGGCGTCGATCGTGACGAAGCCAACTTGAAGCTTGGCCGTCGAGAACACCCTGCGATTGCAAACCTGCGTTTCGAACTCGGCGATGCCGCCAGCATGACGTTCCAGGCTCAGTTTGACATCGTGACCGCGGCTCGAACTCTTCAGTGGATCGGTGAACCGAGCCTCGCGATTTTGAAAATGAAGGCAGCCGCCAAGCCCTCGGGAATGCTCGTGGTTCTCGATTACAATCTCGCTGCGAATGAGTGGGAACCCGATCCTCCCACTGCGTTCCGCGATTTCTATGCAGCGTTTCTAGCCTGGCGGAAGACGAATCTCTGGGACAACGAAATGGCGGATCACCTTCCAGAATTGTTTCAGTCCGCTGGGCTCATCCAAATAGAAAGCCATGTCCAGGACGAGGTTGCGGAACGTGGGTCCCCGCACTTTGACCAGCACGCCAACGTATGGTCCTGGGTGATCGAGACCCTCGGTGAGCAGCTTACCAAGGCCGGGTTCCTAACTGATTCGGAACTGCGCGCATCCGGCCAGCGCTACCAAGCCTGGGCGCAAACCGAGCTCGTCAAACAAACGCACAAAATGCGGACCGTGGTTGGAATTAAATCCCCAGCAGCACCGCTCGCGACTCCATCCCAGTCAGCCGCGTCAGAGCATACGCGTACCACCGAAGCTGACGCTGATACTGCGTCCGGCGTTCCGCCGCATCCGCGTCGGTCTTGAAGTCCACGACGACCCAACCACCGTCCTCGACGAACGCAAGATCCACCACCCCTTCCAGCATCCTGCCGTCCTCGAGCCGCAGCGTCACCGGATACTCGCGATGACAGCGCCCGGAAGCAAGAGATGCGGCGCGAGCGCGTGCAAACAGAGGATGCGCCAGCGCGCCCTCTACCGCCTCCGCGGCTGCATTCGCCTCCTCCGCCGGAGATCCCAGCACCCGGGCGTTCAATTCCGTCGTCTTCCTCACGGCCTCGCCGGAAGCATCCAACGGCACGTCGCGCAGAACCGCGTGCACCAGCGCGCCAAACCGCTTGCCCGAAGCCGTCCGCGGCTTGGCCATCGCCATCAAAACTTCCACCGCCGCCGCTTCGCCCGGAGGGTCGTCCGCGGCCGAGCTCGCCAGGAACACCTCGACTTCCGGCCTCGCCCCTTCGCGCAGAACACGCCCGCGATCTTCACGCCACGCCCGGTACGCCGCCAGGCTCGCTCCGCCGTCCTCTTTCAGCGTCTGCGCCAGCACCTCATCCTGCCACAGCGTCTGATTCTGCTCCTCGCCGAGCTTGAGTTTGGACGGGTCCCACCACACCACCTCATGCGACCCCGCTTCCGGTTGAATCAACCCCGGCCGCACCGACATCTCTTCCATCCGCTCATAGTCCATGGGCCGCGACAGCACGCTCGACGCCCCGAATTGCGGGCACCCCGGCGCCGGCCGTGACTTGCGCCAGTTGGCTCGCGTAGGATAAATCGCCTTATGCAGCGGGCTCAGCCATCCATCCTGCGGAAACGGCTCGTCGCCGACCGCCGGAACCACCAGCAGGTCCCGAGCGCGCGTGGCCGCCACATACGCCACCCGAACGCCTTCTGCCCGCTCCCGCCGAGCCTCCTCGAATGCGTGCTCCCGCAATTCCCATGGCGAGCATCCCAGCAGCTCCGTCGCGCACAGCTTCCGGTCCCCATCCACGAACTGCTCCGGCCCGCTGCGCGCAAGGCTCGTCATTGGATCCGCCAGGATCACCACCTTGAACTCCAGCCCCTTGGCGCTATGCACGGTCATCAAGCGGATGCCGTCGGAATCCTCTTCCAGCACCGGCGCCTCGGCGGCCTCTTCCCTGTCCGCCTGTGCGGCAAGCTCTTCGACGAAGCCGCGAAACGAAATCCCACCCGACGTCTCATAAGTTCTCGCAAGGTCGGCGACCCGTGCGACGTTCGCCAGAATCTGCTGCCCGCCGGGACGCAACAGGAATCCGGCGTGAGCCCGCGTCGCCTCCAGCAGCTCATTCACCGTGGCCGCGAACGGACGATAATTGCGCCCGCGATGCAGCTTCTTGAGCAACTCCAGCGCTTCGCCGATCTCCGCGAACCGGGACGGTTCCCCGGCTTGCTCCGTGTGCAGCGGATATAGCCGCCCGTACCCCTGCCTGTACAGCAACAAAGCCTCATCCGCAATCGCGAACAGCGACCCCTTCAGCGTTGCGAAGACGTTCAGCTCATCGTCCGGCCACTCGATGGCCGTCAGAGCCGCCCGCAGCGTCTCCACCTCTTCCCTCCGATGAAACGATTTCGACCCGGCCAGCAGATGCGGCACCCCGCGCGCCTCCAACGCCCGCACCACCTCGCGCGTCAGGTCGATCTTGCCGTAGTTGCGCTTCCGGAACAGCACGGCGATGTCCCTTTCGCGATACCCCCATGTACATTCGTCGCTGACCATCCAGGCGACGAATGCCGCGATGGCCTCGGGCAAAGACTGCGCCAGAGCTTCCTTCGCCAGCCGCGTCTTGTAGGGCTTCGGCACCGGCAGCGCGATCACGCTGGGCCGGCCCGGGATCTCCTCGCGATCACGTTCCAAGGGAGCCCATCCGGCGTGCCCGTCCTCCACACTCCCGTTCATTTCTGTTTCAAACGCTGCATTCACAAATTGTTGAATGTTTGGAACGGAACGATAACTCCGCGTAAGAGTTACAAATCCTACGCCGCGACTATCAAGCGTCTCTTTGACGTCCTGATACGTCCGCAGGTCGGCCCTCCGGAACTTGTAAATCGACTGCTTCGGATCGCCCACCAGAAACAGCTTGCCGCCCGCGTCGTCCTCCGCCAGCAGCATCAGGATTTCCACTTGCAGCGGATCGGTATCCTGAAATTCATCCACAAAAAGATGCGTGAAGTGCCGCTGCAGATAATGCCGCACATCTACCTGATCTCGAAGCAAATCGCGAACGCAACACAGCAGATCTACAAAATCCAGCTTGCCTTGGCGGCGCTTGCGCTCTTCGTATTCTTCAAGTAGTCCTTGCATTTCCGCGCGCAGCATCGCCGCCAGATCGGCATCCGCCCGCACCCGAAATTCCTCGATCCATCGGAGGATCTCTTCGCGCTGCGCCAGCAGCTCTTCGCGAGCGACTCCGCCGCCGTATTCGCCCGAGCCTTTGCGCGTGAACCTTCGCAGATCCCGCCCGAGCTTCAGCAGCCGTCCCTCCAGAGCATCGTAATCGCGAGCCCCCGCCGTCTGCCCCAGCGCCTCCGCTTGCTCCATCCAAGCCGCCAGTCCCCGAGCCGGCTCCAGCCCGCGGAACAAATCGTCCGTCACCCGGCGCGGCCGCGAGCTCAATGCCGCCACATCCCGAGTCATACGCGCCAGCGTGTCGATCTCAGCCTCGCGCGCAAATTCGTCGCGACGCCACGGGGCAGGGTAGTCGCGCCACTCCACCAGCTTCCATCCGGCTCTCTGCAATTGGTCGAGCGCGCTCGAATCCTCCCACCCATCCCGCCAGGACAGCCTCGCGAACGCCCTCCGCAATCCCGGCGAATCCTGGTCCAACCGCTTTTCCAGCCACGCGCGAAACGCCCGCCGGTACAACCGGCCCGACTCCTGCTCGGTCAATTCCTCAAAGCCCGGATCGACGCCCGCCTCCACCGGCCGCTCCCGCAGAATCTGCGCGCAGAAACTGTGGATGGTCCCGATGGAGGCTTCCTCCAGATGTTCCAGAGCCTTTTCCAGCGCCGCCCGGCGAGTGCCTTCGGCAACTTGTCTCTGCTGATCCAGTTCCTCGCGCAAGCGCAGCTTCATCTCGCCAGCGGCCTTGTTCGTGAACGTCACCGCCGCGATTCGCTCAATCGACGCCCGCCCCGACGCCAGCACTTCGACCAACCGCTTCACCAGTACAGTGGTTTTCCCGGTGCCCGCCGACGCCTCCACGATCAGGCTCTCATCGAGCGATTTGAGGATGTGCGCTCTTGCGTCCGAATCGGAGAACGCGCGTGCGGGTTTCACAGGAACCCCCGAATTTCGTCGAGGCCGTCCAAGCGTTCGTCCCGGCGGTTCTTCGCCCGCGATGCCCGCTGCTCCTCATAAGGACCGCACACCGCGCGGTAATCGCACATGCCGCACGCGTCTTTCTCCGGAACCGGCGGTAGAAAGCCCGACGCGATCGCGTCGTCAATGTTGCGCAGCAGTTTTTCCATGAACCGGCGCGCGATGGCGTTCACCGTGATTCCGATCTGCTGGTAGTTGCCTCGTTGCGTGGCGTAGAACAATCGTCCCGATTCGACTCCTACCCCAAACAACCGCTCCGCGGCCAGCGCGTATAACAGCGGTTGCAGCACGCGACCTCCTCCTGTATACGCCGGAATCCGCTCCGGAGCTTTGCCCGTCTTGTGATCCGTCACCCGCAGCACCCCGCTGCGCACGTGCTTCTCCACCAGGTCGATCGATCCGCGCAGCCGGACGCCTTCGGCTAACAGCGCTTCTTCCCGCGTGCTTTCCGGATCGTGCCCCGCGCGAGTCTCCAGTCCGAAGGCGAACTCGAAATGCACCGGCTCCCAATCGCTGTCGTTCTGCGCGACTTGTTGCAGCCAGCCGCGCAGATCCGTGCGCAGGTCTTCGATTCCGGTTTTCCAGACCCGTGGAACCGCCGGCGCCAGGTCTTCCTCGTATTGCGCGGCAATCCGATTCAGGGTTTTGTCCGCGGCGTCGATCGCGCTCTTCAGACGCTCGGCATCCTGCGGCGGCAGACCCAGCGGCAGCAGGCCCTCCGCCTTCAGCTCACTCAACAGCGCGAACTGCACTTCGTGAAACAGAGCCCCGCGGGTCAACGGGTCCAGCTCTTCCAGCGGAGCCGCATCCTCGCGAGGGCGCAGCCTGTGAATCCCGTTCAGCGCGAACTTGTACGGGCACGTCGCGAACTGTTCCAGCGCCGACGGCGACCACGCCCGCGCGGCCAGCCGCTGCGACCCGAACGCCGCGAGAGCCTCCGCGTTGTGGGTGATCAGTCCATCCGCCGGATGCCACGAAGGCCTCCAGCGCGAGTACCGTGCGCGCAAGCTTCGCGCCAAGTGCCGATTCGATTCCATCAGGTATCGCGCCCGTTGTATTGTAAGGTGTGGGGCAGGTCTCCGGCCTGCCCTTTCCGGCAATCGTGCCGACGCCCCCAGCGTCGCCAGGTCGTACTCGGCGTCGTCAATTGCCTGCGTAGCCTCGCGCGGAGCCGGCCAGTTCAATCTCGCGAAGGCTCCCGCGCGCGTGTCGGCTTCAAACTCCTTCAGCTTCGGCAGCGCTCCGTTCAGCGCCCGAGGCAATTCCAGCGCGTAGAACGATGGCACCCGCGCCCGCGCTTCCGCCGCATCCATTCTCGGGTAGGACGCGATGAAGCGTTCGCTCGCCGCGGCCACCGCCAGCCGAAGCTTTTGACGCTCCTCGTGGTTGCGATCCGCGCGCAGCGGAAGCTCCCGGCTCAAGTCTCTGCGGACATCGTCCAGCAGCAGCGGATCTTCCAGGACGCGCCGCGGAAACAACCCCTCCGCCAAGCCCGGAAGAAACACGGCCCGGAACTCGCACCCGCGCGCCTCCTCGATCGAGCCCACGAACACCCGTCCCCAACGCCGTTCCTGCGGGTCCAGCCGCAGAAAGCGCAGCCGCTCGCTCAGCACGTGCGCCACTTCTTCCACCGTCACCGGTCCGACGCTGCCCATCGGCTCGAACTCGGCCAGCACCGCAAGCACGCCGTCCGGACTCCGCAGAGCCTGGCGCGCAAGCCGGGCCAGGGAATCGAGCCAGTTCCTCCATATCGCGCCATCGGGCAGCTCGTCCAGCGCCTCGATCAACGGCAGCGCGAAGCCGGCCAGATTGCGCAGCCGTTCTAATTGCCGGTTTAAATGGGCGCGCTGCGCGTCGTCCTCGTCGGCCAGCTCCCCCAGCCGCAACTCGAACTCGCGCTCCAGCCCTCGCAGCCGCCGAGCCCAGCGCTCGCGCCCGCCGATCACCGCCGCGTCCACCAGCAGCCTCTCCCACCCGCCGGGAGCATTCACCACCCGCTCGGGTGACGGCTCAGCCGCTGGCTCCGGCGCCGCGGCCGAAGCAGTCAGCACCTCATCCGCTGCTGCCACCCATTCTTGCGGACGCTCCAGCGCCGGAACTTGTCCCAACGACAAATACTCCGCGAAGCTCGACGCCGAGCAATCCTCGGCCGCGCATTGGAGCAGCGCCAGAAACGCGCGTCCCGCCGGATCCGGCCGAGCCGTGCCCCGGCTGAAGTAAGCCGGAATCCCCGCGCGCCGCAGCGCGTCTTCTATCACCGATTGATACCGCTCCGGGCTGCGCAGCAGAATCGCCATCTGGTCGAAGGCGATCCCCGGCAGTGGGGCAGGTCTTCGACCTGCCTTTTTCGAATCCGCCAGCTCCAGAATGCGACGCGCGATCTCGGCCGCCTCCAGTCCCTCGCCGGGAGCCGAAAACATTTCGAAGCCCTCGCGTGTCGCCGAGGCCGGCGGCGCAACGGAAAACACGAAGCGCCGCAAATGTTCGATCGGAGTTGAGGGAGCCTCCACGTCCAGATCCTCGGCCGAGCCGAAGTCCTCCCCGAAACCGTCTGCTAACGTCCCCGTGGTAAGCATGGCCGCCAGGACCGCCGGAGCGCCCGCCGCGAGTCGCGCGAAAAACACCCGATGCGCTCGCGTATCCAGCGGCGCGTCCAGCAGCAGCAGCGGCAAACCCAGGGCCTCCGCCGGATCGCCTGCCAGCTCGAAAATCATCGCCAGATCCGCCAGCGACCCCGCCGACAGTTCCTGCTGGTACCGCGTCAGCAAAAGTCCCAGATCCGCGCCCGCCGCTCCTCTCAAGCCCACCTCTGCCGCGCTGGTCCCGGCTAGGCGCAGCTCGGATAATGTTCTCGCCAGTGCCGAGGCAAACCCCGGCAGCGCGGCTACCGGATCGAAATATTTGAGCGCACCATCCTGTCTGGCTTCGTGCGCAACCCTCGCCGCCAGCGCCTCCAGCCCGAGCGATCCCAACGGCGCCAAGCCCCGCTCGGCCATGCCGGGCCTTGCCAGCGAGGCCGCCAATTGGGTCAAGGTCGCCCTCCGGACGCCGGCCATCCCAGCTCCACCGGCGGAAAGCAGCTCCCCTGCCAAACGGCCAGGAACCACCGCCAAAGTCTCAGGATATTGCTGGAGGAAGGGCCGGGCCACACCCAGAAGCCGGCCATTGGAGGCGGATTTCACCAATCGGCGGGGCGGCATGTACTACCAGTCTAGCCGCATCTTTAAAAGGCGGAAAACAAAAGATAAAAAAATTCTCTGCCGGGCGGTAACCATCGGGGGGGCTGCCGTCGTTTATACAGATAACTAATCCCCGTTACGACAGCGGGCGCTTTCACCCCTTTTCACCCAATAGAGAAGCGCCCGCTATCCCCTTGAAAAAGTCCCGCCAATCAGTCTAGCACGGCGTCAATCGAGAACTCCATCAAACAGCGCCGAGCTCAGATAGCGCTCTCCCGTATCCGGCAGAATCACCACAAACGTCTTTCCCTTCATCGCAGGCTCGCTGGCTACGCGCACCGCCGCAGCCACCGCCGCCCCGCACGAGATTCCGGATAGAATCCCTTCCTCGCGGGCCAGACGCCGGGCCATGTCGATGGCCTCTTCGTCGGTGGTTCTTTCGACGCGATCCACCATTGTAAGGTCCAGGGTTTCGGGAATGAACCCCGCGCCGATCCCCTGAATGCCGTGCGGTCCCGGCCGAACCGGCTCTCCCGCCAGAGTTTGCGTGATCACGGGACTCCCCGACGGCTCTACGCCGATCGAAATCAGCGGCTTCTGTTTTTCCAGCTTGAAATAGCGCGAAATTCCCGTGATCGTTCCTCCCGTGCCGATGCCCGACACCAGAACATCCACTTTGCCCTGCGTGTCCTCCCAGATTTCGGGTCCGGTGGTGGTGAAGTGAATCTGCGGATTGGCCGGATTCCGAAACTGTTGCAGCAGCACATAGCGGTCCGGTTCCGCCGCCACCATTTCCTCGGCGCGTTCGATGGAGGCCTGCATGCCCTCCGAGCCCTCGGTCAGAATCAGCTTGGCGCCCAACGCGCGCAGCACCTTTCTTCGCTCCGCGGACATGGTTTCGGGCATCAGCAGCGTCACTTTGTAGCCGCGCGCCGCGCCCACGAACGCCAGCGCGATGCCGGTATTTCCGCTGGTCGGCTCGATCAATTCTTTGCCGCGCGTCAGGACCCCGCGTTTTTCCGCGTCCCAGATCATCGATGCCCCGATGCGGCACTTCACCGAGTACGCCGGATTGCGCCCTTCCACCTTGGCTAGCAGCGTCACCGGCAAGCCGCCGCCCACGCGGTTCAGACGCACCAGAGGGGTGTGGCCAATGCTAAACGAATTGTCCGAGTAAACCGGCATTCAGATTTCCCAGTTCGGCACGTAGCGCGTCTGCGATTCCTTCCACCGTCTGGCCATCTCGGCTAAGGTGGTCTGATCCAGGATCGCGGACACCGCGGCATCCACTCGCTTCCAGAGATCCGCAAAGCTGTCGTGCGCGCCGCGCTTGGACATTTTCGATTCTTCCACGTAACGCAGCACCTGGCCCACGGTAATCTCTTCAGCCGGGCGAGCCAGCCTGTAGCCGCCCTCGGCTCCCCGCCGCGATTCCGCGAAGCCGCCCTGCTTCAGGCTGGACAGAATCAGCTCCAGAAATTTTTGCGGGATTTTTTGGCGCCGCGCAATGTCCGCGATTTTGATCGGTTCGCCCGCGGGCTGCATCGCGAGATCGAAAAGAGCCAGAAGAGCGTACTCGCTCTTCACTGAAATATTCATCGAGTCTTCCGATTTTAACGCGCCCCGATTCTAAACTGAAGACGCGTACACGCGCCGCCCGCTCACGAATGTTTCCAGCACGCGGAGCCGCCCGTCTTCCACGACGAATCTTACCAGATCGGCGCGATCGCCCGTCTCCAAACCCCGCATCCGGCCGGTGATGCGTCCAACGCGAGCCGGATTCCGCGTCGCCATCTCCACGGCTTCGCCCAAAGAAACGTCCGCTATGCGCATGACGTTGCCGACGGCTCGATCCAGCCGCAAGCTCGATCCCGCCAGCCGCTCGCCTCCGCGCAGGACCACGCGCCCATCCTCTCGCAGCTCGATCTCGATTTCGCCCAACCGGTACGGCCCCGCGGCGCACATTGCCGGCGCGACCGCGTCGCTCACCAATATGCTGCGTTTGATACCTTTCGCCCGCACAGCCACGTGTAGAAACGAATCCGGCAAATGCATCCCGTCCACAATGAAGCTGGCTGCCAGCCGGTCTTCGGCGAGCTGCTCCCATATATAGTTGGGATGGCGGGGCAGGCTAGCGTGCGCTCCGTTGCCCAGGTGTGTCGAAAGCGTCGCGCCCGCGCTGACCGCGTCCTGAATCTGCTCCGGGCCGGCTTTGGTGTGGCCGATGCCGGCGACGACTCCCTGCTTTGTAATGCCTTCGATGTAGCGGGTGGCCTCCGGCCACTCCGGCGAAAGCGTCACCAGCCGAACCTTTCCATTCGCGGCCTCCTGCCAGCGGCGAAACTCATCCAGGTCTGGAGGCCGCACCCATCGCGCCGGGTGTGCGCCTCGCGGACCCTCCTCTGGAGAAATGTGCGGACCCTCGACGTGAAACCCTTCCATCGAAGATCCCTCCGGCAGTGTCTCCTTCGCCTTCGCAAGATTTCGCAGCGCCCCCAGCATCTCCTCCGGCGGCCCCGTGATCACCGTCGGGAAGAATCGCGTCACCCCCGTGGAATGCAGCGCCCGTATCGATTCTCCTATGCTTTCCATCCCCACCGTCGCCGAATTGTAATCGACTCCCGCAAATCCGTTGACTTGTAGATCGATGAATCCAGGGGCGATATACACGCTCTCGCTGGATTCAGCCTGGTTCGTATGGACACTCGAAATCGCTTCCTCGAACTCTAACTCGATGGTTCTGCCCGACCACGGGTCGATCCCTTTACATTTCATCTTGCTCCTGATTTATGCACAGCATACCCACATTAGGGCCTCCCTAAGTGACCGGAAGCACGCCAGAAAAAACACGTTGAAAACCCCACATGGAGCTATCTTGGGCCCCCGCCCCCTGGTACAACAGATAACAGATTTCCGCGAAGAACCGGGCTGGTGTGTCAGTCTCGGGGGAGGTGGCCTCCAGTCTGGTTCTAGCGGGAACATCCTCACGAGCCGAAGATTAACTCGGGCCCCGCGGATTGGCACCCCGAGAGCTGCGCCACTGGCAGCCAGCCATCATTGGTTCCGGGATGGTCCCGCCCGAACGGGACCGCCGGAACTTCCGCGTTGCAGCTTTTTCTAAAAAAGGCGGGGCCCGCCTTATTCGCGCCGTCTATTGAGAAGCCGGAAAGGAAATGCGGAAGACCGCGCCTGGACCCCGCTCGCCCGCGCCCTGCGCTTGCTCTAAGGTCGCATGCAATTGCCCGCATAGAATGGTGACGATCTTCAGCCCCCGGGAGGACCCGCGTGGTTGGGTTGAACCTTGGATTGAACCAATATGCCGCGCCGTCTCGGGAATGCCCACTCCGTCGTCGCATAGCGCCAGTTCGATGCGCTCCCCGCGCCGCCCGCCTTCCACCCGAATGCAGCCTTTGCGTGGACCCGGAAAAGCGTACTTGATGGCATTCGAAATCAATTCACTCAAAATCAATCCCGCGGGAATGGCTTGATCCACGCTCAATTTGAGATCGCCCATATCCACTGACAAGGCGATCCGCTCCCGGTCTACCCCATAGGACAGGAGCAAGTTCTCCGCCAGCCGCGCGGAATACTCGGCGAAATCCACCTCCCGCAAGTCGGTTGCGTCGTAGAGCTGGGCATGAATCAGCGCCATGGATTCGATGCGGAGCTGGCTGGTGCGCAACGCCTCTCCGAGTTGATTGTCCCCGAAGGATTCGGCCTGTAAACGCAGCAGGCTGGCGATCACCTGAAGATTGTTGTTCACCCGATGGTGGACTTCCTGCAAGAGCACGCCCTTTTCGCCGTTGGACTTGCTGAGCTCGGCTACTTTCACCAGCAGGTTCGCATTCGCGGTTGCCAGTTCCTGGTTGGCGCTATGAAGCTCCGCGTCGGAAACCACCAGCTTCCGTTTCAGGATGACGCTGTGGCGCTGCCCGAGAAGCGCTTGGCCGAGCGTGAGCAGCAAGCTCCCGTACATTCCAAGGTTGGAGCGGCTGACGGGAACCTGATGGCGCGCCACATCCCAGAGCTGCTGCTCCGAAAGACCGAACTCCTTGGCCACCCGCCCGAGCGCGAGGAGATCGGGATAGCGGTCGAAAACCTGGCCGGCCAGGAGTGTTGCGAAATACCGTTCGCCTAAGGCGAAGGGGATGGCGACATGCGCCAGGCCCGCATGGTCGTGCGCGAGCACCACGGAGTCCGTTCGCCGGGCGTCGGCAGCCGCGGTACAGGCTCCGTTGGGATCGCCGCCCGGGTCCCGGCTGGAATTCAGGCAGAAAATGCAGCGCTCGCCCCATTCGGGTTTTGCCTCGCGAGCCAGGCTCCAGACCGGTTGAGGGTTGTGACAGGTTCCCAGGAGCCGGCCCTTCTCATCGGTCAGTGCGATGGCCACATGCATGGCCTGGGCGTACAACTTCAGAACTTCCGGCCAACTTTCCGGATCGAGTAGCTCGCGCGGAGTTTCCACGAATCATACGCTCTGACGCAGGTTTTTCGGTAGACTCGACCGCCGCGCCGCTGCCCTGCGGACGCTTTCGCGCGTGGGAGCCCGGCTCAGCACGCTCGAGTAGCTCTCGATCGGTTGCGCGGCCAGCACCTGGGAAGTTTCCAGAGGCAGAAGCGCGATGCCCCCTTGTCCAATCGTGAACTCGCGGGTTTCGAATTCATGCTTGCACCCCCGCGCTTTGACCACCGCAATGCAGCGATGCACCGAATTCCCCAGCTCCACCAGGGACAGCACGATGATATTGTCCACGATGGAGCTGACCGGGAACTCCGGCATATACGACGAAATGCCGAACAGCTCCGGATTCTCGTAGTTGAAAAACGTCGTCATCAAGCGGTATTTGCTATAAGCCACCAGGGCATGAAAGAAATCGCGGTATGACCGCTGATTATCGAGGGCGTTGCTATAGCTGGTAACGCCGTCGATCACCAGCCGTTGGATATCGTTTTCTTCGATGGTCCGCACGATGCGCGCATAGTGCGAATTGACCTCCAGCTCCTGCGGACTCTCGTAGAAGATGTGGATCGTCCCGGCGTCGATCTGACGTTGCAGATCCAGGCCCAGGGTTTCGGCATTCCGGACGATTTGGGCGGGATGCTCGTCGAGCGAAATCAGCAGCCCGCGCTTCTGGTCTTTCATCACCCCTTCCAACAAAAGCTGCGTGGCCAGGACCGTTTTCCCAACCCCGGAAATGCCCACCACCATAGTGGTAGAGCCATCGAACAGCCCGCCGCCGATCAAATCGTCCAGGGCCTGCACCCCGATGAGGGAGCGCTTGGCCGTGGAAGTGGGCTGCGCCAGATTCCGGATGACCGGGGCTTGCACGCGGCGAAACACCTCCAGGCCGCGGCCGCCGGTGATTCGCAGCGTGTGCTTTCCGGCCACATAGTCCTGGCCCCGGCTTTTCACGATCTCCAGGCCGCGATGACCGCGCCGGTCGGCTCGGTCGTTGCTTAGCTCGATCACTGTGTCGCAGAGAAAACCAGCCGTCTCAAACGTAAGGGACGCTTCGGACACAATTCCGATCTCATGCGACAACATGCACGTCAGATTCTCGCGATCCAAGGCTTCCAATAATTGCTGTAGCAGACCCCGGTAAGTCTCCGGCCCATTCGCTGCCGGCGCCTCGGCTCCGTTGGATGGCGGCTTCCGCCGCGGCTCCAGTATCCCGATCCCGTCCACGAACAGACGCTGGGCGCGCATTTCCTTGGCGGTTTCGAGCAGCAGGCTGTGCGGCGATCGCAGCTCTCTTTCCAGCACCTCCGGACTGGTAAAGACGATCTTGAGCTGGTTTTGCCGTTGCAGATCCTCCAGGTCCCAGCCAAACTGGGCCGCATCCCGGATCAGCTTGGCGGGACTCGTTTCAAACACCACGATAATGCCGGGCTGATCGTACCGGGCGATTCCCTTGTAGATGAATTCCATGCCCATCAGGGTTTTGCCCGTGCCGGCCGCGCCTTGCACCAGAATGCTATTGGTGTGTGGAATACCGCCCAGGAAAACCTCGTCCAGACCCTCTATGCCCGTCTTGATTAAATCCATTTGGTTACGCTGAAATGGTGGGATTTAGGCGCACTTTCTCTCGGATCGAACGCGCTCCGGCGGAGCCCCGCGGACCGCCCCTGCGTTTATCCGATCATCATCTGGGTGATCTGGGTGCCGGAAGGCGGGAATTTTTCTTTGAGAAAATCCTGTATCCGTGCCCACTATAAGCCAACATAGCCCTCATCCATTGCTTCTCCGCCGTGGATGAGGAACACTAGGCGGGGGCCGCCGTCAGCAGCGGCCCTCCAGAACCGAGCATGAATGCGGTCTATTCGGCTGGAAACTGTCCGCCTTCGGCCACGTCCACAACCACGTTGGCGTCGTCCATCGCCATCGGGTCGCCAGACCGGTTATCGATGCTGCCGATCATGTCCGGCGCCGTGTCCAGCACCGCCGGGGTCATGCCGCGGTCGGCGCATTCCCGATCGATTATCTCGGCCTCTTTTGCGGCCTGGCGTTCCAGGTCCTTGATCGCCTGGCCGACCGTGTCTGCCGGGTCGTGATGTTTCCGGGCGAACTGGCCCGCCTTGTTGCGGGCGTCGTTCACCTGGTCTCGCTTACCGTGTTCACCGTCGGGGCGGATTTCCGCTGTTTCGCTTGATGTGTCGTGTTTCTGCATTGCACACCTCCTGCCCGTACGCTACACCCGGAGTCCTGAAATGAAGACGGCGCGAACACGCCAAAGTGGATAGGCGGCGGGAGTTACGCGCCGGGACGGTCCAGTGATCGGGCTCGGCCACTGCGGCGAGTGCCTTACCGCCGATAACACATATTGTCGACGTGGGCTCCTTTCCGCGCCGCGGCGTGCGTGGCAGGCACGGGCGCGGGCTTCGCGCGCGCGGAAAGTCGCGGCGCTTTCTCGGAATGCAACCAGATTTGCGGTGCGGATGCTTCGATAATCGACGGTTTGCGCCGTGCTGGGCATGCGCGGGCCTGGCTGCCGCTCCGGCGCCGCTGGCACGGTTCGCGGCGCGTGGTGTGCGCGGCGGCGCGTGGGCAAGCGTCGCGATCGCGGCCCGGAGCTGCCCGCTGTGAGTCGTCCACCGCGGCAGGGCGTTGGCGGCTCGGACGGCGTGTACCCCCCGGTGTATGCGTTGCAGGGTTATTCCCGTGAAAGGTTCCGACGCGGCGCTTCACGGCTTGGGGCGTTCGATTTCGGTAATGCGCTCCTCCAGCAGGGCAATGCGTTCTTCGTGGGAGCGTAGCTTGATATCGGTTGGCCTGGCCCAGTTGTGGAAGGCGCGCAGGACTTCGGTCTGCATGTCGCGCATGGTTTCGGCGAGCTGGTCGCGGAGCTCGTGCAGGTCTTGCTTGGTGGCTGGGCTGCTGTTGTCTTCGGGCATGGTGACGGGTTCCTTTTTCTTCGGGCTCCCGTGGCTGCGGAGGCTGTAGTTATTATCGCCCTCGGCGGGGCGGGGGTTCGATGCGCTGTCCTTCGCTGGCGTGCGGGTCGGGTCCGCGTCGGGGGTGGCGTTCTAAAGACACCACTGGGTTGTGTAATGGTGGCGACTTCCAGGAAGCGCAGCTGGTAGGCGGCTGGTGTGCGCGGTGTCCCCTGGCGCGTCGCGATGATGCCGCGCTTTGCGAGCGCGTCGAGCGCGAGTACGATCACGGATCGTGCAATTCTGACCGCGATTTCCAGGTCGCGCGAGCTCGCCGGGACGCTGAGCGATCCTGCCGCGCTGGCCACAGCTGAGAGGTGCATCAGCACGCGGAGCTCGGCTTCCTTCAGCGTGGGCGCGAGCTGGGCGATGGCGGCGAGCGAACTGCTGATAACACATATTATGTAAAATCCTGTTTCGGCGATGCTAAACTGTTCTCTTGTGTTCGATTCCATCCTCTTCGATTTCGATGGCGTCCTCGCCGACACCGAGCCCATGCACTTTGCCTGCTGGCGCGAGGTTCTGATTCCCTTCGGCATCGAGCTCTCCTGGGAATATTATGCCCGCGAATGCATCGGCGTCTCCGATCGCGCCATGCTGGAGCGGCTCGCCGCCGCCCGGCATCCGCCGATCTCTGTGGATGAGATTTGGCCGTCTTATGCGTTGAAGCAGAGGAAGTTTCGAGCGAGGATCGCCGCCGCGCCGCCATTTCTGGAGACGACTCTCGATCTGATCCAGGAATTGCAACAGTTCTATAAGTTAGCAGTGGTTTCTTCAAGCCATCGTTGCGAAGTGGAGCCGCCCTTGGAGCGTGCAGGAATCCGCCAATACTTTCAGGCCGTCGTGTGTGGAATGGAGGTTCCCAACTTAAAGCCCGCCCCGGACCCGTATCTCCGCGCCGCCGAGTTGTTGCGAGCACGCTCGCCCCTGGTGGTGGAGGATTCCAACGCTGGAGTCTCCGCCGGCCTCGCGGCCGGTTTTGAGGTGCTCAGACTGGCTCATCCGGAAGCGTTGAGCCTAGAGCTGCGCCGGGCGCTGGTCGAAGCGGCTGCCGGACCTCGCTCCGCCTGACCCCTTCACACTGTATTCTCTCGATCAGCAGTCCCAATCGTTCGGCCCCAGCGGAGGCAACGGGACGGTTGCTGTACTGACATCTGAACGTACTCCCCCAAACTAAAGGCTGCTATCTGCGCCAGTATAGACGGCTTACGCCTAATGCCAAAAGTGCTGTGGCGAGAGTCAGTAAAGTCGAGGGTTCAGGGACGGCGATGCCCACCAGGGTAGTATTTGGCTCGGTGGAAGTGGTCGAGTCGAGAATAACACCGAAACCATCCTGGACGAATGTTCCCGGTATCAACGTCGGTGCGGAAGTCGTTCCGGTTTACATCTGGGGACCATACGTCGCCAATCCTTCGGAGCACGTCGGGAAAGTCGTGCCATCGAAGCAAATCGCAAACCCACCGCCGTTTGTGCCACTGAAGAACCGGATAAATGTCGGCGTGATCGCGACGGGCGAGCCGTCCAGGGAATAGCTGAAATCCGAGAACGCGAAGGAAAATCCCCCCCCCAAAGTCGGAAACTGTGGGGTTGCTGTCCGCCTGGAAGGCGAATGCCCATGTTTCGCTTGGCCCTGAGAATCCGAATGCGTCGCTCGGCGTCGATGCTGTAAACGTGCCGCTATCGCTGTACGAGATGATTGTGTCCGCACGAGCAGGCGCCAAGCAAGAGAGCAAAAACAGGCAACAACAACAGCTTCACCCTACTTTTCAGATGTTTTGCTTTCATGGGGCCGCCACTCCTCTGGGCAGGAATTTCCATTTTGGCTTCGGAACAGAGCGATTGTACATCCGAACCCTCCGATTTGGGCCGATTTTCTGCGGTCCATCACAGCAAATTGTACTAGTCAACACTCGCAGAGTGCACTGGCCCGTCCCGCCGGCGACGTTTGTCCTAGCGACGGCGGAGGGCCCTGCTGCGCCCAAATAGGCGCGCTCGATCCCAGCGCGGCCAGAAGCGAAATCGCGGCCGTTGCGTGAAAAACCATTTCGGCAGCCGACCGTTGCATGGAACACCTCCTGAATCGCTCTCGGGTTTTCGACGCGGCTCGAGGACCTGGAGGTGTCGGTGCAATTTCATGGTCAGCCATTAACTTCCGGTAATTCTCCTTGGACAGGACCCGACCGTAGTTTCGAACGTTGCCTGAAGGCCAGGATTTTCACGCATTTGGAGAAGCCCGTCAGCATCGGTGGAGCGTCTGCTTTGCCAACTTGAGCTTGACTGTATACTGTTTTTTGAGCAGACGAATGTCCTCCTTGCTCGACGCCGTCGCGGACAAGAAAAACCGGCTCGACCGGCTACGCCCCTTGCCGCCCGAGGCTCTGAGCAAGCTTGAGCATTACTACGACGTGGAGATCACCTACACCTCGAATGCGATCGAGGGCAACACTCTCAGCCCGGTTGAAACCACGCTTGTGATCGAGCAGGGCGTTACGATCGGCGGGAAGCCTCTCAAGGACCACCTGGAAGCTCTCGACCATTACGACGCGATCCGGGATGTTCGCGAGCTGGGCCGCGAAACGACTCCGTTGACGGAGCGCGGCGTTCGCAATCTACATCGGCTGGTTGTGCAACGTTCCCGCCCCGACATCGCCGGGCGGTATGCCGACCTGGCCCGCTACGTTCGCACGGAGACCGGCCGTCACGCGTTTCCGCCGCCGGCGGAAATCCCGGGGTTGATGAGCGACTTCGCCCAATGGCTGTGCAGGGCTCCGGATATGCCGGACGCCGCGTTCGCGGCGCATCGGCGGTTGGTGGACATCCATCCCTTTAATGACGGCAACGGGCGCACCGCGCGGCTTTTGATGAACCTGATCCTGATTCGCGGCGGATATCCACCCATAGCCGTGCGGCCGGAGGATCGGCTTGCCTATATTCGCGCGCTGCAGCAATGGCAGGCCGGGCAGGGCAAGGAGAGTCTTGACAGTTTGCTTTACGAACGGCTGGACGCAACGTTGGGGGAGTACTTGGCCGCTTTGCAGCAGTAGAGGCCCAACACCGCGTCCAGGTGCTTCCGGGCTCCAGCCTCCTGATCACTCGCCTTTTTTTCGAGGGCCTCTGCGGTTTTTTCGAAGGGCGCGCCTCTAGCTAGCCTAGCCGCTCGGAGGCTGGGGGGGGAGTGAGGGCCTTGGCCTCCTTTTCAGCGTCCTCTGCCGCCCGCTTCGAGCGCGGCGGCACCCGTCCTGTGGGCCAGTGCCTGGGCCAGAGCCGCCTTAGCCTTAGCCTTCAAAACAACACCCTTACTGGCGTTCTCCCGCTCGCAAATCGACTTGGCACGTTTCAAAATCGCATTAAGAAATTCCTCCGCTCTATACGGTTTCATCAGTTCGAGGTAGTTGGGCCAGTCCTCGACGAAGCCGGTATACGGAATCACGATGTCTGCTGCCCCATCCGTGGTGTGCAGCCAGAATACCTCGACACGAAGCCACCGAATGCTCAACCCTCGCAACTCGAATTGGTCCGTCCCCACCACGGGCAGCGCGTTGAGATCCTCCAAACTTTCCATGAAGGTCAGGATTTGCACGTCATCGGAGAAGCCTGTCAATATGGGCGGAGCGTCTTCTTTAATGCTGCCAACATGACATCCGCCGTAAAGATCGCCGTCCGTTGCCACGAAACGCCACCCGGTGGATTGGACGAAATCCTGGAGCTTTATTGGCTTGTTGGGATCGTTAATGTCGGAAGGGCTGAGTTTGCCAATCTCGAAGAGGTTGAGACTCCACCACGAATACACCGCATACTTTTTCATCAGCAAAGACCAAAGGGGCCGGCTGGGATCGACATAATTTGCCAGTCCCGACGTAAACGCGCGCAGCACAACGGGCGGTATCACCGGTGCGTTCAAACTCATAGTTGTTCTCCTCTTTCGCTCTTCCCCAGTTCGGTGCCCACTAAGACCAGTCGTTCACCACCAAGTCCGTCTCGGTCCATTCCCCCTCGCCATAATAGGCCACGGTGAACTCATTAAAGTCCACGAGACTAGAGGGATACAGTGGATCCGCCACGTACAACTGCTGGGCGCCGGAGCCTAGCACCCGGTAGCCCCTCACAACCACGAAATGCCCTGTTCCGCTTTTCCATCTGATTCCGGCGCATACCGGCCTGCCGCGGTCTATCTCGCGCTTAACTTGTTCGAACGTCAACGACCCTTTCGCGCCCGTCAAAGGGTCAACGTCCAGGGTGTCTCTCCACTTGTAGATCTTCTTGAGAGCGTCCTCTAATTCCGCAGGCAGGTCGCAGTCCTCTGGGTCCTCGCAGCATTTGGGCTTGGGCATCTTATCCTTGTCCTTGAGCACCATATCTGCGACCTCGCACTGCTTCAACCTCGAGGCTGGATCTGGATCTGGATCAAAAAATTGCTCGACGCTCGCCGCGACAGCCGCCCAACACCACTCGGACTGCTGCTGGCGCTGGATCCTAAACGTGAGCCTGCGCTGCGCGATAACCGCCGGCCCCAGGTCGGGAGGCGCCTTCTGCGCGATCCTGGCCTGTACGCCCGCGACAGGCTTCGGCGCGCCCGCGACAGGATTCGGTACGCCCCCGCCAGTTCCGCCGGTCCCGCCTCCGCCCGTTCCGCCAGTTCCGCCTCCGCCCGTTCCGCCAGTTCCGCCTCCGCCCGTTCCGCCGGTTCCGCCTCCGCCAGTTCCCCCAGTTCCACCTCCGCCCACTTGTCCGCTGCTACTCCTGAACTGTGCCATGCATGTTCTCCTTATTTGACTTGCCGGGTACCCGATAATAGAAGTGTGAACCTGGGATCCTTATGCAGATCTTCCAAATCCGGCCAGCGCTTGACGTCGTTGAGCTGGTCGGCCGTGGATTCTTTCAATGCCGCCAGAGTTTTTTCCCGGGAGGCTTGATCCTTGAACCTCCGGTGTAGCTCCTCGTAGGTCAGTACCGCCGTCCAGCGTATCTCTGAATCGTTCGGGAACAACCCCAAGGCAGTAGCGATGTCCTCTTCGGCATCTTCGGCATCGTCTCTGAGAGCGGCCTTAAAGTAACCCAGAAAGGCTCTATCGTCGCCATCGTGAGGCTTCCGCGGCGCCGCCTCTTTGGCCAGATTCAAACCCTTGGTGTTCGCCTCCTTAGCCCCGCCGTAGTCATGCAAATGGCGATCCGCAATTCCGAGGTACATCAGGACCTGGTATCGGGGCGTAAGGCCCTGCGGCGAGTCGAGTTTCAAGGCCTCTTTAAAGTGTTCGACCGCCTCCAGGTCGTTATTTTCATACATCAGCGTTAGGCCGAGGTCGTATTCCGCAGTTAGGGTCTTTTCCTGATCGAGAGAGAGGCGATATTCAACCGCGGCGGCCGGAAAATTTCCCAAGTTGACATAGGCGTCGCCAAGATTCGAGTGGAGATTAGGCTCATTGGGGGCCAGTTCGACAGCCTTTTGATGGTACCTGGCCATTTCGCTAAAGTTGGCACGGTTTTGGTAGTACGCGCCAAGGTTTTGCCAGGTCCTGAAATAATTCGGTTCCACTTCGGAAGCCTTAAGAAGCTCTGTCCGAGCCTTCTCCAACTGAGCGTCGTCCTGAGCGCTGTCCTCATACGCTTTGCCGAGATAGATGTAAGCCATGGCATTGCCCGGTTGCAGTTTGATGGCCCGCTCGAATTCGGGTATGGCTGGTTCATAAGAACCTTTGTCGTAATAGAGATATCCTTCGACGCGGTGCGCGGCCGGCACGTCTGGATTGCGGGCTTCCGCCAGCCGCAGCGAATCCTTGGTGCGGCCCAGCCAGGCAGGATCATCCTTGTTGAGGTAGTATTTGAACCGCTGCGCTTCGGCCAGCGCCGCATAGGTGAGGGGCGAGTCGGGGTCCTCCTTCACGGCTCGTTCGAGCGTTGCGAGCGCTTTATCTAAAGTTGAGTTCTGGCGCGTGTACTCCACCCCATCCTCGTAATCCTTCCTGGCCGCCGCGTTCACGGCGGGGACCGGCAACGGCGGCAGATTCAGCGCCCCTGTCACCATGCCCGCCAAGGCCACCGGCGCGTAGCGCTGCACTTCTCCCGGAGTATACTCGGCGGTCCAATCCTTAACATTGACCTTCGATCGCGCATCCGTCAGTACGGCGTGTAGAATCGTCTTGCCGTCTTGCTCTTCGAGCGCCGCGTGCAGGAGGTGCGTCGCGCCCGCCGCAGCGTCAGGTTTGCCAGGGGGGATAAAGGCGAGCCGCGCGACGTCTCCGCCCTTGAGCCGGTCCAATTGGAGCGCCGCATCGCGGGACAGGCCGCCTGCGGCCGCTGCCATTTCCGGAGAGGACTCGACGGGCAGCATCGCCAGCCGCCAGGACTCCTTGGGCGTCGTGGCGCGCTCATACGTCGCTACACCGACGACGATCGCCAGCACAGCGGCCGCCGCCATGAGCCACCAAGGCAGGGGACGCGCCGGCTCAAGCGCTTGCGCCACTTCGCCGGCGTCGTGAAATCTCCGGGCGGGGACGGGATCGAGGCAGCGCGCCAGAACCGGGTCCAACTTAACGCGGTCCCACTTCGCGTGCAGAGGCGGCGGCTTGCGCGTGGGCCGATCTTCGAGAGGAACGTCAAGCCCAAACGGCCGCCTCCCGGATTCGAGCTCATACAGAATCACGCCCAGCGCATAAACATCGGAGGCGGCCGAAGCCTTTTTGCCGTACCACAGTTCCGGCGCCATATAATCGGGCGCTCCTCCGGCTTCAGCCGACTGCAAGCTTCCCCCAGGGGTGCTGGCGGCCGGCCCGCGGGCCAGGCCGAAGTCGGTGATCACAGCCCGGGCGGAATTGGCAGGTCGGGGACCTGCCCCACCATCGGAACCGGCAGGCCGGGGACCTGCCCCACCATCGAGCGACGCGGCGAGTATGACGTTGTTGCTTTTGAGGTCGCCATGGATGACGCCGTGACGGTGCGCTTCCGCCAAGCCCGCGCAGATCTGGCGCGCGAAGGAGCGGGCGCCGGAGGCGGGCAGCGGTCCGCGACGGAGCCGGTCGGCGAGCGTCTCTCCTTCCAGAAACTCCATGGTGAAAAAATCGGTTTCACCGTGCGCGGTGGAGGCCGTGTGGATCTCGTAAATCTTGCACACGTTGGGGTGGCTGATCTCGCTCGCGTGGCGTACTTCGGGAAGCAGGCGCTTGTCGAAGCCGGCCTTGGCGCACTTGACGGCGATGCGCCGCTCCAGCTTTTCGTCCCAGGCTTCGTAGACCACGCCCATGCCGCCTTCCGCCACCAGGCGCACGATCCGGAAGCGGCCGGCCAGCCGTTCGCCGGGCTCGAAGCGATGTTCGGCTACGGTTCCCGAATAGACCGGATCCAGTAAGAACCGGTTCATGGTTTCTTCCCAATGAACGTAGTTGCGGACCTGCGCGATCAGTTCGGAATCGCCGCCACAAGCGCGCTGGATATAGGCATCGCGCTCTTCGGGAGGCTGAGCCAGAGCCAGCTCGACCTGGCCCATGACCGCATCGTCGTCTTGCGCCTTGCCGCTCCGAGGGTTGTGCATGGTCTCCACACGGCTCCCACTGCTATAGCGAAAAAGCTCTGGCGACCCCGCCAAGGGTCACCCTCCTACGCTTTGATGAGCACTGTCCTTGTCCGCTCTGATGCGCTTAAACAACCATTGCCGGGCCTCGGCCCACATTCGCTGCATGGTGCGCAAAGGGATGCCCAGCGCCTCCGCCGCCTCTTGGTCGGTGAAGCCGAGGAAGAATTTCAATTCGACCACTTTGCACCAGTCCGGCTCCGTTTTCTGAAGCTCCTCCAGCCATCGGGCCACGTCTATCACAAGATCCGGATCATCCTGGCCGGATCGGGCGAGAAATTCCTCGATCTCCTGTATGGGTACGAAATTCGCGGCGTGCCGTTTGCGGTGATAATCGATCAGGAACCGCCGCATGGATCGCGCCGCGATCGCAAAAAAATGCTGCCGGTTCTGCCAATCCAGGTTCTTGGCGACGGACATCCGGAAGTAGATCTCAGCCACCAGTTCGGTGGCTTGCAGGGTATGCCCGCGGCGTTCCCTGCTCATGATGATGCGAGCCAACTCCCGCAGCTTGGGAAACACGATCTCGTAGAGCCGGTCCTCAGCCTCCTTGCTCCCGGCAAGCCACTGCTTGAGGTTGATCGTAATGTCGCCTTGCTCGGACATGACGGCAGCCGAATGTGCGGGTGATTATACCACATAGAGCTTATCGGGAATTCCGCGATGGCGGACTCCGGCTCGAAATTACGCTCTCCTGGTTGAACCGGCTACAAAAGCCGGTTGGAAAAATCGACTGAAAAGGAGAATCCCATGAATAAGAAATTGGCCATAGTAGCAGGGCTGTTCGCCGCAGTGTGTCCCGGTCTGCTCGCGCAGGAGATCGTGGCCATGCATGCAAGCATCCCTTTCGATTTCCGGATCGGGGACAAGCTGGTTCCGTCCGGGACGTACTTGATTGAGGCGAAGGGCAGCGCCGTCATAGTGCGGGAGGAAGCCGGCCGCCTCGTGGCAGTGTCGTTCATGACCATCCCGGAATCGCGGGTAGCGCCGCTGGCCGACGGAAAGCTGCTGTTCAACCGGTACGGCAACGACTACTTCCTCGCCAGCGTCTGGACTCCGGATTCCAGAGACGGACGCTCGCTTCCGCAGACCAGGCGAGAAAAGGAAGTCGCCAGGCTCGCTGCCGGATTGGTCCAGACGGCCGCCGTTCACGCTAAGTAAGCTCGGAGGAGCCGGCCCGGCCCCGGATGCGCGAAGCAAACTCGCCGTCACGGGGCCGGGTGTGCCTGAACGAAGCACGCACATCGGGGGTCAGCGCATTCCGGAAAAGAAACGTTATCCTACGAATGCGCTGGTGCGTCGAATGCAGCCTGGCCGGCGCGACGCCGGGAATGTCTGGACCTCGCCAAAAACCAACGGCTCTGCTGGCGGACCCGCTGTACCGGCAGCACGACACCGGGTTGGACCATCCCGAACAGCCGCGGCGTTTCGATGCCGTGGTGGAGGCGCTGGAGCGGAGCGGGCTGACCCGACGACTACAGCACATCGACCCCCGGCCGGCCACCGAAGACGAGATCGCCCTATGCCACGGCCGCGGCTACATCGAAATGGTCCATCTGGAGATTCGCGCCGGGACACATGAGTTCAGTACCTGGGAGCTCTCGACCGGCGATACGGTGGTGTCGCCGCGATCCTGGGATGTCGCGCTGAACGCCGCGGGCGGCATCCTGAACGCCGTGGATGCAGTCATTGGGGGCGCGGCTCAAAACGCCTTTTGCGCGGTGCGGCCGCCGGGGCACCATGCGCGCCCCGACCAGGGGATGGGCTTCTGCATCTTTAATAATGTCGCCATCGCGGCGCGCTACGCGCAGCGCAGGCACGGGCTCGGCAAGGTGCTCATCGCGGATTGGGATGTACACCACGGCAACGGCACGCAGGATATCTTCTACACCGATGGATCCGTGTTTACCTTCAGCACGCATCAATCGCCGTGGTACCCTTTCACTGGCGCGGCGAACGAAACCGGCGAGGGCCGGGGCAATGGCTGCACGCTGAACTGCCCTTTCCCGGCGGGCTCCGGCCGCGCGGAGATCGTGGGCGCGTTTCGTGAGCAACTGCGCCGCGCCGCGGATCGCTTCCGGCCCGACCTGGTGCTGCTGTCGGCGGGATTCGACAGCCGCATGGCCGACCCCCTGGGACGCTTCACTCTGACCGACGCGGATTTCGCGGAGCTTACCGCGGTGCTGTTGGAGATCGCAGGCGTTCATGCGGGCGGACGGCTGGTATCGGTGCTCGAAGGGGGCTACAACTTGAGCGGTTTAGGCTCGGCGGCGGCCGCTCACGTGAAAGCTCTGATGCGGGGTCAAACGGTGTAAGCTAGTCTGGTTGTGCGCGATTCAACTAGACCCATTCAAACACCAGGAGATTCAATCCGATGAGCGTTAAAGTGAGCACGCGGCAAGTGGGCGACGTGACCGTGGCGGATGTGGCGGGGAAGCTCACCTTGGGCGAGGCCTCCGGCACCTTCCGCGACGCCCTGCGCAATCTGATCGGCCAGGGCCAGAAAAAGATCCTGCTCAATCTGGGCGGAGTTTCTTATATGGATAGCTCGGGAATCGGCGAGCTGGTGGCCGGCTATACGACCGTCACCGCCGCCGGGGGCAAGCTGAAGCTGCTGAATCTGACCCATCGCGTCCAAACTCCCTTGCAAAGCACCAAGCTGTACACCGTGTTCGAAGTCTTCGACGATGAGACCGCGGGGGTCAAGAGCTTTACATAGAGCGCCAAAGCCGGGGCGAACTTTCCGTTTACGGGTGAGTGAGAATGTGATAGGATATTAGTGCCTCGAAGCACCTTCGAGGCAAAACCCCCGCATGGAGTCGAAGACAACCATCGAATGAGTTTTACTGTTTTCCTGGGCAATTTGCCTGTTTGGGTGACCGCGGACGATATCAAAGGCTGGCTCACCGCCGAGAATCTAGTTGCGGATTCAATCAAAGTGATCCGCAATCCCGAAACGCAGGAGTCCAAGGGCTTCGCTTTCATCGACGCTCCCAACACGGAGGAGATGAACGCGATTATCCGCCGGTTTGACCGCGCGCCTTTGGAAGACCGCCTGCTGCGCGCCAACCCGGCGCAACCTCCCCGGCCCAAGAGTCAAGGCGAAGGGCGGGGACGTCCGATGGGTCCTCCAGGATCCGGCGCCGGCTATGGCAGCCCCAGCCATGCTCCGTCAGGGCATGGTTCAATTTCGAGCCGTGTCTCATCCGGGCAAGGTTCCGCATCGGGGCAAGGCTCGGCGGTCAGGCATGGCTCTCCGTCGGGGCCGGTTTCGACAGCAGGGCACCCCGCGGCGTCCGCGCATGTCCCGGCGCCGGAGCCAGGTTCGGGCACCGGCTCACCGGCGGCCTCCTCGCCAACGGCGGGCGGCGATCTTCGTCCTCCTCCCCGGCGCAGAGGGAAGGGTTCCACAAAACGTTCCACAACCGGCGGCCCGCAGAGCCCCTTTGCCGAGGAATTGGCCAAGGCCCTATAACCGCTCCCTCCGGTCGCGGCTCAGAGTCAGCGCTTCCGAGCCGCGCCCGTTGACGTTGGTTGACGTTCGCTCGACGCGGCCGCGCTTCTCAAAAGCTGATATACTCAGTCGCTAACCAACCTTTTGGCTTTTATTTGATTTGGGATTTTCCGGGAGCGGACCGTTCCGCGGCCGTTCCCTGCCGGGAGGACGAAGTCATGGCGGATCTCATTATCATCCGCGTCCTGTTTATTGCGGTGCTGGGATGCACCGCATTTTTCCTGCGCCCCTTGGATCTTTCCGGGCCCGTCGCCGCGCTGGTGGGAGTACTGGTCGGCGCGGGCGTGGTGGTCTTCGAGTACCGCATCAAGGAAGTCAGTCTCAAGCGCTTGATCGGCGCGGCGTTCGGCAGCGTGCTGGGGATTCTGGGCGCCTACCTGATCTCGCTGGTGCTCAAAAGCGCCATGCCGGATTCGCCCACGGTCCGGTTCCTACAGTTGGCGCTGCTGGCCTGGATGACCTATTGCGGCCTGATCGTCGGCGCGGCCAAGGGCGATATGCTCAACCTGGCGGCGCTGGGCGGATTGTTCGGCGGGGAAAAAATCTCCAAGAACACGTTCAAGATCCTGGACACCAGCGTGATCATCGACGGCCGCATCGTGGATATCGCCGAGACCGGATTCATCGACGGCGCCATCGTGATTCCCCAGTTCGTCCTGCACGAGCTGCAACTAGTGGCCGATTCCTCCGACTCGATGAAGCGCAACCGCGGGCGCCGCGGCCTGGATATCCTCCAGCGCCTGCAAAAGATGTCCGAGCTCAACGTCCAGATCCTGGAAGACGATTTCCCGGCCGTCCGCGAAGTGGACATGAAGCTGATCGAGCTGGCCAAGGTATACGTTTGCAAGATCGTCACCAACGACTTCAATCTGAACAAGGTCGCGCAATTGCATGGCGTCGAGGTCCTGAACATCAACGAGCTGGCCAATGCATTGAAACCCGTGGTCCTGCCGGGCGAGACCATGCGCGTGTTCATTTTGAAGGAAGGCAAAGAGTACAACCAGGGTGTGGCGTATCTCGACGACGGCACCATGGTGGTGGTGGACAACGCCCGCAAGATGATCTCGAAAACCATCGACGTGGCCGTTACCAGCGTGCTGCAAACCACTGCCGGAAAAATGATCTTCGGCCGCTTCGATGAACGGACCCACGCGGTCCACGACAGGGGCCAGGAACACCGGGCCCCCGATAAGGAAAGAGATAAGGAACGGACGGCGCGGGAAACCAGCCCGGCTCCAGCTTCCGTACCAACAGCGGGCGGGGGCGGCGGCGCGTAACGTACAATCGTAATTCATCTCATGAAAGTCACCGTCATCCTTCCGGCCGCGGGCCTGGGCACGCGCATGGGCCGGGAGAAATCCGGCACCAGCCGCAAGCAGTTCATGCTGCTGGAAGGCGCGCCCATTCTGATCCACACCATCCGCAAGTTTCTGCGCTGCCCCTCCATCGCCGAGATCGTAGTGGCCCTGCGCGCCGAGGATATGGATTGGGCGCGCGGCCTGATTCATCAGGAGCATCCGCAAAAGCCGGTGCATGTGGTCGAGGGCGGCGAAACCCGCCAGCAGTCCGTGGAGAACGCGCTGGCCAGCCTGAAACCAGCTCCCGATCTGGTGGCGGTGCATGACGCCGTCCGTCCCTTCATCGACACCGAGCTGGTGGAACGGGTGATCGCCGAAGCCGCCGCCACCGGCGCCGCCATCGTTGGCATCGTTCCCGTGGATACGGTGAAGCGCGTGCAACGGAATAAAATCCGCTCGACCCTGCCGCGCGAGCACCTGGTGCTGGCGCAAACTCCTCAGGTGTTCGAGTTCACCCTGCTCCAAAAGGCTTTCGAGCAGGCGAGCCGCGACAACTTCACCGGCACCGATGAGGCCAGCCTGGTGGAACGCCTGGAGCAGGTGGAAGTGAGCGTGATCCAGGGCAGCGACCGCAACATCAAAATCACCAAGCCTTCCGACATGGAGCTGGCGCGTCTGTTCCTGGGCGAAGAGCTGGCGGGCGAAACCGCGTCGTGAGCGAAGCAATCGCGAGCGAGGTTCGCGTGGGCCTCGGCTGGGATTCGCATCGCCTCGCGCCGGGACGTGCGCTGATCCTGGGAGGTGTCGCTATCCCCAGTGAATTCGGGCTGGAGGGCCACTCCGACGCCGATATTCTTTCACACGCGATCACCGACGCCCTGCTGGGCGCGGCGGCGCTGGGCGATATCGGCATGCACTTTCCCGATACCGATCCGCGTTGGAAGGGCGCATCGAGCGATCGGTTTCTGGCGCACGCGGCCACATTAGTGCGCAAGAACGGATATAGCATCTCGAACGTCGATTCGACGGTGCTCCTGGAGCGGCCCAAGTTGAAGGATTACCGCATGGCGATTCGCGAATCGCTGGCCCGTACGCTGGAGCTCGGCGTGGATCGCGTATCTGTTAAATTCAAGACGGCGGAGCGCGTCGGTCCCGTGGGCGAAGGAAAATCGGGCGAGGCGCACGCGATGGTTTTGCTCCAGCGTGACACGATCCAGCGGCAACCGTGATGAAATTAGTCTTGGCTTTCGCGCTCATTGCGGCTCTCGGAGACGGAGCGTCTCCCGTGAGTTCCTTGGACGACGCCTACCGCGACATGTACAACCTGCAATTTGACGCCGCGCACCAGGCGGTTCACGAATGGGAGCGGGCGCATCCCGCCAGCCCCTTAGGTCCCGCGGCGGACGCGGCCGCGCATCTCTTCACTGAGTTCGAGCGGCTCCACGTCTTGCAGTCGGAATTCTTCGCCGAGGATTCCAAATTCCTAACCCAGCATCGGCTCTCACCGGACGCTCGACGGAAGCAGGAGTTCGAGCAGGCCCTGGACCAGACCAGGAAGCTGGCGGCCGCGGCTCCCGCCGCAGATCCCGATGCGCTGTTCGCCGAGGTGTTGGCTTTCGGCCTTAATTCGGACTATCTGGCGCTGATCGAGAAGCGAAACTTCGCGGCCTTGAGCGAGACCAAGCTGGCGCGCTCCGCCGCCGAGAAGCTGCTGGCCCAGCGGCCCGACTATTACGACGCTTATCTGGCCCTCGGCGTCGAGAATTATCTGCTGAGCTTGAAGCCGGCCCCGGTTCGCTGGTTTCTGCGGTTTGGCGGGTCGGAGACGGACAAACAGGAGGGGCTCAAGAGCCTGCGCATGACGGCGGAACACGGCCACTATCTGTTGCCTTACGCGCGGCTGCTGCTGGCCGTGGCCGCGCTGCGGGACCAGGATCGCGACGGCGCCAGGCGCGAGCTCGGATGGCTGGCGATGCAGTTTCCAGCGAACCACCTGTTCCGCGAGGAGCTCACCAAGGTCAAATAGAGCGCCGCTCTCGTCTCATTGAACACACCATGCGCATCCTCTCCGCCGCCAGCGCCTTTCCTGCGCACTACTATCCCCAGGCCGTCTTGCGCGACGCGCTGAAAATGTTCTGGGGATCCAGGCTCGAAAACCCGCGACTGCTGGATCGCCTGTGGGCCAACGCGGGAGTAGACGGACGGTATCTGGTCCGGCCGATGGAAGAATATCCTGCGATCGACACCTGGGGCAAGGCCAACGATATCTGGATACAGGCCGCCGAAGAGCTGGGATCGGAAGCGATTTGCCGGGCTTTGGCCGCCGCGGGCCGCGGTGTTAGCGAGATTGGCGCACTCTTCTTCGTTTCCATCACCGGCGTCTCCAGCCCCTCCATCGACGCACGCTTGATCAACCGCATGGGCCTGCCGCGCAATCTGCGGCGCATTCCCATCTTCGGCCTGGGCTGCGTGGCGGGAGCCGCCGGCATCGCGCGCGCGGCCGACTACGTCCGCGCCTACCCGGATCAAATTGCCATTCTGCTGTCGGTGGAGCTGTGCTCGCTCACGATGCAGCACGACGATCTTTCCATTGCCAACCAGATCTCCGCCGCATTATTCGGCGATGGAGCCGCGGCGGTGGCGATCGCGGGGGACCGCGTAGAAGGTTCGGGGCCGAGAATCGTGGACACCCGATCCTCCTTCTATCCCCACACCGAGGACGTAATGGGCTGGGCGATTTCCGAACGCGGATTCAGCATTGTGCTTTCGCCCGAGGTTCCCAATGTGATTCGAGAGCATCTGGGCCGCGACGCGGACGAGTTCCTGGCGCAGCACGGCTTGACTCGCGGCGACATCGGCTCCTGGGTGTTGCACACCGGCGGACCGAAAGTTCTCGAAGCCACGCAAGAGGCGCTGGGTATTCCGGAAGCGGCGATCGCCGCGTCGTGGGAACTGCTGCGCCGGACCGGGAACCTCTCTTCGGCTTCGGTTCTGCTGGTTTTGGAAGAGACCATGGCGCACCGCCGTCCGCCTCCGGACACGTGGGGCGTGCTCGCGGCCATGGGCCCGGGGTTCTGCTCCGAGCTGGTCTTATTGCGCTGGTGAGAACGTCAATGCTGGCCGACCAAGTGCGGCAAGGCTGTCTGCCGGTTATTCGCCTCCTCTTCACTCTCTGGAGCCAGAGTACGATGCCTATTCAAGAAGATGTGGTATAGTCGCGCTTTCGACCCACTTGCGGACTGCGAGAGCGAACGGTGCCTAGAATCATGATCGAAATCGTTTTCATCGGCGGGGTGGCTTTGCTGCTGTTCGCCGCATTTTGGGTGGCTGGGCGCTTTCAGCAATGGAGCCGGGACCGGGAGCGCCTGGTGCAGGACGTATCCGAACTTACCACCGATGCCCTGGTGCTCCAGGAGAGCAGTTCGCAGGCAATCGTAAAATTCGAGAACACGGGGCTCATCCGAACCGTTAATCCCGCGGCGGAAGACCTATTCGGTTACGCCGCCGGCGAGCTGCTGGGACAGAACATCGTGAAGCTGGTGCCCCAGGCGCTGACTGCCTCGCGGCTCAGCGAGACGCTAGAAATCCGCTGCAAGGACGGCCTGCGCTTGCGCTTGCCGTTCAGGGCCGTGAAGTCGGACTTGGGCCGGCTTTCCTATATTTATTTATTCTTCGAGAACCAATTCAAAGACGCAACTACGCGGGATCTCAACACGCCACTCGACCGCGATGTATCGCCTGAAGCCTCTGGAACAAGCGCTCCACCAGCCCCGTCACCCTTGTCGCACACGGCGAGAATCGTCGGACAGATCGCGAGCCAGTTCGAAATCCTGCTGACCACAATCAACGGTTATGGCGAACTCGCACTAATGGAGACTCCGGAAAGCAGTCCCTTGCGCCAGGGGCTGCAAGAGATCGTCACCGCCAGCGACCGGGCTTCCAGCTTGACGCGGCACTTGGTCGCGTTCAGCGGCGGCCAGCTCATTCCAGTCGAACCGGTGGACCTCAGCCGGCTGGTCAAGGGCATGCAAGATGAGCTTCGTGAAACCATGGAGTGTCCTATCGACTTCGATCTTCAGCCGATGGATACGAAGTCGCTCGCCAACATGGGTTACCTGCGGGAAGTGATCCTGCTGCTGTGCGGAAGCGCACGCTGCCGGATGCGTGAGAAGGATCGGCTGCGGGTTCGGACTCGACTTTGCGATTTTGAGGGGCGGCACCTGATCCAGAGCGGCGAGTTGAAGCCCGGAACCTATGGAGCGCTCACCATTTCCGATTCGGGCAGACCTCTCGACGACCAAATCAGGGAGCATCTCTTCGAACCGCTTCATTTGATTCACGAGGACATGGGAGTGGAACTCGCCGCCATCTACGGAATCGTGCAAAGTCTGGGCGGCGGGATCAACGTCACGACCGGCGACATCGGAACCACCTTCGAAATCCTGCTGCCGTGCGTGAAGGCCGCGCAGGCGGCGACTGCCTAGCGCTCCACTCCAGTCAGGAGTATACTCACCACTGCCCGATAATCCAGAAAGGAGCCTCCATGGCTGAAAACGAAAACATCCAGATCGCACACCAACAGATCGCTGCTTTGAACGCCCGCGATCTTGATAAATACCTGGAACGAATCGACAGTTCCTATGTGGGAGAGTCGGAAACTTTGCCTGGCCCTGTTCACGGACCGGAGGGAGTGCGGCAAATGTTAAACATGATATTCACTGCGTTTCCCGACCTGCGACTCGAAGTTGAACAACTCCTCGCGAGTGGGGATCACGTGGTCGCCCGGCTGCGCATGACAGGCACCCATAAAGGGAACTTCGCCGGCATTGCTCCCACGAACAAGAACGTTAGCTGGCAAGCCTGCAATGTTGTTGAGCTACGAAACGGCAAGGCGATTCGAGGCAGGCTGTACTCCGACAATGTCTCGTTGTTCCGGCAGCTTGGCGTCCTGGCGCAACCCAAAGCGACTACCGCTTGAATAACCGGCGCGCGCGACCTCGGATTCACATGGTTTGTTTTAGCCTTCGAGTGGGCCCTTGCGGGCCCACTTCGATTTAACATGCCGTTTAATTGAGAGCTTCGCGGCCGCAATCGAATCATCGACCTCGAGGCTTCGTTGCAGCGTCGACGAGCGGGCCGGGTGCGGACCAGGGGGTCGGTCTAATGTGTCATGGCGTAAACGATGTAGTTCAGGCCGATTCGGATTCCTAGCGCGGAAAACTTCTCGTCATAGCTCGGATCGTCGGCCCACTCCCACGAGTCGCCCAGATCGGAATCGAAGGTCATGGCAACCATGAGGCGTCCTTTGTCGTCGTAGATGCCGCGCCACGCGGGCGGGCAGTTGGTGCATTTCTCGGTGGTTCCCCTGTAACGGTATTGAGCGCCGGGCACCTGATAGCGATCGTTCAGATCGTAGACCGTATGGAAAATGGCAGCGCCATTGTCGATGTCAACGATTTCGCGGTCGGGAAAGACGCGGTTGATGCTGTTCAGGAACACCTGCCAGCCTGAATCGCCCCAAAAGTCGTCGGCCATGAAGAATCCGCCGCGCAACAAATAATCCCGCAGCTTGGCCGCCTGCGCATCGGTGAGCAGCCAAGTCCCCGGCTGTACCGCATAGAGCCACGGGAAATTGTAAACGTCGTCGCCGTCGTCCAGATCCACGGGTTGCTCCACACTGCGAGCGTTGATGCGAGTCAGCCGGCGCAAGGCGAGCAGGAAGTGGCGGTCGGCGCGCGGGTAATCCTGGGTCCACATGGAATAGCCGTGCTTCCAGTCGCCGCCTCCGCGGAAGCCTCCGGCGTTAAATCCGCGCGAGCCCGGAAGCTGTGGATACATCAGGCGCGCGAACATGAATTCCGCCTTATCCGCTGCGTCGGCCGGGAGCGGAAAATCGTTGTACTCGATGCCCGGATATTCGCGGAAGGGCCTCTGGAAGGCGAACAGCGTGCCGACCAGCGCCGCCGCCCCCGCTGCCGTCCATAACACCCGCGAGATGCTGTTCATCGAGATCCATCCGCATCTTAGCATGCTTGAATCTTCTCCCCCGCGTCCTCGCCAACGCTTCGCCGCGGGACACCCGCGGGAGTCCGCGCTAGAATCTAATTTACGATGTGGTTGCCGCTCCTTGCCGTGCTGCTGGCCCAGTCCGCGGACTTTGAGGCCGCCGGGAAGAAGGCCTTGGACGCCCGCAATTACCCGGAGGCCGTCGCAGCCTTCCGCCAAGCCGTCGCCGCCGATCCCACCGATTACGCCGCGCACTTCAATCTCGGCTTCGCTTACACCATGGCCGGCAAGGATGCCGAGGCGGCCGAAGAATTCAAGACCGTTCTCGATTTGCACCCGGGCGTCTTTGAAGCGCAATTGAATCTTGGCGTCTCCCTGCTGCGCCTGAACCGCTGGGCGGACGCTGAAGCAGCCTACCGCGCGGCGCTTTCGATCAAGGCGGATTCAGCCGCGGCGGAGGATGGTCTCGCTCGGGCGCTGGCTCGCGGGAACAAACTCGCCGACGCCGAACCGCATTACCGCAAGGCCGCGGCGCTCGACCCCACCTACAAGAACTCGCTTCTCGAGCTCGCGGCGCTTTACGAAACCAATCGCCAGAGCGCGGAAGCCATCGCCATTTTCCGCGAGTTCCCGGCCGACCCCGCCGCTCAGGAGCGCATGGGCGCACTGCTGCTTGAATCCGGACATCCTGCCGAGGCCATCCCGCCGCTCGAATTCGCGGTCGCGCAATCGGCCACCACGGCCAACCGCCTCGCGCTGGCCCAAGCCTACGTCAAGGAAAAGCAACTTGCCAAGGCTGAGCCGCTGGCGGCAGCGGCAGTGGCCCAGACGCCCGAGGATGACGACGTGCGCATGTTCTACGGCCGCCTTCTGCGCGATCAAAGAAAGTTCCCCGAAGCCGCGGCGCAATTCCAGGCCGTGGCCGCGCGCCAGCCCGAATCCGTCCAGGCCTGGAGCGAGCTGGCCGGCGTGTTTCTGGTGGCCGAAAACTACCAGCAGGCGCTGGCCGCTTTCGACCGCGTCCGCGCCCTGGGAGCCGAAACCCCTCCGGACTTTTTTTTCCGCGCCTTGGCTCACGATCACCTGCGTCAAGCCAAGGATGCGCTCGACAACTATAATAGATTCCTGGCTGCAAGTAAGGACGCTTTCCCGGATCAGGAGTTTCAGGCCCGGCAACGCGTGTTGGCCCTTGAAAAGGAGTTGGGCAAGAGGTAAAACAGAAGCAGATGATGCACCTGATTTTGGTTTTGGGACTGGCGTTCGATCTGACGGCCGTCCAGTCCGAGCCAAATCTCGAAAAGCGCAGCGAGCGCGCCTTGGACAACGCCAACATGGCGCTGGACGCCGCGCGCGACGACTACAACTCGGGCAACTACGACAAGACCCAAAATGACTTGCAGGAAGTGCGCGATTCCGTCGAGTTGGCCTACCAGTCGCTTTCCGATACGGGTAAGGATCCGCGCAAGGATCCCAAGTTCTTCAAGCGCGCCGAACTGCGCACGCGCGAGCTTCTCCGGCGTCTGGAGGGAGTGGGGCAAGGGATGAGCCAGGTGGACCGCGGTACTCTCGATAAGGTCCGCGAACGGATCGCGGAAGTGCACGACAACCTGCTCAACGGCATCATGAGCAAGAAGAAGAAGTGAGAGGTGCGAATGCGGGCAGCGATCCTGGGTGCATGTGTTCTGAGCTTTTGCGCGGCATTCTTCGGGCCTGGTCTATTCCAAGCCGCGGGGCAATCCAAACACGACTTTCTGACCGCCGATGAAGCCAACCAGGTGCGCAACCTGCAGGATCCTAACGACCGCCTGGTGCTGTATGTGCACTTCGCCAAACAGCGCCTGGACCAGGTGAGCCAGCTTCTGGCCAAGGATAAAGCCGGGCGCAGCGCGCTGATCCACGATCTTTTGGACGATTACACCAAGATCATCGACGCCATGAGCACGGTCTCCGACGACGCGGTGCGCCACCATTGGGACATCACCAAGGGCAACGCCTCCGTCGCCCACGAAACCCGCGCGATGCTGGAGCATTTGCAGAAGATTCAGGACGCCGAACCGAAGGATATCGCGCGCTACGATTTCGTGCTCAAGGAAGCTATCGACGCCACCGCCGATACCCAGGACGCCTCGCATGAAACGGCGCAGGACCGTACCGCCGACATCGCCGCGCAGGAGAAGGAGAAGAAAGCCGAGCAGCGCGCCAACATGACGCCGGAAGAGAGGGCCGCGGCGCAGAAGGCCGACGATAAGAAGGCCGAGGAAAAGAAGAAGGCGCCAACGCTGCTGCGTCCCGGCGAGACTCTGCCGCCCAGCGCAGTCGGGGCACCCAACAATTAGGGCTACGGCCTCAACTTCACGGCCTTCCACTCCGTCAACGTCCGTCCGTCGCCCTTCGCACTGGTGAAATCGGCTGGCCGCGCCTGACCAACCGCCGCCATGCACAGCCTCAGTGCCTTTCCTTCCAGCTCATAAACGCCCAATTGCGTCGAGCCCGCGCTGGCGCTGGATGCGATCGCATAGTCGATTTGCTTGGGCGATTTCGACGCATCGATCGTGACGCGAGCCTTCAGGAAAACTTGCCCGCCGAACAGCACGGTGAGTTGATTGCCCTTGACGATGCGGCGTCCCTGCTTCACCAGGCTCGCCTCCATCGGATGGCCGTCCATCGATCCCGAGACCATGGCCCACTCGCCTTCGAGCTCCGTGGCGGGACCGGCTTCCGATTCAGAGGCCGCCTCGGGCGGCGCCGAAACATCGCCGCGCCTCAATGTTTCGAGCGCGAATCCGCTCCCGGGCGCAGTTGCAAACTCTTTCGGACGGGTCTGGATGCCGGCGAAAGCCATGCAGATTCTCCACGCGTCGCCGTCCAGCTCGTAAATGCCCAGCGACTTCGTGCCCTTGTGCGGGCCGGAGGTGAACAGCAGATCGAAGGTCTTGGGCGACTTCGCGGGGTCCAGCTCCACAGTCCCGCCGTAGTCATTGCCCATCGCGATGGTGGTAAATTTCTGGCCTTCCAGCACGATCTTCGATCCGCTGTAAGGCATCGCCCTCCCGTCTACCTCTAGCGCGACGATGGTCCAGGTTCCCTGAAGTCTCTTGAGATCGCCTTTCATCCGGGCGTCCCCCTATACTTTCTAAACTTGGCCGGCGTGCGCCCGGGCCGTTCGTTCGTGGAGATCGCGCAGCACGCTCAGCTCAACTTCCGCCGGAGCCGCGGTGGTTGTCAGTCTCGGCGATACCTTCAAAGGCCAGCCCGTGGCTTCGATCGCCTTTTCGACCGTCACGCCGGGATGCAGGCTGGTGAGCGTCAGCTCCTTGGTCTCCGGGTCCGGAGTCAGGATGCCCAGGTCCGTGATCACGGCGATGGGCCCCTTGCCGGGCAAGCCCATGCGCTTACGCGCGTCGCCGCCGTCGAAGTGCCCGCCCGAAGTCACGAAATCCAGTTTCTGCACGAACGCGCGTTTGTTCTGCCGCAGCGCGATCAGCACTTGCTTGGAAGACGCCGCGATCTCCGGCGCTCCGCCCGCGCCGGGCAGCCGAGTCTCGGGCTTGCGATAGCCGCCGATCACCGTGCTGTTGATGTTGGCGAAACGGTCGATCTGCGCCGCGCCCAGGAATCCGAGGTCGATGCGTCCGCCTTGCAGCCAATACGCGAACATCTCCGGAATCGAGACCACGGTTTCGGCGGTCTCCGAAAGCTCGCCGTCGCCGATGGAGAGCGGCAGAACGCTGGGCTTGGCCCCGATGGGCCCGGATTCGTAGATCAGCACAAGGTCCGGAGCGTGCGTCAGTCTCGCGAGGTTGGCTGCCGCGCTGGGCAAACCGATGCCGACGAAACATACAGCGCCGTTGCGGAGCATCCGCGCCGCGGCGATGGTCATCATTTCATCGGAAGTGTAAGTAGGTTCAGACATCCGCGCCCGCCTCCATTGCGCTGCGGAATTCCGCGAAATCCTTGGTGTTCAAAACGTAGCGTTCGATCCAATCCTGAAATCCGTCGCGCTCCCGCGCAATCGCGTCCCAGGCCTTGTAAAACGCATTATTCCGAGGATAGTAGCCTTGCGTGTAGGACGGAAACGCGCCGCCCTTGACCTCGCACACCGCCGTCACCACCCACGACGGCAGCACCACCGCGTTCGGCGGAGCATTCAGATTGGTCACAAGCTCCTCCACCGTGACGATGGCTCGCTTGGCCGCCAGCACGGCCTCCTTCTGCACTCCCACCACGCCCCACATCAGCACGTTGCCGCGATGATCGGCTTTCTGCGCGTGAATGATGGTGACGTCGGGCCGGATGGCGGGGATCGCCGCCAGACGCTCGCCGGTGAACGGGCATTCGATGAATTTGATTTGAGGATTGTAGTGGGGCAGGTCCGAGCCCAGGTAGCCGCGCAGCAAGCCGAAGGGCAGGTTCGAGGCTCCCGCCGCATAGGCCGCTGCCATGCCCGCGTGCGAGTGTTCCACGATCTCCAGCGGCCCGGGCCAGCCATTTTCCACCGCGTCGCGCAGCCGATGCAGCGAGCCTACTCCGGGATTGCCGCCCCAGGAAAACTGGAGCTTCGAGACGCAACCCGCGCCAATCAGTTGATCGTAAATCAGATCCGGCGTCATGCGGATGACGCTCAGATTGCGCCGCCTTTGCCGGACGATTTCGTGGCCGGCCGCGAAAGGAATCAGATGGGTGAAGCCCTCCAGCGCCACGACCGCGCCGTCGTGAACATACTCCTGAACCGCCTCTTTGAGCGAAAGTACGGCTGCCAAGCCTTCTATTGTGCCATGGTGGGGCAGGTCTTCGACCTGCCGATTTCGCGGCTGTTAACATAAGTCCGTGGACGGAGTCATCGTAGTCGATAAGCCTCGCGGGTGGACCTCGCACGACGTGGTCAACAAGATCCGCCGCATCGCGGGCACGCGCAGGGTGGGACATCTGGGGACGCTCGATCCCGCGGCCACCGGCGTGCTCCCGCTGGTGATCGGCCGCGCCACTCGTCTGGCCCAGTTCTATACCCGCAACGACAAGATCTACGAAGGCGTGGTGCACTTCGGCTATTCCACCAACAGCTATGACGGTGACGGCGAGCGCACTTCGGACGAGGTCCCCGTGACGCTCGAACGCGAGGCCCTCGAAGCCGTCCTGAATCGATTTCGCGGCCCCTTCCAACAGGTCCCGCCGCCGGTTTCCGCGAAAAAGATCGGGGGCCGGGCCGCTTATGAGCTGGCTCGCAAACACCAGCCGGTGGAGCTGGCTCCGGTTCCTGTGGAAGTGTATGCGCTCGATATTCTCCGTATCGAGGGATGCGACGTCGAAGTCCGCGTGCATTGCTCGGCCGGCACTTATTTACGCAGCATCGCGCATGAGGCCGGACAGGCGCTGGGGTGCGGCGCGTTTCTGAAGTCGCTGCGGCGCACCGCCTCGGGAGATTTCAAGATCGAGCAGGCGCGAACGCTCGAGGCTCTCGCGGCTCTTGCGGTGGAAGGCCGCGTCGAGGAGGCTCTGGTTCCTGTGGCGCAACTGTTGCCCGAGTTTCCTTCGGAGATGGTGGATGCGATCACCGCCGGCCAGATCCGCAACGGCCGCGACTTCCGTGTGTCGCCGTTCCTGCCGCGGACCGGCTCGCGCTACGTGAAAGCGATCAACACCCACGGCGACCTCATCGCCATCGGCGAAGCCCGCCTGCCGCACTTATATCATCCGGTCTTGGTGCTCTAACTACGCGGGAGGCGCGCCTTTCGCGCTGTTGCATCTTCCCATCTGCCAGAGATAGAATCATCCTCTAAAGGGGGCAATCGCAACACGATGAAAGTGGTAAAAGCAGCTTACATCGTTGCTTTCGCGATGGCGGGACTCGGCGTCATCTATCTTCTGGCAACACGACAGATTGTCCTCCTGCCCTTTGCGATAATTCCGCTCATCGCGGGCATCGGCATCCTGCGCGGACGAGTGTGGAGCGCGTATGGATTTGCGCTCTTCGAGTCCGCGCAGGTTGCGTTTGTGCCGCTTGTTCTGTTGCGCGCCGAAGGGTCCGCAACGGCAGTCAGGGCCGGGGCCGTTGCGGCCGTCCTGGCCGGAGTTCTCATTGCTCTGTTTTTCTCCGCTGGGAGATCACTCGCGGCAGCGGGCGCGCAGCGCGGCTGGGCCTGGCCATGGATCGTGCTTTCTGCCCTAACCGCGATTCCCGTTCCCTTCCTTCAAGCGTTCGTAGTCCCGACGGGCTCAATGGAGAACACGCTCCTGATCGGCGATCGCGTCTTGGTCCAACGCTTCCCCAAGCCGAACCCGGAACGCGGCGACCTTGTTGTTCACGTCTACCCAATCGATCGACATCAGATATTCTTGAAGCGCGTGATTGGAGTTCCGGGAGACCGCATCCGAATTTTGGCGAAAATCGTTTATCGGAATGGCACCGCCATTACAGAGCCCTACGCAGTCCATAAGACAGATTATGAAGATTCCTACCGGGACAATTTCCCGAGTATGGCCAACGTTCGTCTTGAAGCCCCCGCCCGAGAGAT
The DNA here is from genome assembly GCA_963813465.1 of Bryobacterales bacterium. GTDB lineage: Bacteria > Acidobacteriota > Terriglobia > Bryobacterales > Bryobacteraceae > Palsa-187. Next base: position 136,160 of record CAWEZD010000016.1, on the reverse strand, counting down.
GCTCATTAACGACGTCGTAAACGGAGAGGTTGTCGTGCCAGCGGGAAAATACTTCGTTCTGGGCGACAACCGAGATAGTTCATGGGATAGCCGGTATTGGGGGTTTGTCAGCTCCGGTGATTTGATTGGCAAGCCCCTTCTGATCTACGACTCCAGGGACCAGCCGAACCAAGCGACGCTCAACGGAAGAGCCGCTGGATTGGGCGGGGTGCGTTGGGACAGATTATTGAAGGTTCTCTGATTTAAAGAACTTCGGGTAAATTCATCCGCCGGAGGAGAGACATGCAACAGTCGCAAGTGCACATCTTTTTGCTCATCTTTCAGGCTGTCTGCTTAGCGATCTTCGTTTTCATCTTGGTGGGGCAATCCAGGAAGGGGACGCTGGAGAGGCGGCAGCGCGTGGCGGGGTGCGTCGCAGTGGGATTTTTTGCTGTGTCGATCATCGCCCAAGTGTTCGGCTGGTGAGTTTCTGCCATCGATCCGCTCCCGTTACCTGGTCTACAGAAACAACGGCCGGATGTGCCGCTCGAACAAATTCTCGGTGACGTTGCGCGAGATCGTCTCTTCGCACTCCTCCACGATGCGCAGGTAACGTTCGCCCATTTTGGCGGCAATCTTGAACCCGACATGCAGCAATTGACGCACGTTCGGATTGAAGCGCGCGCAAGCCGGATCGTGACGCAGCGCGGTGGTGTAGTCGTCCCCCGTCCAAGCCTCGACTTCGGACGGCTCCGGCAGCTTCGCCGGATCGATATCGATCACCGCTGCATACGGCTCGCACAGAGCCTCCCGGCTGGCATACGCTCTGGCGTAAATTTCCTTGGCGATCGCCAGTCCATCGCCGCCGGCCTCGGCGAGACCGATTAACTCCTCCAGCCAAGTGGTCCCGGCGGTCTTCACATGCACGCCCGCGCCCGACTTCGCCAGCGCTTGGTGAATCGCCCCGTAGATCGAAAATTTGTCGCTGCCGGAATGCACGCTCAGCTTCAGATTCCGCGGCAGATCGTATTGCTCCACCGCACTCGCGATCACCGCCAGATCGTTTTCGAACTCGGTGGTGAATTGCGCCACGTCGCCGCGATAATCCACGCCCTTATTGAAGCGCCCCGTGAATTTCGGCGCGATGGTCTGGATGGGAATCTTCTCATCGGCGATCAAAGCCAGAATGATCAGCAGCTCCGGCGGCGTCTGCGGAGCGTCCGTTTCGTCCATCGACACTTCGGTGATGAAGGTTCCCTCCCCTCTGGCCGAGGCGATGTGCCGGTAAATCCGCGCGGCTTCCTGAACGGCCGCCATATATTTCTCGACCGGCCGCGCCGCCGCGGAACTCGTTGCCAGCTCCGGATGCCGCGCGAGGAACCGGCTGACGCTGACCGAGTCCGAGGGTTTGCCGATGAAGGCCGCGACATCGATGGTAAAGAAATCGCTGGCGACAAGATAGCGGTCCACCGTGTCGAGATTAATGTGGTCCGCATCCACGTGATGCGGTTTCGTCCATCCCAGTTGACGCACCGCCTCATCCGCGGCCTCGCGAACCGAGCAGGGATCCGAACCGATGATCATATGTTCCCGGTTGGATTTGTTCCACACCGGGATGACGTCCACGCCGGCCTCCCCGGCCAGCATGCAAGCTCGCAATTGCGCCTTGGCCTGATGCGCAAAACGGTCACCCACGCCGATGGAATATTTCTCGAGCCGCAGCATCAGTTCACGCCTTCTTTTTTGATCAAACCTCAAAGCCGAAGTAGTCGCGGGCGTTGCCATAGCACAGGTTCCGGATCATCGGCCCCACCAACTCGTCGTCATTGGGGATTTCGCCGTTCTCGATGTCCTTGCCAATCAGGCTGCACAGTACGCGCCGGAAATACTCATGCCGAGGATACGACATGAACGACCTCGAATCCGTCAGCATCCCGACGAAGCGAGACAGCAGGCCGGCGTTGGAAAGCGCGTTGAGGTGCCATTCCATGCCCTCCTTTTGATCCATGAACCACCACGCTCCGCCAAAGTGCATTTTGCGGAAATTCCCAGCCATGGTCGCGAGGGCGTAATTGTCGGCGGGGTTGACGTTGTATAGGATCATCTTTGGCAGCGCACCTTCGGCGTCCAGGCGATCCAGGTATTCGCCCAGAGCCTCCACTTGCGGCGCATCGCCCATCGAATCGAATCCGCAATCCGGGCCAATCTCCTGAAGCTGGCGGGAACTTGCATTGCGATACGCGCCCAGGTGGAGCTGCTTGGTCCAACCCTTGGCCGCGTCCAGATGCCCGAAGAACAGCATCATGTAAGAGGCGAACTGCTCGTGTTCTTCGGGGGAAGCGGCGTGGCCCGCGCGGCATCGATCGAAAATCTGCGCGGCGATCCGCTCCGGTCCGAATTTCGCGTAACAGCGGTCCAGGCCGTGATCGGAAAGCCTCGCGCCCAGCGAGTGGAATACATCGTGCCGCTGCTGGAGCGCATCCGTAAAGCTGCTCAAGCCCCGAATCTCGACGTTGCTCGCGGCCTCCAGGCGATCGATCCAGGCGTTGAATTTCTCCGGCAAGTGGACTTGGAGCGCTCTGTCCGGCCGAAAGGCGGGAAGCACTCGCGCGGGGCACCGGGACGCTCGAATGGCGCGATGACACGCCAGATCGTCCGCCGGGTCGTCGGTGGTGCACAGTACGTTGACATGGAACTTGGCCAGAATGCCCTGCGTCGAAAGCTCGCTGGTTTCGAGCCTCTCATTCGCGCGATCCCAAATGCCGCGCGCCGTGGACTCGTTCAGCAACTCTTCGATTCCGAAATAGCGTTTAAGCTCCAGGTGCGTCCAGTGATACAGCGGGTTGCGCAAAGTAAACGGCACCGTCCGCGCCCACGCCAGGAATTTCTCAAACGGGTTGGCATCGCCGGTGCAAAAGCGTTCGTCCACGCCGTTGGCCCGCATCGCCCGCCATTTATAGTGATCGCCATCCAGCCAGATTTCGGTGAGGTTGCGGAACTGGCGGTTCTCGGCGATCTCGCGAGGAGAAAGATGGCAGTGATAGTCGAGAATCGGTTCGGGCTCGGCGAAGGTGTGATAGAGCCGCTGGGCGGCGGGAGTGTTTAATAGAAAATCTTCCGTAATGAAGGCCATCCAGATTTAAGTCGCCCTTTCAAGATCCGGAACTAATAGCTGAATAATTCCCAAAGCCACCAGGTAGAGCGAGCCGGCGAACACAAACAACGGGGCATACGCCCCGCCCGACCAGTCCAGCCAATAGCCGATGGCCGGCGACGCAAGTAATCCGCCCACCGCGCCTCCCATGCCGCCCAACCCCACCACGGAGGCAACGGAGCTCTGCGGAAAAACATCCGACGGCAGATTGAAGATGTTGGCGGACCAGCCCTGGTGGGCCGCGGCCGCGATGCCGATGAGCGTCACGGCCAGCCACAGATTGTCCCCCGCCTTATAAACGAAGATGGACGCCGTCACCGCCAGCGCGCAGATCAACATCGCCGTCTTGCGCGCGCGATTCACCGTCCAACCGCGCTTGATCAGCGCCGAGGAAATCCAGCCGCCGCCGACCGACCCCACCATGGAAGCCGTATAAATCACCACCAACGGCAGCCCCAGATCCGATAGCTCCAATCCATACTTGCTGCTCAAAAAGGCGGGCAACCAGAACAGGAAGAACCACCACACAGGATCGGTGAGGAATTTGCCGATCAGAAACGCCCAGGCAGCGCGGCTGCCCAGGAGTTCAAGATACGGAACGCGCCTCTCGGATTGCGCCGCTTCATGATCGGAGCGAATCAGCTCAAGTTCCGAAGCTGAAAGATTCGGATGTTCTCCCGGCTCGCGGAAAAACCAGAACCACACGGCCGCCCAGACGATTCCGGGAAGCCCCGTCGCCAGGAACGCCGATCTCCAGCCGAAATGGATCACCAGGAACGGAACGATCAAGGGCACCAGGAGAGCGCCCACGTTTGCCCCGCTATTGAAGATACCCGTGGCCAACGCCCGCTCCCGCCGCGGAAACCAGTGCGCGACGGCCTTGAGGGCGGCGGGAAAATTCGCCGATTCGCCGATGCCCAGCACGAAGCGGGCCGCGCCGAAACCCATGGCGCCTCCGGCCAGTGCGTGCGCCATCGCCGCTACGCTCCACACCAACATGGCCAGCAGATAACCCAGACGCGTGCCCAAATAGTCGATGGCTCGCCCGGCCAGCGGCATCATGATCGCGTAGGCCAGTTGAAACGCGAATACGATCCACCCGTAGGCGGCTTCGCTCCAGTTGAACTCCTGTTCCAGGACCGGCTTGAGCAGGCTGATCACCTGGCGGTCCACATAGTTGCCGGTGGTGGCGAAAAACAGCAGGCCGCAAATGTACCAGCGCAGGTGCGCGATGGTTCGAGTGGCGGGGACGGCCGGCAAGGCGGCTTCGGCGGGTGCGCTAGTTGGCCGGGAACGAAACAAATTTGCCCTCACAGGAATTTGCGCTGCCTAAGCCCTTCCCACTGATGAAGGTCTGTACGTCCTCGCCGGAAAGGAGGAAGTTGACCAGACCGGGGCCCTCCTCGACGTACGCATGATCCGCCGTAATCTGAACCGACCCCGCGGGATCGACAAACACGTTGTCGAACGTCAGCCCCAGCCGGCGCGCCGCATCGTAGCCGTCCAGAGTGATTTTCCCCGGGCCCTGTATCCAGACGTTACGCAACACAATGTCTCGAAAATCCGGAATGCGCTCGCCCGACTCGGTGTAGCCGTTGCCCGAATAATGCGTGTCCAATAAGATTGGATTCTTGGTTCCGCGAATGCAAACGTTGTCGTAAGAAATGTCGCGCACCAACCCGCCGCGCGCCGAGTTGGACTTGATCCGAATGCCATTATCCGCGCCGTCGATGGACAGATCCGTCACGCGGATGGCGCTCGCGCCACCGTTGGTTTCGCTGCCGATCGACATGCCGTGGCCGTAATAGAAGTGGTTGTGCGCGATGGTCATGTGCGTGGTGGGATTCCCCGCCCCGGCCTTGATGGCGACGTTGTCGTCTCCGGCGCGGATGTAGCTATTCGCGATGGTGACGTTGGTGGAATTGCCCGGATCGATGCCGTCCGTGTTGCGCGCGTTCTTGGGCGCGTCGATATGCACGCCCCACACCGTGAATCCGGAGCCGCTGTTATACGCCACGTGGAAATTCGGCGAATTCTTCAGCGTGATGCGGTACAACGTGAAGTTGTCGCAGCGGGAAAGCACGATCAGGCGGAAATTGTTCTGGATTCCGCCGGAGCGAGCCTGCTCCGCCAGGTCCCACCAGTTTGCCTTCAGTGGTCCATTTGTTCCGAGCAGCTTTTCACCCCCGCGGCCGTCGATCACGCCATCGCCCATGACCCCGGCCCCCTCCACTTGGTTGCCGTTAATCAGCGCCCGACAGCCCCGGCCACCGGTCTGGCTGACCGTCCCGCAAACGCCGGACTGGATGTCATATACACGCGGATCGCGCGATGCGAACAGAGTCACGCCCGCGTCCACCAGTAGCGTCACGCCCCTTCGAAGATCCAGGGGTCCAGACAGGAACGCATTGCCGGCACCGGACTTCAATTCCACTGCGCGGCCTGACGGGCAGCTATCCAGAGCCTGTTGAATTCGCGCCGTATCCAGCTTGCCCTCATCCTCCGCCCGCAGCTTTCCCTTTTCGGAGGAAAGCCCGGCTGTAAGAGTCGCGCACGCCGGAGGAATCGCCGGCTCCGTCACGTTTCGCTGATCCTGAGCCAACGCCACGCATAGCGGCACCAAGCCGAGCGGTAGCAGTCTCCGCATACCATTCCGAACTATAGGGATCGCATGGTTTCGTGTCAAACGTGGATTTCTGAACGAATCGTTTAGCGCGACTTAACGGACCTCATCCTGCCCAGCGCCGCCTGAATCCTATCCGCCACGGCCACAGTCAAAGCCCGCGGATACACGCTCTGGGGCATCGCCAGAGCCTGCTGCCTGGCCAACCGCCGCCCCGCGACGCGCAGCTTCTGAAAGGACCGGCCGCGCCCGCCCAGCGCGTATTGCGGCAGAATCGAGTAGCCGAAGCCGGCCTCGACCATACGCTTGATCGCCTCGACGTCGTCGGCTTCCATGGTCACGCGGGGCGCGATACCCAATTCCTTGAAGAAGCGGTCGATCATGGTCCGCATGTTGCTTTCCTTGGGAAACAGCAGAAAGCGGGCGCTGGCCAGTTCCTCCGGTTGGACGGTGGCTACCGCGCCGTCCCCCGGGCCGCCGTGCGCGGGCCCGCCGGTCACAGGACGAATGACCAGCAGTTCTTCCTCGAACAGCGGCACGATGATCAGGCTGGGCTGGGTCACCGGCAGCGACAGGAGCCCCAGATCGAAGTTGCGGTTCAGCAGGCCCTCCACGATCCGCTCGGTCGCCGCGACGGTCACGCGAACATCGGCCTGCGGGAAGCGCTTGCGCAAGGAGCGCAGAGGGCCGCCCAACCGGTAGATCAGCGTGGTGGCTCCGCAGGCGAAGTGAAAAGGCCGCTGATCGTCCGCCGCGGAATCTACGAAATCCTGCTCGATCTCGCGGATCTTCTTCATAACCTCGCGAGCATGCTCGGCGAAGCGATGGGCTTGCGGAGTGGGAACGATGCGGCGTCCGCTACGCACGAACAGCTCCGCGCGCAGCTCCTTGGCCAAGCCCTGAAGTTGCAAGCTGACGGCGCCGGGGGAGACATGCAGCCGCTGGGCTGTCTGCGTCACCGTCGCGTTCTCCATTACCGCCAGGAAAACTTCGATTTGCCGAAGGTCCATGCCCTTGGAATTCTATCAAACCGTTGAGTTGCGCTAAACGGTGGGGCAGGTCCCCGGCCTTCCAACTTGAGCCGGTTGTCAGAACAACCCCGCCGCGAGTTCCCTCGAATGCGCCGCGGCGAAGCGCCACAGCCAGCGCCCGCGCAGGTTGGTCTTGAGCGCCTCGGCGAACTGGTCGGGACTCAGCAGCTTCAGCAATCCGGTGCGCTGATCCCATTTGCGGTCGTTCCAGCCGGAGATGCGCACGTTGATCTTGTGCGCCAGGCGAAGGTCCGTGCCGAAGCGCTTGCGCCACTGCCGTTCGAAAGGCTCCAGCGCCGTGCGCGAGACATCACCCTGGTCGAGCGCTTTTGCCGCCACCTCGCCCGCCATGCGGCCGGCGTGGATGGCCCAGCGGATGCCTTCGCCGAGCAAGGAAGACCCATTGCCGACCGCGTCGCCCACGCCCAGAATTCCGTCGCCCGCGAAGCGCTCCGTGAACTGCTCCGAAGGGATCAGGCCGGTGTGATGTTCCACCGGCTGCGCACCCTTCAGGTTGACGCCAAACCGGTCTGCTTCCGAGACCAGCCGGTCGAGATAACGCTCGGGGTCCTCGCTGGAATCGGGATGAACCACCCCCACGCCCACGCGAACGCGCCCGCGGCCCCAGGGACACACCCACGCGTATCCGGAAGGCGCCACCGTGCCGCCGACCATCAACACGGCTTCACTCTGATCGCAATGCGGCGCAAAGAGGTCGTATTCGGAGCCGACCCCGAAGCGGTGGAAGCCCGGATCGAGGCCGCTCTGCTTCAACAACGCGGAGCGGTACCCTGTGGCGTCCACTACCAGATGGCAGCGAAGGTCTTCTTGATTCACCCCCTCATTCGTTCGAACGCCGCGGACAAAGCCCCCTTCCATAATCGGCGCCACCGCGCGAGTCGCCAGGCGAATCCGCGCCCCGGCCGCAATCGCGCGCTCGGCCAGATATTGGAAGGTCCCGCGCACGTCCAGGATGCAGAATCGCGGCACCGGATAGTCGAAGCCGGCCGAATTGTTGGGGCTCAAGAAACGGACCCGCGAAATCGGATGGTACAGCCGTTCCGGGATTCCCAGGGGTTCCATCTCGTCGATGAAGCTGCCGCCGCTGGTGCGGATCGGCGAGCCGATCTCGTGATTCTGTTCCAGGACGGTGACCGAGCGCCCATGGCCCGCGAGCACTTCCGCGGCGGACAGCCCTGCCGGTCCAGCGCCGGCAATAATCACGTCGCATGGAGTGTCCGGCATAGCGGGTCTTACGTCTGCGGGCCTCATCGCAACTCTCTCATTATGCTATTCTAAACGTTCTGAAAAATCTGAAAGCACTCCCCGGCCCGTAGTCCTGGAACCGGTTTCGCGGCAGTTCATAACCCCTTTCCGAGCACGGAACTAAGACGACCTTAGCAAGTAAGTAAGTGAACTCAAGAGCGCAATCCCTAGGGGCCCGTGGATTGTGGAGAGTACTAGAACCGCCTAGAATCGGGACGATAGGTGAAGTGGTACTGGAAAAACGCGGTCCTTCATCGAACCGAGGAGGCCTATGAGTCTTATGGCAACGCCGATCAATGGAGATCTTGGGGACAATCCCGCGGGAACATCCGGGAGCGGCCCCGAACTGAGAGAAAACCGGAAAGGGACGGTCCGGATTCTCATCGCCGACGATCACCCCATCGTTCGCGATGGGCTCAAGAAGTTGCTCCAATTGGAGGACGATTTCGACATCGTGGGTGAAGCCGGCGACGGACGCGAGGTGCTGGACCGGGTACGCGAGTTGGACCCGGATGTTCTGCTCCTGGATCTGCGCATGCCCAATCTGGACGGACTGGCGACGCTTCAGGCGCTGCAACAGACCAATAAGCGGACGCGCGTGATCGTTCTGACGGCTTCGGAAGACAAGAACGAATTTGTGCAGGCGATGAAGCTGGGCTGTAGCGGCATCGTGCTGAAGCAGACCGCGCCGGACCTCATCGTCAAGAGCATCCGCAAGGTCCATTCGGGCGAGATCTGGCTGGATTCGCACACCACGGCTGCCGTGATGCGCCAGTTCTCCACCGGCTTGGAAGGCTCGGGAGCCGGCGGCGGCAAGGGCCGCGAGCGCAGCCCTCTGTCCACGCGGGAACGGGAAATCGTCGCCCTGGTGGCCCAGGGGTACAAGAACAAAGAGATGGCCGAGAAGATGTTCATCAGCGAGCAGACGGTCAAGAATCATCTGCACAACATCTTCGACAAGCTGGGCGTCTCCGACCGCCTGGAATTGGCGCTCTACGCCATCCACAAGGGCCTGCATCTGACCGGCGAAGCCGCTCAGCGGTAGGTGCCCTCTTCCACGACGGCACTGGTTTACAGGACTACGGATTTTCCCCGAACTGGGCGCGCGCATCTGCGCGGAGAGCGAGCCGGGCACGGGCAGCGCATTCCGCTTCACTGCCCGCTAACAGCGCGCCTGAGCGCCCTCCAACCACACTCTACTGCTTCAGCGTTATCGTCGAGACCACAGGTCCGCCAACGGTCAGGCGTATCGTGTCCTGATACACGGGTTCTCGAGAGATCGCGCAGATAAGTGACGATAACAGCATCCTTTGTGATCTGGATTTTTGGCTCAATTGGGGGGCGATCCACATCCGTGGCCCAAAGCTCCTTGAACGCATAACCGTCGAAGCTATAGATTTGAATCGGCACCCAGTAGTGCGATGCCCCGATGGCTTGGCCGTACCCCACGAACCAGGCTTCGTTCGGGCGCGGGGAGTCCAGTTGGTATAGGGAAAAGTTGCATCCGTCGAGGGCAGAGCCGGTCCCCACAATCAGCTCATAAGTCAATCCCACTTTGCGAAAGCCGTCGATCGCTACCTTGATCTCAGTGCCTGGCAGGCTGTATCCCACAACGAGCGTCTTAACGCCCTGAAGGCTCGACGAGTATGCAAACGGGTACTTCGGGTCGCTTGGGAACTTCGGATATCCGAGCACGAACTTCAGCGCCTCCCGGACGTCCTCCGGCTCCTCGCTCTTGTTGAGTGTTTCCAATACCTGCTCCTGAACGATTCGCCGAATCTCCGCGTTCACGGCGGCCCCACCGCTCTCTTCAGGAGTCCGCTCCTTCGCGAGCTTTTGAAGGCGCTCGGCTCTTTGCGCCCATGCTGCGCTTGAGGTGAGTTGCGCCGAAGGCGCCTGAGCGCTGCACAGCGCGCCAACCAGGCTCGCAAATAAAATGACCACGCGATTGCGCATGCTCTCTGCCGAACACCACACCCACAACTCACCTGGATGGAATTGTCTCCGTCGAGACTATCGTCCCGCCGGTTGTCAGACGAATGGTGTCGCGAAGGCGGTCCTGCTGCTTGTTATACGGTGTCCCCCTGTTCGGTCCGAAATACGTCACAGTCACCGCGTCATTTGTGATGGCGTATTCGGGGCTGATCCTGGGGGCTTCGGGAGCCCACAACTCCTTGAAGCTGTATCCGTCGAAGCTGTATATCCGAATAACTTCCTCGTGACCCATGAATCCGAATACCTGGCCGTGGGCAAGCAGCCAAACCTCATTCCCGCGTGGGGAACTCAGCCGATCCAAGATCAGCCCGCAATCATCGAGCGCTTTACCGGTCTCGTCGGCAAGGGCATACGCTGCTCCAAGGGAGCGATAGCCCTGGATCGTCACGGCTGCCCGCGGGATCGCCGTCGTACCAAAGAACCACGGGTAGGCGACGACCACAGTTTTTACTCCATTGAGATCCGTGGAGTAGACGTACGGCGTCGCCTCCGCCGCCCACTCGCCCATTCCCCCCAGCAGGGACGCTACCGCCTCGCGAACGTCCGCAGGTTCGCCGGTGCGATTCAGTGTCTCAAGGACTTCGTCTCGAATGATCCCTCGGATCTGATTTATGTGGTTCGCGGCATAGTCCTTGGTTATCCGTGCGTTGTCATCTGCGCTGTGCGACCAAATATCGTCGGCTAGGCTCTTCACATTCGCGAGGCGACGCGAGCGGGACTCCACCGGTGTGGGGACCTGCTGGCCCACAGCGATGGCGCGGAGCAAAATTGAGGAAGCGATCAGGAATCGTATGAACATAACTTTCCTTCCTACGGGATCTGCACAACGGACGGAGCGCTTGGATCGCGCGTCCTTATAAATAAAAAGGCTGGGGCGCCCTGATAAAGGTTCGTATCGCCCCTTATATTCAGCGGCATGCTAGTCTTCCAAACAATTTGGCGCGTCGCCGCTGGGTAACAACTGGGATTCAGCAGACCCATTGGGAAAGTGGTGGTCGGGCTGGCGAGCGCCTGTTGAACGGTAGTCCACTCGGTTGTCTGCGGGCTCCAGTAGCATACGCCTCCGCCCACAATATCGCCGCTCGCCGGCGCCGTGAATACCGATAAGGCATTATCCAACTGCGGCTCGACGCCGGTCAAAGGGCAGTTGGGGTCCGACGGTGTGGTAGGGCATTGGGTCCCGGCCTCCTGGACGGAGGGTACCCTTATTGCCGCGATCCCGTTATACGTGGTCTGACCGGAGAAACCACCGCCCGGGTTTGAAAAGCGGTTGCGGATAGCCCATGCTACCGACCGCTGGACAATGCCGGTTGGGTCGTTCGATGTGTTGTAGTCCCCCGCCTCGTTGGTCATCTGCCAGATCATTACTTGCGGCGGAACGGTCAGGACCGTTCCGCCGGCCACGTACAACGAGTTTACGATCGCCGCGATATTGAGTACGCCACTACACGACGATGTCGCCGAGGTCACCTGAACATTAGCGACCACAGAGCCGGTTCCGCTTCCGTTCGGTATGGACAGCGTCGGAAAGCACGCGCTCCCCGGCGGCTGGCTCGTGGCAACGCCCGAGGAGTAGGTCACGGAGAGCGGCGCCGTGGCCGGGGAGCCGCTCACCGTTACTTGGCCCGTATCGCCCGTTGACATATAGAAGGAGCCTGGGGATTGGCTAACCTTCAATCCGTTGATTGTCACTTGGCCCGGGTTGCTCTGGGCGCTCGACACACCTGGCCCCCCCGCCTGGAAGCCCACCGATGGGACCGCGCCGCCCGACGTGACGCGGACGTCGTACGTTTTGCCCGAGGCCGTCGGGGCTGGAGTGAGCAGTGCGTTGATCTGGAAGTCGCTCCAAGCGAAATACTGCGCGCCTTGAAGGCTGACGGCAACGTCCGTAGTACTGTTGCACGGATACGAGCCGGTAGCGCACACCTGGACGCTTCCCGGAAATTGGCCGAAGTTGTAGCCATAGATCGAAATGTAAAACGATCCGTCGGAGTTTGGCGGGTATTGCAGGATGGGCGGCGTTATGACCGGTGTGGCGTCGTATACGGTGACGGCGTCGGGAAGGGGAGCCAGCGTTACATCGACAAAGTTTCCGTCGATGGCGCCTTCCCACACGATGTTGCTGATCTCGACCGGCCCGGGAGGCGTCCTGTCAGTAGCGGTAAAGGTCATGTCGAAACTGCTAGGGTCGGACGGGTAGCTCGCGCTTGGGATCGCCGAGATCCATGCGGTCACGCCGGAAACTGACGCCGTCGGGCTACTGAGGGATTGAATGTACCCCGCGTCGCCGACGCAAGAGCCGCCGACGCTGACGCAATACGGCCAAGTTTGGGGATTGCCGTCGTTCAGTACACATTGTGAACAGGGCAACTGAGTGGGCTGCTGGCCCGACGCTTGGATCGCCATGGGGATGGTTGCGTTCGGTTGCATGGTCGGCCACGGCCCGACCCTATAGGTGTACGAGCGGGATTGCCAGGAGCCGGAAATAAGGGAGCTCAACGTCGCATAGATGGTTTGAGGGCTGCTCGGGGCCGGCACGTTGTAGGCGGTGGCGCTCGTTATGGTTCCCGTGTTGGCATAAAGAATGTCGGAAGCGCCTTGCGAAGAACCCAACGTCAACAGGTACTGCGAGGCTCCCGAACCGGTGCTCCACGTCAAGGTGGCCGTGCTTGCCGTGAGGATGGTGCCAGGGGCGGGCGCTAGCATCGTGGCCGGAGTTGAAGCGGCCACCGTCAGCGACACAATTGTGCTGAAGCTGAGCGCCCCGCTCTGGGCGGTTATCGTTACAGGGAACGTGCCCAGTGGCGTTGATACGCCGGTGGCAATGGAGAGCGCTGTTGTGCCCGATTGGCTTACGGTCGAGGGCGTGAAGACCGCTGAGGCCCCTGAAGGCAAGTTCGAAGCGGCGAAGCTGACGGTGCCAGCGAAAGCTGCGTTGCTACCCACGGTAACAGAATAGCTCGCGGTTGCGCCCGGCACGATGCCCTGCGAGCCAGGCGAGGACGTTAACGGCGCTCCGGTGCTTCCATTGCCGCTCTGAACCGTCTCCGAACAGGAATTGAAGTTGCCGTGACCCACGGAATCCCTAATATCGATCCTAGCGTAGTAAGTGCCTGTACTTGGGGGCTGGAAATAGACGCTCTGAGTATTCCCCGTCACAGTACCTCCAGACCAGGAATACGTGTAAGGAGGAGTTCCGCCGTAGCCATTCGCGGAGAAGGTGACGGTTTGCCCCGGCGAAACTGGACTCGGCGGTGAAACTGTGCAACTCACCGACGGCGAACCGCCGACGTTATTGATCTGCAGCGAGAAATTATTTCCGACCACCTGAGTACCTGCGTGGTCCGTCAACTGTAGCTGAAGGTAGGCAGTCCCGGCGGAATAGGGCCCCGGCGTCCCGCTTATGAGACCGCTTGTCAAGTAAGACAGACCCGCTGGGAGAAGGCCTTGTATGAACCACGTGTAGGGGGGAACGCCGCCGGACGCCTGCAACTGCATGGTGTAGGATGCGCCTACGTTTCCGGAGGGAAGTGAAGTAGTGGTAAATATCGTTAGTTGCGGGATCGCAGTCGGTAGCGGTTGCACATCAGCGCGGAAACGGCTGCGTTTGAGGTAATTGTGGAACGGGAGATGCCCGCGGAAACCATCCCCTTATTGCATTCGGTTCGACTTCGAATTTATCACCGGCCCTTAACCGGTGGCTCGACTCTAGACGGATCTGCTGGTGGTGGCGTCAGCCGCCGCGTACTCACCAGGTTGAATTTTGAGTCGAGGATCACCTCTTGGTCCCAGCGCGCTCGGAGGACTAAGCGCCAGATGCCGTCCTGCTGGCTGATCGAATTGATGCTTTGGGGCTGCGTCGGGCACATTCCCTTGAATTCAGGAGACCCGTACGGCGCACAGGAGAATTCGCGCGGAACCGCCTTAGAGACCTCGACTACCTGATGGTAGTCCGTGTGATAGCCATTCTTCTCGAAGACCGCGAGCCCTTTGCGGATTGCGTCAATGGAGGCGCGCTCGGCGGCATTCAAGCTATCCGCGCGCTCTGAGTACACCTTCACGAACATGTAGCCAGGAAAGGCGAAATTGACGAGCCCGGCTGGCCCTGTAAAGATTGCCTCACTACCGGACGTTAGCGGCTCGATATAAGAATATTTCTTTTGGCGCTACACGCCCTTCACCCTGCCTTTGTTTGTGCTGGTGTGCATTCCCTTGGCTGCTCAACAGCTGGTCGTGTCACCGTTCGAATGAAGGTCGCTTGCGGGATCGTAGATTACCACCAGATCTCCGATCTCCTTCTTTCCAAGAGGGTAGCGTCGAGATGGAGATGGACTGCCGGAAGCGTGATCGGACCCGTCATCGAAAAAGCGGGGACCACCTCTTGGGACTCCGAGAAGGGCACCAGAGACACCGGTCGCATGAACGGCCTCCTCATGATTTACATTGAAAAACTCGATTCAGAGCGGGGGGCCGGCAGATGCGCCCAGCATCGCCGCGCGAACTAAAGGAATCGGAGGCGCACCGAACTCCAGGAACTGGTCATGGAACTGGAGCCACGCGTTCCTTCCTCCCCTTGAAGCCGTCCAATCGTCCCGCAATTTACGAATCATCAGCTTGCCCAACGTGTAATTCAGATAGGCAGGATCGAACGTGCCGCGAGCAGCTTGTTGCCGGGCATTGCCGGCATCCTGGAACGCGGATTCACGGAACATGCGCTCGGATTGCTCCACGGTCATTTGCTTCGTATGCATACCGATTGCAGACAGGAATCGCACATCGCGCAACAGCGCCTCGGTCAGTTGGCCGACGTGGATGCCGGGGTCCTTCGATCCCAGGCCGGCATCCCACACCATCTCCTCCACGTAGTGCGCCCACCCTTCCGTGAAGGCGTACGAGTAGAAAATGCGGCCCAGCTTGGACGCCGAACGGTTCGCGTGCAGGAACTGGAGAAAGTGTCCGGGCATCACCTCATGAGCCGACGTGAATAACAGCACTGCCTTTCCGGGAAGGTAGGCGGCCTGCTCGGCCCTGGACCATTTAGGGTCCGGGGGTGAAATATAATATACCGACGGCATGTTCTTTTCGTAAGGGCCTGGAATGTTTATATACGCAAAATTCCAGCGCTGATACGGTGGAGCTTCATCCACTTGCGCCTCTTCGGTGCCGGGAATCGTCACCAGCTTCTGGGCCAGGACGAAATCTTTCAATTCCTTCACCTGCGCCCGCCCGGCCTCTACGGGACTCCCTTTGGGCTTGTCGCTATTGGCCTTCGCCACACATTCCGCAAGGCTCTTGCCGGGATCGAACTGCGAGCAAGCGTCCCGCAGTGCGGTGAGATTTTTCTCCAGATCCTCCCGGCCGATGGATTCGAGCCGGTCGAGCGGCAAGTCCACGCGTTCGGTGGACCTGAGCATTTCTTGAAATTTGTCTGCACCCAGAGCGAATGCATCCGTCGCCTGCGCTCTCCCCGATTCGAACCAACCGTCCAAAGCCTTCAGAGCGCGCACGTCGTCGCCGATCGCCCCGCGAAGACTCGATTGCAACTGGGTGTCCTGAACCGCTGAGAAGATGCCCGCAACATCGTTCTCGAAGTATTGAGCCAACCCGCTGGTCAGTGCGTGGCCGCGGTCCACGTATGTCCGGGGCAAGGGTGTCCGCAGATTCGCGCGAATTTGATCCAGGGCGGTTGGAAGAGCGTGGGCATAATTGATAAATGCGCGCATGCGCTGGTCCAACGGCGCATACGGCCGGGTCAGATAGACTTCAGGATCGATCGCATCGTTGTAGAACTGCGGGTTGCGGTAGGGCGCTTGGGCCGACTCCAGCCAGAACAGGTCGCCATCGATTGCGGCGATCAAATAGTCGCGTTCAAACCGTTGCCGTTGGTCGAGAGCCGTATCGCTAAATGCCTGGGTTTGCTGCCGCGCGGCGTGCAGACGGGCGATTTCCCGGCCGAGAGCCTGAGAGCTGAAGTCCGGCAGCTTTCCGTCGAATTCATGCCGCCCTTCCACTACCGCGTAATCGGGGTGAACCGCAAAGTACGCGTCCAGATAACGTTCTACGTATGCGTCCCAGTCTGAGGCGTTGGCGTTCGTAGTCCCCTTGCTGCAACTTGTAAGCAGCAGGAGCACGCTACCCAACCAAACCGAAAACCGTCCTCTCATGCCGTCTTATCCTTGGCGTAGCACAGCGGGTTGATGCCGCAATCGGCGCACTTGGGATTGCGCGCCGCGCACAGCGCCCGGCCGTGATGAATCATCTGGTGCGAAAAAAGAATCCATTTGCTTTTAGGGATCGCCTTCATCAGATCCTTCTCGATCTTGACCGGATCGGTGTGCCGGGTCAGATCCAGACGCTGTGAGATGCGCTGCACATGCGTATCCACAACCACGCCGGAAGCGATGCCGAAGGCCGTGCCCAGGACCACATTGGCGGTCTTGCGCGCGGCTCCCGGCACGCTGAGGAGTGGTTCCATTTCGTGCGGAACTTCGCCGCCGAATTCGCTCAGGATCTTGCGCGCGGCTCCAATCACGGACTTTGCCTTGTTGTTGAAAAAACCGGTGGAGCGGATGTCCTGAGCCAGCTCCTCCTGCTTCGCCGCCGCGAAATCCCGGATGGTTGGATACTTGCGGAACAACTCCGGCGTCACTATGTTGACGCGTTTGTCGGTGCACTGGGCCGAAAGAATCGTGGCCACCAGCAGCTCCCATGCATTGGAATGATGCAGCGCGCAGGTAACGTCCGGATACATGCGGTCGAGCGCGGCCAGGATTTTCTCGATTCGCGCCTTGCGCTCGGCCGCGGTCTTGGGCTTGGTTACGCGCGCCGGTGCGCTTGCGGCCTTGGGCATGGGGAGCTAATCGAAGTCGATATCCCGTTTAGGCGGCGGCTCGTCGGGATTCTCTTTGGCCAACCGCAGCATCTCGTCGAACTTTTTGTTCAAAACGTCGGAGTGGCTCTTGTGCTGCTCGACCGATTTCTTGAACGCATCCTCGCGCCGGGTGGCCTCACCCTTGAAGCGTTGGACCGCGGCTTCCATGTCTGCCAGCGACGGCGGTTTGACGTGCTCTTTGTGGCGGATGACAGCGTGAGTGGCCGGGTCGATATGCAGCTCTGCCTCACAGCACGGGCAGGTTACCGCGATCAATTCCGGAGCTTTGGCCACACTTAGTTATCGTCTTGCCGGCGCTTCAGCGTGGGCCGATCGTCGTCGCCCGTATTCGTGCCGCTCGAGCTGCCGCTGTTGCTGCCCGCGCTGCCGTTGTCCGAGCCCGACGATCCGGGCTTCCGGTTCAGGTGAGGCTTGTTCGGATCCACCGGGTCGTTGGCGCGGCGGTTATGCATGGCCAGAAGTTTGGCCTTGACTTCGTTGAACTCGGAGGTGTTGACGACGTACTCGGACCGCTCCTTGAGATGATCCTGGATGTCCTTCTGCACCGCCACGATGCGGCTGCCGGTGGGCGGATGATCGGAGAAAAGCTTGCTCATCGTGCCCGGCTTTTTCTTCTCCATGGACTGAAGCTTTTCGAAGAAATTGACGAAAGCGTTGGGATCGTAGCCGGTCTTGTACATGTACTGGAGACCCAGATTGTCGGCCTGGGATTCGAACTCCTTGGAGAATTGAAGATAGGATACCGGGATCAACAGGTTGGCCGCCTGGCGTATGCCGTAGCCGGTCCAGCCCCCGTAGAAGATCAGCGGAATGGTCGCCATCTGCATGACCGTGACGCGGGAGGCTTGCTTGGTGCCGTGCCGCGCCGCGACGTGCGCGATCTCATGCGCCATCACGCCGGCCAGTTCCGCTTCGGTGTCCGCTTTCAGGATCAAACCGGAGTTGACATAGAAGAAGCCGCCCGGTAGCGCGAAGGCGTTGACATCCTCCGTGTCGATTACCTTGATCGTGAAAGGAACCTTGGCGTCGGAATTGCGCACAAGGTTCTGGCCCACACGATTCACGTACTCGGCGATCTGGGGCTCGTCGATGATCTTGGCCTGCCGCTCGATCTGTTGCGCCAGGCCTTTGCCAAGCGCGATCTCGTGCTCGATCGAGTAGATGTTCAGCCCGGCGTCGACCTTGCGGTTGCCGATCTGATCGGGATCGTCATTCTTTTTGTCTCCGGCGGGCGCCGAGAGGGAGAAGAGGAAAACCGCAGCCGCTCCTGACGCAATCCGCATTGACAATGGCAGGCGCATGGGACCAGTTCCTTTCACCTAACAGTATAGACCGTCTTCAGGTGGGACGTGCCACCTTTCTTTTAGATTACAGGAATCTGCGGGGGGTGGGTGGGCAGCCCGGCATCGCCAGAGTCCGCTCGCAGGCCGGAGGCCCGCGCCACTAACCCTTTTGGACCCTTCTGAGCCGGTACAGGTCCGCATTGACGGTCTTGTCCCTCAGCTTTCTCCAATCGTCCTGCACATGGATCAGACGGCCGGAGATGTGATTGGATTGTTCGGAGGCCAGGAACAGCGCCAGATCGATCTGTTTTTCCGCGGCCACCCCGCCGGTCATGCGCACCTGTTTGGCCTCCTCGATCTCCTCCCAGCCGGCGCGTTCGCCAGCCGCCAGAATCTGGTCGGTCATATGCGTATAAGTTTCGCCCGGCGCCAGACAGTTGACCTGGACGTTGAAGTCGGCGACTTCCTCCGCCAGGGACTCGACGAAACGGATCAGAGCGGTCTTGGTGGCCTCGTGAAGCGCGAAGTTGGGGCGCGCCGCCGTCGAGCCGCCGCCCGATAAAATGATAATTTTCCCGCTGCGATGCTCCTGCATCTGGGGCAAGACGGCGCGGCACGCGTTCAAGACCCCGCTCAGATTAGTTTGGATCACTTCCTGCCAGACCTTCGGATTGGAATCAACAAAGGCTCCGATGGGTCCCAGGATTGCGGCCGCGCAAATCAACACTTTGGGATGGGCTCCAAACTGTACGCGCATGCGTTCCACCGCCGCGGTCACCTGCTCGTAGTCGCTGGTGTCGGCGCGGAGCCGCAGGGCCGAGCCGCCGGCATGCTCAATCTCGAGATGGCACAGATCCAGCTCCGCCTTGCTGCGCGCCAACAGCCCCACCCTTGCGCCTCGCGCCGCGAAGCCGATGGCCAGCCGCTTTCCGATCCCGCGCCCCGCGCCGGTGACGAACACGGGCACCGCCTTGAAAGAATACACCTCCATCACGGTAATACAAAACGGCGCTCCTGGGAAGGAGCGTGCCCGCCGGTCAGCCGCCCCACCCTCAAACTGAGAAAGATCGAAGAGGTACCTCTTGCCCAGGTGGTTTCGCCCACCGGGAAGCGCCGCTCTCCATTACTGGGGCCGCACAACGGGCTTTCGCCCTGTGCGGCTGAACGGCACAGCCCACCGTGCAACGCCCCATCAGGGATAATGGCGCGGGGTGACTCGAGTACTCTCCGCGTTGGCGTGAACCGGATGCGATGAGACATCCGATCTCTTACGCCCATAAAATAACAGGCGCGGCGCGTAAACCGGAGCGGGCGAAAACGCCAACCTGAGCAATCGGCGGGAAATAGAGTTGCGAATTTGGCCGTTACGCACGATTTTCCGGACCGGTTCGCTATCCTCGATCCTATTGGATTTCCCGCAAACGGGCTTTGTGGTCGGTTCTGACGGCCCGAAGCAGGACTCTCAAGAGCCGGGGAACGCGGTGGTTGTCCAACTGAAAGGCGATGAGGGTCTCGCCTACCAGGAGGATGATCACCACCGGCGCGATGGGGACGGACAGGACCTGGGCTAACGCGCAAATGAGAACAAAAGCGCCCACGAAACTGGGGAAGTGATGTCCGATTTGAGTGTGCATGATTGTACCTCCATCCGCCACACATTCTCTTCGGCGGCGGATCGACTCGATTGCTCCAGCGCCTTAGGCGGGATGTGGGATGCGAAAGGCGTGTTCAGCCTGCGCTCCCGCAATGGCGCCGAAGACGGCTCCATAAATCGCATGCAAAATGAGGCTGCCCAGGACGCGTATGCCCGCGTGGGCCGCGTGATCGCTGAACACGCCACTCCCGGCCAGCGGCATGATGACGACTTCCATGGCTAGCCAAAGCGCCAAGCCCCAGAGCGTGCCGCGGAGCCAGTCCTCGCCAGGCAACCAGCCGTAAACGAAATAGGAGTAGATCAGCGAAAAGACGACTGTCCCATTTATAAAGTGCCAGACCATTCCGGTCCACCACAAGCCGGTCATCATCGCTGGGGCTCCATGGCGGAGGAGGGATCCCAGCAGGGCCGCGATGTCCATTTTGGGCGCGCCGGCCAGCGGCGCCAGGTACAACAAGACGGTCATGACCAGTGTTCCGGCGAATCCGCCCAGCACTGCGCGAGATAAATTCACTTGCTTCATAATGCCTCCATTGTTAAGTGGCCGGGGCAAGCTTCTGGAGCTTGTCAGCCTCGTTCCTGAGGCTCCTTGCGCATGCCTTCCACTTTTGGTCGCTGGTCTGAGCCCCGGGTGCATCCAGCAGCGTGAGGGACTGATGAGTCCTGCTCTGGATTTCCTCAATCAGCGGCTTGCTCCGATCGAGCTCCGCGCGCTGAGCGGGAGACAGCGCCGATTGCATTGCCTCCAGCCGCGCCAGTTTGATCTGCATGTCTTCGACGGACGGCATGATTTCATTCCATTGCCGATCATAATCCAACCATTTGGCGCCGCTACTCACGGCCAACCTGTCCAAACGCGCAGCAGCCGACCGCGCTGTCACGCCGTCGGCCTTAATATCCCGTAAAAGCCGTGCGGCCTTTTTGGACTGGTCAACGCTATTGATAGATGAAGAGGTGGTGGATGAAGACGCTGCTTGAACCGCGAGCATCGATCCAAAAAGCATCGTCATCGCACCGAGCCACAAACCAGAATTGCCGATGTGCGACCATTTCATGATCAACCTCCCTTTGCGATTTCAGTCTACGTCCGAGTCGCAGGAGAGCGGAATCCCTTCCTCACGCTAGTGCCGGCGGACGAACCGGCGATCCTCGTGCGGAGCGCCGGTTAATCGGGCCGAGACTGTATGGATGAGGCAATCGGCAGATCGGCCTTTCCCACTTGCTATGCGTTTCTCCGCGGCAAAACGGTGTGCCGACGGGATGAATCAAGGCGTCTGGCGAACCGTCTAGTGATGTGGAGGTACATTTTCGATGAAACAATCTGCTCTTTTGCCGCTGGTCTTGATAAGTTCGATGGGAGCTCTGCTGGCCCCTCTCACGAAGGCGGATCCAGTGTACGAGGCTACCAAGGTAACGTTCGCTGGGCCGGTCGAAATTCCCGGCATGGTACTCACTCCGGGTACGTACGTGATCAAGCTGCTTGATCCGTACGGGGATCGCGACATCGTGCGATTCTATAACGCCGATGAGAGCCATATGTATGCGATGGTTTTCGGCGTTCGCGATTACCGGCTGGACCCGCCGGACCACGCCGTGATTACGTTTGAGGAGCGCATGCACGGCGCGCCGGCCGCCATCAAGGAATGGTTTCCGGCGGGCGAAAACTGGGGCGAACAGTTCGTTTACCAAAAATCGCATTTGGTAGCGGCAGCGCAGCCCGTCCCGCCACCGGTTCAAGCCGCGGCGGTTGCTCCGGCTCCCGCGCCCAAACCCGCTCCGGCTCCCGCTCCCGCTCCGGCAGCGCAAGTGCCGCCCACTCCCGCGCCGGTTCAGATTGCGCAAGCTCAGCCCGCGCCAAGCCGGACACCCGCGTCAGCGCCGGCACCCGCGGCCGAGCCAAGGAAGGAATTGCCCAAGACCGCAAGCGACTTGCCAATCCTCGCCTCGCTCGGCGTGCTGCTGGTATTGGGCGGAGCGATGCTGCGCCGCCGAACCGCCTGATCGCTTATGCGAAAGCGGTTGAGCGCGATCCTCCTGCTGGCCGGAAGCGCGGCGCTGGTCTGGTGTCTGACCGTCTGGACCGGCGCCGCGCTGTTTGAGCGATATCAAGCCTGGCGTTGGAGCTCTCCGGCGCGGGCCGTGAGCACTCCGATCAAGATCATAACGCCGCCGGCTACCGTCCCCAAGCTGCATGACGTCGTCGCGTGGCTTGAAATTCCACGGCTGAGGATTTCCACGGCGGTGCTCGAAGGCGACGACGATCTCGCGCTAAGTTTGGGCGCCGGCCACATTCCGGGAACGCCGCTTCCGAGCTCCGCCGGGAATGTGGGCATTGCCGCGCACCGCGACTCGTTCTTCCGCTCACTGGGCGGGATCCATCCGCGCGATCACATTCGATTGCGTACATTGAACGGCGACTGGGACTACACAGTCGAGTCCACCCGCATCGTGCGGCCCTCCGAAGTCAGCGTGCTGGCCAATTCCCGTCAGCCCGAGCTGACGCTAGTGACTTGCTACCCGTTCCGATATGTCGGGGCCGCGCCGCTGCGCTTCATCGTGCGCGCCCGCCGTGCCGGCTGAGTCTTGAGCCGGCCCTTATCGAACCGGAGACGGCGTCAGATCGGTCAGGGGCGCTTCCACCAGACGGGCCTCGACCACGGCTTCCACCGTCACGCCGGTATCGAGAAGGTAACGGCCCGCAATCCATGGTTCCACCTGTTCGGCGCGCAAGCGTGCGGTTGCAGCCAGGCCCTGGAACAACACCAAAAAGCGGCGATCGCTCCAGCGCGAGATCAGATCGTTATGGCGAAACTGCGAGGCCAGCCTCGCGCCCGCCTGCTGGGCCACTTCGTCGGGCAGATCGCCGCGGAATTCAAACAGCAGCAGGACCGGCGATTCGCCGCGAGCCTCCGCCGCTTCAATGCACCGTTCCATCTCGCGGCGATTCATCAGCCCCGTGACCGGATCGGTGATCTCGGCTTCGGCAAGCCGCTTCTCCACCCGCGCCATTTCATCGCGCATTCTCTTCAGAAGCGAGTGCGATTCATGGCTCATGCTCTCCACGCAGCTCATTAGGCCGGCCACCTGCAAGGCGGTCACTTCGGCCAGATTTTCCGCGTCAAGCTGGTCCAAATTCGGGGGTTGCGGCGTGCTCTCCATCTGCACGGCGAACTGCCGCAGACGCGCGCCATAAAAATCCTGGCGTTGCGCGAGTGCGCGGACGATGTCTTCCAGGCACGCGATGGCCCGGCGAAGCTCCACGCGATGGCGTTCGACATAAAGGGACGCCCTGCTCGCGTACTCCTGCACCTCCCGCGCGACGATGGCGCAGCTTTCCTCGATCGCGCCGGCGCTGGAATCGAAGGCCAGACGCGCACGCAGGCGGCTGAGGCGCTGCCGGTAGGGTCCGCCCACGGGCGGGCAGGCCTGGGCCAGCGTATCCGCCACCGCTTGCAGGGTGCTCAGGTAACAGTGCACCGTGGCGTGCAGCGTCTGGAGCGTATTGTCCTCAAGCATTCCGCACTCCTACGTAGTATCGGACCGGCAACGCGGTCAGGCTATCAGGGAAACGCCTTAGTGTTCACCGGAAGCGGGTGGAGACAAGGGCAGCAGACCAGGCCTGTTGCCAGCCCGGAGCGGCGCTGGCCGGCGGAAGGGTTCCTTGCGGCGGAACATACGCGGGTATGGGAACCAGGGGCGGTGGCGGGAGCGGCGGCGCAGGAATGACCTGGAGGTAGTTTCCGTGGCCGAAGTTCCAGCCGTCGGGGATTAGGAAAGGAGCCTGGAAGTTGCCCGGCGGAGGGCTGGCAGGACCCGTACGGCCCAGCGCCGCATGCCACCACGGATGCCCCGCGTCCAGGATTCCGGCGAAGAAGTTGCCCAGCGGAAATGCGAGCGAAAGCACGTCATCCTCCCTGGAGGCGAGAGCCGAGATTTCTCCAATCTTGGCCACCGCGGCCTGGAACTCGCCGTTCAGGCAAGTGTCGTCGATCGCGCCGGCCATGAGCGTGGCTCGCCGGACCGGCCGGGCCATTTTGGAGATGGTCTGCAAAATAACGCGGGCCCCCAGACTATGCGACGCGAAGGAAATGCTCGCGGCGCCGCCGAAATGGGCATCGAGGAACGGAGCGATCAGTTGGCCGCCCGCGTCGTCGGCGATGCGGGGCTCTTCGGGATAGTCGAGACCATGGGCCCAGACGGAGTCGCCGGGCCACAGCACACCCACAAAGACGGCCGGTTGCGCGAGCTGAAGCAGGATTTCCCAGTTGGACAGGTGCTCGATTCCATCGGCCCGGTTCACATTGAATCCGTGGGCCACCAGGAGAACGTGGCGGCCCTGGATATCGCTAACCAATTGCGTCAGGTCCAGGCTAATGTAATCGTCAATTTTCGTGCCCTGCATGGTGGCGACCGAGGCAGCCAGACCCCCTCCAACCGGCGCAAGGCGTACATCGAGGAAGCGTGTCATCGTTGGGCTACTTCTTCACCAGTTGCAGGGTGTTCACGGCGGTTGCCAGGGCGGTGGAAAGGTCCTTGGCGATGGGAGCCAGCGGCGTCGCCAACAGACCAACCAGAAAGGACTCGCCGAAGTCCGTTCCCCAGGACTCTCCATTCGTATGAAGCATGTATCCGCCGGCCAGCGCGAGCGCAATGGACACTAACATCGCCAGGGATCTGGTCCAGTTGCGATAGTGCTGGTCGCTCCGCTGGTAAGCCTCGTCGAGCAGCGCGGTCACGGCGAAATCGAAGCGCTGGTAGACGTCGGACTCGTCGGGTTGGAGCGCGTTTCCCGGGGCATTTCCCGCCGCTATCTTGGTGGCGACGGTGGTGAGAATGGCGGGGTCAACGCTGGTTGCTGCCGCCAGCCTGGCGGCGTTGCCGGCGTTCAGGTTCAGCTTGATCAGGGACTTGGCAATCGACTTTTGGCTGCCCAGGTCGGTCCCGTTGATCCAGTTCGCCTCCAAGGTCTCCAGGATCTTCTGTTGCGGCGTCGCACCGGGTATCAATGCTGTGACAGCCGCGTTAATGAACTTAAGGCCGATGCGATTGATTGAGCTGACGAACGCCTTGAGCGCGTCCACCAGGCCAAAGGACGCGGTTCCCAAACCTCCTATGGCTGTGATCACCTGCGGCAACGGCATTTGGATCATGGGCTGGCTTCCTCGATTTCCAAAGAAGTATACACCGAATTGCCGCGGATTGAACCGGCAGTTTACTTGGCCGCGCCGGGGAAGGTTTCGCGAATCAATTGCTGCTCTTCGGGAGAGTAGGTCTGGTTAAACTCCGGACTGTGAAGCCGCGCCTGCCGCTCCGCAAAGGGCATCTGTTGAATGCCCTGGACCTCCCGGTTCACCGCTTGGCGGCGGGCGGGAGGCAGGTTCTCCAGCCGGCGGGCCCGGTCCAAGCGTTGCGCGCGTTGCTGGGGAGACAATTTGTCAAGATTGTTGAGACGGTTTTCCAAGTTCTGGCGTTGCGCGGGCGGAAACTTCGAAAGATTCTTCTGGCGCTCCTCAGGCGACATATTCAGCAGCTTCTCCAACTGGTCGGCGGGAACCGGTCTGGGAGCTTGCTTGTTCGCCTGTCTGGCTTGCTTGGGCGAGGGCTGTGGTTTGGGCGCCGCGGGAGTCTTGACTTTGGGCTGAGCAGCTTCCAGCCTGACGCCGGCAAGGCCGGCGCCGTACACGATCAGTACACTCCAGCAGATGAACGATACAACCCGCACCTAAGCCTCTTGTTAATTCGACGCGATTCGATCGGTTGGGATTACAGGGGACTGGACGGCGGCTGGCTTCCAACCGGCGTAAGCAGCTCCATGTCGTCCAGCGCCTGCTGCACCTGTTCGAGGTCGATCTCCTCGGAACCTGCCACGGCCTGCGCCATAGTGCTCTTGTAAGCCGGCTGAGTCGTGTGAGCGAACGGCGTCTTGTCCGGCATGACACCCGGAAGTACAGCCAGCGCCAGCGCCACTACCGCGCCAGCCGCCGCCAGCGAAACGGCCGGCTTCCACAAGCGGTAGGGCGTAGCCGGACGGAACACGCGGCCGAGCCACTGACGCCATGCCGGCTGGGCCCGCTCCTCGGCGATGCGCGCGTACAGCCGGGCGTCGAAATTCCGCGACACCTCCAGCGGAGTCCAGGCATCGAGCATTTCCCACACCACGCGCTGCGCCTCGACCATCTCCCGGCACTGCGCGCACTGCTCGATGTGGGTATCGATGGCGGCCGCAGCCGCCGGATCCAGAATGCCGGCGCAGTAGCCGGTCAGGATTTCCACGCCCTGCTTATTGTTTTTGATGCAATCCATGATTCCCTCATGCTCGTCCCATGTGCGCCAAACGCGAACGCAGCGTTTCGTACGCCCGGAACAGTAAAGACTTAACCGCCGACTCGGTGCAGCTCAAGGCTCCTGCTATTTGAGAATAATCCAGAGCCTGGTACTTATGCATCAAGACCGCGGCGCGCTGCTTCTCCGGCAGCGCCTCGATCGCTTTTCGTATCTCTCGCACCTTCACTTCATAAATCATCGTCTGCTCGACGCTGGGCTGGCGATCCGCCACCTGCCGCTCCACGCCTTCCATGACTTCTTCGCTCAAACTCTCGTTGCTTTTTTCCTTCTTGACGTCGCGAATCCAGTTCAAAGCCAAATGGGTGGCGATGCGGAACAGCCAGGTGGTGAACTTGGCGGTCGGCTCATACGTTTCACGGCTGCGGTACACCCGCAGAAAAACTTCCTGCGCCAGCTCTTCCGAGACGGCGCGATTTTGCACCATCCGGTGCAGGAAGTTCACCACCGGAGCCCGATGCCGCTCCAGCAGCAGCGTGAAACTGGTTTCATCGCCCTGGCGCACACGCAACATCAATTGGGCGTCGCGTTCCAGGGCTGCAACAGCCTCCATGTCTTTCTTAACACTGGGGCCGGGAGAAGGTTGCGTTCCAAACACAGGGCTTTCTCGCGAATACCGCGCTACTCCTCTTTTAGCGACCGTTCCATCAGATCGCGCAGAGCCTCGCGGGGGCTTTTGGCAGAATGCAAGACGGCGTGCATCTGTTGAATAATCGGCAGATCCACCCCGAACTTCTGGCCCAGTTCGACGGCTGCTCCGCAGGTTTCCACGCCCTCGGCGACCATGCGCATGGAACCGAGGATCTCGCTGAGGCTCCTGCCTTTGGCTAACTCCAATCCTACCTGTCGATTACGGCTAAGATTGCCGCTGCAAGTCAGCACCAGATCGCCCAATCCCGCCAAACCGGCCAGAGTCTGCGGTTTCCCGCCCATGGCCACCGCGAGGCGGGTAATCTCGGCCAGGCCGCGAGTGATCAAGGCAGCCTGGACATTGCTCCCGAGCCCCAGACCGTAGCAGACACCCGCTGCAATCGCGACTACATTCTTAAGCGATGCGGCGATTTCGACGCCCACCGGGTCCGCGTTGGTATAGAGCCGGAAAGCCGGACTCGAGAATGCGCTCTGCACCTCACGGGCAAGCGACAGATCGAGGCTGGCGGCGACTACCGCGGCGGGCTCACCCTGGGCGATCTCGCGGGCGAAGGTTGGGCCGGAAAGGACCACCACCCGGGCCTGGAACCGGGGCCGGCACACCTGCTCGATTACCTGCGACATACGCAACAGAGATCCCTTTTCGAGACCTTTCGTTGCACTGACGAGGATCGAATGCGGCGTCAGATGCGGCAGCATCGCCGTGTAGATCTCGCGTGCATGCTGCGCAGGCATGACGCCCACGATCATATCCGCGTGCGCCAGCGTCTCCGCGAGGATCGACGAAGGCGAGACGTTTTCAGGAAGGCGGAAGCCGGGGAGAAAAGCGGAAGTCTCCCGCGTAGCGCTCATCTGACGGGCGAGCTCGGGTTCGTACACCCACAGACGAACGGTCTGAAATTCCGGAGCCAGCACCAGGGACAACGCCGTGCCCCAGCCTCCGCCGCCGATGATCGCCAGATTCATGTCACAGAGATCTAGTTTGAGCTCCAGCGGAACACGTTCTCGGTGCCCGCGTGAATGCGCTCCAGATTGGCTTTGTGGCGGTATACGATGAACGCCCCCGCGATCAGCGACGCCGCCAGGACCTCGATAGGAGGGTGCAGAATCAGCCACACACCTAGGGGAAACGTTCCCGCGGCGATCACCGAGCCGGCAGAGATATAACGGGTTCCGGCGGCGACGACAATAAACAGGACCAACGCGGCGAGCATCGGCTCGGGGGTCAGGTACAGGAATGCGCCGATGAAGCAGGCCACCGCCTTTCCGCCCTGGAACCGGAGAAATACGGGGAAGGAATGGCCGGCCATGACGGCGAGGGCCGCGGCGCTGGTCCAGAAAGGCGCACTTGCGGGCGCATTTGCAGTCAGCGCGGCTGCTATCCAGATGGCCGCAAACCCCTTGGCGATATCCAGCGCCAGGGTGGCGACGGCCTGCGCCCGGCCAGTGGTCCGAAGCACGTTGGTGGCTCCGATATTGCCGCTGCCCGCGGCGCGGACGTCCTTGCCGGTCGAAAATTTCACCACCAGAAATCCGAAAGGGATGGCTCCAAGAAGGTAGGCGATGACTACTGCCAGCAGTCCAGTCATAGTGTTGGTACGAGTGGGAATTCGTGAAGTTTCGTGTACTTTCCGGCCTTTGAAAGGTACAGGAAGAAAGACTCGGCGGGGAAGGACCCGAAGTCGCTGGAGGGGATTTCCGCAAGCTCCTTCCGCAGGCGGTCCAGCGGGACCGGATCTCGCCGGCGCGCCAGCGTGAGATGCGGATGGAAGTCGCGATCTTCGACGGGAACCCCCAGCGCGGCGAGGCTTCGCTCCGTGTCGTGCGCGAGCGTGGGCAACTCCGGGCCCGCTTCGATACCGGCCCAGAAAACACGGGGGTTGCGGTCATTCGGAAACCACCCCAAGCCGCGTACGGCGATTTCGATGGGTCCGGGGCGAGGCACCGCGGCGAGGGCGCGATTCACCTCCTCGATGCGCGCTTCCGGCCATTCGCCGATAAACTTGGTGGTCACGTGCAGATGCTCCCAAGGGCTCCAGGAGAGCTTCGCCACGGGCCGCAGCCGGTCCAGCAGCGCGCGCAACCGGTGCTTGATCGCGGAGGGGATGTCGATGGCGGTAAACAGGCGCATGAATGAATCTTCTAGTGTACTCACTGTACTGCCGCCTCGGGAAAAGTGTTGTACACTAATCCTCTACCATGAAAAAATTCACATTCGCCCTACTCACCTTGCTGATGTTCATGGCCGCACTCATGCTGTGGGCCGCCGATGTTTGGGTCAAACCCTACACCGATTGGACCGATAAGGACATTCAGAAAATCATGACGGATTCACCCTGGGCGAAGAAGGTTTCCGTGGCCTTTGAAAACGGGGGCCGCGGGGGAGCTCCAGGCGGAGGGGGCGGTGGCGGCGGGGGTGGCGGCAAAGGCGGCGGGAGAAGCGCGGGTCCCCAGGGCGACTCGATCGACCCTGGGATTGACGGCGGCGGCGGCGGCGGGGGTGGTGGCGGAGGACGCGGAGGAGGCGGCGGCAAAGGTGGCGGCGGCGGCGGGGACGTAGAGGGAGGCGGCGGTGGTGGTGGAGTGCCCGAGGCCGAACTGATCATTCGCTGGCAGTCCTCGGCGACGATCGAACAAGCACTGGTTAAGGCGAAGTACGGCGCGGAAGCGGCCACCAATGCCGAGGCGCAGAAGCAGTTGGAGCCGCTGGAATACTACGTGATCTGGATCGCGGGACTTCCCGGCGGGGTGCGTCCGCGCGACGACGATGCCAAGAAAGCGCTCCTGGCGGTGACCACGCTCAGCGCCAAGGATAAGGACGCGATCGTGGCCACCGAGGTGGTCTTCGACCCACAGAACGGCAAGGAAGCCAGGACCACTGGCGCCCACTTCCTGTTCCCGCGCAAGGTCGCCTTTTCAGCGGACGACAAGGAAGTCGATTTCGCCACCAAGTTTGGGAAAACCGCCGTGAAGACGAAGTTCACGCTGAAGGCCATGGTGGTCAACGGCAAGTTGGGGTTGTAGCCGGGGCAAACACTGATTTCCCGCTCAGCGAAATTGGCAGGTCGGGGACCTGCCCCACTGCCTCGCCGCTTTTACGCCCGCCCGGCAACCGAGGTTGCGCGCGCGCTGCTGGGGAAGGTGCTGGTACACGGCGGCGTCTCCGCTCGAATCGTCGAGACCGAGGCCTACCTCGGTTTGGAGGATGAGGCGGCGCATGCCTGGCGCGGGCGCACCCCTCGCACGGAGGTGATTTTCGGACCGCCGGGCCACGCCTACGTGTATCTCATCTATGGAATCCATGACTGTTTGAACGTCGTGGCGGAGCCGGAGGGCAGCCCGGGCTGCGTTCTCATTCGCGCGGCGGAGCCGGTCGGCGGTGTCGCGGCCATGCGGCGGAGACGGGCCGTGGATCGGGTCGAAGATTTAGCCAACGGTCCCGGCAAATTGACCCGTGCGCTGGGCATCACCCTGCGCCATAACGGCGTGGACCTGACGCGCGGGGCATTGACAGTGCAGGGGACGGTACGCGAGGCGGAACGCGAGCAGCCGTTTGAGATCGGCGTCTCACCGCGCATCGGCATCAACAAAAATGTGGATTGGCCGCTGCGGTTCTTCATCGCGGGGAGCCGGTTTGTGAGCCGCAATGCTACCTTGAAGAAACATGCTGAAGCCGACTATTTTTCGTGAGTACGACATCCGCGGCGTGGCCGAAACGGAGCTGTCGAGCCCGGATGTGGTCGAGCTGGGGCGGGGCCTGGGGACGCTGCTTCAGCGCAAGAACGGACGGTCCATCAACCTGGGGCGCGACTGCCGGCTGAGCTCGGCGCGGCTGCGGGATGCCTTGCTCGAAGGCCTGGCGGCTTCGGGCTGCGAAGTCACCGATATCGGCGTGGTTCCCACGCCGCTGCTGTATTATTCGGCGGTGCACACCGGCGCGGACGGCGCGGTGATGATCACGGGTAGCCACAACCCGGCGGAGTTCAACGGATTCAAGACCGTCTGCGGCCAGACCACTTTGCATGGCGAGACGATCCAGGAAGTGCTGCACCTGATCCAGGCGCGCGATTTCCTGAGCGGCAGAGGCTCGCAGCAGGAAATGGATGTGATCGACGGCTATCTCAACCAGGTCGCGCCGCAGTTTGCATTCGAGCGCCGCATCAAAGCCGTGTTCGATGCGGGCAACGGCACTGCCGGACCAGTGCTGCACCGGCTGCTCGAAAGGCTCAACGTCGAAGCCACCGAGCTGTTTTTCGACATGGATGGGCGCTTCCCCAATCATCATCCCGATCCCACAGTGCCCAAGAATTTGGAGCATTTACAGGAGGCCGTGAAGGCGCACAAGGCCGACCTGGGCATCGCCTTCGACGGCGACTCCGACCGCATCGGCGCGGTGGATGAAAACGGCGACGTGATTTATGGCGATATGCTGCTGCTGATTTTCGGCCGCGAGATTCTGACCCGCAAACCGGGGGCAACCTTCATCGGCGAGGTGAAATGCTCGCAAGTGCTGTATGACGAGCTGAAGCGGCTGGGCGGCAATCCCATCATGTATAAAACCGGGCATTCGCTGATCAAGGCCAAGATGAAGGAGGAACATGCCGAGCTCGCCGGCGAGATGTCCGGGCACATGTTCTTCGCGGACCGGTACCTGGGCTACGATGACGCGATCTACGCCGCGTGCCGGCTGATGGAGATTGTCTCGAAGAGCGGGAAACCGCTCTCGGCGCAGCTCGCCGGACTGCCGAGGATGGTGTCGACTCCGGAAATTCGCGTAGATTGCCCCGACGAGATCAAGTTTCAAGTGGTGGCGCGGGTGGCCGAACAGTTCAAGAAGACGCACCCGGTGATTGACGTCGATGGCGTTCGCGTGCTGTTCGAGCATGGCTGGGGGCTGCTGCGCGCCTCGAACACACAGCCGGTGCTGGTGATGCGCTTTGAGGCGGCGGATGAGCGGTTGCTGGCGGCGTATCGGCAGGAGATCGAGGGCGCACTGGAAACGGCGAAGGCGCACGCTTGAGATCGGCCTTCCGCTCAGCGACAGGAGCCGCCGTTGTTGTGGCTCCAGGCCGACGCGAGTTCGTCGAAGTACTCACACTCGTCGGCGAGCACGGTCTCATTCCCTGGCCCAGTCCACTCGTAACAGTGGTGCTTGACGCCTAACTCTGTGAGGTAGCGCCGCTGCGTCAGAACCGAGCCGTTGCGTGAACCACCCCATTCGACGCAAAATTCAATCGCGCCCCCGATGTCTCTGTTCTGCCCCGTCTTGAGATCGTGGGAGAAGATCTCATCCTCGGTTATCGAGACGGGAACGCCGAAGAAGACGGATACTGCCCCGGGAGCGACTCGCGGATGGCGATAGACATTCCAATCTCTTGCGTACGATCGGATCGGACCAACGTTAATTCGAACCGGCGCAAAGCCGGCGGACCTCCGGGCAATGTAGATCGAACTTGAGGTAATGAAGGGCTCGCCGTCGGGAGTAAAAGCATCGGGCTCTTGGGCGCGTTCGATCGCGACAAAGGCGATTACGCTCTCGTCGGGCGCCACCCACAAGTCGGCGCACTTTTTCCCCACGTTGATCACCTTGCGCTGGCCGTTCTCCGCCGCGTAGCTGATCACGCCATTATCCAGCGTTGCCTGGATCGGGGCGGACTGAGCCAAACTTACGAGATTGCCGAGGATCAAGCCGGCGAGAGGGGCGAGGGGTCTGTATGAGGCCATCATGCCGATAGTAGCGAAATCCTCATCTGCCCCGAAGGCCGTCCTCCGATCGGCCCTCAGGGCGGCGCTCGCCTTTGATATTCCGACAGTGCCAGAAAGGGGCTGGGAAACCAAGAGCCAACTGGACCAATTTCGTACCAGCCGGAATAGCCGGACCTAACCCGGACGGAATACAACGGGTTATGCCCTTCGGAGCACAAGCACCGCGTTCAACCCACCGAAGGCAAAGGAGTTAGACATCGCCCACTCGGCTTCGGCCAAGCGGGGATGATTGGGGACTACGTCGAGATCGCATGCAGGGTCGGGTGTGGTGAAGTTGGCGGTGGGAGGGATGACGCCGCCGCGGAGTGCGGCCAGGGTCGCCGCGGCTTCGAGGGCTCCCGCGGCGCCGAGCGCGTGACCGTGCATCGACTTGGTGGAGCTCACCAGAAGCCGGCCGGCGTGGGCGCCGAAGACGTCGCGGATGGCTTCGGTCTCGGTGGCATCGTTGGCGGTGGTTCCGGTGCCGTGCGCGTTGATGTAGCCGACGGAGTCATGAGAGAAAATCTCCGCGGAGGCGCCGGCGTCGGAGAGCGCGGCTCGCATAGCGCGTGCGGCTCCCGAGGCCAAGGGCTGGGTGAGATGATGCGCGTCGGAGGACATGCCGAAGCCCGCGATCTCGCCCCAGATCTGCGCTCCACGGACGCGGGCGGCTTCCAGAGGCTCGAGCACCAGCATGGCGGCGCCCTCGCCCAGAATCAGACCGCGGCGGTCGAGCGAAAACGGCCGGCAAGTATCCGGTGCGACCACGCGCATGGCTTCCCAGGATTTGAGAAACCCGAGCGAAAAGGGGGCCTCGCTCCCACCCGCCAGAGCGACATCGACCGCGCCGCTTCGAACCATCCAGAAGGCCTGACCGATGGCGTGATTGGATGACGAGCAGGCGGTGGAGACCGTGTACACCGGCCCGGTGATGCCGAATTCGCGGGAGATGCGGCTGGCTCCCGCGTTGCCCATCACGCGAGGAATGGTCATCGGCGAGACCCTTTGGTTACCGGCATAGAGAGCCTGGAAATTTTCATCTTCGGTGCTCTGGCCCCCGGTGCAGCAGCCGGTGACGATGGCCGCCCGTTCTCCCAGCGGCGCGGCGAGGCGGGCGGAGGCCAGGGCTTCCCGGGCCGCCACGGCCGCAAATTGCGCGAAGCGGTCGAGATACAGGAGTTCTTTTTCGTCGAAGTGGCGAGAGGGATCGAAGGCTGCTTCCGCAGCGTTCACGAATCTCAGGGAGCCAGGAGGAACCAGCGTCATCGGTCGGATCGCGCTGACGCCTCGAGCCACGCCGGTCCAGAATTCGCCGAAGGTGTCGCCGAAGGCGGAGACGACTCCCACGCCGGTGACGACGACACGCCGGCCCGCCGGTTTTGCGCTGCTCATGCTTGCTTGAGGGCGACCAGCTTTTCGATTCCTTCGGCCATCTGGCGCACGGAGCGGATCTGCCTGACCTCTTCATCGGGAATCTCGATCCCGAATTCGTTTTCAACCTCAAACATGATGTTGATGCCGTCGAGCGAGTCGATATTGAGTTGCTCGAAGGTCTTGTCCAAGGTGACCGAGTCCACAGGGATCTTCTGCATCCTCGCGATCACCGCGATCACGCGGGCGTTTAGTTCGCCGGGCATAGCATCTCACCGAGGGTCTGAAACTGAAAGCCGCAGTCGAGGAGCAGCGGAATCGCCGACGCTACTGCATCGAGGGTTGCGCGAATGTCCGGAGCGGCCTGGATGGTGCGTCCATCGTGCAAACACAGAATGCCTCCATTCGCGGCGCCTCGAATCAAACGGCGGACGACGCGGCCGGCGGGCCAATTCCAATCCTGACCGATGACCGTCCACATGACCCCCATCAGGCCCAGGCGTGCCTGCGCGCGGCGCAGTCCGAACCAGCGCACGCCGTAGGGGGCGCGGAAAAACCGCGGAGTCGCGCCGGTATTCAGGTGGATACTTTCCTGCGCCAGCGCCATCTCCCGATAGATGAACTCGGGCGATTTGAAATCCAAGCGCGGATGGGTGTCGGTATGATTGCCGATCTCATGGCCGGCACTGTGGACTTCGCGGGCTACCTTCGGCAGCCGCCTTACATTGCGGCCGCACATGAAAAACGTGGCCCGGATGCCGTGCTCGGAGAGGATCTCGAGCAAGGCGGGGGTAGATTCGCTGGGGCCGTCGTCGAAGGTGAGGGCCAGCGCGGTACGGGAGCGGTCGCCGCGATAAACCGAGGGCGCGAACACGCGGGAGGACCGGCCACGCACCGCATAGCTCGCGAACCCTCCCGCTGCGGCTGCCAAGCCGGCCGCGGCGATCACCTCGGTCATGGTTCCCATCATAATAGCGCGGCCACGGGGTAGCGCGCGGGTCAGGGGACCTGCCCTACGTCGTGGAGGGCGCGGTCGGCGGCGGTGACTCCACGATACTGCGCCTCCTCGAAGATAGAGAATCCGCTGAGGTCGGAATTGGCATAGTAAACCGGCCCCGCGGTGGACGCGAAGCGGCGGCGCGCCTCAGACCCGAGGAAGCCCGGGGCAGGCCGCGCCATGGCGTGGCCCATGCGCATCACATCGATGCGCGCAACGCAGTCGCGGATATCCGGATGAGCCCGCGCCAGGTCGTTCAGGATGGCCTCGCGCCACCAGGCCCAGTCCTTTTCAAGCAGCATCGCGCGCATTGCGGCGGGCGATCCTTGGGCCAGCGACCAGTAGAACGTCCACACGCTACGCTCGATATGCGAGCTCAGGCTCATGTGCGTGGCGACGACATAACCCAGAGCGGGCGAATCATAGATCACGTTGTCCCAGGAGGTCTCGATTCCCTGGTCATTGCCTCCTTGAGCCGGCAATCGGTCCAGCGTCAGGTTGGCGGTGAGCCAGGGCGAATAGACAAAGCCCGTGGCGGGCGGCGCACCTTCGACAATGTAGGACGCGATGAAAGTGGGCGCGGCGAAGATGACGCGGTCGGCGATGTATTCGACGGCTTCGGTTCGCACCCGCAGGCGCGTTTTGTCGCGCACAATCGAGTACACCGGCGATGCCGCGCGCAGAAACGGTTGGACGCGCTCGATCAAGCGGCGTGCGATCCAGCCGTTGCCCTCAGGCCAGGTCAGCGGTCCCTTTTCCTCCGGCGCGCGCGAAGCGAAGTAGTGAATGCCGGCCCAGGCGGAGGTGTCGCGAGCCAGCGCGCCATAGTCGTCGCGGCAGGCGTAGTTGGCGTACCAGTTGAGATACGGCGAGGTGAAGTTGTTCTGGCGCAGCCATTGATCAAACGACATGGAATCGAGCGCGGACGGACGGACGCCGCTCTCCATCGGAATTGTGAACTGGCCCGACCCGCGGAATTCGGCCATGCGGGCCTCAAAGCGGCGATAGTCGTCGCGGTCCTTGGAGACGGATTCGGCTTCGGGCTCGATGCCCTCCTGCCAGCGGCCGTGAATGAACAGGCGCTCCTGCGGGGAGAAGCACAAGCGGCGCTCATCCCACTGGCCGTTTTCGAGGACGCCCAGCTCCTCAAACAGCTCGCGGACCAGCGTGGCGCTGGCGTCGGGGACGGGAACGTAGTGCGCGGCCCAGGGATACGCGCTGATGTCGTTCTCGCCCCAGCGCGAATTGCCTCCGGCGGAGGGCTCCATCTCGAGCAACACGAAGTCGCGGAATCCGCGCTTGTGCAAGCGCCAGGCCGCGCTCAGGCCGGCCATGCCGGCGCCGACGACCGCGATCGATGTTTTCTCGGTGCGAGCAGATGGGCGGAAGCCCCCGTGGTCGCGCAAGCGATGGCCCAGCGGAAACGCGTCGTTGACGAATTGTCCGCCGATACGGCGATCCGCCTTGACGGTGAGGCCGATCAACGCCGGCGCAGCGGACAGGAAGCGGCGCCGCGAGGGTTTCATTTGGGCTGGAACTTGAAATCCGTCAGACCGATCTCCTCGTTGCCCTGCACCAGGAATCCGAACTTACCTTCGGAGAAGTTGCGGCCGACCTCGGCCCAGGAATCGAGGGTCGTCCAGTCGCCGTTAGAAAACATCTTGTGTACCGCGCGTTCCGGCGTCACCTCGATCTGGATTGTGAACGATTTCTGCTTCGCCAGATCCTTGAGCTGCGCATGCGTTCGCTCGGTGGTCTTGCCGTTCGTCACCACCCTCGCCCAGAAGTTCTTGTTGTCCATTTCAAAGAGCGAGTAGTTCTTAGCGTCTATGTACTGGAGGCACCAGGCGATCTTGCCGCCGCGCAGCAAGTTTCCGCCCTTGACCAACTCCACCGTGAAGGTAAAAACGCCATTGGGGGGCAATTTGTAGGCAACGAAGCCCTTGCCCTGGTGCAGCCATACGCCGCCGGTGAGCTTCCACGCGGCCGGATCTTCCCAATCGTCCATGGTGCCTGCCTTGGGAGCGGCAACAGGGGCAGGTTCCTTGCGGACGATCACGGGCGCCGGCGCCGGCGCAGGTTCAGGCTTGGGCGGAGGCGGCGCGGGAACCGGCACCGGGTTGGCGGCCAGAATCGCGTCGCCCCCGAAGATCGTCACCGTCTGGCCCGCGCGGAAGTTGCGCTGGAGCCTGTGCGTGCCGTACTGGTCCCGCCGAAGCTCGATGACATGATCGCCGGGAGCCACCGCGCCGTTGCTGAAACCGCCGTCGGGGCCAACCGTGCCCAGGCCGCGTTGATCGATCAACACCTCCGCGCCCGGCGTGCCTCCGATAACTTGCAGCGTCGAGAACTGCGCGGCTGCCTTCAACTTGAAGTCGAGCCGCGTCTCGGCGCCCTTCTTCACTTCGGCGGTTTGCACCGGAGGCGCTTCGAACCCGTCCTTGGCCACTCGCACCGACACGGGGCCGAGGATTTGAATGCGCACCTGGCCGCGTTGCGTGCGGCGCACAGCGTCCTTGTTAACGAACACGCGCACGTCGTCCTCGCCAGTGGAGACGATCAGAGTGCCGGTGCTCACGCCGGACTTGAGAAACGCCGTGAGCATGGGCGCGGGACCAAAGCTTTCCTTCATGCTGACCTGATCCTTGCCCTCGCCGATTACCAACTCGTCCACACCGGGTTGGAAGGTCTTCAGATCCACGCCCGCCGGACCGGCATCTTCCTCGGCCTGGCCGTTCACAGCAAGCTTCAGGGGACCGTGGCTGATCACGACATGGGCCTGGTTGCCGAGGCTGGCCACCAGAACGGCGTCCAGGTTGCGAACCGCGACCGGGCCGGTGATGGAAGGCTGTTTGGCGTCGGCGATCTCAAAGGAAAACGACGCATCCCCGTTCTTGCCGGTGATTTTCACTGTGTGTGTCCCGGGAGGCACCCTATCGACGATGAACTGGCCTTCCTGCAAATCCGCCGGCGGCTGATTGTCGATGGCCACCTTGCCTTGATCGAGATCCGTGAGAATGCGGAGGCTTTGCGCCTGCGGCTCCAGAGTAAGATTGACCGTGAAAGGCTGACCGGGATTCACTGCAATGCCGCTCGCGGCCGGCTCGTAGCCATCGAGGAATGCGGTGATCTGATAATTTCCGGGCGCGAGGCCCAGGCTGCAATCGGAGATGCACTGAGGATCGCCGTTGATCCGCACCGAGGCTCCGGGAGGATTGGTGGCGATCTGGACCTGCACCGCGGCCGCTAACGCTGCCGCCCTCTGGCGGCGCTTATGCACCAGAACACCCGCAACGATCGCGACGACGACCAATCCAAGCAAAGCTCCGATCAGGACCGGGCTCTTCCAGGTGGCGGAGGGCGACGACGCCTTTGCGGCGGGTTTTGAAATCGGCGGCTTTGAAACAGGCGGCTTGACCTGCGGTGGAATCGGGCGGCTCCCAACCGGCGGAGGCGGCATCGTGAGGGGAGCGTTCTCGGTGGTGGCCCAGCCTCCTTGTGGGGATTGCGGAATTCCGACCCCGGACGCGATTGGACGCGCCGGCACAGGCCAGTCGGGCGGTGGACCAACCGGCGCGGGAGGAGGTTGGGGCTTCCGCGTCACCGGAGGCAACGCAGGCGGCGCCGACATTGCTGGAGGCATTGGGGCCGGCGGAGGCGCGGGAGGCGGTGTTGGAGCCGCGGGCATCGCCGGCATCGGCGGCGGAACAGGAGGGGGCGCGGAAACCGGCGGCTTGCTCTCTTTCATCTCCTTCAACTGGGTACCGCGGTTCACCAGATGCTGCTTGAGATCGCCCACCGCCAGTTGCACGTCGAACTCATTGACATTCTGCTTGGCGATCTCTTCCAGCCGGAAGAAAATAGGTTTCAGCCCGGACAGGTCGGTGACCGATTCGATCTGCCGTTCCAGTCTCTTTAGTTCGTCGAGCGGATTCAGGTTGTCAGGTCCCACGATGTTATCCTACACGTTTACGAAACTCTTGAGAAACCCTCCCGCGCAACGGAGCCCGGCCGAGCCGGCCCTGCGCGGGCTTTTGAGAAACCCTCCCGCACAACGGAGCCCGGCCGAGCCGGCCCTGCGCGGGCTTTTGAGAAACCCGCCGGAGCGCGGCGCGTGACCATCGCCCTCGACGGCACTCCGTTGATTGTATCGACAGGAGGCGTCACTCGCTACACCCTAGAACTGGCTCGCGCTCTGGCGGCCGAGTTCCCTCAGGATCAATATTGGCTGCTCTCAGACCAGATATTGCCCCCGCCTATTTCGTTTCCTTCGAATCTCCACATCGGCAGTCCACCGCAAACCTTCGCGGAGCGGAAGTGGTGGCTGTTGGGGCTAGGGCGGGAGATGTCGCGGCGCGGAGTGGATCTGTTTCACGGGACCGACTTCTCGGTTCCGTATTGGCCGCGCCGGCCAAGCGTGATGACCATGCACGATCTGTCGCCCTGGGGTGGCAAGGAATGGAGTCGCGAGGAACGGAGTCGCAAGAATTGGCAGCCGGACGCCGGGCGGGTGCGCCGCCGCACACCGGCGCTGCTGCGGCTGGGGTTGGCGAGCATGGTGATCACTCCCAGCCAAGCCGTGCGGGGCGAGGCCATCGGCCGCTTCGGCTTGAGCCCGGAGCGCGTCGTGGCCGTGCCGCTGGCCGCCTCCGCGATGTTCCGGCGCGTCGAGGATCGAGGTAGTGAAGCTGCGGCCTCAAAACCATATTTTCTCTTCGTGGGGACGCTCGAGCCGCGCAAGAACATCGGGCGGCTGATCGAGGCGTGGCGTGAAGTGCGGAGGTCTCACGACGTGGACCTGGTGCTGGCCGGCCGGCTACGGACCGGCTTCCCCGCGCCCGTGCCGGAGCCGGGACTGCGCGTGCTGGGTGCAGTGCCGGAAGCAGACCTGCCTGCCTTGTACTCGGGCGCTCTCGCGTGCGTCTACGCGTCGCTTTATGAAGGATTCGGATTGCCGGTGCTCGAAGCCATGCAGTGCGGCGCGGTGGTGGTGACTTCGCGGGACCCGGCGATTATGGAGGTCTCCGGAGGCGAGAGCGCGGTTCACAGCGCCGCAGCCCTTCATGTTGACGCGACCGATACGCGGGCGCTTGCCGGGGCTTTGGCCGCGGTGGCTCGCACACCGGAGAACTTCGCGGACGTGCGGGAACGCGCCGTCACACGCGCCGCCGAATTCACCTGGCAGCGCACGGCCCGCCGCACCAGGGAGGTCTATGAAGCCGCCCGCGGCTTCTTTCATGCGCGCTAGTGCGCTGTTTCTCTCCCCCGAGCCACCTCTGGCTGGTTCCGGCGGAGGCGGGCTGCGATCGGCATCGCTGCTCGAATATTTGCGCCGGAGCTATTCGGTGGATGTAATCGATTTCGCCTTGAAGCCGCATTCGAGGAGCTTCGCGGCCAAGGCGTGGCGCAATTCGATGCGCCTGCTCCGCGCCGCTCCGCCCCTGTTCGACCGCTATTCCGGCTACGAAGCCCAGCTTTCGGCGCGTCTAGGCGCGGCGGAATACGCGCTGGGAGTGGTCGAGCATTTTTGGTGCGCGAAATACGCACCGTTCCTTCGCGCACGTTGCCGGACCCTCGTGATGGATTTGCACAACATCGAGAGCGACCTGGCGCGGACGCACGCGCGAGCGGCGCGGTGGCCGGCCTCATGGGCCTCGGGGCGATTCGCGGAAGCCTACCGGCGTTTGGAGCGGCAATGGCTGCCCCGCTTCGATATCGTACTGGCCCCATCCGAGGAGGACGCCCGCCGGATCGAGCATCTTGTTGAGCACACCCGCGTGATCGTGTATCCCAACGCCCTTCCAGAAATCCTCGCCCCCCGTGAGCCCGAGGAAAACTGCATCGTGTTCAGCGGCAACCTGGAATACCACCCCAATGTAGAAGCCGTGCGCTGGTTCCGCTCGAATATCTGGCCGCGAATCCGCGAGCGTTCCCAGGGCCTGGAGTGGCGATTGGTCGGAAAGAATCCCGACGCGGTGGCGCGCTGGACCTCGGGCGACGCCCGCATTCGGGTGGTTGGGCCGGTCCAGGACGCCGTGGCCGAA
The DNA here is from genome assembly GCA_963813465.1 of Bryobacterales bacterium. Taxonomy (GTDB): domain Bacteria; phylum Acidobacteriota; class Terriglobia; order Bryobacterales; family Bryobacteraceae; genus Palsa-187. Next base: position 95,133 of record CAWEZD010000016.1, on the reverse strand, counting down.
ATTGCGCGGGCGAAGGTCGCCGTGGTCCCTCTAGTTTCGGGCAGCGGCACCAGGTTCAAGATTCTGGAGGCGTGGGCGGCGGAGCGAGCCGTGGTCTCGACGCCGATCGGCGCTGCGGGATTGGGCGCTGTTGACGGCCAACACCTTCTCATCAGGGAAGGCCCGGAAGGGCTCGCCGACGCGGTGCTGCGTTTGCTGGAGAACGCCCCCTTGCGCGCGAAACTCGGGCAAGCCGGGCGTGCGCTGTACCTGGATCGGTTCACCTGGCCGACGGCTTGGGAGCAGCTAAATCGGGCTGGGATTTAGAACGCCACCTTCAATCCAAGCTGGATCGTACGCGGCGCGGTCCACAGCATAGTCACCTTGCCGAACTGCTGGGAGTTGATGTCGCCGACCCCGATCTGCCCTGTGCTCGGGTTTACGTCGTTCACGAAAAAGGTTGGGTGATTGAACACGTTCAGCGCCTCCATGAAAAGTTGCGCGTTGATGCGCTCGTTGAACCTCACCGTCTTGGCAAGCTTGGCGTCCATGTCAAACATGGGGGGTCCGTCAAACACGCGCTTCTGAAGCGTACCGAGCTGGCCGGGGCCTGGATTGTAGAAGAGCTGACCGGTGAAGGGCGCCTGCCCGGGCGGCGCGACTCCCCGCCCATCCACTCCAATTGCCGAGGCCGGCACGATGTACGGGCCGTTGCCCGACATCCGGAACGTGACCTTATTGGCGAGCTGGCCCATGGTTTCGAGCGTAGTGGCTCCATTGTTCGACGAGTCAGCAGCGCTCAGAAACGTACCGAACCCGGAATAGATCGAATACGGATTGCCGGAAACCCACGTTAAATTGCCGGAGGTCATCCATCCACCGATGATCTTGTCCAGGAACCGCCCATGGATCCGGTGCCCCTCGCCGAAAGGCAGATCGTAGGAATAATTGGCCTTGAACTGGTGCGTGAGGTCGGTGGGAGTGCGCGCGCGCTCAATCGCCGTATTGTTGATATCCATGAACGGCTCGAAGCGAATCTGGTCGGTCCCAGCGGCGTCGCTCAGCCACTTTTCGAAAACATAGTTCACCTGGAATTCCAGACCATGCCCGAAGCGATGCCGTACTTCGAGTTGCAGGGAGTTATACGTGGAGTTGCTGAAATTGGTGAGGTACGTCGTGGCGAGAGCATTGGGATTGGGGAAAAAGTTCAGAGCGGTGTCCAGGCCGTTGGCTCCGACCAGACCGTTGACCTGGTAGAGAGCCCCCAACTCGGCTACCTCACCATTCTGAATGTCAGCCTGCACGGTTCCGTCGGATAAAAATCCGCCGTTCGGGATTCCGTTAAAGACGGGTAAGGGCTGGCTGCCTTTGATGTTGCGGTTGTAGGCGGGATTGAACGTGCCGGTGGCCGCCTGCGCAAGAAATCCGTTCTGCTGCGCCCTCAGAAAATCCGACATGAAGTTCGCGGGGATTTGTTCCTGGTTGTAGTCGAAGCCGCGCATTAGCTTGGTAGCGTGATTGCCCACATAACGCGCCTCAATGATCGTGCCTTTGATCTGGTGTTGTACGGTCAAGTTCCACTCCTGCACGTAAGGTGTGCGCAGATTGGGATTGAGCATTCCGTAATACACCGCTGAGTTTTGAGCGTAGCCTTGCGCGAACGTCAGGGGCACCTGAAACGCCGGCGGAGTAAACGTGGGGAGGTTGCTGGTGGTTCCGGACAAATTGAAGTTTGCGAGAAAGCTTTGCAAGCCCGGATTGGTGCCGGTAAACGCCTGGGCTACGCCGATGGCCTCGTCGGTGACATAGCTGATTCCGTACCCTGCGCGAACCGAAGTGGTTCCGTGGCCGAAGGGGTCCCACGCCAGACCGATGCTGGGTGTGAAATTGTTCAGGTCCCTGTGATAAAAGGGACGCCCAACCGAGTTTCCGGTGTAATACAAGGTCGCGTCGGAGAGCAGGGTTTGCTGCGGGGTGCCCGTGAGAAGCGGCTGGAGCTCCAGCGAATCGCGCTCATCCACGGGCGAATAATATTCCCAGCGCAGCGAGTCGGTGAGCGTCAAGCGCGGCAGAATCTTCCATTCGTCCTGTCCATAGAACGCGAGGTTGTCATAGGTGAAGTGGCGCATGTACGGCGCGCTGGGAACGAACCCGGAGGTCCGGCTGGTGACATTGTAGGTTGCGTTGTCGTTGTCGAGCAAACCGGCCAGCGAGGCCAACAGCGAATTGGCAACGTTCAGATCCAGCGCGCTGGCTCCCGGAAGATACGAGCTGGATAGCAGATTGGTGGCCTGATTTTGGGAGTTGATGCCGACGTTGTAAATGGGTGTGGTTCCGGTGTAATCGTAGGTACGCGCGTACACGCCCTGGTAGAATGCACCGAACTTGAGCGTGTGCCGGCCGTGGGTCCAGGTGGCATTGTCCTGGATGCTGTAGGTTCGCGTGTTGCGGCCCTGCGCGAGAATGGGCGCTGCCGCCGCCGCGTCCGGCGTGCTGTAGATCGTATTGCCGATCAGATACGCCGGGAGCGCCGCTCCGGTGTAGCCGAAGGTCGCGGGGGCCAGGTTCATTCCGACGCGCACTTCGTTGGTCCAGTTCGGGCTGGGATTCGTGCGCCAAGCCACAGCGAGAAGGTTGCGTGCGTCGTTATTCTGAAACGGAGGAATCGGACTGTAACCCACGGTTACGTCCGGACGGTCCACCCTGTCGCGATTCCAGGAGTACGTCGCCGTCACCGAGTTTCTTGGCGTGATGTAGTAGTCTATCTTGCCGGTGACGTTGTCGCGCTCCTGGTTGTCTCGGACCAGAAAGCTGTAGCCGGCAGTGTTGAGCAACTGTCCGGGCTGGCTGTCTCCGACACGGAAGTTGTTGATCTTTTGTGGTCCCGGCACTTGCGCCAAAAGCGAATTCATCACCGGGTCCATGGCCAGACCAACGGTGCTGAGGACGTTGACCTGCTGGAGTTGTCCGGTTGGATCGAGATAGCTATAGATCCCCTGGCGCGCGGTGGAGGTGAGAATAGTCTGGTCCGCCGTATACTGGCTGCGATTCCGGTAGAGTTCATAGGTCGCGTAAAAAAACAATTTGTCTTTCTTGATAGGGCCACCGATGTTCCCGCCCGCCTGATTCAAATTCAGACGCGGAAGCGGGTTGCCGTCCTGGTTATCGAAAAAATCGTTGGCAGCGAACTTATTGTTGCGGTTCTGCCAAAAGACATAACCGTGATACTCGTTACCGCCCGAGGGAGTGGTGAAGTTCACCTGCGAGGCTCCGCCGGAGGAAGCCGCGCCCTGGTTCGAGGTGATGACGGTGAACTCCTGGACCTGGCTCAGCAGCGGCTCATTGGGCGTATAGTCCAAATCGCCGGTGCGAATAAAGTTGTCCTGGATGTTGATTCCGTCCAGCGTGACGTTGCTGAAGGAAGACCGCTGGCCGTTGATGTCGGTCTCGATCGCGTTAGGCGACACGCCCGCCTGAGTGCTGATAAACGCCAGGGGATTGCGGTCGCCCACCGGCAGCCGCTCGATCTGCTCCGCCGTCACCGTGGTCGAGATCTCGGGCGAGGTGGTCTGGACGGTTTCGAGTCCCCCGGTCACGCTGATGGAAGTCGCGGCCGTCGCCAGGATCAATTTGATGGCCGGAATATCGGTCGGCCGTGACGGATCGACCTTCACGTTGTCGAGCTTGTATTGCTGGAATCCCGGCGCGTCCACGGTGAGGTCGTAGTTTACCGGCCGCAATGTTTGCAGAGTGAACAAGCCTTGCGCTGTGGTCACCGTGGTGGCGACCGGCTTGGTGCCTCCGTGCAGGATCAGATTGACGGTCGCTTTAGGGACCGCCGCGCCGGTGGGGTCGGTCACGGAACCGGTGATCCAACCCGTGTCCTGTGCCTGAAGAATTAGCCCACCGCAAGTCAAAAACAAGGCGATTGCGCGCATTGAAGCAATTCCCTCCCTGTGTACTTATTAGGGAGTCTAGCATTTACAGCAGCCGCTACAGCAGGCGCGCTACTTCCGCCAACTCGGTCTCGGAGAACCGCCAGCCGGCCGCAGCGGCGTTCGCCTTCGCCTGCGCCGCCGTCTTCGCGCCGGCGATGATCGAAGCCACCGCCGCGTGCGATGCCAGCCAGGACATCGCCAGTTCCAGAAGCGTGTGCCGGTGCGCTGCGGCGAAATCCGCCCAAGTCTCGGCCTTCGCGAGGTTTTCGTCCGTGAACATTTGCGGACCCCACCCGTCGCCGCCTCTGCTTCCGGAGGGGAGCGGCTGGCCGCGGCGGTATTTCCCGGTCAACAAGCCGCTGGCCAGGGGGAAGAAGGGAATGAACGCGATCCCGGCGCGCACGCACTCGGGAAGAACCTCCGCCTCCGGCTCGCGATGAATCATGCTGTAGTGATTCTGGACGCTGACGAAGCGCGCGTCTCCTCGATTAACTGCGGCTTCAGCCTCGCGAAGCTGGCTCGCGGAAAAATTCGAGCAGCCGATCTCGCGCACCTTGCCGGCCTTCACCAGATCGTTCAAGGCGCCCAGCGTATCGGCGATCGGCGTCGAGGCATCGGGACTATGGAGCTGGTACAGGTCGATGTAGTCGGTGCCGAGCCGGCGCAGGCTGTCTTCCACCGCCTGGCGCACGTAAGCCGGCTTGGCTCCGCTGCGATGCTCGTCAAGCTTCATGCCGAACTTGGTGGCCAGCACGATCTTGCCGCGGCGATTTCCCAGCGCTTGCCCCAGGAATTCCTCACTCTTGCCTCCGCCATAAATGTCGGCGGTGTCGAAAAAGTTGATGCCGGCGTCGAGCGCCGCGTCCACCACGTCCGCGGTTGCCTGCGCGTCAATGCGCCAGCCGAAGTTATTGCATCCCAGCCCCGCCACGGTGACTTCCAGCGATCCGATCTTGCGTTTGTTCATCGCCATCCTCCTGTAAAGCTACAGTGCTCCTTGGTTTTCGAGACTGCGCCACAGATACCAGCTCGCCACTGAACAGTACGGCCGCCACGCAGCCGCGATGCGCTCCATTTCCGCGGGCTTGGGCAATTCGGGCAGATTGTAAGCGTTTTTCATGGCGGCGCGCACGCCGAAGTCTCCGGTGGGGAGCACATCCGGCCGCCGCAGCGCGAAGATCAAAAACATATGCGCGGTCCACACGCCCACGCCTTTGACGCGCGTAAGGTGCTCGATGACGTGGGTGTCCTCGAGCGTGGGGTACAGATCGAAATCAATTTCGCCGGACTTGGTGAAACGGGCCAGCTCGCGGATGTACGTCAGCTTTTGCTTGGAAAGCCCCAGCGCCCGCATGCGCGCCGCGCGCAGCCGCAGAATCGACTCGGGCGTAAGCGGATCGGCCTTGGCGGCCTCGGCCAGGCGATTGAAGATGGTCAGCGCGGCCTTTCCGTTCAACTGCTGGTACACGATGGAGCGCACCAGAGTCTGGAAAATGGGTTCACGGTACTGGATTCTGTACGGACCCACTCGGTCGATGATGGCCGCCAGCACGGGATCGGCTTTCTTAAGATGATGGGTGGCGCGTTTCATGTTATTTTTACAGTAACCGGCGGCGATCCCGCCATGTCTTAAAGTATAAGTATGCGCAAGATCTCTGTTTCGCTGCTCGCAATTTTTCTTCTGGTCGCGCTCCTGCCGGCGCAACAACCGGCCGGCGGTGAGGGTCCGCTGATCAAAGTGAACGTAAATGTCGTGAACGTGCTGTGCACGGTTCGCAACAAGGCCAACGGACTGGTGGGGAACCTGGAAAAGCGCGACTTCACCGTCTTTGAAGACGGCAAGCAGCAGACCATCACCGACTTCGCCCGCGAAACCGACGTGCCGCTGACGCTCGCGCTGCTGGTAGACGTCAGCGAGAGCCAGGAGCGGCTGATCGACGTGGAACGCCGCGCGGCCCACGATTTCTTCACGCACGTTCTGCGGCAGAAGGACGAAGCCTTCCTGATCAGCTTCGGGGCTGAGGCCGAACTGCTCCAGGATTCCACCAACTCCCCCAAGCTGCTTTTGGACGGGCTCGACCAGTTGCGGTTGAGCGTCCCTGTCACCGGAATCCACCCCGGTCCCGTGCCGACCGCGCAGAACCTGGCGGGGACCATTCTCTATGACGCCGTGTACCTGGCGGCCAACGAAAAACTGAAGGGAGAGGTGGGCCGCAAAGCGATCATCGTGATCACCGACGGCGTCGATACCGGCAGCAAGATCTCGCGCGATCAATCCATCGAAGCCGCGCAGCGCGCCGATTCGATTATCTACAGCATCTTCTACCAGGACATCGCGGCCTACGGAGGGCTTTTCGGCGGCGGAGGCGGCGGCTATGGCGAATTGCAGCGCATGTCGGGCGACACCGGAGGCCGCGTCTTCAGGGTCGACCGCAAGTATACGCTCGACGACGTATTCCGGGATCTTCAGGAAGAGCTGCGCAGCCAATACTCGATTTCCTACACGCCGACGAACTCGAAACACGACGGCACGTTCCGCAAGATCGATCTGCGCGCGTCCAGCAAGGACTACAAGGTCCAGACCCGCAAAGGGTATTACGCGACGGATCAAGACAAGTAAGGGAGCTTCAGACCCGCGCCTTTGGCGATTCGCTCCGCGAGACGCTTGTACTCCTGCCCTACGCTCTGCGCGGCTTGGAAGTGAGCGCCAATTGCCCCGTCGGCAACCTTGAGATGGAACATCGGCTTCTGAGCCTCTTGGGCCATGGGCATCAGGCTGTGGTAGTGCTTGAGCAACGCCAGACACCATTGGTCGTCCCGTACCGACGTGCCCGGCTCCTCCAAGGAGTTCCCGAGGACAGAACGCTGAAATTCAGCAGGAATGCGCGCCATCCACTTCTCATACGATTTGACGGGCCGGTTGAGACGAACGGAGTGTTGCTGCACAACGTAGCCGAGTGGGCGGATCTTTCCGGCTGGGCGGGACTCCTGGGAGGGACTGAGCGCACAGATGCGGGCCCATTGACTTTTCCAATCCTCGATGGTTGGACCAAGGTTGCGCATGCCCTGCAATGAGAAAAGGTCCGCCGCCAGAGGGACGACGAGGTAATCGGCGGCGAGAAGCGCGGCGCGATTGATTGCCCCAAGATTCGGTCCGAGGTCCACTAGAACCAGGTCGGCGTAATCGCTCGCGGCTGCCTCTGTCAGAATCTTCCAGAAGGCCGTCGTCACCACAAAGCCACCCGGCTGACCCCCGCGGCATTCTGACCAACCTGTGGACAACAGATCTTCGAATCCCGAGAGCCCGAGGTCCCCGACAATCAGGTAAAAGTTGTTGCCCACCTCGAAGGGCATCGGGGCGTATACTTGACCGGTTCTCTTGATCAACGGATCAACGCACGCGTAGATAGTTGCCCCGGAGTCCCAAATCTCCTCCAGAAAATCTTCACCAAAGCACGCGGCGGACAGGTTCGCCTGTGGATCCAGATCAGCCGCCAAGACTCTCATGCCCAGATCCGAGAACATCCATGCGAGGTGATACACGAGCGTCGTCTTCCCAACACCGCCTTTGTTGTTGAAAAACGCAATAATCGGCGCGCTCAAGCGGCCCTCCGAAGGGTCACCTGCACGTGCGTCGGAGTTCGATCGAACTCGGGCGGAGGATTTCCGTTCTTCTCCATCGCTTGCCTCGTTAAGGCAATCCCAACTCCGAACCGCTGAACATAGCCGAGACGATGCAGGACTTCGGCCAGATGACGATTCCGATAGTCGGTCACTCCAGGACTTCCGAAATTCTCTATCGTCACCTGGCCGAACGGGCCACCCGGACTCAGGATCTCGATTCGATCCGAGAACCAGGTAACTCGCACAGGAGCGTTGGTGCCCTCGTAGGTCCGATGCATGACTGCGTTTCGTACAACTTGTTGGAGCGCGGCGAGGGGGTAATCAGGCCGTCTTTGCTCGATCGGCCCGGAAGTAACATCTACTGCTACCGATATGTTGGCCGTGAAAATTTCGTCCGCCATCCGAAGCATTTCTCCCAGCGGGCCCGTAATTCGCTTTTCGTCGCGTATGGGATCGGACAAACCAGTCCCATCTATTCTTAGGAACTGAATGTACGCGCCGCCGATGAATTCCTGCGGATCTTTGCCGATGGCGAGCAGGCCCGTAACCGTCGGAACGGGCGGCGTTGCCACGGTGGCGAATCTTACGGAAGCCAGTTGCTGGTCGATCGTTCGCTCGTTCTGGGCGAGGATATCGGCGGCGATGCTTGACGGCAGATAGCTCTTTTCGAAGGACTCAAGATCCAGATCGTCGAGAGTGGCTTGCGCGACGGGCTGTAGTTCAAAAGCAAGATCACGATAGCGCCGCCGTTCACTCAATCGCCTTTCTTCCTCCGGCGTCGCGAGGGCGCGCCGCGGACCAACGCGAATCCACACGCGGCCTCTGTATCGCACGGGCGGAGCATCGGAAGGATGAACCAGCACCACGGCCATCTCGCATCCACCGACGGAGCGCTTCTGGACAATCATGGATGGAATCGGCTGGATGTTTCCGTCATCGCGATACCCTCCCAGATTTCGGAGCAATTCGTCAGTGATAGCCGTGCCGGCGCAACTGCCATCGTCCCGCGCTCCAATGAACAGCACGCCGTCCTGGGCGTGGCCCGGAAGATCGTTCGCGAACGCACAAATGGCCTGCCCGATTTTGTCCCCGTCCTTGGACGTTTCCTTGCGTTCCACCCGGTCGGATTCGACGTCCTTGAGCAAGGCCTCGAGCTCGCGATCTTCCATGTCCTCTCAGTCTAAATCACATCCGCGAAGCTGCGCCGCAGACTGTGAAACCACGCGTGGCCGAGCAAGGCCACGACGCCCGAGCCAATCCACAACGCCGCCAGAGGACCCATAGAGGGGGCATGGCCTTCGAGAAAAATCGCTCGATAGCCGCGCACCAGGACCAGGATCGGGTTGTATCCCAAGATGTGGGCCGCAGCGGCGGGGATCTTCTGCGACTCCGGGTAGCAGATGGGCGTGAGGAAAAACCACAGCGTTAGCAGAAAGCCGATGATCTGGCCCAGATCGCGCACGAAGACTCCCAAAGCGGAGAGGAACCAGCACAATCCGGCGGCCAGCAGAAGCTGCGGCACGATCAGCGCCGGCAGCCACAGGACGCTCCAAGGCACGGAGCCTCGCGCCGCCACCAGCCCGGCGATGAAGATCGCCAGCGCGAAAACTTCTGTCACCGCGCCCGCAAGCACTAGATTGACCGGCAGCGTCTCCAGCGGGAACACCAGCTTCCTCACGAAATTGCGGTGGTCGATCACCACATAAGGGGACCGGCCCACGGCCTCGGAAAACGGCAGCCACGGCAGCATCCCGGCCAGGAAATACAGGACGTACCCGGCGCGGCTGGGGTCCTCCCCGAACTTGGTTTGCAGGACCACGCCGAAGACAAAAAAGTAGGTGGCCATTAATAGCAGTGGATTCAGAAACGCCCAAATGGCCCCGCCGAAGCTTCCGCGGGAGCGGGCCAGAATGTCGCGGCGAACCATGGACGCGATCAGCTTGCGATTCGTCCAGATGCTGCGCGCGGGATAGACGAACGCTTTGGGAACGGCTCGAAACGCGCGCGCCAGGCGCAACCCGGCTGCCGAGGCGACGCGCGGCGCATCCAGATGCAACTTCCCTCCGGCAAGGTGTCCGTCAATAAGAATTATGGGGAGAATCATGCGCGAGCGATCTCCTGCCGGCGAGACTTGCACGCGATACGGCCCGTCCTCCGGCGGTAGCGTTACTCGCAAGTCCACATCCGAGCCCGGCGTCTCCGGCCGCTCACCTTCAGCGAGGATCGCGCCTGTCGCCGGATCGAGCACCTGCCAGCACAGGACGCAAGGCCTTTCCAGGCGAAAATGCAAGCGCACCGCGGCGGCTTCGGCAAGGCCGTCGGATGTCGCTTCCACAGCTTGGAATCTGGGCATGTTTGGCGTCCGACCTTAACTGTACGACACTTAACTGTACAACCACGCAGGGTAGCGTTCGCGCACGGGCCCGGTCTTGCGGCCCACCGCGTAGATGCCCTCGCCGCGAAGCTCGGTTGACAGAAGATAGCGCGTCAGCAGGTGCTCCACCCAGGCGAACTCGGGCTTGGGTTCCTCGCGAAACGGCCCGGTTTCGAGCACTGTCACTTCAAACCCCGAGTCTTCCAGCAGCTTGCGCAATTCGACGGGTGTGTACTCGCGCGCATGGCGGGCGTCCACCACCCCGTTGCGGGGCCGGATATACGCGCTGAACAGTTGCGGGTGAAAGCCTTGCAAAATTCCGGCGAGCGCGCGCAGCGAGGCCAGATTTGGCGTGGTCAGCACCAGATGCCCGCCCGGTTTCAGAATGCGGTTGATTTCCGCCATCATATGCAGGGGATCGGCGGTCAGGTGTTCCAGCAGCTCGCAACACAGGACCGTGGAAAACGATCCGTCCGCGTAAGGGAACGGGTCCTTCTCCGCGTCGAACAGATCCACCGTACATTCGAACGTCTCGCCGGACTCGCTGGTAACTTCGCGCCGATCCGTGCCGCCGCTCTTGCCGAAATAGCAGCCGCGGACCTCTCCGTAGCCCAGGCGCGTCTTGAGAGCCGGAGTAATTTGCAGATAGGCGCCCATCTCCAGCACTCGATCCCCCGGCCCGCCCGGCGGCGTGATGGCCAGCGTCCTTTCGAGGCGCGACAAATGGCTCTCGACGTACGCGCGCGATCCGTTCTCCGCCGGAGCCCAGGACTCGATGTAATCCGCGATGTGCTCCGCCGGAACCTCCGGGCGCGTTTCGGTTTGCCCGGCTCGCTCCGGCTGCGGATACCGATGCGGCTCGGCGGGAGCCTCGACTTCCCTGCCCCCGGTCTCCTTACCCTGTGCCACGGCTTCCAGAAAATCGGCGTAGCGGCGAGCCACCACCGCCCAACTGCACTCAGTCGACACCCAGGCGGCCGCGCGAGCGCCCAAATCGCGAGCGATCTCGGGCCGGGACGTCAGCAGGTTCAGGTACTCAAAGAGATGGTCTTCTTCGGACGAATCCACCGGCGCCTTCAGGCAGATTTCATCCGGATATTCGCGGAACGAGCCCACGTCGCTCACCACCACGGCCTTGCCCATCCCCAGCGCGCGCAACAGCGTGCCGGAGCTTTCGCCGACGGTGGGATAGCGGAGATTCAGCACCACGTCGCAGGCGGCCATGTATCCGTTGAAATCCTCGATCGGCGCGAAGTCGATATGCCGGACATGCCCGGACAAACGCATGGAGCCGATCATCGAGGTCAGCGGCAACTCCGGATGCGCCTCGCCCACCAGGATCAGCCGGGCTTCCGGAACCACGCGGATCAGCCTGCGGAAGGCGCGCAGCGATTCGGCGATGCGCTTGTACGGCTTGAGAAATCCGAAGATGCCGATCAGCGGCGTGCGTTCATCGATCCCCAGGCGCGTCCGGTACGCCATCCGGTCCGCCTCCACGATCCATGCGCCATGCGGGATCTTCCCCAGCGGACCTTGAAAGCCGTGCTCGCGCACCACGCCCGCCACCGCCTCGCTGTGTACGATCACGGCGCGCGAGCGGTTGAGGATGGTCCGCAGCATCGGAATCTCATATTGCGGTCCGCGTTCCAGCGTGCGCACGTGGCGCCTGGCATATTGCAGCGCTTGCGGACCGCCGCTGATCTCCAGTTCCCGCATGTACGCATCCCAGTCGCCGCGACGGATGGTCATCTCCGCGATCAGGTGGTGCAGGTTGCCTTCATGCAGAACAACAACGCCGGGATGCGCCAGCGCCGTTTCATAAACGAAGATGTGATGCGGATTGTTGCCCAACTGGTACAGCACCGCCCCGTAGGAGGAAGGATCGAAAGCCGCGGGCTTGCGGGCGAATGCCTCCACCTGGGCCATGCGCGCGAGCGGATCCAGCAGTGCCGCCGAGTAATCCGCGATGCCGCTCTTCACTGGAGGCAGCGGCGAGAAAAACGCCAGCCTCATTGTCTAAGACCTGGGTGGGACAGGCGATCGTTTTTTGTCGCCTGTCTTTCGGCCACGGCAATGGCAGGCGACAAAAAACGATCGCCTACCCCACATTTCTTTGGAGTTGTCTCTATCGGTATGCAGCACTTAGTGCGCCAACTCCACGCTGAAAGTGCCGAGCGCTAGAGGAATGCGCGCCAGCACCGGCGTCCGGACCTCGTCTTGGGCGAAGAAGATGTCCACCGCCAGTTCGCTCGCCGGACCTTTGATAGTGGCGTGGATGCGGTCCGCCTGAACCGGCTTGCCCAGCTTCTTCATGGTCTCGGTTCCGGCGAATTCCAGGCGCACATTGTACAGGCTCCCCAGCGCCACGGATTGTTGCGGAACCAGCCGTCCCTGCGCCAGTTCCTGGCGGACAAACTGGAGAAATGCGAGTGCATCGCGGGCGCACGGCCCCACCGAAGCATCGCTCTTGCCCCCTCCGGGGCCCTCCGGTTGTGTCTCCCTCGTTACCGTGTGCTGGTCCTGGTCGAACGTCACCGTCTCTTCGCCTTGGCGGCTGCCGCGGTGGACCATCTTATCCAGCTTCGCCGAGCAGATTTCCTTGCCGGCGCCCCCCGAGCTCGTAGCGCCCGGGCTAGCAATGGACGTGTACTGGTCGTGAATGGCGAACCCTGGCACACTGGCGTCGATATCCAGATCGAAGTTCCATCGTGCCGATTCTTTTCCGTCCACCACCCACAGGGCGCGGTTCGACGTCAACGTGGCCTCGCCCAGGCTCAGCCCGCTTTGCCAGTTGATCACGTAGTGCAAGGTCTCGGCGTGGGCTGAAACCAGAAACGTCGAAACCAGAAATGCGAACCGTACTGCGTACTTCATTACACCCTCGTCCGAACTGCCGCCTTCATCGCTTTTTTCTTTCCCCCCGCGACGCGCTCGTAAACCTCCAAAGTGCGCTCCGCCGCGCGCTCCCAGCTAAATAGAGACGCTCTATGCGAGCCCAGCCGTTCCAGGCGGGCCCGCAGCTCGGGGTTCAGCAAGACATCGCGGATGGCTCGCCCCATCTGTTCGGTGGAACCGGGATCGAATAGTATGCCGGCCGCGTCGGCCACTTCCGGCATGGCCGTGGTGTTCGACGACGCCACCGCTCGTCCGCATGCCATGGCCTCCAGGATCGGCAACCCGAAGCCCTCGTAAAACGACGGGAACACGAACAGGTCGCAGGCCCCGTAGAACTCGACCAGATCGGCGTCTTCGACGAATCCTGTGAAGTGCACGCGCCCGGCGATTCCCGAATGCTGAACGGCGCGGTGCAGATCCTTTGAGGACCACGTCTCCTTGCCGACGAAGACCAGGCGATGGGTCAGATGCGGATGGGCCCGCACCACTTCCTCGAAGGCTTGCAACAATCCCAGATGGTTCTTGCGCGGCTGTAGATCGCCCACCGTCAGCACGAACGGACCGGGAATGCCGAACTTCCGTTCCACTGAGGCTTGCGCCGTGCGCCGGTCGATGGCGCGAAATTCCGACGCGACGGCGTTGTGCACCACCACCACCTTGCTTTCGTCCAAGCGGTAATGCCTCAGAATGGCCGTGCGGGAGAATTCGCTGGGCGTGAGCACCGCGGCCGCGCGTTCCACGGTTTTGCGCACCGTCATCTTCAATTGAGTAGCCCGGAATCGCGTGAAGTACTGGGGGTGTTCCAGAAAGCTAACGTCGTGAACGCTCACCACCAGGGGCACCCGCGAAAACAGCGGCCCGGTGTATTGGACATGCAGCAGATCCGGACGGTCCTCGCGCAGGCGGAGGGGCAGATCCATGCCTAGTCTTCGATAAGGATTCGCCGATACCCAGCGCGTCGCGACGCCGGCCGGCAGCCGCGACTCGGCATCCGGCTTGGAGACGTAAGCGATGAATTGGCTGGACCGGTCCAACTTCGCAAACTCATTCAAGAGATTGCGGATATAAACTTCGTTCCCCGTAAGGTGACAGCCAACTGAATGAGCGTCAACCGAGAATCTCATGTTCTAGCTCTAGTGTATACCGGTCTCAACACGGAGTAGCTGCACAAGTTGCCGATCTTCACTATGTTACGACAATCCGGAAGTCATGTCCGGAACCCCCCCAACACTCACAACGCCGATTGATAGATTTCCAGCGCTCCGGCCGCATCGAACGGGCGCGGATTGAATTTCCCGGTCCATTGCGCCGCGGCGTCCTCGGCGAGCCTGGGCAGCGCCTCTTCTCCGATGCCGGCCTCGCGCAGAGTCAGAGGCAGCCCGGCCGCTTCCGCGATTCTGCACAAGCGAGCTTCGATGTCTTTCACTCCCAGCTCATCGTAGCGCTCCCCGGCGGCAGGCCTGTTCCAGCGCACTACATGACGCAGCACCAGCGCAATCGCGGCCCCGTGCGGCACGCCGAACTGCGCCGTAAGCGGCGGTGCGCAGGCGTGCGCCGCGCCCAGCATCGAATTCTCCACCGCCAGCCCTCCGAAGTGCGCGCCAAGCAGCATGGCCCCGCGCGCCTCGAGATTCTCCGGATCCTCCAGCATGCGCTCGAAACCGCTGTCGATCAACCTCCAGGCCGAGCGGGAAAAGCACTCCGACAAGGCTGTCCGCCGCGTCGTGACCAAAGTCTCCAGAGCGTGCGACAAAGCGTCGTAACCGGTGGCCGCCGCCACGGCCCGGGGTTGCGAAAGCGTCAGCGTGGGATCGAGAATGGCCGCGCGAAAGGTGGCCTTGGCGTCGCCGCAAGCCATGCGCGCGCCGGTTTCCGGATCGGAGACGATGCAGAAGCTCTGCGCCTCGCTGCCCGTGCCGGCTGTAGTGGGAACGGCGATCGTCGGCAGCATCGGCTTCAGGGCTTTACCGTAGCCCCAGTAGTCGCGCATGTGTCCGCCGTTGGAAAGCAGAAAGTTGATCCCCTTGGCGCAATCCATGGAGCTGCCGCCGCCCACGCTGACGATCACGTCGATGCGCTCCGGCGCCGCGAACGCGCGCCCCGGCCTCCACCATCGCGGCCGTGGGATTCACGGAGAAATCGTGGAACGCGAACACCTCCATGCGCCGCGCCTTCAGCGTGCGAATGGCTTCCTTGACGTGGCCCGTCTGGCCAGCAGACCGGATTCGGCCACCACCAGGCAGCGCGTGCCGCCCAGCTCCCGCGCCACTTCTCCCAAGCGGGCGAACTCGCCGGAACCGAACAAGACCCGCGTGCGTGGCCGGAAATCGAAAGGCGTCATCAGCCTTAAGGATACAGTGGGGCAGGCGATCTTGTCGCCTGCCGGCAGCAGAATGGGTTGAACGAACGGACCAATGGGCCTGGTCCAGCGAGAGGCAGGCGACAAGATCGCCTGCCCCACTACCCCTTTACGGCCAGGAGTTTTTTCGCGGCGTCCACGCACAAAACCGCGGCGTGTTGAGAAGCCGGCTGGAGCCCGTCCAGGAGCTCCTCGACGATCGCGGGCGTCAGCGCCCTCAGTTCCTCGCGCGATTTCCCGGTCATCCATTCGGTCAGCGCGGAGCCGGCGGCGATCGAAGCAGTGCAGCCGCGCGTCTGATAGCGCGCTTCCGCCACGCGGCCGTTCTCAAAGCGCGCCGAGAGGCGCAGCATGTCGCCGCAAGCCGGATTTTCGGCATCGACGGTCACCGCCGGCGGCCCCAGTTGGCCTACGTTGCGAGGATCGCGAAAATGCTCGAGCAAACGTGCGGAGTACATGATTTGCGTCAAGTTATGTATGCTTCAATTATCCCTGAGAAGCCCGCACAGGGCCGGAAGGCTCCGTTGTGCGGGCGAGATCCAAAATGCCGGCGCCCGAAATTCAAGTGGCTGCCGCCGTCATCGAGCGCGGCGGCCTCATTCTCATCGGCCAGCGCAAGCGCGTCTCCCGGCATCCTCTCAAGTGGGAATTTCCGGGAGGTAAGCTCGAGCCGGGAGAAACCCCTCAGGCGGCGCTTCAGCGCGAGCTGCGTCGAGGAGCTGGCCATCCACGCGGTCATCGGCGAGGAGCTGGACAGCTACCACGTCCAATATCCCGGCGGAACCCTGACGCGCCTCTTCTTCTTCCACGTCACCAAGTTTTCCGGCGAGCCTAGAAACCTGGACTTCGAGCAGATCGTCTGGGCGCGCCGCGGCCTGCTGTCGACTTACGATTTCCTCGAAGGCGATGTCGCGTTCCTCCGCAAGCTAGGTCTGTGACGGCGTGCGAGGCCGTTTGACCTCAGGTCCGAATCACGCCCCTGCCCTCAGTCACCCTCAGTCACAACCCTCAGTCACCCCCCTTGACACGCGGAAAACCAGGACATAATATTGCCAACTGTTACAGCTTATGGGGTTGAGTGAAAAAATTCTCAAAGGGGGTATAGCATGCGCGGTTGGTCTCTGAAACTGGTTGCATTTTTCGTGGTCGTTGCATCGCTGGCATTCGGCCAAGTCGGCAACGGAACCATCACTGGTGTAGTAACCGATCAGGCCGGGGCGGTTGTCGCCGGAGCGACCGTGGAAGCCAAGAATTCGGACACGGGAGTGGTTTTTTCGGGAGCAACCAGCAACGCCGGGAACTATACAATCACGGACTTGCCTGTCGGCAGGTACTCGATCACGGTGACGGTCAAGGGGTTCAAGACCTACACCCATACGAACCTCGAGGTCGGGGGGGCGCAAACCCTCAGAGAAGACGCCGCTCTGCAAGTAGGGAACACCACGGAGGCCGTGACCGTCACGGCCGAATCGACGCTGCTGAAGACCGAAAGCGCTGAGCTGGCCCACAACGTCACCATTACCCAAATCGATGAGCTTCCGCTGATGGGCATCGGCGTTAACAACTCCGGCACCTCCGGCTACCGCAATCCATACAACGTAGTGGAGATGCTTCCGGGCGCGGTGAATTACAACGCCATGAACTCGATCGGGTTGAACGTAAACGGCCTCACCGTGCAGTCGATGCTGGTGGACGGCCAGGAGGCGACAACTCGCGCCTTGGGGATAGGCGGCGCCCAATATTACCAGATCGGCCAGATGAACGTGGACGCGATTCAGGAAGTATCGTACCAGACCAGCAACTACGCTCCCGAATACGGGACGGCGAGCTCCGTGGTCATCAACCAGACCATGAAGTCGGGCACCAACATTTACCACGGCAGCGGTTTCGACTACTTCGTCAACGAAGACCTGAATGCCGGCGAGCCTTTCAGCATCAGCGGATGCTTAACGGGACTCAATGGCGTCAAATCCTGTAACTCAGGCGGTGGCGATGGTGGAAAGTACCAGCCGCGAGAACGCCGCAACGATTTTGGCGGCACCCTGGGCGGTCCGGTGGTCATCCCCAAGATCTACAACGGCCGTAACAAGACCTTCTGGTTCTTCAGCTATGAGCAGTACGCCGAGACCGATTTCTACCAGTTCACCGATACGGTGGCCGTGCCCGCTTATATTGGCGGGAATTTTTCCGCGATCTCGCCGAACGGAGGCCCCGGAGGGTGCAGTCTCTGCGCCACCTACGGGATTCTGACCACCGCCTTAGGTACCCCGAAAGTTCAACTGGACCCCTTGGGCAACCAGATGTTCGCGAATGAGATCTATGATCCGCTGACGCGGGGCGTCACCTCCACCGGTCAGGGGTACGCCATGCCATTTTTGAACAACTCGATTCCCCTAACCCGCTTCTCTCCGCTCACGGTGGAACTCCAAAACCTGATCTCCAAGCTGGGGGTCAATGCGCAGGACCCCAGTCTCATCGGGAATTACACCGCGTCCATCCCGGGTGTACGGTATTCGGCGATTCCATCGATCAAGATCGATCACAATATTGACGCGAAGGACAAGTTGTCCTTCTTTTATTCGGAGAACAACACGGTGGGCCAGATTTCCTCTCCCCTGGGTAACGCGGATGGCCTGCCGGCCGAGATCGGCGGGTACCGGGGCACATTCATTCCCACCTGGACGTACCGGCTGAACTACGACCGCACCCTTTTGCCGACCCTCCTGCTGCACTTGGGCGGGGGCTACATACGCACCACTTTCAGCGACCGGGCGCCTTTCCTCAGCTTCAATCCCAATCCGGGCGGTACCCTCGGTGCCGGACCCGGACTGGTTGGCTTTATACAACACCGCGAGTTCCCGTACTTCAGCGGGATGTCGAGCACCTCCTACGGAGGCATGCAGGCCATCGGCACCGCCGGTCAAGGCCAGTCGTACAACGCCGAGGGAAAGCAAACTTATACCGCGAACCTGACGTGGATTCGCGGCAAGCACACCTTCAAATTCGGCGGCAATTTGGTTTTGGAGGGAGTCACCAACGCCGGCCTTTCGGGGGTTCTCTTTACGACCGGTATCGGACCGACTTCGGAGCCCTTCGCTCCGACACAAAGTTTCAACGGATTTACCACCGGCTTCGGCTACGCCAGTTGGCTGCTGGGCGATTATAGCGGCGTTACGCAGAACCCGTATACCGAGCCCCGTTCTGAGGCTGCGGATTGGTCGGCGTTTGCTCAAGATTCCTGGAAGGTAACCCGCAAGCTCACCTTGGATTACGGCCTGCGCTGGGATTTGTTCGGCAGAGACCACGAGGAATACGGGCGCTGGGGGCAGTTCTCCGAGACCGTGCCGAACGCCAATGCCGGCGGCCACCCTGGGTCGACAATCTTCGCCAGCAACTGCAATTGCACGTTCTACCAACCGAACTATCCGTTCGCGTTCGCGCCGCGGCTCGGCGTCGCCTATCAGATCAACCCCAAGACGGTGTTTCGCGCCGGATGGGGATTTACCTACGCGCTGGTTGAGAGCGCGGCCGGTAGTAATGTAAGCACCGCCGGAACCTATCCTCTGGCTGCCAACAGCCCGTCCTACGTGCCTACGGCGGGCTGCGGCGGGTTGACGGGGACGACGACGCAAACGTGCCAATTCGTAAACGACCAGACTCCGGGCTGGATCTATCAGCCGACTTGGCCCGTCAGCACGAACATCTATCCGACCCTCGGCACCACATCGCCGGCGCCGAATATGCCCGACGCGAACCAAAACCGGCCGCCGCGCGTCAACCAATGGAGCGCCGGCTTCCAGCGGGAGATCACCAGGAGCTTCGTCATGGAAGCGTCGTATGTGGCCAACCGCGCCGCGTGGATAAGCGGCTTCCTGGGAGGGGGCACGCTGAACCACGTCTCCCCGGCCACATACGCACAATATGGCTTGTACCCGTACCCGGGAACCGGTCCCGCGGGCTACAACTTTGCGCCGGCGGGCCTTAACTGCGTTCCGGGTAACGACTGCGCCCGCGCCATCCTCAGCCAGTCGCTCAGCAGCACCGCCGTACAGCAGACGCTGGCCGCGGCGGGGATCCCCAACGGCGGTATTCCCTATGCCTGCGCCGCGCCTTGCGGCTTCGCCCTCAGTAACCCGCTCTCGAGCATTGTCGGGAGGCCCTTTCCACAGTTCGGCGCGATTGGCCCCGGTGCAAACCCGACCGGCAACTCCAAATACGACTCTTTACAAGTGAAAGCGACCAAGCGCTACGCGCACGGTCTCCAGGCGGGCGGGTTCTTTACCTGGGCCCAGGGCTTCACCAGGGCCGTCCGGCAGGACTACTTCAACCCCGCCAGCAATCAGAACGCGCTGATGGCCATCCCGCCGAGGGTCCTGAGCTTCAACTTCATCTACACCACGCCCAAGGCTCAATACTTCGCCAACCATGCGAAGTTCGTCAACACGATCATCAAGGATTGGCAGGTCGGCGGCTTCGCGAGTTACCAGAGCGGCGCTTTCCTCGCCATTCCAGCCACCGCCACCGCGGAGTTCCTGCCCACCCAGGATGTCTATGTTAAGGGCCAGCCTTTGTACACGCCGGGCGTCAATCTTAACAATCTCGGCACATACAATCCGTACAGCACCCAGGTGTTGAATCCGGCAGCGTGGGCGCAATGTCCGGTCAACAGCAACTGCGGAGACTCGGGGAACGATTTCCTTAAGAACTTCCGCGGCCCGCGGCATCCAACGGAGAACGCAAACTTTGGCCGCAACTTCCGGATCAAGGAGAGATATAACTTCCAGGTCCGGGCTGAATTCACCAATATCTTCAACCGGACCCTGATGCCGGCTCCGAGCACGACGAGTCCGCAGAACCCGGTGGCGAAGAACGGGTTGGGGATCTTAACCGGCGGATACGGAGTCGTCAACGCTTACCAGGGACCCAACACCGCCGGCATATTCGCCGGCACAGCTTCCACCGGAATGAGCGGTTTCGGAGGGGCGACGGGTGAGGCGGCGCGCGAGGGAACGATCATCGCCCGATTCAGTTTCTAAACAGGAAGCAGCTTCAAAAATCAGCCTCGCCGCCTTCGGGCAGCGAGGCTGAGTTGTTATTACGGGAAGGGATAACTTGTGGCTCGCCGGGACGCCACCGTCCCACGCCGCTATTGCTGTTGCGGCGGCAGCATGTAGAGATAGACGAACGGGGGCAGGGCGCTG
This sequence comes from Bryobacterales bacterium, assembly GCA_963813465.1. GTDB lineage: Bacteria > Acidobacteriota > Terriglobia > Bryobacterales > Bryobacteraceae > Palsa-187. The sequence continues at coordinate 74,763 of CAWEZD010000016.1, read as the reverse complement.
GAGAGGCGCGTGCCGATTCCCACCGTCACCAACTGCTGACCGTAGGGCACATTGGGGCTCAGGGTGAATTGGATCTGGTAGGAGTCCGGCTGGGGGCCCGGCAGGATCGTGAGCGGCGTCGTGATCGCCACTCCTCCCACGGTCACCTGCGTTTGCGACAATCCCGCGCCGTTGAAGGATTGCGTCAATCCCGTCACCGACAAAGTCACGGTAGTGCCCAGCGGCACCGGATTCGTGTTCGTGATAAAAGCGCCCGTGGAGTTCGCCGCCGCCACGATCACCGGCGGCGGAGCGTCGATCTGCATCACCACCGGCGGAATCACCGCGCTGTTGTTAGGAGGAATCAGTTGTACACTCGCTCCTCCCAGCGGCACATTGGGCGGAATCTGCACCTGGATCAGACCTCCGCCGCCCATTTGGAAAGTAGCGGGGGTGCTGTAGTCCAGCCAGAGCTGCCATCCGGCCACATTTAACGGCACACCCACGGTGGGGATTAGAGCTGTTCCTCCCGCCGGGGTGCCGTCCAGGGAGGTGTAAGCGTTGAGAATCGGGGTTAGCATCGTCATCTGGTTGGCGCCGGCCGTTTGCACCTGGAGCACACCGTGCAGCGTCACCTGCTGCAAACCGCTCACCACCGTGAGATCCACCGGACCAACCTGCGCATTCGGGCTGACCGTCACGTTTGCCAGTATTCGTTGGGAATTCAGCACCCACACCTGACCGACAGTGATGTCGCTTGAACCAAGCCCGATGGAAACCTGCCCGCTCACGAACGAGGTATTCACACCGCTGATGTCCACCATCGAATCCGTGCCGGGCAACAACAGGCCTGAGTTCAGAATCATAGAGGGACTCTGTGGACCGGAATATATGTAGGAGGGAGGCGTGGTGTTGCCCAGATCCTGCCAACTCGTCTGGCCATCGCTGGACAGCGCCTCGATGTAAGCGGTGTAGCCGGCCGAGGCCGGAGGCGCAGCCACGGTTAGCGAGCCGTCGCTGTTGGCCGAGATCAGCGGAGCCGGCGCGCCGTCGAACAACACGCTGGTGCCGGCGTTCAGGTTCGACCCGGTGAGGGTGACGGTGGTGTTGCCCAGGCCGTCGGTGGCGCTCGAAACACCGGAAATCGCGGGTGGAGGGTTGGGAACCACGAAGAACGCCGCCGGCAGCACATACATGTCGTTGGGGAGAGTGACAGCCAAGGCTACCGGCGTCGCCGCCTGTACTTGGCCGGCGTCCACCGTAATTTCCCCGTCTCCGTAATAGGATGCGAGCGACTTCGGCTCGAGCGTCGCCGCCGCGCCCGCGCCCACGGCCGAAATGCCCAAACCCGAAACCAGCGCTCCTTTAGAGGTAGCGATGCCGGGTCCGGTGAACAAAATATTTTGGCGGCTTCCGGCCCGGAGAAACGGCGGCTCTACCGCAGCCTGGCCCTCGTAGCCGATGGCATACACGTAGCCGATGGCTGGACCGGGACGCGGTTGCAGGTTGAAGTTGACGTTCGGCACAGTCGCACCCGCGCTCACGGTCGCCACCGGTGATTGGGTCCAGTCGCGCGTTCTCCCAAAGAATTCGGTATCGAAGCCCGTGTTGGCGTTAAACGGATTGCCCTGCGAATCCTCCGGCGGCGTTATGTTGTCCGGATAGGACTCGCCCGTTTGCGGCGGCGGAAGCGGACTCGCGTAAATGTAATACTGTCCCGGCGGCACTCCCTGAATCTGGTAGGTTCCGTCCGGACTGGTGAGAGTGCTGATGGCCACCCCGTTGGCGGAGAGAGCCACTACGTTGGCCATGTTGACGCCCGTGCCGCCCACCGTTACCGTGCCTTGGATTGTTCCCACGCTTTGCAAATAGTTCTGCGCCGGATAGAGCAGCGATATGCCGGCGATATCGTCCGCGGCCAGCGGCGCTGACTTGGTGGCCGAACTGGTGATCGCCGTCGCCATCACGCCGGAGGTCAGAGTGTGCTGGAGGCCCAGCGCATGCCCGAATTCATGCACCGCGATCACGAAGAACGAATCGTCGTAGCTGGCAAGCTGGTAGGGGGCCGTGAGATTCTTCCGAAACGTAATGGTGGAGCGCAGAATGGGAACGAACGCCGCGCCGGCGCCGATGTTGCCAACGTCTGACGGCGACCAGGTCAGGCTCGTAAACGCGTACAGCCCCGGAGGCACATCGTCATCGAAGACCACGTCGATGCCCGGCGTCGCTTGTGGCGTGGCTTGCGGGGTGCCAGCGGTCGAGAATCCGCCAAAACCAATGCGGATCGTCGAAGTGGGCACCTGGTTCCAAACGTTCGCCGCGGCTTGAATCTGGCTGTAGATGTTGGCAGCGCTATCGCCCGGCATAACCGGGCTCGGCCCCTGGTCGGAAATGAAGTAGGAAACCGTATTGTTCCTCAGGCTCGCCAGATTGAACATTGCGGGAACGGGGTTGAAAGGAGCGTTTCGGCCGGAGAAGAAAACCCAGTGAGCGTAGCCGGAAGCCACTGAAGACGCCCCCGCGAGGCTTGCCGCCAACAGCAGAACCCGTCGCGCCGTTCCCATGGCTTACTTTCCCAACTCCTGCTGAATGCGCGTCCGTAAATCGCTCCACTCCAGTCCCAGAGCCTGACCCCCGACAGCCTTGCCGTTCTTGTCGAGCATCAGGTCCGTCGCCGCAGGATGTGTCAGGCTGATTTTGCCCGACCCATCCGGCGCCGCCAGGAACAGGCCTTGCGACAGCCCGATGATCTGCGTCAATCCGGAGCGGCTGGTCCATAGAAACACGACGTATTGTCGGCCTGTGGTCAACTCCGGCGCCCCCACAACCATTTCGCGCTTCCCGTTCACGGTCCCGCCGGGAACCGCCACATCGATATCCCCGGCCCCCGGATTTCCTCCCATTTTTGCCGTTTCCAGAATCCGGAGGCGATAGTAGGTATAGATTTTCTGGCCGCGCAGGGCGGTCGATGAGCTGGTGACCTTGGCGCGCACAATCCCGGTCGATTGCTGGATCATGTCATCCAGGCTGAGCTGCTGGAGCGTGGTGGCGCGCGCGCACGCCACGGCGGCGAGACCTGCCAGCAAAATGGAGCTCGTTCGCATACCTGGATCTAGAGCTATCGTCGGCACTTTGGCCGCCAGACCTTAGGCCTTTACGGTCAACGCATTAACAAGGATCGAGCCGGGCTTTTTGTGGACCTTCGACACGCACTTGGGGCGCACTGTCACACTCCTTAGGAAACTTTGTCACGCTTAGAGCGAAATCGGAAGATCTCAAAAACCGGGCGGCCGTTGGAATCTGCGACGGTGCGTATCAGCTCGCGTTGATAGCCGGCCATGGAGGCAAATCGCTCCAGATGCGCGTCCATGCCCGGGAAGGCCTCGCGGCCGGCCGCATGGCCCAGCCAGATGGCGCTCGTATCCGAGAGCATCGCCCGCAGTTGCGCCTGCTGCTCCGGGCTGGGAACTTCGCCCGTCAAGTCGCCTTGAGCAGACCGGAGCCGGAGCCTGCCGTGGTGCGTCAACTGAAGCGTCGCATTCATTCCCCAGTCGATGATATAGATGGTCTGGTTTTCCGGCAACTCCCGATTCAGGGCAAACAAGGCATCGGTGTAGTCCCCGGCGGCGCCGTCGCGCTCGAATTGCAGGACGTACTGATTCACTACCAGGAGATTCATCAACACCATCGCTGCCGCAACCACCGCGATGACCCAGCGCCACGGGATCGAGGCCAGGACGCTGGCCGCAAACAGGATCGGGAACGGCCACAGCAACACGTCGTGATGCGCCGCCGCTCCGGCGTTCCTGGTGAGCGCCATCAGGATCCAGGCCACGCTCACGAAAACCAGCGAGAAGCGCGCCGCCCGCGACCGCCACCACAGCGGCGCCAGCAGCAGCATCAGGCCATAGACATAATAGTGTTGGCTTTCGCGGCGCTCCCCGATCCGGCGCCAAATCCACTCGGCGGCGCGGCCTCGGCGGGAGGAGGGCGGCTTAAGCGGTACGTCCGCTTCCCCCGTAATATAGCCGAATAGCGAATTGCCGTTTGCGGCGTACTTCAACTGCAACCATTTCTCGGCCATGCGGTCGGTTTCAAGATGCGCGTTTTGGCTCAAAGTTGCATTCGCGTTTCGCAGATTGTACACCACCAAGGGAAGCGCTCCCCCCAAAAAGGCCGCTGCGGCGATGGCCGTGTTGCGCGGGGTCAGGCATTGTCTTACTTCGGGCCAAAAGACCGTGATCGCGCCAGCGATAAGACCGGAGAGAGCCCACACAAACAGAGCCTTGTTCCAGAGCGCTAGCCCAAAGCAGCAAAACCCCAACGCCAGAAGGCGGATTTGGGACTGGTTTGTCGCAAAACGGAACAGCAGGAAACAGCCGGTGACAACTAAAACGTGTTCCAGCGCAACTGGTCCCCAGTCGAATGTGTTGGTTAGGAGAAAGACGGGATCGGTGGCCAGCAGCAGCGCCCCGGCGGAGGCCGCAAGATTCGCGCGCGGACCGCCGACACTTCTAGTTAAATGGAAGAAAACAAAAACAGTTATCGCCCCGAGCAGCGCTACTGGAACGCGCACGGCCCAAACGCTCGATCCAAACCATCCCATCAGCGGCCAATAAATCCACGTTTTCAAGGCCCCCACGTAGGTCATGACCATGATCGGAATGGTGTGATGGAAGACCCGAATCCGGAACTCGCGGGCAGGCGGTTGGAAGAAGGGGACAGAGAAAAGAGCCTCGTCTTCCTGAATTCCCGCGTAAGGGATCAGGCACAGACTCAACAAGATAAACAAAAAACTCGAAAGGCCCGCAGCGAGGTAGGGCGTAAAATCCGATTTGAGGGGGTGAATCGTATGAGAGTTTTTACCGCTCAAGGTAACAGTATACGGCAAGGCATCCGGGAGGCTGCGAACTCGGCGCCGTTGACGATGCGTGGGGTAATCCTTTCGCGCGCCGCTACCGATAAGAAAGAAACGCAAGCGCCGGGGTGGAAAGCGATGCCTTGGTCGAATGGCAATTGGATTGCTTGCGTCGGGTGGGTATTCTGTGGTATGTTTTTGAAACGGTCAGCTTCGAGTAGAGTGAAACCGACCACGGCGCAGCGAGCGACGTGGTGGCCAAGGGGCCTAGCCGCCCATACGCCACGAGGCTTACCGGAAATCAGTTTGGAAGCGGGACGTTGGAGACTTGAACCTTTTCACTGGTTCCCGCGTCTAATTCGCTAGCATGAGAGTTTGATAACGGGACAGAGACGCAACGCGGAAGTGAAGTTAAAAAAAATAGACCGCAAGAAGAGAGATAGAGACAGGAGAGAGGCAGGCAATGACAAAGACTGAGTTGAACAAATTTCGAAACATCCTGGAGGCGAAGCAGGCAGAGCTGGAACTCTTGGTCCGGAATCGCGACGGCATCGCCATCGAGAAGAGCCCGGACGCCCTTGATGAGGTGCAGCACGCCGCCGAGCGTGAGCTGGCCATCCGCAACCTGGACCGCGAGTCGCACCTGCTGCGCAACGTTCGCGCGGCTTTGCGGCGCATCGATGACGGCAGCTTCGGCGTGTGCCTGCACTGCGAGGAAGACATCAGTCCCAAGCGGCTGGCCGCGGTGCCGTGGACCGCTTTCTGCATCCGCTGCCAGGAGGTCGCCGACCGCAATCAGGCGGGCGACGGCTCGGAGAGCCTGGACGAGCTGCTGGTCAACGCGGCCTAATCCCGACATCAACCTCAAGGGGCGCGGGCCGCGGAATATCCACCGTTGCCGCGCCCTTAGTGTTTGATCACGCGGACGTAAGAAATCATGCGGCCGGCGCTTTCCCGGTCCCGGCGCCAGGAGTAAAACCGCGCCGGGTCGCAGAACGTGCAGACTCCGGCGAGGCTGATCGATTCGCCCGGAACGCCCTCGGTTGTAAGCTGACGCAGGTTCTCGGCCGCGAGATCGAGGCGGCCGGCATGCGCCAGACCGAAGCGCCGCGCCACCTCCTGGCCGACTTGGTAACAGCAAGCGCCGATGCCCGGACCGATGGCTGCCGATATGTCGACAGCATTTGTTCCGAATTCGTCACGCATGCGGCGCAGCGTCTTGGCGACCACTCCGTCCGCGCTTCCGCGCCATCCGGCGTGAACGGCAGCAACCGCGTGGTGGTGCAAATCAACCAATAGCACCGGAAGGCAGTCCGCCGTCCGGACGGAAACGGTCACGCCGAGTTGGTCCGTGAGCAGAGCGTCACCCTCGCCCACACACCCTTCGGGCCGATCCGCTACCAGCGACAAAGAAGAATGAATTTGTCTAAGGCTCGCCATCCCGTCCTGCGAAAGCGGAGCGTAGCGCGTTCCGAAACCGTGTTCGATCCAAGGAACGCTTTCGAGCAGCGGAGACGTGAGAATGTTCACTCCCCTCGATTGTCGCTCGAGCGGAATTCGCAGCGATCCGGCCGGTGGACGGACGCCGGGCCGCCATCGCCGCCCCTTCCAGCGAACCGCAAATCGGGGATATGCTAGTGGGCATGTGGACCAAGCTGCTGCCGCTGCTATGCGCCCTCGCGGCCTCTGTCTGGGCGCAGTCTGACGACCCGAAAGAGCTTCTGGTGCGGGTCCGCGATAATCTCATGGCGACCATCGCGCGGATGCCGAGGTACATGTGCACTCAGACCATCGATCGGGCCCAATATGAGCCCAACTTGCTAAGCCAAGACCCGCTGCGGCGCGTTATACTTTCGCCCCCGGACTCCTGCGACAACCTGCTGAGCCAGAAGAACCGGGCACAGCCGAAGCTTACCGTGACGGATCGGCTGCGGCTGGACGTCGCGATCGCGAATTCCAATGAAATCTATTCCTGGGTTGGTGAGTCTCGTTTTGATAACCGTGACTTGTTTCAAATGGTCCGCAACGGTGCGGTTCAAACCGGGAGCTTCTCCGGCTTCCTCGGGTCGATCTTCGCGCGCGACGCGGCGAGCTTCTCCTATAACGGCGACATAACGGTGGATGGCCGGCCGCTGGTGGAATTCAGTTATGAGGTCCCGCTAGAAAAGAGCGATTATGTCTTCGGCAACCGGGTTGAGCATGTAACCAGCGCATATGGAGGAACTTTTTTGGTCGATCCAAAGACCTCCGATCTGGTGCGCCTGGTGGTCCGCACCTCCGACCTTTCCCCGAAAGTGGGCGCCTGCGAAGCCACCACGACGCTGGAATACGGCCGTGTGCGGCTCAACGATTCCAACTTTCTCCTTCCCAGCCAAGCCGAGCTCGATATCGTCAACATCGATGGAATCGAAACTCACAATCGAACCGTGTATTCGTCCTGTCGCGAGTTTGTCGGAGAATCGACTCTATCGTTCGGCGAGGCACCGCCGAAACCGGATGCTCCCGCAGCCGAAGAGGTCTCCGCGAGTGGGACACTCGCGCTTCCGGCTGGTCTCACGTTCAAACTGCAATTGACTCAGCCAATCGACTCAGCGGTTGCCGCCGCGGGGGATAAGATCACTGCAAGAGTCACCGGCGCCATCCGGGACCCTGCGTCCAATCGGATCCTGGTTCCGGCGGGCTCCTCCGTCATTGCGCGCATCGAGAGGCTGGAGCATTTCGTCGGGCCGCCCTCATCTCTCACCATCGCGGTCAAACTGGAAACCGTGAGCGTGGGAGGAACGCCCCGGCCCCTGTTGGCCAGCGAGGGCTCCGGCACCAAGCGGTTCCAGCAGCAACCTGGCTTGAAGCAGCGTGTGGATCTGGGATCGCTCGCTCCCTCGGAAGATCGCGACGCTGGAGTCTTCGAATTCCGGTCTGTAAAGGACAATTACGTAGTCAAGAGCGGCTTTGAGTCGGAATGGACTACGCTCGGGCCTTGAATGAGATCGTTCGTCTCACACTTATTTTGGAGCGAGGGGAATTCGCAGCGATCCGGCCGCGCCGGTGGCCCGGTCGCGAACCGACATAAAGACTTCTCCCGGCTGGCCGTTGACTACGCTGACCTTCACCGCGTAGCCCTGCTCGATCGCTTGCGTAAGCTGATCCTCGGCAATGTCGAGGTGCATGGTTGTGGTCCTGATCGACTGTGAACCCGGAAGGAGGAAGGACAGATCCAGCGCACCGAGAAAGTGGCCTTCTTCGCGGTCGAAGTGCACATCGTGCAGATCCACGGTCACGCGCAACTGAAACGAACCCGGCTGCCGCGGATCGGGCACGGCTTGCGCAGCCAGACCGATCGCGGTTGCATCCAGCGGAGTCTCCATCAATTCTTCGAGCGAGGGCACAGCGGCCGGCGCAGCGGACCTGGTTGCAAGGTAGCCGGGGCGGTAGCGCACCTCGGGAGGTTTCTTCGATAGCTCCTTATCCGCGAGCTTCACTATGATGCGGTGAAACTTGCCGTCGAGCGTCTCCTCGGCGGGATAGTAACCCAGCGTGTAAGCGCTTTCCGAATCCTCTTCCGCGGTGCGGACCGCTGTCTTGAGCTCGGAGGCATCGCTGAATCCCGCTCCGCCGGCGGTGGCGGCAAGCTCGCGAACCGCGTGCTGCATGGCCATGAAGTCGGGACCGGAGCCCCTACGGGGATTCCCAACCACCACGGTTCGAATCAGCACCGGGTACAGCGCGACATTGGCCTGCGCCGCCATGGCCAGGATGGCAGTGGGAATTTGGAGCGATTCCTTCACCCATACCAGGTTCTTGCGGCCGGGCACGCCGGTAAGATGCCGAATAATCCGCTTGAGCGCTTCGACGGTGATATTGTCGTGAATGCCCGCGTTCACGGCGGTTTGCGTGCATGCCATCAGGAGCACGCCCTTGGCGTTCGCACAATCGAGCGGCTCATCAATGGGAGGATAATCCCCAAGGACCACATCAAGATTGGCGGCGAGCAGATCCAGCCCCCGATCCAGCTTGGAGACGGCGTCGATCAACGCTTTCGGATCGGTGGTGAAATCCTGCAAAATGTGCAAATCCTTGCCCAGCGAGTAGAGCGCGATCCGGTCGGTCTCAGAAAGGGTGCGCAGGAACTTGATCATCTCCGTGCGCTGGTAGGCTTTGAGGTCGAATCTGGTGTTGAGCTGGTCGAACAAAACGACGGTCGCGCCGTCGAGCGGCCGGCCGCGGCTATCCTGGCGATTGGAGATCGTCCCGGGAGGCAGCGGCGCGGTCACGGCTCCGCGCCCCTCCGCACTTCGCATGGACGCGCTTCTGAAGATGGCGATCGGCTGCGGCTTGCCTTGATCGAGCACCGTGAAGTTGTCCTTGGTGAGGTTTTTCACGGGACCGTTCTTGTCGCGGACGATGACCTCAACTTCAACCAGGCGCGTTCCGGAGCGGAAGACTTGAGGCTCCGGCTGCGGAGTGAGCGCGGCCATGAGCGGCAGAACTCCCAGCAACCCGATCCGGAACATGGACCCAGCGTATCACGGCCACGATAGAATCAAAGGTTCGACCATTAGAAGACCCCACCATGCAATTCCTACATGAGAGCCTAATTGAGCTGATCACGCAGACCTCCACCAACCTGCCGCCCGACGTTCGTGAAGCGATGGGCTTGGCCGTCCGCACGGAGACGCCGCACACGCAGTCGTCGCAGGCGCTGCACATCATCGCCACCAACATCGACATGGCGGCCGAGGACGAAGGCCCCATCTGCCAGGACACCGGAATGCCCACCTTCGACGTACACACTCCGGTGGGCGTGAATCAGATCGAATTGCGTAAAGCGATTCGCGCGGCAGTGGCCGAGGCGACCAAGCGCGGCAAGCTGCGCCCCAATTCAGTCGATTCGCTGACCGGGAAAAACTCCGGCGACAACGTCAGCGCGGAGACGCCCATCATCCATTTCGAGCAGTGGGAGCACGACGACATCGAGATCAAGCTGATCCTCAAGGGCGGCGGCTGCGAGAACAAGAACATCCAGTATTCGCTGCCCTGCGAGCTGGAGCATCTGGGCTCGGCCGGCCGCAATCTGGAGGGCGTGCGCAAGTGCATCCTGCATGCGGTGTGGCAGGCGCAGGGACAGGGTTGCGCTCCGGGCGCGCTGGGTGTGTGCATCGGCAGCGACCGCGCGCACGGTTACCTGCTGGCGAAGTATCAGTTATTCCGTTCGCTCGACGACAGCAATCCCGTGCCGGAGCTGGCCAAGCTCGAAGCTGAAATCATGCAGGAGGCCAACCGCATCGGGGTGGGGACGATGGGCTTCGGAGGCAAGACCTCGCTGATCGGCTGCAAAATCATGGCGGCGGACCGGCTGCCGGCGAGCTTTTTTGTCTCGGTCGCGTACGATTGCTGGGCATACCGGAGATTGGGCGTGCGGCTGGATGCGTCAAGCGGCGCAATCACCAAATGGCTGTATCGCGATCCGTCGCGCACGGTGGAGCGCATGGCGCAGGCGGAAGGCTTCCCTCTGACCGGCCGCGAGATCGTGCTGCGCGCGCCCTTGACCGAGGAGCAGGTGCGGGCGCTGAAGGTCGGCGACGTGGTCATCGTGCAAGGCGAGATGTACACGGGGCGCGACGCCGTGCATGCGCATCTGATGAAGAATCCTCCGCCTGTGGATCTGCGCGGAGCGGTGCTGTATCACTGCGGACCCGTGATGCTGAAGCAAGACGACGTGTGGACCGTCAAGGCAGCCGGCCCCACCACCAGCATTCGCGAAGAGCCGTATCAGGCCGGCATCATCAAGAATTACGGCGTGCGCGTGGTGATGGGCAAGGGCGGCATGGGGCCCAAGACGCTGGCGGCCCTGAAGGAGCACGGCGCGGTGTACCTGAACGCGATCGGCGGCGCGGCGCAGTTCTACGCCCGGCTGATCGACAAGGTGCTGGACGTGAACCTGCTCGAATTCGGCATCCCGGAGGCCATGTGGCACCTGAGCGTGCACAATTTCGTCGCCATCGTGACCATGGACGCGCACGGCAACAGCCTGCACGAAGACGTCAGTAAAGAGACCGGGAAGCGGCTGGAGGAGTTGCAGAAGGCGTAAGGGCGCTTAAGGTTTTCCTGACTTTCTGGGCCATTGACGACCACGGCGGCGCATGTTGGCATAAGAAGTATCGGCGCTGAACTGAGCCGCCTTGTGCATTTGCCCCAACCAATAGTCCAGCCACCGCGGCGCGCCGGCATCGGCCCCGGCTAGCCCTCGAATCGGCATCGAATACCATCCCGCCGGAGCATAAATTCCCTTGTTTTCGGTATTCAAGTGGAACCCTACCGCGCCTATACTGACTGCAATGCGGATCATTCTTCTTGCCTCCGTTTTCTGGTGCGCCGTTTCATTCGGCCAGTCCAGCTCCGTCAGCAAAAGCGGCACCGCACCCGCCCAACAAGTCATCCGGATCAGCGTGAATCTGGTGCAGCTCGACGCGGTTGTCACCGACAGGAAAGGAAAGCAGGTAACGGATCTGGCCGCCGGTGATTTCGATCTTCTCCAGGATGGCAAGCCGCAAGTCATAACGAACCTGAGCTACGTTCGCATCGCGGACCCAACAGGTCCAGCGCCGGCCTTGCGCCCGGTCAAGACCCCGTTGGACACCGTGCCTGCGCCGCCCGTCAAACTGGCTCCGAACCAGGTCCGCCGCACCATCGCCCTTATTGTCGACGATCTCAACCTTTCGTTCGTCAACATCGCACGGGTGCGGCAGGCGCTCGCAACCTTCGTCGATGAACAAATGCAGCCCGGCGATCTGGCCGCCATCCTGCGGACAAGCGCGGGCATCGGAGCGCTCCAGGAATTCACGACGGACAAGCGGCTGCTGCACGCCGCCATAGATCGTGTCAGGTGGACCTTCGTTCGCAACGACGACGGCGTCAACGGCATCAGAAATCTGGATCTCTCGCAGGAAGCCGTGTTCGCGATTGGCACCCTCGGTGCCGTCCGTTACGTTGTGAATGGCCTTGGGCAGCTTCCCGGAAGGAAGAGCGTTGTGCTGTTCAGCGATCTTATCCCGGGGTTCTCAGGCCCGGGGGTCAACTCCCAGCTCTTGGAAAGCATGCACCGCCTGATTGACGCAGCCAACCGCGCCGCGGCCGTGATTTACGCAATCGATCCCGCGGGCGTTGAGACGCTCCAGATCACCGCACAGGAAAATGTTCATCGGCTCGGACAACCAATGATCGACAAGGCTGCCCGCCGGGCTCAGGAAAAATTCCTCGCGCAGGCAGGGCTGGACTTCCTTGTCGACCAGACCGGAGGTCTCTTTATCTACAACGATAACGACCTCCATGCGGCCATTCATGACGTTCTAGAGGATCAAGCGGGCTACTATCTCATCGGTTACCAACCCGCTGCTGGGACGTTCGATCCCGTCACGGGCCGCCGCCTTTTTCACAGCGTGAAGCTCCGCGTCAAACGGCCCGGCCTCACGGTGAGATCGCGAAGCGGCTTCTTCGGCGTGGCGGACTCCGAACCCGATCCAAGCAGCACCAAGAGCGATTCCCGTGAGGAGCAATTGGCCAAAGCTATCTTGTCCCCATTTGATTCATCCGGAATTGGAGTTCGTCTCACGACTTTGTTTGTCCGCACCCCTATGCCAGTGACCGCAAATCTTCCAGCTACGCAGGGAGAAAAGCGGCCCCAAAAGGCCCAGGTGAGCGACTTCCTCAATGTCATTCTCTATATCGACCCCAAGGACCTCACGTTCACCGCCATCAATGAACCCGTGAAGGAACCTGCTGCACCCGACGGAGAGGTCTATACGAGGAAAGCAGTTATCGATCTGCTGATCCTTACATTTGGGGATAACGGTCAGGTAGTCGACAGCACCTATATGACCTACACGATACGCCGGCCCGAGAAGCTCTATCAGCAGTCGCTCAGGGATGGTTTCGTTTACGCGGGTCTCCTTCCGGTGCGAAAATCCGGAGCCTACCAGGTTCGGGTGGCCGTCCGTGACGCAACCTCCCAGCACGTGGGTTCAGCAAGCCAGTTTATCCAGGTCCCCGATGCCAGCAAGGGCCGGTTGCTTCTTTCCAGCCTCCTGCTCTCAGCGGAGCCTGGGCGCCCCGGCCCGGATCCAACGCGCTCCGGTCCAGATGCGGCTTACGACCCCAGCTCAGCGTTGCGCGCCTTCAAGGCCGGGACGCAGCTCAGCTTTGCCTATGAAATATTGAATGCGCAGGCCGGCGCCAACGGGATCCAATTGCAGGTTCAGACTCGGCTCTTCGCAGAGGGCCGCAAAATCTACGAGGGCTCGCCGGAGCCGTTCGACGCGGCCGGACTCCAAGGCGACCCGAAGAACCTTGCGGCTCGCGGCGGTCTTTCAGTTGGGCACCGGCCTCGCTCCGGGCGATTACGTGCTCCAGGTGATCGTCACCGACAACTTAGCAAAGGATTCTCGCTGCAAAACCGCAAGCACGTGGCAGACGTTCGAGCTCGCCGATGCCCCTGCTCCCCCTTCGGAACCACCTCGCTGATCTTTGAGCGTGTCCCTTTGGCGAGCTTGTGTGATCTGGACGCGACGTGGCTCTTCAGGCCAGTTAAGCTAGAATTTCGTTAACGCGGAGCCTCTCATGATCAGCCGGCTATTCCTAACTCTCCTGTTGGCGACCTCCGCTGCAGCACAGCAAGGTCCCGCCGTGGTCAGCTTCAGTGCGCAGACCAGGCTGGTGCTGCTCTCATTCCATGTCAGGCAGGGCAAGCAATTCGTGCCTGACCTAAAAGCGGGAGATGTGACTCTGTTCGAGGACGGCAAGCCACGCCCGTTTACGATCTTCGACAGTCCCGCGACGCAGGGGCGCATACCGCTCGAACTCGTGCTGCTGTTCGACGTCAACCCGGCGATCCCATATTTCTGGGATCCGGCCGATGTCTTCCGCTTTATTCCGCGTTGGGAAGAAGGCATGACCAGGCCGCTTCTCGAAAAGCAAGACGCCGACGTCCGGATCTCCGTCTACGCCACGACGGGGCAGAAGCTCTACCGGCTGACCGGCGCGACGACGGATGTTCGCGTTGTGACTCGCGACTTTCGCGGGCTGCTCAATGCGAGCTTCGTGACCGAAGCAGGTGCCGATATTCCGATCACCCTGCCTCCGAAACGAGACACCGTGGGTTACGGCCCATTCACGCAGGACTACCAGAGGAGCTACTTTCTCAGCAACGAACACCGCGGCTGGCCGATGGAGGCGGCGATCGGCGTACTGAACGACGTCTCGTCGGCGCAGGACAAAGTGTCGCGCGTGATGGTGATGTTTTCGGAAGGGATCGGCGCCACCACCACTCTGCCCGGAGACATCGGAGTTCATGCCCTTGATCTCGGCATCCCGATCTATCCGGTCGCTACCAACTATCAGCATCACATCCACAGCGATTATCCACGGAATCTGTGGCGCATGCGTCAATTCAAAGACTTGGGCAAGCTGACGGGCGGCCGCCCGGTGGAGTATGCGTCGATCGATGCGCCGTTACTTCTCAAGATCCTCGATAGCTTCAAGGCGGATGCACTGGCGCAGTATGTGATCGGGTTCGTGCCCGATTCGAATGCGTACCCCAAGCGGCACAATCTCGAAGTCAGGGTGGCAAAGAAGTCGAGCCGCTCGGTCGAGGGCGGCAAGCGCAGGGCGGTTTACTGATCCGGGAACTCAGGAAAGCGGAGCTTCGAGAAGCAAAGCCGCGTATGATGGACTGGCCACGGTGGAAGGCGGGGGAAATGGATGGTCGCGCAAGGCGGCGGCCACGACCCTCGCTGGCGCCGGGGGCGGCAAGGAGCTGTTCTATCTGTCGCTGGAAACGCCGTGCCGGTTCCATTGACCTCGGAATCGTCTACGAACCTCAGGGGCCTTTGGGCGCAGACTTCCCGTCCTCCTAACCTAACCGCTCCCGAAGCGCCAGAGGGGCCGGCGACGGACGCCGCGCCCGCTAGCCGTCGATGCCGGAGAAGACCTCGGCAAGATCGACGGTCAGCGAGGGATTTTCCGCTCGCAGGATGCCGTCCTTGATCTCGCGGCTGCCTTCGGCGGTATAGGTCCAGACGCGGCGATTGGCGGGATTAATGACCCAGACGTAGGGGACGCCGAACTGGAGGTAATCGTCTATGCGCGCCTGGGTCCGCGCCACACGATCCTCGGGCGAGAGGATCTCAATGCAGATGAACGGCGGCGTACGAAAGATTTGATCCCGGGGATTTTCGCCAACGTAGACGCAAATATCGGGTACGCGAAACCGGGTTTTGGAAATCTGCACGCGCTGTTCGACAAAAACGTGCGTCTTCCATTCGCGCCGCCGCGAGCGAAAGTAGTAGATGACCTCCCTCTGCAATACGCTGTGATCCCGTTCGCCCCCGTTGCGCTCGATTACCTCCCCGTCCACGTAATCGCAGTCGAGTTCGTACTCGGTGTGTAGATACTCTTCGACGGAAACAGGCACAGCGCCCTACTTCCCAACCAGGTGCTGAGTGTCCTTGTTGTTCTCGTTGCAGACGTATTCGAGCATCTCGGTATCGGGCATGAGCGTAATCCCGTAGGCCACCGTCCAGGGCTTCGTGTAAGCCTTGGGATCGTCAATCGTGATCTGAAGGTTCATGTGGCCGAAGTCGCGCCGCGTGAACCGTTCCGTCACATGCAAAGCCTCGCTGTGCGGCCGGCCGCCGCTATCGAGCCAGGTCTTATCGTTGAAGCCCGCCGAATCCACCACCAGCGTGTCGCCGTCCCAGCGCCCCACCGAATAACCCATCCAGGTTGGATTCGGATCCTTGGGCAGCTCGCGCCCGTCCATGAAGATCTGGCGGTGGATGTGAAACGCCTCATACAGAATCACGATCATGCCGGGCGCATTTATGATTTTGTAAGGGTACGGCACGGCCTCCATCTGCGGAACGCCGGGGAAATTGCAATAGCCGACCGGATCGTCCTTGCTGATGCTGTCCTGGTGCTGCTTATAGAGCGCCTCGGCCCAAGGCTGGTACGGAACGTCCGTGGGTTTGAGGTCCGCCGCGAGGTTGACGGTATACTTCACGCCGTTCGACTGATGCCACAATCCCGAAAGATCCGGCTTACCGTCGGGAGTCTTGGGCGCGGGCGCGGACAGGTCCGGCTTGCCGTCCGCGGTGCGCGGGATTCCGGCGGTGGGGTATTTGATCCACTGAGCCGAAAGCGGCGCGGCGAGGGCGAGCAGCAGCCAAACCGAAGCGTTACGAAGCAACTCGCCGGCACACCGGAGCCTGGCGCGGCGGCACCAGGCGGGTTTCTTGCCAGTTTGAGGGGCCGCGCCGGCCCTGTGCCGGCTACGGGATGTGTCTGATATCGCGTTCGTTCTCATTGCAGTTGAACTCCAGCAACTCGCTATCCGCGAACAGACGCGGACTTTCTTTGACGGTCCAAGGCTGAGTGTACATCTTGGGATCATCAATGGTGATTTCGAGCTCCAGGTGTCCGAAATCCTTGCGCCGGAAACGCTCGGTTACGTGCAGAGCGTCGCTGGTAGGATGTCCGGCCTGATCCAGCCAGGTTTTGCCGTTGAAGCCGTTGCTCTCCACCACGAGAGTGTCTCCATCCCAATGTCCCACCGAATAGCCCAGCCAGGTTGGGTTCGGATCTTTAGGAAGTTCGCGGCCATCCGTGAAGATTTCGCGGAAGAGGTTGAACGCTTCGTACAGAATCGTCACCTGGCGCGGGCCTTGAATCAACTTCCAGGGAACCGGTGCCGCGTCGATCTTGGGCACGCCCTGCGGCAGACAGTTCGCATCCGGTTCTTCCTTGGCGCGGGCGCCGTCTTTGCGTTGATTGAACAGCGCCAGGCCCTCGGGCCGCATGGGCACGTCCTTTAGGTCCTTGGCGATATTGACTAGATAACTCCGATCCGCGTCCCAGGTGCCGGAGAGGTCGGGCTTGCCGTCGGGCGTCTTGGGCGCGGGCGCGGAGAGATCGGGCTTACCGTCGGCGGCGCGCGGAATGCCGGGCGTCTTGAGGTTGATCCACTGAGCGTGGAGGACCGGCCCGAGCGAAGCCCCCATCAACAGAATCGCCGCGAGCAGCGTTCTCATGGGGGCGATTGTATCATTTTGGGGACAGCGCGAACGCGTACAATGAATCCCCCGCGCCGATCACGATATACTGCACGCCATCCAGCTCATACGTCATGGGACCGTTGGTCATCGACGCATGCAGCCCCGCGTGCCACAGCGGAGTTCCCATGGCCGGATCGAGGGCCACGAAATTCGACGCCGTATCGCCCGCGAACAGCAATTTCCCCGCAGTGCTCAGCAGACCCGACCGCGCGGCTCCGCCATTCGGCCACTTGTGGCTCCAGGCGATCTTGCCGGTCTTGGTATCGATGGCCTGCACCATGCCTTCCGAGAATCCGCTGCGATCGTTGCCGCCCCAACCTTCGGGTTTGTCGTCGTCATCGTCGTAGATATAGTAAACACTGAAGGCGCGCGCGGCGTTCACGTAGAACAGCCCGGTCTCGGGATTGAAGCTTGGTGGAGGCCAGTTCGCCGCGCCGCTCTGGTTGGGCGAAACCAGCGCGCCATCGGGCTGCGGCTGCTTGGCGGGATTCGGAATGGGCTCACCCCTAGCGTCCACGCCCTTGGCCCAATTGGTCTTCACATACTCCGAGCTGAGAATATGTTTCCCATTGGTGCGGTCCAGCATGAAGAACCAGCCGTTGCGGCTGGCTTGCGCCAAGAGCTTGCGTTTTTCGCCGTCGATCTCGCCGTCAAACAGCACCGGAGTCTGCACAGCGTCCCAATCATGCGTGTCATGCGGCGAAGGCTGAAAATACCACTGGAGTTTGCCACTATCCGGATTCAGCGCGACGATGCACTCGGTATAAAGGTTATCGCCCTGGCGCGCCTTGCCTGCGATCACCGGCTGCGGATTGCCGGTTCCGAAGTAATACAAGTTCAACTCGGGATCGTAGGTGCCCGGTACCCAGGTCATGCCGCCGCCGTGCAGCATGGCTTCCACGCTGGGCCAGGTTTTCGCTTCCGGATCGCCGGGATTCGGATGCGCATACCAGCGCCACTGCAAATCGCCGGTCTCCGGATCGTGCGACTCAATGTATCCGGGGATGTCCAGATCGTCGCCGCTCACGCCCACGATCACGTGATTCTTCACCACCACCGGCGCGACGGAACCATAGTAGAACTGCTCCAGGTCGCAGATTTCCTTGTGCCAGCGCTCCTTGCCGTCCTTGAGATTGAGCGAAATAAGATTGCAGTCCGGCGTTTCGAAGTACAGGTAGCCGCCCCACACCCCCGCGCCGCGATTGCCGATGTGCCAACCGCCCTTCGATTTCCAGGCGTAATGCCACAGCTCGCGGCCGTTGCGCGCATCCACCGCCCAGACATGGTCTGGCGCGGTGAAATACAGCACTCCGCCGATCTCGATGGGCGTGCCTTTGATCACAGGCGAGGCATTTCCGCCACCGCCGGCTTGCCCGTTTCCTGCGCTCGCGCGGTGAACCCAAGCCAGCGAGAGCGAACCTATGTTGGATGCGTCGATCTGCGAAAGCGAGCTGTAACGGCGGCCCGAATAATCGCCATTGTAACTGGGCCAGTCCTGCCCGAAGATCGTCGCCGCCGAAATCAGAGCAAATACAAGCGGCCTCATTTCAAGGTCTCCAGATAAGCCACAAGGTTATGAATATCGGCATCCGTATATCGATCGAGCAATTCATTGTGCGCGGTGTAGGGATCGCGCAGCTCCACTTTCAACGCCGGCGTCCGGGACCAGGAATGATACTCGCCCGCCGAGTCGCGCAGGGAAACGTTGAAGTCGTCGATGCGGTCGAGATTTCCCGACACCGGCGGTTCCGCAGGCGGCGTTACCGTCACCTGGGTGGGCCGAACCGGCGGCGTACCGCGGCCGCCGCCGCGCGGGAACAGAAGCCTCTGCTGCAAGGTGAGCGGATCATACCGCTTCGCGATGCCTGCGAGATCGCCGCCGGATGAATGGCACATGCCGCACGCCCCTTCGAAATACGCCTGGCCCGCGGCAGCGTTGCCCGTGAGCACATTCGGCGGCCGCGTCGCGTTGCGGTTCTTTACAGTATCTTCCACGCGCTGCTTCAGAAATTGCGAAAGATCGCGGACCTGCGCCTGCGTCAGATCGCCCTTATGATTCGCGAGTTTCTTGAGCGTTAGAGCAAGCTCACTGCCCGCCTCGTCATGCAACACGTCATGTAACATCACGGCGGAGCGGATCAGGTCCGGTCCGTCATCGGTTCCCTTGGCCTGGCTCCCGTGGCAGTTCACGCAGAACTGGAGATACACTCTCTTGCCGCGATCCGCGGCGGCGGAATCGACGTCGGGCCGCGTGGGCCCGGCTTGACCCCTGAGCGCCACGGACAAGGCCAGCGCGAACCAGACTGCGGCCGCGCGTGCTTCGAAGACCCTAGACATCGCAGATTTCGAGAGCCTTGTTAAGCGTCGCCACCGGGTCATGCCCCGGAGCCGGAGTGTACTCATGCGAGAGGAACCCCGTGAACTTCAGATCCACGATGGCTTGCGCGATAAAGCGGTAATTCAGCTCCTGGGTCTCGTCGATATCGTGCCGCCCCGGATTGCCGCCGGTGTGGAAATGGGCGATCCACTGGAAATTATCGCGAATGTTGCGGACGATGTCGCCATCCATGATCTGCGCGTGATAAATGTCGAACAGGATCTTCACGCGCGGCGAATTTACGCGCTTCATCACATCCACTCCCCAGGCGATGTGATCGAACATGTAGTCCTTGTGGTTCACCTTGCTGTTCAGGTATTCCATGCAGATGGTGACGCCCTTGTCCTCGGCGTGGGCCTTGATGTTGTTCAGGAACGCGACGCAATTGTCGGCGCCCGCGCGATCGTCCATTCCGTTGCGATTACCCGAGAAGGTGATGACGTTGGGAACACCCGCGGCCGCCGATTCGTCGATGGCCGCACGCAGTGATTTATCCAGCCGGTCGTGATTCTCCTTGCGGTTGAGCGCCTCCTGAATCGTGCCGCCCGGACCTAGAGGATACATCGACGGGGTCAGCCCGTACTTCTTGAGCAGAGGCCAGTCCATCGGACCCACCAGGTCGAATCCCTGGACGCCCAGCCGGGCGGCTTCCCGGCAGCAATCCTCCATGCTCATATCGCGCGCGAAGACGCCGCGCGTGATGCCCTGCTTCAGGCGGCCCTTGCGCTGGACCTTGCTCTGCGAGCTGCTTTGTCCCAGCGCCAGCGGCGCCATCAACACCGGAAGAAGATCTCTGCGACGCATTTGATGCACCCCCAAGATATCCTACTGCATTCCGCCACGGGCTGCTTAGGTACGTTAAGTGCTTAAGCGATTTATAGTTGTTATCAGTTCGGAGCATCCCCCCTGTAAAGTTTCCCGATTGAAGGACCGATGGACGGCTGACTGACAGTAAGACGCTGCTTGAAGGAACACAACTGGATCGCGATCGCGACTTCTAGTGCCTACCCGCGGCGAAACGGTCGAGTGCTTATATCGAGGTCTGACTTTCCCCTGAGGTGAAGACATGATGAAGTTGAGCACTCCGTCGAAGCTCTGTCTGATGTGCGCGATAGCGGGAGCGGTTGCCGTGAAAGCGCAAACGGAGCCCTCGATCCCGCTTGCGTTGACCTCCGTCAACACCGCGTCGGCTGTATTGCAACCGGGCGGGAAACCCGTTCAACTCAACTTCGTGTTGGATACGGCTACTGTCGGGACGGAGTCTTTGGATGTTGCCACTACGGACCCTCGCGTGGCGGTGTCGCTCTTCTTACCCGGAGGCGCGCAGCTCACCCCAGCCACTGCCGCCTCCCTGGGCTTCCAGTGCGTCACCCAAGCCGTGGATTCGGACCCGATCGCCCGCCCGCCGCTTCTAAACCAATCCGGCACCCACTACCATTGCGGCTTTCCCGCGGGTATGGCTCCGGGCAGATATCAGGTTCAAGCCGATCCGAAAGCCGTCACAGTTTCCTCCGCAGTGGAAGCGATGCTCGTCCTCCAATCGACGGTGGTTTCGGCGATCAGTGTGGGGGCCTCGGAGCCGGTGGCGGGAAGCGCCGCCGTACTGACCGGCGTGCTTCTGGACGCAGGACGCCCGATCGCCGGAGCCACGGTTCACGCGGAAGTCGCCGGTCCGGCGTCAAACGCGCGAATGCAACTCAGCTTGCTCGACTCCGGTCCTTATGACGCCGCCCCGGGAGACGGTCTCTATACCGCATCCTTCATTCCGGCCGGCCCCGGCGAGTATATCGTTCTGATGCGGGCAACCGGCCTGTCCAAATCCGGGTTGCCCTTTTCACGCACTTCTTCGACTTCTTTTACCGTTAGGCCACCCTCCGCCACATTGGGCTCTGTCACTTCCAGCGTGGCCGACGCCGATGGAAACGGCTTGTGGGACCAACTGACCGTCACCGCGAAGGTCAATGTTCAGACTGCAGGTACGTACGCTCTTTTCGCGGGCTTGCAGGCGAGCAATGGGCAAATTGTTACTTCGAGTGCAGACATAGATTTGTCTGCCGGACCGGGACAAGCGCAGGTGGCTTTCCCCGCCTCTGACATTCTTAACCTGGGCGTGAACGGTCCTTACAAGATCGTTGGAGTAACTTTGAACATGCGAGGTCCCCCAGAAATATTCTCCGGCTCGATTGCCGACGCTGGGTCAACTGCGGCCTACGCTTTATCCGCTTTTGACCAAGGCTCCATGTATTTCACCACACCTGTGCAAATTAACTTTGTGAGGATCGGTGGCGGTGCCTAAGGGAGGGCCGAGCGATTCGCAGAGGATAGGCAGAGGCTCTGCTACCGTTGAGATCGGGTTCGGCAAGAACCGATCGAAATGGGGCGACAGGAGGCCTCTGCCATGACACGAGTATGCAGCATATTCCATCAGATTTTGCAGTGGTTCCCACGGCTGGAATTTGACGCCGCGGTACGGGAGCACAAGGCGGAGCGGCATGCGCGCGGCTTCACCTGCTGGCAGCAGTTCGTGGCCATGCTGTTTTGCCAGTTAGGGCATGCGCAAAGCTTGCGGGAGATCTGCGGTGGTCTGGCGGCGACGGAAGGCAAGCTGCGTCATCTGGGAATCCTGGATTGCCCGAAAACAACCACGCTGTCCTACGCCAATGCGCACCGGCCCTGGCAACTGTATCAGAGCGTGTTCTACACAACGCTGGAGCGCTGCCGGGCCGAGGCGCTGAGGCGAGGTCAGCGGAAGTTCCGGTTCCAACACAAGCTTCTGTCGCTGGACGCCAGCATGGTGGAGTTGTGCGCCGAGTCGTTCGACTGGGCCAAGTACAAGCGGACCAAAGGTGCGCTCAAGTTGCACCTGGTCTTGGACCATGACGGCTATCTGCCCTGCTACGCGGTGATGACGGAAGGCAAGACGGCCGACATCACGGAAGCGCGCAAGATGCATTTTGAAAGCGGCACGCTGCTGGTGTTTGACCGGGGATATAGCGACTACGACTGGTGGTTGAATCTTACGCGCGCGGGCGTGAACTTGGTCACGCGCCTGAAGGACAGCGCGTCGTAGGGAGTGGTGGAGAGCCGCCCAGTACCGGAGAACTCCAACGTGATGCGCGATGAAGTGATCGTTCTGGTCAGTCAGCAGGAAGTGGGCTCCGAAGCTCGGCTGCGCCGCATCGAAGTGTGGGTGGAAGAGAAGAACGAAAGCATGGTCTTCGTCACCAACAACCTCAAACTGGCGGCGCGCACCATCGCCCGGATTTACAAAGAACGCTGGCAGATCGAACTCTTCTTCAAAGCCCTGAAACAGGGCCTGAAGATCAAGACCTTCGTGGGCACCACGGAGAATGCCGTGCAGATTCAAATCTGGACGGCGTTGATCGCCATGTTGATCCTGAAGTACCTGCAGTTGAAGAGTACCTTCGGCTGGAGCCTGTCCAATCTGATCGCCCTGCTGCGCCAACAGTTGTTCGTCCACCGCGACCTCTGGAAATGGATCCAGGATCCCTTTCAGTCGCCGCCGGAGGTCGCGCCAGACCTTCAAATGGCCCTGCCGATGTAATTTGCACAGCACCTAGCGGGGAACACCGCAAAACCCAATGCCTACATCAATGCAAAATCGATCTTTTGGATAGCAGGCCAAGCCCAAGTCACTCACGCTTGTGAAATCCCGCCGCCAACCGTGCCTTGCAAATCGCGCCAGCCCTGGGCTATGTCCAATCGCTCCAACGTTACTCAACCGCGGCTTCAGCTAATTTGCACAGCAGTGCCGCAAAACCCAATGCCTACATCAATGCAAAATCGATCTTTTGGATAGCAGGCCAAGCCCAAGTCATTCACGCTTGTGAAATCCCGCCGCCAACCGTGCCTTGCAAATCGCGCCAGCCCTGGGCTATGTCCAATCGCTCCAACGTTACTCAACCGCGGCTTTAGCTAATTTGCACAGCAGTGGTATTTCACCGGTACGATCACCGCCGCCGGCCAGGACACAACCAACAGCGGATACTTCGACGTGCTCCAGGCGACGTTGGGTGTGTACGCACCGGCGGGCCAGTGCTCCTGGACCGGGAACTTGAAGGACGCCGCAGGCGACGTGATCGACACTCTCTTTGGAGGAGGAACATTCGCAAACGCCGGCACGAACACGGCGGAGTTCAACTTCAGCGGTCCGAAAATCGCCCTTTCGGGCAAGAATGGGCCCTATGTTTTAACCGATCTTCAGTTGACCTGCGGCGGAAATACTGTTAGCAGGAATCTGCAATCGTCCATTTCAGGCTTTACGGCGTCGCAATTTCATAACGTGCCGCCGGGGCTAACCATCTCGACAGATTCGCCTGCGCAAACGCTCCGCTCCGGGAGCGCCGTCTACTCCACGGTAAGTGTTGCCGCCGTTGGGACGTTCGAGGGCGATGCGGCGCTTACCGTCTCCGGCTTGCCAGGGGGCGTATCTGCCGTATTTCAGCTTCCGGCGATCCCGGTTCCCGGAGGCTCGCCATTAACAATCACTGCCGGGCCGAGCACGCCAGCGGGAACCTATTCGATCACCATCACGGCCACGTCCGGCCCAATTGTGGCGACTGCCACCGTGAACCTTACCGTGGCTACTTCGGGAGCCTCCCCTCCTTCTCGCTAACTCCCAAACCACTCTTACTCCTTAATACCGGAAAATAGTGAGATTAAGCTTGTAGTTCTACAGTCTGATACCCTGTTTTGATACCTTGAAGCGGTACATGGACGATTCCCCGCGCAAACCGCGATGGTGGCTGATCGTAACCGCGGCGGTGCTGGCGGTGCTCACGCTGTACTACTACACCGGTTCCTGGGTCATCGTGGTTTTGTTCTTCGCGGCTTTCGGGGCATTTGTGGCCTACCAGACGACGCGCACCAGGAAGGCGTCCTCGCACGCATGCCTCCGATGCGGGGCCAAGCTGAATCCGAACGCGCGGCAATGCAGCTCCTGCGGCAGCGCGAGTTGGACCATCCGGAATTGACAGCCGGTGGGGCAGGTCTGCGACCTGCCATCTTCAAAATCAGTGGGTCAGATCGTAGGTGACGTAATTCACGCCGATGCGAATGCCCAGGGCCGAAAACTTCTCCGGGTAGCCCGGATCGTCAGCCCATTCCCAGGAGTCGCCGACATCGGAGTTGAAAGACATGGCAACCATGAGGCGATTGTGATCGTCGTAGATCCCTTTCCACTCCGCGTGAGTGCCGGCGACGCGATAGCCCATGCCGCCCCCCCGGCCTCTGCCGCTCCTGGGAAGCGCCCAGTCCCCGAGGATCTGGTAGCGGTCGTCCAGATCGTAAACCGTATGGAAAATCTGGTCCTTGTTGTCGATCTCGACGATTTCGCGGTCCGGAAACACGCGACTCATGGTTTCGTTGAAGCTGGCAAATTCATCGGGACCCCAGAAGTCGTCGAGATAAAGAAAGCCGCCGCGCAACAGGTAGTCGCGCAGTTTGGCGGCCTGCGAGGCGGTGAGCAACCAGTCGCCCATTTCTCCGGCGGCCAGCCAGGGCCAGTTGAAGACGTTGTCGTCGTCATCCAGATTCACGGGCTGTTCCACCGAGCGCGCGTTCAGGCGGGTCAGCCGCCGCAGCGCTTGCGCGAAGTGACGGTCGGCGCGCGGATAATCCTGGGTCCAACTGGTTCCGCCTTGACGCCAATCGCGGCCGCCGAAGCGGGCTCCGCGCCCACCGAAACGCGCTGAGTAAGGGTTCTGCGGGTACATGAGGCGGGCGAAGATCCATTCCGACTTCACTTGATAATCCGGGGGCAAGGGGATGTCGTCATACCCTTCCATGCTCAGGTAGACGCGGAACGGCTTCTGGAAGGCCGCCAGGCTGGAAACCAGCACCAGCGCGCCGCCCACCGCCCATGCCGCCGTCCGGAACTTCATTGCTCCACAGCATAGCATGGCACACTATGAAAAGGCTCCGGACCCAACGAAAGGCGTATGATCAACGTCATGAATGTTGGAGGCGGAATGACACTTCCTCGACTCCTTCTCGCTAGCCTCAGCCTTGCCGCGGCTTTCGCGCCGAGCTTTGCGCAAGACGCGCCGCAGCCCGTTCCCATTCAGGGCGTCGTACTCGAAAAGGGGAGCCGCGCACCCGTCGCAGGCGCGAGGGTAAACGTCTCGATTATCAATAACATCCCTAGTCCTACACCGGCTCTGCTGGTTGCAACCACTGACGGCGGCGGACACTTCGAAATGACCGTACCTGGCGGCGCGACCTTCAACTTGATCGTATCCGCGGCCGGATACGAGGGATTTCAGCAGCGCCAACCTGCCGCCGGTCAGAATGGTGCCTTCGTCGAAGTTACTCTGGACCGGCTCGCGGAAATCAGGGGCCGGCTCGTCGATGACGAGACCAGGAAGCCGATTGCAGGCGTGGGCATGGCCCTGGTCCGTTCGGATCTCCCGACCGTGTCTATGAGGCTCTTACCTGTGCTGGTCGGGCTCACCACGCTAGACGACGGAAGTTTCTCTTTCAAGAATCTGACTCGAGGCGATTACTACTTGCGCATCCAAGCCAATCCTTCGCCCGTGATGCAGGAAATCCCCGCGAATGATCTCGCCCCGGAAACTCGCGATAAGGCGCTCGAAGTTCCCGAACCCGCCGAAGGCTACGGCATTATCCTGTGGCCCGGAGAGGACGCCGACGCACCGAAGGCGCCGCCTCTCCATCTCGTTTCCGATCTCATGGATGTGGGAGATATCCGTCTCAGGCGCTACAAGCTCCACAATCTTTCAGGGGTTCTGGGCTCCTGCCCCGAAGGAGCCGGCCTCCAGGTGTTGTTGCTCGGCAAGAATGGCGCCTCCACCGTGCGGCTGGCCGATCTCGATACCGCGTGCGGCAGCCGATTTCGCATCCTGAACCTCCCCGAAGGGACCTTCACTCTGGTAGCGCAAGGCGGGCCGCCGCGCCGCTTTGTTTCTCAAGTCTTCAGCGGCGCAACGCGCGGACCTCTGTTATTGAATGTGTCCTTGGCGGTTTCCGTTCAAATCCTAATCGAGGTAGAATGCGTGGATGGGGGAAATTTTCCAGGGGACCTCACCAGAGTCAATATCGCTCTCACTTCGGAGAACGCGCCGGTAAACATCGATCCTCCCGATCGGATCTCGCCCAGCGAATACGAGGCGCACCTGTTCGGGAACGAGCGCTATCGCATGTCCGTTAGTCCGCCGTCGGCTTATTACCTGAAGCGGCTTTCCTATAACGGCGTCGACTCGGAGGATTTGACGGGCTTCACCGCGGTACCGGGAGCGCTCAGCACGCTGCGGCTGGTGATGTCGAACCACCCGGGCATTATCGAGGTGCAGGCTCCGCCGCGGACGGCCGTGTACCTCCTGAAGGAAGGCGCGAAGTTCGCCGATTTCAACCTCAATGACAGGCGCACGTTTCAGCAAGTGGGCGCCGACGGGGAAGCGCGCTTCGCCGGACTGAGCCCCGGAAGATATCACGCGTTTCTGGCGGACGGTCCCCTGCCGTCTTCGCAAGACGGCATCGATGAGCGCCTGCTGCATTCGACGGCGGTGACGGTGGAGGAAGGACAGACCGCGAGCGTTACCCTTGAGGCCCCGCACTAGCGAGATGTCCGACCCTTGCTAGACCGGTTTCGAGGCTTCATCACTTCGGCTTCCAATTTTGCAGGAGGGTGATGGGAGCAGCCGCGCTGTCCAGCGCCGTGTTGATAAGGAAACGCCCGTCCGTCAACACGTCGAATTGCCTCCCGCCCGTATTCACGTCCAACCCCCCGCCGGCGATGTGTATCGGAAACAGCGCCACCGGCATGCTGGGTGGCAGCGTCTTTCCCGTCACCGTGATCGTCGCCGATATCATGCGGCTGTCCGGCCCCACCCAGTACACTCCTTGCCATCGTGCCTCCACGCTGGAAAGAGTCCGGCGGCGACCGAGACTTGCCATTGAGGACTAGAAGTGTCGGTCCGGACGCCGGATCCGCTCTATGTGCGTGCCGCATGAGTTTTTTGACCATACGGGGATCACTCCGCTCCCGGGCATAATCCTGTCGTGCCCGATGCGCCGTTGAAAGCGGGCCACATGACGAACGGGGCGAAGCCGAGTCAACGGCTTCACCTCGCCCGTCGAAGCTCTATAAAACACGCCGTCTGGCCAGCTTACCGCCGGCTTAATGATCCTCGTCTAATGACCGAAGTTGAACAGCTCGAACAGGTCACTAATCGCCGGACCGTTCACTGGTACGTAGGGGTTGCCGTGAGTCGCGATGGGGTTGGGGAAATTGTCCCGGCTGCGCTTTGTGATGGGATCCAGATCCCAATTCCTTTCGATGAATTTGAGAATGGAGACGTGGTCCGCATAGTCGTGCGAGATATGCCCGGCATCGACATAGGGAGACACGACGATGAGTGGGATGCGCGTGCCGTCGCCGAAGAAGTCGAGCGGCTGAACGTAACCGGAGTCATAGTAGCCGCCGCCTTCGTCGAACGTCACGAAGATCGCGGTATCAGCCCACAGAGTTGGTTTGGCCTTCACCGCATCCACAATCTTCTGCGTGAAGCCTTCGAAAAGATCGAGCTTCGAAGAATTCGGATGGCCATCCACGAGTCCGCTCGGCTTGACGAAGGAAACGGCGGGCAGCGTTCCGTTCTGGATATCGTTATAAAGGTCAATTGTGTCCTGAATGTGGGCTGTGCGGACAGCCGCGTCCGCCATGATGGAAGTGTCGTACTGGAACGGGTTGCAGATGTTGCAGTACTCGTCGGTCAGCGCGTCGATCGCGCTATAGTTGAGCTGATATGGATCCGACACATAGTTGTTCCACTGGTCACCGTAATACTTCCACGAGATGTTGGCGTCGATAAGTTCGTCGCCAATGCTCGGCACGGAGAAGGCGGGATCGTGAATACTAAAGTGGACCCCGTTGTCAAGACCTTTTTTGTCCGCAATAAGCTAATGCTCGGCGGCGTCTTGGGTTCGAGTTTGGGACGGCGGGTGAGGCCGCCCCTTGCCATTCCGGCCCTTGAATCGGCGCTCGGGTCGCATCCCTGCGGAGCCCTATCCTCCGTTCAAGTGCTTTCAGTGTAGAACAACCATTCTGGCGCGAAAGCGATAAATCCCAGGGGTTCGGGGACAGCGTCCCCGATTCAAGCAAGGGGCCCTTCCCTTTTGGTTTGGCGATCACGCTGGCCCCTGGTAGATCGCTGCTGGAGTCCGGTAGTCGAGACTCTGGTGCAGTCGCTCGTGATTGTAGAATCGGAAGTAGCGGTCGATGCCGGCTCGCGCCTCCGTCACCGACGCGTAGTCCTTCAAGTACACCTCCTCGTATTTGAGCGAACGCCACAGGCGCTCGACGAAAATGTTATCCATGCAGCGCCCCCGCCCATCCATGCTGATCGCGATCTGTCGCCCCGCCAACTCCCCGGTGAACTTCTCGGAAGTGAACTGCGACCCCTGGTCGCTGTTGAAGATGTCCGGCCGTCCCCGCCGCAAAGCCCGCTTCAGAGCCTCGATGCAGAAGTCCACCTCCATGGTCAACGACAGCGACCAACTCAGCACGAACCGGCTGAACCAATCCATGACCGCCACCAGATACACGAAGCCCTGCGCCATGCGAATATACGTGATATCGGTGCTCCAGACCTGGTTGACGCGCTCCACCGTGGTCCCTCTCAACAAGTACGGGTAGATCCGATGGCCTTCTCCGGGCTGGCTCAGCTTCGGCTTTGGATACACAGCTTCGATGCCCAGCAACTCCATCAGCCGCGAAACGCGCTTGCGGTTCACTGCGTGCCCTACCGTTGCCAGCCACTCCGTCATTCTTCTGCTCCCATAGAACGGCGTCCGCGTGAACTGCTCGTCCAGCAGCCGCATCAGCGCCAGGTTTTCCTCGCTCTCGCCCACCGGCTCGTAATACAAACCCGAGCGGTTGACGCCCAGCAATTCGCATTGCCGCCGCACGCTGATCTCCGCGTGGCCCCGCTCCACCAATGGACGCAACTCCTCAATCGAGCATGCCGACTTTTTTTTTAAGCCAGTCCAGTTCCACCTTCAGCCGCCCAATCTCTTCGTAGAGTGCGTCGCTTTCCGCTTCCCCCTTTCGCCCCTTGCTCTTCCGTCCGTCCACGAAGAGCTCCGGCAGTTGCTCCAACGCGGATTTCCTCCACTTCGCGATCTGGATGGGATGCACCTTGAACTGCGATCCCAACTGGCTGAGCGTCTTCTCACCGCGGATCGCCTCGATCGCCACCCGCGCTTTGAACTTCGGACTGTACTGTTTTCTCGTCGTCGTCATCGACCTCTCCTTTGTCAACGACTCCGCCGAAATCTTAGCTTATTGCCTGGTCTGAAATCTGGGGTCCACTATATTCCCGCCCGGCGGGACGGGCGGGCCTTTTGACGCAGGCCCGGGTCCATGATGGGCGAAATGCCGCATGCCGTTCCGGGCGAGAGGGCGATCCCAGGCTCATGATTGCCCTGGGCGGGCCGCGATTCACAACAGTTTCATACTCCCGGCATTAGAATGGGCCGAAACGTGATGATTGCAGGTTGATTGATTTTCCGGACAGGAGGTAGTGAGTATGTCAGCCCACGCGACGCAGCAAGTCGAGGCTCCCGAAGCGTCAACGCCGTTGGCCGAAGCCCGGCTCGCTTACGAGGATATCGCTTCACTTGCTTATGCTCTCTGGCAGGAGAGGGGCTGCCCTGAAGGTTCATCGGAAGAGGACTGGTTCAGGGCGGAGCAGGAATTGTCAGGCCGACTGCAAGCATGAGCACTGCAGTCTCGGATGTCAACACAAGGGGGCCACAGCCCCTCTTGTGGGCGGGAATTGACCATACAAGGACCGCGGGTTCACCCGGCCCCCCCAGTGGGGCGGAAATTGTTTTCTGCGATTTGATAGCCCGTAGCCTAAGCTCCCTGGGCAGGGGTTCCCACAACCGGTCCCTGAGCGCATTCGAGGTTCGATTTGAGTTCGCCGTCCAGAGAGTCGAGTTTTTCTCCCAGCGGAGCAACTTCAACTTCGAGTTGGTTTCGTTGTACGTCGTTCTCGATTCTACCCAGGAATCGCAGCAGGTTATCGTGGATGCCGCGAGCGGACGCCCCTGCCCGTTCAACAGCTTCCCGCTTCCCCGCTTGAAGCGCTGCTCTGGCTAATCCAACGAGGACAAAGCCCATGCCGAGATTTGATCGCACCAGTTCACGGCAGACCGTTATGGCTTGCGGAACTAGTTTATAGCCTTGCGAGGCGCCATCGCTCATAGCTGAGTACCTTGCTGAATCAGAACTGCTCAGGGTGTTGAGTGTACCGTCGGAACATTTCAATCATGTGACAATCAGTCGCCCATTGCTCCTGGCGCGCCACCCTTGCCCGGAGCGGCTAACGCCATTGCACGTCTAACGCGCAACCTGTAGATGTGCGCCTGTCGAGGCGAGTCAAATCCGGTTCTGGGACTTGCAGAGTGCCGATAATCCTAGGGCTTTGATCTGGAGTGCTCGGGCGCAATCGGGAGGCAGCGGACTGCCGAACTTTCAAGACGAGCTTGTCAGACCAACGGCTACATCAGCGGCTGGCTCTTACAATCATTTCGGCTTCCAGTTTTGGAGGAGGGTGATGGGAGTAGCCGCGCTGTCCAGCACGGTGTTGATCGGGAAACGTCCGTCGGAGGATACGTCGAATTGCCTCCCACCCGTATTCACGTCCAATCCGCCGCCATAGTGTCTGGAACAACGCAACCGGCTTGCTGGGGCTGCAGCGTCTTTCCCGTCACTCTGATCGTAGTCGCCATCATCCGGCTGTCCGGCCCGCCCAGTACAGCTCCTGGCCATCGTGCCTCTACTCCGGAAAGAGTCCGCCTGCGGTCGAGACCTGCCATTGCGGACTAGAGTTGTCTGTCCGAACGCTGCCTGCCGCCGCGAACGCTTGCTCGTAACGATCCGCCGGGAGTGTCTGGATTTCCTCATACCGCGTGGGACAGCGGCATCTCAAACACATTCTCAACCGTTGGGTGCGCCCATACAATCACGGCCCTGTTCACATGAGCCTGGGACCTGGTATCCCGGCATCGCTTTATCCCTCGCCGCCCCAAACCGAGCATCGACACCGGCTTCCGCAAGGCTATCGAGTGCGCCGCAAGACTGTTCTGGGCCAACAGCATCACGAATACTGGTTGGAAAAAGTCGCGGCATGAACACATACGCAATTCTTGCGGACCACACCGGAGACCCTTGGCCACTGGAGCGTATTCTCGATACATCGCAACCCAACTTTCACGCGGGGGTCATCCCACCGCAACCTCCCACCGCTACGCTCTCATGGAGGAGAAATCACACCATGTTGGCTATACGCAACTTGACTGCAGTAGCTTTTCTAGCCGCCGTCGCGGGCGCTCCCTTTGCCCAGGCTGACGACGAACGGATCAAGAACCACGTGTTGTTGATCAGCATCGACGGAATGCACGTTGTCGACTATGAAATCTGCACGAAGAACAATACGTGTCCGACTATGGCTCAGCTCGGAAAGACGGGCGTAAATTACACCCGCACGACCACCTCACGGTCCTCCGATTCATTTCCCGGACTGATGGCCTTGGTCACCGGCGGGACTCCCAGAACCGTAGGCGCGTACTACGACGTTGCCTGGGATCGCGTCCTGGCGCCGCCAAGCGTCACTACCGGCAATGGACTCGTCGGCGGAATCTGCACGCCGAACAAAAATAACGGAACGCAGACCGAGTATGAAGAGGGCGTCGAGATAGATCAGACGAAACTCAACGGCGGAGGCCCGTACAAGTCAACGATTGACGGAGGCATCCTGTCTATCGACACCGCGCGGTTGCCGCGCGATCCATTCTCCAAACCCACCGCGTGCGCTCCCGTTTACCCCTGGAACTTCATCCGCACCAACACTATCTACGGCGTGATTCACGCAGCCGGCGGCTACACCGCCTGGTCGGACAAGCATGCCGTCTACGCCGCGGTTTCCGGCCCCACTGGAACGTCCAGCCCCAGCAATGTGGACGACTACTATTCGCCGGAAGTGAATTCCAATCAGATCTCGTTGCCAGGCGTCACCACCGCAGGAACGAACTTCAATTGCGGCGGGATTACCCCGAGCGGCAACGACTATACGACCGATTTTCAGGCCATCCAGTGCTACGACCAGTTGAAGGTCAACGCGGTGGTCAACTGGATTAACGGCAGGACTCACCTAGGCGACAGCAAGGCTCCCGTGCCGGCGATCTTCGGTATGAACTTCCAAGCCGTCAGCGTCGGAGAAAAGCTCATTGAAAACGGTGTTTATGGCGGCTACCACGACGCCGCCGGCAACCCCACGCCGAAACTGCTGAGCGAGATTGAGTTCGTCGACGCAGCGATCGGACAGATGGTCGAGGCTTTGCAGGACCAAAATCTGCTGGAGTCGACCACCATTATTATTACCGCCAAACACGGCCAGTCTCCGATTGACCCGGCCCGGTTTTTCCCGATTCCCGGACATTCCGGACTCAACGGCACCTCGCCGGCCAATCTCCTCGTGGCGCAGAACTTAATTCCCGCGCTGGAAGTCGCCGGCCCCGGGCCAACCGAGGACGATATCTCCCAGTTGTGGCTTTCGCCTGGGAACACGACCGCGACAAACACCTTGGCGGCGGTCGCCGTCCTGGAAGCCAATGCCAAAACAGCGGGAATCGGCGAGATCTTTTACTCCACCTCGCTCGAGACCATGTTTAACGCCCCCGGCGTGCCCACGGTTAACGGTCCTTGCTGCGCTCTGCTGCCGGGCGGCGATCCGCGTACTCCCGACATTATCGTGGCTCCGAATGTGGGAGTGGTTTACACCGGAAGCCAAAGCAAGCAATCCGAGCACGGCGGCTTCGCTCACGACGATACCAATGTGATGCTCCTGGTATCCAACCCCGATCTCCAACGCCAAACCGTCGACAGCTTCGTGGAAACCATGCAGGTGGCTCCGACGATTCTCTCGATCCTGGGCCTCGACCCGAATTCTCTACAAGCCGTCCAGACGGAGGGCACGCCAGTTCTGCCAGGTTTGACCTTCGGACATTAAAATCTGTGGCTCGAGAGGCGGGCGCTATTCTTAGCGCCCGCTTTTTTTGCGTGGAGGGCCATTATTCACGACCATCACGAGGTACGACAGTCGAGACGATCCGAGTTTGTGCTTCTTAACCTTGTATCGGAGCGTATCGCGGCTGATGCGCAAGAGACGCGCCGCCGGCATGAACGCGATCTTCCAGGTGGACCTTGCGTCATCGGTCGGGAAGACCCGGACTTCGGGAAGCGACAGGAACGAGGTGGTGTTCGACGCTTTCAAAGCCGACGGCCAGAAGTTCTTGTTTTCGGGACTGGAGGCGATTCGCGACGCCTCGCCCGATAATCAAGGCGTGCTCGGCCAGTGGTTTCTTTCCCAGTTCGATTACACGCTAGACTTGTACGGCAAGCGGATCGAGTTCGGAAAGCAGGATCGGAGCGGGACGCGCACTCCGTTCAAGATGATGAATGCCCGGCCGGTTATTTCCACAAGCTTCGGCGCCTTGGCGTTGCAAGGATACATTGTCTTCGAGGACTCCGACCTAGCTACTCGCGAGCATCGACTCGTATTGAGTTCGATAGGAGCTGTAGGTGGCGCGAAACGCAACCAGCATCAGCACCGCCGCCGATCCCATGGTGATGGCCAGCGAGGAGCCGATCATCTGCCCGTTATGAAACCAGTGGTCGTTGAATAATCCGGGCAGCAGCGGGCCCAGGCTCAACCCGCCCAGGCTAAGGAAAAATAGATACAGCGCGGAGACCTGTCCTCGGACCTGGTTGGGAAAGATGGGTTGCAGGGCCGCGGGCGATGTTCCCATCGCGAGTGAGAGAAAGAAGATGCCCGGGCCCATCAGAAACAGCCCCCATTCGGCTTGCTTCAGCAGAAACGCCGGCGGCAACAGTAGCGCCGTACCGATGGCGCACACTACTCCCACTCGCAACGGCCCTTCGCGAACGCCCCGCTTTTGCCAGTAGTCGCTGAGCCGGCCGCCCGCATACATTCCCAGACAGCCGAAGGTCAGCAGCAGCGCCGCGAGCCCGCGGCCGGACTGGCCGGGTGTCCAGCCGTGCACCCTTTGCAGAAAAGTCGGCGTCCAGGAAATCAGCGCGTAGGTAGGCACGGCCTGAAAAATTGCACCGATCGAGATCCCGATTAGCGGCTTCCAGCGGCGCTTCATTTCGGCGACCGCCACGCCGAAGCTCAACCCCGCGCTAAAACCAGTCGCCTGCCCCTCACGCGTCCGCAGCACGTCGCGCCGCGGCGGCTCGCGGAAGGTGTACGCCAGAAGAGCGAACAGAACGCCCGGCAGCCCCACGATCAGAAACGTGATGCGCCAGGACGCCATCGTGCCCAGCAGCGGAACCACGATGGATGGCGTGTGGCCGATCGCATCCACGATCAGGCCCGTGACCAGCAGCGACACGCTGGTTCCGATGTAGACGCCCATGTAGAAGACGCTGATCGCCACGCCCAGCCGCTCTCGCGGAAAATAATCGGCGATCAAGGAGTACGCCGCGGGAGACAGACTCGCTTCCCCAACCCCCACTCCCATGCGCATCAGAAACAGCGTCCAAAAACTGCGGGCCAGACTGCATGCGGACGTGAAGATGCTCCACAGCACCACTCCCGCGGCGATCAGGTTGCGCCGGTTGCGCGTGTCCGCGATGCGTCCCAGCGGCAAGCCCACCAGCGTGTAGAACAGGCCGAACGCCAGACCTTGCAGCAGTCCCACGCGCGTATCGCTGATGCCCAGATCCCGCTTCATGGGCGTCACCAGCAGGCTGAGTATCACCCGGTCCATATAGGAGAGCATGTAGATCGCGGTCAGCGCGAAGACGACGTACCAGGCGTAGCGCAGATCTCCTGGGCGGGCCCGTTCGGCAGACCTTCGTTCGGCAGTCTTTGGGATCTTCGTTGGCGGGGTGGACATTAGGAAGTGCGACCATTATAAGCCGAACTCACCGGTCGTCATCCACACACGTGTGGCACGAACCTGCTCACGTTGGTGATGATTGGAATCTCCGATTCGCGAATCCCGATACCGGCGGCCGAGTTGCCCTCATCATGGCCGATAATCCAGCTTCCGATGACCGGATACATCCCGTCGAAACTCATCAAGGGCGCCGCGTCCTGATACACAAATCCTTCCTCGCCGTAAGCGCCGCCCGTCTCGATTTCCTGCCCCGCACGATGCAGCGTGACATTTCCACCCTCGCGCCCCAGCAAAGGCTTCCGCACCCAGTCCGCGCCGTCGGAGGGCCGGTCGAAACTCGCCGCGAGCAGATATGGATGGCCCGGATACAGTTCCCATAACACGGGTAGAATTCCCTTGTTTGACAAGAGCATCTTCCAGGGCGGCTCCAGCCAGACGGTGTCCGCCGTGGCGAGATATTTCCCAAACTCTTCCCGCACCATCCACTCCCACGGATAGAGCTTAAAGACCGCGCTCAGCGGCCGATCGTCCGGCCCCACGAACCGCGCGCCATCCCATCCGATTTCGTCAATCGTAAAGATGGAGGACGCGAGTCCGGCCTGCTGAGCCGTGTCTTCGAGATATGCGGCGGTGGTCCAATCTTCGGCATCGTCCATCGAACAAAAATCGACGCGGCCGTTGGGGATGTGCGGCGTCAGGTCCTTCCACAGCGCGATCAGACGCTCATGGATGGAATTGAACTGGTCGCTTGCAGGGTGAGTTTCCTCGAGCCAGAACCACTGCACCACGGCGGCCTCGAGCAGCGAAGTGGGCGTGTCCGCGTTGTACTCGAGCAGCTTCGGCGGATGGCAACCGTCGTACATCAGATCGAAGCGCCCGTACAGCGACGGCGGTTCCGCCTCCCAGGAGCGCTCGATCAGCGGCACGGCGGGCTCGGGAATACCCATCTTCGAATACAGCCGGTTGTCGATCGCATGCTGCGCCGCCTTGCGCGTCATTTCTTCGAGCTCATTTGTCGCGGACGCGAGGAGATCGACTTCCTTCGCCGTGAACTCGTAGAATGCCGACTCGTTCCAGTACGGGTGATGCTCGCCGGTATGCCACGTCAAACCGGCCGCCTCCACACGTTTCTGCCAATCGGCGCGCGGAGGCGATGCGACCCGCTGCATTAGCCGCCCGAATGATGGAAAAGCCCGTGGAAACCGAACCCGCCGCGCTGCGTTGCTCCGTGCGTCGTCGCGCAGTTTTGAGGTTTTTGCGCTGCGCCGGAACCTCTGGCGGAGGTTGGGGAGCCCGCGGAGGTTTGAGAGGATGTGCAGTTCCGCTGCTTGGCGGGCGTTGCGCGCCGGAGGCTGCTGTCCCCGCGCGGACATCGCCACCGCCGCAACCAGCGTCAGCGTGACACTCGCCGATTTCCTCACGCCTCAAGATATATCATTGAATCCCGCGCGAATCGAGAGAAATTTCATGAGCGGGCGAAAGACGCTTGTGAACGGGCGCGCATTACCGCGCCGGAGGTATCTTAGCGCCAGCGCTCCGCGCCTCACTGAGCGCAATCGCGACGGCCTGTTTGCGGCTTTTCACCTTTCCACCGCTGCTCGATTTGAGGCTGTCGCGTTTGTATTCGCCCATCACCTTCTGGACCTGCTTTTCCCCGGAAGCCGTGGTTTTCTTTGGCATTGTATCCTCCCATGAGAGAGGACTCTTCCAAGGAGGCGTTTGTTTCGGGACGGCAACTCACCGACCGCCGCTCTTTTTAACCCAACCTTCGCAGTTCAGGGCATTTGAAGCTGGGATGCCCTTTGTTTTCAGCAAAGGCATGTCAAAGGTCTCCACTACATTTTGAGTTGGGGAAGAGGAGCGGAGACGGCAGTGGTGGTGATACGAGGAGGTGGCTGCCGCGGTAGCACGAACTTCAGTTGATGAAGCAGAAGAGCCTGCTCCGGACTCGGCTCGGTGTAACGCGGCATCACCAAGCGCCGGCCATCGGTGGTTGGGAAAGACACATCCAGCATCTGAATGGCGGCGAGTTTTTCCAGCACCGCGCGGGATGTCAGTCCGGGAGCATGCGCCTTGAGGCGGTACTTCAACGTCACACTCAGACAGTAAGCCAGGAAGGCAACCAGGATGTGCGCGTCCACCCGATGCTCCAGTTGATGGTGGATCGGACGAATGCCCAGATCGCTCTTCAGACATTTGAAGGCCGCTTCGATTTGCGTCAACTGCATGTAGCGATCCCACAAGACGGCGGGATCTTCGGCCACCAGATTGGTGCGCAGCAGGTAGTGGCCATCGCGCAGCTCGGCTTCCTTGAGCTTGGTCTTATCGAGTCGAAACGTGAACGTCTCGCGGGTCACTTCTTGGCCCGCCGCGGGTAGATTGATTTTCACGAATCCAAAAGCCCGGCCCACGTCCGTCTTGGCCGCGCCCACGCGCATCAGCAACTGATCTCGCTTCGGTGCGCTCCGCCGCATTGCGCGCAACTTGCGCAGCAGCGCGCCAGTTTCTTGCGGCGGATCGCAACCTCCTTGGCCTGCCGTCCTTCGCTCTTCGCCAACACGTAGAGTTCGCCGTCTTGGGCAAACAACTTCACTTCCACCGACTCGCGCACTTTCTGCCAGGGCAACTCCAGCCACTTCTTCTCATACTGCTTGACCTTGGCCCGCGACGTTCCCACCAGGTAAAACGTCTCTTGGCGCGAGGTCCGCATTTCCGCCAAAATAGCCTCGGTTGGAATGCCGCGATCCATCAGCCACACCCGCCGCGCCTTGCCATACATGCTTTCGATCTTGTCCAGAAAACCGCTCAAAGTGGACTTGTCGGAGGTGTTGCCGTCCATCACTTCGTAGGCCATCGGCAGGCCCGTGGGCGTCATCACCAGCGCGATCACCACCTGCCTGCAGTTCGGTTTGCCGTCGCGGCTGTAGCCGTATTTGGCCTTGGGGTTTTGCTCGGCCTCCCCTTCCACGTACGTGCTGGTCAGGTCATATAGCAGCAAATCGAACTCCGCTTCGAACAGGTCTTTCCAGCGTTGCTGTAAATGCACGAACAGCTCTTGCTTGTGTGCCAATACTCGATCCAGGCACCGGTACAGCCGGTCTTTTTCCGCTACTTGAAAATCCTGCCCCAGCAAAACGTCCATCGCGCTTTGATCGAACCACTGCCGGTGCACCCGGAACTCGCTGCCCGGATCGATCAGCCGGTTCACCACTAGCAACTCCAGCACCTGCGCCCAGGCGACCCGTTCCCGACCCTCCGGCAGCTTCTCGGACCAGAACTGGTCCAACTGCAATTGGCGCCATAGTTCGCATCCCAACCAGCAGTTGCCATAGGGGCGGGCTCGCTCCAGCTTCATCTCACTGAGCTTCACTTGCACGCTGTCGATCGCGTCGGCGGGAACCGGACGGTCCTCGGGAAACAGACTCAGCGGCGTGAAGCGATGCTGCTGTTCATCGAACACGTCCAGCGTCTTGCGCCAGGCCGTTTGCTGGCTGTCGTTGATTTCACCCAGATACAACACTTGCCGCTGCGCCACTCTCCCGGACCGCAGGCGGCGGCTTTCCACCACCGTGTAGTAGCGGTGCTCCTTGCCATCCTTGATCCGTTTGTTGTGGCGCAGAAACATTGTCCCTTGCAGAATGCCAGAATCTTTCCCGGCTGCATAGAGGGTAGGTCTCCACTACAAGCACTTCTGAAAATGTTCTATTGAGCAAGAAAACTTTATCTCCACGATCCGCTCCCTTTTGCCGCAACACTCATCGCAGCTGCGAAGGTTGGGTTAAGACAATCATCAAGGCGGCGGTGCTTCTCCTCCCAATAACCAGGGCCAACTTCGATCGGCCCACCGGAGTTCAGACCTTCGAGGGCAAGCCCTTCGAGTTCCTCCGCCGCGGATTGGTCCGCGTTGACGAGACGCTCGACATAAGCGGTAACAGCGAGTCCCTCTGATTCGGCTCGTTTGCGAAGCCGCGCCTCAACTGATGGATCGACTTTGATCGTCCTGGTCTGTCCTCGCACTCAGCGCGGTTGCGTGACCACGTCGATCAGAGCCGGCTCGCCCTTACTGACCCGTTCCAGACCGCGCTTGAGAGCGGGGACCAGGTCCTTGGGATCGCTGATGGGACCTTCACCGTAGAGGCCGTAGGTTTCCGCCATCTTGGCGTAATTAATATTGGGTTCCCACAGCTTGGTGCCGATGTGGCAGCGGTCCTGCCCGCGATTGCGCTCGCTGGCCATGCGTTCCAGGATCATGACTTCGGCATGATAGCCGCGGTTATTGTGCATGATGGTCAGCAGCGGAATCTTGTGATGCGCCGCGGTCCACAACACGCCGGGCGCATAGTTGAGATCGCCGTCGCACTGGATGTTGATGGACAGGCGGCCGTACTTCTTGTTGGCCAGGGCCGCGCCCACCGAGGCCGGAGCATTGTAGCCGATGCCGCCCGCTCCCTGCCCCCCGATGTACTGATAATGCTTGTCGAAGTTCCACAAGCGGCCCGGCCAGCCGCTGATGAAGCCCTGCCAGGAAACCAGCGACCAGTCGTCTTTCTCGATCAGCGGCCACAGCTCCGCGCACAGCCGGTTGAGGCTGATGGGGCTCGCGTCCCAGCCCAGATTGCCTTGATCGATGGCTTGCAGGCGAGCCGTCAGATGCGCCGCCGCGATCTTGGCGCCGCGATCCTGAAGCGTCCGCTTGCGGTCGGCGGTGATCAGCTTCTTGCAGGCTTCGATCAGAGCGGGCAGCGACGCTTCGGCGTCCGCCCCAACGTCCAGGTCCAGATCGGAAGCGTAGTGGCCGAAGTCCTGAATGTTGCTCTTATGGAAAAGATCCACGGAGGAGATGGCGATGGTCTTGGCTCCGCGCGCCCGGTTGGCCCGCGCCGTGGCGGCCATATCCGCCACTTCCAGGCACAAGGTCACGTCCGCTTGATACCCCGCGCCGCCGTTGCCGGCCATGGCATGGCGATTCGAAATCTCCATGCGCTCGCCGCTGTTCACCGGAGCTTGCAGAACCTCGGCGAGCTCTTGGAGCAGCTTGCGGCCGTTGGGCGTGCGCACGGTTCTCTCCGATACGATCAAGGGATTCTGGGCGGCCACCAGCATCTTTGCGATATCGGCCACTGCGGCATCGTCTGCCGACGGCGGCGAAGTCAGCGTGAGCTTCGGAACGCGGAGGTTGCGTTGACGGTTGGGTTCGGTCTGCGTCTCGTGGCTCGCCACCACCAGCACCGGCCCCATCGGAGGCGTCATCGCCACCTTGTAGCCCCGTACGGCCGCGTCGCCAAACGCGCCGAGGGAAACCGGCTGATCGTCCCACTTGGTGAAGTCGCGCACCAGCCCGCCCATGTCGTTGGCGCTGTGGTAGGATTGCACGCCCGCGCCGCGCGCAGCCGAATCGGCGTGATTGCCCACCACCATATAGATGGGCACTCGGTCCGCGTAGGCGTTATAGATCGCCATGGAGGCGTGCTGCAATCCGACGGTGCCGTGGATCAGCGCCATCATCGGCTTGCCCTCGATCTTGGCGTAGCCGTGCGCCATCGCCACCGCCGATTCCTCGTGGCAGCACGTCAGGAACTCCGGCGTGGTGTTCATGCCGTGGTTGAGCAGCGATTCGTGCAGGCCATCGAAGGTCGAGCCGGGATTCGAAGCGCAATACTCTATGCCCAGCGATTTGATGACATCGACCATGTAATCGGAGCCGGGGTTCTCCACGATCCGGTCGGGCGCGCCGCCGGGCGCATTGCCGGTGTCGGCCGCGAGCGTGGTGGCGTTGGGCCTTGCGCCGCCATTGCCGCGCGCCCCGGCGGGGGCTTGCGCCTGTTGCTGTTGCGCCTCCATCAGCGGAGGCTTAGCGACCAGGGCTGCCGCTCCCGCGGCTGCACTCTTCAGGCCGGCGGTCAAAAATCCTCGGCGGCCAAATGCGCTTTTCTTTAGCTTGGACATCGAATCCTCCTGAACGCCATCAGTATACACCTGCCGTTTAGGGCTCCTGCTTCGGCGGCGGCAGCAGCCGATCCCTCAGTTCCAGCAGCGGCAGGACCACTCGATACTTGCGAGCCCCGGCGGCGTCCAGAAGATCGAAGCTGCCTCCAATGCTGGGCGAACCGCCCTGGCCGCCCGTGAAAGAAACCGAGCGCGCCGAGATGCTGCCCGTTTCCATTTTGCCGTCGGGAAGCGTTCGAACCCACGTGCCCTTCATCAAGGTGGTGGGCGCGCCGATGGCGAATCGCATCTTGCTGGTCAGCAGCAGGGTGCGCCCGCTAAACATCGCTTCGGCATCCAGCATGTCCCCGTCGCGCGCGCCGCGCAGCGTCATCATCCGGGTGCCCGAAAAATCCTCGCGGTGGTTCAGATCTTCGACCGAGGGCTGCTTCGGCGCGCCGCAGGCCGTCAGGAGACAAAGGCACCCGATCAGAGCACCAAGCCGCCGGATCACTTCCCCGCCCCTGCGGTTTGCGTTGACTTGATCGTCTTCAGGACG
Organism: Bryobacterales bacterium; assembly: GCA_963813465.1. Taxonomy (GTDB): domain Bacteria; phylum Acidobacteriota; class Terriglobia; order Bryobacterales; family Bryobacteraceae; genus Palsa-187. Next base: position 32,992 of record CAWEZD010000016.1, on the reverse strand, counting down.
TCCGCATAGCTCTGAATCGCCCCGTGCACCGGAACGTCCTTGTCGACGATCAATTTCCGGTGTTCCAGATTCCACTTGAAGTTGTCGGCCCAGGGATGCTGCGTCCAGGTGGAATCGTAGAGGTCGGCCTGCACCAGCATGCGGTCGCGAGGGACGTAGGCGAACAGCAGAGTGCCCTCGCGCGGATTGTCGAGCACGTGGTAGAGGCGAACTTCCATGGACGAATCTTTTAGCGTCATCTCGTCGTCCACCGGAATAATGTTCATCGGCTTCGGGTTCTTGGCGAGCTCGTCCTCGACGATGGAATGTTTGCGCGCCACCAGGTCCTTGAAGAACTCGACGTTGCCGCGATACGTGATGATGGCGAGGCCTTCGGCGACGGCGGCGCGCAGACCGCCGGAGTGATCGAAGTGGTGATGCGACACAATCGCCTGCGTCAATGGTTTGCCGGGAACCACAGAGCGGGCCTTGGCGATCACCGCCAGCGCCCGCGCTTCATTCAACGGCACTTCGAAGAGCGTCAGATGGTCGTCGAACTCGAACAGGATGCTGCGATGGTTCCCCGACCCGGCCAGCCACCAGATTCCCTTCCCCACCGGCTCCGCCGTGACCGTGATGGGCGGAGCCACAGGCGGCGTGGCCGTCTTCACCGCCGCGGGCGCCGCTATATCTCCGGCATCGGCGTCCACCGTGTTCTTGCTCACGTGCAGATCGAATTGCGGATACTTGTCGATTTTCGTCGTCAGACGAAAGGGCAGCTTCAGACCGTTCACGTCCCGGTAATCCGCAAACGAGGTCTCCGTGAGCACGTCGCCCAGGTTCTCGTTGTAGCTCAGTGAGCTAACACTGGCCGGCAAATGCGTGGTTCGATCGGCAGTCAGCACCAGTCGATCGCCCTTCGCGGTGATGATGCCAACTACGTCGAGACTGGGCTGCTGGTGCATGCTGCTCAGCTTCGCGGCAGGATCCAGTGCCGCGCGCAGGATCGTGAGCGGGTGGTGCAGCATCTCGATGCGCCGGTCCTTGGCCGCGGCATCCGAGGCGCGCGTCGCCCGTCCATCCTGGCTCAGGTTATAGGCGATGTCGCCGTCGAGCCCCTGGTTCTGTCGCTGCACCGTCGCCAGCGCGAACAGGAACTGCGCCGTGCGAAGCTGTTGCGTGCGCATTCGCCCGTTGGCTACATCAATGGTGCGCTTGAATTCGGTCACCATCCAGACCGGCAGTTCGCCGTCCGGCGTCACGTTCTGTCCCAGGTTCGGAGCCGGGCCTTCGCCTTCGATGATCAAAGTTTTGACTGCCTGAATCCGATCCTTGCCGCCCATTGCGCCGGCCGCGGCATCAATCACCTTCATCTGCGGCGACTGCGTGCAGGCGCTGCTGAGCAGCACCGCAGCCAGAATGGTCCGAATGCCGAGCTTCATCAACCACCTCCTTTCCTCGCGTTCCTGTTGCGGGCCGCTACGCGCCGTGATACCTTCAACCACGTTAGCCCACTCTGGAAGGATTTTAGCAATGCCACGCTCCGTACACGCCGTTCTGCTTTCCCTGGCCGTATTCGCCGCCACCGCCCTGCTGCCCATCCACACGCAGGGGCAGCCGCAAGGCAAAGACAAAGCCAAGAAGGGCGCGAAGATCGCGGTCAAGACGACCATCATGGTCGACGGCCTGTGGCATCCGTGGAGCGTTGCATGGTTGCCGAATGGCGACATGCTCGTCACCGAGCGCAACGGTAAGCTGCGCCTCGTCCACGATGGCGTCCTCGACCCCGCGCCCATCGGCGGCGTGCCCGCGGTGCATTCGGTGCGATTGTCCGGGTTGATGGAGATCCTGCCTCATCCCAACTTCGCGCAGAATCACTTCGTCTATCTCACCTATACCAAGGACGTCGGACCTGACCTGGTCGCGACCACGCTGGCGCGAGGACGCCTGGAAGGCCACCAGCTCGTGGACGTGAAGGACATTCTGGTGTGCGATTCCTGGGCCGGCGACGGAGGCTCGGGCTCGCGCCTGGCTTGGGGACGCGATGGCATGCTGTACATGACCACGGGCGCGTCGAATGGCAACGCGGCCCAGGAAGGGTCGAGCCTTCGCGGCAAGATCCTGCGCCTGCGTGACGACGGCACGCCGGCTCCCGGCAATCCTTTCGAAAAACGCGCCGGATTCAAGGCCGAAATCTATTCCATGGGTCATCGCAATTCGCTGGGGCTGGCGTTCAATCCCGTCACCGGCGACCTGTGGAATAACGAAAACGGCCCCTACGGCGGGGATGAAATCAACATCATCAAGCCCGGAGCCAATTACGGCTGGCCATTGGTCAGCTTCGGCCGCGACTATTCCGGGCCGCAGATCGTCAGCTTCAAGGAAGGCATGGTCGGACCCATCGTTTTCTGGGCCCCGTCCATCGCTCCTTCGGGCATGGCGTTCTACACCGGCGACCGCTTCCCGGATTGGAAGAACAACGTGCTGGTGGGCGCGATGCTGGGCGGCGCGGTCCAAGGCGTCGGCCACCTCGAACGGATCGTCTTCAACGAAAACTGGGACGAGACCGCCCGCGAATCCCTGCTCACCGACATGAAGAAGCGCATCCGCGACGTCCGCCAAGGCCCCGATGGGCTGGTCTACGTCCTGACCGATGAAGACCCTGGTGCGCTGATCCGGCTGGAACCGGCGAGGTGATGCTTCGAGCCATTCGGGGAGGGGAAAACGCCCTAAGTCGTTCCGCTCCCTGTGGTCGCGGCTCTGTAAGTGGCCGTGACATGGAGCACCGATTCCGAGCCGCGACCAAAGGAAGCGGTGGTTCCGAGCTTTTCCGCAGCCTGACGTTCGCTCAATTCGGCTTTGCTCAATTCAATGACGGCGGCAGCCAGGTCGCCAAGGGCTTGCGTGCGCCCCCGAACCTCCGACGGGCACGTTGACTTCTCCGGCGTTTATCACGCGCCCGGCTGCGGACCCGGAGACCCACCCATCCGCAATGGTGAAACCATCGCACGCAACAGCGCCGCGGACTGAAACCCGAGGACGTTCACCTTCCCTTGGAAATTCGGACAGACTTCCAAGCTCTTGCTGATCCTTTACGAGGGCAACGTCCACAGCTACCGCCAGATCTTTCTGGATGGACGGCCTCATGACCCCGACGTGATCGACACCTGGTGGGGCGATTCCATCGGCCATGGGACGGCGATGCTCTGGTGGTCGATACGGTTGGTTTGAACGATAAAGCCTGGCTCGATCTGCTCGGTCATCCGCGAACCGAAAAGGCCCACATTGTCGAGCGCTTCACGCGGCCCGAGCTCGGCCGCATAAATATCGAAATCACCATTGACGATCCCAGCGCCTAATCCAAGCCTTGGAAGGTGCTCGAATCCTCGCAGCTTGCCCCGGGCTGGGAAATCACCGAGTACGTCTGCAACGAATAATAACCGCGACGTGTCTCACTTGGTGGGAAAGTGACGCAAGCAGTAACCTGGTAGTAACATATAAGAACCTAGGAGCGCACGGATGAAAATCAAGAAAACCCTCAAGCGGCTGAATAAAGTCGTCGCGTTGCTGTCTAACGTCATCGGCCGGTTGCCGGACAAAAAGAATGGCCTGGAAGATCTGCTCGACTCCGCGAAAGCCAATGTCGTTCAGGCGAAGAAGATGGTGCATTCGCAACCATCCAACGGAGCCGGCAAAACCAAGCCCGCAGCGAAGGCGGAAAAAGCCGGGCCTCGGCGTCTGTCGGCGGCGGGCAGGAAGCGGATTTCTCTGGCCGCCAAGAAGCGCTGGGAAGCGGCCAAGCGCAAAGGCGTGAATCCCGTGACGGGGCGGCGCCTGAGTAAGACGGCGTAGCCGCCATGACTCCCACCTCTCGACGACAGTTTGTGCAGGCCGCGGCAGTAACAGCGGCGGGCGCGCTCGCAGCACCGTTGGCCTCCGGCGCCGATCCGGTAATGGGCATGATCTTCCCGCCCGCCAACTACCCGGTTCCGCCGGAAGCCAAGCTACTCTATCCCCACGGCGTGACGTTCCTGGCCGAAGGACTGGCCTTTAACGGCATGACCATTGAGAGCTACGACGAAGCAGTTCCTCGCATCGTACCCGCGGCGCTCAAGCTGAAGGAACGCGGCGCCACCGCGATTTCCATCATGGGAACCTCGCTCACGTTCTACAAAGGCGCGGCCTTCAACCAGGAATTGATCGACCGAGTGCATCAGGCCACAGGGCTGCCCGCCACCTCCATGTCCAGCGGGATTGTGGACGGCCTCAAAGTGGCCGGCGCCAAGCGCATCGCCGTGGCCACTGCGTATACCGACATCGTGAACGTCACCTTGGAACGCTTCCTGAAAGAGAGCGGCTTCGACGTGCTGACCATCAAGGGATTGAACCTGATCCGCACCACCAACGCGGTCACTCAACCGGAGCTATACGATTTCAGCGCGAAAGTATTCGCGCTTGCGCCCCAGGCCGACACGCTGCTGGTTTCCTGCGGCGGCTTGAGCACCATCGACCTTTTGGTACCGCTCGAAGCCAAGTGCAAAGTGCCCGTGGTTTCGAGTACTCCCCACGCTTTGATGAACGCCGTTCGCCTGGTGGGCCTCAGCCCGCGAGCCATGGGCTACGGCAGCGTGCTGGCGAAGGCGTAACTTTCGCCCCGCTCGTGGATAGTCTGAATAGGGCATGTCAGACACGAGCGGGACTCCCAAGGCGGCCAGCTTCACAGAGCTGTACGGGAACCATGCCCGAGCAGTCTATCAATTCGCTTTGTATCTGAGCGGCGATCCGGCTCTGGCGGAAGATATCGTCTCCGAAACGTTTCTGCGCATCTGGGATTCGGCCGCGGTGGTTCGTATGGAGACCGTGCGCGGATACCTGTTCACGATTGCCCGAAATCTGTTTCTGCATGACCTGCGGCGCAAGGGAAAGCAGGATCAGTTAGAGGATAATCACGCGGTCGCCGAGACCGCCGTGCGCGATTTGGAGTCCAAAGAAGTCCTGCGCGACACGCTGGCCCTGTTGCAAACGCTGCCGGAGCCGGATCGGGCAGCGCTGCTGCTGCGCGCTCAAGACGGCGTCTCCTACGAGGAGATCGCGCGCATTCTGGGTCTGTCGCTTTCCTCGGTAAAGGTCAAGATTCATCGCGCCCGCCTGTTTCTGGCGGAGCGCCGGAAGGGAGCAGTTCATGCAAGCACGCGAAGTGACTAAAGACATGGTTCGCGATTTGCTGCCGGTGTATCTGGCGGGAGATGCCAGCGCGGACACGCGCGCCGTCGTGGAAGCGTTCCTGGCGCAAGACGCGGAGCTGCGGCGGATCGTCGAAGCCGCCCGCAATTATTCGCTACCGCCGCTCGAAGCTCCCGCCAGCTTAGAAGCGCAATCGCTGGAGCGAACTCGGAGGCTGCTGGGACGCAAGAATTTCTGGCTGGGGTTCGCGCTGGTCTTCACCTTCGTACCCCTGATCTTGAAACCGTGGTGGCTTGCCGACGCCGTCATGCTGATCGGACTAAGTGGTTGGGCGCCGTTTCTGATCGCGTGCAAGGAGCTCAAGGCAACCGGGCTGGAAGCGCCGCGGGGTTGGGTACCGCGGCTTCTCTGGGCTTTAGTCGGAGCACAGATCGGCGCGGCGGCCGGATATCTCATCCAACAGCAGACCGGGTATCACCGGGCGATCTACGACCTTCCCGGCGTAACGTTTGGACTGGCTCTATGGGTCGGCGAGAAATTCCATCAGATCCAAACTCCCGGAGAAATCGACCGGCCGATCACACTGTTTGGGAAATGACGACATGAAAATAACCAACGACATCGTTCGCGATTTGCTGCCGGCGTATCTGGCCGGAGAAGCTAGCACGGAGACCCGCGCCGTCGTCGAAGCATTCTTGGCGGAGGACGCAGCGCTGCGTCAGATCGTGGAAGCCGCCGGCGAGTATTCGCTCCCACCCCTCGAAGCGCCGGCCGGCTTAGAGGCACGATCCCTGAAGCAGACCCGGCGGCTGCTGGGACGCAAGAATTTCTGGCTGGGTTTCGCTTTGATCTTCACTTTCGTGCCCCTGATCGTGAAACCTCTGTGGCTTGCCGATCTGGTCATGCTCATCGGATTGAGCGGATGGGTGCCATTTCTGATCACGTGTAGAGACCTGAAGGCGACTGGGCTGGAAACACCGCGCGGATGGGTTCCCCTGCTTCTCTGGGCCTTCGTCGGCTTCCTGCTCGGCTCAGCTGTCGGGAATCTCATCCAGCAGCAGACGGGCCATCATCGGGGGAATTATTTTCTTCCCTGCGTAACGCTTGGACTGGCGCTGTGGATCGGCCAAAAAAAGCTCCATCAGTTTCAGACTCCCGAGGAGCTCAACCGGCCAACGACCCTCTTCGGCAAGCAATAGCGGCGCTACGCCGGGCGCTGGATGCCCAGACGCTTCATGCGGCTGCGCAGAGTGCTCGGATTCAAACCGAGCATCGCGGCCGCGCCCTTGGGCCCTTCCAGCACCCATCGCGCCGTCGCCAACGCCTTCTCGATGTGCCTTCGCTCGGCGTGTTCCATGCTGTGCGGAGGCGCCTTCGAACTGCCCGAACCCGTCGTGGGCAGGAACAACGATGCATCCAACAAACCTCCCTGCTTGCCCCCCGAGTACAGCACCACCTCGCGAGCCAGCAGGTTTTCCAGTTCCCGGATGTTGCCCGGCCAATCGTAGGCCATCAACTGCCGCTTCACGGATTCGGAGGTTCCTTCCACGCGCCGGCCAAACTGGCGGCCGTATCGTGCGATAAAGTGGGCCGCCAGCATGGGAATGTCTTCCCGCCGTTCGCGCAACGGTGGCACCTCCACCGGCACCACCAGCAAGCGGTAATACAGATCCATGCGGAAGCGGCCTTCGCGCACCGCCTCAGCCAGATTCCGGTTGGTGGCGGCCAGCAGCCGCACGTCCACCTTCACCGTTCGATTCGAACCAACCGGCTCGAATTCCTGTTCCTGGAGCACGCGCAGCAGCTTGGCCTGGATTTCGAGCGGCAGCTCCGTCACTTCATCCAGGAACAGCGTTCCTCCGTTGGCGTATTCGAAGCGTCCGATGCGCCGCTCCGTCGCGCCGGTGAAGGACCCCTTCACGTGGCCGAACAATTCGCTCTCCACCAGTCCCGCGGAAATCGCCGCGCAATTGACTTTCACCAGCGGACGTTCCCGGCGCTCGCCCAGATTGTGAATCGCACGCGCCACCAATTCCTTCCCGGTTCCGGTTTCGCCGGTGATGAGCACCGTCGCGGAGGTGGAAGCCACCAGTTCAACGCGGCGGGCGAGATCCATGAACCGCGGGCCGTAACCCACCATGTCGTCGAGGTGAAGATCCTCGCGAATTTCCTCTCGCAGGTAGGCGTTGTCCTGCTCCAGGCGCGCCCGCAACACGCTGAGTTCCTCCACCCGGTGCTCCAGCTCGCGATTCAAGCTCTGCACCTGTGCTTCAGCTTCTTTCAAAGGCGAGATGTCGCGGGTGGTGATCCACGCTCCCAACAATTTCCCGTCGCCGATGATGCCGTCGCGCGTCATCAGAAGAGTCCGGTCGCCAAACGTCCGCTCCACTTGCGAAAAGCGGTAGCCCTCACGGATGAAGGTTCGGAGTCGCTCTATCTGTGCGGCATCGGAACGCGGAGCGAAGGCCTCCATACGAGCGCCAATCAGCGCCGCCGCTCCCCCCGTCAGACCGAACAGCGCGGCCGCCCGATCGTTACAATCGGCAACGTAGGCGTAATGGTAGTAATGTTCGATGTGCTCGTCTTCGGAGGCGTCGAGAGCAATCGGCTGCTCCAAAGCTATGCGGATCATGGCCTCGTTGCCGTGGGTCACAAAATCGCGCGAGCGCTGCTCGGCGCGCGCCAGCGCTTCCTCGTACTCCTGGCGCTGCAACTCCGCTGTGGCCCGATCCGCGAAAATCCGGAGCACTGCTTCGGCCAGCTTGGGATTCTGCATAGGCTGGCGAGTGATGGCGCAGATCAGCCCCAGGCAGCGGCCGTCGGAATCCACCAGGGGCGACCCGACATACCCCTCGGCTCCCATCTCGACCAATTGAGTGTCCGTGGGAAACAGCCGGTGCACGCTTTCCGCGTAGGAGCATATTCGCTTCTCCACGACCCCCTCGCAAGGCGTGCCGGAAAGATCATATTCGAAGGCCGGGATCTCGCCGCTGGAGCTGTGCGCGGCCAGGGTGCGTATCTTCTCACCCCCAGGTTGAAGAGCGCCCACCAGAACAAAATCGGCGTGAAGCGTCTGGAACAGTTGCCGCGCCAGCGAGAGGAAGAAATCGTCTCCCGTATTGCTCCACACGCCTTTGGCGATCTCAAAGACGATGCGTTCCAGATCGCCCACCGGGTTCACAGCACTTCCAGCTTACTCGCTTTTTGCGACTTCTCCATATTGCAGGATCGGGGTGGCTCTAGCCCTCCGGGCCACTTGGCTGGCCTTCTTCCCAGCGGGTCCACTTCCACAACTCCAGCTTCAAGCTCTCCAGCCGAAAGGGCTTGGGCATGAGATCGCTCATGCCGGCCGCCAGGCACTCCAACCGGCCTATTCGCGCGCTTGTGCCCACGATGGGAGTAACACGGCCCCGCGCCAGGCCCCGGATCCTCGCGGTCGCTTCCAAGCCGTCCATCACGGGCATTTGCCAAGCCATGAAGATGAGGTCATACAGTACTTTGCCGAAGAGCTCGACCGCCTCCGCGCCGTTTTCCGCTGTGTCTACCCGGCACCCCAGTCGCTCCAGCATCGTGCGCGCAACCTGCGCGTTGACTTCATCGTTTTCTACAACCAGGACGTGAATCTGACCGATCGACATGGATTTCCTCGGTAGTTCAGATGCACCGGAATCGCCATTGTTATGCGATTGAAACAAAAGGGACAACACGGCCTGCCGCCGCGCGATCTCGTGGCTCGCATCGCGGTCACCGCGATATGTCGCGGATTTGCAAACCATTACAAGAATGGAAATTCCGGGTATAATGCAATGCGGAGGAACTGCGCCAATGAATTGTCCACGCAGTGGTCTGTTTATTCTATGCTGCCTTCTGGCAGCTCCCTTGGTTGCGCAACCGCAGATCGGGGGCAATACTTGCGACTCCGCAGATTTGAGCGGAAACTACGCCTTCACCCTAACGGGGAGACAGGTCACTTCCGCCGGGAACTATAGCAACGTGCTCCTGGGGAACGGCGCGGCGAATTTCGACGGGCTGAACAAGGTCACGATAACGGTGACCACGGACACGATACAGTCGGTTGGGACGCCGTTGAACTGGTCGGGAACCTATACGATACAGTCTAACTGCGCCGGCGTCGTGACCATCACCAGTGGCGGCAGCCCCACATTCAATCTCGTGTCCTATAACCAGGGCCTCGATTTCCTGGTGACCGGAAACGATGCCGTCTATTCCTACTCGGGTTCAGGAAGCACCCAGCCAGCCAGTTGCTCGGCGGCTACGCTTTCGGGCGTGTACGTGTTCACCGGCACTGGATTTACTTTGTCCAGCGGCGCGGTCGACGGCGCCGAGAATGCAGCCGCATTGTTGCAGTTTGACGGAGTCAGCAACGTAACGGTGAACGCCACTCTGTCGGCGCTCGGAACCTCACAACCCGGCAGCAATCTTACGGGATCCTATTCTATATCGAGCACCTGCGTGGGCTCGGCCACCCTTACCAATTCGAAAGGTAACACCGCCGTGATGAGCTTCAGCATCACCAACTCCTCTGCGGCCAACGGAGCCTTCGACATGACTTTGGCTCAAAGCGGCTCCTACCTGCTCAGCGGCACCGGACACGTGGCTTATGGCCAGCCAACGGCGACGGCAGCCAATCAAAGAGCCGGAGACAAGCCCGCGGAAGGGGTAGTCGCGAAGCTCTTGTCCGAGACCGTCACGAGGAGGGGAATATGAAGAACGCACGCAACGCGGTTCTGTTGTCTTTTTCCTGCCTGCTGGCTGCGCCCGCGTTCGCGCAAATCACCGGCGGGACCTGTAGCGCTTCCAATCTGAACGGAACGTACTTGTTCAACCTCACCGGGCGGGCAATCTCGGCTGCCGGAAGCTTGTCGGGCAGCTACGAGGGAAACGGCACGGCTACGTTCGACGGCGTGAGCAACGTTGCGTTTACCGGGATTGTCAACACCAATCTGGCTTCTGGAAAGCCGTTCAACTATTCAGGAACGTATACTATCCCATCCAATTGCTTCGGTATGATCGCCCTCACCACGGGAAGCACATTCGCGCTGGTGGTCTACGCCAGCGGGAAAGATTTCAACATCACCGGGTCTGATTCGACCTACGTCTATTCCGGGGGCGGCAACAACACTGGGCCGCAGGCCTGCGCGACGCCCACGCTTTCGGGCGTGTATACTTACGACGCAACCGGATCGACGCTTTCGGGAACCGCGCAAACCGGATCCGCCAGTGAAGCCGGCGTGTTGCAGTTCGACGGGCAAGGCAATGCGACGGCCAGCTACACGATCACGTCGGCCGGAACGACGCCACAAGCGATCACGGCCACCGGGACCTATTCGGTTACCGGATGCCTGGCATCCGCCACGCTGACCGATTCGACTAGCAAGACCAACACGCTGAACTTCGTGATCGAGGGTGCCTACGGCCAGACCTTAGCGATGTTAGAGGCCAACTCCGGGTTCATCCGTGTCGGCACTGCGCATGCGGCATTTCTGAGCCCAACCCAATCCATCGCGAATGTATTCAGCTACGGCGTCAACGCCACGCCGCCGGGAAGCGCCTTTGTGCTGTACGGCACTGGGCTGGCCGCGGCCAACAGGAGCGCCGGCGCAACCAGCGTACCTTTCCCAACTACGTTGCTGAACACCAAGGTGACTGTGAACGGAGAGGCGGTTCCGCTGTACTACGTGGATTCGGGTCAAATCGACGCGCAGATGCCATGGGATATCCCGGGAGGCGCAGTAGCGAGCGTGATCGTAACCAACGGGACCGCAACGAGCAACGCCGCGGCGGTTTATGTGCCGGCCACCGGCACGCCCGGGATCGCAGTCTACAGCAATAATCGTGCGGTGGTGGTGAACAAGGATAACATCACCGTGAATTCCCCAACCGCGGCGGCTGCCGTCGGAGATGAAGTGGTGGCATATTTCACCGGCGGAGGACCGGTGACGGCGTCCGGAAAACTTGTCTCGGGTGCGGTGGCGCCGCCCGGACAATCGCCTGTGACCGGAAGCAACTCAGTGACCGTGGGGGGAATGAACGCCACCGTCGTGTACATGGGCTTGACCGCGGGATCCATCGGCCTGTACCAGGCGAATTTCCTGGTACCTCAACTCGCCAAGGGCACTTACCCGGTGGTGATCACCATCGCCGGGCAAGCGTCCAACACGCTGGGCGGGCCCTATCCAAACCCTGTGATGACGGTCTCGAATTAACGGGAGCTCGCCACTACCGGTGTCCGGAGTGGATTACGGTGAATGTCGACTGGGTCAGCTCCTTGACGTCCAGCTGCCCACTCTTGTCCTTGTCAAGCCTGTCGAACTCGGCCTCCATAAACCGCATGTATTCCTCTTTGGAAATCATGCCGTTTTTGTCGGCATCCATGAGCAGCAGCAGTTGCTTGACATCGGCCTCCCCGAGCGTGAGTTTATCTTTCGGCTTGTCCGCCGCTTGCGCGGCCGCAGTACCTAACGCGGCCCCGGTCGCAACCAACACTGCGATCACCACAACGACCCATACGATATTTGTCCGCTTCAACATTCATTGGCTCCTATGATCCAATTTTCCCATACACAAGCTCCGCATTCGGCACCTCCGTCAGGAACCTGACCGGACCCGGCGGTTAAATCGCATCGACAATGACTCCATTCCGCTGAGCGTCCTCGATCGCGCTATCCAAGGCGGGGCCGATGTAATCCGTAGTAAAGTTCTGCGGTCGCGAGGCCGGGGTGCGCAGCATCGCGCATTGCTGGGTGCAATCGCGCAAACCTCGGAGGCTCTGCCATAAACACCTGACGAAATTGGGGCTTTAAGTCGGTGTCGAGGTGGAGTCTCGCGTGCTCTTAATGAACACGACAGGCAGTTCACAAACAAAGGGAGGATAGCATGAACCAACGCAAATCAATCGCTCTAGTGGGGACTTCTGCCTTTCTAATGGCAGGGTTCCTCGCGGCCTCGTTCACCGTGTACGCGGCCGATGTTCCGGATTCTGAGCAAGTCTCGAAGCTGCTCTCCGAAGCCAAGACCATGGCCTTTCAAGTCAAGGAAGACGCCGTGACCATGGAGAGCTTCACCCGGATGAATGTCAGCTGGGAGAGTCACGCAGCTGCAGTTAACCAAATGAAAGAACACATTAACGCGCTTGGGCGCCAGGTTACCAAGCTCAACGAGGCGAGAGCCGACGCTTCACCCTGGCAAAGGACCGCGATTGATCGAATCCAGCCGTTCCTGGATGAGCTGGGCGGCTACACTGCCGCCGTTATCGATCACCTCAACGGAACGCCGAGGCACAACATCGCGGAATATAAAGACTATCTCGAAGCCAACGCCGATTATGCCACCGATCTCGCGGCAATGATCTCGGACTTCGTGAATTACGGCAATACCAAGCAGAGGTTGGAGCGCTTGACAACCAAGATCGAAGCCCCAGTAGGGCTGTAGCAGTAAAGGGGCCCGCGAGGCCGCCGAAAAGTGGGAACACTATTGCCTCAGCAGTCCGGAGTATTTTATCGAGGCTGCTCCAGGCAATGGTGTCCTCGTTCTTCGATTTTACGGATCGGTAATCGTTCCGCCCATCAGCAGGATCTCGCCGTTGGGCCGCTTGGCCGTCACCCACATGCCGCCCTTGCTGCCGTCCTTCATGGGGCGAATGGTGACGGTGATTTTGTCGCCGGGTTTGAGGGTGGTCCTGCTCCAGCCGCGCCGAGCCAGATAGTTGGGGCTCATGCCTTCTACGCCCCACGTATCCACGCCGCCTTGTTCATTAGGCACGTCGATCCAGGCCCACGTGTGCGGGTTGCTCCAATCGAATTTCTTAATGGAGCCGACGATGACCCTTTCCGTGGTGACGTCAAAGGCCGCATAGGAGTGGTGCGCCATCGCGAGGCTGGCTACGCCCGCCGCAAGACTGGCCCGGAGAATCACCCTCCGGACGGATTTGTTCATGGTCATATTAGTACCTCTCGTCATTTCGGGGCGCGTCACTTGGGTGAAGCCTCGGGGTTGGCGAGGTTGATGCGCGCCTTGCCATTTTCGTCCACCCCATTGCGATTGTTCTCTTCACAAATATATTCGGCGATGGTCCAATTGCGATGTCGCCGCAGGGTCCTGGCCCCCATTGAGTAAGGCATCGTCAAAGCCAACGGGTCGGTGACGGTGGTCTCGATGCTCATCGTGTCGGGGTCGGTGAGCTGGAAGCGCTCCGTGACCTTCAGCTTGTCGCTATAGGGAAAGTTAAGACCGCGCGGAACCTGGGCGAATCCCACCGTATCCACCACCAGCGTGTTGCCGTCCCAATGGCCGACCGAAGTGCCGTAAAAGTTGGGGTCCGGATCTTCCGGCAGCGGGCGGCCGTCGGTGTAGATATGACGGACCTCGGTGTAGGCTTCGCTGATGATAGTTACCTGGCCGGGCGTCAGTAGAAATTCGTAAGGGTAGGGCTGCGTCATGATACCGGGCAGGCCGGGCGGCAAGCAATTGGCCGTCAGGTTTTCCTCGGCCGCGGGAGGCGGCGTTGCTTTCGCCTTGGCGGCGTATTCGGGCGTGAGGGAGGGAACGCCGCGGCCTGCGCCTCCACGTCCGCCCGCTCGGCCTCCGCCACGCGCACCTGCCGCCGCGGGCGCTGCACCTTGCGCACCTGCTGCTGGCGCACCCGCTGCCGCTGGACCACGAGCGCCTGCTGTGGGAGCGGCACCTTGAGCACCCGCTGCTGAAGCTGCGCCGCGTCCGCCGCCTCCTCCTCCGCCGGCTTCCCAAACGCCCGTGAAATCCGGGAGTTTTGCGATCGCTTCCCAATCCGCAGCAGTGGGCGCTTTGCGGACGACCCTCTGGCCGGCCGACTGCGCGCTTGCGACCGTCGCGAAGGCCAGCGAAGCCGTCAGGAATCCTAACACAATCTGGCGTGGGCTCTGCATCTCTTTTCAGTACCTCGCGCAAAACGAGTGCGGCGCGAAACAATTCCTACCTGCGCGGTGGTGCGCGCCGCACCCTTTGCGCGCTCCGCTCGGAATCACTAAAGATTTTATCCGATTTTGTCGCGCCGCGCACGCGTGCATCCGGCACCCTGATCCATCCATAAAGAAACAGCTCGGCCAAGGGCCTTGAGCGCGGGCGAGGACGCCGCCCCGCGTGGCGATTGGTGGGCGGTCCCCGCATAAGCGCTAAGTTAGGCCAGAGCTCCACACGTTTAGCGCCGCAAAAGGACCCGCGCGGTCCGGCGGTTCCGAAATCCGGACTGAAGCACTTCCCATCGGCCAAGGACTTTTGACTCGTGCTGCGGGCAAGACGCTAAGATAGCTTTTACGACAGCGGAGACGCGCCGGGCGGGTCATTGCACTGCGATGGTCGTCCAGGGCACGCTGGTCGCGCCACCCGCCGATATGACGAGCGGGATATACAGGTCGGGCTGCACGCCCGCCGGAATTGTCACGTTGATTTGCATCACGCTCTCGAGAAACCCCGGAGCATTCGCGAAGTACTCGATGTTTGTCGCCGGAACGCCGCCGAACGTGACCGACACCGGGCCTTTAGGCGCCGGGTACGGAGCCGAGGTTGTGGTGCGGCCGTCCGTGCCGGTAACGCCGTTGGCGAACAGCCCCGCATAGGATGCGTAGATCACAACCTCGTCACCCACGGAGGCCGCATTAGAAACGGTGTTGAGAGTACCGTCTTTGTTGATGATCACGCCGCCGTTCCCGCCACTCCCGTCCGCGCTGGCGATGGATATGCTCGCCGCCTGAACGGGCACCGCCACCGTCGGTGAAGTCAGGCCGTTCGAAATCACCTGAACATTGGTCGAGGTCTTGCCGGTAAGCTCGAACGGAGCCAGCCACTCAACTGCCCGTTGGCCACGTAAAGCAGGGGTGACGCAACTCCATCGAAGAGAACCTGGGTGTTCGCCACATTTGTGGAGAGCTTGCCCGAACTATCGAGAGTCCCCGACACCAGCCCGCTCGGCGGACCGAAGTTACTTCCGAACAGAGTGTATATCTGGCCAGGCGTGATGGTCTCCGATTGGTAACTGAAGGCGTCCGTGATTCCATTCAATTCGAAGATCGGATTGTTGGGCGGAAGAACCGTGACTGTGAAGGGCAGGCTCAGCGAATTGGCCGCGCCCTGCGCGCTTACGTCTATGGTCTGGTTGTAAACTCCGGGATTCGCGCTGCCCGGTTTCACGAAAAGGCTGAAATGGATGGGGGTTGAGCCTCCCCCGAGGGCGAACTCGCTCAAGTTTCCCGCCATCGGAAACGTCGGCTGATTCAGGGGGATCGATTTTGTGTCGCTGAATGTATTCACAAGCAGTCCGTTGCTTGGGCTGCAGGCGTTTCCGGTATAGAACACAATTCCCACGATGCACGGACGAGGGTCCATCGTCGCGCTCAACGTCGCCGATCCCGAGGCGCCGGTATTGATCGTGAACAGGGGCAGCAGCGGGATCAGGGGAGACGGCTGGGCAAATGCAACGCCTCCGGGAGGCGAACCGAGGCTCTGAACGACGGTGATATTGGCCGGCGCCGGCACGCCGGATTGGAACGCGAAATACACCGGAACCGTGAACGTACCCGTTCGGGTGGGATCGGCCGATTGAGTCTCCCAGATCGCAGTCGCGGAGCCCTTTGTAACGGGAAGCTGCGTCAGGCCCGTGGAACCGGCCGCCGCGCCGGGCGAGGTCAACTGGATCACTCCTAACGCGGCCCCGCCCATTAACGGATTCACTCCGGTCACCGTCGTGCCCACGAACACGCTGACGCCCGCGGGGATGTTGTTGAACACCGCTTGAAACTCGGTTCCGAAGTTCGCGAGCACGGGAGGAATGGCCGGGCTGGTGAAGCCGGCATCGGTATTGTAGACCTGGCCCGGCACATCCTGATAACCCGTCGATCTCACTTTGATCAGGTCCGGAAACAGTTCGCTGATGTTCAAGGTGGCCGAAGGAGAGGCCGGCAAGACCGGATTTGCGGAAAGCAAGCCGGAGTTCAACGCCTGGTTCGCGGGAGCGCTTCCCGCGTTGGCCTGATACTCGAAGTCGGGTACGATGTTCGCCACGGTGAGCGTGGAAGGCGAAATCGAAATCGGTACGGCGCTCGATGCGGCCGAAAGGAGCGGAATCGTTTTCTTCTCCTCCGCTTGTGGCGACTTGGAGAGAGGGTAATAATACTCAAACCCGAAGGTTACTCTCTCTAGGGGCATGTTCTGGGTGCTGGTGTTCGCCTTGCTCGCGTTCACGCGAACGTTTGTGATCCTGAAGGTGCTGGAGCCGGTGGTATTAATCTGGAGTAAGGGTTCGCCCAGCCATTCGATGGTATTTTCATTTGCCACGCGCCCATAAAAGACGTTCGGCGAGGCGCCAATGGTGCCGCCGGCACCATCGCTCAGGAGGGTGGGTCCTTGGTAACTCAGCCCTGAGTACGCCGTCACCGGCGCGACGACCTGATTGGCCGGCGCCGGCTCGTCGATCAAAAGCAGCGCGTCGGTAAATCCCGAGTTCGCGACAACGGTCGGATTGGAAACTGAGGCGTTGAAGGTCGCTGTCAGGTTTAACAGCGGTAGCGGCTGCCCCTGCGGCGTCGGGCTTCCACCTGTGCAGGTGAGAACAATGTCCCCGATCTGTTCCGTGAAGCCTTCCGCGCGAAGAACTGGTGGGACGGTGACGGTGGCAGAACACGTGAACTGAGATCCAGGGGTTTGAGCGATTGCCGATCCTCCGAAGACGGTCGTCATCCCGAAAAAGGCTAGCAGGCGATATCTTCTCACGGGCATAAATTCCTCCTCCCCGCTTAAAAGACGGCGCATCCTGAGGGAGCGCTGCCCATTCCGCAGTCCCAATTTTCATACAGTATATACTCGCGACCTCCATCTGTGGCGCCGACGAACGCGATCATGATGGAAACCGGAGGATTCATGACGGGCGCTTGCGCACGCGCCGCCGGCGCCGACACGCGCCGCCGTGCTGAGAAAGAAGTGAAGCTCGCCCTATCGTCACCACGAAAGGCGCGCCGTTCCCCGTACCGCTGCTGTTGGCGGAAAGAAGCCGTGGAGCGGAAGGGACTATAGCACGCCTAACGGGCGCGCTCCACCTTACCCAATGGTGGCCGGCCGAATTCTCGCACGCTCGACAATTCCCAACGCTGACGGTCGGATGCTGAGTCTAACGGCCGCGGCTCCACCGCCATTCCCATTCCATCCGTGCGATAAATGAGACGATGGATGCTTCGCTTTCGGATGCCCTCGTGTTTTTCGGCGCCACCGGGGATCTTGCGTATAAGCAGATCTTCCCCGCCCTTCAGGCGCTGGTGAAACGGCACAACCTGGACATTCCCATTGTTGGAGTGGCCAAGGCCGGATGGAACCTGGATCAGCTCAAAGCGCGCGCGCGCGACAGTATCGCCACCCACGGCGGCCTGGATGAGGCTGACTTCGCGAAGTTCTCCGCCTTGCTCCAGTACGTGGACGGAGATTACCGCGAAGCGGAGACCTTCGCGCAGTTGCGCCGGCTTCTGGGCCAGGCTCGCCGGCCCTTGCATTATCTTGCAATCCCGCCGAGCATGTTTGCCGCGGTGGCGGAAGGACTCGCACAGGCGGGCTTGGCGAGTGAAGCTCGGGTCGTGGTGGAAAAGCCGTTCGGGCGCGATCTCGACTCCGCACGGGAGCTTGCGGGCATTCTAAATCGTTGCTTTCCCGAAGCGTCGATCTTCAGGATCGATCACTTCCTGGGCAAGGAGCCGGTCCAGAACATTTTATACACCCGCTTCGCCAATCTATTTCTCGAGCCGGTGTGGAATCGCACCCACATCCGCTCGGTACAGATCAATATGGCGGAGAATTTCGGGGTGCAAGGGCGCGGGCGGTTTTACGAAGAAGCCGGAGCCATCCGCGACGTGATTCAGAACCACCTGTTCCAGGTGCTGGCGTGTCTGGCGATGGACCCTCCCACCGGCGAAGATCACGATGCGATTCGCGATGAGAAGACGCGCATCCTCAAAGCCGTCCGGCCGCTGGCCCCCGAGGACATCGTGCGCGGGCAATTTAAAGGCTACCGGCAGGAGCAAGGCGTCGCGCCGGACTCTCAGGTCGAAACCTATGCCGCCATCAGACTCTCGATCGATACCTGGCGCTGGGCGGGCGTGCCCTTCTACATCCGGGCCGGCAAGTGCCTGCCCGTGACCTGCACCGAGGTCATTGTGGGCTTCCAGCGTCCGCCTCGCGAAACCTTCGCGGAAACAGCGCCGGGCTTGCCGAATCGCCTGCGCCTGCGCTTGAGCCCGGGGGTGGTGATCGCGCTGGGCGTGCGCGTCAAACTCCCCGGCGAGCGGATGGATGGAGAAGATGTGGAGCTGATCGCGTCCCATCAACCCGCGGGCGAAATGACCCCGTATGAACGCCTTTTGGGGGACGCCCTGCACGGCGACCAAACTCTCTTTGCGAGCGAGGAAGCGATCGAAGCCCAATGGAGAATCGTGCAGCCGGTGCTGGACGACGCGACGCCGGTCCATGAATATGAGCAGAACACCTGGGGCCCGGCCGAGGCCGGGAGCATGATGGAAGATCACGGCGGCTGGCTTAACCCAGAAATGCCTAATCCAGAAGTGCCGAACCCTGGACCTACAAAAAATAGTCCTTAACCTTGTCGAAGATGCCCTTCGACTGCGGCTCGTTTTCGGCCGGCAGGTGCTCGGCGAGCTGCTCGAAGAGCCGGCGCTGATCGCGGGTAAGCTTGGAGGGCACGGCCACCTCCAGATGCACGTACAGATCGCCGCGCCCGCTGGCGTTAACGCGAGGCACGCCCAAGCCCTTCAGGCGCACGCGCGCGCCCGGCTGCGAGCCTTCTGGAATCTTCACGGTCTGGACACCGTCGAAAGTCAGCAGATCGATGCTCGCGCCCAGCGCCGCCTGCGAGACGTTGATGGGAACGGTGCAGTGCAGGTCGAATTCACTGCGCTCGAAGATGGGGTGCTCGGCGACCTTGAGAACCACGTAGAGATCGCCGGGAGGGCCGCCGTTGGATCCGGGCTGGCCTTCCTGCGACAAGCGCAATTGCGTTCCCTCGCCCACGCCCGCGGGGATATTGACCTTGAGCTTGCGCTCGCGGCGCAGGTGGCCTTCGCCCTTGCACTCCTTGCACGGCCGGCGGATGATCTGGCCGCGTCCGCCGCATTGGGAGCAGGTCCGGCGCACGGAAAGAAACGCCTGCTGGTAGATGACTTCGCCGCGGCCCCGGCAGGTGGGACAGGTCACTAAACCGTCCTCCGGCTCGGCCCCCTTGCCTTTGCAGCGGCCGCACTCCTCCAGGCGCGGAACCTGAATGTCGGCGGTGAGACCGCGCAGCGCGTCCTCGAAGCTGATTTCCAGATCGTAGCGGACGTCCTCGCCGCGTTGCGCCCGGCTGCGCCGCTGGCGCGAGCCTCCGCCTCCGAAAACGTCGCCGAATCCGAACACGTCGTTGAGGATATCGCCCAGATCGGGGAATCCGGCGGAGGGGTCGAAGCCGCCTCCGGCCGCAGCGGACACGCCCTGGTGGCCGAAGCGGTCGTAGGCGGCGCGCTTCTGCGAATCCGCCAGCACGCTGTAGGCTTCCGCGGCTTCCTTGAACTTTTCTTCGGCGGTGTGATCGCCGGGATTGCGGTCGGGATGGTGTTGCAGAGCGAGCTTGCGGTAGGCGCCCTTGAGCGCCTGCTCGTCGGCATCGCGGGCGACGCCCAGAATCTCGTAATAATCGCGTTTGGTCACGCTCAATCTGTCGCCGCCGCCGCCGGCGCCACGGCCACCTTCACCATGGCCGCCCGCAGCAATTGGCCCTTGAAATTATAGCCGCGCTGGTATTCCTCGAGCACGGTCCCCTCCGGTGCGTCCCCGGTCTCGAATTTTTCGACGGCATGATGCATGTGCGGGTTGAACGGCTGGCCCATACAAACAATCGGCTCTAGCCCGAGTTTCTTGAGGGACTCGAGCAACCGTTGATAGATCAGCGCCATGCCCTTGGTGTAATGCTTGTCGGCGGCCTCGATCTTCAGGGCGCGCTCGAAATCGTCCAAGATGGGCAACAGGGCCCGGACGGCCTCGGTGGCGGCGTATTCGTGCCACTCGGCCTTTTCCTTTTCGATGCGGCGGCGAAGGTTCTGGAACTCGGCCTGGCTGCGCAGAAGGCGGTCGTGCAACTCGGCTTTTTCGACGGCGAGCAGGTCCCGTTCGGCGGTGACGGCGGCCAGCGACTCCGCCGCATCGGTGACAGTAGAGGTGTCCGCGGATTCCGGATCGTCAGCGGTCTCCGGCGCCGGATGTTTCACGTGTTTCGCACTCACAATTCTAGAGTAACATTGGGCCCAAGTACCCGACGGCGGCGCGCCCAGCTTCGCGCGCGAGCGGGGGGCAGCCTTGTTAGGCGATATATATTTTATCGTCTACCAACGATCGGGCTCGCAGGTTAGTTTTCCGAAGGTTTTTCGACGTGGTCGATGACCAGGATCTGAACCTGGTCTTTGGCGGGCTCCAGCTTGAGCCCGAGACTCTTTTGCATGGAGGAGGATAACACTCCCATCGCGAAGCCCTCCGGGTCGTCGAGCTTGGCCTGAGCGAGCTGGCCCCAATCCATGGTGTACTCGAATTCTCCAGAGAGGCCGGTCTTGTCGATGATTGGGCGATCCAGGCCCAGCGAAAGCGCCTCAACGAGTTGGTCAGTGGACTGCCCCTTGGAAGGAAGCGCGTCCGGAGGGACCGGCTTTAACTTCGACCCGCTCTTGCCGATCACCAGATGGTATACGGGAAGCTGCTTCGAATCGCGGTGCAGCTTCAATTGGAACCGGTCGGCGAGCAGAGACTGGAACATCAGGCGGACCTGCTCCACTGTAGGAGCGGCGTCTCCGGGGGCTTTGGCCTCGATATCGTAGCGGTCACCGGTTGGAAAAAGCCTCCTTGGTTCGCCGGTGATCTGGAATTCCTTTACGTCGTAGGCGTCACGGATGAGATCGGTCACCGTTCTGCGCGGCGCCGCGACGTGGCTACCCGAGATGCGAAAGGGTACAGCGGGCGGATAAAGCTTTGCAATAGCGACGACGCCGGGCCGCAGGACGTATGGCTTGACCGACGCTACCTCAAAGACGAGGGGCGTGGCAGATTGTGCGCGCAGGCGAGGCGCGCTGGCGATGCCGAGGGCGATGGGTCCGGCCACGGCCGCGAATGCAAGCAGTAGCTTCTTCGTAAGGCTCAATCGGTGAATGATGCGATGTGCCATAACGGGCTCGATTCTTCGCTTGAGATTCGCACCGCTAACTCCGAGATTATGTAAAACACAGCCACCGAAAATCGGAAGCCAAAAAACCACGGCCCGAGCCCCGCGCTACGCGCTGCCGAAGGCTTGCCCCACGTGCTGCACCGCGGAAATGACGCGGATGTAGTTCATGCGCATGGGACCCAGCACCGCGATGACGGCGGACACGCCGCCCGGCAGCGTCACCGGTAGTCCGATCAGCGAGAGCTGGCGCATGGAGGGATGCATTTCGCCCAAACCCACATGCACCGCGATCTCGCCCGACGGATTCTCCAGGAAGCGGTCGAGCAGCTCCAGAATGCGCTTCTTTTCTTCCAGGGCGCGGAACAGCTCGCGCATCTTCTCCTTGGTCAGATGCAGATCCACAGCAAACAGGTTGCTGGCGCCTTCCATGTGGACTTCGGGCGCGGGGCCCAGGTCGAGCAGCCCTTTGGAATACAGCACGGTCAGCTTGCGAAGAAGCGCGTCGTAGGTGGCCGAGGCCTGTTCCAGCCGCTCGCCCAGGTCGCGCCGCACGTCCTCCAGCATCCAGCCGGCGAAATTGCGGTTGATATAGTTGCGGATGGAGGCCAGATCGTCGGAGGAGACCGGCTCATCCAGGGTCACCACACGATTGCGCACCTGCTGGTCGCGGGTCATCACCACCATCAGCACGCGGCCGGCGGGAAGGCTCACCAGCTCGACGTGATCGAGCGCGGGGCTGCGCTGTGGGATGGCGGCGGCAAGGCCCACGCCGCGCGTCATCTCGGTGAGCATGCGCGAGGTGTGCTCGACGCGCTGCTCGACGGTATCCAGCCTGCCGATCTCCGAGCGCAGACGCTCAATCTCGGCCGAGGCCATCTTGCGCAGGGTCAGCGATTCAACATAGGCGTGGAAGGCCTTGGCGGTCGGCACCCGGCCCGCCGAGGTGTGGGGCTGGGAAAGATAGCCTTCGTCGTCCAGTCCGGCCATGACGTTACGGATGGAGGCCGCGCTCAGCGTGTCGTGCCAGCGGCGCGCCACCGAACGCGAAGCTACCGGCTCCCCTGTGGTAATGTAGGCCTCGACGATTTCGTGCAGAACTTCCCTGCTCCGGGGCGTCATCCTTTCCCTTCGGCTCGGCGCCTGAACTATTGTCCCTACTTGTGTCCCTACTTGATTCTAGCGGACTCGGGAGCGTCCCGGTCAAGAAGCGGGTATTGGAGGACCCCCGCACCTGGAGGGGATTCGGTACTAAGGCTTCGGGGGAGCTAATGCCCAAACCTTAAATTGCCGATTCAAGCGGGTGGATGGGAACCTTCCTCAAATCCTTGCGCTGGTCGGCGGTTCGGACGCCGGCGCTTGAAGCCTGGACCATCGACCGCAACTGGAATCGCGCCGAAGGCGAGCGGCTCCTCAAGGATCACAACTACGAAGAAGCCGAGCCCTACCTGGAGGAGGCGGTTGCCGAAGCCGACAAGCACTCCATGTCGGTGCCCAAGCGAGTACGGCTGCGCT
Source organism: Bryobacterales bacterium (assembly GCA_963813465.1). Classification (GTDB taxonomy): domain Bacteria; phylum Acidobacteriota; class Terriglobia; order Bryobacterales; family Bryobacteraceae; genus Palsa-187. The sequence goes on along the minus strand of CAWEZD010000016.1, from coordinate 10,080 downwards.
TGCAACTTGCCGACGTCCAGCGTAGGCAGAGCAAGTTCACGGAAGCCGAGCAGACGCTGCGCGCCGCTATCGCTCTGGCGGCCCAGGTCACCGACAGTACCGGATACCTGATGTGCCTGGACGGTCTGGCCGAGGTATTCGTGGGACAGGGAAATTTCGCCGCCGCCGAAAAGGTATCGCAGGAAGGCGTGCGTATCGAGGCCGAGCTGCCGCACCCGGATCCGCTGCGGATGGCGCGGAGAGTTCACCGTCTGGGCATCGCCCGCTACAAGGGGGGCCACTCCGGCGACGCCATCCCGGCTCTCAAGAAGGGGCTCGAACTGCACGAGCAGGCGTATGGACTGGAACACGAGGAGACCAATCGCGTGCTGAGTGAGCTGGGCGCAATCTACCGCGCCGAGGGTTTTCACGAGGAAGCCCGTCGCTGCTTGCGGCGGTCGCTGCGCTTTCACCAGAGCGCCTTTGGCGCCGAGGACTCCCGCGCCATGCAGGACCTGCACCAATTGGCCGGTTCGCTGGAGGAATCCGGAGACACCCAGGCCGCCGCGCACGAGTACGAGCGCATGATGGAGCTGAAGTCGCGCATACTCGGCGGCGATCTCGAAGAGCTGGCCGAGATGCAGTTCAGCCTGGCAAGCCTGTACGCCGGCTGGAGCAACTATCCCCGCGCCCGCGAACTCCTGGTGGATTGCATCGGGACCTTTAGGGGCAAGGGTGGGCCCCGCCTGGCGGTGGCGCATGAGACGCTGGCTCAGGTTGAGGAGAACTCCGGACGCTTCCACGATGCGGCGCGCGAGCTGGATCGCGCCGCCAAGGTCTGGGAAAAGTGTCCGGGCCGCACCGCGGAGCTGGCCGCGAATCTCGAGTACCGCGCCGAATTGCTGGATCAGCTCCGGCGCAAGCGGGAAGCCTCCTGGCTGCGCGAACGAGCCGCCAGCTTGAGCCGCGCCGCCGGAGCGTAATCTGCACGGAAGCGCGTCCCCCATCGTCCGTGCTCTTAGGAGCCGGAAAAATGGTCCGTATCGCCACACCCGCGGGTGTGATTCTCGCGGTCGCGAGCGCGTTCGCCCAGACGGCGCCGGCGCCAGCGGCATTCGAAGTCGCGTCGGTGAGGCTGAGTACGGATGTCACCCGCAAAGCTTCCATGGGCTCCGCTCCCGGCGGCGAGAGGTTCACCGCGCACATGCCTCTGCTCTGGCTCATCACCTCGGCGTACGATGTCTCCATCCGTCAGGTCTCCGGACTGCCCAACTCGCTCAGCTCCAAGAACTACGATATCGAGGCCACGTGCGGGCAACCGGCCAGCCGGGAGCAAATGATGCGAATGCTCCAGACCCTGTTAGAGGATCGCTTCAAGCTACGCCTCCGCCACGAAACGAAAGATCTCAACGTGTACCTGCTGACCGCGGTAAAAGGCGGGCCGAAGCTGGAAGAGAACAAGAACGGAGCGGACCTGGAGGCGCGGAACTCCGGCGTAGGCAGGGAGAGCTATCGAAACTTCCCCATGTCCCTGTTTGCGAACATCTTGTCCGGGGCCCGGGACGTGGACGACACGGTGGTGGACAAGACCGGCCTCACGGGCAGCTATGATTTCGCCCTGGAATATACGCCTGAACGGGTAGGACAGGGCGCCAAAGACGGACATGAGGCGGCGCCAAATCCCGGCGGGCCTTCCCTCTTCACGGCCTTGCGGGAGCAGCTAGGGCTGGAACTGAATCGACAAAAGGTCCCGGTTGAGCTTCTGGTCATCGATCACATCGAAGAACCGTCGGACAACTGAGGTCTCCGCGGAAGCGTCGCGAAGACCACAGCCCCTCCGTGGAACGCGCACTCACTTCCGGCCGGCCGCGCCAGCGTCGAACGCGCTCTCTAACGTCGCCCGCGCTGTGTTCTAGGCTCGAACGCCGTGGCGCTTCTTTCACCAAAAGGCAAGACCGCCCAGCAACCCGGTGCCGAGAAGCCAGAAGCTCGACGGTTCCGGGGTGGACGCTAAGAAGTTGGCGCCGAAATAGCCCCCGCCTTGCGCCTGCGTGTACCCATTACTCGATGTTGGAAACGCCAGGCTCGCGCTACTTACGAACTCGTCCTGGACATAGGTGATGTCTGGGTTGACGCTGAAGCCGGTTGTGAACCATCTATAATCGGCATTGCCCGTTTCAGCGACCGCGTAATAGGTCTGTCCCGCCGCCAGCAGGGTGCCGCAACAGGAACATAATAGAAATCGCCGATCAGCGTGCCGCTGGTGGTGACCAGGGCTGAAACCAGCAGAGTGCCGGTCGAGTTGTATATGCCGACTTCGCCGCATCCGCTACAGCCGCTCAGGCCTTGACTTCCGCCGGTTTGGGCGGCATCGTAGAACCCGAGCGCGGTGACATCAAGCGACGTGTTGGTGGTGAACTGAAATCCCAAGCTCCACAGTTCCGTTCGTGAAATTCTCGGTGACCCCAGTGAAGCCGACGGCGAGGATCGGGCAGGCATCCAAGCCCGATGACGCCAACTGTCACCATCGCGCCTACCGGCAAGAATGAGATCGTGGGCACGCTCTAGTACTGTCGCCCCAGCAGTTGCAGGCGAAAGCCAACAACCAGAAAATCGACGGCCGCAGCGACATCTCTTCATTTGGCCTGGTGCTCTATGAACTGCTCACCGGCAGGCGTGCCATTGAGGGCTCGTCTTTAGCCAGTGTGATTGCGGCGATTACGGAACGCCCGGCGCCATCAATCGCGGATGTTGCGCCTCCGGCTCCGCACCGTGTCCTGAAGCGCTGCCTGGAAAAGGACGCAGAAAATCGCTGGCAGACAGCACGGGATTTTAACGGCTGCTGCCGTTATGTTGCTCGGTTAACGAATAGATTGTCCATGGCCTGCGTGAGGCGATTGTCTCCGTCTCAGCCAGACCAATGCAACAAGCGCCAAAGAGACGGAAACCGCAGTCCCGGGTTCAGGTACACCGGAACCGTTGACGTCCAACTCCACAATTGTGCCCGGGACGTAGGACAGGTTCTGCCAGTTGACTTGAATCTGAGAGCCGGTGAAGCTTATATCGCTGCTATTGAAGCCCGCCATGGTGGTTGCGGCGTCGATGCTCACCGAAGTGAAGGGCGAACCGGAGACCAGATTAATAGCAATGCCATTGTAGATGGTAGGAGCGAGCGAAAGGACCGAGGGGCTCCAAGTTCCCGACGTTAAATAGTCGAAAGTAATGGTGTTGGCGGTAGAGGAAATCGAAAAATCGCCTAAAAAGGTACCGCCACTCCCTGGATCTGTCCAAGTGTTGCCGGTCTGGTACAAACTACCATATGCATAGTAGTCCCATTCCAAACTGTCACCAGTAAGACTGCCCGCAAGCACAGGCAGGCTCCCCATGGTCAACACGCCGCAAAGCAAGAAAACACGCATGGCCCCTCCGTTGGTCTCGTTAAGGTGACAATGGCACCGTAGGTTAGGCTACCTTTTCTAAACGGATTTGTCAATCCGTACTCGGCCATCAATGGTACCAAAGGGCCACGACGCAACCCTGGATCTTATGAGCCGTAAGTATAGGGGTGTCCGCGGCCGAACCCAGGCTGATCCGCCCTGCCGCAACTCCAGTAGCTACAGCATCACGTCTTCGACGTTTTGTGTGGCGTTCAGACTGGCTCCATCATTAATGTAGACCAACGTTGCAATGTAGACCAGCGGTTGCGGTGGGGCGGGTCCCCTGACCTGGTCCCCTGACCGGTCCTGACCCGCGCGTGACCCCCAGGGTCGGCCCAATGTGTCGCGCTCCAAGCCCGGCCAGGGGGCCAGGCTCTGGGCTAGCGCGGCCTGTCGCAGCAGGCCTGTCGCCGCGATCGCCTGGCTACTTGGTTGCGGCCGGGGCTGCTGCTGGGGCCGCCGTCGCCGGCGCCAACGCGCTTCCGATGGCCGGGCTATTCACCGTGGCCGGCTCCTGAGTGTAGTTATTGCGGGTCACCAGGGTCTGATCGGAATAGAAGGTGCGGCTGCCGGAACTGCCGAACTGTTCGGGGACGGCATTGATCGCGTAGCCCGTGGGGGTGCCGGTCACGGTGAAGATGTAGCCGCTGGCGCGGCCCTCGGCCAGATTCTTGGGGATGAGGCCCGCCGCCGCCGGTCCCTCCGCGCCGCTCGCGGGAGGACCCAGTTGGGTCAGGCTGGTGGCATATTGTCCGAATTGCGACAAATACTGAACCTCCATCGAATTAATGGTCCCGATCTCCGTGATGGTGGCGGTCTCGTGCGCCGACATGATCTGCTTGCCCATTTGCGGAACGGCGATGGCCGCGATCACCAGGATGATCGCCATCACGATCAGAAGTTCGATGAGTGTGAAGCCTGCTTGGGATTGCTGACGGCGATTACGTGCCATGTCTCTATAATAGACGCGCGAGACGCCGATAGCGTGCAGGGGATCGCGCGAAAACCTTCAGTGGACCCGCTCCGTGTGAACCCGCGTGACCCGCTCCCTGGTAACCAGCTCATCGAAAATCGCCAGCACCTGCTTGCGGTAATAATAGGCGCGCTGGAGCCGGGCCTGCACGCGAAGCTCGTTGCGATGGCGGCGTATCAGCTTGTCGAACAAGCGTTTAGGCACATCGATATCCTTGCGCAGGGCGTCCGCCGAGTGGCCGCGCAGGAACAGCCCGTAAAACAGGGCCGCCTCGCGCTGCGGCGCCATGGGGTCGATCTCTTCGAACAGTACCGCGGACATCGAAAAAAGCCAGTATAAAACCACGCGGGCGTTCTGGCAATAGGAGTCTGGATACCGTGGCGTTAATTATCCGACGGCGTCCGCTCCACATGGTCGATCACCAGCACCTCCAGCGGGGCCTTGCGCGGCTCCAGCTTGAGCCCCAGAGTCTCCAGGGCAGCCGGGATTGAGTCGCCGGACGCACTTTCCAGCAGCTTCAGAGCCTCCGGCGGCATCGTCGCCCCGGCGATCACCGCCGACCGGATCATCAGGGCGCGAAAATCCTCCGGCGCAAATTCCAGCGTGAAATCGTAGTTGCCCTGAATCTGGGTCATGTCCAACACCGGCCGGTCTATAAACCGCTCCAACACGGCCGCGAACCCCTCCATCGTGACCTTCTTGGCCTCGAACCGATTTTTCGCATACGAAATCGAGATCGAGGACCCCTTGCCCAGATCGATGAACATGTCGGTGGTGCTTGACGCCGCGACGACATTGACCGCGCCTTTGCCGGCGTCCGCGCCCTCCGGGGCCTCGGCTGGCGACGCTTTCAGCTTCGGTCCGCTCTTTCCCGCCACCAGGCCATACACCGGAAACTCCTTCGACTCGCGGTGCATCTTCATCTGGAACCGCTCCACGAGCAGCGCGCCCACCATATCGGCAACCTGTCCCGCTGTCGCGCCGGACGGAAGCTTGGCCACGATGTCGAATCGCGCCGAAGCCATCCAGTCCGGCCCTTGAATTTGGTAATCCTTCACCTTGTACGCCATGCGCACGTAGTCCTTGAGCGAGAGCAGAACGCAACGTACCTGCACACCGTCGATGTGCACGCCGGCGGTTACTCCCTGCGCGGTGATCGGCTCCGACGCCCGGATGGACGCGACTTCAAACTGCGGCTGAGCGTGAATCAGCGCTCCGAACCCACCCAATACCAGCAGCAGCTTTCGATGCATGGGGGAGCCGGGGCGCTATTCCTGCGCGGGTATTTGGGTGTCGCTATCGCGCCACGCGCTGAGCTTCAAGCGGCGGCACACCCAGCACAAACCTTCGCTGGAGTTGGGGGCGCACTCGCTCTCGCAGACCACGCACCGCCGCGGCTTCTTGAAGCGATCCGATTCGATCGCCAGCCGGGCTTGCTCCAGAAGGACTTCCGGAACGATCGCCTCGGTGAGGGGCGTGGCAACCGGCGGCTGCGGCCGTTTCCGTTTCACGATCCCAATATAACAGGGTTTCCCAACCTGGTGTAATACAATCGATACTTCGCATGTCCAAAACCGCATTCTTGTTTCCCGGCCAAGGCTCGCAGTTTGCCGGAATGGGCCAGTCCCTGGCCGAAGCCTACCCCGAAGCCGCGCGCGTGTTCGAGGCCGCCGACGCCGCGCTGGGATTCCCGCTTTCGCGCTTGTGCTTCGAGGGCCCGGAGGATCAGCTCAAACTCACCGAAAACACGCAGCCCGCGTTGCTGGCCGTCTCTATCGCGGCGCACGCCGTGCTTCGCGAACGCGGAATCGCTGCCGATTACGTCGCGGGCCACAGCCTGGGCGAATATTCGGCGCTGGTGGCGGCCGGTTCGCTGGATTTCGCCGACGCCCTGCGCCTGGTCCGCAAGCGCGGACACTACATGCAGGAGGCTGTTCCGGCGGGTGTGGGCGCGATGGCGGCGTTGCTGAAGCTGCCGCCAGAACATCTAGAGGATAGGCTCGCCGACATACTCGCCGAAGCCGCGCGGGGCGAAGTCGTCACCGCCGCCAATCTCAATTCGCCGGACCAAATCGTGATCGCCGGTCACGCGGCTGCGGTCGAGCGCGCGATGGAGCTCGCCAAGGCCGCCGGCGCACGTCGAGTCGTGCTGCTTCCGGTCAGCGCTCCCTTTCACTGTCCGCTGATGAAGCCCGCGCAGCAGCGGCTGCGCGCCGATCTCGACGCCACCGCGTTTCGCGATCTCAGCGTGCCCCTGATCAACAACTGGCAGGCGCGCGAAATCCGCACCGCCGCCGAGGCTCGCGAGGGCTTGTATCAACAAGTGCCCAATCCGGTGCGCTGGGCCGATTCCATCCGCGTCCTATCTCGCGCCGGCGTCACGCGATTCATCGAGATCGGCGCCGGCGGCGTGCTTACCGGACTGCTGCGCAATATCGACCCGTCACTGGTGGGTCTGAAGTTCGGCGAGGCCGCGGATTGGGAGAAAATCGTTTAAGGATCTCGGCGCGCACTCGCCCTTGCCGCCGCTGCTGAAACCGAATACGCTGAAACCAAGTGAAGCGAAAAACACCAACCAAGGCTCAGGTTCCATCCACGCGGCGGACAACAGCGGATTTCATTCTGACGCCCGAGGAACGCTCGATGCTGGCTGATCCCGAATGGTTAACCGAGGACGATGCCGACGCAATCGTTTGCGCCCGCCGGGCGAGCGAGCCGTGCATCCCTCTCCGTAAGATCCTGAAGGATCGTGGATACCCACTGGACCGTCGAGCTGCGACGAAGCGCTGACGCCGAACTCGATACGCTTCCAAGGAATCTCCTGGAAGCTGCACTGGAGGCGATTGCTTCACTTCAAGACGATCCTTTCCCGCCGGACCACGTCAAATTGGAACGCTATAACGATCTGTACCGGCTTCGTCTGGACGGCTGGAGGATCATTTACCGAGTAAATGCAAGACGACGGATCGTGCGCGTCGAGCGAATCCGGGCGCGCGGAGTTGCGTAGAAAGGCCTCTGATTTTATCCACTGAGCGAATGGACCTTAACAAGGCGGCCCACATCGCTCAGATGCTTTCGATTTTCCCAGGCGTGTACTGCGCGTATGCAGCCTGGGTCTCATTGCACCCGACACCGGCGATTCCACCCTCCCCTGGCGGTGGTGCCCCAGTGACGGTTGGAACTACGCCCACCGGATTCCTTGTCGCACTCGGAGCGTTCGGTGCGCTTCTTGTCCTTGGAATTATTTTGGGCCTGCTATTGTACTTTCTCCCGAAGAAACTGAGGATCATTTCTGCCGTCTACGGCACTGGTCCGGTCAATGACATGGATGTCACCAAGGTCCTGTGCAGACACAGAAGAGAGGGGCTGGTTACGCTTGTCACTAATGATCTGTTTGGACACGATCCAGCGCCAAATTAATTCAAACGTTTACAGGTTCAATATTCGTATGGAAATCATTCGGTGGTAGTGTCATCACGACCAGAGAATAGTCGCTTGGTTTTGCCTGAGGACTCATGGATGAGCGCACAGATTCACCGCCTCGGAGAGTCCGAACAGAAAAATCAAGCACTCCAACGGGAGCTGGAGGAAATCCGCAGACGAGCAGAAGGGGCCTTCGCGGAACGAAATGCAGAGTTCGATAAATCTGCGGGCCTGATAACGAAGATTTCAAATCTTGAGGGCCAGTTAGATTAGCAGACTGCCAAAAAAACGCAGCGTTACTTCGGGGGAATGAGCAAAGAGCAAACGTCGAAAGGCATGCTCCGCGCGTAGTTCCGGTGAAACATACCACAACCCTTGATGCCGCCGGAAAGAAGCAATCCGGGATTGTATTGGCAAACGATGGCGAGGAGGTGGCCCACGATGTGCAGAGCGACGAACTGCCTCCACTCAGCGGAATTAAGATCTCCTTTCGTCGCCTGCCAAGGATCGATATGGGACAAGAACAGACCGCCCAAACTGAACCTTCACGCGTAGGAATGCCGATAGACCTAGACCGCTTACTTGGACAATCGTATGCGCAGCAAGATCACAAGGAAGGCGGGAAGCCAATACCATTAGAATTGTCTACAGGGACCACGGGCCACACTGGTACAGAAGTGTCTGTGAAATTGACCGCGATGTATCCAGACGTGGCGATGAAACCTAGGAGCCTGTCCGAGTATTCTTGAACTTCGCGGGTTCAAACGGAACAGAAACGGTACATAATGTTTCATGCCAAAGGGCTACCGGACCTACCTGCCGGAACAAGAGTTGCTGTTGCCGCCAAGCTTGCGGGAATGGCTACCTGAACATCATCTGGTCTACTTCGTGAGCGATGTCGTGGACCAGCTCGATCTGTCGGCGATGTACGCGGTGTACGAGAAGGAAAAGCGAGGGCAGCCTCCGTACGATCCGCGGCTGATGACGAAGTTGTTGGTATACGGCTACTGCACCGGGGTATTCAGTTCGCGTCGGATACAGAAGCGGTTGCAGGAAGACATCCCGTTCAAGGTGTTGGCAGCGGGCAACGAGCCGGACTTCCGGACCATTTCCGACTTTCGTAAGATCCATATCGAAACGCTGCAGAACCTGTTCGAGCAGGTCTTGGCGATGGCGCTGGAATGTGGGGCGATCAAACTGGGCCGTATATCGCTGGACGGGACCAAGCTGAAAGCCAACGCCAGCAAGCACAAGGCGATGAGCTATGCCCGAATGCAAGAGAAGCAGCAGCAACTGAGGGAAGAAGTGAAGCAGTTGCTGGACCAGGCCGCAGCCGCCGACGAGCAAGAAGACGGCCAGTACGGCAGCCAGCGCGGCGACGAATTGCCGGAGGAACTACGGCGGCGCGAGAGCCGCCTGGCCAAGATCAAGCAGGCCAAGAAAGTCGTCGAACAGCGGGCGCGAGATAAGGCAGTCGAGGAAGGCAAGAGCGCCGAAGAGGCCAAATTGGCCCAGCCCGAGGATAAGGATCAATACAACTTCACCGACCCGGAGTCGCGCATCATGAAAAGCGGCGACGGGTTTGTGCAGGGCTACAATGCGCAAGCGGCGGTGGAGCCGGAGCTGCTGCTGATTGTGGGGCAATCGGTGACAGAGGCGACCAATGACAAAAAGCAACTGAAGCCGATGGTGGAACTCATCGAACAACAGTCAGGACAGCGTCCGGAGGGGATTTTGGCCGACAGCGGGTATTGTTCGGAAGAGAACCTGAAGCACCTGGAATCGACCGATCAACCGGAGCGAAAGATCGAGGGATTCATCGCAACGGGCAAACAAAAGCACGGCGAGCATCGACTCCCGGCGAAGCGCGGTCCGTTGCCGAAAGACGCGACGAAAGTGGATCGGATGAAGCGAAAGCTACAGACCAAGGTGGGCAGAGCCGTCTACGCGGCGCGCAAATGTGTGGTGGAACCGGTGTTCGGGCAGATCAAACAGGCGCGCGGGTTTCGCCAATTCTTGCTCCGCGGAAAAAAGAAAGTAAAAGGGGAGTGGGCACTGCTGTGCCTGACGCATAATGTTCTACGGCTCTTCACCGCCATGCAGTACTGCTGAGAGGCATTCGGGAATGATTTTCGGTCAAAATCGCGGTCCGAACGCTCCCAGAACAAAATCGGCCGCCACGACCTTCAATAATGGCTGACTCGGGGAACGTCGTGCCACACGAGCACACGCCGTTCGAACCCTCCCCGTCGCTATACTCGGACAGGC
>CAWEZD010000015.1:0-801427 GCA_963813465.1 Bryobacterales bacterium | reverse complement strand
GGGATCACATCCACATGCTATTGTCGGCGCCGCCGCATCTGGCACCGGCAAAACTGGTGCAGTACATCAAAGGCCGGTTGTCTCGAAAACTGCAAGAGGAGTTCCCTGAGTTACGAAAACGGTACTGGGGGCAGCACCTGTGGGAGCGGGGATACTTCTGTGCGACGGTGGGCGCGGTGGATGAGCAGACGATCAAAGCCTACATCGAAAACCAAAAGTGGGGCGAAGACGAGCAGGGATTCAAGATCACCGCGCCCACCGAGCCTTGAGGCGGCTCTGAGCCGCAGATGCTTCAGGCGGCTTCAGCCGCAAGCCGACTTTCAGTCGGAATAGGAATCTACCGGCTTTAGCCGGTAGTCTTTAATGTGTTGCCTGGATAACTCCGCAGAAACTGACCTGACCGTTCGCCACCATGCTTAAATTCGCCCGATCTTGATTAGGCGGCCAACCGTCGTATAAGGTTGTGCTGGAGGCGTTCGCTGGAAATCTACCTGATCGATGGCACCTACGAGTTGTTCTGGCACTACTACGCGCTGCCGTCCGCACGCGACCAGGACGGCCGTGAGGTGGCCGCAGTTCGGGGTGTGCTCGCCTCGATCCTGGGCATGATCAATAGTGGCACTACCCACATCGCCGTCGCCACCGACCACGTCATCGAATCGTTCCGCAATGAGCTGTGGCCGGGCTACAAGACCGGCGAGGGCATCGAACCCGATCTGCTGGCGCAGTTCCCCTTGCTCGAAGAGACGCTTACGGCGGCCGGCATCGTCGTCTGGCCCATGGTGGAGTTCGAGGCGGATGACGCGCTCGCTGCGGGGGCCATGGCGGCGGCTCGGGACACCCGCGTCGATCGCGTGATTATCTGCACGCCGGACAAGGACCTCGCCCAATGCGTGATCGGCACGCGGATCGTTCAGCTAGATCGCCGGACCCGCGTCACGCTTGACGAGGCTGGAGTGATTCAAAAGTTCGGAGTCCCACCAGCGTCGATCCCAGACTACCTCGCGCTGGTCGGCGACGCAGCGGATGGGTATCCGGGCCTGCAAGGCTGGGGACCCAAATCGACCGCTGCTGTTCTCGCCAAGTTTGGGCATATCGAATCGATCCCCTCGGACTGGCGCGAGTGGCACGTGAACGCTGCCAATGCGAGCGCCCTGGCGGCAACGCTTTCACGCGAGCGCGTACCGGGCCATGCTGTGCCGAACGCTGGCTACGCTCCGCACCGACATCGCGCTCTTCGATAACGTGGATCAGTTGCGATGGAACGGCCCCACTCCCGACTTGGACGCGATCGCGGCGCGATTCGACGCGGCGATCACCGAAGCCAAGCGGCCTGAGCGGGGCCGGTTGCACTGAGCGTATGATTCCACTGGGTGTGCGACATAAAAGTGGAGGTCAAGCGGCACGGCGCGACTCCCAATAGTCCTCAAAGTGTCGGTTGAGGTGGCAGCAGCGCAAGGCGATGATGGCGTTGGCTCCGCGAACTGTCCAGAACATACCGGACTGTTTAAGGCGTGAACCGATAAGGGTCTTGCAACCGGCTTCAATGACGCCCGAGCCGACAAAGAGATGCTGGCGCCGGAACTTTGGGTAGCGCAGGCGCTCGGCATTCTTCTCGAAGTAGTCCGCCTCGATGCGAATTTTGTCGATGACATCCGGGTTGATTGACTCGATGGACCGCAGTGAGAGCACCAGCTTTTCGATTTTTCCCTTGTCGAGCAGCCGCTTCTGGTGGATCTTCATCCAGGCTTTCTGGCTGGCTTCGTCGTGGGGATGCAGCTGGCGGGCAACTTCCCACAGGTGTTGGCGGGAGTGATAGAGATCGACGATCTGAATCGCACCGGGGAAATACTGGTCGGCGTTATTCCAGATCCATTCAGCCCCGTCCGCGATGACGACCTTCTTTTCGGCGCGGCTCCAGCCACGATTCCAGGCTTCCAGATAAATGCGTTTGCCAAACTCCTCGGCGGTCTCGATGGCCCCCGTATAGGTGGTGGAATCGGCATCGCGAATCGCATAGCCTTCCGAGTCCCAGCCGGCCTGCGTGAACACGCATCCCAACTTCACCTCCCGCGTAGGGGCCGGTTGGCCGGCAGTCTTGCCTTTCCTGCCCGCTGTTTCTTTCTTGACCACGGGTACTCCGGTCCGGTCCATTTGCACATACAGAATCGGGATGGGTTCGCCGACGACGATCGGCAGGTCCAACTGCATTGCCCGCTGGATTTGCTCTCGCTCGCCTGAGTCGACATCTTCTCCAATGGCTTCCGCCGTCCGCTCCACCGCTTTGGCCGTGACGTCCAAGCCGGCCAGCAGTGCGATCTGGCGGCGGCCATGATCAAACGGCGCTTCCGAACCAACCAGCGCCAGCATGCGGCGAACACCGGGTGACAGGTCCACCTTCTCCATGTCCAAGGCGGCATCGGCGGGACACTGTCCGTGATGACATTGCGGACATAAATACCAGGGCCGCAGGAACTCGATCTGGCCCACGGCGGTCAGCACGCGCCGGGAACGCATCTCGCGGTAACGGGCTTTCTGGCCGCAGGGACAGAGTATTTCGCGCTCGTCTGGACCGGGAGGTTCGCATCGAAGCAATTGGCTCAGCGCGGCCGCCCCGGCCCGGTGCATCGCGGATCGCATCGCCATCTCGACCGCTTCCAGATCGAGCCTGCCGGTCTTGCGCTGGTCCTGAAAGACGAGCCGGAGCAGCGCGCTTATTTCCCGTTCGACTTCCTGCCGGATCGCTTCCGCCGTTTTTTTTCCTGCGGTGTCAGAGTGTCTTGGACCGGTCTGGCGCGGCAGATCTTCTCATTGGTTTCGATCAAAGTCCGGCTCAGTTGCTGATAACTACGGAAACCGGCGACCTCGCGTTCGGCTTTACGCTGCGCAGCAGGATTGGGAAAGCTTTCCGTAACGGTCTTGCCTTCGACCTTGTAGGTGAGCCGGTAGTTGGGGCCATGACCGGGATCGTCCGGCTTATGACAGTGGCAATTCGGAGTGCCGCAACGGCCTCCGGTGGCTGAAATCGAACCACCACGGAAGTCGCCCAACGCAGCGATCTCCGCCAGCACTTCGGAACGACGCTTCTCTAATTCCAAAAGGGAATCCGGCATGGGAAACAAGCCTCCTCGCCTAAGCGTACTACATACGCTCGGGTTTGAGGCGCAAAAAAAGGGCTCCCCTCCCAAAAGTGCAATTAGCGCTCGACGGGCAGTGGCAGGCGAGCGCAGCAGTGATAGATGGCCGCGATAAAGTTCTCGGCGCTGCGGAACCCGAACGAGCGATGACTGATGGACTTGATCTTGTTGTTCATTCCCTCCACGGCGCCGTTGGAGACGCGGTGGTTAGTCCAGGACAGGATTCCATCCAGGTGGCTCCGTAGCATGCGCACGAATTTCTTGAACGGTTCCAGCCGCGACCGCATCGCGGAGTGCATCCATTTCTCCAGATGGTCTTTGGCCCGCTTGGGCTGCTTGTAGTCCCAGAACAGCTGAAAGGCCTCTTTGAGATAGTAAGCGCGCACGATCGGCGTGTTCCAACGCACCAAGGTCGAGAGACGTTCCTTCTGGTCGTCGGTGAGATTCCATGGATTCTTCAGCAGCAACCAACGGCTGCGCTTGAACGGGACTTCTCCTCGGCGCTAAGGCGGCGCATTTCGCTGCGCCGGACTTCTTCGACCGCTTCGTTGAGGTGCTTGACGATGTGAAACCGGTCGAACAGGATCTGGGCTTGGGGCGCAAGCTCCTTGACCAGGTTGGCGTACGCCGCCCACATATCCATGCACACCACCCTCAGCGTGTGGCAACGCCGGGTACCCATTTCCTTGGTGAAGAACGGCTTCACCGCTTCCTCGGTCCGGTCGTCGCCGACCCATAACAATACGCGACGTTCCAGATCGTAGACCACCGTCAGATAGACTTGGCCCTTGCGCCGGCTCACCTCATCCATACCAATGACATGCACCGGAGGCCGCGCTCGATGGCGCAATCCATACGCCACCGCCCGCTTCACGATGGTCGCCACGCTCTTCCAATTCAGCCCGTACTGGCGCGCTGTCCCCTGCCAGCTCAACTCGCGGGCCAGTCTGGCTACCGCATTCGATAACGCCGTGGTCACTCGCGCCCACGGCTCCGCCCACGGAAAGTCCTCCACCCGCAATCCGCACCTGGGGCAATCGACTCGACGCGGGCTGTAGCGCAGCTTCAACGGCAATTTCCGCATCGATAGATCCCGCCATTCCCGCGGTTTTCGCACGCTATGCACCCGGCGGCATCGCTGCCGGCAGAGTCCACAACGCAGCAGCCGATGACCCAGTCGCTCGATGTGGATGATCATGCAGCTCTCTGTTTCCTCCACCTTCGTCACCGTATGTGCCTTCAACTTCAACTGCTTTCTGAGAAACGTCTCAACGAGCACCTCGATATCTTCCTTTCGAAGGCTGTAAATCACAACCCTCAAAAGATTGGATGTGTCGGGGTTTCAGGCCGCCGGCCACTCCGCCGCCAACCTGCGAAATCTAAAGCCTTTCAACCTCAATTGCACTTTTGGGAGGGGAGCCGGGCAATCATGGGACGGGGAAAGACTGACCGTTAACGGTTCTTCCTATGAGATCCTCTTTGTTCAGTCAGAGAGCGTGCTTTTCATTGGCGGTTATCCGCCCCCGCAATATCTTGTAACGGTACTTTGCGATCCAGATCACGTGATACTTCAGATCGAAGGTCGCGTGCGCGCTATGCCTGTATTCGCCCATCCCTCCATTCTCGTAGAGCCGCGCTGAAGCTCACCGCCTAAAGGCGGTGGGATTAGACCTGGAAGACTGAGCTAAACTTCCATTTACTCATAGTTTTTCGTGCGGGGAGCTTGAGCTGTTATTGGTCCGCTCGTAGCAAGGCGGAGTCTAAAGCGCTTTCCATCGACGGTTAAGGCCGTACATTGTGGGACTTGCCGCCGCGGATTGTGGAAAATTCTTTTGACCTTAAAGGGACATTATAGGACATTATTATGCGCTGATGGGGCGCCGCTTGTAAGATTGCGCGTCGACAACAACTCGATCTCCATTTCGGAGTCGGCCCCTCCTCAGCGGTGATCGATCATTTCGTCGGGATCGGTTACTCGTTTCGATTTCAAGCCCTTCGCCGCTAGCCCCACAACTGTTGGCTGGCCAGCGCCGCGCCCTCGGAGAGCGCCTTCAACTTGGCCCAGCAAATCTGGGGATGCACGCGCATGCCCATGCCGCAATCCGTGCCGGCGATCACGTTCTCGCGGCCGACCAGGCCCGCGTATAACAGGATCCTGTCGGCCACCAGCTCGGGGTGCTCCACCACGTTGCTGGCATGACTGACCACGCCGGGGATCAGAATCTTTCCGTCGGGCAATTTGACGTCCTTCCACACTTTCCACTCGTGCTCATGGCGCGGATTCGCGGCCTCCACTGAGTACGCCCCGGCCTTGACCTTCAGCATCAGATCCACCACATGCTTCAGCGGCAGGTCGTGGGTGTGGGGACCATGCCAGCTTCCCCAGCAGATGTGATAGCGAACGCGGTCCTCGGGGAGGCCCGCGAGAGCATGATTCACCGCGTCAACCCGCACTTCCGCGAATTTCCGGTATTCCGCGATGGTGGGCCTGGGCACGATCATGTCGTATGTGTCCGGCAGCGCCGGATCGTCGATTTGCAGAACGAAGCCGGCGTCCACGATGGCTTTGTATTCGTGCTTCATGGCGTCGGCCAGGGCAAACAGGTACTGTTCGTCGGTGGCGTAGTGCTCATTTTGGAAGAAGTGCTCCAGCCAGCCGGGAGCCAGCACGCACATGAAGGTTTCCTGCGGCTTCACCTGCGCGGCCTCCAGCGCGGAGTGGAAAAGCTGAAGGTCGGTGGCGACTTCCTGCTGGCCGATGTATTCGATGGGGCCGGAGCAAATCGCGGCCTCGGTGCGATCGGGCATGAAGGCGAGCTCTTTATAGAACTCGGCGAACTCGGCGCGCTCGCCGCTGCCCTGGCCCATCCATCCCGTCTCGCCGGGCTTGAGCGGGCGCGCGGACAAGCCGCTGAGACGCCGCCCATAATACGCGCGGCCGAAGCCCAGCTTGCCCAGCTCGCCGTCGCTGACAATGTCGATGCCCGCGTCGGCCTGCTTGGCCAGGACGTCGACCATCGCGGTTCGTACCAGGGGCCGGACGGCGTCGAGATCGGAGAAACTCCCGGCCATGATGGCCCCGGTCCTTTCCCTAAGCGCGGGCGGCCCATCGAGCCTGCCCGCGTGGGTGGTGAGAATGCGGTCCGTGCTGCGTTTCATTGCGTCTTTACCGGACCCAGATAGCGATCCAGCCAATCCAAGGCTTCCCGCACGGCGTCCAGCCGGGTTACCGTATCGTGTCCACCGTCATACAGCACCAGGCGCTTGTCTTTTTCCGGCGTGCCAATCGCCCGGAACAACGGGATCTGGCTGGTTTCGAGCGGGAACCGGAAATCGTCGCGTCCGTTCAACATCAATAACGGAATCTTGACTCGAGGCGCGAAGTTCCAGCTATCCACCTCCGGCGGAACCTTGTCGAAGGTTCCCGCCGAGAACAGCAGGGCGGTCTTGAAGCGGGGTTCTACCGCGATTAACCGCGGACCCATGGCCGCGCCCAGACTCACGCCGTAGTAAGCCAGCTTGTGGACGTCGATGTCCGACCGTGTCTCCAGATAATCGATGGAGCGGCCCAGATCCTTGGACCATTGAAGGTTCATCTCCGTCCAACGGGCCGGTTGTCCGATCTGGTGATAATATTCGCTGGGACCCCGTTCCAGCGTGCCCTTGTAGGCCGGGAGAATCAGCGCTCGGCCCGAGCGGACAATAAACTCAACGTTGCCGCTGCCCGCGCCCAGTTCCTCCGGAGTGCGCACGGTCAAGGCATTTGCTCCGGGGAAAAACGTAACCACTTGATAGGGAGGCGCCGCGTTCTTCGGCAAGTATAAATGTGCAATCACTCGCTCACTCCCGTAGGCCGCTGCAAAGGTCACCTTTTCGCTCCGCCAGTAGGGAGAACTGTCGTCGGTGGATTCCACTGCCGGTTTCAGATCGGTCTTGTCATAAGAGTGGAGGCTTCTGTAAATTTCGAAAGCCTGATCGTCGGCGGCCTTCTCCGTTCGACGGTCTCGGGAAACAAACGGCACCGGCCCGGTGAGCTCCGGCACCAGCGGCGCGGGATATTTGGCGCAACGGAATCCGAATGTCGCGGCACGGTCGAAAGGCTTTCGCGCATCCTGAAGACTGAACATGTAACTCGGTTCATTCCAGCCTCCGCCGAGGAGGTAGAAGCGGTCCCCCGCCGGACTGGAGGTCCATTCCTTCACGTTGCCCGCCATGTCATAGGTTCCGAAAGGTCCCAAGCTGCGATACGCGCCGCCTCGCGCCGGCCCTTGTCCCCCGAAATTGCTGGAACTCATGATTTCGGAAAAGCCTCCGACGCCGGCGGCGCGATACCAGTGATATGCGGTGGGCAGGCTCTTGCCGGCAAATTCGGCGTAAGCCGTGGCTTCGTACCAGCTCACGCCTCCGACAGGCAGGTCGGCTTTTCCTTCCGGATATGTTCCCAGCTCCCAGGTGGAGGGCCCGGGCCTGCCGGTGGCATCCCGGAACTCCGCGATGGCCTTTTCCCAGGGAACGGATCTACCATCCTTGATGAAGGGGTGCCTCCAGTACTCCTGCTTTTGATATCCGCCACGATCCACAAATTCCTTAAACTGCCGGTTGGTTACTTCGTACTTATCCAGCCAGAACTCAGGAAGCTGAACCGGGGAAATCACCGGGAACGCGGCGAACCCTCCCGCCTCCCGTGAAGTGGCCGTGACGCGCACCATGCCCGCGGGCGATTCACCCTTGGCCACAAGCCGGAGTTGAAGACTACTTCCGGCGGTGAGGGTTGTGGCCCGCTCAACTTCCTCGGAACCTTCCCCGACCGCCTTCAAGCGATAGAGACCCGGCGGCAGTTGGTCCGTTTTGATGGGCGACTGGCCAAGGTATTCCCAATGCGAGAGATCGGCGTCGTCTTCATCCGTATAGTCGCGAGCGTAAATTTTCGCTCCCGGGGGATTGGTCTGGATCGAGACTGGCGATCCGAACAACTGAGCCCGGAGCTGAACCAGCCCAGGCGACGATGGCGCCGACTGTTCCGCCTGCCGCAGCAGACGCAGAGCCGCCACGGGGCGCCTCTTTTTCAGCAACTCGCTAATCTGCGGCAGGGCCTGTTTCTCTACCCAGCTCGCGCGCGACGCCCGCACGTAGGCATAGCCGCCCAAGGCCCCCGCCAAGAGGATGAGCAGCACCGCCGCGATGAGCGCGGGCCGGCGTAAAGCGTGCGCGGACGGCTTAGCCCGATAGGCCGCCAACTCCCGCTGCACATCCGCCGCGCTAGACCGTGCGTCCGGCTTCTTCTGCAAGCAGCGAAGGACAACGCGCTCGACGCTCTCCGGAATTTCGGGGTGCACTTTGCGCGGCGCTTCGGGAGTTTCCCGCAAAATGGCGGCCAGCGTGGACAGGGTTGTGTCGCCTCGGAAGGGGCGCCGGCCGCACAACATCTCGTACAGCACCACGCCGAGCGAAAAGATGTCGGACTGGGCATCGACGTTCTTACCCTCGGCCTGTTCCGGCGACATGTAGGCGAGCGTCCCTAAGACTTGACCGGCCCGGGTTTCCCGCGAAGAGAGCGAATTGGTTGGGTCGTCTTCGGCGATACGCTCGGCGCGTTTGGCAAGCCCGAAGTCCAGTACTTTTACGCCCGCGGCCGTAATCATGATATTGGCCGGTTTCAGATCGCGATGCACGATCCCGCGGGAGTGTGCCTCCGTCAGAGCGTCGGCGATTTCCGCGCCATAACGCAGCGCCTGATCGAGCGGTAACCGCCCTTTCTTGAGGACCGCGCTGAGGGTTTCGCCCTCCACATACTCCATCACCAGATAAGCGCCGTCCTGCTGGCCGATATCGTAGAGGGCGCAGATGTGCGGATGATTCAGAGCCGAGATCGTTCGCGCTTCGCGCTCGAAGCGATGCTGAAAATCGCCTCGCTGAGCGAATTCGGCGCGGATGAGCTTGATCGCGACGGTGCGGCCGAGGCGGGTGTCGCGGGCCCGAAATACGGTTCCCATGCCGCCTTCACCCAGCACGGCTTCGATCCTATACGGTCCGACTTGAGAGCCCGGACCCAAGCGCGGTTTGGCGGGTTCGGCCACCGCGGTTTCGGTATCGCCGGTTCGAGACTCCTTCGCCAGCAATGCCTCCACCTCGCGGCTCAATTCGGCGTCGTCTTTGCACGCCTGCTCGAGAAACGCGGCACGCTGCCGCGGCGCGCGGTCACGAGCCGCCTGCGCCAGCGCCTCGATCTGCTGCCGTCGTTCTGGGTTCATGACTGAGTCAGATTCTATCATCATTACTGGACTCCCTCTACACCTGCTCTGCGTTCGGCCGGAGCCGTGAGGTCAGGGGGCAAACAGCCAAGTGCGGTAGAGCAGCTCCGGCCGGAAGCCGAGACGCAGGTAGATGCCGTTGGACACGGGATTGGCGTTGTCGGCGAAGAGAGAGACCCAGGCCTGGCCCTCATCCAGGAGCAATTGAGCGAGCGAGCCGGTGATGGCGGTTCCATACCCTCGCCCGCGCAGCTCGGGGGGCGTATACACGAGACCGATGCGCGCGCCGGCGTCGGGTAGCGATTCGGCGTAGGAGGCGATGGCCCGGATCGCAGACGCCTCAGTCCACAGGAATTGGCGATTGTCGGCGATGTCGCGCCGGATGCGCGTTTCGATTTCCTCGGGATGTTGTTCCGCCGCGGGCAGGTTCATATCCGTGGCTGCCGCGATTGCGAGCGGTCGGAGATGGTCCAAATCGGCGAAGGTCGCGCGGCGAAGGCTCCCGCCGGGATGAGCGAAGGGCTCGACGCGATCCAGCGTATAGAAGGTCATTTCCCAGTGCAGGTGAGCGCTTTGAGACGTGCGGGCACACCACTCCGATGAGAAGGCATCGGCGACCTCGGATGGTCCGACGATTCCGGGCAGATCGGGAGGAAGCAACCGTGCCGCCCAGCCGGCTGCTTCGATGCCGCCGTCCGAGATCGTGACGTGTGCGTCCGCCGGTGTTTGCAACAGCGCGATCTCCGGACCGTTGTGAGAAGAAACCAGCCAGCCTCGCCTGGCTCCGCTAATTTCACGGAGCGTCGCAGAATGCTCAGGATCAGATTATTTCGCTGAGGCGCGCGAGCCAACCACTCCCACGACGCCTGCTCAAACTCCGCGGGGGTTTCGAAGCTCGCAAGGAGCATGTCTTGAGCATACAGAGTCTTTCGCGCACGATCCCTATTTGCCAGCGGCTTTCATCGTGACCACCGGAGACGGCAGCCGCGATCCCACTGGACCCGCGAACTCTTCCTTGGTTCCGTCATCGTAATACTGAATGAACTTCCATACCAGCTCCGTGCCTTCCTTGGGGTTGATCCCGAGCATCCCGAACTCGACGAATTCGTACGGCATGATCTTTCCGGTCCAGGTGGCCCCGACGATCTTGCCCTTGTCATTCTTCTTGAAATCGATCTTCCAACCCGGTTTGAATTCGAAGTCGTAGATCTTGAGTCCCGCGGGAAAATCGCCTTCGATCTTGGAGCTGGGGACCTGTTTTTCGTTAGGCACCCGCATGGTGTACTTCTCGCGTGCGCCGAGTGTCGATTCCGTTGGAGCAATTCGGATATGGGCGAATGCCAACGAGGCGAACCCCAGGGCGACAATACCGCCGAGCAGAAATCGATTCCGAAGTGGCTGTTGCATTTGATGGTCTCCCTTCCTGTGCGCGGATGCGCGCTCCCCTATCCTAACTCCCGCCGTTTATCCCTGCGACGCCTTGAGCGCCTGGTCGATATCCCACAGGATGTCGTCCACATCCTCGAGGCCGATGGAGAGGCGCACCAATTCGCCGGTCACGCCCGCGGCCTCCTGCTCCTTCGCGGCGAGCTGCTGATGCGTGGTCGAGGCCGGATGGATCACCAAGCTGCGCGCGTCGCCCACGTTGGCTAGGTGCGAAAGCAGCTTCAGGCTGTCCACGAAGCGCTTGCCGGCTTCATAGCCGCCCTTGACGCCGAAGGAAAACACAGCGCCCGCGCCCGCCGGCGTGTACTTCTTGGCGAGCCCAAAATACGGATTGCCCGGCAGGGAAGCGTACTTGATCCACGAGACCAAGGGGTGCTTCTCCAAATGCCTGGCGACCGCCAGCGTGTTCGAAAGATGCCGGTCCATGCGCATGCCCAGCGTCTCGATGCCCTGGATAAACAGGAACGAATTGAACGGGCTCAAACACGGCCCCAGGTCGCGCAGCCCCTCCACGCGGCAGCGGATGATGAACGCGATGGCGCCGAAGACTTCGCTGAAGTTCATGCCGTGATAAGCGCGGGAGGGCTGATTGATTTGCGGATGCTTGCTCTTGCTCCAGTCGAACTTGCCGCTGTCCACGATGATTCCGCCGATGGAGTTGCCGTGCCCGCCCATGAACTTGGTCAGCGAGTGCACCACGATGTCGGCGCCGTGGTCGATGGGCCGGCACACGTATGGCGTTGCGAAGGTGTTGTCGATCACCAGCGGCAGGTTGTGCGCATGCGCGATTTTGGCCACCGCTTCGATGTCCAGCACGTTGCCGCGAGGGTTGCTGATGGTCTCGCCGTAGAGGCACTTGGTGTTGGGCTTGATCGCCTTGCGGAAGTTTTCGGGATCGTCCGGCTCCACGAAAGTCACGTCGTAGCCGAACTTGCGAAAGCTCACGTCGAACTGCGTGTAGGTGCCGCCGTAGAGGGTGGTGGCGGAGACCAAGTGGTCGCCCGGCTCGAGCAGACTGCTCAGCGCGACGAATTGGGCTGCCTGGCCGCTCGCGGTGGCCAGCCCCGCGACCCCGTTTTCGAGCGATGCCACGCGCTGCTCCAGCACGTCCGTGGTGGGGTTCATGATGCGCGTGTAGATATTGCCGAACTGCTGCAAGCCGAACAGCGCGGCCGCGTGCTCGGAATTGTCGAAGACGAACGACGTGGTCTGGTAAATGGGAACCGCGCGCGCCTTGGTAGTCGGGTCAGGGGCGTACCCGGCGTGCAGAGCGCGGGTGTTGAAGCCTAGGGGACGGTCGATTTTGGAATCGGGCATAAGGCTTTCAGGGTATCGAAAAACCGAGGCCGTGGCGAGGGCTCGCCGGGGTATGTCGCCGGGGTATACTGCGGATGGAAGACAGCGATGGCCCCCGAGAACCTTGCCGAAGCGATCCGCTCATTGACGCCTGAGGAGCAGGAGTCCGTCAGACTGTTCGTCGAGTTCTTGAAGCGAAAGGACTCAGTTCCACACTCGCCGTTTCTCGTGGCTGTTAACGAATTCGTAGAGCAGCATCCGGAGCTGCTCCGCCGTCTGGCTGAGTGATCCTTTATCCAACTGTTGATGAAGTAGTTGCTGTACACGCACGGTTGATCGCCGAAATACGGAGGCGCGCTTGGTGTTCGAGACCGCGTCGCTCTTGAATCCGCGCTGGCGAGGCCGCAGACCGGTTACTACGAAGACATTCTCCAAGAAGCGGCTGCACTTTGGGGGAGCCTCTCACAGAATCATCCATTCGTGGATGGCAACAAGCGGGTGGCCGTCACCGTGACAGCGGCCTTCCTCAGGGTGAACGGCTACCGGCTAGAATTCAACGACCTCGAAGCCTTCTCATTCCTCATCGACCTTTACCAAAGAGGAATGCTGCGCTTCGCAGAACTTGATAAGTGGCTTCGGTCACACGTCACGCGCTGCTGACTGGATTCCGCCCGGTTGAGCAATGGGTTGAGGGCCATCCGACATCAGGATACAATCCTGAATAACCGTATGAAGAAAATTCCGATCGGGTTAGTCTTCGCCTTGCTCGCACTGGCGGCGGCCGTCTTTTCACAAAATGCAAGCGCACAGAATACCGCTCCGCACGCGGTGCTGCCTCCCTTGCCCAGCCCTCTCGCGGTGCCGAAGCCGGGACCGGCGACGGATGCTCCGTATGCTCCCACGGCGCTCCTGCCCGGCGGCGTGGTGGTCACTCTTTATCCGCCCGGCTCGCCCTACCTCAAGATGGACCGCATCCGCGAGCCCGAGCAATATAGCATGAGCCAGAGCTCGCCGGGCCGAGTCAGCAGCATCGTCAACATTCACAACCCTTCCATCGAAGTGCACACAGTGGATCGCGGAATTAATACCGGCGCAGCCGTGATCCTGGCCGCGGGCGGCGGGCACAACACCCTGAACGTGGGTAGCGAGGCCGACGATTTCGTGCCCTTCTTCTACAACTACGGCGTCAACACGATCATCCTGAGAAATCGCTTGCGTCGCGACGGCTACAATCCGCAGACCGACGAGGTCTACGACGCCCAGCAAGCCATCCGCACGGTGCGCGCCTACGCTAAGGAGTGGAACATCGATCCCAACAAGATCGGCATCGTGGGCTTTTCGGCGGGCGCGGAGTTGGCCGCTCCGGCCGCGGTCCTGTTCGACGATTTCGACAAGAAGAACAGCGATCCCAGCGATCCACTTGCGGGGATTTCCTCAAGACCCGACTTCGTGGGCCTGGTCTATCCCGGTCCGTCGCCCTTCGCCCGCGGCCGCACCGCTCCGGCGATCCCGCGCAATGTTCCGCCGTCGTTCATCGTGTGCGCCGGATCGGACGACCAGCAGCATGCGGTTTGGGCCGACGACTACTTTGCCGCGATGCTGGCCGTCCGGGCGCCCAATCTCGAGATGCATATTTACGCACAGGGCCGCCATCCCGGCGACCGTTTGCCCGACGGCACTAGCATGAGCGGCGGTTTGACCGACCGCAACGACACGCCCTACGGCACTTGGCAATACCGCTTCATCGATTGGTTCCGCGATCTCGGCTTTCTGCAAAAACCCGGCGTGGAAACCAAAGCCGCCAAGGACATCGCTACTTATGTGAGCCAGCCACCGCCGGGTGCTAGCCGCGGGCGCTAGAGAGGGCCGCTCAGGTTCGCCGCATCGTATGCCCGATCAGTGAGATCAGAAACAGAACCAGGAATACAAAGAATAGAATCCTGGCGACTCCGGCCGCCGCGACCGCAATGCCGGCGAAGCCCAGCACTCCCGCAACCAGAGCAATGATAAAGAATACCAACGCATAATACAGCATCTTCAGTCGTTCCTTTCCGGGCAGCTATTCGCCTCTTTTGTGACCCTCTTGCTTGTGATGCTTCAAGACCGTTCGCGCCGCTACTTCTTTGGCGCGGCTCGCGTACCGGTCCGATTGTTCAGCGCTTTTCAAGATGTGTTCGTACATGCGTTGCTCCTTTGAGCCAACGCCTCGAACGTGTTTCTTGCCCAGGCATTGCTACTCTCCCGCAGCAGAATCAGCATTTGGCTCGCCATTCTTCCTAATTCGCTGTATCTGCACAAACTAACATTTGCGAGACCTGCCACTCTTTGGATGTGTTCGTGCAACTTTTGCAAGATCGCCATCCGGAGGCGGGAAAGCGTTCCGGCCCTGGGCGGAGTCCACCGCATCGCGGGTCTGCCGCAGAGATGTGATAGTGAGATCCTTCGACAACTGGCGGATCACCGGCTGAATGAGTATGTTCAACGGGTGGATCTGGGCGACCCAATTGCGATGCCGTTCGGCATCGGCGCACCGATTAAGACTTGAGCGCGCCGCCAAGAAGCCGCACTAGGACTTTGGTGCCTTTTTGGGGGGTCGGGTGATCGTCCACCCAAACTTCTTTGCCCAAGCGCGAACGTAGGGTTTCTGATCCGTTTCGTAGGTCTGAGAATCCGCGCGGTAGAGTTCCGCTGGTTTATCGACCGAGTCTGTTTCAAGGACTGTAACGAGAACTTTGTCCCCGACCTTCAAATCTGCGCGTGTCCATACAGCATGCTCTTCGCTTGGGGTAAATAACCCTCCTACACGGAGACTAAGATAGTCGCCTCCTCCCCCGCGACTGGAGCAATCCACGCTTGCATTGAGTACTCCGTTTTCGCCAACTCCAGCTACGCAGATCCGTTTGCCATTGAGATCGACCTTGAAAGCGCGCATCACATCAATTATCGCCCACACACTCTGGAGTGTGCGAAAATCGCGCCATGGGCGGCCTGCGCGATCCCCAACTGTTCGACCCTGGTTTATACAATCAGGACCTCGCGCCGGTTCCGCTCGCCAGGCGCACCTGGGGATTGTATAACTACGCGTCTCTGTGGGTGGCCATGAGCGTGTGCATTCCCACCTACATGCTCGCCTCTGGACTCATTGCGGGCGGCATGAACTGGTGGCAGGCGGTCGGGACCATCCTTTTAGGCAACCTGATTGTTCTGGCGCCGATGCTGCTCAATGCCCACGCCGGCGCCAAGTACGGCATTCCCTTTCCGGTGTTCGTGCGGGCGTCTTTCGGCGTCCGCGGCGCGAACATTCCCGCCGTGCTGCGAGCCCTGGTCGCCTGCGGATGGTTCGGAATCCAGACCTGGATCGGCGGCCAGGCGATTCACTCGATGCTCCAGATCCTGTGGCCCGCGGCTTCCGACCCCTCCGTGGCCTGGCTCTGTTTCGGGGCATTCTGGATGCTGAATATGGCAGTGATCTGGAGAGGCATCGAGACCATCCGGTACCTGGAAGGCATCGGCGCGCCTTTCATGCTGGGCGTCGGACTCCTGCTGCTGTGGTGGATCACTGGGAAGGCGGGCGGCCTCGGGCCGGTGCTCAGCGCCCCGAGCAAGTTCCAGACAACCGGCGCGTTCCTGGCTTTCTTCATCCCCTCGCTCACCGCGATGGTCGGGTTCTGGGCGACGGTCGCGCTGAATATTCCCGACTTCACCCGTTACGCGAAGAGCCAGCGCGATCAGATGCTGGGGCAAGCCCTTGGCCTGCCGACCGCCATGACGCTGTATTCCTTCATCGGCGTGGCAGTCACCTCCGCTTCCGTAGTGCTGTTCGGAGAAGCGATCTGGGACCCGGTGGCTCTGATCGGGCGCTTTCATCAGCCGCTGGTGGCTGTGGTGGCCTTGATCGCGATCCTTCTGGCGACATTGAACACCAACGTCGCCGCCAACGTCGTCTCGCCGTCCAACGATTTCTCCAACCTGAATCCCCGTCTCATTTCGTTCCGCACCGGCGGGCTGATCACCGGCGTGGTCGGAGTCTGCATGATGCCCTGGAAGCTGCTGGGCGATTACGGCGCCTACATTTTTGGATGGCTGGTGGGATACTCGGGCTTGCTGGGCCCTATCGCGGGAACCATGATCGCCGATTACTTCTTTGTGCGCGGCCGGGAGTTGAATGTCGAAGATCTGTACCGCCGCGGCGGCGAATACGAATACTCCGGCGGCTATAATCCTCGCGCCCTCTTGAGTTTGGCCCTGGGAGTTGCAGCAGCGCTTCTAGGGCTGGTGGTGCCTTCCATTCGCTTCCTTTATGACTATGCCTGGTTCGTCGGCTTCGCCGTCTCAGCCGCATCTTATGCCTCGATGATGCCAGTGGGGCAGGTCTATGACCTGCCATCTTCTAAGTGAGCCATGCCAACTAAAGGACTCACCGAAACACACCCGCCCCTGAGCCCGAACGAGGCTCTGGTGGAATCCAACCGCTGCCTGTATTGCTACGACGCTCCCTGCGCCCACGCCTGTCCCACTCACATCGACATCCCGCGCTTTATCAAAAAGATCGCGACGGATAATTTAACCGGTTCCGCACGCACGATCTTCGAGGCAAACTTGTTGGGAGCCACTTGCGCACGCGTGTGTCCGGTCGAGGAACTGTGCGAAGGCGCTTGCGTGCTGGGCAAGGATCACAAGCCGATCATGATCGGCCGGCTCCAGCGCCATGCCATGGATTACGCGTACACTCACGGAGCCCTGCTTCTGAACCGCGACCGTGAGGGAGCGGCTCCCGTGATCAAGCTTGCCCCCAAGACCGGCCGGACCGTCGCGGTGGTTGGGTCGGGACCCGCGGGCCTGTCCTGCGCGGGCGAACTCGTCCGCCGAGGTCATGCCGCAACGGTGTTCGAAAAGCGTCCTCTTGCCGGCGGATTATCGACTTATGGAATCATTGGGTTGCGCGAGCCAATTGAGGCGTCACTTGATGAGGTTCGCATGCTGGAGCGCCTGGGAGTTTGCGTTCAAACCGGAGTGGAACTGGGCGCCACGCTGGGGTTGGACGACCTCCTTTCGCGCTTCGATGCCGTGTTCCTTGGGCTGGGTCTGGGTGCGACTCCGGCCATGGGAATCCCCGGCGAAGAGTGGATTGTCGACGGTCTGGAGTACATTGAAGAAAGTAAGTTGAACGGCGAAGGCATGACCGTGGGACGCAATGTCGTGGTCATCGGTGCGGGCAACACGGCGATTGATTGCGCGACGATTGCTAAACGCCTGGGCGCCAAGCGCCTGGGCGCGTCAACTGTGACCATGGTGTACCGCCGCTCCGAGCGTGAAGTGAGCGCCTATCCGCATGAGCTCGATTTCATCCGAAAAGAAGGCGTTGAGTTTCGTTTCCTCACCCAACCCGTGAGGGTGATGGTAGAGAACGGCCGGGTTACCGGAGTCGGCTGCATTCCGATGAAGCAGGGTGCGCTGGAACCTGCGGGAGGCCCGGAGTTCGTCATCCCGGCCGATCAGGTGGTGAAGGCCGTCGGTCAAGAGAAGCCCTCGCTGGCGCGGACGCTGGGGCTCGCGCTCCAGCGCGGCTACATCCAAGTGAATGCCGACTTCGAAACCAGCATTCCCGGAGTCTTTGCCGGCGGCGATTGCATTCGATCCAGGAACATTGCCTCCACCGTCATGGCGGTTCAGGACGGCAAGCTGGCTGCGGCGGCGATTCATCATCGCCTGGCGCCAGTGGGGCAGGTCCCCGACCTGCCGGGCTTGGGAGTGACCCATGGCTGACCTGAGCATCCAGTTCGCAGGCATCCGCTCGCCGAATCCCTTCTGGCTGGCGTCGGCGCCTCCAGCCAACTCGGGAGCCCAAGTGCATCGAGCCTTCGAAGCCGGATGGGGAGGCGCGGTGTGGAAGACCATTGGTCCGCCGGTCCTAAACGTCTCGAATCGCTACGGCGCCTGGCACCACGGCGGCCAGCGGATGCTGGGCATCAATAATGTCGAGCTGATTTCCGACCGGCCGCTCGAAACCAACCTCCGCGAGATCAGGGAGGTGAAGCGAGCCTGGCCGGATCGCGCCGTCATCGTTTCCGCGATGGTCGAGTCCACCCCCGAAGCCTGGCACGAGATTATCCGGCGCATCGAAGACACCGGCGCGGACGGCATCGAGCTCAACTACGGCTGCCCCCACGGCATGAGCGAGCGCGGCATGGGCGCGGCCGTGGGCCAGGTGCCGGAATACTGCGAACAAATCACGGGCTGGGTGATGCAGGTGGCGCGTATTCCCGTGATCGTCAAGCTTACGCCCAACATCACGAACATCGTCAGCCCGGCGCGCGCCGCCATCGCCGCCGGAGCCAGCGCCCTCTCGCTGATCAACACTCTGAACTCGATTACCGGCGTCGATCTGGATACATTTCAGATCTCGCCGAACATCGGCGGCAAGGGCGGCCACGGCGGCTACGCCGGACCAGCGGTCAAACCCATCGCACTCAACATGCTCTCCTCGGTCGCCACCGACGAGGCCGTGAAGCGCGCCGCGCTGCCCATCTCAGCCATGGGCGGCATCACGACGTGGAAGGACGCGGCCGAGTTTCTGCTGCTGGGCGCGGGAAGCCTGCAAGTCTGCACCGCAGTGATGCACTACGGCTTCCGCATCGTCGAGGATCTGTGCGACGGCCTGTCGAATTGGATGGACTCGAAGGGCTTCCCTTCGATCGATGAGGTGAGAGGCCTGAGCCTCCCGCGCCTCTCCGATTTCAAAGACTTCGACCTTTCGTTCCGGGCCGTGGCGCGGATCGACCGGCAGAAGTGTATCCAATGCAATCTCTGCTATGTCGCCTGCAACGACACCGCGCATCAATGTATGGTGACCTGAGCACCGCATCCAGTCGTTCGGGAAGAGGACTGCGTCGGTTGCCGCCTGTGCTACAACATCTGCCCCGTGGACCATTGCATTGCCATGGTGGAGGAGCCTTCCGGGCGCGCCTCGATGACCTGGGACGAACTGGCGAAATCCTGCCCGGAGGTCACGGAGGATTGGGAGGCTATGGAGGAGTACCGCAAGAAAGTGGGCATTCGTGTACATTAGTGGAGGGCGAGACGTGGGGCAGGTCTGTGACCTGCCAAGCCTTCGAGGCACGGGACCATGGCCACCGTTCAACACTCTCCACCAATCCCGCGCGCACCGGATTCCACTCGATGTACTGCACGATCCGCTCAAACTCCTCCCGTCCGGCACCCAATGGTCGTAAGATTCGTCCTGCCAAAACCGAGACCCGGTTCGACTGAGAATAAGATTGGCCTCCCGGGCGCTCGTGCTCTTCACCGCGTGTGTGATTCGCCGCAATGGTTTGTACGCCTGCAAGAGAACATGCACATGGTTCGACATGATCGCCCACGCAAAGAGATCGTACAGCCCCCATTTGGCACTCGCGGTAAACAAAGTCTCGACAACCGCGGCGGCGACCTGTGGATTTTTGAGGAAAGTGGGGCCGGAACTAGCAGCGTCCAACTGGCGGTCCATCACGAGAAACCGCAGCCCCTCCGTGAGCCCAGTGGGGCAGGTCTTCGACCTGCCTTGCCACGGGTTGCGAGGCAGCGATCCGTACAAACGCCAGGTCAAGAAAATCGGGACGCCCTCCGGTTGCCAATAATGAGGAAGCCGGCGGCGATAGAAAGTCATGCCAAGGAAGTGGCGCGCCCGCTTCAACATTCTCAAACGGCAGGTCACAGACCTGCCCCACTATGCCTCTCCTGATTCGCAACGCGGACATCGTCACGGCGGAATCCCGCGTGCGCGGCGACATTTACGCCGAGGGCGAGACCATCACTCGCATCGGCACTGGGTTGGATGCGCCACCGAACGCCGAAATCATCGACGCCACGGGCAAGCTGGTCTTTCCCGGCTTCATCGATCCGCACGTCCACATTTATCTCCCTTTCATGGCGACGTTCGCCAAAGACACGCACGAAACCGGGAGCATCGCGGCTCTGGTGGGCGGCACCACTACCTACATCGAAATGTGCTGCCCTTCGCGCCTTGACGACGCGCTCGAAGGCTACAGTTTGTGGAAGTCCAAAGCCGAAGGCTCCAGCGCCTGCGACTACTCCTTCCACATGTCCGTGACCAAGTTTGAGGATCGGACCGAAGGGCAGTTGCGCGAGATCGTCGCCGACGGAATCGCTTCCTTCAAGATCTTTCTGGCATACAAGAATTTCTTCGGGGTCGACGACGGCGAGATGTACCAGACACTCGAACTGGCGCGGAAGCTGGGCGTCATCGTCACAGCGCATTGCGAAAACGCCGAGCTCATCGGCCGCCTGCAACAGTCGTTGTTGGCGCAGGGCAAGACCGGGCCGGAGTGGCATGAGCCCAGCCGCCCGGAATCGGTGGAGGCGGAGGGCACCAACCGCTTCGCCACTTTCCTGGAGAACACGGGTGCGGCCGGCTACGTCGTCCATCTCTCTTCTGAACCCGCGCTGAATGCCGCGCGCGCCGCCAAGTCGCGAGGCGTGCGCATCTGGGTCGAATCGGTGCTTCCGCATCTTCTGCTCGACAAGACCTACGCCGAGAGGCCCGGCGTGGAGGGAATGAAGCACGTGATGTCGCCTCCGCTGCGCGACCGCCGCAATCAGAAGATCCTTTGGGATGCGCTGGCGGCGGGGTTCATCGATACCGTCGCGCACGGACCATTGTCCCTTCGACACGTCGCAGAAGCTGCTCGGCAAGGACGTGTTTACGCAAATTCCCAACGGGATTCCGGGTATCGAGGAGCGCGTGAGTCTTCTGTATACATACGGCGTCAGCCGTGGCCGCCTGGATCTGCACCGCTTCGTCGATGCGGCCAGCACCCGCGCCGCCAAGCTGTTCGGCCTGTTCCCGCGCAAAGGAACCATCGCTCCGGGCAGCGATGCGGACCTGGTGATTTTCGATCCGGCCTATCGCGGCACTGTCTCCGCGAAGACTCAGCACTCCAATTGCGACTACAACGGCTTTGAGGGATTCGCTGTCGATGGACGTCCATCTGTTGTTACCGTCCGCGGCAAGGTACAGGTCCGCGACGGCAAATTCGTCGGCGAACGGGGACGCGGGCGTTTGCTGAAACGAGAACCCGGCTTTCTGAACCGCGACCGTGAGGGAGCGGCACTATGATCGTCAACCCATCCCGCACCATTGCCGAGCTGAAGGAACTGCGCCTGCTCACCGCCGACGACAACGGCGCGCAGCGCGTCGCCTGGACCGATACCTGGTTGAAAGCGCGGGAGTGGTTCACATCCAAGCTGGCCGGGCTTCCAGTCGAGCGATCACTACGATGCTGCCGGTAATCACTGGATCACGCTTCCCGGCGTCTCGAAGCGCGCGCTCATCCTCGGCAGCCATCTCGATTCCGTGCCCAACGGTGGATGGCTCGACGGTTGCTTGGGCGAAATGGCCGGCGCTCGAGGTCTTGCGCGGATTCGCCGAAACCTACAACGGACGTCCGCCGGTCACGATTCGATTGGTCGATTGGGCGGATGAAGAAGGAGCACGCTTTGGCCGCAGCCTGCTTGGCTCGTCGGCCTTCGCCGGAACGCACTCGATGGCCGCGGACCGAGGCCGCACCGACAAAGAGGGCATTCGCCTGGAGGACGCCGTTCGCCGCTGCGGTTTCGATATCGACGGCTTCCCCGACGCCGCGCGCGAACGGGAAAACGCCGCCGCATACCTGGAGCTGCACATCGAGCAAGGGCCGGTGCTCGAAAGCTTGGGATTGCCGCTGGGCGTGGTGCTCGGGACCAAGGGCGTGGAGCGTCACGCCATCACCTTTCATGGGCAGGAAGCGCACTCCGGCTCGACGCCGATGAACGTCCGCCGCGATGCCCTGGCCGCCGCGGCCAAGCTGGCACTCGAAATCCGCTCCATCGCCGGGAAACATCCCGACGCCGTGTGCACCATGGGCAGCGTCAAGACGTTTCCCGGAATCGTCACCGCCGTGGTGGGACGGTGCGAAGCCACGCTCGACCAGCGCGACCTCGATGCCGGTGTTCTCGCCGCGATGTACAAGGAAGCTCGCGAGGCGAGCGAACGCTTCGCGCAGGAGGAACGCTGCACGGTGGAATGGTCGCGCATCTGGAGCATCGAGCCTATCGCCTTTCATCCGGCCCTCATCTCGTTCTGCGAAGCTGCCGTGGCTGAGACCGCGGGAACCGTCGCATCGGATGCCCTCGGGTCCTCTGCATGACGCGGCCGAGGTGTCCAGAGCCGGTATTCCCACCGTGATGATGTTCGTCCAATCGCTCAAGGGCATCAGTCACAATAAGATTGAAGATACACGCGAGGAGCATCTGGAGCTGGCGGTTCGGGCGTTTGCGAACCTCGCGGCGCGAACCGCGGATTGGATTGCAGCGAGTGGCGCAGGCCCTCGGCCTGCGGCTTAACTCAAGGAGGCAATGTATGGCGATTGCGGATGTCAGCATCGGGATCAGAACGGTGAACCATTGGATTGGCGGACGATTGACCGCCTCCGCATCCGGACGTTCCGGCGTAGTGTGGAACCCCGCCACCGGCGAGGCTCAAGCCACAGTCGATTTCGCCAGCGTCGAGGAGGTCGATCACGCCGTCGCCGTCGCCAAGCGAGCCTTTGCGGAATGGCGCGCCACGCCGCTCTCGCGCCGCTCTGAAGTGATGTTCAAGCTGCGGGAACTGGTGGACGCCAACCGCCGGCGGATCGCCGAAATGCTCACTTCCGAGCATGGCAAGACTCTGCCCGACGCCATGGGCGAAGTGGCGCGAGGCCTCGAAAACATCGAGTTCGCCTGCGGCATTCCCAACCTCCTCAAAGGCGGCTTCTCCGAACAGGCCAGCCGCGGCATCGACGTGTATCAGATCCGCCAGCCTCTGGGCGTTGTCGCCGGCATCACGCCCTTCAACTTTCCGGCCATGGTCCCGATGTGGATGTTCCCGAACGCCATCGCTTGCGGCAATACGTTCGTCCTGAAACCGTCCGAGAAAGATCCGTCGGTCAGCCTGTTTGTGGCCGAGCTGCTCAAGCAAGCCGGCGTGCCCGACGGCGTCTTCAATGTGGTGCAGGGAGACAAGGTCGCGGTGGATCGCCTGCTGGAGCACCCGGATGTGAAGGCCATCAGCTTCGTGGGGTCCACCGCCGGTGGCGCGATCCATCTATGAAACGGCGACGCGCAACGGCAAGCGGGTGCAGGCGCTGGGCGGAGCCAAGAATCACATGCTGGTGCTGCCCGATGCCGACGTTCCGATGGCCGCGGACGCGGCGATCTCGGCAGCCTACGGTTCGGCCGGCGAACGGTGCATGGCGATTTCCGTGGTGGTCGCCGTGGGCAGCGTGGCCGATCCGCTGGTTTCCGCGATACGCGAAAGAATGGCGAAGATCAAGGTCGGGCCGGGCTTCGACGATGCGGGCAAAGACGCGGGCAACGAAATGGGTCCGCTGATCACGCGCGAACACCGCGACCGCGTGGCATCTTACGTCACCAACGCAGCGTCGGAAGGAGCCACCGTCGCCATCGACGGCCGCCAGCATGACGCTGCTTCCGATCGCGCCGGCTTCTTCCTGGGCCCGTCGCTCTTGGACCAGGTTCAACCCGGCATGCGCTGTTATCGCGATGAGATCTTCGGACCGGTGCTGGGCGTCGTTCGCGTGGACACCTACGACCAGGCGCTCCGCATCATCAATGAGAATCCGTACGGCAACGGCGTCGCGATCTTCACGCGTGACGGAGGCGCCGCACGCCAGTTCCAATTCGATGTCGAAGCCGGCATGGTCGGGATCAACGTCCCCATTCCCGTGCCCGTGGCCTACTATAGCTTCGGAGGCTGGAAAGCCTCGCTGTTCGGCGATCTGCACATCTACGGACCGGAGGGAGTGCAGTTCTACACCCGGACCAAGGTCGTCACCAGCCGCTGGCCCGATCCGGGCGCCAGTAAAGTGGACCTCGGCTTCCCGCAAGTGCGCTAAGTGGGGCAGGTCCTCGACCTGCCTTGCCCGCCGCGAACATCCAAACTGGGGCCGCACTCGTATCACTCGATATGAGAAAGACGGCGATTCATCTGGCGCTGACGGCCATTGCCCTGAGCGCGGCCCTCTGCGGGCATCCCATGGGGAATTTCAGCGTGAATCACTATTCGCGCCTGCATTTCAGTTCGGGTGGGATGGATCTCACCTACGTTCTGGATCTGGCCGAGATTCCCACGTTTCAGTTGATGGGGGACTGGAATATCGACTGGAAAGATCCGGCGGCTCTCTCAGCTCGATCGACTCGGCAAGCCCAGGAATGGCTGGACAACATTTCAGTGATGCAAGCGGGCCGCCGCGTGACCTTGCGGATTCGATCCGTATCAGCCAAGGCTGTGGAGGGCGCGGGTGGAATGCCGGTGCTGCGAACCTCGATCACCGCCGAGGCAATGCTCCAGTCTGGAGAAGTGACCTACGAGGACCGCAATTTCCCAGGCCGGGCGGGTTGGAAAGAGATCGTCGTCGATCACGATCCGTCCGCGGTCCTACGAGAGTCTTCGCAAGGCAGCACGGACCTGAGCAATTCGCTCACCTACTATCCGACGGACCCAAGCATCACTCCGCCGCAGGACCTCACCGCGCGGGTCGATTGGAAGCCGGCGTCTGTTGTAGTCACCTCCCAGATCAGCCGTGGGGCAGGTCTCCGACCTGCCAATTCTGGCGACGCAGCCCCTACGCCCTTCTCACAACAGCAGCCCGAAGCTCCCGGAACCGTCGTCCGCGGCGATTTTCTGTCGAGAATGCTGCAACAGAAAAAACTCCCCGCCGGCGTGATCCTGCTTGGGATTCTGGTCGCGTTCGGATTGGGAGCGCTGCACGCGATGTCGCCGGGTCACGGCAAGACCATCGTCGCGGCGTATCTGGTGGGGAGTCGAGGCACGTTGAAGCACGCCGGACTGCTGGGCTTGGTGGTGACCTTCACGCATACGTTCACCGTGTTTCTGTTGGGGTTGGGCATGCTCTTCTTCCAGCAGTACTTCGTTCCCGAGAAGATCGTGCCGTTTCTGGGCGCGGTCTCGGGCCTCTCCATCGTATCGATCGGCCTGATGCTCCTCTACCAAAGGGCGATAGGCTTGGGGCACTCTCATTCGCATAGTGGGGCAGGTCTTCGACCTGCCATGGGCCGTTCCCGCATCGCCGAACTACGAGGAGTCGAACACGAGCATAGCCACACGATCGAAGGCGAGATCACGCCGGGCAGCCTCATCGCCCTGGGGATCAGCGGCGGCATGGTCCCTTGTCCATCCGCCCTGATCCTGATGTTGAGCGCGATTGCGCTGGGGCATCCCGGCGTGGGCTTGGCGCTCCTGGCCGGATTCAGTACGGGGCTCGCGCTGGTTCTGATGGCCTTCGGCATGCTCGCCATCTATGCGAAGCATCTCCTCCCGAATCGCGAAGAAACCATGAGAAACCCGCTATTCCGATTGATTCCCGTGCTCTCGGCGGTGGTTGTCATTGTCCTGGGCTTGGCGATGACGGCCGTCTCGGCGGGTTGGATTCGGCCTCTGCGGTTTCTCTCATGATCGTAAAACTCGCTACTGTGCTTTGCTGCCTCGCCGCAGCCGCGCTTTTAACCAAAACGGCTTTCGCCGAAACTCGCAAAGTGCAGACCGCCCGCATGAGCGCTGATGAGCGGATTGCCTTTTTCGAGAAGTCGCTCAGGGAGACACCGGACGATCCCGGCGTCCAGGCCGGCTTGGCTTCTGCATTCATCCAGAAAATGCGTGAGACCACTGATTTCGCGTACCTGAATCGCGCGGCCGCGATTGTGGACAAGATGCTGGCGGCCGATCCCACCAGCTACGACGGCATCCGGCTGAGTGCGGAGATCGAGACGCACCGTCACAACTTCCCGCACGCCGCGGAACTTGCATCCAGCCTGCTCGAACGCAATCCCAGCGACGCGGGAGTCCTGGGAATCCTCGGTGATTCCTTAATGGAACTGGGCCGGTACGACGAGGCGGGGAAAGCGTACGAGCAAATGCTGGCTCTGGCGCCCAACCTTACCAGCTATAACCGGATCGCCTACCATCGCTTCGTCACCGGCGACGCGAAGCAGGCCCTGGACTGGATGGCAACCGCGGTCGCGGCAGGCAGTCCCACGGCGGAGAACCTGGCGTGGTGCCTGGTGGAGTTCGGCGACATGCTTTGGAAAACGGGGCGCACTGACGACGCCCGCATCGCCTACGAGCAGGCATTGAAGACTCTACCGGGATATCATCGGGCGTACGCGGCGCTGGGCCGCATTTTCGCCGCCGACGGAAACCTTAAAGAGGCCGCGGCACACTTCCAGAAGGCCCAGGCGGTGATTCCGCTTCCCGAATACGCGGAGGCTCTGGAAGACATCTACACCAAGCTGGGAAAAACGGAGGAAGCGGAGCAGCAGCGCGCGCTGATCGACGTGATCGACAAGTTGGGCCGCGCGAACGGCGAGAAAGGAAATCGAGCGCTGGCCCTGGTCTACGCCGATCAAAACCGGAACCTGGATCGCGCCCTGGAACTGATCCGAGGTGAACTCGAAACCCGCAAGGACGTCTACACGTATGACGCGCTGAGCTGGGTTCTCTTTCGAAGCGGCCGCCAGAAGGATGCCGAGGACGCCAGCCGGAAGGCATTGGCGCAGCACACGCCGGAGCCAATGTTTCTCTATCATGCAGGGATGATTGGCGTGGGGCAGGTCTGCGACCTGCCACCCTCGTGCTACGGTAAGAAATAGCGCTATCGAAGCGGAAAATGCACATTCCCGACGGATATCTAAGCCCCACTACCTGCGCTGCCTTTTACGCCGGCTGCACGCCGTTCTGGTACGTGGCGCTGCAACGCGTGAAACGCGCGCTTCATACCAGATTGATCCCGCTGATATCGCTCTTCTCGGCCTTCTGTTTCCTGATCATGATGTTCAACCTCCCGCTTCCAGGAGGCACAACCGGTCATGCCGTGGGCATCGGTCTGGCGACGGTCGTCCTCGGCCCGTGGGCGGCGATGCTGGCGGTCTCGGTCGCGTTGATCATCCAAGCCCTGTTCTTCGGCGATGGAGGCATCACCGCCATCGGAGCCAATTGCTTCAACATGGCCATCGTCGGGTCGCTGGTAGCGTATGTGTTTTATCGAGCCATCGCGGGCCGATCGCCGATCGTTTCCTTTCGCCGGGTGGTCGCGGCAGGCTTGGCCGGATACGCCGCCATCAATGTTTCCGCGCTGTTCGCAGCCATCGAGTTCGGCGTCCAACCGCTGTTCTATAGGGACGCGTCGGGAGCGCCGCTTTACTGTCCGTATCCGTTGAGCGTCTCCATTCCGGCCATGATGATCGGACATCTGACCATCGCCGGCATGGCCGAGTTGATCGTATCCGCCGGGTTAGTAGCATTCCTTCAGTGGTCGGACCCGTCGCTGCTTAAAACCACGGCTGGGAACGCCGTGAGGATGGAAGGCGCGGAGCGCCACCGCGCCGGCCGCTCGCTTCAGCCGATCTGGATTGGCCTGTGCCTGCTGATGATTCTGACGCCTCTGGGGATTCTGGTGACGGGATCGGCGTGGGGCGAATGGATGGCCTCGGATTTTTCGAGCCCTGCCGTCCGGCAGCAGATCGCGGATTCTTCCCTGCACCAAGCAGCGCCCACACGCGCGCCGCAGGGATTGGAACAGATGTCCCAGTTGTGGACGGCCCCTTTTTCCCGCTACGCTCCGCCCTACATTCGGAGCGCCGGTTTCGGATACCTTCTTTCCGCCATGTTTGGCGTTGGACTGGTGATGCTGGCGTGCTTTCTGGTGATGCGGGTGATGCGCGGGTTCCTGGTCGGACGGCCGCGCCAACCTGCCGTATGACCGGGCACTATCACCCGCGCTCGCGGGGTGGTTTCATTGAGCACACCATCGACGGCCTCCACGCCGCCATGGATCGGGCGATGTACGCGGACCGTTCCGCCAGCGGCAGAGGAGCGTTGCAGCAACTCGACCCCCGCGTGAAAGTAGCCGGCCTGGCCGCATTGATCCTGGCCTCCGCGATGGCTGCCAAATTGTGGGTTGTAGCCGTGGTTCTGTTGGCGGCGATTATCCTGGCCGCATTGTCGTACCTTTCCATATGGATGATTGCCACGCAGGTCTGGTTCGCGACGGCGACTTTCAGCGCCGCTTTCGCGGTGCCCGCCTTGTTTCTGACTCCCGGCACAGTCATTTATACGCTACCCGGCTTGCTCTGGACCATCACTTCACAGGGACTCACCACGGCCGGATTCCTGATCCTCCGCTCGGAGACGGCTGCGACTCTGGCGCTTGTGCTGGTGTTTACGACACCCTGGATGCACATTCTCAAAGCCCTACGCCTGTTCCGCGTCCCGGTGGTGTTCGTGGTGATTCTGGGGATGACATGCCGCTATATCCTGCTGCTGCTCGAAAACGCGCATGAGATGTTCGAGTCGCGCAAGAGCCGCACCGTGGGCCCGATCACGCGCGGCGAACAACGGCGCATCGCCATCGCCAGCACAGGTGCGCTGCTCAGCCGCACCTTCCAACTCAGCGGTGAAGTGTACCTGGCCATGCAATCGCGAGGATTTCGCGGCGAAGTTTACATCCTCGACGATTTCCGGATGCGCACTCTGGATTGGCTGGCTGCCATCGGCTTCTGCGGCCTGACCGCGGGACTTGTATGGGTGGGCCGCTAATGCTCTTCGAGGTCGACCGCCTGACCTACCGCTACGAGAGTAATGCCGGCCTCAACGATCTGAGCCTGTCCATTCCCGAAGCCAGCCGCGTGGCTTTGCTGGGCGCCAACGGTTCCGGAAAATCCACACTGCTCCGCGTCCTCGACGGTCTCCATTTCGGAGCAACGGGCGGGGTCCGGTTCCGCGGCGAGGATCTCACCGAAGAGCATTTCGCCGACGACCAGTGGGCCTTTGCGTTTCGCCGTCAGGTAGGCCTGGTGTTTCAGAATCCGGATGCGCAATTGTTCAACCCTACCGTCTTTGACGAAGTCGCTTTCAGCCCCTTGCAGATGCGATGGAGCAAGGCCGAACGTCAAGGAACGCGTGATGGAGACGCTGGACTGGCTTCAAATCGGCCATTTGAAGGATCGCCCTCCGCAGCGATTGTCGGGAGGCGAAAAGAAACGCGTGGCGCTCGCTAGTGTGCTGGTGCTCGATCCCGCTGTGCTGCTCCTTGACGAGCCTACGGGGGGCCTCGATCCCCGCAGCCAAAGCCAGCTCATCGATTTGCTGGTCGAATGGGGCGGCGGACCGAAATCCGTAATCATCGCCACGCACGACCTGGACGATCTTGCCGACATCGCGGATCGTTGCTACGTTCTCGACGCCGGCCGCCTGGCCGCGGAAGGCTCACCCGACGACATCCTCGCCGATCGGGAATTGTTGCAACGCACCAATCTGGTCCACGCCCATCGGCATCGGCATTCTTCGGGTGAGATGCATTCGCATCCTCATCGCCACGAATAACGCAGGCTTAATGCTATCGCTTCCGATACCAGCCCACGATGTCAATCACGCCATGCTCGCCGGATTGCACGCTGGTCGTGCCCGCCAGCCGCATCGAGCCGCCGGGAACCTCAGGCAGCCGGTCATTCGTCAGCAGGAGCCCTCCCGGCTTCAGCATCGCGCCGACGTTTTCCAGCGCCAGCGCCTGTTCGAAAGCGCCGTAGTAGACAAAGATGTTGGTGCCCACCACGAGGTCGAAGCGGTCCTTCGCGGATAGATTCATGCGTTCGAGAACCACATTGAGGTCCACCGGCTCACGGGCCAGCACGACCTCCGGACGGATTCTCACCGCTCGCGTTTCCAAGCCTTGCCCGCCGTTTATGGATTGGAAGATCTCCGGCGGCCGGATCGGGGTCACCTCGGCTCCCACGCTGCGCCCAAGCCCGCGCCAGTACGCGATGAGCTCCGGCGGCCACGGACGTGCCACGTCGCGCGGCAACTGGATCACGTAGCCGGTGTTCTTGCCGGCGCGTTCGCGGGCGCGCTGCATATGGTCGATCACTCTGGAGCTGATGTCGAAAATCGACATGGATACCGCGTTGCCGCTCGCCAGCCCCAGCCGCACCAGCGAATCGTACAGCGCAAACGGTTGCAGAGTCTGCTGCGGATAATAATCGTAGCCGGATTCTTCGTTTTTGTCGATAAAGTCGAGGCCCGGCCCGATCACGGCCACGCGAGCCACCTGGCCCTCCCGCAGCACACCGCGCTTCTTCAGATCGCCCAAGGTCTGGTCGATCGAAAAGTTAGGGAGAATGCTCGTATCCAGCGAAACCCCCCGGTCCGAGAACAGCGACGCGCGGTCCAAAAGCCCGGCCGGATCGGCAAGCGATGCCGGATCGTCCGGCCGGGCAAGGCGTTTGGCTTCCTCGGCACGCTCCGCCAGCGTCCTCCTCTCCTGAAGTACCCGCTGGAGATTGTTGTAGATGAAGACGCCCGTCTTCGAAGCCCCGTCGGAGGTGCTCGGGTCAAATCCTTCTTTTCGGAGAAGCGCGCTCAGAAAAACGAGGCGCTCGTTGTCCCCCGGATTACGCAGCCCCGCCACCAGATCGTCCACTCGCGCCCGCAAGACCCCGGACTTCGAGGCCTCGGCGAGGCCCTCGATCCTGATCCGCGGCTGCTTGGTGAACGAGGTCCCGAATACCAGAAGATTGACCATCGAGTCCAGATCGCCTTGCTGAAGGCGAGCTCGAATGGCCTTGTCCTGCTGCCGGCTCCAGACGATCCACTTGGCCTCATCCGCGTTTTTCAGCTCGGCAGGCAGCCGCTCGTGCTGTGCGTCCAAGACCGGTTTCACACTGGCGTAGGAGCTGAAGGCGCGGTCGGCCGCGAACCCGCTCAGGGCGACGCCGAGGATTACCGGAATCGGGGAAACCCGCATTTAAACCAGTGTATACCGTCAACGAAACCTTCCCAGCCGACGCCGGCATCCGCGAACGCGCTCTGGGCGGGCGGGGTCGGTCCTCAGGCGGGTTCCCTACTAACCCGCGCGCGGCGCGGGCCTTCGCGCACGTTCGCGAGGCGTACTGCGCCCGCCGCCGGTCAGGTGCCCGTATTCATCGGTGCTCAACTCCTCAGCGCTTCCCGCAGCCGCTCCCAGGTGACAGGCAGCTCCTCCGGCAGCACGCGCGTCTCACTGACCGTGGTCATGAAGCTCGCGTCGCCGCACCAGCGCGGCAGTACGTGCATGTGGATGTGGCCCGCGACGCCCGCGCCGGCGCAGGCCCCCAGGTTCATGCCCAGATTCATGCCGTCGGGTTTGTACAACTGCCGCAGAGCGGTGTCGGCGCGCCGCGCCAGGTGCATCATCTCTTCCAGCGCCGCCGGCTCGGCGTCCTGAAGCGAGGCCACATGCGCGTAGGGTGCGATCATGAGGTGCCCGCTGGTGTACGGATACAGATTCAGCAGGATGAAGTTGTGCTCGCCGCGCAGCGCTACCAGGTTTTCGCTATCGTCGGAGGAGACGGCCTTGACGCAAAACAAACACCCGCCTGCTTCGGATGAAGACGACGCGGATGAGGCCGGCGCGGCGGAAGAGACGTAGCGGTATCGCCACGGGCTCCACAGGTAGTCCACTCGAGTCAGTCCGCTTAGGTCTTTGCGGTATCGGGAGCCGAAGCGCCGTCGCCGTTCACCAAGTCTTTGAGTTCCTTGCTGGGCTTGAAGTACGGGATACGCTTAGCCGGCACGTCCACGCGCGCGCCGGTCTTGGGATTGCGTCCCACGCGCGGCTGCCTCTGGCGCGTACGGAAGCTGCCGAAGCCGCGGATCTCGATTTTGTCGCCGGTGCGCAGAGCGCGCACCACGCTGTCGAAAATCGCTTCCACGATTACCTCGGAATCCTTGCGGGTCATCTCCACTACCCGGGAGACTTCTTCGATCAATTCCGCCTTGGTCATTTTATCGGCCTTCCCCTTTTCCCCGTATATTCATTGCTTCCTCGATAGTCATCGTCGCCGCCGCGGCTTGGCGCTGATAATCCTCCAA
This sequence comes from Bryobacterales bacterium, assembly GCA_963813465.1. Taxonomy (GTDB): domain Bacteria; phylum Acidobacteriota; class Terriglobia; order Bryobacterales; family Bryobacteraceae; genus Palsa-187. The sequence goes on along the minus strand of CAWEZD010000015.1, from coordinate 769,319 downwards.
CCGCGTGCGCTCTTCTTCCTCGGCTACGGCCCGCAGACTCAATCCGATTTTCCTTTCCGCTTCGTTCAGTTTAATAATCTTGAAATCGTACTCTTCGCCCACCGGCAGCAGGGCGTCGCCGGTTTGTCCGCGATCCGGCATGGCTGGAATCTCGGACTTGTGGCACAGTCCCTCCACTCCCGGCGCGACTTCAACGAAGAGCCCGAAGGCGGCCGAGCGGCACACCCGGCCGCGCACCAAGTCGTTGACCTCGTGCGAGCGGAAAAAACTCTCCCAGGCATCCGGCTGAAGCTGCTTGACGCCCAAAGACAGGCGCCGGTTGGGCGCGTCGATGTTCAGGATCACGGCCTGCATCACTTGCCCCTTGCGCAGCACCTCGGTGGGGTCTTTGACGTGCTTGGTCCAGGACAGATCGGAGACGTGCACCAGTCCGTCCACGCCCTCTTCGATCTCCAGAAACGCCCCGAATTCGGTCAGCTTGCGCACGCGCCCTTCCACCACGCTGCCGATGCTGTAGCGCTGCGCCACGGTGGTCCAGGGATCGGCTTCCAGTTGCTTGATGCCGAGCGAGACGCGGCGGTCCCGCGGCTTCACTTCGAGAACCACCGCCTCCACCTGGTCGCCCACCTTGACGACTTTCGAGGGATGCTTCATCCTGCGGCTCCAGGTCATCTCGGAGATGTGGATCAGTCCCTCGACGCCCGGCTCGATCTCGACGAAAGCGCCGTAATCGGTGATGCTCATGACCCGGCCCACCACCTTGCTGCCGGCCGGACAGCGCTGCGGAAGCGTCTCCCAGGGGTCCGGCGTGAGCTGGCGCAGTCCCAGAGAGATGCGTTCCTTGGCCCGATCGAATTTCAGAATCTTGACGGTGAGCTCATCGCCCACGCGCACCACCTCAGACGCGTGCGTGACGCGGCCGTGCGACATGTCGCTGACGTGCAGCAATCCGTCGATGCCTCCCAGGTCCACGAACGCGCCGTATTCGGTCAGGTTCTTCACGGTCCCCGAGACCACGGCGCCTTCCTCAAGGTGTTCGAGCGCGCGTTCCTTGCGGACCTTTACATCCTCCTCGATCGCCATCTTACGGGAAACCACCACGTTGCCGCGCCGGCGATTGAGCTTGATCACCTTGACCGGGATATCCTGGCCGAGGAATTGATCCAGGTCGTGCGAGGGCCGCACGTCCACTTGCGAGCCGGGCATGAACGCGGGCACCCCCACGTCCACCATCAATCCGCCCTTGGTGCGCTCCGTCACTCGTCCAGATACTAGAAGCTGCTCGCGCATGGCGCGTTCCAAGGTATCCCAGATGCGCAGGCGGCTGGCTTTCGAATGCGATAGCAGGGCGTAGCCTTCAGGCTGCTGCCCTTGCCGGTCGATCATCACGTCGATGGGGTCGCCGGATTTGAAAGGAATCGTGCCGTCGGGCTGCCGGACCTGTTCGATGGGTACAATCCCTTCGAGCTTGTATCCGAAATCTACAATCACTTCCTGCGGCGTGACTTTGACGACGTGGCCTTGTAGCAGCTCGCCTTCGGTGGGGGGCGCTAAGTGACTATAGTCCTCAATGAGGTGCTCGTAGTCTTCATCAACGGTGAAGTTGACGTCCTCATCCCGCTCATGCGCGCTGCTGGCCATCACCCGAAGCTCCGACAAACCATTGATATCAAGTTCCTTCGGCTACCGTAGCCGAGGGTCCCTAGTGATGGCCATTATACATTAATTCCCCCGCGGCAACGCTAAGAGCAAGCCGGTTCTGCGGCGGAGGCAGCGGACAGGTGGCGTAAGCGGTGAAAACGCAGGGTGGATTATAGGCTTCATTAAAATCCAGAACTACGCTCCCGGCGATCTTGAGATTCTTGGGTAAGTCGATGTCCAGGAAGCGTCCGGCGCCGTATGTCGCCTTCCCGGCAGTCTGATCGCGGAAGATGATGGACCCGTCCGCAGCCGGCTCCAAGCGGTATTCCTTGCCGTCTCGGGTGAACGTCACAGTACCAGGCGAAGAATCCTGCTCCTGCAATCCGGGGACCACGGTGTCGAATGCGAGCACATGCGGCTTGTCCCAGGGAATGTATTTGGCGGCGATTCGCCACGAAGGGTCCACCGGATACCAGCTCAGATGCGTGAACTCCTTGCGCGTTGCAGCGTCGCTATCCTTGACGCGGACGCCGAATTTCGCGCTGGGTCCATCGCCGCGCTGAATCAGGAAGAACTTCACCGTTCCCAGCGCGACGACATCGCTATCTGGCTTCAGCTCTTTGGCAGGAAGTTTCACTCCCGCCGAAGGTTGGAATCGCACATGGCCGGCGTGCAACTTGAAAACACCTACTTGCGCGGGAAGCGATGCCGGCAGCGGAACGTCCGCCTTGGGATCGGACCCGGCGCGATTGTCACCCTCCTTGAGCCAACTTAAGCCCACCACAGTGGTCCAGCCGTCCTCGCGCACCAGCGACTTCTCGCGATCGGCGCGGAATTTGGCGATCCCGGTGGCGTAGTCCCCAGCCAGGAGAGCCGCGGCGAGCCCGAATAACAGAAGGACGCGCATCAACTCCGAGTATAGCGCCCCCGGAAAAAAAGCGACGCATAGTGAACGAAACTGCCTACGGTCAGCGCAGTCGTGGTCCACTTCACGATGCCCAAAACCGGCTCCGGAATGCGAGCCGCCAGCGTCACCACCAGCGCCACCTGCGCGATGGTGCTGAGCTTGCCCCAGATCGACGGTGGAAATCTCCGGGGGCTCTTTGAAAACAGCAAAGCGATACCCGCGGCCGCGAGAATCAGCGCGTCACGGGCGAGAATGATCGCCGCCAGCCACCCTTCTAACGAGCCGTTCAGCCACAGCGCGACAAACGCCCCGCTCAACAGCACTTTATCGGCGATCGGATCGAGCATCTCGCCGGTTCGCGAAGAGACGCCCAGCTTCCGCGCGAGGTATCCGTCCAGACCGTCGGTGATGCCGGCCACGACAATCGTCACCAACGCGGCGTTGAAATGTCCGCGCCACAGCGTCCAGAACAAATACGGCGCGATGGCCAGGCGGGCGAGACTCAGCAGATTCGGAAGATATTGAATCACAGGTGGGGCAGGTCCCCGACCTGCCATTTTCGTGGTCAGGATACCAGCGCTTGCGCCACCCGGCTCGCCAACTGGTCGAAGCTCAGGATTTCATACAGCGTGGGATCGGTCATGATGCGGTTGACCAGCGCGAAGTGCATCGCATGGCCGGCTTTCTCCGCGATCACATGGCCCAGCAGGGGCCGTCCGATCAGAGCCAGGTCGCCGATCAGGTCCAGAGCCTTGTGACGGCAGCATTCGTCGGGGAAGCGCAGACCTTCGGGATTGAGAATCCCGGCGCGGTCGAAGCACACGGCGTTTTCAAGCGAGGCCCCGCGGATCAAGCCCATGTTGCGCATCTGCGCCAATTCGTACTCGAATCCGAAGGTTCGCGCGGGCGCGATCTCATCGGCGTAGCGTTCCGGGCAGACTTCCATTTGCAGTTGCTGGCGGCCCACCAGTGGATGATCGAAAAACACCTCGCAGGTGAGCAGAAAGCGGTCCGAAGGCACGATCGTAATGCGCTTGCCACCGCCCTCCACCGACACCGGCCTGCGGATGCGCAAATAGCTCCGGCGCTTGCGGTGATACTTGATTCCAGCGCGGCGGATCAGATCCACGAAGGGGAGCCCGCTGCCGTCCAGAATGGGCACCTCCAAGTTGTCGATCTCGACAAAAGCGTTGTCCACGCTCATGCTGTAGAACACGCTCAACAGGTGCTCGGTGGTCGAGATCAATACGCCCTGCCGCATCAGGCTGGTGGCGTAGCTTACCTTCTGCACATAGCGCCAACTTGCGGGTATGGAAAAGCCGTCGAGATCCGTGCGTTGGAACACGATGCCGGTGGAGGGCGGGGCGGGCAGGATTCGAATCTTAACCGGGACTCCAGAATGGAGTCCTACGCCCGACGCCTCGACTGGTCTTTGGACCGTGGTCTCAAAGCGCAAAAAGAGCCTCTACCTGGGGCATTGTACTCATTTGACGCCATTCTAGCAATGCAGATTACGAAGTTTCTACTCTTTTGATAAAAAAAGACTTGCAGCGCGCGTTCCGTGTCCATTTTACCACAGTAAGGGCATTGCCTGTGGTGAATCCGCAATAGTTGTGCATCTGCTTCTCGGCTCATTTACCATGGTTGCAGTGCCACGACTCTTCCTTATAGACTCGTTCGGCTTTATCTTCCGTGCTTATCACGCTCGGGCGCGGTCCGGCGCGCCGCCGATGCGCACAGCGGCGGGGATTTCCACCGAGGCGGTCTATATCTTCCACAACATGGTGCGGAAATTGAAGGCGCAGCACAAACCTGAATACTTGGCCGCGATCTTCGAGAGCGAGGGGCCCACCTTTCGCGACCAGGCTTTCGAGGCCTACAAGGCCAACCGCACCGAGACGCCTCCGGATCTGCTGGAACAGATTCCCTGGATTCGCAGGACGCTGGACGCCTTGCGCATTCCGGTGCTCGAATACCGCGGTTTCGAGGCCGACGACGTGATCGGGACACTGGCGCGGCGCGCCGAGAATTCGGGCGTGGACGTGGTGATCGTTTCGAGCGATAAGGACATGCTTCAGCTCGTGGACGACCACACCAGCATGCTCAACCCGATGAAGGACGATACCTGGTACGATGCCGCCGAGACCGAAAAGTTCATGGGCGTGAAACCGGGTCAAGTCGTGGATCTTCTCGCGCTCAAGGGCGATGCGGTGGACAACATCCCCGGCGCGCCGGGCATCGGCGACAAGGGCGCTCGCGATTTGATCGTGCGCTTCGGGTCGCTCGAGGGCGCTCTCGAACACGCCGCCGAGGTCGAGCGCAAGACCTACCGTGAGAGCTTGCAAAACAATCGGGAACAGATCCTGCTGAGCAAGCAACTGGCGGCCATTCACTGCGACGTTCCGGTGCCGCTCGATCTGGACGCCCTGGTTGCGCGCGACCCGGATCCGGATGCCCTGCGCGAGATTTACAAGACGCTCGAGTTTCATTCGCTGCTGCGCGATCTTGCTCCAGCCGCGAAGCCAGCGACGCAGAAGGACTACGCCCGGCTGGAGTCACTCGAACCTTGGCTATCGCAAGTTCCTCCGGATCGGCCGCTTGCTGTCGCCGTCGGCGAGATGATGGGGGAGACCGTGGTAGCGCTCTCGGCCGAGCCAGGCGTGGCGCGGAGCGTGGGGCAGGTCCCCGGCCTGCCGGAAGCCATTCCCGCCCGTGCTTCGATATGCCACGACCTGAAATCGCTCCTGCGCCGATTCGGCGATGCGCCGGGCATCCGCCACGACGTGATGCTGTACGGGTTTCTTATCTCTGCCGATCCGGCCCACTGCGATCTTCGATCGCTCGCCGAGACGCACCTCGGAGAAGCTCTCGACGCCGATCCCGCCGCCCACGCCGACGCTGTGCTGCGCCTGTTCCGGAAGCTGCGGCCGGAGGTGGAAGCGGCGAAGCTCGCGGAAATTTACGAGTCGATCGACCTGCCTCTGGTGCGCGTGCTGGCGGGGATGGAGGAGACCGGCGTCCTGATCGACCACAAGCAACTGGGCGTGATGAGCCAGCGCATGGAGGAAGAGATCGCGCGGCTCTCGGCCGAGATTTACGAGCTCGCGGGCAAGACGTTCAACATCAATTCGCCGCAACAGTTGGGCAAGGTTCTGTTTGAAGACCTGAACCTGCCCGCTCCCGTGAAAACCGGCAAGGGCAAGGTGATCTCGACCGCGGCGGACGTGCTGGAGAATCTCGCGGAGGAGTTTCCCATCGCGCGCAAGGCGCTGGAGTTTCGCCAGGTGGCCAAGCTCAAGGGCACCTATGTGGACGCGTTGCCCGCCCTGATCGATCCGCGCACGGGCCGCGTTCACACCACCTTCAACCAGACCGGCGCGGCCACCGGGCGGCTGTCATCCTTCGATCCCAACCTCCAAAACATTCCGATTCGCACCGCGGTGGGACGCGAGATCCGCGCGGCTTTCGCGGCTCGCCCGGGATGGAAGCTGGTGGTGGCGGACTATTCGCAGATTGAGCTGCGGCTGCTGGCGCATATGTCGCGCGATCCCGTGCTCATGGATGCGTTCCGCCACGGCGAGGACATCCACACGCGCACAGCCGCCGAGGTGTTCGGCGTGCCGCCGCTGATGATCACTCCGGAGCAGCGGCGCAACGCCAAGGCCGTCAACTTCGGCATCGTTTACGGACAAACTCCCTTCGGCCTGGCGCAGGCGCTGGGCATCGAGCGCAAGGAGGCCGAGCTGTACATCCGCGCGTACTTCGAGCGCTACGCCGGCGTGCGCAGGTTCATCGACGCGACCATCGCGCAGGTCCGCCGCGAAGGCTGCGCGACCACTCTGTTCGGGCGCAGGCGTCCGATTCCCGACATGAACAGCCGCAATCCCAACGCGCGCAATTTCGCGGAGCGCACGGCAGTGAACACTCCTTTGCAGGGCACGGCGGCGGATCTGATCAAGGTCGCCATGATCCGCATTGATGAAAAGTTAAGAGCCGAGAAGCTGCGCGGCATGCAGACCAAGATGCTCTTGCAGGTTCACGACGAGTTGGTTTTCGAGGCTCCGCCCGATGAAGTGGATCGGGTGCGCGCGCTGGCCAAGACCGAAATGGAGGGAGTTCGCAAGCTGGACGTGCCGTTGCTGGTGGACGTCGGTGTTGGCGATAATTGGCGCGATGCGAAATAAAGTGGGACAGACGATCGCCTTTTGTCGTCTGTCAGCCGCCGCATTGCTTGTGGCCGCCCTGATGTCGGGTTGCTCCAAGCCCAAGCCGAAGCTGACCGTGCCCGAAGTCTACGACGTTGCGTTCGACACCACGCAGGGGACCTTCACAGTGGAAGTCTCGCGGGCGTGGGCGCCGCGCGGCGCGGACCGCTTCTATGAGCTGGTGAACATGCGCTATTTCGACGAAGGCCGCTTCTTCCGCGTGCTGCCCGGCTTCATCGCCCAGTTCGGAGTCCACAACGATTTCAAGGTTCACGACGTGTGGCGCGAGTTTTTCATCGTTGACGACGCGCATCGCAAGCAAGACAATGTGCGCGGAACGCTGGCGTTCGCGCAGTCCGGACCCAATATGCGCACGACCGAAGTCTTCATCAACCTGGCCGACAACAAGGTGCTGGATGAACAGGGCTTCGTTCCGTTCGCCCGCATCGTGTCGGGAATGGAGGTGCCGGACAAGCTGTACTCGGGCTATGGGGAGCTGGGGCCGGAGGGCAACGGTCCCGATTCAGGCCGCGTGGAAGGGGAAGCCAACGAGTATCTGGTCCCGAGGTTTCCCAAGCTGGACTACATCAAGCACGCCAAGTTCGTCCCCCGTTAGAATCAAAGGACCATGGCAGCTTGGACCCCCGGGGCTCCGCTGGGACCGTACGTGCTGCTTGCGCCGATTGGCGCGGGTGGCATGGGTGAGGTGTGGAAGGCTCGCGACACGCGCCTGAATCGCATCGTCGCGGTGAAGCGGTTGAAGGCCAAACACGGCGCGCGATTCGAGCAGGAGGCTCGCGCGATTGCCGCGCTGAACCATCCCAATATTTGCACGCTCCATGACATCGGCCCGGACTACCTGGTCATGGAGTACATCGAAGGCCACTCGCCGAAGGGTCCGCTGCCCGTGGCGGATGCGTTGGCGCTGGCGACGCAGATCGCCGATGCCCTCATGGAGGCGCACGTCCGAGGAATCCTGCATCGCGACCTGAAGCCCGGCAACATTATGGTGACCGCGAAAGGAGCCATCAAGCTTCTGGACTTCGGACTCGCCAAAATTGCGGCCGATGCCGATGCAACCCAGACCATGGCGGGCGCCGTGATGGGCACGCCGGCGTACATGTCGCCGGAACAGGCCGAGGGCAAGCCGCTGGATGCGCGCTCCGACATCTTCAGCTTCGGCGCGGTGCTGTATGAAATCCTGACGGGCAGCCGCGCCTTCGACAGCTTGGGCGCGGTGCTGCGCGACCAGCCCGCTCCGCTGCAATCTCCGGCGGAGGACGTCGTAACGCGCTGCCTGGCGAAGCAGCCGGGCGAGCGGTTTCAGAGCATGGCGGAGGTGAAGGCCGCGCTGGGAGGGATTCGGCAGGCCGGGGGCCTGCCCCACTTGGAGCCCTCCATCGCGGTTCTGCCCTTCGCCAACATGAGCCGCGATCCCGACGACGAATATTTCTCCGACGGCCTGGCGGAAGAAATCCTGAACGTGCTCGCGCACATTCCCGGCCTCAAGGTGACGGCGCGCACTTCGTCCTTCGCGTTTCGCGGCAAGGAGCAGGACATCACCAAAATCGCCGAGACCCTGCGCGTGCGGACCATCCTCGAAGGCAGCGTGCGCCGGGCCGGAAGCCGCATTCGCGTGACCGCGCAGCTCATCAACGCCGCCGACGGGTATCATCTCTGGTCCGAACGCTACGATCGCGAGCTGACGGACGTGTTCGCGGTACAGGATGAGATTGCGGCGGCCATCGCCGAAGCGCTTCACGTCAAGCTGACTGGCAAGACGGCCACCGCGCGTCCGCACCAGCCGAATCTGCCCGCCTACGAAGCGTTTCTGAAGGGCAGACATCATTATTACAAGCACTCGCCGGAGGCGTACGCGCGCGCCGAGGAGTACTTCAAGCAGGCGATTGAACTGGACCCGCAGTGGGCTGATCCTCATTCCGTCTTGGGCGCCGAATATTTTTCCCTCGGGTTCTTCGGATTGCGCCCGGTCAGTGAAATGGTTCCGCTTGCCCGCGCCGAAGCCCGGAAGGCGCTGGAGCTTCTGCCGTCCGAGCCGATGGCCCATGCCGTGCTCGGCGCAATCGCGGCTTCGCATGACTACGACTGGAAAGAGGCGGAGGAACAGTTCAGGCTGGCCAGGGTGTCCGAATCTCTCCCGCCGGATGTTCACGCGTGGTGTGCCCTGTTCTACTCGCTGCCGATGGGACGATTCGAAGAAGCCATCCAGGGGCTGGCGAAAGCCATCGCGCAGGACCCGCTAAACAGGCCGTGGCGAGCGCATCTGGGGTTCACCCTCTTTTGCGCAGAAATGTACGAACGTGCAATCGCCGAAGCGCGTAAGATCGAGGAGCTCGAAGATCACTATCAGCCTCACATGCTTATGGCCCTTAGCTACTGCTTCCAGGGGAAGCCGGCCGAGGCGCGGGAGCCGGCGGAAGAGGCTGTCCGCATGGCGCCTTGGGACGCCTTAGCTGTAGGGCTCCTCGCTGGCGTTCTGACGCAAGCCGGAGAAAAGGATCGCGCGGGGGAAGTGATCGCAAGCATCAGCGGCGCGATCCCGATAGGCATGGTCGTGTATCACCTGCTTTGCTCGGAGATCGATGCCGCGATCGATTGGTATGAACGGGAAATTGAGCTGCGCCGGCCCAACGGGGTGATGGTTGCCTCTGCCGGATTCCTCAAACCCCTGCGCGCCAGCCCTCGCTGGCCCAAGCTCGCGAAAATGATGAATTTGCCGGGGACGGCGTAGCGCGGCTCCTATGCACGAACCACGCGATGTCGCGGTGCGTCAAGCCACCATCCTCGATCTGGATCTGCTCGTCCCGTTGTTTGATGCCTATCGCCAGTTCTACCGCAGGCCGAGTGACCTGGGCTTAGCCCGCCGGTTTTTACTCGAGCGGTTTCAGCACAACCAGTCTATTATCCTCTTGGCGGCGCGGCCGGACGGTTCAGCGGTCGGATTCACACAGTTGTTTCCCAGCTTCTCGTCGGTGTCCGCCGCGCGGATTCTCATCCTCAACGACTTGTTTGTGCGGCCGGAGGCTCGCCGGATGAGAGCGGGCTCCTTGCTGCTTTCCGCAGCGGCCAGTTTCGGACGGTCCATTGGCGCCGTCCGTCTGACGCTCTCCACTGAAGTTACGAATCTGGTTGCGCAAGCGCTATATGAGGCCGAGGGCTGGACCCGGCAATCGGACTTCTACGTTTACAATCTCACCCTAGCGCCGCAGGGGCCGTAGAGCTGCGCTTTCGAGGCAGCCGCTCCGTCCGGTCCGGCGCCGCTGGTAACACACTCGCCCCGCTCGCCGATAAGAAGATAGCAGGACGCTGCTTATGTCCAAGAAAGATCTTCGCCGGCATCCCCGGTTGCCGTATTTTGGCCGGGTGCGCATCTCCTGGGAAGATACGCGTGGAACTCCCAAGTACGCCCTTGCGAATTGCATGGAGATTTCCGAGAGTGGTGTGCGCATCGAGACGCCTGAGCCAATCCCGGTCTACGCCAGCGTCTCGCTGCGCGTCGAGCAGATAAATCTTGTGGGCTCCGCAGCGGTGAAGCATGTCGCCCGGCGTGGATCAAAATACGTCCTGGGTTTGGAGATGAGCCAGCCTGTCCGCGATCGGACGCTGGACTTGATCCGCGAAGGCAAAGAACCCAAGCGATAAACACCAAGGGAATGGCAGTGCGCATGCACCGGCCCGCGTGGCGGTAAAATGAAAAGTCGCTCATGAACCGCCTGCTTCCCGCCCTTCTCTTCTCTCTCCTCGCTCTCACCGGGTGCGGACACTCCGCGCCCGCTAACGTGGCGGCGATGGTCAACGGCCGCGCCATCACCTATTCCGAGCTCGATAAGCTGTACGAGACCAACTTCGGCGGACCGAACCAACCCGGCGGCGGACCAGCGGGACAGCAACAAGGACAAGCAGGACAGCAGGGCGCCCATCCCGGCGACGATCAGGTGACTTTCCAGCGCTTGCAGGTGCTGCGCACCCTGATCGACAACGAGATCATGCTGCAACGCGCCGAAAAGGAAGGCCTGTTGGCGGTGGACGCCGACGTGGAGGCGAAGTTTGCCGAGCTGCGCGCGCCCTACACGCAGGAAGAGTTTCAGCGACAGCTCACCGCGCGCAAAATGACCGCCGAGGATCTTAAGACGCAGCTTCGCCGCGAACTGAGCGTGGAGAAGCTCATCAACAAGGAAACCACTTCGCGAATCACCATCACCGACAAGGACATCACGGATTTTTACAACGCCAACAGGAATAGTTTCAACTACGCCGAGCCGATGATCCATATGGCGCAGATTCTGGTGACGCCGCAGCCCGATCCCAATGTGCGCAATCTGAAGAATGACAAGGCACAGGACGAGCCGCAGGCGCGCAAGAAAATCGAGCGCCTGTACCAGGCCCTCCAGCAGGGCGATGATTTTGCCCAGTTGGCGCAGAACTTTTCCGAAGATTCCAGCTCGGTTCAGAGCGGCGGCGATCTCGGCTTCATCGGCGAATCCCAGCTTGAGAAAGCCAACGCGGATATACGCAAGGCCGTAATGGCTCTACATCCGGGGCAGTACACGCCCATCGTTCCAACGCCGGAGGGCTACCGCATCCTCAAGGTGCTTACCCGCGAGCCTGCCGGGCAGCGCGATTTGAACGATCCCGTTGTGCAGCAGAAAATCCGCGAGACGCTGGTCAATCGCAAGGATCAATTGCTGAAGGAAGCCTACTACGAGACGGCGCGCAATGAGGCCAAAGTGGTGAACTACTTCGCGGCGGGCATTACCGCGGCCGACAAGAAGTAGCGGGCGGCGCGTTTTTTGGTTTTACTTTTCCGGCGTCTTGGCCAACTGCTGTTTGGCCCAGGCGCGCGCGGGGTCCAGATCGACGGCCCTTTGCAGCTCCTTGCGGGCTTCCGGATTGCGGTTGGCCTTGCGCAACGCAAGACCCAGCCATAGATGGGCTTCAGCCGAGAGACGCGCGTTGGCGGAGCGCGGGTCCAGCTCAATGGCCTTCTGGAAATCCTTGATTGCCGCCTCGACGCTGCCTCCCAGCGGCGCGGGTAGATAATAATTTCCCACTCCACGGCTCACATAGTTCGCGGGGGCCTTGGGATCCAGTTGCACGGCCTTGGTCACTTCATCCTGCGCGCAGTGGCCGTAGCGCAGGCCCGCCAGCACATTGGCTGGAATCACCTGGCCGCACAAGGTTCCCAAAATGCGATGATACTCGGCCACCTCGGGCTTGAGCGTCGTGGCCCGCTCGGCGGCTTTGATGCCGGTCTCCGCCGCGTCGCGCGCCGCGTTCTTGTCGCCCGTCTCCATGGCCACTTCGGCCACGTAGGATTGCACCAGCGCCAGTCTGTATTGGGCCTGCGCGTCGTTGGGCAGCTTGTCGGCCGGGCCCGAGAGCTGGCTCGCCAGACGTTCCAGCGCGGCGCGATTTTGAGCGTCGCGGGCCCTGTCTAACTCGGCTGTGTTGAACCCAGCGGTATTTAACCCCGCTTGCCAGAAAACCAATGCGGAGAAGAGAACCAGCGGAGCCAGCATGACCTTTCCTATTTTACCGCGGCGGAATGGAAGCCGCTCGATAACTACCCAGAACACGCAGAAAATCGGCCAGTTCGCCCAGGTGCCCGAGCGCGTGGCGGACCTTCTCATCGTCCTGGCGGCCGATCAGGTCCAGGTAGAACAGGTATTCCCAGGGCTTGCCGCGCAGGGGACGGGATTCCACCTTCACCAGATTCAGATCCCGCAGCGCCAGCGCGCTGAGGGCGCGGAATAGGGCTCCCGGAATGTTGCGCGTGGAAAATACCAGCGAGGTCTTCCAGGGCTTTTTCCCCGATCCGCGCGGCGTGCGAGGCTTGGAGCCGGCTTGTTCGAGCAAGAAGAAGCGCGTGTAGTTCTGGGGGTCGTCCTCGATCTCGCGCTTCAGAATGCGGGCTCCGTAGATTTTGGCCGCCAACTCCGAGGCGATCGCCGCGCCGCCCGGCGGCCGGTCCCGCATGATCATCTTGACGCTGCCGGCGGTGTCGTAAAAAATTTCCTGCTGGATGCCTTTGTGCGCGGAAAAGAAATCGCCGCATTGATTCAACGCCACGTCTTTCGAAAATACGCGCCGCACCTGGCGAAAACTCATTCCCGGCGGCGCGATTATATTATGGACCACCCGCACGTTGGTTTCCGCCGTAATCGCGAAATCGTGCTTGAGCAGGAGATCGTAGTTTTCGTGAATCGAGCCGTGCAGCGTATTCTCGATGGGAATGGCGGCGCAGTCCACCCGGCGCTCCGCCAGCGCGGTGAAGACCTCGTCGAATCTCGGGCAGGCAATCGGCCGCGCGCGTGCCCCCAGGAATTGGCGGATGGCCTGTTGGCTGAACGCCCCCAGCTCTCCCTGGAACGCAACCTTCATTCCGGCTTTCCCCTCGACGCTCCGTCCCAGCGCGAAGCGTTCGCCTCTGGCAAACCTAGAAGATCCAGAACGCGGTCCACGCTATGTTCCACCAGATCGTCGATGGTCTTGGGATGATGATAGAAGGCTGGCATAGGCGGCGCGATAATCGCTCCCATCTCGGCTAAAGCGGCCATGGAGCGCAAGTGGCCCAAATGCAGGGGTGATTCTCGGACCATTAAGATCAGCCGACGCCGTTCTTTGAGAACCACATCGGCCGCGCGCACCATCAGATTCGAGCTGATGCCCGAAGCTATGGAAGACATAGTGGTTATAGAGCAAGGGGCGATCACCATTCCGGAAGTCACAAAAGAGCCGCTGGCGAGCCGGCAACCGATGTCTTCAGGCGGATAGGTGCAGGTGGCCAGAGATCGAAACTCAGCCGAGGATTTGCCGAGTTCGAGAAAAGCGGTCCTTTCCCCGGAACGAGAGAGGATAAAATGCACCTCGGTGTCGGAACGGGCGCTGAGTTTCTGGAGAAGGCTCCACCCATAAACCGAGCCACTGGCTCCAGTTACACCCAAAACGATGCGGATTTTGGCGGATTCGCCGGGCACTTCAGTTTCCCTCCTTCGCCATGTTCCAAAATTGACTTTCGGCCGTGCTTTTGTTCTGAATTCAGAACAGGACGCTTGCAGCCCATAATCGCCACCCAGTATAATCTTAGCGAGGTTCTAGAGATATCTCCAGCCGCGATATCGACATGGCGTTTGGACCCTCCGGGCATTCTGATTCCGCACCCCAACTTTCCATCTTGGAGGAAGCAGGCCAGAAACTCAAGCGAGTCCGCGAAAGGCTACGGCTCAAGTACCGGGACATTGAGGAGGCGAGCTTGCGCATCGCCGCCGCCCGCCAAAACGATGAGTTTGTGGTCGCGCTGAGCCGCCTCGCGGACATTGAGAACAAAGGAACGATGCCTAGTATGTATAGGCTATATTCCCTCTGCGCCATTTACCGGTTGGATCTGGAGGAGGTGCTGTCCTGGTACGGGGTTCCGGTAGATCAATTACCCGCGGACGCCAGTTTGATCGAACTGCCCCGGACGCATGTGATTGGGTTTTCAACTCGAGATCAATCCGAAGTGCAAGCGCCGGTTGCGTTAGACCCCGGCATCGACTTGAGCAAGACCGAATTTCTCAGCCGCATGATTCAGCGTTGGGGCACGCTCCCGCTGACCTTGCTGAAGCGGGTGGACTTGCGCAATTTTCTGTATGGGCTGGTCGGCACCGAAGACTGGTTCATGAATCCCCTCATCCCTCCAGGTTCCCTGGTGGTGATCGATGACCGCCGCCGGCGCATCGTCAACACCGGATGGAACAATGAGTTCGACCGGCCCATCTACTTCCTGGAGCTTCGCAGCGGCTATGCTTGCGCCTGGTGCAGCCTGCGTGAGGAACGCCTGGTGCTGCAGCCCCATCCCGCCTCGCAATGCGAGCCGGAGGTGTATGCGTATCCACAGGAAGTCGAAGTGATCGGGCAAGTCACGGAAGTTGCGATGAGCCTGGATCCGTCGAAGCGGCGCCGTTCGCGCAGCTAGTGCCAAGACCGCTAGGGAGCGGCATCCGCGAACCTCCGCAAATTGGTACTAGGACTATCACCCTATCTACGACCGGCGTAAGGGATTGTTCCGATTTTCGAACGTCTTTCCTAAAGGTCGAGCCGGCAGTACTAAGAGTCTTATGGTTACTACCTATGGGAATACTTTCCCAGGGAGGTGAGATTGTTTAAGACCTTGTCGGAAGGCGTTGGGTTCGCGTTATCTCTTGTAACTCTGCTTGGCACGCTGCACGCCGATAGCCCGGCTCCGGAGCAGTGCTACCCGGATTGCAGCCAGTACCTAATGAACCAGGAATGCCAAAACTGGTTCGGAACCGATTGGTACTACTGCGGCTATAACGCAGGCTGGGTGTATTGCTGCGGCGGCGAGTAGACGGTTCAGGCTTCCAGGGATGCGGAGCCGTCGTGCGTCCGCATCTCCGGAGCCGCCTCTTCTACAGTACTTGAAATCTCCAGAAAAGGTGAGGTTATGAATAAACGCAATTCTGTTCCTGTCTTTCTTGCGCTTGCTGCGCTGGTTTGGCTCATCGCCCATTTTCCGCCCTTCCAGATCACCTGGCGTCATTTCTTCTTCAAGGATCCCTCGCCGGTGGCCGTGAAGCTGGCGTTTCTGTTCAAGGTTTACGCGCTGCCCTGCTGCTTGTCGCTTGTCGCGGTGGTTCTGTTTCAGTTGCAGGGGAAGCTGGGGGCTTGGGGCGCTTCGGGATCGGCGGTATTCCCGATGGCGCTGCTGGCGTCGGGCTCCATGATGTCGGCTTTCCGCAGCATGGTGAGCGGAGTCGGCGGAGTTCCGGGTTACGCGCTGGGGATGGCCCTAGGGTATACGCTGATGTCGCGCATACATTCGTTCCAGCCCTCGGGCCGAATCTTATTCGGAAGACCGATGCTGAGGATCGTATGGCGCGGAGAACTGGCGGCTCAACACGCGGCGGCGTTGCGGCTTCAGGCGCGGGAGGATTCTGGTGGATCTGGGCACTTGAAGGATTCGAGTAATACGTCAACCTCCGCGCAGAACAGCTCTCTTTCGCTTTCGCGCGCGGAAGCCGGCATATAGCTACGATGGACGTGGATGCTGGTCCAGTGGTCCAGCACCACCGGACGAGGATCCTCCAAGCCTCCGAAATACGCCGAGAGATCCTCTCTTTTCTCCGCCAGGGGCAGGTTCAGCCATTCCTGGAAGACGGCCTGGTGGCTTTGCGAGAGGGCCTTGCGGCTCTCTTCGCGCCCGAAAATCGAGGCCAGGCCGTGATGCCGGTAGACTCCGGAATTGGAGTCGCGAAGCGAGGCCAGATACTCCAAGCGGCCAAAGACAGTAGGGATGCGGGCAAGAGTGTTCTTGAACAAGTCGGCCGTCGCCGAGCGCTCCAGCATTGCCTTAGGTCTGAATTGCGGCACCTCGCACGCCCTACACGATTGTAAGGCAATTGGCCTCGGGAACGCGACATCCAAACATTTGTTCTGATTTCCGGAAGGGCGTGCTGCGCATGTGGGAATCCCTCCAGTCTCCGTTTTCCGCTCGTCAGCCGTTAAGATGGTGGCGAAAGGACAATGGAAATGAGAATCGGCATACTGGGGGCGGGCAACGTGGGCGGAGCGATCGGGTCCGCGTGGGCCCGGCACGGCCGGCCACTCGCGGGGTTCTGGAGAAGCTGGATCTGGCGGGCAAGATTCTGCTGGATTGCACCAACCCGCTCAAACCGGATCTCTCCGGCCTGGAGGTGGGCACCACGACCTCCGGCGGCGAGCTTGTGGCCGGCTGGGCCAAGGCGCCAAAGTGGAAAGATCTTCAGCACCACCGGATACGCCAACATGGCCAATCCTTCTTACGGCGGCCAACCAATTACGATTTGCTACTGCGGCGATGATGCCGATGCCAAGCGCATCGCCGCGGCTGGACTCGCGCGCGACATCGGCTTCGATCCCATCGACGCAGGACCGCTCGCGAACGCACGCCTGCTGGAGCCGTACGCGATGCCGTGGATCTGGCTCGCGGTCAAGGGCGGCGTGGGCCGCGACTTCGCGTTCAAACTAGTGAAGCGAGAGCGGAGCCAGACTCCGAGCCGCGACCGTGAGGGAGCGGTTACTGCTTGCCCTTGGCGTTCGGGTTCGGGGCGGCGATGGTTGCGGGGTCCCAGTGCTCGTCGGCCTTGCCGTCCACGAAGCGCCACATGTCGAACCACGTGGTGTAATACGTCTTGCTCGGATCGCGAGGGTCGGGGTAGCTGCGCGGAGTCACCACCGTGACGTAATCGCCGTCGGCCACCACCGCGACGATCTTGGTCTGCATCTTGGCCGGCAGCGGCTTGGGCCGGTTCCTTGAGAAGAACGCGATCACGCCCGCGCGGCCGGAGGCGGCATTGGGATTGTGCTGGTGATAGGCTTCGGTCAGCCATTTATCGGCCTCGTTCCAGTGATTGCACTCCAGCAGATCCAGCTCGATGTGGTAGGCGGCTTGCTTGTTCCGATCCAGCTTGGGGTCCTTATCGTGAAAGAGAGCTTCCGGATTGTCGACGCCGACCACCGGCTCCTGCGCGATCAGGGGCGCGCAGGCAAACACTGTCAAGGTGAGAAGACTCAGACGCAGGTGCATGCGTCTATAGGTATCGCAGGCGGGGAGGCTTCGTCAAGTCCCTTATGGCAGCTTCGTGGGATTTGGCCCCTCTGCCTGTATCCGCTCGGCCCTCAGCACCCACACGCCGGTGAGACCGGCCTGCGCGGACAGATACAGGGCGGCGACGGCGAGCGCGGGTACGCACCAGAGGACGCGGCGGAGCCGGCGGCGCATGACACCGAATCTAGTCGATTCCAGAGCGGGTGTCAATTCGAGTCTCAAAAGCAGGTCTCCGAAGATCTCGCTCTGCAAGTGATAGACTTCCACTAATACCATGACCCTGGCTGAGTTCTCGCGTTGGACCGGGCATCTCAATAGCGCAGTCGAAGTCGGCTTGCTGATCCAGCTTCTACGCTACCGCTTAGCGCGGAAATATGGCTGGCTTTTCGTTTATTTTCTCGCCGATGTTGTGCAAAATCTGTTGCTGATCTGCCTGTCAACGTACTCGAGCTGGTATGGGCATATCTACTTCGGAGGCCAGGCGGTGAAGGCTTCGCTGGGTGTGGCTCTTGCAATAAGGCTGTGGAAATTGGCTTTGCTGGGATACCCCGCGTTGGCACGATTCGGCCGCCAGATCGTGATTTACATGCTTTTGGCCGCGATTTCGCTGGCGACTGTCGGACTGCTGCTGGAGCCCGCCACGCCGCGGGGCCAGAATCCCACGATGCATTCGCTCCAGGCGATCGAAGGAGCCGTGTATTCCATGGTCCTGGTTTTTCTGGTGGCGGCAATTCTATTTCTGCTGTGGTTTCCGGTGAAAGTGCGCCGGAATGTCGCGGTATGTATTGGCGGGTTTGTGTTTTACTGGTTCCAGCGTTGGGCTGGATTACTGCTTGTGAATCTGTACCCAAAATACGCCGCCGCCTTTTATGCAGGGATGTTGGTTCTGTCACTGGCGTGTCTCCTTCTATGGGCTTTGGCCATTAAGCCTGAGGGAGAAGCCGTCACCACCGTTACGGGACACCGCTGGAATCTCGCGGAAACAGAACGATTGTTGAGGCAATTAGATGCGATCAATGCACGCCTAGGCCAAATGGCAGAGTGAGAAATCCAGCGGCGAGTATAGGGGAATCCCCCGTTGCTTTTCCCAATTCGCTCTAGTATTCTGTCTGTGGCCCGCGAGGAGAATATAAATATGCCCGGAACACTACCAACGTACGTGACTGCGATCATTGGCGCAGGATTGGCGGCGCTGGGAGTGCGGGCGTGGGTTCAACCGGGCGAATGCGCGCGGCGGCGGCGGCGCAGCCGCCCCGACCCGGAATGCTTGCTGGAGCGCTATCAACCGATGGCCAGGCTTCTTTCCAGCGAGGACGCGGAATTTCTGCGCCAGAACACCAGTTGCCCGAAAATCGCCGCCCGCTGGGAGCGATCCCGGCGCCGGATTGTCCGTCTTTATCTGCGGGAACTGGCTGCCGACTTTCATCGACTGCACGCGAAAGCGCGGGTCTTAGTGGCGGAAGCGCCGGAACAATACGCCGGCTTGGTGCCCATCTTGTTCAAGCAACAATTCGTGTTCTGGCGGACCCTGGTTATGATTGAGGCGCGGCTGGCCCTGGGCGGCCTGAACGTGCCGCAGGGCAGCGTAGAGAAGCTGATTGGAGCGATCGAGGAAATGCAGCGGGAGATCTCCCGCGTGGCCGCCACGAGCGCCGCGTAAGGGAGCCGCACGGCGTCGCCAACCGGTCCGTGTCGCCTATTGCGGCGATCCCCGGCGATCCCATCCGGCGCATGCGCGTCTTCGGTCAGCGCCGGCAGCGCGGAAGCCGCAACGTCAGCTCTTCAGGCGTTCACGTCGATGACCACGCGCCCGCGGATCTGGCCCTCCAGGATCTTTTCGCTCAGCTCGAAGACGCGGTCCAGCGGAGCCAGTTCCGTCATCGCATCCAGCAGATGCAGCGGAAGATCGCGCGACAGGCGTTCCCAGATCCGCCGCCGCTCCGCGCGCGTCACGCGCACGGAATTGATCCCCAGCAGATCTACGCCCCGCAGGATAAACGGCAAAACCGTCGCGCCGAAAGCCGCGCCGCCGGCCAAGCCGCACAGCGCGACGCTGGCATTGCTCGCCATGCACGGCAGAATCCCGGCCAGGGTCGATCCGCCCACGCTGTCGATCGCGCCATTCCAGCGTTCGCGTTCCAGCCCCTTCGCGGAAACCACGGTGAGCGATTCGCGCGCCAGGATTTGGCTCGCGCCCAACCCGCGCAAATAATCGCCCAACTCGGGCCTCCCGGTCGACGCCGCGACGCGATACCCGAGCTTCGCCAGAATCGCCACCGCCACGCTGCCCACGCCACCCGCCGCGCCGGTCACCAGCACCTCGCCGCGCGGCTCCAAACCCTGCCGCTCTAAAGCCATGATGCTTTGCATCGCCGTGAATCCGGCGGTCCCGATGGCCATCGATTGTTGCAGCGAAATGCCGGGCGGCAGCGCCACCAGAGACTCGGCGTTCCACCGCGCATATTCAGCGTAGCCGCCCCAGGCAGTCTCGCCCGCGCCCGCTCCCGTCAGCGCCACCACATCGCCGGGACGAAACTCAGCCGCGGAGGATTCCTCCACCGTGCCCGCGAAGTCGATGCCGGGAATCATCGGGAAGCTGCGAATCACGCCGGGTTTGCCGGTCACGGCTAAGCCGTCCTTGTAATTGAGGCTGGAATAGCGGATGCGCACCAGCACTTCGCCCGGCGGCAGCCGGTCTTTTGGAATTTGCTCGATACGCGCCGCGAACGTTCCGTTTTCTCGCGTGGCCAGAAGAGCCTTAAAGGTGGACATGGCCCATTATAAAAACAACGATCGCGTACACCACGGGCACGCTGAAGAGGCTGGAGTCGATGCGGTCCAGCCAGCCTCCGTGACCGGGCAGCATGGCGCCGCTGTCTTTCATGGCGGCTCCGCGTTTGAATGCCGATTCGCAAAGATCCCCCATTTGTCCGGCAACGTTGGCGGCCGCGGCCAGTCCCAGCACGGCGTCCAGCCTCGCGGCTGGAATCAGGTAGTGCGCATAAATGCCCGCGCCGAGCATTGCCCCAACAACCGATCCCACGGACCCTTCCCAAGTCTTGCCGGGACTCACCCGCGGGGCGAGCTTATGCTTGCCGAAAGCCCCTCCGATGTACAAGGCCGCGGTGTCTCCGGCCCAGCTCACCAGCAGCGCGATCATCAGCCAGTGCGGATTGATCTCGCGCAGGCCCATGGCGCAGCGCCACGCGCCAAAGATATACATCACGCCCAGAAGAAAGACGGCGGCGCCCGGCAGCGCCGAGACCGGATTGCGCACGCGGAGGGCTAGAGCCATCGCGGCGAGCGCGGCGATAGCCGCTACAAGAAAGGGCTCCGGAACGAACAACAGGGCCAGCCCAGCGGCCATCCCCGGCAGCCCCGCGGGTGCGATGCCTTGCGCCTCGGCGATCCGATCGAATTCATGAAACGCGAGCAGACCCACTGCCGCCAGCACCGCGGCGAACACCCAGTACGGAGCGGCGAGCACCACCCAGACCACCAGCGGAATCAGAACCAGCGCGGTGGCGACGCGCTTCATCGGGCCCGAACGCCCACCGTTTCGCCCGCCTGTTCTATCGCCGCGGCCTCCTCAATCGCAGCCCGCACAGGGCCGGAGCGGCCCTCCGCACAATCCGGAATTCCGGAAGACTCCGCCGGGCGTGCTTTGTCGTAAGAGGGCTCCGTTGTGCGGGCGAGTTCCTTGGAGGCCGGACGGCCGAGCCCGCCGAAGCGCCGGTCGCGCCGCTGGTAATCGAGAATCGCCTCCAGCAGCTCCGCGCGCGTAAAATCGGGCCACAGCGTGTTGGTGACGTACAACTCCGCGTAGGCGATCTGCCACAGCAGGAAATTGCTGATGCGCATTTCGCCGGAGGTGCGGATCAACAGGTCGGGGTCGGGCATGCCGGCCGTGTACAATCGCGCCGAGATCGCCGCTTCGTCGATTTCCGCGCGGCCTGAGCGGGCGTCCTCCACCAGCGCCTTCACCGCATCCACGATTTCCGCGCGGCCTCCGTAGTTGATGGCCAGGTTCAGCCGCAAGCCGCGGTTGTTCTCCGTGCGGCGGA
This sequence comes from Bryobacterales bacterium, assembly GCA_963813465.1. Taxonomy (GTDB): domain Bacteria; phylum Acidobacteriota; class Terriglobia; order Bryobacterales; family Bryobacteraceae; genus Palsa-187. The sequence continues at coordinate 747,893 of CAWEZD010000015.1, read as the reverse complement.
TGACTTGGTCCAGCTCCGCGCGCACGAACGCCGGAAGCGCATCCAATCTTCCGATCGCCGCGAAGCGAATGTTGTGCTTCATCATCAGCGGCAGCTCCGAGCCGAGATAAATGCGCAGGAGCCGCCAAAGCGTCTCCACCTCGGCCCGCGGACGCTTCCAATTCTCGACGGAAAACGCGTACAGCGTCAGCGCGCTCAGGCCCAGTTGCGCGCAGGTTTCCACCGTCGTTCGCACGGCCTGCACTCCGGCCCTGTGCCCGGAGACGCGCGGCAAATGGCGGCGCTTGGCCCAACGTCCGTTGCCGTCCATGATGATGGCGATGTGCGCGGGCAGGCGGGCGGGATCGATGGCGCGCGCTAGCTCGCAATCCGGGTCGCCCGGCGCGAGTTCCTCCAACAGACGTTGCATCTTTTGTTCATGGTACCAGCGGCGTCCACTTGCTTAAATGCGGTACTGTCGCTTTCTAAAATAAAGTACTTGACAGAAGTGAATCCCGTCTCGTATCCTGATATTCGTGGCATACGTTGAGCCCATCCGCAAACGTCCCGATCCTCCCGTCGCTTTGCATGCGCACGCGCTGGACAATCTGCGCTACATCCGGGAGACCATGGAACGCGCCGGATCGTTCACGGCGGTGCCCGGTTGGGGCGGGGTCGCCATGGGCGCAACGGCTCTGGCCGCGGCCGGCCTGGCTTCGCACGCGAGCTCTCGCCGAGCCTGGCTGGCTTGCTGGCTGATCGAGGGCGTGGTTGCCGTGGCGGCCGGCATCGTGGCCATGGCGCGCAAGGCTCGCGCCGCGGGGCTGCCGATGTGGAACGCGCCCGCGCGAAAGTTTCTCTTCAGCTTCCTTCCCCCGGTGATCGCCGGTGCCGTGCTGACGCTGGTTCTATGGAAGGCGGGGGCTTGGAGTGCGATTCCCGGCGTGTGGCTGATGCTCTACGGAGCTGGCGTGATCGCCGGAGGAGCGTTTTCGGTTCCTGTGGTGCCCGTGATGGGAGGCTGTTTTCTGGCCACGGGTGTGCTCGCCGCCGCAGCACCCCTATTCACGCCCATTCTGGGCGCCGATTTCTGGTTGGGACTCGGCTTCGGCGGGTTGCACGTTGTTTTCGGCGCCGTGATTGCGAGGAAATATGGCGGCTAAAGGCGTCGCGCTTAAGAAACTCGTCCGCGCGGGCGAGCTTGTCCCACCCGCTCCGGCCGCCCGCAGCGTTACCGACCTCGACCGCCTGATTCATGAGCGCATGCGCCTGGGCATCGTGAGCGCCTTGGCCGCCAACTCGTCCCTGACCTTCAACGATCTCAAGAAACTGCTGCGGACTACCGATGGAAATTTAAGCGTGCATGCCCGCAAGCTGGAGGAGGCGGGCTACGTCGCTTGCTCCAAGAGCTTCGAGGGCCGCATGCCCAAGACCGAGTACGCGCTGACGGAGACCGGCCGCAAGGCGTTGGAGAAATACTTGAACCACATGGAAGCCCTGATTCAGGCCATGAAGCGATGAATTCGGGGATAACGGCAATGAACGGGCTGCACGCGGCGATCATCATGGACGGAAACGGCCGCTGGGCCAGCCGCCGCGGCCTGCCTCGCGCCGCCGGGCATCGCGCCGGAGCCGCCGCCGTCCGCCGCACCGTCGAAGCAGCGCCCGATTTGGGCATCTCCACGCTCACTCTGTACGCTTTTTCCGAAGACAACTGGAGCCGTCCGGCGCGCGAAGTCTCCGCGTTGATGAAGCTGCTGGGCCGCTACCTGACGCAGGAAGCGGGCCGCTGCCTGGCCAATGGAGTGCGCCTGGAAGCCATCGGCCGCCGCGACCGCCTGCCCGCTCCGCTGGTCGCCCTGCTCGAGGACGTGGAGCGCAAAACCGCGCAAGGCTCGCGCCTCCATCTGCGCCTGGCTATCGATTACTCCTCACGCCAGGCGATTCTCGACGCCGCCCGCCGCGCGGCATTGAACCTCGGGGCGAATGTCAGTGAACAACAATTCTCCACGCTGATGGGCCCCGATGTCGATCTGCTGATCCGCACCAGCGGCGAGCAGCGTCTCAGCGATTTTCTGTTGTGGGAATGCGCCTACGCCGAGCTGGTCTTCACCCCGCGCATGTGGCCCGATTTCACCGCCGGCGATCTAGCCGACGCAGTCGCCGAGTTCCACCGCCGCGACCGCCGCTTTGGCGCAGTCGCCGCCGTTGAGACCACTCGCCGCACGGCCTGAACGCCAGTGGAGCTACTTCAGTCGATTCCCAGTTTTGCGAGCACTCGGTCCGTTTCCGCCTTGCCGAGCAGCGGCGCCTGGACGGTCTTTGCATCTCCTTCAGCGGCCTCAAGAGCCACGCCTGTGCTCTCGACCTCCTTCAGGAAATCGGGGTCCAGCCAAATGCCTTCCGGCACATTCTCGAACGCATAGAGCTTGTATGCTCCCGGCGGGATGCTTTCGATCGTGAAGACTCCGTTCTGATCGAACACGGCCGCGCGGGTTGCATGTTCGCGGCGGGCAGCGTCGGCAGTGTCGGGAATTAAGATGACCTGCGGCGTTGCGGCCTTTCCGCTGACGGTCCCGGAGAGCCGCGCGCCATGAGTGCTGAATACCAGCTCGAGCGGGACTCCGTAGGAGCTGAGGGTAAAGGTTCCATCGGTTGACTCCGTATTCCCGTAGCGCAGCGTCTTCAGATAGATCCGATTGCGATTCGAATCGTTGACGTAAACTCGATACCGGCCTAAGCCCAGCTCGGCGAATTCGATACTGCCATCTTCTTTTGGAACCGCAAAGAGATCGCGGTAAACATCAATGGGCTCCAGATTGATCGATATGCTCGAAGGCTTCGCCGAGTCACTGCCCTCGATTCGGACGGTGCCGCGCAGAGTCTGCAGTGGGTGCAGTTCGATCGAGACGTTCTCCACATCGTGATCGTCAAGCTGGACTGTGGCGCGGCCCAACGGCATGGCAGGGAAGCCCTGCCAGACCCAAATGTCGTAGGTCCCCGAAGGGACGCCGTTAATCTCAAAGGAACCATCGGCCTCAATCCTCCCGGAATGGCCTCGGTCGTCAACTGCGGCGGTAACTCGGCTCGCTGACACCGACCTCTGCCCGAACATAGAGTTGCCGGGAGGCGCGGGGATCTCTTGAAGGCCCGTCAACTTTCCTCGGATGCGACGATTCGATCCCGTGCCGAGCCGGAGCCGGATGTCGAGTCCACCAAGTTGTTGGCCAGCGGTGAGAGTGATGGGAACCGAAGATTCAACGTCGGAGGACGACGGATACCAGGTGGGCTGGTGGCGAACCGCGGGTTGATTGTTCACATCCGGATAGTGCTGCTTTTCCCACTCAGCTTCCGGTTGGGCGAGAACATAGTAGCGCCCGGGCGAAAGCCCCGAGGTGCGGAACTCGCCTCGATCGTCCACGTCCGAGGTGTTGGCATCTTCGAGATGCCTCCTGCCCTTCTTCCAGACGGACTGGAACAGGTGGACTTGCGCGCGCGGCCACGGGTCGCCATCCTGATCCAATACCCTGCCGGATAAAATCGCCTGGGGCACCATTTTGATCTCGACGCCGGTGAGCTTGTCGTCGGCGGACAATCGCAATTCCGCGTCGTACCGAGCGTCCAGAAATCCAGTGCATTCGGCGTCCAAGCGATAATTCCCCGGCGCGATATTGTCAATCGCGAACGTGCCCTGATCGCTGGTGACCACCACGTACCCGCCGCCGGCTGCCGGTATCAAACGAAGATAAGCCTTGCGCAATCCCTCGCCCGTTGCTGCGTTGGTCACGATCCCGTGGATCGAAGCCTTGCGGTCCGGCGAATCGGGCTGAGCCTGAGCCGTGAAAAGCAGCAACAGGGTGTATCCGCCAAGCGCCAATCGGCCTTTGTAAGTGCAAGAGTTCACTCCAGCCGACCTCCTACGCTGACTGCTATCGCAATTATAGGACCGAATGTGCCAATGCGCTCGCTGCCGCCGCGCGGCCCATGCGGATGCAGTCCGGGATGCCGATGCCGGTGTAGCCGTTGCCGGCCAGGTACAGGCCGGGGATGGCGGTGGCTCGCGCTTGAATTTCCTTTAAGCGCGCGGAGTGGCCCACCGTATATTGCGCCATCGAGCGGGGCCATCGCGAAATGGAAGTGAACAGGGGCGCGGCGGTGAGGCCGAGAATGGTGCGCAGCTCCTCGCGAGCCATGCCGGTGAGCGTTTCATCGGATTCGTCGAGCACGCGGTCGTCGCCCGCTCCTCCAAAGAAGCAGCGCAGCAGCACCCGGTCCGCGGGCGCGCGACCCTCGAACTTGGCGTCGACGAACGTGCAGGCAGCCATGCGCCGTCGCTCCACGCGAGGAATCAGAAATCCGTGACCGGCCCCGCGGCCGTCGGACGTGCCGCCGTCGAACGTGCCGGCGTCATAGCATATCGCGACGGTAACCGAAGAGGTGTACGGAATCTGGTTGAGCAACTCGCCCAGCCGCGCGTCCAGCAAGGACACGAGGGCCGCAGCGGCCCACGCCGGACAGGCCAGGATCACGCTGGATGCCTCGATCCATTCTCTGTTCACCCCGAGGTCTCCGCTCACGCGGATGCGGAACCGATTCTGCCTGCGTTCGATCGCTTCCACTTCTCCCTGTCGCAACGCGATGCCCTCGGCCAACCTTGCGGTCAACACACCCAAGCCGCCTTTGAGAGTCCGAAACAGCGCTCCGCCGCTCGAAGGGCGAACCTGCTTCAGCACCGCACGGGCGAGGCTCCCGGATTTTTTTTCCATCTCGGCAAACGCACCCAGAACGCTGACGACACTCATTTCGCGCGGATCGCCGCCGTACACACCGGAAAGCAGAGGCTCGGCCAGATAGTCGAGAGTCTCGCGGCCGAAATGGTCGATGACGAAATCGGCGACAGAGCGGTCGGGATTGGACACGGGCTTGCGAAACAGCTCCAGGCCCATGCGCAGCTTGGTTCCCCATCCCAGCAAAGGCGATTGGAGCAGGGGCCAGACGCGCGTGGGCACGATCATGCGGATGCCCTCGGGCAAGCGCACCAGCCGACCGCGCCGCAGGATGTAGGTGACGCGAGAATGGTCGTTGGAGCCGATGACCTCCCGCTCCAGGCCCAGCTCTTTGATCAGCGCGAGCGCTTCCGGCTTTTGCGAAATGAAGCTGTCAGGGCCGCCTTCGATCACGCAGCCATCGCGAACCGTGGTCTGGATCACACCGCCCAGCCGCGGCAACTTTTCGATCAGCGTATAGGGCGCGCCCGCCTTGGCCAGATCGTAGGCAGCGGAGAGACCGGCGATTCCGCCGCCGATAATGACGACGCCCGCCACGATTCGCTACAGCTTAAATTCGCGGACGATTTCGACGCACGCCTTCACGCTTTCCACCGGCGTTTCGGGGAGGATGCCATGGCCCAGATTGAAGATGTGCCCGGGGCGCGAGCCGGTGCGCCGTAGCAGCTCATTGATGCGCATGCGCAACTCCGGAAGGGGCGCGAATAGGGCGGCCGGATCGAGGTTGCCCTGGACCGCGGAGCGATAGCTGATGTCCATCCAGGCCTGGTCGATGTTGACGCGCCAATCGACGCCCATCACGTCGCCGCCGGCGGCGTGGAGCTCGCGGAAGAATCCAGCCGCGCCGGTCCCGAAGTGGATCACCGGGACTCCGGCCGAGCGGATACGCTCGATCAGCGCGCGGGAGTAGGGGGCCACGAAGCGCACGTAATCGTCGGGACCGAGAGCACCGGCCCAACTGTCGAAAACCTGAATGATGCGCGCGCCGGCGGCGACCTGCAATACGCCGAAGGCTCCGAGCACGTCGACCAGCTTGCCCATCAGGCGGCGCCACAAAGTTTCGTCGCGGTACATCATTTGCTTGGTGCGGACGAAGTTGCGGGAAGGCCCGCCTTCGATCATGTAGCTGGCCATGGTGAAGGGGGCCCCGACAAAGCCGATCACCGGGACCCGCCCAGCCAGAGCCTTAGTGACGAGCTGGATGCTTTCCCCGACGTAGCCCAGGTCGTCGGTGTTGGAAATGGAGAGGCTGTCGATATCGCTTGAGGTGCGGACCGGATTATCGATAATCGGCCCCTCGCCGGCGGCGAAGCGCAGCTTTAGGCCCATGGGCTCGACCGGCAGGAGCAGATCGGCGAAAATGATGGCGGCGTCGACGTCGAGAATCTCCACCGGCTGAAGCGTGATCTGCGCGGCGAGATCCGGGCGCTTGCATAGTTCCAGGATCCCGTGCTTGGCGCGGATGTCCCGGTACTGCTTCATATAGCGGCCGGCTTGCCGCATGAACCAGACCGGCCGAACGTCGGTGGGCCGGCGGCGGCAAGCTTCAAGAAAGCGGCTGTTCATGGAAGCCACGCGCATGTTAAGTTCCACTGACTCCTATTGGTAACGTTCTCAAAAATAACGGTTCCGGGCGTCAAGCGCCGATCCGTTACAAGGGGTGCCTGCAACCCAACTTAGCACACGGGAGGCTGCCCAAGCCTCTGTTTTTTTAAGATTTTGGCCGGCCGCGGCGGATGCGCTTCAGGATTTGGGGAGCTTTGGCGGCAAGAGCCGGGGGAAGGTCGGCTTCGAAGTGCAGCTCGGGCATGTGGTAGAGTTGGAGGCGTTCCGATAACTGCACTTTTATGAACTGTTTAGCGTGTTTAATCCCCTCCAGCGTCGAGGCCTGTTCCTGGGCTGTTCCGGACAGCGAGAGGCGCACGTTCGCGCGGCGAAAATCGGGCGAAAGAAGCACTTCGGTGACCGTGGCGAAGCCGATGCGCGGGTCGGAAAGCTCATAGGAGATCAGCTCGGTAAGCTCTTCGCGGAGGCTTTCCGAAACGCGTTCGTTGCGATGAGGATCCAAATTTCAGAATACAATAGCTAGGGTGAAAGCCGCCCTTCTATCTGCGTTGGTGGGGTGCGCGCCGGTTTGGACGCAGCCCCTCAGCGTGTATTCGGAGCTCGCCCAGATTGATGCGGCCGGCAAGGTGAGTGCTCCGGAGTCGCCTCGGGAGATCTTGTCGCCGACGGTGGTGCGCAACGGATTTACTTCATTTCAGGTGGTGGTTGAGGCTCCGGCGGAAACCAAATGGTGGCTCTTCGTGGGGCAGAATCCGGAGAACTCCGTTAAGGTGACGATGTACCGGGAATTGGGCAACTCGCTCGATCGGGTGGATCTGCCCTACGCGAGCTCGGGAACGCAGGTGTTGTGGATGGATCTGTGGACCGAGGGGAACGCGCCCGTGCAGAGGATCAAAGTCGAGCCGGAGCTGAACATCAACGACGATTGGATGATCTATCCCATTGAGGGCCGGGTGACGGAGGCGAGAGTGCCGCAGGGGCCTTCGCCAGCGCCGTCGATGCACGCTTATCTCTGTGGCTCGCCGGCGTCGGCTTCGTCGCTGGAGGGTCCTCGCCTCCGCAACAGCGAACAGGACGTGAAGCTGCTCGATGCCCACACAGCGGCCAAGGAAGACGTGAGGAAGCTGCTGGGCGGATGCGACGCTCAGCCCCCATCCGATCCCGAGTGGTACCTGCGAATTCGTGACTACCTGTTCCGCCTGCGCTAGACTGAGTACTGCGACGCTTTTGCCAAGCGCGTAGCGCACAGCGACAGCGTTGTGCGCGGTTCAAAAAGCAGAGCGCACAGCGACAGCGTCGTGCGCGGTACAGGATGGAGAGATGGCCGAGTGGTTGAAGGCGCACGCTTGGAAAGCGTGTTTAGGGGAAACTCTAACGAGGGTTCGAATCCCTCTCTCTCCGCCATTCTTATCTAACGCCTTTTCAGTAGTTTAACGAGATCTGCGGGTTCGCTGTACTTGATTTGTACCTTCATACTGGAGATGAGGGTGGGCAAGTGCTCACCATCTACCGCCGGCACGCGAAAGACTGCGACCATGCTGGCGACCGTTTTTGGAAGCGACGCCAAAAACCGCCAGAATGTGCACTGCGGCGGCAGACGCAGCACTTTCAGAATGCCGGTCAACATCGGCTCGCGCTCCAGAAAGCGCAGATGATTCAGGCGCGAAAATCCCACGTATAGCGCCAGCACCATCGCCTGCACAAACCGGTAAACGGGCATCGCCCGGGTCACCCGGTGGATGGTCAGCGTCTCCTCCACCAGTTGCTGAAAGCCAACATTCCTGTCCTGGCCGAAGTTCGTCACGGTTGAGGTCAAAAACCAGTTAACCCGTTCAGAATCAGTTCAGGCTATAGCGGAGTCTGCACTACATTGGCGATTAAATTGGAGATGCTCGGGCAGGCGGAGGCCGAGTTGGTGGAGCAGGGATTTTTGCTCTACGGTTGGCTCGGTGATGCGGCGCAGGCGGATCTCGCGCCCGTCGGTGGTGGGAAGAACGATGTCGGCGCTTTGGAGAGTGGAAAGCAGGGCGATGGCTCTCATCGGCGACATGGGTTGAGCGTTATCGACTCCACTCGCCGACGGTTTGGGAACCACGGCGGGCCGGCGTTTCAGCACATGCTTGAGCGTGACCCATAAAGCGTAGCCGAGAAACGCCACCATCACATGAGCCTTGATGCGCGGCTCCAATTGATGAAACAGCGGCCGGATGGAGAGCTCGCTCTTCAATGCCCGGAACGACGCTTCGGCTTCGGTCAACTGCATGTACTTGGACCACAGCTCTTCGGCCGTCTCCGCCTTGAGATTGGTGCGCAGCAGATAGACGCCCTCACGGGATTCGCGCCAGCTTTTGCGATCTTCTTTGATCTGCCAGAACAAGCGGACGCCTTCGGCTGTATCCCGCAGAGCGAGATCATACAGATCGTTCACCTGCGGATGCCGGGCCTGGATCTTTCCCAGCCGCCGCTCCATCTTGTTGCGGTCTTTCAGCCGCCCCGCGAGGATGGTTTTCTCCAGACCTTTCAGAGCGGTTTCCATGCTGTTGGAAAAACGATTCCGGATCGCCTTCTCTTTTTCCTTGCGGCCCGAGGTGCGACACAGGATGTAGGTCTCCTCACCCTCCGGAATGGCCACCTTCTTCACTTCCACTTCAGGCCGGACCTGCGTCCAATCTTGCCTCAACAGGTCCGCTTCAAACTGCTTCATCTGGCTGCGCGGCGTGCCCGTCAGATATTGCCCATCGCGTTTGCGGATTGCCGCGAGATTCTCCTCGCTGACGATGCCGCGATCGAACACCCAGATCCTTCGCGCCTTGCCATACTTGCGTTCGACCATGCGCAGGATCGTTTCCATCGTCGAGACGTCGCTTCGATTGCCGTCGAATGTTTCATAGCTGAAAGGGAAGCCTTCGTTGTTCACAATCAGTGCGATCACCAGTTGCTCGCAGTCGGGTCTGTGATCCCGGGAGTAACCGCGGCGCACCATCGGATTCTTTTCCGCCGCACCCTCCACATACGTACTGGTCAGGTCGTAAAGCAGCACGTCGAACTCGGCTCCGAACAAAGCGCCGTAGCGTTCCTTCAGATGCCGCTCCAGCCTCGTCTTGTGCGGCAGAATGCGGTCCAGACAGCGGTACAGGCGCGTATCGTTGATTTTACCTTCCTCGATCTCCAACAGATCGTCCAGCGCGGTGGACGGATACCAGCGTTGCTCGATAGCCAGTTCGCTGCCCGGCGCGCAGAGACGATTGATTGCCAGCAAAGCGGTCACGCGCGACCAGGGCACATCGGCCGCCTCGCGATCCACGGTCTGTTGGAAGAAGCGATCCAGTTCCAGGCGCTTCCACAGATCCAGCCCCAGAAAACAGGAGCCGAACTGCCGTGTTCTTTCCAGCCGTACCTTGTTCAATAGCACCCGCGCTACTTGCGGATCGTCCGGGGGCGGCGCCACATGCGATGGGAACAGTTTCAACTGCTGCGCCTCGCCCTGTTCATTGAAAACCTCAACCGTTCTCAGCCAGCGTGTCTGCGCCGAACTGTTCAGCTCCCCCAGGTAGCAGAGAGTTTTCTGACGCGGGCCGTCCGGTGTGCGTACCGTTTCAACCAGAGACCAATAGGTATGGTCCTTGCCGTCCTTGTTGCGACCGTGCGACCGCAAAAACATTCTGAGTCGATCGTGTCATGATGCCCCTTCGCTTTCAAGACGGTAGGTCTGCACTACATCGCTATCTTCCAAATGCGCCACTGATCCGCCACGACTTAACCTCATCGCCACGTCGAAAAAGCCTGAAACGATCAGCGTGGTGACGAACTTCGGCTAAACAGCTTTTGGCGATTCTCGATTTGGACGGACTGAGAACGGGTGGGTGTCTCCCGGCGTGCGTGAATAGCCACCGGAAGCCTACAGGACGCTCATTTGGATAGGTTCAGGGCCTTCCGTACCCGGCGCAATGACCCCCTCACCGTCTTGGACAGGATAGGCGGGGTGTAGGAGACCTGGTTTTGGAATCGCTGGCAGCGGGACTACAAATCAATCGCTTGGGCTGTGGAAAACCGACTGGCGGAAGCTGTTTAGGACAGGAATGGAAAGCCAAGCTTCTCCAGCATGGTCGCGACTGGCAGCAAACCGCCATAAGCCGTCAGATTCCGGGCCGTGAAATCATAAGGCGTGGCCCTTCCGCCTGCGCGAACTGATTGCCCGTCTGCGCGCCGTTTTACGCCGCACCCGGGCGCTGGAGGCGCAAGAGCTTCCGGTTATTCAGGCCGGCTCTCTGACCATGGATCTGCATCGCCGCATCCTGTGGCGCTCCGGAACTCAAGTCCATCTTTCCCCGAAGGAATTCGATCTGCTGGCGTTCATGATGCAGAATCAAGGTGCGCCATTGACCCACGTGCGTCTGCTTCGCTCGGTGTGGGGCCCCGAATACGGCAATGAGCTGGAGTATCTGCGGTCCTACGTCCGCATGCTGCGCAAGAAGATCGAGAACGACCCCGCCAAACCAGATTACATTGTCACCGAGCCGTGGGTGGGATACCGCTTCCGCAATCCCAGCGACCAGGACGCTCCGGTTGCTCCTCAAGTCGAAGAGGCGTAAACAATAAATCATCCCCGTTTCCAAGGGGATAAGCGGGATTCATTGGTGTTGTTTATGACTTTTTTATAACTTTAGGCGCACACTACTGTTGTCGCTTCTCTCCACTAACCGGCGCACAACGGAGCGTCGCGGCGGCGTTAGGGATTCTGGTGAGGGTGCCGCGGCACCCTGTGCGCTAAAGCGAGGACAAAGGGGCATGCACCTGAACCTGAATTTAAATCAGTTGAAGCTGGATCAGCTCCAGGAGGCGATCCGCACCAACCAGGTCAGCTTCCCGAGCCAGGTTCCGGTGTTCATCAAGCATACCGACAGCAAGCTGCAATGCCGCGTGGTGCTGTTGTACTTCGTGCTGGGCTGGAGCTGCGATAGGATCGCCAAGCGTTATGGCTTCACACGGCAGCACATCTGGCAGACCGTGAGCGAGTGGAGACGCCATGCGGTGGCACTGGGCTACATGCAGGTGATTCCGCCTCCCGAGGTGTTGAGGCCGGTGCGCTCCGCCGGGATGACGATCCCCGTTCCGGCCGCCGTTCCGCGTGGGGTGGTCGCGCAAGAGGTGGTCGCTCGCCAAGCGCGCGTCCCCGCTCGAGTCGCACACGATGTTGCCGCGCTTGCCTGATCATCCCAGCGGCGAGGCTTCGCGGGAAGCGCCGCTGCTTTGTTCGAAAAACTCCGCGGCGGCGTTCTTGCCATAACGGCGCGCGATAGCGACCCCTTGCGCAACAAACTGCGAGGCGCGCTCCTCCCCGGCCTCTTGAAACAGGGCCGGCAACTGTTTGGTTCCGTATCCGAGAAGCGCAATCCCGGCCTCTTCGATCGTCCGCTGAAACGAGCTCAAGTACGCGAGCTGTGTCTCGGGCGTCATCGAAACCAGGGATCCTTCCAAGTGCCGGGCCAGGTGCAGGGCGCTCGAGTGATTGCTCGCCGCCACCGCCAGACATACGCCGATCGCCGCACTCCACGCGGACTCAGATATCGCGGCGGTTTTGATCTTGACCAGCGCGGGCAGCAGCTCCCGCGTTAGTCTTGAGGCGCGCGTCTGGTCGGGTACGACCACGGTCATCAGTCTTTCAACCAGCGACCGCGCATTTGTCCGGATGGCGACGCCCGCAATCTCGGCCGCGGCAAGGATGATGCTCCCCGAGGTTTCCCGGTACCTGTCCACGCATCCGGCAAGAATCTCACAGTCCTCCGCGGAGGCGCAGGTGTTCAGGCACCCGATCAACGCATCGACGCCGCTGCCTTCCAGTTCGTTGACATGCGTTGCGACGTTCGGCAAAATTCCCAGGAAGTGGGGACGTGCGATGTCGGATACCGCTCTCAGCCATTTCGGGTAGTGCGCCAGCAGCATCCGCATGCGTCTGGGACTGGCAGCTTCCGACAGAGCCAGCGCCAGAACCGGCAGGGTCGAAGCCAGGTCTGCATCGCATTGCACAAACGCGCGGAGGTCGTCCAGCGTGCCGCCATCGAGCGAGATCGGGTGGGACACGATCCAGTCCACAATCTGCGCGAGGCTCCGCGAGCAAGCCTCATCCGCGTAGGGATTTTCCTCCAGGGCGAGAAGCAACTCGTATGCCTTGGACTTTCGCTCGGCAAGCTCCCGGACATGCTCCGTGGCGATCACAGTCATAGAGGCCCCCACGAGCCCCAAAGTACCACACTCCCCAACCTTTCAGTAAAGAGAATAATCTAATACACTATATCGAAACTTTCGATTAACAGACAAGCTGGAATGCGTTTACCATAGGTCCTAACAGTTGGTGGCTATTCACCAGCGGCGCCACGTGGCTTCGCCGCCGACGCTTAAGCAAAGACAAACAAGACGCTATCTCAGAACCCGGAGCGGGGGGCAAGTCGATCTCTGTCTTCTTTTGGGGGCTTTGAAGACCCGCCTGGGGTAGCACGCAAACAAAATATAAATAAAGGGGTTATCTCGAATATGTTCGCAAAACGACTCTCTGTTGTCTGTCTCTTTGCCCTAAGTCTGTCCACGTACGGACAGGCCCCGGCGCCCGCGGCAGACGCACAAGCCGGAGGCACGCCCGCGACGGCTGCCGCCCCAGCCGCACCCGCGGCGCCGACAGCGCTCTCCACTCCTTCCATTACGGGTCCGCTGTCGAACCTTCCCCCGGCCATCTTCGACGCCGGGCCTTTCGGCAAAATCGCCGTGAACGGCATTCTCAGCGGCTATGGGCCTGGTGCAGAACAATCACGTCCCAGGGGATGACACCCAGCATGCGGATCTGAGCAACGGGCAGGTCTTCATTCAAAAGACCGACGGCTGGTTTCAGTTCTACCTGCAGGCGGGCGCCTACAACATTCCGGACCTGGGCGTGCCGTTGGTCAGCACCAAGGATATCGATTAGCAACCTCTATGGCCCGCTGCCCGTCGCCTTTGTGAAGCTCCAGGCGGGGAAGAACACCTCCATTCTGATCGGCGCCCTGCCCACGCTGATCGGCGCCGAGTACACGTTCAGTTTCGAAAATGTGAACATCGAACGCGGCCTGTTGTGGAACCAGGAAAACGCCATCAATCGCGGAATCCAAGTGAATCAGACCATGGGCAAATTCGCGGCCTCGCTGAGTTGGAACGACGGTTTCTATTCCAACCGCTACACCTGGCTGTCGGGTTCCTTAGCCTACACCAACGGGCCCCATGCCTTGTCGTTCGTGGCGGGTGGAAACATGGGCCAGACCAAGTTTCAGACGTTTGCCACACCAGTGCAAAACAACGGCAGCATTTACAACGTCATCTACACCTTCACCAAGGGGTCCTGGATCGTTCAGCCCTACTTTCAATACACCGACGTTCCGACCAACGCGAAGATCGGCGTCGTAAACGGCGCGTCGACCGCAGGCGGCGCGATCCTGCTGAGTTACGCCTTCAAGCACGGCTTCTCGCTCCCGGTGCGCTATGAATATATTTCGAGTTCGGGGAGCGCCGCTCAGGACGCGGTCAATCTGATGTACGGTCCCGGCAGCGGGGGCACGTCATTCACTGTGACGCCGACCTTTCAAAACGGAGGCTTCTTCGCTCGCGGAGACATCGGCTTGGGTTCACGCCAGCAGCTTCACGAAGGGCGACGTCTTCGGTCCCCTGGGCCTGAACAATAACCAAGTCCGGGTCGCCGGCGAAATCGGCTTCATCTTTGGCAACAACATAATGGAGAAGAAGCCGTAAAATCAAGGGGGCTTAAGGCGCGTAGTAGCCGCTGCGCGCGTGAACAGTTACCTTCGGCAGAGTCGATTTGACGCGAATCCGATGCAGCTTTCCGGATGGTTCGGAATCGGCGGGCTGATATCCAATGACGTACTGGTTGCGGAGGGCTTGGCCGACTTTCAGCATGCCTTCTTTTGCCTCCGCACCGCTGCGCACATGGAAGGAAAGCCCGCCGGTCTTGTCCGCGAGTTCTTCGAGAAGACTGGGCCCCTGACGGTCCGCCCCTTGGTCGCCCGGCTTCTTGATCATGCTGGGACGAAACGGAACCGTATTCCCGGACGATCCGCCCGCGCCGTTATCGACGATTATCGTGTAGATCTGAACGTCGGCTTCGAGCGCGGCCTGCAGCAGCTCAGCCTTCGAGTAGCGGCTGTGGTTGTCCATACCATCCGAGAGAATGACCAGCGCCCGTTGCGGGCTCCGGGCTCGCCGCATTTGATTCAAACCGAGATAGACCGTATCGATGAGCGCCGTGAACCCTCCCGGCCTGGTGAGGGCGATGCTTTCTTCAAGGGCCTCGGTGTCGGTGGTGAATTCGGGGCTGGCCGCCGGCAGCGTCGAGACTGTCAGCAGAAGGAATTCATCGTCCTGATTGGCGGTTCTGACGAAAGCCCGGGCACTGTCTTTGACGGCGCCTAGCGTGCTCTGCATGCTACCGCTGATGTCCAGCACCAGACCGGCTGAACACGGGGCATCCTCGGTGGCAAAAGACACGATGCGCTGGGGGGTCTGATCGTCGAAGAGATTGAAATCCTTCGCCTGGAGACCCGTTATCGTTTTCCCGTAGTGATCCGTGACCGTAACGGGAACCAACACCATCTGGGTACTGGCGCGAAATGTCGCTGCCCTGGGGACGTTCTGGGCGTCCGATCTGCCCAACGTAATTAGAAGCGGCAGAGCCAGACAAGAAAAGCGCAGCGCCGTTTGGGGACCCATGAAATAGTGTGGGGCCAAACCCATGAAAAAGGCATAAAAGCCGCCTCTTCTTGGGCATCGGGGAACGCCCTATCGGACGGAGACTCTCCACAGGTACACGATTCCGGCGATCACAATCACCGCTCCCGTGTGCCAAGCATGGCTGACGTTGCTGGGACCGGTAGTCAGGGCTATCACAAAGCACAACAAGGCCGTTGCGGCGTAGACCACCCACCAATTCCAGACTTTAGGAGACACGGAGTCCACCCGTGAAAGAGTATACAGCACCACGGGAAGATATGAAAAAGCCTTTATACAATCCGGGAGGTAACTGCGCGGAAGCAGGCTACCACCATGCGCACCCGGAGGGCCGGAGGTCTTCGTGAACTTCGGTGCGACGATCGACAGCGCAAAGGCCAACAAGAGCGAGCCGATCATGATCATGCATCGCGATTCCGACGACATAAAGGACCCGATCGCGCACTTCGCGGAGCCGCCCTGATGCGCGTCCAAACCGAACGGCTGGAGCTGCGGCGAGCCTCCTCAAGAAACCCGCTACAATTAAGACGCTAGGGAATCGGACCCTGAAGAAAGAAGGATCGACATGGGTGGTCCTGATGGCCTCTTTTGACATTCTCACGCCCACGAAGCTTTTGATCGGGAAGCTCTCGATGGCGAGCAACCTGAGCGCTCCGCTGCTGGTGGTGTTTGGCGGAATCAATATTGGGAGGAGGAGTGGCATCTACATGTGGGACTACATGGGCAACATCAAGGACCGGTTTCACATCTTCGTTGCGTACGACAATACCGTGAACGGCACCCTGGCCTATAGCTCGCTGATGAGCACACTCCAGGCGCAGGGCGGCATCCCAAACCAGCAGATCCTCTATCTCTTCTCCGGCGGCTGGCGGCCTGGGATGGCCCTGCTGGACAGCCGCGGTCCCGCCCTGTTCTCGTCGATCTACCTGGTCGACATCTGGATTGGCTCTGACGAGAGCGCAAACTTCTACAAGCGCCTGGTGGATGGGAACGCCGCGAAGATCACCTACGTCTCCACGAAGACCGGGGCAAGCAACGATACGGCGAGAGAATACATCGCGAACAAGGTGGGGCCGAGAGCGATACGGTTTCAGGGTCAACACATGGAGACTAATACCAAGGCCGTCACACTACTCTAACGCACTTTGGCACGGGCTCCTTCTTTGTGCGAAGAAGGAACTCGCGTAACGCGTGCAAGCCGATGTTGTTCCATTGTGCATGCGGATCTCTAGCAGAATTATTCCGGCGGCCGACACACCTTGCAGGCCGTGAATCCCGTTGTGAACCTGTCGATCGAGCTGATATTCCCCCGTGGCGGCGGCGGCGTTAAGCCGCCCTCTCACGCAGGCCGCCGCCTAAACCGGCAGGCAGGATTCAATTCGCCGCGACGGCGTACCCTTCTCCGTCACGTCGCTTACGCCAGAGACCGTTACCGACTTCGACCCACATCTCTGGGCGATATCGGATCGGCCCGTCGCATGCGAGCAATGGCCGAACCGCTGACACGGCCTGAGTGAGTGCCCGCAGATCGGCGGGCCCTGGAGGCGGGCCAGTGTTGGTGAAAGCTTGGAATTGGTGGTACAGCATCTCGATCAAGGTCATCCGGCGCGCCTCCTCGGCCGTCAACCCAGATGTGAAGCGGTCAAAATAGTGGTCTTGTGGGTCGTCGCTCCTCCGCCGGGGGCCTTCTACCGTGTTCCACGCGGGCCATACAGCCGCGGTTTGCAATTGGTTCACCTCCACGACATCGAGAGGTCGTAGCTGATAATGGCGTGTGCGTCTCTGACGATCGTTGTCGGCTCGCATTCTCTCGATCAGCGTCTCAGCATTGGGCATGTTGCGGGCTAAGAGGAGCAGATGCTGCCGAATTGCCACACGTGCCTCGGGGAGTTGAGTATTAATTTGCCGGTCTACGAGAAGGTTCCATACGTCGCGCAGTAACCAGAACGGGATAATGTGGTGCCACGCCATTTCCATTCCTATCTCGGTGCTCTCCCACCTTTTAGGTCTGGCTATATCCCGGCCTGTGATTGTCGGATCCACAGATCGTCTACATTATCCGAATACCGATTCGCTAAAGCAAGCCCATACGCTGTGCAAAAACATCAGTGTGTCGGTTCTCATAACCACGACGCCCGAGGACGACATCCTCCGCTCCACGGCATTGGCTCCAAAATAAAGGCGTGGTGGCTGGCCGCCAGGGGCGGGTTTAATTTCGATTCAGGCCCATTTCCCGACTCTGCAGCTTCGCCTTCCACCGCTGCTCCATCTCTAAGGGATGTCGTCCAGTCTGCAAGCGGTCCCAGCGACTTCGAGGATCGCCACCCGATAGTCACTTGGATCGCGGCTCTTGCGGGCTATATCGTCACCGGGCCCGTTTTCACGTACTCCTACCACCGTCACATCGGCCTGCAATTGAAGCAACCATTGCGTCCAGAGATTTTGGCCGAACTGGTGCCATTGGGACCCGCCTGATTTCTACGCTAGAACCAGTCGCTACGTTATCCGGCTCGGCGTCTAACTCATTTCCGTTTTTTTCAGCGAGTTGAACAGAAACTTCAGAACTACCTCTAGAGTAGCAGGCGCATGACGCCATCCCGCGCTTTGGAACGGAGGGGCGGTTTAGTAAACTGAGCGGAAGAACATGGATATCCCGCAACGGATGCCCGAACGCAGCACCTTCATGAGGCCGCTCCGCGCGCTGACTTTGGGGATGGCCTTCTGGGGATCGCCGGCGTTCGCTCAAACGCCCGCTATCGCATCGATCTCGATTTGCAGCGCCACCGGCGCAGGAGGCCAAGGAAGCTGCCCCAGCGGCGCCCTCGACACTCACCAGATTGTCCTCGCTCCCGATGGCAGCGGCCACGCCATCAATACCTATGGTTTGGGGAGAACATCCGATGAGCACTCTTCGGTGTTTTCGCCTGGAACGCTGGGGAGCAACAGCGACTACCTGTTTTTCGTCGCCAGCGGAACCGGTCTGAACCCGGATATTGGGATGACGGTCTTATCGGGTGGCGCCGGGCCGGGCACGAACGGCCAGTGGACCTTCGACTTCGCCAGAGCCGACAACTACGGTTCCTACGCCGCGGGCTATGGCACGGTCTTTCTTGCTCCCACCACGCAGAATCGCTGCCCCACGGTCTCCGATGGGAATCCCGCTCACCAGGACCAGACGTTTGACCTCAACTACGCGGCGCCGGGTTTCCGTGGTCAAGGATCCCACCAGCCCCGCAGGCAGCCTGCTCATGATCTATGAGGGAACCAACACTTGCTTCGCCAACACCGGAGGCATCAATCAGAGCACGGCAGCCTACATCACACTGGGCGCCGCGACTTCCCTGGACTACGGTCACACTTGGCCCAGCTACCGGGGGACGGCTTCGTTCAATTTTGTCCCGCTGCCTGCCGCAAACAAGACCCAGGGACCGAATGCACCGCAGGGTGCACTCGGCAACTTGGTTTGCATGGGGACCGACTGCGCGGCGACGCCACCCGCCAGCTACGGCCGCTACGCCATCCTGAGCCCGCCAACCTCGCTTGCCTCCGTGATGGCGACGGGAACGGCGCTCGCGAACAATATGGGCGACTCGGAGCCTTCCGCTTTTATCGACGATGTGAGCTCCAGTTCCGCGCCGTACCTTTACGCAGTCCACGGGTTCCTGACCACAACACCGAGTGGCGAACTGACGCTCGCCCGTGCCCAGCTCAATGGTGGGGCGGCTCCACTCAGCTTCGCCAAATGGAACGGACAATCGTTCGCCAGTCCCGGTGTTGGCGGCGTGGCGGCTCCCATTTTCCCGGCTGGTCCGGCCGCCAATTGCGAAGGGCCCGGACAAGCGAGACATTCCGGTTCGATCTACTACGTTAACGCAACCCAACAATATCTGTTGTTGTTCGTCTGCGGGTCTCCGAGCGGCGATCCCCTCACCGGCGCCGCCGGTCCCGGCTCGGCTTGGTTTTACTCCACCAGTCGCGACCTTTCTGATCCAACGCAGTGGACTCCGCCGCGAGAGATCCCAGGCTCGTGGAGCCAATGGGACTCCTCCGGCGGATGCCCCTCCTACAAGGGGTGGTATCCAACGGCCATGTCGCTGGCCGCCAAGCCCGGCCATCTCTCGACCAGCGGATATGTGTTTTACCTGTGGGGATGCGAAGGCGGCTCTGGGGACGCAAACGCCCCCAAGCGGCAGTTCTCCTCGCGCGCGTTCACGATCGCCACCACAGCCACGCCCACCCTGACGACAGGATCACTGGCCAATGGCGCTACGTATGCCGCGGGCGGATTGGTGCCGGGGTCCTGGGCGCAGGTCAAGGGCACGGGCCTCAGCAACGTAGCGCGTAACTGGGCCACCTCCGACTTCGTTGGGTTCGGCAACAATTTGCCCACCAGTTTGAGCGGAGTGCAAGTCAACGTGAACAACCTTCCGGCGGCGGTGTACTACATCGCCCCGAGCCAAGTCAGTTTCCAGGTGCCTACGGGGATCTCCGGAACCGCCTCGGTCGAGGTGATCAACAACGGTGTGGCGAGCAACACCATCACCGCCGCGGCGGCGACCAACGCTCCCGGCATTTTCCCGGTGATCCTGAACGGCACCAATTATCCGGCCGGAGTATTTTTCCCGGATGGCGCTTACATCGGCGATCCATCCATCGGCTCGGGGTTCCGCAAGGCCACCCCCGGCGACGTAATTCAGCTCTACGCCACCGGCTTGGTTCCGACCTCGGCGGGAGTGCTGCCCACGCCTCAAGGTGTCAGCGGCGTAACGGTAGCCATCGGAAGCGTCACCGTGCCCGCCGCTTTCGCGGGCTTGGTCGCCGTCGGGGAATTCCAAATCAATTTCACGATCCCGCAGCAGTTCGCAACGATGCCTGCTGGATTGTACCCGATCACGATCTCGGTAAGCGGAGTGTCGTCACCTGCGGCGATTAACTCCAATCCGCCCGGACCACTGGTGATTCCGATTCAACCGTAGGGATCGCAAAAGGGCCTGAAACTGGCGGAGAGAGAGGGAATGAGACGAAAGCGTTCGCCGTGTACTGATTTTGTATAGCCGTGACTAGAATCACTACCCGGTTTCAAAGAGTTTGCATTGAAGCCGAGCGCCGATGAACTGGAGAGAGCTACAGCGGAGTGGAACGCTTTGCTTACATCCGATAACCCGAATCAAGCGGAGTTAATGAAGGCAGCCGAAAGTTTACATTCGAAACTCGGGGCCTTTCTGGCAGCGCTTCACAAGGGGCAGGCCGGAACGGTGGGCGATAGCAAGACAGGCCCAAAGGAGGGCGAGATTTATGACATCCGATGAACAGCGAAAGAAATGGTGTTACTACTGTAACAACCCCGAACCGCACAAACCGGGGAGCATCCCGCCCGGTATCTTTGTTTGCGATGACCACGGCAAACTAGACAAGGAACTAGGCAGCGCCGCATGTGTGGCATTGTTGCGTCAAGGTTTGGCGCAAAATCATTGCTGTCCCAAACGGGACAGGGTTGTGCCGAGGCTTGCTGAAAACAGAGGCGTTGCGAGCGGGAGAGCGGGATTTTCAGATTGAGGTCTCTCATTTCTAGACGATGGCAGCCTGTCCAAATCACGCCAGTCCGAGGGCAAGCTGCTGAGATTCGGGGAGCATGGGCGGCGTGCCGAACGGGTTATCCAGCCAGGCGGTCAAATCGCGATAGGTAAACAGGTTGAGCCGCAGCATCGAGGCCAGGTTCGACAGCGACCACTTGGCTTTGGAAAGGTGGTGCAGCCATTTGAGCAGCAGGATGGCGATCAGGGCTGTCCAAATCTGGATGCGCAAGGCGTTCTCGCTGGTGCCGACGAAACTCTTCAGCTTGAGGTTTTGCTTGAGCGCCTTGAAGAACAGTTCGATCTCCCAGCGGTCTTTGTAGATGGCGGCAATGGTTGTGGAGCCAAACTCCATCAGGTTGGTCAGCAGCACGATCTCCCGCTGGTTGACGGCGTCCCACACCGCCACTCGCCTCAGCAGGCTGGGGCAATCCCTTTGAGCTTTGTCGCCGGTGAATCGAATCAGTTGATCGGCCCGGATATCACGGTTTGCCGGAACGGGGCCTTCTTCCAGTACTTCGTAGGCGGCGTTGTCCTTCAGTCGCGTGACGAAATAGATTTTCTGGTCGGTCCAGGTGCCGAACAGTGCGTAGTCGTTATAGCCACGATCCATCGCCACGATGGAGCCGGGATTGAGCGGAAAGGCGTCGGCCATCTTCACATCGCTGCGCCGGGCTTCGGTGATCAGCACGTAGCGTGGCAGATAATCGTCGTGATCCAGCAGAACGTGGGCCTTGACGCCGCCCTTCGCCTGGCGGAATTTCGCCCACGGAAACATCTCCAGACACAGACTGATGGTGGTCGAATCCAGCGACAGCAGTTTGTTCTTGAAACGGAATCTCCGCTTGCGCAGCCCCCAGTCCCTTTTCGTCGCGGAACCGCCCGAGGGCCGTATAAAACAACTCCTCATACAACGCCGCGGGCCGATGTTTGTTGGCATATGCCAGCGTGGATTTATTCGGCGCCACGTCGATTCCGAGATGAACCAGTTTGCCCAGACAACAGGCAAGCCCGTTGCAGATCTCGCGCAGAGAGTCCGCGTGAGCCAATTGGCAGAACAGCATCGCGACCAGTTGCGTCCTGCAACTGAAGCCTTTGGCTGCGCGTTCGGCACTGTGCTTCTTCACCAGCGCCGCGAACTCAAGGCTCGGGAAATGCTGGAGCAGTTGATTAAACAGGCTCATTGCCTGTACCATTCGGTTTGCCCTCCTGTTGGGGATTCGGCTGCCGAACCGCTCGGTCAAAAGATGGCTCGGCGCTGGAACAATTATAGGGGGGCTTGTTTTTGCTCAGTTCACCCCATGATTACTGTCTTGGACAAGAGTGGCGCAAAATAGAGACTGGCAGCAAGGACGAATCAAGGAAGCTAACTGCTGTGGCCCCACGTCATCATTGACTACCGATTGTGGGCACTGGATGGACATATCGTATCAGTGGGGAACCAATGGCCTATTCATCCATATCAACGCTCCCGACGTGGCAAACAAGATAAAATCCGGTTCTGTGCATTTCATTATGCGAGTTGGGTGCCAGTGATTCATTGAGGCAAGATTGTTGCCCGTCCGTGGATTGCCCACGACACCACACCTAGCACCCGGTTTCATTCTCTAGGAACCGGGTGCGGTCTCTGCAAAACGAAATCAGCACGGCGATTGATTCCAAGATGGCAGCAAACGCCATTAAAGCGAAGTTCTACGGGTTCCAGGGGTGGGAGACGACACAACAGAAGGCAGCATTAGCCGAATGTCTGGACAGCGTTTCTGTGGGTTCTAACGGCATGCTTCGGTTAAGCGTTAAGATCGGGATGCCTGCCATCACAGAAGCGGTACAACACGCCATTAACCAAGCTATCGTAGGGCAGACAGGCAAAGACCGGATCAAGCATTTGCAAGCGGTTCAAAATTCTAACCCCTTTCACCCAAACTCTGAAACGCTTCCTTGTTGGCCTGCATGAGGACCTTGCGCGGTTGCCCGCGAATGGTCATGTCGGCCAGGATCAGTTGCTGCACGCTATCGTAATCCCACTCGTCGCCGGGGACCATCTGGAAGTGCCACTTGTACTCGCCGGTGGTAGCGTTGAGCGCCAGCACCGAGGCGGCATATAAGTTGTCCTTGCCCGGACCGCCGCGCAGATCCTCGGGCCATGGACCGGCGTTGCCGGTACCGAAGTAGATCAGGTTGGTGTCGGGGTCGTAGGCGATCGAATCCCACACGCTTCCGCCCACGCCGTTGTACTTCTTCAGCGCGTCGGCATCCCAAGTTGCGGCGGCCTTGCGCATGGCTTCGTTCTCGAAAGGCTTGGAAGGATCGCCGGGCACGGTATAGAATCTCCAGGCGAATCTCCCGGTTTCGGCGTCGAAGCCGGCAATAAAGCCGCGCACCGGATACTCCGCACCCGCCGCGCCGATGATCACCTTTCCGTTGGCGATGCGCGGCGCCATGGTGAGCGTGTAGTTGTCCTGCGTATAGGACACGCGCGCTTCCCACACCGGCTTGCCCGTCATCGCATCCAGCGCCTCCAATCGCCCGTCGAGGATCGGCGCGATGATCTTGCCGTTGTACAGGGCGAGGCCGCGATGCACGATGCCGCAGCAGGCCTTGGAGCGGACCTTTTCCTGATTCACTTCCGGATCCCAATGCCACTTCTCTTTGCCGGTGCGCGCATCGACGGCGTATACGATGCTCCAGTTGGTGAGGCTGTAGATCGTGCCGTTCCAGAACAGCGGCGTTGCTTCCTGGTTGCCGCCGCCGAAGGAAATCTCGTAGCTCCATGCCAAGCCGACCCGGCTAACATTGGTGGCATCGATCTGTTTCAACGGACTGTACCGCGTCTCGCCCGGCGTCAGCCCGTAGGAAAGCCACTCGTCGCCGGACTTGCCCGCGCTCTTCAATGCGGCGTCGTCCACCTTGCGCGGCTGCTGCCCCATCAGAGACAGCGTCAGGAATAAGGAAATGCCAACAGCAACGATCGCCGCGGCTCTGGTCAGAATTTTCATATATGCTTCCTCGTCCTACACGGTAGGAACGCAAGCCTCCAATGAAGAAGACTAGCCTCATTATTGTGCCACGTTGTAAGGGCCGAGTCTTTTCGCCGGACTGGGAGGCATGTGAGTGAATCAGTTCAGTTTATCCCATCAAGAAGTGGTTTGTGCCCGAGTGACGGCGCATCTCTTCCCCAGTCCCAGCAATAACTCCCCTTGCGGGAAGTTGAGCCGCCCGGACGCTACTCACTGGAGTAGAATCAACGGAGGAAGAAAACACAAATGACCCTTTCTTCGTCCTCGCAGAAGTTGGCCGCGATTCTTTTCGCAGCCTCGACGTTCTTCATCGCGAATGCGCAATCGAAGCTCCCAGCCGACCTCGATCCCCAATCGCGCGCCCGCTTGCCCTATCTGAAGAAGGCAGAGTTGGACGCGAAAGGCCAGAAGCTCCTCGACACGTTTGGCAGCAAAGATGGCACCTTGACGGGTCCTCTCGCCTTCGCCGCCTATAACTCAGGCGTAGCGCAGGCCCTGCTGGATCTCCATAACGCCGCCGTGACGGGCGGAACGCTCGATCCATACACGCGCGAGCTCGCCATTCTGGTCGCCTGCCGCGCCACCAACTACAACCTCGAGTGGAACGCGCACGAGGCCAGTGGTCTCAAGGCCGGCATCGACGCCAAGGTGATCGAACGTCGTTCGCTTCAATCGCCCGCTCACTGGCTTGAATGAAAAGGACTCCGCTGTCATCCGCTTCGGCCGTCAGCTGCTCAACGACAAGAAAGTCGATTCCGCCACCTTCGCGAAGGTCGCCGAATTGTGGGGTAAGCGCGGCGCCATGGACATGGTGGCCGCCATGAACACCTACGCAGTAAGTGGCTTTTTTGCCATCGCGGTCGATGAGCACTCAGCCGAAGGCAAGCCCGAACTTCCGGCGGTAAAGTAACTCATCCGGCATGGTTGGCCTCACGCGATCGAAAGGATTCCGAGCGAGCATATGTGGCTTCGGACGGGCTTGCGCGGATCGCAAGACCAGGAGAGGGGTGCATCGAATGCAGTCGCTTATCAGCATTGCCGGAGCAGTTCTTTTTGCGATAGTCGGGATCGCATCGGCGCAGACGCCTAACCCGACAGTGGACAGCTACATCGCGACGGCCAAAGCGGCCGCCGGCACGGATTGGGCGGGGACGTTCCTTCGCCTCTGCATTCCCCCTTCAGCCGGTCCCCAGGCTACGGGTGGTCAGGCAGGGGCTGGCCGGGGCGCGGGTGGTCGAGGAACAGCTCCCCGTACGCCTGCCAGGGAAACCTGGTATGCCGAACCGGCCAAGGTCGCAGATAACCTCTATTTCCTGGGCACCAAGATCCATAGCGCATGGGCCGTCGTCGGCAGCCAAGGCATTATCGTGATCGAGGCGCTGTTCGACTACGCCGCGAGAGACGAAATCCTGGATGGCCTGAAGAAAGTCGGGCTGGACCCGAAGAACGTGAAATATGTGATTCTTTCGCACGCCCACAGCGATCACGACGGCGGGGCCGTATTGCTGCAGGACTCGATTCCGGGCGTGCACGTGATCTACGGCGCGGAAGACTGGGATGCCGTGGATAAACGCCCCAGCGGCAAGGCGAAGCATGACATAGTTGGCACTGACGGGATGAAGGTCTCGGTGGGGGACGCCTCCGTTCAGATCGTCACGACGCCCGGCCACACCGCCGGAACGCTGTCTTACCTGTTCGAGGTGCGGGACAATGGCAAGCCCCTCCGCGTCGCCTACGTCGGCGGCACAGCGATCCCGTTTAACGGCAGTGCCGCATACTACGACGGCTATATCGCTTCCTCCAAGAAGATGGCGAAGGCCTCCGCTGACTACGGTGCGACTGCCCTGATGTCGAATCACTCTGAATTCGATGATGCGTACTTCAAAGCTCACACCGCCGCAAACCGCAAACTGGGGGAACCAAATCCATTCGACGTGGGTACGGATGGCGTCGCGCGCTATTTCACCGTGGTCCAGGCTTGCACCACAGCTGTCAGAATTCGGGCGACCGGCCAACAATAGTTGTCGGGCAAGCGGCTGCTTGGAATCGTGAATCCAGATGTCTTTTGCGCAGTCGTTTTTGCGGGGAGAAAAAGGAGGAGTTTCGGCAGTGCGTTATGTTCGCGGCATCCGGCGCCTTTCCGCGACAGTTCAAAATCCGCTGCCTGGCGGACCATACATGGACGGATAGCCACCATCCGAACGGAATCCTAACCTGAGGCTTCCCAGAAAGTCGTATCTTGAGAGCTTCAGGCCGACAGCGCGTCTACAAGACCCCGACGAACCGCCAAGTGGCGCATTGCGCCTGGGAGCCGGTGAGTATTGTCTACCAGACGCCAGGAATGAGACGCTTCGTCCGTGCCGAGTACGCCGCGTATTCGTCGCCAAACTCCTCAACCATCATCCTCTCCTCCGCGCGGACGCGAAGCGTGCAGAGGATCGCGAACGCGATCAAGTTCGACGGACCTGCCACCCAATTCGGGATGACGAGCGATTGGCCGATGGAATACAGTGCTAGCGCCGAGTACATCGGATGGCGGATACGGCGATAAACGCCCTGCGTGATGAGTCGATGCTGCTCGCGTACCTCCAGGGTGATCGACCAATTTGTACCAAGGTCAGCGTGCGACCGGTAGAAGAGCCAGAGGCCGATCACCAAGCACATCACACCGCCGACAAGCGGGCCGGTGCCCAGCGCGTACTCAGCGAACGAAAACGCCGGCGATGCGACCCAGATGAGAGGGACGAAGAATCCGACCCAGGCGAGAACCAAGAGACCGGTTTCTAGCGGAGTTTTATAGCTTGTGGCGACCTTGACACTTCGACTCCGGTGCCCGTGCGGCGCACGAATGGCCATCAGCACCACGGTACCTGCGAGCACCAGCGCCTTCGCGATCCACGGATTCATGGCAGATTCCTGTCATCTCCCGAACGATTACTGCGGCCGCCGGAACAGGCCCCCGTAGACCGCTTTCGCCAGGATGTGACCCTGAATTGCTTTGATCACATTGGTGCGCGTCTCGAAAGCGTCAGCGAATGGTTTCACGTCCAGCTTGGTGTCCAGCGCGTAGAGCTCAAACACGTAGTGGTGGAACGGGCCGTTCGCGCCGGCTCCCGGACCGCGGTACACGGGTCCTGTGGCACTGATCTGATAGCTTCCGTCGGGCAATTGCGCTCCCTTGGGTACGCCTTCGGGCAACCCGGTCGCGGTCGCTGGAATGTTCCAAAGAACCCAGTGCGCCTGATCGTCAGTAGTCTTATTGCGGGCGAGATCCATGTCGTGCATGTTGAGGAAGAAACTCTGCGTGCCGGCGGGAACGTTGGCCCAGCTCATTGCGGGCGACGTACCTTCACCGGCGGCAACCCCCGGAGCGGCCTGACTGAATTTAACGGGGATCTGGCCGCCGTCGGGAAATCCCGGAATGGTTAAAGTCATGGCCGCAGGCGCAGCGCCACCTTTGGGCTGACCTCCGCGGCCTGCATCTTGAGCCGAGAGCAAGATAGCTACGGAAACAATGCTTATCGAAACAAAGAGCAAACGCATGGGTCTATCCTAGCGTGGAATTGGAATCCCATGCCCTGCTTCGCCGCCACTCATCCTCGGCAAGAGCCGTATGCGTAAAAGCGCTCGTGCGGATTCTGTGCGGGGGGCGATCAGCGATGGTCGTCCCTAATCGATCATTCCGGCAGGTTGCCGGGTCGCCGCTGAACATATACTGATGCCGTTATGAGCCCGGAAGGGCGCATCGAGCATTAGCCTGGAATGACGATGATGGATTCAACAGGAAAAAATGCGGGCTGGGGCAACCATTACAACTCAGAGCGCCAGCGCTGCTTCGTTGTGGAAACCACTTTAAATTCCGGCAGCGGAAAGCGTGTTGAAGAATTAACCGGGAATAATTCCCCAAGTCAGTGAGTCCGCGTAGACCACGCCCGTTAGTGTAGCCCTGCTTGCGCGAGCATTTTCAGAAACTGCTCGCGGGTGCGCATGTCGATGGATTGGGCCACGATTTTCCCATCGCGGTCATACACGAAGCTCTTGGGAATTCCCCAGATCCGGAATTGCTCGTTGACGTTTCGCCCCGCATCAAGCAGCACGGGGATAGTTAATTTCTGCTCCGCGACGAAGGGCTTGACCTTGCCGATCTCTTCATCGGAGATTGCCAGAATCACCAGGCCCTGATCCTTGAACTTACCATACAACGCCTGGAGATCGGGCAGTTCCTTACGGCACGGCGGGCACCAGGTGGCCCAGAAGTTCACCAGCACCACCTTGCCGCGAAGATCCGAAAGGGTCCACCGCTTCCCCTCTAAGTCGGCGAGCGTGAAATCGGCCTGTTGCCGGCTCCGATCGTCGGCCTCCAGCTTGGCGAAAGCCGCCCGAAACTGCGGGTCGTCGAGAGCCGCCTGCGCGTTTTCGTAGCGAACCAGTTGCGCCAGCGCGATGTAGGCATCGGCCGGACCATCCTTGTTCGGAGGCGCCGGGTTCTGGCGCAACGCTTCGGCCAAGGTGGTGGCGACTTGCTGCAACGTGTCACGGCCGAAATCGCCTTCGGTGGAGAGGTTCGTAAGGCTCGAAACCAGCCCCAACTTATCCGCGTTCGCGGGAAGGTTTCGAATCTGGAGGGCAAGATCCTTCGTGACGCGCGCCCTTACGTCGTCGGGCAATGCGCGCAGTCCGCTGACCTGCTGCTGGATCGCCTTTTCCTGTTCGTTCAGGGAGGGCTTCGTCTGCTGAGCGAGCAGCAGCGGAGGCAGGAGGAGAATCGCGAGGTGGTGTTTCATTTTTTCGTGAGCTCCTCGTATACGTTAGCAGCTTTCGTTGAGGATATTTAAGGGGCCAGACGGGAACCGCCGCCGGATCGTTGAACCCGGCGGCGGCTTGGTCGAGGAGGACTTGGGAGTTTTACTTCGCTGTCTTGTAGACGCGATCGCCGGTATCGTTCTTTGCGGACTCGATCTTGATGCCGTGCTTCTTGGCGGCTGTCGAAATGAACCCGCGGACACTGTGGGCTTGCCACTGGACGGCCTTCATAATCTCGGCCAGAGTCGCCCCTTTGGCCCGCCCGATCATTCCCAGGATTTTCCCGCCCTTGCTCTCGGCGCGCGGGGCACCGGCCTTCTTGGCGGCGGTGGCCTTGCCTTCTGGTCTGGCGGCTTTCTTCCCGGCCTTGGTTGCCTTCTTCAGCGCGTCGGCCTTAGTCTTGGCGGTCTTGCCACTTTTCCTGCCGTTTGACGTTTACGATACGCAGGGCAGTCTCAAAACCCAGACCGATCCGCGTGGCCACGCGACGACGTACGGATATGATGCGCTGAACCGGCGCGTCTCGATGACTGACGCCTACGGCAAGACCACACAGTACGCCTATGACAGCAACAATAACAAGATCAGTGAAACCGACCGCCTGGGCCGGGTGACACGGTATACTTATCTATGATTGAGTCAACTGAAAAGTTGACGTAGTTTGAAATTAATTGCGGGCGTAGCCCGCAGGTGGGTCTGTGGCGGGAAAACCTACGGAGTATCGAGAGAGTCGTTTCGCCTTGATCTAAGGAAGAGGGCGCACGGGGGCAAGCCGGGTCAAGGGCGCCCGGAGGGCGGCGAAGCGAACCCTTGACGCGGCTTGCCCCCGTGCGCGAGGGGGATGCTCGGCAAGGCGAAACGACGGTTGCCGGGGATTGGGGTTCCGGCTGTTCGGGATCTCTGCGCTTAAGCTTTCTTGGAGGCTCCCTTGGGAATGCGTTTGGGTACTCGGACCGCGGCGGCGAAGGCGGTCAGATTCCGGCTTTCAAGCATCGCCTCCTCACCGGGTTTCAACTGCTGCGATAACGGTGGCAGACCTTCTTTCGAGTACAGATCGTCGAGACTGGGAATGGCTTTGGTGCAGCCCTTTCCATACTGGGCCGGACGCGGCTGGCCTTTGGCGTTGCCGCCCTTGCGCTTCTGTTTCGTCGCCAGGATGCGCAGCCGGCTGAGCTTGGCCTGAAGAGTTTTCGGTTGGGCGTAGCGGTAGGGCTCGTTGTTGTTCAGCATGTGCCAGGCGAGAACGACGAGCTTATGAGCCACCGCGACGACGGCCACATTGCGGTTTTTCTTTTTGGCGATGCGGCGGAAGAAAGCGCCGATGGGTCCGGGATGCAGAGCCGCGTGCTGGGCGGCTTGCACCAGCAGCCAGCGGGCATGACGAGCGCCTTGTTTGGTGATGGGTCCGTGATAGCAGTGGTCTCCGGACTGGCGCGTGGAAGGGACCAGCCCGAGATAGGACGCGGCTCGATCCGGAGTCGGGAAGCGCGAGAAGTCGCCAAAGGCGGCGAGGATGGTTTCGGCGACCGTGAAGTCGACACCGGGCAGAGTCATGAGAAGTTTGACGGCCGGGTTTTGATGCGCGTGCCCGGCGATCTGGGAAGTCAGCGCGGCGAGCTCCTGTTCGACGCGGTCGAGCTGGCGCAGATGGCGGTCGAGCGAATCGCGGCCGAAGGGATCGAGTTCGAGAGCCTTGAGCCAGGCGATGTTGTTGAGCGAGAACAGATCGGCGGCAGGAGCTGCGATGAGCCGCTGATGGAGCACGGAGTGGATGCGGTTCTTGATTCTGGTGCGGTCGGCGGAGAGCATGGCTCGTTCGGTGGAGCGCTGGCGCATGAGGCGGGTGTGGGAATCGGGAATCCAGACCTCGGGCAGGTAATCGGTGCGGAGCAGTTGAGCGAGCACGAGAGCGTTGACCTTGTCGGTTTTGATTTTGGCGCTGGCGATGGCTTTGGTGCGGAGGGGATTGCTGACGACGACCTTGTGCACCAGCGGCTGAAGGATGGCGGCGACGGGCCAGGTGTTGGTGGTGGCTTCGACGGCGACGATGCTATGGAGAGGAGACAGGTGCGCGGCGGCGAAGGTTTCAAGGGCGGCTCGGGTGGCCGGGAAACGGGAGCGGAGAAGGAGGCGGCCGTCCTCGGCGAGCAGGACGGCTTCCACTTCTTTCTTGTGGAGATCCAGACCAGTGAATGTCATAATGTGATCACTCCTTTGTGAGTTAGCTTTCGCGGGGTTTTCCGGACGTCGCGAAGGCGAGGGAAAGAGAGCGGACCGGGCATCCAATGAAACGGAAACCTCCTGGACAATCGCTTGGACAGCCGGGCGCGAGATTTGGGCAGAACGGCAACTATCTATCCGAGCTCGAAGCTCAACCGGGTGGACCGGAGGGGCGGCCACATACGACAGCGGGCTCTTGGCCCATAGCTATAACCGGCCGGCCCCAAGGTGTTCGGCCCCGCTCTCTGAACTCAGACCATGCTGTTTCGCCGGATCTTCCGGAGATCCGGCGAGAACACCCTGTCCCAAGCCCGGTGAGCTTTAGTAGAACCGATTCGTCGCCGGAGGCCCAGCGGTCCGGGGCCGCCGGGGTCCTCTTGGGTTACGAATCGTCCTGCTTCAATCATGCCCGGTACGACCCGACGAACCAGATCGCCTCGTTCGGTTATCCGAACAGCGTTGCTCATTCGTACTCCTATCTATGATTGAGTCAACTGAAAAGTTGACGTAGTTTGAAATTAATTGCGGGCGTAGCCCGCAGGTGGGTCTGTGGCGGGAAAACCTACGGAGTATCGAGAGAGTCGTTTCGCCTTGATCTAAGGAAGAGGGCGCACGGGGGCAAGCCGGGTCAAGGGCGCCCGGAGGGCGGCGAAGCGAACCCTTGACGCGGCTTGCCCCCGTGCGCGAGGGGGATGCTCGGCAAGGCGAAACGACGGTTGCCGGGGATTGGGGTTCCGGCTGTTCGGGATCTCTGCGCTTAAGCTTTCTTGGAGGCTCCCTTGGGAATGCGTTTGGGTACTCGGACCGCGGCGGCGAAGGCGGTCAGATTCCGGCTTTCAAGCATCGCCTCCTCACCGGGTTTCAACTGCTGCGATAACGGTGGCAGACCTTCTTTCGAGTACAGATCGTCGAGACTGGGAATGGCTTTGGTGCAGCCCTTTCCATACTGGGCCGGACGCGGCTGGCCTTTGGCGTTGCCGCCCTTGCGCTTCTGTTTCGTCGCCAGGATGCGCAGCCGGCTGAGCTTGGCCTGAAGAGTTTTCGGTTGGGCGTAGCGGTAGGGCTCGTTGTTGTTCAGCATGTGCCAGGCGAGAACGACGAGCTTATCTATGATTGAGTCAACTGAAAAGTTGACGTAGTTTGAAATTAATTGCGGGCGTAGCCCGCAGGTGGGTCTGTGGCGGGAAAACCTATCTATGATTGAGTCAACTGAAAAGTTGACGTAGTTTGAAATTAATTGCGGGCGTAGCCCGCAGGTGGGTCTGTGGCGGGAAAACCTACGGAGTATCGAGAGAGTCGTTTCGCCTTGATCTAAGGAAGAGGGCGCACGGGGGCAAGCCGGGTCAAGGGCGCCCGGAGGGCGGCGAAGCGAACCCTTGACGCGGCTTGCCCCCGTGCGCGAGGGGGATGCTCGGCAAGGCGAAACGACGGTTGCCGGGGATTGGGGTTCCGGCTGTTCGGGATCTCTGCGCTTAAGCTTTCTTGGAGGCTCCCTTGGGAATGCGTTTGGGTACTCGGACCGCGGCGGCGAAGGCGGTCAGATTCCGGCTTTCAAGCATCGCCTCCTCACCGGGTTTCAACTGCTGCGATAACGGTGGCAGACCTTCTTTCGAGTACAGATCGTCGAGACTGGGAATGGCTTTGGTGCAGCCCTTTCCATACTGGGCCGGACGCGGCTGGCCTTTGGCGTTGCCGCCCTTGCGCTTCTGTTTCGTCGCCAGGATGCGCAGCCGGCTGAGCTTGGCCTGAAGAGTTTTCGGTTGGGCGTAGCGGTAGGGCTCGTTGTTGTTCAGCATGTGCCAGGCGAGAACGACGAGCTTATGAGCCACCGCGACGACGGCCACATTGCGGTTTTTCTTTTTGGCGATGCGGCGGAAGAAAGCGCCGATGGGTCCGGGATGCAGAGCCGCGTGCTGGGCGGCTTGCACCAGCAGCCAGCGGGCATGACGAGCGCCTTGTTTGGTGATGGGTCCGTGATAGCAGTGGTCTCCGGACTGGCGCGTGGAAGGGACCAGCCCGAGATAGGACGCGGCTCGATCCGGAGTCGGGAAGCGCGAGAAGTCGCCAAAGGCGGCGAGGATGGTTTCGGCGACCGTGAAGTCGACACCGGGCAGAGTCATGAGAAGTTTGACGGCCGGGTTTTGATGCGCGTGCCCGGCGATCTGGGAAGTCAGCGCGGCGAGCTCCTGTTCGACGCGGTCGAGCTGGCGCAGATGGCGGTCGAGCGAATCGCGGCCGAAGGGATCGAGTTCGAGAGCCTTGAGCCAGGCGATGTTGTTGAGCGAGAACAGATCGGCGGCAGGAGCTGCGATGAGCCGCTGATGGAGCACGGAGTGGATGCGGTTCTTGATTCTGGTGCGGTCGGCGGAGAGCATGGCTCGTTCGGTGGAGCGCTGGCGCATGAGGCGGGTGTGGGAATCGGGAATCCAGACCTCGGGCAGGTAATCGGTGCGGAGCAGTTGAGCGAGCACGAGAGCGTCGACCTTGTCGGTTTTGATTTTGGCGCTGGCGATGGCTTTGGTGCGGAGGGGATTGCTGACGACGACCTTGTGCACCAGCGGCTGAAGGGGATGGCGGCGACGGGCCAGGTGTTGGTGGTGGCTTCGACGGCGACGATGCTATGGAGAGGAGACAGGTGCGCGGCGGCGAAGGTTTCAAGGGCGGCTCGGGTGGCCGGGAAACGGGAGCGGAGAAGGAGGCGGCCGTCCTCGGCGAGCAGGACGGCTTCCACTTCTTTCTTGTGGAGATCCAGACCAGTGAATGTCATAATGTGATCACTCCTTTGTGAGTTAGCTTTCGCGGGGTTTTCCGGAACGTCGCGAAGGCGAGGGAAAGAGAGCGGACCGGGCATCCAATGAAACGGAAACCTCCTGGACAATCGCTTGGACAGCCGGGCGCGAGATTTGGGCAGAACGGCAACTATCTATCCGAGCTCGAAGCTCAACCGGGTGGACCGGAGGGGCGGCCACATACGACAGCGGGCTCTTGGCCCATAGCTATAACCGGCCGGCCCCAAGGTGTTCGGCCCCGCTCTCTGAACTCAGACCATGCTGTTTCGCCGGATCTTCCGGAGATCCGGCGAGAACACCCTGTCCCAAGCCCGGTGAGCTTTAGTAGAACCGATTCGTCGCCGGAGGCCCAGCGGTCCGGGGCCGCCGGGGTCCTCTTGGGTTACGAATCGTCCTGCTTCAATCATGCCCGGTACGACACTCGGGACCGCGTAATCGGCTTGAGTGTCACCAACGGATCGAGTGTCATCGGCGGCTATGCGCAAACCTTCAGCCCGTCGGGCCGGAAGCTATCGGCGGCGGAAGATAGCGGAAGGACTCCGATTACAGTTACGCTGCGATCTACCGGCTGCTCAACGAAAACATCACCGGCGATCCAACCTCGGCCAACAACGGTTCGCTGAACCTCAAAACACAACGCTCCGTGCATGGAGTAACTTACGATTCGAGCGTAAGCGGAGAGCCGCGATTCGGGGCCGGCCCAAAACGGTAAGTGGCGGAAGGGATTGCGGAAAACAATTCGTCCGGCCGAATCATGAATATTCCTCCCTTATTTCACGCCGGTCATCCACTTCAGGATCGGGCCGGTGACGCTGTCATCCGCGGTATTGGGCGAGAAGACCTCGGAGACGTGGCTGTGATCCTTCAACTCGATGTAGGTCGGGCAGTGGCCCGCCTTGCAGATCTCGTCTTTCAGGACGGCCGAGAAGGAGAGGATATTGGGCGGATCGAGTTCGGCGACGGCGAGCATGTAAGGAATCTTGGATTTCACCAGCCCTGGCAGATTGGATCGAGCCAACTGTGTGGCAGGGTCGGGCGGAGCCTGTTTGCCTCGGCCGCCTCCGGCCACTGTACCCTTTCCGCCTCCGCCTCGTCCTGCTCCAGGCCCTGCGCCGGGGCCGCGACCGCCGCCTCCACGTCCACCCGGAGCAGCGGCGGCCGGCGGCCCTCCGTTAGGCTGCCCGCATGCGCCGAATCCGCCTCCGCCTCCGCCCGGAGGCACGGTGGCCGGCAAAATATCGAAGGCCGGAGGCGACATGAAGATCACGCCTTTGAGCCCGATTCCCTTGGGGCCGTAAAGCTCGGGATGGCCGACGTAAGTGGCGGTGGGGACGTTGCCCGCCGATTGCGACCAGATGAAAACGCGCTTGGCGTTGCCTTTGTACTTGGCCGCGTTGTTCTGCACCCACTGAACGATGAGCGAGATGTCCTTGGCGGGGTCGTCCCAAGCCTGGCCGGGAGAACCGGCGCGGCGCTGCATGTTGACGCCGACCATGCCGTTCTTGGTCGCCCACAGCATGATGTTGTCGTAGAAGGCGTCGCCATTGGCGCCGCCGGCAATTTTGTTACCGGCGCCTCCGGAGACGTAGATCAGCACAGGACGATTTCCGCCGCCCTTCTCCGCCGAGAAAACGTCGAGGACGTTCATGGGATCGGGCCCGAAGGAGACGTCGCGGGCAACGGTGACTCCCTTATAAGGAGGGTTTGCCTGCAAGGGCCGGTAGATTTGCGCTGTCTCAGGAACGCAGACTCCGCGCCCGATGTTCACCAGTTGTTTGGCCATCTCCGGAGGCACTTCCGCCCGCGCCATTCCCGCCGCGGCGACGGCGATCGCCGCCATCCATCCTGTCTTGCGCATAGATCTCACGTTGTAACCTCCAGCCCGCCATCGAGTATATCGCAATGGGATCGCTCCGAGCGGGTTTCTGACGATGTTTCGGAACTAAACCACGGATTCTCCGTCTAAACTTTCAAGCTCATCTGTAACTCACGCGGAGGCGCTGAAGGTTATGAAGACGTTTTGGCAGGATATCGTCTACGGCTTCCGAATGCTTCTTAAGAAGCCTGGATTTACGGCCATCGCCGCGACCTCTCTGGCCCTGGGCATCGGCGCCAATACGGTTATCTTCAGCCTCATCAACACTACCTTTCTGCGCCCGCTGGCCTACCCGGACCCCAGCCGCCTGGTGATGCTTTGGAGCTCTCCTCTCGACCGCCCCGACCAGCGAAACGGCGTCACCTACCTCAATTACTCCGCGTTCAAGAAAGCGCAGTCGTTCGAGTCCATGGGGGCGGAATGGAGCCAGCCGCGCAGTCTGGGCGCCGACGAGAACGGGCAGCCCGCCGAGCACATCGAAGGCGAGGGTTTCACGCCTTCGATGTTCGCCGCGCTGGGAGTCAAGCCGGAGCTGGGCCGCGTGCTGGCCGAGGACGAAGACAAGGTTGAGAGTCAAGCGCCGGTGGTGTTGATCAGCGATCGTTTGTGGCGGCGCCGCTTCAACGCAAACCCGAACGCGATCGGAACGATCATTCGCATGGACAATGTACCGATTACGATCATCGGGGTCATGCCGGCGGGGTTTTACCTGTGGGACGATCAAGCCGATTTCTGGAACCCGATCCAGCTCAGCCCTACGGTGGCGAACAGTCCCGGATTCACGCTGTCTGTGGTGGCGCGCTTGAAACCGGGAGTTTCTCTCAAGCAGGCCCAGGCGGAGACCAGCGCCATCGCGGCGCAGCAATTAGCAGCCGATCCCGAGCGCAATAAAGGACTCGGCGCCCGAATTCAATCGATGGTGGATGGTCTCTACGGAGGCTTGCAATCGCCGCTGTACATTCTGCAAGGAGCGGTCGCATTCGTTCTGTTGATCGGCTGCGCGAACGTGGCGGGCTTACTGCTGGCCCGCGCGGCGTCGCGGCGGACTGAGATCGCCATCCGCACCGCCATCGGAGCGGGCCGCGGGCGTATTATTCGCCAGCTTGTCACGGAGAGCATGCCGCTCTCATTTCTGGGCGGCGTGTTGGGGGTTTTCCTCGCATGGGGCGGACTGAGGCTCTTCGTGGCGTTCGCCCCGTCTGGATTTCCCAGGTTGAACGAAATTTCCCTGGACCTCTGGGTACTCGGATTCACCGCCCTGGTGACGATACTCACGGGGGTGATTTTCGGCCTCGTGCCGGCGATTCAGGCCTCGAAGCCGGATCTGGTCAACTCGCTCAAGGAGTCGGGCCGCAGCGGGACCGACGGAGTCGCGCGGCAGCATTTGCGCAGCGCGCTGGTAACGTTGCAGATTGCCTTGGCGCTGGTCTTGCTGATCGGGGCCGGGTTGATGATCAATAGTTTCCTGCGCATTCAGAACAATAGTCTGGGCGCCGATCCGAAAGGCCTGCTGACGTTTGAATTCCGCTTCTCGCAAAACGAAACCATCAAGCCGTTCGGACGGTACCGGAACTTCGGCCTGTGGGACGTCAGTCCGCTCACGACGCTGACGTTTCAGCGGATTTATGAACGGATGCAGAGCGTGCCGGGCGTGCAGATCGCCGCGGCCGCGAACGTCCCGCCGCTGGCCGGAGCGCTGGGGATGCAATTCCTGATCGACGGACGCCCGGCTCCGCCGCCGGGCACTGACGGCCAGCAGGTACAGCAAGCCGGATACATTGCCATCACTCCCAACTACTTTGCCGCGCTGAAGACCCCGGTTCTTCAGGGCCGCGAGTTCAACGATCGCGACACCGCCGCGGCGCCGCCGGTGATCATTATCAATCAGACCATGGCTCGCCGCTTCTGGCCCAATGAGAGCGCCATCGGTAAACGCATCACTCTCGACTATGTTCCGAATGAGCCTACACGGGAGGTTGTCGGCGTCGTCGGCGACATCCGGCTCAGCCGCCAGCAGCGGCAGATCGTGCCTATGCTCTACGTGCCGCACCTTCAGCAGCCCGCGCGCTGGCTGGGCCCGGGCTGGACCTTGCGGTCGGGGATGTACTTTATCCTGCGAACTTCCGGCGACCCCATGCGCCTGGTGCCGTCCATGCGTCAAGCGCTGGCGGAAGTGGACCGCAGCAAGCCTGCGTCGTCGATCCGGACGGTGGAACAGGTTTTGGATCAGCAGATCCAGTACATTCGGCTGTACGTGCTGCTGCTGGGCATCTTCGGCGCGGTCGCGGCGGTGCTCGCGGCCATCGGAATCTACGGCGTGATGGCCTACTCTGTGGCGGAGCGCACTCGCGAGATCGGCATCCGCATGGCGCTGGGCGCGGGTTCGCGCGACGTGCTGGGGCTGGTGGTCCGGCAGGCGCTGCTGCTCATCGGGATCGGTTTGACGATTGGCCTGGCGGGATCGTTCGCGCTGACTCGCGTCATTAAATCGGCGCTGTACGAAGTGACGCCGACGGATCCAACGACGTTCCTTACCGTCTCACTATTCCTGACCGGGATCGCGGTGGCCGCATGCGTGATTCCCACTCGCAGAGCAGTGGGCGTGGACCCCACCGTCGCGCTGCGATACGAATAGTCTCACGAACGTGCCGGTGGCAGGCTCTGGCCTACTATGGCGAAGCCCCTCACATTTGCTCTATAACGTTTCTCCCGCTGGCGTTGCTTTGCCTGGATCTGGCGATGGCCCGCCGCGCGTTTGTCGGGAGTAATCCTGGCGCGTCGTCAAAGAACCGAGTTGGACCCCTGCGCCGGGCACCCCTTGACGGCCATCCGGTCGACGAAACGTGTGCCGAGTGGCTACACAGATGCCGCAATGCTATCCTCAGCCGCATCGCCAAAGCTCTCGAACCAATGTCCTGGAATACCCGTGCCATCTTCCCCTTCGAGAATCCGCCTAAGAATCTCCTCATCGAGTGGACTGGTTTGGTAGTGACCGCTTTGGCCTACACGATTTTCCCGCAAGAATAGAGAATACCGCGAGGCAAGCATGAGCCAGTTGTAAGGCTCTACCGCCGCGTCGGCCCCCGTATCTTCGGAGACGGCACAAGAAACTACTTCTTGACTTGGCTCGTCTACGAGACGTTCCGACGAGCCCCTTGTGTTTGTCAGATCAATCCCGCCCGAGCTATTCACGTCAATGGAGTGTGTCATCCTGCCTCAGCCTCGGCGCGAGCCTACCATCGGAAAGCCGCGTGGCCGCCGTCGCCGCTGAAGGGGCTTCCCGGGCAGGGATCCCCAAATATCGAAAGAATGCAATTGGGTGACGGCGGCGGTCCAATTCCCGCCACGGTAGTGATCACTCCGTTTGAGACCTTGCGAATCCGGCCGTTGCCTGTGTCGCGATGTACAGGTTGCCGGCGGAGTCCACCGCGACACTCGAAGGTGCGGAGAGTTGGGCGGCGATGGCTGGGCCGTTGTCGCCGAGCAAGGAACCGCCTCCGGCCACTGTTGTGATTACTCCGTTGGAGACCATGCGGATGCGGCCGTTGCCGGTGTCGGCGATGTACAGGTTTCCGGCGAAGTCGGCGGCGACGCCCATGGGGCAATACACCTGGGCGCTGGTGGCTGGGCCATTGTCACCACCGGAGCCGGCCGTCCCGGTCCCCGCCACGGTGGTCATCACTCCGTTCGTCACCTTCCGGATGCGGTCGCTACAGGAATCGGCGATGTACAGGTTGCCGGCAGAGTCCGCGGCGACGCCCATGGGGCAATACACCTGGGCGCTGGTGGCTGGGCCATTGTCACCACCGGAGCCGGCCGTCCCGGTTCCCGCCACGGTGGTCATCACTCCGTTCGTCACCTTCCGGATGCGGTCGCTACAGGAATCGGCGATGTACAGGTTGCCGGCAGAGTCCGCGGCGACGCCCATGGGATCGAACAACAGCACACTTGTGGCTGGGCCGTTGTCGCCGCTGAAACCGGCCGTCCCGTTTCCCGCCACGGTGGTGATCACTCCATTCGTAACCTTGCGGATGCGAGAATTTCCGGAATCGGATACGTAGAGGTTGCCCGCGGAGTCAACGGCGAGGCCGAGGGGCCTGTTCAACTGGGCGCTGGTGGCCGGGCCGTTGTCGCCGCTGAAGACAGGCGTTCCATTTCCCGCAACCGCGGTCAGGATGGCCGTGCGGGCGTGTACAACAATATGTTGATCCACGAAAAAGAGGTTGCCTGCTGGATCGACCGCGATCGGAGGAGAGAGCGAGAGGTTCGCGGATGTTCCTGGAATGTTCAGCACCGCCGGCCCGCCGCCCGCGAATATCGAAATGGTGTAGGTCTGGCCGAACGCGGAGAACGATACAACAGAGGCGAGAAGCAGCGCTGGCGGCAAGCGCATTTGCGGTCTCCTGCGGTAATTGCAGCGGTCTTTCGGACTAGACGCTCTTATTGCGGGTGTAACGCTATGCAACCAGAAACCAAGTTCCTCCGCCTTCACACACCCGTCACGATTGATTCGCGCTTCGGCGACTGGCAGGTCACGTGGCTGGGAGGCTGGACCCGGGACCGGCTGTCCTACATCGTGATGGTGGTGCGAATCAACCGCTGACCCGCGCGCCGCAACCACCACAAAACAACCCATTGCCCGGCAGCGCCGCTCCACAATTGGTGCAGAAGGCATTCCCGGACGAGGGTGTACCTCGATCGGCGCCAATCCTGCTCCTCGTGGATATGTTCGCCCCAAACCTGCGAGCCATTCTCAAAAAGAGTATGGCGGCAATCACAAGGAGAATCAGTCCCCGTAGGCTAAGTGTAGGCATTGTCAAGTCCCCAGGCGGAGTCCGTGCTACAGTACCATCGGCATAAGCGGTTGAACTGAATAGGAAGTCAGAAACCCACTTTCCGAAGCGGGCGGCCTTCGCCTCGTTAAACACAGCTGCATCAGGAATCCAAGACCGACGAAACCACGTTGATTCGTCTTCTGCCACCACGGAGTGCGCAGCTTGAACGTGGTGCACTGGTTGCGGGAACAAGGCGTGTCCGCCTGCCAGAGCATGGCCGGAGGCATAGATGTCTGGAGCGCACTGGTCGACCAGTCGGTGCCGCGGTACTGAATTCGCGCGGCGGAGCCGTCGGAGGCGCTGAGAGCCGGCCTTAGAGAACGCCGCACACACTGTGTGTCGCGTGGCCACGGGAACCTCAGGGAACGTCGCGTTTTGCGGACGCTTTTCATGGCCCTGCGATTGCACTCGGTCTTTTCGATGAGCTCATCCCCTCTCCTGTTGACGGTGAGCCTGTTGGCAGGCGCCTCCGCGTTCGGCCAGTCTTATCCCGCCCCCGCGCCCGTATTCTCGAAGCTCTTCGGCGGAGTCAGCGGCACCGACGCAGCGACAGCGTTGGCCGTCGATGGGAACGGCAACGTCGCGGTTCTCCGAACCACTGATTCCCTCGAATTTCCGGTGACCAATGCGTACCAGCCGACGATCACGTATCCTCCTCTGATCGCCGCCTCGGCCAGCGGAGTCACTTATCCGGCGATCAGCGCGGTCGATATTACCGCATTTGCTGCATCAGCCGACGGCTCCGTCATCTATGCGGCTTCTGATAGCGGCATCTATCGCAGCACCGACGGCGGCGCGACGTGGACCCGGCAAACGCCCGGAATCGCCGGCGCGAACTCCATCGCCATCGACGGCGGCTCCGTCAACACGCTCTACGCGGCCATTCCTCTTAGTCCGGAAACGGCCATCGGGATTTACAAAAGCTCCGACGGCGGCAGCACTTGGACCGCGATCGCCACCCTGCCCTACTTGCGCTTCCCCTTTACCGCGACGCTGCGCACTCCGTCCCGGATTTCCGGCACAATCTACGCCATCGACAACGGTTTCTACCGCAGCACCAATAGCGGTGGAAGCTGGACCTCGATCGGTCCGCATAACTATAACGTCTTCTCCTTCGCCCTCGCGCCTTCCGATCCCAACACCGTTTATACCGTCGCCTCCGACGGCCTCCTCTATCGCAGCAGCGACGGCGGCGACACATGGACCGCGCCGGGCGGAGCCTTCACCGCGTACCCGAACGCCAACGCCTCTCTCTACGTCTACGCCCTCGCGGTGGACCCGAAAAATTGAAAACACCGTCTGGGCCCTGACCGCCGCCGGAGTTCTGTCCAGGAGCACGGATGGAGGAGCCACCTTCGCTACCGTACTTCAGGCTCCCGCGAACCAACCCGTGCTGTTTCTCTCCGTGAGCGCCAACGGCAACAACATGGTTGTGAGCGGGCGGCTAGGCGGCATGGCCACTTTCGACGGCGGAGCCTCTTGGCACAGCGTGTTTTCCGGCACTTCCCTGTACGCAGTGCTGGCAGCGCCTCACGCGATTCTCGGCGGAACGTTCGTGGGCGAAGGCCTGGGCTTTCTGACCAAATGGAGCGCGGATGGAAGCGCGATGCTCTTCTCCACGTTCCTTGCCAGCAACGGCGTCATCGCGTCCGATAGCGCCGGCAACACCTAGTCTAGTGCGTCAAGCAGATGCCAGCTTATTCAGAGCGGCTCTACCTCGCTTGACCTTTTCCAGGATATCGGACGCCTTGGCCGTCCAGATGAAGGGTTTGGGACTTTGATTGTGATGTGCGATGTAATCCTTGATGGCGACGACGAGTTCCGGCACGCTGCGGAAGACGCCGCGCCGCACGCGCTGTTCGGTCAGATCGCGAAAGAAGCGTTCGACCATATTGAGCCACTTTTTGATCCACGAGGCACTCGTAGGAGTGAAGTGGGCATGAAAGCGGGGATGGCGTTGGAACCAGCGTTGGACCTTGGGATGCTTATGGGTCGCGTAGTTGTCGCAGATGAGGTGGATCTGTTTGTCCGCCGGAGTCTCCCGGTCAATGCGACCGAGGAAGCGCAGCCACTCTTGATGCCGATGGCGGTCCATGCAGTCGCTAATGACGGTGCCATCCAGCACACTCAGCGCTGCGAACAGCGTGGTT
Source organism: Bryobacterales bacterium (assembly GCA_963813465.1). Lineage (GTDB taxonomy): Bacteria > Acidobacteriota > Terriglobia > Bryobacterales > Bryobacteraceae > Palsa-187. The sequence continues at coordinate 705,532 of CAWEZD010000015.1, read as the reverse complement.
GTACCGTGGCGCTTGTAGTCATGGGTCATGGTTCCGCAACGGCCTTTCTTCAGGGGTAACCCGGGCTGCGTGCGATCCAGCGCTTGGATCCGGCTCTTCTCATCCGCTGACAACACCAGGGCGTGCTCGGGAGGATGCAGATACAGAGCGACGATGTCTTCGAGCTTCTGAGCAAACTGCGGATCATTACTGAGCTTGAAGCGCTTGACGCGGTGCGGCTTTAATCCATGCCGCCGCCAGAGGCGGCCGATTGTGGCAGCGCTCACGCCGGTAGCGCGCGCCATGCTTCGCGTGCTCCAGTGCGTCGCTTGTGCCGGCTTTTCCTGCGTGGTTTTGTGGATGATTTCCTGCACCTTCTGCTCGGAAAGTTTCGGCTTCCGGCCCCGGCGAGGAGCATCCTTGAGGATGCCCGCGATTCCGGAGACGGCGAAGCGCTGGCGCCATCGCGCCACGGTGTCGCGACCCACGGTCAACTGTTCCGCGATCTGTTGATTCTCCAGGGCCCTCGGCTGCGTGCAAAATCATCTTCGCTCGCAGCGCCAGTCGTACCGTTACGCTACGCCCGTGCGCGTACCCCTCCAGTTGCTGTCGTTGCTGTTCTGTTAGGCTGATCGCCGCTGCCACCCGCATGAGTTTGCCTCCTACTATGGCAAACACCGGGCCGAGTGATAAGTTGCCCTATTTGTGATGCACTAGACTAGGTAATCCGGCCCGATGTCGTGAATCTGGCAGATATGCGGATGATTCAACGCGGCGATCGCGCGAGCCTCTTGCTCGAATCGTGCGCTATGGTGGCCCTTGAGCCGCTTCACCGCGACGATGCGATTGAGCCGCGTGTCGCGAGCCTTCCACACCTCGCCCATGCCGCCCGCGCCGATGCGCGCAACAATTTCGTAGGGGCCGAGCCGATCGCCTGCGTCCAGCGGCATGGGTATCAAACAAGTCTATCGCAGGGCACAAAAACATCGCGGCCGTGATTCCGAGGCGGTGCGCCATGGCACACACAGCCCCCGCAAACGGCGCGTTTGCTGTATACTGACCCTCCGGGGTCTCTGAATCTCCGTTGACTCAAGTGGAGGCGAATATGTTCAAGCAGTGGATGGTGGGCGCGGCCATCGTGCTCGGCGGAACGCTCGGGCCGGCGTGCTTGTGGGCCGATGCTCCGGCGGACGTGAAGGCAGCAATCGATAAATCGATGAAGGCGATGGGTGCCGAGAACCTGCACACCATCGTAATCTCGGGCGAAGGCGCCAACGGCGGCGTCGGGCAGCCGTGCAATCCGCGTGACGATTGGTGGCGTCATTATACCGACGCGGGCTATTCACGCCAGATCGACTTCGACATGCGCGCCTGGCACATACAGTTTACCCGCAAAGAGGGCGATCCCAAGTCCTGCGGCGGCGCCGGTACCACCAACCCCGCTCCGGACGCGCCTACAAACCAGGTCACCCAGGGTGGCCCGATGGCGCCGTGGAATACGCAGCTTGAATATGTTCTTCTGCCGGAGGGTTTCCTGAAGGTCGCCCTGGAGAAGAGCGACGCAAAGGTTTCCTCCGAGACCATGAAGGGCAAAAAGTACACCGTCATCACTTTCATGGGCGACAACAAGCAAGCGGTGAAGGGCTACATCGACGGAATGGGCTATGTGGACCGGGTGGAGACCACCATCGCCGGCCAGGATCCGATCGGCGATGCCATCTGGTTTGCGGAGTATGACGGCTACAAGGACTTCAACGGCGTGAAGTTTCCCACCCACATCGTGCAGCGCCAGGGGCCGATCAAGACGCCTCCCAAGCTGTTCGAGTTGAACATATCCGACGTGAAGGTCAACCAGCCCATCGATCTTACGCCTCCGGCGGGCCGCGGCGGAGGGAGAGGCGGAGCGGGCGGCGGTGGTGCGGCGAGGGGCGGACCCGGCGGTGGCGGTCCGGGCGGAGCGGCCGGCGGTCCGGTGGCCCAGGCTGGTGGTAGAGGCGATGGCGCACGCGGTGGCAGAGGCGGAGCTCCCGGTGCCGCACCCGGCGGTGGAGCACCCGGTGGTGCTGGAGCACGTGGCGGCGCCCCTGGGGGCAGAGGCGGTGGCGGCGGACGCGGCGGTCCCGCGGTTGTCGCCGACGACGATCTCGGCGGCGGCGCTTGGCTGGTCACCGGCGGCTACGGCTCCGTGGTGGTCAACTTCAAGGACTACATCGTGGTCATCGAAGGACCGCAGAATGAGGCGCGCGCCGACGCGATTATCGCCGAAGCCAAGAAACTGGTCCCCGGCAAACCCATCAAGTACGTGCTCAACACCCACGCCCATTTCGACCATTCCGGCGGATTGCGGGCATTTGTCGCCGAGGGCGCCACCATCGTCACCAGCCAGGGGAACAAGGGCTATTACGAGGAGCTCTTCAAGAACCCGCACACCATCACACCCGACAAACTTTCGATGATGAACCCGCAGCCCAAGGTCAAGGTCGAGTACGTCGGCGAATCGAAGAAGATGATCGGCGGCGACAACGAGATCGACATTTACAAGGTGGACGGCAGCATGCATAACGACTCCATGCTGATGATGTATCTGCCCAAGCAGAAAGTCCTAGTGGAAGCGGACGAATTCAACGTGCTGCCCAATCCCACGGTGGTGGCGGCTAATCCGAACCAGTATCAGGTCAACCTGCTGGCCAACATCGACCGGCTGAAGTTGAATGTGGACCGCATCATTCCGATCCACCTTCCCAACCCGGACACCCGCAAGGTGCCGCTTTCGGAGTTGAGGCTGGCGGCGGGCAAGCCGGCCAGTTAAACATAGCGTCATAAGTTACTTGCGCACCCGCTCCCTTCGGTCACGGTTCAGCGGGGCCTCCGGCATTGCCGGATTGAACGGTAAGAGACCGGATGCACCGGGGCGCTTGTTGGGGTAGGCTTCAAAAAGAACACGACTGCAGTTAAGGCCCTTTTTTCATTGGAGCGTGATGCCCCTTGCTCAGCTTGGCTCCAGGAAGGCGATTGAACATTGGCGAGGTCTTGATGACACTCCCCTGGAGTAGATTTTGCGATCAGCCAGCCTGGGCGTTCGTGTTCGGGAAGGCAGGAGACAAATGAAGCGAAACCGAGGTCAGGAGAAGGATTCGGATCGAGGGATGGAAGGCGACGGTTTCCCGGTGTTGCGACGAAACGTGGCGGGGATCGATCTGGGGAGCACAAGCCACTGGGTATGTGGGCCAACGATAGAGGGCTCGGAGCGGGAAGTAGAGGAAGTCGGAGCCACAACACCAGAGTTGGCCAAGCTGGCGCAATGGTTGAGGGAGCGGAAGGTGGAATCGGTGGCGATGGAGAGCACGGGTGTGTACTGGATTCCTGTGCACGAATTCCTGGAGCGCCAGGGATTCGAAGTGTTGTTGGTAAGCACGCGGGAATTCGCGCAGGTGCCGGGGCGAAAGAAGACGGACCGGGTAGACTGCAAGTGGATTCAGCGGCTGCACAGCTGTGGGCTGCTTCGAGGCTCGTTCCGGCCGGTTGAGCAGGTGTGCATGTTGCGGACTCTGGTACGCGACAGAAACACGCTTGCAGCGGAGCGGGCAGACTGGCTCCGACGAATGCAGAAGAGTCTGGACCAGATGAATGTAAGGGTGCACCGGGCGGTCTCCGACATCCAGGGCGCAACGGGTATGGCGATCATCCGGGCAATCGTAGTAGGAGAGCGGAACCCTGCCGTGTTGGCGAGGTTGCGGGAACCCGGTTGCCGCAAGAGCGTGGAAGAAATCGCCGAACAGTTAAGCGGGCATTGGCGAGAGGATCATCTGTTCAGCCTAAAGCAGAGTCTGAAGATGTACGATGCCATAGGCGAAACGATGCAGGAATACGACAAAGAGACTCTGCGGCGGCTGCGGGAGATGGAGCGAGCCGATTATGAGGGGAAGCAACCACCCCAGCTGAAAAACACCAATAAAGCAAAAATGATCCGCCAACGCGGCGAAGAACCGATGCGCGAGGCTTTCTACCGGATGAGCGGGGTCGATCTCACGGCCATCGACGCCGTAGGAGTTGGGGTGGTTCAGTGTGTGCTTACTGAATATGGTTCCGACCTGAGTTGCTTTCCGACGGAGAGCCATTTCGTCTCCCACGCGACGCTGGTTCCCAGGGGTGGCTTCAGCGGAGGCAAGGCGCTCAAAAAGAAGAAGCGCGGCAGCGCCAGCAGTCGTGTGTCGGCTGCACTTCGCTCGGCAGCGCTATCGTTGCGCCACAGTCAAACCGCCCTCGGAGCTTTTTTTCGCCAAACCGCCCGACGCCTGGGACCCGATGTCGCAGCCTTTGCCACGGCTAGAAAATTAGGCATACTGATTTATCGCCTGCTCCGTTGGGGGCAGGCCTACGTGGATGAAGGAGCCGAAGCCTACGAAAAGCGCTACCACGCCTCTCGCATTAATCGCCTTAAAATCACCGCCTCAGACCTCGGCTTTGAACTCGCTCTCAAACCAACAAACCCGTGAGTTCTTCCATTACATTACCGACCATTGGTCTCGGAGTAGTAACGGTTTCTGAGCAACAACCAGGGGTAGTGCGCTGAATCTGCGCACCACCCGCTGCCGGGTGCGCGACATAAAAGTGGAGGTCAAACGGCCCGAGCCTCCCAGTAGGACTCAAAGCGGGCATTGAAATGGCACCAGCGGAGAGCGAGGATGGCGTTGGCGCCGCGGACGGTCCAGAACATGCCAGACTGTTTGAGGCGCTGGCCGATCACGGTTTTACATCCGGCTTCGATCACGCCTGAGCCGACGAACAGATGCTGTTGGCGAAACTCGGGATAGCGCATACGCTGGGCATTTTTTTCAAAGTAGGCGGCCTCGACGCAGATGATTTCCATACGGCCGAAGTATTCGCCTCCACGGAGCGGAGATAAGTGACCAGTCTTGGGATGAGACCGCCATCCAGCTTGGGTTGATGACGCAAGACCCAGCGTCGCTGGGCGACTTTTCCCAGAGGATAGAGACACCGGGCAACGTTCCATAAGTGTTGGCGGGCGTGATACAGATCGACGATTTGAATCGCTCCCGGAAATTGTTGGTCGGCGATGTTCCAGATCCACTCAGCGCCGTCGCCAATGACGACCTTGGTGAGGGCGCGATTCCAGTCTCTGTTCCAGGCTTCCAGATACAGGCGCTTGCCGAAGTCGGCGGCGGTCTCGGCGTGCCGGGGCAGCGCGCGCTCGGAGTTGAAGGCCGATGCCGCACGGGAGAATGGCAAGCTGGGCGGGCGTCCGAAGGGGAGCGGGAAAAAGAGGGCAAAAAACCGAGCAGAGGGCCGCGCGCATTCGCACTGTGAACGACGTGGTTGGCCCGTACCGTGCCGGCTACAAGCTCAGTCATCGACCGAAGAGCGTCCTCTTCGCAAGGCGAGAATCAGGTAGTCCCTGTGAAAGTCCCTGTACTTGAGCAGCCGGCCCGGATTCAGTAGCCGCTAAGTCCTTGAAAAAGTTGGTGAGCGCGGTAGGAATCGAACCTACAACCTACTGATTAAGAGTCAGTTGCTCTGCCAGTTGAGCTACGCGCCCATCTACGAAACTGCGATGGAAAAGGCGTCCGCCCGGGACTCCCCAAGGCGGCTGAACATCGTGCATCTCAACGAGTGTACCACGCGCCGGGGACCCACATTACATCGCCACGCGGGTGCCGTCTTCGGCGTGAACGGGCGGGTTATAGTACACGATCCGGCCACAGGATTCGCAGAACATCACCTGGTCGCCCTTTCGCAGATCCTGGAAATACTGCGGACGCAGGGTGATCTGGCAGGCCGAGCAGCGCCCTCCCACCGCCTCCGCGACCACCACGCCGTTGCGCTTCTTCCAGATCCGGTCGTAGGCCACGAGAGTAGCGCGAGGAAGTTTGGCGGCGACCTCGCCGCGCTCACCGCGAATCTGCTCGATCTGCGCCTGATCGGCGGCCGTGCGCTCCCTCGCGCCGGCCTTCTCCGATTCCACGAGCTTCTTCTCTTCCTTGAGCGCGGCGTCCGCCTTCTTGACGTTGCCGTCCAGCGATTCGGATTCCCCCATCAACTCCAGGATGCGATCCTCGGCTTTGCGGGTTTCCTTCTCGGCGTAGTCGATCTCGTGCTGGAAGGCCCGGTATTGCTCGTTGGTCTTGGCGCCGAGCATCTGATCCCGCAGCTTGGAGATCTTCTGCTCGTTCATCTGGATGTCGCCCTCTATCTTTTTGCGCTCCTTCTGGTTGGCGGCCAGCGCGGCTTTATCGGCTTCCAGCCGGCGCAGGTGCGCTTCCAGAGTCTTCTCGATAGCGGCGATGTGCTTAGGCAGCGCGGAGACTTCCTTCTCCAGAGCCGCGGCGCGTTGATCTAGCGATTGGAGCTGAATCACCAGATGGGTATCTGGATGCATTGAACCTTGATTTTAGCACGCGTGACGCGCCATCCTTAGAAGCATGCCTCGACTTGACGAAATTCCGCCGGTTCCCCTGACGCTGGAAGGCGCCGCGGTGCTGCATCAGATGGCGCGAGTGCGCTGGCCCGCTTGGCGCGCGCTCGAAGCCGCCAACCGCGCCGAGATCGTCGAGGAAGCCGCCGAAGCGCTCGAAGCCCTCGAAAAGAATCGTACCGCCGCGTACGAGTTGCTGGGCCACAAGGGCGACATCATGCTGGCCCATTTCCGCGACGGCTTTGACGAGCTCACGGAGGTGCAGCGCACAATGACAGGCCTGCGCCTGTGGGATTTCCTGGAACAGACCACTTCGTATCTGTCGGTGGTCGAGCTGGGCTTGTACGAATCGACGGGCAAAGTGTACGCCGCGCTAGCAGAACGCGGAATCGAGCCGCACTCGGAAGCGTGGAACGCGGCCGTTGAGGAGACGCTGCAACGCCAGCGCGAAGCCATGCATCCGCGTCTGTTCCCCGAGATCCCGGCCGCGAAGTATCTGTGTTTTTATCCCATGGACCGGCGTCGCGGCGAGCAAAAGAACTGGTATCAGGTCTCGTTTGAAGACCGCCTGCGCATGATGCAGGATCACGGGGCCATTGGACGGCGCTATGCCGGGACGGTGAAGCAGATCATCACCGGCTCCATCGGCTTCGACGACTGGGAGTGGGGCGTGGACCTGTTCGCCGAAGACCCGCTGGTGTTCAAGCGCCTGATCTATGAAATGCGCTTCGACGAAGTCAGCGCCATCTACGCACTGTTCGGCTCGTTCTATGTGGGCAAGCGCCTGAACAGCGAGTCGCTGCGCGATTTTCTGACAGTGTGAGTGGGCGGGTTCCCGGGCGTGTCCTGCATGCACGCCCCTAGAAAACCCTCGCGGACGCGCGCTAGCTGGGTGAGTGCACCAGGCGTGACCAAATGCGGTCATGTGACTCCTTGTGGTCGGTTCTCCATGTTGACAAACCATAGCGCTTGGCAAATGGGGTTCGATAGGCCAACCGGCGCGGACTTCGAATTGCACTCAGTCAAATTGCAATCGAGGCGACACTCATGAAACTACTTGAAGTTCTAACTACAGCAATTCTGGTCCTGCTTCCCGGAGGCATTGCTCCTGCCTACGCACAGGGGCAACGCGAGCAGGAGAAGCAACCAGCGGAGAAGCAGCAGCCACAGGCGAAGCCGGCGCCGCAACAACAGGCCAAGCCGGCACAACAGCCGCAACGGGCTCAGGAACAGCAACAGCCAAGGCCGGCGCCCCAACAACAGGCTAGGCCGGCACAACAGCCGCAACGCGCTCAGGAACAACAACAGGCCAGGCCGGCACCGCAACAACAGGCCAAGCCGGCACAACAGCCGCAACGCGCTCAGGAACAGCAACAGCCAAGGCCGGCGCCCCAACAACAGGCTAGGCCGGCACAACAGCCGCAACGCGCTCAGGAACAGCAACAGCCCAGACCGGCACCGCAACAGGCCAAGCCGGCGCAACAGCCGCAACGCGCTCAGGAACAGCAACAGGCCAGGCCGGCACCACAACAACAGGCCAAGCCGGCGCAACAGCCGCAACGGGCTCAGGAACAGCAACAGGCCAAGCCGGCACCACAACAACAGGCTAGGCCGGCACAACAGCCGCAACGGGCTCAGGAACAGCAACAGCCCAGGCCGGCACAGCAACAGGCCAAGGTCGCACAACAGCCGCAACGCGCTCAGGAACAGCAACAGGCTAGGCCGGCACAGCAACAGCAGCCGCAGCGTACGCAGCAGCAGGCACAAGCGTGGCAGCAAGAGCGGGGATGGCAACAAAAAGGCGGCTGGCAGGGACACAATACCTTCCAGCAAGATCGTTCCCAACACTGGTCCTCCGACCATCGCACCTGGGCGCAGCGCGGAGGCTATGGCGGTTACTATATTCCTCAGCAGACCTTCGGTCTGTATTTTGGCAGCCAGCATTCCTTCCGCATCGGCAGCCTCCCCTCGATGTATCTGGGATATCCGCGCTTCCAGTACGGTGGGTTTTCGTTCCTGCTGGTGGATCCATGGCCGGAAGACTGGGCCCAAAACTGGTACGATGCCGATGACCTTTACATCGACTACGACGACGGCTACTACTTATACAATCGCCGCTATCCTCAAGAGAGGCTTGCGGTCACGATTATGCTGTAGTTCAGGCTAAGAAATGGCCGAGCAATCGGTCTTAGCGCGCGAGTCTTCGCCGGATGGGCGCGGTGAATGCGCGCACGGCCATGTCGATGTCGCTGACGCCCAGCGCGCGGCAGACGCCGTAGTAAACCGCCAGGGCCAGGGGAATCGACACCGCCAGATCGGCCAACCGGCCCAGTTGCGAGACGCCCGCCTGCGCCGCCATGAAGTGGCTGGAAAGCGCCACCACTGCTGCCATGGCCAGCGAAGCCACGCCGACCTTTCCCAACTGCGCGGCCAGCGCGCGCCCGTAAATCCCGCCGATGCGCGCCCGCAGAATCAGGAACAGGACCACGAATCCAAACAGCGCCACGGCCGAGGTCGCCAGAGCCAAGCCCGCGTGACCCAATCCCGAATGCCGCACCATGGTGTCGGCTACGGCATAGTTGATCAGGATCGAAGCCAGGCTCACCAGCATGGGAGTGCGCGCGTCGCCCAACGCGTAAAACGCCGGCGTCAGCACCTTCAGCGCCGCGTAGCCGGCCAGGCCGATGGCATAGCAGGAAAGCGCCCGAGCGGTCTGCTCCGTGTCGTAGAGATGGAATTTGCCGCCCTGGTAAATCGCCCCGATGATGGACTTGCCCAACACCACCAATCCCACCGAGGACGGCAGCGTCAGCAGAAATACCATGCCCAGAGAATGGGACAGGGTTTTGCGGAACTCGTCCAGGCGCCCGGCCGCCGCGCTGCGTGAGATGGATGGAAGCGTGGCCGAGGCCATGGCCACTCCGAACAATCCCAGAGGAAGCTGCATGAAGCGGAAGGCGTAGCTCAACCAGCTCACCGGTCCATCCAAGCCCGTCCGCGGATCGTAAATGCTGGAGGCGAAATTCGTGTTCACCATCACGTTGATCTGCACCGCGGCGCTGCCCAGGATTGCCGGCGCCATCAAGCGGAGAATCTTGGTCATGCCGGGATCGGACCAATGCAACTCCGGACGGAGGCGATAGCCCAGGCGATACAAGCTGGGCAACTGCCAGCACAGTTGCAGCGCTCCGCCCAGCACCACGCCCACGGCCATGCCTTCAATGCGCGAAAGGTGCAGCGTGGGGCCCAGAACAACGCCCAGAAGCACTCCGAATACAACCGAGCCGATGTTGAAGAACGTCGAGGCCAGCGCGGGGACGCCGAAGACGTTGGATGCGTTAAGCACGCCCATGGCCTGAGCCGCCAGCGCCACCAGCAGCAGGAACGGGAACATGATGCGCGTCATGCTCACCGCCAGCTCGAATTTTCCGGGCACCGCCGCGTAGCCCGGCGCGAGCAGATGCACCAGAGCCGGAGCGAAAATCACGCCCGCGGCACACACCACGCCCACGATCAGGAACAGCGCGGTCCCCACCAGGTTCGCCAGACGCGCGGCTTCTTCCTTGCCGCGGTTGGTCAAATATTCGGTGAAGGTGGGAACGAACGCGCTCGAAAGCGCGCCCTCGGCGAACAGATCCCGCGTGAGATTGGGAATGCGGAATCCCAGCATGAAGGCGTCGTAGGTCAGCCCGGCTCCGAATAAGCGGGCCATCACGCTCTCGCGCAGCAGTCCGGTGATGCGGCTCATGAACACGGCCAGCGAGACAACGCCGGCCGAGCGCACCAGCCGCTCGGTCTGGCCGCCCGGGGAGGGTTCGGCTTCAGCGGCCGTATTCTTCAAGGAAATGGGCAACGGTCATGATCCCCGCGTAATAATTCGCGATCTTGTACTTTTCGTTGGGCGAATGTAAACCATCGTCGGGAAGGCCGAAACCCATGAGGATGGTGGGGATTCCCAAATGCGTGGCGAAATCGCCAACGATGGGAATCGAGCCTCCGCTGCGGATGAACACGGTCTCGCGGCCGAGAATATCGGAGAACGCGCGCGCGGCCACGTCGATGGCGGGATGATTTGGGTTCACCGAAATCGCCGGACTGGCGCTCAGCACACGCACCTCCGTCTGGATCCCAGCGGGCGTGTTGTCTTTGACGAACTTCTTGTAGGCGGCGACGATCTTCTCCGGATTCTGGTCCGGCACCATGCGCATGCTGACCTTGGCGGTGGCCTTGGCCGGGATCACGGTCTTGGCGCCGGCTCCGGTGAATCCTCCGGCGATGCCATGCACTTCCAGCGTCGGCCGGGCCCAGGTGCGTTCAAAAACGTTGCAGCCGGGCTCGCCGGTCAGACACGGCGAGCCGACCTCGGTCTTCAGGAATTCCTTTTCGTCAAACGGCAGAATCGACCAACTGTGTTTCTCCGCGGGCGACGGCGGCTTCACGTCGTCGTACATGCCCGGAATCAGGATGTGGCCGCTCGAGTCCTTGAGCTTGGAAAGCAGCTCCACCAACCCGAAGACCGCGTTGGGCGCGGCGCCTCCGTAAATACCGGAGTGGAGGTCGCGGGCAGGACCGCGCGCTTCGATCTCGGTGTAGATCAGGCCGCGCAGGCCGATGCACAGCGTGGGAATGCCTTCGGCGTAGAGCTCGGTGTCGGAAACCAGCGCGACGTCGGCCTTCAGCTTGTCCGGATTTTCGGCGACATACTTGGCGACGGCTTCGCCGCCCATTTCTTCCTCGCCTTCGATCAGGAACTTGAGGTTCACCGGAAGAGTGCCGTCGACGGCTCGCAGAGCCTCGACCGCCTTGACGTGCGAATACATCTGGCCTTTATCGTCGGCCGCGCCGCGCGCGTAGAGATTGCCCTGGCGGACCGTCGGCTCGAAGGGCGGGGAAATCCATTCATCGAGAGGATCGGGCGGCTGCACGTCATAGTGGCCGTAGCACAGCACCGTGGGCTTGCCGGGAGCGTGCAGCCAATCCGCGTACACCAGCGGATGGCCGGCGGTGGCGACGATCTCGACATGCTCCAGGCCCGCGTCCGTCATACTGGATGCGACAAACCGCGCGGCGCGATGGATGTCGGTGGCATGATCGGGAAGGGTGCTGACGCTGGGGATGCGAAGGAACTGCTTCAACTCCTCCAGGAGCCGGTCCTGATGCTTTTCAACGAAAACACTGGTGGAAGGAGACACCTTCCATTATAAGTGCGTGAAGTTATCAGTGCGCGACGTGGCTTACGGGCTGGTGGATTTCTTATTCTGCGTGAGCAGGACGGCGGCGGCCGCGCCTCCGGCGCCTCCCGCGATCGCGATGACAATAGCCGTCTTGGCTCCGGTGGATAATCCACCGCCGCCTCCGGATGCCGGAGCCGGCGTGCTGGGACCGCCTGCGGTGGCCGGTGCGGCCGCAGTCGGCAGTTGCGTCTGCGCGCTCAGCGACGACGCGACAACCAGGCATCCGCCTTGCGATTTGGGCGACACCGAGGCAACCGTCAACACGCTGGTCGCGGGGCTGACAACCGGTTTCGCCGCCGACGCTGTACCCTTAATTTCGACGCGATTGCCCAGGTTCTTCGAAAGGTCCTGCGCGTTTCCGGGCGAGCTCCACCACCTCCTGGGTGTTGTCGTCCTGAATGACTGAAGTGGTTTTCCTTGTAGAGCAGGCAGCCCGATCGCGTCAAGGTCCCGCTTTCGGCGGCTTGAAACGCGAGGTTCATGTGCCGGCCGGCGGGGATCGACGCCAGCAGCACCTCTCCCTTCCCAAAAACCTTGGCGATGCCGGTCAACGCCGCGATCTCCACCGTCTTGTCCGGCTGGCCCAGACCGTTACGCGCACGCCCGCGCCGCGAATTTTCAAACCCGCCGCATCCAATCTCGAACGGCGCGGCCTGCGCCACTTGCCCGACGCCCGAATCCAGCGCCAGACGATCCGCGTACACGCGCGCCTTCGAGCCGGCGCCGAGCTGCACCTTAACGCCGTTTGGCAGCGCCAACTCCGTGGAGGCCGCGAGTCGTCAACACCACTGTTCCGTCGAACAGAGTGGCGTTGCCCCAAACCTCGGAGCCCCCCACGTTAAAATGACCAGTTGCCGTGACGATTCCGATGGCGGGCGCGGCGAAGCTTTTGCGGTTGTGAACAGCGCGGCCAGAATTAAGCGCATTTCACTGGATCAAGTATAAGGTCGCTCGCGCGATGCGGCAAGACCACGGAATGTAGTCGAAATGTATAACGTTTCCAAAAATTGCGGCGGCTGCTCGCGATCGCGTCCCTGGGCGCGGCGGCCTGGTATTCAATCGTGCTCTGCCCGCGCCGACGCCGAGTTTCGCACGGGGACTCCGCAGGGCGTGGCGCGCGCAGTGGAGCTCGCGCCGCGCAACACCGCGTATCTTTCCCTACACGCGCTCCAGGTCGAATACGAAGGTCGCGATTCACGCCCGCTGCTCGAAGAAATCGCCCGCCTCAATCCCGACGCCTCCGCGCCGCGCATCCGCCTCGGCCTCGACGCCGAGGTTCGCGGCGATCTCGCTTCCGCCGAGCGCTGGTTGCTCGATGCCGCTCGCGTGGATCGGCAATACGAGCCGCGCTGGACCCTCGCCAACTTCTATTTCCGCCAGCGGACGCTCGATCGGTTCTGGGCCTGGCTTCGCTCCGCGCTCGAAGTCTCCTACGGCGACCGCGCCGCCGCTTTCGATCTCGCCTGGGCCGCCGCGCCCGACACGCGCACGATCCTGTCGCGCGCGATTCCGGATCGGCATGAAGTCGTCGCCGCGTTTCTCGACAGCACCTGCTGCGCGGCCACGAAGGCGACGCCGCACCCGTGGCCGGACGCCTTTCGCGATGGAGCGATGCCTCGGCAGCAGTCGCGCTGAATCAAGAAATGGACGCGCTGCTGGCAAACGGCCGCCGCTCTGAAGCCCTGCAAATCTGGCTCAATCTCGGCTATCCCAATCCGCCGATTGTAGTCAATCCCGACTTCGGCCCTCCTCGCGTCGGACACGGCTTCGATTGGCGGCTGGCGCAGAATCCCGGCGTCACGCACGTCCCGCTTCATACACCCCCCGCGCATCGGATTCTGTTCAACGGAATGCAGCCGGAGTCGTGCGAGCTGCTGAGGCAATACGCCGGCGTCCAGCTGGGCCAGCGCTACCTGTTGCGCTGGGAATCCCGCGGTGTCGGGAACGGCATCGCGTGGCGCGCAGGCGCGGACTCCGCGCCCTTGCGGACCGGCGGCGACTGGACGCCCGGGCAACTCTCCTTCCTCGCGACGGAAGATTCCAGCCCCCTCGTGCTCTTCTACAATCGCCCCCTCGGCGAACCGCGCGTCGAAGGCTCCGTCGAAGTTGCGCCACGTGGTCATCGATGAACAATAAGCGAGGAACGAGTGATCCGAGGCTTCCTGTCTCACCGCGATCCTCTGGTACGGCATCCTCAGCCTTCGCGTGCCGCCGAGAGCATCCGCTGGTGGCTGACTGCGTTTGAGCTGGCGTTATTCCCTTTGGCCGCCGCCTTGATCCTGCGCCGCCGCCTTGCGATTCGCCCACACCCGATCGCGATCCTTCTCGCGATCGCCGCGCTGTGGGCGCTCATTCAATTTTGGCTTAACATCTCTGTCGATCCGCAGCGAACGCTCAAGTCCGCGCTAGGCTGGACAGTTAACTGCGCGGCCTTCTCCGTAACGCTCGCCGTCTGCGCGCGCGACGAGATCCGCCGGCGGTTTCTCACCGCTCAGGTTTTGTTCGCGCTGGCGGTGAGCATCGAGTACGTCATCTTCCACTACGTGATTTCGACGCTCGGGCCATTCATCTACAAGAACCAGTTCGCGGCGTATCTGGAAAGCGTCATGGGCATCGCGATTACATACGCAATCCGCCACCCGCGCCGAAGACTGGGTTGGATTCTGGTCGCGGGAACGATGTTCGCATCCGTGGTCGCCGCCGGATCGCGTGCCGGCTCGATCTTATGTTTGGCTCTGTTGGTCGCGCTTCCCGTCGTGGCCGCTTGGCGAGGCTGGATCGGCGCGCCGGATCTGGCGCGCATCGCGCGCTGTGGCGATCGTCAGCGGCGGCGTCCTGGTAATGGTCACCGGCTGGGAAACCACATGGCAGAGGCTGCAGGAGCCTAACCCGTACGCGCTCCGAGCCGACCTGCTGCGCTCGAGCATCGCCATGACGCGCGACCGCCCTCTCACCGGTTTCGGCCTGGGCGCATGGCCTCCGCCTATCCCGGCTACGCGCGCTTTGACGACGGCAGCTTCGTGAACCAGGCGCACAACGACTGGGCGCAGTGGGCCGCCGAAGGGGGCATTCCTTTCCTGGCAGTGATGCTCGCCGTGGTGGCGCTGCTGGTGCGGCCCGCGCTCGATTCGCTTTGGGGCCTGGGACTGATGGCGGTCTTCGTTCACGCCTGGATCGACTATCCCTTCGAACAGCGCCCAGCCTTGGCCGCCTTCCTGTTCGCCATGGCCGGCGCGCTCGCCGCAGAAGCTTCAAGGAGGCCGGCTACTGCTTCACCAGCAGCACGTCGCCCTGATGAATTTTTCCTGCCTTGACCTCGGTGTTGAAGTTCACCTCCAGCACGTTGAAGGGACCGCCCGGAATCAGGTCGATGGTTCCCTTGACGCCGTCGCTGGTTTCCAGCGCGAAGCTTTGATTCCGGGTGGCGGTAAAATCGCCCGAGAAGCTGAAGCGCAGCACGCCATCGCCGGTGCTGCCCGGGGGCAGCTTGAAGCGGGCATAAAGTGTCCCGGTGGCATGGCCATTCTCTTCGTGGACGGCCACATCCACAAATTCCGGCTCGGGTCCGAAAAACTTGCTCCCCGCCTGGAAGCCCCATACGCCGACGTAGCGGCTGAGCGGCAGAGGTGTGATCGAGGGAGCTCGCGGCGCGACATCGCTGAACCGGGACGCCGGAAACCGGCGGAACCGGCGTGCTTGAAGCAAGTCGCGACGCTTCGGCCAGCGCAGGGTAATACGCCGCCCATGCCGCTGCCTCTTGGTTCATAAAGCCCGCGGACTCGGTCAGCGCCGAGGCCAGAAATGGATATTGCTCCAGGCTTTGCCGCGCGCCTGCTCAGCGGCCAAGGCAGCCTGGGTGGCGCGTTCTTCGGCCCTCTGGCGATCCGTAACCGCGGCCCTGAACGCTGCCAACGCCGCCTGTTCCCGCTGGTAAGCCTGGCGCAACTGCTGGATGGCCCGGTCGGGAACGTTGGCGAAGGTGGAGACGCTGGTGCCGACGATGGCGATTTCGCGATCGGTAAAGCGGATCAGGTCCGGCGCGGGGGAGAGATCCGGCAAAGGCTGCACTTCGTTTTCGACGAGCCATTGCAGGTTATGAGCCTGCCGTTCCGACAGATCCCGAAGAAATGCGCCGCGGGCCGTGCCGAAGGCCGCCGCCGCGTCCGCTGCTTTTGCCGTGCGCGGATCCAGAGCCTCGCCGGCCGTGCCCGCGTCCCCGCTCCAGGCCCGGATCGGCCTCCCGCCAGGACTTGTAAGCCGCGCGGTAGTCGTCGCGTGAAGGGCCGGATTGAGCAAACAGACACAACACTCCCGTCAGCGCGGCAGCTGCGCCGCGGCGCCTCATTTCTGCTTCCCTTGGGGTTGGGCCGGAGGTTGCGGACGAGCCGGAGTCGCGACCACACCCCTGGCAGCGGCGCACTCCGCTTGCGCTCGTGTGAGCCTGGCGGCGTAATACGCGCTCCAACGGGAGCCCTCCGCTGCAAATGCCGCTTGGATGTCCTTCAGGGCAGCCTCTCCCGCTTCCAGTTGGGCGAGTAGGCCGCGCACACCCTGCCCGGCCGCAACGTCATGACTGATCGCTGAATCCACCGCCTCGGATCGCTGTTGCTCCAGCACCGCGATTTGCCGCAGGACATCCTGCGCTGCATTGAACGAGGGCCGGCGCTGCGCGCTGTCGGTCAAAATGGCGATTTGTCCCGCGACCCCCAACTGTTCTTGCGCCAAATCCGATTTTTCGGCGGCAAGATCGCCTCCCAGTGGCTCAACCGAAGCCAGCACCCGCTGCGCCGCGGCAGCCTGAAGGGTTGCTTGCCTGCCTGCCGCCTCCAGGTATGCGGCCACCGCGGCCACCCGCGCCTCGGAAGCTTTGCTCACTTCCGTGATCGCAGCGGCCGCCTTGGGATCGCAAGGCAGCAGCCGCAGGATCGAGGCATCCAGGTTCCCGCGCCAGCATGTCCCACTGTGCTGTCCTTTGCTTCACGGCTTGTTCCAGCGCCGCCAGGGAGGACGGCGCCGAAACGTTTCGGGCCGCGTTCGGAGCCTCCTTCTGAGCCGCGTCCTGAGCCGCGGCCGCGCTTGCCAGGAGCAAGCAGACACAGGAAGTGCGAATGGCGATCAAGGGACTTAGTTTAACTGAATCCTGAGGTCGGGACAATCCCGCCATCCTTCTAATTCGGGAAGCCGTTAGTAACTACGCGAAGGCACGCTACCACTCCCCTGGTCGTGGCTCAGAAACCGTTACTGAGCCGTGACCGAAGGGAGCGGATGCGCAAGTCATTCTGAGCGCGATGTCTAATTCGGGACCAAACCTGGGTGAAGGAGTTATCGATTTGCAGCGGGGCGGGCCTTCCAGAGACTTAGAGACGCTAGCGGAGTTGAACGCGATCGAAGGTTGTGCAGGCGACGCCCCTAATCTCCCCGACCCCGGCGTCCACCCGTTGCCCAGCCCATACGGCAGCGTGACGAAGGGGAACACTTCGACGTGGTGGATCAGGCCGCCGCGCACCGCGAAGGTTTCCATGGTCACCAGGTTCTGCAGCATTCCGGGGGGCGCGTCGGGGGCGGCGCCGCGGCGCGTGCCGTCGTGGACGAACAAGGGGAACATTCCGACCAGACCTTTTTGTTCGTCGATAATCGATGCGCGGCGGGGACGAATGTGTTTCATGTACGCGAAGGTCTTGCTGTCGATCTGCTGGGCGCAGGTCATCATGCTGAAGGCGAGCTGCTGCTTGCCCTGCTCGGTGTTCGGATTCGGCAGGCCGGGGCCGGGCATCATGCGTCCGCCCGGTGGAGGATTGTTGACGGTCTGGTAGCCGTTTTCGTGACGCACGCAGTCGTCGGCGAACGCCCCGATTTTGCCGTTGTCGCCCTCCAGCGCGTCGAAATACGAATTCGCGGCGCGGATCATGATCTCGCGCGAAATCCGCTGCGCGGGCGGGACATCGCTGGTCAGAATCGCCAGCGGCGTAGTCAGAAGCGGAACCGCGGCGTCGTTGATGTTGCGGTCGTAGAGCTGCTCGATCTCCAGGATCTTGCCGCGATCGATCTTCAAGCGCACCACCACCAGCGCGTTGCGGCCTTGGATCGTCAGGCGGGCCTGCTGGGCGACCTGGCCTTCCACCGGGTCGGCGACGTAGATCTTGAAGCTGGTCGGTTCGACCTTGGAGCGCCACAGCACGCCCTCGCCCACGTCCATTTGCCGGTGTTCTCGGTCATGCGGACGTCGAGCGCGAGCGGCGGCACCAGTTTGGGATCGTGCTTGAAGATGGCGTTCATGAATCCGTCCATGATGCCCACCAGGCACGCTCGATCACACTCTTTGATGGCGGCGGCGTTCCACTCCGGTTCGCCCGCGATCGTCTTGATGGCAACGCCGCACAGGAGCACGCCCGCTCCCATCGCCAGTGGCGTTGCTTTGGTGAACCAGGTCTTCATGAACGCATCTCCTTTCGTGAGGAATTATACGTTAAACCGTCGGCCGTCTGCTCCTGCGTGAGCCAGTACAGATCCAGGACATACGCCGCGATGACCACGTCGCCGATCACCGTCGCGAGGCGTCCCGGGGGCAGCAGTTGATCTACGGCCCATGTAATGAATGTCGCGGCCAGCAGCAGCCGCTTGAGCAGCGTTCCCCTTGCCGGCCGCGCGCGGATCTGGAGTGCTGCGTATCCGATCCCGGCGAGCGCGAGCGGCACAGCGCTCAAATAGGAATGCATTCCGCCAGGCACCAACGGCAGGTTGGACGCCAGCAGAATCCCTGCCAGGAGCACGGAAAGCGCCGGAAGAATTCGAATCCCCGTCACGGACGCTACGGCTTCGCCTTGTTAATCAGAAACGAGGCAGTCAACTCGAAGAACGTCCGAAGCACTCGTTCCGCCTCTGCCGGAAGCTTGGCTTCCTCGAACGCCGAGGCCTTCAATTGCACCCAGCGGTCGCGCGCGCGTTGATCGATCGGAAAAGGTGCGTGCCGCATGCGCAGCCGCGGATGGCCGCGCTGTTCCAGGTACCGGGAAGGGCCACCGAATCGGACCACCAGAAAATCTGGAAGATGCTGCTCGGCTTCCGCGAGATTGCGCCGCATACATCGGCCCCAGCAAATCGTCCTGCGGAACCTGCCTAGAACGCGCCCACCAGACGCGCAAAGCCTTCCTCGCCGATCAATGCGTAGATGTCGTATTCGTCCACCACCGCCCGGTCCGCCATTTTTTAACCATAGCGCAGACCGCCGCCGCGCTTAAAGTCGCGATTTTCATGATATTTTAAGGGTGCGATGCCCTTTTCCGCTTGCTTTACGCGCGCGGCTCTGTTTGTCGCCGCTGCCGTACTCGCATCAGCGGCTAAGCCCACACCGAAACCAAAACCTCCTCCGCTCACGCCGGAGCAGCGCGCCGCGCAAGCGCTCCTCAAGCCGCTGAGCCTGCGCGACCGCGTGGCGCAACTGGTGATCGGCGTGGTCTACGCCGATCCCATGAGCTCGACTTCAACCGAGTTTGAGAAGTGGCGTCACTGGGTCCGCGATCTGCACATCGGCGGCCTGATCGTGAACAACGCCGTGCAGTACGGCCTGGTGCGCAACGCCGAGCCGCATCGCCATGGCGGTGTTCCTGAACCGCATGCAGAAGCTGGCCAAGATGCCGCTGATGGTGGGCGCGGATTTCGAGCGCGCCGCTTCCATGCGCGTCGCCGGCGCGACCGCTTTCCCTACGACATGGCGTTCGGCGCGGCCGGCGATCTGGCGCCGTCGCGCTACGAAGGCAGGTGGCCGCGCGCGAGGCCCGCGCCGTCGGCGTCCACTGGATCTTCGCGCCGGTCGCCGACGTCAACAACAACCCCGACAATCCCATCATCAACATCCGCTCCTACGGCGAGGACCCCGAAGCAGGTCTCGCGCTACGTCACCGCCTTCATCGACGGCGCGCACGCCGATCCCAACAATCGCGTGCTGGCCACCGCCAAACATTTCCCCGGGCACGGCGACACCGCCGTGGACAGCCACATGGACCTGGCGCGGCTCGACAAAGACCGCGAGCGCCTGGACGCGATCGAGCTGAAGCCGTTTCGAGGCCGCCATCGAGCACGGCGTCGACTCGATCATGACCGCGCACATGGCCGTGCCCGCGCTCGAGCCGGAGGACATGCCCGCCACCGTCTCGCCCCGAGTGCTCACCGATCTGCTGCGCAATGAGCTCAAGTTCCAGGACTGATCGTCACCGACGCCATGGACATGGCGGGGCTCACCAAGGAGTTCAAAGGCGCGCGAAGCCTCGGTGCGCGCGATTGTCGCCGGCGCCGACGTGCTGCTGATGCCGCCCGATCCGGAACAGGCAATTCGCGCCGTGGTCGCCGCGGTGGAGAACGGGCGCATCCCCCGGCAGCGCATCGACGACAGCGCCATGCGCGTGCTCGCCGCCAAGATCCGCGTGGGCTTGACCAAGAACAAGCTGGTGAACGTCGAGACCGTCGCCGATGTTCTCGAAGCCAAGGAATCGGGAGACAGCGCGCAGCATGTCTCCGATCGCGCCGTCACGCTCTTACGCAATGAAGGGAACATCGTGCCGCTGGCCGACGCCAACCACGCCTGTGTGATCATCGCCGTGCAGAGCCGAGCTTCCACCAGCGGCCCCCGTTTCGCCCAGGAATTCGCGCGCCGCGCCAAAGCAGCGCACATCGTCACCGTCGATTCGACGATGCCTCAATCGGCGCTCGAAGCCGAAGCGGGCGACACCACCAAGTGTTCTGCGATCGTCGTCTCCGCCGATGTGGCCGTGGCCGCCAATCGTGGCGACGTGGCCCTCGCCGGCGACCTCGCGCCATTCATTCAAAAGCTCACCGAAGGCCCCGCGCCGGTGGTGCTTGTCGCCGTGGGCAATCCGTACCTGCTGACATCGTTTCCGAAAGTCGCGGCCTATCTGGCGACCTTCAGCATCACCGCCCTCTCGGAATTTTCGGCGGTTAAAGCGCTGTTCGGCCAGATCGCCATCACCGGACGCACGCCTGTCTCCATCCCCGGCTTCGCCGCCGTCGGCGACGGCATTCAACTCCCCGGACACACTCGCTAAAATCCCATTAAAATCGAATCTATGATTGAGATCACATGGCTGGGACACGGAACCTATCAGATGCGCCTGGAAACCGGCGAGGTCATCGTGGTGGACCCTTGGATCGAAGGCAATCCCGCTTATCCCAAACAGCACAGCTTCGATCGCGTGGACGTGATCCTGGTTTCGCACGGGCACTTCGATCACATTCACGACGTCATTCCGCTGTCTCAGAAGTTCTCGCCGCAAATCGTGGCGATTTATGAGACCGCGTTCTGGCTGGAATCGAAAGGCGTCAAGAACACCATCGGCATGAACAAGGGCGGAACCGTCACCGTTGGCCCGATCTCCGCGACCATGACCCACGCCATCCATAGCTGCGGCATCCTGGACGACGGCAAGATCGTCTACGGCGGCGAGGCCGCGGGCTACGTCGTACGCTTCCCCGACAAGCGCGCCGCCTATTGCGCAGGCGACACCAACGTCTTCACCGACATGCAGCTCATCGAGCGGCTGTACCATCCCGAGCTCGCGTTTCTTCCCATCGGCGATCTGTACACCATGAGCCCGCGCGAGGCCGCTCTGGCGTGCCGCATGCTGAACCCGAAGCGCGTCATTCCGGTGCACTTCGGCACCTTCCCTCCGCTCACCGGCCGCCCCGAGCAGCTCGCCGCTCTGCTGCGCGACCTGCCCAGCACGCAGGTCTGGACGCTCGAGCCGGGCGTTCCCGTCGAGTGGTAAGTGGGCGGTGGTAAAACAAGCCCTTCTCATCGCCGCGCTGGTTCTCGCGCTGCGCCTGCCGTTTCTTCATCAAGCCATTCAGGGCGACGATCTTTACTATCTCTACGGCGCGGAGCACGCGCAGATCGATCCTCTGCATCCCACCCACGCCCACTACGTATTTCGCGGCGACATGGTGGACATGCGCGGCCAATCCCATCCGCCGTTGAATTCGTGGATTCTCGGCGCGCTGCTGGCCGCCTTCGGCGACGTTAAGGAAGTTCCGTTTCATCTCTTCTACATCGTGTTTTCTTTGATCGCGGCGCTGGCGATGCTGGCTCTAGCGCGGCGATTCTCCGATCGTCCGCTGCTGGCCACGCTGCTGTTCTGCGCGGTGCCCGCCTTCGTCGTGAACGGGAACTCGCTCGAAGCCGACCTGCCGTTTCTGGCGTTCTGGATGACCGCGATGGCGCTATTCGTGTACGCGGTGGATCGCGACTCGATGCCGGCCCTCGCCGGTTCCGCGCTGGCCGCGGGCCTCGCCGCGCTGGACGCCTATCAAGGCGTCTTTCTCACGCCGATCCTGGCTCTATACGTGTTTCAGCAGCGGCGCAAGATGGTGGCCCGGATTTATCGCCTCGCTTGCGGCGCCCGCCATTCTCGGCGCATGGCAGATCTGGGAGCGAGCGACCAGCGGAGTGATGCCCGCCGCCGTGCTCGCCGGCTATATGCGGTCGTATCATTTTGCGGCGCTCGCGCAGAGCGTGCCGCGGAGCCGCGGCGCTGGTGGTGCATCTGGCTTGGATGGTGTCGCCCGTGATCCTGCTCACGCTGATTCCCCGCGGCGGAAGATGGCGCTGGATCGTCGCGGCGATTGCCGCGGCTGGAGCCGCGTTTTACGATCCCAATCCGCTGTTCTGGATTTCGTTCGGATTGGGCGTGTGGGTGCTGGTGTGGTGTGTCCGGACTGCGGCAAATTTCCCGGCTGGTGGGTGCTGTTGTTCTTCGCTGCCGGCGATGCTGGTGTTCTTCGCCGGCTCGGCGCGATATCTGCTTCCGGTGGCCGCGCCGTTAGCGATTCTCGCGGCCAACGCCTCACGCCGAAGCGTCGCGATTGCGGGAGCCGCGCTGCAACTGGCTCTTGCGCTGGGCCTGGCCGTCGTCAATTACCAGCATTGGAACACCTACCGCCACTACGTGGAGATCCTCATGGACCAAGCGCACGGCCGCCGCATCTGGGTCAACGCCGATTGGGGCTTGCGCTACTATCTGGAAGCCGCGGGCGGCGTGCCGTTGACCAAAGCGACCTCCGGCTCAAGCATGATCCAGCCCGGCGACATCGTGGTAACCAGCGATCTCTCGAATCCCTCTGCCCGCCGGCGTGCCCCTGACGCCGCTCTATCAAATCGAGATTCGCCCGCGGCTGCCGCTGCGCCTGATCTCACTCGACGGCCGCTCCGCGTATTCGTTCGGCTCGCGCGGCCTGCTGCCTTTCGAGATTTCGCGCGCGCCCATCGACCACGTGCATGCCGACATCGCCATCGAGCCGGAGCTGAGTTATCTCGACCCGCACACGATCCCAAAGCGGCGGCGCAGTTCCTCAGCGGCATTTCGGCCGACGGCTGGACCGCGCAACAAGCCACCGTGCTGTTGAAGGTCCCCGAGGGCGCGACCACTCTCTCGGCCTCGGTCTACATCGACCCCAAGGCGCCCGCCCGTCACCTGCGTCTATCCGTCAACGGCCGCTACTCTGGCCGAGCAAGATATCCCGGGCCCCGGTCTCTACACCATCTCCGCCCCCGCGCCGCTCGGCTCCGCAAGCCTCGCCGTCACACTGTCCGTCGATAAAACATTTTCGGTGCCCACCGATAAGCGGGATCTGGGAGTGATCGTGACCGGAATCGGCTTCCGTTAAACACAATGCAGAGAGACGGACATGCTGCGTCCGCCCGCCGGAAATCAACCCGCGTCCCGCCCGGCGTACATTTCGTTCACCAGCTCGCGGTGATTTTCGAGCACGCGGTTGCGGCGCAGCTTCATGGTCGGCGTTAGCTCGCCTTGCTCGATGGAAAACTCGCGGTCGAGGATTTTGAATTTGCGGATGCGCTCGAAATCGGCGAGCTCGCGATTGGCGGTTTTCACCGCTTGTTCGACCGCGGGATGGGCTTGGGCGAGCGAGCCGGTCACGGTCAGCAGCGCGGTGACGTAGGGCATGCGATCGCCGATGAGCAGCACATGGCTGATCAGCGGCTCGCGCTTGAACAGGGCCTCGATGCGCGCGGGGTAAATCTTCTTGCCGTTGGAGGAGACGATCAACTCCTTCTTGCGGCCGGTGATGTAGAAGTAGCCCTCCGCATCCATCTCCGCGATGTCGCCGGTGGCGAGCCAACCGTCCCGCAAAACGGCAGCGGTGGCGGCCGGCATCGCGGAAATATCCGGAGAACAGGCAGGTGCTGCGCAGCATCAGCTCGCCGTCGTCTTCGATGCGAGCTTCGTAGCCGGGCAGCAGCTTGCCGATACTGCCGGGCTTGGGACGGTCCAGCGGATTGAGCGCGGCGATGCCGCCCTCGGTCAGTCCGTAGCCTTCGATCAGCGGCATGCCGATGGCGTCGTAAAATTCGGCGAGATCCTTGCCCAAAGGCGCGGCGCCGGAAGCGGCCACGCGAATGCGCCCGCCCAGCCGCTCGCGAATCTTCGCGAACATGACCCGGTCGAAGAAACGCAGCGCGGCGCGCATCCACGCTGGAACGGGCTTACCGTGCCGGCGCAGGCGGGCGGCTTCCGATCCCAGGCCGACGCCGACGTAGAACAGGCGGCGCACCGGCGCGGGGCGCTTGCGGATCTCGACGGCGATGGAGGAGTACACGCGCTCCCAGACGCGCGGCGGAGCCAGAAAGAAAGTGGGCTTGATCGCGCGCAGCTCCAGCGGCAGCTTGCTGAGACTTTCGGAGAACCACACGCAGGCGCCGTCGCGCGCCGGCAGCAGTTCCACGACAACGCGCTGCGCGATGTGCGCCGAAGGCAGAAAGGCGATGGTGGAATCCTCGGGGGAAAGCGGCAGAACATGCGGGCCCATGTCGAGATTGGTCACGATGGCGCGGTGCGTCACCAGTCCCATCTTGGGCTCGCCGGTAGCGCCGGAGGTCATATAAAGGATGGCGTGGTCGGAATCGTCGAATTCGGCGCGAATGCGCTCGAAGGCGGCCGGATCGGAGGCGAGAATGCGGCGTCCCTCCTCGCGGACGCTTTCGAGAGTGTCGTGCCCATCCGGGGCTTTCCCCGCTTCGCCGGTCAGGAGAATCCAGCGGACGGCGTCCCCGGGCGGAAGGAATTTCTCCAGCGCACGGGCGGAGGCTTCGTTTTCGGCGAACGCCACGCGAGCCCCGGCACGTCCGCAGCGCCCGCGCCTGCTCAGCGGGAGGAAGACTGGTATAGAGCGCCGCGGCGATGGCGCCCGCGGCCATCGCGCCCTGATCGGCGAGGTAGAACTCGGCCCGCGTTTCAGACGCCAGTGCCACGATTTCGCCTTTGGCGACGCCCATGGCCCGCAGGCCCACGGCGACTTCGCGCGCAATATCGGCATATTCGCGCCAGGTCCAGGCGCGATACTTCCCTCCGCCCAAGGGCTGCTGGAGGGCGGCACGGTCAGGATGCTTGGCGGCGGTGGCTTCGAGCACCGCCCACACCGTTCGCGAGCCCATTCGCACAAATGCTAACATGCCGAGGCGCCTCCGGCGCCGTGCTAACATGCTCAAGCCACATGAACCCAGCCGAGTTCGATAATATCGCCCGCGCCGAACGCGACTTCTGGTGGTACAGGGGCATGCGCGAGATCCTCTTCCGCCTGCTCGATCCGGTTGTAACCAGGGGCGCGAGCGCCCTCGAAGCCGGTTGCGGCACCGGGCATCTCTCAAAGTCGCTGGTGGAGCGCTACGGATGGCGCATGACGCCGCTGGACTTGGGTCGCGAAGGTCTGGAGTACGCCCGCGGCTACGGCCTAGCGCGCCTGGTGCAGGGAGACGTGGCGGCGCTTCCGTTCGCCGGCGCCACGTTCGACGCGCTGGTGTCGCTGGACGTGCTGGTGCATCTGAAGCGCGGAGAGGAAGTCCGGGCGCTGTCGGAATTCGCGCGTGTGCTCAAGCCGGGAGGTCTGCTGGCGCTGCGCGCGGGCGCGCTGAATGCGTTGCGCAGCCGCCATTCGGAATTCGTCCAGGAGCGGCAACGCTTCACCCGAACGGGGCTGATGCAATCCATGGAACAAGCCGGCTTTCAGGTGGAGCGGGCGACATACGTGAACGCGCTACTGGCGCCCGTTGCTCTCTTCAAATTCCGCGTATGGGAGCCGCTGACGCGCGCTCCCGTGGCGAGCGGCGTTGCCGCGGCGCCCGCGGTGCTGGACCGCCTGCTGTATCTTGCGTTGCGCGCCGAGGCCGCGTGGATTGGGCGTGGCGGGAGCTTTCCCGTGGGACAATCGCTGATCGTGCTGGGGCGCAAGCGGCGAACTTAGCCCCGCTTACCGGCGTCCATCCGCCGTTCGCCGAATTCCGAGTGGCTAGAAGTACGCCGCTTGTTAGGATGCAATCGAGAGGTAAGAAATTATGACACCTGGAAATGGTCCCTACGATTGGCGGCAAATGCGCTATCAGCGCCGCTGCGCGCGCAGGCCGCGGGCGGCGTGGCGCAGTCAACATCCTCACAGCCACGCCGTGGCTGGCGTGATCCTGCTGATCGTCGGCGCAGCGTTTCTGCTCGCGAACTTGGGGGTGTTTCAAGTCGAGGATATCCACAGATTCTGGCCCGTGCTTCTGATCGTGTGGGGCGCATTGAAAGCTCTCGGTATCAGCCGTTTCGGCGCCGGCGCGCCCCGCTTGCTGTGGGGCGGAGCGTTGATGGTGATGGGCGGCCTTCTGTTGGCCCAGAACTTCGGCTACATTCACGGCGACGTTTGGCAAGTGATCTGGCCGGTGATGCTGATCTTTCTGGGCATCTCTTTCCTGTTTCGAACACACCTTTTCGGGGTGCCGCCCGGGTTCCCGGGGGTCTCAGGCAATCCCGCAGGCGGCTGGCCGTCGAATCCACCCGGCAGCGGAGCCAACTCGCTGGATGAGACGACCATTTTCGGCGGCATCAACCGGCGCATCGAGTCGCAGGATTTTGAGGGCGGCAGGTTATCGTCGGTGTTTGGCGGCATCGAGATCGATCTGCGCAGGGCCAACACCAAGAGGGACGAAATCGTGATCGAAGCCAACGCGGTGTTCGGAGGCATCGAGCTGATGGTGCCGGAGCACTGGAGGGTGACGATGAAGGGCGCGGGCGTTTTCGGCGGATATGACGACCAGACGCATCCGTCGCCCACAGCCGCCGCCGACGAAAAACGTCCGCACTTGATCATGACCGGCGCGGCCGTGTTCGGCGGCGTGTCCGTTAGGAACTGACGGACGAGGAACTTGAGATGCACCCCGTCTTCCGCAACAAAACGTGGTTCGCCGCCTACCTGGCGCTATGGCTGGTGCTGGCCGCGGCGCTGGCCGCGTTGCTGCACCTTCCGGGTGCGCTCGAGTGGCGCGAAACCCTGGCGCTGGCTGGACCCCTGTGTTTGTTCTTCGCCTTCGTTTGTCTGACGCCGTGGTATATGTGCCGCCAGTTGCCCCTTTGGTCCGGCCGAATCGTCGAGATGCTGTCCTACCATTTGGGCGCAGCGGTGCTGGCGACCGCGCTGTGGGTGGCGCTGGCGCGGGTGGTGGCGAGCGCACTCGCGCTGGGCGCGCGCCTGGACCCCGAAGTCCCCCACTTGATCGCCGTCGGCCTGCTGCTGTACCTGCTTTCGGTGGCGTTGCACTACATGGCGCTGGCGGCGGAGGAATCGCGGCAGGCCGCACTCGATGCGCGCGAGGCGGAATTGCGAGCGCTCAAGGCCCAGATCAATCCGCACTTCCTGTTCAACTGCCTCAACTCCATCACCGCGCTGACGACCTCCGACCCGGGACGGGCTCGAGAAATGTGCATCCGCCTGGCGGATTTTCTGCGCAGCACGCTGGGTCTGGGCGAGCGCGCAAGCGTGGCCTGGCACGAGGAGCTGGATCTGGCGCAGGCCTACCTCGACGTCGAGCAGGTGCGCTTCGGCTCCCGCCTCCGCGTGGAGGTCCAGGTGGACCAAGCCTGCGCGGACTGCCTGGTGCCCCCGCTGGTCCTGCAACCACTGATCGAGAACGCCGTCAAGCACGGCATCGCGACGCTGGTGGACGGCGGCATCATTCAAGTCCACAGCCGCGTGCAGGACGGTCTTTTGGAAGTAAGCGTCGAAAACGGCTTCGATCCGGAGTCGCCCTCGCCCCGCCGCAACGGTCTGGGATTGCGCAATGTGCGCACACGCCTGGAGCGCCGCTTCGGACCCTCCGCGCGGCTTGACGCCGGCGCCCGCGAGAATCGCTTTCGCGCTGAATTCACGGTGCCGTGCCGGAGGACGGAATGAGCTCGCCGGGCGCCTTGCGCGCCGTCATCGTCGACGACGAGGAGCTGGCCCGCCAGCTTCTTCGCGAGTATCTATGGGAGGCCGGCGGAGTGGAGGTGGTGGGCGAATGCGGCGACGGATTCGACGCCGTCAAAGCCATCGGCGAGCTCAAGCCCGACCTGGTGTTTCTCGACGTGCAGATGCCCAAGCTGGACGGGTTCGAGGTGCTGGAGCTGATCGAACCTTCTTCAGGGCCTCCGCCTTCGGTGATCTTCGTTACGGCCTACGATCAATACGCCATGCGCGCGTTCGAGGCCAACGCCGTGGACTATCTCCTCAAGCCGTTCCGGCTGGACCGCTTCAAGAAGGCGCTGGATCGAGCCAGGGAGCGGGTGCGCGCGCGGCTCGCCCCTTCCGAGCCGGCTGCCGCGGGGCGCGCCCCTTCCGAGCTGGCTGCCGCGGGGCTCACCCCTGCCGAGCTCGCCGCCGCGGCTCGGCCGCCGGGCCAGGCCATCGAGCGCATTGTTGTGCGCGACGGCTCCAAGGTTCACATCATTCCCATCGCGAAGCTGGATTACGTGGAAGCGCAGGACGATTACGCCGCGCTGCACAGCGAGCAGAAGAGCTACCTGAAGCAGCAGACCATCGCCAGCCTGGAGACGCGGCTCGATCCCCTGCGCTTCGTGCGCATTCACCGCTCCTACATCGTGAACCTGGAGCGCATCGCCCGCATCGAGCCTTATGCGAAGGACAGCCGCGTGGCGGTGCTCCGCGACGGAACGCAGTTGCCGGTGAGCCGGTCGGGCTACGCGAAGCTCAAGGAGCTTCTCGGTGAGAACGCATAGGGCGGAAAATTACTTTCCGGCAATCCCAAAGTGACTCACTCGGACCTGCGATTGCGTCAGCTCCTTGACGTCCAGCTCGCCGCTCTTGTCCTTATCCAGTCTGTCGAATTCCGACTGCATGAACTTCGTGAACTCCTGCCGCGAGACTTTCCCATTCTTGTCCGTGTCCAGCAGCAAGAGCAATTGCTTGACTTCGTCCTCTCCCAGGGCGATCTTATCTTGCGGGTGCGACGGTTCCTCTCGGGCGAGTGCGGTTCCTATTCCGGTTGCAAGCAGCGTTGCAACGGCCAAACCAGCGAATACATTCTTGTGTTTCAGCATGCCAAATCTCCTTCGAGGCATCCCGGCTCCAACCTTCTCCGCCGGGATGATCCTTAGAGTCTCTTTAAATATAACATATTTCTACCGGCTCGATACAAAATTTCTATCGATTCGTGTAGGCTATTGTTAAGAAATGACTTGAACCGAGTAGAGGCGGGCAGTGCTGCGGGGACGAGGCTCTCTAAAGATCCTGCTTGCCTTGAAACTGCATTTCCTGAACGTTGAAAGACTGTGTGACGGAGATGCGGCCAATCAGGGCTCCGAATTCGACGCTTACGTCCTTCTTGGTGATCTCCGCGGAGAGGGGAAACAGGTACACGGCCACCATGGAATCTTCCTGCTGGAAAACCTCCACTCTGATCGGCTTTACGTCCTTCTGTCCCTCGCGTCTGAGGAAGGCGTTGTCCTTGAGGGGTTCACCCAACACCTTTGGATCGCCTTTAACGTTCGCGGTAGGAATGCCGTAGACGGCGATCTTATAGCCTTCCCCGTCTAGAGTTGGCGGCTCAAAGCCGCCCCCTTTGAACTCCGCCATGCGGACGGCAAGAGCGCTCTCCCAGCGGACCAGCACTGGCATCTGGGGCCTGGGGGGCCTGCGCGGCTCGGGCTTAAAAAGCATGTCCACGATGCTCTTCGGGATCACAATCTTGTCTTTCTCCAACCCGTCGTAACCGATGCCTTTCGCATCGCCCATATTTCCGCCTGCTCTGCGCTCATCTTCGCTCTGTTTGCGGACGATGGTGGCTCGGTCAATCTTGGCCCACGGGGAATCGGCGAGGATCAGCTTGGAATCCGCGGCGGTCCAACTTGAAGCCGGCTTGTTCTTCCAGGCGGGATCTGCCGCCAGGAGCAGCACGCCCGCGAGGAGGAGCACCCCCAACGCTTGCAAGCGGGACTTAAATCTACGTTGAATCGCGAACAAGCGGCACCTCCCGGGATTCCGATTTTGAGACGACCCCCCCTATTTTAACAGCCCGCACGGGCCCGGGATCAAAGCTCAAGCTTGCCCTGGATCGTCATCTCCTCGGTGTAGAAGTACTGCGCCACCGATAGGCGCCCCAGCTGGGCTATGAAAGTGATGCGCTTGTCTTGCGTGGTGAACTCCTCGGATCGCGGGAACATAAAAACGACGGTGGCGAGACCGCCGTCCTGAGGCAGCAGATCCACGCGTGAAGCACGGCGGTCCTTCTTGCCCTCAACCTTCAGGAACGCGTCCTTCTTCAACTGGAAGGGCAGAGCTGTCTGATTCACGTCGACGCCGGGAACGTCGTACACGGCGACCACATAGCTGCCGTCCGCCAGAGCCGGAGGGTCCTCTTCATGGGCTTTTACTTCCGCGGTGCGCACGGCCCGAGCGCTTTCCCACCGGATTTCCAGAGTCGCCACGCGGGTGGGCCTGCGCTTTCCGGCTGTCGACGAAGCTCCGACGCCAGTGAGGGTGGCCGGAGTAAAAGCCTCCATCCCGATCCCGTCGCCGCCTCCCATCTGCCCGCCCTGCCGGCGCTGATCCTCGTTGAGCCGTGGCAGCAGAGCCGGAGTCACTTTCTTCACCCACGGCGAGTTGGTCAGGATCAGCTTGGCATCCTGTTCGCTCCACTGCTCCATCTGCTTGCTCTTCCAAACCGGAGCGGCGGCCATCAGCAACGTCACCGAGAGCGGAAAAACCAGGGATTTCAGAATTGTCTTCATGGACTCTTTAAACCTCCCGAAAAAGGCCCGCGGCCAGGTCCCTTTTGGGGGAGCCCGGCCACGGGGTTGTTAAGACTGCTCCAACTACAACCTGACCGTCGCCCTACAACTTGACCATCAACGAGAAAATCCAGCGGCGCTCTTGCTTGACCAGGTTCGGCTGCCAGACGCCGCCGTCATTCGCGCACGTACCTGACGATAGCGTCGCGGTTCCTGCCGACGTGCCGTCATTGCAGGCGTAATATTGCGGCGAGCCGTTGTTGCCGCCGGGAGGGGTCACACCCCCCGGACCGACAAAAAGCGGTTGTTGCGCGCCGCGTTGCGTGAACTCGACCTTCCACGTCACCCACTGGCTCGGCATATAGTCGAAGGAGAGCTGGAAATCATAGCCTCTGAACTTGTCGCCCGGATTCTCAGTGAAGTATGGCGTTCCGCTGGTGGCCGTCGCGCCGTTGATTGGCGGAAGCAGGGCCAGATAGCGCCCGGGGTTGTTCACTACGCCGCCGCCGTAGCTAAAGGCGAACTTCTCTCCGAACCACAGGCGTTGATAAGCCATGATGCCGGTGAAGTTCTGCGCCGGCGGCCGCCCGTTTACGCCGCCGTGCGTACACACCACGCCTCCTCCGGTTTCACAACCGAAGTCCTCAGTCGCGGTCATCGCCGCTCGGGTTATGAAACTCGCGGGATGCTCAAAGAATTTATATTCCTGGCTCCAGTCCGCGTGATAGCGCGAGCGATATGGATTGTACAGAACGTCACGGCCGAGCGTGTAGGTGTTCCACACGAAGTCCCAGTTCTCCGTGGGCCGCCAAAGAATCTGGCCCCCCAATGCCAATCGGCCGTTGTACTTGGCATAGGTCTGCCAGCCGTTGATGTACCATGGCTCGATCTTCAGCTTGTTGGTGGGAAAAAATTGCACCCGCATTCCGGTAAAGAACCACGGCGTGTTTGACGACACATAAGACGGCTGGTAAGTCCAATTGTCGAAGCTGTAGTAGCTGAACAGGCCGATGTAGGAAAGGAAGTCGCCTACCTGAATGTTGAGGCCGTGCTTATAGTTTATGTGGTAGCCGCCCCACATCTCGGTCAGGTACCGGTAGGCATCGTTGAGCTGCCATTGGCCTAGGCTGTAGCTGGCGTCGTTGCGCGGCACGGCGGTGGCCACGGCGCCAAACTGCGTCAAGATGCGGCCCTGCATATTACCGGCGTGAAAGTCGCCGCCAGCGCCCAGCGCCTGGATCACAAATTCTCCCGTCCGCTCGCCCTCGGTGGTTTCATCGAGAGTGTGATCGATGGGGTGGTTGTAGTCGTACATGAAATTGGTGTCGACTCGGAACTCACCCGAAAAATACTTTCCATCCAGGACCTCGTCATGGTTGCGGGGATTGGAGAGCATCCAAGTGAAGTCGCGCATAAGCGAACGGAGTGTCCAGATCGACCGGCGGAGGCGTTGCGGGCGGGGCCGCCGGAGTGGCTGGCGCTTGCGGGTCCGGCGGAGCGTCCGGTGTGGGCGCGGCAACGGGAGTGCCGGTGGGAGTTGCCGCGGCCGGGTCGATGGTTTCGCCTTTCGTCGCCGGGTCCGTTGCCTGTTGCGCCTTCGCGGTCTGGATTCCGAATTGGCCGGCCAGTCCTGCTAGCAACCCGGCAATAAGTACACTTCGGCTCTTCGTACGCATGATGGTACGCATATGTGCTTCCTTCCTTGTTGAGTTGTAGCCGGGGCCTTCAAGAGGGTCCGCCGACTCGTGCGATTCAGGAAATCTATCGGGCAACCGGACCGGACTGGGGTACGGGCTTTTGCAATGTGGGTTGAGTGGCGCTCACCAAACAACGGCGCCCCCAACGTTCTTCTTGTTGGACCAGTATACGGGCCCAAACATCAAAAAGTCATAAAACCCAATACGCTCCTATCAACAAAAATTTGTATGACCTTCATCACAAATAAATATCGTAGACGGCCATGAATGCCTCTCTGATTTCTCCTCATGCTCCGCAAACATCTTTCATACTGTGGTAATTCCTGCGATCCGGAGTGAAAGGCATTACACGTACCAGGTGTTGAGGCGCCTTCTGGTTTATGCCTTTTTTATGAATCGTCGGTTATTGTCTTGAGTGAGCCAGTGTATGCCGATGCATTGTTGACGGAGAAGGGCCAGTCTGTGCGGCGGCAGTGGTGGTTGTTATGGAGGTGGCGCTCAAATACACAAAGCAGGCGGCGGTTCTTCAGTCGCCCCTTGCGGCAGACTCTTAGAAGGGTGCTCGTCGGCGTCACCGCCGTGGCGGTCCTGACCGCCACTAGCTTCCGGTTCCTGCACCTGGACTTCGCCACGGCCAGCCCGTTGTATGTGCTGGTTGTGGTTTTGCAGTCGCTCACTTGCGATTTTTTTGCTTCAGCGGTTGTATCCGCCCTCGCCGCCGGATGCCTGGATTATTTCTTCGTTACGCCGTTGTTTTCGTTCGCGGTAACCGCCCCGCTGAACGTAGTCGCGTTGATTTCCTTCCTGGTGACCTCGTTCGTCATCGGCAAACTGGTTTCCAGAACTCGGACGGAGACTGCAATTTCGGAGCTGCACAAAGATCGGATCGACCGCCTGTACCACCTGGCCCAAGAGCTTCTGTCGCTGGAGCCGGAGATGGCGGTGGGCGAGCGCCTGCTTCAGCTATTTGCGGGAGTGTTCGGAACCCGAGCCGTGTGCATTTTCGACGCGGAAAGGTCGGAGCTGCATCTCCTCGGGCGATCGCGTAGCCATTTGCCCGAGTGCACCCGAGCGGCCTACATCCAGGAGCAGGATTCAGACAACGCAGTCAGCCAGGTATCGGTGCGGTGCCTGCGCGTGCGCGGAAAAACAACAGGCGCCATGGGATTTGAAGGGCTGGAGGACCCTGAGCTCACGGCCGGTCCGCTGATTTCGCTGGCGGCAGCCTCGCAAGAGCGTGCGCGCGCGTTCCAGCGCGCCAGCGAGTCCGCAGCCGCCGCACAAGCCGAAGTGTACCGGTCGGCCATCCTGGACGCACTGGCGCATGAGGTCAAAACCCCCTTGGCCACCATTCTCGCAGCGGCCGGAGGCATCCGGGCCACCGGCTCCCTGCGCGCCGAGCAGTTGGAAATGGCCGAGACCGTCGAATCCGAAGCCGCCCGGCTCGTCAGCCTCACCTCACGACTGCTGCGCGTGGCGCGCCTGGACCGCGAGGAAGTGCGTCCGCAAATGGAGGTCACCGACATTGCCGGCGTGGTGGCCGATATCGTGGATCATTACAAGCGCCTGCCCTCGGACCGGCGCTTCTCCTTTACGCATCCGGCGGAGTCGATCGAGGCCTTGGCCGACCCGGAGCTCCTGCGGCTGGCCTTGAGCCAATTGCTGGATAATGCCTGCAAGTATTCGCTGCCCGGCTCCGAGATCGCGGCCGAGATGGAATGCCAAGGCGACATGGTCTTCATTCGTGTGACCAATAACGGCAGTTCTATTCCGGAGAACGAGCAGCCGCGTATCTTCGACCGTTTTTACCGCGGCGAGGATGCGCGCCGCTTCACCACCGGCTCCGGACTGGGGCTGTACGTGGCTCGAAAGATCGCGCTCGCCCACGGCGGCCGGCTCGATCTCGATATCGAAGGGTTAAGCGACGGCGTGACATTCTATCTGGCCCTCCCCAAGGCGAAGGGCGAGTCTGAATCATGATGGGCGCGCGCAAGAGCTCGTAGAGCGGCGCCCTAGAGTTCCAGCTTGCCCTGAAACTCCATCTCCGCGACATTGAAGAACTGTACGATAGCAATGCGGCCGATGCGCGCATCGAATTCGACCAGGCCGTCTTTCTTGGTGATCTCCGCGGAGAGGGGGAAAAGGTACACCGCGACCATGGCGTCTTCCTTCCGGAAAACCTCGCAGGTGGATGCCCTCACATCCTTCTTTCCCTCCCGTCTCAGGAACGCCTGAATGTTGAGAAATTTGCCCAAAGTCTTTGGATCGCCCTTGGCGTTGGTGTTGGGAATGCCATAGACGGCGATCTTATAGCCCTCCCCTTCCACGGTGGGGAGGCTAACGCCGGCCTTCAACACCGCCGCTCGGAGTGGGAAAGCGCTCTCCCAGAGGACCTGCAACGCAATCTGGGGAAGGGGGCGCGGGGCCGGCGGATGCAGGAAAATCCCCACGATGCTTTTCGGCATCGGCATTCTGTCTTTGTCCAGCCCGTCGTAGCCGACGCCGTGCGCCTCTCCCATATTTCCGCCTTCTCTGCGTTGATCCTCGGTCTGGAGGCGGTTGACGTCCGCTTGAGAACTCTTCGCCCAAGGGGATTCCGTCAGGACCTGCTTGGCGTCCTCCGCGGTCCAACTTTGAATTGGTTTGGTCCTCCAGGCGGGATCGGCCGCCAGGAGCAGGACCGCTGAAAGGGGCGCCGCCCAAAACAGGCGCGTGCAGAACTTCGGCCTTCGTTGCATCGTGGACATCCCCTTCCCTTACATCTTAAAGTCGGGGATTCACGAAATCACTTGCCAACCGCGCCTTTGCTCGGGCGTACCAGCGATTTGGTCAGCTCCTTCGCATCCAGCTCACCGCTTTTGTCGGTGTCCAGCCGGTCGAACTCCGCTTCCATGAACTTCATGAACTCGGCTTTGGAGATCTTCCCGTTCTTGTCCGTGTCCATCAGGGTCAAAAGCTGCTTGACCTCGTCCGCTCCAAGCGCAACCGCATTCGTTTTCCTATTGTCGGGAGTTCTCACTTGCGCGAAGGCGGTGGCAACTTCGAATACAACGCCTGCGTATAACAAGACGACAAGCGGGATGAACAAGAACATCTTCTTCTGTCTATTGAGCACGATTTACCTCACTGAAGATTGATTCTATCGAGCGCTGCGCCCGCGAGGCTCTCGGCCACGTGGGCGCTGCGCGAAACCACTAGAGTTTCACCATAATCATCATGGACAGCGTTGCTTGCCCCTCGCGTAGGTCGGGGAACCAGACGCTGCTCTTGCCGCCGCCACAGTTCAATTCCGCGGTCGCCAGATCCGTCGCTCCAGATGAAGCGCCGGTAATGCAGGCGAAGTCCGCGGGAGAACCGTTGTTTCCGCCTGGAGGCGTACTCCCTCCCCGGCCCGAAAAATACGGCACATTCGAATGGCGATAGCCAAACTCCCAGCGGAAGGTGGTGAAATCGTTGGGCATCCAATCGAGCGTGGCGGTGCCGTCATAAGCTTTCATCGGCGCTCCGGGGTAGGCCGGAAAGTAAGGCGTACCCGAGATGGCATCTGCGCCGTTGACGGGAAGCACCAGCGTCAGGTAGCGGCCGGGATTGTTCATCTGGCCGCCTCCGAGAGTGAAGGCCCAATTGTCCTTGTGCCACCACCAGCGATTGTAGATCATGTAACCCAAGAAAGCCTGCTTTGGACCGCCCGCTCCTGTAACCGGATTATACGCCTGCTTGCTGCCGTGGCAGGTGACTCCATCGCCGGTTTCGCATCCCAGGTCGCCGGTGAACGTGAACGCCATTTTGTCGAGGCCGTTGCCCGCCTTCGGACTGTCGTAGTATTTGATCTCGATGCTGTCGTCTGTGTGGTATCGCCCGCGGTTGGGAAGACCGAGGTTGTCGTTGCCGACGCCGTACTGGTTGGCAATGACATTCATCCAGGGTTTCGGGGTCCACTTGAGCTGTCCTCCGAGTCCGGGGTGGCCGTTGTACCTGTTGTAGGACTGCCATCCATTGATGAACCAAGGCTCGATCTTCAGGTGATTGGTGGGAAACCACTGGATTCGTACGCCGTTGAAGAACCAAGGCGTGTTGGAGGAGACATACGAAGGCTGGTAGGCCCAGTTATCGAAGTTGTGATAGCTGAACAGGCCGACGTAGGAAACGAAGATGCCGGCGTCGACATTCAGGCCGTGCTGTACGTTGAAGTGGTATCCGCCGTAGGCTTCCGATACGTATTTGTAAGCCGCCCGGACATCCCATTGGCCGACTGCTGGGCTGGCGTCATTGCGGACCGTCGTGGAGGAGAACATTCCGAACAGCATCAGGACGCGGCCGCGCATTTGCCCGTCGTGAAAATCGCCGCCGATGGACAGATCCTCAAGCTGAACCTCGTTGTTCCTGAAGATTTCGCTGGACCCGCCCATGGTGTGATCTATGGGCTCATTGAAATCCTGAACGTAGAAGGTGTCAGCGCGGAATTCCGGGCTGAAGTACTTCGTATCGAGCGGATACTCGTGCTGGCGCGAGTTGCCGTTCAGCCAAAGCCACTCGTGGTCCGCGAAGGGAGTCACTAAATCCACTGGTGCGGGGGTCTGCGCTGCGGCCGGAGCGGCGGGAGCTGCCGCTGCTGCTTGTGGATCGGGAAGGGGTGCGGGAGCAGGCGCAGGGGCCGGGGGAATCGGCGCAGCCGGAGGCAGGGCGGCGTTGGGAGTCAGCGCGGCCTCCTGAGTCGGAGGCTTGGTTACCGGAGCAGCCTTGGCGGCCGGCGCTGCGGCGGCGTCTTTCGCTTCCGCGGCTTCCATCGTGGCCAGGCGCTGCTCCAACTGGTCAAGCCGCTCGAGCAGTTCCCTTTCCCTATCGGTCAGCGGCGGGTTATCCGACTTCGCCGTCGGCAGCCGCAAATCGACAACGTTATGCAACGGCAGGTCCAATCGGGCGACTTTACGGGCTGCCACATCGACATGCGTGGACGATCTCTCAAAACCATCCTTCGTGGCCGCCACTTCATATGGCCCTGGCTCCAGATTCGTGATTGTGAAGAGTCCGTCCGCGTCGCTGACAGTGGCGCGATCGGTGTTCCTGCTCAGGTTGTGCGCGATGATCTGCACTTTGGCCACTGGCTTCCCGCTGGAGGAGTCCCGAGTGATGCCGCCGACAAAACCGACAGACGATTGGCCGAATGCCGGAAGCGACAGCGCCGCAATCAAAAGCGCGGCGCAGGCCGGCACGACGGTTGCGGGCACAGGCTGAGACTCCCGTACTCGTTTATGGTTGTTCATGTTTTCCTTCCTCATTCCAAACACTCCCGCGAAGTTTCACAACTTGTCTAAATGTCTTCTAATTGTTCCCTAAAGCTTTTCTAAAATGTGTCTAACTATTACCTAATGGCAATACGAAGGTGTGCGTTCTAACCCATATTTATCAAGGCTCCTGGCACAGTCCATCACAGGGGAGCCATATTTGATTTGCTTCAGTATGTGGTTAATTCTCTCAAAAAGTCATAAATGCAATCGCATTACGTGATCGCTTCTTCTTATGAGATCTATCAGCGTTTCTTTCACTACGGCCATCGCGGGACGCGAGCGCCGTCTAGTGCGTCTCACCGGAAGTTCCACAACGCGATTGGCCGGCCGCGAGCCGGCTCCCCGATGTTGTCCGCGGGCGGCGCGCCCCCGGCGCAACCGGGCCCGTGGAGCAGCGGTTGCCTCTCAAGCGAGGGCAGTCCCAGGCCCGGTTCCCGCTCAAACATTGCGAGCACCGGGATGGCACCGGCTCTTTAGGTGCGCTTATAACTAAAAACTCATCAAATGTTTTTACAGGCTCGATAAGAGACTTCTACCAATGCCTGCAAGTTATTGTTAATAGGAATCTTACGCATAAGATGAAGAGTATGCCCCAACCCGGCCCATTCATACCTTTTTCATGCCCAGTCCCGCAGAATTGTTGCATCTGTCTGCACACCGTTAGTGGGCAGGTCCAGCGACTTGAATGCCTCCCCGTCCAAGGGGTTCTGCGAGCGTCGCCGAGAGTCGATTTGGGTACCCGGATCTGGGCGAAGGCCAAGCTCTATTGGCGCCTGTCAGGGTCGAGATGCCGCTAAGATTAGAGGAATAACTACTTTACGAATGAAGAGATTGCGGCTTGTAATCGAACGATTGGGAGATCAATCGATTGATCCGCGCCAGCGATGGCGGAAATGGCTCGGTACCATGCTAAGTCATGCTAAATTTGGATGAGGATCGTGAGCAAGACTGAATTCATTTTGAACCTGGCGTGGATGCTGCTCTGTGTCGGCGCGCTGAGCGCGCAGGTATGGAGAGACGGTCTTCGTTCCGGCTCCCGCAACCGTCGGATCAGATTACGCCGTTCGCTCTCGGTGCTGATCGCCGCGCTGGCGCTGTTTCCGGTGATCTCGGCGAGCGATGACCGCATCCGCCTGTCCGATCTGGAGGCCGTTCCGGCGCAACAATCGGCCTTCGACCGCGGCCAAACTCATGGTCCGCTGAGCTCGGCCACAATCGAAGATCCGGGACACGGCCAGACAGCCGATCCTTTTTTCCTGGTCGTCATTCTGTGCTTTTTCCTGATCGTGCTGATGTTCTCGTCCGCGCTTACGCGCTGGTTCTCCATCACCACGTTCGGTCGAGCCCCGCCGCGATTTGCGTAGCAGGGCGTGGCAGGCGCACGGTAACCGTTACGATCGCGGTTCTCGGACCTGCCGTTCCCGGCGCGCTCCCACCCGCTTCCTAAGACGTTCGACGTCTTGATAGGAAATTGAACTGCGGCGTTCACCAAGGCAGCCGCGGGGTAAGGCTTTTTTTGAAATGAACAGGTTTTGAAATGAACACGCGACGTCCAGGGTGGTTCATCCCGGTTTCCACGGCAGCCGCGCTGTCCCTGGCGCTGGCGGCTCTCGCCCAAAGTCCGGGAACCTCCTTCACCTGGCAGCAGATTAAAGACAGGTTCGAGGCGGTGAATCCGACCCTGATCGCGTCCCGAGCGAATATCGACGAGTCCAGGATGCTTGAGATCACCGCTTATCTGCGCCCCAATCCGGATTTCAGTCTCTCGGCGGACGGCCTCCAGCTCACTCCCAATAACGGAATCTGGCGACCCCTCAGCGGCATTGTGTTTACACCCGGCATCAGTTATCTGCATGAGCGGCAGCACAAGCGGGAATTGCGCCTGGAAACCGCCAAGGACTCCACCGCCATCGCCGAATCCAGCTACTCCGATCAGAGGCGCGGATTGCTCTTTAACCTGCGCAATGCCTTCGTCCAGGTACTCCAGGCCAAGGCTGTCCTGGGGAACGCGACGGAGAACCTGACGTACTGGGACCGCGAGCTGGGCATCAACCAGAACCGCTTCAATGCCGGAGACCTGGATGAACTGGATCTCCACAAGCTGCAACTCCAGCGCATACAATTTGAAACCGACTATCAGACGGCTATCCTGAATCTGAGGACCAGCAAGATCCAAATCCAGCAGTTGGTGCTGGATCGTACGCCGATGGATCAGTTCGACGTGGCTGGTCCGTACGATTTCACTGAATCTTCGAGGCCCCTCGCCGAATTCCGGACCATGGCTCTGGAGGCGCGCCCGGATCTACAGGTTGCCATCCAAAACATCCAGCTTGCCAAGGTTAATCACAAGCTCGCGATTGCCAACGGCTCGGTGGACCCCACATACAGCGTCTGGTTCTCGTGGAACCCCTCGTTCGCGAATCCATACGCCAACAAGACGATGGGCGCGAGTGTAAGCATTCCGTTGCGCGTCTCCGACAGGAACCAGGGGGAGAAAGCTCGCACGCAAATCGACATCAGCCGCAACGAAAAATTGAAGGACGCGGCCGAGGCGCAGGTCTTTAACGATGTCGATTCGGCCTACGTCACCATCGAGCAAGCCGTGAATCTCCTGGGGCGCTACAAGTCTTTCTATCTGCCGCTTGCCGGCGACGTGCGCGACAAGACCAGGGACGCCTACCAGCACGGAGGCGCGACATTGCTGGACTATCTTGACGCCGAAAAAGGCTATCGCGACGCGAATCTGGCGTATTTGAATTTTATCGGTTCGTACTTGACCGCGGCCGCCCAAATGAACATGGCCGTTGGCCGGGAGGTGATTCCATGAATCGCACAATCTTTTTCCTAGAAGCAACAGCATGTTTGGCCCTGAGTCTGTTCCTGGCCGGATGCAGCTCGACCAAAACAGAAGCGGCCGGCGACACGGCTCCGCCGGCGGCGCAGGTCGAGCCCGATATGGACGCCAGCAACTTCAAGGTGGACCATCCCGAGCAGTTTCCCGTGGTGGCCGCGGGATCGCACGTGGCGGCGCCGGAGTTGGACGTCACGGGCGTCACCAGCCCGGATGTTTCGAGGCAAGTGCCGGTAATCTCGACCGCGACGGGACGCGTGACCGAAATCAAGGCCCGCGTGGGGGACGAGGTCATGAAGGACCAGCTCCTGTTCAAGGTGAAGAGCTCGGATATTGCCGGCGCGTTCTCCGACTATCGCAAGGCCGTGGTGGCGGAATCGCTGGCGAAGAAGCAACTGGATCGAGCCCAAATCCTGCTGAAGGATGGAGCCATTCCCACGAGCCAGCTCGAGATCGCCCAATCCGCCGAAGATAGCGCCCAGGTGGATGTCCAAACCAGCCTGTCGCATCTCCAAGTGCTGGGCGTGTCCGACCCGGAGCATCCCGTCGATATCATCGAGATTCGCGCCCCGGTTTCGGGCGTGATCACGGATCAACAAATTACCAACGGGGCGGCGGTCCAGTCCTTCTCGCCGGCGAACGCTGTGACTGGCGCGTATCCCTTCACGATCTCCGACGTGTCCAGCATCTGGGTCGTCTGCGATGTGTTTGAAAATACTCTAGCCCAGGTTCACATGGACGAGTATGCGGACGTTCGTCTGAACGCCTACCCGGACCGGGTTTTCAAGGCCCGCATCAGCAATATCGGGCAGATCCTGGACCCCGTCCAGCACACCACCAAGGTCCGCTTGGAAATAAAGAATCCTGGCATTATCCGCCTGGGCATGTTCGCCACGGCCACGTTCCACGGCGATCAGATGCAGAGCCACGCGACGGTGCCGTCCTCGGCGATTTTGCATCTGCACGATCGCGACTGGGTGTATGAGCCGGCTTCGGACAACCACGTCAAGCGCCTGGAAGTGGTCACCGGGGCGATGCTGCCGAACAACATGCAGGAAGTGGTCTCCGGCATCAAGCCGGGCGACAAGGTGATCTCCAATGCATTGGTGCTGCAAAGCACGGTGGAACAGTAATGATTCGCGCCGCTCTCATCGGAGTGGGGATCTGTTGTCTGCTCCGCGCGGACGATCCAGCGCCCGGCCATCGAGCGCCGGACAAGGTGCAAGTCACCAACACGGAGACCTCGGATTTTCCCTCCGGCGGCACGCTGCATCTCAAGAATTCGATCGGCGAGCTGACGATCGAAGGCTGGGACCAAGCGGGCCTGGAAATGACTACCATCAAGTCGAGTAAGATCGCGGTGGAGGGTCAAGCGCGAGAGAAAGAGGTCAAACTCCTGGACAGCGTGAAGATCGCAACTGAGCGCAAGGGCGACGAGGTGACCATTTCCACGGATTTCCCCAAGCACGGCAAGATTGCGCGGCCGTTCCTGGGGAAGACAGACTTCGATCTGGAATACCGCATCAAGGTTCCGAACAATGCGCGCCTGACGATCGACCAGGACATGGGCGAGGTGCATATCGACAACGTCAGCGGAGAGATCCACGCTACCGATCGCATGGGTCTGATCACGGTGCGCTTGCCCGACGGCCCGTACGCCATCGACGCCAAGAGCAAGTTGGGGGCGGTGGAGTCCGATTTTCCGGGGAACGAGCAGCGAAGAAAGTTTTTCGGCCACACGTTCCTGGAGAACAGTCCCACGCCTGCTCAAAAGATGTTCTTGCGCGTCGGGTACGGAGATATCATCATTGTGCGGATGCACCAGCCCGCGCCGCCCGCTCCAGGAGGCCCATCAGGGAAATAGATCTCCGGAAAAATAAATGGCTGCCAACTGAAAAATTTAAATGAATAAAGAGACGATCCACGCCCGTATTGAAGAAATCGGTATTATTCCGTCGGTCCGCCTTACCTCCACCGAGGATGCGTTGTTCGCCGCGGAGGCGGTGTGCAGTAGCGGGATACCCATTGTCGAAGTCACGATGACGGTGCCCGGAGCCGTGAAGATCATCCACAGCCTGACCGCCGGCAGCCCCGATCTGATCGCGGGCGCGGGCTCGGTTCTGGACGTGGAAACGGCGCGCCGCTGTCTGGACGCCGGCGCCAGGTTTCTCACCACCACCGGATTGGATCTGGAGATCATCGAATTCGCGCTGAAGAAAAACGTGGTGGTGTTTCCCGGTGCATGCACCCCCACGGAAATCATGACCGCCTGGAAGGCCGGCGCGGATTTCGTGAAGGTTTTTCCGTGTTCCGCGATGGGCGGAGCCGGCTATATCCGAGCGCTCCGCGGTCCGTTCCCGACGATTCCTTTAATCGCCGCTGGGGGCGTCAACCAGACCACCGTCGCGGAGTTCATTCTGGCCGGCGCCAACGCGGTGGGGATCGGGGGCGACCTCATTCATCAGGAAGCGATCCGGCGCCGCGAGCGCGATTGGATCCGCGAGCTGTCGCGCCGCTACGCCGGGCTGATCAAGCAGGCTCGCAGCGAAAAGGCGCCGCCCAAGTAATCCGCGCATTTAAAACCAGCGAGGACCCGCATGTTCCACCGGCATGGCCCATTTGAATTGAAGCGAATCCTTTTCCCGGTCGACTTTTCCGAGCGCTGCCGCGGCGCGGCGGCTTACGTCGAAGCCTTGGCCGGCCGGTTCGACGCGGAACTGTTGCTGCTGCACGTCGTCGAGCCCGCCGCGTATAACCGCACGCTGGCGGAGGAGCCCATAATCGGCCACAAAGAAATCCTGGGATTTTTCGGCGCCGATCTGAAGCATCTTCGCGTCGAATCCTTGGTGCAGCACGGGGAAGCCGCCTCCAAGATCGTGGAGTGCGCCGCGGCGCGCCACGCCGATCTCATCATGATGCCGACCCAAGGCCTGGGGATGTATCGCCGACTGATTATCGGCTCCAACGTCGCCAAGGTGCTGCATGACGCGGATTGTCCGGTTTGGACCGGCGTTCACCTGGAGGAAGCGCCGCCGCTTGAAAAGGTGCATACCGAGCGGGTCCTGTGCGCGGTGGATCTCAAGCGCCCCAGCGCCCTCGTACTGGATTGGGCCAGTCAACTGGCGAAGGAATATCAGGCGGAGCTGACGCTGCTCCATGTCACCTCCGATCTGGCCACGTCCGCCCCGGATGCGCGCCAGGCGCTGAAGGAGTTGCAAAAAGCCGTGGGATCGAACGCCGAGCTGCGCCTGGGGGACGGCGACCCGGCCAAGACGGTGGCGGAAACGGCTCGCGAACTGGGCGCCGATCTTCTGGTGATCGGACGGCGCGCCGAAATCGGCCTTCTGGGCCGTCTGGAGGTCACCGCTTACTCCATCATTCGGCAATCCCCCTGCCCCGTCGTGAGTGTTTGAACCGCGCGCGTAAGCAAGCGGCGCCCAGCCTCTGAAAAATCGACAAGTAACGGCCTTTCAGAGGCTTGACACCAATCGCGAGTCGTTCTATCATTCAGAACGGCTGGACTTCCATGCGGGAGTGCGGCATACGGGTCTATTAAATTTCAGTACTGTAGCTGGAGGGTTTTTGCGATGAAGAGTAAGTTT
Organism: Bryobacterales bacterium; assembly: GCA_963813465.1. GTDB lineage: Bacteria > Acidobacteriota > Terriglobia > Bryobacterales > Bryobacteraceae > Palsa-187. The sequence continues at coordinate 661,384 of CAWEZD010000015.1, read as the reverse complement.
ATGATGATGATGGCGCTTGGCGCCGGCTTTCTGGTGGGATCGCTGCCGATGATGGCGCATCATTCGTTTGCGGCCGAATACGACACGGCGAAGCCGGTCACGCTGACGGGGAAATTCGTGAGGATGGATTGGATCAATCCGCATTCCGCGGTCTACTTCGACGTCACCGACGAAGCCACCGGTAAGACGGTCACGTGGAGAGCCGAAACGCCTCCTCCGAACGCGATGCTGCGTGCCGGCCTTCGTCCCAACATGCTGCATGCCGGCGACGTGATTACGCTCAGGGGCAATCTGGCCAAGGACGGGAGCAACGTGATGTGGTGCGGGTCGGTGACGTTCCCGAATGGCGCCGTGGTCGGCCTGCAAGCCGTGCCGCCCCCAGATTCAAAGGAAAAGTAAGGCGGGGCCGCGCGGCGCCGGATGCCGCGAATCTGGTTAGTGAAATGAGCTTATTTGAAGGGGCTCGTCGGTTTTCGCGCGTTCGCGACAGGAGTTTACGTTTCCAATGAGGAATGGCCAATTGAGGAATGGATTGATGCAGCAGTCTGAGTTAACCAGGACGTTGACGAATTGCATGATGACCGCGGCGTTTGCAGCGTTCCTCTGCGCCGGATCGACGGCCTGGGGGCAGAAATACACCGCACCCAGAGCCGCGTGGGACAGCACCCATCCCGATATTTCGGGCATTTGGCAAGCCAAGGCCTCGGCGGGAGACGATATTGAGAAGTCCATCGTCGACCCGTCCAACAAGAAGATCCCTTACCTTCCGGGCGGGGCCGCGAAGGTGAAGGCGAACGGGGCCGCCAAGGCCAAGCTCGACACGATGGCGAAGTGCTACATGCCGGGTGTTCCGCGCATGATGTACATGAACTATCCGTTCCAGATCTTCATGACCCCCAAATACATTCCGGTTGTGTCCGAGTATTCACACACCTACCGGATCATCTACATGGACGGATCGGAGCACGCGGGCTATATCCCTTTATGGCTGGGCGATTCGCGGGGTCATTGGGACGGCGATTCCCTGGTGGTCGATGTTCTGAGTTTCAACGATCAGACTTGGCTGGATAAGGCGGGCAACTACCATAGCGACCAGTTGCACGTCGTGGAGCGTTACACCCGCACCGGTCCTACCACGATGACCTATGAGGCCACGCTTTCGGATCCCAAAGTGTACAGCAAGGATTGGAAGATCAGCGTGCCCTTGACTCTGGACAATAAACCCAATGCCAGGCTGATGGAATATGAGTGCCAGGAATTGGCGCCCCCGGTGGAGTGAGCGGTCTACTCGTGAATCTTTAGTCGTGTATCCAGGAGATATCGCATGAAAAAGACACTTTTGATGTTGGCCACTGTGACGACAACCGCGGCCGTTGCGCTCTTCATGACGCTCCCTAGCCCCGGCCAGGACGGCCCACCCGCTGGCGGTCCTCCCGGCGGTGGCGGTCGAGGCGCGGGCAAGGGCGGCGGCAAAGGCGGGCGAGGCGGCGGTGCACCGGCACAGCCCGCCGGTCCGATGGCGAAAACTCCGGATGGCCATCCCGACTTTAGCGGTTTTTGGAACCTCCCGGACCCTCCGGGGGCGGGAGTCGAAAGACCTGACGCGGCAGCCGGTGGTGGTGGCCGTGGCGGTGGTGGTGGCCGCGGTGCTCGGGGTGGAGGCGCTCCTGGTGGTCCGGCGGCAACAGTCGGCGGCGGTGCTCCTGGCGGCGGAGGCCCTCCCGGTGGTGGTGCTCCCGGTGGAGGCGCTCCCGGTGGTGGCGCGGGGCGTGGCGCAGGTGGACCGGGCGGTGGCGCTCCCGGCGGCGGAGCCGCGGGTGGGCGAGCTGGCGGTGGCGGCGGCGGATGGGTTGTTGATCCACCAGACGGAAAGATCCCATACACGCCGGAGGCGCGAGCCAAGCAGCAAGACATCCTCGCGAATCACTTGGCCGACGAGCCGGAGTTAAATTGTTACGAGTCCGGCGTCCCGCACGCCGAAGCGAACCGGTTCGGGGCGCAGATTCTTATGACTCCGGGCTATATGGTCCAACTGACGGAATTCCTGCACGCCGTCCGCATCATCCCCATCGATCCGAACCGCAAGCACATCGATGCAAAATACCATCTCTTCCAGGGTGATCCGATAGCGCACTGGGAAGGCGATACGCTGGTGGTCGACACGACCAATCAAAATAACAAGACTTGGTTCGACCTGGTTGGAAACTTCAAGACGGAGAGCCTTCAGGTCACCGAGAAGTTTATCCCGCAAGACGCGAACACCATCGTGTATGAATCCACGATGCACGATCCGGCGATCTACACGCGAGACTGGTCGATGCGCTGGAACCTGACGCGCGACCAGGCACGTCCCAATAGCGATGGCCATCCCCACGAGTTGATGGAATTCGGCTGCATCGAGGGCAATCGGGATGTGCAGCACTACACCGAAGACAAAGGCGGCAAAGCCAAGCAGGTCCTCGGTAAGAAACAGTAAGAGTGAACTCGGACTCCTGGCCTTGGCCGGATTCGCTGGACGCCGTGATCGCCGCGCCCCTGCATCACCAGTTAGTTCTTGAAAACGACCGGGTGCGCGTGCTGGATACGCGCATTCCGGTCGGCGATACTGTTCCGGTTCATACGCATCGCTGGCCGGCGGTGTATTACTCCATCCAGTTCAGCCACTTCATCCGCCGCGACCAGGATAGCAACGTCACCTTCGACAGCCGTAATTCCCCTCGCGGTACGGCCAACTTCTTCGAGTTTCTCCCGCCCCACTCGATCGAGAACGTCGGCGACGTCGAGATTCACCTGATCAGCGTCGAGCTGAAGTAGGAGTTGCCTCGGCTCGGGATCTGATGCGCCCGCATGCTGCGCAACGCGCTGCGTTGGGCGTCCGAAGCGGCTTTCCGCAGCCGGCGCACGGAGGGCCATAGAGCGAGATCCGGTGGTGCCGAATCTTGGCGTAGTGCATCGGTTCTTCTCCGATGTGGCTCGTATACCACTCACCCACCGGTCGAAAGCAGCTATCTTCAACGCCGGCCCCGACCATCCCGCTTACGGCTAGCCGCTGCTTTTTCCGAATTCTCTTAACCTGCTTCAGGCATTCGACGTAGATCAAATCCATCTCGGCAAACTCGCGTTCGTCGAGCATGGGAACGTCCGCGTTGCAGCGCCAGCACCACTTGCGCTGCACTTTTACTTCTTCGGGAGCGCGAACACCATGTACTGCCCCGCACCCGGAGGCGAGGTCTGCGGCGCGAGCACTCCCCTCGCCATCAGCCCGTTTCCGCCCGCCACGCACAGCGCGATGTACTGCCGTCCGCCCACTTCATACGCCGCGGGCACGCCCTCCGCGGCCGCCGGAAGATTGGTCTCCCAGACCACCTTGCCGGTGTCTTCGTCGTAGGCGCGCAGCTTGCGGTCCGACGACGTAGCCACGAATACCAGCCCGCCCGCTGTCACCAGCACGCCGCCGCGCGGGAAGAAGCTGCCGGTGGGGCCGCTGGGCTCTGCGACGCCGACCGAAGGAACCGTGCCGTCGGGAACCTGCCACTTGATCGTGCCCGTATTCAGATCGATCGCGGTTAACTGCGACCAGGGCGGACCTATTGCCGACAGACCGTTCGATTGCAGCATGAAATCGTAGGGAGCGTTGTAGTGGATGAACCCGTCATCGGGCACGGGCGGCGGAGCGGGCGCTGGCGCCACTGGAGGTGCAGGCGCGTTTCCGCCTTTGTCTCCGCCCTTGGCTCCGCCGCGTCCGCGGCCTCCTCCGCCTCCGCGTCCGCCCGCTCCCGGAAGGCCGAGCTTGATGGTCATCGGCAGCTCTTTGGACACGATATAGATCATCCCTTTGCCAGGGTTCACGCCGGAGCTGCCCCAGTTCGCTCCACCGTTATTGCCGGGCATCTGGACGGTCCCGCGCAGGCTCGGCGGCGTAAACAGCCCCTCATTGCGATAGGTCTGGAGGACCGTGCGCACCTTGGCTTTGTCTTCGTCGGACAGGTACGGGTTGATGTCCTTCTCCGTGAACGATTGCCGCGCGAACGCAGGAGGTTTGGTCGGGAACGGCTGGGTGGGCGAACTGAACTCGCCAGGCACATCGGACTGCGGCACACGTCGCTCCTCGATGGGCCACAGCGGCTCGCCCGTGACGCGGTTGAATACGTAGAGGAACCCAAACTTTGTCGGCTGCGCCACCACGTCCACATTCTTGCCATCGTGTTTCACCGTTAGCAGCTTGGGCGCCGTGGGCAGATCGTAGTCCCACAAATCGTGATGCACCATCTGAAAATGCCACAGCCGTTTTCCGGTTCGTGCGTCCAGCGCCACCAGCGAGTTGCCGAACAGGTCGTTGCCCTTGCGATTCGCTCCGTAGAAATCATATCGAGCAGTTCCAAAGGGAATGAAAACGATACCGCGCTTTTCGTCGACGGTCGCCTCATTCCAATTGTGCACGCCGCCTTGCGTCTTCCAGGCGTCCGTAGGCCAGGTATCATAGCCAAACTCACCCGGGCGGGGCACCGAATGGAACACCCATGCGAGTTTGCCGGTACGCACGTCGAAAGCGTGAATGTCGCCGGGCGTGGCCGAGTAGCTGTCACCGACGTTGGCCGGCATCAGCGAAAGAATGATGAGGTTGTCGTAAATCTTACCCGGATTGCTAACGGAGATGCGCACGTTGGCGACGTTGCGGTCGTCCAAGCCGGTCTTGACATCGGTGAGGCCGTTATCGCCGAAGGATTTGATCACTTCCCCCGTTTTCGCATTCAGCGCGGTCAGGTAGCTGCCGCCGGCGACGAATAGCAGCCGCTTGTCGGACTTGTCCTTGCTTTCCCAATAGTTGAAGCCTCGCGGAGTCGGACCGGCGGGGCCGACAGCGCCGCCCCTGCCCGGAGCCGTATTGGCATGCGACCAGAGTTCCTTGCCGGTGGCTGCGTCCAACGCCACGATGGTCGCGGTATTCTTCCCGACGACATACATCACGCCATCCACAACCACAGGATTGAACGTGAACGTTCCCATCCCCGTCGGGTAAGTCCACGCCACTTCAAGCTGTTTGACCGTCGTCCTGTTGATCTGCTTGAGCGGCGTGTACTGTTGCGATTCTGGTCCACCCAGATATCCGCTCCAGTTCACGAATGTGTCGGCCGCCCAGAGCCCAGAAGCGGCGAACAGGCACAATAGGGCCACCCTACGCATTGAGACCGCCCTCCTTCGCTAATTCCTAGCAAGTATACACTAACGTCAGATCGACTTTGCCTCGGGACCTACCGCGACATGCCCCGCCGAATTCCGCCAGGCGTGCAAGCCCGCGCGATTCAGCACCGCTAACGCGCGTTCGGTAAACTCCACTTGCATCCGGCTCCCGATCTCCGCGTTCGCAACGAAATATTGCGCCGGGTCAAGACCATCTTCGGGTATTCCCAGGAAGCCGTTCTCCTCGCGCACCAGAAGCCGGCGCTCTTGGAGCAGCGAGTCCAGCCGGGTGTTGTAGTCGCGAAGGAACTCAGGATCGGAGCGAAGGATCGCCACCATGTCCGCCAGCCGCCACGTTTCCCGCTCATGATCATGCAGGGAATTCCAGGCGACCCAATTAAAAGGCCGCACGTTTTCCACGCCAAACGCAAACTCCTTCTCCACTAAGCCGTCGCCTTCTTTGCGATAGACCGTGTAGCGAACGTCCGATGGGCCGCCCGTCCCGCAAAGGAACAGACCATCGGAACGGAGAACAGTCGCCAGCCACTGCTCGGCATTCCGGCGAAACTCCGTGTCGAAATACATCAGCACGTTGAAGCTGCGCACAACGTCAGCCTGCGGCACGGCGGATCCAAATCCCCCTTGAATGAATTTCAGATTGGAGGTCTCGAAACTCCGCAGCGGATGGCGCACCAGACGCTTGCGCTCGTGCTCGACGCTCGTGGGCCGGCCATCGTCGGCGGGCAGCATGGGCGCCAACCGCGCAAAGGCCTCCGAAAAGCGCCGCCTCGTCGCTTCCGGATCGCTCAGCAGCGCCATCCACGTAACCGGATTCCCGCGGCCCGGTTGAAAGTAACGCACCCGCCCGGCGGCATCGAGACAGGCGTAATTCCCGTCCTCATCATACAGAACGTATTGATCGAAGGCTGGATCCGCCCCGATGATCCGCCAATCCGGAAACGCCTTCGCGGCGTCCTGCGAAGTCTGCGGAGGAAAGCCGCAGCCTACATCCAGCAGCACCGTCCCCCCGCCGAAACTCGCCCAAGGGTTCGAGCGCAAATACGCGTCGATCCTGGCGTGACGGTTCTCGGAGGTGACCGGTGGAATCATCCCGCCCCACGCTCCCGGCAAAATGCGCGGAAGAATGGTCATACTTCCGGCCATCATCGGCGAAAAATCTTTGACGTTGAATCGCGAGAGATCCATGAGCCGGAACATGCGTCCGATGAAGTCGCGCACCTCGGTCCGCTCTTGCTCCAAAGGCTTGATAATCGAGAGCACGCCGGGAGAAGGTCTGCCGCCCAAGTGCTGGTCGCACAACTCCTCAATCGAGGTCCATCCGCGCGTCTCGGCCGCCGTCTGCACGTCTATTTCACCGCAAAGACAGGCAGCGTATTGCCGCCCGAGACCGCGACGTACTGCCGGCCGTTCACCGAGTAGCTCATCGCTCCCGAATATACCGCGCCCGCAAGCTGCGTCTTCCACAGCTCCGCGCCGGTGCGGGCGTCCAGAGCGAAGAAGCGTCCGTCGTGCGCGCCGCTGAACAGCACGTCGGCGGCGGTGGTGAGGATGCCGGCGAGCGTGAACAAGAATAGCGGGAGCGTTTTCCAAGAGCGCATTTTCACGCGAGAGCCTCCAATGTGACTGGCGGTCATCTTATCGCGGCTGCCAGCCGATGTGCAAGCTGCGCGACCCCTCAGGCGCGCGCGCAGTGCTGGCCGCGGCCCGGCTGACGCGACAGGCTGGGGGCCCGCCCTGCAAATTGGGTTCGGTTTTAGAGGCGTCGTTCGTTGCGAGTAGTAAACGTAACTCATTTTTTATGAATCGGATTCTTTCAGAAAGGGGGGCCGAAACGGCCTCAGAATTGGCTTCGGTTAAAAAATCGTCAGCCTTCGATTCGGTGGCGCGGGCGGCGCCGGAAGCGATTCCGTGAAGGGCCGCGTTTCTTGAGAAAAGTCGTTTGCCTTCCGACGTAACGGGGCCCGCGGATTTGGAGGCGTTGGCGCGATGCGCATTTATTTGACGTTCGGTTGTCATGCTGACCCAGGGTAAACGGCCTCGGCTGCTCCAAGGGTCGAGTCAAAACGGGAAAGAGTTCAGGGGAAAGGGGATATTTTGGGGGCGCGAGCGGGAATGGCGTTTGCGAGACGTTATTTGCGGTGGTTTGGATCGCGATGGGATGTCAGGATTGCCCGTACACGCGCAAGCCAGTCTGGCTAGGACGCCGCATGGCAATGTGCTCGGCCTCGCGCACCAACTCGAATCCGAGAGCGCGAAACGCGGCGGGCGCTCTGCCTTAGGAGCCCCGACCTCGACTTCGGGGCATCGACAGGAAACTTGGCCATCAGGCTGGGATGGTCGCTTCCGCGACGAAGGCCTCCAGGAGCGGGGAATCGTCACGCAGGACTTCAACGGCAAACGTCTCGATGTGAAACCGGATCGCGGATTTGGCATCCGCGAGCGCTTCCTCATAGGTGCCGCCTGCGCCGACCACGACCCCCTTCATGCCGAGAGGGTACGCCACATAGCCATCCGCGTGCTTTTCGACAATGATTTTGACTGGTCTCATCGCTCCCCGTCTGAAGTCTCGCATGACGCGCCGGCGTTCCTGGTAAACGGCACGCGCGAAGCAGGATGCCGCACGGCACCCCGCATATCCCGTGAGCAGATGGGGCAGCCGAGACAGCTTTCAGGGGCTCACGATATCCAACGATGGCGTCGTAATTCTCCCATCAGCGCGCCCAACCCAATGAGAATCGCCGCCGTTCCTGCATGCCAGACTAGCAGATGCGGCGCCTGCTGAAACATGCACTGGAATTGAAGAGGCGTTAAGGCCAGGAAGACGGCCAAGCCGGTCAAGACCGCTCCGAGTCCGGCGGATGCAAAGAGCGCTCCTCGCCGCGCAAGCAGCCAAAAGATCACGGTAGCCGGAATGGCGATCATCAGTTCCATGGCCGCGCACGGCCATCCCTCGGAAACAAAAGCGTGGGATGCATGCCACGGAAAGAACAGCGCGATTCCGCCGATCATCCCAATACCAGATAGCGCCAGAACAAGCGAAAGCGGGAAGCCCTGGCGGCTGCCAGGAACCATTCGCCAAGCGAGCGCAAGGGAGAACAGGATTCCTCCGCCCGTTAGAATCGCCGCCATCCAGCCCATTTGCGCTCCCGTCATCAGATGAAAGCCGGCTTTGTCCATGACAGCGATCAGCCCCACGGCGCATGCGGCGAAAACGGCGAGAAAGGCCAGGACCAGCCTGCTCTGAGATGGAAGAGGCTTCACCGGGGTAAGCGACGACGTCAGCAGATCCTGAACTTTCCGTTGGAGCTCCGGGCGAAGCCCCCCGTCAGACTGTGAAGCTGCCCACGTCTCCAACTTGCGTTCGAGGCCGGCGTCACGCAGACTATCTTGCATTTTCGCGATCCTTTCCCAATGCACGGCGAAGCGTCTCGTACGCACGGTGTGCCTTCTGCTTTACTGCTCCGATAGTTGACGAGGTCGCCTTTGCCACCTCCTCCAGGCTCATCCCAGAGACCTTTAACATCACGATGACTTCGCGCTGAGTCTCGGGCAGACTGGAGATCAGGCGATCGAAATCGTCCTGCTCGCGCGGTGCTTCGGGCAAAATCCGATGTCGACCTTCAGGGACACTCGCAACCAGAACCTCTCGTGATTCCAGCCGCCTCCGCTTCCGGTAGGCGTCGAAGCGGGTGTGCCGCGCGATTGCATAGATCCATGGCATCAACGGCTCAGAGACGCGATAGGTATGGCGCGAGCGGTGAATCTTGATCCAGCAGTCTTGCAGCAGATCCTCTGCTTCATTCCGGCCCACTCGCGAGCCCCCGAAGTAGCGGAGAAGCGGAGGCGAAATGCGCCGCACCAGCTCATCGAGAGCGGCCGGATCGGCACGCTGGTAACCCGTCATGAGGTCCCTCAACTCGCGATCGTCAATCGGTGTCTCACCCATCTAGTTCGAGCGCCCCGCGATTTTAGTTACGCTGCTTTCTCAATCATGGCGTAACTTGGGTCCAAACCGTGAACGTCGCCGTTGGCCAAGCAACGGGCCATTCAGCATTTCGAGTCGCCGCAGACGGGGCTGCCAAACAAACGCTTCCAGTCAGCCGGAGAAGCCGGAGAGTTCGTACGCCTCTGGAACTCACCGGACCTCTACGGGCGGCCGCGTTTGGCCCTGAGCTAATTGGCGCGATCCCGCCAAGCGCGCTTTCCGGCGCGTTTGCGCCGCAGGGAGTGATGCCCCTGGGGCAGCCGCCCTTATTGGCACACTCGCAGTGCGACTCTTCGGAATGACCGGGCAGCGCACTGATTTTCCTCCTGGGCCGGAGGCTGGGAGGGATTGGGAGCGGCGGCTGTGGCTCCTTCGCTGCTGGCGCCCTTGACGGATCTGACGGACCAGACCGTTCCCCCCGCGCCCGCGTGATTGAGCTGCTTCGAGCTGTCGCTGCTCGCAGGGTTTGCTCTACGGCGTCTTCGCAGGCGAATTAACGGCGACGGCTCGGATATACGGCGCACACTGTGCCGCCACCGTCTCCGTCCGACGCGGTGATGTCGGTGGCCCCTGGGCCATAGGATTCCTGACAAACGCCATCTCCCCCGCCTCCCAAGTTGCCGTCGTCGGTGTAATAAACTGCAACCATCGTCATCCTGGTCACGGTAATCGTTGTACCGTTCAGGTCGCCGGTTAAGCGGACCTTGTCTCCCGCTGCCTTAGCCAGGTCCGCCTGATTCTGGATGGCGATTTGGTACACTTTCCCGTCCGCGACGAACACGTACTTACCGCCGTCTTTCACGCAGGCGAGCGCGAGGTCGCGGTCGTTCATCTTGGTGTCTTTATGCATTGCAATTGTTTTCGCGTGACTAGCGGCGTCGCAGTTGTCGCTGATCATACCGATCGTTGTCATGGTGGCCGCCGGGGCGAGCGCCGCGAAACCGGCAAGCAAACCAGCACAGCATAGACCTCTGAGAATACACTTCATAGCGTTCCTCTCCTTGTATCCTCCGTAGGGTGTTCTGCACGCCACAAAACAGATCTTGTCTAAGAGCGTGCAAAATCCACTTTTATGGCAGTGACCCCTTTATAGGCGCGTCTCGGCGGCACCCAGGACGTGCTTGGAACCGGAGTCCTGCAAGAACACCACCACGCGCCACGCGCCGTTGTTACCGTCCTTCAAGGGCAACGTCAGATCCCGGGCTAAAACTCCCTGCGCATTGGTTTTCCCGGCCAGGAGCAGGGTCCTGACCACAGCCACGTGATGCAAGGTCTGACCGGAATTTTCGCCGTGCGTGACCTGCGACTGCGCATGATCGTCCGCCAGCACCACATAGACATCCGTCTCGCGGCCGCCCCCTGTGACCCTAAGCTCGACCTTCACGTCCGCCCCGGAATGCTGCGCTCTCAGATCGATTGCAGCTTTGGAGTGCGTTTCGGCTTTCAAGATCGTCGAACGCGCCGCTCGCTCATCGCTGCCCACCACGTCCTTCTGGCCGTCGATCACCAGTTGCGGCGTGTACGCGCTATCGAGGTGGAGCCGCGTCATGTAGTCTTGCTGGCGTTGCGTGAAGAGCGCCGACGAAAACGGATCGGCCCACCCCAGCCGGTTCCAATAATCGACGTGCTCGCTCAGCACGATGAGCTGGGCACCGGCGACCGGCTGGGTGCGGTCGAAGAATTCGAGGAGCCGGTCGGCCGGTGGGCAGCTCGAACAACCTTCCGAGGTGAAGAGTTCCAGCAGAACCGGCTGGCTCGGGCCGGTTGCGCTTGAGTCTCCAGCCTGGGACTGAGGCCCGGGTTTAGCGGCGAACATCCCGAGTGCTACCAGGATGGCCACGAACAGCGTCCCGTACGAACCGGCTGCTAACAGTTTCACGGGGCCCTCCTGTTGGGCGTCGGCTTACTTCTTCTTGGCCATCGTCACCTTGGACACGGTGATCGTTTGACCGTTTACGTCGCCGGTTAAGCTGACCTTATCTCCGGCTTCCTTAGCCAAATCCGCCTGGTTCTGGTTGGCGATTTGGTACACTTTCCCGTCTTCCGAGACGAAAATGTACTTAGCCCCAGCTTTCACACAAGCGAGTGCGCAGGCTTTGTCGGTCATGCCAGCGTGGCCGGCGGTCATTTTCGCGTGACTGGCGCCACACATGCTGTCGCTGATCATACCAGCCATCGTCATGTTGGCTGCCGGGGCGAGCGATGCGAAACCGGCAAGCAAACCAGCACAGCACAGACCTCTTAGAATACTCTTCATGCTTTTCTCCTTCTATGCCCCGGAGGGGTAGATTTTACACTTCCTATACTACTTCGTTCCACGAGTCCATTGAGTTACGCACGTCCAAGGTTTTTTGGTGAAGAATATTTGCAAGCTGGAGACTTGGAGGGAGATGAGTCGCAACCTTGTAAGCGATTGCGCGGAAACGTTGAGTTCCGTTCGCATCGGCGCGCAACGAGATTGTGCTGCCGGACCGTAACTAAATTGGACCATGCGTCGAAGCATCATAAGGATGGAGGGAGTCACTGCGCCGTCGAAAAGCGAGACGCGGCCGCGCGCACGGGAGGACGAACTGCGCGATCACATGGTCCGGTATCAGGCCGGAAATGCGGCGGGCGCAGAAGAACTCGTCCAACGCCTGTCCCCGAGCCTCTTCGGCTATTTCATAAACCAGCATGTACCATGCAGTGATGCGGAGGATCTGTTGCAGGAATGCTGGATGCGCATCCATCGTTCCCGTCACACGTACGATGCCTCCGAGCCACTGCTGCCGTGGGTCTTCGCAATCGCGCGGCATACCTGGTTGGACGGCGATCGGCGGCGCAACCGCCTGGCCGCGCGTGAAGTTTTGGTGGCGGCACCTCCGGAACAGGCGAGCCACGTCACAGCCGAGGCGTCAAAGGGTCCGGACGTGCTCCAGTTGTTGGACCAATTGCCGCGAAGCCAGCGCGAGGTCGTTTTGCTCCTTAAAGTTTCGGGGATGAGTGTGGAGGAAGTCGCACAGGTAACGTCGTCGTCGGTTGGAGCAATCAAGCAAAAAGCGCACCGGGCGTATGCCCGACTGCGGGACCTCTTGGCAAGGGGAGGATGAATGATGTTGTCAATTGAGTGCTCGCAAATCGACGCGGTCTTGGACCGCCAAGGGCTCTCGCCGCCTGCGGAGGCGCGGCAACATCTCGATCAGTGCCCACGTTGCCGGACCTTGTACACCTGGATGATGGAAGACTCCCTGGCCGTCCGGATTTCCCCGGCACTGCATCAGCGAATCGCGCGTCCCGTGCTGATGTCGCTGCGGCCGATCGAGCCTCTGCCACCACCGCGGGTCTCGATAGCGCAGCTCATCGTGCTCTTTGTGGTTTTCAGCAGCGCTCTCGTGGCGGTCACCGGGACGGCGGGCATCGCCCGCGCGAGCGCGCTTCAAGTTGTGGGGATAGGTGTTCTCATCGCAACGGGCGTGTTCCTGTTTTCCGTGATGCTGGCGCGCCAGATGCGGCCGGGCAGTTACCAGCCTGTGCCAGCGCACACCGTGCTTGCGGCCTTCGGCCTCGGCTCGCTCACCGCCATCGGGGTGTTGTTCCCCTGGGGTACACCTCCCTCGTTTGTTGCACAAGGCTGGCCCTGCTTGCTGGGTGGAGTGGGCGTTGCGGTTCCGGCGGCGGCGATCCTCTGGCTAGTCGTACGCCGCGGCGCGCCGCTCTCGATGCTCACCAGGGGAGCCATGCTGGGCGCTACAGCGGGACTGTTGGGCGTTACCGTCCTGCAAATCAAGTGCCCGCACCAGGAAGCGCTGCATCTGCTGGTTTGGCACGGGAGTGTCCTGGTGATCGCCACTGGCACTGGCGTGCTGGCCGGCTGGCTGGCGCAGCACTTCTCCCGCCGCGCCGCACTGCGAGAGGGCGCGTAAGGCGGGGTCGACGATTCCGTTACGCGGAAAGAAACCGCAAGGTCGCGGCGTTTCCGGGCGGACGCGTGCGGGCGGCTGTGGTGCGAGCACACCTCAGCGGTTCGGATTAGAAGGCTTTTTGTAAATCACCCGACGGCAGCAAATAAAAGTACCCGTAAATGCTAGGACGGCAGGCACCAAACCTAAAACGGCCCAGACGGCTTTGGTAAACCAGCCAAACCTTCCAAAATGCAACGCGGAGAGCCAAAACAAGCCCTGGTCAGTTACCCGGTCAGCGGGGTCTAGGAGCCGCAGGGCGTCAAACCATCGTGGGAAAGAAAAATAGATCCCAGAGATTCCCCATAACAGAACAAAGAAGAAACACCAGAATCCAAGTGCGCTGTGCAGGTCCCAATTGATGCGCGGAAATTGCGCCCCCCAGCTCACTGTAAGACTGCGACGCCAATTCTTGACTCCTGGCCACCATATGATGGCTCCTGACAGACAAAGCAGCGTCAAACAGATCCCGCCGATGCCGTTCACAAAACGACCGGTCGATCCGAGCAGAAGGTTCGTATGGAGCTTCACGATCCACTCGACGAGCGGCCACTGCGATAGCTCGTCTCGGTAAACTATAATGCTCCCGGTAACGCTCATGAGCGCAAGGTATACGCCGGCCACCGCCCCGATCCAAAAGTGAATTTGGAACAACACGTTGTGCAGCCACAAACTCTGGGGCTGTTTCAGCCATTGGCGCCACCCGCTCAGCTTGTCTTCCAGATCATCTCCACTTGGACTGGAGGTCCCATCTGATTCTAGGCAAGTTCTGGGCAGCTTACCTGCGCGCTGGGAGTTCCGCTGCGCCGGCGGGCTAGAAACCATACCAGGGCCACCCCGAGGGAAAGCGCGAAAGCTATCCAGCCCATGAGAGGCACGTGCGAAAAAGCGGAAGCCCGATACAGACTGATTGAGCCCAGGAACAACAATACTCCCGGCAGAACGATGCGGAGCCTGTGTTGGGGCACCCGCCCGGCCACGAGGGCGGCAAGCTGACCGCCAACCAGAACAGTCGGAATCGTAATTGCCAGGATATTCCAGGGGACTTTTGTCCCTTGCAGCGCACTCACGCCCAGGTGCGTGAAAGCGGTCGTGAGGGAAGCGGCAGCGATGATGAGGTGCGAATTCCCGGAAGCCACACGGACGGGCATTCCGCGAAACACCTATTCCACTGTACTCACTTCTCCGGCGGAGAACCCGACCAGGCCGTGGAATATCCCACCGATCGATGCCGCAGCTCCGCGCCAGATGTCGTTCAGAACCCGATAACGATAGACTCGTCCTTGACGGTCCACATGCCGCTTTAACCCTGTATTTGCCGTACCCAAAGCCTGCGAGGCTGGAACGTGGGAATGTGCATCCCCGCCTTTACGGAACAGCAATCCGGAAAGACCCATGAGCCCGACGCCAATGATAGCAAGCATCCATTGCGCGGGCACGAAGTGCGAGGCATACCCACCCAGCACTGCCATCGGTGCAGCGAACAAGACAGCAAATCCGGCAATTCGAAAGTCGATCAAGCCGGCGCGCCAGAAAGCAGTCGTCGAACTCATGAAGCCGAATATCTCGGTCATGATCCCGACCTCGACAGTCTGAACCGGTTCCAGATGGTGGCCCAAGAGTGGGAAGACCAGAGTGTAGAAGGGCAAAAAAGTGCCGCGCCCGACACCCCCAGCGTATTAGCGGTGATACAGATGGAAAGCGCAATCGGCGACATCCACCAGAATTGCAACCAGTAGCTGAATTGCATTACCAGGCCCCCCGTTCCTGAGATGACAGGAGGCGGCGCTCGGCCTGAGCGGCGAAATAACGTTTCATAACCAGTTCTTCGCTCGAAACCCCCAGAAAGTTATGCGCTCGCGATGGCTCCGACCGCTCCAACTTGTTTTCGGGCGAGCGTAACTTTGGTCACTCCCGCGACGAAGTTTCCAGCTCGCGCAGGTCGCGCCCACGCGTCTCGTGACCACCGTCGCGTTCTTTGGGAGCGCAACCGCAGCGGTATTGGCGCCGGTGCCGCAGCGATTCGGAGGCTCGCCCGGCCCGCCTTCGATGCATGGAATGGTGCTGAGGTAGGTATAGATGGCCAGCAGATCGTTGTCGGTCATGTTTCTAAAGTTGGGCCAAGGCATGATCTGGAGAAGATCGCCATCGATCGGAGCGGGGAGGCAGGTTCCGTTCGGCGCGCCGGAGCAGTTCGGGTGCATGTGATCCAAATCGGCGCCGGTCCTCATGATCTGAACGAACTGATCGAACGTGTTGCCGCCTTCGGGCATACCGGAACTATCCGGAGTCAAATTGCGGCCGATGATGTGCGGATAGTTTGCGGTGGCATCCGGATACTGTCCGAAGTCCCTCCCGCCGCCCAGGTAGGTGGCCGTGTTGACCGACGAGGGATTCTGGTTGAAATATGGGTTCGCCCCGGCGGTAAACTGGGTCTTCGGTCCAGCGCTGTGGCAATCATTACAGCTGCCCGAGGCGTTCACCAGATAGCTCCCATATCCCACCAGAAGCGGGTCCTTACCTTCCATATTCAGCGGAACCGGAGCGATTTGAAATATATCTGGAAAGAAGTGATCAGTTCGCAGTCCGACAGTCCGGATCACCTAGACTTTGCGCTCAGGACGGGAGGGTTTCTTTGGGACCCGCTCGCGGGCGGCTACACGTCTACATTGAGCAAAGATCCCGGCGATATCGTCAGCAAACCCCACATTATCGGAACCACGCGGGATCTGGAACTCAAACGCCCGGGCAAATGGGCAGGAAGCTGGGTGGGCGGCTTATTCGACTATCATGCTCCGATGCTCGGCTTTAGCCAGGCCGAACAGCGCCTGCTCTCCTGCGCGCTTCCGGGCGCGACCGACGAGCATTTAGCCGAGACGCTGGGAACTTCGCTCCCCGCCGTTAAGAAACTGTGGGTCTCCATCTATCGCAGGGTGAAAGACCACCTGCCCGAGTTGATCCCCGATCCACTCCGCTCGGATATTACGGCAAGTGGCCGCGGAAGGGAAAAGCGGCGCAGCCTGCTAGCTTATCTGCGCGAACATCCCGAGGAATTACGCCCCGTCTCGCGAAAGCTTCTCGCGAGAGCCGCATCAGGATGAAAGCCGTCGCTGCTTAGATTAGCAGCTTGCGGCAGAAGTCCTTCAACGCGTCCCGAGGGAGGACAAGCTGAAGCATGTCCCACCTTGCCCATCAAAGAGGACTCAGGCCAGCTTGACCGCTTCAGGCCAGCTTCACTTGCAGCATGGTGAAGGAGTGGGCCGGAAAGCTATAGGCCAACGATTTGCCCTGCGCCGAGGCGGATTTCTGAACCGTCTTGACGCGGGTGATGTTGAAGTCGTTCTCCGCCTTGATGTCGGGACCATTCACTTCCATCACCGTGACCGCGCCCGAGAACTGTTTGTCGGCTAAGGCGATCTCGGCGGCGATGGGCTGCGACGGGTGACGATTGGTCACATTGAGGATCAACGTTCCGTTATCGAGCGCCGCAGAAGTGTCGAGATAAGGGACATCGCCGAAGCGGCGAGTCATGTAGCGCGGACCGTCCGAAAGAAGCTCTAGCGACTTGCCCTTCGCGAACATCGCGAACAGTTGCAGAGGATAGTAGATCGTTTGCAGGAACAAACCATTGTCATTGGTAAAGATGGGCGCGATGACGTTGACCAACTGAGCCATGTTCGCGATCCTGACAACATTCGCATGGTTGACGAAGGAGTTGAGGAACGTGGAAACCACCAGCGCGTCTTCCAGGTTATAGCGCTCCTCTAAAATGTTGCGACCGCGCTGATCGGCTCCGCGGGCGCGATACCAGACGTTCCACTCATCCCAGGCGACGTAGATGCGGCGGTCGCGAGGCTCGCTGGACAGGGCGGCCCTGATGATTCCCTCGGCGGTCTTGGTGCGCTCATCCAGCTCGACCGAACTGGCCATGAATTCGCCGAAGTCGTTCTGTGGATTGCCGACGTAGAGGTGCAGCGAGAGATAATCGGCGTGGCGGCGCAGGTATTCGAGAATGGTGCGGTTCCAGCCGGTCCAGTCCGAGTCCGCGCCGTAGTTGGACGATCTGGCGGCGATGAGCTTGATGGCCGGATCGGTCAGCTTCATCAACTTGGCGGCCTCCAGCGCGAACTTGCCGTAATCGTCCGCGCTGCGATGACCCATCTGCCAGGGGCCGTCGATTTCGTTGCCGAGTCCCCAGTGCGTGACCTTCCAAGGCTGCGCGCGGCCGTTCTGTTTGCGAATGCGAGTGACGCCCGTGTCGCCGGCGAAGTTGCAATATTCCACCCATTGCTGCGCTTCAGTCCAGGTGCCGGTGCCGAGGTTCACGCAGATATACGGCTCCGCGCCGAGCATGTCCGTGTATTGAAGAAATTCGTGGGTGCCGAAGCGGTTGCTTTCGATGGTGCCCCAGGCCATTTCCAGGCGGGGAGGGCGTTGGTCGCGCGGTCCGATGCCATCCTGCCAATGGTAGTTGGAAGAAAAGTTTCCGCCGGGCCAGCGCAGCAAGCCGATGTGAAGATCCTTGGCGGCGTTGAAGACGTCCTTGCGGTAACCGTTCGCGTCGGAGAGGCGCGAGCCCTCCTGAAAAACTCCGCCATCGATGCAGCGGCCCAGATGCTCGATGAAATTGCCGTAAATTTTCGGATCGATATCGCCGATGACGCGGTTGGTGTCGACAGCGATGCGGGCACGGGTCAAGGTCTGTTGTGCGCGGGCAATAAAGGGAGCGGCGAAGAGAGCCTTGGAGAACGATCTGCGGGAGGGTTTCATTTTATTTATTAGTGGTGGGAAGAGCGCTGGCTCGCGGCCAACCGTTCTCCCAGGTGAGAGTGGAGATGTGCAGGACGGCGCGGCCATCGACGCCATCGTAGGCGTGGAAGGCCATGACGCCGCCGCCGGGACTGGAAAAGATCGACTGGCCGCCGGGGCCTTTCCACTCGCCGTTGCCTTCCATCAGCAGAGTGCCGCCGCCTTCGAGCATGGGTTTGCCGCCGCGATCGACGTAGGGGCCGGTGGGCTCGGAGGCGCGGCCCAGCATGATCTTGTAGGTGCTGTCCTTGCCGCGGCAGCAGCGGTCGAAGGAGACGAAAAGGTAGTAGTAATTCTCGTGACGAACGATGAAAGGCGCTTCAATCGCGGTTTGACTCGGGCGGCGGGTGGCCAGCGAGTACAGCCTGGTGTCGGCAGAGGAGAGCTTGCCGGTTTCGGGATCGATGCGGCGCATTTTAATGCCGTCCCAAAAGCTGCCGAATGCGAGCCACATGACGCCGCCGGGTGTTTGTACGAGATTCGGGTCGATGGCATTGAAGTCGTCCGGGGTGCTGCCCGGCGCGTTGGATTCCATGGCTTTGTTGGATTCTAAAACCAGGCCCCGATCGTTCCAATGATAATCCGGACTCTCCGGATCGAGCGTCTTATTGGTGGTGAGACCGATGACGGAGTGGTTGCTTCCAAACGTGGAGACCGCGTAATAGAGGCGATATTCGCCGTGCGCGTAGGACACGTCCGGCGCCCAGATCCCGCGAGCTCCGGGAATCTTCTGGAGTGCCCACGGCGGAACGCCGTCGAACACGTGGCCGCAGAATCTCCATTCCTTCAAATCGGTGGAACAGAACTGCGGTGCGTCCTTGCGATTGAATTGATTCGTCGCGAAAACGTACCACTGATCGCCCTGGCGGATGATGGCCGGGTCGTGGACTGGGCTGACATCGCCGCGGGGTTGGGCAGCGGAGGCAGCGGCGAGAAGGACTCCAGCGGCGAGGCGGAATCCGAGGTGAAGCTTCACGATTGCTTACTTTTCAGTACAGGTCGAGTTGAGCCACTTGCCGGTGCCGTTAATGGTCATGTTCACGGGCGTACCGTTGGTAGTGGAGGCCATTTGAACATGGAACTTGAGGGATTCCGAGCTGGGGGCTTCGACGGTCCCAGTGCTGGTGTACTTGGCGCCGTTTGAATCGCAGTCCATTTTCAGGTCCAGCTTGCTGCGCGAGGAGTTTACGACGGTCATTTTGCAGTTTTTGTCGTCGCCGCCGGGATTCAGCTTGGCGAGGTCTTCTTTCTTGACGCAGTTCTTGCTGGTGTTCGTGGTGGGCTGGCCGCTGGCCATGCCACTGGCCTGCTTTAAGGCGGCTTCGACCTTGGCTCTCTGATCGGGCGGCATCTTGGCGAGTTGGTCGGGCGGGATCTGCGGGATCTGCTTGGCCATTTGCGGCATGCCGCTCATCTGGGTGGTCACGGTGTATTCCCATTCGCCCGTCTTGATATCCAGCGGCGTGGGATCGGCGGCCCAAACTGCGGTGCCCGCCAGAAGCGCGAGGGCAAGAGAAAGTTTCATCCCTTGAGCATATAACAGCCGCACTCACTTCTGTGCTGAGAAGCGGAACACGGTAGTACTATCGAAATGCTCGCCGGCCTTCAGCGTAGTCGTGGGGAAGTCCGGATGATTGGGCGAGTCGGGATAGTGCTGAGTTTCGAGGCACAGCGCGCCGCGCCGCTGGTAAGGCGTGCCCCCCTTGCCGTGAAACGATCCATCCAGAAAATTGCCGGTGTAGAACTGGATGGCGGGCTCGGTGGTCAGCACTTCGATGACGCGGCCCGACTTCGGATCGCTGACGCGCGCGGCGAATTCCAGGCCTGCGCCGGTGCGGTCGAGAATCCAGTTATGATCGTAACCGCGGCCGAGCTTGATCTGCTCGTCTTCCGTCCCAACACGATCCGCGCCGATGCGCTCGCCGACGGCGTGAGGCTGGCGGAAATCGAAGGGCGTGCCGTCCACTTTGCGAAGCTCGCCCGTGGGAATCAGGCCGGCATCGACGGGTGTGAACCGGCCGGCGTTGATGGTGACGACATGATCCAAAATATCGCCGGAACCGGGCCCGGAAAGATTGAAGTAGGAGTGGTTGGTCAGGTTAATTACAGTGTCCTGGTCCGTGGTCGCGGTGTAATGAATGCGCAGCTCGTTGGCAGGCGTCAGTTCATAGGTGACCGTTACTTTGAGATTGCCCGGATAGCCGCCTTCGCCGTCCTTACTCAAATACGTCAGCTCGACGCCCGAGCCAATACTTGAGCCGAGCGGCTTGGCCGTCCAGATCGCCTTGTCAAAACCGTGAAAGCCACCGTGAAGCGAGTTCGCGCCGTCGTTCTTATCGACCGTGTAGGTCTTGCCGTTGAGGGTGAACTTCGCTCCGCCGATACGGTTGGCGTAGCGGCCGATGGTCGCCCCAAAGTAGGGCGGCGAGGGCGTCTGCTGGTAGCCTTCGACGGAATCGAATCCCATGACGATGTCCGCCAGCGCGCCGTTGCGATCCGGGACTTTCAGCGAAACCAGGGTCGCGCCGTAGGGGGTGAAGGTGGCCTCCAAGCCATGCCCATTACCGATCGCGTTGATTGTCACGTCGCCTCCGTTCCCGCTCTTTTCGGCAGTTGTGGTCTTGCTCGATCCGCAGGATGCCGCGAGGGCCGAAAGGGACAATGCGGAAAGCGCAAGTGAGATTCTACTTTTGTCCATAGTACGCTCCGGGGCCGTGCTTGCGAAAGAAATGTTTGTCGTGTACCGGGCGCGGGATGGCTCCGGCGTGCGGGTTGATGCTCAACGCGTTGAGCGCCATCACCGCGATTTCCTCGAGGATCACCGCGATATGCGCCGCCTCCTCCGGCGTCGCGCCCCAACAGAAAGGAGCGTGCCCGGCGACCAGCACCGCCGGTGTGCCCAGAGGGTCAATGTTCTGAAACTGCCGGACGATCAAGTGCCCGGTGTTGGTCTCGTAGTCCGAGGCGACCTCTTCGGAGGAAAGCGCGCCGGTGACGGGAACGGGCCCGTGGAAGTAATCGGCGTGGGTGGTGCCGAGGCAGGGGATCTCGCGGCCGGCTTGCGCCCACGAGGTTGCCGCGCGCGAATGCGTGTGTACGATTCCGCCGATGCTGGCGAACGCGCGGTACAGCACCAGGTGGGTGGGCAGATCGGAAGAGGGACGCAGTTCTCCCTGAATCACTCGGCCATCCAGATCGACGAGCACGATGTCGGACGTCCGCATCGTCTCGTAAGGAACGCCGCTGGGCTTGATCGCGACGATGCCTTGATCGCGGTCGATGCCGCTGGCGTTGCCGAAGGTGTACAGCACCAGGCCCCGGCGGACGACTTCCAGATTGGCTTCGAGCACCTGCTCGCGAAGCGTTTGAAGAATCATGACGTGCGGGCCTCCGCGCTTTTCACATGAGAAGCTATCCGCCGAAGGGCCGGCAGAACGTCGCCCGCGGCCACCGGCGCCGAGCCGGCCGATCCGAAGGCGAAATAGAGTTTGCGATACATGCCGTACATTTCTTCGTAGATGCGGGCGTCCTCGGCGTTCGGTTCAACGACGCGATGCTTGGGACACAGTGCATCCTGGGCTTCTTCGATAGTCTTGAAGGTCCCCGCCGCGAGAAACGCGAAAATCGCCGAGCCGAGGCTGGTGATGTCGCTCTCCGGCACCAGAACCGGCTTATTTAAAACGTTCGCATAAACGCGATTCAGCGTTTCGTTGCGCTGCGGAATTCCGCCCGCATTGATCACGCGATGGATGGGGCAACCGTACTCCTCCATGCGATCGAGGATCACTCGGGTGTGAAGAGCCGTGCCTTCGATAGCAGCGAAAAGTTCCTCCCGCGGAGTGTGCGTCAGCTTCCAACCCAGCGTGATGCCGCCGAGCTCTGGGTTCACCAGCACGGTGCGATCACCGTTGTCCCAGGCCATGCGCAGCAATCCTGTTTCGCCCGCGCGAAAATTCTCGATTCCTTGCGAAAGCTCGCTGACGGAGCTTCCGGCGCGCGAGGCGATGGCGTCGAAGATGTCGCCGGTGGCGGAAAGCCCCGCTTCGATGCCCGACATCGCCGGATGTACAGAGCCATGCACGACTCCACAGACTCCCGGAATCAGGCGAGTCTCTTCCGAAATGGCGACGATGCAGGTGGAGGTTCCGACCACGTTCACGATGTCGCCGGCGCGCACGCCCGCCCCGACCGCGTCCCAATGCGCGTCGAATGCGCCCACCGGGATCGGGATTCCCTCGCGCAATCCCAGAGCACCCACCCATTCCGCCGTCAAATGCCCCGCGATTTTATCGGAAGTCGCGTAGTTTCCTTGCAGCTTATCGCGCACGCCCGCCAACAGCGGATCGACGGCGGTTAGAAAATCCTCAGGCGGCAACCCTCCCAGCGACGCGTTCCACATCCATTTGTGGCCCATGGCGCAGACCGAGCGCTGGATCTTCGCCGGATCGCGGACGCCCGTCATCACAGCCGCGGCCATATCGCAATGCTCTAGCACGGTGACGAATCGCGAACGCTTATCGGGGTTATGTCGCAGCCAGTGCAGGAGCTTCGAGAATCCCCACTCAGAGGAGTACACACCTCCGCACCAGTTGATCGCCGGAAGGGGCCAGCTTCGCGCCGCAGCGGTGATCTCGGCCGCTTCACGAAAAGCCCGATGATCGCACCACAAGTAGTACTCGTCGAGCGGTTCCAGGTTTTCGCCCACCGGAATAACGCTCGATCCCGTGGTATCGATCGCAAGAGCTTCAACGTCTTCGCCCGAAACCGCCGCCGCGCCGAGAGCCTTGCGCGTAGCTCGGGCGAGAGCGCGCATGTGATCGGCATGGCTTTGCGTGGCGTGATCCGGGTCTTCCTTCCTGCGATGAAGAGGATACTCCGATACGCCCGAGCCGAGCCGCCCTCGCTCGCTGTCCACGATGGAGACGCGAACGCTGAGCGTACCGAAATCAGCACCCGCTACGATGGCCATGCCAGTGGACGTCCCAGCCCAGATACTTGGTGGACGCTTCGTGAACCGCAGCGGCGCAATTGCTCAGGTTCGCGGCCACGTGATGCTCGAACCCGTTCTCGCAGATGTAGTGGAGCAAATCCTGCAAGCCGTCGATTCGCACCACGCCCGCGCCGCCGAAGGTGTTCAGCGGATCGTCGGTGAAGCGTCCTTCGCCGAGATAGCCGCGCATGCTTCCGGTCACGTCGTGCGTGGAGAAGCGCGCGAACGTCATCGGCGAGGCTTTCACGGTTCCAACCATGGTGCCGAACGTGTTCAGTTTTCCGACCGTGCCCGCGATGATCTCCTGATAATCCATGCGGACTTCCTTGAAGAAATGTTTGGGGAGATTGGAGCAATGGAAGCACACGGCTTTGTCGGGATCGTCGCCGTAATTGTTGTTCCAATCGAGCAGGGCGCTGGGCGTCTCCGAGGCCAGCCGCAGCGCGTGCATGCCGATCACGCCGGGAATATCCACTTCGCAGGCGCTGGACATCAGGCTGTTGCTCATCATGCTCATCACCGTGCACGGAACCACGCCGAAGTATTCTTCCATCGAGGTCCAGCATTGCACCGCGCTGATGGCCAACTCGTGAGCCTGCATCCACTCGTCCAGCACGGCGCCGAGTTTAGCCATCTTGATCAGCGACTCGCGCGGAACGTTGGCCGTGGAAACATAGGCGTGGATCGCGTCGAGCTTGGCTTGCACGGGAGCATCGCTGTTACCCAAGCGATCAATGCGGCCGAAGATTTCCGACAGATCGATGGGCTCGACCGTGATGCCGTTGGCTTCGAGGATCTTCTCGCTGTAGCGGACGGTGTTGAAGGCGGAGGGCCGCGCGCCGACGGAGCCGATCCGTAGCTTGCGCAGACCGTTGGCGACGCGGCAGACGGCGGCGAAGCGGCTAATGTCGGCCGCGAACTCGGCGCTCGCCGGGTCCACGGTGTGCAGAGTCGTCAGCGTGTAGCGAATCTTGAATTGTTGAAGATTGTTGCACACGCTCATCTTCCCGCAGAAGCTGTCGCGGCGGTCCGCGATGGTCATCTTGCCGGGAGTGTCGGGGAAGGCGTGGACCAGCACCGGCACGTCCAGACCAGCCAGCCGCAACGTCTCCGCGACGGTTTTCTCGTCCCCGAAATTCGGCAGCGTGACGATAACTCCGTCGATGCCGCCGCGATGCGCGGAAAACAGAGCCGCGCAGGCTTTGGCGTCCGCGCGCGATTCCACCGCGCCGTACTTAGTCTGCTCCGGAGCGGGGCAAATCACATCATGCCCCAGGCTCTGGAGCCTCGCGATCATCTCCTCGCGCCCGGACTTGACCAGATGAGCGGGAAAGAATCCGCGGTTGCCTACCAGCAGTCCGAATTTCATCTCGCGTGTCTCATTGATGACGGCGCCTCCAAGGCGCAAAAACCAGCGTGTAGATCAAGCCCAGCACGATCAACAGCGCTCCCCACCAAATGCCCGCGTGCAGGTTGGCGAGCACCACGGTGTGCTCCGGCGGGACCACCAGATCGTGCAGGCTGGCACCCAGGATGAGCACGCCGTAGACGGTTAGGATCAGGCCGATGAAGAACCAGATGGAGGTGTGCGCTTCGCGGGGCATAGACGTGGCACACGCCAGAATAGCACGCGAGCCGCGTTCATTCAGGTTCCTCAGCTTCAAGCAGGCCTTCGAGCTCGGGGAGAATGCGAAGATCCTTCTCCCTCCCCGCCGCGCGCTTTGCCTTAATCAAGTTCGGCAGGTCGAGGGTCCATACGTCGCGATCGAACGCCTGGACCAATATCGAACACGCCCGGACTTGGTCGAAATCTCCCAAGCCTGTCACTTCCGCCATCAAGTCAATGACTCCGAGATCGGTCGAAAGCGTGAAGACCGTTCCATTACGAAGCGTGGTTTCGTCCCACACAAAAGGAAGCTCAGCCGGGAAACCGCGAGGTCGCGGACGGAAGGGCGCCAAGGCTGTGGCAAGCCTGCGCAGATTCTCTGACCGCCGCGAATAGCACAGATCCAGGTCATTGGTCAGATAGGAACTTCCGTTGAGGATGGCGGACCAGCCGCCGATGATGACAAAATCCACACCTCCGTCTATCAGCGTCTGAACCGCTTTGACGAAGTTCATGCGCGCAAACGCCTGGCCGCGCCGCGCACCTGCTCAGCCGTCACCATCGCCTGATGCATTCCGCGGACGCGCTCCGCCGGAGAAAGCCGCAGCTTCTCGATCAGCAGCGTCAAGTCGACCCCAAACCGTTGGGCAGCCTCGATGCGGCTTCCGGGGCGCGGGTGGCGCAGACGCTCTTCCGCCCGTGCGAGCTCGCGCGGCGTCAGGGCGTGCAGCTTTCTCATATTTACTGCCCCTGTCTCATACCTACTATGATAGACTCCGTTATCCCATGGCCGCCGCCACCAACACCCTTCTGACCCTGAGCGGGGTCGATATCGCCATCATCGTTATTTACTTCGCCGCCGTCCTGGCGATCGGTTTTTATTTGAAAGGGCAGGCCGACACCGGAGAAGGATTCTTTCTGGCCGGACGCGAGATGACCGCGTGGATTGCGGGCTTGAGTTTCGTTTCCGCCAACCTGGGTGCGCTGGAGCTGATGGGCTGGGCCGCCGCTGCCTATCAATACGGCATTCTGGCGACACACTGGTATTGGATCGGCGCGATTCCGGCGATGCTGTTTCTGGGCCTGGTGATGATGCCGTTCTATTACATCTCCAAGACCCACTCGGTGCCCGGCTATCTGCAATTGCGTTTCGGCGAAGCCAGCCGAGGTCTGGCCGCGGTGTCCTTCGGATTTATGACCGTGTTGATGAGCGGCATCAACATGTACTCGATGGCCATCGTGCTCAAGGTCGTGCTGGGCTGGGACATTCATTTCAGCATCTGGGCTTCGTCGCTCACGGTGGCCGTATACGTGGCTCTGGGCGGGCTGCGGTCTGCCATCTTCAATGAGGTTTTGCAGTTCATGCTGATCTGGCTGGGCGCGCTGGTCATCCCCATCCTGGGATTGATCGAAACCGGCGGATGGACCGCGCTGAAGGATCGCATCGGACGCGAGTACACAGCGCAGGACTACACGCACCTCTGGAGCACTCTCGGGTCGTTTCAAGATAACCCGATGGGGATTCACTGGACCGGCATCGTGCTGGGGCTGGGCGCGATTATCTCGTTCGGCTACTGGACTACCGATTTTCTTGTCGTGCAGCGGATTCTCGCCGCCAAGGATCTGCGCTCCGCCAAGATGGCGCCGGTCATCGGAGCAGGGTTCAAGATGATGGTGCCGTTCATCGTCATTCTGCCGGGCCTGCTGGCGCTGGGAGTGCTCCCGATCAAGCTCATGGGCGAAGCGCAAGCGGTCGCCACCGGCGGCCACAGCTATAACGAAGTGCTTCCGCTGATGCTCGCCCGTTACTGTGGTCCGGGGCTGCTGGGGCTGGGAATCACCGCGCTGATCGCCGGATTCATGTCCGGCATGGCGGGCAACGTCAGCGCCTTCGCCACGGTGTGGACCTACGATATCTACCGCGCCTTCATGAACCGCGACGCGGCGGACTCGCATTACGTCGGCATGGGCCGCTGGTGCACCGTGATCGGCGTGCTGGTCAGCATCGGCACCGCGTATCTGGTGATGCAGTTCCAGAGCATCATGGATTACGTGCAGGCGCTGTTCAGCTTCTTCATCGCGCCCTTGTTCGGGACCGTGATCCTGGGCATGTTGTGGAAGCGCGCCACTCCGGCGGGCGGATTCTTCGGGCTGCTGGCAGGCACGGTTTCTTCCATAGGCATGTGGGCGTGGGTCAAGGCCGATCCGTCGGCGCTCGCCATCGTTGCGCTTTCCTCGCACGCCAAGGACATGGCCGAGAACATGTATCGAGCCCTGTGGTCCTGGTTCATCTGCGTGGTCGTCACCGTCGTGGTCAGCTACATGACCGCTCCGAAGCCGGATGCGGAGCTGGTGGGGCTGGTCTATGGCTGCACCGAGATCCCGCGCGAGGATTCGGTTCCGCTGATCCAGCGGCCTCTATTTTGGGCTTCGGTGATCGGCGTGGTGTTCATCGCGTTGAACGTGATCTTCTGGTAAGCCCCGGCCGGCACCGGCGCTCATCATCCAAAGCTGTTGAAAAACAAGTTGTGAAAAAACCGTAGACATTTTTGTTAAGCTTTGTTAAGCTTTGTTACACGAGCCGATCCATGCCGATCCCATCAGCTTAGCTCCACGCCTATCCCAGGAGGTAAAAGAGCTTATGGGCCCGATCCCGAGGCTATGCCTGCTTGCTATCGCTTCGGTCGTGCTCCTGTCTGGAGAAGATCCGTCCTGGAAGGAAAAGACGATTCCTCAATGGGACGATCAAGACGCCAAGCAGGTTCTTGCCGACTCGCCCTGGGTCAAGAGCGTCAAATTGGAGCGGGTCCGAGACCTGAGTAAGTTTCAGCGCCGGGATGGCGGCAACCTGTCAGCGGGCATCCCTCCGTACGTCGGATCCTTCTGGTTCGACCTGTCCGCCCTCGCTGGCCTGTTCGGCTCCAGTGGCGAGTCGCCTGAAGTGGAGCTTGCCCGCCGTTTGCAGCCCGATCTAGGTAGCGTAGTGGTCCGGTGGGAGAGCGCTCTTCCGGTCCGCGCCGCGGAGCTGAAGGCCGGCGAGGTCGGCGTACCCGCCTGGCAAGGGAATTACTATGCCATTTCCGTCTACGACGTCCGCCCTCCTTTTCGTTGGAACCTGGCGAGCGAGCTGAGGGGTGTTGCGTTTCTGGAGCGCGGCAAGAAGAAGGACCTCAAGCCCTCGCGTGTTCAGATCTTGCCTCGAGACAACGGACTGATCACCGCGGTATATCTGTTTTCCCGTTCCGCCACGATCACCGGGAGCGACTCCAACGTCCGCTTCGTGGCCCAAATCGGACGGCTGTTTGTGTCCCAGTTCTTCTTCCCGGAAGACATGCAATTCCAGGGAAAAACAGAATTCTAATTCATGTGGGATATGCTTCAGCTTGTCCACGAGTTTTTTCCGCAGCCTGCTAGAAGAAGAAAATCGCGTCGCAGGCGAACATGAACTGGCTCTTCCGTGTTCCGTTATCGTAAGGGTGCGCATCGTAGGCATGATCGAAGCGCAGCTCCGGGCGGAACAGCACCGTGCTTCCCACCCAGTGGCCCCATCCGATCAGATGCTCGTCGTAACGAGTCTTGAATCCAGTGCGCTGGCCTTTGATGTCGTCGAAGAATTCAGTCCGGAAGCTGAGATGGTCTTTAACATTTTCATGACTTTTTTCAAGCCAATCAGTGAGCCTTCGCACAGGCGGGGCTGCTCTTTCGTCGAGATCTTTAAGTATTGCAGCACCTTTGCCAAAGATCGTTACGAATCCTTGTTTGAACGTCTCGATGTCCCTTCTGGTCATCCTGCCAACGCCGCTGCGAAAGCCTTGAATCCAGGCCATCGCCGCATTGTCTTCGAGTAGGTACAACATCGACTCGAACTCCTCATCGTCAAGCCCATTGAGCCAGATCAGGGTTTCCCTACGGTGATCCTTTTGAATCTTGCAGAGCAGAGCTACAAAACGCTGCTCCCTGAGATCCTCAACAGCCCTCTTGTGGCGTCTGAGGAGATTGTCCTTTTGAGAGGGCAAAAGCAGCCGGAATTCTTCGAGGAGATCGTCCCGCGTCTGTTCGGTAACCTTCTTCCCGATCTCTTCCGGCACGCTCGTTGCGTTCTTCTTCATGAACTCGCGGAACGCGACATTCACGCCGAGAGCAACCAGAGCGTCCTTCATAATGTCAAAAAATGATCGCTCGGCTCGGCCCGCCATGCCTCCTCCTCGCTCACCGTTCCTGCCTGCCGTGGGTGGTAATGGGAGAATTGTACCTCTCCCGCGCGCCGGGCGCAGCATACTCCGTTCTCGCGCTTCCTGACGGAAGTGAATCGCGAGTTCCGTTACCATCAGTACCGCCCGCATGCTGATTAGTCCTACCAAGAGCGAACTGATGCAGATTATATTATTCTTTGAATGAGCTGAATACAGCGGCCTTTCCCTGAATCGAAGCTCCCAAGTGGAGATGATAACCGGTGTTTTTGCGCAAGAAACCAAAGAGCGACAAATGGCTTCAAGCGATGGAAAGCCTCGCAAAAGGGAATCAGGCAAAGACTCCACACGAGCACTTCCTCGACTTCGTCGCTAAGCAGCTTATCCGTCCCCGCTTTATCATCTGCCCGTTATCGAAGGCGGTTATGCGCCGGACGACCTGGCCGAGAAGCGCCCCCGCGAGACCGAATGGAAAGACCTCACAATTCCGCACGCGCTCTTTGTCGCGAGCATCCACACGAAGCTCTTGCTCCTCTCGCGGCATAGCCCCGTGAAGCTCGCAGAGTGGCAGCACGAGCGGCTGGCGATCCAAGACAGCGTGCAGACCCGCGAGGGGAAATTGCCCATCCGCCCGGACGCGTATTTTGTCTTACAGCACACGGAACGCCCGGCGGGGAAAAATAAATTACATTTTTTTCTTGAAGCGGATACGGGCACGATGGCGCACGCGAGAATCGCGCTGAAGATCAAGGCATACGCCGCCTACCACCAGCAACAGCGCCACGTCGCGAAGTTCGGCATGCACTATTTTCAGGTTGCGATTATAACCGAAACCCGTACGAGGGCTGAGAACCTCAAGGCGGAGCTCCATCAGGGGATGTCTGCCGCGCAACAGCGTGCCTATCACTTCATCCCGTTCGACGACCTCACCCTCGACGTGCTCACCGCAGGCATCGAAAAGCCGGCATCATAAAAAGTGTTTCCGCCCGCAGCCGCAGCGATACCCGTTGCACCCGATGAACTCGGCCGGGTGGTTAAGGATTGGCCGCAGGCGTTGACGGTCGATTACCGGCCGCTATACTGAGAGCGTAGTTAACAAGCACGACGACCATGGGAACCACCAAACCGTCGAGCTCGCAAACGAACCTAAACCAAATCAGTAATAATAAACATGCAGACCATTCAACAGGAAACCCACCATATGGAAGACTTCTCCTTCGACGTGCACATCTTCAAGGAAGGAGGCATGTTTGTGGCGCACGTGCCGGCGCTCGATGTATCGAGCTGCGGGACAACGGACGACGAAGCCCGGCGCAATATCCGCGACGCCGTGCGCGGCTTCCTTGAGACAAGTGCCGACATGGGAACGCTCGACGAGATCCTTCAGGAAGCCGGGTATGAACGCGAAGGCGAGAAGTGGCGCGCTCCCGAATTCGTGTCGGTCGATCGACTAACGATGAGCATCAAGTAATGGCATGGCCGCTCTCCGGCCGGTGCACTATCAGCGACTTGTCCGCGTATTCGAGCGGGACGGGTTTACGTATGATCGCACGAAAGGCGACCACCTCATATACGTGAAACCCGGCAACCGTCAACCGCTCGTGATCCCGATGTATGACTCCGTTCCCCTTTTTATCATCAAGAACCTTCCACGAACGTCAGGCATGAGCCGTGAGCAGTACTTCGAACTCCTCAAAGACTCGTAAGGCTTCAACCGTTTTCGCCTTACTCCCCCGCCAAGAAAAATCGCGCCCATCCACAGGTATAAAAAGCGCAGAGCGGTTTATGATTACCCGATGCCCCTCGAACCTGTCGCGATCGGCATCCAACACGACCCCGGCGCACTCTTTGCGCAGGGTGAATTCGTGATCCCATCCGATGCCCGACGCAAACATACGGCGATCTTCGGAACCACCGGTGCGGGCAAAAGCACGCTCATGCGCAACATGATTGCCTCCGACATTGCGAGCGGCATCGGCGTTTCGACCGCAGCATGAGCTGGGTATCGCGGCGCCTGGCGCTGGTGGAGTTGCTGCCGGAAGCGATTCAGCAGCAAGTGCGCGAGGGCAAAATCTCAGCGCACGTGGCCATGAAGTATCTGGCGCCGGTGGCCCGCGTGGATGCGGAGCATTGCCAGCGCATGGCCGCCGCATTCGCGCAGCACCGTTGCGATACGCGGCAAGCCGGGCAACTCTATACGGCCTGGCGCAAAGGCACACGCGCGGTGCGCGAGCGCATCCTCGCCGAACCGGAACTGTTTTTGAAAACGCAGCGGCAGCCACCGGCAGCCAAACCGGCGGCGGCCGAACAAGTGGAGCGCGATCTGGAAATGGCGATGGCCATCCTGCGCCGTGCCGGCAGGAGGCTCGCCGAAGCCCTCCCGCAGATGACTGGCCCGCAACAGAAACAAGCACAGGGCCAGATTGAAAACGCACGCCGGGAACTGGACCGGATGGCGGAACGAATCGGAAAGGAGCAGGAAACCACACATGCTGAGCCAAGCGCAACGAACCGCGATTCTGGAACTGAGCGCCAAGGGAGTGAGCAAACGGGAGATCGCGCGCGTGCTGCGGCTATCGCGCCTGAGCGTGCGCGAAGTGCTGAGTGCGAACTCCACCAATGTCCCGGAGATTCAACGGACGGAGAAAGCCGAACCCTACCGGCAACAGATCCTCGATCTCTTGACTTCCTGCAAGGGGAATCTCGTGCGAGTCCATGAGGAGTTGACGGCGGCTGGTGCAGCGTTGTCGTATCCGGCGCTCACCGCATTTTGCCGCCGGCAAGCCGCCCGACGCTTGTGCCATAAGCTTCTATTTCGTTGCGGTCAAGTGTAGCGTTGGAATCACAATAACACGCTCTTCCTTGGTCTCGGGATTACGTACCACAATCTCGCTGAACCCTTGGTTCGCCTGTGACTGGAGGGCCCGGCTGATCTGGAGCGACTCCCGGACTGCCTCTCCCATGGACATGAAATGGCCTTGCTGCTTGATTTTCTGCAGGCTCTCCAAGCTGCGTTCATCGAAGCTGAAAACCACACGTTGTGTTTTTGCCATACGAGCTAACTCCTTTCCTGGACGTTCCGTCCACAGCGTATGATACAAGAAGATGTCTCTTCCTGTCAATAGATGATATCACATCATTCACAGAAAGTGGCTCATACAATTGTAACATATTGATTATATTGGACTATCGCAAAAGCCGCGTACACTCGTAACGTCCGCGAATCGGAACTGGCCCACCACCGAACTCCACCGGATGCCACAATCATGTCTGGCACCAGGGCGGCTATGCTAACGGTCCAGATCTTCGGCGTAAAAAATTCGCAGGCCTCGCGCGCCGCCCAGCGTTTCTTCAAGGAGCGCCGTGTAACCATTCAAATGATGGACTTGAAGCAGCGGCCCATGGCGCCCGGCGAGATTCGAAGATTCATCGACCGCTTCGGCATGCCCGCGCTCCTCGACACCGAGGGCAAGAGTTATACCGCCGCCGGGATGAAGTACATGAAGCTCTCCGATTCCGAAATTCTCGCGCGGATTGAGCGCGACCCGCTCCTGCTCCGTCTCCCGCTGGTTCGCGCTGGCAACAGGCTGAGCATCGGCCACGATGAGGAATCCTGGAAGGCAATGCTGGCAGATTGCTACTCCGAGACCAATGGTCGGTAATGTAATGGAAGAACTCACGGGTTTGTTGGTTTGAGAGCGAGTTCAAAGCCGAGGTCTGAGGCGGTGATTTTAAGGCGATTAATGCGAGAGGCGTGGTAGCGCTTTTCGTAGGCTTCGGCTCCTTCATCCACGTAGGCCTGCCCCCAAACGGAGCAGGCGATAAATCAGTATGCCTAATTTTCTAGCCGTGGCAAAGGCTGCGACATCGGGTCCCAGGCGTCGGGCGGTTTGGCGAAAAAAAGCTCCGAGGGCGGTTTGACTGTGGCGCAACGATAGCGCTGCCGAGCGAAGTGCAGCCGACACACGACTGCTGGCGCTGCCGCGCTTCTTCTTTTTGAGCGCCTTGCCTCCGCTGAAGCCACCCCTGGGAACCAGCGTCGCGTGGGAGACGAAATGGCTCTCCGTCGGAAAGCAACTCAGGTCGGAACCATATTCAGTAAGCACACACTGAACCACCCCAACTCCTACGGCGTCGATGGCCGTGAGATCGACCCCGCTCATCCGGTAGAAAGCCTCGCGCATCGGTTCTTCGCCGCGTTGGCGGATCATTTTTGCTTTATTGGTGTTTTTCAGCTGGGGTGGTTGCTTCCCCTCATAATCGGCTCGCTCCATCTCCCGCAGCCGCCGCAGAGTCTCTTTGTCGTATTCCTGCATCGTTTCGCCTATGGCATCGTACATCTTCAGACTCTGCTTTAGGCTGAACAGATGATCCTCTCGCCAATGCCCGCTTAACTGTTCGGCGATTTCTTCCACGCTCTTGCGGCAACCGGGTTCCCGCAACCTCGCCAACACGGCAGGGTTCCGCTCTCCTACTACGATTGCCCGGATGATCGCCATACCCGTTGCGCCCTGGATGTCGGAGACCGCCCGGTGCACCCTTACATTCATCTGGTCCAGACTCTTCTGCATTCGTCGGAGCCAGTCTGCCCGCTCCGCTGCAAGCGTGTTTCTGTCGCGTACCAGAGTCCGCAACATGCACACCTGCTCAACCGGCCGGAACGAGCCTCGAAGCAGCCCACAGCTGTGCAGCCGCTGAATCCACTTGCAGTCTACCCGGTCCGTCTTCTTTCGCCCCGGCACCTGCGCGAATTCCCGCGTGCTTACCAACAACACTTCGAATCCCTGGCGCTCCAGGAATTCGTGCACAGGAATCCAGTACACACCCGTGCTCTCCATCGCCACCGATTCCACCTTCCGCTCCCTCAACCATTGCGCCAGCTTGGCCAACTCTGGTGTTGTGGCTCCGACTTCCTCTACTTCCCGCTCCGAGCCCTCTATCGTTGGCCCACATACCCAGTGGCTTGTGCTCCCCAGATCGATCCCCGCCACGTTTCGTCGCAACACCGGGAAACCGTCGCCTTCCATCCCTCGATCCGAATCCTTCTCCTGACCTCGGTTTCGCTTCATTTGTCTCCTGCCTTCCCGAACACGAACGCCCAGGCTGGCTGATCGCAAAATCTACTCCAGGGGAGTGTCATCAAGACCTCGCCAATGTTCAATCGCCTTCCTGGAGCCAAGCTGAGCAAGGGGCATCACGCTCCAATGAAAAAAGGGCCTTAACTGCAGTCGTGTTCTTTTTGAAGCCTACCCCAACAAGCGCCCCGGTGCATCCGGTCTCTTACCGTTCAATCCGGCAATGCCGGAGGCCCCGCTGAACCGAGACCGTGAGGGAGCGCTCGAACCTACTTGCCCACCAGGTGCTTCAAATCCGCGTTGTTTTCCTGACAGATGTACTCCAGAGGCTCCATGCCCGGATAGAAGCGAATGTTCCAGCTTGTGGTCCAAGTCTTGGAATAGGCGCCGGGATCGTCGATGGTGGCCTGGTAATGCAGGATCAGTTCATTGACGCGCGTGAAACGTTCGGTCACGTGGAGTTGTTCGGTGTGCGCATGGCCGGCGGCGTCCAGCCAGCTCCGGTCGTTCAATCCCGTCACATCCACCACCAGCGTGTCGCCGTCCCAGTGGCCGATGCCCTCGCCTAAATACGTCGGATTCAATTTCTCGGGAGGCGTGTGTTTGCGCCCATCCATATACACGACGCGCCACATGTGCGCGCCGCCCTCGAACACAAACAGGATGCGGTCCGGCTGCTGATAGATCTGAAACGGAAACGAGGTCGCGTACATGCGCGGGATGCCCGGCGGCAGGCAGAAGCCCTCGGGATCGTCCTTGGTGAAAGTGGCGTTGACCTTGTCGTAGAATGCTTTGGTCCACGGCAGAAACGGGACATCGATTTTTTGTTCGGGCGGCGCGGTCCCCGCGAAGCCGCCTCGGTTGCCGGACAGGTCCCCGACGCCGGGAGGGATCCAGGAGCCTTTCGAATTGCCCAGGTCGGGATGTCCGTCGGCCAGACGAGGTGCGGGCCGGACATTTTTCTGGGCCAGAGCCGCCGCAACCTGGCGTCCGTCGAAATCCTGCGCCCCAATAGGAACAACGACAGGAACGATGGTCCCCAAAAATACAGCGATTGTGGCCGGTTTCGTCATAGGCTTGCTCCGTGATGCTCTGGACTCTCGGGTGAAAGTATATACCATGTCGCCGGCCTTTGACGCCAGGCGATCTGTCGGATATCTTGATGACCAATGCTCCCGTATCGTCTCCTGCTGGCCGCATTCCTGATTGCTCCCGCCCTCGCCGCGGCCGGCAATGTCAGCTACACCTTACGACGCCGGGCGGCAACCTGACATTTGTGCCCTCTTTTAGCGGCGGCTTTACCGTGGACATCCCCGGCGGGCAGAGCCAATACGGGCCGTAGCAGCGGTCACAAGATTTTCTTCGACCTGTTTTTGCCGCCGCATCAACAGTTTGCCTGTTTCGTCCACCCGCGATCGTTGGACTCGTCCCCTATTGTTGAGGCGTGAGAGGTCGGCGTCTTCCATCAGCGAACCGGCCCACCGGTGTGTAGTAGAGTCTTCGAAGCCACGCTGCACAAACGTAACAACTGATGGACGGCCCATGACGAGCATGGGGCGCTGGCTGTCCTGCGTTGAAGGCAGTCCCATGGTCCGGGGATATTGGCCAAGAGGATCTGGATCTTCGACGGTGGTGGGCCGGCGCGCCGGCCCGCTGCCACACTTTATGATATGCTCCCTCGAAGGAGGACCGTTCCGTTGAGACACAGGATTGGGAGCGCTGGCCTCGCCATAGGTCTGTTCTGTGCGGCGGGTTCGCTGTGGGCGCATCATTCCACCACCGCCGAATTCGACGTCTCCAAAAGATTCACGCTGGCCGGCACGCTGACCAAGGTGGATTGGGTCAACCCCCACATCGTCATTTATATGTCCGCGAAGGGAAGCAGCGGTTCCTCGGAAGAGTGGAAGTTTGAAACCAATCCTCCCGCCTGGTTCAAGCGCGTGGGCGTCAACAAGAGCGACTTTTCCAAGGGCATCGGCCAGAGCGTGACGGTGGAAGGAAACCGCGCCAAGGATGAATCCAACTACGGCTATCTCTTGAAGATCACCTTCGCCGACGGAAATTCTCTGGAGTTGGTTAGCGGCACGCCGGCCGACGGCCAAAAGTGAAACCGGGAGGATTCTTGAAATGAAGACTGCATTCTTGAGTTTGACGCTGGCGCTGAGCGCCTCTGTGAACGCGCAGAACGGCGCTCAACAAGGCCAAGCCTCGCGCACCCCCGATGGCCATCCCGATCTAAGCGGCGTGTGGCTGTATTCCATCGATCTTCCGCCAGCGGCACTCAAGCGGCAGACCGGAGAGCAAGTGCAGGTCAAGGGCGTGGATTCGAGCGGGCGCAGGCCGGCCACAAAACCAGTCGCCGGCGCGCTCGCATCCACCGCTGCTCCTGCCTATAAGCCCGAGTTCCAGGCCAAGGTGAAGGACCTGTTCGACCACGAGAGCAAAACCGATCAGGTCTTCTACTGCGGCAGGCCGGGAGTTCCGCGCATCGGCTCTCCGCGCAAGATCGTGCAGTTGCCCAAGGAGATCGTCTTCTTTTACGAAGACATATCCGGCGACGCCTACCGCATCATTCCCACCGACGGGCGCCCGCATCGTGCCGACGCGAACCCGTCCTACTACGGCGATTCCGTCGGCCGCTGGGAGGGCGACACGCTGGTGGTGGACGCGACCAACTTCGTGGACGATACCTGGTTCGGCGAAGGCGGCTATTTCCACACCGACGCCATGCACGTGACCGAGCGCTTCTGGCGCGACGGAGCGAACCTGGTGTATCAGGTCACGGTGGAGGACCCCAAGGTGCTGACCGCTCCCTGGACCGAGCCGCCTCGCGTGGTCAAGCCCTCCACTGAGCCGCTGGAGGAATCGCCCAAGTGCGTCGAAAGCGACGCGAGCAAGCTCATCAACAACGATCACCACGGCCAGAGGTGAAGCTGGGCGGCTACTGAGGCCCTCCGCGGCCGCCTGCGGCTCCGCCCGCTGGAGTCGCCGCGCGCGCGGCGGGCAGAGGATCCAGAATCCGCGCGATCTCGTCCTTGGCGGCTTCCAGATGCGCTTTGGTTTCGTGGTCCGTGGTCTTTGCCACGGCCGCGGTGATGAAGGCGCTCAGCGCGCGCAGCTCCGAGCGGTACAGAGGCTTCTCATCGCCGCTGGTCTGCACGCGTGGACCCTGGCCGCCCTCTCCCAGCGGAAGCACGATGACCACGGCGGCGCTCGCCGGCGGATTTAGTTTATTGTTCACGTCCTGAAGATACGTGCGTTGCAGCTCCCGCCGGTACGGATCGACCTTCACTTGCGGAGCGTCCAGCTCCTTCCAGATCCCCTTGCGCACGGTCGCCAGAAACTCCACCGGCGAATACGCGAGTTGGCCGTCCAGCGTTTCCTGTTCCACCAGGCGTCCGAAGCGGGCGCTGTTCAACAGCGTAGCCAGGATGCGAGACTGCGCCGAGTGTACGCGGTCGATTGCGCCCACCGCCTCAATGCGGCGGAGAATCTCTTCGTCCACCATCCACAAAGGCGTCGTGAACGCGTTATCCAGCAGGAACTTGACCGCAGCCTGCTGCTGTTCCTTGGGAATCAGGTTGAAGACGCGGCCCTCCTGACCCACCACTTTCTCCTGGCTGTTGAAGCCGCCCACGATGCCGGCCACGTGATTCATCTCGTTGCTCCACTGCGTGATCATGCGGCCGTACAGCTCCGACAGTTGCTCATACGTCTCGCCGTCTTTGTAAGCGGTGGCGGACATCAGCATCTTGGCGACCAGTTGCAGGTTCTTCAAGCCCAGCGCCGTGGATTTGACGGCGTCGGCGTCGCCCACGGCTTCGGTCTCCTCACCGGGATCGCTCCCGCCCGCGGCGGCCGTGTTAAAGCGGAGGTAGGGCTTGTCGTCCTGTTCCTTGGCCCACATGTTGAGCGTGGGCTTTTCCTCGTCCGGCGTCTTGGCGCCGGGAATCGGTGTGTAACCCCACTTGATGGCCCAGATGTCGTACGGCCCGATGCGCGGCACCAGATCCTCCACGGCGATTTTGTCCTCCGGCTGGGCCACATAATTGAACCGCGAGTAGTCCATGATGGACGGCGTGTGGCCCATGGTGTGGACCCAATCTTTATCGCGGATTTTGTCCTGCGGGTACATGGAGCTGGCCTTCATGTTGTGTTCCAGACCCAAGGTGTGGCCCACTTCGTGCGTCACCACGAATTCGATCAGCCGGCCCATCAGGTCGTCCGGCAGAGGCAGCTTTTGCGCGCGCGGGTCCAGCGGACCCACCTGCACGAAGTACCAGTCGCGGGCCAGCGTCAGCACGTTGTTGTAGACCTCGATATCGGCGTTCAGGATCTCGCCCGTGCGGGGGTCGGAAATGTGCGGGCCCTCGGCGTTCTCGGTAGTCGAAGGGATCCATTTGATGACCGAGTTGCGCGCATCCTCCACGCTCCAGTTGGGATCTTCCTGCGCGGTGGGAGGGATCTTGGCCTGGATCGCGTTCTTGAAGCCGGCGGCTTCGAAAGCCGCGTTCCAAGCTTCCACGCCCTTCTTGATCCACGGCACCAGGTTGGTGGGAGTGGATGGATCGATGTAGTAGACGATCGGCTTCACCGGCTCGGAGAGCGCGGCGGCCGGATCTTTCTTTTCGAGACGCCACCGGTCGATGTAGCGGATGCGCTCGGCTTTGTACTCGTCGCGAGTGTAGTCGGTGGCCGCGCTGCTGAAGAACCCAACGCGATTGTCGAATAAACGCGACTGCATCGGCGTATCCGGCAATTTCACCATGCTGTGATGCAGCACCACGGTTACAGCTCCGCGGCCTCCGCCGCCAACACCGGCGCCTGCTTCCGCGCCGCCTCTGCCCGCCGCGCCACGCGTATAGGTTAGCGTGACCTCGGCTTCCACATTACTGGGATAGGGAGTGACGCGCTCGACGAAGCTGCGGTTTTGATCGACGGCCGTGGCGTTCAGAGTCTGCCGTGCGCTGAATTCCTGAATGTCGCCGCTGAACAGACGAGTGACTTCGATCACAGGATCCTGATCTTTTGAAAATGCGGCCACCGGGAAAGCCTGGATGATCGTGTCGCTGCTGGCGGCATT
This sequence comes from Bryobacterales bacterium, assembly GCA_963813465.1. GTDB lineage: Bacteria > Acidobacteriota > Terriglobia > Bryobacterales > Bryobacteraceae > Palsa-187. Next base: position 622,506 of record CAWEZD010000015.1, on the reverse strand, counting down.
CACAGCCAGCGCGATCGGCTGCGCCGCATCGGCGATCGGTCCCGGATGCACCTCCAGCAGCAGCACGCGATTGCCCTTCAACTGCCAGCGGATCACGTGGTGCCCCACTTGCTGCCCCGCGTAGCTTACGCCGGCTCCGGTCTTGGCGATCTGCGAATTCCAAAGGAAGTCCTTGCCCAGCTCGCTCTTGGGGATCTCATAATAATAGCGGTCGCGAACCACGTGAACGGTGAAGACGCCTTTGGACGTCTTGGCCTCCTTGGTGACCACGCGTTCGTAGGGCTGAGGACCCTGCGCGTTCCCGCCGGCGCCTCCCCGGCCCCCAGCAGCGCCTCCACCCGGAGCGGGCGTCGCGTCCTGAGGCGGCTCGGGTGTTGGCTCGGGCGGTTCGTCTTGCGCGAACACCACCCAGGCGGCAAAGAGTGCGAGCAAAACAGCGGAGGTCTTCCGGTTCATTTTGCGATCTCCTATTGAGACTGAGAATATCGCATCCGGCGGCGGGTGTGCGACATAAAAGTGGAGGTCAAGCGGCACGGCGCGACTCCCAATAGTCCTCAAAGTGTCGGTTGAGGTGGCAGCAGCGCAAGGCGATGATGGCGTTGGCTCCGCGAACTGTCCAGAACATACCGGACTGGTTAAGGCGTGAACCGATAAGGGTCTTGCAACCGGCTTCAATGACGCCCGAGCCGACAAAGAGATGCTGGCGCCGGAACTTTGGGTAGCGCAGGCGCTCGGCATTCTTCTCGAAGTAGTCCGCCTCGATGCGAATTTTGTCGATGACATCCGGGTTGATTGACTCGATGGACCGCAGTGAGAGCACCAGCTTTTCGATTTTTCCCTTGTCGAGCAGCCGCTTCTGGTGGATCTTCATCCAGGCTTTCTGGCTGGCTTCGTCGTGGGGATGCAGCTGGCGGGCAACTTCCCACAGGTGTTGGCGGGAGTGATAGAGATCGACGATCTGAATCGCACCGGGGAAATACTGGTCGGCGTTATTCCAGATCCATTCAGCCCCGTCCGCGATGACAACCTTCTTTTCGGCGCGGCTCCAGCCACGATTCCAGGCTTCCAGATAAATGCGTTTGCCAAACTCCTCGGCGGTCTCGATGGCCCCCGTATAGGTGGTGGAATCGGCATCGCGAATCGCATAGCCTTCCGAGTCCCAGCCGGCCTGCGTGAACACGCATCCCAACTTCACCTCCCGCGTAGGGGCCGGTTGGCCGGCAGTCTTGCCTTTCCTGCCCGCTGTTTCTTTCTTGACCACGGGTACTCCGGTCCGGTCCATTTGCACATACAGAATCGGGATGGGTTCGCCGACGACGATCGGCAGGTCCAACTGCATTGCCCGCTGGATTTGCTCTCGCTCGCCTGAGTCAACATCTTCTCCAATGGCTTCCGCCGTCCGCTCCACCGCTTTGGCCGTGACGTCCAAGCCGGCCAGCAGTGCGATCTGGCGGCGGCCATGATCAAACGGCGCTTCCGAACCAACCAGCGCCAGCATGCGGCGAACACCGGGTGACAGGTCCACCTTCTCCATGTCCAAGGCGGCATCGGCGGGACACTGTCCGTGATGACATTGCGGACATAAATACCAGGGCCGCAGGAACTCGATCTGGCCCACGGCGGTCAGCACCCGCCGGGAACGCATCTCGCGGTAACGGGCTTTCTGGCCGCAGGGACAGAGTATTTCGCGCTCGTCTGGACCGGGAGGTTCGCATCGAAGCAATTGGCTCAGCGCGGCCGCCCCGGCCCGGTGCATCGCGGATCGCATCGCCATCTCGACCGCTTCCAGATCGAGCCTGCCGGTCTTGCGCTGGTCCTGAAAGACGAGCCGGAGCAGCGCGCTTATTTCCCGTTCGACTTCCTGCCGGATCGCTTCCGCCGTTTTTTTTCCTGCGGTGTCAGAGTGTCTTGGACCGGTCTGGCGCGGCAGATCTTCTCATTGGTTTCGATCAAAGTCCGGCTCAGTTGCTGATAACTACGGAAACCGGCGACCTCGCGTTCGGCTTTACGCTGCGCAGCAGGATTGGGAAAGCTTTCCGTAACGGTCTTGCCTTCGACCTTGTAGGTGAGCCGGTAGTTGGGGCCATGACCGGGATCGTCCGGCTTATGACAGTGGCAATTCGGAGTGCCGCAACGGCCTCCGGTGGCTGAAATCGAACCACCACGGAAGTCGCCCAACGCAGCGATCTCCGCCAGCACTTCGGAACGACGCTTCTCTAATTCCAAAAGGGAATCCGGCATGGGAAACAAGCCTCCTCGCCTAAGCGTACTACATACGCTCGGGTTTGAGGCGCAAAAAAAGAAAACTCCGTCGCTTCCTCTTTCATGTCGCACACCCTTCTTAACTGGGTGAGCGACATAAAAGTGGAGGTTAGGCGGCCCGACGGCTTTCCCAGTAATCTTCGAAGCGGCCGTTGAGGTGGGAGCAGCGAAGGGCGAGGATGGAGTTGGCGCCGGTCACAGACCAGAACATGCCGGACTGTTTGAGACGATGGCCAACGACGGTTTTACAACCGGCTTCGATGACACCGGATCCGACGAAGAGATGCTGCTTGCGGAACTTGGGGTAGTTCATGCGAGCAGCATTGGTGGCGAAGTAATCGATTTCGTTGCGGAGTTTCTTGGCCAGATTGGGATCAGGGGTTTGAATCAGGCGAAGCGAAGCGACGAGTCTGGCGATCTTGCCCTGGTCGAGCCAACGCTTCTGATGGAAGCCGATCCAGGCGTTGCGGCGCTTCGCGTCATGGGGATGGAGCAAGCGAGCCAGGTCCCACAGATGCTGGCGGGCGTGGAACAGATCGACGATTTGAATGGCGCCGGGAAAATCTTCCCGGGCCAGGTTCCAGATCCATTCGGCGCCGTCGCCGATGACAACCTTCTTCTCGGCGCGGCTCCAGCCACGTTTCCAGGCCTCGACGTAGAGCCGCTTGCCAAACTGCTCGGCATTTTCGATGGCGCCGGTGTAGGTAGTCGAAGCGGGGTCGCGAACGGCGTAGCCTTCCTCGTCCCAGGTAGTCTGCGTGAATACGCAGCCGAGTTTGACCTCGCGCGTGTGGGCCGGCAAGCCGTCGAGCTTGCCCTTGCGACCCGCCGTTTCCTTCTTCACGACGGGCACGCCGGTGCCGTCCCTTTGGACATAGAGAATGGGAACGGGCTCGCCCATGAGCATGGGTAGATCGAGTTGCAAAGCGCGATCGATCTCCTGTTGCTCTCGCCGTGCGATGTCGGCGCCCATCGATTCGGCCACGCGTTCGACGGATTTAGTGGTGATCTCCAAGCCGGCCAGTAGTTTCATCTGCTCACGGCCGTGATCGAAGGGCGCATCCTGACCCACCAGCGCTTGCATGCGCCGCACGCCGGGGGAGAACTCGGTGTGAACGATATCGAGTTCCTGGTCCGCCGGAAACTGCCCATCATGACAGTGCGGGCACAGATAGTAGGGCCGGGACACTTCCACCGAGCCGACCGCCGTCAGCACGTTCTTCGAGCGCAGTTCGCGATAAAGCGCTGGTTGCCCGCACAGGCAAGGAGTGGAATGCTGCTCTGGCACGGGAAACCGCAGCAACTCGGTCAACGCACTAGCTCCGGCCTGATGCATGGCCGAGCGCACCAACATCTCGACGGCTTCCAGATCTAGGCTGCCCGTTTTGCGCACGCTGGTGAAGATGGTGCGCAGCAGTTGGTCTACTTCGCGCGCAACTTCCTTTTGGACGGCGTCCGCCGTTTTTTTTCCTGGACCGACGGCGAGGTTTCCTCCACGGGACGCAACTCGCAGATCTGTTCATTGACCTCCAACAGCTGATCGCCCAGTTGCCGGAAGCGCTGACACTCGGCAACCTCGCGCTGCGCTTTGGCCAAACGGGCGGGGGAGGAAAATGTTTCGGTGACGGTTTTGCCATTCACCTTGCGAGTCAGCCGATAGTAGGGGCCATGGCCGGGATCTCCGGCCCGATGGCAATGACAGTTTGGATTTCCACAACGCCCTCCTGTTCCCGTAATGGAGCCGGACCGCATGTCGCCCAACTGGGCGATTTGCGACCGAACGGCGGCGCGACGGCTTTCCAAATTAACCAGAGAGTCGGGCATGTAAAGGCCTCCTGTAAACCTAGCGTATCACTACGCTCGGTTTCGTGCCACAAAAAAGGAAACCCTGCGAGTCGTCACTTTCAAGTCGCACACCCTCCGGCGGCAGTACGCTTGACGCTCTCCGGCCAGTGTGATAATTCTGTTGTGACATCCATTTTCCCTGGGAGGTGTGAGGATGAGAGCCAAGACAGTTCTACTTAGAGGGTCGCGCAAAACGGAGCGCTTCGCGCCCTTTGCGCTCTTGACAGCGAGTCTCGGATTGCTGGTTTCGGCGGTGCCCATGCTGGCGCACCATTCCTTCGCGGCCGAGTACGATTCGACCAAGCACATACAGATCACCGGAACGGTGAGCAAAGTGGAGTGGATGAATCCTCACGCCCGCTTCTATGTGGATGTGAAGGAAGCCAACGGCAAGGTCACCAACTGGAACTTCGAGCTGGGCGCGATCCCCGTGCTGCTCAAGCAGGGATGGACCAAGAATTCGCTCCATGCCGGCGACACGGTGACGGTGCAGGGCTCGATGGCCAAGGACGGTTCGAGCACGGCGAATGCGACAAGCGTCGTGTTACCGGACGGCCGCAGGGTCTTCGGCGGGTCCTCCCAACCCGGCGCCCCCGGCGGCGCCCCCGCCGATCAATAGAGGTCGATCAATAAGGATCGATCCATAAAGACATGCGCAGGCATCTCGCGCTCTCGGCCGGCGCCGCGGCCCTGGCGGTATTTGTATCTTTAGCGCTGACGCCGTCGCCGGCCCGCTCTCAGGACCCGTTGAATCCTTCCCAGGGCACCGCGCAAGCCAAGGGCGCCGTACAGGGAAAGGCCGGCGGCAGGGCTGGTGGAAAAGGCGCGCTTCCACCCGGACCTCCCGGACCCACGCCTCGCCTGCCGGATGGCAAGCCCGACTTCACTGGAATCTGGAACGGGCAAAGAACGATCAGCCAGGACGGCCCCTACTTGCAGCCGTGGGCTCAGAAACTGCTGGAGCAGCGCGCCGTCAGCAACTACGCCGACGATTTCGAAGCGCGCTGCCTGCCCGGCGGTCCTCCGCGCGCCGCTCCGTATCACACCTCGCTGGTTTCCACCCCCAAGCTGGTGCTGATGCTGTTCGAGGGCAACACTCACATGTACCGCCAGTTCTTCGTGGATGGCAGCGATCATCCCAAGGATCTGAAGCCCACCTGGTACGGCGACTCGCGCGCCCACTGGGACGGCGAGACGCTGGTGGTGGACACCATCGGTTTCAACGACAAGTCCTGGATCGATATGCCCGGCCATCCGCACACCGCGCAGATGCACCTGACCGAGCGCTTCAGCCGCCCCAGCTACGGCACGCTCAACATCGACATTACCATTGACGATCCCGGCGCCTACACCAAGCCCTGGATTCAGAAGCGTTCCACCACGCTCGAAACCAAGATGGAAATGACCGAGTACGTCTGCAACGAAAATAATCAGGACCCGGTGCATCTCGATGGGGCTCATAAATAACCGCTGCGCGTTGGCGCTGCTCGCCTTGTCCGCTGTCTCGTTATTCGCGCCTGCAGTTTTTGGACAGGTCAAGGCCGTTCCCGAGCCGCCCGTGCGCAAGCCGCCTCCTCCACCGGCCGGTTCCACGCCCCGCGCGCTGGACGGCAAAGTGGATCTCTCCGGAGTCTGGGTGCTTTCCGGCAGCCCCAATCTTCCCAGCGATCCCGCCTACACGCCCGAGGCGAAAAAGCTGTACGACCAGCGCAAGGCGGGCATTGTCAAGAACGCCGGCAAGGACGACCCTTCCGCGGTGTGCCTGCCGAACGGTACCGTGCGCGTCAACGGCCTGCCCTACAAAATCGTGCAGGCGCCCAAGATGGTGATCCTGCTTGCCGAGGGCAACACGCACAGCTATCGCCGCTTCTTTCTGGATGGACGTGCGCACAACCTGGATCTCGACCCGAACTCCTGGACCGGCGATTCAACCGCCAAGTGGGATGGAGACACGCTGGTGGTGGATACGGTCGGCGTCAACGACAGGACCTGGCTGGATGCGACCGGCAAGCCGCATAGCGACGAGCTGCACGTGGTCGAGCGCTACAGCCGCCCCGACCTGGGCCACCTGAATCTCGACGTTTCGCTCGACGATCCCAAGGATTTCACCAAGCCCTACGAGTTCAAGCGAGTCTTCACGCTTGCGCCCGGCTGGGAGCTTCAGGAATACGTCTGCCAGGAGATCCTGGACGGGCGGTAGCCCGCCTTTGTGGCGCACGCACTCCTGCGTGCCGCGTCGGCACTCCTGCCGACGCTGGGTTGCCGACCGACGACGGTGTCGAGATGAGTCTCGACACGGCACGCAGGAGTGCGTGCGCCACAGCTAAGCCTTCGATGAAGAACGGCGGCGGCGATTCAGGATTCTGGAATCGTCAGCAGGCAAGGGATGAGATGGCGGCCCGCCGCGCCACCGGGGGATTTTCTTCCCCCCGAATAGCAAGATAGCCACGACAAAAATCACGATCATTTCGGGTAGTCCAAGTGCCTGCATGATTACTTCTTCCCCTGCTGCGGCCCGCGAGGCTCGGAAGCCGGCGGCACGATATTCTTCATCCGCAGATACACCACCATGCTTCCGTAAATCTCGTTGTTGTGGGCGTAGTTCAGGGTCAATAGCTGCATCCGCAGGTTGCGCGTCTGGCGTCCGTTTTCCTGCGTGATGTCGATCGTCTCCGCGCCGGAGGCGTCGGTCAGCGCATTGTAGGCGCCGTCGCAGTAGGTGAACGCGTCGTTCAGCACCTTCATGATGTCGGCCTTGGAGGTCAGCTTTTCCAGGTTGCCGGGGCTGGGATTCTTCTCGCCCTTGGCCTGCGAGCACCACAGGAAGTTGTAGGTGGCCACGTGCGACACCTGCTGGCCGAACGTCCGCACTTCCGTCTGCGCGCCCGGCCGCATGCCGTAGTTTTCCTCGGGCATCTTCTCCGCCGTTCGCACAATGTTGTTGCGATTCCCCATGTACAGGTTGCGCAGCGACGTGGAGATCGGATTGGACGGGTCCGGCGCCGCAGGTTGGGCAAAGCCGGAAACAGTCAAAACGGGAAGCAGCAGGATGAGTTTGTTCATCTCTCATAGCTTACCTCCACGGCCAGTTCCTGTGTTAAGATCGGCGCGTACTCTCTTGAGGTTTCCCCGTCGATGCCTTCTCCAGCGGGAAGGGAATTCAGTATGCAAATCCGGGCCGGCTATGAGATTGTCTACCACTGCCCACAAAGCACGCCGATGCTGCTGATGGTGCACATCCACTATTCGCGCGCCGCGGACATCGTCACTCCCGATCGCCTGACCACCGACCCGTTCCTACCGATCACGTCCCATCGCGATGTGTATGGGAACTGGTGCAGCCGCATCGTTGCGCCCATCGGCCGGATTCGATTGAGCACGAACGCGGTCATACGAGATTCGGGCGAGCCGGACGCGCTGGTTCCCGGCGCCCAGCAACACGAGGTCCGGGATCTTCCCGAAGAGACATTGGTTTTTCTGCTGGGCAGCCGCTACTGCGAGACGGATCTGCTTTCAAATGCGGCTTGGAATCTATTCTCACAGACGCCGCCGGGATGGGCTCGCGTGCAGGCGATCTGCGACTTTGTCCATAACCACATCGTTTTTAACTATCAAGACGCACATCCCAGCAAGACCGCCTGGGGAGCTTTCAATGAGCGCAAAGGAGTCTGCCGCGACTTCGCTCACCTGGCCATCGCCTTCTGCCGCTGCATGAATATTCCCGCGCGCTATTGCACCGGCTACCTGGGCGACATGGGCACGCTGCCGCCCTACGGCGTCGGAGATTTTGCGGCTTGGATTGAAGTCTACCTGGGGGGCAGTTGGCACATCTTCGATCCCCGAAATCACGTGCCGCGCATCGGACGGGTGCTGATCGCGCGGGGCCGTGACGCGGCGGACGTCGCCATCGCCACCACCTTCGGCCCGACCACCCTCGAAAACTTCACGGTCTGGACCGACGAAATCGTAGAGAGCGTTACCGCCGGCCCATGAGCCGGCAGGACCAAAATCACAGATGTCTCTTCTCACCGTGCGCCATCTGACGGTTTATCGATACTCGGAGCCGGTGGGCCTGGGGGAGCACCGGATGATGTTCCGGCCGCGGGAAAGTCACGATCTCAGGCTGCTGAAGTCGAAATTGGAGATCACACCCACTCCCTCGAGTCTTCGCTGGATCCACGACGTGTTCGACAACTCCGTCGCCGTGGCCACGTTCGACGGCGAGACTTCGGAGCTTCGCTTCGACAGCACCGTCACACTCGAGCATGTGGAAACCGCTCTGCCCGATTACCCCCTGGAAGAGTACGCAACGACGTATCCCTTCCGCTATTCAGACGACGAGCTGCCGAACCTGAGCTGCGCTCTGGCGCATCAGTATCCGAGCGATGAAGTCCGGCGCTGGGTAAAGCAGTTTCTGCCTGCATCTGGGACAACCGCCGGAACCACCGGGACCATGGACTTACTTCGATGCATCACGCTCGGCGTCAGGAGGGACTTCCTCTACGTGCGCCGCGGTGAGAAGGGCGTGCAAAGCCCCAACGACACGCTGGAGAGCCGCCGCGGCAGTTGCCGGGATTTTGCCGTGCTGATGATGGAAGCCGTGCGCTCCCTGGGCTTGGCCGCCCGCTTCGTCAGCGGGTACATTTTTGTTCCAAGCGCCGCTCCGGGTGCGGTCCCCCAGACGAAGGCGAGCCGCACGCGCGGCGGAGGCGCCACGCACGCGTGGATGCAGACGTACCTGCCGGGCACGGGCTGGATCGATTTCGATCCGACCAACAGCATCATCGGCAATCGCAATCTCATTCGTGTCGCGGTTGCATGGGACCCCAAGCAGGTTCTGCCGCTATGGGGTACTTTTGCCGGGTCGGCCTCGTCGTTCCTGGGCATGGATGTCACGGTGCGCGTGACCGAGAACGCCGCGCGCAGCAAGACTTAAACTGGAAGGAGCATGACCATAAGCCCCCTCGCAGGCAAGCCGGCGGAGCCGGGGATGCTGGTCAACGTGCCCCGGCTGATCACGGCTTACTACAGCGAGGCTCCCGACCCCGCCGCGCCGGCGCAGCGGGTGGCGTTCGGAACCTCCGGTCATCGCGGTAGCGCCTTCCACCGGTCCTTCAATGAAGCTCACATCCTTGCGATCACACAGGCGATCTGCCTTTATCGAAAAGGACAGGGAACCGATGGCCCGCTGTTTCTGGGAATCGACACACACGCGTTGTCGATCCCGGCCTGCGCCACGGCGCTGGAGGCGCTGGCCGCCAACGGCGTCGAGGTCATGCTCGCGGAAGGGGACGAATATACGCCGACCCCGGTGATTTCGCATGCGATCCTGACCTACAATCGCGGCCGGAAGAGCGGGCTTGCCGACGGCATTGTCATCACGCCATCGCACAATCCGCCGGCGGATGGGGGCTTTAAATATAACCCGCCCAACGGCGGTCCGGCGGACACGGTCGCCACCGGCTGGATCGAACGGCGAGCGAACGAATACCTCGAATCCCGGATGCTTGAATCCAGCATGGACGGCGTGAAGCGCGTTCCGCTGGCGACCGCCCTCAGCGCCCCCACCACGCACCGGCACGACTATCTCAGCGCCTACATCGCCGATCTCGGCAACGTGGTCGATATGGAGGCCATCCGCGGCGCGAAGCTCAGCCTGGCTGTCGATCCACTGGGCGGAGCCGGGGTTCATTATTGGGGACGAATCGCCGAGCGCTATGGTTTGAATCTGGCCGTTGTCAACCAAGCCGTCGATCCCACCTTCCGGTTCATGACCGTGGATTGGGACGGGCAGATCCGGATGGACCCTTCCTCGGTCTATGCGATGCAGAGCTTGATCGGGATGAAGGACCGCTATGACCTCTCCTTCGCCTGCGACACCGACCATGACCGCCACGGGATCGTCACCAAAAGCGAGGGACTGCTGCCTCCCAACCATTACCTGGCCGTGGCCATCTTCTACCTGTTCCAAAATCGCCCCGGGTGGCGCAAGGACGCAGCGGTCGGGAAAACGGTGGTGAGCAGCCAGATGATCGATCGCGTCACCGCGAAGCTCGCCCGCAAGCTCTACGAGGTGCCGGTGGGTTTTAAATGGTTCGTGGATGGTTTGCTGGACGGCTCGCTTGGCTTCGGCGGCGAGGAGAGCGCGGGCGCGTCTTTTGTCCGCATGGACGGCAACGTGTGGACCACCGACAAAGACGGAATCGTCCCGGCTTTGCTGGCGGCGGAGATCACCGCGAGAATGGGCCGCGATCCGGGCGAGATCTATCGCGAATTCACGCGCGAGTTCGGCGAGTCCGTGTATGAGCGCATGGAGGCGCCGGCCACTCCGGATCAAAAACAATTATTGGCGAAACTCTCGCCGCGGCAGGTCGCCTTCACCGAGCTGGGAGGCGAACCAATCCAGACTGTCCTCACGAATGCGCCGGGCAACGGCGCCGCCATCGGGGGGTTGAAAGTGGCGGCCGCGAGCGGATGGTTCGCTGCGCGCCCCTCCGGGACTGAAGATATCTACAAGATTTATGCGGAGAGCTTCCGGGGCGCGGAGCATCTGCGCCGCATCCAGCAGGAAGCCCAGACTATTGTCAACGCTGCTTTGGCCGCAGCGCCATAGATACTTGCGAATCCGCTCCCGGTTTCCGAGCCGCGACCAGAGGGAGTGGTGGCCTTAGTTGTCACGCGCTGGCCAAGCGGCCCTGGCTGATGGATTCCTTGAATTTGGCGGTGTCCGTGTACATCTGGCATCGGGCAACCTTGCCATCCTTGAATTGAAACACCTGCACAAACTGGGCATCGATGGAAGCTCCGTTAGCTCTGAACCTCCCCCGGAAACGCCCGTTCGCAATTACCAACTCTCCACCGCCCAGGATCTCTCCAGCGCTCACCGTAAAGTGTTCCCAATCGGCGGGCAGCCGCTCGAAGATCAGTTTGAGCACGGCGTCTACACCCACGTAGGGACTGTGGTCGGCGTAGACGAAGTTTTCCGCCGAGGTCCACTCTATTTGTGGATCGAGCACTGCGGCAAAGAGCTGGGGGTCCCGGTGCACGAACGCCTCATAGAAAGACCGGACTGTTTGGGTGTAATCGTGCATTTGCTTGCTCCTTCGCTCCTATCAAGCCCCTTACTCCGGCACGATAGCATACTTGCCCGGCGAGCTGGGATCGACTTGCAGGCGGGTGGGGCAGGTTGGTAGAGGTTGCTGAAAAACTAGGTTGGCAAGCTGAAGCATGCCCCACTTGGCTTGCAAGCTCTTGAAGTGAGATGTGGGACATGCTTTAGCTTGCTGGAGCAGTGGAGCCGGGACGCGGCGCCGGTTATCAGCCGGCGCGCAGAGTGCCCCCCGATTGCACTCAGGGTTTGGCGAACTTCGCCGCGTCGATTGTGACGTTGGTCTTGATGTCGCTGAGCTTCGCGGTATAGCGGCCGTCCAGCCACAGGAAAGTGATCTCGAACGGGAACTTGATTCCGCCGACGTCACGATAATCCGCGTAGTCGATCTGCGTGGGGACGCGGCCGACGGGCGACGTGGTGAAGCGGACCATGCGCGTCAGCAGACCCGTCTTGGGGTCGAAGTAGAGAGTCGCGAGCAGGCCTCTGGGGCCGCTGCCCTGGACCACCTGGTAGTCTATATCGCCGATGCTTTCCGGCGTGCCGGACTTCCAGTTGGTGAGGATAGTCTTGATCTGCCCTGGGAAAGCCAACTGGGCTTCGAACCTGGCTCCATCCCATCCGACGCCGGTCAGCTCAAAGGTTCCCAGCAGCCCGCGCGGAACCGAGATCCAGCCCGTTTTGCCGTTGAAGGTCCAGAGGCTGGTGCCGCGGTCGGGGTGGTTCGGATATGAGATTTGCGTGGAGCGCTGATCCGGACTCTTGGCATAGAGGGTGAAGCTTCCATTCCCGCCCAAGCCCTCGTAGCCGACGCTCTCGCCCGTGGCGACGAAACTGGTGAGGCTGTTGAGCTTCTGCTGTCCGCCGATCGCCGCGATGTATTTATCCAGAATCGCCGTTGCCGAAGGCTGGGATGGATCGGCCTTGATGACGTCGTCCTTCTCCATGTTGGGGGTGCTGTACAGAGCGTCCAGCGCGATCGTGGTGGAGGGGACGTCGCGGGCGTGATGGCAGGTGTAGCAGGTCACCATTTGCACTCCCCCGAAGTTGGTTTTATTGATGGCGGCCACCATCTCCACCATCTTGCGCGCGGTCTTCTTCACCGGAGGGTCGACCACCCAATCCGCGTGGTCGGTGCCGGCTCCGGGATGACACGACGAGCAGTCCCAGCCCAGGGAATCCGCCATGACGCCCATGGCCGACAGAAAATCGTCGGGAGTAAGCTCCTTGAGCGTGCTGGTTGTGACGGCCTTGAAGAACTCTCCCGACTTCTGGGCCTTTGCTTCCGCTGCCGGGGCTTGCGCCGCGGCACGGCTGGATAGAAAGGCGGCGGCCAAACATCCGAGTGTTATTCCGGAGACCACGAGCGTCAACCGCTTTGAACAAGACTTCATAATATTGCGATTCTCCTTTATGCCGCGACCGGCTTTCGCTGCTGTGAGCAACTCGAGGTCCAGGAGATGTGCCCCCGCAATGAGCACAAGCGGGTGTTTTCGCCCAAGATGCTGCGCCAAAATTCCGCCAAAGCACGCAGAACACGCGGGCCCTGCCATGCATCCGGTCCGGTAATTATTGAAAGGATTGCATCGATGCGGAACGCTTCGATTTGGCCCAGGGGTTGCTCTCTTTAAGGTGCAGTTGCAACGGAAGTAAAGCGTGGCCCCGACGAAGCGGGGCGACTGGAAGTTCCAGGAGGTGCTTTATAGAACCTGGCTTGAATTGGGGGGCGGTGGAGTCGAACGGCTTGGAAGCAGTTAAGGGCCGCTAGGCGCCTGGATAGCAGGCACCTAACTCAGTGCTGCGCTGAACGCGCACGAAGACGGCGCTTGGCAGGGTCCTTAGAAAAGCCGCTCGGATCGCCGCTCCCTTTTTATTTTCCCGAATCGACGCGGGTCTATAATCGAGCTATGAAGGGCGCTGTCGAGATTGGAAGCCTGATCGACCGGGATCCGGAAGTGCGCGCGGGGCGGCCCAAGATTGCCGGAACGGGCGTGACCGTGATGCGCGTTGCGGGCTGGTATCGAATGGGTCTGACTCCCGAAGAGATCGCCACGCAGTTCGGGCATCTCAGCCTCGCACAGGTTCACGCGGCCTTGGCCTACTATCATGCCAATGCCGAGGAGATCGAAACCGATTTGGCCAACGAAGAGGCATTTTCCCAAGGAGTGGAGCGTGACTCTAAAGCGTCGAAATGAGCCGAATCCGGCTGTACTTCGACGAGGACGCGATGCAGAACGCACTCGTCCTGGCCCTGCGAACACGGCGCATTGATGTTGTGACCGCATTGGATGACGGGATGGTCAACAGAAGCGACGAGGCGCATCTGGGCCGATCGAGTAGCGACGGTCGCGTCTTATTCAGTTTCAACATGAGAGACTACAGTTTGCTGGACCAACAGTGGATCTCTCACGGAGAGGCACACTCAGGCATCATTCTGGCGTCCCAACAACGTTACTCTATCGGCGAGCAACTGCGGCGGCTGCTGTACCTTCTGAACAAAAGATCTGCGGAGGAAATGCTGTCGCGGATGGAGTACCTTTCGAACTGGGGTCGCTGATGCGGCGTAACAGGTCTACCTCGGGCCGTAGTGCGGAACGGGCCTCCCGACTTCCAGAGCTCCCAGGTCGGGGGCGCGGCCGGTGAAATCGTCGTTGATTCCCGGCAGGCGGACGCCGGCGTCCACCGCGGCCGAGCCGGGGCGAAGCTGGAAGTCGAAATCGGCGGGTTTGTACAGCGTGCGCGGATCGGGACCCGGCGGCGTCACCTTCTGAAACACGTCGTAATCCACGATGACGCTGTGCCGGTCCTGCCCCGTTGCTTCGCTATACTCCTTCAGCGTCTTGAATCGGCGCGTTTCGCGCGATTTCGCTTCCAACTGCCCCTGCGCTTGCGTTGACAGCTTTCCGGGCTCGCCCGGGAAGATCGCGCGCACCGAGAATGGAGGCGTGCTCCACTCAAACGAAAACTGGGCGCCCTCATTAGGCCGGAAGCCGTTGTAATCCGAGCTCGAATAATTCGTATTGGTCTCAACCGCGAAAGTCTCCAGGGTTTCGCTCTTGCCCAGAATCAGATTGTTGCGGTACTGGACGTTGGACGCCGCTAGCAGCATCGGCTTGACCGGCGCGAGAAACGTGTTGTGATACACGACGATTCCCGATGAGGACGCGGTGAACTTCACGGCTCCGCCCTCCGGCGCGTGGTACACGATGTTGCGGATGAAATACACCGGCCCGCCGAACATCGGCTGCACGCTCAGCGCGCGATGGCCGTGATTGAAGCAGCGGTTGCGGAAGATGCGGATGTTGTGCGCGCCGCCGTCGGACTCGATGCAATTGTCCTCTACGTTATTGATGTCGTTGTTGTAGAAATCGATGGAAACGGGCATGCGGTCGCGGATGGGATTGGGAGTCCCGTCCGGATTGCCGTATGTGGCGACGTCGATCCCGTCATGGAAGCGGGTGATGTAGTTGTACGCCACGGCGTGCCCTTGCCCGTAGATCTTGATCGCATATTCGGACACCAGCTTGGTGACGAAGTCGGGCAGGTTCTGCCAGGTGCGGCCGGTGAAGCCCATCAGGATGTCCGCGCGGAAGCGGCCGGTGATGGTGTTGTCGGCGATGTAGTAATCCTTCGATCCGGACCAGTCCGTATAAATCGCACGCGCCACGTTCTCGATATGGCAGCCTTTGATGGTGAGGCCGCTCGATCCCGCAAGATTCTTGTATCCGCCCCAGAACGCGAGGTCGGTGTTGCGGATGGTCAGCCCCTCGAAATAGTTGTAGTTGGCGGCCATCACGTTGAACAGGTTGTAGGCGCCGTCGCCGTCAAAGATAGCCTCGCCGTCGCCCGCGCCCTTGATCGCGATGGGCTTCTCCGGAGTCCCGCTCTGCGTCAAAAAATACGTGCCGCTGGAGATGGTGCCGAGAGGGCCTCCGTAGCGGAAGCGGTCGTCTTTATACACGCCGGCGTGGACTAGAATCGTGTCGCCGGGCTGCACCCGGGGCGGAAAGCTGTTGAAGTAATCCGCGCCGGAGGAACCCATGTAGTACGCCGCCAGCAAACCGGTGAAGGCGGGCTCCTGCTTGGCGCCGGCGAAGCCTGGAGGATACACGTGATAGATTTTGCCGCCGGTGAACGGCTTCGGCTCGGCGCGGGTGCGGACGGTGACGGTGTTTTCGGTCTTGCCCTCCATGCCATCGGGATCGGAGAGCACGAAGCGGCACTCGTAATCCGTGCCCGGTTCCAGGTCGAAGATGCTTCCGGCGAACATGTTGGGAACCACGTAATTGAAGGCGTTCTCGTTGATGCGCTCATTGCCGATGCGGAGCAGAGGCAAGCCTTCCTTCCAGGCCTGGTCGCCCTTCTTGCGGTAGGAGACCGCGACGGTGGCGTTGCGGTTATCATCCCCGCCGATGCTCCATTCGAAACCCAGAGAGATCAGCGTGGGCCGCTCCGCATAGAACTCGCCCGAGGTCACCTTGTCTTGCGCCTTGTTTTGGGCGAATAGCGCCGGAGTCCACAAAAGCGCAGCAATACCGGTCAACACAAACATCGAACGGCTCATGGGGAAGCCCTCCCTTCGCTCGAATCGCAGGGTCATTTTACTATGAACCGTCTACCGGCAGGGCGTTTGGAGTAAAATCAGTCAAACCACATGCCTTTGGCTGCCGGCTCGAAACTCGGTCCGTATGAGATCCTCGCGCCCATCGGCGCGGGCGGCATGGGCGAGGTGTACCGCGCGCACGATACCAAGCTCAAGCGCGATGTCGCGCTGAAGGTGTTGCCCGAGGCGTTCGCCCGCGACCCGGAGCGCATGGCTCGCTTCCAGCGCGAGGCGCAGGTGCTGGCTTCGCTCAATCACCCCAACATCGCGCAGATCTATGGGGTGGCGGAATCAGACAACGCCCGCGCGTTGGTGATGGAATTGGTCGAGGGCGCATCGCCCAAAGGCCCGATGCCTTTCGAGGAGGCCTGGAAGATCGCCGCGCAAATCGCCGCGGCGCTCGAATACGCGCACGACAAAGGCATCATCCATCGCGATCTCAAGCCCGCCAACGTGATGGTCACCTCGGAAGGGCCGTCCGGAGGACCGTCCGGAGGAATGGTTAAGCTGCTGGACTTCGGTCTGGCCAAGGCCTTCCGGCCCGAATCCTCTGCACCCGCGGATGCGGAGAACTCGCCCACGCTGACGCTGGGAGCCACGCAAGTCGGCGTGATCCTCGGCACAGCGGCGTACATGGCGCCGGAGCAGGCCAAGGGCAAGGCTGTCGATAAGCGAGCCGATATCTGGTCCTTCGGCGTGGTGTTGTATGAATTGCTGACGGGCGACCGGCTGTTCAAGGGCGAGGATGTATCCGAAACCTTGGCGCACGTGCTGACCAAGCAACCGGACCTCGACAAGGTTCCCGCGCCGGCTCGCAAGCTGTTGCGGCGGTGTTTGGAGAAGGACCCCAGGAAACGGCTGCGCGATATCGGCGAGGCGCAGCATCTGATCGAGGAGGTGCCTGAGAGTACCGCTCCTTCACAGTCGCGGCTCGGAACGGGTGAGCGGGTTGGAATGGGTGGGCGGCTCGGTTGGATTGCGGCAGGTGTGTTGTTGCTGGCGCTGGCCGCGGCGCTGGCGTGGATCTTCAAGCCGTCGCCGCCGCTCGCCATCACGCGGTTTCCGTTCACGCTCGGCGAGGGCCAGACATTCACCACTACGCCCCTTTTGCAGCTGGCCATTTCGCCGGATGGAACGCAGATGGCTTATGTCGCCGACAACCGGCTATATCTTCGCTCCATGGCGGAGCTGGAGGCGCGGCCGATCCCGGGGACCGATTTGGGCGGCTTCCTGGCAAACCCGGTTTTTTCTCCGGACGGCAAATCGCTGGCTTTTTTCTCGGCGTCGGACAACACGATCAAGCGCATTGCCATCAGCGGCGGCGCTGCGGTGACGATTTGCCGCGCGAATGCCGCGGCCACGACCGGCATTACCTGGAGCGAGGAAGGAATTCTTTTCTCCCCGGCCGCGAAGGGCGTCATGCGGGTTTCCCCCAACGGCGGCCAGCCCGAGCCTTTGGTAACCGCCAAGAGCGACGAACTGATGGAAGGACCCCAGATGCTCCCCGGCGGCAATGCTGTCCTGTTTACGCTGGCGAAGGGCGATAGCGGCTTGACCGCCCCTTGGGACAAGGCGCAAATCGTCGTGCAGACATTGAAATCAGGCTCGCGCAAGGTGGTTTTGGAAGGCGGTAGCGATGCGCGCTATCTGCCCACGGGGCACCTGGTGTATGCGTTGAGCGGCGTCCTGTTCGCCGTGCCCTTCAACCTGAAGCGGTTGGAAACGGCGGGAGGGCCCGTTGGGATTGTGGAAGGCGTCGCCCGGGGCACCGCCGGCGCGGCGCAGTTCGCCTTTTCGAGCACCGGATCGTTGATCTACATTCCGGGTCCGGTGGCCAGCTCGGGAGCAGGGCAGAGCGTTCTTGGACTGGTTGATCGTAACGGCGGGGTCGAGCCGCTGAAGGTTCCGCCCGGCGCCTATGCCTTCCCGCGCGTTTCAAGGGATGGAAAGCGAGTCGCGTATCAAGTTGACGACGGCAAGGATTCGAGCATCTGGATTTACGAGCTGTCCGGAGCCACCGCGCCGCGCCGGCTCACTCTTCCGGGGACGGGAGCGAATCGCAATCCTATATGGTCGTCGGATAACGAGCGGGTCGCGTTCCAGTCGGATCGCGAAGGCGACCTCGGCATCTGGTGGCAGCGCGCCGACGGCAATGGAGCCGCCGAGCGCCTCACCAAACCCGACAAGGGAGTCTCCCACATTCCCGATTCCTGGTCTCCCGACGGCCAAGTGTTTTCGTTTACCGAGGTGAAGGGAACTTCGTCCGCGGTATGGACCTATTCGCCGCGGGACAAGAAAGCCACGCTGTTCGCGGAGACTCCGGGCTCGTTTCTTGGTAGGAGCGTGTTTTCGCCCGACGGCCGCTGGATCGCGTATCAGTTAGTCGCCTCACCCAACAGCCGGATTTACGTGCGGCCGTTCCCGCCCACGGAGACCGCGTATGTAACTCCGCCGGACTCGGACAATCATCATCCGCTGTGGTCCCCTGACGGGAAAGAACTGTTTTACGTCGGCGGACCCGGCTTGTTCGGAAGTGTGAGCGTCGGCACCCAGCCGAGTGTGAGTTTCGGCGCCCCGGTGCGCACGCCCAAGTTGAGTCTCCTTGGACTAGGCCCTTCGAATTTCCGGAACTTTGACATGCTTCCGGATGGCAAACACTTCATCGGCGTGGTCTCGGCCGGGCAGGCGCAGGCCTCCGGGACGTCATCCGCGCCGCAAATTCAGGTGGTGCTGAACTGGTTCGAGGATGTGAAGCAGCGCGCGCCGGGGAAGTGAAGTAGGACAGACGATCGCCTTCTGTCGTCTGTCAGCCAGCCTTTCGTCGTCTGTCACGCCGCCGCACTGGACCAGCGCCATTGCTCTTTCGCTTCCACCAAGCCGGCCTTCACCGGATTGCTCTCCACGGATTCGATCAGACTCTGGACCTCCTCGGCGGATCGCACCCAATGATCGAAGGATTCGTCTTGCCAGAAGGGAATTCCCGTTCGGCCCAGAATCTGATTGGCGACGCGTCCGGTTCTCCCTTTGAGCCACCGCATGATGGTGGACATGGCGATGCATGGTTGAAAGATTGCGTGACAGACGACAAAAAGCGATCGTCTGTCCCACTCCTCCCCGTACAGGAGAGCGTTTCTCACCACGTGAGCGACTCGCTCATCCTGCAACCAGAGGGGACCGGGTTGGGTGCAATGGGGAAGGGAGCCGGCAAGCCGCCACGTAACGAAAACGGCGGTTTCTTCCGGAATCCAGTGCGGGAGATGCCGGCGCGTGAAGGACATTGCGGGTTGGTGGGACAGACCATCGCCTTTTGTGGTCTGTCAGGAACCTGCTCCCGAGAGAGTAGTCTCCTGTCGCGCCCGGGTTTCTCAAAAAAACGCTTCTGCTACGCTACCAGTATGAGCGCCATCACACTGAAGGTTAACGGGCGAGCGCACACGCTGGACCTCGATCCAGCCACGCCCTTGCTGTATGCGCTAAGCGACGATTTGGAACTGCGCGGCCCTAAGTTCGGTTGCGGCCTGGGCCAGTGCGGAGCGTGTACGGCCATCGTCAACGGCGCGGCTGTGCGTACTTGCGTAACTCCGGTGAGCTCGGTCGTGGGCAAGGAAATCACCACGCTCGAAGGGCTGGGAACGCCTGAGAAACCGCACCCCATTCAACGCGCCTTCATCGATGAGCAAGCGGCGCAGTGCGGCTTCTGCCTGAACGGAGTGATCCTGTCGGCGAAGGCATTCTTGGACAAGAATCCGAAGGCTACGGAGCCGGAGATCCAGCAGGCGCTGGCGGGCGTTCTGTGCCGCTGCTTCACGCACTTGCGCATCTATGCGGCCATACAGCGGTACGGGAAGGCGGTGGCGAAATGAAGCGCATGACCGCGGGCGCGCACGCGGAGTTGGATCGCCGCGGTTTTCTGAAGAGCGCGGGGGTGCTGATCGTGGGGTTCCGCTTCGCCGGTGAAGAGCCGGTACAGGCTCAATTCGGCCAAGCGGCGCTCAACGGCTCACCTCCGGGCGATCAGTTGGATTCCTGGATCGCCATTGGAGCCGATGGCCGGATCACCGCTTTCAGCGGCAAGGAGGAACTGGGGCAAGGCATCTCCACCGCCCAGCAGCAACTGGTGGCCGAAGAACTCTCGGTGCCGTTCGAGCGCGTGACGCTGATCTATTGCGATACTGCGCTGACGCCGGACCAGGCGTACACGTCGGGCAGCCAGTCCCATCCGGCGAATTTCAGACTCGCCAATCTCGCACTGGCTGCCGCTACTGCGCGCGAAGCCCTGCTCAAGATCGCCTCGCAGCGGCTGGGCGCGCCGGTAGGCCAGCTCACGCTCGCCGCGGGCGTCATCAGCGTGAAGGGCGACGCGTCGAAGAAGGTTTCCTATGGGGAACTGGCGGGCGGGAAGAAGCTGAACCTGACGCTCGACAAGAACGCCAAGCGCAAGCCGGTGATTGAATGGACCGTGCTGGGCAAACCCATCGGGCGCCCGGACATGGCGGCCATGGCCACGGGGCAGTTTGAGTTTGTCCATAATATCCGCCTGCCGGGGATGCTGCACGGACGCGTGGTGCGTCCGCCGGCTGTGGGCGCAACGCTGGTGAGTGTGGATGAAGCATCGGTGAAGGACCTTCCTGGGTTCGTGAAGGTAGTCGTGAAGAAGAACTTTGTCGGAGTGGTGGCGGAGAAGCCGTGGCAGGCGATCCAGGCGGCCGAGAAGCTGAGGGTCAACTGGACTGCCGGCGCAGGCCTGCCCAAGCAGTCCGAGTTTTACGAATCGCTGCTCAAGCAGCCCTCGCGCGATACGCTGATGGTGGATTCCAAAGATACGGCGCAGACGCTGGCCGGCGCGGCGGTGACGCTCAAATCCGCTTACCTGCATCCGTACCAGATGCACGGATCGATGGGAAGCTCCTGCGCGGTGGCGGACGTGCAGGGCGATCGGGCCACGCTGTATTCGCCCACACAAGGGGTCTGGTATCAGAAGTCCACCGGCGCGATGATCCTGGGATTGAAACCGGAAAACGTCCACGTCATTTTCCGGCGCGGCGCGGGCTGCTATGGATTGAACGGCGCGGACACGGTGAGCTACGACGCGATGATTCTTTCGCAGGCCGTGGGCAAGCCGGTGCGCGTGCAGCTTTCGCGCAAAGACGAAATGGCTTGGGAGAATTACGGCAACGCCTGGCGCATCGAAGAACGAGCCGGGTTGGATGGCAAGGGCAACATCGTGGCGTGGGAGCACGAGGCGTGGACTCCGGGGCTGGGGAACCGGCCGGGTCCGGCGACTCCGGGCAACGTGATCACCGGGATGCTGTTGGGATTCGCGCCCGCGGGTTTCTCGCCCGCCGCGGCGCAACCGCCCAGAGCCTATAACAACAACAGCAACGGGATTCCTTCCTATATGGCGGGGCAAGTGGGGAGCTCGAGTGGCGGCACGGGAACGGTGAAGAGCGAAAAAGTACTGGTGCACAACGTGGTCTCGCCGTTCTGGACGGGACCGCTGCGTTCTCCCGCGCGTCTGCAAAATACATTCGCGCATGAGAGCTTCATGGATGAACTGGCCGCGCGCGCAAAGGCCGATCCGGTGGAGTTCCGCTTGCGCCATCTGCGCAATGAGCGCGTGATCGGAGTGCTGAACGGCGCGGCGAAGGCCGCGAAGTGGGAGGCTCGGCCGTCGCCGAAAGCCGGCAATCGCAAGACCGGGGTGGCGGCCGGACGCGGAGTCGCCTGCGTGGCCTACGAAGGCGATAACGGCTACACCGGCATCGCGGTGGACGTGGAGGTCGACCAGGCTACCGGCAAGGTTGCGGTGAAGCGCATGTGGGTGGCCATCGATGCGGGGCCCATCTCCAATCCGGATGGCTTGCGCAACCAGGCCGAAGGCGGCGCGCTTCAGGGAATGAGCCGCGCACTGGGAGAAGAAGTGACCTGGGACGACCAGAAGGTGACGTCGGTGGACTGGCGCACATATCACTCGCTGCCGCTGGGCTTCGACGTGCCCAAGATCGAGTGCGTGCTGATCAATCGTCCGGACGAAGAGGCCACGGGAGCCGGCGAAACCGCGATCACGGTGATCGCGGCGGCGATCGGGAACGCCATCTTCGACGCCACCGGCGCGCGTCTCCGCCAGATCCCGCTAACAGCCGAGCGTGTGAAGGCCGCGCTGGACGCCCGAGCCTGAGCCGCCGCATCGTTACTTTCCGCAATCCGCCTGGTTGCCTCCAGCGTGCCGGCCAGCGTTTTGCGCGCGGCCTGGGAGATCAGAGGATCGGCGATCCATTGCAGCCAGGCGGGCACCTTCCGCGACAATACCAGGGCTTCGCATTCCACGTAGAGCCCGCCATCCGCTTCGGCGATGCGCCAATAGTGGTTTAGTCCCCAGAGCAATCCGCGATCCTGGGCCGGAGAGCCCTCGGGAGCATCCGGGCCGGCTACCTCGACGATTCTTTCCGACCTCGATTCGATGACCAGGCGCCGGTCGTCCAGCCTGCGATAGGCGATCTTGAGGTACGCGTCGAATACCGCGGAAAGCATCGACTTCTCGCGCAATCTCAGGTACACCCGAAAGTTGTCTCCCTGGCGCGCCAATTGGCGGGATTCGACGACTTCCGGCCGCATATAACGCTTACGGTTGTCGTAATTCTGCAAGCGCGGAATGGCCGTGGCGAGCGTTGCGCCGGGCAGGAACATGGCGCCTACCCAATGCTGCACTTGCCCGCCGGGGATGGCCGCTGAAGGCTTGACGCCCAACGCCGCCGCCGTGGCGGTCGGGATCTCGCCGGAGCGCAAGCGTGCGCGGGCCTGCTCAGTTTGTGCAAGACGCAGGAAATTCGAAGATGAGAACGTCCTGCGCGATGCGGGTTTCGACCATGCCCGCATAGGCTTGGAAGGCGCTCACGGACCCCAGCGGCGCCGCGGCCCGGCAGAGCATACAACCGCCCGCGATGGCCAGCAGCGACACACGGCGAAACGGTGCGGCAAGCTTCGCCATGCCCAAATGTTAGCATCCGAACGGCCAGTTGATATAATTTGGCTCGGTATGCGCAGAACGTTTGGCTGGCTTGGGATCTCCGTCACTTTCGCTCTGGTGTGGGGCGCCGATTGGCCGACCGACGGCGGCAATCCCCAGCGGACCAACTGGCAGCAGGACGAAACGCTGCTGACGAAAGATACCGTCGCGAGCCTGAAGATCCTGTGGAAGATGAAGTTCGATAATGCGCCTCGGCAGATGCACTCGCTCTTCCCGCCGCTGATTATCGGCCAGGTGAACACCCGCGGCGGCGTCAAGCAGATCGCGCTCGAAGCGGGCGTGTCGGACAACCTCTACGCGATCGACGTGGACCAAGGCGAGATCCTGTGGAAGAAGCACTTCGAATATCCGCCTCCGGCGAGGAACGGCGGCGCCACCGACCCTCTTTGTCCGGGCGGCCAGACGGCGACGCCGGTGATTGGGCCTCCCAACGCTTCCGGCGCCAGAACGGTCTACGCCCTGGCGGGCGACGGCGAGCTGCATTCGCTCAACCTGGCCGACGGCGAAGACGTGGCGCCGCCGGTTCAATTCGGGTACCCCAACGGCAAGTCGTATGCGCTGAACCTGTGGAACAACGTCATCTTCACCACCACCTCGCAAGGCTGCGCCGGCAATCCGAACCAGATGTGGGCCATCGATCTCAGCGATCCGAAGAAGGTGATGACCTTCAGTCCGAAAAGCGGCGGCTTGTGGGGCCGGCAGGGCGCGGCGATCGATTCGACCGGGACCGCTTGGGCTCCCACTGGCGACGGCGTCTACGACCTGGCCAACCAGCGATTCGGCAACGGGCTGATTGCCGCCAAGGTCGAGGGCAATGAATTGAAGCTTGAGGATTGGTACGAGCCAACCAATTGGGCGTGGATGCAGAAGAAAGACCTGGATATGCAGGTGACTCCCGCGATCTTCACGTATAAGGGCCGCGAGCTGATGGTCACCGGCAGCAAGGAATGCCGCGTGTACCTGATCGATCCAAAATCGGCGGGCGGCGAAAATCATCAGACGCCTCTGGTCCGCACGCCTCTGCTGTGCAATGAAGAGGTGAACTTCGCCTCGGCCGGCATCTGGGGCAGCATGGCGAGTTGGGAGGATTCCAAAGGTACGCGCTGGGTTTTGACGCCGTTCTGGGGTCCGGTGCATCCGGACTTCAAGGTTCCGATTTCCTACGGCCCCGTCAAGCATGGCGCTGTGGTCGCGTTCAAAGTCGAAGAGAAGAGCGGCAAGCTTCAGTTGACGCCGGCCTGGATGTCGCGCGACATGGATCAGGCCGAGCCTCCGGTGATCGCCAACGGGGTAGTCTTCGCGTATGGCAGCGGCGAGAACACCACGCAATCGTACCCGGACCGCGGACTGAATCGACTCGAGTCCGCTGCGCATCAAGGCGTCTACTCACGCGACCTTATATGCGCTGGACGCCGAGACGGGGAAGGAATTGTATTCGAGCGGAGATCGGATCGCATCGTTCGCGCACTTCAGCGGCCTGTCGGTGGCCAACGGGCGCGTGTACCTGGGAACCTACGACAGCGTGCTGTACTGCTTCGGTCTTGCCGGAAAATGACCATGAAAAACCTTCTTGCTCTGGCGAGCGTGTCTTCGATCCTTGCCGCGGCTGCGAACGCGCAGGGCCGTGCTGCAAACTGGCCGGCTTACGGAGGCGACGCTCAGCGCAGCGGCTGGGAGAAGACCGACGCGCGGATCACGAAGGATACGGTGAAGGATCTCCAGCTTCTGTGGAAGATGAAGCTGGAGAATCAGCCGAAGGGGCCGCGTCCGCTGCTGCCTCCGCTGATCCTGGGAAATCTGATTTCGTACCGGGGATTTAAGGAACTGGCCTTCGTGGCCGCCAGCTCCGACATTGTGTATTCGATCGACGCGGATCTGGGCAAGATGTTTTGGACGAAGCACCTGGAGTACGCGAGCCTGGATCCGCCGGTGACCACCTCTTCCGCGACTTGCCAGGGCGGGTTGACGGCGATGCCGGCGATGCCTCCGCCCGCGGTGGGCCGGGGCGGTCCCGGCGGTGGCCGGGGTGCTCCGCCGGGCGCTCAAGGCGCCCCTGCCAGAGGACCCTTCGCGGCCGCGGGCGCTGCGTCGGTCTACGCCATTTCGAGCGACGGAAGGCTCCATCGGCTCAATACGTCCACGGGTGACGATGTAGTGCAGCCGGTGAAGGTGCTGCCGTCCAACGCCACGACCTCCAGCCTGAACATCGCCGACAATGTCCTCTACACGGTGACCATCCACGATTGCAACGGCGTCCCGAACGCGGTCTGGGCCGTCGATCTGATCGCCGATCCGCCCAAAGTTACTTCGTTTGCATTGGGCAGCGATAGCGCGGGGCTCGGCGGGCCGGCAATTGGGACCGATGGAACGGTGTATGTGCAAGCCGCGGACAGGCTGCTGGCGCTGAGCCCTCGCGATCTTCAGCTCAAGCAGTCCTTCAGCCTTGCGAGCAATTCGGCTTCGCCGCTGGTGTTCACTTATATGGAGCGGGACATGATCGCCGCCGCCGGCAAGGACGGCCGTCTCTACCTTCTGGACTCGGCTGCGCTGGGCACGCCCTTGTCCCAAGCTGCGGTGGCCGGTCAAGTTTGGGGCAGTCTATCCAGTTGGCAAGACACGGATGGAACGCGCTGGATTCTCGCGCCGGTGTGGGGACCGACGAACTCGGGTTCCATCGTCGCGTTCAAACTCGAGGAGCAAAACGGGACGCCGGTGCTGACTCCGGCGTGGATTTCGCGAGACATCCCATCTCCGCAGCCGCCGGTGATCGCCGGCGGAGTGGTGTTCGCGCTTTCCTCGGGAAAGGCGGGCGCGCATGCCACGCTCTACGCGCTGGCTGCGGCGACGGGCAAGGAGCTTTATTCGAGCCGCAATCTTGTGACTGCTCCGGCGGCGCTTACGGGGATGTCCGTCGCCAACGGCCGCGTCTATTTTGGAACCACGGATGGAACGGCTTACGCGTTCGGGATGTACATGGAGCACTAACTCCGCTCCTTAACGGTCGTGGTTCAGGAAGCGTATGCGGTCACGCCGGAGGAAATGCGGCCGGCGCGCTCCGCGGTGATGCGTTCCAAATAACCACTCTGACGAAATGCATCCAGAGGGTCTTGCGGAAGACCCTTCGAGGCGCGCCATTCGGCGATCGCGGGGCGAACGTCGGTGGCGAACGCATCCTGCAAGCACGATTCCGCTCGAATCAGGTCGGGGATATTCTGCGCGGCTTCCAGACGTTCATGATTCACCAGGGCGGCTTTGGCGAAGAGCTGC
Source organism: Bryobacterales bacterium (assembly GCA_963813465.1). Classification (GTDB taxonomy): domain Bacteria; phylum Acidobacteriota; class Terriglobia; order Bryobacterales; family Bryobacteraceae; genus Palsa-187. The sequence goes on along the minus strand of CAWEZD010000015.1, from coordinate 596,394 downwards.
TGGGCCATGTTCATGGTCTGGATCATGGCCTCGATCTTGCCCTTCAAGTTATGGCTCTGGTCGATCATGAAGGCGATGTCAGGCGGGGCGCCCGTCTCCCATTCGAAGGAAAGAATTTCGTGGAAGATGCGAAACACCTGGTAGGGATCGATGGAGCCCAGGGTCAGGTCGTCATCGGCGTAACGCCGGTCGTTGAAGTGAAAGCCGCCGAGCATATTCTCAGCAAGCAGCCACGCGACGATCTGCTCGATGTTCTGGCGTAGCGTAGTGATGGCCCGTATCCACCAGCACTTTGGCCCGCGGTCCGGCGGCGCGCGCCATATGCAGAGCCATGCCCCAGTCGGCGATATCGGTGTGGTAAAAGGCCGGCTCGAACGGTTTGTATTCGATCAACAGACGCTGCTCCGGACTCAGTTGCGCGTGCGCGGCTTCGAGACACTTCTTCAAACCAACGCTTGCGCCGGCGCATGTTGGCTGTTCCCGGATAATTCGACCCGTCGGCGAACCACAGGGAAATGTCGCGGCTCTGAAGCCGTTGCGCGATCGCGATGGATTCGTACACGTGCTGGAGCGCGCGGCCTCGCACGCCCGCGTCGGGATTGCCGAACGATCCGTACTTGTATTCCTGGTTCTGAAAGAGATTGGGATTGATCGAGCCGGGGAGTACGCCGTAGCGCTCGGCGATTTTCGCAACCTGCGCGAGATCCTCCAACCCGTTGGGCAAGTCCCAGAGCACGTGGAGCGCGACCGTGGGGCAGACGCCCGTCAGCTTATGCACTTCACCCGCGTCGGCCAGCTTTTCCTCCGTGGTCACGGCCGCCGCGGGCTGAAGGAACTTCCCGAATCGGGTCCCGGTATTGGCAAATCCCCACGAAGGCAGCTCGATGCGGAAGCGTTCCAAAGCTTGAAAGACCCGCGTCATCATCGAAGAAACGCCTCCGGCAAACCGCCATCCACGGGGATCACATGCCCGGTGGTTTTGGTGCTTTGATCGCCCGCCAACCAGCAGATCGCATTGGCGCAGTCAGACGGGAGAATCGGCTGGCGTGTAATCGTACGCCGTGCGTAGAATTCGGCGAGCTTGGCTCGCAACGCTTCGGTGGACTCGGTTTCCGCGAATTCGATGGCATACTTCCGTAGCGAGCCGATCACGCGATCGCGCGGGAACATGGAGGAGCCGGCGATCACGGTCGCGGGCGCGATGCCGTTTACCCTGACCAGCGGCCCCAGGCCGATCGCGAGCTCGCGGATCAGATGGCTGAGCGCAGCCTTGCTGGTGTCATAGGGCTCACTGCCGTGCTTGGGCACCACGGCATTCGCGGAGCTGGCGAAAACTATCGAGGCCGGCAGATTTTGCGCCTTCAGAATCCTGGCCGCCTCCTCCGCCAGGATGAAGTTGCCCGTGACGTTGACGTGCAGGGCGTGGCTCCAGACGGCTTCGGGAGGCGTGCCCGCGGCGGGAGTCGGGTAGACGGCCGCGGTGTTGACGATGGCATCGACGCCGCCGAATTTCAGAACCGCGGCGCGAAATGCCGATTCGATGCTCTGGCGCGAGGTTAGATCCAGCCCGCAGGCGAGAGTCATTTCCATGGAGCTGAGAGCGCCTGCCTCCTTGGCAACGGATTCCGCGGTCTCCAGGTCTCGATCTGCGACCACAACGTGCCCGCCTCTTCGAGCAACCTGAAGCGATACCTCGCGGCCGATACCACTGCCGCCGCCTACGACGACGAAGATCCTGCGGCTGAACTCGCGCTCCGAAGGCAGGCGCTGGAGCTTGGCCTCTTCGAGCGCCCAATACTCGATGCGAAAGGCTTCTGTCCTCGGAAGCGCGACGTAGTTGTGGAAGCTGGAGAAGTGGCACGCCTGCTCGGGATGCCGGGCTTGCGGCAATACACTGTCCTCCGCGGCCGATTCTTCCAATGCATTCGCACCATCCATCACGTGAATCGCGTTCACGAAAAACTCGGTTGCGATGCGGGCCTCGCGCTTGTCCCTGCCGAATCCGAAGACGCCCAGCCCGGCAATGACGGCCACTGACGGATTGGTGTCTCGAAGCTTGGGCGAATCGGGCAGCGCGCAGGACTTGTAATAATCCGCGTAGGCTTCGCGATATTGCACGATGCGTTCTTCTATGTGCGCGCGTAATCCCGGCAATCCTTCGCTCGCGGGCTTCCACGGAATGAACATCGGGCAAATGCGGGTTCTCAGGAAGTGATCGGGACAACTGGTGCCCATCCGGCACAGTTCTTCGGCCCATTTGGAATTGGCAAACGCCAAGGCGTCTTCAGAACCTTCATAGTGCGCAATCGCGCGCCGGTTGGAAGAGACGACACCGCGCAAGTGCGGCAGAACGGCCGCGACAGCATCGTCGCGATGCGCGGCCTCCGCTGTCGCGACGCCGCCGAACTGCGAGCCCTTCGCGTGCTGCTGAATGAACTCGCCCATCTGGTCAATGGTCCGGATGCTGTTCGCGTAGCACTGCTGCTGGGTATCGCCCCAGGTGAACAGGCCGTGGCTGCCCAGCACGATGCCGTCGCAGCCCGGATGAGTTTCCACGGCCCGGCGCAACATCATTGCGAGCTCAAAGCCCGGCCGCCGCCACGGCAGCCAGACCATCTTGCGCCGATAGCGCCGATTGAATTCGTCCAGCTTGCGCTTGCCGTTGGCGCTGGCCGCGAGCGCGATGCACCAATCCGGGTGGAGGTGGTCCACATGATCAAACGGAAGGAAGGCGTGCAGCGGAGTATCGATGGACGCCGCGACACGATTCTCGCCGAATGCGCACAGCGGATAATACTCGACCATCTCGTCCTCGAACTCTTCGCCGCGATAGCGCGCGATGAGTTGCTCGAGCTTATCCATATAGAGAATCGCGAAGCCGGAGGTGTCGATGGAGCGCAGATCTCCGCCGCTTCCCTTGACGGCCAGGACGCGAGCCGGCTTTCCGGAGAGAGGATCCGGCAGATCGAACTTCGAGCTGGTATTTCCGCCTCCGAAATTCGTAATGCGAAGATCGGCGCCCAGCAGGTTAGACCGGTATTTCAGCAATTCGAGCGGCCGCGCGCTCAGCCGTGCGGCTTGGCTTTCCTCCCACAGGTCTTCGAGGAATTTGGTTTCAGTCATATTGATTTCAGTCATGGGTGTCATTCATATAATCTCGAAAACGCGGGTAGTGTGAATCCCACAGGCCCGCGGCCAACGGTTCGAATCGCTCCACCGGAAAGGACCGGCCAATCACCTGGCGCGCTTCCGCGAGCGAAGCCACAGCCCCGGTCGCCAGCATCTGCATGGCGATGTTGCCGAGTGCCGTGGCTTCCGCGGGACCCGCGATCACGGGGCGGCCAGTTGCGTCTGCCGTGAATTGGTTGAGCAGGCGATTCTTCGATCCGCCGCCGATAATGCGGATCTCCTCAAACCGGATGCCAGTCAGCTCTTCGAGCGATTCCAGAACCACGCGGTACTTGAACGCCAGGCTTTCTAAAATCGCGCGTGTGTACGCCGGAGGGTCCGTGGGAGCGAGTTGCCCGGTGCGCCGGCAGTACTCGTCGATGGACGACGGCATGTTGTCCGGGTGCAGGAAGGCGGGGTGATCGGGATCGAAGAGCGAACGAAAGGCGCTGCGCACTCCTTCTTCTTCGGCGGCGGCAAGTAAGCCGGCGTAAGCGATCTGCTGCCCCGACGCGGTCCAGCAGTGGCGGCAAGCCTGCAGCAGCCAAAGGCCGGCGATGTTCTTCAGCAGCCGGATGGTTCCGCAGACGCCGCCTTCGTTGGTAAAGTTCAAATCGCGAGCCAGCGGCGTGATCACCGGCGCGGGAAGTTCGGCGCCCAACAACGACCAGGTTCCCGAACTCAAGAACGCGCTCCGCCTTTGCATGGAAAAAACCGGCATGGAGATGGCCGCCACGGCGGAGCCCGTGTCGTGGCACGCGGGCGCGATCACGGGCGTGCCCGCCAGTGTTCCAGAAACGCCGCTCTTGAGACGCCCGACGATTGTGCCGGGCTCGACGATGGGTGTCAGCAGCCGCGAAGGAAGATCGAGGCGGCCGAGCAGGCCGTCCGCCCATGTGCGCTGCTTTGTATCGAGAATGCTCGCGTTCACCATCTGCGTAGTGGTGGCGTTGGTGTACTCGGAGGCGAGGTTTCCCGTGAGCCAGTAGTTCAGCAGGTCGGGGATGGTGGCCAGGGCATGGGCGGAATCGATCAGTGCGGGGGTGGCTTGGCACGCGGCGTACAACTGGTACAGCGTATTGAACGGCAGAAACTGGATTCCAGTTATCGCGTAAATCTCTTCACGCGGGACACGCTGAAAGACGGCATCCATGATTCCGTCGGTGCGCGCGTCGCGATAATGATACGGGTTCTCGATCAGTTCGCCACCATGATCGAGCAGCGCGTAATCGACGCCCCACGTATCGACGCCGATACTGTCGATGGTGGAAACCGGAAGGCGGCCGAGAGCGCTTTTCATCTGAGACCACAAGAGTTGGATATCCCATCGCAAGGAACCGCGCAGTTGGACCGGCTGATTCGGGAAGCGGCAGATCTCGGTCACATCCAGAACGCCGGATCGGAGCCGCCCAAGAACGGCCCGCCCGCTCTCTGCGCCGAGGTCGAACGCCAGAAAGTGCGCGCTCACAGGGTGGTTGCCACAACTATATTCTGCCTTGTGAAAGAGAGCTGCGCCACATTACGGCGTCGCCGCGGCGTAAAATCGTGGCAGTGCGTATCGCGACTCTGATGATTTGTGCGGGCCTCTTGCCCTCGGCCTTCTGCCAGGACCCGCCTCCCGCGCTGCCGTTCTACGATTGGGGAGCCTGCCCTTACGAGACGTGCCATTACGGCGAGTGGACCGCGCATCGATCCGTGACCGTGTACGACACATGGAAGGAAGGGCGCCGGCCCATCGCCCAACTCGCGGAGGGGAACAAGGTGACGGGCATCACCGGCGCGGTGGTCACGTTCGCGCCGGGCCTGATCCGGATGGATCGCGACTTGCCGGACCAGGATCTACGGCGCGGAGACACCGTCCTCACGTACGCATATCGCGGCGAGGGTTTTTCGGCGGTTTGGTTCAAAGGCAAGTATCGTGCCGAGTACGACATCTCCTTCGCGAAATGGCCGGATGGCACAGGCTGCGGCGGCGAGCATTGCGCGGCCACTTACGTGGACCTGGGCAGGAAGACGTGGTGGGCTCAGGTGAAGCTCAGCTCCGGAACGACGGGGTGGGTGGAAATGGACCTCGCTCAAATTCCGGTCAGCCTGTTTTAGCGGCCGGTGACGGCGGCTCCGTAAGGCTTTCGTCAATATTTCAAAAATGCAATACTGTAGACGGATGACGTGGATTGTTGAGATGCTCGACGTCCGCGTTCGAGATGAGCTGGAAGCTCTCTCTGCCGACATGAGAGCGCGCTTTCAACGGATCGTCGAACTGATCCAGCGCCATGGTCTCGAACGAATGCGGGAACCGCACGTGAAGCATCTGGAAGGCTCGCTGTGGGAGATGCGCATGAAAGGCAGAGACGGAATTTCTCGTGCGATCTATGTCACGGCGAAGGGCCGTCGCGTGGTGGTAGTCCGGGTGTTTATCAAGAAGACCGAGAATACGCCACGGCGGGAGATTGACCTGGCGTTGGAGCGAGCAAAGAAGGTAACCTCATGAGACGAATTCGCGCTGACGATTTGCATAAGAACTGGATGAAGGACTCCAAGTACCGGCGTGAGTATGAAGCGCTGGAAGAGGAATTTTCTCTGGTGAACGCCCTGATTGAGGCGCGGGCGCGCGCCGGGTTGACCCAGGAAGAGGTGGCTCGCCGCATGAAAACAACTCAGGCGGTCATCGCCCGGCTGGAAGGCGGCGGGAGCAAACCCTCCACTCGAACGCTTGAGCGTTACGCCGAGGCCACGGGCTCGCGCTTGCGGATTACCTTCGAGCCGGAGTCAGTCCGGCCGTAGAGTACATTTGTTCGAAAATCGGCCGCGTGATAGTATTGGCTCCCGGGGGGAATATGGCGACTGCGATGAAGATTTGGCGGGTTTCCGACAAAAAGAAGCTGGAGCCGATCCAGGACGACGATGCTTTCGAGGTGTATCACCTTGAGCAGGACCTCGAATTGTGGATTGAGGAAGCCCCGGAACGTCCTTGGCGAGGATCTGCTCGTTGTGGGTCGCCAGTGTAAAACTCCCGTTGGCATATTGGATCTTCTCTGTATTGACGGCGATGGTGTGCCGGTAATCGTCGAGGTGAAAAGAGCTTCAACACCCCGCGAAGCAATTGCCCAAGCTCTGGATTATGCCTCATGGCTTGACTCTCAAAGCGAGGACGAGTTTAAGGAATTAGCAGAGCAGTACCTTAAGAAGCCCCTTGCGGAGGCGTTCGCTGAGCACTTTCCATCCGATCTTCCTGATGAAATCGAATGTCAGAAGCACCGGATCATTTTGGTTGCGCCGAGGCTGGATGCGGCTGCTGAGAGAATCATCAATTACCTTGCCGAGCGTTATCGCGTGGCGATCAATGCCGTTTTCTTTAAGTATGCAAAGCTGGACAGCGAAGAGATTCTCGTGAGATCCGTGTTGGTCGCGGAGGAAGTCGGGGGGCCCGGCCGCACCCATCGGTCGAAGCAGCCCAAGCCGGATCCCGAGGAACTGCAGAAAATTGCCGAAGAGCGAAAGGTGACTGCTCTCGTGAATATTTGCCGACAGGTGAAAGACATTTGGGATGAGGGCACAACAGGCACCCACGGCGGGTCGTGGATTTATTCGCTGCACACGGACAAGGGTTGGCGATCCCTTTTCGGTATCAATGTGTCTGGTAAGCTCATAGCCAGCCCGGTTGGCGATCTGGCCGTGTGGGTTCGGGCAGAGAATGTCTCCGAGGTGACTTCTACCGATGAAAGTGTTATACGGAATGCATTGGCGGCGGGTCATTCACAGTTAGGTATAAAGAGCGGAAACACCATCGTTCGCTTACAGACGACCGCCGAGGCCGAGAAGCTTGTCCAGCAGTTGAAGGAGTGGGCATCCTCCACAAAGCCGCAGGCAGCCGTGGTGTGAGCCGGGCGCAGCGGAGGCGACATGTGGATCTTTACTCGTTATGGTTTCTATTCAATTGCCTCTGCTAGCATGCCGGATGGATCAATAGACGCTCAGTCGGTGATGGTCCGGGCCCGGCGCATCGCCCATTTACGCAAACTGCAGAAACGTTTTGATGCACTCGCAGCCGGAGAGATTCTTATTTGGGCGAATCGGGACTACCGCTATCGGTTTATTATCTCGAAAGCATCTTGGATCGCGATCATGGGCGAGATGGGCCAAGAGCAAGAGTGGTCGAACTTCAAAGACGAGGCTGCGAAATACCAAGGTGCGTCGGGCGGAGAGTATGTTCGGGCGCTATACGATGTGTGGAGTGCGATGAGCCGGCTGCAGCGATCCGAGGACCGGCCGCATCGGGGTTCGGCGGATTCTTGAGCGGCGCCGCGCCGAGTCTCGCCGCACAAGATCCGCTAAAAATCCAACCCGTCTACATTCGCTTTATCAATGATCAGCGGAGTTCCCAAAATAATATCGCTCCCGCGTATTTCCAGCGCACCCAGACGCCCGGCCTGGATCGACTTCGCGCCGCTCGAAATCTTGTTCTCCGCCAGCAGGGAGCCCGCGTAGACGGTCAGATACCCCAGGTCGGCGGTATTCCAGAGGACGATCAAAGGCACGACTCCATCGTGGATGTAGGGCTTACAAATGTTAGGCAGCGAAAGTCCGATGACGCTCACGTCCTTGCGGCCGGCTTGACGCACCGCCTCGGCCGAGCCTGGAACGGCGGGAGCCGAGATGGCCATCACCGCCTTCACGGATGGGAACACCTTGAGGATGGTTTGGGTTTCGGCGAAGGCTTTGTCCCGATCGTCGTCGCTGGGACGAATGGTGGCGAGTTTCAGTCCGGGATGCTTGGCGGCAACGCGCGCCTGGATGAACTTTATCCACTCGTTTTGATTGGCGGCGCTCAGCGCGCCGGTGACGATCGCGAATTCGCCTTGGCCGCCGAGCAGGCGCGCTGCTTCATCGGTCAGAGTGTTGCCGATTGCCTCCGCCGTGGCCTGGTTGATGAAGAAGTCGCGAGCGTCGGGCGCAGCGTCGGCATCCCAGGTCAGAACGCGAATGCCGCGCTCGCGAGCCTTGCGCAGGACGGTGGAGATGCCGGCCTGGTTCTCCACCGCAACCGCGATCGCATCCACCTGCCGGGTGATCCAGCTTTCTACGATTTCGTTTTGCTTGGCCGCGTCCAGGCTGGTGGGGCCATCCCAGATCAGGTCCACGCCCAGTTCGCGCGCGGCTTCTTCCGCGCCCTTGCGGCAACTGACGAAATACGGATCGCCCTTGGCCTTCGGCATCACGGCAATCACCGGGCGATGGGCCGGCGTCCCAGGGGTTGTCCCTTGGGTCGCGTTCGGCCCCGGCTTCACGGAATGCACCAACCAGATGTTCGCCCCGGCTACGATCAGCGAGCCGGCCACAATCGCCACGAACACAAACGCAAGTTGAGTTTGAACCGCGCTCCGCCCTCGCGGAACGCTACGTCTGTCTCGCGAGCGCCAGCGGTCGATGCTAATGGTGATGACCAGCAGCGCGCCGGTCAACACTCCGGTAAGCTCGGAAGGCAATGCCGCCAGGTGCAAGCCGTTCTGCAAAACCGAAAGCGAAAAGAGCCCCAGGAGCGTGCCCCACAGCGTACCGCGTCCGCCGAAGACCGACGTTCCTCCCAAGACCACGGCTGTAATCGCGTCCAGCTCATAACCGGTCCCGGCGTCCGACTTCGCCTGGCCCAGGTGCGCGACGTAGACGATCGCGGCGGCGCTCGAAACCAGACCCGAGAGTCCGTAGACCAGACCGATTCGCTTCGCCACCGGGATGCCTGCATAGCGCGCTCCGGCGGCGGTGAATCCGATGGCGTAGAGCGCTCGGCCGAGTATGGAACGATGCAGAAGCACCCAGTAGCCGATGAAAACCAGCACGAACAGGGGCGCCTGCGTGGGCACGATGCCCCATAAGTAGCCTTGTCCGAGAAACAAGAGCGGTTTCGGAAAACCTGTGTAGTTTACCGCTCCGTGCGTGATGCCTTCCGCAATCCCGCGGAACAGTGAAAACGAACCCAACGTGACGATCAGAGCGGGAATGTTGAAGCGAGCGATCAACAGAGCGTTCAGCGCGCCTCCGACCGCGCCTGTGAGAAGAGCCGCGAAAGCCGCGGCGGCAACGGGAAAATGCCAGTCCTGCCAGGCGGCCCCAAAGACGACTGCTGCCAGCCCCATCATGGAGCCCACCGAAAGATCGATACCGCCGCTAACCAGTACGGGGGTTAGGGCGATGGCCAGCAGACCGACCTCGACGCTGATGCGAATCACTTCAAAGAAATTTCCCAGCGTGAAGAAGTTCTCTGCGATGGCGGAGAAAACGGCGATCTCCGCCAGCAGAGCCACTAAAAGAATCCGTTCGCCGTTGGCGAACCGGCGTCTAGGCACGGCCGAAGGCCCCGCCTGCCTGCACTGTGTGCCGGGCTCGGATTGCATCGGCGCTCACAGCCGCTAGAATAATGGCGCCTTGAATCGCTTTCTCCCAGTAGGCGTTGATGCCCAGGAACGTAAGCGCCGGACCGATGGTTCCCAGCAGGATCGTACCCAGAAGCGTTCCGGTGACGGTCCCTCTTCCTCCCGTGACGGCGGCTCCGCCGACCACCACCGCGGCGATCACCTTCATCTCCAGACCCAGGCCGGCGTTGCTCGGAATCTGACTAAACCGGACGGAATTCAACAGCGCCGCGCAACCCGTCAGCGCGCCCGCGATGGCGAACACGCAAAACACGACCAGGGCGGAATCGATTCCCGCCAGCCGTGCGGCGGCTTCGTTCGAGCCGGTGGCGTACACGGCCCGGCCCGCCGCAAGATATCGCAATCCAAAAGCCACGCAGGCGAACAGGACCACGGCGACTCCCACCGTCACCGCTTCCGAGGCGAGCAGCGTCCATCCGAACCATTGAAAGCCGCGCGGCAGATCCTGAACCCAAGCGCCTTGCGTGATCCAGCGGAGTCCGTCGCGAAGCGCCACCATCGAAGCCAGCGTCACCACGATGGACGGAATCCGAACGTAAGCGACCAAAGCGCCGTTGATGGCGCCGAGTGCGGCGCCAAGCAGCAGGACGGCGAGAACAACCGCCGGTAAGGGAAGCCCCGATTTCGCGAACAGTCCGGCTGCAACGCTGCACACCGCGAACTGCGACCCCACCGAAATGTCGATCTGGCCGGTGAGGATGACCAGCGTCATGCCCAGCGCGACGATCAGCACCGGCATGTTCGCCATCAGCAGGTCGCGCTGATTCTCGACGGTGAAGAATCCAGGGGCGAGGAACGCCACCACCATCCACAGGGCGACGATGGCAAGAGCGACTGAGATCTCTCTACGGTGCGCCACTATTCGCTCCCCAGCGCCAGCGCGAGGATCTTTTGCGGAGTCGCCTCTTCCCGGGATAAGATGCCGCGAATCGAGCCGGCATGCATCACGGCGATGCGATCGCTCATTCCGAGGATCTCCGGCAGCTCCGAAGAAATCATAATAATCGCCATGCCGCGCTCCGCCAAATCGACCATCAGCTTGTGAATCTCCGCTTTCGAGCCGACGTCCACGCCCTGCGTGGGCTCGTCCAGAATCAGAACGGACGGGTTGGTAGCCAACCATCGCGCCAGAGCAACTTTCTGCTGATTTCCGCCCGAGAGCGCTGCTGTCTCGGAGTCGGCTCCGGCAGCCTTGATCCGTAACTTGTCCATGTAGCCGCGCGCAAGCTCGCGTTCGGCGGCGTCATCGATCCAGCCGCTGTGCGATACCTTTGAAAGGCTCGCGAGGCTGATGTTCTCGGGCGTAGTCATATCGAGCACGACCCCGTGCCGCCGCCGGTCTTCGGGCAAGTAGGCGATACCCAGTTCAATCGCCTGCGCGGGCGAGGAAATCCGGACCGGCTCGCCCCGCAGGAATATCTGTCCGGAATCGGCGGGCGTTAAACCGAAGATCGTCTCCGCCAATTGCGTCCGCCCGGAGCCGATCAAGCCTGCTAGTCCCAGAATCTCGCCGCTGCGTACGTGCATTTGGCCCAGTTGGAGCACGACGTCTCCCAAAGGCGCCGTCCGCTTCGGATACACCGCCGAAAGTTCTCGGCCCACCATCAAATGGATGAGTTGCTCCCGATCCGCATCCTCCTTGCGGAACGTGCCCACGGCTTCGCCATCGCGAAGGACAGTAATGCGGTCCGCAATCGCGAAGATCTCATCCAGACGGTGAGAGATATAGATGATGCCTGCGCCCTGCTCGCGCAGAAGCGCGATCACCCGGAACAGCCGTTCCACTTCAAGGCTCGTGAGCGAGGCCGTGGGCTCATCCATGATCAAAATCCGGGCTTGTGCGCCGATCGCCTTGGCGATCTCCACGATCTGCCGCTCCGGCATGCTGAGTGTCGCGACCAGCCGATCGGGGTCTATCGAAGCTCCCGCGCGTTCGAGCAGTTCTCTTGCTCGCGCGCGCCGCGCCTTCCAATCAACGATGCGCCACCTGCTCCCGCTTTCAAGAGACAACGCGATATTTTCGGCCACGCTCAAATGAGGGAACAGAGAAGGCTGCTGATAAATTGCCGCGATCCCCAGGCCTCGGGCGATCCTTGGGTTGTTGTGCGGCACCGGCTGGCCGTCCACCTGGAGGGTTCCGGAATCGGCAGTCAGCGCGCCCGTGACGATCTTGATGAGAGTGGATTTCCCGGCCCCGTTCTCGCCGATCAGCGCGTGGATTTCACCCGCATCAAGCGCAAAGTCGACTCCCTTCAGCGCCTGCACACCGGCGAACGCCTTCGTGATGGAGCCGACTTCGAGCAAGCGAGATCACCGCGGCGCGGACACCTGCGCCCATCGCCCTGTCTTGGCGGACTGGAGAATGGAATCGGTCACATACTCCGTTGCCAGGCCGTCCCGGAAGGACGGCTCCGCATTCTTGCCTTGGCCGAGGGCCGACAAGAAATCGGCAAACTGATGAATGAAGGTGTGCTCGTAGCCGATCTGCAATCCAGGCACCCACCAGCGCTTCATATAAGGATGATCGCCATCGGTCACGTGGATGCTTCTCCAGCCGCGCAAGCGCGCTTCATCGCGATGATCGAAGAACTGGATTCGATGCAGGTCATGCAAGTCCCACATCGCGGAAGCGTGCTCGCCGTTGATTTCGAGAGTATAGAGCGCCTTGTGGCCGCGCGCGTAACGCGTTGCCTCAAACGTCGCCAGAGATCCGTTCTGGAAGCGCCCGAGACAGGCGCTCGCGTCGTCGATGCGGACGGGTTCGACGCGCCCGGTCAGGTTGTGCTTGCGCTCCTTGACGAACGTTTCGGTCATCGCCGTCACCTGCACGATCGGGCCATTCAGCCACAGAGCCGTGTCGATACAGTGCGCCAGCAGATCGCCGGTGACTCCGCTGCCCGACACGGCCGCATCCAGCCGCCACAGCCCTTCGCCGCCCTGCGGCAGGTCCTGCGAGATGGTCCAGTCCTGGAGAAACTTGGCCCGGTAGTGAAAGATGCGGCCGAGGCGGCCTTCGTCAATCAGGTGCTTTAGCAGCATCACAGCCGGTACGCGGCGATAGTTGTACCAGACCATGTTCGGAGCCTGCGTTGCCTCCACGGCGACGACCATCGCTTCCGACTCAGCCGCATTGCGCCCCAGCGGCTTCTCGCACAACACCATCTTGCCCGCCTGCGCCGCCGCAATCGCGATTTCCGCGTGCGTGTCATTGGGGCTGGCGATATCCACCAGGTCGATATCTCTTCGATGCACCAGCGTGCGCCAGTCCGTTTCGACCGATTCGTAACCCCAGTTTTCGGCGAACGCTTTGGCCCGCTCCGCATTGCGCGCGCAAATGGCCTTGAGGACGGGCTCGTAATCCGCTTCGAAGAAGCGAGGCGCCTGGAGAAAAGCGTTCGAATGGGCCCGGCCCATGAAGCCGTAGCCGACGAGTCCGATGTTCAGAGGCTTCTTCGCCGGCATCCGCTAATCCCAACCGTGGGCGTCGCGCACGGCGATCGTCACGCCCAGAACCTTCCGCCAGGTTGCCGGGTCCAGCATCACGGCGTTCGGAAACATGCAGCCGTCCCAGCAGATATGCTCGAAGGCGCGCGTGACCGCGCCATGGCCGTCGCGCATCCAAATTCCCGCGTCGCGCACGATGTCCATCTTACCGTTCGGATCGCCGGGCAGGCAGTGACGCCCGGTCTTATCGTGCGATCCCGATCCCTTCACCGTGGCATCGTTCTGAGCCACGTGAAAATCGATGGTCCACGGCCGCAAGGCGCGGCACATCGTGCGGAGCGCGTCCACCCATGTTGTATCGTCGGACCAGTCGAAGTCCCGCGGCAAGATGCGGTCTTCCGGAGCATTCACCCCCAGAGTGAACAAAAGCGTATGTGCCATATCGGCCTGGAACCCCAGCGTTTTGGGCCGATTCACCATCTCCAGCAGCTCGGCCATCCGTTTCCAAGAATGCATCCCGCCCCAGCAGATCTCTCCCTCGGCGGCGAGCCTCTCGCCATAGTCGTCGGCGATGTCACACGCTTGACTGAACGTTTCGGCGATCCTTTTGGAGTTTTCGAGCGGACTCCTGGCCCATTCCGCGGGGGTTGCGGCCGAATCGATGCGGACGATTCCATAACGCCTTATTCCCAGCTCGCGGAGTTTCCGGGCGATCGCGCATGCTTTGCGCACCTGGGTCAAGAACTGCTTGCGATCCAGCTCGCTACCCATCGCCGATCCGCCTCCGGTGGGAGCCCAAACCGGAGCGACGACGGAGCCCACGACCAAGCTCCTGGATTCCAGGCCGTCGGCCAAACGCTTCAACTCGTCTTCGCTGGAGTCGATATCCGTGTGCGGCGCGGACAAAAACAAATCCACGCCATCGAAACGCACGCCGTCCACTTCGGCGGCGGCGGTCAGATCGAGCATGGTGTCCAGATCGATGGGTGGCTCGGCCCCCGGCCCCTTGCCGACCAGCCCGGGCCACATGGCGTTGTGGACGTAGGGATGTTTGTGCATCAGGCCGCCGTGTTCCGCGGATGCTCCGCGTCGGGATTCCCGGGCCCAAAATGTTTGAGGATGACCAGCGGATCGGCGTTGCTCGCGTTCCGGATGGCCACGCCCTGTTTTGCCGCATCCGCGCTGACGAACAGTTCATCCTCGGTCATATCGCCGAAACGGATCATGGTGGGGGCGGACACCAAGTGCTTCCCAAACGCCCCATGACCCTGCGAAACCAGCGCTCCGTAAGCTTCGCTGTCTTTGATGACGACGCTTCGCCCCGGCAGAACCGTGAGTTCCTTGGCCGAATAGTGAGCGGTTCCGTAGGTTATCCACAGCTCGCGATATCCCGCCGCTTCCATCTCCGCGAACGGTTTCACGGGCCGCGGAAGGATTTTGTTGGTTTTCGCAAACCCCGGATTCACATTCGCATTCCAGTCCAGCATGCCGATCAGATAGTCCAGATCGCGATGGTATTCGGGCAGCACGTCCTTGGTCATCAGGCTCCAATCGACGATGCGGCCTTCCACCAGGGACTGGAACATCGCGAAGACGTCGCTGGCCACCTGCGGCTCGTACGTCACCAGCGATCCGGGCGCGTGAAGAATCCCGGGATTGACCTGCCACCCCGCGCCGACTTCCAATCGGTATGCGCGCGAGTGATTCAGAATCCCGTTGTCTCCCCTATTCCAGCTTTCCAGGCAGCGGCGGACATCCTCTTTCGTGGTGCCCGGCTCCAGTCCCATGAAGGTGTATGGGAAATTATTTTCGACCTGATTGTACTGCGGCGGAAAATAGTAGGCTTCCGGTTTGCCCTTGAAGCCCACCTTCTTGGCGAACTCGTCACTCTGATGCATGTGATGCGGGATGGGCCCCATGTTGTCGAAGAATTTACAAAGCACGTTCCAGCCGCCCTCGCGCTGCATGACAGCTGAGCCGAGCAGCGCATCACCGGCGGTCTCCATGGCCGCCTTCAGGAGAAATCTCGCGCCGTCTTCCATCCGGACAAAGCTCAAGCCCTCGTGCTCGGTAGTTAGCGGTCCATTCGCGGCCTTCGTGGTCGAGGAGAACCAGCGTTCATTGATTCCGCCGCGGTGTCCTCCGAAGGCGTAAAGGTCGTCGGGATGAAGCCGGAGCCTTCTGCCGGGAATCATGAAGGAGCGAGGCACCCAGCAAGGTTCCAGCCGAAGGATGCCTTCTCCCTCGGCCAAAGCGTCGCGGATCATAGCTTCTTCAGCCAGATATTGCGAATGCCGATCTTGCCCGTGCCTTCGATCTCAAATCCGATCAGGCCGCTCTTCTTGAACATGGTTGGATCGTCGTCGATCAGGATCGACATCACGTGTCCATTGATGATGTGAGTCATGGTGTTTCCGCGCGCGATGATGTGCAACTGGTTCCAGTTTTCGATTTTGACGTAGCCGCCCAACTCGTCGCGGTCTCCCAGGGTGGCCAGGAGTTGCGGCTTCTTCCCCTGCTGGGTTCTGACAACTTGCCCGCGCCAGGCGATGATGCCGCGTCCCGTGGCCTGTTCGTAGTATTGGCCGCTGTATGCGTTGCGGCCGTCGAAATCGAACTGGGCTCCGCTCATATCCCACTTTGCCTGCGACGCCGCGGAGGGAGGAACACCTCGCGGCTGGCCGCTGGGACACGTGCCTTGCGGAGCGCGCGCGGGCGCGGCTGGCGTCGCACGCGGCATCTGAATCGCGCCGCGATACTGCACCCCGCTGTTAATCGCCGCTCCTTCGCCGCGCATCTCCAGCTTCATCTCGAAGTCGGCCGCTTCGCCTCCCTGCCACACCAGATAGATCGTGCCGGTCGGTTTCTCGCAAGTGGACTCGGCCACGATCGCGCCGTTCTCCACGCGCCAGTAACTCGTGTCGCCGTCCCAGCCGCTCAGCGTGGAGCCGTCGAAGAGCGACGTCCACCCGGCATGGTCATTGAAGTCGATCGGGTCGGGTTGAGAGAAGCCTCCACCGCCACCGCCCCCGCGAGCCGCTCCAGCACCCCGGCCGCCCGCTGCCGGCGGTTGTTGCGCGATCAGGACCACCGCGGCCGCAAGCGCGACGATCGTTGTTACGGCCATCGCGACCCGGAAACGCCGATTCTGAGCCGCGACCGTCAGGGAGCGGTCGCGTTGACGATTCATGAACCTTGAGAACATGGACTGCTCCTCGCGAATCTCGCCGGGGCTAGCGTTTATCCACCACAATCACACCGCCCTTGACCACCACTTTCGTTTTCAGCCAGTTCCAATAGCCTTCCAGTGGATCGCCGTCGAGCAGAATGAGGTCGGCCAGCTTGCCCGCCTCCAGCGTTCCGAGCTGGTCGCTCATCTGGATGTAGGACGCCGTATTCGGCCCCATCATCTTGATAAGGTCCTGCATCGAAAACATCACATTGAGCATCTTCAGTTCATGATCCAGCCCGGCCTTGGGATCATAGGTTGTGTCGGTGCAGTAGCCGAGGTTGACGCCTGCATCCCAAACCGTACGCGCATTGACCGGCATATATCCGGCTTCCTCGCCTAAGCGAACCCCGTCGACGATCCCTTCGGGCCACGGCTTCCCGTCCCGGAACCGCGCCTTGTTATCGTCCGCAAACACTCCGAACACAGGTGCGCCGAAACTAACCGTCCCTAAAACCTTCACGCCCGCCGCAGCCACGCGTTTCGCGTCCTCTTTGCTCACCCAATCTTTGTTGGGGAGGTGTACCAGCAGCGGCACGCCTGCATCCACGGCGGCCACCATCGCCTTGGAACTCACCGCATGGACCTGAACCATGACGCCAACTTTCTTCGCCTCATCCACGACCGCCCTGAGGATTTCCAATTCCTTTTCGCTCGGCCCCGGGATGGGAGTCAGCGCTATTTCGCCCGTGAACTTGATTCCCATCCCGGCCATCTTCCGCACCTCGGCGCGAGCCATTTCCGGCGTGTTATTGGCCAGCCTCAGCGCGCCCGAAGGGATGATGCGCGGTCCATTGATGACGCCCTTGTCGATGTGATCCCTGAGCGTGATGTTGCCTTCCGCGGGGCCGCCTCCCGACAGGACGGTGGTGTAGCCGGCTTCGAGAAGCGCCTGCATCTGCGCCTTCTCATTGGGTCCGGTATTGATGTGCCGGTGTCCATCGATGAACCCGGGCATGGCCGTCATGCCTTTAGCGTCGATGGTCTTTGTATTGGCGCTCTGGCCACTCGCGGCGGATGGCGCGCCGGGCGTCACGGAGACGATTTTTCCCGCGCGCACCACAATCGATCCGCGCTCTATCACGGCGCCGTTGGCGGTAATGATGCGCGCGTTGGTAATCGTGAGGTCCTGTGCGGGCAGCGGCGCAAGCGCGCACAACGTCAGGCAGGCAAGTATCGTCGAGGTGTGTTTCATCCTAATTCCCCTTCCGGCTTCAGATGACGAAGCGGCAGAATCTTATGATATACGACGGGATTTCAAGTTTGGGCTTCCCCGCGTCCGTCGAGTCCGTAATCTGTCCGTTGAGCTGGAAGTCTTGAGTACCGCTCCGTTACCGTCGTGGTTCGGTGAGTAGCGTATTCGCTCGAAGGCCCATTCCGAACCGCGACGGTAACGGAGCGGCACCCTTATCGACGGACCACGGTCAAGTTCAATTTCGCCTGGCGCTGCGTTATACTTCCCTTCGGTGCCGGCAGCGACGAATCCATCTCTTGTGATCGCGGCTTCGCTGACGCTTGGCGTCTTGGGGGCATGGGGCGCTCTGAATTCCTACCAGGTGTCGGCAAGCTATGCGGAGCAGTTTCCCGATGCCTATGGCGGAGAACACGCGCAGGCGCGCTTCGCTCCGCTGGCAGCACGTGTTCCGGCGTCGGCGGAACTGGGATATTTCACGGACCTCGACGCCGCGCAACTGGCGTATGAGTCCGCGTTTCTGGCGGCGCAGTATGCGCTGGCTCCTCGGGTGCTTGTCTTCCTGGATGGCCGGTCGCCGCCGGAATGGGCCGTCGGCAACTTCTCCAAGCCCGCCGATTTCGCCGCCGCGGGCGAGGCCAGGGGCTACTCGATGATCGCCGATCTGGGCAATGGCGTGATCTTATTCCGCCGCAAATCGTAAATGCTCTGGCTTGCCGCGTTCACGGTTTTGCTCGCCGCGGGATGGTTCGTGGCTCGAGCACTCACCGCGGGCCTGTGGAGCGGGCCGCGCTGGGCGGCGGCGCTGGTCGAGCTATCGCTGGGCGCGCTGTTCGGTCCCGGCCTAGCGTCGGTGTTGTACTTCGCTTTGGTGGCGGCCGGCGTGGCCAATCGCAGCTCTGTCGCCGGAATGCTGGCGGGGTTGCTGGCTGCCGGCGTGGGGCTGTGGTGGAAGCTTACGCCCGCCCGTTCAATTCCCGCCGCGCCCGCGGCGAACCCGAGTAAGCGATTTCCATACCTGTGGGCGTTGTGGATCGCGTTTGCGGTGGGGCTCGTTTTTTTCTGGCTGGATTTTCAAGCTGCCTCGAGCGCCAATCCGGCGGGCCAGTGGGACGCCATGTCGATCTGGAATCTGCGGGCGCACTATCTGGCCTCCGGAGGCGAACTCTGGCGCCGCGCCGTGACTTCGGAACTGGGCGGCCACACCACCAGCATGGCTCATCCCGGCTATCCTCTCTTTCTTTCGGGATTCATCGCGATCCAATGGTCCGTGGCGGGCGGCTTCGACCAGATCGTGCCCATCGCGGCATCGCTGTTGTTTGCCGTGGCATCGCTGATCCTGCTGGGCGCGAGCCTGGCCAGCCGCGGGTCGGTCGCGCTGGGGTTGCTGGCGTGGCTGGTTTTGCTGGCTTCGGAAGTGTTCGCCTCCCAGACCGCCGCGCAATACTCGGACTTGCTTCAGGGGCTGGCGTTTTTGAGCGCGCTGGTGCTGCTCGAAGCAGCCGGCGAACGCTCCGGGCCGCGCGGGCTGGCGGCGGCCGGGCTGGCCATCGGTCTGTCCTGCTGGATCAAGAATGAAGGGTGGCCGTTCGCCCTTGCCGCGCTGGCCGTCGCCGCGTGGCGCTTCCGCTTGCGCGGGATGCAATGGCTCGCCGTGGGAGTCTTACCGGGTTTTCTCGCCACCGCAGTGCTGAAAGTGTTTTTCGTGCAGGGGCATGAAGACATGTTTCCCCGCACAGCGGCCGAGGTGATGGAAAAGATCGCCGGCGCGGGACGCTGGTGGCAAGCCGCGCTGGGCTTCGGCAAAGCGATTTTCGACGCAGGCAGACCGTGGACCCACCCGGTTCTGCTAGCGGCCGTGCTGGCGGCGGCGCTGCGGTTTGTCCCTGCCGCCGAACGCCGCGGCCGGCTGTGGTTATGGATTCCGGTCGGTGCGACCGCCGCCGCGGAGTATAGCCTGTACCTGATCACCACCTCGAATCTGGACTGGCACATTTCAACGACGGTCAATCGCCTGCTGGCGCAATTGTGGCCCTCGCTGATCTGGCTCTTCTTCCTGATGCTGCGCGCGCCGGAGGACGCTTTCGCGCCCGTCCAACCTGCCCCAGCCGCGCTCGCCGGATCTTCCCATAGACCGGGGCGCAAGCGGCGCTAACCAGGGAGTGTCAAGGAGGCGGCGACTGAGTCCAATCTCCGGTTTGCCGACAAGAACGTTCCGGGTGAAATCGTTTCGCTAAAACTATCGGCGACACAGAGAATCTACGATTTGCATTCTGATGTTTTGGCGCTCCAATCTGATAGACTCACTCTGCAGGAGGCGACATGGTTGGAAAAGTCGTTGTGATCACCGGCGCCACCTCCGGAATCGGGCTTGCCGCGGCCGAGAAATTGACCAGTGCGGGAGCGCGGCTGGTACTGATTGCTCGCGACAAGACACGAGGGGAAGCGGCGCTCCAGCGGCTGCGCACTCTGGGCCCTTCGGGTGCGCACTCGATTTACTATGCCGACTTGTCCAAACTGGCAGACATGAAACGCGTGGCGAGCGAGATCGCGGCAGCCGAACCTCGCGTCGATGTCCTGATCAACAATGCGGGTGCAATGTTCAGTTCGCGGCAGGTGACGGAGGATGGCCTGGAGCTGACGTTCGCAACCAATCACATGGCGTATTTCGTGGTCACCCTAGGATTAGCCGATCGACTCCGCGGAACTCAGGGAGCGCGCGTTGTCAACACATCTTCTGAAGCCCATCGACGCGCCTCATGGGACCTAACCCCTTATGTGCCTCACCTCGATTTTGCCGATCTGCAATCGGCGCGGAGTTACGGGGGTTTCCCCGTTTACGGGCGCTCGAAGCTCTGCAACATTCTCTTTACGCGAGAGCTTTCGAGACGTCTTCATGGCACAGGTGTTACGGCAAATTCCCTGCATCCCGGGTTTGCAGCGACACGATTCGGAGATCAGAGCGGCGGCGCGTTCGCCTATTTCATGCGAGTTGCCAAGTTGTTTGCGTTAACTCCCGAAAAGGGAGCCGAGACCCTCGTGTACCTCGCCTCTTCGAACGCGGTGACAACAATGAGCGGGCTATACTTTGATCGATGCCGCCCAAAGGAGCCGTCCCAGGAGGCGCAAAATGATGAAGTGGCGAGGCGTCTTTGGGAGGAGAGTACGAGTTTGTCCGGGCTTGCGTTGAGTTAGTGGACGTTTCGAGTTGATCTGCCACGTTCGCAAAGGCGATTCCCCGCCTGTAGTCGGCCAGCGTTTAGGAATCGCCGCGCGCCGTGGCAAAGCCACTTGGACGGAAAACGCCCTATGCGTACTTTGAGGAATCGGAGCGTGCGCTGAACCGCCGCGTGGAATCGGCGCAAACGGAAGCAGGCGGCGTTACCGCCTCGGCGCACTCTTCTTGATGACCGTTTTCGGAAGCGCCCACGCGAACAGAACTCCCCCGCTGCTGGTCAGCACGACTTGTCGTCCATCGAGCTCGTACGTGATCGGAGAACTCTGCATGCGCGCTCCCGAGCCCGCGTGCCAAAGCGTCTTGCCGTTGCTGGTATCCAGAGCGAGGACGTTCCCGAGAGCATCGCCGGTGAAGGTGAGCCCCGACTCCGTGGTCAGCACTCCTGCTCCGGGAGTTCCCGAACCGATCTCATGGCTCCAGCGAATCTTGCCGGTTTGATAATCGATGGCTTCGATCGCGCCCTTGCCCCACAACTCGTAGTCCGCGCCGGCCCAGCCATAGACGCCGTCCGCCGGAGGACGCGTTCGCGCCCGTTCAACTCGGAACTTCCGCCACGGGAACGCGGCGCAAGCGACGCTGAACCGGGATGTGCCCGCGCGGGGCCGCTTTAGTCCAATCTAATCGTGGTTCAGGCCAGAGCCTTTCCGTACAGCACGAGCAAACGGCTCCACGCCTTCTCGGCCAGCGGCTCGTTGTAGACGTTCGTATCCGGAGGGCACCAGCCATGCATGGAGCCGGCGTACACTTCGATCTCCGCCTGGAGGTTCGCCTTGGCGAACGTGTCTTTCATCGCGGTCTTGGCATCGGGAGTCGTCTTGTCGTCGCTTTCCGCGATCGCCACAAGGAACTGCGCCTTGCTTTTGGCGGCCTGGAGATGCGGGCTGTTCGGCATATTTGTCACGAGTGCGGCCCCATGAAAGGAAGCGACAGCTCCGACGCGATCTGGCATGGCGGCCGCGGTTCGAAACGCGATCGGACCACCCATGCAATAACCCTGTGTACCCATCTTCCGATTCCTGGCAACCGGCGGTTGCCGGTCCAGCCACCCGATGAACGCCTTCGCGTCGGTCATGTGCGTCGTCTCCGTCAGGGCTTGCATGAGCGGCATCACCTGCTGGATGGGAGTGGCGGCGCCGGCGGATGCGGTCGGAGCTTTCTGCTTACGGTAGAACGGATTCACCACCAGCACCGAATAGCCCGATTCGGCCAGCCGCTTGCCCATCTGGCGGAACGCCGGCCGCAGCCCGAAGATGTCCGGCCACATCAGAACGCCCGGGGCTGTGCCGCTCGCGGGATGCACGAAGTAGCAGTCCGCGGTGCCGTCCGGCGTCGTCACGTTCACGTCCGATTCGGTCACGGCGGCCGCGTTCGCGACCTTCGGCAGCAGCATGGCGATGCCTGCTCCCAACATGACGCCGAATTGCTTTCGTGTCACCAAACCGAGAGCCTGGTACCGCTCTAGGTCGTCCTTAGAATGATCCTGATCGCACATATTCGCTCCTTATCAACGTGTGATTGCTCGCCGCCTGGTCGCTCGGCAAAGCGCCTGCGTACTGGATATTGTATATCCATTCGGTCTCCCGTGGGCGCACGGCGGCGGAGGGGTAGTCAGCTAAATCTGTAGATTTAGCTGACTACCGGCGGAGGCGATGGAGAAGATCGTCGGCGCGGGACGCTGGTGGCAAGCCGCGCTAGGCTTCGGCAAAGCGATCTTCGACGCGGGCAGCCCGTGGACCCACCCGGTTCTGCTTGCAGCCGTGCTGGCGGCGGCGCTGCGGTTCGTCCCTTCCGCCGAACGCCGCGGCCGGCTGTGGTTGTGGATTCCGGTCGGAGCGACCGCCGCCGCGGAATACGGCCTGTACCTGATCACCACGTCAAATCTGGACTGGCACATTTCGACCACGGTCAGCCGCTTGGTGGCGCAACTGTGGCCGTCGCTGATCTGGCTCTTCTTCCTGCTGCTGCGCGCGCCGGAGGACGCTTTCGCACCCGTCCAACCCACCCCTGCCGCGCTCGCCGGATCTTCCCATCGACCGGGGCGCAAGCGGCGCTAACCGGGGGTGTCAAGCAGGCAGCGACTGAGTCCAGTCTCCGGTTTGCCGACGACGCGTCAAACTGTTTGTCCGCAAAATTAACCTCCGGACAACCGACCATCCAGTTATCCGGGAATTCCGCCGCCGATTCGCCGAGTGGTGTTACTTGCTGCGTGGCACGCGCCTTCGATACAATGGCCGCTGGTGCCTCGATATCGTAGGCGGGAGATGAATCGATGAATGGAAAGATCCGGCCCATTTTCAATCGGATGCTGATCGCTTCGGTACTGACTGCTGTCGTGCTTACGCCGATGGCGGCGCAGCAGGGCGGGCCGCCCCAGGGCCCCCCTCCAGGCCGGGGCGCGTTTTCTCCGCCGGTTCCAATGGGCACGACTCCGAAGCCTGCGATCCCGAACGCTACAGCTGTGCGGTCCTGTGAGAGTCTGGCGACGATCGGTCTGCCCAACACGACGATTGAGTCAGCCATAGTTGACCCGAAAAATCCGGGCATATGCAGAATTACGGCGGTAACGACCCATCCGCCGATGGGGGACAAGGTCAAAATCTGGATTGGCATACCAACGTCCAACTGGAACGGCAGATTTATCGGGATCGGCGGCGGCGGTTTTGTCGGCGGCAGCGCGACGGGCGTGAATGAGCCGGTGTCCCTCGGTTACGCTTCGGGCTCCACCGACACTGGGCACGAAGGCGGCAGCGGCAGTTTTGCCCTCGATGCGAATGGGCGGCTCAACTGGCAGGCCATCCGCGACAACGCGCATGTCGGGATTCACGAGATGACGCTTACGGGCAAGGCGCTGACGAAGGCTATGTACGGGGCGGATCCCAAATATTCCTACTGGTACGGTTGCTCCACCGGGGGACGGCAGGGGCTGATGGAAGCGCAGCGTTATCCCGAGGACTACAACGGAATCGTCGCGGGCGCACCCGCCATCAACTGGACAAAGCTGATGATGCAGTCGATCTGGGGTGGAATGCTGATGAACACAACCGGGACGGTTGTGCCCGCCTGCAAGCTTGCTGCCGCCACCACGGCGGCGATCAATGCCTGCGATGCGATCGACGGCGTGAAGGACGGAGTCATCGAAGATCCCAAACGATGTAACTTCGACCCGAAATCGCTGATCGGGACGTCTGCCGGCGAATGCGGCGATTTCACAGCGGTCGATGCGGAATTGATTCGCAAATTGTGGGACGGCCCCCGGCGCGAAGATGGCAGCTTCCTCTGGTACGGCCAGCTCCGCGGGGCGGACCTCGGCGCGTTGGCGGCCAGCCGGGGTACTCCTTTGAAACCCGTGGGATTCCCCTTCGCGGTGGACTGGCTGAAATACTGGATCACTCAAAACCCGCAGTTCGACTGGACTGCCATGACACCCGCAGCCTATGAGCGCTACTGGGATCAATCCGGGGAGGAATTCGGGTTGGTCATTGGAACGGACAATCCCGATCTCTCCGCATTCCGCGATCGCGGCGGCAAGGCGATTATCTGGCACGGCTGGGCAGACCAGCTGATTTCCGCCGACGGCACGATCGATTATTACAAGAAGTTGCAAAAGCAGATGGGAGGGGCCGACAAGGTTTCGCAGTTTGCACGCCTGTATATGGCTCCCGGCGTGGCCCATTGCGCTGGCGGCGCAGGCCCAAATCCCTACGGTCAGCTGGACGCCCTGCTTTCGTGGGTGGAAGGCAACAAGGCCCCCGCGACCCTGACGGCTGCACGCCGCGACCAGACGGGCGCAACCATCCGATCGAGGCCGCTGTGCCAGTATCCGCTGGTCGCCAGGTACAAGGGGACCGGGAGCACGGACGACGCGGCGAACTTCACGTGCAGCGCCGGGTTTTAGCTCAGTCTTCCAGGTCTAATCCCACCGCCTTTAGGCGGTGAGCTTCAGCGCGGCTCTACGAGAATGGAGGGATGGGCGAATACAGGCATAACGCGCACGCGACCTTCGATCTGAAGTATCACGTGATCTGGATCGCAAAGTACCGTTACAAGATATTGCGGGGGCGGATAGCTGAGCGTGCGCGCGACTTGATTCGGGAAGTGTGTCAGACACGGGACGTGGTGATCATCCGCGGAGCGATCTCGCCGGATCACATCCACATGCTATTGTCGGCGCCGCCGCATCTGGCACCGGCAAAACTGGTGCAGTACATCAAAGGCCGGTCGTCTCGAAAACTGCAAGAGGAGTTCCCTGAGTTACGAAAACGGTACTGGGGGCAGCACCTGTGGGCGCGGGGGTACTTCTGTGCAACGGTGGGCGCGGTGGATGAGCAGACGATCAAAGCCTACATCGAAAACCAAAAGTGGGACGAAGACGAGCAGGGATTCAAGATCACCGCGCCCACCGAGCCTTGAGGCGGCTCTGAGCCGCAGATGCTTCAGGCGGCTTCAGCCGCAAGCCGACTTTCAGTCGGAATAGGAATCTACCGGCTTTAGCCGGTAGTCTTTAAGCTGAACAACCTTGTCGCGAAGCCGAGTGCGGAGTGAACTACTGTTGGTTGGCAGCCTGCCTGCCGACACGACAGAGGACGCCCTGCGGGCGGGCTCCGAGATGTTCTCGCACTTGGTTTTCGCGCTTCCGGATGGCGAGACGGGTGAACGCCGCGCCTGGGTTGGCTACGAGCGCGAGCGACTATGCCGGCCGCATCCCGGCCTGGATTTGGTTCAGGAAACCGAGTCCCCAGGCGGAGTTCCTCGTCACGCGTACGAAACACCGGTATTCCGGATCCGACCAGGGGTAAATGAGATTCACTGGAACTCCTGGCCACGGATCGATGATGCGATCGCCTCCTATGGCGTGTTCACAAAGCTGCGAAAAGCGGGTGTGATTCCGTCGCATCTCCGGTTCCAAATTGGTCTCCCGTTCCCGTCCAGCGCGCTGAACGCCCTGAAGTGGAACTTCGCTCAGGACTATTTGGTCGCGGATCGTGCCTTCGAAGATCTTGTAGTACGCGAACTGAGACGGCTTACGGAAGCGATTCCTCCCGCCGATCTCGCAATCCAGTGGGACGTTTGCTACGAGGTGCTGAACATAGAGGGGGTCATCGCCTGGATGGGGCAGGGCGCGTGGGAGCGTTTTACCGGCCCCGTTTCGCGACTCACCCGGGAAATTCCCGAAGATGCGCTTGTTGGCTATCACCTTTGTTACGGCACCTTCCCGGACTGGCCCATGTACGAAGCGCGCGACATGGCCTTGCTTGTGCGGATGGCGAACTTCGCAATCGCAAACTCGGGACGGACCGTGGATTGGATACACATGGCCGGGCCGAGATATTTGCGCAGCGAAGATGAACGCTTCTTCAGCCCGCTTGCCGATCTCAAAGCGCATGAAGCTCGTTTTTACCTTGGGATTGTACTCCCCTTGGATGGAGCGTCGGGCTTGGAGCGGCGGCGCGCGACCGCATCGAAGTATCTTAAGGACTTTGGCGTCGCTTTGTACTGCGGGTTTGGTCGCCAGCCGGGCAAGAATGGAATCGAGACGATGCGGGAACACCGCGCCGTTGTTGAGTCGGGCCTCAACATCAACACCGCTGAAAAGCAGAACCATCGATGAGAGCAAGGGTCATCAAGCCCAAGATCGCCAAGCTTGGAGTGGCCGGAGTTATATTGCGCCTGCACAACCCGGGGCTGGAGGGCAACAATGCGACGAGGAATTGCGATTCGTTGAAGACAGCGAGAAGAGTGGCGGGCTCTATCGAGACGAGTTCGGCTTCGAAGTGAGTATGGGAAACTGACCACCCAGTTGACGCATAACGCGCTACGCGTACGTTGAGGCGGGGCGCGCGCTGAACCGCCGCGTGGAATCGGCGCAAACGGAAGCAGGCGGCGATTACCGCCTCGGCGCACTCTTCTTGATGACCGATTTCGGAAGCGCCCACGCGAACAGTACGCCCCCGCTGCTGGTCAGCACCACTTGGCGCCCATCGAGCTCGTAGGTAATGGGAGAACTCTGCATGCGCGCTCCCGCGCCCGCATGCCAAAGCGTCGTGCCGTTGCTGGTATCCAGAGCGAGGACGTTTCCGAAAGCATCGCCCGTGAAGGTGAGCCCCGACTCCGTGGTCAGCACCCCGGCTCCGGGAGTTCCCGAACCGATCTCATGGCTCCAACGAATCTTGCCGGTTTGATAATCGATGGCTTCGATGACGCCCTTGCCCCACAACTCGTAGTCCGCGCCGGCCCAGCCATAGACGCCGTCCGCCGGCTTGGCGAAGTAGATGCTGTAGCTGGGATGAGAATCGACGATGAATAGTCCCGTCTTCGGGTCGAAGCTGGGAGAACGATAGTTGGTCAGCCCGCTCTCATCCGGCGCGATCAAGCGCCCATCCGGCGCCGGTTCCTTCGCCGGATTCGGGATCGGTCTGCCTTGCTTGTCTAACCCCAGCGCCCAATTCACAGGCCCATAAGGCGCAGTCAGGAGGCTTGTCCCGGTGGTGCGATCCAGGACGAAAAAGTATCCGTTGCGCGAGGTCTGCATGAGCATCTTCCGCGGCTGCCCGTTGAAGTTTCCGTCGACCAGCACGGGAGTCTCCACCGCATCCCAGTCGTGCGTGTCGTGCGGCGAGGGTTGAAATGCCCACACCAGCTTCCCGGTATCCGGATTGAGAGCCACGATGCTACAGGTGTAGAGATCGTCGCCCGGCCGCGTCGAGGCGGTCAGTACGGGAGTCGGATTGCCGGTGCCCCAGAACACCAGGTTGAGCGCCGGGTCGTAGGTTCCCGTCATCCACGTCATTCCACCGGTGGTCGAATCCGGCGTTCCCGGCGGCGGCGTGCTGAACCAGTCCCATTGCGTTTTGCCCGTTTCAGGATCAATCGATCTCAGAAATCCTCTCAGATTGTCAAAGTCGCCGGAAACGCCCACCAGCACATGGTTGCCGACCACCAGTGGCGCCAGCGTGGTCCAATAGCCCTTGGTGGAATCGGCGACGGCCACGTTCCAGCGCACCGTGCCGTCCTTGGCGTTGAGCGATACCAGGTGCGCGTCCGGAGTCATAAAGAAGAGCCAATCCTTGTACATCGCGACGCCGCGCTGCCCGATGTGAAAGCCCTTATTGGGCGGGTAGGTGTAGTGCCAGATCTGCTGGCCGGAGCGCGCGTCAACGGCCCAGACGTTATCGGGAACCGTGAAATAAATAATCCCGTCGACCACCAGTGGAGTGGATTTGATGGCGGCGTTCTGGTTGGTCTGGAACGCCCAGGCAAGACTCAGTTCGTCCACGTTTTGCGGAGTAATCTGCGTCAGGCTGCTGTGCCGCTTCCCGGAATAGTCGCCATGATAGCCCGGCCAACTATCCGGCGGCGGGGTCAGCAGAGTTTTTTCGTCGACTCCCTGAGCGAAGAGAGGCCCGCACAGAACACCCCACATCGCGGCGCGGAACACAAGAGCGGACGCCTTTGGCGGGAGCTTCATATCAGCGTAAGGTTTGCAGGTAGGCCATCAAATTGTGAATGTCGGCGTCGGTGTACTTCCCGAACAGATCCACGTGAGCTTCGGCCGGAGCGTCGATCGCGTACTTCACGCCATCCGCGGGCCAGGAGCGATATCTGCCCGCGGCATCCCGCAAAGCGACCGTAAACTCATCCCGGTACGCCAGCGTGCCCGCGACGGTTTGGCCGTCGGGCAGCTTCACCGTGATCTTAGACCGGGCGTGCTCCGGATACAGCATCCGCTGTTCCAGTTCGAGCCCGCGAAATCGTGATGCAATTCCAGCCAGATCGCCCGTCGGCGAGTGGCAGGAGGAGCAAGTCCCCGCGCCGTTGAAATACCGCTTACCGGCCGCTGCGTCACCGGTTTGAAGATCGGCGGCATCCACGCCCCGGCGGCCGCCTACCTGGGCTTCCATTTTGGTCTTCTGACTGTGAAGGAACGCGACCAAACTTGATATCTCTTCGTTGGAGGCGTTGAACGACGGCATACCCTTGCCGGCCCGCCCGCTTCGGATAACAGGAGCGATGGTGCTTCCCTCGGCATCGTCGCCGACCAGCTTGGAGCGGGTGAGATCGGGACCGGTCTCTCCGCCGGCGGCATCTCGCCCGTGACAAAAGGCGCAGTCGCGCTGAAACAGAGATTGGCCGCGTTCGACGAGCGCCGCGTTTTGTGCCGCCGGGTTTTGGGCCGCGGAGTTTTGTGCGAAGACCCCCGCGCTCAGCGCCGCCACCGCAGCCATCGCGGCGGGAAGATAATGGTTTCGAGCTTTGTTGGCGGAGTTCATGGCGGCGAAACGCAGTGCGGTTGAACAATTCTACTCCAAACCGCATGGTCGGTAACGTCCAGTTCAAATCAATTCGAATTTTTTTCTCCAGCACCCTCAGCCACTTCGCGCTTAATCTCTCTGGCAGCGCGAACGCCTTGCGCTATGCTCCAGGCAGAAGTACGTTGCTTGGCCAAGCAGATCGTTGTATTGGTGAATTCCGTGGCCGCCTTAAACCAGCGGTCTTGCCGCTTCCGTCGAACCGGGGGGAGCGGGACAGGAGAAAGATTCGAATCTTTTGAGAGTGTGAGGAGGTTGAGGTTAGCTTGCTCCGTCGGACAGTGCGAGCCTAAAAAGCCGCATTGCCCTCCAAAACTTGTCTACGAACAATCGCAGTAACTCATGTTTTCCACCCCGGTGGGCCCGATCGCATGCGATCGGCCCACCGCGTAGCGATTTCGCACACCGGAGGTGTGCCTTCACCGAGTGGCTCGAGGTAAGAGCATCGACGATGCCGCCGGCCGCGCGACGGACTCTACGCAGGCTTCGCCCCGCCCAGCTTGCGATCCAGCCAATCGCGAATCAGCATGAACACTTCGTGGTTGTTCTTGTCCAGCAGCATCAGGTTGCCGTTTCCATAGATGCCGTAATCGCGCAGCCGCACCATCTCGATCTGGCATCCCACCTGTTTCAGGAACTCCACGTTGGCCACCGGCGAGCCGCCGCCTCCGAATTCGCTGGTCATCCACGCCATGGGGATGTTCTGGAGGTTCTTCCACTTATGCGCGGGCTCGGCTTGCAGCTTGTAGGAAGCCGGCACGGGCCGCGGGGAATCGGGCGGCTCAATGTGATCCACCAGGTGGAACTGCGCGAGATCGGTCACGGGAGGATCGTAAGTCATGGGCGACGCGGTCAAGCCCCAGCGCAACTGCGCCGCAAAGGGGTTGCCGTTGATCTCCATCGAGTAAATTGCCTTGATCAGATTCGGACGCCGATCCGCCACGCCCCAGCCGAAGAATCCTCCGAAGGCGTGGTCAACCAGAATGCACGGCCCGATGCGATCCACCAGCTCCACCCCGCCGCGCCATGCCAGGTCGCTATGGAAGGCTTCGTCGGTCACGTTGCCGGATTCGCAGGCCATGAACTGGTCGATGATGGGATCGTTCATGCCTCCCGGCCCGGGCCATTGCGCGGTGTTGAACACGGCCGTACTCGTGATGAGTCCCTCGAAGGCCGGCACGTTGGGCAGATGGCTCGGGCCCAACGCGTCGGGATGATAGGGCGAGCGGCCATAGCTCGGCCGGTCGATCCAATACACGGCGTAGCCCGCTTGCACGAAATAATGCACCCAGCCGGGCCGCCCGCCGATGCCCATCATGTGCGTGCCCTGCCCTCCGCCGCCATGCGTCATCACCACCGGATAAGGATGGCGCCGCTCCGCCGGAATCATGTACTGCACGAACATTTGGCCCTGCGCGATGGTCCCGTAGGGCATCTGCTTGCGCCCGATGCCGACCCAAAACCCGCCTTGATCGGCCAGCTTCAGCGCGGTGGATTCACGGTTGGGATGCGGATCGTTGACGACGACCGCGGGCACACCTTTGATGTTCGAATCCAACCACGTCAGCACTTGCCCGAGAGCTTCGCGACTGTATTGTGCGCCGCGTTCCGCGCGAATGTACTCGATCCCGGCGATACCGGGATCGCTGAAGTTCGCGGGCGGCTCGACGGCCACGATCCCTTTAACCATCGGAGGACGGTCTTGTGCGACTACTCTCGCGAACACCGCGCCATCGCCGTCAGTCACCAGGATCGCCGGGCCGATGTCGTCGAGCAGCTTCGCGCCTCGCGTGCGCCACACGTTCTGCGTCTGCGCATTGTTCGCCATGGGCTGACCCATGGAGGCGAGCAGTTGCGCAACGGCGGGATCGCTATCGTTGCGACTGCCCCACTGCGCGCGAGCACGCTCGAACGTCGGCGCCTGCGCGTCGAAATTTCCGTTCATGAACGGCTGGAACGGGTTCCGGCCTTGCCCTGGACGGTCAAGCACGTAGACCTTGTAGCCTTGCTCCAGAAACAGAGTGGCCCAGCCGCGGCGGCCGTCGGGCGTACTGAACCAGTCCGAGCCCTGCCCGTAGCCTCCGTGAATCAACACGACGGGATAAGGATGCCGGACCTCAGCCGGAATCCAATGCTCGACGTACATCTGCATCCCGTTGCAGACCGTCCCGCGAGCGAGCAAGGCGTGCTCGACGCCGTAAAACTTGTAGCTCCACTCGGCGATATCGAGAACCGGCTCCGCCGCGCTTTGCGCCGAAGCACTTTGTGCAGCGCTCCGTCGTGGCACAGCAATCGCGGCCGCGGCCAGCGCCCCCAGCTCACGCCGCGTCATTCTTGATTTAAAGCCGCGGGATTTCATTTCTTGGCGTTCGCGCGAGCGCTCTTCTTGCCTTCGACGTGCCCGTCGATCCATCCCAGGATCAGATCCGCGAGCTGCAAATTATTCTTGTCCTGCATCAGCATGTGGCTGTTGCCCTTGATGCCCATCGCGGGAAGCGACATCATCTGCGCATCGCCGCCCGCATCCTTCACCTGCTTGACGAACGTATTGCAGCTCGCGAAAGATGCAGGCCACGTAGCGAAGCCGCCCTGCACGCCGTCCAGGTGATCGCCAAACATCACCAGAGTGGGAATCTTCGCGAGCGTGGAAAGCTGCGCCGCCGTCAGCGTCGTGACGCACGGCATTTCGATGGAGACGATGCCTTTGACGCCGGAGGGGTCGATCATCGCGGCCTGCTCCGGGAAGAAGCCGGATTCGGAGTGGCCGATCAGAATCGCGCCCTTCAGCTTCACCGCCAGCGCCGCCATGTTGGTCCAGGTAGGATTCGGCGAAGGGAGCAGGCTGTTGAGATCCGGGATCATCTGTTTGTACAGTTCGTCTAGAGCTTCGACTGGAAACTGTTCGTCCGCAAACGGCGTCCCGAACGTCGGTCCGAAGCGGAAGATGGACCAGGCGGCCTGATGACTGGCCGTCAGGACATTCGGAAGCTCGCTGGGAGGAAGCGTTCCGGCTTTGACCGCGTTGATCTTGCTCCCATCAAAACCGGAGCGGGCGCGGGAAACCTGATCCGCCAGATAGACCGGGCGACTCTTGCGGACGAAGTATTCATTCCAGCCCATACGTCCATCTGGAGTAGTTTCCCAGGTCTTGCTGCTGAGGCAGCATCCATGCACCATGACCACCGGCACGTGCGGATTCGCGTTCACCGGGATCTGGTATTGCACGTACATCTGATTGACCGTGATGTCGCCGGCTTGGCCCGGGCCCCGACCGGGAGTCGGTGGCGGCGCCGGAACTGCCTTCGTTTCCCCGCCTACAAAGAAGCTCCCCTGTTCCGCGATCACCAGCGGTTTCTTTAGATCGTCGGCGGCCGACATCGTCAGCGCCAACGCCAGCACACCCAAAATTATTTTCATCGGTATCCTCACAATTTGAGAAATGTTCGCACGATTCGCAGGAACTCAGGCGTCGCTTCCTGATCCGGGTAATGGCCCACACCCGGAATCACGACGATCTGAACGCCCGGAATCGTCTCCTTCAGTTTCTGCTGCGTCTCGGGAGGCACAATGCGGCCGTTGCCGCCGAGAACATAGATCGTGGGGCACTTGATTTTGCTCACGAATTGCCACAATTCGGTGGGCACGAAGCCTTTGGCGAGGTTGGGGTCGCGCTTCCAAACCACACGGCCGTCTTCCCGGCGTTTGCTTCCGAAATGAGCGTACGCGCGCAGAATCTCATCCGGAGTCCTCGCGTTGCTTCGTTTCAACGAGGCGAGCAGTTCGTCTTCCGAAGCCCATCCGTCCTTTTCCTGTTCAACCTGGCGCGTGAACGCGGACGCGATCTCATTGGTGCGCTCCGGTCCCACATCTTCCGAGATCAGACGCGCCACACGATCCGGATGCAATCCCGCATACACCTGTACGACCCGCCCGCCTGTCGAGTTTCCGAGCAGCGTCAAACCGTGCAAATCCAGCCGGTCCACGAAGGCTTCCAGGTCTTTGACGTAATCCTCGACCAGGTAGGCTCCCTCGGGCGACCACTCTGAGTCGCCGTGACCGCGCATATCGATCGCCATCACGTGATAGTCGTCTCTGAAGTACGGCGCCAAATGATCGAACTGGTGCGCGACGCGTGAGATTCCGTGCAACATGATGAACGGCGGCTTCGCGTCATTGCCCCAATCCAGATAATGGAGCCGCAGCCCGTTCACCGTAATGAACCGGTCCGCGTAAGGGACGGCGACTTCGCCGGTGGCGGCGCGGACCGAGACCTTGACTTCGCCATTGGTCCAGCAGCACTGGAACCCGCGCCCGCCGTCTCCGGACCAATCGTTGGCTACCACATGAAGCACGTATTCGCCGGGCTCGCTGAAAGTGGCGCTGGTGGCGGCTCTGCCGCTGAAGACCGCATTCCCGTTGGCCGCTTCCTGTGTCACCGCAGGCTTGGCGTTGGCGAAGACAACCTTGCCGGGTCCGCGAAGCTGGCTCCAGGTAATGGTCACGGGAGAACCCGTTTGAGGCTGCGAGCCCGCCGCCGTCTTGGCGTCGTCGCTCACCCAAACGGTAAGGGGCAGCGGGTCAGGCAAGGTTGCCGTAAGCGATGTGCGGAGGGGCCGCGGGCCTTGCACGGACGGGCCGCCTTTCTCAAAGCTGATGATCGGCGGGGTGTTTCCAATGCCTTCTTCCTTGAAGGGTGAGACCTCCCACAGCGGATTCAAGCTCATCGGGATCACGTTGGTCTGGCCGTTGGCCGTCAGCGTCCAGGTCAGCTTATTGGTTCCACCGTTGGTCCCGAAGTCCTTGGGCACGGTCACCGTGAAGACGCCCCATTGGCGTCCGGTGAGGAAGTGAGCCGGCTGGCCCTGGTCGGGACCTCCGGGCTCGATGCGGTTGTTCGGTCCAATCGGAATATTCATCTCTTCCTTGGTGTTCCGATTGAAATAGCCCAGAAGAAGACTGAAGCTACCGTCCGAATTCTTGAACCATCCTTCAAACGCGCCGGTGATGCCTTGGCCCGATTCCTGGAGGTGCGCCATGTCGTAAGGCACGGACGATTGCGCGCGGGCGAGCATGGAGGCCAACGCGAGCCCCAAGCAGAGAAAAAACCGCTCCATCACTGTCGCGGTTCGGTAACGCGCTGTCGCGGCTCGGAGGCCGTCAGCTTGTTCTTAGCGGCCCAGCGATCATAGTCATCCTGGCTGATGTAGGTGATGTTCACCCAGGCATGCCCCATCTCGTCCACCGTGCGATCGCCAAATCCGACCCACTGGTCCGGATCGGGATTGTTGCGATTGTTGGCCGTGTTGTCGTACCAGGCGGTAATGCGAAGCGTCGTGCCCGCAGGCAACACCGGAGCCGCGTCCGGGGCATAGATGTAGTTGTTCATCCAGTTGAAATTGAAATTGTTCACGTAGCTCAGCTTGGTGGTGGTGCCATCCGGCAGAATCGCTTCCATCAGCATAGCCCTGCCGCGCAGGTGCATGTGCGGCTGAAAATTTTCAAGCCGGGCCGGCTGCCGTAGCACGGTTGTGCCGGAAGTCACGGCGGTGGAATTGGGAGGGAGATCGATCGTTTGCCCACCTCCTGAGCGAGGCGTAGCGGGCAGGAACGCCAGCGTCGTTTTGTATTTCGGCTCCTGCCCCTTGGGGAACAGCCACACCGCCAGTTCGACGTGATCCGTGATCTGCTCGCCCACGGCGTGCAGGTGCATCTCCCAGCGGATCTGGGCTCCAGGCACCAACAATTTGCCGCTGTCCGCGGGATAGACGTCGTTTTGCTTCCCGATGGCCCATTCCATCAGGAACCCGGCGGGTCGTATGCCCTCGCCTCCGCTGGGATCGGTGGGATCGTTCTGCTCCAGGTCGGCGCGAGCATGATGCGTGATCTTGCGTCCGCCAAGAGTCGCCGGCCGAATCTCGACGGCGCGCACCCACCGCGGTTCCGTTATTGGCAAAGCAGTAACCGGTTTCCACCACACGTCTTGTCCGTGGGCGGGCATGGTGTATGGCGCCGATTGAACCACGAAATCCGGCTGGCCTAACAGTTTCGCGGTCTCCCAGCCCTCGCTGGTGGGCCACTGCTTGGGCGGCGGAAGGTCTTTCGGATTTCCCTCCGGCGCTCCGGCGTCGACCCATTTCCGGATGACTTCGATCTGTTCGTCGGAGAGCGAACGGTCGTTCTGAAAATGCTGAATCCCGACGGTCTTGTCCAGGTGCCAGGGCGGCATGTTGCGCGTGACCACTCGCTCGCGGATGGATTTCGCCCACGGCCGCGTCTCCGCGTAGGTCACCAGCGACATGGGCGCGGCGGTTCCCTGGTGATGGCATTCCTCGCACTTGGCCTGAAAAATGGGGGCGACATCCTTGGCGAACGTCACCGCTTTTTCCGGCTCCGCGCCGGTCAAAACATTTCCCAAAGCGAGGATTCCGCACGCCCAGACAAATCGCGAGCGAGTCGTCATCATGGACTCTCCTTGCTGAGCAGTTTATTGCTTCCACGCACCGGAGTCAATGCTGGAGGGTGTGTCGGGAGCCACGCTGACGGCTTCTCTTGCTACCCGCCACCCGAAACCTTTAGACTTGTCGTAGGCAGTAGAATCACTGGAACCGTAGCCATGACGATCCCCGCGAGATACGAAAACGGTGTCTTCAGGCCTCTTGAAGAGGTGCAGATCAAAGAGGGCACCGTCGTTGAGGTGCTGGTTCCCTCGGAGCAAAAACCAGCAGGCAATCGGCGCTCCATCAAGGACCTTCCGTTCTATGGCATGTGGAAGGACCGCACCGACATCGGCGACGGCGTCGAGTACGTGAACAAGCTCAGGGACAATCCGCGCGGCTAGGCGGGATGTTCTACTTGATCGACACCGATGTGATGATCGATGTGTCTCGCGAGAACGCGAATGCCGCCGGCTACCTCGACTCGTTGAGCGATCCCGCGATCTCAATCATCACCGCCCAGGAACTGATCGTCGGCGTATCCCGTGATACACATTGATTCGGCTATCGGCCAGCTTGCATATGATCTCCTCAAACGGTATGCGAGATCAGGTGGCCTGCGCACTTTCGATTCACTGATCGCTGCTACCGCGATCGGGCGGGGCTTCGCGCTCGTCAGCAGAAATCGCAAGCACTTTGCGATGATCGATGGCTTGCGTCTTGAATCGCCGCGGTACTAAGCTCGTTCGCCTTCAGGCTGCCGCAAGAAGGCACAGGATCGTACCGTCGCAAAGCCGGACATTGCCTCCTACACGGTGGCATCGCCCGCGGGCGTTTGATATCGTACGGTGGAGTACTTTTTCGAAGTACCTCGAGGAGGCCATGGTGAAATCTTTCCTTCCGATCGCGCTCACGTGCTCTTGCGCCGCAGCGCTTTTTTCCGCCGCGGCGCTCGGCGCGGACCTGAATTCCGGCGTGCCGGAGATTCCTTTCGATTCCGTCGCCAACCTGTTGAAGCTTCCGCCCGACCTGTACCTGGGCGAGGCCTCGGGCGTGGCCATCAACTCCAAGAAACACATCTTCGTGTTCACCCGCGGCAACACCACGGGACCGGCCTATGGAGCCACGGCAGCGCAGATTCTGGAATTTGGACCGGACGGAAAATACATCCGCGAGATCGGCCACAACCTGTATGCGTGGTCTTTCGCTCACGCCATCCGCTTCGACAAGGAAGATAATCTTTGGGCCGTGGACAAAGGCTCGGACATGGTGATCAAGTTCAATCCCGAGGGCCGCGTGGAGATGGTGTTCGGCCGCAAGAAGGAAGCCTCGGATGAGGCCGGCCCGTGGACGCGAGTCAATCCGCCGCGTCCTCCCGTCAACGGCCAGTTCCGCCAGCCCACCGACGTCACCTGGGACACGGAGGGTAGCATCTTCATCAGCGACGGTTACATTAATGCGCGCGTCGCCAAGTTCGACAAGAACGGCGATTGGGTGAAATCCTTCGGCGAGCCCGGCAACAAACCGGGGCAGCTCAACACCCCGCATAGCATCGCCGCCGACGCCAAGGGCAACATCTACGTGGCGGACCGCGGCAACCGGCGCATCCAGGTCTTCGATCACGACGGCAACTACCAGCGCATGATCCAGATCGACGTTGCCGTTCCGCCGGTGGTGCACATGTGGATGGGCGCTCCGCCCGCCGAAGGCGCGCCGCCGGGAACCATGAGCAGCGGAGCGCCGTGGGCCATCTGCATTACGCCTGGTCCCGGAACGCAGTATCTCTACAGCGCCGACGCGTTTCCGGGGCGGATCTACAAGCTGTCGCTGGACGGCAAGGTGCTGGGAGTGCTCGGCAGCATGGGCCGCCAGTTGAAACAGTTCGGATGGATTCACGAATTGGCCTGCCCGTCGGAGAACGAAATCTACGCGGGCGAGATCCTGAACTGGCGCGTGCAGAAGCTGGTGCTGCATCCGGCGAAGTAGGAAATCGGCTCTTCGCCCCACTCTAGCGGGATGTAGAAAGAGGCGAACAACCGCTCCATGACTGTCGCGGCTCAGAATCGGCATTTTGTGTTCACAGCCACCTACAGAGCCGCGACAGTCGTGGAGCGGTGTCGATTCTTGCTTTTCCGCAACCTGCCAAGGCACGGAGCGGGCCGGTAAGATCGTCGCCGGGGAGGTCCTCGATCGACTGAATTATACTTTATGATGGCCCTGATTCAAGTGACTCCCTTCCCTCAGCCGGAACAGCTAGGATGAGAAGCCTCCCCTTCCTCCTGTACGGGGTTCTTCTGGCGCTTGCAGGTGTTGCAGTCTTCATCCTCGTGGCGGGCTCCGACGTTCTATCGGCGCTGTTGCTCGGCCGCTGGTCCGAGCACCTGAGCCACAGCGCCTATTTGGCTAGTGGCATGGCCGTATGGTTTGGAATTGTCCTGGCATCCCTGGACGTTTTCCTCTTTCTTCCCGAGAAGAGGCGGAAGCCCCTGGTGCCGTTCGAACCCCCGGGCTCCACGGATCTGACCGTGGTTCTCACCGCGTACAATGACCAGGAGAGTATTGGCCAAGCCGTCGCCGACTTCCGGAGCCACGCATTGGTACGCCGCGTCATTGTCGTCGACAACAATAGCGCCGACGGCACCTCGGAGGTTGCCAGCCGCAGCGGCGCGGTTGTGGTGCAAGAAACCAGGCCCGGGTACGGGAACTGTGTCTTTCGGGCGCTCACCGAAGGCGTCGGGTACGAGGACACGAAACTAACGCTCCTCTGTGAAGGAGACATGACCTATCGAGCCTACGATATCGATAAATTCATGGCATATATCCCTCACGCCGATATTGTGAACGGGACTCGAATCGTGGAGCAATTACGCGCCGTCCGGACGCAATTAACAACCTTTATGTACTACGGCAATTTCTTCGTAGCGAAGCTGCTGGAAGCCAAGCACGTCGGGAAGGGCACTTTCACCGACGTGGGCACCACCTACAAGCTGTGCCGCAATGACTCCCTTCGCGCCCTGTTGCCGCGGCTCAACCCGGACATTAATCTCGAGTTCAACGCCCACTTCCTGGACACCGCGCTCGCCCTGGGCTTCCGGCTGGTGGAATGCCCGGTTACGTTTCACAACCGTGTCGGCGTCAGCAAGGGCGGCAATACCAGCAACCTGCGGGCATTGACCGTGGGCTTACGAATGATGAAGGGAATCGTATTCTCGTGGAGCTCTAGATGAGCGATGCCGGTTACCACGAAACTCGTCTGGCCTACGACCCGAAGCGCGAGGTGTTGTGGGCTGCACTCTGCGAGTATTATTTCAGCAAGTTCATCCGCCCCGATTCTCACGTTCTCGAGCTCGGCGCAGGCTATGCCCACTTTATCAATAACGTCCGCTGCGCCAGCCGAACCGCCGTCGATCTCTGGCCGCAAATGCCGAATTATGCCGCTCCCGGCGTGGCGGCGAGGGTCGGCAGCGTCACCGACCTCGGCTTCCTTCCGGACGCCTCGGTGGATCTGGCATTCGCGAGCAACCTGTTTGAACATCTGACCAAGGATGACTTCGCAACGACCCTGGCCCAGTTGCGCCGGAAGCTTAAGCAAGATGGAACTCTGCTCATTCTTCAGCCGAACTACCGGCGCGCCTACAAGGAGTACTTTGACGACTACACTCACATTTCAGTCTATTCTCATGTAAGTCTATGCGATTTCCTGGCTGCAAATGGCTTCCAAATACTCGAGTGCAGCGCAGGATTCCTGCCCTTTTCCGTAAAGTCGGGACTTCCTGTATCCCGGGCTCTGATCCGCTTCTACCTGGCCTCGCCGTGGAAACCCCTTGCCAAGCAGATGCTGGTACGAGCGAGAATCGATTCGAGGTGAAATGCCGAGCACCATCCAATCCCGCCTAGCTCTTGCAGCGCTCATCGCCTCATTCTGTCTGTTCGCGGCATCCGCGGCGAAGCCCTTCCAGCTCGACAACATGGACTTCCCGGCCGTCGCGAAGGCCACGGCAGTAACCGGGTTGCCGGTATATTACCGGGGCGAAGACAATCCAAATGCCCTCGGCCTGTACCATCCGCCTTTGTACATCTACACGCTGGCGCTGTGGATCGATCTTCTCGGTTTTGGCGAGGCCCAGGTGCGCATTTTCGGATATATGTGCGCCCTGCTGCAAGGTTGGATCGTGCTGGAGCTCGTGCGGGCGCTCTTCGGGAGCGAGACGAACAAGCGCATCACCGGATGGTTTTGGCTGCTGTTCCTGCTGAATCCGTACACTTTGCAGACCGCCTCGATCGCCGACATCGACTCCACCATCTACGGCCCGCTGCTATGCGGCGCTTTACTTATCGCCGTCCGGATGAGCTGGCGCGATGGAGTGTTGCGCAGCGACCCGGTGAGGGTCGGCGAATACGCAGTCCTCTGCGCCGCGCTGGTGCTGGCGCTGTGGGCCAAGCTCACAACCGTCTGGCTGGTGCCGCCGGCGATCCTCTTGCTTCTCGGGATGAGGCTGGGATGGGCGAGGGCGTTGCTGGTTTCAACCGCGGTCAGCATGTCGGCGGCCGCGATTTTCCTCGCGACCTACTTCGCCTACGGCCGCATGACGGGGTTGAATGTCGATTTTACGTTCGCCTTCACCCTGCAGAGCCTGCTTAAAGGAGCAAGCGGCAGACCCGGCATGCATGCGCGACTCGAGACTTTCAGGAATAACTTCGTTGTCATGGTGCCCATACTGGCAAGCTGGACGGGTCTGGCGCCGTGGTGGGCCGCGATCGGAGCGGCTTTCGCCGCCGGCTGGCAGGGGTTGAGAAACCGCGACAAACCATTCTTTCCCTGTTTCGTGCTGGCCGGCCTTGCGCTTGTCAACACTGCCTACTACTGCGGACAAACCATGACGTTCGGAGGTGCGCCGTTCAAGTACACGTACGTGTACTGGGGAATCATTGTGGCGTGCTCAGCGCTGCTGCTGGATTTTCTGTTGGAAGCCTCGATCCGGGTGTCCAAAGTGCCGATCCGGCCCTGGAGATCTTCCCTATGGCGCCCGGCGATAGCCGCGGCAGTCTACTTCGTGTCGGCGCTGGCAGGGGCAGTGTGGGTGAAGGACACCATCATTTTGACGGGCTTGGCCCGGCCGTACGCGTGGTCTCTCTATATTCCGGCGTTGCTTCTTCTCGCAGTCATACCCGCGCGGCGATGGGCGCCTGCGCTTGCGGCTCTGGTTCTGGCCTGCGCCTTGAGCGCCGCGGCCGGCAATTCACTCGGTGTGGCGCTGTATCAGGCGCGGGCCGGTTATTCGACCACCTATGACTATGGCCAAACCGGCTTCGAAGACACCGTCGGCTTTATTCGCTGGAACACGCAGCCGGACCAGATGATCGCATCCATGAAAGACATCGGCTTCAAAGCCGATAGAAGGTATTTCGAGAACTACGGCGCCATTTATGGCGGCCCTGAACCGGCCGGTCGGTTGATAGAAGCGATTTCGTCCGGCAAGGTTCGGTATGCGGTATTCACGGCGCAGAGAGGCCAGGATAACCTGGCGATGAATCCGCCCCTCAAATCGTGGATTGAAAAGAATTGCGTCCTGGTTCGCTCGTTTGGCGATTATCGGATTTACAGCTACAAGGTTCCAGATGGTACTCAAAGGTAAGAAGGTTCTCGTAACCGGCGCGGACGGCTTTATCGGCTCGCACCTTGCCGAAGCCTTGGTTGAAGAAGGGGCTCATGTGGTGGCCCTGTCTCAATATAATTCCTTCAATCACTGGGGCTGGCTTGAGGATTTGCCGTCCCTTTCCCAAATCGAAGTAGTGCCGGGCGACATCCGCGATCCCCATTTTTGTCTCAGCCTGACGCAGGGCGTCGACATTGTCTTCCATCTCGCCGCGCTCATCCCCATCCCATATTCGTATCGCGCGCCCGACAGTTATGTGGATACCAATGTCAAAGGCACACTGAATCTCTGCCAGGCGGCGAGGAGCAGCGGGGTTCAGAAGTTCATTCACACGTCCACGAGCGAGGTGTATGGCTCAGCCCAATATGTGCCGATCGACGAGCGTCACCCGCTCACGCCGCAGTCCCCCTACAGCGCATCGAAAATAGGCGCCGATGCAATGGCTCTGAGCTTTTATTATTCGTTCGACTTTCCAGTTGTGGTCGCGCGGCCTTTTAATACCTACGGTCCGCGCCAGTCCGCGCGGGCGATCATTCCCGCCATCATTTCGCAGATCGCGTCCATTTCGCAGGTCGCTTCGCGGGCGCCCGAGATCCGGGTCGGCGATCTGGAACCGACGCGGGATTTTACGTTCGTCAAGGACACCTGCCGGGGTTTCCTGGCAATCGCCCGCATGGACGGGGGAGCCGGAGAAATCTTTCAGATCGGCGCCAATCGCGAGATTCGCATGGGCGACCTGTTCCAACTCATCGCCGGCCTGATGGGGTCGAACGCAACGCCCGCCACGGATCCCGCGCGGCTGCGGCCCGGCAAGAGTGAAGTTCGCCGCCTGTGGTGCGACAATACAAAACTTCGGGAGGCGACGGGATTTGAACCTTCCACGCCGCTCCGCGACGGTTTGGCGATCACCATCGATTGGTTCCGGCGTCCCGAGAACCTGGCGCGTTATAAGGGTCATCTCTACAATGTTTGAACACGCTGGGCTTGACCAAGTGAAGTGCGACCGCGCTGTGATTCTCGCTGGGGGCATGGGGACTCGGCTGCGGCCCTACACAGTGGTCTTGCCGAAGCCTCTGATGCCGGTCGGCCAGTACCCGATCCTGGAAGTGGTGGTGCGACAACTGGCTTACGGCGGATTCCGGCGGATTACCATGGCTGTGAACCACCAAGCCGAGTTGATCAAGGCGTTCTTCGGCGACGGCGCCCGCTGGGGACTCGCAATCGACTATTCCCTGGAATCCATGCCGTTGAGCACGATCGGCCCGCTTAAACTGATCCAGGATCTTCCCGAGCAGTTCCTGTTAATGAACGGCGACGTGCTGACCGACCTGAACTTCCGGGAGTTCTGTGATGCGCATGTGCATGCCGGCCGCCGGTTTACGATTGCCGCAGCCTCGCGCACACACGTCGTCGACTATGGCGTGCTCGAAGTGGATGGCGAGAACCGGCTATCCGGTTTCAACGAAAAGCCCGCCCACCGGTACCTGGTGAGCATGGGAGTCTACGCCGTCAACCGTTCCCTGGTGGAGCGCGTGCCGCCAAACGTAAAATACGGATTTGACGACCTGATGCGGGACATGCTGGCGCGGGGCGAACCGGTCCGGGTGGAACCCTACGGCGGTTACTGGCTCGACATCGGCCGTCCCGACGATTACGAGCGGGCCATCGACGAGTTTGAACGGTACCGGAAAAGGCTGCTCCCCGATGAATAAAACGGTTCTGGTCACCGGAGCGTCGGGATTCATCGGGAGGCCTCTGAGCGAAGGGCTGGAGCAGGCCGGCTGCGCGGTGATCCGCCATTCGAGCGCCGACGGCGACATTGCATCCTGCGCCTTGCCCGGCGTCGCTGAAAACGGCGGGGGCGCGCCGGGCAGCGAGGTGAAGCATGTCTACCATCTCGCGGCCCGAACCTTCGTGCCGGATAGCTGGTCCGAACCGATGCCCTACTACGCGACCAACGTGCTGGGAACGGTAAACGTAGCCGAGTTCTGCCGCCGACATGGCGCTTCGCTGACCCTGCTGAGCTCATACGTCTACGGAAGACCCCGCTTTCTTCCCATATCCGAGGAGCATCCGGTCGCGGCCTTCAACCCATACGGTCACACCAAGTTGCTGGCGGAAGAGGTGTGCCGATACTACACCCAGCAGTTCGGCATTCAGGTGACCATCATCCGCCCGTTCAATATCTATGGTCCCGGACAGGCGGAAAGCTTCCTGATTCCGACGCTTCTGAGGCAGGCGCTCGATCCAGACGCGAGCGAGGTCTCGATTGCAGACGACCGCCCCAAAAGGGACTATCTGTTCATTGACGATCTGATCGATTTGCTGCTTCGGACCATGAGCGAGCAAGGCTCCGCTGGCTTCGGCTTCGATGCCTTCAATGCGGGCTCGGGCTGCTCGGTGAACCCGCGTGAGCTGGCGCAGTTGATTTTGCGGGTCGCCGGCGTGGAGAAGCCGGTGGTCTCGAGGGGGGAAGTCCGCACCGACGAAGTTCTGGACACGGTCGCCGACATCGGTAAGGCAAAACGCATTTTTGGCTGGGAGCCGGTGGTCTTGCTGGAGGAGGGGCTCAGGCGAATGATTCAGGCGCGCTGGGAGCCGAAAACCGGCCGCTAAATGTGAACGCTCTCGGCCAACAGCTCTCGGCCAACAGCTTGCGCCAGCGTCAGGGGCTTGGTAATGTAATTGGTTCCAACCGAGCGCAGTAAACCCAGTGGACCTATCGCGTCTCCTTTCCAGCTTGATCGGCCTGGCTTTGATCCGTCTTCGCTCACTCTCGAGGCGCGGGTCG
Organism: Bryobacterales bacterium; assembly: GCA_963813465.1. Taxonomy (GTDB): domain Bacteria; phylum Acidobacteriota; class Terriglobia; order Bryobacterales; family Bryobacteraceae; genus Palsa-187. The sequence continues at coordinate 552,504 of CAWEZD010000015.1, read as the reverse complement.
GAGGCTCGCGATCTGGCCATCCTGATGGATGCCGCGTACTACCTTGCCAACAACCCGGATGTGGCGCAGGGCCGGTGGAGTCCGCTCTGGCATTATTTGTTGTTTGGCGCCGCGGAGAGACGCAATCCTCATCCTCTTTTTGACACGGCATTCTATCTGGAATCCTATCCCGACGTGGAACGCTCGGGGGTGAATCCATTGCTGCACTACATCCTCCATGGCGCACGGGAAGGCCGCAGTCCAAGCAGGACGTGGCGCAGCCAGCGGGCGGAGGCGTCGCTCGAAACTGTGAGCAGCAACCCGCTGGTGCGGGATATCCTGCGTCAGGCGCAAAGACCGCCGGCGCCGGACCCTCTCGCGAAGAGGGCCGGGGATGAGGCTGCGCCGCCCATTAGCGTCGCCCCAGTGCCGGCGTCAATACCAACCCGGAGTTACCGCCGCCCCAACCTCCCCAACATGTTCTCCCCAAGCCGCTGGAGCGGTGAGAAGACCAACATCTTGTACCTGATCCCGACCTTCCACGTGGGTGGCGCGGAGGTCTTCGACTTGCGGATCTTGTCGTGTTTGCCGCGGGATCGGTTCCGAGTCGTTTTGGTTGCAGGCTCGCCGGAAGGTCCGTGGTATGAGGAGTTCAAGACCGCGGTAGATGAAATATTCTGTCTGGAACACATGGCGGATGACGAAGATGAAAGAATGGCTTTCCTGCGCTACCTGATGATCGCCAAGTGCGTGGACATCGTCTTCATCCGCAATTCCAAGTATGGCTATCGTCTGGCGAGCAATTGGCGGAATGTAACCGGCCAGGTGCGCTACGCGGACCTTCTGCACCTGCACGCTTTCGGAGAGGACTGGGTGCGCGAGTCGGCGCCTTACCACGACCAACTCGATCTCCGGTACGTGACCAGCGAGGATCTGCCGGAGTATGCAGCCAAAGAGTACGGCCTCGATCCGAAGGGGTTTCAATCGCTAGCCTACGGATTCGAGTTGGACGAACTTCCGGATGACACAGCCCGGGCGGACCTGCGCCGGGAGATTCGGACTCAGTGGAACATCCCGGCATCGGCGTTTGTGGTCGGGTTTGTGGGCCGCCTCACCGATCAGAAGGACCCCTTACGTTGGCTGTCCATCGCCGCAGCGATTGAAGCCCGGCATCGGGATTCGGTTTTTCTGGTGGTCGGAGAGGGGGAATTGTTCAATGACGCCAGGGCCGCGGCTGCTAAACTTGGACTGGCCGGCAGAGTAATCTTCGTGGGCTATCAGCGGCAAGCGGCCCAGTATGCCGCCGCGATGGACGTGTTGCTGATGACTTCCAAATATGAGGGCTTGCCGATGATGGTTCTCCAGGCTCTGGCGCACGGTACGCCAGTGGTTTCTTCGGACGTGGGGGGCATTGGGCGATTTCTCACGCCTCGAACGGGCCGGGTTCTGCCGGTGGACGCGAGCGCATCGGCATACGCGGAAGCGGTGCTGGAGTGGAGAGACATCCCCGGCAGCGGCCGTTCGATCGCCGCAACCTTCCGCGAGCTGGTGACCGCGCGATTCGACAAACGCCGGATGAGCCGGCGATTGGTCGAGGATCTTTCCGCCCTGGCGCTACCGCTGAACCTGGAGGACCGCCGCAAGGACTATCAACTCGATCTGATGAAAAGGCCGATCCTATGGTGATCGGCTTTACCGGCGCAAGAGGGTTTATCGGCTCGTATCTGCTTCGATACATCGCCTCGACACGCACGGACGATCCCACTCGAGTGCTTTTGCGAAACGTAAGGACGGGTGAGGAATTCGGGAAAGCGGAAATCGTTTGCGGCGACCTGCTCTCTCCCGTGGATTGCGCGCGTTTCGTGGACGGTTTGGACGCGATCTACTATCTTGCGCACTGCAACACGCCCCTGAACTCGGACGACGACCGGCCGAATGACGCGATGCTCAACATGATCCCGCTGCTGAACTTGCTCCAGGCGATCCAGGCCCGCAACACGAAACCGCACCTGGTCTATTTCAGCAGCGGAGGCGCGATCTACGGCCGAAGGGCCGATCGCAACCCATGGCGCGAGACCGATCCTTGCGCGCCATCTTCCTCCTACGGTATCCAGAAGCTGGCGGCCGAGCATTATTTGAGGGTGGCGGCCGAGGCCGGCGATCTGACTTGCGCCGTACTGCGCGTGAGCAACGCCTATGGGACGTTGCTGTCGCGGCAGAGAATGCAGGGGCTCATCGGGGTCGCGGTCAACAACATACTCCACGGCGCTCCGGTCCGCATCTTCGGGAACACCGAAAACGTGCGCGACTACATCCATCTGGACGACATCTGCACGATCGCGGGAAAGGCAGCCGATCGCCGGGAATCGTTCACAATCCTGAATGTCGGAAGCGGCATCGGTCACTCGGTGGGAGAGGTGCTGAACATCATCCGGCGGTGCGCGAACGTTCCGGTGCAAATTGAGACGGTCCAGGATCCAGAGTGCGGAAAGCGGCTTCCCGACTGGGCGGTTCTGGACATCGCCAAAGCAAGAGAACTATATGGCTGGAGCCCGGTGGTCGATTTAGCGGCGGGCATCCGTGCCATGTTCGATGCTTCCGGCGAGCGGACCGAATTGCGGTCCGCCACGGCAAGCGTGGTTCCCGGCGGCGGGCCAATGGGCTCGTGATATCATTGACAGTCTGCTGAGCACGAAGAAACTTGGGGTCCCGTCGTCCCAGGGAACAGCCCCCGAGAGCGCATTGCGGGAACGATACGCCTTTTGCCTGCCGTTCGTCCAAGGGAAACAAGTACTGGATGTTCCGTGTGGCAACGGGTGGGGCGCGTCCATGCTCACAGGGGCCGCATCGCTCACCGGAGTGGATGCCGACGCGGAAGCGATTCGGTATGCAGTCTCCCGGTTCCCGGGAATCGATTTTCTAGCCGGGCGCATGGAGGCTTTGCCGCTCGAGTCCCACAGCTTTGACGTAGTGGCCTGTCTCGCAGGGCTGGAACGTCTCTATCTGAGCGATGCAGCGCTCTTCCTGGCCGAAGCTCGACGCGTGCTGCGACCCAACGGAAGAATTATCGTCGCGGCGCCGTTACTCCAACACGGCAGGCGTCATTCCGGGAATCCATATCACTCTTACGAATTCACCGAGACTGGCCTGCGCAATCTGCTGGAGCAGCACTTCGAGACCGTCTCACTGGAGACCTTCGAGTCCAGCGCGGGCCCGGAAGCTCGATACGTCGGGCAACCGGCCAATGGCGATCCGGCCGCATTGCGGGTACCGGATCGCGTGGATCTTTGCGGCCGGGTGAACAAGTGGCTGGAAGGCATGAGAGTCGGCAACGGACTTCGCTTTACCGGCAATACGCCCGGCACGCTGCTTTCAACGTGTATTGCGATCCTGCTGCGCGAAGGGCTGGAGTCTTTGGACAGCGTGCCGGAGGAGCTGCGGAAATCCTGGAGCCTGGATGTGCAATCCTGCCAGGATTCCGCGACCGGCCGCTTTCTGGATCCTGCGGGAGAATCGGCAGGTCCAGGACCTGCCCCAGCGGTCGAGCTGCTGACTTACTTTGCCATCCAGGCGCTGGATGCGCTTGGCGCGGAAGCTCTTCACCCATTGCATTTCCTGGCGCCGTTTGAGGCTCCGGGCGCAATCGCGGCCTGGCTCGATGGATTGAACTGGAGCAATCCGGAACTTGAGAGCAACCGCGTGATGTTGCTATTGGCCGGCTTGATTCACCGCGCGGAGAAGGAGGGGCATGCCGCCGCTCCGGGACTGTATCACCAGGCGCTGGACTGGCTGGACCGCTCCCAGGACATCGGGACTGGGCTTTGGGGAACGCAGCAGGGAGCCTCCGTGCCGGGCGCGATCGCCGGAGCCTATCGTTTGGTCCCCTTCTTCGAGTTTGTCCATAGGCCTGTCTGCTCTGTCTCTAAGATTGTCGATGCAGCCCTTTCGCTTCAGCAGGAGGATGGATTATTCGGTCCGGGCTCCGGCGGCGGAGCATACCAGGATCTGGCTGCCATCGATCTGCTGGCGACATTTACGCAACAGTTCAACTATCGGGCGTCCGATATTAAGAAATGCTTGGTTCGCAGCTTCTGGTCTATCTGGAATTTGCAGAATGCCGGCGGCGGCTTTGCTTACGCCGCCCGCGACAGCGATGTGTGGGCAAGCTGGCTCCGCGTACTGGCGCTTCAAACCATTCGCAGCGCTTATCCGGAAGATCTTCCTGAAATTGGCGGCTGGCGCTTCCGCCGCTGGCCCGCCGTGGGCTTTCATCGCACCGGCCTGGGCCTGGATCAGGGCCTGGATCAGGGCCTGGATCAGGGAATGTCGGGCCCTGAAAAAGAAAAGTTGTCAGTCTGGATACGGCCCCTTTCGCTTCCGCCGGGCGCGACTCCGCCGGGTACAACCACGGACGCCACCGAAACACCGGATGTCAGTGTCGTGATCACCTGCTATAACCTTGGCCGCTATCTGTACGAAGCCGTCGACAGCGTGTTACGCCAGACGTTGCAGAGCTTTGAAATCATTCTCGTCGACGATGGATCGACGGACGAGTTCACGACACTCTACCTGGATATCTTCAGCGCGCCAAGGACCCGGGTTATTCGTACGCGAAATCAGGGTCTGCCGGCGGCTCGAAACACCGGCATTGAGCCGGCTCGCGGCCGGTACATCTGCTGCCTCGATGCGGACGACCGACTGAAGCCGGCTTTTCTCGAAAAAGCCCGAGGCATTCTTGACCAAGCCGGGGACGTTGGCTTCGTGAGCTGCTATTACGAGACCTTCGACGCCGATCACTCCGTCTACCGTTACGATCATTGCCGGTTCCCGGAACTTCTGGTGCAGAACGAGGCGGTGGTAGTCAGCGTATTTCGCAAGGACGCCTGGCGCAAAGTGGGAGGCTACTGCACCGCTCTGAAGGCAATGGAAGATTGGGATTTCTGGATCGGCATTCTCGAGCAAGGCTACCGGGGCGAGGTGATCCCGGAGATCTTGTTCGAATACCGCGTCCGGATCGGGTCTATGTACTCCGACGCCCGCAAGCCGGAGAATTACTCCGCTCTCGCGGGGCAGATCATTGAGCGGCACCAGGAGTCGTATCGCAGGCACTTCCAGGATGTGCTGCGTTTGAAGACGCTGCAATTCGCCGAACTTGTGGCGATCCGGCAGCGGGAACTGGAGGAATTTGCACGGGCGAAAAATTGGCTGGAGGAGCAGGTCCGAAACTGGCGGCTGGTGGCCGGGCAACGCCAGAAAGACCTCGGGGTCTACGAAGCGGGCAAGGCCTGGCTGGAGGAGCAGGTCCGAAACTGGCAGCAGGTGGCCGGGCAACGCCAGAAAGACCTCGAGGCCTACGAAGCAGGCAAGGCCTGGCTGGAGGAGCAGGTCCGAAACTGGGAACAGGAGGCCGGCGAGCAGCGAAAACAAGCGGACGCTTTCGAAGACACGATCGAGGAGATGCGCGCCACCCGGGCCTGGAGAGCCGCGGAATGGGCGGCCGGAGTTTTACGGAAACTCTCAGGGTTGTGCCGCGGCATTATTTTGCTGGGGTCTCCCCGTCTGGCTTCTTCGAACGCCAAGAACCTTGTGTTGGGGTTGAAGCTGGTCTTCGGCGGTAGCGAAGGCCGGGCCGCATGGGGCGCTGGTTTCGACGCCAACTACTACAACTGGGCTTACCCTGACATCGCGCGGTCAGGTGTCCCTCCGTTGCTTCACTATTTGCTTTGTGGATACCTGGAGAATCGGAATCCGTCGGCGAGTTTCGACTCGGATTATTATTGCTTGCGTTATCCCGATGTGCGCGAGGCCGGGGTAAATCCGCTCTTGCATTACGCCTTGTTCGGCCGTCGGGAGCAAAGGATCTCGACGCCGCCCCGGACTTCCTCAGTTGCCTCGCCTCCTCCGGCCGCGCTGACGCCGCAATCCTACCGGTCTTTATTTGCTAGGGAAGAAACTTCTTCCTCAAAAGATCGCGAGACGCCCCTGGTCAGCGTCGTCATCCCGTGCTTCAACTACGGCCGGTACGTGGAGCAGGCAATCCAATCCGTCCTGTCGCAAACATTCACGAACCTGGAGATCGTCGTCGTCGAGGGGGGGTCCACTGACGGAACGACGCCCGAAGTTCTCCGAAATCTCGAGCGCAAAGGATTGGCGAGAACCCGCTTCGTTTACCGCGCGGAATCGCATCTGGCCGGCGATAATCGTAACTTCGGCATCGGCTTTGCCCGGGGCCGCTACGTTTGCTGCCTGGATGCGGACGATCTCATCAAACCGATTTACCTCGAGATCGCGGTATTTCTGGCCGAGTTTGGCGGCTACGACCTGGTCTATCCTTCGGTACGCTGCTTTGAGGGAGACGATTTTGTTTGGCTTCTCGGCGATCCCACTTGGCCGGAAATCGCGGACGGCAACCAGATCTCCACTGCTGCGATGTTCCGCAGAGCGGCTCTGGAGCGCGTCGGGGGCTTCCGCGACTGGGGCAAGGGTGAAAAGTATGTGCCGGAGGACTGGGAGTTGTGGGTTCGCTTTGTCGGTCATGGATTCCGGGCCAAGAGCATCCGCGAGCCGTTGATGCAATACCGGGTCCATAGCGGCGGGTTATGGGGCACTCGCGGGTTGCCTCTGGAGCAGCAGCGTCAAGCGATTCGCGAGGCGAGCCCGGAGTTGTTCGTCAATAGGTTTGCCCCACCCATTCCATCGCTCGATCGTCCGGCCACTCCCTGGGACTGTCTAATCCAACCTGCCAGCGCCCATTCACCGATCCTGTTTGCGTTACCGTTCATCATCAACGGCGGAGCGGAAAAAGTCTTTGCGACTCTAGCGCATTCTCTGATCCAGCGAGGCCACAGAGTGGCGATCGTCACGACACTCGTGCCGGCGGAGACCATCCCGGACTGCACGGAGAGCTTCGAGGCGGTCACGCCTTACCTCTACCCCTTGCCGCGCCTGCTCCCGAATCAAGAGGAGTGCTGGAGAGACTTCCTGTTTTACCTTCTAAAACGTCACCAGATCGGCATGATCCTGATCGCAGGGTGTGATTTCGTCTACCGCTTATTACCCGAAATCGCCGGCAAGTTCCCGCACATTGCGGTCTTCGATCAATTATTTAACGACGAGGTCTATTTCCATACCAACCGTCGCTACGCGGAGTACATTGACACCACGTTCGTGCCTTCGCGGAAGTTAGCCGATAAGTTGATCTCCGAATGCGGCGAGCAAGCCGGCAGGGTACGCGTGATCCCCCATGGAATCGACTGTGAAGAGATGGCCGCGCCGAACGCTACCTTTGATTCGAGCAAGCTCCCGCAAAACTTCCGGGGTAAGTTTCTGGTTTCTTTTTTTGGCCGGCTATCGGTGGAAAAGGCGCCCGCCGATTTTGTGGAGATCGCGAGGCGTCTCCGGTCCCACGACGAGATCCGTTTCCTGATGACGGGCGAGGGCCAGGAGCGGGCAGCCGTGCTGGCGTTGATCGAACGATATGGGTTGCAGGACCGAATCCATGCTCCAGGTTTTGTCGATAATCTCAACACACTGATGGCGCTGTCCGATGTAGTTGTGGTTCCATCCCATCTGGATGGAATGCCTCTGATAGTGTTCGAAGCCCAGGCCTGCGGTAAGCCCGTGGTGGCTTCCGCGGTTGGCAGCATTCCTCACGCGATCGCCGACGGCGAGACCGGGCTACTTTGCGCCCCCGGCGACGTCAACGGCTTTGCCGAGCGCGTCCTGAAGTTGTGGCGCTCGCCCGAGATGCGCCGCGCCATCGGCGACGCCGCCCGCGTGTGGGTTCGCGCGCATCACAGCGCCGAGTCGATGACCGCCCAATACATCGAGACGTTTGACCGGGTCCGATCCCGCTCCCACGGCACGACCGCGGCGAAGTGATTCGGCGAGCAAAAGGCCCGCGTCATTCTGATATGCTTGGCTCTCGAAAAGGAGATGCGCATGCGATCTCTGCTGCCTATGATGACGCCGTGGCCGCCCTCCGAAGTCGTTAAGCAATGTGCCGGATTGGGTCACGTCAACGAAACTCACACCACCCAAGAAAAAACGAACGTGGAGCGCAGCACAAAAGAAGGCGGCGGGGCTACGGATGAAGGCACGATGGGCGGCAAGGAAGAAAGCGGAGAAGTGACATGATCGACACCATTATCAAACTTGTTCAAGAGGCGTTGAAGTTGAAAACACACCACGACGAAAAGAAGGAAGATGAGATTATGCAGGCGATTGCCGATCAGTTGCGACGTACCAGCCAAGCGAACGCAGCAAACGTTATTCCCTCTGTGCCGGGTACAGATGAAGACAGGTTCCTTGCGAGGATTGCAGCCAAGGGCTACTTGGTTCGGACTCACCACGGCTTCATGCTGCCTGATTTTGCCCCTTCACAACGAAGCGGAGGATTGTACTAACTAGCCAAGGGCTTCGCCCTTGATATCCCTCGTGATCCGCGGCATCGATTGACAAAGGCGTTCATGCAGTATGCTCCAGGTATCTGACCACACTGGAGGTTTGCATGAACGCCTTTTTCGAGCACCACAAGGATAACATCCGATCGCAATATCGTTGCTTCGACCGACTTCTGCTGAACGGTCTGATTCAGCCCTTTCAGCAACCGGAGCGGGTGATCGGATTCTTCAATGCTTATCGGGAGGGGAAGCGTGTGACGCGTGGCCTCCTGACCGATATCGCAGATCAGTTCCGAGATTGGATAACCATTCGTTCGCAAAAGTGGGGCGTGCCGATCCTGGATGCTCCGGAAGGCCGTCGGGATAAGTTCCTGGACCCATACTTTCAACGAGCCAAGGCCAACGAGATTGTGCTGATCTTGAAAGCCCGTGAGCCGGCGCGAATCCTGATTGCCAACGGGAACAAGAAGGAGGACCGGTGGCATCTCCAGATCACACAGCGCTGGGTGAATCAATACAGTATCTATCTCAACGATGCGCGTTGGGGGCGCATGTTCATTCGGGTGTGCCCGTATTTTCCTTTCTCGGCGCGAGTCTGCCTGAACCAGCACTACTGGCTCGCCAATCGGATGCGAGAAGAAAAGATCGACTTCCGGCAGTGCTCCAATGCCTTTCTCCAGTGCCGTGACTCCGGCCGATTGCAACAACTCGCCGATTCCCTGACGGCCAAGGATCTGCTGACTTGCGGGCAGAAGTGGCTGGCCTATTTCACGCCATTCTTCACCGAGGCCGAACGCAAAGAGGCGGGCTGTCAGCATCGCCTGTTCTTTGCCCAGGTGGAGTACTGCGACAATCTGATCTTCCACCGCCGCGCCGCGCTGGATCGATTGGAAGAACGCCTCCTGGACGCTAACCGCACCATTGGCCAGCCCAATAAGATCACCACCATCTTCGGCCGCAGGGTGACCAAGAACGGCTCTGAGCGGGAATTCGACGGAGGGCCATTCTATGCCGCCTTTCTGACTTGTTGAAGTTCGACAAATTCGGCATTGGTCACGGCCATGCGTTTGGCCTTCAGCAGCAGGTAGCGGACGTTCTTATAGCCTCGACCACGATTGATCAGCATCCGAATGTTTCCATTGAGCGCTTCGACCACACCGAAGCGAACTTTGGTCCGGCAGTAGTTCAAGATTCCCTCCAGATGCTTCACCAGCATGTCGGCGAGTTCTTCGAACGGCGTGAGCCGTTGCCACTTCAGTTGGTCCATCCACTTCTGCAGGTAGTTGAGCATCGCGCCCTCGTAGCGATAGTCCCAAAGCCGCTCCAAGCTCTCTTTGAGAAGGTAGGCTTTGAACACGCGCCGGTTCAGTTGGAACAGCCGGTTGAGTTCTCCGCGTTGAGAGAGAGTCAGGTTCTTCCACCGGCTCATCAGGAGCCACTTCTTTCCCTTGATCAGTCCGCGCTTTTGTTTTCCCTGCCGGAAGAACTCCGCCTTCCGCACTTCGTCGATGGCATCGTTGGCATGCTGGAGGATGTGGAACTTGTCGTATACGATCTTGCACTGTGGCGCCCATTCCTCAATGCTCAACCGAAACGGTTCCCACATGTCCAGGCACGCCGCCTCAATCCGCTTGCGCTGCGGCTTCCGTAACTGGCTTCGAAAGAATTCATCCAGCGTTTCCTTCTTCCGCGTTTTGCCAAACCACAGCGGTTCGCCGGTTTCCAGATTGCACACCACTGTGAGGAACTTGTCCTTCTTGCCGCGGTACAACTCGTTGACGCCCATCTGCCGCAGCGGCGGCTTTCGACGCTTGGCCTCCCAACGCTCCAGGCACCGCAGATCGATCGCGCGCACCGTGCTTTCGGCCATGCCCAATCGCCGCGCGACTTGTCGCGCCGACGCACTCTCGCAGGCCTGCCCCACTGCTTCTTCGAATCGTTTGCTGAATGGCGCTTTGCTCGGCAACTGAGTCACCTTCTCTGCACGGAATCCGCAGCGGGGGCATTTCATCCGATACGTCTCCACCACGATCGTCGTCGAGTACTCGAAGCACGGCAGGTCCCGTACCTCCCGCTCGCTGATCTCTTGGATCCGGCTGGCCGGTATGTGCTGACCACACCCGGAGCAAATCAATTTAAGCCCCGTCTTCTTCCGCCGCACCCACAGCTTCAGCTTTTTGCCCGACTCATCGATTTCCCTCTGATACACCTGGTATCCGGGCCATCCCAGGACTCTTGTCCAGTCACGCTCCTTCATGCCCTCAGGCTAGCGCATACGTCAAGCCAGTCGAATTCCCGCTCACAGCCCCAAGAACTATCGGGGCGAGATCAAGACGGTGATCGAAGACCTCGATCTACCCAACCCCGTCATCCGTACCCATTACGGGAATGGCTTTATCAAACAGTATGTGCGCGATCACCTCCTTCAGCGAACCGAACTGGCCACCAACAATGTTACCGACTACGGCGTTAAGAAAGCTGTCGAGAATCTGCCGCAACTTCAAAAGAAGATGGCGACTATCAACGACAATTACCTGGATGTCCAACAAGATATTCTGGCGACCTTTGTGGACCGCGGCCAACTCCGCAAACTCGCCGAGCCGACGGTTCTTTCCAATGGCAAGAGGGTTCCCGGCTTGAAGATCGATCATCCCCGTCAACTGGCCTTGATGCACGCCCTGGTGCGGTTCGCGCACATTGCTGCCGGTGGCAAGTTCTCCACTCGCGAGATCCATGCCTTCACAGCGGAGGCCCTGGGAATGTCGGTCGAAACCTACAGTCTGGCATCCCTCCGTTATGACCTCTCCAAACTGCGCGCCAAGCAACTGGTCCAGAAGGTGCCGCGTTCCCGTCGCTATCGCCTAACCCGCGAGGGCTACTGCATCTGCCTCGTGTTCCTCAAGCTCTTTGAGCGCATCTACGCTCCCCTCGCCGCTGGCCTGTTACAGCCCCTCTCCGGCGACTCCCGCCTCCAACAGCAGAAACGTACTCAACTCGACCAACTCTATCAACGCGTCGTCGATGACCTCAACCAGTTGTTCCAGGCCGTGGGTCTGAAGATAGCAGCATGAGGCATGAGCACAACGAGAACAAAATCCCCGTTACGCTTCGCATAACGGCCTAACGAACCTTCCCCGATCAAACAGACCTAAAGCCCTTGGCCCATACTGCCGATTTCTAGCGGGGAAAGGAATTTTCTCATGGGCTTGCGTTCCATCGGATTGCCGGAACTGGTGGTGATTTGCCTTGTACTCGGTGGTGGGTATCGATACCTCAAGAGTTGGGTAAATGTTGCGGCTCTTGCCGGGGTGGGTGCCATGCTTGGGGCGTTCGTCGGGTTCCTCATGAGACCAGCTTTTCCGCTCGTTGGACAGCTAGACCTTGATGTAGTGCTTTCCAGGGGAATGAATCTAACGGGTGTAGACAGGTTGATGCAATCCACAGCAGAGCAATCCTGTAACTACGTCCTAATCGGGGCAGTCGTGGGCGGTTCTCTTTTTGCTCTCTTGAAAGGAAGGACTGCCAATCAGCACCCGGCGCTTGCTGTGGCAACTCCGTCAGGTTCTCCCTCTCCCCCGTCATCGGATGTTTCGTTTTGTACGAAGTGTGGAAAGCAGCTAGGCGCTGAAATGCTCTTCTGTGGGTCTTGTGGTAAAGAGAGAAAGTGAAGCCGATTTCGGCGGTTAGAAGCGAAGTACTGTCCACACCTGTTATCGAAGCCAGTCCCGCAACTCCTCTTGTTTTTCCGCCGTCACTTGCGCCGTGATGAAGGTGTCAACTTCGTAAGGGTCTGGGTCCTGGATTTCTGGGCTGTGGACGATATCGTAGGTGTTGTAGTCTGCGACATTCCCAAATCTGATGTATCCAACTTGAAGACGCTCACACTCTTGTACGATGCGGTCGTCGGGGATTTCAGAATCCTCCGCAAAGTTGCTGACGTTCACCGCCAGATAACTCCGATGGGCGAAAACCGAATGGGCCAGCGCCTCAAAGATGCCCTGAAAAGCCGTATCCAAGCTCGGCTTTACCTCGAAGGTAATCACTTCCAGTCGTTTTCCAGGGGTGAACGCATACGTCCTCACAGCAATCAATGTGAAATCAGGCCGGGTCCACTGTCCCCTGTGCGGGCCTCCCGATGCCGTGTCTGCCCAAATGAATCTCTTTATGCGGTTGTCTTTAACGTAGCCAGAAATGATGGCCTGACCGAACGGCGCATAAAGGCTCCGCTCATTGATGGAGGGTGCGGTCAAAGGCGTCTGTGGTGCAGTAGCAACGATTAGACGATGTACTGAACCGCCTCTGCCCCTGCCTTGTCCGATCAAGCCCTCGTCAATTAGCAGATCCCGAAGTTGCCAGTAATCTTGGTCGGAAAAAGTTTCTCCGTCGCCGCCGATTCTCCCCCTAAACTGATCCCGGAGCGTCGAATTGCCTATGCTCGTTCCCGATTCTGGAATCAGGGACAGCAGAACGTCCCTGTACTCCGTCTTCTTGGCCTGATCCATATTTGGCTCCTTATCGGATATAATCAAAAGCATACCAAAGGTAGACCACAAGGTGCCGTTTCGGGGGGCATGGGCAACACACGATTGATAACCTTCGTGTCATCTTGCGAAGCGCCAACCGACGCAAAGGCGGTAAGGAACCGGGCCTTTCAGACTGGGTGCGGATTTGGCGGCGCAAGGATGAAGAGTAGCCGTCAAAACGGATCTTGATTACCCCCGCCGCACAACTGCATAGCATGTTGCAAGGCTCTGGCTACCCGTTCGGACTGCGCTTCATCATAAAAGTTGAAGTTCATCGAATGGTCGGGTTCGTATTTCACCACCACCAGAAAAATGGGCGGTTCTACCCTGACGCTCAGTTCGGGATGGCCAGTTTTGGCATTGGCTAGTTGAACTGTTTGGGCCATCGATCCAAGTGAGACTTCCTTCACTCGTTTGAAGGCAATCTCTACATCGTTGTCGCTCGGCGCTCCACCCTTGCCGTTGTCAAAGTGCTGGTGGAAAGTGATTGAGCATCGATCCAGATCGGCGTAGACATTTCCTAGCTGAAGCGTGCGCTTCTGACCGTTCGATGTTCCGGTGAGATCGTTTTGGCCGTATACGATGTAGTTTACCCTCCCTGGTATCTTCTCCTGCAAGAACTTCATCGTCTCCTGTAGGTCCTGGCCTTTTGCGAGTTCCACTGAAGACACGGCCAGCATTGCAACCCAGAGTAGTTTCATGGCTCCTCCCATCGTTTCTTCGGCAGAACGCCAGAGAAATTACAGAGGGGTCCATCTAATGCGTTGTTAATAAATGGACTTGGGCCGTGGAGCGGCGGGCTTTCAGGCGGGTTCAAAAAAAACCTATTCAAAGTTAGGGTTGCACACATGGCCCTGCCGTTCGCCGTGGGCTTCCCCGCCCCTTTCCGTTAAACTGTGGCAATGGGCCCATACGATACCGGATCTCTTGAGAGATTGATTATAACTCTGGAAAGGGCTTCTGCGGACAGTGGCAGAATCGCCCGCCGAATTGTTTGGTTAACCGTTGCGCTTGTAATCGTGGGTGTTCTTCAGGCGCTAGCCACAGCTTGGCCTTACATCGGGAAGCATTGATAGAAAAAAGGGGCGGTCTTGGGAACCCCACACGGTTTTACAGGTTCCCCAGTGGTGCCACAGAAAGCCCCATACGAAACTCTTTAGTTTGCAGCATTTACAACCAACACCACCGGCACATGAAAATGGAAAGACGAACAAGAACGCGTTCTACTATGTGATCGACCGCCTCACTGGGCAGTTCATTTCCGCGCAGCCTTTCTCGCAGGTGAACTGGGCCAAGGGGATCGATCCGCAGCGCGGGCGGCCGATGGTGAACCCGGAGGCGCGCTACGGCGCGCAGGGGATTTCGATTTCGCCGGGCGGCGGAGGCGCGCACAACTGGTCGCCGATGTCGTTCAATCCGGATACGGGCCTGGCCTACATTCCGACTTCGGTGGCCAACAGCTTCAGCTACGCATTGGATCCGAAATTCGAGCCCAAGCCGGGCCAAACCACGGGCACGGCGCGGCCGGCTCCGACTCCGCTGCTGCCTTCGCCGCCCGCGATTGGTCCGCCGCCGCTGGAAGGATCGAGGGGCGCGCTGGTGGCCTGGGACCCGGTGGCGCAGCAGATGCGCTGGCGCACGCCCGGCGGCGGAGGCATCGGCGGAGGAACCGTCACCACGGCGGGAAACCTGGTGTTTCAGACCATCAACGATGGACGCCTGCTGGCCTATAGCGCCGACAAGGGCGAGAAGTTGCTGGAGATCCAGACCAAGCTGGGCAGCGGCATGGGGCCGCCGATTACGTATCAGCTTGACGGGAAGCAATACGTGGCTCTGATGGGCGGCGTCGGAGCGACGGGCACGGGGAACGCCGGTCCGCAAAACTCGGCGACACCGAATCCTCCGCGCCTGCTGGTGTTTGTGCTCGACGGGACGACGCCGCTGCCGGCGGTAGAAGCGAAGAAATGAAGGCGTGATTTGGTCAGGTGTGGCGCACGCACCTTGCCAGCCGCGTTCACACTCTTGATCGGCTGTACGCAGATCGCGTATAGTTAGCCGTGGAAGCCGTCCCGATGACGGTCGTGGAGACAGAGCGATTTTTGAAGGAGCGAAGCCACTGATGTCGGATTTGGCGCGAGAGGAATTTGTAGCGTTTGTGGGCATGAATCCCAAGGCGGGTGAAATAGTTCCGGAAACGGGGGGAGTGAGGAAAGTCCGTTGGGCCCTGCCAGGACGAGGCAAGCGAGGCGGCGCCCGAGTCATCTACTACTACCACAACGAGCGGCTGCCGGTGTTTTTGCTGGCGGCCTATTCGAAAAGCGAAAAGGCGAACCTCAGCAGAGCCGAGCGGAATACGATCAAGCGCTTGATCCCGCTGCTTATGGCGGGATATCCGGAGGCATAGGGGGCTGAAGTGAACACCAAAACGAAAACCAAACGGGGCGAGAAGAAGCCAAGCCGGGCGAGAAAACGCCCGACTGTTGGCGAACGCGTCATCGCGGGGCTTGAGCAAGCCATCGCATGGACGAATGGGAACAACGATCGCGTTCGCGTCACGGTGGTCCAAGCGCCGGATATCGATGTGCGCGGGGTTCGCCTGGGTATGGGACTCAGCCAGGCGCGGTTCGCAACCAAGTTCGGCTTCCCGCCCTCCACGCTGCGGAACTGGGAGCAAGGAAGGTCACAGCCGGACGCGCCCACGCGCGTCTTACTGGCCGTAATCGCCAAACACCCGGAGGCGGTAGAGGACGTCCTGCGCAAGACCGGTTGACATCAAGCCGCGGAGTCCTTCACGAACGATACGCCCTTGGCCTCGGGGCCGGCCCAGATCACGACCGCCCCGACCAGAAACACAACGGCCGCGAGACCGCCCATCGCTGCCGCATAGCTGAAGTGCTCTCCCAGCACAGCCTCGATGTAGCCGATGCTCGAAGCGATCAGAACGCCTATCTGGTAAGCGAAGCCGGCGAAGAACCCGCGCGCCAGGGGCGGCGACAGCTCATTGAGATGAGCGGGAATCACACCCCATGCCCCCTGCACCATGAATTGCATCAGGAATGCGCCGACGATCACCAGCGGCAGGTTGGGCGCAAACATCCAAAGCGGAATCATGCACACAGCCAGCAGCGCCGCCACAATCATCGAACGCCGCCGCCCGTAACGCTCTGAGAGATTCCCGATAATCAGTCCTCCCACGATGGCGCCGACCATCGAAATAGCGGAGACCATCGCGGTCAAGTTCACGTCGTAGTGGCGCTGCCGTTGGAGATAGGTCGGATACAGGTCCTGGGTGCCGTGCGAGAAGAAGTTCATCATGGTCAGCAGCCCGGCCAAATAGAGAAACAGCGGAAGATTCCCGAAGATCGCGCCGCGGTAAGTGGACCAGTCCGTCCGCGCCTGACGCCAGGCTTCGGACTCCTGGACCCTCGCGCCGATCAACAGAGTCACCAAGGCGGGAATCACGCCGATAAAGAACATGGCGCGCCAACCCCAGCGTGGAAACACCGTGTAAAACGCGCCGGCGGCCAGAAGGTAGCCTACGGCGTAGCCCTCTTGCAGGAGTCCCGAAGCCACGCCGCGCCACTTCGGCGGCACCGATTCCAGGACCAGGGACGCTCCCACGCCCCAGGTTCCTCCCATCCCGACTCCGTAGAGCGCCCGCAGGGCCAGGAAGCTGGAATAGCTGGGGGCCAGGCCCGACAGCACCTCCATCAACGAATAAAAAGCTACGTTGGCCATCAGCACCGGCCGCCGCCCGTAGCGATCGGCGAGCAGGCCGAAGATGACTGCGCCGATGGGACGCGTGGCCAAGGTAGCCGTCGTGGTCAAAGCCAGTTGGGGAATGGATCGCCCGAAATCCTTCGCCACCGCGGGCAAGACAAATACGAGCACGAAGAAATCGAAGGCGTCGAAGGTCCAGCCGAGAAATCCGGCCGCAACGGCGTATCGTGCATTCGAGCGCGCTATCGGGGGTGCCGGCGCAACGTGGGCCATAAGCTCCTCAAGGGAGCTAGTGTAACAGCACTGCGGCATAGCAAATGGTTGGGGCGGGCCATCGCCTTTTGTGGCCTGCCATGTGCGCGAGCCAAAAGACAGGCGACAAAAAACGATCGCCTGCCCCACCCTTGTCCCACCGCCTGGGTATATACTAGCCGTCTAGGATGAGGAGCGAGCATATGCGGATTACCCGAATTCTGTATTTTGCCGGCATGGTTGCCATGGGCATCGCCGGATACCTGAGCACAACGCGGATCACATCTGAACGCCCAGCAGAGCGCGGCGGTGAACATCAAACCCGGCGACATCGGCGGCGTGGTCTCCAGCAGCAAGGGACCCGAAGCCGGCGTGTGGGTGATCGCGGAAACCACCGACCTGCCCACGCGCTACATCAAGGAAGTGGTCACCGACGATCGCGGCCGCTACCTGATCCCCGATCTGCCCAAGGCCAAGTACACCGTCTGGGCGCGCGGCTACGGACTGGTGGATTCGCCCAAGGTCGCAGACCGAGCCGGGCAAATTGGTCGATCTGAAGCCGACCGTGGCGCCGGACGCGAAAACCGCCGCGCAATTCTATCCGGGCGAGTATTGGTACGCCATGCTCAAGGTTCCCGAGAAGAACGAATTTCCGGGCACGGGCCCCAACGGGAACGGCATTTCGCCGAACGTCAAGACGCAGGGCCAGTGGATCCACCTGATCAAGACCGATAGTTGCGAGTCCTGCCACCAGCTCGGCAACCAATATACGCGCACGATTCCTCCGCTGTTCGGCAATTTCGATTCGCCGGCGCAGGCGTGGCATGCGCCGCGTGCAGTCCGGACAAGCCGGCAACGCGATGATGGGCGGCCTGAATCAGCTAGGCCTCGAGCGAGCCACGGCCGAGTTCGGCGATTGGACCAACCGCATCGCGCACGGCGAGCTTCCCGCGCAGGCGCCTCCGCGGCCGCAGGGCGTCGAGCGCAACGTCGTGATCACGCAATGGGACTGGGCCGATCCGAAAGCGTATCTGCACGACGAAATCTCGACCGACAAGCGCAATCCGACCGTCAACGCCAACGGCCTGATCTACGGATCGCCGGAGGAAAGCCGCGACTACCTGCCGGTGCTCGATCCGGTGCACAACACCATCAGCCAGGTGAAGATTCCCTATCGCGATCCCAACACGCCCGGGCAGCCGAAGCCGCTGCAGCCGTCGCCAATTCTGGGGCGATGAAGCGATCTGGGACAGCCACACCACGGTTCACAATCCGATGTTCGATCAGCGTGGGCGCCTGTGGTACACGTCGCGAATCCGTCCGCAGCGCACAACCCCGCGTATCTGCAAGGCGGGGTCGAGCCTGCCTTCGGCGAAGCTCACTCCGGTCGATCGCTCCGGCCGCCAGTTGGCCGTGTACGATCCGGCGACCAAACAGACCTCGATGATCGACACCTGCTTCGCCACGCACCACCTGCTGTTCGCCGAGGACGCCAACAACACGCTGTGGACCAGCAGCGGCGGCGGCGGCGGAGTGGTGGGCTGGCTCAATACCAAGATGTGGGACCAGACGCACGACGAGCAAAAATCGCAAGGCTGGACCGCGCTGGTTCTGGACACCAACGGCAACGGCAAGCGCGACGCCTATGTGGAAGCCGAGCAGAGAGTGGTGACCGCGCCCAGCGGCGAAAGCCTGGGCACCTCGTCCGCGCTCAACGCGGCGATCGACCCGACCAAGGACACGCGCCTCAATGCCGCGTTCTATGGCCTCGCGATCGGCACCGACGGGATGATCTGGGGCAGCGTGCTCGGCTTCCCGGGCGGGATCGTGCGGCTGAATCCGGGATCGAATCCGCCGGAGACCGCGCTGGCGGAATACTACGAAGTGCCGTGGAACAATCCCAAGGCGCCGGTGTGGGGCTATCTCGCCGCGCGGCATGGATATCGACCGCAACGGCGTCGCCTGGGTGGCGCTGGGAAGCGGGCATCTGGCCAGCTTCGACCGGCGCAAGTGCAAAGGTCCGCTCAACGGGCCGAAGGCGACCGGGCAGCACTGTCCGGAAGGCTGGACGCTGTATCCGACGCCGGGACCGAACTTCAAGAACGTGAAGGATTCCGGCAGCGCCGACTCGCATTATTACGACTGGGTGGATCAGTTCGATACGCTTGGGACTGGGCAAGAACACGCCCATCATCACCGGCAACTCGTCCGATTCGCTGATCGCTCTGGTGAACGGGAAGTGGGTGGTCATGCGCGTGCCCTATCCGCTCGGCTTCTTTGCGAAAGGGATGGACGGCCGCATCGACGATCCGAAGGCCGGCTGGAAAGGGAAGGGAGTCTGGACCACCTGGGGCACCCGCACGCCGTTCCACAGCGAGACGGGAAAAGGGACGACCCGAAGGTGGTCCACTTCCAAATTCGGCCGGATCCGCTGGCGGATTGAGGATTAACTCCGCTCCCGGCCTGCGAAATGGCAGGTCGGAGACCTGCCCCACATCGCGGGTTCTTACCTCACCGTGCAGGGTGAAGGATTCCAGCCCGATGCGTCGCGCTGCTTTTTGAGATTAGGGCTGGAAATGTTGGGCCGCGTCAGATACACCGGGTCATCCACGAAGATCTTGACGATCAGCCACTGTTCGCTGTCCGCCTCGTTGACGATATCGTAGTATTCCGTGAGGGTGGTCTGGTCGCTGTAAGGAACGCCGTTTTTCTGTAAGTATCCGGGAGTCAAGTTGGTGGTGACAACCTTGAAGGAGCCTCCGCGCGCCAGCCCTCCCTTCTGCGCCGCCCTTCCCGCCCTCCCGGCCGCCATTTGCCATTCTGCCGCGGAGTAACCTTGCAAGCTGGGCGCGCCGGAAGGTTTTGCCCCGCCGAAATGCAGCAGGCGCGTTTGCATTCCGGCGTCTGCCTCGATTTTCAGCGTGTTGTCGTCCTGCCAGGTGATGTGGTAGCGGCTGGGCACGCGCATCAGCGCGGGGGCCCCATAGCCTTTGCATTGGTTGCCGGCGGCCTCGTCCTTGGCCGGATCCCAGGCGTTTGCAATGGCCCGACCCGCCGGGTTGAGAGGCCAGTCCGGGAAATCTCCTTTGGGCGGAGTCACCATCCGGAACCGCCAGTCTTCCGTCACCACCGACACCCAATAACCAGTGAGATCGATCGGCGCGGCATCCTTCGGCGACCGGGGGGGCGGGGGCGGACCACCGCGGCCCTGCGCATAGGAGCCGACCGGAATCGCCAAGATAATCAAGAGGGCGGACCACGGCGTCAAGCTTTTTTGTGGCAATGGGGATTTCATTCTTCTTCTCTCCGCGCTACTTCTTGGTAGTTTGGCTGAGGCTCCGGTAGGCTGCCTCAACGAACATGTCGGTGGTCCAGATGCCGGTATTGGCGCCATACAGAGGATCGTAGTCCAAAGTCGGCTTGGCGGCTTTCACCTGCTCAAGCGTCATGCCCTTTTTGATCATGTCCACGATGCGGTCGCGAATGATGGTCACCATCTCCCGGTAATTGAGAAGATCGCCCGCGTCGCAGAGCCGTCCATGGCCGGGAATGATGAGCGTGCCGCCGTCCTGGCCGTATACCGTGATGACGAGGTCGTTAATCATATTGACCGCATCCAGAAGCCCTTGATAGCTGCCGCCCCCGGCCAGATCGATGATGGGATAGCTGGTCATCGTGAAAATATCGCCGGTGCTGATCACATCGGACTTGCGGAAGAAGACGATACTGTCGCCGTCGGTGTGGGCATGCTCGGGGTGAAGGATAGCGATTCCCTCGTTATTGAACCAGAGCTTTTTTTCGTCGCCGGGATAGGCCGAGGTCGGCCAGCCGCCCGCGGGCGCCGGAGACTGCGTGCCCGTGGGCGCGCTCATCCGCTTCAGAACGTTGTAGTGCGCGATGATCGCCGCGCCTTCACTGGCCGCGGCGCCAAGATCGCCCGCTACGTTTCCGCCGGCGATGGTGCGGCCGGCGTTTCGAAGGTTCTCGTTGCCGCCGGTATGATCAGGGTGATAATGCGTGTTGACGATGTACCGCAGCGGCCCGTCCGATATGGTGCGAATGGCCGCCAGGATTTTATCCGACAACTGCGCGTACCCCGTGTCCACCAGCAGCACTCCATCCTTGCCTATCTGGACGGTAATATTGCCGCCCGCGCCCGCCAGCATATAGATGCTGCCCTGCACCGGCAGAACGTGGACCTCCACGTCGTCGAAGTTAGGTTGTGGCGCGCTATTTTGTGCAGGGCGACTCTGATTCTGCTGAGCGTGGGCGGTTACGGCAAATACAGCCGCCGCGACAACGTGGAATAATCTGCTCTTCATGACTGGCTCCGGGATCATCCTACTTCTTGACAGGGATCTGCGACGCAAGCGCCTTAGGGCGATACTCCGGATAGAGGGTTTCCGCGCCCCCCAAAGCTCCTTCCGCTCCAATCCCGTGCTTCTGCTGATACTCGCCGAGGAACGTGTTCGTGCCCGGCAGGTGGTGCGGAATGACGTTCTTGGCGCGCGCGATCTCCTCCACGCTCTCACATGGATACGGGTCGATCTGTGAAGCCGCATTGAAAATATAGTCTCTGGATCGAATCATTGTTTCGGTGAGGTACGCGGGGTCCTTGATGACCGTGACCCAGGTCAAGTTATCGCCGTGGCGGATAAAATGTTCGGTGACCACCGCCCGGTCGCTGCGAGGCACGCCGTTGCGCCGGATCCATCCTTCTTTCAGATGCGTCGTGGTAACGGTGAGAATGTCCGCGTCCCACTTTCCGGTGGAGAATCCCATGGATGTGTGCAGCGCATAATCGGGGGGATGCGGCCTCCCGTCCATCCAGATGGTTCTCTCGGTACCCCAGGCAAAGTGGTGTAAATGGATGGCGACCAGATTCTGCGTGTCTTTGTCGATTTCCTCCCAGATTCGAATATCGGCGAAACTCGGGGCGTAATCGGACGGGTGAACCCGGCACTGGTATTCGGGAAGCGTGATCAGCGACGCGTCCCAAGCCTCGGCGCGCGCGCGGGCAGCGGCATTCAGCGGAATTCCGGTGTAGTCGCCCAGTTCCGGACCGAACAGGCGGTCCGGCCAATCCTCGTCCAACTGGTTGTTCCAAACACCGGAGAGATTGATCTGCGCCCTTGACGGGATTGCCCCCAAGGCGGCGGCAAGCGCAAGTAAGAAGCCTCGGGCGACGATTCGACGCATGACGTGGTCCATGGCAGACTCCTTAGACAATCTGGGTCAGAGCCTTTCCATTATCTCCCAGACTGAAACGCAAGCGGACGCTCGCGGATTAAACATTGCGGTTCACCAGGAGGAACAGGCAGTCGCCGGCCTTTGATACACTTTCTGTTCGTGCCTTTACTACGCATTGGCATCATCGGCGCGGGCGGAGCCGCGCTCGGCATTCATATCCCCGGATTCCGGCTGTGCCCTGAAGTGGAAATCGCGGCGGTGTGCGACCCGAACCCGCGGGCCGCCGATAAGATCGGCGCGCTGCCGATCACAACCAGCTATCGCGACTTGCTGGCGCGCGATGACATCCCGGCCGTGGTGAACGCAACTCCGAATTACCTGCACCAAGAGATTACGCTTGAAGCCGTCAAGCGCGGCAAACACATCCTGTGCGAAAAGCCGCTCTCGCTCAATACCGCAAGCGCCACGGAGATGCTGCGCGCGGCTGAAGGGGCGGGCGTGATTCACATGACCGCCTTCACGTATCGCTACACGCCCGCATTGCAGTACATGCTGCACCTGGTATCGTCGGGCGGACTGGGCGCGATCCGCGGCGTTCGTGCCGCGTATCAGATGGCGCTTTCCGGCCATCTGCTGGGCTGGCGATCCACCAAGGCGCAAGCCGGATCGGGCGTGCTGGCGGATATCGGCTCGCACCTGATTCATATGGTCGAGCTGGTGGCCGGGCCGATCGCGTCATTGTCGGCTTCGGATCGCCGCTTCCGGAACGATCCCGATTCCGATGTCGAGGACTGGACCGCGTTTCTCGCCGAGTTCTCCAGCGGCGCGAGCGGTGTCTTTGAGATTTCGCGCGTTTGCCCCGGGCGTGGCGCGGGCATTACGGAGAACATCTTCATTGAGCTGTACGGCTCCTCCGGCAGCGCGGTGTTCTCGCTTCAGGATCCCTGGGGTCTCAAGGTCTCATTGGGAGAAAACGCTCAGGACCCGGCCCGGCTGCTCGACCACGTCGATGTGCCGGAGCAATTTCTGAAGCTCTCCGGCTCGCCTCGCGACGTGCATGCGCACGACCGCCGCTGGGGCTACCGGTACGATCAGGCCTGGCAATTTGTCGAGAGCATTCGAATGGGACAAACGCGCTCGCCCTCGTTTGCCGATGGCGTCCGCTGCCAGGCCGTGCTCGATGCGGTGCTAGCCTCCACGGCTTCACGCCAGTGGGTGAATGTTTAACGGGAATCATGACGCCCCGAGATTGGCAGGTCGGAGATCTGCCCCACCACTCCTGAGCCTCCTGGTGCTGCTTGCGGGCTGCTCGCACTCGGAGAAGACGCTCACCGTTGCCGTAAACGCGGGCGTGGAGGGCAGCGCCCTGAAGGCGGCCGCGCGCGAGTGGGGCGAGTTGCGCGGCACGCGCATCGAAGTGGTCGAGCTTCCCTACGCCAACCTATTCGAGAAGGAATCGCTCGATCTAGCCAGCCGTACCGGAGCCTACGACGTCATCATGCTCGACGACCCGTGGTTTCCCAAGCTGGTTGCCGACGGCGGTCTGGCGCCGCTACCGCACGAGCCCGATGCCGACTTTCTGGCCAGTTGCCTTGCGGTTTGCCGCCATCCGTCGGGTTCGCAAAATTTCTACGCACTCCCGTACGTGGGCAACTCCCAGCTTTTCTTCTATCGCAAGGATTTGTTCGAGAAGTATAAGCTGGGCGCGCCGGACCGTTGGGAGCAAGTCCTGAACGCCGCGAAGACGATTGGCACCGGCGAGAAGATGTTCGGCTATGTCATGCGCGCGGCCCCGGGCAACCCAGCGGTCGCCGATTTCATGCCGCTGCTGTGGGCCTTCGGCGGCGACATCTTCGATGCACGGGGCCAGCCGAATGTCTCGAGCCCGGAGGCGATTGAGGCGCTGCGTTTCATGGTCGAGCTAGGCAAGAGCGCGCCGCCGGGATATGCGGGCTTCAACGCCGATGAGGTGTCCGCGCACCTGCTTCAGGGAACGGCGGCGATGAGCATCAACTGGCCGGCTTGGATCGCGGCGATGGACGACCCCTCGAAATCGAAGGTCACTGGCAAAATCGAATTTGCGCCCATGCCGTCGGCGCGCGCCTCCGGCGTCGCGGAACTGGGGGCGTGGCTGGTTGCCGTTCCGGCTGGTTCCCCGCATCGCGACGCCGCCTTCGATTTCATCTATTGGGCCACGGACGCCGCACAGATGATGCAGGCCGCGCTGCGCGGCAATCCTCCGACGCGGCGCAGCGTCTTTCAATCGCCCGATCTGGTGAAGAGATTCCGCGCCTTCCCCGCTCAACTGGCCGCGCTGGAGGCGGCCCGTCCCCGCGCGCGCACGCCGCTATGGAACGAAATCGAGAATGCTTTCGGCGTCAGCCTGTCGCAGGCCAATTCCGGCGCGGCCACGCCTGAAGTGGCCTTGCGGCAGGCAAACCGCGAGATTGCCGCCATCCTGGAACGGGGTAAATGACTGCCACCCGTAGAATCCCTGCGGGGCTGGTCTGGGTCGCGCCGGCCTTATTGGTATTGGCAACGCTCTCCATCTATCCGTTGCTCTACCTTATTAAAGTCAGCCTGACGGACGCTCACGGCTTCACCATCGCCCACTATACGCGCCTGTTCCAGGATCGGTTATTCGGTGTCGCAATCGGCCAGACTGTGCTGTATGCCTCCGTTGCGCTCACGCTCGAGTTCTTTCTCGGTCTTGCGCTGGCATTGCTGGTGGATTCGCTGGCGCGGGGGAGAGCGTTGATCCGGGTCGGTATTCTCGCGCCCATGCTGCTGCCGCCGGTGGTCGCGGCCGTGATCTGGCGGCTGATCTACAATCCGCAGTTTGGTGTGCTCAACGGCATGCTGCGTCAACTCGGGTTCCACACAGCGAATCTGACCTGGACCAGCGGGCGGCTCACCGCGATGCCCTCGGTGATTCTGGTGGACGTGTGGGAGTGGACGCCGTTCCTGTTCCTGCTGCTGACCGCCGGACTGCAAGCCATTCCGGCGGAGCCGATCGAAGCCGCACGTGTCGATGGCGCCGGCTACTGGCAAATTCTGCGAGATGTGACTCTGCCGCTGCTGAAGCCGACCATCCTGATCGCGCTCCTGCTGCGCTTGATGGATCTGCTGCGGATCTTCGACCAGATCTTCATTCTCACCCAAGGCGGACCCGGCTCCGCCACCGAAACGATGAGCCTGTATATTTACCGCACGGCGTTTCGATTTTCGAACTTCGGATACGCCGCGGCGATGTCCTTTGTCGGTCTGGTCATCACCATGCTGGCAGCGCGCGGACTGATGCGCCTGATGCAAGCGAACGTCCGAAGCGAGCGTTCAATCAAAGGCACATGAAGACGCTGCTCAAATACGCGGCGGCGTTGCTGGCAATGGCGGCGGCCCTTGCGCCCATCTACTGGCTGATCACGATCTCTCTCAAGCGCGAGATCGATCAGTTCGCGTCGCCACCGTTGTGGATTGGCTTCACGCCCACCTTGCGCCACTACGGCGCGATCTTCGCGCACGACGCATTCGGGCGGTATTTTCTCAACTCGGCGATCGTCTCGGCGTGCTCCACTTTGGTCGCCATCGTGTTGGGAGTTCCCGCGGCGTACGGACTGGTCCGCTTCCCGTGGCCGCGCGATTGGGCCCGAGGGATCAGCTTCTGGATTCTTTCCAACCGGATGCTTCCGCCCATCGTGACCATCATTCCGATGTTCCTGATGCTGCGCCAGGTCCGGCTGCTGAATTCCCTGACCGGACTGGTGCTGGTCGACACCGCCCTGAACCTGCCTTTCGTGGTCTGGATGATGCGCGGATTCATAGAAGAGCTGCCGCGGGAGATCGAAGAAGCCGCGATGCTCGACGGCGAATCGCGCTTGGGAGTGTTGCTGCGCATCGTCCTGCCGCTGGTGCGGCCGGGTCTATCCGCGACCGCCGTTTTCTGCCTTATCGTGGCGTGGAACGAGTTTCTGTTCGCGCTGATTCTTTCGCAGACGCAATCGGCGACGACGGTTCCCGTGGGCATCGCCGCGCACGTAACCCAGTACGAGATTCAATGGGGCGCGATGAGCGCCGCCGGCGTGGCGGCCATGTTGCCGGTGTTGATCTTCGCCGCAGCCGCGCAACGCTACTTTGTCCGCGGTCTTTCCCTGGGTGCAATCAAAGGCTGACGATGAGCTTGCGGGTGGAGAACCTCACCAAACGATTCGGCGTGAAAGAGGCGCTGCTGGGTGTGACGCTGGAAGCCCGCGACGGAGAATTCGTGGTCCTGCTGGGTCCCTCGGGGTGCGGCAAATCCACGTTGCTCCGCATCGTCGCCGGGCTCGAAGAGCCGGATGAGGGCAGCGTACGCCTGGGTGGCCGGGACATAACGCATTTGGAGCCGCGCCGCCGCGATGTTGCCATGGTGTTTCAGGGCTATGCGCTCTATCCCCACATGACCGTGGCCGCCAACATCGGCTATCCACTGCGAGTGCGGCACCGGCCCGCCTCCGAGATTTCCGCCGAGGTGGAGCGAATCGGCGCGCGGCTTGGGCTCGCCCATCTACTGCGGAACCAGCCGCGCCAACTTTCCGGCGGGGAACGCCAGCGCGTGGCCCTGGCCCGCGCCATCATCCGGCGGCCGCAGGCGTTCCTGATGGACGAGCCTCTGTCGAATCTCGACTCCCGTCTGCGCATCGACATGCGGGCCGAGTTGAAGCACCTTCAGCACGAGCTGGCGGTGGTCACGCTTTATGTCACGCACGACCAGGTGGAAGCCATGACGCTGGCCAGCCGCATCGCGGTCCTCAAGGACGGCCGGCTTCAGCAGTACGAGACTCCGGCGGAAGTCTATCGCCGCCCCGCAAATTTGTTCGTGGCGGGATTCGTCGGCAGCCCGTCCATGAATCTGCTGCCGGGCGTCATGGATTCCGGCGTTTTTCGCCGTGCTGGTTTGTGCATCGAGCCCGCCGCGGAACAGCTTGCCGCCATCGGAGGGCGGCGCGAGATCACGCTAGGGGTCCGTCCTGAAGATATCGACTTCTCCGCCATCAGCCAGCCGGGTTGGACCGCGGCGCGTGTCTGGGTCATGGAGGACCTGGGCAACGAGACCCTGATCCGTCTGGCTCTGGATGACGGGTATGTGACTCTGCGCGCGCCCGCCGGCGTGCGGGCCGATTTCGATAGCCCTGCCTGGTTTCGGATCCGCCGGGAACAGATTCATTTTTTCGATTCTCATACTACCGAGGCCCTACGATGAAACTTCATATTGGAATTGCCGGCGCCGGATACGCCGGAGGAGTGCATGCCGAGAACTTGCGTCGTGACGCGCGCGTGGAGATCTCCGCTATTTTCGACCCGGACCCCGCGCGCCGCAGTGCAATCTCTGCCGCGACCTTCCATGAATTGTTGGACTGTTCGGACGCCGTCTACATCACCGCTCCGAATACGCGGCATGCGGAGCTGGCTCTGGAAGCTCTGGCGGCGGGGAAACACGTCTTCTGCGAGAAGCCTCTGGCCACGACGCTCGAAGATGCTCGCCGGGTCCTCGACGCCGCGAGCGCCGGTAGGACGGTGTTCCAAGTGGGGCACAACCGCCGCTTCGCTCCGGTCTACAAGCGCTTGAAGGAGCTGCTCATTGAATCCCCACCCCATACGGCGCACATCAAGATGAACCGCGGCGAGCTATTGAAGCCGGCCTGGACCGGCAACGATTCCGTCATCGGCGGCTTCCTCTATGAGACCCCGATCCACATGTTCGATATGATGCGCTTCCAGTTCGGCGAGATCGCAACGCTGGATGCGCGCCTCAGCGGACCGAACGATTTCTCGATGCTGATTGAGTTCGTCTCCGGCATGTACGCGACTTTTGTTACCTCCGCCGACGCCAGTTGGTTCTTCCCCTATGAACGCGTGGAAGTCTTCGGCCAGTACTCGACCATCGAGACCGCCGAAATCGAATCGCTCGCTTATCGCATTGGGCTCGATTCGGAAACCATAACGGAAGATTTCCGGCCAGTGCCGGTCGCAAAGAGGTTCGGCTTCGAAGAGGAGGACCGCCTGTTTGTGGATGCAGTGTTATCGGGCGGCGCGCCACCAGTGACCGCTTTCGATGGCTATCGCTCGGTCGAGCTGGTGTGCGCGTGCTATCAAAGCGCGGTGGAGAAGAGTATGATTCGGGTTTAGGGGTGTGCCATGAGAAGACGCCTAGTTGTCGCCGGATTCATCTTGCTGTTTGCGCAGGCTGGCGGCGCGCAAACACCAGTCAAAGTCCTCGCCTCCAATGGGGTGAGGGGAGTGATGGAGAGCCTCCTGCCGCAGTGCGAGCGCGCGATCGGGCGCCCTCTGGCCATGCAGTATGGTTCCAGTACTGGGCTCCTGCAAGCGATCGCGAAGGACAACCAGTTTGATGTCGTGATTTTGACTACCGAAGCAATCGACAGCTTGATCAAGGATGGGAAGATCGCTCCAGGCACGCGCGCCGATATTGCTCGCGCCGGTATCGGCGTGGGTGTCCGGGCAGGCGCGACAAAGCCCGATATCGGCACGTCCGATGCTCTCAAGCAAACGCTGCTGAAGGCGAAGTCCATCACTTACGCGCAGGACGGAGCCAGCCGGGTCTATCTTGAGAAAATGTTCGACCGGCTGGGAATCGGCGGCGAGGTGAAACCGAAGATCATTCTCGAACAGGGCTCCCCCGGGGCGGGCGCGAGAGTCGCCAATGGCGGCGCGGAAATGGTCATGACGCTGGTCAGCGAGATCCTGCCCATGCCCGGCGTCGAACTTGTGGGTCCACTTCCGGCGCAGTTGCAAAGCTACGTTTCCTTCGCGGCCGGCGTGGGCGCCAAGGCCGCCAACGCGGAGGCAGGTAAGGCATTGATCACATTTCTCAAATCACCTGTGGCGGCCCCGGCGTTCAAGCCCAAGGGCATGGAGGCTCGCTGAGTGGGGCAGGTCCTCGACCTGCCAATTTACATCCCCTTGTAATTCCACCTCAACACACGCATCCCGAAAGATTCGCCGAGATAGATATTGCCCTTCGAGTCGGTCGCAATGCTGTGAATGTGGAAGAAATCCCCGCTTCCGTGTCCACCGTGTCCGCCGAAGAAACCGAGAACCTCGAGCGTATCCCGGTTCAGAATCTGCACCTTCTTGTTGCTGCCGTCCGGCACGTACAAAAACTGCTGCCGCGAGTCGGGGGAGAAGGCGATGTCAAACGCCGTTCCTTCCGGTGACGATGTTTTTCGTTCGATATAGCCTTCCTTGACGAACGTCCCGTCCGGTTTGAAGACTTGAATGCGATTGTTTATGCGGTCGCCGACGTAGACCAGGTCGTCATTCGAGATCCGAATGCCGTGGACCGTATTGAACTGCGGCGAGCCAGGTCCGTCATACACGCGGGTGCGCGGAGCGCTATCGTCGGGCTTGTTCCCGTAAGCGCCCCAATGGCGTTTGTAGGCGCCGGTGTCCGCGTCGAAGACGATCACGCGCCGGTTGGCGTATCCATCCGCGACGAAGACCTCATTCGTCTTCGGATAGACCACGATCCCTGCCGGCCGATTCAGGTTTTCGGTGTCGTCGCTCCCGCCGGATGTTCCATGGTGGCCGATCTGCAACAGAAATTTGCCGGTCTTGGTGAACTTCAGAATGTTGGTGTCTTTGCCGACGGCGTTGCCTCCGATCCAGACATTATCTTTGTAGTCGACGAACATGCCGTGCTCATTATCGGGCCATTCGTATCCGGCGCCCGGCCCGCCCCATCCCTGAACCACATTTCCCTCCTGATCGAATTCCAGAATGGGCGGCGCGGGGATGCAGCAATCCGCCTGAGGAGGATTTTGCGCGGCATAGAGGTCGTTGGTGTCGAGGGTTCGCGGACGGCTGGTGACCCAGATGTGGTCGTGTGCGTCGACATAGATGCCGGACACCTGTCCCAGCATCCAGTTGTTCGGCAGAGGTTTGGGCCAGGATGGGTCTGGCTCGAATTTGGGCACCCCGTGTTGCGTGGTACACGCAAGGTTGAGTGAGCACAAGGCCACACTCGCCAAAAGTCTACTTGGCCAGAACATGTTTCTCCAGCATCTTGCGACGGACCACTCCGCCGTAGACGTTGCCCTTGGAATCGGCTCCGACGGCCTCGGCGCCGCTGTGTTCATCGGTGGTGGATTCCATGTCTTCGATGAACGCCGTGACCTTGCCGGTCTTGGCGCTGCCGACGCGGATGCCCTTTTTCCAGCCGGGCTGATCCGTGCCGAAGGATTCGGAATCGGCCACATAGAGAGTGTCGTCCTTGGTGATGAACAATCCGCTGGGGCGGCCGAACTGAGTCCACTGATCGAGGAAGCGCCCGTCCTGATCGAAGATCTGGATGCGATTGTTCTCGCGGTCGGCCACGAACAGGCGGCCCTGCGAATCGAGAGCCAGGCTGTGCGGCTCGCGAATTTCGCCCGGCGCGGCGCCGCGCTTGCCCCAGGTCTTGATAAATTTGCCGTCTTTCGAAAACTTGACGATGCGGTCATTGCGCGAAGTTTTGCCGCCGCCGGTGGGGCGATGCCCGTCGCCGACGAAAATATCGCCGTTGGCGCCGACGATCACCGAGCAGGGCTGATCGAAGGTGTCCGGACCATCGCCGGTCACGCCCGCCTTGCCCAGCGTCATCAGCAGCTTGCCCTGCGGCGTGAATTTGAACACCTGGTTCCCCTTGCCGCCTTCCGCGCGAGCATCGGTGATCCAGACGTTGCCCTGGCCGTCAATCCAGAAACCGTGCGGGAAATTGAACAGTCCCCGCGCCCCAACTGTCGAGCAGCTTGCCGGACATATCGTAGACCAGCACCGCGGGCTCGGTGCGTCCGTGCAGGAGT
Organism: Bryobacterales bacterium; assembly: GCA_963813465.1. GTDB lineage: Bacteria > Acidobacteriota > Terriglobia > Bryobacterales > Bryobacteraceae > Palsa-187. The sequence goes on along the minus strand of CAWEZD010000015.1, from coordinate 521,598 downwards.
TTTCATGGCAGCGCCCCAGCACATACAGCCTGCCGTCCGGACCTTCTTGCGCTCCGGTGATGGCGGGCCAGGTCATGCCCTTGGGAAGCTCCGCCCACTCGCGAAGGGTGCGGTAGGGAGTGGGCCAGTTGTTGTTCGGGTCCAACGTTTTGGGCGTAGTCTGGGCCAAGGCGATCGCAGCCAAGCCCCAAGCGCGAATCTTGCACGAGTCATCTGGTTCCTCCGGGGCTACACGTCGTCGCGGCCAATGTTGACGATGAAGTACTCCGCTCGCGTCGTGCCGACGTTCTTGGCGTTGTGGATCTCGTTGGAGCCGATCACGCCCACGTCGCCGGGGCCCAGCCGGTAGGGCTTGCCGGAAATCGTCAGCTCCATGGTGCCGAGGCGAACCAGCATCATCTCTTCCCGCAGGTGCTGATGCGGAGGGTGATTCACTTCTCCCGGAGCGATGTCGCTTTGGTGCGACTCCATCTTGAAGCCGGTGTGCGTCTTGGCGGTAAACATCCGGCGGCTCTTGTTCTGCCCGTTGACGGTGACAGGGATGTCCTTATAAAGGAACGCCTGAGTTTTCATGACCGGCAGTTTTTCCACGCCATCGGCGGAAGCTACAGGCTCCGCCTGCTTCGCATTCTTTGCGGTGTTCTGTGCGGACACTGTGGCCGCGGCCAGGGCGGGCAGCAGCAAACTTAAATCGCGGCGCGAATATTTCATGGAAAGCCTCCTTGTTGGGGTGGTGTTGACCAGAACAATATACACCCGGCGCGGGGCGTGCGCCAGGGAGCGAGAAACCGATTGCCTCCTCTACCGGCTTCCCCGGTCATCAGTCTAAACTATCCAGTAGGATGTTGCCTCTTGCTGGTGGCCCCGCGACTGACTTGGACGACCTTCATCTTACGCTCAAGCCGGAGCCGTTGGTGGAGCCGGAAGAATTCAAAAAGTACTACCGTTCGCAAGTCAACGCAGTACGCGGTGAGGACACCGTTGCCCGCCTCTCGCTCAAGCTCCAGCAGTCTTACCGGGCGCTGCCGTTTAAGGCGTTCGTCATGGGTCATCCCGGAGTTGGCAAGTCCACCGAGATTTCTCGACTCCTGGAGCGCGTCAAGGAGCAACATGTCGGCGTTCGATTGAGCATCGCGACCGAACTGAACCCGGCGAGCTTCAAGGTGTTTGACGTGTTGCTCCTGATGCTCGCGCGCCTCGCTGAGGAAGCCGATCGAATAAAGGCGATTCCGCTCGGAGGAATCTTTGGGCATTTGGTCTCCGATGTCGAGCAATGGTTTGGGACCGAACAAGTAAAGAGCGCCCGAGCAACAACCATCGGAGCTGAAGTAGAGGCTGGCGCCGGAATAAAAGGAGGCTCCCCCTGGGCGGCGCTCCTAGGACTCTTCGCCTCGGCGAAGGCGGAAATGAAATACGCTTCGGACCGCAAGACGGAGACAATCGAGTATCGTCTCCGTAGACTGCCGGATTTGGTCGATCTCTGCAACCGGCTGCTTGATGCTTCTACGGAGACGCTATTGGCGAAGACTGGGAAAGAGTGGATTCTGGTGGTGGAAGACCTGGACAAGACCGGAATCTCTCCGCAGCAGCTACAGGAGTTATTCATTCAGTACGGAACCGTGTTTCAAGACTTGCGAGTGAACATGATCTTCACCATTCCGGTCTGGCTGGCATATTCTCCGGAGGCGAACCGGCTCCCGTTTGAACGGCACATGATTCACGACACGCCGGTCTATGACCAGAAGCACGTCGCCCATCCCAACGGTCGAGCGGCCGTTCAAGCAGTTTTGGAGGCGCGCGTTTCACCTACGCTCTTCGCCGAGGGGCAAATGACGAGACTGATTGTGGCTTCAGGCGGTAATCTCCGGGATCTGTTTGCGCTGGTGCTGGATGCGGGAGAAGGTGCTCGTCTGAGAAATCCGCCGTCTGCGGTTATCGGGCCAGGCAACGCAACGGTGGCAATCAATAAGATGCGCCGGGAATACCGCATGAAACTTGGTCAGAGCCCTTACGATGCGGAACAGATCCCGTATTCGAAAAAGGCGGAGAGACTCATTGCTGTCTACGCTGACGCCCCGGATAACGACATACCAGATCCGGTCTTATACTCTCTCCTGCGTGGGCGTGCGATTCAGGAGTTCAACGGCGACGGATGGTATGGCGTCCATCCCTTGGTTGTCGACATCCTGAAAGAGCAGCAACATCTCAAGCCACAGGATCCCGGTGGAACGGATTGAATGGAAGCTGGGTCCATTCAAGAAGTAACTGAACGACTGAAATCCTGGTGTACCCTGCACGACCGAGGTCTGGTGCGTGTGGAGTGGGACTCGGTGTACGCCCGGCAAGCGGTGGTCGATCAACTCAAGGAATCGCTTAGCGGTTCAGGCATCCCTTTGGTCGAGATTGAGTTGCCGCCTGGCGAGGCTGGGGATGAAACCGCAGCGAGGCTGATCGAGAAGCTTCGGTCCCGAAGCGGGTCGGCCGTCTCGATCACGGGTGTTGAATGGGCATTCCCGGAGCGCGGCAGTCGATTGGAAACCTTGGCCGCGCTCAGCTTTCAACGAGAGACACTCGCGTCCCTCCCGGTGCGTCAGATTTGGTGGATACCTTCCGCTCGGACCGAGCAATTCGTTCTTAGCGTGCCCGATTTGGACTCGTGGTTCCGATTACGGTTGCATCTCACCGAGTCGCCGCCGGCGGTGGACGGGTTTCAGGCGCTGGAGGAAACTGGTCGCAAGACGGTGAGCGTCGAAGAGGCACGTTCGGTCGCCCGCCGCTTTTGGGAAAGATTGGAATCGGCGCGAGCGCAAAACGTGTCGGAAGACAGGATTTGGGCGGAGCTGGCGCAGCCTGCGCTCGATGCGCTTCTGTCAGCTGGCCTCGAGATGGAGGCCGAGGCCATCCTGGCGACCGTGTCCACGCTTCGGGAGCCATTGGAGCGTAGGCTCCTGGAGCTTCGCGCGACGCGGGGGCCGGAAGATCCCGACCTGCTCTCAATAGCCACGCGACTCGCGCGCCTTTTGACCATCCAGGGAGACTTTGCGGGCGCGCGTAGGATTCAGGAAAGTGCGCTTGAGGGGACTACACGCGTGTCGGGCGAGGAGCACCCCAATACGCTGGTGGCAATGGTTAACTTGGCGGCTACAGCCTTCCAGCAGGGCGATTACGCAGAGGCACAGCGACTTGGTGAGCGGGTGTCAGAGGTGATGAGGCGCGTGCTGGGTGAGGAGCACCCGAACACGCTGACGTCAATCGGCAATCTGGCGTTGACACTCAGCGAACAAGGCGATCACGCGGGAGCACGGCGGCTCCAAGAGCGGGCCCTGGAGATCATGGGGCGCGTACTGGGCCAGGAGCACCCCGACACGCTGAGGTTGATGAACAATCTGGCGACAACACTCCGAAGGCAGGGCGATCTTGAGGGGGCGCGACGTCTTCAGGAGCGGGTGCTGGAGGCAAGGAAGCGCGTGCTGGGCGAGGAGCACCCTGACACGCTTGTGTCGATGGGTCAGCTGGCCTCGACACTCGCAATCCAGGGCGATCACGCGGGAGCTCGGCGGCTTCAGGAACGAGTGCTTGTAGTCATGAGACGGGTGCTAGGCGAGGAGCACCCTGACACACTGACATCAATGAACAATTTGGCCTCAACACTCGGGATGCAAGGCGATCACGCGGGAGCGCGGCAGCTTCAAGAACGAGTGCTGGAGGTGAGGACTCGCGTCATGGGCGAGGAGCACCCAGACACGCTCGTGTCGATGAGAAATCTGGCGGTGGCGCTCTGGAAGCAGGGCAATCGCGAGGCCGCGCTTCACCTGTTTCACAGATTTCTTCACGGCCAACGCAAGGTCCTTGGCGAGAATCACCCGGATACGGTTGCCACTATCGCGATGCTGAGGGACTTGGAATCCTGACCGGCGGCTAGCGGCCCCGCCAGCCATGCTATTTCGTGTTTCCCGGGCCGGCATTCGGGATATCGTTACTCGCGACGCGGCGCTTGAACTTCCAGGCGCCGTTCTCACGGACCAAAGTATCGTCGTAACGGCCGCCTTGCGCGATCACCGGCTTACCGTCCGTCCCTGGAGTGATGAAGGCCCAGCGGGACCAGACCCTGGCGGTGTCGCCGTGCACGTCGATTCCGAAGTTTGAAAGGATGTGGTAGGTGTTGCCCTGGTTCGGCCCGGCGATGTTCTTCTCCATAAACGCCTGGATCGCGGCGGGACCTTGCACGGTACCGAAGCCTCCGACCCACTCCCCGTTTTTGGCGAAGAGGCGCGAGTAGGCGCCGAAGTCGCGGGCGTCGAGAAATCGCCCGTAGTTCAGCAGGACGGTGCGGATCTCTTCGATGTCTTTTAAGGAACTCGCCCGCACAACGGAGCCTGGCTCGGCGGATGGTCCAGAGTTCCTGATGGTTCGGGGGACCGAGCCGGCCCTGTGCGGGCTTCGAGCCGTTGCAGGCGGGCGGCAACCGAAGGTTGGGTTTGGGCCGCGGCCGTCGAAAACAGGACTCCCGCCAGGGCCAGCAATCGTGAAAGTTTCATATCGCTATTGGGACACCAAATTGGGACACCAAGCTTATTGCGACGCCACGCTTATTGCGAAATCAAGCGTTTCACGTTCTCCACGTAGAGATCGCAGAAGGGCCGCCGCAATCCTTCCCGCGACACTGGGCCGCTGTCGGTGAACTCCATATAGCCGCGCGCGGCGGCGTCAAACTTGGGCCATTGCGCAAGATTTGCATCATGAAGGCCGCCGCCATTGGGGTTGCCGGCTTTGGCGAAATTGGTCCAATACTGCTCGATCGCCGAGGAAAGATCGCGGTCCGCGGCGGCGTAATTCGCGCCCAGCCGGCCGAAGACGTAGGCAACCTCCGCGCCGTGCGTGGCTCCCGCCGCTTCGCGCCCCGGCGCGGCGCGGTCGAACTGATACTCATATGCGGGATTTCCGGCGGCGGCGTGCCAGGCCAACTCGGCCACGACAGGGCAGCGGTACATCGTGTCCACCGTCCACTGGGCGGCCTGCCCGCCGTAGAGCGGATCGGGCTCAGGCGCGGTCGAGCCGCCGATTCCGTACAGGGCGATTCCGTACAGAGCACGCGCGCGCGGGGCGAGCGGACCGTACATATCCGTGATCGCGCCCTCCATCTCCTTGCTCAAATCCGCGGGCGTTCCCGGCGGAGTCCGCTCGCGCGAGTTGTTCCCGACCAGCAACGGAACCTTCTGCTCCTGGCCAGAAGCGAACACCTGCGCGGGAGGCTTGGGAAACACCCAGCCATCGGCCACCACTCCATTCGCAGGTCCGATGCTCAGGCGCGGCCCCGACACCAACTTCAAGAGCTCCTCCACGGGCAGCGCGCGCAGGTCTTTCAGATTCTTGCCGCCGGTGAGTTGCTCGCCGGTCTTCTCGGCTTCGGCCAGCGAGGGAGCGTCGGAATAGCTCACCGGCCCGCTCTTCACCTTCATCAAAGCGCCCAGCGCGGTCATGCCCAGAGTAGTCTCATCCGGGTTCCTGGTGACCGTTCCGCTCTCGGCGATCACGCGCTGGAACAGGCCCTTGGCCAGCGGCGACGTCATCAGCACATTCACGTCCACCGCTCCGGCGGACTGGCCGAAAATCGTCACGTTCGCGGGGTCGCCACCGAATTTGGCGATATTGTCGTGGACCCACTTCAGCGCGGCGACCTGGTCCATCAGACCGTAGTTGCCGGAGGCGTGGTGCGGCGATTCCTTGGTCAGCTCGGGATGCGCGAAAAATCCGAAAATGTTGAGGCGGTAATTGACGGTCACCAGAACCACGCCGTGCCGCGCCAGGCTTTCTCCATCGGAGGCGGCGCTCGAAGCGGTGCCGCCATAATTGCCGCCGCCGTGAAACCACACCATCACCGGCTTCTTTGTCTTCGCCGGCCAGTCCGAATTCCAGACGTTCAGAAACAAGCAATCCTCCTGGCTGTTCGCCATGGGGCGGTTGCCGGAATTCTGCGCGCAAGGCGCGCCGAAGGAGGCGGCGTCGCGCACGCCGGTCCAGGACTTGACCGGCTGCGGCTCGCGCCAGCGCAGATCGCCGACCGGGGGCTGCGCATACGGGACGCCTTTGAAGGCCGCTCCGCCGTTGTCGAGGAGCGCGCCTCGAAGCTGGCCGCTGTTCACGGCGGCGATCGGAGCGGAGTCCGCGGCGAAGACCGAAGTCTGCGATCAAGAAAGGCCCCGCGAGCAAGAAAAGCATCACGCGCATTGGAGGTTCCTCCTGAGTGTCGATTGTACTAACAAATTGGGTTCGGTTCGAAAATCGCCATCGCCCGGTTCGGTTGCGAGTTGAGCGGGATCGGAAACGGCGCTCGAATCCAAACTGTGAAAAGTCACGGCGGCTGCGGGTCCGGCGGAGGGATGATCAGGGCTGTTTCGACGGAATGTCGCGGTTGAAATCGGAGGGTGAGAGCCGCGGCAAGGCCGTTGTCGCGGCGCAAGGATTCACCCTATTGAGAACGACGGCGCGGGAAAGGAGCCGGGGACCGCACGCGTTAGGTGAAAAGATTCGTTCGCCCATCGGGGTGACGGGTCCGGGGGATTTCGCGGCGTTGGCGCGATTGGCTCGGATTTGACGTTCGGTTGCCATACTCTGAACTCAGGGTAAACGGCGGTGGCGGAAATGGGGGTCGAACAAAAGCGGGAAAGGGTTCAGGGGAAAGGGGATGCGCTTCGAGCAGGAGCGGGGATGCGGATCGCACGGGGTGTAGCGCGGCCAAAGAAGGGCTACAATGTTGTTGCGCGAAACCAAGGATTACCCTGCCGAAAAGATTATGCTGGCCAGCGAGTCCGATCTCGTCGTGCGAGCCTCAGCAGACCATTACGCCGAAACAGGTCAGCTTGAAAGAGCTACTCAAACTTATCGAGAGCTGCTCGCCAAAATTATGGCGTCGAACCCGGACCCGGAGGACGACTTGGAAGATGCCTATCATTTATCCGACCATCATGCCGCGCTAGCCACGATTCTTCGCAGCAGTGGACGTGCCGACGAGGCCGCGTCTTTGGAGGGGCACCGCATGGAACTGTGGCAGCGCTGGAACCGGAAGCTTCCAAGTAATCGGTTTGTGCTCGCCAGATTGCGGCCGCGTCCGCCAACTGATGGCCCCTGGTCCCCTTGTCGAAAATGCCCCGCTCAACTCTGGTCTGCGCCCATCGTCTCCTGGCCGGGGCACAGGATCTGAGATGGACTTCAGTTGGCGTAAATCACTTCTGCTCCGCCGCGTGCCGCGACATTGCGCTCCAGTTGCGTGTCGCGCGCCTTCCACACGCTTCTCAATGCGATAAACTTGGCTGGACTAATTCTCATGAAAGGACGTACGGAAATGGCGAGCACGTCTAACAGAAGAAGCTTCCTAAAACAGGCGTCCCTGCTGCTTGCGGGAGCGCAAGCGGGTCCGCTGCTGCTGGTGCCGCGCGAGGCGCTCGCCGCGGAAACCGGCAGCGTGGTCACCGAAACCTCCTACGGCAAGATACGCGGCACGCTCGTCGAAGACATCAAGGTCTTCAAAGGCATTCCGTACGGCGGAAACACCGCGGGCGTGAACCGTTTTATGCCGCCGGTGAAACCCGCCAAGTGGACCGGGGTACGCGACGCCGTCGCCTACGGACCCACCGCGCCGCAAACCGTCGGCACTGGCGGAGGCCGCCCAGGAGTTCCGCCAGAAGACGAAGATTGTTTGGCGCTGAACGTGTTCACGCCCTCGCTGAGCGGCGGCAAACGGCCCGTGATGGTGTGGCTGCACGGCGGCGGCTTCTCCACGGGCTCGGGCTCGTCGGCGATTAATGACGGCGCCAGCTTGGCCCACACTAGCGATGTCGTGGTGGTGACCATCAATCACCGCTTGAACGTGCTCGGCGCGACCTACCTGGGAGAGGCGGCGGGACCGGAGTTTGCGCTGTCCGGCTCGGTCGGAATTCTCGACATCGTCGCGGCGCTGCAATGGGTACGCGAAAATATCGCGCACTTCGGGGGCGATCCAAACCTGGTGACCATCTTCGGACAATCTGGCGGAGGCCGCAAGGTCGCGACGTTAATGTCCATGCCTTCGGCCAAAGGACTTTTTCACCGCGGGATCATCGAAAGCGGAGCCGTGCTCCGGCTGACCACTCCGGAAGACGCGATCCATACGACGGAACTGCTTCTGGCCGAACTGGGACTCAAGGCGAACCAGGCGCGTGAACTGCAGCAGATCCCGGTCGCGCGGCTGCTCGCGGCAAACGCAGCAGTGCAACAGAAGATCACGTTGCGCGAACCCGGGATGACGGCGAACTCTCCGATGGTTGACGGCAAGGCTCTGCCCAGTCATCCGTGGGATCCTGCGGGTCCTCCGCTTTCGGCCAACATTGCGTTGCTAATCGGTTGGGCCCGCACGGAGGAGACGCTGTATGACCGGCCCACGCCGGAGAAGCTCGCGCTCGACGAGTCAGGACTGAAGAAACGGGCGGCGGAGCGCGTGGGTGGCGATCCCGATCGTGTGATTGAGGCGTTTCGCAAGGCGCATCCGGAGGCGACGCCGTGGGACCTATGGATTCTCATCGCCACCGATCATCCGCGCGGCGCCTACACGCGCGAGCTCGCCAAGCGTAAAGCGGCACAGGGCGGTTCGCCGGCGTACGTGTACCGCTTTGACTGGGAGACGCCGGAAGGCGGCGGACACATGCGCTCGCCGCACACGGTGGAGATCCCCTTCGTGTTTAACAACATCAAGATTGCGGGTCCGCTCATCTCAAAAATGCCGGAAGCCTACGCGCTGGCCGAAAAAGTGAGCGCGTCATGGGTCGCGTTCGCGCGTACGGGGAATCCCAATACGTCAAAGTTGCCGAAGTGGCCTGCGTACTTGGTCAAATCGCGGGACACGATGTTATTCAATAACGACAGCCGCGTGGAACCCGATCCCGACCACGGCCCGCGCCTGGCGATGGAGCAGGCCTTAAAGCTGGGATAGGGGATTCGTTCGGCGTGCGCGACCCTTTGTTGGAGGGCAACTCGTGCCCATATCAGGCGCTACCCTTCCATGTCCGGGCCAGTTTCCGAGTAGGTAAACCGTCCCACAATCGCCAAGATCCTCATTTAGCAGGTTTTGCGCTAAACTGGACGGCTAGTCATGTCCCTCACAGCGCGTGAAAAACTCGGCCCATATCGGATCGTCGAGGTGATCGGCGCGGCGGCATCGGCGAGGTGTATCGGGTCGCGCACGAGACGCGACGGTACGCGAACAATCGAGCGGAGGTTCTCGCATCAGCCGACCCGGCAACGAGAGCGTCAGATGCGACGATTCAGGTCACCGAACCAGGCCCAACGCTTCTTACACTGTTCACGGTCTGATTCAGAGTCTCTTCCGAGTCAGCCGACACCGGCTCAGGTCGCTTCACTACCGGATGCCGCGGTCGCGTTCCGTCGCGACCTGGCAGGAGATCACAGGCGGCCGATCTTCCCGGACCCCCCACCCTCATTGTGCCAGACCCGATGCAGTCCGGCCTGTCACCGCAAAGTGATACTGTCCCCTTTGAGCAAAGTAGAAATGTCCTCTTGACAACCCCAAGCTTGGGGAATGCAAGAAGGACAACTACTGATGACGCAAGGCGATAGAGACCGGCTGGTGGCGTTGCGGAAAGCGCGAAAGAAGCTGATCGCGCAGCAAGAGGCGGCCGAAGAATTGGGTTTGAGCGTGCGGCAGGTCAAGCGACTGCTGCAACGGTTGAAGAAACAGGGAGACAAGGCCGTGATTCACGGGCTGCGAGGAATGCCTTCCAAGCCTCGAATCGCGGAGAAGATCCAGCAGAAGGCGGTGCGGATTCTGTCGGGAGAAGACTACCGTGGATTCGGTCCTACGTTAGCCAGCGAGTACCTGGCCAGCCAACATAAGATCGTGGCGAGCCGGGAGACAGTGCGGAAGTGGATGACGACGGCGGGGCTGTGGAAGGCCCGCAAAGAGAAGATCGAGCGGATTCACGAATGGCGTCCGCGGCGGAGCCGGTTCGGGGAGCTGGTGCAATGGGACACCAGCGAACACGACTGGCGGGAGGGGCGAGGGGAGAGGCTGTATTGAATCGGCCTGATCGACAACGCCACCAGTCGGGCCAAGGCACGGTTTGTGGACAGCGATTCCACCGTCGAAAACAGGGGGGTGCTGGAGTCGTGGATGCAGTGTCATGGGCGCAGGCTGGCCTGTTACACCGACAAGGCCGGGCTATTTCAGACGGCGCACAAGACCAAGCGTGACGAACAACGAGAAGGGAAGGATCGGGAGCCCATGCCGCCCACTCAGATTGGCCGTGCTCTGGGGGGAACTGAACATCGCCTGGATCCCGGCCCATTCGCCGCAGGCCAAAGGGCGCATCGAGAGGTTTTTCGAGACTGCGCAGGACCGGCTGGTGAAAGGGATGCGACTGGCGGGAGTAAAGACGATCGAACAAGCCAATGTGTATTTGGAGCAACACTACCTGCCGTGGTGGAACCAGACCTGTACCGTGGCACCGCGCCGTGAGGACGATGCACACCGGCCGCTGGAACAGCATCACGACCTGGCCGCGATCCTGAGCCATGTCGAGAGCCGGCAGGTGAAAAACGATTACACGATTCAGCTCGACGGCAACATTTATAGAATCGAACGAGCCGACATCGGCACCGGCTTGCGGAATGCAATCGTGCGAGTGGAACAGCGCAGAGATGGAACCGTGGCCATCCGCTTCCGCGACAAGGATCTGCGCCACCAACTTTGCGAGCGATCCCGGCCGGCTGAGCCCGCTCCTCGGCCCACGGCGAAAGCGGAGGCGCGGAAGGGTCCCAACGCGGGCGGCAAGAGCGGCTGGATGAAGAACTTTCTGAACACACCGGGGCCTTCGCTGAAGAAAGCCATTGCCAGCTCCAATGCCACCAGCTAAGACATGTGGGTTCGGGAGCGGCGCGAAGCCAAAAGGCCGCCCTGTACAGGGAAACTCCCCAAACGACCGGATTCTACGTGGGCCGGGTTGTCATCGTCCCAAGAGAGTTTGCGCCGATTTCTTCCCCGCCTGCTCCCTCGCCCTGCTGACTATCCTGAGGGCCCCCAGGATGCGTTTTTTTAGGCATCGCGGAATCTATCGTTCCGATAGGGGTTCTTTCAAAAACCAAACCCGGGCAGAAGCGCTGCCTCCCGCTGGCAACTCCCACCCAGGCCCGAGAACGCGTCGGGAGGACCACGCTCTCCTCATCGTTCCGATGAGTATGCACTTCTCCCGGGCCAGGGCAAAAGGGGACATTCTTACTTTGCGCGCAGGGGGACATTTCTACTTTGCGTTGACAAAACTCCGTCACCCGCTTGCATCCGGAGTGACGAAGAGATATGATCGCATCGATCATGTGCTGTACCGCTCGGGGACGGGTACTGCGCGGGGTGGCTTTATCATTCGCATTGCTGATGCAGGCGGCCTGCGCCCGGCAGAATAAAAACGAGCAGTTGGCGGAGCACCGAAATCTCGGCAAGGCGTTCTACGAGAATCCGGCCATGCAGCAGGAAGCTGTGCGGGAGTTCGAGCAGGCGCTCAAGCTGGCGCCGGACTCCGCCCGCGAAAAGCTGAACTACGCTCTCGCGCTTTTGCGCGCATCCGGGCATGACGAAGAAGCGGTACGCCGCCTCCAGGAGGTACAGCGTCAGGATCCGGGGTTGCCGCACACCTGGTTTAACCTGGGGATCTATTACAAGCGGCGCGGCGAAACGGACAGGGCGATCGCACAATTTGAAGGCATGATTGCGCGGGCGCCGGACGAGCCGATTGGTCACTATCAACTAGGCTCCCTGTACCATCAAGTGAACCGGATTGCGGAGGCGCAGGCCCAACTCGAGCGAGCCGCGGAAATGGATCCGCTCCTGGCCGCCGCGCCGTTCCAACTCTACAATCTGCATCGGCAAGCCGGAAACAGCGAGCAGGCCGACCGCTACCTGGCCGATTTCCGGCGCATTCAGAAATTGCAAGAGGGGCGGGTAATTCCAGAAGACGTAGAGTGGTGCGATTACGCGGAGATTTATGATCCACCAACGTCCCGCCCGGAAACGCCGGCTCCGCCGCAAGCGGAATTGGCAGACACGCGGCTAGATCTCGCGGTCGATCCAGCCACGGCGGGGATGACGCTGATCGATCTGGATGGCGCCGGGCAAACCGATCTGGTGGTGTGGTCATCGCGCGGAATCCGCATACTTCGGCGCGGGCAGCAGCTTGCGGTCGGTACCGGCCTGGACAGTCTGACCGGAATCCTGGACGTTGCTCCCGGCGACTTTGACGACGACGGCTTCATGGATTTGTGCATTCTGACCGACGCGGGTCCGGCGCTCTACCGCAATGTGAGGGGCAAGTTTGTCCGGCAGCAGGCGAGCCTTCCGGCGCGGCGCTTCGATAAGGCGGTGTGGTTGGACTACGACCACGACTACGATCTTGACCTCGTCCTGCTGGGCCCCCAGCCGGCCCTCATGCAGAACCGGGGAACCGCCGGCTGGGCGGATCGCACGGGCGATTTCCCGTTCGTGAAGGGTGCGCCCAGAGCTGCCGCGAAACTTCGCGTGGCCCCCGATAGCAAGGCTTTCGACTTGGCTGTGTTTTATCGCGATCGGGCGGCGGTGCTGTACCGTGACCGGCTCGGCGGCCGGTATTCGGTGGAAGCGTGGGGGGGGCAGCCACCCGCGGAGATAGAACGCACGCAAGTGGACGCCGGCTTTGACGGCGACGGCCGAATGGACCGCATCCGCATCGCGCCGGACGGCAGCGTGCATTTCATGCGTAACCAGAGTCAAACCACCCGCCGCTGGGTGCGGGTGCAGTTGAAGGGCGTGCGGAGTCTGAAGCTGGCGCAGAACGCATTGGTGGAGATCGAGGCCGGCGGTCTGTACCGCCGCCAATTCTACAACGGCGTGCCGCTGTTGTTGGACGCGGCCGCGCATCCCTCCTTGGACGTTGTTCGCATCACTTGGCCCAACGGGCTGATCCAGAACGAGGTCCGGCAGGAGACGAATCGGACCCACGCGTATGAGGAGGCGCAACGCCTGTCCGGCTCGTGTCCCATGATCTGGACCTGGAACGGGCGCGAGTTCGGCTTCATCACGGACGTGCTGGGCGTGGCTCCGCTGGGCGCCAGCAGCGGCGACGGAAGCTATTTCCCCGTGGACCACGACGAGTACGTGCAGATTCCCGGTGCGGCGCTTGCGCCGTCAGATGGGGGCTACGAAGTCCGAGTGACCGAGGAACTCAGCGAGGTATCGTATCTGGATCAGATCCAGTTGTACGCCCTGGACCACCGCGCCGGTACCGAAGTCTTCACCAACGAGAAGTTCAAGGGCCCGCCCTACCCTGAATTCCGGTTGTTCAGCGTCGAACAGCGCATCTATCCGAAGTCCGCCCGCGATGGCCAAGGCCGGGATGTGCTGCCGCAACTGCTCGTGAAGGACGGCAAGTATCCCGACCAGTTCCCTCGGACCAAGACCGGCGTCGCGGAGGTGCACACGCTGGAAATGGATTTCGGAAGCGCCGCGCCATCCCACGCGATCCTGCTCCTCAACGGATGGGTGGACTGGCCCGATGGCAGCACCTTCCGCAAAGCGTCGCAGGAATCGGCGGCAGGTCTGATCGTGCCGTATCTCCAGTTGCAGGACGCCGAGGGCCGCTGGAGGACCGTGAACAAAGATATGGGCATGCCGGCCGGCAAACCCAAGACTATTGCGGTTCCGGTGGAATTTCCGGGAGCCAGCCGCAAGGTCAGGATCGTCACCGATCTGTGTGTGTACTGGGACGAAGTTTTCTTGAGCGAAGACAGCGGTGACGGCGACGTAGCGATGAAACCCGTTCTCTTGGATTCCGCCAGCCTGCGTTTTCGCGGATTCTCGGAATCGCGCATCGACCCGCAGCGCAAGCAGCCGGATACGTTTTTTTATCAACGGGTGAGCGCGGCCTCATTCTGGAATCCCACAGCCGGCCTCTACACCAGGTTCGGACCAGTGGATAAACTGCTGCGGGATGTGGACGACCAACTGGTGGTCATGGGTTCCGGTGACGAAGTCGCGCTTCGTTTCCTTGCTGGAAGCCTGGAGGCGCCGCGTCCCGGGTGGCTCCGGGATTTCCTGCTCAAGGTGGACGGCTGGGCCAAGGATTCCGATCCAAATACGGCCTTTTCTTCGAGCGTGAACCCCCTGCCGTTCCACGGGATGTCTCGTTATCCCTATCCCGCCAATGAGCACTACCCGCGCGATCCCGTGCATGATGACTATCAACGCGCGTACAACACGCGGCCTGCGCGGACGGTGATTCCGGCTTTGAGGCTCCGATGACGCTCGGAACTCTGACAGGAAAGATGAAGTGGCTCCTGGCGCTGCTGCTGCTGAACGCGGCGTACGTCGCGGCCTTGCCATCGCCCACGATTTTCTATGTAGGCAACGTGCTGCTGCACGTCGTGCTGGGTCTGGCTGGCGCCGTTTTGTTGTGTTGGCAATGGCGGCGCAGCCCAAGAATCGCTGTGCTGGCCATCGCCGCGCTGCTGGGCGTTTTCCTGCTCATCAAGGGCGCGGTTTTCGACAACCGCTGGGCGCTGTGGGCGCACGTTGCGCTGGCGGTGGCCGGCATGGCGCTCCTTTTACCGGCGGCCCGCTGGCGCGCCGGACTCGCGGTGCTGGTGGTGGCGGCGGCCGCTCTCCGTTTCGGTGCGATGCCGGACCGCATCAGAAATCCGCAAACGGTCGCCCTGTCCATGGCTCAGGAAGGCGCTGGACCGAAATCCCCGTTCTGGCCGTCGGCGTCAAATACCAACACGGCGAGAGTGATCCCCTCCGACTTCTTCATGGATTCCGCCCTGTGCGGCGAGTGCCACAAGGACATCTACGAGCAATGGAAGAGCTCCATGCATCATTTCGCCTCGTTCAATAATCGGTTCTACCGGCGTTCGATCGAACAGATGCAGGAGTTGAGCGGAACGCAGGGCAGCAAGTGGTGCGCCGGGTGCCACGACCACGCAGTTTTCTTCAACGGGCGTTTCGAGCGCCCCATCAAAGAGCAAGTGGACACCCCAGAGGCGCAAAACGGTCTGGGCTGCGTGTCCTGCCACTCCATCGCGCACGTCGACGGAACAGCGGGGAACGGCGGATTCATCATCGCCTATCCGCCGCTGCATAATCTGGCGTCGAGCCGGAATCCGGTAATTAAGAAGGTGAACGAATTCATCACCTATCTCAATCCGGAGCCGCACCGCCGCACCTTCATGAAGGCCTTCATGCGCCAGGACTCGGCGGAGTTCTGCTCGACGTGCCACAAGGTTCACCTGGACCAGCCCGTGAACAATTACCGTTGGCTCCGGGGCTTCGATGAATACGACAACTGGCAGGCCAGCGGCGTATCAGGGCAGGGCGCGCGATCCTTTTACTATCCGGCCGAATCCGCGACTTGCG
Organism: Bryobacterales bacterium; assembly: GCA_963813465.1. Taxonomy (GTDB): domain Bacteria; phylum Acidobacteriota; class Terriglobia; order Bryobacterales; family Bryobacteraceae; genus Palsa-187. The sequence goes on along the minus strand of CAWEZD010000015.1, from coordinate 506,174 downwards.
GCAAGTGCCACATGCAACTGGTGCCGTCGCAGGATCCCGGCAACCGCGGAGGCATGGTGCATTCGCATCGCTTCGCCGCCGCCAATACCGCGGTGGCGACCGTGAACCAGGATGACGTTCAACTGAAGGCCACCGAAAAGTTTCTGCAATCCGGCTTCATCACGGTGGATTTGTTCGCGGCCACGGAAGTCACCGCCGCGAAGGGACAAACGGTGATGCTGCGGCGCGCCGATGACGCTCTCGCCCTGTCGTCCACCTTCGCGGTGGGAGAGGAAGCCGAGCAGACCGGTCCGGCGATCGTCCGCGAGGTGGGAAAAGTCGCCGCGCCGCTGGACGCTCCCGGCATGCGCTTTCAGCCGGGAACCACGGTACGCGTGGATGCGGTGGTGCGGACCCGCAAGATCGGGCATACCTTCCCGGCGGGAACCGTGGACGCCTTCGACGTCTGGCTGGAGTTCAAGGCGGTGGATGCGCGGGGCCGCGTGCTGGCGTGGAGCGGCCGAGTGAAAGACAACGGACGCGGGCCAGTAGACAAGGGCGCGCACTTCTATCGCTCCTACCTTCTGGATGGCGAAGGCAACCCGATCGACAAGCGCAACGCCTGGCAGGCGCGGAGCGTCCTGTACGCGCGGCTGATCCCACCCGGCGCGGCGGACACGGTGCATTTCCTGTTGTCCATCCCCAAAGACGCGGAAGGGCCAGTGACGCTCGAAACACGCCTGAACTATCGCAAGTTCAGCGAGTACTACACCAAGTACGCGTTCGCCGGCGTGGCGCAATCCGGCTTGGCCGGTCTCGGATTTGACAGCCGGATTTACTCGTTCGATTCCAAGCCGGTCCCGGAGATCCCGATCGTCACACTGGCCGAAGCGAAGACTACGGTCGCGTTAGGGCCGGCCACGTGGGAGCCGATTCCGCGCAAGCAGGACCGGGAGCGCTGGAACGACTGGGGTATCGGGATGCTGCTGCAAGGCGACCTCAAGGGCGCCGAGTACGCGTTCCGCCGGGTGACTGAAATCGAGCCGCAGTATTCGGACGGGTGGGTGAACGCGGCGCGGGCGCTGATCCAGGAGGGCGAGACCACCGCGGCGCGGCCGTTCGCGGAGAAGGCGCTGGAGCTGAGTCCCAAGCTTGCGCGCGCGAACTTCTTCCTGGCCATGATCCAGAAGGCGGACGGTAACTACGCTGGCGCGCTCGACAGCCTGGCACAGGCGCGGATGCAATACCCGCGCGACCGCGTGGTGCTGAACCAGATCGGGCGAATTTTGTTCCTGGAACGCCGCTATAAGGAAGCCGTCGCGGCGCTCGAACAAGTGCTGTCTGTGGATACCGAGGATGTGCAGGCTCACTACAATCTGATGCTGAGCTACAGGGGGCTGGGACAAACGGATCAGGCGGCCCGTGAGGAGGTCCTGTTCCGGCGGTTCAAGGCGGATGAGGCTTCCCAGCAGTTGACGGCCAAACCGAGACAGTTAAGCCCCGAGGACAATAATGAGAGACAGCCGATTCACGATCACGCTTCTGAGCCTGGCGTGCCTGCTGGCCTGTAAGGAGGCAGGCAAGGAGGCAGCGTCGAGCCGACCCGCGGAATTGCCCGTCCGGTTCACCGACGTCACGACGCAGGCCAACATCCACTTTCAGCACAACTCCGGCAGTGAGGGCAAGAAGTGGCTGCCGGAGACGCTGGGTCCCGGCTGCGCCTTCTTCGACGCGGACGGAGATGGCTGGCTCGACATTCTGATCGTGAACGGCACGGATTGGCCCAGCGGCGGCAAGGGCGGCCGCCACACCATCTCACTACACACCACCGCCGCTCTCTATCGCAATCGGCATGACGGAACTTTCGCCGATGTCACCAAGGGCAGCGGCCTGGACTTTGAGGCTCACAGCCTGGGTGTGACGGTCGGCGATTATGACAACGACGGGCTGGACGATGTCTACATCACCGCCCTCGAAGGAGACCGGCTATTCCACAACGAAGGTAGCGGGCACTTCCGCGACGTGACGGCGGAGGCGGGCATCCACAACGTGAGTTTTGGCACCAGCGCCGCTTGGCTGGATTACGACTTGGATGGACGGCTCGACTTGTTCGTCGCAAACTACGTTCAATGGACACCCCAGGGCGATCTTTGGTGTTCAATGGATGGATCCACCAAGTCCTATTGCACGCCGGAGTCGTATCCCGGCGCATCCTCTAAGCTGTACCGGAATCTGGGCGGCGGAAAGTTCGCCGACGTGACGCAGCAGGCCGGCCTGGGAGATCCCACGGCGAAATCGCTGGGGGTGGTGACGTTCGATTACGACGGCGATGGCTGGACCGATCTGTTCATCGCCAACGACACCCAACCCAATAAGCTCTACCACAACGTAAAGGGGCGGTTTCAAGAAGTAGGATTGGGGGCGGGAGTGGCCTTCGGCGAAGACGGTGTCGCGCGCGCCGCCATGGGCGCGGACGCCGCCGATTACGACCGGTCCGGACGGCCGCACTTGATCGTCGGAAATTTTTCCAACCAAATGATGGGCCTCTATCACAACGAGGGCAACGGCTTGTTCGTGGATGAAGCTCCCCGCTCGGCGGTCGGGCGCGCCAGCCTGCTGAAATTGACCTTCGGCTTGTTCTTCTTTGACTACGACCTGGATGGGTATCCGGATATCCTGGCGGCCAACGGCCACCTGGATGAGGAGATCGAGCGGGTGCAGCCGAAGGTTCGTTACCAGCAGACGCCGCTCCTGCTGAGGAATCAGCGCGACGGGACATTCCAGGAAGTGAACGCGTTTCCAACCCCCATGGTGGCGCGCGGATCGGCGTATGGCGATTTCGACCGCGATGGCGATTTGGACGTGTTGATCGCTTCCAATAACGGCCCCGCCCATCTCTATCGCAACGACGGTGGGAACGCCAATCAATGGCTGAGCGTGAAACTGGAAGGCACCCGGAGCAACCGCGATGGGATCGGCGCCGTGGTGCGGGTAACCAGCGCCGGAGGCACGCAATGGCAAACTGTGCATAGCGGTTCCAGCTACCTCTCCGCCAGCGAATTGGCGCTCACGTTCGGGTTGGGCCAAGACCAGAACGTTTCGCGGATTGAAATCGATTGGCCGGGCGGGATGCGTCAGACGTTGACGGATGTTCGCGCCGGGCAACATCTGGTGATCAAACAACCGTGATCGAACTCTTAACACTCTCGGGAACGGCTCAAGCCCGGCTGATCCGGGAAGGTGAGATATCGGCGGCGGAGTTAATGGATGCGCATCTGCGGCGCATCGAACAGGTGAATCCGAGTCTGAATGCGGTGGCGGAGGTGCTGAGTGAATCGGCGCGGGAAGCCGCTGCGTGCGTGGACCGGCAACGCGCTCAAGGAGCCCCGTTGGGTCCGCTGGCGGGCGTCCCGTTTTCCGTCAAGGACTCGATCGAAGTGCAGGGTACGGTGTGCACGGCCGGCACACTGGGCCGCCAGTACGCCGCGCCTTCCCGTGAGGATGCGGCCGTGGTGGCGCGCCTGCGGGCCGCCGGAGCCATTCCCGTCGCGAGAACCAATCTCCCGGATCTTCTATTCGCTTTCGAAAGCGACAACCTCATTCGCGGGCGCACCAATAATCCGTACGACTTGTCCCGCACCTCCGGCGGCTCCAGCGGAGGCGAGGCCGCGTTGATCGCCGCCGGCGGTTCGCCATTCGGGCTGGGCAGCGACGCTGCGGGTAGCGTCCGCGTACCCGCCCACTTCTGCGGCATCGCGAGTATCAAGCCGACTTCGGGACGGCTCCCTCGCACGGGCCACGTGCCGCCGGCGGGCGGCTGGATCGAATCGTTATGGCAGATCGGCCCGATGGCGCGCCGCGTCGAGGATCTACAGTCCGTGATGCCCTTGTTGGCGGGGCCGGACGGGCGAGACCACACCGTAATCGGCATGCCCTACGGAGATCCCGATGCTGTGCGCATCGATGCGGTGGACACCCAGGACCTTCGCGTCGCCTTCTTCACGGACAACGGAGTTGCGCCGGCCGAACCCGGCACTGTAGCCGCCGTGCGGCAGGTTGCCGCGGCGCTCGCGTCGGAAGTCCGGCTGGTGGAGGAGCGGCGTCCGCCCGGCATCGAGGAAAGTTACGATCTCGAAATGGGTTTCCTCGGCCCGGACGGCGGCGATGGTGTGCGCGCCTTCCTCACAGGGATCGGGAGTTCGAGAACGCATCCGTTGTTGGATGGATGGCTGGCAAAACTGGATCGGCGCCGCACTACGGTGGAGGGGTTTGCCGGATATTGGTCGGCTCTGGACCGGTTCCGAGCGAAAATGTTCGAGTTTCTGCAAGGCTACGACGCGATTGTGTCCCCTGTTTGCGCCCATGTGGCCATGCCGCACGGGACTTCCATAGAGGAGCACGTCTTTCCTGGATTCAGCTATACGATGACCTATAACCTTACCGGATGGCCCGCCGCGGTGGTTCGCTGCGGGGAGACTGCCGAGGGCCTGCCGATCGGCGTGGAGATTGCGACTCGGCCTTGGCGCGAAGACATCGCGCTGCGGATCGCCGGCCGGATCGAGACGTTGTTTGGCGGATGGCGGCCGCCCGTGCTTCTCAGCGTGCTTCTCAAAGACCAGCCCGAATGCGCCGGCCGATCTTCCACGGTGCGTTAATATTACTACGTTAAGTGTTATGGACTGCGAGAGTTCCTTGCTGCAGCACCACAGTAAGCGCACACGCCAGTCCAGTTGAACAAGATGTATTGAATCTCACGTCGCGTCCTCGGCAGGTCCGAAAAACCAAAACCGTCGTCGCCCTATGGCCGATCTGAGCTTTGAGCGGGGACTGCGAACCAGGCGCGAGGCGGGAGAATGCGGCTCGACCTTCCCTCTGACTGGTCCGATGCCTCAGAAGCCGGAGTAGCTTCGGTGAATCGCGCATCTTCCTGTGCCGTGGTTCCGTCGCGACACCGGCGTTTCACAGAATCATGCTGCGGCGCGATAGTAGTAGTTCAGCGTGCCGCCCAGGCGCTGGCGCCGTTGGACCGCGCCTGCGTTTCCCAGATGGCCCACCTCTGGGCTGATGAGTCGGTTCGCCAGCCCCTGGTGATTGCGCTCGGTATGATAATGCGAGACGAAGTTTTGAATGGCGGTCCGCAACGAGTTCTCTCCGAATAAGATCATCCGCTCCAGACAAGATTCCTTGATGGTCCGCACGAATCTTTCGGCGTGCGCATTCAAATTCGGCGATCGCGGTGGCAGCTTCACCGACTTCACGCCAGCCTGGGCGAGCAGGTCCAGGAACTCGGCCGTGAACAGCGGGTCACGATCATGGATCAGGTAGCGCTTGCCCTTCAGGATTCCGTCAACGGCATCGGTGAGATTCCTGCCGATCTGGCTCATCCACAGCCCATTGGCTGCGGATGCGATCCCTGCGATCTGCACCTTGCGCGTCGACAGTTCGATGAAGAACAACACCATGAATCTCTGCAGCCCTTTTCGGGTCCACACTTCCACGGTGAAGAAATCCGCGGCCACAATCAGTTCCCAATGCCGGCTCAGAAATTCCTTCCAGGTCGTCTTCCGACTCCGCTCCGGCGCCGGCTCGATGCCCTTCCGTTCCAGAATCTCGGCGATCGTGCTGGGCGCAATCTCGTGGCCCAGATTGAACAAAGCGCCCTGGATTCGCCGATAGCCCCAATCCCGGTTCTCCTCCGCCAGTTGCACCACCAAGGTCTCGATCTCGTCGGCGGTTTTCGGACGCCCCGGTCCCCGCTGGGCAGCTCCGTCATATTTATGGGCGATCAGCTTCCGGTGCCAGGCCAACAAAGTCTCGGGCGTGACGAGCGTGGCCACTTCTTTCAGAAGCTTCCGACCCAAGCCCTTGGCCTTGGAGGCCAATCGACGGCGCTGGTCGTCGTTGAACCGCACTCGCCGCCCGCCGAGCTGCTCGCGCAAAACTCGGTTCTCTTCGCGAAGGTATTCGATGATCTGCAGTTGGTGTTGGTTCATCCAACCGGCTACAGCGATCACAACGAACCGGAATGGATCCAGGACTCTCGGCATCTGTTGCTCAATTATCCCGAACCTTGATGAGGGTTGACGAACTCGTGTTATTTCACGCAGATCCAATTTTCGGATCATACGAGGAAAGCGGTTCTGCACGTTTGTAGAAACGCACCGAACCAAATGGTAGGCAGGCGTCCCTCCGGGCTGCCGGAGCAAAACATTTCCACCCATTCCCGTTGACACGTATGATAAAGGACGTTCTCATACGGATCTTCCGCGACTGGCACCAGGCGGAAAACGTCCGCACAGCGTTGAAGTACGCCTTGCGGGTATTGTCGTTGCTGATTTGCGTGGCGAAGATTCCCAGAAGCGCCGCTCGGCTTGCGCCGGCCCCTGAAACACGGCGGGCACGGGCAGGGAAGGGGCGGTATGGAAGAGGACTATTTCTGTTGTGCCATAGCTCTGTTCCATTGATCGTATTTCTGAACGAGAGTCTCACGCGCGATGTCGAGGGGCTTCCCCCAAAGCGCGCGCCTTTGATCATCTGGCAGCTTCCAGAAAGCGGCGATCGCTGCGTCTGTCCTGAAGTGCTCCCGGAGCGGGGGGGCGCGCAGCACGCGCGAATAGGCATCACAGGCCAGGTGCTCGATTTGCCGCGTCCTGTGCCAGCCCACGTCCTCCCGCTGGTCCGCAGGGTAATCCTGCACGGCCTCGTCCCATTGGTGCAGGTGCTCGGTGTCGCTGCGCATATCGAACGCTTCTTGGAGTAGAGATTGCGTGTCAGTTCTTTCGGGTGCGAACGTCTGGCAGCGGCGAGTGAACTGCTTTTTGGTTTTGCCGATGTCCGGCAGGATGAGGGCCTCCAGCGATCGGACAAACTGGTGGAGACGGTCCTGACCGGTTTGCTGCAGGCCATTGAACAACGTGTTCAAGCCGCGTATGACGCGCCGGAATTCGGCTTTGTTCGCTTCTATCGCCAAGGTTCCGGCGTGGAGCGCAAGGGCGTCCTCAAGCCACTCCTTCGTGATCGGCGTCCGACGATAGCCTTTGCTCGGATAGAACGTCGGGGGTTGACTCATTTGTCGGATGCCTGGGACACCCTGTTCTGATGAGCCACACAGCAAATCGGCGCTCTCGCACTCGATGCCGCTTCGGAGGTGCACCAGATAGAACAACCGGCTCAGACCGTCGCCGAGGCGTTGGTGCACGGCATCTACGATTTCGGGGTTGTCGGAAGGCTCGTCTACAAAAAGTACGAGGTTGGCCTTTGCAAGCCGCTCCATGCGGATCGAGCCGATCCACTCTTTCCAAATGCCGAAGTTTGGGACTGGCACGCCGGACATGACCCAAAATCCATCGGAGAGCTGGAACGCGTCCGGGGGGAGATCGGTGTAGACGTTGTTGACGGTCAGCAGGGCGAACTTGCCCTTGTTCTGGAATTTGTAGTCCACTGGCGGGCTCTGTCTCATGCAGTGTTATAAAGGACGCTATCACACTCCAATTGCTGCCGGAAGGGGAATCCACACGCACTTTCATTGGTAGACACCGAACCCGCCGGGGTGTATAAAGAAACCAGGTCCGGTTCGACAGGCCAGCGCAAAGCGCACCCTCCGAAAGAACCCTCAACACAACGTAGGGTAGGGCGCGAAACCGTCCGTGGTGATCTGCAAGTGCTGGCTGGAAGTCGCAAGCCTCAGACCCTCGATGAACGAATTGGTATAACTACCGGCCTGTGGATCGGAGGGTCTGTGAGAAGATATTGGCAATGCTCCGCCGCCTGCGCCGACACATCGAAGGCAGTATTGAGACTAAGCGCAAGCTGCTGGAAAGCGGCGCCGATGCGATTCTGGAAGCCGCCCGCGCGATGACGGAAAGCCTGAGGGGCGGCCACAAGATCCTGCTGTGCGGCAACGGCGGGAGCGCGGCCGACGCCCAGCACATCGCCGCGGAATTTGTGAGCGTCCTGAATCAAAGCTTTCCGCGGCCCGGCCTGGCCGCGATCGCGCTCACCACCGACACCAGCATCCTGACCGCCAACGCCAACGACTTCGGGTTCGCCGGAGTGTTCGAGCGCCAGGCGCAGGCGCTGGGCCAGCCGGGAGACGTCCTGATCGGGATCTCGACCTCCGGCAATTCCGAGAATGTGCTGCGTGCCATAGATTACGCGCGCGCCCATGGCATGCGCACCATCGCGCTCACGGGAGATGCCGCCTGCAAGCTGGCCGGGGCCGCTGAAATCGCAATCCGCGTGCCTTCTTCGGTCACGCAGTTCATTCAGGAATCGCACATCATGATCGGGCACATCCTGTGCGACATGGTGGAGCAATCGCTGTATGGAAGCGCCGATTCCGAGCCGTGACGGTGAAGGAGCGTGCCCTACTGTCCGCGGAGCCAGGTGAGCGCACTCTCCAGCACGCGAGCCCGCAACTCCGGCTCGCCGCCGAGGCTCAGGGCATACTTGCGGCCGGAATCGACCAGCCGCGCGCGCAACGCATCGTCTCCCCACACCTGCGCGATGGCTTCGCGAAGCGCGCGTGAATCTTCCGGCGGAACCATGACCGCCTGATTCGTGAGCAGGTCGGAAACGCCGGGGCCGTTTGAGATCACCACCGGCCTTCCCAGCAGCATAGCGTTCAAATATACGCTGATCCCCGAGGCCGCGAGCGTGGAGCGCAAGACCGGCACGGCCACGATCTTGGCTCCCTCGATGGCCCGGATCATAGTCTGCTGCGATCCGTCGTCTTCGAGGACCCTCACATTGGAGGGCAGGCGATCGAGGGGCCGCGTAAATCGCGAATCGTGCTCGCGAAGTGCGTTGAAGTCGGGCGCGGGAATCGCGCCGGAACATGGCAATCCTTCCATGGCATCGAAAAAGGTATCGTAATCGCGCTGCGAGCGTCCTAGGCACAGGACGTACTCTCCTTCGGGCAAGTCCAGCCGCGGCTCGTAACGGTAGCGAAGATTGGGCTTGAAGGGCACGAAGGAGCTGCGCTCCGGGGTGATTCCGTAGAACGCGGAGTAGCCTTCGAGATCGCGAAAGTAATGGATAAAGCGATCGACGCGAGCCAGCAGCAGCCGCTTGACCAGGGCCGCGATCCGCGCCTGGAAGGTCTTGGGCCGGCGCAGCACCAGGTCCACGGCGACGATCGGCTTCCGCTTCCAGGCGAACACGAGAAAATAAGCGCTCAAGCGAAGAGTCAAACCGATATCGCCGTTGATCAGGATGAGATCGCAGCCGGGAAGCCCGCGCAGGAATTCGGAGAAGGTGCGGGCCATGATGGCCTCGCCGGTTTCGCCGTGCGAGATCCAAACCGGCTCAAAGCGCTCAAAATTGGTGACGATTCGCACTCTCAATCGGCTCGGTGAAACCTGCCGCCCACCCTGGGGACGGCCGCGTCATGCTCGCGCCGCATGGCATTTTGGTGAATTGCGAACAGACGATCGCCCACAATCCGCCAGTCGTATACGCGCGCCACCAGCGTGCGCCCGGCGTCTGAGAGTTGCCGCCACCGCGGCGGCTGATCGCGTAAGGAGGCGATCGCATCGGCGAAGGCGGCGGGCGTATCCGCGAGCAGGAGGTCGCGGCCGGGCTCGACCTCGAGCCCTTCGGCCCCCAGCGTGGTCGACACGACGGGCACGCCGGCGGCCATGGCCTCCAGGATCTTGAGCCTGGTTCCACCGCCCACGCGCAGCGGAACCACTACGGCCACGGCTTCACGGTAATAAGGACGCACGTCCGGCACCGTGCCGGTCACCTCGATTCCGGGCAGGTTCTGGAGCACCCGCACTTCGGGCGTTGGACTGCGGCCGACGACAGTGAAGCGAAGCTCCGCGGCGTTTTGTTTACGAAGGCGCTCGCGAAGCGAGGGCCAGATCTCGCGCGCGAAATAGACGGCGGCATCGATATTGGCGTGATAATCCATGGACGCGGCGAACACGACTCGGTTCCTGGGGACGCCGGCGCCGCTCGCGCAGTCGCTGAAATATGCCGTATCGACGCCATTTTCGACCACGTGAAGATCGGCTTCCGGGACTGCCGCGCGGAGCTTCGCGACCTCTCGCGCGCTCACAACGGTGTGCACGTCCGCGGCACGAAGCAACTCTGCCTCGGCTCCCTCGATGAGCGCCGCCGTGCGCCGGGCATACCAGCGGCGCGGAGGGCTCGCCACGTTTTCGCTGTAGCGCCACATCAGTTCGCTCTCGATATTGTGCCAGTCGCAAACAATGGACGGATGGCCGGGAAAGGCGCGCAGCACCGGAACGTAGCGCACCAGGTGAACGCCTTCCATCTGGATGGAATCGAAAGCCGTCTCGCGCCCCAGTTTGGCCAGCGCGCGGGCGATCTCCGGCGTAGTGCAGTTCCACACCGTGACCGGGGTGGGACCCAGCCAACCGCGCACCAGATTGACGGGCGTGTAGGCGCGAGCCTTGGGGATGAGAAATACGCGCTCGAATACTTGCTCGGGCGGCGGAAGGCCTTCGCCAGCTTGCTCGTATTGCGCCGCACCCGGATAGGTCAAACCGACATAGGTGACCGAAGCGTGAGCAGCCAGACGCCGCGCCAAGTGATAGTCGCGCAGCCGCGCCCCGCTGTTTACCGGCCAACATTCGCGGGAGGAAAAGTAAAGAATTCGCATCCGGCTGGAAACGACTGTTCTTGTAACAGATTACCAGAGGGGTGTAGGATGGGCCCAAGGAAACCTATAGAGAGCATGACCGCCCCGGCATGAGCCCATTTTTTACCGCGGCGTTTCTGCTGCTCGCCGGCACAGTCCACGCCGGAACGGTCTTTTCGACCATTCTGGGTGGCAGCGGCCAGGAATACGCTACCTCGTATGGTCCGGAAATTGGATCTGCGTGAAATAACACGAGTTCGTCAACCCTCATGAACGTTCGGGATAATTGGGCTGCGGCTATCGGCAACCTAGTAGATTTCCAGAGCGTGAGTGAGCGTCGCTCTCGATAGCTCCCCGGGAGCAGCTCCCGCTATGACCGCCTTTGGTCACGTGACCAAATATCGTTGTCAGGCCGCCTTGAAGGCCGAGCGTCAACGGAGGGAGAATCGCGGCAGTCCTGCGAGCCGCGCAGGCGGACGGACCCGCATACGGGTGGTTAACTCAGTTCGCGCCAATCTTGTTCGTTCAACTCTACATTGTGTTTTTTCGCGGCGGACTTGATGCGTTTCCAGGCGGCGTCGCGTTCAGCGCCGGTTACCCCCTGCACCTGCTTGAAACGGGCGATTGCGTTGCGCACGTGAGCGGCGTCATGGATCGGCTCCTTACGCTCCTTGGGGAAAGCGAAGTTTTCATCGGCGATGTGATCACGGCTGGCTTCAGTAATCTTGGACATGCTTCTTGTTTAGCAACCCTATTGCCAATTCACGCGCGCCATCGCAGGAACGCGCCGACACCGCCGATCGATTCGAGCAATGCCGCGTCTTCAATAAACGTTACGGTCGCGCCAGTCTGCTTGGCTTTCGTCACCAGCAGATCGGGTAGGGACGCTTGACGCGGTTCTTCGCTTTCCGTTCCTCCGTTGGAATCGGGAATCTCCGGCACGAGGATGGCTTCGACTTCCTCCGGCTGGGGATGACTGTCTTCCAGCGCGCCGCTGATGAGCAGTTCTTCGACTTGCCCGTTGGCCAGGGCCTCGAGCGTCTCCTGGAGCCCGGCTACGGCCAATCCACGACCGCGATATTGATGCATCAGCCGGTCCACTTTTTCCGCGGCGGTCTTGGCCTCCTGTTCCTGTAACTTTGAGAGAGTTGCGCTCAGAACATCCTGCTCGGAAGCATGAATATCCAGTTTCATTACCTCCACCATGGGAACCATTTCCTGAGGAAGTTGTTCTTGAAGGAGTGGAAGCACAACCGAATCTCCGGCAAGGATGATGTGACTTACCTGGTCTTCGCGGACAATTTGAGCCAGGCGTTCAACCACCTCCTTGACGTGCTCGTGGTGCGCGTTCCCCACCCGCCGCTGGTAGCGGGCTTGCGACCATCCACCGACCTTGACTCGATGAACTTTCTTGCCTTTCACCTCCTCCGCGTCGATGACGTGGCCAAGCCCGAAGACGAAGATGCGCGCCGTGTTGGTATCCGTAAGTACCGCGGCGTAACGCGGATATTGCTCATCGAGACGGGCCAGATGATACAAATGAGGTTGGTTGTAGGCGTACACGCGGTTATCGCTAACTGGGGTGGTTAACTGGATTGCCTCGAAGAATTCTTCCACGCCCCAGCACGCGAATATCGCGACCCCTTTGGCCATGGGATCGATTTTGTCAGCGGTATAGGAAACGATTCGCTCCACATCTCGATCGAAGCTGTGGTGCTCAGGGGAACTCGGTGCCCAGGTCCGGGCCAGAGCTTTGAATTCGCGATGAAGGTACGGTGCCGCATCGGGCGTTCGTCCGTGCTGATCCGACTGAGTGTGCAGATAAACGCTCAACACCGGAAACGTTGTGGGCTCGAAAGCCATCAGCCGAGCGAGAGGCTCTTCTACAGTGGTCGCAAGTTGCTCTGTGATCGTGGATGACATGCAATAGCATAGGCACGCCGCGGGCCAAGAAGCGATGCAATCGGCAATTCGTGGAACGCCTCTTCCGTGCGGAGACCAGTTGCGATATGCTTCCGGCATGGACGTTTGAAGATGCTTGCGAAACTGCGAGCGAGCGGAAGTGGGAAACGGGGAGCGATCGCCAGCCGGCATATCGATTCTCGTGGGAGTCCATGAAAATAACAGTACAAATCTCGCTACTCTTTTGGCCGCTCGCCGGCACAGTCCACGCCGGAACGGTCTTTTCGGCCATCCTGGGCGGCAGCGGCCAGGACTACGCCACCTCGGTGGCATCCGACGCCCAAGGCAACGTTTATGTCGCCGGACTCACCTATTCGTCCGACTTTCCGGTTACGGCAGGGGCGTTCCAGACCAAGTTTGGGGGCACCTGCGACGCGTTCATCGCCAAGGTCGGGCCGGATGGCAAACTGCTCTGGTCCACCTATCTCGGCGGCATTCTCGACGATTGGGCCACCGGCGTGGCTCTGGATAACGCCGGGAATGTGTTGGTTACCGGATATACGCGCTCCGCGAATTTCCCGCTCGTCAACGCGATCCAGGGCACGCTCGACAATGGCGCATCGGACGATTACGATGCCTTCGTCGCGAAGCTCGACCCGAACGGGACTAGACTTTTGTATTCCACATTTCTGGGCGGTGCGGCCGACGACGGGGCCGCCGGCATCGCGCTGGACACTGCCGGCAACGCATACGTCGCCGTGACTACGAACTCCACGACAGGCTACCCTGGCACACAGGCCGCTCCCAATCAGTTCGGCATCTTCGTCAGCAAGCTGAATCCTCTGGGTGCCCTGGTCTACTCGTTCTTCCATCCGAATGGCGCCGCCGGAGGAATCGCATTGGACGCGGGAGGCAACGTCTATGTCACGGGAACGGCCTATTCGACGAACCCCAGCACTGCCACGAAAAGCTTCGGCGCGGCGGGTACCGCGGAAGCCATGGTATTCAAGATCTCGCCTGACGGATCGAAGAAAATTTATGAAACCACGCTGGGCGGCAGCGTTCAAGCGGGCGGAGCGGCGATCGCCGTGGACAGCGCGGGCGAGGTCTACGTCGCCGGGAGCACCTCATCGGTGGATTTCCCGCTGATGAAACCGCAACAGAGTTCGCCTGGCGCGCGTCCGCTTTGGAAAAGCGCCGATAGCGGAACCACCTGGGCGCCCATGGACAATCTGCCGTTCGCGCTTCCGCAGGCGATGGTGGTGGACCCAACTACCCCCGCCACGATCTACGAAGCAACTGGGGATCTCGGCGTCTTCAAAAGCGTGGATGGCGTCGCCACCTGGACCGCCGCCAACAGCGGCGTCGCCGCCACGAACATACAAGCGCTGGCCATCGACCCGGTCCATCCGCAGACCTTGTACGCCGCCACGGCGCCTCCGTATAACGGCTCATCGAGCACGGTTTATAAAACCGTAAATGGCGCGGGCGTCTGGACGACGGTAGATTCCCCGCCGTCCTCCATTTCCCAGCTTGCCGTGGATGCGCAGAATCCCAACATCGTCTGGGAGATCGGCTCCGCCCTGCGAAAGAGCGCCGACGCCGGCGCCACCTGGAATCCCGTGACGTTCCCTGGAAGCGTCCAATCCATGGTGCTCGACCCACGCGTGAGCGGCAACATCTTTGCGATCTCGTACCCGGTGTTCTGCGGTTTCGAATGCGGCAGCGGTCAACCTGGGTATTTCTATCGCAGCGTGGACGGCGGGGCCGATTGGATCCAGGAGCCTTTGCCGGCGCCGTCCGCGACCCGCTTGTTCGTGGACGGTTCCACCAATCCTTCGACGCTGTTCGACGGCCTCGGCGCGCGCAGCGTCGATGGCGGCCTCACTTGGTCGCCGGTCAATCCGCCGCCGGGTTCGAATCCGAGCTCCATTACAATCGCGGTGGACCTCAGTGGAACGCTCTATGCTGCGGTTGCCGGGCAGGGCATATACCTTTCGCGCGACCATGCGCAAACCTGGACCGCCATTGGCTCCTTTATTCCGCCGTGGAGTTTGGAAGCGTTTGGCCCCGCGGTCGGCAGTATCGTTCCAGCCGGCTCTAACGGCACGCTTTACGCCACCACAAATCAGACAGGGACCACGCCAAGCTGGCCGCCAGGGGCTTCCAGCACCAGCGGCTTCGTCACCAAGCTCAGCGCGGATGGATCGAGTATCGTATACTCCACCTACCTGCGCGGCCACGCCTCCATGGAGTCGTACCCCGACTACCTCGCTGAACCCGGCGTCTTCCTGACGCAGAATTGGATCTCTGCCATCGCGATCGACGCGGCCGGAAACGCGACGGTGGCCGGCGGAACGCGCGCCGTCGATTTGCCGACCGCGAACCCGGCGCAAGCCGCCAGCGCCGGACTGGCGGATGCCTTCTTGACGACGATTTCGGCGGATGGCAGCAAGCTGAACTACTCGACATATTTCGGCGGCTCGCAGGATGATGGCGCGCTGGCGGCCGCTCTCGACTCCCAGGGCAACGCGATCTTCGCGGGACAGACCTGGTCGGGCGACTTCCCGGTTCCCGGCGGGGTGCAGTTGCCCTTCAGCTATGGCAATGCGTTCGTGGTGAAGCTGGCGACGGTCCCTCCGGCCACCAGCGCCGTCGCCAACGCGGCCAGCAACCTCTCCGGCCCCATTGCACCCGGAGAAATCGTAGTTCTCTTTGGCTCCGGCTTCGGCCCCGCGCAACTAACTTCCGCCCATGCCGGCAGCGACGGTCTCTACGATGCGCAACTTGCCGGCACCAGCGTTCAGTTCAACGGAATCTCCGCGCCCATGATCTACACTTCGTCGACCCAGGTCGCCGCCATTGTGCCCTACGAGGTTACCGGCGCCAGCGCCCAGGTTACCGTGACGTACCAGGGACAGATCTCCGCTCCCATGACGGCCGCCGTGGCCGCTTCGGCTCCGGGGCTGTTCACGTTGGGCTTTACCGGCAAGGGGCAAGTAGCGGCGGTCAATCAGGATGGGTCCATCAACACGTCCTCGGCGCCGGCGCCTGTCGGCAGCATCATTTCACTCTACGCGACTGGTGAAGGGCAAACCTCGCCCGCCGGAGTTGACGGCAAACCCGCAACTACGCCCTTGCCCGCTCCAATCCTTCCCGTGAACGTCACCATTGGAGGCGTGGCTGTGGACAATCTTCAATACGCCGGCGGCGCGCCCGGAGAGGTCGCGGGACTGTTGCAGATCAATGTGCAAATCCCCGCTGGCATCGCGGCGGGCAGCGCAGTACCGGTCCTGATCCGGGTTGGTAGCGCAACCAGTCAAGCGGGAGTGACAATCGCGGTAAGCGCCAACTAAAAAGCGGAAAACTCCGGTCAACCGCAAGTTGACGGGTGAGCGGTTTAACGTATGATCAAGGACGTTATTATGCGCTAAACGGGTGCCCTCGCGATCCCTACTCGGAGACTAATCCATCACCGGGAACTGGGGCTGAGATATACTCGGTATAGACTGATGGAAGCTCCGGTTAGCGTCTGGAGTTGACAGCCCAGTTCTAGAGAAGCCGTCACGTGGGGCGGTCCCCCTGGACCGCGCCCGACGCCCGCGCCGGCCTCCATTTCTAGTGTGATGGCAGAGCCGGACCAGGGAGTCCGGAGCGGACGAGGGCGTCCGCCCCACGGCGAATGAGCATGCCTTTTACCGCGGCGTTTCTGCTGTTCGCGTTCCTGGCGGCATACATCCTGATCGGTTACCCGCTGCTGCTGGCGTGGCTTGCCGCGCGGTTCGGAAAGCCGATCCGCAAAGGCGCTCCGAAAAACCCGGCGCGCAAGACCGTTTCGATCCTCATCGCGGTGTACAATGGCGCGGCGGTGCTGCGCCCCAAGCTCGAATCGGTAGCGGCGCTGGACTATCCCAAGGAGCTTCTGGAAGTGCTGGTGCTTTCCGACGGTTCAACGGACGGCACCAACGACATCGTGCGCGGCTTCGCCGGGCAGGGCATCGAGCTGGTGGAGCTGCCTCACGGCGGAAAGCCGGCGGCGATCAGCGCGGGCATCGCGCGCAGCAAGGGCGAAATTCTGGTTCTGACCGACGCTCGGCAGACGCTGGAGCCGGACAGCGTACGGCAATTAGTCGCCTGCTTCTCGGATCCCAAGGTGGGCGCGGTGAGCGGCGATCTGCCCATGCGTCCGGGCGCGGGAGACGAGCATAGCTCGACGTCTCTGTATTGGCGCATCGAACGCTGGATTCGCATCAATCTGGGCCGCGTGGATTCGACCTTCGGCACCACCGGACCCTTCTACGCCATGCGCCGCGAGCTAGCTCCGAAGATGCCTCCCGACACTCTGCTCGACGATATGTTTCTGCCGCTGCACGGATACTTTCTGGGGTACCGCATCGTGGTCGACGAAGAGGCCGTCGCCTGGGAGCAGGCGTTTTCGATCAAGGGCGAGTTTCGGCGCAAGGTGCGCACGCAGGCCGGCGTGTACCAGATTCTGCGCCTGTATCCGGCGCTGCTGGGTCCCGGCAATCGCATGTGGTTTCATTTCGTGTCGTATAAATTGGGAAGGCTGGCCCTGCCCTGGATTCTGCTGGCGTTGTTGGGAGTCAGCTTTGGATTGAGCCGCCCGTGGAATTTCTGGGCGGTGGGAGCGCAAGCGGCGTTCTACCTGCTCGCGCTGGCCGACTTCGCGATTCCTTCCAAGACCCTGCTTAAGCGCATCAGTTCTCCGGCCCGCGCCTTCGTCAATCTGATGGCTGCCGCGGCGCTGGCCGTATCGGTGTTCTTCGTGACGCCGCAGCGGCTGTGGAAACCGACCGAAGCCAGCGCGGCCAAGGATTCCTCGCGTGACTGAAACCGAGCGCCTGACGGCTCCCACGTTGGAGCAGCTCGCCGAGGCGGCCGAAGTTAACTACGCGCGCACACCGTTTCAGCGCGAGCTGGATTCGCCGGCGCGCTTCCGCGGGTTCCAGCGCCTGGGGGTGGAAGTGGCCGTGGTGCGGCGGGAGCGGCGGATGGAAGCGGTGGCGTACCTGCTGCCGTCGTCTCTGGAAACTCCGCAAGGACGCGTGGAATGGGTGTATATGTTTCAAGTGGCCGCGCGGCTG
The DNA here is from genome assembly GCA_963813465.1 of Bryobacterales bacterium. Lineage (GTDB taxonomy): Bacteria > Acidobacteriota > Terriglobia > Bryobacterales > Bryobacteraceae > Palsa-187. The sequence goes on along the minus strand of CAWEZD010000015.1, from coordinate 488,582 downwards.
GAGGCTCCGGGCGCGGGCGCGCTGCTGGTGCGGCAAGTCATGAAGTGGTATCCGGCGATTCTGGGGATCGGCATCACACCCGATGCGGTGCGGATTTATCAAGCCTTCAAATGGACGCATTACCGCGATCTGTGGCGCCTGGTGCATCCGCTGCGCCTGGACCGGATGATGCAGGATTATGGCGGCCGGCTGGCGAAGCCGTGGCTACACGGCGTTCTGAGCGCGATGTCGGACGTGTACAATTTCGCCGCAGTCGTGATTGATGCAGTGTTAGCCGGAGGCGCCGAATGCAGCGCGTGGAAGCCTCCAGAAGGGCACACCAAAGCCGCGGCGATCGCCGAATATTTGCCGCTGTATCAGGCCGGAGATTTAGTTGCCGCGAACGTCGGCGGCGCGGGACGCATCGGCAGTCCGCCTGCATCGGGGTTGGGCTCCCTGCGCCAGCACGCGTCTCTGTGGCGGCAAATGCGGCGCGACGGACTGAAGTTTTGCGAAATGCTGATTCCCACGCCGGACTTGCGGCAACAAGCTCGAGGGCTGGGATATTGGCCGGTATCGCTGCCGGTCTGGTATTGGGACAAGAACGGCATAATGACGCCGGTTTTGGAGCAGCTCGGCTCCGGCAAGATTTCGTTTCTTGAAACCGACAAGGTAGTATGAAGCTGAGTGGTCAACGTATTCTCCGTCGATCTTGAAGACTGGTTCTGCGTGCAGAACCTGAACGGGATCATCCCGCGCGATCAGTGGGATGCGTGCGAATCGCGGGTGGAGAACAACACCCTCCGCCTGTTGGACCTTCTGGATCGCCGCAAGACGCAAGCCACGTTTTTCGTGCTGGGCTGGGTGGCGGAGCGGCACCCGGACCTGGTTCGCGAGGTGTCTCGCCGCGGGCATGAGATCGCGACGCACGGCTACTCGCACACGCTGCTGACTGCGATGACGCCGGAGCAGTTTCGGACCGACCTGGACCGGTCGCTGGACGTTCTGGCAAGCTGCGTCTCCGCGCCGGTGCTGGGCTTCCGGGCTCCATCGTTTTCGGTGACGCGCAAGACTTGGTGGGCGCTGGAGATTATGCGCTCGCGCGGCTTGCGCTACGATTCGTCTGTGTTTCCGGTGGGCTTCCATCCGGATTACGGCGTGCCCGATGCGCGCCTGGACGCGCACTCGATCCTGGACGGATTCCTGGAATTGCCGATGAGCTGCGCGCTGCTGGCGGGCCGCAAGGTGCCGTGCAGCGGAGGCGGCTACTTCCGCCTGTATCCGTATGCCGTCACGCGCCGGCTCATGCGGAAATGCAATGAGCAAGGGCGGCCGGTGATCTTTTATCTGCACCCTTGGGAGATCGATCCGGGCCAGCCGCGCGTCTCCGCCATGCCCGCGCTGAAGCGCTTCCGGCACTACACCAATCTGGACCGCACCATGGGGCGACTGGAGCGGCTGCTCAACGATTTCCAGTTCACCTCGGCCGGAGAGCTGTTCGGAAGCTCGTTGCGCCACGCCGCGCCGGTGGCTTGAAACTCATCGCCCGCATACCCGGCGGTAGATCTCGAAGAGGCGGCGGCGGTAGGCCTCGGGGGTGAATTCTTTTTCGATGCGGGCCCGGCCGGCCGCGGTCCAGCGCTCCAACGCAGCAGGCTCTGAGAGAGCTCTTCCGATGGTTTGGGCGAGGGCCTCGGGAGAAGCAGGAGGCACAAGCAGACCGTTGGTCTCATCAGTGATGACCTCGGGCACTCCTCCCACCTCGGTAGCGACAATCGGCACACCCGCGGCCAAGGCCTCCAGCAGCACATTGGGGGAGCCCTCGCTATGGGAAGGCAGGACGAACAGAGAGGCCATCGCGTAAAACGGGTTCACATCGGCCACCTGTCCGGCGAACACGACCGCGCTGGAAATGCCGAGCGCCGCGGCTTGCCGGGTGAGGTTTTCACGCTCCGGACCGTCGCCCACCAGCACCAATCGCAGGCCGCTCCGGTTGGGAAGGCGCGCGAAGGCATGCAGTAAATCGATGTGAGCCTTTTCTTTGGAAAACCGGCCGATGCTGAGAATGACGCGCTCCTCGGGCCCGATCCCCAGGCGGGTCCGCAACGCCTGAACGGCGGCCGGCGCGACGGGTTCGGGAATCTCGACCGAGTTGTGCAGGATCTCGATTCGGTCCGGAGCCACGCCATCCGCCTGCATCTGGGCGGCGAAGGGTCCACAGACCACCACGACCCTGCGAGCCGCCGGAAGAGACCAGCGGTTCAGCCGGTTGTACCATTCCATCTTCCGATCCTCAGCGGTGTAGCCGTGATGGAAGGCGAGCCAAGGATAGCGCCGATTCAGCCGGGCCAGGCGGATCAGGAAATGAGATTTGACGCTGTGGGTCTGGAGAATGTCGGGTTGAAAGGCGTGGATGCGCCGCTTCAGATCCGGCAAGACGCGGGGATCGAAGCGAAAGCTTTCTGGAATGGCCTCGGCCGCGACACCGGCGGAGCGGGCGGCTTCGAGAAAGGGGTTGCTTTGCGCGGCGCCGCGGATGAAGGTTAGCAGCAGAGGCTCCAAAGCGGACTTGGCGCCGGCGCAAAAACGAATCAGATTTTTAGCTGGCCCGGTGACCGTGGCTGCTTCAACGACCGCAACCATGCGGAGGGGTGGAGCGCTGTCCTGCGCCATTCAAACGGAGATCCTTTCGAAAGATCGTGGGTGCGATCTGAAACCAGGATATACTCTTGCCATGCGCTGGCTTTTTTTGCTCATCGGAGTCTTCGCCGTGAGCGCCGTGGCCCAGACGAGCAGCGCTGGTTCCGACGAATGCGATCCGCGTCTGCGTTCGTTTTGTTGGTATCGTCCCGGACCGGGCATCACGAACCCGGTGCCGATCTACCAGCCGGAGCCGCAATATTCCGAGGAAGCGCGCAAGGCCAAGCTGCAAGGCTCCGTGCTGGTGGAGGTGTTAGTGGGTCGGGATGGGAGGCCGGTCAATGCCGAAGTGCTTCGGCCGCTGCGTCTAGGCTTGGACGCAAAGGCCATCGAGGCGCTATGGAAGTGGAAATTCAAGCCAGGCAGGAAGGACGGCAAGGCCGTCGCCGTCCGGATTCAAATTGAGATCACCTTCCGCCTTCCCGGCGAGTACCGTCAGGCGACGTTGCGCACGCATGATTGCGTCTCCACAGCAGGCCAGCCGGAACGCGATAATTAGAAGGCGTCCGTCCCTTAAAACGCCCCAGCCGCCATGCGCCAATCCCACATCGCCATCATCGGCGCTCCCATGGACCTGGGGGCGGGACGCCGCGGCGTGGACATGGGTCCTTCGGCGGTGCGGCTCGCCGGGTTGAACGAGAAGCTCGCGGCGCTGGGGTATCGGGTCGAGGACCTGGGAAACGTGGTCGTCGATCAGCCGGAGTCCTCGCCCGCCGGTCCATCTCACGCGCACTTTCTTCCGCAAATCGCGCACACCTGCGCGCGCCTGGCGGACCTGGTGGAGGAGGCGGCGGATGCCTCGAAGGTTCCGCTAGTGCTCGGAGGCGATCATTCGGTGGCGATCGGCACAGTGGCGGGCATGTCGCGGCATTTCCGCAAGCGCGACCGCAAGCTGGGGCTGATCTGGATCGACGCGCACGCCGACATGAACACGCCCGAATCGAGCCCCAGCGGCAACGTCCACGGCATGCCTCTGGCGTGCTGCATCGGGCTGGGCCCGCCGGAGCTGACGCAGATCGCCGGATATTCGCCCGCGGTCGAGCCCGGCTCGGTGGCCATCCTGGGCCTGCGCAGCGTGGACGAGATGGAGCGCCTGAACGTCCGCGAAACCGGCGTCCATGCGTTCACCATGCGCGACATCGATGAGCGCGGCATGCGCGCGGTCATCCAGGAGGCCATCCATTTCGCGACACACGGGGCGAGCGGCGGGGCGACGGGTGGCTTTCACCTTTCTTTCGACCTGGACGCCGTTGATCCCGCGGATGCGCCCGGCGTGGGCACGCCCGTACGCGGGGGGATCACTTACCGCGAGGCGCATTTGGCCATGGAGCTGGTGTGCGACAGTGGACTCATGGCGTCGATGGAAGTGGTGGAAGTGAACCCCGTGATCGACGAAGCCAACCGGACGGCGCTGCTGGCAGTGGAGCTGGTGATGTCCGCGATGGGCAAGAGGATCCTGTAATAACACCTATGCAACGATTGCGTGTGGCGGTTTTATGCGGAGGCAGAAGCGGGGAGCACGAGGTTTCGATAAACTCGGCCGAATCCATCATCGCGGCCATGGACCCGGCGCGTTACGAAGTGCAGCGCATCTTCATCACGAAAGAGGGACGCTGGCAGCCGCGCGCCATCTCGCCTGAGCCGGACGGAAATCCCGGCATCGACGTGGTGTTTCCGGCGCTGCACGGAACCTTCGGCGAGGATGGGACCGTGCAGGGGCTGCTGGAGCTGGCCGGCCTGCCTTACGTGGGCGCGGGCGTACTGGCGTCCGCGGCCGCGATGGACAAGGACGTGATGAAGCGGCTGTGCAAGGAGAGCGGGATTCCGGTGGTGGATCACATAGTGGCGATGCGAGGGAATATTCAGCCGGAGCAGATCTGCCGAAGGTTCAGCTTTCCAATGTTCGTCAAACCGGCCAACCTGGGATCGTCCGTCGGAATTTCCAAGGCGCGCAATTGCGAAGAGCTGAAGACGGCGCTGGAGCTGGCGGGCCAATACGACCGCAAGATCATTGTCGAGCGCGGCATCGAGGGGCGCGAGTTCGAATGCTCCGTGCTGGGAAACGACCAACCGGTGGCCGCCCTGCCCTGCGAAATCCTGCCATCGCGCGAATTCTACGACTACGAAGACAAGTACCTGCTCAACCAGGCCCGCGTGGTGCTCCCCGCCGATCTGACGCCGGATCAGACGGGCGAGATTCAGAGGCTGGCGGTGGAGTGTTACAGGGCGGTGGGCTGCGAGGGGATGGCGCGCGTGGACTTCCTGATGGAAACCAACGCCATTGGAACTAAAACCGCCGAGGCGATCTACGTCAACGAGATCAATACCGTGCCTGGATTCACCTCCATCAGCATGTTCCCCAAGATGTGGGAAAAAAGCGGACTCGCCTTTCCCAAACTGATCGACCGCCTGATCGAGCTGGCGCTGGAGCGCCACAGGGATCGTCAAGCCACCCGCTTCAGCCGATAATGAAATTGGTAATGCCGCTTTTGCTCGCGATCTTGATTGTGTTGTCGGCGGGAATCCTGCACGGACAGAAGCAAGACCCGGTCGAAGTCATGGGTCCGCCCTTGAAGACGATGATCGACGTCTTCGCGGCGGTGGAGCGGGAAGCCGCCGATCCGGTCAATCCGGACACGGCTTTTTTCGAGGGCGCCATTCCATCCATGCTGCGCACTCTCGATCCGCATTCCAGCTTCTTCGATCCGGACCAATTCCAGCAGCTTCAGGAACTGGAGCGGAGTGAGCAAAAGGGCTTCGGCAGCATCGTCAGCGTGCTTCCGGGGCGCGTCATCGTATTGCAGACCTTGCCGGGAACGCCGGCGTCCAAGGCGGGTCTTTCGGCCGGCGACGAGATCGTGGCGGTCAACGGCATCCCGCTCGCCCGGCTGGAAGCGGAGCAGTTGATCCAGGTGCTCAGCCAATCGCGGCAGCATGAGGCCACGCTCGATATCCACCGGTCGGGCGAAGCCGGTCTGGCGCGCATCGTCATGTCGCCCGAGCTGGTCAAAACGCCCACTGTCGATCGCGCCTTCCTGCTGGCGCCCGGCATTGGATATTTGCGCATCACCGAGTTTGAGGAGCCTACCGGAAAGCTGGTTCGCGAGAAGATCGAGGAACTGGGCGGGCCCGCGCTGCAAGGCCTGGTGCTGGATCTTCGAGACAATCCGGGAGGCGCGGTGACCGCCGCCGTCGAAACCGCGTCGCTGTTCCTGAAGGGCGAGGAGCTGATCTTCTCGGTGAAGGGACGGAGCGCGAAACCCGAGGAGGTCCGCGTTCTCAAATACAACCGGCCGTACACGTTTCCGATGGTCGTGCTGGTGAACGAGAAGTCGGCCAGCGCGTCGGAGATCGTCTCCGGAGCGTTGCAGGATCACGATCGCGCGGCGATCCTGGGCGTGCCGACGTACGGCAAGGGTTTGGTGCAGCAGGTGTATCCGCTTTCGGGCCACGCGGGGATGGCACTGACCACGGCGTTTTACTACACTCCCAGTGGCAGGTCCATCCAGAAGCCCTTGAGCGGCGGGCAGCTTGACTCGGCCACCGTGGTGGATCAGGGTCCGTACAAAACCGATTCCGGCCGCGAGGTTTTGGGCGGCGGCGGAATCCGGCCCGACCAGGTGGTTTTGCCGGAGGCGCAATCGCGCCTGCGGCTGGTCATGGACGCTTCCGGCGTGATCACCTCGTATGCTACCGAGTATCTGCGCTTGCACGAAATCGCGGAGGGATTCGAGGTCACCTCCGAGATGATGGATGGATTGCACGCCTATTGCGCCGCGCACTCCATTCAGCCCGGCGTCGGCCAGTGGCTGGCGGACCAGCGCTGGATTCAAAGCCGGCTCCAGCAGGAGATCGACAATTTGAAATTCGGCGTCGCGAAGGGCGACGAGGTGGAAGTGGGGCGCGATCCGGCGATCGCCGAGGCGCTCCGGCGGCTGGCGATACAGTAGGGGGAGGGGGGAACATGCGGAAATCCATTCTGATCGCGTTGGCTGCGGCTGCGGCGACGATGTACGGACAAGACGTGACGGGCGTCGGCAATTTCAGCCACATTGTGGCGAACCTGGATAAGTCGCTGGAGTTCTATCACGACGTGCTGGGATTAGAACTCGCGGCGCCGGCTCGGCCGTTCGATGGCAATCCCGCGATTATGAAGCTGGGCGATACGCCAGGCGCGCAATCGCGCTACGTGCAGTTGCGCGTTCCCGGATCGGCGATCGGCGTGGAGATTATCGAGTACAAGGACATCGACCGCAAGCCCGCGCATCCGCGCTTTCAAGATCCGGGCGCGGCGAATTTGACGCTGCGAGTTCGCGATCTGGGAGCGGTGGTGGCTCGGGCAAAGAAGGCGGGCGTGCATGTGCTGACGGCGGGCGGAGTCCCGGCGACGATTCGCGGCGGAATGTACATTTTTCTGCAAGACGACGACGGGTTTGTGGTGGAGCTGAGCCAAGGCGATACGCCGGGCGGAGGGTTCGAAGCTGCGGTGAATGACGCCGAGCAAACGGTAGTCGCATATCGCGCGCTGGGATTAGAGCCGAGCGCTCCGGCGGCTTTCAATAACGACAAAGTGATGACGGACACCGCGGGGACTCCGGGCGCGCAGTTCCGCCAGAGCCGCGCGGCAATTCCTGGGAGTATGGGTTCAATTACTTTCATCGAGTTCAAAGATATCGATCGCAAGCCGCTGCATACGCGCGTGCAGGACCCGGGCACGGCGATTCTTCAATTGAACGTTCGCGACCTCGGCACGTTGCTGCCGAAGCTCAAAGCGGCCGGATTCACGGTGGTGTCAACGGGAGGTGAGCCAGTCGATCTGGGTGGGGCGAAGATCGTGCTGGTGCGGGATCTCAATAATCTGTATCTTGAGTTGATCGAGCGGCGCGGACCGTAGCGGGCTTTACTCGGAGCGGAGTACCTGAACCGGATCGATGCGCACGGCGCCAATCACCGGCGGCAGCGCGGCCAGTAATGCAGCCGCGAGAATCGCCAGCGACGGCAGCGCGAGCGCCCCGAAATCGGTGGCCTTCACCTGGTAGAGCAGCGCCTCAATGTAGCGCACCGACGCCATTCCAAGTCCCAGACCCGCGGCCGCGCCGAGGAACACCATGGCGAAAACATCCAGACTAACTCGCCGGGCGATGTCGAGGCTTCGAGCGCCAATGGCCATACGAATGCCGATTTCGCGGCGGCGTTGCAGCACAGAGTAATCGAGAACGCCGTACAATCCGACGCCAGCGAGCAGCAGCGCGACGACGGCGAAGAAGAGAGCCAGCATGGCGAGGAGACGCTCGCGGACGGTTTGCGCATCAATCAATTCCTGCTGGGTGCGGATGTTGCTGACGCGGAACTCCGGCCGGGCGCGGGTTACTTCCTGACGCAGAGTGGACGCGAGCGCGAGCGGGTTCACGCTCGAAGTGCGTATGATGAAAGTCCCCCCGTGGGTCGGCGGTTTCAGTTCGCCATTGGCATCGACAGATTGGAAAGGAACGTAAGCGACGGGCGCGGCGGGCCTGTGGATGTCGGAATAGAGAGCGTCACCGGACAAGCCTACGACTTCGAAGCGAGTCTGGCCGTCTCCAAATGCGAACGATTTTCCGAGTGGATTCTGGCCGCTGAGGTATTGCCTGACGAACGCCTGGTTGACGATGGCGGCATAAGGATAAGCGTCGCTTGAGCGGAAATCCCTGCCGGCGATCAGGGGAATCCTCATAGTGTCCAGCCAGCCGGGCGAGACATTCAGAAGCGAAATCAGGACGTAGCTGGGAGGGCCGCCTTCGATGGAGACGAAAGGATTCCAATTGTCTCCGCTTAGGAGTGGCCATCCGGCCAACGCGACGTTTTCGACGCCGGGCACGGATCGCAGATGTTCAGCCACCTGCTCCCAGAAGATCACCGATTCCTGGCGCCGCGGGGCGGCATCCAGAATGAGAAGCCGTTCGGCGGAGAATCCGGTGACATGATGGGACAGCCGGTCAAAGGTACCGATGAAGAGGCCGGCGACGAAGAGCACGAGAAAACAGAAAGCAGCCTGCGCGGCGATCAGCCCGTGCATCAATCGACGCCTTGCGTGAGGGGCGTCTCCACCTCTGAGCGCGCTGGCGGGCTGCACTCCTGAGGCTCGCAGAGCAGGTGCTAGGCCGAACAGGACCGTCACGCCGAGGGTGAGAGCCAGGCCGAATCCGAGCACTCGCCAGTCCGCTGGAAGGAGCAAGCGCACCGGGTTGTCTGGAGGATTGATCCTGCTTACAACGAAAGGTCCGGCCCAAATCGCAAACAAGCAGCCTACGATGGCGGCGAACAGAGCGAGGATCCCGCTTTCGACCAGCACCAGCTGCACCAGCCGCCTGCGTCCCGCGCCGATGGAGACCCGGAGCGCCATCTCGCGCGCCCGCGCCGCCGCTTGAGCCGTCATCAAGTTGGCCACATTCGCGCAGGCGATCAGCAACACCAGCGCCACCAGCACGGCCAGCGCCGCGAGCGCCCTGCTGTAGTCGCGTTGCGTCCCGGAAACGCCGGAAGCCGCGGGCTCCAGGAGCACTCTTTGGTTGACGATGTTGTCCACGAACTGCTGAGGCACTCCGCGGAAGCCCGGGTCTTTTACCCGCTCCTGCTGGAAAGCGTGATAGGCCGCGTGTAATTTCTCGCGGACGGGTTCGGCGCCCTTGCCCGGCTTTAATTTGACCAGCGTCCGAAGCCAGATCGCGTTGGCGAGGCCGAACGCGTCTCTGGTCATGGTTGGCACGAAGATGTCGACCATCGTGCCCGGTTCCGTGCCGGTGAAGCCCTTCCGGGCGACGCCGACGATCGTATACAGATCATTGCCTGTGCGAAACGTGCGGCCGATTACTTTCGGATCGCGCCCGAAGCGGCTGGTCCAGTAATCATAGGAGAGAACGGCAATGGAATTAGCGCCGGATTCGAGATCGTCATTCTCGGTGAACAGCCGCCCCAAGGCGGGCGGGATACCGAGCGTATCGAACAACCACCCCGAGACGTGTTGCCAGTGCGCGCGTTCCATCTCCTCATCGGAACCGTAGGTCAGTTCCGTCCGGCTCCCAAACGAGATCGCCAGCAGATCTGCTTCGCCCTTTACCGCCGCGCGCATCTGGTGGAACATCGGATACGAGTAATTGTCGTAGGTTTGGAATTTTCCGTCCGCGCCGAGCTCTTGATAAAAGAGAGCGTACAGACGTTCGGGATTCGCCACCGGGAGAGGCCGCAGCAGCAGAGCGTCAATGATGCGGAACGCGGCGGTGCAAGCGCCGATGGCGAGGCCGAGGGAAAGGATCGCTGCGGCGGAGGTTACTTTTCTCTTCTTGACCTGACGCCAGCCGAAGACCGCATTGGCGCGGAGGGAATCGAGCCAGACGATTATTCTGACGTTGCGGCTGGCTTCGCGCTGCCGCAGCGGGGAGCCGAACGCTCGGCGGGCTTCGGCGGGGTCGCGGCCCTGCTCGACGGCTTCTTCGAGATGGGCGGAGAGCTCCTCGTCGATTTCGCGGCTCAACCGGTCGCCACGAGGTACATTTACGATACGGGACCACATTCGAAACGACAGCGACATATTAGATCGTCCTCAAAATGCGGTTTACGGCTGAAGTCACGGCCTGCCAGCGCGACTCCTCGGCGGTGAGCTGCTTCTTGCCCGCCGCGGTCAGTTCATACAGGCGCGCCCGGCGACCGGTGTCCTTCGTGATCCATTTGGCTCGAACCCAGCCGGCTTCCTCCATGCGGTGCAGCGCCGGATAGAGCGAACCTTCCTCGGCCGAGAGCACTTCGCCGGAGGCGTCTTTGATGGCGGACATGATGGCGTAGCCGTGCAGGCGCGGCCGCCGCGAGAGGATCTTCAAGACCAGCAGATCGAGCGAGCCTTGGAGGGAGTCGGGCTTGGGCATACTTAGACAACATAATATACAGACGTCTCAGTATATGCAAGGGGTGGAATCAGGCTTGCAAATAGCGGGCCAGGTCCTCGGGGCGGAAGCAATGGGCGAGGGCGGTCTCGCGGCTGATGCGGGCGGAACGCACCAGCTCGGCGAGCGATTGTTCCATGGTGATCATCCCTTCGCTGCGGCCGGTGGAGAGCGCCGAATAGATCTGGTGATCCTCGCCCTTGCGGATCAGGCCGCGCACGCCGCTCGAAGCCATCAGGATCTCGACCGCCGGATAGCGGGCGTCGCCAGTGGCCGCGGGAACCAGTTGCTGCGCCACCACGGCCAGCAGAGCCAGCGAAAACTGCTGGCGGATTTGCGGCTGATTGCCCAGAGGGAATGTATCGAGAATGCGGGAAACGGCCTGCGAAGTGTCGTTGGTGTGCAGCGTGGAAAGTACCAGGTGCCCGGTTTCGGCGGCGGTCAGGACCATGGAGATGGTTTCGCAATCGCGCATCTCGCCGACCAGGATGACATCCGGATTCTGGCGCAAAATGCCGCGCAGCGAGCCGGCGAAATTGGGAGCGTCGCTGCCGACTTCGATCTGTTCGACGATGGAGCTGCGGTTGGCGTGCATGAACTCGACCGGGTCCTCGATGGTGACGACGTGATCGCGGCGATGGGTGTTGATCAGGTCCACCAGCGCGGCGAGCGTCGAGCTCTTGCCGCAGCCGGTAGGGCCGGTGATCAGAACCAGGCCCTGCCGCGCCTCCGCCAACTTGCGCAGTCCGGGTGGAAGGTGGAGGGACTCGAGAGTAGGTATTTTTTCAGGAAGGAGCCGGAGGCTCCCCGCGACGGTCCCGCGCTGATAGTGAATGTTGGAACGGAAGCGGCCGATGCCTTCGCGGCTGAAACATAGATCGGCGGATTTGTTGCGTTGCAGATCCTGGGTCTGAGCCGGAGTCATCAGCGGGAGCAGCAGATGGCGCGTATCATCGGCGCTGAGCGCCGGACCCGCGGCGGGCGAGAGCACGCCTCCGATGCGCAGAGTGACCGGAGCTCCGGCGATCAGCAGGAGATCGGAAGCTCCGCGGCGAATGGCGTGGACCAGCAGGGCGTCGAGCGAGGCAAGATTTTCGGGTGTGGCGTGCGGCGGCTCTCTGAGCTGAGGAGACTGGCGCCCGCCCGGGGCGGCGCGATTCAACTCGGCGACGATCTCGGAGAGATCTTTGTCAAAGCTCTTGGGGGTCAAAGCTCGCCACTTCTATAAGATTATGACGGAATCACCGCGCGGAGCGCTTACTCACCGGGCCGAGCAGGCGGTCGGATTCCACTTGGAACCGTCGGCTTCCTTTTTCCAGTTGGTGCTGGTGACGAAGGGCTCGCTCAAATACTGCGGGTCCTCAACCACCGTGGTCACGGCAAACCAGGTGTCGCCGTTGTGCTCGTTGGATAGGTCGAAATACTCCTTGAGAACGGTGTTGGCGCTGTAGGGCGGTCCGTTCTTGCGCAAGTAGCCGGGGCGCAGGAGCGTGGTGACGGCTTCGAGCGAGCGACCTTGCGTGCCCTCTCGCGTGGCTCCCAGTCCGGATTGCGGCGCGCCCGACCCGCGCAGGGGCCGCTCCCAATTGGCGGCGGTGTAGCCTTGCCAACTCGGCTCGCCCGCGGGCTTCCCGTTGAAATGCAGCAGGCGGGTTTGCGTTCCGGCATCGGTGTCGATGCGCAGGGTGTTGTCGTCGGCCCAGGTGATGTGCAGACGGCCGGGCACGCGCATGATGGCCGGAGCGCCGTAGGCTTTGCACTGGGTTCCGGCGGCTTCATCCGCGGCGGGATCCCAGGCGTCGCCGAGCTTGCGTCCTTCGGCGTTGATGGGGATGCTGGCGAAGTCGCCCTTGATGGGAGTGAGCATGCGCCAGCGCCAGTCTTCGGTGACGACGGAAACCCAGTAGCCGGTGAAATCGACCGCAGCGGCGGCTTTGGGCGTGGGCGGCGGACCCTGCGGCCCGCGGCCTCCACGCGCGCCTTGCGCGGAAAGCCCAGCAGGCAGCGCCAGCACCGCGGCGACGATGAGAAGCGCGTTTCTCATTTCTTGAGGCTCCGGTAAATGGCTTCGACGAACGCGTCCGATGTGAGGAAGCCTTGGACGTATTGAGTGTCGTAGTCGCGGCTGGGCTTGGCGGCTTTCACCTGCTCCAGCGTTTTTCCCTGCTTGATCAAATCCTGCACGCGGTCTCGAATAATCGTCACCATGTCGCGGAATTCGACTACGTCAGCCTCGTCGCAGAGACGGCCGTGGCCGGGAATGACGAGCGTGCCGCCTTCCTGATACTTGGCGGGGACGGCGATGTCCAGAATACGATTCAGGCCGTCAATCAGCCCTTGGACACTGCCGCCGCGAGCGATATCGATGAACGGGTAGCTGTCGGGCGTGAAAACGTCGCCGACGCTGAGCACATCGGAACGGCGGAAGAACACGATGCTATCGCCATCGGTGTGGGCGGCCGGAATATGCGTCACGATCACGGCTTCGTTATTGAAGTAGAAGTCCTTGAAGGGCGTGCTGTAGGTGTCGTTGGGCCAAAGCGGCTGAGGAACGGGCGGATCGCGCGGAAGCGGCGTGACCATGCGGTTCAAAACGTTCAACTGAGCGACCACGCGCGCCGGCGAGGGCGCGGCGGGCGTCGCGCCGAGCTTGACCAGAGTCTCGGTTCCGCCGGTGTGATCGGCTTGCGCACTCGTGAGCACCACGTAGCGGACGGGGCCGTTGGATAGCTTGCGGATAGCCGCCATGAGCTTGGGCGCGAGCACCGCGTAGTTGGTATCGACCAGGAGGACGCCGTCGTCGCCGATCTGGACCGTGACATTGCTTGCCCCGCTCACCAGCATGTAGACGTTGCCCTGGACGTGCAGGGTCTGGATCTCGACATTAGCGAGGTTCGGCGGCTGGGCGCTGAGGGCCGGGAGCAGGGCGGCGAAGATCAGGAGTCTCTTCATCGGAGGTTGCAGTTGAACAGCGTCGTACATACGCAGAAGCGCTCGCAGTGATCGGGAGGATGATAGCCGCTCAGCTTGGATTTGTATTCGGGATAGAGCGTTTCGGCGCCGCCACGGGTGGCCTCGTAAGGCAATCCGTAGTAATCGGCGAACTCGTGCAGGTAGGGATTGGTTCCGGGCAGGTGGTGCGGCACGGTGCCTTCAGGTTGGGGCAGCTCCGCCGCGTACTCGCATCCGAAGATGCCGATATGCTGGCCGGGATCGAGATACCAATTGTCGCTGCGCACCAGAGGCTCGGTGAGAAACACGGGATCTTCAATCACGGTGGTGACGGTGAGGTAGTCGCCGTGGCGCGTCCAGTGCTCGGTTAAGGTGGCTTTGTCGCTGCGGGGCACGCCGTTGCGGCGGATGTAGTTCTCCTTGAGATGGGTGGTGGTGATAGTGAGCATGTTGCCCTCCCACACGCCCGTGGAGAATCCCTGCCAGGTATGATTCACGAAGTCGGGCGGATGGGGACGCCCATCCATATAGATGGTGCGCTCGCTATCCCAGGCGAGCAGATGGGTGTGGATCGCGACGGTGCGCTGCGTCACCGGATCGATGTCGCGCCAGACGCGGAGGTTGCCCAGACCGCGCATGGAGTAATCCGCGCCGTGCGGCCGGCACTGGTATTGCTCGACCACGGAGATGCGGTCGGCGTCCCAACTATCGGCGCGCAATCGCGCGGCGTCGTTGATGGGGAGCTCGGTGTAATCGGCCAGCTCCGGGCCGGGCAGGCGCTCGGGTCCATCTTCGTGATAGAGGGGAGCCCATTCGCCGGAAAAGTCCTGCTGGGCGAAGGCTGGGGCGGCGGCCACGGCCAGCAGCAGCAGAGCGGAAGGGATGCCTGTATGCAGCTTGATCACTCCGTTACGATAATCGCGAGTGGCAACGGAAGTCAAGCCGACGACGCAGCCGTGTGGATTGCCGTTCGCTCATCGTCAGATGAGGCGGTCAAATTCGGAGTGGCTTCCAATCCAATACCACACGATCAGATCTTCCTTCATGACGGCAAGAGCGCGGTAATCGAGACCGATACGAGCCAAGTAAAGATAGCCTCACCTTCCAGCTTCTTGAATAGCAGCCCTGGGTGCGCGGGATTGTTCTGGAAACATCAAAACAGGCCGTCCTCAGAGCAGATCTTGCAGCCGCAGCGTCTCGCCCCTTTCATCTTCCTCAAGCGCCTCATGCGCCATGCGACGGATCACATCGCGCTTCTCGGCAAAGCGCTTCTTCCAGGCGTCCTCGTCGGCCAGCGACGCGAGGATCTGCGACGCAATCGCGTCCTGCTCATGCCGAGGCAATGCGACGACCTTTTCCAACGCTTTCTCCAACAGGCTCGACATGACTTAATCCGTAATCACGCCATAATATCGGCCCATCCAGTACGGAAGAATGTAGTCGATGCCGGCGGTCTCGATGTCGCCCTTTCCGCCTCCGGCAAGCTGCACGGGACTGCGCTGCCACAGGAAGTCGGTGGTCGCGCGATCCTGCACCGGAAGGGGATTGCACGCATTGCCGTTGCCGCAATCCGGGAATTGCGAGGAGAAGTCGCGATACACATCGACGCGCGGGCGCTGGAGCCACGCATCCAGCAAAGCCACGGTCTGTGCGTCGCGCCGCGGGTTCGGGCCGTGGATCGCGCGATCGATCATGTTGAATTGTGCGTTCTGGTCTCCACCGGTGGTGGCGCGCAGCTCGTCATAGGCCGCGCCGTACCAGAGTTTCGAGTATCCGCTGCCCAGGCGCATGAGCGTGAAAAAGTCGATGTAATCCAGATTGAATTTGAAGTACGAATCATAGTGATCCGCGCAATCGACGCCCACCGCCACGGGCACGCCCGGCGAGATGCCGTTCGATTCTCCGGAATATTTGGACGAGAACCCCGCCCCGTTCACGTGCTTGCCCACCATCAGCAGCGCCAGTTGCTGGTCCGGGCGGATCAGGAAGGTGGTGGTGATGGTTCCATCCGGCAGGACTACGTTCCACCAGTAGCGCTCCAGATAATTCAACATCCGCGTGGCCAGGTAGGAGCACCAGTTGCGGATGCCCTGGTCCTTGATCAGATCGTAGGCAGCCTCGATGCCGAAGAACACTCCGATGTATTCATCGCGCGAAGTGTTGCCCACCCACAGGAACGGCGCGCCCCACGCCGTGCCCTGGTAGATGCCGTTGGAGGATTCCTGGCTGGCGATGGACGGAGCATAGGGTGAATTCGCGGGCAGAGCGCAGCGCGCCAGAGCGTCGTTGCCGGTTACATCCAGCAGCATCTTGATGCCCTGGATCGCATTGTTGACGTTGGCCAGCGCATCGGCCGAGCCGGTGACCGCGTAGCGATACGCCTCGGCGGCAAGATAGTGACCGGTCCACAACGCGGAATCGCCGCAGCGCGAGTAGTCCACGACGGAGGACAAATCCGGCAGCGATAGGACCGGGTCCAGAATGACGCCGTAGGGCAGATGGCGGGCTTGGATGACGGCGTCAATGGAGAGCGCGTCCGGCTCGGCCGCCGAAGCTATTGGTAGAAGGGCCGCCGGCAGCAGCGCGGACACAAGCGTGACCACACGAATCGCGAAAGAGGAAAACATCGGGACTCCTTGTGGACGCAGGCCTAAGTGTATTGTACGCCAGTCCGTCTCTATACGCCCTGGGGGCCGAGGCGGCGATATACTGAAGTGGTCGCGTCCCTCCTCACACTCGGCCAAGCAGGTTCCGTCCGTCCGGGCGAGTCTGTCTAAAGGAAAGTCATGTTCCGTTTCACGTTGGTGGCATGCGCGCTGGCTCCTCTCGCGCTTTCCCAGAATCTCCCTGCTTTTCGGTGGATCAAGCAAGTGGATCAAGCAAGTGGATGGATCGGGAGTGGACTCATTCGCCGGTCTGGGCGTCGATGCACAGGGAAATGCGTACATCGCCGGCAGCACGTATTCCGCGACGTTTCCGGTGAAGGCGGCGGTGCAGGGTCGTCTGGCGTCGGACGGACTGTATCGCATCGACGGCTCCGGCTCGGCGTACGCAGCCTTGGGGCTGACGTCCGCGTCGTCGATTGCCGTCGATCCGCTCAATGCGAATACGCTCTACGCCACCTCGTCGGGCGCGCTGCTCAGAAGCACCGACGGCGGCGCTACGTTCTCGGCGTTGACGCTGTCGAGCTCCCAGGTGGTGGTTGTCGCGATCAATCCGGCGAACGATCGGATCCTTTACGCCGGGACCTTCGATCAGGGCATTTTGAAAAGCATGGATAGCGGGGCCACGTGGACCGCCGCCAATGGCAGCCTCCACGGATCCGAGGGTCAATTTACGGTTACCGGCCTTTGGATCGATCCCAGCATGCCAAGCGTGTTGTTCTCGAACGCTGTTGGCGACTTTGTGCGTAGCGTTGACAGCGGAGCGAGCTGGCAGATCGTCGATTCCTCCATCGACGTCGTGAGCGTCTCCTTTGACACCGCCAATCCCGGAACGCTGTATGTGACGACCACCGACGACCTCGCCAATTTCAAGAGCACCGACCATGGCCAGACATTCACCACCTTCATGACGCCGGCCCCGTTCGGAGCGATTCTCGCCGATCCCAATCATCCCGGCCGGCTGCTCGGGTCCGGCCTCGGTGAAATTGCGGAGAGCGATGATGGCGGCTCCACGTGGATGCCGAAAGTTAACCTGGGGTTCGTGAGCAACACATGGTTTACCCCGGACTGGGCGAACGGTTTTCTTTATACCGTGATGGCGCCATCCGGGGTCGTGCGGATCACAAGCGACCTTACGACCGTCACGCCCGTCGGTCCGCCGTCTCTTGGATACATCACTGGAATCCCGGTTGCGAACGGGCACGCCTACGTCGCCGCTATCGCTTCGCGCGATGTTTATGTGACCAAACTCGATCCCTTGGGCAATTTGGTTTATTCGACCTACTTCGGTGGAAGCGCGGACGATAATGCGACTGCCATTACGGTGGATCGGGCGGGAAATGCTTACGTGACGGGACTCACTGCCTCGCTCGATTTCCCGGTTCACCAAAGGAGCCTACGCGTTGACGGGCGGAAGCTTCCTCTTTAAGTTGAATCCGGACGGCTCGGTGGGATATTCGACATATTTCACGGGGGCCTCTCCTATTGCAGTCGCCGTGGATGCCGCTGGATCGGCGTATCTGGCCGGCTCGACTTCGGGCCATCTGCCCGTCACGCCAGGGGCGTATCAAACGGCGTGCAACTGCAACTCCATCAGCACTGGGTTTCTCACCATCTTTGTGGAGAGCGGGTTTGTGACCAAGTTCGACGCCACCGCATCCAGTCTGATCTACTCGACTTACTTTGGGGGAACGGCGGAGTTCGCGAGTCCAGTCGATACGTTCACGCTCGCATCGGACGGCAGCGCATACATAGGCGGCTCGAACGGGATTTATCGCCTCAATGCCGCGGGGTCCGCGCTGCTCGGGTCGTTGCCGCCGACGATTGCTCCTCGGGCAATGGCTATCGGACCGGACGGGAACCTTTACGTCGCGGGCGCTCCCTGGACCGGCAAGAATCCGTTTCAGCCCACCGCCGGGGCCTTCCAACCTGCCCCCATTGGGGGTTCGGGGTTGCCTGGCCAAGTCCTCCCGATTCCCGCATCCGCCATAGCAAAGATGGACGCGCAGCTCGCGGGCATGCTGACCGCAACCTATTTGGGTGGTCCCTACGATCAGATCAGCGTCATGACCCTGGATCCGGCCGGCAATGTCTACGTAGGCGGTTCTACCGCCCCCTACGGACTGCCTACGCGCACGCCGCTTCAAGGCGGATTTGGGATGCCCACCGGCTTTACGAGCGAGCTCTCGGGCGATCTTTCCACGCTGCTCTTTTCCAGCTATTTCGGCGATAGCGAACCCTTCGCCGTGCAGGGCGTGGGGGCCGATCCCGACGGGACCATCCGCATCGGCGGAGCGACCGGGCAATCGAATCAAAGCGTTGGCCCGATGAACATTTGGGTGAACAGCCTGGCGCCGGCGCCGCCGCCGGCTTTGCGAATCGATGGTGGAGAATGCCGCGAGCCTGGTGGATGGTCCCATCTCGGCCGGCGAAACCATCGTCGTGCGCGGAGCCGGATTCGGCAGCAACGCGCAATTATCGATTGGCGGAGCAGCGGTTCCGGCCATCTCGATCACCCCGACCGCCATTACTGCGGTCGTTCCTCAAGCAATGGCCCCTCAAAATGTTTCCAACGCAGCGGCCGAGTTTCAGGTGCAATTGGGCGGAGCGAGTTCCAACCAGGTTCTGATTCCGGTGGGCGTGACCTCGCCCGGCATTTTTTCGCAAAATGGCGGCGGCTCCGGTCAAGGCTACATTCTGAATAAGGATGGCACCTTGAATACGCCGCCCAACCCCGCGGCGCCCGGCGACCCGATCACGATTTTCGCGACCGGCGTCGGACCGGTGTCCTCTACTCAAGGCTACGCGGTGACTGAGTTTCCGGTGAACGTGTTTATCGACGGGTTCTACGCGGATGGCGTGGCGGCCAGGATGGGCCCGGTCGAAGGATTTCCGGGCAGCGTGTATCAAATCACCGTGTACGTTCCGAATCCGGCAACTTTGGTCGCGAACAATCCGAATCTCAAGAACTTCACCTTTCCGCCCCTTGTCGGCGTCGTCATGCAGATCGACGGCGTCAGCAGCCAGAATGGGATTGCGCTTTCGATCTCCCAGTAGCTGCTTAAGCGGCGGGCGCCTTATTTTTGCAGGAGCCACTTCGAAAGTTCGATGTCCGCGTTGCGGATCTCTTCCTCGCGTCCGAAGCGGTCGGTACTGATTCCGCGGACGCACCGAATTGCGAGTTGGGCGGCTTTGCGGCCGATATCGGTCTTGCCCGCGTCCTGAACGACGTCGCGCAGGATCAGGTAAGCGCGCCAGCGTTCTTCCTGGTCGTCCCTGAGTTTGCGCTCGGTATCGATCTGCGCCTGGTGTTCCTCGCCGGTAAAGCCGCCGTCATTCTCGCCGTACAGCGCATAGCGTTGGAGTCCGTTCCAGAGAGAGTCATTGAAGTAGATTCTGTCCGGGTTGGCATGAATAAACTCCGCCATTTTATATTTGGCTTCTTGCGCCTGCTGGGGTGGCAGGTCTGTCCGGTTGGCCTCTTTATATAGGGCCGCCAGTTGGCGCATTCGGGGCGCGCGCCGATACGCGCTGATTGACTGGTAGAGCTGGGCCGCCTCGTCATAACGGTTCTCGCGTGTGAGCCGTACGGCCAGCGAATACTTCACGATGCGGATATCCCGCATGTCGGGATATTTGTCAATGAAAGCTCGAAGCACATCGATGGGAGCCTCGGCTTCGAGCAGCATGTTGAGATCCCAACCGGACGATGCCCAATACACGGACTGGCCCGCGATATCAGGAAAGTCGGAGTAGAGGCCGTTCGTGCGCAACCACAGCGCGAAACGGATTTGCTCAAGGGTGTTCTTGGTCTTCCGGTAGACGCCGCAGAGACCGTACGCAGCGGCGGATTTCTGGCTTTTGGAGGAACGGGAAGATCGGAAGAGGTTCAGCAAAGGCTGTTCGGCCGCGGCGTAATCGTGCGATAGGAAGTGAGCGGAGGCTAGCATCCAATCGAAGTCTGGCTCGGCGCGCACTGCGGAATTGGAGGAAACCATTTCGGCAATCTTCAGCGCTGCCGGCGGATCGCCCATGCGAAGCGCCGTTCGCATTCCCAGCAGCGCAAGAGCGCTGGCTCCGGCTTGCGACTTCAGCAGATCGCTGTGTTTTTCGAGGAGGCTTTGAATGCGGGGAGACGTTTCGGGGGTGAGATCAGCGCGCGACTCCCGCTTGGCGTATCGGAGATCGTATCGGAGAGAGGGTCGGTCCCAGTGGGGATTGGTTGCCAGTTGGATGGCGAACGCGGCATGTTCGGGGGTGTCGAAGTATTCCTCCAGGTGGTCAAGAAGCTCCTGGCCGCCATCGTAGCCATAGTTCATGCGAAGCGAATTCAACAGAGTTTCACGGCTCAGGTTGGAGCCGTTGCGATTCAATTCGTCGAGGTAGATCTTTCCAGCCGCGGTCTGATCTCCGAGAAGGTAATCAACACGAGCGAGCCAACCGCGAGCTTCGCTCAAGAATTCGGCGGTGCGTGCCGTTTTCAAAAACTGCTCCAGCTTCTTCTTTGCGCTTAACAACGGCTCGGGCTCGTCCGGCTCTCCGTCGCGCATGTCGATTTTGGCATCGATCAGGTCCACCTCCTCGCGCTCCTTCCCCGTCAGGGAGGAATCGGCGCGGGCGGCGGTGACGGCTTGGCGGAGGGTCGTCAAATCGAAGGTGGCTGAATCGGGCTGGGAGATCTCTTGATACGCCGTGCGCAGCTTCTCCAGTGGGGTGTCGCCCTGAGCCTTCACCATCCCTGCGAAGGCCACGTCCACCCGCTTGACGTCTCGCTTCGCAAAGTTTTGCGGGAACTTCGAGAACGGCAACCAGAAGTGGGCGTCGAGGTATTCACGGAGTGTGTCGTCAAAAGGGCACGCCCAAAGAAACGCGAGCGCGAAGAACAGGACCCAACAGGACCGGAGGACGCGATGGGTCGTCTTCATGGTTCTTCCTGAACTGTGAATTCAGCGTGTTTCAGGGTGACCACACGGCCAAGATACATACGCCGCCGCCCGGCATAGGGCGGAAGCGACAATTCCAGATCCGAAGGGCCGGCCATCTTGATGGGAACCTTTACTTCGGGAAGAAAATATTCCAGTGCGATCGAGCTGTGGATGCGGAAGCGAACCGGCTTGGGGCGAAGGGGATTCGCGTCGAGCAGGAAGACATCGGTGCAATTGACCGCGGCGCAGCTTCCGTCGGCCAGCTCAAGGCTATCCTGTTTGGCCGGTTGCGGACCGGCGCCTGCCGCGGCCAGCACCTCTTCCGGGAGCATCGCCAGCGTCTCGTTCGAAGCCGGCCAGCGAAAGAAAACCACTCCGGCGCAATAGCCTCTGATGCGCTTTGCGCTATCCACAGCGGCGCGGATCGTTTCCGGAGTAGGCAGGATAAATTGAAGCCCGTCGTCGGATTCGATGTCGTTGTACCCGATATGTACCTTTCGCGATGCCCGATAAGTCAGCACCAGCTCGTTGGCTTCGTTCCGCGAAGTCTGAAGGCTGAAGGCGGGGTCGCCGGCAATATCGAGGGGCGTTAGATCGGCAAAAAACAGTCCGGCGATGCGAAATGACACTCTCTGTGGCGGAACTCCTTTGGGGACGAAGCGCGCGCGCCCGAAGCTGGAGATGCCAACGCGGAAGCGCTTTCCAAAGCGATTGAATACCGGGCCCCATCGGGCGCCGTCGAACTTGGCCGTGATCGCCTCGCCACCGGTGTACCTGCTAGGGGCATTCAGATCATAGAACTGCGGCACGAATTCATCCACTTCCTTGACGACATCGGCGATGGCTGTGCCGTCGCGGAACCAATCGAGCAGTGCGGTGATGGAAATCCCGATTCCAGACGGAAGGGTTTTCCTGACTTCGTGAAGAAAGCTCCCGTATTGGCGAAGGGATCGAGTGGGGCTGTCGATATCAAGCTGGACCCCGGCAACGTTGAGATGCCGCTGCTGGGCCTCCGCGCGAAGCTGCGAAACCTTTCGCGCGAGGAGCGGCGCGGCCTCCAGGTCTGGAACGGCTTGACTGTCGAATCGAAAGACGAGCCAGTATTCGCGGGCCGCCGGCAACTTTTCCGGCAGCATTCCCCAAACGGACCAGGGTTCCCGCGGGTATCCCTTGTTGATCTCACCGGCGTGGAAGTAAAGCACATCCAGCGGTTCGGCAATCGAGGAAGCCAGCGAGGAACTGCCTTGCCAGAACCAGAAGCCGGTGGTCCACTTCGGCGGCGGCTGCTGGCTCCGCAAGGCTCCTCCGCAGCCGCACAGGCCGAAGGAGGCGATCAGCAGCGACGGCAACGCAAGCAAGCGCATGGGGGACGATCCAGTTGGAATAATTTTATCCCAAAAGGATGATAAAAGCGCGACGAATTATGCGCGTTCCGCCAAAACTCGGGAAAATGCTTCGGCGTCGACATTGCCGCCGGTCAGGATCACGGCGACGCGGCGGCCGCGCATGCGCTCGCGCTCCTTGAGCGCGTCCTGGAGCAACGCCGCGAGGGAAGCCGCTCCCGCGCCTTCCGCAACGTTGTGCGTATCGGTAAAGAGGCACCGCATGGCGGATTGAATCTCGGACTCATTGACGGTGACAATGCGAGCGACGCCGGTCTGGATCGCCGCCAGAGCCCTGGGGTCGGGAACGCGGCAGGCCATGCCGTCGGCGAGGGAGGGCGCTGTTTCGGCGGAAATCGGCCGGCCGGCGGCGACGGACAAAGCATACGCGGGTGCGCTGGTGGAAACGACACCGACGATTTCGGTGTTGAGTCCGAGGGCGTCGCGGGCCGCGATGGTTCCACAGATGCCCGAGCCCAAGCCGATGGGCACATACACGGCATCCAATGTGGGAACGGCCCCGAGCGCGGGAACGGCCCCGAACAGCTCCAGGGCGTAGCTCGCCACGCCGCGCACGAGCGCCTCGTCAAAGGACGGAACAAAATGCAGACGCTCCCGCGCGGCCAGGGCCGCGGCGTGTTCGAAGGCGTCCTGAAAATCGCGGCCGTGTTCGATCAGCTCCGCGCCCAGCGCCCGCATGGCCGCGTTCTTTTCGGGGCTGTTGCCATGCGGAACGACGATCACCGCGCGCATGCCCGCGCGAGCGGCGTTAAAAGCAACGCTCTGCCCGTGATTGCCCCGGGTTGCCGCAATGATGCCCGTAATGGCGGGTTCGCGCCGCGCCAGCTCCTCGAAATACACCAGGCCGCCGCGGATCTTGAATGCGCCCACAGGAGAGTGATTTTCGTGCTTCACCCACACGTCGGCGCCGGCGCGGGCGCACACAAGCGGCCAGCGGATCTGCGGAGTCGGCGGCATCGCGCAGTGCACCACGCCGGCCGCGGAGCGGAGCGCATCCAGACCCGGAAGAACCATGCTCCTCCGAGGATCGCGCAAAACCCGTTCCGGGTAAACGTCGTGCGTCGCGAAGCGCCCCGGTTAGCGCCGGGAGCCGTCTTGAGCGGCCGAGGGAACCAGAGCGCGCGAGGCTCGAGTGCGACGAACGTAGCTGACGGATTGCAACGAATAGAACCGGCCCTCGCAAAACTCGCACCAGCGAGGCAAGACGAAAGCGGGGAAGAATATGTCAGTCGCGCGCGGCACGCACAGCAGAGTCCTTTTGGACCCGCATCTGAGGCACATCGATCCCGGGCCGCGCGCCAGGGTCGCGATCATTACGGAGAACCACCAGACGATCGTGACGATTACCGGAGTGGCAACAGCCAAGGCTAGCAAGGCGCCATCGCTCATAAGATTCCCGCACCAGTATGCGCATTCGTGGCGCGTTTTCCAATGGCTCGGACGTAGTTCCGGCGTACTAGGGAGTCCTATATTTGCAGCCGGGACCTAAGTCCCAGACACGGGTGGTAACATCAAACAGCTCCGGTCCGTCCATAACTCAAATGACTAGACGAGGCGCCCTGCGGGTAGGGTTGGGATTTCCGCTGGGGGCGATGACGATTCCGGCCGGCGCGTTTTCGCCTAAGGATTTCTGGAACGAACGCAAGCCGGAGGATTGGAGCAGCAGCGAGGTCAAGGAACTGCTGACCAAGTCGCCCTGGGCCAAGGATGCCTCCATTACCGACAACGGACAGATCGGTGGGATGGGAGTTCCGCGAGCCGCGGCGACCCGTCGCGGCGGCAGAGGGGGCACTGGACAAGCCAGCGGCACGGATAACCCGTCGGCGAAAATCAAGTGGAAAGCCATGGTCCGCTGGGAATCGGCGCTGCCGGTTCGAGAGGCCTTGAAGAAAGGGGCTCCCCAGGACGTTAAGGATTTTTACGTGCTGAACGTGATCGGGAATCTGCCGGGCGCGGTTTCGCGCTCGGATGAGCAACCAGACAGCGCCTCTTCGCAAAACCTCAAAGAGGTCACCAGGCTGGAGCACAAGGGCGACCAGGTTCATCTCAGCCGCGTGGAACTGGCGGCGGAAAACGACTTGTCTCCGGCCGGAACCCTGTTCTACTTTTCGCGCATGCTGGCGCTGATGCCGGAGGACAAGGAAGCCACGTTCAGCACCAAGATCGGGCCGCTGGACGTGAAATGCACGTTCACGCTCAAGGACATGCTGTACCGGGGCGCGCTGGAGCTGTAAGGCCGCGCTGAGCTGCCTCGTCAAGCTCCGCCGGTCAAGTGCGCCTCGAGGGTGATGTTGGTGTTGAAGAGCTTGGAGACGGGGCACCCGGTCTTGGCGGCATGCACGGCGGTATCGAACGCCTCCTTGGTTGCGCCCGGCACCGTGGCTTTCAGGACCAGATGGCTCTCGGTGATGGCGAAGCCGCCATCCTTCTGCTCCAGACTGACGGTGCAGGTGGTTTCCAGGCTCTCGGCCTTGAGGCCGGCTCCGGCGAGCTGGGCGGAGAGCGCCATCGTGAAGCAACCTGCGTGGGCCGCGGCGAGCAGCTCCTCCGGGTTGGTGCCCGCGCCCTGCTCAAACCGGCTATGGAATGAATAGGGCGTGTTGGTGAGGGTTCCGCTCGCCGTCGAGACGGTGCCCTTACCGCTTTTCAGGTCTCCCTGCCACTTCGCGCTTGCTGTTCGTTGCATTTCGTTGCTCCTTTGGGAAGATCACTTTGCAGGCTGATACGTTCCGGCGACCTGCCGGAAAGAGATGGCCAGCCGGTTCCATCCATTGATGGCGACAATCGCCATGGTCAGGTTCACCAGCTCCGTGTCGGTGAACGCGGCGAGCGCGACTTCATACACGTCGTCCGGCGCGTGAGATGCGGCGATTTCGGTGACGGCCTCGGTCCACGCCAGCGCGGCGCGTTCACGCGAAGTGAAAAAAGGCGCCTCGCGCCACGCGCTGAGCGTGTACAGGCGCTGCTCGGTTTCCCCGTGCGCCCGCGCGTCCTTGGTATGCATGTCAAGGCAGTAGGCGCATCCGTTGATCTGCGAGGCTCGCAGGCGCACCAGCTCCAGCAGCCCCGCTTCCAGACCGGATTCTCTGGCATACTTTTCCACCGCGTACATGGCTGTCCTCGCCGCGGGGGCGAGCTTGAAATAGTCGAGCCGTGGCTGCATGCTCTCCATCTCTCCAGAATATAGGAAGGAAGGCCGCGCGGAGGGCCGTCTCCGAGGACCCGCCCGGCGGAGGGAGGGCCGCAACCGATAAGATGAAAGCACGTGCTGTTGTCTCTGTTGACGAGTCGTCATCTCCCCGATCTGATCGCGCTATGCCTGGTGATCCTGGTGCAGACCGCGTTTGCGTGGGCCATGCTGCGCGGGCCCGCGGGACCATCCATCGGGCGGGCGTCAAAACACCTGCGGGCTGGAATTATAGCGGCCTGGGCCGCTTCCGCCGCCGCGCTGACGCTGGGTTTTCTGCTCCGGTTCACGCGGGTGGCGCGGCACTTTCCGGCATGGGCCTCGGGATGGGGCCGCGGCTCGGCGTTTTTATGGGCCTTTCTATCGGTGCTGACTGTGGCCGCGTACGCGCTGGGCCGCCTGCTCTTCTATGTGGTTGCGCGCGCGGGCGCCGGTCATAGCCCGGCTCGCCGCCGGTTTCTGGGAGCCGTGCGATGGGCCCTTCTGGGCGCGCCGGCGGTTGCCACGGGCTATGGCACTTTCGTGCAGCGCTTCCGTCTGTCGGTGCGGGAGCAGAACATCCCGATTCCCGGTCTGCCCCACGATCTGGATGGCTTGCGCCTGGCGCAGTTGACCGATATTCACCTGAGCCCCTTCTTGAGCCTGCGCGAGTTGGAGCGAGCCGTGGAGCTGGCCAACGAGACGCGTCCGCACCTGGCGCTGGTGACCGGCGATTTGATCACCACGGCCAACGATCCTCTGGACGATTGCCTGGGGGCCCTGGCTCGCCTCAAGGCCGATGCGGGCGTCTTCGGTTGCATGGGGAACCATGAGATCTACGCGGATTCGCAAGAGTACACGCAGCGGGAAGGCGCGCGGCTGGGTATGCGTTTCCTGCGCCAGCAGTCCGCGCTGCTGCGCTTCGGCTCGGCCGATTTGAACCTGGCGGGGGTCGACTATCAGCGCTTCCACCGTCCGTACCTGGTGGACGCGGAAGCGTTGACGGCTCCCGGTGCGTTCAATGTTCTGCTTTCGCACAATCCGGATGTGTTCCCGGCCGCGGTGGCCAAGGGATTCCCGCTCACTGTGGCCGGCCACACCCACGGAGGACAAGTCCGCTTCGAGATCCTGCGCCAGGACCTGAACATCGCGCGATTTTTCACGCCCTACGTGGACGGGCTCTACCGCGGAAAGGACGGCTCATCCATTTTCGTGTCCCGAGGAATCGGGACCATCGCGCTGCCAGCCCGGCTGGGCGCGCCTCCGGAAGTGGCCCTGCTGAAACTGTGCCGTATCTGATCCTCAGCGACGTGCATTCCAACCGCGAGGCGCTCGAAGCGGTGACCCGGGACGCCAAGGGGCTCTACGACCGGATCTTGTGTCTGGGCGACATTGTGGGATATGGCGCGGATCCCAATTTCACGGCTGAGTGGCTGCGCACCCACTCCGTGACTTCGATTCGCGGAAATCATGACAAGCTATGCACGGGCATGGACGCTCCCGAGGTCTACAACGCCGCGGCCCGCGTTTCCGCCGTGTGGACCCGGCAAGCCCTGACGCCCGTCAACGCCGCCTATCTTTCCAATCTGCCCCGAGGGCCGTTGCGCGTCGATGATCTCGATCTGGTTCACGGCTCGCCTCTTGACGAAGACGAGTACCTGATTCACGCCGGCGACGCCGCCATGGTGCGCGACTTTTTGGACGCTTCCGTCACCTTTTTCGGACACACGCACGTTCAGGGAGGATTCTTGTTTACGCGCCGGGGGATCAAGCGGATCGTACCGGACGGCGTCCTGGAACTGGAACCGGATCACCGCTATCTGTTAAATCCCGGGTCGGTGGGCCAGCCTCGCGACCAGAATCCCAAGGCCGCGTATGCGATCTACAATCCCGAGAACCGGACGGTGGAGTTCCGGCGCGCGAAATACAATATCGCCAAAGCGGCGCAGAAAATTTTGGACGCGGGCCTGCCCAACGTGCTGGCGTTGCGGCTGTATGAAGGCACGTGAACGCGAAGCCGGCCATGAGCCGGACGACGTATGATCGAAGAGGGGGTTTCCATGACCGTCCGCGATAACGTTCACCAGCTTGTCGACGCGCTGCCCGAGGAGCGCCTAGCCGACGTGCTCGATTATCTGGCCGAACTTCACGATGGCGAGGAGCCGCTGAGCCCGGAAACCGAAGCCGCAATCGAAGAGGGCCTGGACGATCTGCGCCATGGGCGCACCATTACGCTTGAAGAGTACCGGCGGACGCGCCGCGTGTGAAATATCGCGTTGATCTCTCCAACCGCGCGGCCAGCGATCTGGACCGGCTGGGGCGGGATGCGTGAGAGCGGATGTTGAAACGCCTGGAGCAGCTCGCCGCAGACCCGCACGATGCACGTCTCTCGGCTCCGCTCACAAACAAGGGCGGCCTGCGGAAATCGCGTGTGGGAGGATGGCGGATCATCTTCCGCGTGGACGCGCCGGACCACGCGCTGAAAGTGGTTACCATCGAGCGCCGCGGACAAGTCTATCGACGCACCTAAGGCGAGGGGTGAAGTAAGATAGCCCAATGAAGAAGATTCTCCCTGAAATCGTCTCCTTGGTCTCCGTCTGCTGTATGGGCGTCACCACATCTTACGCTTTCGACGACGCACAGACAGTCGGGGAAATCGTCGAAAGGATTAGAGGCCAGTCCGCGACTCAGCCTGACGGGGCCAGTAGCAAGTCGAAGCAGTCGTCCGTCCCCACCCCGGAAAGCTGCCCGGAAACCACCGCCTTGGACCTCTTCAAGTACCAGATCGTGTTCGAAAGGACCGAGGAGTCCGGCACGCTGAAGGGTCTAAAGGTAATACACACAGATACCTGGGAACGTGGCAATTCTACAGCCTTCTATGTTCGCGAGCGCCTACCCGAATTCAACACCGATGTTCGCATGGTCTATCTGTTTGACAAAGAGGCGATGGCCGGCGGCGGCACCTGCCCCGCGGAACAGAACTGGCTAGAATGCGTCGAAGGATTTGACAGAATCACATGAATCGAATCCTCCGGAAGCACAGCACGCACTTGTGAGACGAGGATCGACATCCGCGCTCTCCCGGTTTGGAAGCCTTCCCCTGATAGTCCGGAAAAGCGTCGCATAGCAGCCGAACTACGCAGCGAAATCGAGGCGACTTGGGGGAGAACCCAGAAGATCGTCATCCGCGACTTCAATCTGAGAGATTCCCAAATCACGATGTATCTGAAGGTGCGAGAGGGAGGAGAATTCCATGGCTGTGCCTTCTACTCAGGACGTCAGCCGCACTGTGTGGGCTGGCATTTATTCGGGCAGAGTCCGTTGCCGAGCATACGGAAGTGGATTTTCGACAAACCGTACCGATTGAAATGAAGCACGAATGCACGCCGATCCGCGTTCATCGGCGTTCATCCGCGGCCCTTTGTCCTTTTTACGATTCCTGGCACAAAGCCTGAAACGCCGACTCCATATCGGCCAAAATCCGCTCGGCGGCCTTGCGTGGGGTGGTGTCTTTGGGCTCGATGATGGGCCTTCCGACCACCAGATAGTCGGCGCCTTCCAGAATCGCCCATCGCGGCGTGCTTCTGCGTTTCTGGTCGTCGGGGCCGTAGCCTTCCGGGCGGATGCCGGGGGTCGCGACGAGTAGCTTGTTGTGCGACAGTTCCTTGATCTTTCGCGCCTCCAGTCCCGAGGCGATGGTTCCATCGCAGCCGGCTTCCAGAGCCTTCCGCGCCCGAAACAGCACCAGCTCCTCGACCGAATGCTTGGTGTAGCCCATCTCGGCGATGTCGCCGGCATCCATGCTGGTCAACACCGTCACCGTGAAGAGCTTCAGGGCGCTCGATCCTCTGGCCTCCACGGCGGCGCGGATCAGATTGCTGGGTCCGTGGATGGTGAGGAACGATACGCCCAGCCCCGCCGCTCTTCCGACGGCTTTCTTGAGCGTCTCTGAAATGTCGTAATACTTGTAGTCGAGGAAGACCTTTTTGCCCTCGCCGATCAGAGACCGGATGAGATCCTCCACTCCCGGGGCAAGCTGAAGCGCAAGACCGACCTTGAAGAACGTCGCGACGCCGTCGAGATCCCGCACCATTTGCCGGGCGGAGGCGACATCGGGAAGATCCAGGGCAACGATGAGACGGCCGCGGACGCCATTACTGTTCAGGGGGCTGTTCATGCGGGCGTGAATGGTCGATGATACCATGCAAGAATACATATAAGAGATGTCTTCCCACGAAGGTACTTTGCCCTCGGCGCCGTCTTCCCTTACTCCCAAAGTTGTCGTAGCGACGACGGTTGCGCTGACATTTATCAGTTTTTGGCGCGGCGCTTCGATCGTGCTAGCGGATCTGGCGTCGTCGGCGTTTTATGCCGGCGGCGCGGCGGAGCAGGCCATCGGAAAATCCGCTCCTTGGTTTGTCCTGGGGGTGATGCTGTTCAGCTTCGCGGTGCGCAGCGTGTACATGGAGAGCTGCGGCATGTTCGTGCGCGGCGGCGTGTACGTGGTGGTGCGCGACAGCATGGGCCCGGTGCTGGCCAAGGCTTCGGTGTCTTCGTTGATCTTCGACTACATTCTGACCGGCCCCATCAGCGTGGTGAGCGCGGGCCAGTACATCGCGGCGCTGTTCAACGAAATCATGGAGCTGCTGCACCAGACCACGCGCACGCCGGTGAACACATTCGCGGCCGGCTTTGCGGTGCTGGTGACCATCTACTTCTGGTGGGAGAACATCAAGGGCGTGCATGAATCCAGCGGCAAGACGCTGCGCATCATGCAAATCACCACGGTCATGGTGGCGATTCTGCTGGTCTGGTGCCCGCTCACCATTGTGCTGAAGGACCGCTGGCACAACTTTCCGCCGGCGCCGCTGCCTCGCAATCTGATGTTCGCCGAGGACGCGCAGGGATGGCTAAAGGGCACGTTCTGGCTGCAACTCCCCATGGTGGCGATGGTGGTCGCGTTCGGCCATTCGCTGCTGTCGATGAGCGGATTTGAGACGCTGGCGCAGGTGTACCGCGAGATCGCCTATCCCAAGCTCAAAAATCTCCGCATTACCGCCAACCTGGTGTGCTGGTACGCCGTGATCTGCACCGGCGTGGTCACGGTTTTCGCCAGCATCATCATTCCCGACAATATCCGGTCCAAGTACTTCGACAACCTGATCGGCGGACTGGCGATGAACCTGAGCGGTCCGTACCTGCTGCGCCTGGGCTTCCATATTTTTGTCGTGATCGTGGGCGGGCTGATTCTGGCCGGCGCGGTGAACACTTCCATGGTGGGGGCCAACGGCGTCCTGAACCGCGTGGCCGAGGACGGCATTCTGATTCCCTGGTTCCGCAAGCCGCAGCGCAAGTTCGGCACCACCTACCGCATCATCAACCTGATCGCGATTCTACAAATCGCCACCATCGTAGGCAGCCGCGGCGATATGACGATCCTGGCCGAGGCCTACGCCTTCGGCGTGGTGTGGAGCTTCTTCTTCAAGAGCCTGGGCGTGATGGTGCTGCGCTTCCAGCGCCACGATCAGGAATACAAATTTCCGTTCAATCTGCATCTGGCGGGGCGCGAGTTGCCCGTGGGCCTGTTCCTGACCACGCTGGTTCTCGGGATGGTGGCCATCGCCAACCTGTTCTCCAAGCAGATCGCGACCAAGTACGGCGTGGCGTTCACCATCGTGTTCTTCTTGATCTTCACCCTCTCGGAGCACGTGAACCGGCGCAGCAAACACGGGCAAAAGGAACTGGAGCAGTTCAACCTTGATCATCAGGCCGATATCGATTCCACCACCCTGCACGCCCGCCCCGGATGCGTGGTGGTGGCGGTGCGCGACTTCCGCCGTATGGAACACCTGAAGCGGGTGCTGGAAAAAACCAACCTTCGCAAGCACGATATCGTGGTGATGACCATTCGCCAGATCTCCAGCGGAGCGGGCGAGTACGATCTGGCGCAAGACCAGTTGTTCAGCGACTATGAGCGGGAGCTGTTCAGCCACGTGGTGGAGGTGGCCGAGAAGGAAGGCAAGCCGGTGGAACTGCTGGTGGTTCCGGCGGTGAATCCGTTCGACGCGATGGTGCACGCGGCCAACACACTACGAGCTTCGCGCCTGGTGACCGGCGTCAGCGCGCGCATGGAATCCGACGAATTGGCCCGGCGCATGGGACAGGCCTGGCAGAATCTTCCGGAGGGCCGGAACGCCTTCTCGCTCGAGATCATCAGTCCGGACCGGCCCTCGGTCTTCGTGAACCTGGGTCCGCATCCGCCGCGCATGTGGCCGGAAGACGTGGACCGGCTGCATGAAATCTGGCTGGAGCTGAGCGAGACCTGCGGGCTGGGCTCGCGCCTGCATCACCGCGACGTTGTGGGGATCGCGCTGCGGCGGCTGCAAAGGGATCTGACCGGGGACCGGCGCGACGCCGCGGTCGAGGATCTACAGAAGGACCTCAGACGGGAAACAAAGCCGGATTCGCCATAATCGGCTTCCACCCGCGGATGGTCCAAGTCAGGAACACTCCGCCTTTGGTGAACGGATCCTCGCGAATCAGCGCCTCGGCTTCCTCCAACGTCTCGGTTTCGTAAATCAGCAGTCCGCCGCTGTCGTCGGCGAAAGGGCCGCTGATGGCCAGACGGCCGGAGGTGAGCAAACTCTTGAGATACTCGCGATGGGCCGGCCTCGCCGCGGCGATCTTGACGGCGTCCCGGGTGTACTCGATGGTGGCGGCAAATTTCATTTCTCCATTCTTACCACGACGCCGGGTCCGCCTGCCCATTGTTATACTGGCCTCAAGCCTTGGGGTAAAAATGGGCAAACTGATCTGGTGTTGTGTTGCCGTGGCCTTGGGAATCCAGGCGCAGAGGCAACCCCCTACGGCGATAGGAGAGGGTGCTCCGGCGTCCGGTCCCCCGATTCGAGTTACTCTGCCGCACCTGTCCGTGACGCCCCTTGCTCCGCCGCCTGTCCCCGGTCCTATGGACGCCGCGGCTCCCGCGATCAGCGGCATCGTGTACACTTGCGACGCAACCATCAACGCTGCGGCCTGCAATACTCTGAACACGACGATTGCGGCCCTTTACAGCAGCGCGTTCACCAACGCAAATGCAAGTATCTACATCACGCTCGGCGTCACGGGCGCGGGTGAGAGCGAATGGGTGTTCAACACCGAAACTTACAATATTTTCCGGAGCCACCTGATCGCCGCGGAGTCGGACGCGAACGACGTGACCGCCGTCACCGATAGCGTGCCGCTGACAAACCCTTTCGGCAGCGACTCGGTCGGCCTCCCCAATGCGCTCCAGCGGGCGCTGGGTTTCTCGCCGAACTTCGGACTTGAATCGGACGGCATGACCTCCTGTACCCTTGGCACGACCGGCTGCTACGACGGCGTGATTATCATCAGCAATGCTCTGCCGCTATTTTTCCGCACCGGCTCGATCATGAGCAACCAGTATGACTTTTTCACGATCGCGGAACACGAAACCGATGAAATCCTCGGCACGGCCTCCTGCGCCTTCAGCGACTGCGGCAGCAACACCGTCTTTTCCACCGACTTCTTCCGGTATCACAGCAACGGGACCCGCAGCCATGCCGCGGGCACCAACGACGCCTGCTCGTCCAGCGATTCCACCAACGCTTGTTTCTCGCTCGACGGCATACACATGCTCCAGCAGTACAACAACCTGAACAACGGCGACGACGCCGGCGATTGGGTGATGAATTGCGGTAGTCCACTGGTGCAGGACGCGGTGATTTGCCCCGGCACCGCGGGAGTAGACATTTCTCCCGCCGCTGAAATCCTGGTGCTGGACGTCGTCGGGTACACGCTGGTGGCCGTCTCCGGCGCCGTCACGAATGTCACCTCCTCGACTCCTAACGGCACCTACGGGGTTGGCGCCTCCATCTCGATTCAGATTACCTTCAACGAAACGGTGACGGTGGCCGGAGCTCCGCAGTTGGCGTTAAACTCGGGCGGGACGGCCACCTACAGCTCGGGATCGGGGACTGGCACGCTCACCTTCATTTATGTCGTGGCGGCAGGGCAGAACAGCACCCTTCTGGATTACACGTCGACCGGCTCTCTCACGCTCAACGGCGGGAGCATCAAAGGCTCAGGCAACATCGCGGCGAACCTGACGCTCGCCGTTCCGGGCGCGGCGGGCTCGTTGAGCCACGGCACGGACATTGTCATCGACACGTCGTCGCCCACGAACATTACCTTTCAGACCAATCCATCGGGTTTGCAGTTTAGCGTGGATGGGGGCGCGGCGCAGATTGCCCCCCGAACGCTCAGCCTGACGCAGGGATCGCATACCATCGCCGTCGCGGCGACGCAGTCCGGCTCAACCGGTACGCAGTATGTCTTCACGAGCTGGAGCGACGGCGGAGCGGCGTCGCATTCGATCGTGGTCGGCGGGGCGGCAACCACGTACACGGCCAGCTTCAAAACCCAGTACCAGTTGACCACCGCGGCCTCGCCGGCGGCGGGCGGGACCGTGACCCCGGTCAGCGGAGGTTTCTATGATTCGGGCGCGGTGGTCCCGGTCACTGCCGTGGCCAACGCGGGGTATGGGTTCATCGGTTGGTCGGGATCTGTCGCGAATGCGATTAGCGCCGCGACCACCGTGACCATGACCGCTCCGATGACGGTCACGGCGAACTTCGTTGTTGCGTTGCAGTTCTACCCCACCGCTCCGTGCCGGCTGGTCGATACCCGGGTGGGACAAGGGAAAACCGGCGCGTTCGGACCGCCTGCGCTGGCCGCCTTTTCGGACCGCAATTTTCCGCTTCTTTCCGGGGGATGCTCCATTCCCGCCACTGCCCAGGCGTATTCGTTGAACTTCACTGTGGTTCCGGACGGGCCGTTGGGTTTCCTCTCGGCCTGGCCGGCTGGGAGCGCATATCCCGGAGTCTCGACGCTGAATTCGATTGACGGCAGCATCATCGCGAATGCGGCGATCGTCCCGGTCGGCACCACCGGTAGTATCACCGTGGTTGCTGGAAATCCGACCGATCTGATTATCGACATCAACGGGTATTTCGCTCCCGCGGCCGCTGCGGGGCTCGAGTTTTTCCCGCTTACGCCCTGCCGCATCGCGGATACGCGCACCGGCCAGGGCAAGACGGGAGCCTTCGGGCCGCCGAGTCTGGCCGGGTTTGTCACTCGCGATTTCCCGCTCGCAATCAGTCCGTGCCTGTCCGGCTCGGAGCAGGCCTATTCCTTGAACGTGACGGTGGTCCCACCTGGGCCTCTAGGCTTCCTTTCGATCTGGCCAGTGGGACAACCATATCCCGGGGTATCGACGCTCAACTCACCCGACGGCACGACGCTTGCGAACGCGGCGATTGTTCCGGCGGGGACCGGTGGGGACATCAACGCAGTGGCGGGTAACCCGACCGACGTGATTATCGACATTAACGGGAAGTTCGCCGCGCCGGGCGCAGGAGGATTGCAATTTTACGCGGTAACGCCGTGCCGCGTGGCCGATACGCGAATCGGCCAGAACTTCACGGGCCAGTTCGGGCCGCCCAGCCTGGCGGCATTCGCGGGCCGCAATTTCCCGATTCAATCCAGCCCGTGCGGTATCCCAGCGACCGTGCAGGCGTACGCGCTAAACATGACGGTGGTGCCGCCAGGGCCGCTGAGCTTCCTGTCGGCGTGGCCCGCGGGACAGGCCTATCCGGGCGTTTCGACGCTCAATTCGCCGGACGGGTTCGTGATTGCGAACGCCGCCATCGTGCCCGCCGGAACCGGCGCAGCGATCACCGTAGTCGCCGGAGACCCGACCGACCTGATCATCGACATCGTCGGGTATTTTGCTCCCTGAGCGGCGGTTGGGTGTGGTACGCCCGGTAAGATTCGAACTTACGACCTTTTGCTCCGGAGGCAAACGCTCTATCCAGACTGAGCTACGGGCGCGTGGCAGACTTCATGAACAGTCTAACATTGCGCGGGGGGCAGAAGGCTTTTCCCGGTACGCTCGAATCTCTTACAATGCAGAGGAGCGAGGTTGGAAATGATCACATCCCCGGAAGATGCCCGGTTGCTCTTCAAGCGATGGAGCGAGGATTCTTCGCCGCTGCGCATCAAACTGCGGAGTGCGCCGCTGATCTTCGAAGGCGTGGGCCTGGTGGAAAGCTTCAACGCCAGCGTACTGAACCTGGGGGGTGATTCCTGGCAACTGGCGATTCCGCTGGAGGGCGCCAGCTTCACCTTCTCCGATCCGCGCGAGGCTCCGGTGGCCAGCATAAGGGAGGCGGAGGCGGCGCGCTACGAATTCGGGTTGTCGTTGAATTTGGCGAGCGGCGACCGGCTGGCGCTGATGGAGTTGAAGACGGTGGATGCGGAGCCGGCATCCGAGGAAGCCGAGTAATCCCTAGAAGATAGGGGCATCGGCAATTACTTAGCGCGTCAAGAGCAAATTCGTTCTAAAATATTGCTTGGAAGGGTCGATACAGCCTGGAGAGGTAAAGCTTTCCGGATGAAGGCAGACAACACCAAACGGTTCTCTATGACCTCGTCCGCAGCGTCGGGGAGCGACGATATTCACCTCTCGGAGCTGGTGCGGTGCCTGCGGTCCCTGGCGGCGGATTCTCCGGAGCGGCAGGCGCGCATAGAGCAGCTTGCGCGGTCTTACGCCAGCGGCACTTATCGGGTGGACGCGCAGGCGACGGCCTCGAAGATCATCGACGATGTGTTGCTGCGCTGACGGCGCCGCGCCGCGAACGATGGCCGCATGGGTGATTTGATTGTGCTCCGGGCGCTGCCCCGCTAAAGCGGCCATCTTTGTCAGAGCAGACAAAAAAACCGTCCACTTGCGAGAATACGGGTATGCGGCAGATGAACGTCTCGACATTTAAGCAGCAGTGCCTGGCGCTTCTCGATAACTTGAACCCCGAGGGTATTCTGATTACGAAGCACGGACGGCCCGTGGCCCGCGTGATTCCGGCCAGTTCGGATTGCGCGGAGTTGATCGGAAGCATGAAGGGGAAGATCCGAATCCGGGGAAAGATTCTCTCGACCGGGGCCGGCTGGGATGCTCAATCTTGACACCCACGCACTGGTGCGCGCGCTTCTGGGCGGCCTGACGGCATCAGAGCAGCGGCTTTTGTCCGGCGATTCCTGGAGCGTCTCCGCTATTGTTCTCTGGGAGCTCGCCAAGTTGAGACAACTTGGACGGATCGAAATGGACCTCGACTCTCCCGAATTCATTCGCGCTCTTGGAATCCACGTGTGGCCTCTGGATCTGGCGGTATGCCGTGAGACGCTCCGCCTGGATTTCGAAAGCGATCCTGCCGACGAGATCATCGCGGCAACCAGCATCGTTCACAGAGTTGCTCTGGTGACCCGCGACCGGCGCATCCGCGGCTCGCGACTGGTTCCGTTGGCAGGCTCCTAGATCTCTATTCCGAACGTGTGGGGCAGGTTGGCAGCCTGCTGCGGGTTGGTAACCCGCCTGGGCAAGTGGAATCAAGACGCGGCGCCGGTTGCCAACCGGCGCGCAGGATGCCATCCTGCCTCACATCAAGAACCAAGTCACGCGGTCACAGACCTAGGGAGCCCGCGGCGGCAGCGCCATTCCGAAGCGCGTTTCGCGGACGTGCCCGTCGGGCGTCACCAGGGCGGTGGCGGCGGCGAAGCCGGGCTGCCAGGGGGTCCCGAAGCGCAGGTCGATCAGGTCGACACGAACCAGATCGTCCATTTGCGTCACTCGCCAGAAGGGCACTTGATTGAAGCGCGCGAAGGCTTGGAACGGCGCGGTGGCACGAGCCGCATCGAGCGCGGGCGAATCCGGCGCGGAGTAAGCGATGCGGCCGAGTCCGGGATCGAAATCCTCGCTGAGCGCGACCGGAACGATCAGGGTCGAGTCCGCCGCCTCCACGATGCCTTCCCAGCGCAGGGGATTCACGCCTTCCGGCAGCGCCCAGACGCGGGGCGTTGTATCGCCGCCATAGGAATACGCGCTGATCACCGCGATGGCGCGCTGGTGCGCGGCGAAGCGGAAGCCTTCATAGCCCAGCAAGGCCACCAGCGCAACCCAAGCCCAGGCTCGCTTAGGACCTTCCGCCCTCCTGCCGCGAATTTCGGAATTCACCAGGTCGGAGAGCGCGGGCGCGGCGATCGCGATCAGAAAAATTAGCAGAATCCAAGGGTCGACGATATTGGTGATATCCAGGTGCAGCCAGCGCGAGGAGAACGGCAGCAACAAGCGGACTCCGTAGACGTTGGTCAGATCGAGGGCCAGATGGCTGAGCACGCCGGCGAGGCAGGCGAGGTAACTGAGCCAGTTGATGGAAGCTCCGCGAATCCAGCGGGCCAGCAGGAGCGGGATCACGGCCATCACCGGGGCCAGCAGGAGCGAGTGCGCGTAGCCGCGATGATACTCAATGTAGGCCAGGCCGCCGGGCAAGCCGACGAAGACGTCGAGATCGGGAGCGTTGGCGGCCAGTATCATCATCAGCGAGCCGCCGCGCGGCGTCGTGCGGCCCAGGCCGGCGCGCGCCAGCATCAGCCCGGTGAGCGTGTGGGTGATGTTATCCATGCTTCGTTACGCGTATCCCGGGGGCATCAACAACGTCAGTGCGTCGGCGGCGATCTCCAGACGCGCGGTCTGGCATCCGGCGTATTCGCCGTCGATCTGAAGATGGGTTGGGCTGAGGATCTCGGCGCATGTCGCGGCCATGGTCCGGACGCCTTTCATGCTCTGGACGCGCCGGAGCAACACCCCGAGCATGTACCCTGCGTATCGCAGCGGATGGGAACCTTCGAACAGAACCACTTCGAAATCGGCGCGGCGGAGCGAAGCGCCGCTGGCGATCTCCAGGTCGCCTCCATAGTTGCGGACGCGGCTGGCCAACAGGAATCCGCAGCGGTAGGTCTGGCCCTGAACCCGCACGTCCAGGGGATCCAGCCGCTGCGCAATTTGCGCCAACCCAGCCGCCCAGTAGGCGAGTTTCCCGGCACGGTCCTTCAGAACGGAGTCAATTTGATGGACCACCTTGGCGTCCAAGCCCGCACCGGCCATGCACAGAAAGTAAAGCGACACGCCATCGGCGCCGGTCAAACGTCCGAGCGCGACACGCCGGGGAGAGTAGCGCGAAAGTCTCTCTGTGGCGCGATCCAGGTGGGAGCCCAGGCCCAGCTCCATCGCGAGCACGTTGGCGGTTCCGGCCGGCAGCACTCCCAAGGCGGCATCCGAATACGCCAGACCATTCACCGCTTCGTTGACCGTGCCGTCGCCGCCCAGCACCAGCACAAGGTCCGCGCCCTGCTCGGCCGCCTGGCGAGCCAGATGCGTGGCATGGCCGGCGGCATCGGTGGCGACCACGCGCGGGTTCACGTTCACACGGGCCAGAGCCGCGGTGGTACGTTGGAGGGTACCCGGATTGCGGCGGATCTTGCCTGCGTAAGGATTGTAAATCAGGACCGGCTGACGATACAGTTCGATTCATTCATCATAGCGCGCGTGACTCCAATTTCTAAAAAAATCGAGGCCCTTCGCGAAAAATTGCGCCGCCACGAATACCTGTACCACGTCCTGGACGCGCCCGAAATCACCGACGCCGAATACGACGCGATGATGCGCGAGCTCAAAAGCCTGGAGGCGGAGCATCCGGAGCTGGTCACGCCGGATTCGCCGACGCAGCGCGTGGGCGGGAAGCCGCGCGAGGGTTTCGTCAAAGTGCGGCATTCCAGTCCCATGCTGAGCCTGGACAACGCGCTGGGCGAGGCGGAGCTGCGGGAATTCGACCGCCGCGTGCGCGGGCTTCTGGGCGAGGAAGAATACAGCTACGTCGCCGAGCTGAAGCTGGACGGGCTGTCCATGGCGGTTCACTATCGCGAGGGCAGGCTGGTGCAGGCGCTGACCCGCGGGGACGGCGAGGTGGGCGAAGAGGTGACCGAGAACGCGCGTACGATTCGCTCGATTCCGTTGCAGGTCTCGGGGCATTTGCCCAGCTCGGCGCCTTTGAGCTCGGGGCCTTTGAGCCCGGGGCCTATGAGCAATGACACGCGGCGCGGCGATTGGGAAGTTCGCGGAGAGGTGGTGCTGACCAAGAAGGCCTTCGAGGCGCTGAACGCGGAGTGCGACGCCGCGGGCGTGCGCCGCTTCGCCAATCCCCGCAACGCCGCGGCGGGAGCCTTGCGCGTGCTGGATCCTGCCATCACCGCGTCCAGGAAGCTGGAGTATTTCACCTATTTCCTGTTCGAGAACGGCAAGCAGGCCCGCGCGACGCAGTGGGAAGCGCTGGAAACACTGCGGGAGCTAGGGTTCAAGGTGAGCTTGCATTGCAAGCGCTGCGCCGGCATCGAGGAGCTGACCGAGTTCTGCAAGGAATGGGAAGCCAAGCGCGATTCTCTGCCCTTCGAGATCGATGGAGTGGTGGCCAAAGTCGATTCCGTCGCGCAGCAAGGCAGGCTCGGTTGGACTGCAAAGGCGCCGCGCTGGGCCATCGCGTATAAATTCGCCGCGCGGCAGGCCGAGACCATTGTCGAGGACGTCATAGTCAGCGTGGGCCGCACCGGCGTCTTGACTCCGGGCGCGGTGCTGCGGCCGGTGATCATCGGGGGCGTCACGGTGTCGCTCTCGACCTTGCACAACGAGGATGAGATTGAGCGGCTGGGTCTTGAAATCGGCGATACGGTGCTGGTGGAACGCGCCGGAGACGTGATCCCGAAGGTGGTTCGCGTGGTCAAGCACGGCGAACATCGACGGAAGTTCCACATGCCCCGCACCTGCCCGGCGTGCGGCGGGCATGCGGCGCGAGCGGAAGGCGAGGCCGCGACGCGCTGCATCAACACCAACTGTCCGGCCCGTTTGAAGGAGTCGGTACTCCACTTTGCCGCGCGCACCGTCATGGATATCGATGGCCTGGGTGACGCACTGGTGGATCAATTGGTTGACCGGAAGCTGATCGCCAACGTCGCCGATCTGTACCGCTTGACGCAGGAACAATTAGTGGGGCTCGAGCGAATGGGGAAGAAATCCGCCGAGAAACTGCTGGCGCATATCGAAGCGTCGCGGCAGCAACCCTTGCCGCGGATTCTCAACGGACTCGGGATTCCCTTCGTGGGCGAGCGCACCGCGCAGTTTCTGGCCGAAGCTTTTGGCGATCTGGACGCGATCGCGGCCGCCGGCGAAGAAGAATTGCAAAAGGCCGAGGAGGTCGGGCCCAAGGTTGCGCACAGCATCCGCGGCTTCTTTGAGGAAAAACGCAATCGCGATCTGGTGGAACGGCTGCGCGGGGAACGGTTGCAGTTCCTGCATGCGGCTCCCAAGCGGAGCGGCGGAGCACTGGCGGGATTGACGTTCGTGATCACGGGGGCTCTGCCGTCGCTTTCGCGGGAAGAGGCCAAGCAACGGATTGAGGCCGCGGGAGGCAAAGTGGCCGGCTCGGTAAGCCGCAAGACAAATTACGTT
Source organism: Bryobacterales bacterium (assembly GCA_963813465.1). Taxonomy (GTDB): domain Bacteria; phylum Acidobacteriota; class Terriglobia; order Bryobacterales; family Bryobacteraceae; genus Palsa-187. The sequence continues at coordinate 447,466 of CAWEZD010000015.1, read as the reverse complement.
TTGGCCGGGGAAGAGGCGGGATCGAAGCTGACGAAAGCCCAGGAACTGGGAGTGAACGTAATCGACGAGGCTGCGCTCGTTCACATGCTCGAAGGAACGAGCTAGCGCGTGCGTCACCTGCGCGACGTGCTGGTTTCTTGGGGTCCGCTGGGCCTGCTGATCCTGGCGACGCTTGAAAACGCCGGACCGCCCACGCCCGGAGGCACCGACATCGTATTGCTGATCCTGGCGGCGGCTCGTCCCGCGGACGCGATGCTGTGCGCGGGGCTGGCGACTCTGGGGTCGTTGATCGGAAGCGCGATCTTCTACGAGGTGATGCGCCGGGGTGGCGAGAAACTGCTGGTGAAGTTCACGTCCAGCCGGCGCGGCGGGAGCTTCAGGGGCTGGGCAAAGCGCTACGGCCTGGTGACCGTTTTCGTCTCGGCGTTGGTTCCTGCGCCGTTCTTGCCCTTCAAGGTTTTCGTGGCGTGCGCGGCCGCGATGGGCGTCAGTCGCACACGTTTCATGCTGGTGCTGGTGGCGGCGCGCATCCCCCGGTATCTCGCTCTGGCGTACCTGGGCCAGCAACTGGGGGAGCGGGATTCGGAGGCCTGGCTCAAAAGCCACTTCTGGCAGTTGGCGGGGCTGGCGGCGCTGATCGGATTGGTGTCGTATCTGCTGGTCCGGCGGGCGGAGAGGGCGCGTGGATTGGCGGAGGGACTACAATGAAAGCAGCTCCCGTGACACCCGTTCTCGACAGTTCCGGACTCATCGACACCTTCGGGCTTATTGACGGCTTCGGCCGGAAGCACGACAACCTGCGCATTAGCGTCACGGATCGTTGCAATATTCGCTGCTTCTATTGCATGCCGGAGGAAAACGTAAAGTTCGAGCCGCGCGAGCACATCCTGACCTTCGAGGAGATCGAGCGGTTCGCGCGGATTGCCGCCGGACTGGGCGTCCGAAAACTACGGATCACCGGCGGGGAGCCGTTGCTGCGCAGGGATCTCGCCACGCTGATCGGCAAGTTGATCGCGATTCAAGGAATCGAGGATCTGGCGCTGACCACCAACGGCGTGCTTCTGGCCGCGCAGGCTCAGCAGTTGTACGACGCCGGGCTGCGCCGTATCAACGTCCACCTGGACACGCTGGACCGCGAGCGGTTCAAGCAAATTACGCGGCGCGACGAGCTCGATCGGGTGCTGGAAGGCATCGAGGCGTGCCGCCGCATCGGCTACGGCCCCATCAAGATCAATGCGGTGGCGGTGAGGAATCTGGTCGAGCCGGACATCGTGCCGCTGGCGCGCTTCGGACGCGAGCGCAACATTGAAATCCGCTACATCGAGTTCATGCCTTTGGATGCGCAGGGACTGTGGTTGCGCGACCGCGTACTTTCCGCCGATCGGATGATCGCGATGCTGGAGCGGGAAATCGGGCCGCTGGAAGAGATTCCGGATCGCGATCCGCGCGCTCCGGCCACCGAGTATCGCTTCACCGACGGCGGCGGGCGCGTGGGATTTGTCGCGTCGGTGACGCGGCCGTTTTGTATGAACTGCAATCGCCTCCGGCTCACCGCGGATGGGCACGTTCGCTATTGCCTGTTCGCCATTGAAGAGACCGACGTGCACTCGCTCCTGCGCGAAGGCGCGCCGGATGAGGCCATCGCCGCGGCGGTTCGTTCGTGTATCGCCGGAAAATGGATCGGCCACCAGATCAATTCGCAGCAGTTTGTGCCGCCGCCCCGGCCGATGTATTCGATCGGGGGGTGAGCGATGACGATCAGCTTCAAGAACGACAACAAGACGCCCTGGGTGATCCCTCCCGCTGTCCGCCAGGCGGGCACGGTTTTAAGAGCGGGCAGGAGCTCGAATTTCGAGCATCCGGCGGCGTGATCGACCATCATCCCCAAGCTTCCCGCCGCGAACGGCGAATACACACCAGCGCGGCGCCGCGCGATCGACGCCGAGTTGAGAGAAGCCGAAGTGGGACCGTTTTACGGCCCTTGACTCCATGGATAAGATGAGTGCGGCGCCTCAAGGGAAGACTCGCGAAACCGTAGCGCGGGAAAAGCCAAGACCGTACTTGATCGGCGCGTGAACATTGTGGCAGAGATCGAAGCACGGTGAACGCTTTCGCTTCTGGCGCGGTCCAATTGTCGGGCAGACGGTAAGCTACGTCTGGTCCAGCTACGCGCGGCGCCTGTTCTTCGAATTCGGGCCTCTAACGCCAGGAGAATTCTTTGTAAATCCCAGGGGCGTGCGACGGCAATTTGGGGGAATGGTCGATCACGGCAACGGAGAGCTGGCAGTCGTGGACGATCTGGCAAAGCGGCTCTCTGTTGGCGTCTTTAGACGCACGCTCGCTTGTTCGTGACCGTGCGCTTCGGCGTCTTGTGGGTCAACGGGTGAACAGCTTGGAAATCGACGAACGTTCAAAATCGACGCGTCTGACGTTCTCGTGGGGGATTGTGCTCGAGACTCGGATCGAGCTACGTGATTACCGAGGGAGACCTCATTGGCTTCTCCGCGGACCGGAGAATAGCGACGGATACTGGCCGGAGATTGTCCTCAAGCCTCATTGATCTCGCCAGGAACGGCGCAGACACTTATCGAACAACGCGAGAAATCAGCGCGGGGCGGACTCAAGATCGAGCGCGAAGGCAAGTACGGCTTTGATCCTCGCCAAAACGTCTTTGGGAACGATGCCAAGCTTTCGCTGGAGCCTCACGGTTGGTATCGAACCGAGTCCTTGCACGTTGGCCACCGAGTCCCGATCGAGAAAGGGAGCGATACACTGCTCGATCGGGATTTGGCGACCCTGCGTGACGGTGGTAAGGTTCAGGACTTGATCGAACGCCTTCGCCTTCAGATGGGAAAGCTCGACGTGTCGCCGGAGGAGCTTGAAGGCCGGAATCAACGTAGCGCATCTTGTGGTCACCGGCGAAGACTTCCTCCACTTCCTCCGGGGTGAACTCGTGCCCCTCGATATGTGAGATATTGTCATCATCCCACTCAAAGCGGAAATGGGCACAAGCCCATCGTGACAGGTTGTATATACGAAATGCTACAAGGCCAAGGCGGACGCGACCCGGCCCGCGCTCTCGATCTCGCCGCGCAGGGCGGCCGGAAGCTGGACGGGATGGCGTCATTTCGCCAGGGCGCAGGCAAATGTGTCTATAATCGGAGTTCTCTAGAGCTCCACGGGAAGGATTTGGACGATGCCGCAAAAAGCCGGGACAGTCAGCACGTCTCGCCGGACCAGCATATTGGGCGAAAAACGGTGGCTGTCCTGACTGTCCCGGTTTTTTGCTCTAACGCCCAGCGCGGAGACCGTTAGATGGGACTCTTCGCGCCCTGGTTCCTGGCCGGCCTGGCGGGACTCGCGCTTCCGCTGTACCTGCATTTGTTAAAGCGTCAGAAAAACCCGCCCAAGGCGGTGCCCTCGTTGATGTTCTGGGAGTCGCGCACACAAGCCTCGACGCGTCATCGCCGGCTCCACTATTTATTGCTGCTGTCGCTGCGGCTGCTGGTGCTGCTGCTGTTGATTCTCGCCTTCGCCAATCCCTTCATCAACCGCAACGCGGCCGCGCTCTCCAGTAACCGGCTGGTGCTGCTGGTGATCGACAACTCCTTCAGCATGCGCGCCGGAACCCGGCTGGCCGATGCCAAGGACGCAGCCATGAGCGTGCTCGCGGGAAAGGGACCCGCGCGCGCGCAGGTGGCGGCGTTTGGCTCACAACTGCGGCTCATGACCCAACCCATCGAGGATCAATCCGCGTTGCGCGCGGCCGTGCAGGCCATTCAGCCCGGCGATAGCCACGGCACCTTCGGCGAGCTGTCGCGCGCCGTGCGCGCCATGGCCGAATCGGTGCATACTCCCATCGAGCTGCATGTGTTCAGCGACATGCAACGCGGCGACTTGGCCGCCACCTTCTCCGACATGGCGCTGCCCGACAACGTCAGACTGGCGACGCATGCCGTGGTCGCTAAGGCGCAACCCAACTGGACCGTCGAATCGGTGGATGCGCCCGGACAAGTGTGGGGCAGGGAAGTCAAACCGGTTCACGTACAAGCCGTGATTGCCGGCTACGGCACTCCCACAGCCCAGCGGACTGTGTCGCTGGTGGTGAACGGCAAGACCACCGCCACCAAGACCGTGACGGTCCCAGCCAACGGCCGGGCCACCGTCGACTTCCCCGCGCTGGAAGCGCCCTACGGCTTCAGCCGCTGCGAGGTCAAGATCGACGCCGCCGACGGCTTCCCGGCCGACGACGTCCGCCGCTTTGCGGTCCAGCGCTCCGACCCGCAACGCGCCTTGCTGATCCATAACTACGGCGACAATCGTTCGCCGCTCTACGTCGGCGCCGCGCTCTCCGCGGCCGCGCAATCGGCCTTTATCCTCGAATCGATCGCCGTCAATGAGGCCGCCGACCGTAAGCCGTCCAATTACGCCTTCATCATTCTTTCCGACGTCAATTCAGTGCCTCCGCTGCTGGAAAACTCGCTCACCGATTACGTGCGCTCCGGCGGCAGCCTTCTCATCGCCGCCGGCACTTCCGCCGGCGCACGCTCGCAGATTCCCATTTTCGGCGCGCACATTGTCGAGACCCGCGACTACACCCGCGTTCCCGCTGGTTACCTGGCCGTTGGCTCCAGCGACTCCTCCTACCCCGCCGTGGCCAAGGCCGAGGGCTGGCCGGGCGTGAAGTTTTTCTACGCTCTCGATGTCGATCCCGGCGCCGGCACGGATGCCGCTCGCGTGATCGTTCGCTTAGCCGACCAGACGCCGCTCCTGCTGGAGAAACGCATCGGCGAGGGCCGCGTGGTGCTGCTCACCTCGGGCCTGGACAACCTCACCAACGATTTCCCCTTGCATCCCGCCTTCGTCCCCTTCATCGAGCAGACCGCGCGCTATCTCGCGGGCAGCGAACGCCAGGGCGGCGCCCGGCTGGTGGACGCCTACCTCGATCTCCGCAATGCCAAGGGGCAATCTCAAGGCGCCGAGGCCCAGGGCGTCGAGGTCATCGACCCCGAGGGGAGGCGCCCGCTCACCCTGGGCCAGGCCGCCTCCGCCCAGTCGTTCCAACTCACCGAGGCCGGTTATTATCAGCTCCGCCTCGCCGATGGCCGCCAGGACGAAATCGGCGTCAATCCCGATCCCAAGGAATCCAACCTCGACGTGATCCCCGACGATGTGTTGGCCTTGTGGCAGGGCAAGGGCGGCCAATCTTCCCAAGAGGCAGCGTCGGCGCCCGGTCCGGCCGTGCCCCAGAAGACGCCGCAAGCACTGTGGTGGTACGTCATGCTGCTGGTGCTCGCCTCCGCCGTTGCCGAATCGGTGCTGGCCAGCCGCTATCTCGGCACCCAGCGCGAGGAATCGTAATCGTTGTGGAAAGCTACTTTTAAAAATACGCACGAAGTCGGCTGAGGGCCGCCGTTGTTCGAGACGGCTGCGATGTGCTCTAATTCTCGGGTAGTCCGCAAACGGAGAAAAACCGGGGACTAGAGACCGACAAAGGACGTTCCACCAGGCACGTTGGAGGAAGGAATGAAGGATCAAAGGCTGCAGATCGCGGACATCGTCCGGCATATAGACGACGCAACGCTGGGCATCCTCAACGTCCCAGAATTCCAGCGGAAATACGTCTGGAGGGCGTCCAAAGTTGCCGACCTTGTGGACTCATTGTGGCGCGGCTACCCGATCGGCACCCTTTTGCTCTGGGAGTCTTCGTACGATTCGCCACAAACCGCCCTCGGCAACCAGGGGCGTAAGCTGTGGGTGGTCAACGGTCAACAACGCGTAACCTCCCTCGCGCTCCTCTTCGGGAAAAAACCGTACTGGTGGTCCAATGTCGGCCAGTGGAACAGGTTTTACGAAAAATACAACATTCTCGTGAACATCGCCAAGGACAAAGACGACCTAGAGTTTGGGCTCACGAATCCGCTCCGCAAGAAATCAAACGAGTGGATCCCCGTCCGGAACGTCCTGCATTCGGACAATCTGTCCCAACTGGCGATTAACTTGAGCGAAAAACTCGGCAACAGCCTGCGGTTCGCCGAGATCCACGAGAAGCTCCAGTCCATCAGACGAATCGAAAACGCCCAACTCTACGAGATCATCGTCGACCACGAACTTGAGGACGTGGCAGAGATTTTCGCTCGGCTGAATACGGCCGGAACAAAAATCAGGGAAAGCGACATCATCGTGGCCCTCGTCGCCGCGAAGCAGCAAGGCTGGATAAGGACGAAGTTCGACCCATTTCTCAAGGATCTTGAGTTCAAGGGCTTTGAGTTTGACCCAGGCGTCATAGTCAGGACCCTCGCGATAATCGGGCACGGCAGCGCGAGGCTCAAGGACGTTCCGGAGTCCTTTTGGGAATCGTCCAACGAGTTTGACGAACACTGGCGCAAGACGAAGGAGGCAATCTCAACGGTAATCAAGAACCTCATCGAATACGGCGTGCTCTCGAGCGATCTTTTGCCGTCCCTGAACGTGCTCATCCCCGTCTTCGTGATGAGGGCCTCCTTCCCACGAGATTTCAATTTTGCCAAGGCCTTGAGGTGGATACTGCTCGCGACGAGGGACGGAAGGTACAGCGGATCGGCGACAACTATGCTCGACAAGGACACGAAGCAAATTCGAGGGAGCCCCTCGTTTACCCAGGCCATCAATGACCTGACCGCCGGCCTGTCAGCGGCTCCCGTGTTTACGCCAGACGATTTCCGGGAGGAGTACACAGACAAGTTTCTCAGGCTCATTCTCTACCTGACGGTATACAATAGTCAGGCTAAGGACTGGCTCAATCAGGGTGTCCGAATCGGCTTCGACAAGGAAGACAATGAGATCAACGAGGGCTTCAAGCCAGAATGGCACCACATCTTCCCAAGGAAAATCGTGAAGGACAAATTTGACAGCAGCCTCGTCAACTCTTTCGCGAATATCGCTGTGCTCAACGAGAAGGCGAACAGGTCGTTCAGCGCGAAGCCTCCCCGCCAGTACCTGCAGGAACACAAGGTCGCCCGTGAGCGACTGGACGAGCAGGCGGTTCCCCCTGACGAGTTTCTCGAACTCAATAGATTTGAGGAGTTCCTAAGGCTCCGTGCCGAGGAGCTTGCTGAGCGCGCGACAAGGTACCTCCGAGGGCTCGCTCAGTGAACGCCTAAGCGCTTGTCCATGTGCTGCGCCGAATTCATTAGTAGCGAGAAACCGGACAACACACTCGATCGCCTCGTCGCTGCGGAAGGATTGCGGCGCATACAGGCGCTTGAGTACCCCAGTTTCCTCACGGTCCAATGACACCGCGGCAAGTCTAGGGATCAACCCACGCGAACCGAAACAAACGGGCGCTACCGTTCGACCGCCTTCTTTGGCCTGCCCCCAAGTTTTCCATTCGCTCTGGAGGCAGCCCGCTTTCCCTTGCTCCGCGACCGGCCGCCCATTTGCCCCAACCTGGACGCCATCCACGCTTTGGAGCCCAGAAAGCCCTCTAAGAGACCGGGCACGTAGAGATCCGCATCCAACGCCGGAAAGTGGAGGCCAAAGCCGGATGGACTGATTTCGATTTCTTTGAGCTGCGAAGGCTGAGCGCCTTCCAGCCCTTCCGCATCGGCCGGCGAGAAACTCACGATTAACTTAGAACTGAGATCAATCACGATCCGCCTGGTTTTGCGATTGTAATGCGCGGAAACCGCCCGCGGAATCCGTGCCTCCAGATCCTTCGCACGCTCGTTTGCCCGTTTGAAATCTTCACGCGATGCCATGAATATGCTCCCATGCCCGGCACAAACCTTCTAAGTTCGCCGCCAAGACGTCTAGCATGTGGCTGAGTTCCCCACCCCGGAATCCATAGTTCTCCCGGAGTTCCACAGGCCCGGCTAGACAGTTCAGATTGAATACCGCCTCACAACCACGCCCGATCGCGTGGACATGGGCCGGCCGATGGTCGTTTGGATAGACTACAACCCGCAGCCCGCCGAGCCTCAGTACCGTCGGCACTAACTCTAAGTATACGCGCATTCCTAAGCGCTTGGGTTAGGATGTCGTCCACGAAGTGATTGTCTGTTTCAGTTAGCCGCCCGCAAGGGATTGGCGATCTTCAGACCCGCGAATTCTCTTTCGTTATCGGTGACAACGACGCAATCATTCGCTTCAGCGACCGCGGCGATGATCATGTCGAGCGGGTTCCGCGGCCGGCCGGTCGCCGTCCCGCCGGCCATCAGCCGCGCCCAGACGAGCCCGGCCTTCTCATCGAACGGGAGAACTCGACCAGCGAACAGCGCTTGCGGGCCCTCCGGGCCGGAGAACCAACGCTCCAGTTCCCTGCGCTTCTTTCCGGCAGGCTTCTCCAGTAATCCGCGCCGGATCTCAGCGACCGTCAGGGAGGAGATAAACAGATCCTCGTCCGCTTGTTCAGCCATCCAGGCTACGAGAGCTTCCGATGGCATGGGTTTGGTGACACTGCTGAGGATATTCGTATCGAGGAGATACCGGCTCACAAATCGACCCTGAGGGCAGTGGCTGCCGGGCGGCGGAGGTCTAAATCGGCCCCGACCAGAGGCGACCGCCGCAACGCGCTGAGGATACCGCCCTTCTTCGGCGGTTCTCCTGAGATGGTACGTCGTACCGTGGCACGAATCTGCACCACACCTGTGCAAATTAACTTTGTGAGGATCGGTGGCGGTGCCTAAGGGAGGGCCGAGCGATTCGCAGAGGATAGGCAGAGGCTCTGCTACCGTTGAGATCGGGTTCGGCAAGAACCGATCGAAATGGGGCGACAGGAGGCCTCTGCCATGACACGAGTATGCAGCATATTCCATCAGATTTTGCAGTGGTTCCCACGGCTGGAATTTGACGCCGCGGTACGGGAGCACAAGGCGGAGCGGCATGCGCGCGGCTTCACCTGCTGGCAGCAGTTCGTGGCCATGCTGTTTTGCCAGTTAGGGCATGCGCAAAGCTTGCGGGAGATCTGCGGTGGTCTGGCGGCGACGGAAGGCAAGCTGCGTCATCTGGGAATCCTGGATTGCCCGAAAACAACCACGCTGTCCTACGCCAATGCGCACCGGCCCTGGCAACTGTATCAGAGCGTGTTCTACACAACGCTGGAGCGCTGCCGGGCCGAGGCGCTGAGGCGAGGTCAGCGGAAGTTCCGGTTCCAACCCAAGCTTCTGTCGCTGGACGCCAGCATGGTGGAGTTGTGCGCCGAGTCGTTCGACTGGGCCAAGTACAAGCGGACCAAAGGTGCGCTCAAGTTGCACCTGGTCTTGGACCATGACGGCTATCTGCCCTGCTACGCGGTGATGACGGAAGGCAAGACGGCCGACATCACGGAAGCGCGCAAGATGCATTTTGAAAGCGGCACGCTGCTGGTGTTTGACCGGGGATATAGCGACTACGACTGGTGGTTGAATCTTACGCGCGCGGGCGTGAACTTGGTCACGCGCCTGAAGGACAGCGCGTCGTAGGGAGTGGTGGAGAGCCGCCCAGTACCGGAGAACTCCAACGTGATGCGCGATGAAGTGATCGTTCTGGTCAGTCAGCAGGAAGTGGGCTCCGAAGCTCGGCTGCGCCGCATCGAAGTGTGGGTGGAAGAGAAGAACGAAAGCATGGTCTTCGTCACCAACAACCTCAAACTGGCGGCGCGCACCATCGCCCGGATTTACAAAGAACGCTGGCAGATCGAACTCTTCTTCAAAGCCCTGAAACAGGGCCTGAAGATCAAGACCTTCGTGGGCACCACGGAGAATGCCGTGCAGATTCAAATCTGGACGGCGTTGATCGCCATGCTGATCCTGAAGTACCTGCAGTTGAAGAGTACCTTCGGCTGGAGCCTGTCCAATCTGATCGCCCTGCTGCGCCAACAGTTGTTCGTCCACCGCGACCTCTGGAAATGGATCCAGGATCCCTTTCAGGCGCCGCCGGAGGTCGCGCCAGACCTTCAAATGGCCCTGCCGATGTAATTTGCACAGCACCTAGCGGGGAACACCGCAAAACCCAATGCCTACATCAATGCAAAATCGATCTTTTGGATAGCAGGCCAAGCCCAAGTCACTCACGCTTGTGAAATCCCGCCGCCAACCGTGCCTTGCAAATCGCGCCAGCCCTGGGCTATGTCCAATCGCTCCAACGTTACTCAACCGCGGCTTCAGCTAATTTGCACAGCAGTGGCCGCTGGCAGGCCCGCGTCAACAAGGATTGGCGCTTGTAATTAGTCTCCCGCTTCCCGCGAACAAGGAAAAGCGAGGTAACAATTCGGTAACATGAGCCTTGTACTCTCTTCTTGTTCGGAAAGGAGAAGAGACTTATGCACAAGATGTTTGGCACGATGATTCTGGGCGCGGTGCTCGCCGCAGCCCAGACGCAGGCCCCGGCTCAGCCGACGGCCGCGGAGCTTCTACAAAAGGGAATCTACGCCCAGGAAACCGCGGGCGACCTGGACGGCGCCATCAAGATCTACCATCAGATCGTCGATTCGCACCCCATCCAGCGCGAGATTGCCGCGCAAGCGCAGTACCGGCTGGGGATGACGCTGCTCGCGAAGGGCGATGCGGCTCTTGCCTCGCAAGAGATTCAGAGATTGGGGTGGGATTTCCCGGATTATAAGGAGCTGATCGCGTCGGCCAAGAACGCCGGCGGCGCGGCTCAAACGGGCCCGTTTCGCACGTTTGTTTATAGGGCAGGGCCAGGGCTGCAAGAGGCGTCGATACATGCGGAACGGCCGTATCACGACGCGGAGTTCGATTTTACCAAGTCCGTCACGGTGACCGGGACGGTCCTGCAAGTCCAGTGGCTCAATCCGTATGTCTGGCTGACCGTGAATTCAAACGGTAACGCGGCGACGCCGTATCGAATTTCGCTTGCCCCGCCGAATGTGATGGTGCGGGACGGCTGGACTAAAGACAGGGTGAAGGCTGGGGACCAGGTCACTTTCGTTGGCGCTCCAGCGCTGGACGGCTCCTCGGAAATACAGGCCACTTCGGTTTCAGCTAACGGCGTTGTGATATTCATGCACAGTACGGCCGCAACGAAATAGGAGTCTAAGTGGGTCTCGACCGCTCCAACTGGCTGGTTCCTCTGTTCCTGATCCTCGGAGTGTTGCTGCCCACCGGCTGCGTGCTCTGGTTCATGAACGACGCGGCCACCAGCCAGGCGGCCGCGGCTCGCCAAAGCGTCACCGAAGCGTATCGCAATCAGCTCCCGCTGCTGCGCGACCGCGTGGAGGCTTACTGGCAAGCTCGCACCGCGGATCTGGATTCGCGAGCCGGCGCAGGCACGCCCGCGGATTTCGCCCGCGCGGTGAAATCCGGGGTGGCGGATTCGATTGTTTATCCCGGTGTTTATCCGCAGCCGGTCCAGGCGCTGCATCCGGATGCGAAGCCTCGCGCGGAGCTTCTCACTGCGCAATCGCAGATCCGAGGCTTCGTGCAGGGTGGTAATAAAGAAGCCGCGTTGCGCGCGATTCAGGAACAGTTCGTCTCCGGCCCACTCGCTCACACGACCGATCCGCAAGGGCGTTTGATTGCCGCGGATGAACAACTTCTCGCGCTCCATCTACTCCCGCGCGCGGATCACCGTCATCTGGTGGTGTTATTGAACGACTACGAACATGTGACCATGCCCTCCGCGCAACGCCTGTTCCTGATGGACGAAGTCCGCACGTTAGACCCCGCATCTCAATTCCCGACAATCGAGGCCGAGCGACTGGCGGCCCAGTATCTGGAAACCAACGCCGCACCCAAGGACACGTGGAAGCTCGCCTCGAAATCCGGGCGGGTGGTGGCGCTGCTTCGCACCTCCACGATGCTCGCGGCCATGAGAGCATTTCTCGATCAACAGAGCCCGTCGCACAGCGTTCGATTCGACATGCTGCCGCCGGGCGCGCTCGGCTCGGGCGAATCGATGGAAGCGGGAGCGCTGCTTCCGGGCTGGCGGATTTCGTTTGCCTTGCTCGACACCAAGCCGCTGGATGAAGCTGCCCGAGCTCGCCGAGCCTCCTACTTGTGGGCGGGCGCGTTGGTGATCGGAGCCATGGCCGTGGTGGGCGTGTTCGTGGGCAACATCTTCCGCCGCCAGATGCGCCTGGCATGCCTGAAGACCGACCTGGTCGCCGCCGTGTCGCACGAGCTCAAGACGCCGCTCGCATCCATGCGGCTGCTGGTGGATTCGCTGCTTGAAGACACGCGTCTCGATCCGGTCAAAACCCGCGAATACTTGCAACTCATCTCGGGCGAGAACCTGCGCCTGACACGCCTGATCGAAAACTTCCTCACCTTCTCGCGCATCGAGCGCAATCGCCAGCGTTTCGACTTCGTTCCTGTCAATCCCGGCAGCGTCATTCACTCCGCGGCGCACGTCATGCGGGAACGCTTGCAGGGGCCGGCTTGCCACTTCGAGATCGAAGCTCCTCCCGATTTGCCTCTGCTTCAGGCCGATGAAGATGCCCTGATCGCCGTTCTTCTGAACCTGATCGATAACGCGTACAAATACACGCCCTCTGGAAAAGAAGTGATCAAACACATTTCCGTGCGAGCCCATCACTCGGCGGATGAAGTGGTGTTTGAAGTCGAGGACAATGGCATCGGCATCGCCCCGCGCGACCAGAAACGCATCTTCCGCCGCTTCTATCAAGTGGACCAGCGCCTGGCTCGTGAAACCGGCGGCTGCGGCCTGGGGCTGAGCATTGTGGAGTTCATCGTGCGCGCTCACGGCGGAACAGTGCGCGTGAAGAGCCGGCCCGGCGCAGGCAGCACCTTCATCGTGCGTCTTCCCTGCGCGTCGGAACTCCGCGAAGCCGCGGCTTCTGCCGTGTCATTATGACGCGCGCTCGCATCCTGATTGTGGAGGACGAGCCGGCTCTGCTGCGCGGCCTCAAAGACACGTTCGTCTCCAAAGGATGCGAGGTGTTTACGGCCGGCGATGGCCAAGCCGGTCTCGATCTAGCGATGGAGAAGAGCCCCGATCTGATCCTGCTCGACATCATGCTGCCGAAGGTGAACGGGTACGAGATCTGCCGCGCGCTTCGAAAGCACGGCATGGAAGTGCCCATCCTGATGCTGACGGCCAAGGGCCAGGAGGAAGACATCATCTTGGGGCTGAACCTGGGCGCCGACGACTACGTCACCAAGCCGTTCCGCATCCGCGAGCTGGTGGCTCGCGCCAATGCGTTCCTGCGCAGGAGCAAGGCGCAGAAGACGGCCGTGGTCGCGTTTGGCGATTTCGAATTGAACCTGACCGCCCGCAAATTATTTCGCAAGGGCAGGGAAGTGGAGCTGACGGCCAAGGAATTCGGTCTGCTGAACTACTTCGCAACCAGGCCTGGGCGGGCGCTGGCGCGCAACGACGTTCTGGACGCGGTGTGGGGCCGCTCGGTGATGGTCACTCCGCGCAGCATCGACCGCTGCGTGGCGACTCTGCGCGCCAAGATCGAGCCCGACCCGCATCGTCCCACATTCATTCAGACCATCCGCGACATCGGCTACCGCTTCGAAACCGAATAGCGGCCGGACCGGCCTTCACCGCCGCATGTCCTTCGCCTTGGGCTGGGCGTGTCCCAGAATCGGATGCGGCCGATACGGCGCTTCCAGCGCTTTTACTTCCTCCGGTGTAAGTACGAGGTCTGTGGCCGCGATCAGGTCCTTGAGGTGTTGCGGCTTGGTGGCGCCGATGATCGGAGCGGTCACGCCGGGCGCCTGGAGCACCCACGCGCACGCAATCTGCGCCGCGGATGCTCCGCGCTGTTTCGCTACCTCGGCCACCGCGTCGGCAACGGCGAAATCGTCCTCCCGGTAATACATGTCCTTGGCGAAGCTGTCCACCTGCGAGCGCACCGTCGATCCGCCGTCGCGTTTCCGCGTCCCGGTCAGGAACCCGCGCGCCAAAGGACTCCACGGAATGATCGCCAGCCCCTGGTCCATGCACAGAGGAATCATCTCGCGCTCTTCCTCGCGATACACCAGGTTGTAGTGATTCTGCATCGAGACGAACCGATGCCATCCGTGCTCTTTGGCCGTATACAAGGCCTTCGACAGCTGCCACGCCGCCATACTGCTCGCGCCCAGGTGGCGCACTTTGCCGCTCCGCACCAGCGAATCGAGCGCATCGAGCGTTTCTTCGAGCGCCGGCAGCGAGTCCCAGCGATGGATCTGGTACAGATCCACGTAGTCCATTTGGAGACGGCGCAGGGAGTTCTCGCACGCCTCGATGATGTGCTTGCGGCTGAGGCCGCGGCGGTTAGGCCCAGGCCCCATGACTCCGTGGACCTTGGTGGCGACGACAACATCGTCGCGGGAGGCCAGCTCCTTTAACCAAGCTCCCGTGATCTCCTCGCTGCGGCCGATCGAGTACACGTCGGCCGTGTCGAAGAAATTGATGCCGCCTTCCAGCGCCGCGGCGAAATGCTCCCGCGCGTCGTCCTTGTCAACGTGCCAGCCCTTGGTGCCCAGAGCCCAATCCGGCAGATCGCCGCCTCCATAGGTCATGCATCCCAGGCACAGCCTGGAAACGGTGGTTCCGGTTTTACCGAATGTTGTGAATTTCATACAAACTATCAGTTTAGCCGGGCTGCTGCTTACTTGTACGACGGGCGAGCGGCGCGAATGATATCCTTTTTCCCATGAAGACCCGAATTCTGGCCGCTCTGTTTCTGGCGTCCGTGCCGCTCGCGCTCGCGCAAACCGCGCCCAAGCCGCCCAAGTCCGTGCGGTTGTACGTTTTCGATTGCGGCTCCATCAAGGGCCTGAGTCCGGCGATGTTCAACTTCAAGCCGGGCGAGGTCAAGGCCACTGAAATGGTGGTGCCCTGCTACCTTGTGGTCCATCCCAACGGCACCATGATCTGGGACACCGGCGTGATTGCCGATAGCGCCTTCAAGCCCGACGGCTCGCCCGTCACGCAAGGCACCGGAGTGATCATGGGCGCCACCAAGCCTCTGAAGACGCAGCTTGCCGCGGTGGGTTACAAGCCGTCCGACATCACTTATCTGGGCCTGTCGCACTATCACTCCGACCACACCGCCAACGCCAACGATTTCGCGGGCTCCACGTGGCTGGTGCATCAGGAGGAGCGCGACGTCATGTTCGGTCCTCCGCAGCAGGGCGCCATCATCGCCACCGCCAGCTTCAGCGCGCTGAAGGACGCCAAGACCACCATCATCAAGAGGGACGACTACGACGTCTTCGGCGACGGAACCGCGATCATCAAGTTCGCTCCCGGCCACACGCCCGGCCACCAGGTTCTGTTCCTGAAGCTGGCCAAGACCGGTCCGGTGCTGATCGCGGGCGACCTCTATCACTACCCGGAGGAGCGCACCACCGGCAACGTCCCGACCTTCGAATACAACAAAGAGCAATCGCTGGCCTCGCGCGCCAAGATCGAGGCGTTCCTCAAACAGAGCAACGCGCAACTGTGGATCGAGCACGACAAGGCTACGTTCGACACGCTCAAGAAGGCTCCGAAGTATTACGAATGATGTGGAGCAGGACTTCGGCCTGCGCACTGCGCCGGTCGGAGACCTGCCCCACTCACCTGACGATCGGCTCCGGGATCGCCTCTCCGTCGGCGCGCGGGTCGGAGGCGGCGTAGTTGGTCTTGGTTTTCGAATCGTGCAGGATGGCTTGGCCGCGGCCCATTTCCTGCGTGTATTCGCGGCGGATGCGGATTTCGTGGCCGCGCTCGGAAAGCTGCTGAAGCGTGGCGGCGGGGACGCGCACTTCGATAGACACATCGCAGCCTCCGGCGGTCTTCTTGGTGAAGCGCGGCGCTTCGAGCGACTCCTGAATGTTCATGCCGTAATCGACGATGTTGGAGACGAACTGCGCGTGCGCCAGCGGCTGGTTCGCGCCGCCCATGATGCCGAAGCCGATGTGTTGATCGCCGCGCTCCATGAACGCGGGAATGATGGTGTGAAAGGGGCGCTTACCTCCGGCGAGCACGTTGGGATGGTTCGGATCCAGCGTAAACAGCGCGCCGCGATTCTGCAGGATGAAGCCCATGCCTTCGGCCGTCAGGCCGGAGCCGAACTCCTCGAAGACGCTCTCGATCCAACTGGCGATGTTGCCGTCCTTATCGACCACGGTGAGGTAGGTCGTGTTGCTGCCCACAGGGTCGCCGTTGGGAACGTTGCAATTGGCCTTCTTGGGATCGATCAGCGCGGCGCGTTTCTTGGCGTAATCCTTCGACAGCAGCGGCTCGACAGGAACGTTGTAGGTGCGAGGATCGGCGTTGTAGCGGCGCACATCGGCGTAGGCCAGCTTCATCGCCTCGATGCGCTTGTGCATCTCCGCCGGGCTCAGCGGACCGAGCGGAGAGGCCGGCGTCGCCTCCATGATGTTGAGCATCTCCAGCGCGGCCATGCCCTGGCTGTTGGGAGGAAGCTCGTAAATTTTCCAGCCGCGATAGTCGATGGAGATCGGCGTCACCCATTCGGAGGAGTAGCCGGCCAGATCCTCGGCCGTCATGGTCCCGCCAAGCTTTCGCGAAGTCTTGAGAATGGCCGCGGCGATTTCGCCCTTGTAAAACGCCGCCGGCCCTTGATCCGCAATCAGGCGCAAAGCGCGCCCGATATCGGGATTCTTGAAGAGATCGCCCACCTTGGGCGTCTTGCCGCCGGGGAGAAAGACGCGCACGGATTCGGGATGATCCTTGAGGCGGGCAGCGTTAGCGGCCCAGGATTCTTGAATCGCCTCGGTCACGGGGAATCCTTGCTCGGCGTAGGCGATCGCGGATTGGAACAGATCCTTCCAAGGAAGCTTGCCGTAGCGCTGATGGATCTTGGCCCAGCCTTCCACCGCGCCCGGCACGGTGAAGCTGTGTATTCCAGACGCCGGCATGGATTTGATTCCCTGCTTGGCGAGGAACTCGGGAGAGAGCGCCTTGGGAGCTGGGCCGGAGGCGTTGAGGCCCACCAGCTTCCCGGTTGCGGCTTCCCAATACATGACGAAGAGATCGCCGCCGAGGCCGGTTTTCATGGGCTCGACTACGGCGAGCACGGTGTTGGCTGCGATGGCGGCGTCGACGGCGGATCCGCCGTGCGCCAGAATCTGCGCGGCGGCCGAGGAAGCCAGCGTCTGGCTGGTGGCGGCGATGCCCTGCTGGGTGATCACCATGGAGCGGCCGTAGTTGCGTCCCTGACCATGCAGCGCAAGTATCGAAAGGAAAAACAGCGGCGCGATTCCCGCGAGGATTCTCATGATTGCGGCCATTCTATCATCAGTGGGGCAGGCGATCTTGTCGCCTGCCCGCTCGCCTGCCCGCTCGCCCGCGAAAGGCAGGCGACAAGATCGCCTGCCCCACACTCTTGCATTGTGCGGGATGCGGGGATATGAAACAATTGCCATTTAGCGGGAGGTGGATGTCTTGAAAGCCAAGTTGACTTTGTTCGCCGCAGGCGCCGGGCTGTTGCTTTCGGGATGGCCTGCGCTGGCGCACCATTCTTTCGCGGCTGAGTACGACTCCAAGAACAAGATCGAGCTTAAAGGAGTGGTGACCAAGTTTGAATGGACCAATCCCCACGCCCATTTTTACGTCGACGTAAAAGACTCGAACGGCAAAGTGGTGAATTGGAATCTGGAGCTGGCCAGTCCGAACATGATGGTGCGGAACGGCTGGACCAGGCACTCCCTGAAGGAGGGCGATGAGGTTGTGGTGGTCGCTTCCAGGTCCAAGGACAACACGGCCACGGCCAGCGCGGACACCATCACACTGTCGGATGGGCACAAGCTCACCTTCATGGCGGACCCGGAGGCGAAAGCCAAATGACATTCGCACGAAACGGATTCGTAGGCTTTTGCGTGGCCGCGGCGACGCTGGTTTCGGTGAGCCTCCTGGTGGCGCAAGCGCCGACGCCGGCTGCTGCTCCGGGCGCTGTCAAGGGCGCTGGGAAAGGGAAGGGACGCGGACCCGCGACGCCCTCGGGACCCGCGCCGCATCTCCCGGACGGGACTCCGGACTTCGCGGGATTGTGGTCCGGCGGCGGCAGCAATTCCGGCGACATCACCAAGGGACTCAAGCCGGGCGAAGAGGTGGTCATGAAGCCGTGGGCGGAAGCGTTGATGAAGACGCGGAAATCGCAGGACGATCCGCAGGCGAATTGCCTGCCGTTCGGCGTGCCTCGCGGCGCTCCTTACCCGTGGCGCATGGTGCAAACGCCTACGCACAAAGCCGCCACGCACACCTTCATCCTGTATGAGGGCAACATCCACAGCTACCGGCAAATCTTCATGAACGCGAAGCATCCCGACGATCCCGACCCAACCTGGTACGGGCATTCGATCGGGCACTGGGAAGGCGAGACGCTGGTGGTGGATACGGTGGGCTTCAACGACAAATTCTGGTTCGACTATCTGGGCCATCCGCATACCGAACAGCTCCACACCATCGAACGCTACACGCGGACCGACCTCGGCACCATGCACATCGAGGTCACCATCAACGATCCGGGAGCCTACACCAAGCCGTTCACGACTCAGGGAACCGCGCGACTCCAGCCGCCGGGCGATGAGATCCTGGAATACATTTGCCAGGAGAACAACATCGACCTGGTTCACGTGAACGCGCCGGCGCAGTTACCGTAAACGCTATCGGCGAGTGACTTCGATCCGCGCGGTGCCGCCGTCCGGATCGGTGAACTCGTAGGTTTCCCAGCGCGACTCAAGCTTCTTCACCACGGCCTGTTTCCATGGCCGGTTCGGATCGGAACCGGCTTCCCGATACCAGCCGGTAAGCACAATCTGCGGCGCGTCTTTTGAAATCTGCCCGAACGAGCCTTCCTCGGCGCACGAGGCCAACCCATAGGCGCCGGTTTCACCTTGCGGATGGGAATTGACAACGGACCATTCCTGCTTCCAGAGGGCGTGCCCGGACTGGAGGCACCTGAATCCGAGATCCATGCGCTTGCAATATTTATCTTCGTAGACGTTGATGCGGAAGGAACGCTCCAAATTCCCTGGAGCAAACGTGGAGACAAGCTTGATCTGGTCCTCGGGATTGGTGACGCCGTCGCAGGGAATGCGGCTGGCGAGCTTCGCTCCCTTCGACGGGTCCAAGGGTTCTTCGCGAACCTTGGTCCGCGCGTAGCCCCCGGCTGCCAAACCGAGAATCGTGAACGACGCAACAACCGCCGCGGTAAGACGCGCCATCGCCCTTATTCTAGCGGGTAACAAATCCGTCCACGAGTCGAAGGGATTGGTGAACAACACAGACGGCTTCTGTCTCACTCATTTTTCTGAACAAGCCTCTGTTCAAAACCCTAGCAAAGCGGCGCAAGGGGGGTCAACCGCAGTACGCCGGCCAAACTGGAGGATTCGTGGGGTTGTTTCAATTCAACGTCGCGATCCCGCCCGGCCTGAGCGGCAACGTCTTGCTCTCGATCTCCGTGAACGGAGTCCCGAGCCAACAGGTTTTGTATCTGACCATCGGGGTAGCCGCCGCGTGCGCACGTCACGCCAATGGAAATTCCATCTCCACCAGCAGGCCGCCTTCAGGGACATTCGCCGCGCGGAAGGCGCCGCCATGCGCGCGCACGGCGCGCTCCGTGATCGCGAGTCCGAGGCCGGCGCCATTCGAGCTCAGCTCCGGCGCTCTGCGGAACGGAAGAAAGTTTTCAGAAAGCATCGGCTCGCTCACTCCCGCGCCGTGATCGCGAACGCGCAGCACCGCCTTCGAGCCATTCCGCCGGAGGGCGACTTCGACGGCGGTTCCCTCCCTGGTATGACGCACCGCGTTGCGCACGACATTCTCGACGGCGCTGCGGAGGATCTCCTCCGAGCCCGTGATGCTGCATGCATCGGCGCACTCGACTGTCACCCTGCGCGAACGGGCGCGAGCCTCGAAATCCGCATCGCTCGCGATTTCCTGAACCAGATTGCCGAGGTCGATAGAAGCGCGGTCGACGCCTTGGACGCCGCTGTCGATCCGCGAAAGTGTCAGGAGCTGGCCGATAAGCTTGTCCAGCCTGCGGGCTTCCAACTGGATTCGCTCCAGATGCTCGGGCGCCTCCGCCGCGGGTCCGTTCTTGGCCAGGCTCAGGGCGACCGTCAAGCGGGCGAGAGGCGAGCGCAATTCGTGCGAAACATCGGCCAGTAGCCGCTTTTGCCCGGCGAGCAGCGATTCGATTCGCTCCGCCATGCGGTCGAAGTCGCGCGCGAGATCGGCGATTTCATCGGCGCGGTTCGCGAGCGCCGGTCCAACCCGCGTATCAAGCCGCCCTTCCGCGATGCGCGCCGCGGCCGCGCGCAGCTTAAACAGTGGCGCGGTGACGTGGCGCGTGATCAAGTAGCAGAAGAACCATACACCGGCCAAGATCGCCAGTGCGCCCTCCGCCACGGGCCAGAACGGAGTGCGCTGGTACGTTAGCACGAGGACATAGGTCTTCCCGCTTGCGCCGATGATCCGCTGTGCGGCCGTTGTGCCTCGAAGGTAGGGGCCCTCTCTCTTGGCCGCCATTTGCGCCACGAGGTGGACAAACACTTCGCCATCCAGATGCGGTCCTATCGCCTCTTCGCCGTCGCGCAACAGTACTGGCCTGACGGAATCCTCGCGCTGGAGCCGGCCGAAATACTGCATGAGACCCAGCTCGCCGGATCTTTCAAAGGTATCCACAGCCTCGCGTGAGGCCGCTTCGAGGAGATTTTCCGCCGTCCGGCTCCATCTCGATTCAAACAAATATCCGAAGTAGATGTTCGGAACCAAGATCGCGGCGATCGCCAGGATAACGGTCAGCCAGAACCACAGAAACGTCCTGAGAAACAAGCGTCGCATGGAAATCAGCGCCGGAGCGTGGCGCTCAGAGACGCGGCGTACAGGTAGCCCGCACCGCGGACGCTCTTGATGCGCTCGCTTCCATCGGCCAGCGGCCCCAGTTTCTTGCGCAGGTTGCAGATGTGCGTGTCGATACTGCGATCGAAGGGCGAAAACTCGCGGCCTAAAACCTGGCGCGCCAGATGCTCGCGGCTTGCGGCTGCACCCGCGGAACGCATCAGGACCGCCAACAGATCGAATTCCACCGTGGTCAGATCCAGCAACCGGCCCTCGCGCCGCGCCGTTCGCGAACCGAAATCGACTTCGAGATCGGCCAGCGTGAGTTTCTCCGGCCCGGTCTCCGGCGGAAGATGGACGCGGCGGAGAATGGCGCGGATGCGAGCGGCAAGCTTGGGAGGATCGAACGGCTTGGGCAGATAGTCGTCCGCGCCCATTTCAAGTCCCAGAACGCGGTCGAGGGTATCGCCGCGCGCCGTCAGCATGAGAACCGGCGTACGCGATCCGGCGCGAAGGCGGCGCAGAGCTTCGAAGCCGCTGATGTCGGGCATCATCACGTCCAGCAGGATGAGTGCATAGTGGGCGATCAAGGCCCGCTGCATTCCCTCCACGCCGCTGTAGGCGCACTCAGTTTCGAAGCCCTCCCCGGCGAGAAAGCGCTGGACTAAAGCGCCCAGCTCGACGTCGTCGTCGATGAGAAGAATACGTCCGGCCGCGGCGCCTAAGTGCTCCACTGCGTACTATTCTAGGCGCTCGCGGCCAGGCGATTTGTCAAGAAGTGTCAAGGCCATGCGTCCGATTCTTTGGCATTTCTTGACGGTACAGATCCGAAGCTCCGTC
Source organism: Bryobacterales bacterium (assembly GCA_963813465.1). Taxonomy (GTDB): domain Bacteria; phylum Acidobacteriota; class Terriglobia; order Bryobacterales; family Bryobacteraceae; genus Palsa-187. The sequence goes on along the minus strand of CAWEZD010000015.1, from coordinate 425,899 downwards.
GTATGATTAAACAGGAGAATCGAATGGCGCGAAATACGATCCTGGCGTGCGTGTTTGTCTCGGCGTGCCGTGCCGCGTACGGGCAAGCTGCCGCCGAATTTGAAGTGGCTTCCGTCAAGCAGCTCGATCAGTCCATAGCGCCGGGGCAAAACGACCTGTCCTTTGTAGGGGCGTCCGGCAAGCTCGCTAAGATCTCAGGCAACCGGGTAACGCTGACCGGCACCCTGCACACCATCATCGCGACCGCTTACGGCGTCAAGGGGTACCAGATTGCAGGCGCGCCGTCCTGGGCCGACTCCTCGATCTTCGCCATCACCGCCACGACCGCCGGCGATACCGCGCCTACGCAGGAAAAGATCCGGCCGATGCTTCAATTCCTGCTGGCCGACCGGTTTCAGTTGAAGCTCCACCGCGATACCAAAGAGCTGCCTGTGTATCACATGACCCTTGTGCCGGGCAAAAAGAACTCTACGTTGAAGCCGGCCGCCGCGGATGAGGCGTTTACCTGGAATCTCACCCCGGAGCCGGGAGGAGCGTTCCGAAGCAAAGCCACCAAGGAATCGATTGGAGACTTCGTCCAACTGGTGGGAGTCTCCGCCGATCGGCCGGTGATCGACAAAACCGGTCTGACCGGAGACATCGACTATGACATTCTGGTGTCCCAACAGGATGTCCGGACTCAGGATGACGTGAATCGTGCAATTGTCGATGCCGTGAAGGATCAACTCGGAGTAAAGCTGGAGCCCGCGAAGGATCCGATCGAGATCCTGGTTGTAGACGGGGTAGCGAAACCCTCGGAGAACTAATCATGCGAAATACAGTCCTGGCGTGCGTGTTTGTCACGAGTTGCTGCGCCGCGTACGGACAACCTGCGCCGGCGCGAGCGGAGTTCGAAGTGGCGTCCGTCAAGCGCAGTGAGATCTCGAACCCGAACGGAGAACGCAACCGCCGCGAGAGCATCACGGCCGAGCCGGGCAGTCTCACGATGCGGAATGTGAGCTTGAAATCGGCTCTTCAGTGGGCCTACGGCATGAAAGAGTATCAGGTCTCGGGACCGGGATGGCTCGCGGATGAACGCTACGATATTCTCGCGAAGGCCGCGACAACAGCGGACGAGCCGCAGCTCAGGCGGATGCTTCAAGCGCTTCTCACGGACCGGTTCAAGATGACGGTTCATCATGAGACGAAAGAGCTCTCGATGTACGCGCTGGTGGTGGACAAGAACGGGCCCAAGCTGACCGCCGGAGACCCGGCAGGTAAGACCAACATACAGCCCGACGGGCCGAGCGGCACGAAGATTGTGGTCACGGACATGTCGATGGAGGAGATCGCGGATTTACTTTCGAATGGCGCAACCAGGATGCTGAATCTTCCGGAGCCGGTGGTCGATCAAACCGGGCTGAAAGGGCGTTACAGTTTCACCATCAACGCGGCTGCGTTCATGCAGCGGCTCACCGATGCCGGCGTCGCCACGCAGCGGCCGGACCCCGACGTCGCGATCACCGCGGTACAGGAAGTCCTGCAATCGCAGATGGGACTCAAAGGCGAATTACGAAAATCTCCGGCGGATGTGATCGTGGTGGATCGCGCGGACAAAGTTTTGGTGGAGAACTGAAGCCCACGCGGATGCGGGCCCGCTTCCTGATACTCTCGTACGGAGGTATTCTCCGATGATGCTTCGCTACGCGTTCCTAGCCACAGCGGCCGCCGCAGTGTGGGCCGCGATCGCATTTTCGCAGGCCCCGCCGCCATCTACTCCGGCGGCGGCTCCCGCGCCGGTCACGCCGCTGCCGTGGGCCTATCCTCTGAGTCCTCCGGCGCCCCCCGCGCCGCCCTCCACCGATCCTACGCTGAAGCACGTGCCCAACAGCACCAAGGCGTTCACGCAGGCGCAGGTCACCGACGGCTTCAATCCTCCCGATTGGCATCCCGACGGCCATCCCGCCATGCCCGAGATCGTGGGCCACGGCCGCCGTCCGGACATCCGCGCCTGCGGCTACTGCCATCTGCCCAATGGACAAGGCCGTCCCGAGAATTCGAGCATCGCCGGCCTTCCCGCCGCCTACATCGTGGCGCAAGTCGCCGATATGCGCGACGGCGTGCGCAAGAGCTCCGAGCCGAGCATGGGTCCGCCCGCCGCGATGCTCAATCTGGCCAAAGCCAGCAACGACGCCGAAGTCAAGATCGCCGCCGAATACTTCTCCAAGCTGAAGTACAAACCGTGGATCAAGGTGGTGGAAGCCAAGATGGTTCCCAAAACGAAGGCGGTCACCGGCATGCTGGTTCCGATCGAAGGCGGAGGGATGGAGCCCATCGGCGAACGCATCATCGAGACCGCGCAGAGCCTGGAGCCCACCGAGGCTCGCGACGACGCCTCTCCGTTCGTGGCCTACGTGCCCATCGGCAGCGCCAAGAAGGGCGAGGCCCTCGTTACTACAGGTGGGCCGACAACCGGCGGCTCCGCCAAAACGCTGCGCTGCTCCATTTGTCACGGCCAGGACCTGAAAGGTCTGGGCAACGTGCCGTTTCTCGCCGGAAGATCGCCCAGCTATCTGGTGCGCCAGCTCTACGACATCAAGAACGGTTCGCGGAAGGGCCCCTGGAGTCCTCTGATGAAGGAAGCGGTCGCGAATTTGACGCTGGAGGATATGGTCAACATCGCCGCCTACGTGTCCTCACGCACGCCCTGATGCGCGGGGCTACGGCGCGATCGGAACCAGGCGAACGGTTCCGTCCGCGGTCCCCGCCGCGAGTGTCCGGCCATCCGGGGAGAACGCAAGAGCCCCCAGCAGGATCGGAATTTTCAAGTTCGCATTCGGTTGGCTTTGGAATTGGCGTGCGGCCTCGCCCATCGTCATCTGAGGCAGTTCGATTGAGCGAATATCTTTCCCGGTAGAGGAATCGACCAACTTGATTTGACTCCCGCCCAGCGCCAGCAACTTGCCATCCTTGGAAAACGCGGCGGAGGAGAATCCAGCTTCGATCTGTGCAACCCAGCCTTGCGTGTCCCAGATCATCACCACGTTGCCCGATTTCCCCTGGTGGGTGGTGACCAGCTTCTTGCCGTCCGGGGAGAACGCCAGGCCGGTGATTGCGCCTCCGTAATTGGGACCCGGCATGGACTTGATCTCGGCTTTGGCCGCAAAACTCCATTGATGCAGCCCACCGTATGTGTCGCCGATCATAACGGTTTTGCCATCCGGTGAAAAAGCGGCTGCGCGCACTTCGGTATCGGTCAGGGCGAGGTCGTCTTCGACGGCCCAGGAGCTCGTATTCCAGACCTTCACATGGCCATTTGCATGCGTGGTGATCAGATGTTTACCGTCCGGGGAAAACTCGATCCAGAACACCCGCTGCTTGGCGTCTTGACTCGGCGTCTGAAGAACCCTGAGCGGAGCGTCCAACAGGTACACTTCATCCAGAACAGACTGGGGGATCGGCTTACCTTTCATGGCCGCGTCCCAGACTCGCGCGCCGTCGGTCCCCTCGGCGGTGGCGATCCGGGTTCCGTCCGCGCTGTAGGCCACCATTCGCATACCGATGGAGAACGTGCGCGCTTTACGGTAACCGTTGGTATCGAACAATGCCACGGGGCCAAACTGGCAGATACGCGCCAGTTCACGGCCGTCCGGCGAAAACCGCAGGAAGAGCACAGCGCCCGTCCCGTCTTTGACGACGGGCGTGGTATTCGGCGTCTGCGCCAGAATACTGAAAACGAAAACTGCGAGGAACGCACCGGCAAGCTTCATAGGACTCGTCCTCCTCAGCAAGCTGCAATCTGGTTTACGGTACCACGCGCCCGGAGCCCGCACGCCCCGAGTTGGCGATGCGCCGGCCGAGATCCTCTTCGATCCCGGCCAGGTCCTCCACCGCGACCTTCATCTTGCGCCGCCAGTTGGGATACTGCCAGGTGCTGGCCGGAAGATTCTGCTGGTCGGTTTCGCCGGTCAGGTCCTCCTGATTAACCACGGCGAGCGAGCACGGCGTCGCCATCACGAAGCCCAGTGGATCGCCGTGGAACCCGGCGGCGTCCAGCGCCTGGTTGAGGCGCTCGATTTCGCGATGCCTGGAAGACCATTGGTCCTCGCAGGCCTTTTCATCAATGAGTCCCGCAGCCTTGCGCGCCTCAATGTCGCGGCCCGAGAAAAATCCGGCGGGCGTCGCAAGATCGTGGGTGGTAGTGGAGACCGCCGCCTGCTCCGGATACTCGCCCGGCGCGCGATAACTGCCGTCGCCATTGCGTTCGAACCACAGCAGCCGGTAGCTGAGGATGCCCGCCTCGGCCAGCCTGTGGCGCACCTCTCCGCTGACGGTTCCCAGATCCTCGCCCACCACGAGAAAAGCGTTCCGCAAGCTCTCCAATGCGAGCACGCCCAGCAAATCCTCGGCGTAATCGCGGACGTATGCTCCGTCGGCCGCGCTGACTCCATCCGGCATCCAGTACAGCCGGAAGAAACGCATGACATGATCGATTCGCAGCGCGCCGCCGTGGCGAGCGCTGTTGCGGATGGACTGCGCGAAGCGCCGGTAGCCGTCGGCTCGATGGGCCTCGCGGTTGGGCGGCGGAAAGCCCCAGTCCTGGCCGTTGGGCGCGAAGTCGTCCGGAGGCGCGCCCACCCGGCAGCCCGCAACATAGAACGCGCGGTTGGCCCAGAGGTCCGCGCCGAAACGGTCGGTGGCCAGAGCCAGATCGTGATACAAGCCGATCCGCATGCCCCGTGCCAGCGCGTGCTCCTGCGCCTGAGCGAGCTGAACGTCGAGCTGCCACTGCAAAAACTTGAAGAACAGCACGCGGGCGCGATTCTCTTGCGCGAATTTCTCCACCGCGGGCGAGCGCGGATCGCGATACGGCGCAGGCCAATCCGTCCACAACCACACGTTGGGATCGTGACCGTGCATGGCTTCATCGAGCACGATATACACGGCGAAGTCGTGCAACGCCGCGCCCTCGGCTTCGACGTAGGCGTCGAACTCGGGAGCCGACCCGTATTCCAGAAACCGGTCGAAAGCGTCGCTCAGCGCGCGCAGCTTCAATCGCGCGACGCGTTCGTACTCGACGAATTCGGTGGCGCGCAGCTCCGCGGCCTCGCGCGCGATCCACTCTTCAGTCACATATCCCGGCGTCTGCTCCACGTCGATATAAATGAAGTTGCGATAGAGCGAGCTCTGCGGAAGATACGGACTGGTGTTGTAGGGCTGGCGATTGGCGATGGCGTGCAGCGGATTCAGTGCGACGAACGCCGCACCCGCGCGGGCGAAGACGTCGATGGCGGCGTGCAGATCGGCGATATCGCCGCAACCCCAGTTGCGCGCGGAGCGCAGCCCGTACAGGCTCAACGCTACGCCCGCCGCGCGGCCTTCAAACGTTTGCGCGCGCCGCGGGCACACGATGAAGCGGGCCTCGGCGAATACCGTGAGCTCCGGCTGCGTCACCCACGGCGCCGGAGGCGACACCAACAAAAAGACGCGCAGCTCGTGATATCCCAGCCGAAGGGGCTTCGGTAGTGGGATGAGTTTCTCGCCGCCGTTTTCATAGGGACGGCCTTCGCGAAGCTCGGGCAGCCAGAACGGGTGGTGCTCCAGATCGCCGTTTTCCCAGCGGATTTCGAGTTTGACCGAAGAACCGGCGCTCGCCGCGGGCACTCGCAAGGGGAACCACTCCGCGTCTTCGCGGACCACGATGGTCGGATCGAGCGGGGCGGACGTTTCCGCCGTGCCCAGCGCAGCCAGAATCAGGCGCCGGGTTTCCTCGGAGGGAACATGCTTCCGGCCCCAAGTATCGATATACTCGGGCTCAATTCCGTGGTCTTTGTCCAACTCCTAGTGTAGCCACAAGCACCACCCTTCAACCCGCTATTGCCCACGCGGCGTCAGCGTGAACCGCTCGATTGCGATCCTCGCGCTGCTCGCGCCACGCTTGCCCTGGCGAATGAACCGCACCGTTGCGGCGTCAAACTGGCTGATCCTTGGGTGTAGGGGAAAGGGAAAGCTCAAAACCTCCGGAGCGGGCCGGAATTCATCGCCGCTCAACCACTGCGGCGTCGAGGTGACGGGCAGCAGGCCGAGCGGCTGGGAAGGTTCGCCCGGCAGGCTTAGGTTCGCGAGAATCAAGTCAATCGAAACGGTTCCGGGGTAACGGTCGGCATTCAGGATCTCGACCGCAATGCGGCTGCAACAGCTCATCTCGATAGGGATGATGAAGTTCTGGCGAGCCTCCATCTGAAGCGGCACGGAGTCCGCGGAGCGGAAGGCGGTCGCCGAAGGACTGCCGCGAGCTGTGTAGGAATCCTGGGGTGGCTGCCGGTCCGGGTATTTGAAAAACCAATACACGCCGTCGAAGGGAATGCTCAGCGGCTGTCTGGCGTCGTTGACTCCGCGCCCCGACTCCGGCCGGGGAGGCACAAGAGCCGCGTGCGGTTTCGCGTCTTGCCACAGGATCACGCCGCGGTACTTTCCCGAGCCGGCCACGGGGGCCTGTTCCGGCGTAAAAAGGGCGAAGCCCGATCCGCCCAGGCGGGACCGCAAGTACAGGGTGAAAAGCTCGGCGGCGAATGCGGCGATCAACATCGCGATCGCCAACTTGTTCAGGCTCTCTCCGGTGAGAATTCCGGCGGCCTTGAGGCGCGCGACCAGGAGGGTCAACCCCAGCGAAGCGAGCATGAAGCCGGTCAATCCGCGTCCGGCTATGATAGCCGCTGCCCCCGCCTGTAGCAACAGCGAAGCCGACAGCGCGGCGAGAAACGAATCGACGAGCGTCTTTCGCGCCATCGTCACCTCCCAGGACCGCTACAGGGATGACACCGCCGATGGGGAAAAAGTTCCCTGCCGGAGCCCGTGACCGGCGCGCTTCTATTTTCGTCGGGTCGATCTACACGATCGATGACCAGGAATTCACTGGCACCTTGGCCGAATCGAGCTTCATCCTACCGTGGCGGTTCCTTCAGCGACCACAGTCGCGGCGTCTTCATCAACCACGATGGTGGGATCGAGCGGGGGATGGCCCGCCGCGGCAGTCTCCGTGCCGAGGGCAGCCAGAATCGGGCGCCGGGTTTCATCGGAGGGAATATGTTTACGGCCCCAGGTATCGATGTACTCGGGCTCGATTCCGAAGTCTTTGTCCAACTCCTAGTGTAGCCGTCCGTCTTTGTTCCGGTCAGTTGTCCGAAGGAGTTTTCTCCGCGTGATCCACCACCAGCACCTCAAGCTGCACCTTCCTCTGCACCAGCCTGAGTCCCAATTCGTCCTGGAGGGCCGATGTGGCAACATCGACCAGGGCGTCTTGCATTCCAGGAGTGTCTCGATTGACTTGGGGAGAATCCCCTCCCTGGCGCGCGGCAAGGTATGGTCGCAGATCCAACTTGAAATCATAATGTCCGTCAAGTCCGGTCTGATCCAGGACGGGGGCTTTCAGAGCGCTCGAAACAATGTCGGCCAGCCGCGACACGGGCATCTTGTGGCCCTCGAAGACCAGGGGCGGCGCCGGTCATCGAGCCTTCGCCTCCTCCTTCCGAGAGGGTGAGTTTGGTTCCGTTCTTTCCTGCCACTAAGGCATACCCAGGAAGCTCCTTGATCTGGCGGTGGAACTCGAGCTTGAACCGTTCCGCCAACAGCCCTTGCAGCATCAGCCGAAGTTGATTTTCGGTGGCGGGAGTTTCCGCCTTTGCGGCGATATCGTATCTTGCGTTGGAGATCGCATCGGGCCCCTCGATCTCGTAAACGTTCAATTTGTACGCCCAGCGAATGGCGGTATTGAGGGTGACATTCCGCATCGTCGGACTTCCGGGCGACGTATTGACGTCTTCACGAGTACTCGGGAGACCTTTTCCTTGCGGTGTCTGGCTGGGCCGGATAGAGGCGACATCGAAGGTTGACTGGGCGAATCCTTGGGCAGCAATTAAACCCGCGGCGATCATGATCAGGATCGTTCTCACGGTTCCATTTCCTGAGCGGGCTGCGAATGCAGTACCAACAAGGTTCGCTCCCAGCGAGTCCTGGTAAAGAAGTGCCGTGCGAGGTCGGCGAGATACATCCGATTCCATCCCACCAGTTCGTCCGTGGGAGCATTGTAGGACCAGAACACGATCCATGGCTTTCCGACGACATTCTCGCGGGGCACAAATCCCCAGTAACGACTGTCCCACGAGATGTCCCGGTTGTCTCCCAGCACGTAGAAGGAGTCGGGAGGCACGATCACTTCGGCGGCATTGTCGCGCCGATCGTCGATCGACGAGGTCAGGTGCTGTGCGTACGGTTCAATCAAGCGGCGTCCGTTGCGGATCACCTGCTTATCCACAATTCGAATCCTGTCGCCCGGCAGTCCGATGACGCGCTTCACATACATTTGGCGAGTATCTTGCCGATAGCGGAACGTGATCATGTCGCCCCGCTCGATATCGCCCACTTTGGAATGCAGCCGGTCCGCCAGCACGTGATCGCCGACGCGCAGACTCTCTTCCATCGAGCCGGCGGAGATCACGTAGGCGCGCACTACTGTCGTGCTCGCAAAGAGGCACAGGAAGACGCCCAGCGTCCAGATCGCGGCAGGACGCCGAGCCACCGTTCCCAAACTGAATCCACCGAACCTCTCTCTGAACACCGTCGTCAGCCAGTCCTTGGCGCTCGAACGGAGGAACCGGTGCAGTTGCGCGAAGTCGCGGGTCTCCGCGACGGCCCGGCATCGGTCGCGAAACACTTGCTGCATCTCGCCGCCGAACTGGGCGCGAAACTCGCGCGGGTATGCGTAGAGCAGCACTGCGTAAATGCGGCAGAGCGATTTCATATTTTCCCTCCAGCAAAGACTCGTTTGGATTTCGCAGCGGCCAGAGCGGCGGCGATGCGTTGCGCCTCCGCCCGCACCGTGCGTTCGCCCAGCGGCTTCATCCTGTAATAACGGCGGCGCTGGTCATCGAGGCCCGGGTCGGGCCGCTCCTCCGACTCCTCGATCAGACCCGCGGCCAGCATACGCTTCAGGCATCCGTACAGCGTGCCGGGTCCCAGCTGGAGCGCGTCGTTGGTCTGCCGCGCGACGTCCTGCATGATGCCGTAACCGTGCCGCTCCTCGTCGGCCAGCGCGAGAAGAATGTGAAACACCGGTGGCGTGAGCGGGAGGGGCGGCGAAGGATCTTTGGGCATATATATCCGCTACGGATATATTGCGCCTTTTGAAGCCGTCTTGTCAAGTGGATCTTGCCTCTGGATCGACATCGTTCTTCTGATCCTGGTCGCGGTCCGCGTGCGATCGCGGGCGTGAATTCATGTCGCAATCGCCGAGCCTACCGGAGACGCAGCGCGAGGAGTGGCGGATGTGAGACTGCGCTGATTCGACACGGACGCCGCCGGGCGGTGCTACCTTAGCAAATAGGAGGACCCAGCATGGCCTACGTCAATGTGCTTTCGGGGAGAATGACCCCCGAGCAGGCAAGAGAGGTTATCGAGGCCTTGTCCACCCGAGGCGCAACGCGTCCATGCCCTCGTTGTGGGAACGCCCAATTTACGCTGCTGGAGGGCTTCTTTAACCAACCCCTCTCGGGGGACCTAACTGCCGCATCTGGCACCTTCTCCAATGGCCCCACCGTTCCCTCTGTAGTTACGGCGTGCGCTAGGTGCGGCTTTCTTTCACAACACGCTCTTGGGGTTCTCGGCATGCTCCCTGGCTCTGGCAGAGGTTCTGTCCTCGGCGAGTAGGGTGAGATGACAACTGATCCGGGCGGCCGGCAGCCAGCCGCTCCTATCACGATTGACTTGGGCCTCAACCAGCTAATACAGCGGGTGGACACCAACGTCACGCAACAGATAATCGTTACCACGGCTGACAAGGCCCACCTGTGTCTAATTCAAGCGCTTCACAGGATGGAGAGAAGAAATGCCTGGATAGCTCCAGCCGGCATTCTGGCTACCTTGATGGTGGTATTTCCGACCACAACGTTTCAGGATTTCGTGGGTCTGTCGAAGGAGTACTGGAAGGCGATATTTTCCGTCGCCACTGCCGCGACATTGATCTGGTTGATTGTCTGTCTTGTCCGGATACAAAGATCGCTCACGATTGAGCAGATCGTAGAACGCCTACGCACTGACTCTCTGGGCGTGCCACCGCAGCTGCCAAGGCATGTAGCTGGAGGTGACCTCGCCATAATCGAGGCGCGCTACGGTGCAAACGAGAATCGAATCGACGTCGCGAGCCAGCTCACTAGCGCGATTACGGGTGGGGTCCTCCACGTCTGGGTTGGGAATCAGCTTGCTGGCGATCCCTGTCCCAACACGCCGAAGGACCTGGTTGTGAAGTACCGGTACAAGAATCAGGTGCTAACGAAGACTGTAGCGGAGGGAGCGAGCCTCGATCTTCCATAGGCGGCGCCGGACGATTATTACCCCGGCGAGAGCCCATGTCATAATGAAGTCGTGGACGACACCACTTTCCATCTCAGCCAGCCGCCGGAGTTGTTTGCGCGCATCGACCAGGAAGCCGAAGACGATCCGCTCGGCGAGGTCCTGCTCACCACCACCCTCGATAAACTGATCAACTGGGGGCGCAAGAATTCGATCTGGCCGATGAGCTTCGGCCTGGCGTGCTGCGCCATCGAGATGATGTCCATGATCGCCTCGCGCTTCGACATCTCGCGGTTCGGCGCGGAGGTGATGCGCGGCTCGCCTCGGCAGAGCGACCTGATGATCATCGCCGGCCGCGTCTCGAATAAAATGGCGCCGGTGATTCGCCGGCTCTACGAGCAGATGCCCGAGCCCAAGTGGGTCATCTCCATGGGCGCGTGCGCCACTTCGACCGGCGTATTTTCCAACTACGCGCTGGTGCCCGTGAACCAGGTGATCCCCGTCGATGTCTACGTTCCCGGCTGCCCTCCGCGGCCGGAGCAGTTGATCTACGCCATCACGCTCCTGCAAAAGAAGATCGAGCAGGACAAGCACGTGGTGGCCAAAGTTCTCAACCTGGCCTGAACCGAATCCCTGACGGTCGCGGTTCTGAAAGACCGCGCGCCTGAGCAAGCGGCGCCTGCTAAAGTTTGCGACCGCCCCCGCCGATTCACGCGTGAGGGACTAATGATCGGCGTCTCGCGAATCATGAAAATGGGCATCCGTGTCGCCGAATGGGCGACCCCGCACGTCCAAAAGTGGCATCATGAGCGGAATTTGAACCGCACCGAGGCGCAACGGCATCTCGAAGCCCGCAACTGGAGCGAAGCCGAGAAGCATTTCCTATTGGCTCTGGAGGAACGGCAGCATTCCACCGTCGACACGTTGGAGCTTCTGCTGGGCCTGGCCGAGGCGCAGCGCCGCCAGTCCAAGCTCGAGGACGCGGAGCGCACCGCCTTCGAAGCGATCAAGATCGCCGTGCGCGAAAAAAACCAGACCATGCATTCGCTGGCGCTGGACGCGCTGGCCAGCGTGCAGCTCGACCAGGGGCGCTACGACGAGGCGGAAAAGACGGCGCAGGAAGTGATTCACCTGGAAGGCGCGCGGGCGAAGCCGGATCATGCGCGGCTGGCCTCGTGCTCGCGCAAACTGGCTGCGGCGCTGGAGCATAGCGGGCGGCCCGCGGACGCCATCGAAGCCCTCAAGAAGGGTCTCAGCCACGCCGAGAAGGCCTTCGGCGCCGAACACGCCGAGACCGCGGGCCATCTGCACGAGCTGGGGCTGCTGCACCGCCGCCACGGCCAGCATGACACGGCGCAACTGTGCCTTCGCCGCGCTCTGGGGATTTACCGCGCTCTGGGGGTGAAGAGCCCGGAAGCGGCGGTTTCACAGGAAACCGCGCAGACGCTCTATAACCTGGCCGCGTCGCTCGAGGAATCGGGCGACCTCAATGGCGCGGCGACTGAGTTCGAGAGGATGCTGGCGTTGCGCGAGCGTCAGCTCGGCGCCAACCCGGAGGAGACTGCAAGCGCGCAGGTGCGCTTGGCCGGGCTGCATCTTCAGACCGGCCGTGCCTCCTCCGCGCGCGAGCTGCTGATGCGCGCGCTGCCCACGCTGGAGCGAAAAGGCGGCCCCGTGCTGACGCAGGCCCTGGAAATGCTGGCCGGCCTCGAGGAACGCTCCGGACGCGGAGAACAAGCCCGGCAGTATCGCGAAAAAGCCATGGTCGCGGCAGCGCTGCAAGCGGCGGAAGCCGGCCGGTGAAGCGCCGGTCCCCAGCCTGTACACATGCGCACGGGACGCATTGGTTTACGATGGAAGTTGGGCATGGACGACGCGTCAGCCGCTATTGAGATCCACAATCTCCGCAAGGTCTACGGCAGCAAGGCCGCCGTGGATGGGTTGACGCTCACGGTTCCGCGCGGATGCTTCTTCGGCTTCCTGGGGCCGAACGGCGCGGGCAAAACCACCACCATCAAAATGCTGATGGGCCTGGCCCCGCCCACCGAAGGCTCCATCGCGCTGATGGGTCTGCCCATGCCCGAGCAAGCGCTCGCGATCAAACAGCAGATCGGCCTGGTGCCCGACGAATCGCTGCTGTTCGATCATCTCACCGGCCGCGAGTTCATTGAATTCGTCGGCCGCATCTACGCGCTGGATCGCCGCGTGGCTCGGGCGCGTGCGGGCGAGCTGCTGGAGTTGTTCGAGCTGGACGCCGCCGGCAACAAGCTCATCTCCGAATACTCCAGGGGCATGCGCAAGCGCGTGGCCATGGCGGCGGCGCTGATCCATCGCCCCAAGCTGTTTCTGATGGACGAACCTTTCGAGGGCGTCGACGCCGTGGGAGCGCGGCTGATGAAGGATATTCTGCTGGATCAGGTGCGCCACGGGGCCACCATCTTTCTCACTTCGCACGTCCTGGAGGTGGTGGAGCGGCTGTGCGACCGGGTCGCCATCATACGCGACGGCAGGATTGTGCTGAACGGCTCCATGGAGGAGCTGCGCGGCGACGCGGCTACGCTCGAAGACGCGTTCGTCAGGGCCGTGGGCGCGGGGCGAACCTTCGAGACGCTGGATTGGCTGGCATGACTCAAGTAAAGGTGGGACGGGCCATCGTTTTCTGTGGCCTGTCATGCCCGCAACAAAAAGACAGGCGACGAACAATGATCGCCTGTCCCACTTGCCCCACTTTATGAGGCAGGCTCGCGCGATCCTGTGGGCGCAATGGCGGACGCTCCGCAACTTCTACCCCCGTGCCGGCGTGGCCTGGGCCACCATCATCGGCTTCCTTTGGTACGGAGCCTGGCTGGTGGCCGCGGTCACGGTGGCGCACCTTCTGGCCGCGCCGGGCGATCTGGATCTGGTTCGTAGCGCCTTGCCCGGCGGCCTGCTCCTGGTCTTTCTGTATTGGCAGGTGGTGCCGCTGCTGATGGTCGCCACCGGCGCGTCGCTGGAGATGCGTAAGCTGAAAGCCTATCCCATTCCCGTGCGGCAACTGTTCGCCATCGAAGTGCTGCTGCGCGTGACCGCCGCGATCGAGATGTTCATGATCCTGCTGGGCGTCATGGCCGGCATTCTCTTGAATCCCCGGCTCCCGGCCCTGGGCGCGCTGGCCATCCTTCCTTATATAGTGTTCAACCTGCTGCTGGCGGTGGGCATGCGCGACCTGGTGGTGCGGCTTCTGGCGCGCAAGCGGATTCGCGAATTCGCGTTTCTGACGCTGATCCTGGGCGCGGCGGCGCTTCAGTTTCTGGTGGCTCGCGATGCCCTGGGCGGCGGCCTGCGCGTGGTCGCGGGAGGTGACATCCTCAAGGTCTGGCCCTGGACCGCGGCCGCCAACCTGGCGCAGGGAAGGGAAGTGGGGATGTCGCTCACGTACTTGCTGGCCTGGTGCGTGATCGGGTCCGCTTTCGGCTTGTGGCAGTTCTCGCGAACACTTTCCTTCGATGCGGAAGAGGCGGGCTCCAGCCGGTCTTCCTATGCGGACGCCGCCCGCGCGGGCGTCCCGCTGATCGAGCGCTTCTATCGCCTGCCCTCGGTCCTGTGGCGAGATCCCGTGGGAGCGTTAGTCGAAAAAGAGGTTCGTTTCCTGGCCCGCTCGCCGCGCTTCCGTCTGGTGTTCCTGATGGGCTTTACGTTTGGCTGGGTGATCTGGCTGCCGGCGACGTTCGGCCGCACCGGCGCGACACAGTCCTTCCTGGGCAATAATTACCTCACCGTAGTGAGCGTCTACTCGCTGCTGCTGTTGAGCGAGGTGTGCTTCTGGAATTCCTTTGGCTTCGACCGCTCCGCCGCGCAACTGTACTATCTGGCGCCGGTGCCTTTTTCGAGCGTGCTGATCGGCAAGAACCTGAGCGCGCTGCTGTTCATCGTGATGGAGATTCTGGCGGTGACGGCTGTGTGCGCTCTGCTGGGCATGCCCCTGAGTCCGCTGAGGCTGGCTGAGGCTTTCGCGGTGGCGGGAGTGGTGAGCATCTTTCTTTTGGGCGCCGGCAACCTGATGTCGGTGCGGCAGGCTCGCGGAGTGAACCCGGATTCCTCGTTCCGCTCCGGCGCCGCCGGGCGCGTGCAGGCGGTTCTTCTGGTGGTCTACCCGATCGCGTTTGTGCCCGCCGGACTGGCGTACCTGGCGCGCTACGCGCTGACCAGCGAAACCGCATTTTTCGCGGTGCTGGCGATGGATGCGGTGGTGGGCGGGATCGTCTACAAAATCGCGCTCGAATCCGCTGTGCAATCGGCCGCGAGCGAGAAGGAAAAAGTCCTGGCGGCGTTAGCCGCCGGCGACGGACCAATTTCGGGTTGAGGCACGCGCGTGAGCGCTCTCCAACGCCAGCAGCGCTTCCTTGACCGGCAGCCCTCCTCCGAAGCCGCCCAGCTTTCCTCCGGCGGCGATCACGCGATGGCACGGAATCACAATCGGAATCTGGTTGGCGCCGTTGGCCGATCCCACCGCGCGCGAAGCTTTGGGATTGCCGATGCGCCGCGCCAGCTCGCCATAGGAAATGGTCTGTCCGTAAGGAATCCTCTGCATCTCGCGCCATACCGCGAGCTGGAACTGAGTTCCCTGGGGAGCCAGCGGCAAATCGAACTCGGTCCGGCGTCCCGCGAAGTATTGGCGCAACTGCGCGACGGTTTCGGCTACCGCGCCGCTGTTCGATTCGATCCAGCCGCGCTCGGGTTTCACAGCCTTCCCGACCTTCGGAAAACAAATGCAGCGAACGCCCTGCCGATCGCCGGCGATCAGCAACGGTCCGATCGGGCTATCGAAGAAGCAGTAGTTCATCCGTCATAGCTCCAGTTTTCCGCGGTACAGCATATCCTTCAGGAGAAACCTGGTCTTGAACTCCAGCGGTCCGATCTTGGTGCTGAAGGTGATTTCCTTGTTGGACGGCGTGATCGGGTCCATGCGGGGAAAGTAATACATTTCGCCGCCGGTGATGGCCTGAATGTGATCGAGGTAGATGGGGCCATCGCCTCTGCGCTCGAGCTTAGTGTAAGTCCGCAACATCTCCGCGCGTTCCGCGGCGGCCGTGGCAGCATCGCCCTCGGACGGCTTGGCCGCATCCGGAAAGTCGCCCGTCATGGCCAGAATATAGAACTGGGAAGCGCCATCGGGAGTCCCTTTGTTGGCGGCGCACACGGGCTTGGCGGAGGCCCAGCGAACCAGCGCATGGAACGTTCCCGGACTGGCCGTCGCGCCGCTGCCACTGTATTTTACCTGGTCGGCGGGGGAATAATAACCGCTGCGCGAAAACCCGACCGCGCCGCCGGGACCGCCGTTAAACTTGACGGTGGCTTTTTGCGCCCAGGGGGAGTCGTTTAGGATGCGCTGAATTTCCGGCGCAGACCAATCTTCGGGGAACTTCTCGTCCCAGAATTCCTTGGCCGCGGCCGCTGCGCCCAGCGCTCCCATCGCGGCGGGGAGTCCCATGGCGGCCAGCATCGCGCTACGCCGGGTGACCGTGTTCATAACTACATGTTACGCCGGATTCCGCTAAGATAGAGGGTCTGCCCTGAGCTCCAAATATGGCCCTGTTCTTTCTACTAGCGGTGTTCCTCTTCGTGATCCTGCTGATCGCCTTCTTCGTCTTTCCGCCCACCCGCTGGGTCAAGGCGATGACCGAAGGCAAGAAGACCGGCAAAGCCAAAAAATAGATGACGAAACTTGTTCGATACCGCGCAGGCGCCCGCACCGCCTACGGCATTCTTGAAGACGGCGTCATTGCTCAAGTGGAAGGAACCCTGTTTGCGCACAAGCTCACCGGCGTACGGCACAGGCTCAGCGACGTTACGCTGCTGCACCCGGGCACGCCTGGAAAAGTACTGGCCGTGGGCCGGAATTACAAGAGCCACCTGGGCGCGCGTCCCCAGCCGGCGCAGCCTGAGATCTTCTACAAGCCCATCTCCTGCCTTCAGGACCCGGAGGCTCCCATCGTGATTCCGCGCGATTCGACGGACCTGCACTACGAAGCCGAGCTGGTCCTGGTGATCGGCAAGCGCGTGCGCCACGCATCCAAGGACGAAGCCCGCGCGGCCATCTTCGGCGTCACCTGCGGCAACGACATCAGCGAGCGCGCCTGGCAGGGCGGCCCCGCCAAGGACCTGCAATGGTGGCGCGCCAAAGGCTGCGATACTTTCGGGCCGTTCGGACCCGCCGTCGTCACCGGCGCCGATTACGGCAACCTGCGCCTGCAATCGCGCTTGAACGGCGCCGCGGTGCAGGACCAGAGCACCGCGGACATGATTTTCGACTGCGCCACCGTAGTCGGCTTCATCAGCCGCTACCTGACGTTGGAGCAGGGCGACATCGTCTACACCGGCACTCCCGGCGAGACTCGCGCCATGAAGCCCGGCGATATTGTGGAAGTGGAGATCGAAAACATCGGTGTACTGCGCAATCCAGTGGTGGCGGAATCGTGACACCCCGCCGCGCGCTATCATGAATGGAGAATGAGCGATCGGCAGATCCTCACGATCGCCCTGGCATCGGCGCCGACCATGCTCACGGTGCTCATTGGGATTCTCGTCAATAACGCTCGCTTGAGTGATGTCAAGAACGATATAAACGCCCGCATGGGCGACCTGAACGCCCGCCTTGGCGACATGAACGCCCGTATGGGGGAAACAAACGCCCGGATCGCAGAACTCCGCGCCCACATGGATCTTCGCTTCGACGAGACCAAGGAGCTATGGCGCTCCGAGCTGCACCGCGTCGAAGAGATCATCGACGCGCGCCTGAAGCACCTCGAGGACCGGTAGGACGGCAGCTCTGCGGCTCTGCTGCTCGCGGTATGCTGAATAGAGAATGAACGATCAGCAGATCCTTACGATCGCCCTGGCATCGGCGCCGACCATGCTCACGGTGCTCATTGGGATTCTCGTCAATAACGCTCGCTTGAGTGATGTCAAGAACGATATAAACGCCCGCATGGGCGACCTGAACGCCCGCCTTGGCGACATGAACGCCCGCCTGGGGGAAACAAACGCCCGGATCGCAGAACTCCGCACCCACATGGATCTGCGCTTCGACGAAACCAAGGAGCTCTGGCGCTCCGAGCTGCACCGCGTCGAAGAGATCATCGACGCGCGCCTGAAGCACCTTGAGGACCGGTAGAGCTTCCTACTTCCGCATCCGCTCCAATTCCGCATTCATTTCATTCCGTATATCCGCGGGTGCGTCCGCGGCCACCAACGCCAGAGCCTGCTCGAAACCCTGAGCCGTCCGGTCCCTCACAGAGGCGCGTTGCGGCGATCCGGCCAGGTCGCGATACAAATCCAGTGCCTTGCGCAGCGTAGCGGCGGCCACTTCCGGCTCATGATTGGCGGCAAGCACCTCGCCCATCTCGAAGTTGCACGCGGCGATGGAGCGGCGCAGCTCCGGGCTCGGCGGCAGCGCCTCCGCGATCTGCAACGCGCGGCTGAAGCTGGTAAGCGCCGCCACCAGATTCCCGGCGGCGAACTGGGCCAAGCCTACCCTGCGTTCGGCGATCATAATGTTCTTCTGGCGCTCGGCGTCGCGCGGATCTTCCTTCGCGAATGCCTCGAATTGAGCCAGCGCGTCGCTGTAGAGCGCAGCCGCTTCGCCCGGCGCCAGGTCCCCGAGCTTGATGGAATCCCATGCCAAATCTTGCCGCAGGTCAGTACGCTCGGGATGCGCCTTCAGGAATTCGCGCGCTGTCTCCACCGCCTGGCGATATTCGGCGGAGGCGCGAGGGCGGTCGCTCGATTGATCTGAATCGCCCAGGCGGCCATAGACGCGGATCAGAGCCGGTTTCATGGCGAGCTCGCGGCTGCGGGCCGCATCGGCCAGAGCCCGATCGCGCCGGGCTTGGATGCCAAGCCAGATTATGCCGCCCAGCAGCAGCGCGAGCAACGCGGCCATGACGCCGACGCTGGCGGCGTTGCGGCTGACGAATTTGCGCGTGCGGTAGTCGACCGCATCCCCGCGAGCCTTCACCGGCTTGCCTTCCAGGTACCTTCGAATGTCCTCGGAAAACTGTTCGACCGAAGCATAGCGCCGCGCCGGCTCCTTGCGCAGAGCCTTAAGGATGATCGCGTCCAGGTCGCCCGAGAGTTTGCGCTTCAATCGGAGGCGCGCCTTGTCGCGCGTTTCTTCCTGAGCCAGCTGGATTTGCGTGGCCTGCGGAATCGCGGCGCCGGCATCGGAAAGCACCACGCTACTGGGACGCGGCGGGTCCTTCTCGCAGATGGCCTGCTGCATGGCCATGCGGGATTTGACGCCCGGGCCGTACGGGAACTTTCCGGTCAGAAGTTTGTAGAGCAGCACCCCCAGCGAATAGACGTCGCTCGCGGTGGTGATGGATTCGCCGCGCACCTGTTCGGGGCTGGCGTATTCCAGCGTCATGGGACGCAGCTCCGGCCGCGTCTCCGCCGGCGGCGTTTCAAATTCGCTGTGGATCAGCTTGGCGATCCCGAAATCCAGGAGCTTGGGTGTGCCGTCCCTGGCCACCAGAATGTTGCCGGCCTTGATATCGCGATGCACCACCAGATTCGAGTGCGCGTATTGCACCGCGGCGCAGACGCTGCGAAACAGATTCAGCCGCTCGCTGATGCTGCTCTTGCGCTGCTCGCAGTAGTGGTCGATGGGCGTGCCTTCCACGTACTCCATCACCAAGTACGGCAAGCCGTCGGGTGTGGAACCCCCATCGATAAGCCGCGCGATGTTGGGGTGGTCCAGGCCGGCCAGCAACTGCCGCTCCCTGCGGAAGCGGCGCAGGATCTCGGCCGTGTCCATGCCGCGCTTCACCATCTTGATGGCGACCTTCCGTTGGTATTCGTTATCGACGCGCGAGGCCAGCCACACCGATCCCATGCCTCCGCGGCCGATACGCCGCTCCAACTGATACGGCCCCGCGCGCAGCATCCGCGGAATCTCGGCGGAGGACGGGTCGTCCATTGTGCGCAGCAGCGCGCCGGGCAGCTCCGCGGCGGGTTGATTGAGGAAATCGCCGGATTCGTTGTGGCTCGCCAGCAGGCTTTCAACCTCCTGGCGCAGTTGGAGGTCGCGCGCGCACACCACGCTCAGGTAGGCGGCGCGGTCCTGCTGGGGACGTTCCAGCGCGCCCTCAAAAATCCGCCGGATCTGCACCCAACGCTCGGGCGTCAAGAGGTCCTCCCGTAATTTCGCGATGCAGGAAGGCGCGCGCGGAGCTCCAGCTTCGCTTGACGGTGGCGGCGGAAACCCCCATCACGCCGGCCGTCTGCTCCACCGAGAGCCCGCCGAAGAAGCGCAGTTCCACCAGCCGGGCCTGCTCCGAATCGAGCCCCTCCAGCCGCGTCAGCGCTCCATCCAGCGCGATCATGTCCACCGGCCGCTGTTCGCAAATGGCCATGGTGTCTTCGAGCACCACCTTCTGCCCCGCGCCGCCGCGCCGCGCCGCATGATGTTTCCTTGCGTAGTCCAGCAGAATGCGCCGCATCTGCGTGGCCGCCACGGCCAGAAAATGTCCGTGGCTTTCAATCGGAGCCTTTTGATCCACCATGCGAATGTAGGCTTCGTGAACCAGAGCGGTGGGTTGCAACGTGTGCTCGCCGCGCTCACGTCGGAAATAGGAGCGGGCCAGCCGATGCAGCTCGTCGTAAACCAGCGGCAGAAGCTGATTCATGGCGTCCTTGCGCCCGCGCCCGATCTCGCCCAACAGCCTGGTTACTTCTCCGGTGTCTTCCATCAGCCCGCCTGCTGCGAATTATATCGCTTCAGCGACGGTGAGGACCTGGCTAGTGTAAACTCGTTTAAGATCAGGTGGTCAAAAACGCAGTACTTGCCTCGACTTAGCGGGAGGCCGATGTGGAACAGATGCGCGTAATCCGGTTTCTGAATCAGGTTCTCATAGCGAGTCTTGCCTTGGCGGCGAGTCTTGCACCCCTGCAGGCTCAAGTCACCGCCGCGATTTCGGGACGGGTTGTGGATCCGAAGGGCGTCGGCGTCGGCGGCGCGACCGTGACCGTCAAGAGCGTCGAGACCGGCGCGTCGCGCAGCGTCGCCACCGACGAAGGCGGCAATTACACGGTGCTGTCGCTCCCGCTCGGCGCGCAGGAGGTTCGAGCCGAAAAGAAGGACTTCAAGGTGGCCATTCGCACGGGCGTCGATCTCACCGTCGGCCAGGATGCGGTGGTGAACCTGTCGCTGGAGCTCGGAGACGTGGCCCAGCAGGTCACGGTCTCGGCAGAAGCTCCGCTGGTCAACACCACCACCTCGGCGGTTTCGGGCATGGTGGGCGAGAGCCAAATAAAGGATCTGCCGCTTAACGGCCGCAGCTTCGACACCCTGATCACGCTGAATCCCGGCACCATCAATTACGAGCTCAAGAGCCCCTCCACCAGCACCAGCAACGGCAATACTTTCTCGGTGGATGGGCGTCGTCCGATGGACAACATCGTGCTGCTGAACGGCATTGAGTACACCGGATCGAGCCAGCTCGCGGTCACCGCCGGCGGTGTCAGCGGCGATCTTTTGGGCGTGGAAGCCGTGCGCGAATTCAACGTCCTCACCGATACTTATTCGGCCGAATACGGCAAGCGGTCCGGCGCGCAAGTGATCGCGGTCACGCAGTCCGGCACCAACGCGCTGCACGGGTCGCTGTACGAATTCTTTCGCAACAGCGCGCTCGACGCCAAGAATTTTGAAGCCCAGAACACGATTCCTCCGTTCCGGCAGAACCAGTTTGGCGGCTCACTGGGAGGACCGCTCAAGAAGGACAAATTTTTCATCTTCGGCAACTATGAAGGATTCCGCCAGGCGCTGACGCAGAGCAACGTGGCCGTGGTGCCCGACGCGCTGGTTCGCTCGGGAGAGATTCCCAATGCCACCACGGGCGTGTACGCGCCGGTGGCCAAGCCAAGCGCTGCGATACCGCCCTACTTCTCGTTTTGGCCCGCTCCCAACGGTCCGGAGCTGACGGTGAACGGGATCCCCAGCGGCACCGCGTTCTCCTACAACAATCCCAAACAAAACATCCGCGAGGATTTCGGAACCCTTCGGCCGGACTACATTCTCTCCAATCGCGATACGTTTTCGGCGGCATATACGGTCGACAACGGCAATAGCCTGATACCGTTGGCCGATCCCCTGTTCGCCTCCTACAGCGCTCTGATTATGCAGGTAGGAAGCGTGGAGGAAACCCATGTTATCTCACCAAACATTCTCGACACGTTTCGCGCCGGATTCTCGCGGGCCGGATTCAATCTGGATTCGTCCCTGTTGACGACCTTGCCGCCCGGGCTTAATTTTGTGAACGGCGAGGGACCCGGGGGAATCACGGTCAATGGCGGCGTGACCACCACCGGCCTCACCGGCATCACCGCGGCGGGCCCGAACAATGCCGCCGGCGCGTGGAATCGCCGCAATCTATTTACTTTTTCCGACGGAGTGCGCATCAGCAAGGGGCGTCACCAGATCAGCGCCGGCGTGTGGTTCCAGCGCGTGCAGGACAATGAGGACACGGCTTCGCGCCAAACCGGGGTGGCCACCTTCGCCAGCCTGACCACCTTCCTGCAAGGCACCACCAGCACGTTTCAAGTGGTGCCCACGGCCAATGAGCTGGGCTGGCGCAGCTTCTTCGGCGCGTTCTACGTGGACGACACCATCAGGGTGCGCCCCAATCTGACCGTCGAGCTGGGGCTGCGCGACGAATTCACCACCGGCTGGAATGAAGAGGCCGGACGGGCCGCGAATTACGTCGCCGACTCCACCGGCGTGCTTCAAACCGCTCCGATCGTCGGGAATTCCGCGTTCACAAAGAACAACGCCAAGCACCTGCTGGGCCCTCGAGTAGGGCTCGCCTGGGACCCCTTCAAGAACGGAAAAACCGCGATCCGCGCCGGTTTCGGCACCTATTATTCGCTGATCGACGATCTCAGCTTCTTGCTGAATTCTCTGCCTCCCTACAACGGCTCGCTCACGTTTTCGGGCCCGCTGTCTTCGATCGTACCGATTGCCCCCAAAGCGCCTGTTCCGCCTTCTTGCGGCCCCGGCGTTGCCCCACCCTGCACCACCTATGCGCCCCAAGGAGTGCAAGCCAATGCTCAAACTCCCACGGTTGAGGAGTGGAAATTGGCCGTCGAGCAGCAGTTGAGCAAGGATACAGTCTTGCGTGTTTCCTACATCGGCTCGCACGGATATCACGGTCTTGTGAGCCTCGACCCCAACGACATTCCCGCGCAGATTTGCGGGAACGCAACCTGCACCGCCGGGGGAACTACCACCGCCGGACTTCCCGCGACCACCAAGAGCACCGTGGTCCAGGGCCAGCAATACATCCCTGTAGGGACGCGGCCCAATCCGTATCTTGGAGCGGGCTTCTTCTGGTACACCGAAGGCAACACCAGCTATAACGCGCTGCAAATTGACGTGAGCAAGCGGATCAGCCATGGCCTGCAATTCCGCGGCAACTACACCTTTTCAAAGAATCTCGATGTCAACTCGGCGCTGACCATCGCGCAAGGCAACAACCAGCCGCAGTTGATCATGGATCGCAACGACCTTCCGCGGGATTGGGGTCCGTCCGCGCTGAACGTCACGAATCAGGTAAGCCTTTCGACCAGCTACGATCTGCCCTTCGGCAAGGGCAAACGCTGGGGAGGTTGGCAGCTCAACCAGATCACCACGCTGCTGAGCGGATTCCCGTTCACGCCGCTGATTGGCGCGAACCGCTCCGGCGACGGCGATACGCGGAATCCGGACCGCCCGTCCCTGAATCCGGCGTTCACCGGGCCTGTGATCATCGGGAGTCCCAGCCAGTGGTACAACCCCAACGCTTTTATTCTTCCCGCCGTAGGCACCTACGGGAACCTCGGGCGAGGAGTCTACACCGGCCCTGGCCTGGCGGAGCTGGACCTGTCGCTGATGAAGAACACCACCATCACAGAGCGGATGAAGCTCCAGTTCCGCGCGGAATTCTTCAACGTTCTCAACCACCCCAACCTCGCTTCGCCCAACCAAACCGTATTTTCCGGGACTACCTTCAACGCCTCGGCTGGATTAATCACCACCACGACGACCAACTCGCGGCAGATTCAATTCGCGCTGAAGCTGATGTTCTGAGTGGAGGTATGCAATGCGCTTCGGCAGCATCGTCCTTGGATCAATGAGGAGCCGGTCAACCGACAAGTACGGATCAGGGCAGTTCCAGGCTGGGCGCAGCATGGGTAACAAGCGTCATTCTCATCAAGGATTGGATGTCGCGGCGAAGCCGAGAGAGACGATCCTCTCACCAGTCGATGGCGAAATCATAAGAGAAGCGATTCCCTACGCCCCATTTACCGGACTTCTGATACGTGGAACCGGCACTTACGCAGGCTAATGAAATAAGGCTTTTTTACGTCCGGGGCTACCGTAGCGGAGCCGTTAAAATGGGCGAGGCGATTGGAAATGCTGAGGACCTCACATGGAAATACCCTGGCATCACCAACCACGTTCATTTGGAAGTGAGAAACGTGGGCATGGTCATCCCGCCGTTTAATGTTTACCAGATGTGTTTCTGGCTGCGAGAATAATCGCCCGCCTTAGTTCTTGAACGCATCCGGGCCCAGCAACCGCGAGGTACGGCTGTCGCCGACGTCCCACCCCAGCGATTCCATCCGGTCCGGCTGCGCCGTAAAGACGATCTGAAAGCTGCCGATTTCATCCGGCGCAAGCGGCGGCTTGCCGCGCATCGGCGAAACCAGCGCGAGGTACTTCAGCAGCGTGTAGATATCGCCTTCCTCGGGCAGCGACAGATCCAACTCCTGCGTGCGGAAGCGCACCTCGACGCCGCGCTCACTCAAGCGGTAAGCCAGGAAGGCGCAGCAGTCCACAGCCTGCTCGAACCACGCCTCCGAGCCCGCGGGCGCGTCCAGATCCAGAAAAATCACGGCTCGCCAATCCTGGTCGCGCACGAATTCGCGCACCTGCAAAGCGCCGGTGTGCGCGGTGGCTTTCCAATCCACGTGGCGCGCGCTCTCCAGGGCCTCATACGGGCGGATGCGGTAGAAGTCGTGGCCGAGCCCACGCTGCATGGCCGCGATCTCGCCGCTCACCGCATCCAGCAGCGTTTCAAACCCCGGCTGCGGGTCCAGGCACGGGTACACGATGATGTCGTGGCGCGTGGTGACCATCTCGCGCCGCTCGGCGAACCCGAAGGGGAAGCGCGTCGAGAACTGGAAGCTGCGCTCCCGCTGCGCCCCGCGGCGCGGAAAAAACAGTATTACGGATTCCTCGATGGTCGCGTTGCCGGCAATCACGGGGAAGTTCAGAATCGAATTGAAGCCGCTCTCGGCCGCGCCCGCCAGTTGAATGCTGAACGACGGCACCCAGGGCTTGGAATTCTTCAGGCGGATTTTAGCTCGCACTTTGCGCCGCGCGGGGATGTGTTCGGGCAGCAGCAGGTCGAGTTCCAGGCCGGCCAGGCCCAAGCGCGTCACGAAGCCTGAAATCAGGAGCGTCGAAAACATGGCCGCGACGATCAGAAACAGCAGATTATTGCCCAACAGAAACGCCGCGGCCGCGATCGCCAGCAGCGCTGCGCGAAACGCCATGCCCGCGCCCGTCATCTGCTGTCGGCCCGTGGGCAAGTGCAAACGATCGCGCCACTGTTCCAAAGATGTCATTTCTACACTCCGCGCGCGGACGCCGCCACGCGTCCCATCGCGTTCACCAGCTTACGATACGGGACCTTGTCGAAGGAATCGAAGCCGATCCATTCGCCGTCCCTCCAGCTCGATCCCTGCCAGCGGACCAGGATGGAGAGGTGCTCGAGATCCGGCTCAGGCGCCGGTGCAATCCCCGAAGGCATAATCGAAGCCACCAGCTCGCGCATGCGGCGGTCGAGCGAGGAGCCCGCGCCAACGGTCTCCGACAGGCTCACGCGCCGGGGCTGCTGCCAGCGGCCTCCGGCGAGAAACCAGAGGTCGATGGCGGCCGCTTCCGAGAAGCCTGCCCGCACAACGGAGTCTGCCCCTGTGCGGGCTGCGGCGGCCGAACCCGTGACGGCCACACCGGCGAGCCGGTCGGCCGGCCGCGCCAATTCTCCGGCCAGCGCCTGCACTTCCGCGATGCGAGCCACGCGCTGATGCATGCGCTCGGCTTCCTCGAACTGCGCCTCGGAGCTGGCGCGGTCTCGCGCGGCTTCGGCGACGTGCTTGAGCGAGGCGCCGCCGGTTTCGAGAAACTGCCGCATGCGAGCCGATTCGCTGCGGTACTCCTCCATCGACACGGCCTGCTGGCAGGGCCGCAGGCAGCGGTTCATCTCGCCATAGATACAGCCGGGATGATTCGGCGCGGGCGCCAGGTTCTCCTCGCAACGGCGGATCTGGGAAAGATCCAGCAGGGCTTCGTTGAAGCGGTCCGCGGCAGCGCGGCTGGCGAAGGGACCATACATGAGACCCCGGCCGAGTCGAGTGGTGATCATCGTTCGCGGAAACGGATTTTCCAGCGTCAGCCGCACGAAGGCCGGAGGCTTGAGGCGCGTGACCTTCGGCCAATCCTCGGGGAAGTAGCGCCGCGCCAGCTCCAGATGGATGAGCGCGGATTCAAGCTGCGACCCGGTGAGCCAGTATTCGATGCGCTCGGCCACGCCGTTGAGGTTGAGGACGCGCGAGACGCGGTCGCGATTGGACAGCAGGCGCCGGAGCCGCCGCCGCAGCAACGCGGTCCGCGCCAGGTACGGCCTGCCTTCGGCCGCCCACAGAAGGAACACCGCGGGACGGTCGGGGAGACTGTCGATTTCCTGGGGCAGCGCCGTCACCGGCTCAGACATCGTCAAATAAGATTGTACGCACTTGTCGATTCCAGCGATGCCGAATCGTCATCGTATAGGGAAAAGGAGGAACGCAGATGAGATTGGAACCGATCGAGAAGCCCAAGGGGCTCATGATGCGCATCGCCTACTGGATGACGCGGCGGCAGCTAGGCAAGGTGATGACCCCGATGAAGGTGGTGTATGGGCGCATGCCGGGGGCGCTGCGGCTTTCCTACGAGATCGCGAAATTCGAAATGAAGGGGATCCGGCTGGAGCCGGGCCTCAAGTTCATGGTGACGAATCTCGCGGCCCAGATCAACGGGTGCGCCTTCTGCCTGGACATCGGCCGGGCGATGGCCATTCGCGAACGCCTCGGGATGGAGAAGTTCAACGCGCTCGCGGAATACCCAACCAGCCCGCTCTTCTCCGACCGGGAGCGCGCGGCGCTGGCCTACGTGGAGGAAGCCACGCGTCACAAGCGCGTCTCCGACGCCACCTTCGAGGCGCTACGCAAGCACTTCAACGAGCGGGAAATCGTCGAGATCACGTGGCTGAACGCGGTGGAGAATTATTACAACCTGATCAACATCCCGCTGGAGATCGAGTCGGACGGTTTTTGCGCGATCGCGCAAGAGAAGATGTCGATTTCCGGAACCGCTGTTCGTCATTAGAGTGTCAGTCATGAGACTGCACTCAGCGTACGATAGGAGAAAACAATGCCTCAATACCTTCAGTTGCTCTACGACAATTCTGCCGCGCTCAGGAGTCTGAGTCCGGAGGAGATGCAAAAGGCCTTTGAAAAATACATGGCTTGGTCCCAGAAACCGTTCACCAAGGGCGGCAAGCGGCTCGCCGAAGACGCCGGACGCATCATTCGTCCTCAAGCGGGCAAGCCTCGCGTGACGGACGGCCCTTACAGCGAGGCCAAGGAAGTGCTGGGCGGGTTCTACTTGATCGAAGCCGACAGCTACGACCATGCCGTCGAACTCTCGCTTGGGCATCCGCATTTGGAATACGGCGGGGTGGTTGAAGTCCGGCACATATTCGGGACGTAGCCGCGTGGCGTCGCCGTCTGAAGCCGGAACGTTGTTGGAGCACTTGTTCCGGCATCAGGCCGGGCGGATGACCGCGCATCTGACCCGGCTGCTGGGTTCGGCGCGGCTCGATCTGGCGGAGGAGATCGTGCAGGAGACCATGCTGCGGGCGCTCCAGAGCTGGCCCTATCAAGGCGTCCCGGAGAACCCGCCGGCATGGCTCTTCCGCACGGCTCGCAACGCGGCCATGGATGTGGTTCGCCACGAAAGCATGGCCGAGCGCAAGCAACCGAGTGTCAAGGCGCAGATGGATTGGGACCCAGGGCCTCTCGACGACGAGCTTCTTGGCGATAGCCTGCGCGACGATGAGCTGCGCATGATCTTCATGTGCTGCCATCCCGAGATCCCGCGCGATGCGAGCGTCGCCCTGAGCCTGAAAGCCGCCGGTGGATTCAGCGTGCGGGAGATCGCGCGCGCATTTCTGACCGAGGAGCCAACCATCGCGCAGCGCCTGGTGCGCGCCAAGCGCCAGATTCGCGAGCGGGGGTTGAGCTTCGACCTGCCTCGGGGAGCCGAGCTGAAACAGCGTCTCACCGCGGTGCTGGAAGTCCTGTACTTCATCTTTAACGAAGGCTACACGGCGCATGAGGGCGAGGATCTGGTGCGGCGCGATTTGTGCTTTGAGGCTCTGCGGCTGGCCTGCTTGATCGCGTCGTCGTCGAGCGCGGAGCCGCGCGTGCATGCGCTGGTGGCGGTGATGGCGTTCCAATCGGCGCGGTTGCCGGCGCGCGTGGATGCGCTCGGCGACCTGGTGCTGCTGGAGGATCAGGATCACAGCCTTTGGGATCGCGGGTTGATTGACCTCGGCTTCCATCACTTCAACCTTTCGACGAGGGGCGACGAGGTGTCCGAGTATCACGTTCAGGCGGCGATCGCCTCGATCCACGTTCAGGGGTCTCCGGATTGGCCGGCGATTGTTTCGCTCTATGACCAGTTGTGGGAGATGAACGGATCGCCGGTGGTGGCGCTGAATCGTGCCGTGGCCGTGGCCAAGGTGCGCGGACCAACCGAGGCGTTGGCTGCGATTGAACCGCTGATCGCGAATCCGGCTCTGCGCGAATACTACCTGCTGTTGGCGGTGCGCGGCCACTTGTTGCTGGAGTTGGATCGGCGCGAGGAAGCCGCGGCGTGCTATACAGCCGCGTTGCACTGCCGCTGCTCGGAGCCGGAGCGCCGGTTGTTGCGAAGGAAGCTGGCCGAGTGCGGGGGCTGATGCGGTTCAGCGCGCCTTCTTCACCGCGAACACCATCGCGCTCCAGGTCGCATTGATCGAGCAGATCTTGTACCAGGGCGCGCCCGGAAGGTACGTGGAGATACCCGCCGTCGAACAACTCGCTAGGCGATTTGCGGTGAAGGAAAACGTAGCCGAACGAAGCCGTTACGGACTTGCGTCCGCTCCGCTTTCTGCCCGCGCCAAGGGTAGAGTTCAAAACGGTTCGTCTGCACTGAACATCGTCGCCTGTCCCTTACCCTGCTTGTCGGGCTTGGACTTGCGCTCTGCCTGCTTGAACGTCGCAATGTTGTGCCGTGGGAATGCAAGTTTTTTTCCGGCCAGAAGTTCAGCGATGGTCAGAATTTGAATCCGTGGGAACTTTTCAGCCTTGCCACCTTCGAGCTTCAGGGCCGATTCGTAGAACCCCGCAGAGACCGCTTCCGTCTTCATCGGACCACTTGGTTCTTCGAGCGTGATGAAACAGCCCATCGCAGCCTTCTCACGATCAAGCACGCCTTTCAAATCCCGGATGTCGCCAACCTTCACATGGCCGCTCTTCACTTGGACGATGATGCGCTTCGCCTTGCCGCTATTGTCGTCAACGAAATTGATGATGCCGTCGATTCCACTGTCGGCACCTTTCTTCTTTTGTCCTCCAGCCGGAAACGCATCAACAATACCAGCAGCCCAAAACTGAAATTGATAGCGATCCTCCAACGCCAGTGCTTGTGCAGATTCCAAGTCTGGCGGATCACCGATCACTTCGTAGGGTGAAAGGTCAGATTTGAAATGGTCGAACAGTCGATGCCGTATCAGGGAGATTGCCAGGTGGGTGATGTCGATGCCAATCCATTTTCGGTGAAGCTGCTCCGCAACGCTTATCGACGTTCCGCAACCGCAGAACGGGTCCAGTACCACGTCACCTTCATTCGAGCTTGCTCTGATGATCCGCTCCAATAAGGCTTCTGGTTTTTGTGTAGGGTAACCGAGGCGTTCTTGGGCTTGAGAATTGATCGGTGGAATGTCGTCCCAAAGATTCTGAATCGGCACACCGGACATCTCGTCTAGGTACCGCTTGTACTGTGGCACGGAACCCAGCTTCGTTTGGATGATCCGACCTCCAGCGATAAGCTCATCCATCTTGATCTTGCTGTAACGCCAGTATCTTGTGACGCCCATTACCTCGTAGGCCGGGTTGCCCTTGGCCGCACCGCCCGGTCCGGTCAGATTGTCGAGCCGATATCGCCGCCCCTCATGGTCCAGGTAGCTGTACTTTTTCAAGTATTCGTCGCTGTACTCACCATACTGGAAGTTGAAAGTGAACTCCTCGGACTTCGAGTAAAACAGCAGGATGTCGTTGATGTTACCGAAACCTTTTCGGCCTTGCTTTGCGTCACTGTGTGCTGTCGTCCGCTTCCATGTAATTTCGCTCTGATAGTTGTCGCCACCGAAGATCGCATCCATCAGCAGCTTGAGATAGTGGCTGGCGGTGGGATCGCAATGAAGGTAGATGCTCGCCGTCTCTTTAAGGACTCGGTGAAGCTCCCGAAGCCTTGGAGCCATCATCACGAGGTAGGCCATCATGTCCGATGGACCGAGGATCGACCGGAACGCCTGAAGAAAATCGGAGAGCCTTCCGCTCTGTTGAATGGTCTCGAAGTACGTCTCTTCGGCTTCCTCGCCCCACTCCCACGTATCCTCGAACGCCGTGATCTGAGCGTGAGAATGCTTGCCACTCTTTTCCTTGAAGAGCACGTTGTAGTTGGCGTTTGAGTTGAATGGTGGGTCCAGGTACACGAGGTCAACCGATTCGTCGGCTCCGTGCTCCCGCAGAATCCGCAGGTTGTCGCCAAAGAAGAGCTTGTTCTTCCAATCCATTCTGGACCTGTAATGTTTTACAGTGTATCCTACGCCGGGGTGGACGGGCGCAACATGGGTTCGGCTTCGGCCCTTTCCAAAACGGATCGGCGAAGAACTCTAGCGCCTTGTGGGACGCTCCAAAAACACTGTGAGCCATCGTGACGGTCAACCAAGAACCGTCACGCGCGTCGAAGGACACGACGCATGTTCTTCTGTAGTCCCCGGCTGGCACGATCACAGGCTAGCAAACGGGGCGGACATGGGGCATACTGGAAAACGGCGGGGCGGACGGAAAAAACGAGTGCCAAGAAGAGGAGATAGTTTATGATGTCGCAACAGGAATTGATCGAAGCCGCCATAGCCGGAGGACCCGGTTTTGAAGTCGTCTTCCACGGACTCCACACACCAGAGGAGCAGCAATACGGTAGAAGTCTGGAAGGGCGTGACGATGTGGACGTGACCGCCTACGATGATGAAACCCGCATGTATCAACCGATCCCTTTCTGGCGTGACCGGAACCGGAACATCTTTATGAACACATCGTGTGGTGGGTACGTTCGGATAGAGCGCCGCAAGAAGTAAAGCACCAAAAGCGAAAGGGCGCTCTGACCGGTGTTGGCAGAACGCCCTTCGATTGTAGTCATTGTCGATTATTTCGCCTTTTTCACCGCGAACACCATCGCGCTCCAGGTCGCATTGATCGAGCAGATCTTGTAATCCACCAGGCCGACGTCGATGGCGCCGCTGCGGATGATGTTTCCGTTCAGGCCGTCTTGTTTGGACTTCCGCCAGAGAATCCACAGGCGGCTGCGTGCCGCGAGGGCGCGCATGCGCGGCAGCGCGGCCTGAAATTCGGCAATGCCGTGGACGAACCACAGCGCCAGTGCGCATCCGTCAGCGGACTCCTCTTGGAAACACGCGCCGGCGGGCAGCTCGCCGATGGCTCGCCCGTAGCCGGAAGGCGGATCGATCACAAATACGCGCGAGTTTTTCGCGATGCCGAGTTTTTGCGCTGTCGTGCGCGTGCCCCAGCGTTCCATCATCTGCTGCGGTCGCAGCGGATTTTCAGGAGGGTTGGCGATGGCGCTTCGCAGCGCACTCCGCAAGCGGGAAACCGGCGTATAGACGGCGTCGGGTAGCACTCGGCGAACGCCCTCGATCTTTTCCGGCTCCCCTCCTGCGAACACGATGGGGATGTGCCGCGTAGCTTTGGAGCCGCGCAGAAACACCGCCACCTCGCGTCCGTGCGACGGCAGACGCGATAAGTCAATGACAACCGCGTCCGGAAGACACAGGCGGACCTCGCGGTAGGAACTGACCGGCTCCTTGTAATCCACCGAGTAGCCAGCCGCTTTCAGAAGTGTCAGCAGCGGCTTGGCTTCCTCGGCCCTCCAATGGAACAAGCGTACGCGCGGCATCTCCTGATAGGATACTTCGCGCTCTGCAACCGGCCCGAGCAGCTCACCTACACGGGCCGGCGCGGCAGGCGACTTGGTGAGCCGCCCTCCTCCGACATCCATATACGCGCAGGATGCCGGAAAGAGGCTCACGAGACCGGGAACTTTTTTCTGAGCTGCTCGAGCTTGCCAGCGGCCGCGCCGGAATCAATGGCTCGCGCGGCCATGGCGACGGCCTCGCGCAGGCCATGGGCAAGGTCGTCGGCGAGATTGGCCGCGATGAGACCGGCGGCCGCGTTCACTAATACGATATCTCGCGGCGGCCCCGCTTGGCCCGCGAGAATGCGCTCGATGATGCGCGCGTTGGACCCAGGATCGCCGCCGGCCAGATCCTGCATCGTCGCGCGCTTGACACCGAAGTCCGCCGGAGTCCAGAGATGCTTTTGAACACCGGCGGGCGTGACTTCCCACACATCGGTGGGGCCGGTGGTGCTGACCTCGTCGAGGCCGTCGTATCCGTGCACCACGAAGGCTCGAATGGCGCCGAGACCGGCGAGAGCTTCAGCCATCAAAGCGGCCGCCGAGGGCGACGGAGCGCCAATCAACTGACGCCGGGCTCGCGCGGGATTCGCCAGAGGACCAAGCAGATTGAAAACGGTGCGCATCTTCAGTTCGCGGCGAACAGGCTGCGCGAATTTCATGGCCGGGTGCAGATGCGGGGCGAACAGGAAGCCGATTCCGATTTCGCGGACGGCCCATGCGGCCTCCTCGGGCGTCATCGCGATGCGCACGCCCAGGGCTTCGAGCACGTCGGCGCTGCCGCTGGAGCCGGCGAAGGAGCGGTTGCCGTGCTTGGCCACATGCGCTCCGGCTCCGGCCATCACCAGCGCGGCGGCGGTGGAGATGTTAAATGTGCCGCTCGTGTCGCCGCCGGTGCCGCATGTGTCAACCACGTCCGCGCCGGCGTCGACGACGATCATGCGCTCGCGCATGGCTCGGGCGAAGCCGGTAAGCTCGGCCGCGGTCTCGCCCTTCATCTTCATAGCGACCAGGAAGGCCGCGACGACGGCGTCGCTCGACCCGCCTTCGAGCAGCGCGCCCATGGCCTGGTAGGCTTCTTCCGCGCTCAAACCGGCGCTTAAATCGGTGTCGGCGGCGATGCGATGAAGGAAGGGCAGCAGTGACATGCGGTATAGTGGAGATTCTCCAGCTTATCGCAATGAAAATCCATGAATATCAGGCCAAGACTCTCTTGGCGCGCCACGGCGTTCCTGTGCCCAGAGGGGAAGTGGTCTTAAACGTCGACGAGGCCGAGACCGCGGCGAAGGCCATCGGCGGCAGCGTCGTCGTAAAAGCGCAGATTCACGCGGGGGGCCGAGGCAAGGGCGGCGGAGTGAAAGTGGTGAAAAACGCCGCGGAGGCTCGCGACGTCGCGGAACGCATGCTGGGCATGACGCTGGTGACGCACCAGACCGGCCCGGAAGGCCGCGTGGTGCATCGCATTCTGATCGAAGAGACGCTGCCCATCGCGCACGAATATTATCTCGGCATCGTGCTGGATCGCAACACCGGTAAGAACACCTTCATGGCTTCGGCCGACGGAGGCGTGGAGATCGAAGAGGTGGCGGCCAAAACACCGGAGCGCATTTTAAAGGAGACCATCACGCCGGGGCTCGGCCTGACGGCGTTTCAGGCGCGCAAGCTGGCGTTCGGCATCGGCATTACGGGAGCGCAGGGGAACCTGGCGGCGCAGGCGATCCAGGCTCTTGCACGTGCGAATGACGCGCTGGATGCGTCGCTAGCGGAAATCAATCCCTTCATCACCACCAAGGATGGAAAGGTCTACGCGCTGGACGCCAAGCTCAATCTGGACGACAATGCTCTGTTCCGGCACAAGGATCTGATCGATCTGCGCGACTTGAACGAAGAGGACCCGCTGGAAGTGGAGGCGTCGCGGTTCGGCCTGAACTACATCAAGCTCGACGGCACCGTGGCGTGCATGGTCAACGGAGCGGGGCTCGCGATGGCCACCATGGACATCATCAAGTACGCGGGCGGAAGTCCGGCGAATTTTCTGGACGTGGGCGGGGGCGCCAATACCGAACAGATTCGCAACGCCTTCCGCATTCTGCTTTCCGACAAGGCCGTGAAGGCCGTGCTGATCAATATTTTCGGCGGCATCCTGCGCTGCGACACCCTGGCCACGGGCGTGGTTACGGCGGCTCGGGAGCTGAGCGTGAAAGTTCCCATCGTGGTGCGCATGGAAGGAACCAACGTCGAATTAGGACGAAAGATATTGATGGATTCGGGATTGAACTTCACGATTGCCGAGGACATGCGCGACGCCGCGGAGAAAGTGGTGAAGCTGGCGGCTCATCCGGGAGCAACCCGGTGAGCGTCCTGGTCAACGAACACACGCGGGTGCTGGTGCAGGGATTCACCGGCAAGGAAGGCACATTCCACGCGCAGCAGGCCATCGCCTACGGGACCAAAGTGGTGGGAGGGATCACACCGGGCAAGGGCGGGCAAAAGCATTTAGACCTGCCCGTGTTCGATACGGTGTCCGAAGGCGTGAAGGCGACTGGAGCCAATGCCAGCGTGATTTTTGTGCCTCCGCCGTTTGCCGCCGACGCGATCATGGAAGCCGCCGACGCAGGGATCGCCGTGGTGGTGTGCATCACCGAGGGCATTCCGGCCGCGGATATGGTCCGCGCGTGGGCGTATCTCAAAGATCATCCCAAGACAAGGCTGATTGGGCCCAACTGCCCGGGCGTGATTTCGCCGGGGAAGTGCAAGATCGGGATCATGCCCGGGCACATTCATCTGGCCGGACACGTGGGCGTGGTGTCGCGCTCCGGCACGCTGACGTATGAAGCGGTGGGACAGTTGACGGCGCTGGGCATCGGACAATCCACGTGCATCGGCATCGGCGGCGATCCGATCATCGGGACCACGCACACCGACGCCATCCGCCTGTTCAACGAAGATGCGGACACGCATGCGATCGTGATGATCGGCGAGATCGGCGGAAACGCCGAGGAGACGGCGGCGGCGTATATCATGGCTCACGTGAGGAAGCCGGTAATCGGATTCATCGCCGGGCAGACCGCGCCTCCCGGACGAAGAATGGGCCATGCGGGCGCGATCATTTCGGGCGGCAGCGGCAAGGCCGAGGACAAAATCGCGGCCATGAAGGCGGCCGGCGTGACGGTGTGCGCGACGCCCGCCGAAATCGGAGAAAAGGTAAAGAGCAGACTATAAATGGAACGAACATCCTTGGAACGAACTTTCGCAATTATCAAACCCGACGCCGTGGCGGCGGGACAGAGCGGCGAGATCATCGCCATGATTCAGAGAGAAGGCTTTCGCGTCGTGGGCATGAAGATGAAGCGGCTGAGCCAGCTTGAAGCCGAGGGCTTTTACGCGGTCCACAAAGAGAGGCCGTTTTACGGATCTCTGGTGAAGTTCATGACGGAAGGGCCGGTGGTGGTGATGGTGCTGGAAGCTCGAGACGCAATCAAGAAGTGGAGAGACACCATGGGTGCGACCAATCCCGCGAATGCGGCCGAAGGCACGATTCGCAAGCGCTTCGCGCAAAGCATCGAACGCAACTGCGTTCACGGCTCCGACGCGCCGGAGACGGCCGCGGTGGAAATTCCGTTCTTTTTCAGCGCTTCCGAGCTTTTGTAGGGCTTCCGCCCTTTTCGGCGTAACTTTTCGCGGCTTCGCGGCAATGCATATTCGTGGACAGACCGCCCACTGAGTCAATGGCCGAAGAAGACCTGGTACGTGATGCCCGACAGGGCAGCGAGCAGGCTTTTCTCGCGATTTACCGGCTGCATCGCGCGCCGGTGTTTCAGTTTGCGTGGCGCTTGACGGGGTCGCGGGCGGCGGCGGAGGACATTACCCAGGAGTGTTTTCTCGCACTGGTGCGCGGTACTGCGTTCGATGGCGATCGCGGAACGCTGCGAACCTACTTATTCGGCATCGCCCGCAACCTGGTGCTGCGGCGCCTGCGGATCTCCGAACGCGAAGCTGAAGAAGCGGCGGATGCAGTAGCGCACGTCGATGTACTTGGCGAATTACTGGCGGCCGAACGGTCGGAACTGGTGACGCGCGCCGTGGCGCAACTCCCGCTGCTTCAGCGTGAGGCAATCATCCTATTCACGTTTGAAGAATTGTCGCTGGAGGAGATCGCGAGGGTTACCGGCGTGGACGCCGGCGCGGTAAAGTCGCGTCTCCACCGCGCCCGCGAGGCGCTGCGCGTGGCGCTCGCTCCCCTGTTGGCCGCCAGTCCGGAAAGGAAATGTTTATGAGGGAACCCGATTCGTTGGAAGACTTGCTGCGAGAGGAATGGAAAGCCCCCGAACCTTCGGCGGAGCTAGACGAGAGTGTGACGTTGGCGTACGGGTCCGCAGTACAGCGCGAATCGCCGTGGCGTGTGTTTTGGACGATGCGAATCAGCATTCCAGCGCCGGCGCTGTTGGTTGCGGCGGTCGCGATTGTGGCTTTGGTCGTTTGGCTGCGTCCAGCGGCGGCTCCGCCTGTGCCCGCGCAATCGCCGGGTGTGGTAACGCAATTGAATGCCAGCGGATTCCAGCCGTTGCCCAATGGCGAGGCGCGGGTCGTTCCGGCCGTGGAGATCGTGAAATGAAACGCATTCCTTTCGCCGTGATACTGGCAACATTGCTGCACGCCGATTCGCAGCACGTTCTGCGCGCCACGTTTCCCGATGGTACGGGTCTGGAGATTTTCACGGTGGCTACGGGTTCCTCACAAATCGACTCGGAAGGGATCATGGGAATCGCCGAGGACCATGTGAACCGGGTGGTGGTGGACCGCGGAAACAATGTACTGTTTGCGTACAACCTCGAAGCCTCGCGCGGCGCGGACCCGAATACGGTGCTGATTCGCATCGAACCCATTCGTCCGACGACGGAGTCTTGGATGGTGAAAGGTAACGGGGACCCGAGAAGGCCGAAGTTTTACGGCGAGCACATCCCCACCGTGGCGGGAGTCCGTGAATTTCCCGCAGTGAAGATCGGGGAAGCCGTGACGCTGGATATCCTCTACAATCCTTCCACCGGCGAAAAGATTTTTGATGTTCTCCGGCCGTTCCTCGGTCCCACCTCGCATCTTACGGTCAGCTCGGTAGCGGCCCGCGAAATGATTTCGCTGAAGGACATCGCGATCCGGGTGGATGGGCACGCGATGTCCGCGCCGGCGGCGTCGATGATCGGAGCCGCTGCCCGCATCGATATTCCGGGGCATGGCATGTACGTGGTGGCGGCGTACGATCCGCATCAGGCGGCGCCTCGTGCGTTTGCGGCGGTTGCGCACGCGGAGGGCAAAACGCTGAGCTGGTCGATGGGCGGCGATAGGGTGGAAATTACGTCCAGCACGAATATCCTGACGCGATCCGAGAGCGGCGAGCTGTGGGTGTATCGCGATCCTCACTATCAACCAGATGTCGTCGGATTGCAGGCCGCCGATACGGTGGAGTGGTTGCTTCCAAGGAGGTAGAAAAGTGACGCGAATTACTCTTGCAGTGGTTGTTTTGGCAACCTGCGCGTGGGCACAATCCTTCGAGGTGGCTTCCATCAGGCCGCACGCGCTGCCTCCCGGCGTCCTTTATGGGGGCGTGGGCTTGCGTGTTTCCGGGTCGATGCTGACCGCGGAGAACATGAGTCTGAGCAATCTGATCACGTATGCGTACGGCATCAAGGATTACGAGTTACTGGGACAGCCAAGCTGGGCCGACGCCGAACGCTATGACGTCAACGCCAAGGCGGAAGGCGAGGCCGCGCTCACCAGGGAATTGGCGATGCCGATGATGCGAGGCTTGCTCGCCGACCGGTTCCAGTTGAAGGTCCACCGTGGGATGAAAGAGATGCCGGTGTACGCGCTGGTGGTGGCCAAGAACGGACCAAAGTTCAAAGAAAGCGCACCGGACGCGCAAAGCATGTTGACACTTGCGTCGCCGGGCAAGGGCGCGGTGATGACCGTAACCAAAGGAAGCATGGCGCAGCTCGCCAACCAGTTTTCGAAGCGCAATGGCGTGGATCGTCCGGTGATCGATAAGACAGGGCTCTCCGGAGGCTACGATTACAAGCTGGATTGGGGCGACTATGGAGCCGCGAATGCCGACGCAGATGTCGCGTCCATCTTCACTGCGATCCAGGACCAGCTAGGACTCAAACTGGAACCGGCCAAGGCTCCAATTGAAGTTTTGATCGTCGATTTCGCTGCAAAACCATCGGGAAACTGAACCCTTTCTGAGTTTTTCGAACAGGCGCCTATCCGAGCAATACCGCCCCCACTCTTATTCAGAGCAGGAACGGCGCCGCTGCACCTCAACGGCAAGGCTCATCGTGGCTGACGCCCCATCGGCAAAAATGGCGCGGGTTGCACTCGAGTACTCCACCGCGTTGGCGCGGTCCGGAACCAATGAGGGAACCGAACTCTTCTGCCCACACAATAGCAGCGGGTCTGCGAAAAAAGCTTCGAGTTAAAACGCTAAAGCATAGAGGCGGCGGGAAATAGAATTTATGCGAGCGGCGTTATGCGAAATACTTGCTGAGAGCATCCACGAAGATTTGATTTTCACGCGCGGCGCTTGCGAACAGCGTCATGCACGATCTGAACTTCAGGGTGTCGATGCCACCGAAAATCTCGTCGATCGTACGCCCCTTCACAAGAGTCACGAGCCGAGTGCACTCCTCCAGCCGCGGTCCGAGCACTGGGTGCTTCAAATATGCCTCGGCTTCCTGTTGCGAAGAGATTCCATACTTGATTGCCATTGGGCTGTAGCCTAAACCTCGAAGCTGAGGGAAGATGAACCACATCCAGTGTCCCGTCTTCAGGCCGCTGCGCAGTTCGGCGCAGACCTGCGCATAGACCGGATTCTGGGCATCCGCGAAACGTTGCAGATCGAACGGAACTTCTATTGAATCGCGCAAACGGCTACGCCTTGCGCGATGGTTCCACGCGGAGCTTCAAGCCGTCGATGGCGACGACGCGGACTTCCGCGCCGGACTCGACGGGTGAGGAGGAGACGGCGTCCCAATACTCGCCATGCACGAAGACGGTTCCGGCGGGGGCGAGCGCGGTGCGGGCTTGGCCGAGCTGGTTAAGCAGTCCTCCGTCGCTCATCACGGCCTTGTTGCGGCGCGCGCGGACGGCGAGAGTCACCAGGAACAAGCTAATCGCAGCGAAGGGAACCACTACGGCGAGCGCCGTCGCCAGGTGAATGCGCACCTCCGGCGGACCGTTGACCAGGAGCAGAGCGCCCAGGACCATCGACACGGTGCCGCCGATGCCGAGAACGCCGTGCGAGGCGAATTTGACTTCCAGGATGAGCAGGACGCCGCCCAAAAGCAGTAGCGCCGCTCCGATCCAGTTGATGGGCATCACGGCCAGCGATGACAGGCCGAGCAGAAACAGGATGCCTCCGGCGACGCCGGGCAGAATCAGGCCGGGCGAAGTGAACTCGACGTAGACGCCGAGAGCGCCGATGATCAGAAGCAGGAAGCCGATGTTGGGATCGGCCACGGCGTTGACGATGCGCTCCCGCGCGGAGGGCTGATAATCGTCGATGGCGGCGCCGGCGGTGTGGAGGATTTCATGGCGGCCGT
Source organism: Bryobacterales bacterium (assembly GCA_963813465.1). Lineage (GTDB taxonomy): Bacteria > Acidobacteriota > Terriglobia > Bryobacterales > Bryobacteraceae > Palsa-187. The sequence goes on along the minus strand of CAWEZD010000015.1, from coordinate 386,599 downwards.
CGAAGCGCGTGATCTCGCGGCCGTCGAGAGCGGCCAGAAGCTGGGTTTCATCAGGCGCGATGAGATCGATGAGGTGATCGTCGAGAGATTCTTTTTCGGTGAAGGCCTTGGCTTCGCGAATGGTCTTCTCGGCCAGGTCGGCATTGTGGCCGCGCTTGGCGACGACGCTGCGCAGCCAGGCCGAAGCGTCGTTTTCGACCTTTTTGCGCATGGTCTCGTCCATTTCACCGGTGAGGAGCACGGGCGAGGAGGCTCCGGTGTTGGTGCCTGGGGCCATGACGGCGACGTCGGCGGCTTCCAGCAGGAAAAAGCCGGCGCTGGCGGCGCGGCCGCCGCTGGGCGTGACATAGGCGATGACGGGGACGCGCGAGGCGACGATTTTTTCGTTGATTTCGCGGGCGGAATCCATGAGGCCGCCGGGAGTGTTGAGGCGCAGCAGCACCGCCGCGGCGTTACTTGCGGCAGCTTGGTCGAGGGCGTGGCCGACGATCTCGACGGTGATGGGGCTGATCATGCCATCGACGTTGACGGCGAGGACTCGAGGGGGCGAGGCCGCGGAGAGCGCGGCGGAAGCCGCGAGCGCAAGAAATGTGGACCGCATCATCGCTTTAAGAGTAGCGAATTGGCAGGTCGAAGACCTGCCCCACTTCATTTCTTCAACTGGGCGGGCCAGTTGAGCACCACGGTGATGGGGACTTGGGCAGTCTGCTGGCCCAGCGGCAGCACGGACAGCAGGAAGCGCTTGCCGTCGGAGGTGACATCCCAGCCGTAATCGATGGGAGCCAGAAACAGCCGCTGGGGAATTCCGATCTCGAAGGCCGCTCCATTTGTTTTCACATCCACAGCCATCTTCGCGGTCCCGTTGGGAGGCGCCTGGAAGATAATCTCCTTGCCGTCGGCGCGCCATTTGGGATCGCTCCCGCCGTCCTTGGACACCTGCCACTTGCCCTCGCCGAAAGAAGGCGCGCCGGAGGGTCCCGAAGCCGTGAACGGGCGGACATAGACTTCGGCACGGCCGGACTCATCGGAGGTGTAGGCGATCCAGCGCATATCGGGCGAGAAGCTCCCCTGTGCCTCGGTGAAATCCGTGCCGAGCAGGAGCACCGGCTTGCGATCGCCCTGGAGGGGCAGTATCCACATATCGACGCCGGTCTTGAGAGTGTTTGTGATGTGGTACAGCAAGAACCGTCCGTCGTGGGACCAGCCGGTGGGAATGTGAATCCTCGCGGGCTCTTTTAACAGTTCCTTCTCGTCGCCCGCTCCGGAGGAGGCTTTTTCGTAGATCGTATCCCGGTTGGTGCCAGCCGAGAAGGCGATGCGGCTGCCGTCCTGGGACCAGACCGCAGCGGAGCCGGCGCTTTGGCGAAACGTGAAACGAGTGCGTACGCCGCGCGCGAAATCGAGCGTCCAGAGGTCGCCGGGCGCCGCCACGCCGGCATCCCGGACCGCGCCGCGTGTTCCGTCCGGCGAGAGCACGATATCCTGATCCGGACCAGGCTGGCCGAAGGTACTCAAGAGCTTCCCTTGGCGGTCGAACCAAGTGAGCTGATAGTTTCCGCTCTGGGCTCCCCCACGATAGGCCAGAGTGCCGCTGGGAGAAACGGAAAAAACACCGATGGATTGGGTGGTTCCGACGTGCTCGGCCACCGGAGTCGGCTCACCGGTCAATTGCAGCCGGCCGGCATCGAACGGCTGCGCCATCAGGGTGTTGTCGCGCATAAAGAAGAGGTACCCGTTCACGTAGGACGCGGCGAACTGGCCCGCCAGTATCCGCTCCTTCGATTGCTCGGTGGGCTTGGCGTCCAGCGATCCGGCGTACATGCCGATTACTTCTGCTGGTCCATTGCGCAGATAGATAAAGTGCTTGCCGTCGGGCATAAAGGTGGGCAGCGCGTGGAACGCTTCTCCCCGCGATGCGTCCACGGAAGTAATCGCCGCAGCGACTCCGCCCGCCTGCGAAACTTTCCATAAAGGGCCTGAGCCGCGGCCGCCAAAAATAATGACGCCATCCCGGTTCCAGGCTCCCGATCCTACGCCGACGGAGGGCACCTCGCAAAGCGTCTGCGAAGGGCCGCCGGAAATATCGATCTTCTTGAGCCGGGTTTGTACACCGAACCCCAGGAACTTGCTGTCCGGGGACCAGAAGGGGCTCACCGCACCTTCCGTGCCGGGCAATTGGCGCCACTCCAGCGCATCCAGGTCGCGAATCCACAGGCCGCCTTTTTCCCCCGTGGCGTTGAAGGCCAGCTTGCGACCGTCGGGGGAGACCGACACATACTGGCTGAAGGTCACGTTTTCAGGCAGAGCCACCTCGAAACGGCTCCTTTGGGAAGGCTGCTGAGTCTTGAGCCAAAACATCCAACCCGCGACGCCCAGGGCGATGAGAACCGCCAACGCCGCGACGGCCCACGGGAGCCTGATGTTTTTGGCTGGCAGGCCGGGGACCTGCCCCACAGCCGGCTCGGCCTGCTGGGTCATCCACTCCAGCGCATGCTTCACTTCGCGGGCCGATTGCCAGCGTTTGTCGGGATCCTTTTCGAGGCAAGTTTGAAGCACTCGATCGAGACCGGGCGGCGTCAGCGGTTGCAGCTCACTCAGCGGGCGGGGCTGCTCCTTGAGAATCGACGCGATGAGGCTGGGCTGGCTTTTGCCGGTGAACGGGCGCTTCCCGGTGATCAGCTCAAACAGTACCAGGCCGAAGGCGAAGATGTCGCTGCGGGCATCGGCCTCGTGCCCCTCGATCTGCTCCGGCGACATATATTGCAGCGTGCCCAGAATGGCGCCTTCGTTGGTGAGAGGCATAGTCTGGGTGACGCCTTCGGACGCGCTGCCGGGTGCGGGGGCATGCTCGATTTTGGCAAGACCGAAATCCAGCACCTTCACGCCGTTCTTGCCCACCAGGATGTTGCCGGGCTTAAGATCGCGGTGAGTGATGCCCTTTCGATGCGCGGCGTCGAGAGCGTCGAGGATCTGCGCGGCCAGCGCGAGAGCCTGATCGAGCGGCACCGGTCCTTCGAGCGGCTTGCCCTCGACGTACTCCATGACCAGGTAGTCGGGGCCAACGTCGTAGAGCGAACAGATGTGGGGATGATTCAAGGCGGCGATGGCCTGCGCCTCGCGTTCGAAACGTTCGCTGAAGCGCTTGTGGCTGGTCTTGATGGCGACGAAACGGTTGAGGCGGGTGTCGCGAGCCTTCCACACCTGCCCCATTCCGCCTTCGCCGAGGGGCGTCAGGATTTCGTAGGGGCCGAGTTTATCTCCGGGGCTGAGCGGCATGGTGTTTTGACAAGTTTATCTCAACTCGCCGCGGAAAACCTCGGCCCAGCGGGATGTTAGATTCTACCGGAATCCGTAGCGAGACGGGATGACGGCAAAATGTTCGATGAAGCGTTTCCTGTCCGGCTTATGTTTGGTACCGTTCATCAGCTTTCCTGCAAATTCCCGGGCCGCCGCGGATAACTTGGTGGCGGGCTGTCCGGTCCGTATCGCCCCGGTCACATTCGCATAGTCGCATGGGAAGGACATGAGAACAGGCAGTCCCACTGTCGTCTCGATTTCCTCGGCAGAGAGTTCCATCCGCTTGGAAGCGCGATTCAAAACGATGGAGACTTTATCCTGCAACTCGAGCTTCTGGAGCAACAGGGCCTTGAGGCGCGCCATGCGCAAGGCCGGAAGTTCCGGAGTTGTCACCAGGAAGATCCGGTTGGCCTCTCGCAGCACCGCGAGCGATGTTTCATTCAGCGTGTCGGAAAGATCCACGCCGATGGTGTCGTAATTGCGCCGGCTGAATTCGAGCAACCGGGCGAGCTGCCGGTTTGAAATCGCCTCGCCTATATGCGGCGCGCCGGATAGGAGCAAATCGATGTTGCCTATTCTTCTCACGATGCGATTCCAGGTTTCATCGTCGAATTCCCGCTCATGCGCGGCGGCGTCTATTAGGCTGTAGCCATGCTCCGCGTTGAACAGAAAACCGATCACCCCGGAAGAAGTATCAAAGTCCGCCAGCAGTACTCTATTGCCGGGAACCTGGCCAAATGCCCACGAGGCATTGGCGGCGATCGTGGAAGCTCCCGATCCGGCTTTGGAGGGAAGGAAGGCAAACAGGTGCTTGGTGGGGCCTATGGTTGCCGGGTGAGCCACCAGCTCCTCATGCAGACGGTGGAAGATAAGCTCGGTCTCGGTGGGGTCGAACGGCGGCGAAAGGAGTTCCTGCATCCGCAATTGAAGCGCACGTCGAAAGATAGAAGGGTCTTGCAATGGGTGCAGGGCCACCCGTTGAATGGCGGGATAGTCTTTCTCCAACTGGCGCGCCACGGCCTCGGCCGCTGGGGCATTTTCAATGTCCAGGAAGACGATCTCCGGCACACTGGCGCAAACAACCCGGCGAAGGTGTTCGCGCGATGGATAGGCGTCAAGGATCTTCAAGATCGCGACGTTCGGATGCCGGGCGACCGCGCCCGTAAACCTCTCCTTCAGCTCCTCGGAGGGGCAGATCAGGATCGCTCTCATAAAGATCCAGGCTAAAGGGCAGCCATGCACGGGGCATCACCCGTTCAGTACAATTCCGAAGAGTTCTTCAGTACTGCCGACTTCCCAGTACGAGGACGACCGGGCCGAAGACCCAGGATGTGCCGTGGACGGCTTAAGCTAAGAGTTCGTGGAGTTTCTGATGGAATACCAGCGCATTCTGGTCCGCGCGACCAACTGGGTGGGCGACGCGGTCATGTCGCTGCCGGCGCTGCGGGCGATCAAGCGACGGTTTCCCGAGGCTCGGATCTCGATTCTGGCCAAGCCGTGGGTCGCGGATTTGTACCGGCGGGAGCCGTTCTGCGACGAAACGATTCTGTACACGGCTCGGGATGTGGGCTCGAAATGGAGGGCGGCGCGGGAGCTAGCCGAGCGCAAGTTCGATTGCGCGATCTTGCTGCAAAACGCGTTCGAGGCGGCGGCGATCGCCTGGGTGGCGCGGATTCCAGAGCGCATCGGGTACGCTCGCGACGGGCGCAGCGCGTTGCTGACGCGGGCGATTGCGGCGCCTCGGATCGGCGAAATTCCGCCGCATGAGAGCTACTACTATCTGGAGCTGCTGCGGCGGGCGGGGATCATAGAGAAGATGCCCGACAGCGACGCCATTCGTCTGGACGGAGCGGCGGAGGCGAGAGAGGCGGGACGGGCGCGGTTCCGCGAGATGGGCTTCGGCAAGTTGAGTTTGGACGGATCGGTGATTGGCGTGAGCCCGGGCGCGGCGTATGGAACGGCCAAGCGCTGGCTGCCGGAACGCTTCGCGGAAGCCGCGGCGAAGGTGGCGAAGGAGCTGGATGCGGGCGTGGCGATTTTCGGCTCCAAAGACGAGCGCGAGCTATGCGCGGAAGTGGCACACATGACGCGCGAGGCGACGGGCGTTCCCACGAAGAATTTTGCGGGCGAAACGACGCTGGCCGAGTTCATCGAGCTGGCCGCGGCGTGCCGCGTATATCTCACCAACGATTCCGGCGCGATGCACATCGCCTCGGCGCTGGGCGTCCCCACGGTGGCCGTGTTCGGGGCCACCAACGATGTCACTACGGGACCCACTGGGCCCCTGGCTCGGGTGGTGCGCGAATCGGTGGAATGTAGCCCGTGTATGAAGAGGGAATGTCCCATCGACCACCGCTGCATGACACGCGTCACGGCGGCCCGAGTGGCAGAAACCGCGTTGGAACTGCTGAAATAGAGAGTCACGGTGGATACCAGGACCAAGATCGTCTCGGCGGCGGAAGCCGCGCGCATCGCCGCGGCGGGCGCGGTTGTTGTTACGGGATACTTCGACCCGCTGCTCGCGGCGCACGCGGAGCGGCTCATCGGGCTGAAGCGCAAAGGATTGCCGTTGATGATCGCGCTCGCCGATCCGGAGAATCCCATTTTGCCGGCGAGGGCCAGGGCGGAGCTGGTGGCGGGGTTGGCGGTGGTGGATTACGTGGTGGAATCGGCGGAGGGTCTCACGCCCGGTCTTATGCCAGACTTCCGGCTGGAGCAAGAGCACTCCAGGAGGCTGGAAGAATTGATCGAACAGGTTCACGCGCGGCAGTCATCGCCGGCGCCCGCCGCTGACGGGGCGGTGTCCTAAGGATGGAGCGATGCGCATCCTGGTAGTCCGGTTGAGCTCCATGGGCGACGTGATTCACGCGCTGCCGGCGGTGGCCAGTCTGAAGCACAGCTTTCCACGGAGCACGCTCACGTGGGTGATCCGGCCGAAGTGGAGGTCTCTGCTGGAAGGTAATCCCTTCGTCGACAAAGTGATCGCGATGGAGCGCACGGCTAGGGGCGCGTTGGCGGCGGTGCGGGAACTGCGGCGAGAGCGCTTCGATGTGGTTGTAGACTTTCAGGGACTGCTGCAATCGGCGCTGGTGGCGGCGTTGGCGCGGGCCGACAAGAAGGTCGGGCTGCATCGGTCGCAGGCTCGGGAGAGGGCGGCGGCGCTGTTCTATTCAACGGCCGTGCTGACCAAGGCGACGCACCGGGTGGATGCGAATCTGGAGCTGGCCGCCGCAGCGGGGGCGTCCAATATGTTGCACGTGTTTCCGGTGCCGGAAGGCAAGCCGGAGGGGACGCTGCCGGAGGGCAGGTTCGTGCTGGCGTCGCCGCTGGCGGGATGGGAATCGAAGCAGTGGCCGTTCGAGTTTTATGAAGAGGTGGCGCACGAGCTAAGGATGCAACTGGGATTGCCGCTGGTGGTGAACGGGCCTCCGCAATCTGCGGGTCTACTGGCGCGGGTGCCGGGCGCGCAGATTCACCTCTCCGGTGTGGACGGTCTGATCGACGCGACCAGGCGCGCGTATGCCGTGATCGGGGTGGATAGCGGACCGCTGCATCTGGCGGCGGCGCTTTCGAAGCCGGGCGTGGCCATCTACGGACCCACCGACCCGGCATCGCACGGGCCTTACGGCGGATCCATTCGCGTATTGCGCTCGGCGGATGCGGTGACGTCCTACAAGCGGCGCGCGGCGTTCGACCAGAGCATGCGCGCGATTTCGCCCGGGGCGGTGCTGGACGCGTTGGAGGAGGCGCTCAAGCGCGCTGCGTTCAAGGCTCCGGCGTGAGTTTTCCCAAGCCCTATGCGGACGCCGTGGCCAAGCTGCGGGTGCTGTCCGGCTTTGTAATGGCGGCGGCGTTCCTGTGGTTCTCCGCGCCGGACGCGGCTTCACTGGCGGTGGGATTGCCGGTGGCGGCGCTGGGACTGGCGCTGCGGGCGTGGGCCTCGGGACATTTGGAAAAGAATCTGGCGCTGGCCCAAAGCGGCCCGTATGCGCGGGTGCGCAATCCTCTGTATCTGGGCACGCTGGCGGCGGCGGCCGGCCTCGCGATCGCGGCTCGACGATGGGAGCTGGCGGCTCTGTTCGCGGCGGTCTTCGGGCTGGTATATTTGCCAGTGGTGGAATTGGAGGAGCAGCATTTACGCGAATTATTCCCTGAATTCGAGGAATATGCGCGAAGGGTGCCGCGGCTGATTCCAAGATTTGGCGCCGTGGGTGGGGTAGGGAAGCGCTTTCAATGGGCTGTATATCGGCGCAATCGCGAGTATGAGGCGCTAGCGGGGTTCCTGGCGGGCGCGGCGGCGCTGGCGTGGAAAGCGGTGTACAATTGACCAGCAAGTCCGCGATTGTTTTTGGCGCAAAAAAAGAGCCACCATGCTTACTTTTCCCGTTTCGCCGTGCTGGTTGATTGCGTTCGCCTTTTCGGGCCGCACGCTCTGGCTGGGTCTTACACGGTCCAGGTGATTCCTCTGCCGAGCGGATTCCCGAACGGCAACATGTACGGCATCAATTATTCAGGCCAGGTGGTTGGGACCGCCTTATGATGACTTCGCCCTAGGCTTGGCTCCGGCGTAGTCGCTCGGTAGTGTTTGTCGTTGGGGCAGCTCTCTTGATTCGCGTGGCATACGGAGTTTTCTCCTACGTTAAGAACTGGCCGGTTGAAAACCGAGGGTGCCCTTGGTGTTTTGAGACAACTCCCGCCCGCGCAATTTCGCCGAGCGACTCCGTGGAACTCGAACGTACGTGGTGCCTCGGGCCTTGCCCCGTTTACATCGTGCGCGTTCAGGCGGACGGTGCGGTCTATTGGCACGGCAAAAAGTCTGTGACGGTGTTGGGCGACCAAGCCTCGCGGGTCAATCCCTCCGATGCCGCAGCCTTGATCCAAGGCTTTAGGGATCGAGGCTTTTGGTCTCTCTGCGGCAGCTACACCCAAAAGATTACAGACCTCCCGGCGTCGATCAAGACCGTTCACGTCGGCAATCAGGAAAAGCGCGTTCTGGACTATGCCCAAAGCGCCCCAAAGTGGCTAACCGATCTTGAGATGCAGAGATCGATGCTCTTGCTGACACTCACGGATGGCGCCAAACGTCCTCTGGCGGAAGGCCCTGACCTGAACAAGCACCGCTCAAACGGCTGAGACTTTGCTCCCTAGGGTCGGAGCGAAAGATCCGCGGCTCGCTAGGCTTTGCATGGCCGGTGATAGCAGCTAAGCTAAAGCGCATGGCCCTAACATTTACCGATGTCACTGCGCCGGTCGGGATTCGAAACGGAAAGACGCCGATGACGAACACACCGCGGGACCTTGGGATCGTCACTGACCTCTTCGATCGCATACCCATGGCAAATGGCGGTTCCGCCGAGCTTTTCGGGGTCTGGTCAACCAATCGCGACGACTTGATTGCCGAGGTGACCGCCCAGATCATAACCTTCCAGACGGCGAACGGACGCTCGGTGATCGATGGCGTCATCGACCCGGGCGGGGGCACTCTGAAATTGATGAACAAGCTGGCCGAAGACCGGCTGATCACTCGAATGCCGGGAGATCCGGCATGGGAAGATTGGGGCTACATTGGGTTGCCGCAGTTGTCCCATAGCAAAGCGCCGGAAATCGATTGGGAGCTCACTTTCGGCACTTCCGGAACTCCACGGCCCATGAGCACCCGCGCCTACGAGTGTGACAAGGCGCTGGGCACTCCGCACATCGGCATCGGCTGGCCGGCGGGCGTTACCCGGCCGTCTGCCTACTTGATTTACTTCCACCACTCAATCAGTCAAGAAGGCGGCGATTACGCTTCCGCGGACGTGCGTTTCAAGAAGGGCATCGGCGATTATTTGATCGGCCGTATGAAAGGGCTTGATCAGATCGCATCGTCGGGCAAAAACGTTTGCCTGGTGGTACCCGAGCCGACGATGAGCGGGCAAGGCGTGTTTGAGAACAACGAAAAATTCGTTACAGAGGCGCTAAAGGAAATCGATGCGGACTTGACTGGCGGTCAGCCCCGCGAACTGCCGCCGCTTCTGGTGGCGTCTTACAGCGACGGGCTCGGACGGCTCAATAATTTCATGAACAGTTGCCCGAATCTCCGTGGGCTTGTGCGGGGTGTGTACGATTTCGACGGTCTGCTTGTGACACGGTTCTCGGGTATCACGCTATCGCAAAGTGGGGCGACAGTATTCCGGTATGCCGGGAACTCATCCCCGGGATTCCTATCCAAGAATGAGAGCAAGCTGGCCTACCTGACCAGGTGCATCGGTCGATCACCCAAGCTGATTCCTCTCCCCAAGGGGCGCTGGGTCAACCACCCGCACTTCGCTGAGTGAACGTCGAACCCCAGTTGGGCGGCACAGTGGTGGATGCACTTCTATCTCCCGTCCTGCATGCTGCGCCATGGGCTCGCAACACGGACTCGATCTGAGGAGTGGGATCGGAAGATGAGATTCTCGTACAAGCAGGTTGGCACCAGGCTCGTGCGTTCTTGACTTCGGGCGAGGCGATGGTGGAGATTAAGGGTTGACTTTGAACTGGAGACATTCATGGCATTGAAGACCTACGGCACAATGGCGGTGGACTGGGAGCAGCGCATCGATCTGGACCGTCTGCGCCGCGAGCGTCTGGCGCGCATCAAAGCGCTGCTGGCGAAGTCGGAGATCGGGGCGCTGCTGTGCTTCGACATGAACAACGTGCGCTATATCACCTCCACCCACATCGGGACCTGGGCGCAGGATAAGATCAGCCGCTTCACGCTGCTGCCGCAGAACGACGAGCCCATCCTGTGGGATTTCGGCTCGGCGGCCAAGCATCACCAGCTCAATTGCCCGTGGCTGGGGGAGCGTTCGCGAGCCGGCATATCGCTGCTGCGCGGCGCCATGTCGCCGGAGATGGGCCGCGCCGAGGATGTGGCTCGGAAGATCAAGGTCGAGCTGGAGATGCGCGGTCTGCACAAGGAGCCGGTCGGAATCGACGTGATCGAGCCGCCGGTTCTGTTCGCTCTGCAACGCGAAGGCATCACCGTTGTCGATGGCCAGCAGCTTATGTCGGATGCCCGCGTCATCAAGACCGCGGACGAGATCGCGCTGCTGAATCATTCGGCCATGATGGTGGACGCGGCCTACGACGAGCTGTATCGGGCCATGAAGCCGGGCATGAGCGAGAACCAGGCCGTCGGGCTGGCGAGCAAGGTGCTGTACGATCTCGGCTCGGAGTACGTCGAAGGCGTCAACGCCATTTCCGGCGAGCGTTGCAATCCGCATCCGCACGTGTTTTCCGATCGCGTGCTGCGGCCCGGCGATCCGGTGTACTTCGACATTCTGCACTCCTACATGGGCTACCGCACCTGCTACTATCGGAGCTTTTCGATCGGCTACGCGCCGCTGGCGCTGGTGGATGCCTACAAGCGCTGCCGCGACTATCTGGACGCCGCGATCTCGCTGGTCCGGCCCGGGCGCACCACCGGGGAAATCGCTTCGGTGTGGCCCAAGTCGCAGGAGTTCGGCTTCCCCAACGAGGAATCCTGCTTCGGCCTGCAATACGGGCACGGCATCGGCCTGGCCATCTGGGAGAAGCCGGTGATCAGCCGGCTGGTGTCGCTGGAACATTCCTACGAAATCAAGCCCGGCATGGTATTCGCGCTGGAAACATTCTGGCCGTCGACGGATGGATGGAGCGCGGCGCGCATCGAGGAAGAAATCGTTGTGACCGAGACCGGGCACGAAGTGATCACGCGTTTTCCGGCCGAGCAACTGCTGGTGGCCGGACAGCGCTATTACACCGTGAACGGCCCGCTGCCGGCGATTCGCGAGACTGATCCGGCGCCCAGCCGGCATGTGGTCGAGATGGTGGAAGCCAGCGCGCAGATAGAGAAAGTCGGAGTGTCCCGCTGATGGCGCTCAGCGTGGTGATGCCGGCGCTGGAGATGGCGCAGGAAACGGGCAAGCTGCTTGCCTGGCTCAAAAAGGAAGGCGACGCGATCCGCAAGGGCGAGCCGCTGCTGGAGATCGAAACCGACAAGGCGGTGTTTGAGCTGGAAGCTCCGGGCAACGGCGTTCTTGCGGGCGTCGTGTCCAACGCGGGCGACGTGGTGCCGGTGGGGCGGACCATCGCCTGGATCGTCGCGCCGGGAGAGCAGCCGCCTGCCGAGACGGAAGCTCCCGCTCTCAGCGCGAGAGGGGTTACGGCGCCCGCGGCGCGGCCGTCGCCAGTTGCGTCCGCTGTTGCTTCCACTGCGACTCCATCGGCGGACGGGCCTCGAATCTCTCCCAAGGCTCGGCGGATGGCCGAGCAGCACGGCGTCGACATTACCAAGGTTCGCGGAACCGGGCCGGGCGGGAGCATCAGCAGCGATGATATTCTGGCGGCGGCGGAGGCGCAGAAGACGGCGCCGGCTCCCGCCGAGGGGCTCAGTACACTAGCTCGATTGATGGCCGAGCGCACCACGCAAAGCTGGACCCAAGTGCCGCACTTTTTCCTGGTGCGCGAGGTCGATGCGGGCGCGCTGATCGAGGCCCGCAAAACTCTCGACCCATCCATCACTATCACGGATCTTCTGATCGCGATCACGGCTCGCGTGGTTGCCAAGCATCCCAAAATGAATGCGAGCTGGTCCGGCGGCGGTATCCAAATAAACCCGGTCGTCAACATCAGCCTGGCTGTGGCGGTGAAAGACGGGGTGGTGGGTGCGGTGATCCCCGATGCGGCCACAATGCCACTCATTGATGTGGCCGCGCGGCGCAAGGATCTGGCCGAGCGCGCGCGCGCCGGCCGCCTTCGCCCCGCCGACATCACCGGCGGAACGTTCACCCTCAGCAATCTCGGCATGTTCGGCATCGACGCGTTCAGCGCCATCATTACGCCGCCGCAGGCCGCGGTTCTCGCGGTCGGCCGCATTGCAGATCGCGTCGTCCCCGTGGACGGCCAGCCGGGCATCCGCCCCATGCTCACTCTGACGCTTTCGAGCGATCACCGCGTCGTCGACGGCGCGCAAGCCGCGGCCTTTCTTAGCGACCTCGCCGTCGCCCTCGCGACGCCGCAAGCCATCGTGACTTGACCGACGCTATTCCAGGCCGCACGCGCGCGCTTGCTCGCGAGCAAGCACTGCTTGATCCTTGTCGCCGTCGCCATGCGCGGCGGCGCCGAGCAGGCGGTCGCGATACACATTGAAACCGGGTAAAGGAACGCGCGCGAGATCGGCCGCGGCCTGTATGAGATTGGCGTCCTTGAGACCGACGGTGATGGGGGAGCCGACCGGATCGTAGGTCTGGTCCACCATCGTCTTCCCGTAGCCTTTGTAGGCGGGCGCCGAGAAGAGTCCCTCGGTCATCACTTCGTACAGGACCTGCGGCTCCACACCGTACTTGCGCACCAGCGAGAACCCTTCGCCCATCGCCACCATCGCGCAGCCGAGCACAAGATTATTGGCGAGCTTGACGACGGTGGCGGCTTCGGCCTCGCGCGCCGGCGTGAAACGTGCGCCGGCCGATCGCCTCGAATAGCGGCTGGCAGCGCCGGACAGCGGCATCCGGGCCGGCGGTAACAATCCCCAGTTGTCCCGCCGCGGCGAGATCCGGCCTCCCGAGGACCGGGGCTGCAACCAGGAACTGATTCGCGTCCGCATGCGCGCCAGCGAGCGTTCGTATGGCCGCAACGCCGTAGGTGCCCATCGCCAGATGAATCGAGCCGGCAGGAAGCGAATCGCGGATCCCTCCGCGGCGCAGGGCGACGTCGGTCACGGTGGCATCCTCGACCAGCATCGTCACCACGACATCCCGATCCTTGCACACCTCGGCAACTGTTGCCGCCGCGCTGGCGCCAGCCGCCACGATGTCCGCGGCCTGTGACATTACGAGATCGTGAACGGCCAGACTGTGCCCGCCGCTCAGGATTCGCCGGGCCATTCCCTGGCCCATGCGGCCGAGACCGATGAAGCCGATGTTCACTTCACACCAGTTGCCCGCGCACCCATTCGATCTCGCGGCAGACGTAGTCGACGATATCGCCTGTCTTCAGGTGATCGGGCAGCACGTCCCAGGTATACGTCTCAATCTCAAGCTGGCCCGACAGCGGCTTCTCTTTGTGCATCTTGAGCGCGTCTTCGAGAGCAAAGCGTGTGGTCCCGAACGCGCCCAGGTTGTCGAGGAACACCGGAACATGAAAGTGCGTGCGCCATTCGCGCGGGCCCGGGTCCGCTTTGCGCGCGGCGAAGGCGTCTTCCAGGTTGAGAAACTTGGTGATCTTCCCGTTCTTCTTTTCCACCGTCTGCGACAGATACACGGTCTTGGCGAAGCGCTGCAAGGCTTCGATGGTTTCGTCCGTCACCTGCGGCATGTGCATCGCCGCCACTTCCTGGAGCTTCAGGATGGGTACGCCGGCGTCCACCAGTTTCTGGAGCGATTCCGTGACATTCTCGAAGCCGACAGCCTGGTGCCCGATATCGAACACCACGCCCAGGTGGCGGCGGAGCGCGCCGATCGCATCGGAAATCGGGATGCTCGCGAGCTTGGCGAGCCGCTCCGCGGAGCGGCCGCTGTACAGATGGTTTGTGAAATAGGCGATGGTTTCGTCGGTGGTCTCGAGGAAGCAATGCGGCTCCGGTTCGAGCGCGAGCGTGACGGTTTTTCCGGTCCGCGCTTCGATCCCCACCAAGTGGGCGACCACGCGCAGGACGTGCTCGGTGTAGCTGGCGACCACGTCCGGCCCGGTCACGCGCGGCTTGAAGCCGAGCGGCGCGCTCTGAATCGACGGCGCCAGCCCTTCGGGTGCGACGTCGGCAAGGATGTCGGCGACGTTGATGGTGTACTGCGTCCGCTCCTCGCTCCGCCAATCCGGTTCGTACACCTGCTCCTTTACGATGGTGTCCTTGAAGGCGCCGTAGGGGAACGCATTTACGGTGTAGAGGTATAGGTCGTTCTCGGCCATGAAGCGCTTCAGCTCATCGCGCGCGGCGCGGTCGTGCACCAGCGCATCGGCGGAGGGCGCCGCCAGACGGAGCGACAAACCAAACGGCTGGTTCGGCGACACTCTGGCTTTCACTCGCGGCACGAAGGTGCGCAGGCTGTGCGACATCAGCTCCCAGTTGTCCGAGGGGTGAACCAGTGTCGAGTAACTCAGATGTCCAAGGCGGCCCAAATTCATAAGTGAAAACTCATAAGCGTAGACTCATACTTTTTCGACCCTGTCTGTGGATGCGGAGCGCACGATGGCTTCGGTCACGGCGACGCCGTGGATCATTTCGTCAGTAGATATCGGGTAGGCGTGCGCCGCCGCGCGCCGCCTGGGCAAAAGCGTCGCAGGGAAGCGCGGGTGACATCGAGCCGCTCGGCCTCCCAAGTCTCCGCCGGTCCCTTGATGGGTTGGAATTTACAAGTCCCGAACAACCGCGTACGGCGTTCCTCCGAGGAGGCGCCGGCCACGTGGGTCATGCCTTCGAGGCGCACCCACCCTTTTGAGCCGAACACCTGAAAGCTGAACCCTGGCCCTGTCGCCGTCATCGTGCCCAGATAGCCCGACATGCCCTCTTTCATCCGAAAAAGGATTGAGGTAGTGTCGTCGGCGTTCACCGGGACAGCGCGCCGGAAACTCTGGGCGAATACATGATCGATGGGGCCGCACAGGTCGATCATGCCGTCTACGGCGTGAACTCCCATTGGGGTGAGGCCGCCGCACGGGGTCTCGTGAGGGTCCGCCCTCCAAGCGTCGGGCTTGAGCATCAGCGCGTTCGGAAACGTCATGGTCGCCTCGACGTGCAGAATCGTGCCGAGCTCACCGGCCCGGATGCGCGCTCGCAATTTCGTAATCTCCGGGTGAAACCGGCGGTTGTAGCCGAGGCCGAGCGTGACCCCGGCGTTCTTTGCGGCGTTCACGGCCTGTTCCGCGCTTTCCTTGGTCAGCGCGAACGGCTTTTCACAGAAGATGTGCTTCCCGGCGGCCGCCGCCGCGATCACCTGCCGCGCGTGCATCGAATGTGGTGTGGCCAGGACCACGGCATCCACCTTCGGATTCGCCAGGAGCGCCTCGTAGGTATCGGCCAGCGCGAACTTCTGCGCGTCGGCGAACGCCTGTACCTCCGGCGTCTTCGTGCGCGTCGTGCCGGCGACGAATCGGATCTCCTCGCTGTCCTGCTGAACGGCTTCGACCAGCGTTTTTCCCCACCAGCCGAGGCCGACGATAGCGGCATTGATCATTGCTCTATCCTCCGCGCTACGTTGTCCGCAGAAGCGAAAACTTGGGATCGGCGGCGAGCGAAACCGCCGGCGGCAGGCCGCGCTCCTTCTTGACGATGTTGACGCCCTGCACCAGCGACACCATCTTGTAGAACGCATGGCGGCGGCTCATGCCTTCGCGGCCCATGCCGCAGTCCGACGAGAGGATCAACCGCTCGAGCGGAATCACTTCCAGCGCCCGCCGGACCAGCGACGCCACCTGCTCCGGCGACTCGATCTGCAAGGTGTGGTGATCGATCACGCCGATGCCGATCTTCTTCCCGGTCATGGCTCTGCCGACGTCTTCGAGCTCGGCCGCGCCGGAACTGGCCATCTCGAAGGTAATGACGTCGCAGTCCACCTGGTTGAGGAGCTCGAGCGCGGGCTTGTAGCTCTGCACCTTCGCGAACATGCGCTGTTGCGAGGGGTTGCCCCAGCAGGTGTGGCACCACACTTCGGTCTTGGCGCGCAACCCGCGAACGGTGTTGTTGAACACCTTCAGCATAAACTCGGGGTTGATCACCTTGTCGACGTAACCGCGCGCGGCCAGCAGGTGGATCTGCGGCTCCTCCATCTGGATCACTTGGCAGCCGGCATCGGCGAGGTCATGCAATTCCTCATTGAACGCGTCGCTGAGGGCCATGATGCGGTCGGGCAGGCTCTTGTAATGGTCGTCCTGCACGGCGAATGCGACCAGCTCAGGCGTCACGGTGCCAAACTTCACCGGCTTGGCGGTGAGCCGCTGCGCGGTCTTCCAGATCTCGGTGTACTGCATCTCGCCGCGGCCGACCGGCCCCACCAGCTTGGGCATCACGCGCGCTTCGAGGTAGTCGTGAAGGATGTGGCCGCGCGGAAACGCGATACCTCCGGCGCCGACCTTGGCTAGCTTCGGGTGCGTCGTTTCGAAGCCGTCCATGTGATGGGGAGGGTAACTGGTCCAGCTCTGGCCTCCCACGTCCTGGTCGAAGCGGCAGTCGCCGTCGGTGACGATGTCGAGACCTGCGATCTCCTGCTCGCGCAGATAGACGGAGAGCGCATCCACGTACTGTTCGCGGAAGCGGCTGGTGACCATCGCATCCAAAAACGACCGAATGCCGAGGTTCTCCGTATACCAACTGGGGCGTGGCAGAGAACCGGTGATGGTCGTCGGAAGTATTTTATCGAGACTGGCTTTGAACATTTGGCGTTTCGATTGTACGGGTACGCGGCCGGCCTTGTCAACGCGCCGCTATCAATCCGCGTGATAGGTTGCAGCAGCGAAATCCGCGAGCGCGCCAAAGATCTGGAAGTAATGATATACTGCGCCTTTGCACAAGAGAAGAATCACATCGATCGACGGGAGAAAGGGAAGATGAGCTATTTCACGAAGACCGGCATGCTGTTGCCCATTTCCGCGCTTCTTTGCCTGGTTGGTTCCACGGGTCAATTGCAGGCCCAGAACCGGGACGGTGCGGCGGTTTTTCAAACGGTTTGCTCCAATTGCCACAAAGAAGGCAGCGCCACGCAAGCGCCGCTGCCCGACGTGCTTCGCAAAATGCCGGTCCAGGCGATTCTCACGGCGCTGGAGTCGGGGAAAATGCAGGCCATCGGCGCGGGGCTGAGCGCCTCCGAGCGGGCTGGCCGTGGCCGGATATCTTGGTGTCGCGGGCGTTGAATCCATCCCGCAGTCCGCGCACTGTTCGTCCAATGTTCCGCTCGCGAAGAATGCGCCGAGTTGGAATGGCTGGGGAATCGACCCGACGAACAGCCGCTTTCAAAACGCCAAGGCGGCAGGCCTCACCGCCGCCGATGTTCCGAAACTCAAGCTGAAATGGGCCTTCGGATATCCTGGCGTCACGACATCCTTCGGTACTCCCACCGTGTTCGGCGGCCGCATCTTTGTCGGCGCCGCGGACGGAACGGTCTTTTCGCTTAACGCGCAGAGCGGCTGTATCTATTGGACGTACAAAGCCACGGAAGGCGTCCGCACCGGCCCCATCATCTCGAGCGACGGAAAGATTGCATATCTCAGCGATCTGCATGCATGGGTACACGCCGTAAACGCCGAAACGGGAGCGGTGCTCTGGAAGACCCACGTGGACGAAGAGGCCGAGGCAACCATAACTGGAACACCGAAACTGGAGGGAGCTCGCCTCTACGTCCCGGTTTCCGGCGGCGAGGAATCGATTGCCGCGGCGGATCCCAAGTACGCCTGCTGCAAAATGCGAGGGAGCATGGTGGCCCTCGACGTAAAGACCGGCAAACAGATCTGGAAAACGTACCCCATTTCCGAACCGGCGAAAATGACCGGCAAGACCAGCACCGGAGTCGAGACCTGGGGACCGTCCGGAGCAAGTCCCTGGACTTCTCCCACCGTCGATTCACGGCGTCACGCCGTCTATGCCGGCACCGGAATCAACTATTCACAGCCGGGCACAAAGACCAGCGACTCGGTGATCGCGTTTGACGACGCAACCGGGCGCATCCTGTGGTCTCAGCAACTGCTCGCCGGCGATGTCTTTAACTTCGGATGCACCACGGACCAGAAGCCAAACTGCCCGAGCAATCCGGGCGGAGATCTCGATATCGGGTCGCCTCCCATCCTGAAAGAGATCGGCGGGGGGAAGCGGATCCTGATTGTGGCGGCAAAATCCGGCATGGTCTATGGCCTCGATCCGGACCAGCAAGGCAAGATCGTTTGGAAGACGATGGCTAGCGCCGGCGGCCCCGAGGGAGGGGTGATCTGGGGCGCATCGGCCGATAGCAAAGCGGTGTATTTCGCGATCTCGGATTGGAATCCCGCCAAGCCTGAAGCGGGAGGCGGTGTGATCGCGCTCGATCTTGCGACGGGCAAAAAGGTGTGGTCTACCCCGGCCCCGACACCCGCTTGCGTGAAGGTGACGGGATGCAGCGCCGCTCAACCAGGGCCGACCAGTCTGATCGAAGGAGCTGTCTTCGCCGGTTCAGACGATGGCCATCTGCGCGCCTATGCTACCGGCGACGGCCACATCCTCTGGGATTTCGACACCAATCGCGACTTTCAAACCATCAACAGCATCAAAGCGCATGGCGGCTCGATCGACAGCACCGGCGCAACGATTGCCGGCGGAATGGTCTATTTGAATGCCGGCTATTCCCGTATCCCGGTCATGCCTGGCAATGTGTTCCTGGCTTTCTCGGTGGATGGAAAGTGAGACTGGCCCTGAACTCACCTGTCCGATAGATTCAGAGGGTTACTGAGCCGCGACCGTCAGGGAGCGGTTTTTAACCACCGGAATGTTCCCCGGCATTTGCCGGGTGGGCGAAATAAATTTACGGAGAAAACAAAAATGCTAACCAAGATCGTTGACACCATTCTCCCGACCACGATGGTCGGGTCGTATCCGCGGCCGGGCTGGTATCGCCACCAGTTGCTGGGCCGTGACATCCGGGTGGCCTTCAAAGAGGTCAGCCACGAAGAGGCCTACCAGGACGCCACGCAGACGGTGATTCGCGAGCAGGAGGACGCCGGTCTCGACATCGTCACCGACGGCCAGATGTGGTACGACGATTACGTCGGCGTCATCGGCTCGTTCTGCTGGTACATGTACGAACGAATTCACGGCTTCGATCCGGCCAAGGAGCCGCATCCCTCCGAGATCGGCGCCGCGGTTCGAACCAAGGACGTCGAACTCCTGGCGGACTGGGGCGGAGTGGTCAACAGCGGCGCGGTGAAGCGCGGACCGATCCGGCTCGCCGACCTGTATAAGATCGCGGCCCGGTACCGCGACCAAGCCGATTAAAGTTTCCGTCGGCGCGGGCCCCGATCAATCTGGCATGGCACGTTTACTTCCAGCATTACAAGGACGCTCGCGAACTCAGCTTCGCGCTGGCCCCCATCTTCAATGCGGAGATGAAGGACCTGGTTGCCGCCGGCGCGAAATTCCTGCAGATTGAGGACCTGGGCGCCTGGCTGCCGCTGTTCACCAACAACAAAGACGACTACAAGTGGATTGCCGACGTGATCGCCCAGTGCATCGACGGCGTCAACGCCAAAATCGCATGGCACTTCTGCTTCGGGAACGCCTGGGGGAATGCGCTGACCTCGCTCATCCCCAAGGGCTACGAAACGGTCCTTCCGTACTTCTACCACCTGCCCATCGATCAGTTCGTGCTCGACTTTGCGAATCGGGAGATGGCCGATATCGAGTGCTTGAAGTCGCTGCCCAAGGACAAGGAGGTGCAAATCGGCGTGCTGGATATTCGCACCAGCATGATCGAATCGCCGGAACAGGTGGCCGGCCGCATCCGCAAAGTTCTCAAGGTGGTGCCGCCAGAGCGCGTGTATCTGAGCACCGACTGCGGCATGAAGCCGCTTCCCCGGATGGTGGCGAAGTTGAAGCTCAAGGCGCTGGCCGACGGCGCGAAAATCGTCCGCAAGGAACTGGCCGGATAGAGCGCACAGGGCGACGCGGCGCCCTCACCAGAATTTCTAGCGCCGCCGCGGCGCTCCGTTGTGCGCGAGTCAGTGGAGAGCATATCGTTATGATGTATACTCGCGGTACCAAGCTAACCATTTATTACTAAGTTTAGGAGACAACCAAATCATGGCAGACAAAAAGATAATTGCGGTATTGGGCGCCACAGGCTCTCAAGGCGGCGGCCTTGTGCGCGCCATTTTGAGCGATCCAAACGGGGGCTTTGCCGCGCGGGCGCTTACGCGGGACGTCAACTCCGATAAGGCGAAGGAGCTGGCAAAGCTGGGCGCTGAAGTAGTCGCGGCAGACATCGACGATGTCGAAAGCCTCAAGAAGGCGTTTCACGGCGCATATGGGGCGTACTGCGTCACATTCTTCTGGAACCATTTCTCACCCGATAAGGAGATCGCCAACGCCACCGCGATGGCCCAAGCGGCCAAGCACGCCGGCCTCAAGCACGTGATCTGGTCGACGCTGGAAGACACGCGTAAGTGGGTGCCTCTGAGCGACAATCGCATGCCCACGCTCCAGGGCAAATACAAGTGCCCGCACTTCGACGCCAAGGGTGAAGCCGACGAGGTGTTCACCAAGCTCGGCCTGCCCGTGACTTTCCTGCTGACTACCTTCTATTGGGACAACGCCATCTACTTCGGCATGGGCCCCAAGAAGGGACCGGACGGCAAGTACGCGATCACGTTTCCGCTGGGGGGCAAGAAGTTGGCCGGCATTGCCGCGGGAGATATCGGTAAGTGCGCTTACGGCATCTTCAAGGATGGCAACAAGTGGATCGGCAAGACGGTGGGCATCGCCGGCGAGCACCTTACCGGCGCCCAGATGGCCGCCGCGTACTCCAAGGCGCTGGGTAAAGACGTACACTACAACGCCGTGACGCCGGAGGCCTACCGCGGTTTTGGTTTCCCGGGAGCCGAGGATCTGGGCAACATGTTCCAGTTTTACGCTGATTTCGAGGACTATTTCGGGAAGTCGCGCAGTCTCGAGACCTCGCGCGCCTTAAACCCGGCTCAACAGACATTTGATGCGTGGCTGGCCGCAAACAAAAGCCGCATTCCACTCGATTAGACGATTTAAATAACATTTATAGACTCTATCCGCAGCGGAGATTAACGGGTGCGAGCGTATTTCGCCGGATCTCGCCCTCGCGTCCACTCCGCTTTCACTGAGAGCGAAACCGAGACAACGCCTGCTTGACACAGACCGGGCTGGTGAGTGTACACCGACGCGCGGGGGGCGGGCTCCATCGCAGGTCTATGTTAAAATAGGGTTTTCCGCACGCCGCAGCCGCAAGCACTGACCGCGATATGTGCCGGCGCTGGGCGGCGAGTCTCCCGATCCAAAATCATTAACCGGGAAGGAAATCAAGTGGAAATCCAAGCGTCGTCTGGTATCGAACGCGGCATCGATCGGGACGTGGCACGATTGATCGACCATACTCTGCTTCGCCCCGACGCAACCGCCGTGGACATCCGCAAGCTGTGCGCGGAGGCACGCGGGTACGGCTTCGCCAGCGTGTGTGTGAATCCGTATTGGGTCCCTCTGGCCTCCGCCGAGCTGGCCGGGTCTCCGGTCAAAGTGTGCACGGTGGTGGGATTCCCTCTGGGCGCAAGCGCGACCGAAATTAAGGTCGCCGAGACCGAGTCTGCGCTGCGGGCGGGAGCCCAGGAAATCGACATGGTGCTGAATATCGGCGAGATGCGCGGGGGCAACTACGATGCCGTACGCAGGGATATCCAGTTGGTTGTCGAGGCGGCGCGTCATTCAGGGCACCCCAAGGAGGGTGGAGCGATCGTGAAGGTAATTCTCGAAACCGCGCTGCTCGACGACGATCAAAAGACGACCGGCTGCATCCTGGCGAAGCTGGCCGGGGCGGAGTTCGTCAAGACCTCCACCGGTTTCGGCGGCACAGGGCTCAACCTTAGCGGCGCCACGGTTCACGACGTTGCACTGATGCGCCGGGCGGTAGGCGCGGAGATGGGCGTCAAGGCCTCCGGGGGAATCCGCACGCTGGAGGATCTGAAGAGCCTGGTGGCCGCCGGCGCGACGCGCATCGGCGCCAGCGCCAGCGTCAAAATTATCGAGGCGACGGCACGCTAGGGCGAAGCCCGCATGACCCAATCCGCATGACCCAACTTGGATGACACAACCCCGCAAAGCCCCGATCCGTTTCCGCGAACGCGTGGAGCTGCTCGACTTCCTGCTGGAAGTGTCGCGCATCACCGCCGAAACGCTGGACCTCGACAAGTTGCTGGAAAATGTCGCGGCCATCGTCAAGGACGTCGTACCCTACGACCTGTTCGCGATCCTGTTGTGGAGCGAGCGTGAGCATGGTCTCTCCATCCGCTACGCCATCGGGCACCGCGAGGAGGTGGTGCGCACCCTGGTGGTGGCTTTGAACGAAGGCATCACCGGCGTGGCCGCCGCCACCCGCGCGCCCATTCTCGTGGATGACGTCCGGCAAGACCCGCGCTATCTGAACGCGCTGGACGCGGTACGCAGTGAACTGGCCGTGCCCATGCTGGCGCGCGGCAAACTGGTGGGCGTGATCGATCTGCAATCCACCCGCCTCCGGGCCTATTCGGAGCAGGACCGCAGCCTGATCCGCCTGATCGGGGCGCGCGTGGCGGCCTCGATTGAAAACGCGCGCCTGTACCGGCGCGTGGACCGGCACAACCGCACGCTGCGTACGCTGGCGCATTTGTCGCAGGAGTTCAGCTCGATTCTGGATCTGGACGAACTGCTGGGCAAGATCGCCAGCACCACGCGCGTCTTGATCAACTACGATGCCTTCAGCATTTTCCTGGTGGACAAAGTGAGCGGCGTACTGCGGCACCGCTTCAGCGTCCGCTACGACCAGCGCGTGCATCTGGACAACATTCCCATGGGCAAGGGAATCAGCGGCGCGGCGGCGGAGTCGCGCGAGGCCGTGCGCGTGCAGGATACCGGCGCGGACCCGCGCTACATCGCCTCGCATCCGGGCATCCGTTCGGAGCTGGCCGTGCCCTTGATTGTGCAGGATCGCGTGGTGGGAGTGCTCGACGTGGAGAGCGACCGCATCGCCTATTTTACGGAGGATCATCAGAGAACGCTGTCGCTACTGGCCACGCAGATCGCCAGCTCCGTCGAGAACGCGCGCTTGTACGAGGAACTGGCGCAGCGGGAGCAGCGCATGGACCAGGACCTGAAGGCCGCGCGCAAGCTCCAGCGCGTGCTGATGCCCAGAGATGCGCCGGACATCAAGGGCCTGGAGATCGGCATCCGGTCGCGGCCGGCTCGCGAAATCTCCGGCGACGTCTTCGATTTCTTTGAACAATCGCAGGATTACGCGCTGATTGCCTTCGGAGACGTGAGCGGCAAAGGTGCGGCGGCGGCGCTCTATGGAGCGCTGGTGAGCGGGCTGCTGCGCATCCTCGGGCCGCGGCGGCTTCGTCCCGCGCGTCTCATCAAGGCTTTGAACGAACTGCTGCTGGAGCGCAAAGTGGACGCGCAGTATGCCACGCTGCTGCTGGCGCAATGGGAGCCGGATTCGCGGCGGCTGGTGATGGCCACCGCCGGCTCGGAGGCGCCCATGGTGTTCCGCCGCGGCGAGATCCTTCAGCCGAAAATGGAAGGCGTGCCCATCGGCCTGCTGGAGGACCGCGAGTACGAGGAAGTCGAGCTGATGCTCGAACCCGGCGACACCATCTTGTTTTATTCCGACGGAGTCGAAGACCAGTTGAACGCCAAAGAAGAAGATTACTCCCGCGCCCGCGTGTCCCGTCTGCTCACGAAACGCGCAGCGGCCCAGGCAGCTCCGCAGGCCATCGCCGACGCCTTCTTCGCCGATCTGGATAAATTTCGCGGCGAAACTCCCATCACGGACGATCAGACGCTGGTAGTGGCGCGGGTGTCGGCGTGAGGCCGGTGGTTTATCGGGATCGCGCGCTAGCCATGGATGGCGTCGAGCTGTCGGTAATCGCGGCACAGGCTGGCACCCCCTGCTACGTGTACTCGGCCGCAGCGATTCTCGAAAATTATCACGCTTACGACACGGCCTTTGGGCGTACGCCGCATACGGTGTGCTATGCGGTGAAGGCCAACGGCAATCTGGCGCTGCTGCGGCTGCTGGCGCAAGCCGGTGCAGGCTTCGATATCGTCTCCGGCGGCGAGCTGTTTCGGGCGCTCCGCGCCGGGGCCGATGCCGCGAAGATTGTCTTTTCGGGCGTCGGCAAAACCGCGGCGGAGATTGATGCGGGGCTCGACGCCGGAGTCGGCTTCTTCAATTGCGAATCGGAGCCGGAACTGGCGCTGATCGACTCCCTGGCTCATCGCCGCGGAATGAAAGCTCGTGTGGCTTTGCGCGTGAATCCGGACGTCGAGGCCGTCACCCACGCCTACATCTCCACCGGACGCTTGGCGCACAAATTCGGCGTCGATATCGGCGATGCGGAAGCGGTGTATGAGCGCGCGCGCTGTCATGAGAACCTGTTGCTCGAAGGCGTAAGCTGCCACATCGGCAGCCAGCTCATGGACCCGCGGCCGATGATGGAGGCCGTCGACAGGGTATTGGACCTGGTGGAGAAATTGCGCGCCCAGGGCTTCGACATTCGCCACGCCGACCTAGGAGGCGGCTTGGGAATTCAACACAAGCCCGAGGAGGACGCGCCGGTCATTGGCGAATTCGTTTCCGCCATGCGGGAGCGCGTCGCGGGCAGGGGATTGCACGTGACGATTGAGCCGGGCCGCTCCATCGTTGGCGGCGCGGGCGTGTTGCTCACCCGCGTCCTATATCGCAAGAACACCGGCGGCAAGGAATTCGTGATCGTCGATGCCGCCATGACCGACCTGATCCGCCCGGCCCTGTACAATGCGCATCACGAAATTCTTCCGGTGCGGGAAAGCGGACGCGCGAAGGTGGTGGCCGACGTGGTCGGGCCGGTGTGCGAAACCGGCGATTTTCTGGCGCGAGACCGGGAGCTCGCCGAAGTATTCCCCGGCGACGTTTTGGCCATCTGCACGGCCGGCGCCTACGGCTTCGTGCAATCGTCCACCTACAATGCCCGGCCTCGCCCGGCTGAGATTCTGGTCGAGAACGGCGCCTGGCGCGTCGTCCGCCGCCGCGAAACCTACGAGGATCTGATTCGTGGGGAGGAGTGACGATTCGGCTACTTCCTTCCGAATACCAGGAACCACTTCGTGCCTGGGAACAAATCCGGGTGTTCTTCCACCAGCTTAAACCCGGCATCCGACATCCACTTCAGGATCTCCTCGCGTCGCCACCAGCAGTTCCGGCTGATTCTTGTGCGGCGTGTTCGGATCGCTTCTTATCCATCTCGATAATCGCAATCCGTCCGGCCGGCTTCATGTACGTGCCCAGCGCCTTTAAATAGGCGGCGCGGTTCTGGATATGATGCAGCACGTCATTGATGAACGCAAGGTCGACATTCCGCACCGGCAGCTTGGGATCGTTAAACTCGCCCAACACCGTCTGGACGTTGCGAATGTTCTCTTCCTTGTCGCGCTTGTTGATGTAATCCAGCAAGTCTTGCTGAATGTCGACGGCGTACACCTTCCCCGCCGGAGCCACAGCCTTCGCCAGTGGCCTCGAAAAAAGTCCCGATCCGGCGCCGATGTCCGCCACAACCATTCCAGGCTTCAAGCGGAGCTTGGCCAATACCTCATCGACCTTCTGGGTAGCCACGCGTTGCGGACCCTCTAACGTGGTCACCCACTCGTCCGCCTTCCGCGGCGCCAGTTGCGCCCGGGACTCGGTCACGCCGCCGGCCAGCATCACGCCAAGCAGGCACCACATCCGCGATTGATTTTTTCGAAGCATCGAGAATCTCCTACGGATCGAGTCCGTCCGCCACTCAACCGATCATGACTTTGCGCGGGAACTGCGCGTTGTCCTGGAGGAACGTCTTCTTGCGGCTCAGATCGGCGGCCATAGGTTGCACGACGCCATTTGCATCGGTGACGCGCGAAACCAGCGTGTGTTCACCGGGTGTTGCGCCATCCCAGCGGTACGTGAACAGCTTCCACGAATACTGAGTGTTGCTGGGATCGAGTGTCGCCTTCTGCCAGGGGCCGTCGTCGATCTTGACTTCAACCGATTTCAATGGGGTCCCATCGTTGAGCACAAAGCCGAGAACCTGAAGCCCGCCGGCGGTCTTTCGAACGCGCGCGATCGCGGACTTCAAGTGCATCCGGGTGATTTCGGTTTCCACCCACTGGGTTTGTGGATCGGTGTCCTCTCCGGTGCCGCCCACGCCGACCACCGAACGGTACCAGCGCGCCTGATAGTTGCCCAGGTAGCGATCCTCCTGAAGATGAACCTCCGAGAGCCACTTCACATTGGCCACGCCGTACCAGCCCGGCATCATGAGCCGCACCGGGAATCCCTGGTTCAGGGTCAACGGATCGCCGTTCATCGCATAGGCCAGCATCGGCTCCGGCTTCATCGCATTTTCCAGCGTGACGCTGCGGCCGAACTGCTGGTCCAGCTTGTAGGTTTGTTGCCGGAAGGCGACATCAGCCGGCCCGCGGTCCGTGCCGAAGAACACTACCTCGCGAGCTTGCGGATGGACGCCAACCTGTTTGAGCACCGAACTCAACCGGACACCCGTAAAACGGCCGCAGGAAGACAAAGCTTCGACGGCGCGAGCGCTATTGCCGGAGCACTCGAAGCCGAGCACCATCTCAGTGGACTTCATTGAGCGCAGATCGGCCAGCGAGAACTCGGCCGGCTTGTTCACCATCCCCGTGAACTTCAAGCGATACGCGGCGGGATCGATCACCGGCTTGTTGAGATGTTGGGTGGTGAAGAACTGATCCTTGGGCGTCAGCATGCCGTCGATCTTGCGGATGTCGTACTGCCGGGTCGCGGCGTTGGGGTTGGCCGAGGGATTGAAATTCCTCGGAAGGTCGGTGAACGGAATGTCCGTCTCGCCCTGGGCCAGGGCGGGCATCGCCCATTCCGGCACCAGCGCCAGCAGGCTTGTCGCGGCAAGGCCCCTCTTGATGGTCTCTCTACGGCTGATTTGCTCCGGCATAGCTTGCCTCCTCGATCTTTGGACCGGATGGGAACATCCGTCCTGCTAATCATATAATGCCTGAAGTCAGGGAGGCCAGCTCCGGTTTTTGCCGGATGCCAAGTTAGGGGACCGGTGGGGGCATTATCGTTCAAGGAATCAGCACCGCGGCCCACGGCGTCACGATGAAGGCGACAAGCAGCGAGAACGCCATCGCGGCGCTGGCTCCGATCGGGATGGGGCGCATATACGGCCCCATCAGACCGACGACAAACGCCTCGGCAAAACATCGGCAACCAGGGCGAGTGTGGCCAGGATGAGCAGGCTGGGCCGTTGACGACGGAAGCAATTGAATGTAGGATTTAGGTCATCATGATCTTGAAAACGACCCGCCTGTTTCTGGTGCCCGCGCTCGCTTCGGCCTGTGCGATGGCACTGGTGTGGCTTGCGCCGGTCTTAGGCCAGTCGCCTCCCTCCACAGGTTCAACAACCAAGGCGCCCGCCCAGGCCTCCACGGCGAAAGCGTCTCCAAGCAAAGCCTGGACCCAACCCAAGACGCCGTGGGGCGATCCCGACCTTCAGGGATTGTGGCCGGCCACCGACATGATCAATGTGCCGATGCAACGCCCGGCCAATTTTGGAGCCCGCGCCGTCCTGACCGACGAGGAATACGCGCAGCGCGTAACACAAGCCAAACGGACCGCGGAGTCGGATAGTCAAGAGTACGTCCGAGAGGGCGCGGCGGTAGGGATCAATCCTCCCTCGTATTGGTTGGAGCATGGAAAACCAAACTACCAGGCGTCGTTGGTAGTTGACCCTCCCGACGGGAGAACCCCTCCCTTGACGGCGGACGCTCAGAAGCTCACGGCTGAGCGCGCCGCAGCCAGAAGAGGACACAACAACGACACCTGGGAAGATCAAAGCTTCTATGACCGCTGCATCTCCCGCGGCGTGATGGGATCCATCCTGCCCGTGATCTATAACAATGGAAATGAGATTTTGCAGGCGCCCGGACTCGTGATTATCCGCTATGAGATGATCCACGAGACTCGCATCATCCCGCTGGATGGCCGCCCGCACGTGGATGCCGGAGTCCGGTCCTATATGGGCGATCCGCGAGGGCATTGGGACGGCAATACGCTGGTGGTGGAGACCACCAACCTGATCGGGAACACCAACGGCATCGGGCTGAATGGCGGAGGCACGCCCCACAGCGACGCCTTGAGACTGACCGAGCGCTTCACGCGCGTTTCCGACAAGGTCATCGACTATTCGGCTACGATAGACGATCCCAAGACGTGGACCAAACCGTGGACAGTGGCGTTCCCCTTGCGGAGGGACGACGGCTTCACGGTGTACGAGTATGCCTGCCATGAAGGCAACTATGGCCTGCTGGATATCCTGAGCGGAGCGCGGGCGGACGAAGCCGCCGCAGCCGCAAAGGCCGCCAAGTAGGCCGTGTGGGGCGGACGCCCCACGTCCGCGACGGACCCCTGGTCCGGCCTATTTACTCTGCTCGACTGCGTAGAATTTGTCGAAGAAGGCCAGCCGGGGAGCGTCAATCTGCGGCCCGAACTCGACCGTGTCCCCGAGTACCATCGCCTTGGCGTCGTTGTTCTTGACGTTGTACGCCTGCCACACAGGCAGCCCCTTCCTGTTGGGATCGCCCGTCGCCGCGAAGTTCACCCAGTAGGACGTCATCATGTCGGAGAGCTTCGTGTCCACGTCCGTCCACGCGGCGTTCCCCGGATTATCGAACATATACGCAAGTTCAGCCGTATGTGAAGCCCCGCGCGCGCCCGCGCCTGGCGGCACGTGCGTGAAGTAGTACACGTACGCCTTGCGGCCCTTCTTCACTTGCAGCTCCGCCCACGTGCGCATGTGCCACCCCACCTCGTCCCGGCTCCGCGCCAAGCCAGACGCGCTGGCTTCCGCATCGGAACCCGCCGGATACAGCTTCAGAAAATCGCCCGCAAGATCGCCATAAGTCCGCTGCGCGTTGGTCTTCGCCTGCTCTGCGGTAACGTTCCCCCCGTTGAAGAACGTTCCTTCGTCGTGGTTGGAGCCAACCAAGATGTCCACGTCGTTCTGCTTGCCCTTGGCGAACGTGATGGACTGATCCTCGGGCACCATCCACCCATCCACGATGATTTCGGCCCGCACGCCGCGAACGTTTTGGGCGGCATCCTGCGTCGACATCGCGCGCAGCTCGGCGAGCGTATGCGTTCCCGCCGCCATCTTCCCCGCCTCCTCGGCCTGGGCCAGCGTCCTCATCTTTGTGATCGACAGCCCCATCCACGCGCCGCTCTGCGCGATGGCGCGGACGAACAGTCCCTTGCCCTGGGGTGACCCGGTCATGGACGACACCATGATGGCTCCCGCCGATTCACCCGCGATGGTCACCCGCCGCGGATCGCCGCCGAAGGCCGCGATATTCTTTTGCACCCACCTGAGCGCCGCCTCCAGGTCCATCATTCCGTAATTGCCCGAGGCGTGGTGCGCCGACTCAGCCGTCAATTCCGGATGCGCGAAAAAGCCGAACACGCCCAAACGGTAGTTGTAGGTCACCACCACCGCGCCCTTCCTCGCCAGCTCCTCGCCGTCGTAGCGCGCCTCGGAGCCGGCCCCCCCCGTGAACCCTCCGCCGTAAGTCCACACGATCACCGGCAGGCGCTCGCTCGCCGATTTCGCCGAGGTCCAGACGTTCACGTACAGACAATCCTCGCTGGCCGGAGGTCCCGCGGGTCCTCGCCCCGCCGCCGGAGCCGCCTTCGCCTTGTCTTGATCGGGATTCCCCTTGGGAGCGCCGCCCTTGCCTCGTCCACCGCCCTTGCCCTGTCCGCCGCCGCCTCGGCCTGCCGCTCCCGTCGTGCATGTCGGTGAGAACTGGTCCGCCATGCGCACGCCCTCCCATTTCGCCGCCGGCTGTGGAGCCTTCCAGCGCAAATCGCCCACCGGGGGCGCCGCGAAGGGGATGCCCCTGAAAACGCGCACGCTGGGATCCTTGCCTGGGACGCCCGCAATCGAGCCGGTGTCCACACGAACAGGATCGGGAATGGCTGGGCGAACCACCGCAGCCAAAATGCATCCGAAAACCAGAAGAGAGAAAGGTCGGTTCATAAAAACGCTCCTCTGATAGGTTACATCTACTGGCAAATCCCCGTGCGGCTGCCCAAATCCATTCTCCCGTGGACGGCGCCGACGTCGCTCAGAACACCCGCCGCGTCAGGCGCTCCACTGTGAATTTGGCGGTGTCGGCGACGGCCATGACGGTCATGACGCCGGCCTGGACGGGATCGGTGACCACCAGATCGGCGGCATCGGGGACGCTACCGGCCATGTTGAGGCTGACTACCAGAAGACCATGGGCGCGGACTTCGCGGACGGCGTGCTCGATTTCGCCGCCCATCAGCGATCCGGCCAGCACCACGGCCTTGACGCGGGGCAGGCGAGCGGCGGCGCGCACGGCTTCGGCCAGAGGCTTTTCGCCCACCAGAGGAATGGTATCCACGGAGATGTGTTCGCCGCGGATGTTGTGGCGGTCGGCTTCGGTAATCGCGCCCAGCGCGACCTGGGCCACCTGCATGCCGCCGCCCATGATGAGGATGCGCTTGCCGTAGATCTTCTCCATGGTGTCCACCTGCACCACTCGCTGGACGATGGGCAACTCGCGCAGGGCTCCAGTCAGCGCGGCGGAATCGCCGGGGATTTCGATCTCGAAGTAGGTATGGCGCGGGTTCACGATCTCCACGCTGGTGATGTCGCCGTGATGCGCGGCGATAACGCCGGTAAGCTGATGCAGAATGCCGGGGCCCTCGTTCGCGGTTACTTCGATGCCGATTTTTTGCGCCACGTGTCTCCTTGATGCCGCCGCACTTCCTAGTCCACCTCGTATTTCTTCAGGATATCGGGCCAGCGTCCCTGGGCGCTCAGGATCAGCTCGGCTACTTCGCGGATGGCGCCGCGGCCGCCGGACGCCGCGGTGACGTAATGCGCGGCGCGCTTTACCTCCTCGCGGGCATTGGCTGTCGCGATCGCGAGACCCACGCGGCGCATCACCACGATGTCGGTGAGATCGTCGCCCGCGTAAGCGATCTCGGTAAGAGGAATGCCGCTGGCCTGGTGGATTTCTTGCAGGATCGGGATCTTTTCGATGTGGCCCTGGTAGACGTAGCGCATCTTGACCTGGCGGGCGCGCTCCTCGGCGGCGGGCGAGACTCGTCCGCTGATGATGCCGGTGTGGATACCGTGCCACTCCAGCCATTGCAGGGCGATGCCGTCCTGCGAATCGAAACCCTTGGTTTCGACCATCTTGCCGTCGGGGCCGGGCACGTTGAACAGACGCCCGTCGGTGAGGACGCCGTCGACGTCCATCAGCAGCAGGCGCACGCGCCCAGCCCGTTCCTGAATGTCAGGGGTCATTGGTGAGCACCGAAAAGTTTGCCGTACAGCCCGCGCTGTTCCGCCAACAGGCGGGCGTAGACCGGCTCGAATTGTGGACGCGGCGAAAAGGTCGCGCCGGTGGAGGCGGGGAGGGCATCAAGATTGGGAATCGCGCCGATGCGCTCCAGGGCATATAGGGCCGCTCCGCGCGCGGACGCTTCGAGCTCGGTAGAGGCCACCACAGGGCGGCCCAGCGTATCCGCCATCATCTGCGTCCAGGCGGGCGAATGCAACAATGCTCCACCGGAGGCGATCACTTCGGCGGGCGCTGCAACCGCCGAGGACAGCGCGCCGTAAATTTCCCGGAAGCGTAGCGCCACCGATTCCAGCGATGCGTGCAAAATCTCGAACGGCCCGGTGTCGAGCGACAGACCGGCGATGACGCCGCGCAGGTCGGCGCGCCAATACGGGGAGCGCTCGCCCGCGAAAAAGGGCAGCACCGTGAGGCCGTGACCACCCGGCTCGGCGGCTTCGAGCCGCGCTTCCGCGTCCTTGGGAAACGCCAGCGTGCGCTTCAGCCAGGCGTAAACTTCGCCACCGTTGGAGAGGGCTCCGCCGAGGATTGCGCGGCGGGGGTCGAGGCGGTAGCACCACAGGCCGGGAGGAATGGCGGCGGGCGAAGAGACCAGCACGCGCATGGCCCCGGTGGTGCCGACCATGAGCGAAAACTGAGCTTCTCCCAAAGGCCCCGGCGTCCGCACGCACCCGCTGCCGATGTGATTGGCCGCTCCGTCGCCGATGGCGGGGAACCAAGGGATATTCGAATAAGCGGGCCACATGCCGCGGTACTCGTCGAGTAGATGGTGGAGTGGCTGGTCCATCGAAGAGGGATCGGCGAGCTGCTCGCGTCGGATGGGCAGAGCCGCCAGCGCGGCGTCGTCGTAGTTGTTGGCGCTTTGATTCCAGAGGCCGGTGGCCGAGGCCATGGAAGTAGACACGCGCGCTTCGCCGAACAACTTCTGGAACAGGTATTCGGGAAAGCTGAGCCAGCGGCGGGTGGCACGGAATTGTTCAGGGCGATTCCGCTCCAGCCAAAGCAGCTTGGCGGGCCAATAGCTGGAATGCGGCACGCAGCCGGTGGAGGCGTGCGTGTCGGCGACGCGCGAGACTTCGGTGCCGCTGCGCGTGTCGAGAAGGTGCAGGATCGGCAAAGTGGGCTTTCCGTCCGCCCCGACTCCGCAGAAGCTGTGCCAGAAGGCGCTGCCGGCCGCGGCGGCGATGCGCAGGCCGGCGCCGTGGATCTGGCGGTGCAATTCGAGCTGCCGATGTAATTCGTCGAGGCAGTCGATGGCGTGCTGGGCCAGCGCCTCGGGATCGATCTCGGCGCCGCCATCGGGAGTGGTGTCGATGCGGTAAGGCAAATGCGCCCCATAGCCTTCCATCTGGCGCGCGGAGGAATCGTACAGCAGCGCGCGCACTGAGGACGTGCCCACATCAAGGCTTACAATGTAGGCATCGGAAGAGGCTGTGGCAGATTCAGTACTCGATAAAGTGCTCACGACAATGTTCCGTTATAGCATGCTGGCGCCCGGCGACCGCGTGGCGGCGGCGGTTTCGGGCGGGCCGGACTCGGTGTGTTTGTTGTCGGTGTTGCTCGAGCTGGCCGGCCGCGGTGGATTTGAAGTCGCCGGAGTGGCGCACCTGAATCACAAATTGCGCGGCGAGGCATCCGAGGAGGATGAGCGGTTCGTGGCGGCGCTGGCCGCGCGGTGCGGGGTCCCGTTCTATCGCGAAGAGGCCGGAAGGTTTCAAACGGAAGGCAATCTGGAACAGGCGGCGCGGGGCAACCTGGAACAGCGCGCGCGGCGCGCACGGCTCCAGTTTTTCTCCCGGCTGATTCGCGAGGGTAAGGCGAATCGGATCGCCACCGGCCATACTCGCGACGATCAAGCGGAAACGGTGTTGTTCCGGTTGCTGCGAGGCTCGGGTCTGGCGGGTCTGGCGGGAATTCTGCCGGTGACCCGGGAAGGATTGATTCGCCCTCTTCTGGACGTCGGCCGCGCCGAGGTCGAGGAGTTTCTGCGCACGCGCGGGATCGCGTGGCGCGTCGATGCGTCCAATCGTGATCGCCGGTTTGCGCGGAACCGCATTCGCCATGAGCTTCTTCCTCAGCTCGCGCGGGAATGGAACCCGGTGATCGCCGGGGCGCTCACGAATCTGGCGAATCTGGCGGGCGAGGAGGAGCGGTGGTGGCAAGCCGAGATCGCAAAGCTGTCGGACAGGCTGCTGGCCGTCGATTCCGAGGGCGGCGTCGAAATTCGGGCGGAAGCCCTGGCGGGGTTGGATAAGGCCGTGGCCCGGCGGCTGGTTCGATGCATCCTGCGGCGGGCGGGCAGAGGCTCGGCGGATTTCGAGCATGTGGAGAAGGTGATCGAGCTGGCTCACAGCGGGCGGGGTTCCGGATGCCTGGAACTACCGAAAGTACTGGTGGAGCGATCCTTTGACTGGATGCGCTTCACGGCGGCGGGCAGGGCTGTAGAGCCTGAGCCGGTGCTCGTGGAAGTTGACATTGGGGTTCCGGGCCGCTATCGCTGGGAGGACAGCGAGGTGTGTTTCGAAGTCGCTGAAAAACCGAAGCGCGCCGCCTGTGTTAGGCTGAAATGGAAGAGGCGGCATGGCCCCGCACGCCTGGAATTGCGGGGATGGAGAGCTGGTGATCATTACCGTCCCTGGGGACGCTTACGGGATCAAAAGATCCAGGAAATGTTTCAGAGAGCCCGCATACCCTCTTGGAAGAGGGGCTTCTGGCCGATTGTTACGAATGGGCCCAAGATCTTATGGGTCAGGCAGTTTGGAGCCGCGGCCGAATTCGTTTCAGACGGCGGGGCGGGCGCGTCGTTGTGGATTTGGGAAGAGAAAAACGGCGCGGCATGAATCATTTCGCCCGGTTGAAACGTCTTTAGTGGTAGCAGTCTCTATGTGGGAGTACGCATGAATTCAAGTGTCCGTAATTTTATCCTGTGGTTCATTATCCTGGCCCTGGTCGTGATGATCTGGACAGTTTTCCGAAAGCCGGCGACCTCGCCGGATCAACCGGCATTCTCCGATCTCGTTCAGAAAGTGAAGAGCGGGGAGGTGGAAAAGGTCGTCATCAACCAAGCCACTGGCGATATCCAGGGCAACTATAAGAACAAGGACGAGTTTCACTCCACCATTCCGCCCACCTATAACGAATTCGTCACCATGCTCATGGACAACCACGTGCAGGTGAAGTACGACAAGGACAACAGCAACGGATGGATGTCGATTCTGTTGCAAACCTTCCCCATCGTGCTGGTGGCGGGGTTCTGGGTGTTCATGATGCGGCAGATGCAGAGCGGCGGCAACAAGGCGCTGAGCTTCGGCAAGAGCCGCGCGCGCCTGCATTCCTCGCAGCAGAAGAAGGTGACGTTCAAGGACGTGGCGGGGGTGGAGGAAGCCAAGGAAGAGTTGCAGGAGATCATCGAGTTCCTCCGTGAGCCGCAGAAGTTTCAAAAGCTGGGCGGAAGGATACCCAAGGGCGTGCTGCTGATCGGCTCGCCGGGAACGGGCAAGACGCTGCTGGCTCGCGCGATCGCGGGAGAAGCCAACGTGCCGTTCTTCTCGATCTCCGGGTCGGACTTCGTGGAAATGTTCGTGGGCGTGGGCGCCAGCCGCGTTCGGGATCTGTTTGAACAGGGCAAGAAGAACGCGCCTTGCATCGTCTTCATCGACGAAATCGACGCGGTGGGACGGCATCGCGGCGCGGGCCTGGGCGGCGGCCATGACGAGCGGGAACAGACGCTCAATCAACTGCTGGTGGAAATGGACGGGTTCGAATCCAACGAAGGCGTAATTCTGGTGGCGGCCACGAACCGTCCCGACGTGCTGGATCCGGCGCTGCTGAGGCCGGGACGGTTCGACCGGCGCGTAGTGGTGGATCTGCCGGATATCCGCGGCCGGGAGGCCATCCTGCGCGTCCACACCAAGAAGACTCCGCTGGCGGACGACGTGGATCTGATGGTGATCGCGCGCGGCACGCCGCGCTTCGCCGGAGCGGACCTAGCCAACTTGGTGAACGAGGCGGCGCTACTGGCGGCGCGGTCCAATCGCAAGGTGGTGACGCAGTACGATTTCGAGATGGCCAAGGACAAAGTCATCATGGGCGCGGAGCGCAAGAGCCGCGTGGTGGGCGACGAGGAAAAGAAGCACACGGCCTATCACGAGGCCGGCCACGCGCTGGTGGCGCTGATGATTCCCGATGCGACCCCGCTGCACAAGGTGACCATTATTCCGCGCGGGATGGCTCTGGGCATCACTTCGTTCCTGCCGACCACGGACCAGTTCGACTTCAACAAGCGGCAAGCGGAGGCGCAAATCGCGGTGGGAATGGCCGGCCGAGTGGCCGACGAGATCTTCTGCCACATGCAATCGGCGGGCGCCAGCAACGACATTGAGAAGGCCACCGACCTGGCAAGGCGCATGGTGTGCGATTGGGGCATGAGCGAGCTGGGGCCCTTGAGCTTCGGCAAGAAAGAGGAGCAGATCTTCCTGGGCCGCGAAATCGCGCAGCATCGCGACTACAGCGAGGCCACGGCCATCCGCATCGACGAGCAGGTGCGCAAGCTGGTGGAGCAGGGCTACCAGAGAGCGCACAAGATCATCGAGGAGCAAGCGGGCGCGCTGGAGCGGGTGGCGATGGCGCTGCTGGAGCGCGAGGTGCTAGACCAGGGCGAAGTGCGTCTGCTGGTGGAAGGCAAGGAACTGCCCGCCTTTACGCCGGTAAACCAACCCAAGCCCCCGGGCGACGGCGCGCAGCAGGTCATCAAGCCGGAGCCGCCGCGGCGGGTTCCCGGCGTGCTCGAAGGCGGGCCGCAACCGGCTTGATCGCCCGCTATCCGGTCTACGTCTTTGACCTGGACGGGACCCTTGTGGATTCCGCGGGCGATATTTGCGCCGCGATTCAAGATACGCTTGCGGCGTATGGCCGCGGCGATGTTCCCGATACCGCGTTGCGGCGCTACATTGGGGTGCATCTGCTGGACATGTTTCTCGACCTGGGGTTCGAAGCCGGACAGATCGACCCGATGATCGCCCATTACCGGCGCGTCTATCCCGGGTTGAAGCATGCGCGGACGCGAGTATTTCCGGGCGTCGCCGAAATGCTAAAAGGGTTAAACGGAAAAAAATCTACGGCCACCACCAAGGGCACGCCGATGACTCGCGCGGTGCTGGAGCAGTTCGGGCTGATCCAATATTTCGATCACGTGCAGGGAACCGACGGGTTTCCGGCCAAGCCCGAGCCGGACGTGATTGTGGCCGCGATGAACGGGTTGGGCGCGCGTCCGGAGGAATGTCTATTGGTGGGCGATGCGCCCGCGGATATGGAGGCGGGCAGGCGCGCCGGCGTACGTACATGCGCGGTCCGCTGGGGCTACGGAGACTCGCGGGAGATGGCGCGATGGGAGCCGGATTATTGGATCGACGATCCTCGAGAGTTGCTGTGAGGCATCCTCTATGAAGCGCGCGGTGGTGGCCTATCGGGATGAGAAGAGGATCGCGCCGTATGCCGATGCGCTACGGAGCGTGGGGATCGATCCGGTGTTGGTCACGCCAGCCCAGCCGCTCGATTCGCTGGACGGGATGGGATTGGTGCTCACCGGCGGCACGGATGTCGATCCGGCGCTTTATGGAGCCGAACCGGAACCTTTTACTGAGGAGCCGGATCGTGAACGCGACGCGATGGAGCAGAGGCTGCTGCGCCAGGCGCTGGAGCTGGACCTGCCGGTGCTGGCGATCTGCCGGGGGACGCAGTTGTTCAATGTTATCAATGCCGGCACGTTGGTTCAGCACATCGAGGGGCACAAGACGCCGCAGACGCCGCACGAGATAACGGTAGAGGCGGAGACGAGGCTCGCGATGATTTTCGGCGCGGGCAAGCGCTCCGTAAACTCGCGGCATCATCAAGCAGTCGGAAGAGTGGGGCACGGGCTGGTAATCTCGGCGAGAGCGGCGGACGGGGCGATCGAGGCGCTGGAGCGGAGTGATCGCAAATTCGCCGTCGCGGTGCAGTGGCATCCCGAAGACCTGATGCCGCAGGATCGCGCGCTATTCCAGGCCTTCGGAAATGCGCTGTAATACGGCCAGATCCAGACGGCCGGTGTAGATCGCCATCCCGAGCGCCGCGTGGACGTTCATCGCCAGAAGCTGGCGGACGTCTTCGAGGGTGGTGATACCGCCCGCTGCTGTGATCTCGTGCTTCGTTGCCGCGCGCAAGCGGCGGAACCAGGCGAGGTCGGTGCCTTGCAGCATGCCTTCCTTGTCCACATAGGTACACAGGAAGCCGGAGCAGAACGGCTCAAGCCGGCCGATGACTTCTTCCGCGGTGAACTCAGTGGCCTCGCGCCACCCTTTGACGACGATCTTACCGTGTTTTGAATCGAGCGCGATAATGAGGCGCTCCGGGCCGATGGCCGCCGCGATTTGCTCCAGAGCCGGGGTGAAGGCGGCTGTGCCGACGATGACGCGATGCGCGCCTTGATCGATCAGGCGGCGGGCGCGATCGGGAGTGCGGACGCCTCCGCCGACGCGGCAGCGGGCTCGGGAGGCGAGCAACTCCACCAGCGCGCTATTTTCGGCGTTGCCGATGGCAGCATCCAGATCGATGACCTGAATCTCCGGGAAGGCCGCGAATTTGCGCAGCATCTCCAGAGGTGCGTCGCCTTCCAGGGCTTTGTCGCGGCCCTGCACAAGCTGGACGACTTTCCCGTCCATCAAATCGATGCAGGGCAGAATCATAAGCGCACAGGAACCCCGCGCGCGGCCAGAAACTGTTTGAGATCGCCGACGGTGTATGCGCCGTAGTGAAAGACTGAGGCGGCGAGCGCGGCGTCGGCCGCGGCTCCGCCGTTGGCTTCGACGAGGACTTCGAGAAAATCCTCAGGCTTGCCGGCGCCGCCGGAGGCGATCACCGGAATCTGCGTGGCCGCGCGAACGGCGCGGGTGAGCGGGCAATCGAAACCAGTCTGGACGCCGTCCGTGTCCATGGAGGTGAGCAGAATTTCGCCCGCTCCGAGCTCCTCGCCGCGGCGGGCCCATTCGACGGCGTCGATGCCTTCGTCGTGGCGGCCTCCGCGGGTGTAGACGTTCCAGACTTTGCTGGAAGAGTTTGCGACAGCTCCCTCACGGTCGCGGTTCAGGGCGGGGCGGCGGCGGGCGTCGATGGCTAGTACAACTGCCTGCGCGCCGAATTCGGCGCTCAGTTCGGAGATGAGACTGGGACGGCGCACGGCGGCAGTGTTGACGCTTACTTTATCGGCGCCGGCGTGAAGGATGCGGCGGGCGTCGTCCACGGAGCGGATGCCTCCGCCGACGGTCAGAGGGATGAAGACCTCGCGAGCGGTGCGAGCCACGACCTCCGCCATGGTGTCGCGATTGTCGCTCGATGCGGTGATGTCGAGGAACACCAGCTCATCCGCGCCTTGCTCGTTGTAGCGCGCGGCGAGCTCGACCGGATCGCCCGCGTCTCGCAGGTTGACGAAATTCACGCCCTTGACCACGCGGCCGGCGGTGACGTCAAGGCAAGGAATGATGCGCTTGGCTAGCATAATCCGTTTTCGACAAAGTTCCGTACGATGGTTTGGCCGATTGTGCCGGACTTCTCGGGATGGAACTGGACGCCGGAGACGTTGGCCTGCTCCAGCACGGCGGTGTAGGGCACGATGTAATCGCAGGTGGCGGCGGTGGCCGCAACAACCGGGCAATAGTAGCTGTGCGCGAAGTAGAGGAATGGGGAGTCGCCCGTACCCCGAAGCAGGCTCGTCTCACGTCGCTGATGGACTTGATTCCAGCCCATGTGGGGGATGCGCTCCCGCCCTCGAAATCGCGTCACCGTGCCTTCGTAGATGCCGAGGCCACGCTCCTCGGGCGCCTCCTCGCTGGATGCGAACAGAGCTTGCAAGCCCAGGCAGATGCCGAGGAAGGGAACGCCCGCGCGGATGCATTCGATCAATGTCTCGCGGACGCCCAGATCGTCGAGGGCGCGCATCATCTGGCCGAAGTGGCCCACACCGGGGAGAATGATTTTCGAGGCCCGGCGGAGACCGGCGGAGTCGCGCGTCAATTCATAAGAGGCTCCGATGGCGTCGAGAGTGTTCTTAACGGATTGCAGATTGCCAGCGCCGTAATCGAAGATGGCGATCGTGGCATGACCCCTCATAACAAACCTTTGGTGGACGGCAGTTGCCGCTTGAGCCGCGCGTCCTTGGAGCAGGCGTAGCGCATGGCTCGCGCGAAGCACTTGAAGATGGCTTCGATCTTGTGATGATTGGAGCGGCCGTACAGCACCTTGGCGTGCAGGTTCGCACCGGCGTGATTCACGAAGCCGCAGAAGAAATCTTCCAGCAGCTCAGTTTGCAGATCTCCCACCAGACGCGTCTTGACGAGGTCTTTGTAGACCAGCGCGGGACGGCCACCGAGATCGACCGCGACGACGGCCAAAGTTTCATCCATAGGCTGGACGAAGTATCCGGCGCGATTGATGCCGCGGCGGTCGGCGAGAGCTTGAGAGAATAACTGGCCCAGGACGATGCCGCAGTCTTCGACGGTGTGATGCTGATCGACATCGAGGTCGCCGGCGGCTTGCAAGGTGAGATCGAAGCCTCCATGCTTGGTGAACAACTCCAGCATGTGATCCAGAAAACGGACTCCGGTGGAGATGTTGTAGACGCCGCGGCCTTCGATGCGCAGGCGGCCGCTGATCTGGGTCTCTTTGGTGTTGCGTTCAAGCGCGGATCTTCTCATAAGGCTTCTTTCAGGACCGGCTCGATCTGGTTGACGTTTTCTAAAATAGCGGCTGCGCTTTCCTGCTGGAAGAGGCGGGTAAGCTCCTCGCGGCTGGAATGGTCCTGCGCGATGATGCCGATGAAGGGCACGCCGGCAGCGGAGGCGGAGCGCGCATCGTCGATGGTGTCGCCGACGTACCAGAGCCCGCGGTCCGGCTTCATGCGCTGAATGGCGAACAAACCTTCGGGGGCGGGCTTGGGCTTCGCGACATGCTCGGCACAGACGATGGGATCGAAGCGAACATCTGGGGCGAAGCGCGCCAAGGTGATGTCGAGCTCATAGCGCAGGCGGCCGGTGAAGATGGCCAGATCGAAGCGCCGGCTCAGCCGGTTTAACAAGCCGGGTAATGGAATCCAAACCTCTCGGCGAATCAAGCCGTCGCTGCCGAGGAAGATTTGATTAAAGTAATCGACGACCGCGCCATATGCGACTTCGACGCCCAAATCGGAGGCGATCTTTTGCGACAGAGCCCAATCGTTGTTCCAGCCGCCGGCGTTCTTGTATTGCTGGACCAGGTCGCGCGCGATGCGCTTGCCGGTAAAGTGCTCGACGGTCCGCACGATGGCTTCGCGGTAGGATTCGGTGACATCCGCGAGAACGCCGTCCATGTCGAAGACTATGACTGAGTCCATAGTCTCTCCAGGTCCTCTAAGAAGCGAAAGGTTGAGAACCGGGTTCCCAGCGTGACGCGTACGCAGCCGGGGATTTCGTAGCTGCGGTCGCGAACCAGGATGTCGCGCGCACGGAGGGCGTCGCGGATGGGTATCGCCCGGTCACCCAAGTACATCAACACGAAGTTGGCCTGGCTGGGGAAATAGCGGATACCGAGCTCGTCGAGGCCGCGGCAAACGTCTTCGCGCGATTGCAACACGTCCGCTACATATTGTTTGATGTATTCGGTGTCCTGGACGGCGGCTCGCGCCGCGACGGCGGCGAGCGTGTTCACGCTATAGGGCGACTGGGCTTTGCGCACCCATTGCATGTTCTCCGCGCTGGAGAACAGGCAGCCGCAGCGCATGGCGGCCATGCCGTAGACCTTCGAAAAGGTGCGGCTGACGAAAAGATTGGGGTAATCGCGAGTCCCATGTCCGCAAACCCATGGGAGCGCGGTGACGCCGCAGAATTCGAAGTAGGCTTCGTCGATGAGCACGACCGCTTGGGGCGCTTTGCCGAGGATTCGCGAGATGGCGTCGAGGCCGATGCCGCCGCCGGTGGGATTGTTGGGGTTGGCGATCAGGATGGCTCGCGTCGAAGGCTGGATGGCGGCGAGGAAATCGTCGAGCGGGAATTGAAGATCGGAGGGGTAATCGAT
Source organism: Bryobacterales bacterium (assembly GCA_963813465.1). Taxonomy (GTDB): domain Bacteria; phylum Acidobacteriota; class Terriglobia; order Bryobacterales; family Bryobacteraceae; genus Palsa-187. The sequence continues at coordinate 345,093 of CAWEZD010000015.1, read as the reverse complement.
TTCGCGCACGGCAGCGCCGGCGAGCTGGGAATAAAACTTGTACATCGCATAGGAAGGCTTCGTCATGAGAACCTCGGCGCCATCGTCGAGGAAGGTGTTCACCAGGAGCTGAATGGCTTCGTCGGTGCCGTTGGTGAGTGTGAACTCATCGCTTTGAACGCGGAAGAATGCGGCGAGGTCGTGAAGCGCCGCGGCGTATTCGGGATAGATGGAGAGATGATCGGCGGTGAGATATTGAGTCAACGCTTCGATGACGCGGGGAGAGCAGCCGACGGTGTTCTCGTTGAAGTCGAGACGCAGCTTGCCCTCGCGCCCGCCAGAGGGCGGAGAATAGGGTGCCATGCGGCGGACGGCGGCACGCGGGTTAAGAGAAACGGGCTGCGGCGAATCAGGCATCGCGACGGGCCTCCACGGACCGCGCGTGGGCTTCGAGACCCTCGGCGCGAGCGAGCGTCGTGATGGCGGGCGTGAGTCGAGCGAGCGCATCGAGCTTCAATTCCTGGACGGAAATCACTTTGACGAAGTCCGCCGAAGAGAGGCCGCCGCGCAGACGGGCCGCTCCGGAAGTGGGCAGGACGTGATTGGGGCCGGAGGCATAATCGCCCGCGGCTTCGGGGCTGGCAGGGCCTAAAAACACGGAGCCTGCATTTTGTATCAAGCCGAGAAGCGAGGAATCGTGCAATGCCAGGTGCTCCGGCGCGAGCGCGTTGGAAAATTCGACGGCTTGATCGAGCGAATCGACGATCACGATTGCGCCATTCATGTCGATGGAAGGACGGGCGACGGCGGAGGTGGGGAGCGTGGAGAGCTGGCCTTCGATCTCCGCGGCGACGGATTCCGCGAGCGTACGCGAGGTGGTGAGCAGGATGGCCGAGGCATCGACATCGTGCTCCGCTTGGGCGAGCATGTCGGCCGCGATCCATTTTGGATTTCCGTCGGCGGCGATGAGCACGATTTCGGTGGGGCCGGCGACGAAGTCGATCCCGGTATCGCCGGCGATTAATTTCTTGGCGGCGGCGACATAGATGTTCCCAGGACCAACAATACGATCGACGCGCGGGACCGTTTCCGTTCCATAGGCCAGCGCCGCGATGGCCTGCGCTCCGCCCATTTGGAAGAAATGCGTGACGTCGAGCCAGGCCGCGAGGCCCAGGATCTCAGGGCTGGGGTGAGGGCAGGCTACGCAAGTGGTCTTGACGCCGGCGACCTGCGCGGGAATCACGTTCATCAAAAGCGTCGAGGGCAGGGGATAACGGCCGGCGGGCGTGTACGCGCCCATGGAGTCGAGAGGCCGCACGATTTGGCCGAGACGGCGGCCGTCGGGATAATCCACGAAGCGCTCCTGAGGGAGCTGGAGACGGGCGTAGTCGCGAATGTTGGCGGCGGCGGTGAAAACGGCGCGCTCGAACTCGGGAGTGAGAGAGCCGCGGGGAGCGATGCGGACGGATGAGCCCTCAAAGCCGTCGAACTTGCGCGCGTATTCGAGCAGAGCGGCGTCGCCGCGGCGGCGGACGTCGTCGAGAATGGGCGCGACGATGCGTGTGGCTTCCTCCAGACGCTGGGTTTTGCGCGAGAGCAGGGCGGCGGCATCTTTGTGATCCAGGATGCGAATCATCGCGTCACATCACGATCTTGTTCAAGGGATATTCGACGATGCCCTGCGCTCCAGCTTCCTTGAGTCGCGGAATGATGGTGCGCACGGTGGATTCGTCGAGGATGGTGTTGAGCGCCAGCCATGCGCCGTCGGTGAGAGGCGAGATGGTGGGCTTCTTCAAGGCGGGCAGCACCTCCAGAACTGCATCCAGATGCTGCTTCTTTACGTTCAGCATGAGGCCGACCTTGCCCATGGCGGCGATGGCGCCTTCCAGCAGCATCTTGATGTCGCAGAGCTTGCGGTGCTTCCAGGAATCCGTCCAGGAAACATTGTTGGCGATCAACTGGGTGTTGGATTCGAGCACGGTCTCGACGATGCGCAGGTTGTTGGCGCGCAGCGAGGAGCCGGTCTCGGTGACTTCGACGATGGCGTCGGCAAGCACGGGCGGCTTGACCTCGGTTGCGCCCCAACTGAATTCGACTTTGGCGGCGACGCCGTTGGCGGCGAGATAGCGCTTGGTGGTTGAGACCAGCTCGGTGGCGATGATCTTGCCTTCCAGATCCTTGACGGATTGGAAAGGCGATGACTCGGGCACGGCCAGCACCCAGCGCACTTTGCCGAAGCTCTGCTTGGCGTAGATGAGATCGGCGACGGTGTGAACCTTGGCTTCGTTCTCTTCCACCCAATCGCGGCCGGTGAGGCCGGCGTCGAGCACTGCCGTCTTCGACGTAACGGGCCATTTCCTGGGCGCGGATGAGCATGCACTCGATTTCGGGATCGTCGATGCCGGGGAAGTAGGAGCGGCTGCTGGTGATGATGCTGGAATCCGGCGCGGCGGAAGAGATCGACGGTGGCGTTTTCGAGACTGCCTTTGGGAATGCCGAGTTTCAGTTTCACGTTTGGCTCCGTAGACCGCGTTGGGGTCGTAGGTGCGCGGCTCGGTGATCGGTCCAAGCGCCGTTGTCGAGGCGGCGGAAGAAGCAGCTCTGGTAGCCTTCGTGGCAGACGCCGGGGCCGAGCGCGTCGACCTTGAGGAGCACGGCGTCGCGATCGCAATCGGTGGAGATCTCCTTGACCACGAGGCGATGGCCGGAGCTCTCGCCCTTGAGCCAGAGCTTGTTGCGGGAGCGGCTATAGAAGGTGGCGAAGCCGGTTTCGACGGTTTTGCGGAAGGCCTCTTCGTTCATGAAGCCGACCATGAGAACGCGGCCGGTGGTTGCGTCCTGAATTACCGCGGCCACGAGGCCGTCGAGTTTACTGAAGTCCAGATCCATAGGTCTCCGTAGAAATTAAAAAGCCCACCGTTTCCGGCGGGCTGGTCAAAGGTGCACAAGGTCGAATGGGGTTGCGCGTCAGCCCGTCACGGCGTGGCCGTGATGATGCGGGTGATGATGACGGGCGGCGAACATGAAAGATTAGGATAGCACAGATGAGTGGGGCGTAGAGTTGCGCTGTTCAGCGGCCGTCGAGAAAGGCGTCGAGGTCAATCGGCTTGTCCCAGCCAGGTAGTAGGCGAATGCGCCCCCGCATTCCACCCAGGCGAGCCTTGCCGCGAGTGGCCGGCTCAAGAGTCTTGCCAAGGCGGACTCGGCGAATCTTGATCTTGCGTTCGTTCTTGCGCGCTGCGGCGAGATCGTAGGCGAGTTGCATCCGCAACCACGTTTCAGGAGTGCTGCCGAAGGCTTTGGTAAGGCGGATGGCCATGTCCGGACTAATGCCGGATTTGCCGTTAACGACATTGTTCAGCGCCTGCCGGGTGACGCCGAGGATCTCCGCGCCTTCGGTCACGGAGAGTCCCAAGGGTTCAAGGCAAGCGTTGCGGATGCTGCGTCCGGGGTGGGGAGGGTTTTTCATGGGCATTGCGTTCGTTCCTTCTTAGTGATAATCGGTAGGCTCTACGTCGAATGCGTCGCCGTCCTCAAATCGAAAAATCATGCGCCAGTTGGCCCGTACAGTGACTGACCAGAAGTCCTTCAAAGTTCCTTTTAGTGGTGCAGCCGATAGCCCGGGAGATCGAGGGCCCGGGGAGCATCTGCCTGATCGAGGCGGAAAAGAATGTCCTCAACCAGCTCCAATAGGTCGGGACGTATCCAGCGGCGTTCGCCATGCTCATAAAGCCGCCTGAGGCCGCGATGTTTAAAACTCCTGATCATCAGGGTACCGCACTATCTGACAATTGTCACTTGTCACGCTCGGTCAAGATGCCGCGAGGGCTTGTTCCAGATCCTCGGTGATGTCTTCGGCGGCTTCGATGCCGATTGAAAGGCGGACCAGGTTGTCGTGGATGCCGAGGCGATGGCGGTGCTTGGCGGTCAGCTCGCGGTGAGAGGACATAGCGGGGTAGGCGGCCAGCGTTTGAACGTCGCCGAGCGAGGTGCCGCGCACGATCATCTTCAGACGGTCCATGAAGCGGAATACTTCTTCGCGGCCGGCGCCTTTGATTTCGAAAGAGACCATCGCGCCGGTTTGATTCTTCGGAAACAGGCGGGCGATGGCGCCTGCGTCGGGATGCGCGGGGTCGCCGGTGAAATAAACGCGATCGACGGATGGATAGGCGCTCAACCAGGAAGCAACTTTGCAGGCGTTGGCGCACTGGCGCTCGACGCGAATCGCCAGGGTCTTGATGCCGCGCATGGTGAGATAACTTTCAAACGGGCTCATCACGGGGCCGAGAGTGCGGGCGAGACTGCGGACGGTTTCCTGCTGCTCCGGTGCGGAGATGACCACTCCGCCCAACACGTCGCCGTGCCCGGCGAGATACTTGGTCGCGCTGTGAACCACGATACCCGCGCCCAATTCCAGAGGCCGCAGCAGCAGGGGCGTGGCGAAGGTGCTATCGACGACGAGCACCGCTTCGGCCGCGCGCGCGATGGCGGCGATCTTGTCCAGTTCGCCGACGCGGAGCAGGGGATTGGAGATGGTCTCCATCAGGATCGCGCCGGGTTTGGTCTCGGCAACGGCGGCTTGCACGGCCCCGAGATCGCAGATATCGACGAAGCTGGTCTCGACTCCGAGGGGTCCCAGGATGCTCATCAGCATACTGGCGGTAGAGCCGTAGATCGCGTCGGCGCAGAGCACGCGGCGGGGACGGTCGAGCAGTGCGGCGAGCAAGGCCAGGTGTAGCGCGGCCATTCCGGAGGCGCAAGCGACGCAATCGGCTCCGCTTTCAAGCTCGCGGACCAATTCCTCGAGGGCGTCGATCGTGGGATTGCCGTAACGCGTGTAGGATGGGCCTTCCACTTCGTGGGCGAAGACGCGGTCGAGCATCTCCGTGGTGTTGTAGGAATAGCTGGTTGCCGTGTAGATGGGCGTGGTGACGGGAGTGAAGTTGCCAGGTTTGGAGTTAGAGGAGGAGCGGCGGCGGTCGCCCCAGTGGACGGTTTTGGATTCGCGTTTCATTATTGACGCTTCCAGCGCACTCCTTCCTTGGTGTCTTCGAGGATCACGCCTTGCGAGGCTAGCTGGGCGCGGATCTCATCGGCGCGGGCGAAATTGCGAGCCTTTTTGGCAGAGGAACGCTCCGCGACCAGCGACTCGACTTCGGTGTCGGAAACTCCGGGCGCGGCGGTATGGCCGGAAGGCCTCAACACGTCGAAAATGCAATCGAAGCGATCGAGGAAAGCGGCGGCGGCGGCGCGGTTACCGGAAAGGAACTCGCCGGAATCCATGGCGGCGTTGGTGTCGCGAACGTATTCGAACATGGCAGCGAGGGCTTCGGCGGTATTGAGATCGTCGTCGAGGGCTTCATCGAAGACAGCGGCGGCGGCCTCGGCGCGGGCGGCCAGGGCAGGATTTAAACCCTCCGCGAACTTCTCAGTTTCAAGACGTAGTTTGTAGTTCCGCAAACGCTCGATGGAGCTGGCCGCGCCATGGAGACCGTCGAAGGTGAAGTTGAGCTTCTTACGATAGGGCACCGAGGCGAGCAGGTAGCGCACGGCTTCGGGCGCGTAGCCTTTGTCGGCCAGATCGCGCAAGGTGTAGAAATTACCCAGCGATTTCGACATCTTCTGGCCATCGACGCTCAGATGCTCGGAGTGCAGCCAGAAGCGCACGAAGGGCTTGCCGGTGAGGGCCTCGGATTGCGCGATCTCATTTTCATGATGCGGGAAAATCAGATCGACTCCGCCGGTGTGGATGTCGAGTGTCTCGCCCAGATACTTCATGGCCATCACCGAACATTCGATGTGCCAGCCGGGGCGGCCCATGCCGAGGCCCTCGTCCCAGCCCGGCTCGCCGTCCTTCTGCGCCTTCCACAGCACGAAGTCGCGTGCGTCGGCTTTATCGTATTCATCTACGTCGACGCGCGCCCCGGCGCGGATGCCGCTGAAGTCGTTGTGCGAAAGCTTGCCGTAAGCGGGGAAGCGGGAGATGCGGTAATAGACCGAGCCTTCGCTGACGTAGGTGAACCCGCGCTGCTCCAGCTGCTGCACGGCGTGGACCATGTCGCGGATGTGCTCGGTGGCCTTGACGATGCGCTCCGGGCGTTCCAGGCGTAGCGCCGCGGTGTCTTCGAAAAAAGCCTGGGTGTAGATTTCGGTGAAGGCTTGGATGCTCTTGCCGGCGGCGGCGGCGTCGCGGATGATTTTATCCTCGACGTCGGTGATGTTCATGACGTGGTCGAGGGTGTAGCCGCGCGCGCGCAGGACGCGGCGGAGGATGTCCTGGAAGGTGAAGGCTCGCAGGTTGCCGATATGGACGTAGTTATAGACGGTGGGTCCGCAACTGTACATGCGCACGACGTTGCCGTGAAGAGGAGCGAAAGGCTCCGTCTGTTGCGTGAGGGTATTGTAGAACCGCAGAGCCATAGCGAGAGTTCTTTCTATCGTATCGCGTTGCGGCTGGGAGAGCGGCGTTGGGCGCGATGGGCGGCCCGACGCCCTTCCATGCTATGCCACACGCTGTGCCATGAAGTAATGGCATCTATTATGGCATACTGAGTTCAGGAGACCGCATGAAGAACTTCCACTTGCCGCTGCCGGATCGTACGCATGCCCAACTCCACGCTGTGGCGGAGAGAGACAACGTTTCCGCGACCACCCTGGCGCGCGAGGCAATCGATGCGTGGCTCCGGGAGCAATCGCGGAAGGCGCGGCGCGATGCCATTGCGGCGTATGCCGCGGAGATGGCAGGAACCGATCACGACCTCGATCCCCAGTTTGAGGCGGCCGGCGTCGAGCATCTGATGAAGACCGCTGCGGGCCGGAAATGAAGCGCGGCGAGGTTCACTGGGCCGATCTGGTTCCCCGATCAGGTTCCGAACAGACGGGTCGCCGTCCTGTGATCGTGATGTCCCACGACGGCTTTAACCAGACTCCGGCGTGGAGGTCGATTATTGTGGTTCCGATCTCGACTTCAGCGTCGCAGGGGAAGCGAGGGCCGACGGTGGTCGAGATCCCGGGTGGCAGCGCCGGGCTGCCGAGGACGAGCTTGGCCGTTTGCCACCAAGTGACAACGTTAGACCGGGCGAAGATCACGAAGAGAATTGGCGCGCTGGCGCCGGAGGTTTTGAAAGATGTCGAGGAGGGCGTGAAGGCGGCGATGGATCTGGAGTGAGGACTCATGGCGGGGTGTTGAAATCCCAGCCGTAATCGTCCCACCAATACACGGATAGAATGCAGGAGATCTGGTAGCGGCCATCCCCGGATCTGCTGGGGAGATCTGGATGCCAGGATACTTCGTGCCCTGGCTGCGGGCGATTCTGACGGATTCCGGGCGGCTTCCAGGTGTTCAGTCTGGACGGGCTGCGGAAGGTAATCCAAGGCGGGAGTGCTGTTTCGTTCCCACGTGAACGGCGATGCGCACATGTGTGTAATCGCTCAATTCAGCGCGAAAGGGCGCGAATCCGGCGAATGGCCAGGGCCAGCAAACCCGCTCCCGCGAGCAAAAAGCTGCTCGGTTCCGGGCTCAGGCTTCCTGGTGGCGTCACAGTGAAGCTGACCAGATTGGTGATGTTATTTCCAAACGCGTCTTTGAGCACGAGATTCCCAAAATCGACGGTGACCGTCGCGCTTGCATCGGTCGAAAAACCAAACCCGCAGCAGGCGTCGTGGTATTGTGCAATGACACTCGTTGTGAGGCTGATCGGCAGCAGAAGGGGCTCGAGAGAGGACGCTGCTTCATAGTCCTGAATCAAGTAGGTGTATGACGTGATTCCGTATGTGCTGGAGTAACACGTTACTCCAAGGCAGGCAGAGCCGGCAGCAAGCTGGGGATAGTCTGTAAAGAGGGAGTAGTCAACGGGAATCGTGAGAAAGAAGACCGGTGTGTCAATTGAACCGAGTCCCGAGAACAGGATACTGAACGTCCCCGAGAACGTTCCGCCTTGCGAGGCATAGGTGAGCCCCGAGTTGACTTGCGAACTTAGGGACAACTGCTCGGTTTGCCAATCGTAGTTCAGGACCGTCGTGGCCGAAGCGGTACTCGAAATCGCGAACATCAGGTGCAGGAAGGGTTTCATTATGCATTTCCCCATGCAGTTTCAAGGCCGTCGCACACGGGAGGCTTCTGGTCGCGGCTGGTACAGTAGCTGAAGAGTGTTTGGCTTCGAGCTTCAGGCAGTTTGCCCTCAGACGGGGGCGCGGGCGGGGATTCTGCACACCGCGCACGGCGACGTTGAGACGCCGGTGTTCATGCCCGTCGGCACCCAGGCCGCGGTGAAGGGTGTGCTGGCTCGGGATCTGCTGGGGGATCTGGATGCCAAGATCATCCTGGCCAACACCTATCATCTTTTCCTGAGGCCGGGGCATGAGACCATTCGTAAGCTGGGCGGGCTGCACCGGTTCATGTCCTGGCCGCGGGCGATTCTGACGGATTCGGGCGGCTTTCAGGTATTCAGCCTGGACGGGTTGCGCAAAGTGACCGAGGAAGGCGTGCTGTTCCACTCCCACCTGAACGGCGACGCGCACATGTTCACTCCCGAATCGACCATCGAAGTGCAACTGGCGCTCGGCAGCGACATCATGATGGTGCTGGACGAGTGTCTGGCTTATCCGGCGAGCCACGAAGCCGCGCGCGCGTCGATGGAGCGGACGGTGCGCTGGGCTCGCGCGGCGTATGAGCACTACCGGAAACACGGTGCCGATGGCGAACGGGCGTGCTTCCCCATCGTGCAAGGCTCCATGTTCGGGGATCTGCGGAGGCATTGCGCGGAGCAACTGCGGGAACTGAATGCCGAGGGCTACGCCATCGGAGGGCTTTCGGTGGGGGAGCCGCGGGCGCTGAGTTTGGAGACGACCGAGGTCACGGCGCCGCTGCTGCCGGTGGAAAAGCCCCGCTACGCGATGGGCGTGGGGATGCCGGAGGAACTGCCGGAATACGTCGCGCGCGGCATCGACATGATGGATTGCGTTCTGCCCTCGCGCAACGCCCGCAATGGCTACTTCTTCACGGCGGAGGGTCGGGTGATCATCAAGCAGGCGCAATATAAAGAGGACCCGGAGCCGGTGGAGCAGGGGTGCAGGTGCTATACCTGCCAGAACTTTTCGCGGGCGTATCTGCGGCACCTGTTTTTGGCCGGAGAAATGACCTTTTCGACCTTGGCGACGCTGCACAACCTGCGGCGGTACCTTGACATCATGCGGGACATCAGGCAGGCTATATTACTTGGGCAGTTTCCCGAATATCTGAGCAGTCGTCGCAGACGCACCCCCTGATGCAGCATCTTGCGTTCCTCTTATTGCAAACGGCGCAGCAAACGCCTCCGGCCACCGGAAGCCCGGCTCTGGGCCTGCTGCCGGTAGTCCTGATTGTTGTCATCTTCTACTTTCTGGTGTTCATGCCCATGCAGAAGCAGAAGAAGCAGCAGGCCCAGATGTTGGCCAGCCTGGAAACGGGCAGCGAGGTAGTCACCACCGGCGGCATTGTGGGGACCATCGTGAGCATCTCCGGCGACGTGCTGATCGTGCGCGTGAAGCCCGACAACGTGAAGCTGCAAGTCGCGCGCAGCGCTGTTTCGGGGCTGGTGGGCGGCGAGAAAGCCGTGGCGGGAGAAAAGAAGTAGAGAAGTAGAGAAGTAACCCATGAACAATAACCTTAAGTTCCGCATTCTGGCGATCCTGGCCGTGTTACTGGTGTGCGTGTATTTCATCGTCGGCGTTCCCAAGTCCAAGGCGGAGATTCTCGCTAACTGGAACAACAACATCCACCTGGGGCTGGATCTGAGGGGCGGCAGCCAACTGGTGTTGCAGGTCAACCTTCAGGATGCGTTCAAGGCCACAGCCGACGCGGTCATCGACAAGATGAAGGACGCGATGCGCTCCGCCATGATCGAATACACGGACGTAGACCGCAACGATCCGCAATCGCTGGCGGAGGCGGATTCGATTCAGATCAACGTGACCGGGGTTCCGGCGGTGAAGGGCGCGAACTTCCGCCAACTCGTCCAGGACAACTTCGGCGACGTGTGGAATCTGACGCCGGTGGGGCAAACCGATTATCGCCTGACCATGAAACCCAGCCAGGCGATCATCCTGAAGGATGCGACGCTCACCTCCAGCATCAACACGATCGGCAAAAAGGTGAATGGCCTGGGGCTGACCGAGACCAGCGTGCAAAAGCGCGGGCGCAGCAGCGCCGACGCCGAGATCATGGTGCAGTTGCCGGGCGTGGACGATCCGGCGCACGTCAAACAGGTTTTGCAGGAGCAGGCGGTGCTGGAGCTGTATGAGGTCCTGGGCGGGCCCTACGGCTCGCAGGACCAGGCTCGCCAGGAAAAGGGTGGCGTGCTGCCGCTGAATTCGAAGCTGGTGTCGAGCATAGTCAAGGGCGGGGCGACTCCGGAATGGTGGCTGCTGGCGAGGCGGCCGGAAGTACACGGGCAGGACATTCGCGACGCTAGCGCGCATCAGAACACGCAGACCGGCGGATGGGAGACCAACTTCGTGCTTTCCCAGGATGTGGCCAAGAGCTTCGGACAATTCACGGCGGCGCATGATAACGATCGCGGCCGTCTGGCGATTGTGTTGGATGGCCGCGTGCTCAGCGCGCCGACGATCCACAGCAAAATCACCGACAACGGCGTGATCGAAGGGTTGTCCGGCCAAGAGGAAGCTGCCGATCTGGCGCTGAATCTGCGCGCCGGCTCGCTGCCGGCGAGCGTGGAGTTCCTGGAACAGCGCGAGGTGGGCGCGTCACTGGGCAGCGATTCGATTCGCGACGGGCTGATCAGCGGCTTGGCCGGAGTCGGCGCGGTGGTGGTGATCATGCTGGTGTATTACCGGCGCAGCGGCATCAATGCGGTGCTCGCGCTGGTGCTGAACGCGCTGATTCTGCTGGCGGCATTGAGCTATTTTGGAGCGGTGTTGACGCTGCCGGGCATCGCCGGCGTGATTCTGACGGTGGGCATGGCGGTGGACTCGAATGTGCTGATTTTCGAGCGCATCCGGGAAGAACTCAGGGCCGGCAAAGCGGTGCCGGCGGCGGTGGAGGCGGGTTTTGCGAAAGCCTTCCTTACCATCATCGACACGCACGTCACAACCGTGGTGTCGTGCGCCATGCTGTTCCTGTTCGGCACCGGTCCGGTGCAGGGCTTTGCGGTGACATTGGTGATTGGCCTGGTGGCCAACGTGTTTACAGCGGTGTTCGTTTCCAAGACCATCTTCCAGTGGGAGCTGGGCGGCCAGAAGCAGGTGGTAACACTCAGTATTTGAGAGACTTAATCCTCCTCAGGCTTTGCGAGCGGGTTTTGTGATATTGTGGTCACTCCCTCAAAGGCCCGGGTTGGCGAGGTAAGGGAACTTTCCGGCGATGGTTGGTGTCAATAGGGTTGGTGCTCTGAACAACTCTGTGAACAGACCGGCCGGTAGTTTAGGCTAGATGGAATTATTCAAGAACACAGACTTCGACTTTCTAAAATGGAAGTGGCCCTTCATTACCGCTTCGCTGGTGGTTACCGCCGCGGGGTTCATCAGTTTGGCCGTGAAGGGCGGGCCGAACTACGGAATCGACTTCAGGGGCGGAGCGCAGATGCGCTTGCGGTTCAATACGGAACCCCCCATGGACAAGATCCGCAAGGCGCTGGACCAAAAGGTTCCAGGGAGCTCCCTGCAGCAGCTCACCGGGGCGCAGGAAGTCGAAGTGGTCACGCCGATCAAGGACGAAAAAGAGCTCAACGCCAACCGGCAGTTGGTCGAGGACACGCTCCGGAGTATGTTCTCCGACTCGAGCGGGAATCTGGACGTGAACAACTCCTCGGCGGAGACGTTGTCGACCGCGTTGCGGCCGGCGCTACAGGACGCCGGGGTGGCCCTGTCGGAGATGGAGTTGCAGCAGGTGGCCCAAAGCATCGAGGATTACCGGAACAAGGAAAAGGGCGGTCTGCTGAAGTCCTTCGACGAACTTTCTTCGGTGAAGGGTGTAACGCCGCAGATCGTCGGTGCGTTAAAGAAACAATGCGTCCTTGGTCCGTTCACGATTCTTTCGGCCGACGTGGTGGGTCCGAAGATCGGAGCGGATCTGCGAAGGCAGGCCATCGAGGCCACGCTGTATGCGCTGGCCGGGATGCTGGTGTACATCTGGTTCCGGTTCGAGTGGATCTACGGTGTGGCGGCGGTGGTGGCGGTGTTTCACGACACGCTGATTACGATCGGGCTGTTTTCGCTGTTCAACAAGGAGATTTCGCTCACGGTGGTGGCGGCGCTGCTGACGCTGGTGGGCTATTCGATGAACGACACCATCGTGGTGTTCGACCGGATTCGGGAGAATTTGAAAATCCTGCGGCGAGAAAAGCTGGAGCGTCTGATCAACATCAGCGTGAACCAGACTCTGAGCCGGACCGTGCTGACCAGCGGCTTGACGCTGCTGACGGCGCTATCGCTGTGGTTATTCGGCGGCGAGGTGCTGAACGGGTTTTCGTTCGCGCTGGTATGGGGCATCGTGTTCGGCACGTATTCGTCGGTGTTCATTGCCAGTCCGATTTTGATCTTCGGGCAAAACATGATGGATCGAAGGAAAGGGTCTTCCACCGCCGGCCGCGGCGGGGCGAAGACGCAAGAGGGATCGCAGCCAAATTTGAAGACGCCAGGTTTGAAGACGCCGGCGGGGAAGCCAAGCGGGGGCAAGGTGCCGGCCAAAACGGGGAAGGGCTAGCGTACTGGGAAAGCCTGGCGGGGGGATACGCGGCAAGAATGCAGAGGGGAGAAAAGTTCCATGGCGATGTTTGATCAGACCTTCGTGGACGGGGTGGGCAAGACCCACAAGAGTTGGACGGTAACGCTTTCGTTCGCCGCGGAATTCGCCGCGGTTGGGGTGATGATTCTGATTCCGTTGATCTGGACCGAAGCGCTGCCGAAGGCGTCGCTGGTGAATTTCCTGACGGCTCCCGCGCCGCCGCCGCCGCCGCCACCACCGCCGCCACCGGCGCCGGTGATCAGGGTGCATGTGATTCCGCGCCAGTTTAACGGCACGACGTTGCAGGCTCCGCGCGAGATTCCCAAGCAGGTGGCCATGATTACCGAAGACGCGCTCCCACCCGCCAATGTCGGCGGACAGATCGGCGGGGTAGACGGTGGCATACCTGGCGGCACGGGTCTCAGCGGTTTGGGCAATAATTTCGCGCCTCCTCCTCCTCCTCCTCCTCCTCCTCCCAAGGTGGATGTGGTCAAGCCCAAGGTGGAAGGGCCGCAGAGGATTAGCAGCGGTGTGCAAGCCGCCAAGCTGATCAAAAAGCCGTCGCCGGTGTATCCGCCCATCGCCAAGAGCGCCCGCATTCAGGGCACGGTGGTGCTTCAGGCCTACATCGGTAAGGACGGAACCATACAGAATTTGAAGATGGTCAGCTCCGCCTCGCCGTTGCTGGTTCAATCCGCCATGGATGCGGTAAAGCAGTGGGTCTACCAACCCACGTTGTTGAATGGTGAGCCCGTGGATGTGATCACCGAGATTACAGTGAATTTTACGCTGCAGTAGGTCCGGGGCGGGCCTCCTTGAGAAAGAGGGGCTCCCGCCGCCAATATTTCAACTTCGTTAGGAGAAAAACATGGTTTTACAGTTGCAAGTTTGGGCGTTCCTGCTTATGCAGGAAGCAGCTTCGTCGGCAGCCCGCGGTCAGTTTCGATCCACGTGCAATGTGGGGCTCGATGGGTTGGCTGGCGAAAGTGGTCGTCGTCATCCTCTTCATTATGTCGGCGTGGTCCATCGGCGTGATGATCGATCGCGCGATCGCCTTCAACGGCGCCCGCCAGCAGAGCCGGCAATTTGCGCCGGCGGTTGCGGGAGCCCTGCGCGAAGGCAAGCTGGATGAGGCCATCAAGATTGCCGACCGCTTTAGCAAGAGCCATCTGGCCAAAGTGGTGGTGGCGGGATTGCAGGAGTTCCGGGCGCATCAGTTAAGCGCGGAGATTTCGGGCGAGGAGATCGAGGCATCCCGGCGCGCTCTGGAACGCGCCGAAGCCATCGTCCATGCCGAGTTGAAGCGCGGCGTTTCGACGCTGGCGACCATCGGTTCCACCGGCCCCTTCGTGGGACTGTTCGGAACCGTCATCGGCATCATCCACGCGTTCCAGGGCATCTCGACCGAGAAATCGACCGGTCTGGGCGCTGTGGCGGGTGGTATTTCAGAAGCCTTGGTCACCACCGCCATTGGTCTGTTCGTGGCCATCCCGGCGGTCTGGGCGTATAACTACTTCACCAACCGCGTGGAGGCGTTTGACGTCGAAATGGGCAACTCGAGCTCCGAGCTGATCGACTACTTCCTGAAGCGCAGCCAGAAGGTCGGCGCCGGCAAGTAGCCGGGCTGGCTTATCCGGCGAGCGAGTTGAAATAGGCGCGGACGCCTGGGCCACGAGGGCTGGCAGGCGTCCGCTCCGGACCATGGGTTTGACGGTTTTGATTGGTAACCAGCCGGCGCTGACACATGCTGGCTTGAAACAGGACTTGAGTTGAACAGGAGTCGATATGGAGAAGAAAAAAGCCCCGCCGGTGGTGGCCGACATCAACGTGACGCCGATGGTGGACGTGATGCTGGTGCTGCTGATCATCTTCATGGTCATCACGCCCATGCTCACCAAGGGTGCGCAGGTGGAAAAGGTCAAGGCCAAGAACGCGATTGCGATGCAGGCCGCCGACAAGGAAGACGCGATCATCGTGGCGGTGACGCGTAATGGCCAGATGTTCTTGAGCCCCGGCAACAAACAAGTGCTGCCGGAGGATTTGCCGGACAAGGTCCGCGATCTGCTGACCAACCGTCTGGACAAAACCGTGTATATCAAGGCCGACAAGCGCGCCAAGTACGAAGGCGTCGAGGACGCCATCGACAACCTGCGCTCGGCGGGCGTCAGCGATCTGGGTTTGCTTACCGAGGAGATCCCTCGGGGCGAGGCCAAGCCGCCTGCGCCGGCGGCGAAGACGAATTAAGCGGCTCGGAGTGTTCGAGATCACAAGGAATACGAAAGTTTAAGGAGATCGGTTATGGCAATGGCAGTGGGCGGCGGCAGCGGCGGCGCCAAAGCGGATATGAACGTCACCCCCCTCATCGACGTGCTTCTGGTGCTGCTCATCATTTTCATGGTGATCACACCGTTGACCCCCTATGGACTGGACGCCATTGCGCCTCAGCCTCCTCCCCCCAATTCACCTCCTCCTCCGTCGGATCTGCGCACCGTGGTGATTCAGGTTGACAAGGACCGGTCCACAGGATCCGGTGTATCGTTCAAGATCAACCAGGACCCCATTGAGGAGTCCAAGCTGCAGGACCGGCTGGTGCAGATTTTCAGCACCCGCGCCGAACGCACCGTGTTCATCCGCGGCGATAAGGATCTGGAGTTCGAGCCGGTGGCGCGGGCCATCGACATCGCCAAAGGCGCGGGCATCGACAAGATCGGCTTGATGACGCCGAAGATCGAGCAGGGGCAGTAGGGCTATGGGCAAGTGGGCGCGTGTAAGCGCGGTGCTGGCCGGTTGCGCGGCCGTGGTGGCGCTGTCCGGGTGTGCCAAGCTGAAATCCCGGGATCAGCGGAATCAGGGAGTCCATGATTTTACCAGCGCCAAGTACTCCGATGCCATAGAGCATTTCAAGCAGGCCGTGGATCTGGATCCTACCGATCCGACCTCGCGGGAGTATCTGGCGACGTCCTACTTTGCCCAGTGGATTCCGGGCGCCGATTCGCCGCAGAACAAAGAGTTCGCGACGCGGGCCAGAGAAGAATTCGCGAAGGTTTTGGAACAGAATCCCAAGGATGTGAACGCTCTGCAATACCTGGGCTCGATGTCTTACAGCGAGGCGGTGTCGTTGCCGTCGGACGAGAAAATCGCCAAGTACAATGACGCGGCGGAGTGGAACCACAAGCTGATTGAGGCCGACCCCAACAACAAGCAGGCATATTATACTCTGGGCGTGATCGTGTACAACAAGTGGCATCCGGCTCTTATTTACGCGGAGCTGAACCTGAAGCCCCCAATGAAGTCGGACGACCCCGGACCGATCAAGGACAAGAAGGTCAAGGAGGATCTCAAGAAGGATTGGAGCGCGACGCTCGACGAGGGAATGGGGGATCTTCAAAAAGCCCTGGAAATCGACAAGGACTACGCCGACGCGATGGTTTACATGAACCTGCTGATCCGCGAGAGAGGCTATCTGTCCGAGGACAAGGCGGAGTACGACAAAGAGGTCAATACAGCCAACGATTGGCTCCAGAAGGCCATGGATACGAAGAAGGCCAATGCCGCCAAGGCCGCCAGCGCCACTGGCGGCGGTATCGTCCAGGAAACCAAGTAAGACACCAAGTAAGACACGAAGTTAAGACACGCAGCAGCCGCGCTTTTGATTCCACGCGACGCCGTTCCTGCCAAGTCGGGGACGGCGTTGTTGTATCTGGTGGGGCCTCCAATGAAAAGGTTGGCTACACTGGTATCGAGGGATGTCTTCAAATCTGCCCGACACTGCCGCGGTCCTTGTCCCGCCCGCAGACGCTCCCGGTGCGGCAGGGCCGCCCGCGGAGGCGCTGGCTCCTGAAGGGCCCGCGCCGGATCCCGTCGAAACGCTCTACAACGAGTTGAAGAACCGCATCCTGGAGCTTCGTCCTAACGAGGATCTGGCTCCGCTCGACCGCGCCTATCGTTTTGCCAAAGAGCGGCACGGGAATCAGAAGCGCGAATCCGGAGAGCCTTACATGATTCATCCGCTGCTGGTGACGCGCCAGTTGGCGGACATGAACATGGACATGGTGTGCCTGGAAACCGGACTGCTGCACGACGTGGTGGAGGACACCGGCGCCAAGATCGAGGATGTGCGCAAGAATTTCGGCGAGGATGTGGCGCGATGCGTTGACGGCGTCACCAAGTTGAGCAAACTCAAGCTGGCTTCGCGGGAGGAGCGGCAAGCCGAGAGCGTCCGCAAGATGCTGCTGGCCATGGTGAGCGACCTCCGTGTGATTCTGGTCAAGCTGGCCGACCGGCTCCACAACATGCGCACGCTGAGCCACCTTCCGCGGGAGAAGCAAATCCGTATCGCCCAGGAAACCATCGACATCTATGCGCCCATCGCGCACCGGTTGGGGATGGGAAAGGTCCGCGGGGAGCTGGAGGATCTGGCGTTCCGGTATCTCGAGCCGGAAGCCGCCGAGGGACTGCTCAAGGAGTTTCAGGCCGCCCACGAAGCCAACGAGGCGTTTCTTCAGGAGATCAAGCATACGGTGGAGGTGCTGCTGGCGCGCGAGGGAATTCCGGCTCGCGTGGAAGGCCGCCTGAAGCGCGCCTACTCCGTGTTCCTGAAATTGAAACGGCAGAAGATCGCCCTGGACCAGGTCTACGATTTGTTGGCGGTCCGGATTATCACGGACTCGGTCAAGAACTGTTACGCCGCCTTGGGCGTCATTCACAATGAATGGCATCCGATTCCCGGACGCATCAAGGACTTCATTGCGATTCCGCGGCCGAACCTGTACCAGTCCTTGCACACTTCGGTGATGGGGCCCGGAGGGCGCCACTTCGAGGTGCAAATTCGCACCGACGAGATGCATCGCATCGCCGAGGAAGGCATTGCCGCGCACTGGAAATACAAAGAAGGCCGCCGCGGCCCCAACGAGGACGATAAGCGCATCGCCTGGCTGCGCCAACTGGTGGAGTGGCAGAGCGACATGGAGGATCCGGGCGAGTTCATGTCCACGCTCAAGGTGGATCTGTACCCGGAGGAAGTCTACACCTTCACGCCCATGGGAAAGGTGATCGTGCTGCCGCGCGATGCCACGCCCATCGACTTCGCCTACGCCATCCACTCCGACGTCGGCAATCGCTGCGTGGGGGCGAAGGTCAACGGGCGGATCGTGCAGTTGAAGTACGCGTTGCGCAACGGGGACGTGGTGGAGATCCAGACGCAGACCGGACATCTCCCCAGCAAGGACTGGCTGGGGCTGGTAAAGACGCCGAGGGCGCGCAACAAGATCCGGCACGTCATCAACACCACCGAGCGCGTGAAGGCCATCGAGATCGGGGAAAAATATCTGGAGCGGGAATCGCGCCGGCTGGGCGTTGCGTGGGCCCGCATCCCCAAGAGCCAGTTTGAAGCCGTGGCGTCCGACTATGGCTGCTCTAAGATGGAAGATCTGTACGCGGCGCTGGGCTACGGGAAATTTTCGGCGCGCCAGGTGTTGCAGAAGCTGGTTCCCTCGCTGGCGCCGCCCGAGCCGCCCGAGACGCCCGAGCCCTCCGCTACGCCGGCTCTCGCGCGTACCGCGCCCGCTTCCATCGGTGACGACAAGGATCTGGTGGTCAAGGTCAAGGGCGTGGACGATCTGTTGATCTATCGCGCCAAGTGCTGCAATCCGATCCGCGGCGAGGCCATCGTGGGCTACGTCACCAGGGGGAAGGGCATCGCGGTGCATTCCGCGAACTGCACCAACGTCCAAAAACTCATGTACGAAGTGGAGCGCAAGATCGACGTGGAGTGGCAGCGCGGAGAGGCGGAGACGTTCCCGGTGAAGCTGCTGGCCTACACCGAGGATCGCCCCGGCATGTTGAACCAATTGACCAGCGTGCTGGCCACGGAGCAGACCAATATCCGGAGTCTGGAAGCGCGGTCCGACGACGCGCGCGCGGTCGACGGGGCCATCGTGGATATGACCCTCGAGGTCAAGGACAAACGCCAGTTGGAGCGCGTGGTCAGCGCGCTGCGCCGCATCTCCGGCGTGCGCGATATTGAGAGAGTGAATCCTTCTTGAGCAACCCCCGAGCCTTGAGCAACGCGGAACCCGAGCACATCGCCATCTCCAAATCCAAGGGCATCAAGATCGACTGGCGCGACCGCCACCACAGTGAGTATCCGCTGGCGTATCTGCGCGACGAGTGCCCTTGCGCAAGTTGCACCGGCGCGCATGGCACGGAACCGCAAAAATCCAGCTATGCCGCTCCGGCGAAGGAAGCTTTCCCCATGTTCAAGCCCACCTTGCGCATGCTGAACGTGGAGCAGGTGGGCGCTTATGCCGTGCGCATTGACTGGAGCGACGGCCACAACACCGGAATCTATTCGTTCGACTATTTGCGGCGCATCTGCCCCTGCCGGGAGTGCCAGTCGCAGACGGCGCTGGCGTAGGGCTATAGGCCAAGTGTGGGGCGGACCCCTCGGTCGGCCATCCCGCGCTCGACCATCGATATTCACTGGCTTCCCGTACCAACCCCGCCCGCACGGGATTCCGTTCAATGTAGTTCTGAATTCTGTCGAACTCCTGCTGACTTCGCACTAGACGGTCATAGCTCTCTTCCTGCCAAAAGGGACTTCCCGTTAGTGCCAGCATCTCGTTGGCCCGTTTCGCCGTAATGCCCTTCAGGGATTTGGTCCGCTTCGGTGGCGCTACCAAGGGACTCGCCAGCAGGTGAACATGATTTGGCATAACCACGAAGGAATGTAAGATATAATGCCTGAGGACGCTGGCATTGTACTCGATGGCTTCGACGATCATGTCTGCGATGGCGGGCCGTCGCAGGTACATCGGTCCACTGCGGGCCTCATCCAGCAATCGATCCATAGCGGCAAATGCCTGTGCGGAGTTGAGCGCGGACTTCGGGAAAACTCGCTGGGGAGGCAGGCTGTCGTGGAGACGCCATGCCGGAGTAGTTCCTCTGGCACGACAGTCCTCTCAGTGAAAACCCGCCGACCGGGGGGTCGGCCGCGGACCAGGGGGGTCCGCCCCACAAGTTTCAGCAGCCGGTCAGGCGCGCCAGACGATTTCGCCGGCCACCACCGTCGCCACCGGCCCGCCCCGGAACGCGTAACCGTCGTAGGGCGAATTGCGGCTCTTGGAGAAGGACCTGTTGACGTTGTAGGTCCAGGCGCGGTCCGCGGAGAAAATGGTCACGTCGGCCGACACTCCCGATGCCAGTGTGCCCCGATCGATTCCCAGAATCCGCGCGGGTCCGGTCGTGAACAGCTCCACCATGCGCGGCAAGCCGATCCTGCCCGAATGCACCAGCCGTTCCAGAGCCACGCCCAGCGCGGTCTCCAGACCGATGATGCCGAAAGGACACTGTTCGAACTCCTGCATCTTCTCGCTGCCGGGGTGTGGCGCATGGTCGGTGGCGATGGCGTCGATGGCTCCGCGAACCACTCCCTCGACCACCGCGCTCACGTCGCGGGCCGAGCGCAGCGGCGGCTTCATCTTGTAGTTGCTGTCGTAGGGACGCATGTCTCCGTCGTTGAGCGCCAGGTGATGCGGCGTCGCTTCCGCCGTCACCGCCAGGCCTCGCGACTTGGCGAACGCGACCATATCCACCGCATGGCTCGAAGAGATGTGCGCCACATGGTAGCGCGCCCCGGTGACCTCCGCGAGAAGAATGTCGCGAGCCACCATCACGTCTTCCGAACATCCCGGAATGCCGCGCAGGCCCAGGCGCACGGATTCCAGGCCCTCATGCATGTCGCCGCCCGCGCTCAAGTGCAGGTCCTCGCAATGGTCGATCACCGGCATACCGAAGCTGCGGGCGAACTCCATGGCGCGGCGCATCACCCGCGCATTCATCACCGGACGCCCGTCGTCGGAGATGGCCACGGCGCCGGCCTGCCGCATGGACCCGATCTCCGCCAGTTCCTCGCCCTTGCTGCCCTTGGTGATGGCTCCGATGGGGAACACGTTGACCACGGCATGGCGGCGCGCCTTTTCGGCAATGTAGCTGGTCACCGTGGCGTTGTCGTTTATCGGCGCGGTGTTGGGCATCGGACAGATGGAAGTGAACCCCCCGGCGGCGGCCGCGCGGGAGCCGGTCTCGATGGTCTCGGCGTGCTCGAAGCCGGGCTCGCGCAGATGCACGTGCATATCGATGAAGCCGGGCGTGACGATGAGTCCGCTGGCGTCGAAAACCTCGGCCCCGGCGGCCGAAAGACTCCCGCCGACGCCGCGGATGACGCCGTCTTCAATCCATACGTCCGCGATCCCGTCGCGGCCCGAGGCGGGATCGATGACGCGCCCGTTCTTAATGAGTAGCGTCGGCATTGTGTCTCGTACCTATCAAGACCTGCTCCAGCACCGCCATGCGCACGGCGATGCCGTTCTCCACCTGATTCAGAATCACCGACCGCTGCGAGTCCGCGACTTCCGAGGAGATCTCGCGGCCGCGATTGATCGGACCCGGATGCATGACGATCACGTCCGGCTTGGCCAGCCGCAGGTGCTCCAGGCGCAGGCCGTAAAACTGGAAATATTCGTTGGCCGGAAAGGCCGCCTCATGCTGCCGCTCCAGTTGCACGCGCAGCATCATGATGACGTTGGCGTCGCGAATGGCCTCATCCATGCTGGTAGTGAGAACCACGCCCGGCGCGATCCGCGCCAGCTCGCGGGGAAGCAGCGACGCCGGTCCGCACAGCACGATCTCCGCGCCGTAGCGCGAGAGCAGATACAGGTTGGAGCGCGCCACGCGGCTGTGGGCGATATCGCCTATGATGGCCACTCGGAGTTTCTCCAGAGCTTTGCCTCGATCCAGAATCGTTCGCGCATCCAGCAGCGCCTGTGTGGGATGCTCATGCGTGCCGTCGCCCGCGTTGATGATGGGCGTCTCCAGGTGGCGTTGCAGAAAGTGTGGCGCGCCCGAGGCGGCGTGGCGCATGATGATGGCGTCGGGTCGCATCGCGGCCAGCGTGTTCAGTGTGTCCACCAGGGATTCGCCTTTGGAAACGCTGGATGCCTGCGCGGTGATGGAAACCGCGTCCGCGCCCAGCCGCCGGGCCGCGATTTCGAAGCTGGTGCGCGTGCGCGTGGAAGCCTCGAAGAAGAGGTTCACCACCATCTTGCCACGCAGCAGATCCAGCTTGCGAAAGCTGTTGTCGCCGCGAAATTGAAAATCGCGGGCCCGGTCCAGAATGGCCTGGATCTCCTCGCGGCTCAGGTGTTCGATGCCCAGCAAGCCGGTTCCCGAAAACTTCTGGGGCATCTCAGGCTCCCTGCGCCGCGCGTTCCACCAGCAGCACTTTCTCCATGCCGTCGATCTCCTGAAACTTCACTTCGATAATCTCGCTGGAGGTGGTCTGCACCATGCGGCCGGTGAACTGCGCCTCCACCGGCAGCTCGCGATGGCCGCGGTCGATCAGCACCAGCAGTTGCACGCGCGCGGGACGCCCGTGATCGAACAATGCGTCCAGAGCCGCGCGGACCGTACGCCCTGTGTACAGCACGTCGTCCATCAGGATCACGTCCTTGCCTGCCACGGTAAACGGAATGTCGGTCGAGTTCAGCACCGGCTGATGGCTGACGGTGGAGAGATCGTCGCGGTATAGGTTGATATCCAGAATGCCGACCGGAATAGCGCGCCGCTCCAGCGACTCGATCTTCTTCGATAGCCTCTGCGCCAGAGGAACTCCGCGGCGGCGAATGCCGATGAATACCAGCGTGTCCAGATCGCGCGTGCGCTCCAGAATCTCGTGCGCCAGACGGACCAGCGTCCGGTCGATTTCCGAGGCGCTCATGAGCTGGGCTTTTTCTTGAGTGGCGGGCATGGCAGGTAAACTTTTCAGGCTACCACACTCATCATCTAAAATAGAACACAGCGCAAAATGATTCGTAACGCCGCGCGCCTCCCTTTTGCAGTATCCCTGGTTTTGTTCTTCGTCGGGCGCGCCGTCGCCGCCGATCTGGAGGTGCGCTATGCCGCGCTGGAACGCCTGATCGGCGAGCAATTGTTCACCCAGGACGGGCGGCGCTATGTGCGCGGGACGCCTGCCACGCCCTGTAAATACGCCTATCTCGCGGCTCCGCATCTTGCGTCCACCGGGAATAGTGCGGACGGGCGCTTGAAGATCACGGCGAAGTTCAGCGGACGCTCCGCCATGGATGTGCTTGGCCGTTGCATGGGCATGGGCGATTCCTTCGATCTCACGATCCTGGCTTCCCCGGTGGCGCGCAAAGGCGTCATCGCCATGGACGACGTGCGCATCTCCACCGTCAAAGACTCCTACTACATCCGCCGCGTGCGCGCCGCGTTGACCGATAGCTTCGCCAAGGACTTCAAGATCGACGTGCGCGACCAGGCCAAGAAGCTGCTGGAGCAGCCCTCCGGCAATTCCTCTTACAAGCAGGAGCTTTCCGATTTCGACCTTTCCGCCGTGCGTGTGACCCAGGAAGCGCTGGTGCTGGTCGTGGAATTCAAGTTAGTGGTCAAATAGAAGGAGCGCAAAGGGTGCGGCGCGCACCGCCAACCGAGTCAGAAACTGTTTCGCGCCGCGCTCCGTTTTGCGCGATTTTCTTGGAAGATTCCATGCAGCCGGTTCATATTGGCATCATCGGTCTGGGCAACGTCGGAGCGGGCACGTTGGATATCCTTGCCGAAAACGCGCGCGATATCGCGCTGAAGCTGGGTTTCCCGCTGGAGGTGCGCGCGTTGTGCAGCCGTGGCATCGCCTCGAAAACCATTCCACCCGCGTTTGCCTCCGCGCGAAAGACCGCGAACTGGCGCGAAGTGGTGGAGCTTCCCGATGTGGACATTGTCGCGGAGCTGGTGGGCGGCGCCGGCGTTGCGCGCGAGATTGTGGAAACCGCCTTTTCGAGCGGGAAATCAGTGGTCACCGCCAACAAGGAGCTGATGGCTTTGGCCGGCGCCGACCTGTGGGACCGGGCCATCGCCTCCGGGCTGAACCTGGCCATGGAGGCGAGCGTGGCCGGCGGCATCCCCATTCACAACGTGCTGCGCGAAGGCATCGCCGGCGACCGGATTCAGACGCTGTACGGCATTCTCAACGGCACCTGCAACTACATCCTCACGGAGATCGAGAGCCGCGGCGCGGGCTTCCCCGAAGTGCTCGCCGAAGCGCAGCAGGCCGGCTACGCCGAAGCCGATCCTTCCGCCGATGTGGATGGCTTCGACGCCCGCTCCAAGCTGGCGATTCTGGCGGCGCTGGCGTTCGGGGAGCGCATCGTCCCCGCCGACATCTACACCGAAGGCATCCGCCGCATCACCCCCGTGGACTTCGAATACGCGCACCAGTTGCATCACACCATCCGGCTGGTGTGCGCGGCGCGGCAGACTCCGGATGGGCTTTTGCTCTCCGTTCGGCCGTCGTTGATCCCGCAATCCGCCATCCTTGCCGGCGTGCGCGGGGCGTACAATGCGGTCTGGGTGCGCGGGAAGTTCGGCGCCGACACGTTCTATTACGGCCGCGGCGCGGGCTCACATCCCACCGGCGTCGCCGTCGTCAGCGACCTCATGCGCGTGGCGCGCGAAATCCGCTCCGGCAGCCCGGAGCGCGTGTCTCCGTTCGCCCACGCCCGCCTCGGCGAGTATCGGCCTATCCCCGTGACTCTGCACCGTTCGGCCTATTATCTGCGATTCCGCGTGCAGGACCGGCCCGGAATCATCGCGCAGCTTGCCGCCGCGCTGGCGGCGGAAAACATCTCCATTGACGCGGTCTTGCAACTGCCCAACGCCAACTGGCGCGATCTTCCATTCGTGATCACGGTCGAGCCTGCGACGGAGGAATCCGTGCGCGCCGCCATCGCGCGCATGGCCGAGCTCAACTTCTTCGTCGAGCCTCCGCTGGCGATGCCTATGGAGCTGCCGCTGGCTTGAAGAACTCCACCGGATCGAGCGCGATGATCTTCCACTGCTTGCCCTGGCGCTCAATGGCGACCTTGACGATCTTGCGCTGCGATGGCTCCGAATCCACGATCAGGATCCAATCCAGGTCCATCGTCCGCCGCTGGTTGTCGCCCTTGTCGGTGACGATCTCGATGGTGGAGACGATCGCGTCGCGCGCCGCCAACCCCTCAATTTCGTAGTGCAGCGTTTCGTACGCTGCCATCTTCGGATCGAAATGATTCAGGAATCCGCGAGAATCCTTGTTGGAGAGATCTTCGGCAGTTTCGCGGAGGAAGTTCTGGACGTCTTTCGGCGTGGTTTCCGCGGGCGGCTGCGCGGTGAGCGGCAGCCACAGCAGGGCGACTGTAAGAATCGGTCTCACGTGCGGTAACTCGCGTTGATTCGAATATACTCCTCCGTCAAATCGCAGGTCCAGAAGCGGGTTTGCCCGCGCCCCCGCCCGCGCAGCGTGAACTGGATCGAGCACTCCGGCGCGTCCAGCTTTTTCTTGAGTGCATCTTCGGAGAACTCGGCCGCGAAGCCGCCGCGGCAAACGGCGACGCCCTGCATGTCGATATCGGCGTGCTGAGGATCGAACGCCACGCCCGCGTTTCCCGCCGCCGAAAGAATGCGGCCCCAATTTGGGTCCGATCCCGCGATGGCGGTCTTGACCAGCGGTGAATTGGCGATCGCCCGCGCGATCTTCTCCGCGGCCCGATCGGTGGGCGCGCCGCGGACCTCGATGGTCACGAACTTGCGCGCGCCCTCGCCGTCCTTGACGATCTGTTGCGCGAGCGATGCCAGCACCTCCGCCAGTGCCTCACTGAAGCCTTTAGCCGAAGGCGTTATCTTGGAAGCCCCGTTGGCCAACACCGCGACCGTGTCGTTGGTCGAAGTGTCTCCGTCCACGGAGATGCGGTTAAAGCTCCGCTCGATGGCCTGCTTCAGCGCGGTGCGCAGAGCCGCGGGCGGCGTCACCGCGTCCGTCATCACGAACGCCAGCGTGGTGGCCATGCGCGGGTGAATCATGCCGGAGCCTTTGGTCATCCCGGCTAGACGCGCTCCCTTCACTTGTGCGAACGCTGTCTTCGATCGAGTGTCGGTGGTCAGAATAGCCGCCGCCGCGGCGTCGAACGAACCCGGATCGAGCGCGGCCTTGAGCTTGGGCAGCGCGCCCGCGATCCGCCGCGCGTCCAGCTCCACGCCGATCACGCCCGTTGAGGCCGGCAGCACGCAGTGCGGCGCCATCCCCAGCGCCTCGCCCGCGAGCCGTACGCTCTCTTGCGCGACGGCCTCCGCCGTCGGTGTGGCGCAATTGGCGTTGCCCGCGTTTGCCAGGATCGCCTGCATGCGGCCTCGTGAGACGCGCAGATTCCGCTTCGCCACCGTCACCGGCCCTGCCACCACGCGATTCTTGGTGAACACCGCCGCCGCGGCGGCAAGCGTGTCGGAAACGATCAGCGCCACGTCGTCTTTCTCGACTTTGCGAATGCCCGCGTACGTAGCCGCGTAACGATACCCCAGCGGAAGATTCTCGCGAGTGCTCATTGAAGAACCTCACCCTCTTCTATCGAAAATCCGTTTAGGAATGAAGCTGCATCCATTCTTTTTTTCCCCTCCAACTGCACCTCCAGGAATTCGATCGAGCCTCCGCCGCAACCCGCGTACAAGCGCCGATGCGCGGCCCGCAGCTCGCCGGGCGGCAATGGTATTTCTGCGGCCGGCCGCGCCTTCCACACGTGCAGCCTGGCACCGGTCAGGAAAGATCCGCGCAAGAAGCCGTAGCAGCCGGGCCACGGCGTGAACCCTCGAATCCGATTCAGAATCGCGCGCGAAGGCATGCTCCAATCCACGTGACCGTCTTCCTTCTTCAGGACCGGCGCATACGACGCCTCCGCATCGTCTTGCGGCTCGGGCGTGATGTGCTCCAACCCTTCCAGCGTCCGATCAAGAAGTCCCGCGCCCGCCGCCGCTAATCTCTCGCCCAGTTCCACAGCCGTTTCTTCCTCGCCGATTTCAGTCTCCCACTTGAGCAGCATATCGCCAGTATCCAGCCCCGCGTTGATGCGCATCGTGGTCACGCCCGTCCGCGTCTCGCCGCGCGCGATGGCCCACTGCACCGGCGCCGCGCCCCGATACTTCGGCAGCAGGGACGCGTGTACGTTGACGATTCCACGCGGAGGAATATCCAGAATCGCCTGCGGAAGGATTTGCCCATATCCCACCACCACCATCGCCTCCGGAGCCATCGCCCGCAGCTCTTCGATGACTTCCGGTGTGCGGATGCGTTCCGGCTGGTGCACGGGAAGGCCCAGCCGCAGCGCGGCTTCTTTGACCGGAGGCATCGCGCTCTTCTGTCCGCGGCCCTTGGGACGATCGGGTTGGGTGAACACGCCGATGACATGATGACCGGCCGCGACGATTCGTTCCAGCGTGGGTACCGCGAAGCCGGGCGTGCCCAGAAACACCAGCTTCATACCCTATACCCCTTGCTGCCGTGCGCGGCTCGGATGCCCCGATACTGAACCGCGACCGTGAGGGAGCGGTTGACTAACCCCACTCGTTCGCCTTTTGCAGCTTCCGGATCTTCCGCCGGATCAGATCGCGCTTCAACGGGCTGATATGGCTGATGTAAAGAGTGCCGTTCAGATGATCGGTCTCATGCAGGAACGCTCGAGCCAGCAGATCCTCGGCGGTCATCTCCCACGCCTCGCCCTTGGCGTTGCGCGCCCGAACGGTCACCTTCTGTGCGCGCGTGACCGGCTCCCGAAACGTGGGCAGGCTCAAGCAGCCTTCTTCGCCGGTTTGCGAGCCCTGCCGTTCGACGATCTCCGGGTTGATCAGCACCAGCTTCTGCGACGGATCCTCGCCGCTGGCGATATCGATCACCGCGATGCGCTTGGCGATGCCGATTTGCGGCGCGGCCAGGCCCACGCCCTTGGCGGCGTACATGGATTCGAACATGTCGTCGACCAGCATGTTGAGCTCCGGCGTATCGAATTCCGTAATCGCCGCGGCCTTCTTTTCCAGCACCGGCTGGCCGTATCTTACGATCGGATAAATCATCAAAAGTTCTTCACCTGCTCGAGATAGCCTTCGTAATTCCGTTTGGTTTCCGGAAGCGAATCGCCGCCGAATTTCTCCAGCGCGGCCCCGGCCAGCACCAGCGCCACCATGGCCTCGCCGATCACTCCCGCGGCTGGAACCACCGCGACGTCGCTGCGCTCATAGGCCGCCAGGGCCGGCTCGCGCGTCGCCAGATCCACGCTCTCCAGCGGCTTGCGCAGCGTCGAGATGGGTTTTAGCATACCGCGCACCAGCACATCCTGGCCGTTGGTCATGCCCCCTTCGAGGCCCCCCGCCCGATTCGCCCCGCGAGTGAATCGCCGCCCTTCGCGATCGTAGTGAATCGAATCCTGCACCTTCGACCCGAACGACGCCGAACCCTCCGCCGCGAACCCGATCTCGACTCCCTTCACCGCTTGCATGGAGACGATGGCCTGCGCCAGTTTCCCGTCCAGCCTCGTATCCCAGGCGATGTGCGAGCCCAGCCCCGGAGGCACTCCGTGCGCCACCACTTCGAATACGCCGCCCACCGTGTCGCCGGTGCGATACGCCTGATCCACCACCGCCTTCATGCGCTGCTCCGCTTCCGCGTCCACGCAGTTCAGCAGCACTTCGTCGCGCTGGCTGAGCGCGGTCAGTTCTTCCCAAATCGTCGCCCGCTCCAGCTTCGCCTCGCCCACCTGGATCACATGGCTCAACACGCCGATCCCCAGCTCCTTCAAGAATGCCTTCGCCAGCGCGCCCACGGCCACGCGAGCCGTCGTCTCCCGCGCGCTCGCGCGCTCCAGAATATAGCGCGCATCTTGAAAATTGTACTTGATCGCGCCGGCCAGATCGGCGTGACCCGGCCGAGGCCTGGTCACCGGCTTACGCTTGTCTTCGGCGCCGTCGGAATCCTCCACCGGAAGCGCCTCGGTCCAATTCTTCCAGTCTTTGTTCTCGAGCAGAATCGCGATGGGCGAGCCGATGGTCTTGGAATGCCGCACGCCGCTGACGATGTGCGCCCGGTCGGTCTCGATCTTCATGCGCCCGCCGCGGCCGTAGCCCTGCTGGCGCCGCCACAGCTCGCGGTCGATGGCCTCGAGCGAGATCGGAACCTGCGCGGGCAAGCCCGTGAGCGTGGCCACCAGGCACTCGCCGTGCGATTCGCCGGCTGTTTCGAAACGTAGCATGAGAGGAAAGTTTTATGGTAGCAATTTGATATAATCGCAGCCGGTCGGCGCATATGATTCGCGGTGATCGGCTGGGTCCTTACGAAATCGAGTCTCAGATTGGCCATGGCGGCATGGGCGAGGTGTTTCGCGCCCGCGACACCCGGCTGCACCGCACCGTCGCCATCAAGCTGGTTCGGCCCGACCTCGCGCGCCGGATCGATTTTCGCGAGCGGTTCCAGCGCGAGGCGCGAGCCATCTCCGCGCTGAATCACCGCCATATTTGCAGCCTCTACGATATCGGCGAACAGAACGGCCTCGACTACCTCGTCATGGAATATGTCGAGGGCGAAAGTCTTGCCGAAGTCCTGAAGTGGCGTCCCCTGCCGCTGGAGCAAGTCTTGCAATATTCCGCGGAGACCGCCGACGCCTTGGCCGCGGCCCATGCGCGCGGCATCATCCATCGCGACCTGAAACCCGCCAACATCATGATCACCGCGGCCGGAGTCAAGGTGCTGGACTTCGGGATCGCCAAACGTTCGGACCGCGCCGAAAGCCAGGATGCCGCCACCGTCACCATCGAAGCTGAAACCAGTGCCGGCCAGGTTCTGGGAACCGTCGCCTACATGTCGCCGGAGCAGGCTGAAGGGCGGCCGCTCGATGCCCGCTCCGATATTTTCTCGCTGGGCGTGGTCATGTATGAGATGCTGTGCGGGCAGCGTCCCTTCCGCGGCGGGACCACGCTTGCGGTGTTGGCTTCGATCCTGCGGGAGCAGCCGGAGGCTCCGCGGCAACTGCGGCCGGAGACTCCGCCGGAGCTGGAGCGGATCGTGCTGCGGTGCCTGGCCAAGAAACCAGAGGATCGCTACGCCTCGGCCGCCGGGTTGCGCGGCGATTTGGAGGCGTGCCGGAAAACCGGCGGGTCCAGCTTCACGTTACGGAAGTCGCTGGCTGTCACCGCCGCGCTGCTGCTCCTCATCGCCGTGGGCGCCGCGGGAACGTGGTGGTTCGTGCGCGCCTCACGAGTCCGTTGGGCGGAGACCGTCGCCTTGCCGGAGGCCCAACGGCTGATGGAACACTCGCAGCCCTTGGCGGCGCTGAAGCTGTTGCAACAAGCCGAACGGTACGCTCCGGTCTCTCCGGAACTGATCCGATTGAAAGAGGATCTGCGCCTGGGTCCAGCTACCATCAACACGATTCCTCCCGGCGCGGACATCTCTATCATCGACTATGCCAATCCCAACACGGTCGATGCGAACCAGTGGGAGCACCTGGGACTCTCGCCCGTGAAGACAAACCGCCTTCCGCAAGATGGGTTCTTCCGCATCCGGGCTGTGAAGGACGGTTTTGAGACGCTGGAGGTGGCTGAGCCGGTGCCGGTGCCGCTCCCGATCACGCTGCATACGCACCAGGCCACGCCTCCCGGAATGGTGTGGATTCCCCCGATTCCCACCGCGATTTTCGCCGAGGTAATCGGGATTCGGCTTCCGCCCGCCCAAACTCCCGGGGCGTGGCTGGACAAATACGAGGTATCCAACCGTCAGTTCAAGGAGTTTGTGGACGCGGGAGGATATCGGAAACAGCAGTATTGGAAGCAGCCTTTTGTCAAAGGCGGCAAGAGCCTCACGTGGGAACAAGCCATGGCGGAGTTTCGCGACGCCACCGGGCAGCCCGGCCCTTTCACCTGGGAAGCAGGAAGCTATCCGGACGGAAAGGCCGACTTTCCCGTGGGCGGCGTGAGCTGGTATGAAGCGGCGGCCTACGCCGAGTTCGCCGGCAAGAGTTTGCCGACCATGTATCACTGGTATATCGGATCAGGGTTGGGCCTGAACCTTCAGATCTTGTCCGTGAGCAACTTTAGCGGCAAAGGACCTGCGCCGCGAGGCGCATACGCCGGGTTGGGATTATTCGGCACCTACGACATGGCCGGAAACGTGAAGGAGTGGACATGGAACCCGTCCGGAGACAAACGCTACATTCTGGGAGGCGGCTGGAACGAGGCCAGTTACATGTTCCGCCAGGCGGATGCGAGGTTGCCTTTTGAACGGGACGCGATGTTTGGGTTCCGCTGTGCGCGCTACGAGTCGGCCGTTCCGGAGATCCTCAGTGGGCCTGTTCCCGCCGATTCCCGCGACCGCCGCATCGACAAGCCCGCGGACGATGCAACATTCAAAATTTATCAGAGCATGCTGGCTTACGATAAGACCGATCTGAAGGCGACAGTCGATTCCACCGGCGATGCCCCGCACTGGCGCACGGAGAATGTCAGCTTTCAGGCAGCGTATGGGAATGAACGTGTCATCGCGCATCTTTATCTCCCCAAGAACGCCGCTCCCCCATATCAGGTGGTGGCCTTTTTCCCGTCCGCGACTGCGCTCACCGCGCGGACTCCGGAGGCAGTCGCCACCGCGCTCATGGAATACATCGTCAAGTCCGGACGAACCCTGGTGCTTCCGGCCTACAAGGGCACGCTGGAGCGCGGCCCGACGAACTGGGGCGCAACGCCTCCCAGGCAACAGAGAGATCTTCGAATCCAGCAGATCAAGGACATGGGCAGGACTATCGATTACCTGGAAACCCGTAGCGACATCGACGTCACCAGGCTCGGCTACTACGGATTAAGTTTCGGCGCGATGCAGGGACTGAATGTGCTCGCCACGGAGCCGCGCTTCAAGGCGGCTGTCTTGGTGTCGGGAGGCTCGTCGGCGAAAGGGCTTCCCGAGGTGGACACGTGGAACTATGCGCCGCGCGTGAAAATTCCGGTGTTGATGCTCAACGGCCGCGACGATTTCCTGTCCCCGCTCGAAACCAGCCAGATTCCGCTGTTCCAGGCGCTGGGCACGCCGGAGAAGGACAAACGCCACGTTGTCTACGAGGGCGGCCACATCGATTTCCATGAGCGCCTGGAGGTGGTGAAGGAAGCGCTGGGGTGGTTTGACCGCTATCTCGGCCCCGTCACGTTGAAGACACAGTAGCGCTTGAAAGGTTACTGGGCGCGGATCGCCAGGGCAGGGAAGATCGAAAGGCTACCGGACCATCGTCTATTTCCGGCGCAGAGTCAGGGCATTCTTTGTGTATGGCTTCGCGAAAAGCAAGCGGGCGAACATCAAAGAGAGGGGACTTTGTGGAGGTAAAAAGCGATGAGCAAAAAGTATAAGAGCGATGCGATGGCGGCGATCCATGAATTGATGGCGGACTTGCACGATGGTGGAGTCATCGACAAACAGACGATGCGGCGTTTCGATGATGCCTGCCTTACGCCCATCCGGCCATTGAAGCCTAAAGAGATCAAGGCGATCCGCGAGAGAGAACACGTCAGCCAAACCGTTTTCGCCAACTACCTCAACGTCACCAGCGGCCTTGTCAGCAAGTGGGAGCGCGGCGAAAAGCGTCCTTCCGGAGCCTCGCTCAAGCTGCTATCGCTGGTCGAGAAGAATGGACTCGCCGCCGTTGCGTAGGCGAGGTGATAGAATACGGCCATGACCAACCTCATCAAGGCCAGTCTGTGTTCTGCTGCCGCGTTCGCCCTGGTCGTGTCGCTGCCGGCTCAAGACAAGGGGAAGGCGGGAGCGAAGTCGGGAATTCTCCAACCTCAGATGACCGTCGGAGCCGACGGGGGCACCTACGCCGCGCCCATGGGCAAGATTGGCGATAAGACCGATCAAGCCTGGAGCTCGACCACGATGGGCGCATCGGTCGACGGCAAGCCCAATACCGGAGCGGTCCGTACCGTGGTCGGCGAGATCGTCGATTTCTCGTGTTATCTCGAAGTAGGCAAGCACGGGGAAAAGCATCGCGACTGCGCCCAGAAGTGCTTCCGCAACGGCCAGCCCATCGGATTGCTGACCCAGAACGGCACTCTGTACATGCTGATGGAAGAAGAGCATGACCCGCGCCGCGATGGAATGGGCACCTTCCGTCAGGCCGCCATCGATCACGCCGGGCACATCATGGAAGTCACGGGCACGGCCTCGTCGGTCAACGGCTTCAACGCGCTGTACGTTCACGGGTACCTCAAAAAGGGTTGATGATTCGGTTTGCCGCCGCGATCGCATTGGCGGGAGTACTGGCCTTCGCCGCGGACACCCGGAAGACCGTCGCCGTGCAGGTTCCCTTGGGCCTTCTGCCGCTCGAATGGCCCAAGGACAATCCCTACTCGGCGGATAAAGTCGCGCTCGGCCGTCTTCTCTATTTCGACAAGCGCCTCTCCCAGGACGATACTGTCTCCTGCGCCTCCTGCCATTCACCCGAGCACGGCTATACCGACGGCGCTCCCAATTCCGAAGGCATCCGCCGCCAGCACGGCAACCGCAGCGCTCCCACGGTTCTGAATCGAGCCTACAGCCTGGCCCAGTTCTGGGATGGCCGCGCGCCGACTCTCGAAGAACAGGCAAAAGGTCCATCGCCAATCCCATCGAGATGGGCAACACGCATGTCGATGTGGTCGCGAAGATCAACGCCATCGCCGGCTACCCCACGCTTTTCGAGAAATGCTTCGGCTCGCCGGAGCGTAGCTCCGTTCCGATGGACGTGACCATCGATAATCTGGCCAAGGCCATTGCGACTTTCGAACGCACGTTGCTCAGCGGCAACTCGGCGTATGACCGGTACAAAGCCGGGAGCAAAGCCGCGCTGACATCGCCGCAGGTCCGCGGCCTGGACGTGTTCGTCAACAAGGCCAAGTGCGATCAGTGCCACGAAGGCGTCAACTTCACGTCGAATTCCTATCACAACCTGGGCGTCGGCGTCGTTATCGGCGTGGACCAGCCCGATCCCGACGTCGGTCGCTACGAAGTCACCAAGGACCCCATGGATTGGGGCGCGTTCAAGACGCCCACCCTGCGCGACGTCGCCCGCACCGCGCCTTCCATGCACGACGGCAGCCTCAAAACGCTCGACGAAGTGGTCGAGTTCTATGACAAGGGCGGCAAGCCCAATAAGAATCTCGACGAGAAGATCAAGCCCCTGAAGCTCACCGATGGCGACAAGAAGGATCTGGTCGAGTTTCTCAAATCCCTGAACGGCGAGGGCTGGCAAAAGGTGACCGCGCCAGCGTCGTTCCCGCAGTAGTGCGCGGCTCCGCAACACTCATTCTACTCCGAGACCAATGGTCGGTAATGGAAGAACTCACGGGTTTGTTGGTTTGAGAGCGAGTTCAAAGCCGAGGTCTGAGGCGGTGATTTTAAGGCGATTAATGCGAGAGGCGTGGTAGCGCTTTTCGTAGGCTTCGGCTCCTTCATCCACGTAGGCCTGCCCCCAACGGAGCAGGCGATAAATCAGTATGCCTAATTTTCTAGCCGTGGCAAAGGCTGCGACATCGGGTCCCAGGCGTCGGGCGGTTTGGCGAAAAAAAGCTCCGAGGGCGGTTTGACTGTGGCGCAACGATAGCGCTGCCGAGCGAAGTGCAGCCGACACACGACTGCTGGCGCTGCCGCGCTTCTTCTTTTTGAGCGCCTTGCCTCCGCTGAAGCCACCCCTGGGAACCAGCGTCGCGTGGGAGACGAAATGGCTCTCCGTCGGAAAGCAACTCAGGTCGGAACCATATTCAGTAAGCACACACTGAACCACCCCAACTCCTACGGCGTCGATGGCCGTGAGATCGACCCCGCTCATCCGGTAGAAAGCCTCGCGCATCGGTTCTTCGCCGCGTTGGCGGATCATTTTTGCTTTATTGGTGTTTTTCAGCTGGGGTGGTTGCTTCCCCTCATAATCGGCTCGCTCCATCTCCCGCAGCCGCCGCAGAGTCTCTTTGTCGTATTCCTGCATCGTTTCGCCTATGGCATCGTACATCTTCAGACTCTGCTTTAGGCTGAACAGATGATCCTCTCGCCAATGCCCGCTTAACTGTTCGGCGATTTCTTCCACGCTCTTGCGGCAACCGGGTTCCCGCAACCTCGCCAACACGGCAGGGTTCCGCTCTCCTACTACGATTGCCCGGATGATCGCCATACCCGTTGCGCCCTGGATGTCGGAGACCGCCCGGTGCACCCTTACATTCATCTGGTCCAGACTCTTCTGCATTCGTCGGAGCCAGTCTGCCCGCTCCGCTGCAAGCGTGTTTCTGTCGCGTACCAGAGTCCGCAACATGCACACCTGCTCAACCGGCCGGAACGAGCCTCGAAGCAGCCCACAGCTGTGCAGCCGCTGAATCCACTTGCAGTCTACCCGGTCCGTCTTCTTTCGCCCCGGCACCTGCGCGAATTCCCGCGTGCTTACCAACAACACTTCGAATCCCTGGCGCTCCAGGAATTCGTGCACAGGAATCCAGTACACACCCGTGCTCTCCATCGCCACCGATTCCACCTTCCGCTCCCTCAACCATTGCGCCAGCTTGGCCAACTCTGGTGTTGTGGCTCCGACTTCCTCTACTTCCCGCTCCGAGCCCTCTATCGTTGGCCCACATACCCAGTGGCTTGTGCTCCCCAGATCGATCCCCGCCACGTTTCGTCGCAACACCGGGAAACCGTCGCCTTCCATCCCTCGATCCGAATCCTTCTCCTGACCTCGGTTTCGCTTCATTTGTCTCCTGCCTTCCCGAACACGAACGCCCAGGCTGGCTGATCGCAAAATCTACTCCAGGGGAGTGTCATCAAGACCTCGCCAATGTTCAATCGCCTTCCTGGAGCCAAGCTGAGCAAGGGGCATCACGCTCCAATGAAAAAAGGGCCTTAACTGCAGTCGTGTTCTTTTTGAAGCCTACCCCAACAAGCGCCCCGGTGCATCCGGTCTCTTACCGTTCAATCCGGCAATGCCGGAGGCCCCGCTGAGCCGCGACCGGACAAGGGCGTATGCCCCGCGTGCTTGACGGAGGCAAGTCGCTTACGATCGAGCGCATAGTTTGTTCGTGCTCGGTGGCCACCTTGTCTGCCGCAGATGTTAGCGCGACGCTTGGAGCTGACCGACCCGTTGGGCACGGAGCATCTCAGCGCTGCGCGATCGGCTCGCGCGGCGGGAATAGCAGCATTGCTCAACCTACCGAGCTCCACGGTATCGGACTAGGATGGAGGCGATGGCCAAGATGGCGAACAAAGCGGGCAGTGGGCCGTCCACTAGGGTCCTGAACAAAGAGCTTGGCGCAGCTGTTAAGGATTTCAACACCCCAATTTTGCCTTCGGCGAAGTCCGAGAACATCTGTTTCAGTTCATTGGCGGAAGATCGCGTCCCGCTTTTCGATAGCTGTGTACCGATGAAGAATTTCCTGCAAGACTTCAGCGTCGGTGACAAGACGCTGCCCTGCTGCAATCAGCCCCTCAAGGATGACTTGTGCCTCGGTCTTGTGCGCATGTGCGGCTCCGATCGGGTACATCGGGATGTTGGAATCGACAAAGATCGACGCTGGCGCTACCCTCGTTCGATTTCTTCCAGCATCTGGCCCAGGCCGGCCGTGGGAAATGAATACGTCGCGGCACGCCGGACGGCCTTCAACTTCGCCTCGGGCTCGATCGCCGGACGGCTCCTGCGCGCCTCCCGCAGTACACGCCGGACGCATTCACCCACTGTCAGGCGCTCTCGTTTCGCCAGGCGCCGGATGTCCGACATTTCCTGATCGGGAAGCTGGACCTGGAGGCGCTCACTCATGGAGTGAGTATTGCATGATCACAGAAGGAGGGTTCGGATCGTCGCATCGCCGGGCCGCGGCTCGGGCCTCGTTGAGACGATCCTTTTTGTCATCCTTCACAATCGCGCAACTAAATTAGCCTGCGTTTGAGTAATTTACCGCTTTCGCTCCATCTGTTTTCACAGACTCATGGCTTATGCTCAAGTCGTAAGAGATCGGGTCCCTCATCGGCTCCCGGCCACGTGGGCGTAGTCAGTCCTAGGAAACTCGCGCCATCGTCAATCGATGAGTCTCTGCCGTTCGAGGGTTGTTGAGCGGTCCCGTCCCCTTGCGGGTAGTCAAGTGCGGCGAGAGGCCTTTCGTTAAATCAAAGGAGTTGGAAAGCAGGCGTTAAAACATCATTTCGATTCTTCTTCGCCGGTCAGCAACTGTGATTCCGCCTGAAACTTGCGGTAATCGCGAAAGCGCATGTCGATTTCGCTGTGAATCCCCACGAATAACGCTGCACGTCCGTCCACTTTTATGCTCGCCGACGCCGGCAGCCACACCTCGTCGTTCACTCGCGTCTGCTCGAAGCGCACGGTCGCGCCGGGATTGATCTTAAGCAATCCAAATCCATAGGACAGCGTCCCGATGGCTTGCGCCTCAATCTTCACCCATTGATATTCGCCCTGATCGATCCACACTTTGCCGCGCATCTTCGCGATCAGCTTCGCGGCCCGGTCTTTAGCTCGATAGCCCGGCTTCGGATCGGCCGTGATCACCCACGCCGGCTTGCCGCTGACGCTCTCGACGCCCAGCAATTTGAAGTTGAATTCCTCCGGAATCTCGTCCAGGAATTTGCGCTGCTCCCGCCGCTGTTTTTCGATCTTGGCTTTGTCGTCCGCGGATTCACGCTTGCGCTGCTCGATCTCCTTGTCCATCTTCTGCTGTTCCTTGTGGGCGTCACCCGGAGACAAAGGCTTGTCGTCGCGCTCGATCAGCTTTTCATAGTCGTGCCCGCCCAGAATCAGGACATCGTAGGTCTGCCGCTGGGTCTTCACCAGCTTGGCGTGCTTGTCTAAGCTGCGTTCTTCGTCGCGCTCGATGTAAGTGTAGTTTTTGAGACGCTCGAAATTGAGCAAGTCGCGCTGCACCGACTGCTGGATTATTTGCCTGGCATCCTGCCCGAATGCCACAGAGCTGAATAGCAGCGCAACCATCCACCGCATACCTTCATCATGACGCATCTCAAGCCAGGCTCAAGTACAGCCGCTTCTGCTCCTCCGCGATCGCGTCCCATCCGTACTGCCGCTCCGCCTTCGTCCGAGCGTTGCGCTCCAGCGTCCGGCGTTCTTCAGGCGAATCCAGAAGGCGGGTAATCGCGCGAGCCATCTCCTCCGGCGCATCGGCGACGATGACGTCCGCGCCTCGTTCGAGATCGAGCCCATTGATCCCCGCCTCCGTCGACACGATGGCCTTGCCCATCGCCATGGCTTCCAGGATCTTGATATTGGTCCCGGCCGAGGCGACCAGGGGCGCGATCACCACACTGGCGCGCTCGTACGCAGGCCGGACATCGGCGACAAAGCCCTCCACCTCGACCTTTTCGTGACGGAGGTCCCAGAACCGCTCATGCCTCTGCCCTGCGATCACGTGCAGCGTCACATCCGAGAGCCGTGGCAACACCTCACGCAGGAAAAACTCGAGCGCCAGCACGTTCGGCGGATGCGCGAAAGAGCCGATGAACAGCAGTCTCCATCCCTCCGGTACGCGACCCGACGGCCGGAAGCGCTCAAGATCCACGCCGTTGGGAATCGTCACCGACCCGGGAACCACCCTCTGGTCCTTCTCCGACATAGTGACCACGCGATCCACCGCGCCCCATGCCTCCCTCTCAAAACGCAGCCAGCGCTCGTATTGGCGTCGCGTTTCCCAATCCTCCTCCCGACTCAGTATCTGTTCATAGAGATCGTAAGTGATATCGTGC
This sequence comes from Bryobacterales bacterium, assembly GCA_963813465.1. Taxonomy (GTDB): domain Bacteria; phylum Acidobacteriota; class Terriglobia; order Bryobacterales; family Bryobacteraceae; genus Palsa-187. The sequence goes on along the minus strand of CAWEZD010000015.1, from coordinate 306,769 downwards.
TCCACCAGAATCGTCCGCGCATGCTTGCATTCGGCCGCATACTGAGCCATCTGGGTAAATTCAAGCTGTACGATTTGCGGATGCCACTTGACCGCGGACTGCCGCAGCGCCGCGTGAAACGCGGGCGAATCGAACTCCTCGACGATATCCGGACGAGGGGTCGACGGCAGAGCGTGACTGCCTGGCCGCCGGACGGTCACGATCTCCGCGCAGATTTCCGTGAGCTCCGGCGGAACCGCGGCCGGCTCCTCGACGAACGAAATCAGCACCAAATCAAAATCGGCCGCGGAGCGCCGCATCAGATTGTACATGCGCACGGCCGCTCCGTGCGAAAGAGGAAACGGGAGATAAGGGCTGGCGATCAGGACCACAGGACGGCCCGAACGCGGCCTCCCCGGAAACACCGCCACATCCCCGGATACTAGCGAAAGGAACGGCGCTTCCGAACCGCGACCGTGAGGGAGCGGTCCCGCCGCGGCCCGCAGGGCCCCCATCTTTCCCTGCACTCGCAGCCGCTGAAGGTTCTCGCGCCAAACCCAGCCGAACCGCGCCAGAAACCGCACGAAGTTGGCTTCCAGGATCGCGTCGAGTTGCTCCGGAGTAAAATAGCGCGACGTCGTCGCACGGTGCCGATGCAACGTTCGCGCCTGAGCACAAAAGACGCTGGGCCAGTCCCGTTTCCACGCCCGCACGCCGATATCCAGATCTTCCACGTAGGCCGTATCGTACAGCGTGTCGAAGCCGCCCATGGCCGCTAGCTTGGCGGCATCGTAGAGCGTGCATCCGCCGCTGCCGTATAGCACGTAGCTCAGGTCTTCGCCGTCCAGCGGCGTCTCGCAGCGTACCGGAAAATCGCTCGCCGCGCACGCGCCGGCCCATACTGTCTTGCCGGTTTCCTCGCGGCGCTGGCCTTCGGGAAAAAATATCTGCGCGGAAGCCGCGAATAGGCCCGGCACGTCGTCGAAAGCCCGCCGGAGATTCGCGAGAAACCCCGGCTCCGCCAGCATGTCGTTGTTCAGCAGGCAGACGTGCGAGTAGCGGGCTCGCAGCAGTCCCCGATTCACCGCCTGCGCGAACGACAATGGCTGCGGCCTTTGCTCCACAACCACGCCGGGAAAGCCTTCCCTCAGAAAATCCGCCGTCCCGTCATCCGAGCCGTTGTCGACTACGATAATCTCGTCCGCGCCCTCAATCAACGGAAGGCAGCTTTCGAGCAGCTCGCGTCCGTTGCGCGACGGAATCACGACCGAGACGCCGGGCGGCCGCTCGCGGTTCGGCCAAGGTTCCGGCCATGCAGGTTTTCGCGAAAACCACGGCCGCACACGCGCGACGCAATACAGCGCAAGCAGGCCCAACTTGTCTGCATCGTGAAGCAGCCCCAGCGTGTCGTACAGCCAGCCGCCTTCCCGCGTCTGGCTTCGCGCCAGGTTCTTCGCCCGCCACAACAGATGCCGCAGCATGACCCCGATGTTGTCCGGCCGCATGCGGAAATGCTGCCCGGTTTCCGAATACGCGAGCGTGCGCAACGGCGCCAGCGTCATCCCCAGCAAACGCAGCGGCCAATGCGGCGTCCTCGGCTCCAGGATGATCGCTGCCAATCGAATACTCCGGCCGCGCAAACGCGATCGAATCAGCGCGCGATTTTCACGGAAACTGCGGCGAATATGGTAGCGGATCCATTCAGCTTCACGCGGAGGAAATTCGGAAACCACCAACAGCGGCGTTTCCGGGAATATGTTCTTGAACTCGCGCAGGGTTTGCGCGACCACTTCGTCGGAGCCGGAAGCGAAGAGAACCTTAACGCCGCTCAAATCAGTTGCCGGAGATCGAAGCGCCAGCAGCCTTGCCTGTGCTGTCTCCACAGCTCCAGCGCTTGCATCCCAAACGCAGTGGAGACGGGATTGGAGAAGGGTAGCAACACCCCGCCCCTCCTGCCAAAGTAGAAGCCTCCACGCAGGCGCCGGTCCGGGTGATCGCCCGCGGCCTGAAACGACGCCGCGCGCGAGGCCTCCTCGCAGGCGGCCTCGTCATCCAGCTCCAGTGCCCCAAGATGAGAAGCAATGAGCCGCACGCGCAGGAGTTGCGCCGCTACGTCGGAGCGTTCGAAGACCGGGGCGATTTCCCGGTGCCAGGCGGCCGCTCGCGCCAGACCCGAAGCCAATACCGCGCGAACCTCCTCGCGTTCCGCCACCGGAAGCAATGCCTCCAGGAAGTAGCAATACGCGTGCAGGCGATCCATCGACTTTTCGCGATCCGGCTCGGCCGCCAGAAACGCTTCATGCGTCGCGAGGGAGTAAGCCAGCACACTCTCGTACAGCTTCGCTCCGCCCTCCTCCGCGAGTTCGCGCCACGCCAGCGCGGACTTCAATTGGTAGCAGCCGGGGCTGCGCGACCAGCGCGGCTCGTAAACCTGCGGCTGCTTCTCGGGCAGGGAAACGACGGGGTGAAAAACACTATTCCCCAAAGAATCGGCGCCCATAAAATCGAACGCCAGCGAAAGAGCCGCCTCGCGAGCCCGCGCCAGGAATTCGTCGTTGCCGGTAGCTCGCCACGCCGCCGCTAGACCGCGCGCGATGATTCCCGTGTCGAAGAAGTACGCCCGGTCCGATCCAGGCTCGAACGGGAACGCCGAGCCGGCTTGGTCCCACGCATGGCGGCACAGGTATCGCGCCGCGCGCGACGCGGCATCCAGATACGCGGCCTCACCTGTGAGCGAATGCAGGTACGTGAGCGCGCTCACCGCGTAGCCGGTGATTTCGTTCGAGACCGCGGCGTTCGCATCGGAGTCGGAGCGGTAGAAACGCGCCATGCCGCCGCCGGGTTCCTGGATTCCGGAGTGCAAAAACCAGCAGCCTGCGTGTTCTAGAAATGTGGTCAATATCAAATTGTATAATGGGCACGCATGCGGCACCGGCTCGCGTTCTTACTTGTCGTCGTCGGCCTGCTCCGCGCCCAACCGGACGCCGCTCCCGATGCCGCCACGCAAGAGACTCTTCTCGCCAAAATCAAACAGGCCGCGATGCGTTTCCGTGGCCAGCTTCCCGATTTCATCTGCACCAAGCTGACGGCGCGTTGGGAAAACAGCATCCGCACCGGCAACAAATGGAAACAGCGGGACTCCTTGGAAGAACTGGTCTACTTTGCCCAGGGCGGCCGCACCGCCATCAAGCCCCTGAAACTGGACGGAAAGGCCACCAACCGCACGCATGCGCAGGTCGGCGGGATCACCGAGGACACCCTTTTGTCCGACACGATCGTCCCGGCCAAAGTCTTCGGCCCGTCTGCCCCCGCTCAATTCGAATGGAGCCGCTGGGACATGCTCGACAGCCGCCGCGTGGCGGTATTCGCGTTCAAGGTTACTCCTTTCGCCAAGAACTACGCCAATGGACACGCCTTCGTGGTCGGCTACCATGGCCTGGTGTTCGCGGACCCGGCGGACGGAATGGTGTTGCGCCTCGAAGTGCACACCGACGGTCCGCCTGACTACCCGCTTCAGGAAAACGATTGGGACGTTGATTATGCCCCCGTCGCAATCTCCGGACGGGAACTGGTTCTACCCGTGAAGGCCGTGTCGCGCCTTCGCGTAAGCAAGCTGATGCTCAAGTTGTTGTCACGGAACGAGATTCAATTCACCAACTACCGTAAATACGAAGCCGATTCCACCGTCACCTTCGGCGACAACAGTTGAAGAAACTTTTCCCTTGACATGGGCGGCTGTCTTGTTACATCATGTAGCTGCTACACCGTGTAACATGCGTAAACCACCGAACAAAGCTCTGAGCAACCTGGAACATCAGTTGATGGAGATTCTCTGGAGGGACGGTCCTGGAACCGCGGAACAGATTCGCGCAGCGCTCGCACCACGGCGCGTCTTGAAGGATTCGACCATTCGCACGGTCCTGCGGCGCTTGCAGGAAAAGGGCTACGTCCATCACAAGATCGAGGGAAAGGCGTTCGTGTACAGCGGGGTCGAGAAGCCCAGCAACGTGGCCGTTCGTGCCGTGCGGCAGATTCTCGACCGGTTCTGCGACGGGTCGCTGGAGCAATTGCTGGTTGGTCTGGTTGAAAACGAGGTCGTGGATCGAGCCGAGCTTCAGCAGTTGGCTCGCAAACTCTCGAAGAAATCGAAGGGAGGGAAATGAAATGTTGGCGCACCTAGCGGACGTTTCGATTCGATCGCTCCTGTTGGCCCTCTCGGCTGCCATCGTTCTGTGGACTCTACGGAGCAGGCGAACGGCGGCATTGCAACACGCCGTCTGGACGGTAGTCGTGTGCGGGATGCTGGCTTTGTTCGCGTTCGGGCAAGCTCTGCCGCGGCTACCCTTGCGCGTTCTGACTTCCCCCGCCGCCCGAAAAACGGGGACACCATTGCCTGTTCCCGACTCGATCGAGCTCGTGTTGTCTGCGACACTTCCGGGCGGGACGGGCGATAGTGTCCCCGCTTTTCGCCCCTCGATCGACTGGAACCAGGTCGCAGTGTACGCGTACGCCGCCATCGCATTCGCGTTCCTCGCACGGTTCCTCACTGGGATGTTCCTCGTTCGCAGGCTGCTCGCGAAGAGCGCAACGGTTGGAGACTTTCGAGAGTCTGGACTTATCGCAGTCCCCTTGACGGTGGGATGGCTGCGCCCGAAAATCCTGCTCCCGCTGGAATGGCGAGAATGGGATCGCAAGAAGTTGGACGCAGTGCTGGTGCACGAAGGCGCGCACGTCCGTCGCCGCGACGGCCTGGTGGCGGCGCTGGCGGCAATCAATCGCTCTGTTTTTTGGTTTCATCCGTTGGCCTGGATGCTGGAGCGGAGGCTCCGCCTCCTCGCCGAAGTCGCCTGTGATGAATCCTGCGTTGCGGCGATGGGCGATCGCGAGCGGTACGCTCGTCTCTTACTCGACATGGCGCGTGTGGTCGATGGATCGCAAGGACGTTTGCGGTGCCACGCCCTCACGATGGCCGCGACGTCGCACATCCGACAGCGGATCGACTCGTTGCTTCAAGAAGGACGCACGTTCTCACGAGGCCTGACCTGGACCGGATGGGCTGCAATCGTGGTATGCGGAATCCCCGTTGTGCTCAGCGCGGGAGCGGTGACCCTGGATCGCCAGCCGCCGTTGCTGCAGCTCGAAATGCCCCGCCTGAACGCCCCCGCGCCTCCAGTCTCATTGGCGCAAGCCCGGCCAACTCCGCAGACGCCCATTCCCGCAACTGCGGCCGCGCCGAAATTCGAAGTTGCCGCTATCAGGCCCAGCACCGGCTGCGCTGGCGGCAGGGGCGGAAGCGGAGAAAGAATCAACTGGTCTCCCGGAAGGCTGAACCTGGAATGCCAGACGGTGGCGGATCTCATTCGCTGGGCGTATCTTGGGTTCGCGAATGGCACGGCTTGGCCCGTAAGCGCCACAACCGGACTGAAAATTGGCCCCATTTCCTCTCGCGTGCTCTATCAGGCAATCAAAGGAAGCCCGGCCTGGATCAATTCCGACCGCTATACGATCGACGCGAAATCGGATAGTCCTGAAAGTCAGGAAATGATGCGCGGCCCGATGATGCAGGCGCTTCTTGAAGACCGGCTCAAACTGAAAATCCATCGCGAAGTCAGGGAGGTCCCGGTCTATGAGCTGACCGTGGCCAAGGGTGGCCCCAAGCTTCAAAAAGCGCAGGAAGGAAGTTGCGTTACCGTCGATTTTGCGAAGGGTCCGCCCGAGCGGACGCCGGGACAGCCTCCCACGGTTTTGTGCGGCATGGTCCGGATGTCCAGCACGAATGATGGGCTGGACATGCACGGTGCGACGATGGCGGATCTTTGCAGGCAATTCTCGGTCTCAATGGAGGGGGACGTCGTCGACAAAACCGGGCTTACAGGGGTCTTTGATGTCCATCTGGAGCTGTCCCTCCCCGACATCGGATACACTCCCACAGACGACGGCGGAGCAATTCTTATCCCGACTGACGGCACAGCGATATCAATCGCAGTACAGAAGCTCGGACTGAAACTCGAACGGACTGTGGGGCCCAGTGAGTTTCTGGTCATCGATAGCATCGAGCGACCGTCAGAAAACTGATCGCGCCGGCTACTTCCCGTGGCACTTCTTGTACTTCTTGCCGCTCCCGCACGGGCAGGGATCGTTGCGTCCGGGCTTCGACGGCGGCGGTGCTTCCAGCGCTTTTTCTTCCTGCGGCTCGGCCTCCTCTTCCGCCGCGAACACCGGTGCGAGGCCGTGGAGCCGCAGCCGCTCGTCGATGGCGAACATCACCAGACGCGATTCCGACGGCAGCAGGTGCGTGATTGAGTCGATCTTGCGCAAAATGCCGCGAGCCCGCCCGCGCGTGGTCTCGCCTGGAACCGCCAGCGCATAGGCAAACAAAGCGTCGTCGCGGAAATCGTCGTTGTCGAAATATTTGGCGATCCTGTCGGCTTGCGCGGTAAGCCGGAAATAGCCGGCGCCACGCAGAGCCTGATGCAGAATCGCCGGATCTTTCTCATCGTCTTTATCAGTGAGATGAGTAGCGAAGTACTTCGCGAAAGGCTTGTACAGGGAGCGCCACATGGCTTCCATGGCCTTTGCTCGCGCTGTTCCGCCTTCCTCATACAGCGCCTCGATTCCGGCCCGCGCGTCCGCGTCTTCGGCGAAGCCGTACAAGCCGATCGCTGCCCCGCCCCGCTCCTCGGCCGCTTTGCTGGCGTCGCGCAGCACCGAAAGCATGGCGCGTCGAATCGAATCGTCCTCGGCGGCATCCGCAAGCGATGCCCAGGCGCGCCCGCGAGCCGCTGGGTCCGTATCGGTTTTGGCCATCGCCAGCAGCGCCCCACGCGCCTTGGGATGAAGCTCGAGGTTGAAGAAACTGTAGGCCGCCTCGGCCCGGATTGCCGCATCGGGCGATCCCAGCAACTCCAGCCGCTCTGGTTCAGTGAGCACATCGACATCGGGCAACTGGGTTTCCGGATACTCCGCGAGAATGTCGAACGGCTCGGGTTGATACTGCGGTTCCGGGGCGTCGAGTTGCTCGATCGCGTGCGAAATCTCGCGCTCCAGCTCGTCTTCGTCAAGTCCCGCCTCAGCATCTTCCGCCGACACCTCGGCCAGCATCTTCTCAAGTGCCGGACGCGCCGCCGCATCGCCATAGAGGCCCAGACAAAACGCGCCGTCGGCCGCGTCGAATTCCAGCCGCTCCAGCAGCAGAGCCAGCACCCTCGGATCGCGAATGCGCAAACCGGCCAGCAGAAAGGCGACGTCGCTTCCCTGCTCTTCGCCCAGTTCTTCGTAGAGCGCGAGCAAGCCCTCGACGGCCTTTCCACCTAAGGGCAGCAGCGCCTGGATCAAATTGTCATCAACGTCATCCGGCTGACGCCGGATCGCGTCCATGAAGAAATCGACCGCCTCGGGGTGAGGGGAGTGCCGAAATAGATCGATCAGCAGTGGATCGATATAGACGCGATAGTTCTCTTGCGATTCGCGGGAGAACGCGACCACATCCGCAAGGGCCGCTTCGCCCCGGTCGAGGATGCTCTTGACCAGCCGCTGATCGACGCCGATCCAGCCGCGGGCGGCGGCCCGCAACAGCTCCAGGACGGGAATCTCGCTATACCGGGCGGGATCGAAGGCGGCCAAAGGCAATTGGCCACTGGCGGCCACGCGGCTAGTCTTCCTTCACCACGTGCACCGGGAGCTCCACGGAAACGTCCTTGTGCAGGCGCACGGCGACCTTGAAATCGCCCAGCGTCTTGATGGGTTCGTCCATCTGAATCTTCTTGCGGTCGACGGTGTAGCCTTGCTTTTCGAGCGCCGCAGCGATATCGGCGGGCGTCACCGAGCCGAAGAGCTGATCGTTGTCGCCGGCTTTCTGCGCGATGGTCACCGTGACCGATCCCATCAGCTTGCTTAGCTCCTGCGCTTCCGACACGACTTTCACTTCGCGGCGCAGGTGCGCCTGCCGCTCCTGCTCCACGATCTTCTTGTTCCCCTCGGTCGCGGCCACGGCCAGCCGCCGCGGCAGCAGGTAGTTGCGCGCGTATCCGGCGGCCACCTTCACCATCTGGCCGCGCTGGCCCAGCTTTTCGATATCTTCTCTCAGTATGATTTCCATGGTGTGCTCTTTTTACAGCGACGACGAGAACGGCATCAGCGCGATGTTGCGCGCCTGCTTGATGGCCTCGGCCAGCCGCCGCTGGTGCGGGGCGCACACGCCGGAGATGCGCCGGGGCGTGATCTTGCCGCGCTCGCTCATGAACGCGTTCAGCATGCGCGTGTCTTTATAATTGATGTCGTCGATCTTCTCGACGCAGAACCGGCACATTTTCTTGCGCCGGAAGTATTGTTTCTTTCCCGCGGCCGCTTTATCGCCGCCGGTGGGTCTTTGCGAAGCGCTTCCGGGACGTCCGCCATAACCGCCGCTACGTTGTTCCGCCATAGATTCTCCTCTTTACTCCGCGGCTTTCGGCTCGCCGGCATTGGTCTCGACCAATTCAGGCTCAGCAGGCTTGGGTTCGGCCGGTTTCTCAACCGGCTTGGGAGCCCCGGGCATTCCCGGAGCCGGTCCTCCTGCCGCGGGCTCGGATGGAACCAGCATGGCCGGCGGAGCTACCGGCATCGCAGGCCGGCGCGCGGCGCGCTTGTCGCGATGCACCTTGCGCTTGGCGATCTTCTTCATCTTTTCGTCGATGCGCACGGTGATGAACTTGATCACCGTATCGGTGACGCGCATGCGCCGCTCCACTTCCCGCACCAGCTCCGAAGGAGCGCTGAACTGGATCAGAACGTAGAGCCCCTCGTTGAACTTCTGTACGCGGTAGGCCAGCTTGCGCACGCCCCACTTGTCGGCTTTATCGACGGTTCCCTTTCCGGATGTGATCAGATCCTTAATCTGGCCAATATACGCGTCGACTTCCTCTTCCGGCGTATCCGGCTTGACGATGAACAACTCTTCGTAGACTCTCATTCTTCCTCTTGTTCTGGGCCTTGGGCGCGACGATTAAAAATCGCCATGGACTTTTCGACGCCTTCAGCGAGTATGGATTCCACAGCCTCCGCCGCGCGGAGAGCCATTTCCTCCAATTCCTTCTTTTGCGACCGCCTCAGCCGCGAGAGCAAATATCCCGCTCCCCGGCCGCCCTCGCGGCCGCGATCCACTCCCACGCGGACTCGCGCAAAATTCTGCGTGCCCACATGAGCGATCACGCTCTTCATCCCTTTGTGACCCGCCGCCGAACCCCTGGGCCGGATGCGCAGGGTGCCCCACGGGAGATCCAACTCGTCGTACACCACGATCAAGCGGTCCGGCTCCAGCTCATACCGCCCCAGCAGCCCCTGCACTGCCCGGCCGCTTTCATTCATAAACGTCTGAGGCTTGGCCAAGACCGCTCGCTTGCCGCGGGCATTTAATAAACCAACGACGCCCAGCCCCACCCGCGCGTCGCATTCCTTCCGCGTTACACGGATTGCATGCGATTCGGCCAGCCGGTCGATAGCCAGAAACCCCAGGTTATGCGGCGTGAACTCGTACTCCTCGCCGGGATTTCCCAAACCAACCACCAGGAACTCCCGCCGCTCCTCCATCCGGCCTCCGTCCCCTTCACCCAAACCACGCTCAGCCTACTTCTTCTTCTTTTCCTCGGGCTTCTTCTTTTCCTCGGCCGCGGGCTTCTTCTTTTCCTCCGCGGCAGGCGCGCCTTCTTCTTCCTTCTTGCCCTTCTTGATGACCTCGGGTTCGGCCGGAGTCGCGCCGGCAACTGCTTCGGCGCCCTCCACCGGAGTCTCCACCACCTCGGCCTTCAGCAGCACGACGTGTGAAATCACCGCCTCCGCGGGGCTCACCAATTTCATCGAGCCGCTCAACGGAATCGCCCCGGCGCGCACGCTCTGGTTAAGAGCCAGCTCGCTCACATCCACGCTGAATTCCTCCGGGATGTCGTCGGGAAGGCATTCAATTTCGATCTCGCGGGTAATCACTTCGTGAAGTCCGCCCTGGAGCTTGACACCGGTGGGCTCGCCGTGGGTATGCACCGGAACCTTGACCAGGATCCGCTTGGTCAGATCGATGCGCTTCAAATCCACGTGCAGAAGCGTATCCTTGACCGGATCGGATTGCCAATCGACGATCATGACCGGCGTGTTCTCGCCCGCCGTCACCGCCAAGTTGAAAATCGTGTTGTGGCCGGTTTTGCTGCCCAGAATCCGGCCGATCTCCTTGGGGTTCACCGCCACGGGCACGGAGGTATCGGAGACGCCGTACAGCACACCCGGCGTCGAGCCGGAAGCGCGCAGACGGCGCGCCTCGTTTTTTCCGCGTCCTGAGCGCGTCTCCGCGCTCACAGTAATATCTTTCCTCATCCTTCTCTTCCTCGCTGTCCCCTTATACGAATAACGTGCTGACCGAGCCGTCCTCGTGAATGGATTGAATCGCCTTGGCCAGCAGCGGCGCCACCGAAAGCTGCTTCAGCCGCGTACAGTTGTCGGCTTCCTCGCGGATCGGGATCGAGTTGGTGACGATCACCTCCTCGATCGCGGACTGCTCAATCCGCTCCACCGCCGGACCCGACAATACGGCATGCGTGGCGCAGGCCCGCACGCTTTTGGCGCCCTGCTCCAGCAGCGCCTCCGCGGCCTTGACCAGAGTGCCCGCCGTGTCGATCAAATCGTCCACGATCAGGCAATGCTGCCCCGCCACGTCGCCGATAATATGCATCACTTCAGCCACATTCACATCCGAGCGGCGCTTGTCGATGATCGCCAGAGGCGATCCCAGCCGCTTGCCAAACGCCCTGGCCCGCTCCACTCCGCCCGCATCCGGCGAAACCACCGTCAGATCCTCGCCTCTCAGCTCGTCGAAATAATCCACCATCACGGGCGCGGCGAACAGATGATCCACCGGCACGTCGAAGAAGCCTTGAATCTGCGCGGCGTGCAGATCGAGGGCCAGAATACGATCGGCGCCCGCGCGCTCAATCAGACTGGCCACCAGACGCGCCGAAATCGGCATGCGCGGACGATCCTTGCGATCCTGCCGCGCATACCCATAATAGGGTAACACTGCGGTGATGCGTTCCGCCGAAGCCCGTTTCAGCGCGTCCATCATCAGCAGCAGTTCCATCAGGTTCCGGTCCACCGGAGTGCAGGTGGGCTGGACCACGAACACGTCCGCCCCGCGCACGTTTTCCTGAATCTGCAAGTGTACTTCGCCGTCGGAGAAATGGCGCACGTTGGCGGCCGCCACGGGGCAGCCGAGCTCATAGCAGATCTCCGACGCCAGGGCCGGGTTGGCATTGCCCGTAAACACCTTGAAGTGATTGAACCTCATCGTTCGTACCGGCTTGGGAGCGGCCATGCGTTTTCCCGAGGCTCGACGTGTTCCGCCAGTTGACGCCTCCATAGGCGCCGGTAACCCGCCCGGCTCACCGGAGACGCCCCCACAAGCCGGTAACCTTCGAACACTCGATCCTCTTGTAACACGATTCGGGCGCGTTCCCGCTCCTCGCGGGAGCGAAAAATCGCGAACACCGACGACCCGCTTCCCGTCATCCTGACACCCGCGGCACCGAGCTTCGACAACTTGCCCGCAATCGTCTTGAGTTGGGGATACTGACTGGAAACGGCCGCCTCGAAGTCGTTCGCGCCGAGCGCGCTCGCCGTCCCCGCCGAGCGCTCCTCAATTAGCGCCCGCACGTAGGACTGGAAATTATTAATGCTACTTGACGATTCCGTGAAAGTCAAACTACGATGGAGCGCCCGATACGCTTCCGGCGTGGCGATATGCAAGCCCGGCGAGACGATCAGCAGCGGCTCCGGCAGCAGATCGGGGAGAGGATACAGCTCGGTTCCGCGGCCCAATCCCACGGCCGTTCCGCCCAGCAGGAAGAAGGGCACGTCGCTGCCCAGGGACGCGGCAATTTTCAGGCGCTCTTCCATGGGCAAGGCCCGGCCGGCCAAAACCGGAAGAGCCAGCAGCACGGCTGCCGCGTTGCTCGATCCTCCTCCCAAGCCCCCGCCCATGGGAATGCGTTTGATCAAGCGGAAATGGACCCGCGCCGCGACGCCCATCGCGTCCAGCGTGGCCCGCGCCGCGCGCAGGATCAAATTGTCGGGAATCGCCTCGGGGTCGTCGATGGATAAGGCAATGCGTCGCGCCGCTTCGAATTCGATCCCGATCGTATCGGCCAGGGAGATGGTCTGGAACACCGTGCGCAGGTCGTGGAACCCGTCCGGATTCTTGTGAAGCACTCGCAAATCCAGATTGATCTTCGCGAGCGAGCGCAGTGTCGCGCAGCGCCTCATTTTAGGCCGCGAATGAACGCAGATACACGCCAATAGGAACTTGGTTTTCGATCCGTGTTCATCTGTGTTTATCTGTGGCCATTCTAGTAGTTGATCAAGGAGTAGACCTCGCGGCCCGCCAGCTTTTGGCGGCCGTTCAGGAACTCCAGCTCGACGACAAAGCCCAGACCGGCGACCTTCCCGCCGAGTTTCTCGATCAGCTTGGCCGCCGCCGCGGCGGTTCCGCCGGTGGCCAGCACGTCGTCGACGATCAGCACTTTATCGCCCGCCAGCACCGCGTCGCGGTGAATCTCCACCGCATCGGAGCCGTATTCGAGCGCGTACTCGACCCGTTCGGTCTCGGCCGGAAGCTTCTTCGGTTTGCGGATGGGCACAAACCCAGCCTTCAAACCATACGCCACCGCCGCCGCGAAGATGAATCCGCGAGCCTCGATGCCCGCCACCGTTTGAATGCCCTTGCCGGAGTAATGCGAGCACAGCCCATCGATGACCTCCCTGAGGCCCCCGGCGTCTTTCAGCAGCGTGGTGATGTCGTAGAAGTTGATGCCCGGCTTGGGAAAATCCAGCACTTCGCGGATGAGTGTCTTGAGATGATTCATGGTCAGGGGGATTCCAATTCTAACACTCCCGCGCGCGGTACGTTCCCACTACGTTGCGGGCACACGCGTCTCCCTGGATTCGATCGTCCATGCGTTCCGCCGCGGCGAGTCTCCCGAGACGATCTGCCAGAACTTCGAGCTTCTTCGTCTGGAAGAAGTCTACGGCGCCATAGCTTGCTACCTGGCAAACCAGGCTGACATCGATGCCTACCTCATTCGCCAAGGCGAGAAGTGGGCCGACGGAAAGTGCAACGCCGAACCGTTGCCCGCTAGTCTACGCGAGCGGCTCATGCACGCGCGGGAAGAGATACACCCAACCCGCCCATCGTGAAGGTTCGATTTCTCGCGGATGCCGATCTCAACCGGGCTATCGTGAGTGGAGTCCTACGGCGTGAGCCTTCTGTGGATTTCCTGACCGCTCAGGTGGCTGGATTAGGCGGCATGAGCGATTCCGAGGTCCTGGCGCTGGCAGCGGAACACCAGCGGGTGCTCGTCTCGCATGATGTCGGCACGATGCCGGCTCACTTGCGCACGTTCAGGAACGCCGGAAAACACGGCTCCGGTATATTCCTCATTCCGCAGAGCCTCGATGTGGAACAGCAATTGACGAACTCCTACTCATCTGGCTGGCACCGGAAGCATCCGAGTGGGGAGACCGGCTGGTGTGGCTGCCCCTGTGATCGTCAGCGAATGTGGAACCCCTCAAACCGGACTTCCGCCATCTTCAAACTTCACTCCACGGACCGGTGCGTGCGGTGGACCAACGCGGAACCCGAAGCGCCGCGCCTTGATTCCAGTATCCGTGATCAGGCTCTGCCGAGCCGGAGCTCGATTTCGAGGAGCCTTCTTTCGAGCACGGCCACGCGGCCAGACAGCGCAGCGTCGAGATTGGATTGGTCGGCTTCGACCTTGCGCAGGCGTATGGTCTGAGCTTCCGAGAACGCGGCGAAGCCGCGGAGGAGCTCGGTCTGCATGTCGCGCATTTTCTCGACCAGCCGATCTTCCATGCCAGTCAAGTCATGCTTGAGAAGCTGGATGTCTTGCTTGACAACGTTGATGTCTTGCTTGACAACGTTGATGTCTTGCTTGACAACGTTGATGTCTTGCTTGACAAGGTGAATGTCTTGCTTGAGAAGGTGGATATCTTGCTTGGTGGCCGGGCTGTTGTCGTCGGGCACGGATGACAGCTTCCTTTCGTTCGGCTCCGGTGGCTTCGGAGGTTGCTGTAGTTATTCTGGCACGCTCCTCAGCGAATGTGAAACCCCTCGACGTGGATCTCCGCCGCCTCCTCTACCGTTACTCCCCGGACGTTCGCATGGGGAGGCCCCACGCGCAGCTCGCCTTCGAAATCCTCGAGTTGGCGAGACGCGCCGATAGCCAGCACCTCGACCCTGCCGTCGTCCAGGTTGCGGGCCCAGCCGCGGAGGCCCAGGTCTCTGGCGGCTCGCTGTGCGAAGTAGCGGTAGCCGACCCCCTGCACCTGACCGGAGATGTAAAATTTTCGCGCCAAATGCGATGGCATAAACCGTGATTTTACCGAGTTCGAAGGGCGAAAAGCATTAGTCACGGAATACTTTATCCCGACCAGTTATACGATTACATATAACCCTGGTATGCTACAGGAAATGAATTCTTCGGGGCTTCCGGTAGCCCGAGGGTTGGGTTTGATTTTTGATCTAGACGGCGTCGTCGTGGATTCGATGCCGCTCCATACGCTGGCTTGGCTGCGCTATTTGGAACGATTGGGGATCTCCAGAAAGGATGTAGCCATTCACATGCACGGCCGGCGTAATGACGAAATCGTGCGCGAGTTTCTGGGACCGGATGTCCCGAATGAAGTGGTGCTGGAACACGGCGCAGCCAAGGAGCGGCTGTTTCGCGAAATGATGGGGGCGAATCTAGTTCAGAGCCTGGTTCCCGGCGTGGCCGATTTTCTGGCCCGAGCCAATTCTCCGGCTTCCGCCGGGGGGGTGCCCGTGGCGTTGGCCACCAACGCGGAACCCGCCAATGTCGCCTTCGTGCTGGATGGGACCAATCTGCGCCGCTGGTTCCCTGTGATCGCCGATGGCAGTCAGGTCCGCAACGCCAAGCCCGCCCCGGATATTTTTCTGGCGGCGGGGGCGAGGCTGGGCGTGGCGGCGCGCAATTGCATTGTGTTTGAGGATTCTCCGACAGGAATCGCCGCGGCGCGCGCGGCGGGCATGCGAGTGGCTGGAATTCTCACGCACGCCCTAACACTTGAGCGCGTTGACATCTCTGTCCGCGACTTTCTCGATCCGGAGCTGGAAAAATGGCTGGCAGCCCAGTTGCCGATCTAATGCTGGCGGCGGCGCCGGAAGCGATGCTGCCGGTTCGCGTATGGACCAGCGCGGCCATCGCCGTGACCCTGACAGGGTTGGCCTGGTGGCGGCGCGAGCGGCGCGTCCGGGCGGAACATGCAAGCCAGCGCATCCTTCACGGCCTGGCCGAGGACATTATCGCCGCGCCCACGCCCGCCGCTATAGCGGAGAAGCTGGCCACCGTTCTGCCTTCCGTCACGCAGGCGACCTCCGTCAACCTGTATCTCTATCAACGCCGCACCAAGAGCCTGGAACGCGTCCCCATCAGCGCCGAGCCGGAGCCGATGGCCGCTTCCGTCGACTCCTCTCCCGAAGGTTTAGTCGGCGCCGCCGTGGTGTGCTTCCGCAATCGCACCATGCTGCATGTTCCCGATGTGCGGCGCAATCCCCTGGTCAAGGTGGGGACCAAGACCGGCCTGCCCCGCTCCGCCATGTTCGTTCCGCTGTATTCGCAACAGGAGATGCTAGGCGTCCTGGAAGTGAGCAACGCGCGCAAGACCGGGTTTTTCAGAGCGGAAGAGCAGGCCGATGTGCAACATCTGGCGAACCAGGCGGCGGCGGCCCTGCGGCTCCAGGAACGCCACGCCATGCGCGAACAGCTCTTCCACAGCGAGAAGCTGGCCGCCACCGGGAGGCTGATCTCGGGCGTGGCCAGCGAGCTGAACGCGCCCATCGGGAACATCGCGAAATTGGCCGCCGCGCTGGCCGCCCACGCTGAGAATCCGCCCTCGCGCGCGGACCTGGTCAAGCTCTCGGGCGAATCGCATCGAGCCTCGGAAATCGTTTCCCGCCTGGTCTCCTTCGCGCGTGAAGACGACCCGCCGCCTAGCATCGTCGACATCAATGAGATCGCGGCCGGGCTGTTTCGCTTTCGCGAGCCGGGATGGAAGACCGACGGCATTCAGGCGCAAGACCGCTTGTCGAGCGAGCCCGCGCCGGTGCTGGGTTCCCGCAACCAGATCGAACAGGTGCTGCTGAACCTGCTGGTCCATGCCGAGCGCAGGGCGGCGCAATCGCCCGCCAAAACCTTGTACATTCACAGCAGCGCGATCGCACGGAAGGTGCTGGTCGAGATTGGATATTCCACCACGGCGGAAGAGGAGACCGGCGCGGATCCGTTTTCAGCCGCCAGCCTGGTAGGCGGAAACTCTCTGGGCCTGGGGGTGTGCCAGGGAATTGTCCGCGGCAACGGCGGCGAGATCCGCTTCCGCGGCGGAGCCGGTCTGGCGCTGTTTGAATTGGAGTTACCGCTAGCCCAGGACGGCGCGGGGAGCAGCGCCGGCTCCGAAACCCGCAAGCCGCCGCGGACCTTGACCGTCATGCTGGTGGACCCCGACGCCGCCACGCAGAAGCAGCTTCTAGGGTTGCTCGCGGCGCGGGGCCATCGCGGAGTTCCGGTGGCTCCGCGGGAAGCCGTCGATCTCGCCCAGCGCTTGCGCTTCGATGCGGTGTTCTGGCTGCTCTCTCCGGGCGGGGCTACCTGGACGGAGTTCTACGATACGATTCGCGGCCAGGCGCCTGTATTCGTTTTGGTCAGCGACGGCTGGGACTCCACGCTGGCGCAGCGCTTGGAGCAGAACCAATCCTTCCTGCTGGCGCGCCCGGTGCAAGAGGCGGAGATGGACCGGATTCTGGGCGAAGTCGAGGCACGAACGCGCCCGGCGTCTACCTGAACGTGCCTGGACCGCTCCCTCACGGTCGCGGTTCAGAAGAGCAGTACGCAGGTTCTAAAACCACCAGACCCAAATTAACTCCCTAGTGCCCTTGCCGAGCGTGGCCGCCGGAACGATTCTGTATACGCCGAAATGAGTTTGTTCGAAGCCGTGCAGCACCGGCGCGGACGGGTGCTTTTTGTGTCGCAGACCAACGCCTGCCGGGGTCAAATGGCGGAGGCGTTCGCGCGCACGGTGGGCGACGACGTCATGCTCGCCTTCAGCGCCGGGGTCTGGCCGGCGGAGGCAGTCTCGGACGCCGCGCGAGTGGTGATGGCCGAAGGGGCAACGCCCCTGTTCACCGATCAGACGCCGAAAGGCCTGGCCGAATTCGATCTCTCCGGCTTCGACGTGATCGTGAACCTGAGCGGATGCAGGCTGGCGGCGCATACGACCGCTCCGCCGGGAGCATTGATCCTGGAACCGTTCGTGCCGGCGCCCCTGGCCCACGACCTCGATTCGCACCGCGACGTTCGCGATCGCGTGGAGAAGTTCGTGCGCTTCCTGATAGAGCACTTCCGCAGAGCCCGGGAATGGAACTCGGGAGTCGAACAGGCGACTACGTCCAGAGCCGGGCGCCAAACGCTGTCACAGCAAACCAGGCCAGACCCGCCGCCAGCAGCAGCGCCGCAGCCGGACGTTTCCATGCCCGCGGCATTCTGAGCGCCGCGGCAGCCAGAACCGCGAAGACGGCGCACTGCGCGGGCAAGGCTCCCAACAGATAGGCGGCCGGAAACCCGGCCAGAGACAATCCAAAGCACAGGCCCAGGATCGCGGCCACCAGCCATCGCGACCGGCCCTGAGGAAGCAGCAGAATCTCGACAGCCAGGTAAGCCACGGTCAGCGCCAGCACCGCTTCCAGAAATCGCGCTGTGAGGGCCAACGGCAATAACGGACCCAGGCGCTTCGCGCTACCTTCCGCGGCAAGGATGACAGCGCCGAACAGGAGCGCCTCTTTTCCGCTGCGCGCCGCCAGAGCCAGCCCGATCAGGAACAGGATTCCCGAGACGCTCTCCACCGCGCGCATGACGCCGGAGGCCGCCTCCCGGGCCAGCGCCTCGGCTGGCGAGGGCGGCCGGAAGCGCACTTCGATTTCCGTGAAGCGCCGATCGAAGACCTGCTGATCCACGTTGCCTTCCTGCCCTGGATTGGCCCCCTGCATCGCCGTGAGCAGGTGCACATGGTTGGGCACCGTCGCCTGGTACAGCGTACACGTGATTTCCAGAGCATCCGGATGAAGGCTCGGAAACTCGTACTCTCCCCGGCAGACATAGGAACCGTCCTCTTCCTGACAGCTCGATCGCGCGAGATGGCCGTCGCCGAAGCGGAAATGCGCGAGCAGTTCGGTTTCCGGATGCGCAAGCTGGGCCACCTCGTACATGGGGATGCGCAGCTCGAAAACGGCGGTGGGCCCGTCCATGCGCAGCTCACCCGTGCTCATGCTGACCACGTGAGCGTGCAGACTGGCGGCCAGGCACAGCAGGACCGCAAGGTTGGCACCCCAGAAGTTGGCAGGGCGAAGACCTGCCCCACGCCTACACTTCGGCCGGTTCACGATTGTGTTTCCGCATGCGGACGAGAATGGCGCGCAGCGCCGCGATCAAGGGCACCGCGAAAAACATCCCGGGAATTCCGGCAATTTGCTCTCCCGCAATCACGCCTAGCAGGACCAGCACCGGATGCACCTTCACGCCCTCGCTCATCAAATACGGGCTGAGCACGTAATCCTGAAAGACGCGATAAACTGCCATGATCACAACCAGCCAAAGCAGGTGTGGATAGCCGCTGAAGGCAGCCACCAAAACAATCACAACGGCCCCCGTAAGCGGGCCGACCACGGGAATCACTTCCAGCATGCCGGCGATTCCGGCCAGCAGGAGAGAATAGGGAACACCCATCAACGTGAGAAAGCCCACATAGGAAATGAATGTTGCGAGCGCCAGCAGCAGGAGCGCGCGCATATAGCGCGCCAGAAGCAGATGGAGATCGGTGAGAATCCCGGCCACCAGCGCTCGCGCTCCCGGATCGAAGGCTTGTATCAGGGCGCGGCGAATCCAGACGCCGTCCTTGAGGATGAAGAAACTCAAGACGGGGACCAGGATCAGGCTCAAGACGCTGCCGATGCCGGACAGGACCTGCTCCCCGGCGCTGCTGAGCATGGGGAGAATGTCCTGATCGAATTGCTGCATGCGGTCTCGGACGAACTGGTCCAGGCGCGGCCGGGCCGGCTCGAGCCAAACCGGAAGAGGCACGCGGGCCAAGGGGTCCTCCTTAATCTGGGCCGGAAGGCGGTTGGCCAGGACCGTGGCCTCCTCGGCGATTCGGGATCCGATGGGCACGGCCAGAGAGATCAGGATTCCGGTGAGCACCAGGTAAACCAGCGCAGCCGCCGGCCCACGCGAGCCGGAGGGCGGGATCAGCCAGTGCACCCGCTCGACCATCGGCGAGAGCAGGTTCGCCAGAAACAGGGCAAATAGGAACAGAACCAGCTCCCGCCGGACTTCGTAAATAGCGGCGAGCACAAACACGAACAGGAACAGGGTCCAGGCCGTCTGCAACACGCGCCGGTCGATGCCAAGCATGGATATTAGGATACTCGCACCGGAGACTTACATTGGACGCTTGCGATTGACTGCCGGGGCCAGCTTCCGTTAGTCTGGTCTGAACTCGGAATCCTAAGGAGAAGATGATGGATGACACCGTATGCCGCCATGCAGCTCTTGCGCTCGCGTTTACGCTAGCGCCGGTTGCCCTGCAGTCCCTGAACGCGCAGCAACCTCTGAACCCGCCACTCAAGAACTGGGCGAGTCCGTTGTACTGGCACCCCAACCAGGCAGAGAGAGAAGCCTCCGCGAGACTCCTGCCGGAGCTCAAGTTTTCCACGAATCAGATTTCCAACGACGCGCTTACGTTCGTGGCGATCACGCCCTGCCGCCTGGTGGATACGCGGGGCGCCGCGGCCGGCTTTATCGGTGTGACTCCTTTTAATGGGCCGGGTGTTCCGGCCGGAGGAGGAAACCTCACGTTCCCGGTGCAATCGTCGGCCCAAACCAGCACCACCGCGCCCGCCCCCTGCGGTGCGATTCCTTCCTTCGCCGCGGCATATTCGATTAATCTCACGGTTGTGCCGGTGGCGGGAGGCGCCGTGGATAATGTCAGCCTGTGGCCCTCGGGCAGCACACAACCAATAGTTGCGACCTTAAACGATCCACAAGGGATCATCGCGCAGAACGCGGCCATTGTTCCGGCGGGAACACCCTTCGGAGGATTCAGCTTTCATTCCACCGGCCCCGCGGCGACGGATATCGTGATCGACATGAACGGCTACTACTCCGCGCCGTCCGACCTGAACCTTAACACCGCCATCGGCTTCGGAGCGTTGGGGAACAATTCCACCGGGACCAACAACGCGGCCTTCGGCGCCGGCGCGCTCCAGGCCAACAGCACCGGGCTCTCCAATACGGCCAGCGGTGTCGACGCGCTGTTCAACAACTCCACGGGGAGTTTCAACACGGCCAGCGGCGCGAACGCGCTGGCGCAAAACACCACGGGGAGCCAGAACACGGCCAGCGGCTACCTGGCACTGCAGCAGAACAGCACGGGGAATCTCAACACGGCCATCGGACAAGGCGCGCTGCAGGACAACACCACCGGGGGAGGCAACACGGCCAGCGGCGCCTACGCGCTGGAGAGCAACACCACGGGGGGCCTCAACACGGCCAGCGGCTGGCAGGCGCTGTCTAGCAATACCACAGGGTGGTATAATACAGCCAGTGGTTTCGCCGCGTTGGCGAACAACACCACCGCGTTCAGCAACACGGCCACCGGCTACCAGGCTCTGGAGTTCAACACCACCGGGTGCTGCAACACGGCAAGCGGTCAAGCCGCGCTGCTGAGCAACACCACCGGGACCAACAACACGGCCAGCGGCTTGGTGGCGCTGGTGCATAACACCACCGGGAGCGACAACACGGCCAGCGGCGCGGACGCGCTGTTCAGCAACACCACCGGTAACGACAACACGGCGAGCGGCTACGGGGCCCTGTTCAGCAATACCATCGGGGTCAGCAACACGGCCCTCGGATACCAGGCGCTTTATTCCAACTCCACGGGACAGGAGAACACGGCTGTTGGTTACCAGGCACTACAGAACAATACCAGCGCCGGCGGAGGCAATACCGCAGTCGGGGTCCAGGCGCTCCAGAACAACACCGGTTACGGTAACATTGCCATCGGAGGCTCGGCTGGCTACCTCAATACCAGCGGAAGCGACAACATTTACATAGGCAGCTCGGGGTTGTCGGGCGATTACAATGGCACCATAAGCATTGGAGATCCGGTGAACTCAAGCTTCTTCTTCGTGCAGGGGGTGTACGCGCGCAACGCCTCCGGAGGCGTTCCGGTGTATATCAACAGCAATGGGCAGCTCGGTACCGTCTCCTCCTCCGCGCGCTTCAAGGAGCAGATCACCGACATGGGCGACAGCAGCAGCAAGCTTTTCCAATTGCGCCCGGTGAGCTTCTTCTACAAGCCGGAGTACGACGATGGCTCGCGCTTGCTGCAATACGGCCTCATCGCCGAAGAAGTGGCCAAGGTCTATCCCGAGATGGTGGCGTACGACAAAGACGGTCAGATATTGACGGTCAAGTATCAGTTGCTCGCCCCCATGCTGCTGAACGAGGTGCAGAAACAGAACGCGCAGCTCCAGAAGCAGCAGGAGGAGAACCGGAAACTGGAAGAACGGCTTGCGGCGTTGGAGACACTACTGTCCAGCCAGACAGCGGCGGCCGCTCGGCGGGCGGGCAGCCAGTAAAACGGGAACATCGACGGCTCTTCGACTCGGTGTATACTGTGGCGATCCGGGAACAAAAAGTTCAGGAAAAGGAGCACATTCGTGAAACCGAATTATCTCGTCCGTGTCGTCTCTCTTCTGGTTCTGGCGTCCGTGGCGCTGGCGGCGCAAGTCGCGCGACAGGTTGATGTTCCACTCAAGAACTGGGCGAGTCCGTTGTACTGGCACCCCAACCAGGCAGAGAGAGAAACCGCTGCGAGAGCCGTGCCGGAGTTCAAGTTTTCCGCGAATCAGATTTCCGCGGACGCTCTGACGTTCGTGGCGATCACGCCCTGCCGCCTGGTGGACACTCGCGGCGCTGCGGCCGGATTTATTGGTGTGACTCCTTTTAATGGGCCGGGCGTTCCAGCCGGAGGAGGAAGCCTCACGTTCCCGGTGCAATCGTCCGCCCAAACCAGCACCACCGCGCCCGCGCCCTGCGGCGCGATTCCATCCATCGCAGCAGCGTATTCGATTAATCTCACGGTTGTGCCGGTGGCGGGAGGCGCTGTGGATAATGTCAGCCTGTGGCCGGCAGGCAGCACAGAGCCATTCGTCGCGACCTTAAACGATCCACAAGGGATCATCGCGCAGAACGCGGCCATTGTTCCGGCGGGAACACCCTTCGGAGGATTCAGTTTTCATTCCACCGGCCCCGCGGCGACGGATATCGTGATCGACATGAACGGTTATTATGCCGCGCCGACGGATACGGTGGGCAATACCGGCATCGGGACGGGGACGCTGGCGGGCAACACCACGGGGTACGACAACACGGCAGTCGGTAACAACGCACTCGAGGACAACACCGGCGGGGCCTACAACGCGGCCAGCGGCGTCTACGCGCTGCAAAACAACACCACCGGGGACGCCAACACGGCCAGCGGCTACTCCGCGCTGCTCGCCAACACCACCGGAGACTTCAACACGGCCAGCGGCGCCAGTGCGCTGGCGCTCAACACCACCGGAAACAACAACACGGCCACCGGTACCGGCGCGTTGCAACTCAACACCACCGGCAACAACAACACGGCGAGCGGCTACTGGGCGCTGTTCAGCAATACCATCGGGGCAAACAACACGGCCCTCGGATACCAGGCGCTTTATTCCAACTCCACGGGACAGGCGAACACGGCTGTTGGTTACCAGGCTCTACAGAACAATACCAGCGCCGGCGGAGGCAATACCGCAGTCGGGGGCCAGGCGCTCCAGAACAACACCGGTTACGGTAACATTGCCATCGGATCCGCGGCTGGATACTTCAATACGAGCGGAAGCGACAACATTTACATAGGCAGCTCAGGGTCGTCGGGCGACAATGGCGCCATACGCATTGGAAATTCGGGGATCGCCAGCTCATTCTTCGCGCAGGGGGTGTACGGGTTCAGCGCCATCGGGGGCGTTCCGGTGTATGTCAACGGGAACGGGCAGCTAGGCACGATGAACTCCTCGCGCCGCTTCAAGGAGCAGATCACCGACATGGGCGACAGCAGCAGCAAGCTGTTCCAGTTGCGTCCGGTGAACTTCTTCTACAAGCCGGAGTACGACGATGGCTCACACCTGCTGCAATACGGCCTCATCGCCGAAGAGGTCGCCAAGGTCTATCCCGAAATGGTGGCGTACGACAAGGAGGGTCGGGTACTGACGGTTAAGTATCAGTTACTCGCCCCCATGCTGCTGAACGAGGTACAGAAGCAGAACGCGCAGCTCCAGAAACAGGCGGCGGAAAATCAGAAACTGGAGGATCGCCTTGCGGCGTTGGAGGCTCTGCTGTCCGGCCAGACAGCGACGGCTGCGCAACCGGCGAGCAGCCAGTAGGACGTCAATCGATATAGGTGCACCCGCTCGACCATCGGCGAGAGCAGGTTCGCCAGAAACAGCGCAAATAGGAACAGAACCAGCTCCCGCCGGACCTCGTAAATGGCGGCGAGCACAAACACGAACAGGAACAGGGTCCAGGCCGTCTGCAACACGCGCCGGTCGGTGCCAAGCATGGATATTAGGATACTCGTACGCGATGCTTGCGTTGGACCCCAACCCGAGCGCGTGCCAGGACGGATTACAACACGGCGGGCCTATGTGGCCGGTCCCACGAAACTCAACCTCCAGCGCTCCAGTCGTCTTGGAAAGGGGCTTTGTGGTGGTGCTTGGTCCATGTGATGTCAATCTTATTGAACGTGATCGAGACCAGCGTTCCTGCGTTGGCGCCGCTGCCTTTCGGATGGGTGTGCTTGGGTTTGACGGGCGGCTGATAAGGCTCGATGTTCACGATTTGCGCATTCACAAGCGTAATGTTAGCATTCGGGGCGCTGATCTCTATCTTGGGAAGGATAGACTTTTTGAGCATTGCGAACCTGATCTGCGATGATACAAGGTCGAGGCGGCGGACGAGCTTCAAAGAACGGCTCGCCTGGAGCTGCGCCACAATCAGCGGGGATAGCGGTTGTCCAAAGGGGCCGCTGGTCATCACCGATCCCAGGAGACACGCTCTGGCGGGTGTGAAGCTTTCAATGATGCGATCGTTCGTCAAGCCCGCGTCGGAAGGCATGGTTCGATTCCGCCAATCTCAATCATAACTCTGGCCCTGCATCAGACAGTTGCGTTCCTGGCAACCCTCCGATATCATCGTCGCATAGTTTAAAGGAGGCGATCATGCGTATATTGCGGATAGCGCTTACTTCCGGACTGACGGGCATCGCGGCCTGGGCCGCTTCGGATGCAACGGTGACCTTCAACAAGAACGTCCTGCCGGTCTTGCAGAAAAATTGCCAGACGTGTCATCGTCCCGGCGAGGTCGCGCCGATGTCGCTGCTGACTTACTCGGACGCCCGGCCGTGGGCCAAGTCGATCAAGGCCGCCGTGGTGACGCGCAAGATGCCGCCCTGGTTCGCCGATCCGGCCTACGGGCATTTCGCCAACGACCGCACGCTGAGCCAGGCCGACATCGACACTCTGGTGGCTTGGGCGGAGAACGGCGCGCCCGAAGGCGATGCCAAGGACAGACCCGCGCCGCGGACCTTCGAGACAGGCTGGCAGATCAAGCCCGATGTGGTGATCGAGATGCCGATCGACTTCCAATTGCCCGCTACCGGCACCATCAACTATCAATTCATCCGCGTCAAAGGCGCGTTCCCCGAGGATGTGTGGGTGTCGGCCGCGGAGATGCGGCCGGGCAATCCCGCGGTGCTGCATCACGGCAAGGCGTGGGTGGTGCCTCCCGGATCGAAGTGGATGGCCGACGCCACGCCGGGCATGCCCTACGAAGGCCGCGAAACCGGAAGGAACGACGCCGCCGACGGCAACGACATCCTGGGCAAATTCAACCCCGGATTGGGCGCGCAGAGTTTCGATATCGGAGGCTCGGCGAAGTTCGTGCCCAAAGGCTCGGACATCGTGTTCGAATTGCACTACACCGCCATTGGAAAGCCCGCCACGGACCGGACCAAGCTCGGGCTGGTTCTGGCCAAGCACGCGCCCACCACTCGCTACTTTCTTTCAGCGGGACCCACCGCGTCAAACCTGGTGATTCCGCCGGGTGACGGCAACGCGGAGGTGGTGAGCGAGGTGACGGTCGGGCTGGACGACGCCAGGCTGGTGTACGTGCAGCCGCACATGCATCTGCGCGGGAAGGATTTTGAACTTCGGGCGATTTATCCGACCGGCGAAACGCAAACGCTGTTTAAAGGCGTGTTCGATTTTAACTGGCAGCTCGGCTACGATTTCGACAAGCCCATCCCGCTGCCCAAGGGCACGCGCGTGATCGCGATTTCGCACTTCGACAACTCGGCGAACAACAAGTTCAACCCCGATCCTTCGAAAGAGGTCCGCTGGGGACAGCAGAATTGGGACGAGATGAGCAACGCCTTCGTGGGCCTGATTTTCGGAGTCAACGACGATCCTACGAAACTCTTCCGCCGCTCCGGCCCGAGCCTTCTTCCGGCCGGACACTCCGGACCGACTCTGGCGGCGCTGGAAGCGATTAGGGGGAAGTGATCGAGTAAAGACACCTAAACTCACTCGCACAACGGAGCCTGGCGGAGAGGTTTCGCCGCGCGAGAAAGCTGCACAGAAGGTCTGGTCC
This sequence comes from Bryobacterales bacterium, assembly GCA_963813465.1. Lineage (GTDB taxonomy): Bacteria > Acidobacteriota > Terriglobia > Bryobacterales > Bryobacteraceae > Palsa-187. Next base: position 280,946 of record CAWEZD010000015.1, on the reverse strand, counting down.
GGTTTATAAGACCCCGGAGTAGAATATGGTCATGAGCAGCACGGCTCTCATGTCAGTTGAAGAGTATCTCCGTTTGACGGAGAAGCCTTACCGGGAATACCGTGACGGCGTTCTCTACCCCAAAGCCATGCCCACAACCTTGCACGGTCTGGTCCAATTCATGTTGCTTGTTGCGCTCCACAAGCGGGGCCTCCAAGCGGCTTCGGAAGTGACGGTCAGGTTGTCTCCCACCAAATACCTGGTGCCGGATGTTGTCGCCGCCGCGGTGCTCCAGAGCCCCTACCCCACGGAGCCGGTGCTGCTGTGCTGCGAAATCCTGTCGCCGCTTTTCGGCGCACCGCGCCAAAATTCAAGCGAAGACCGGTTCGGGGCCATGCTCGGCAAGTGCGAGGAGTACCACGCCTGGGGCGTTCCCTTCTGCTGGGTCATCGACCCGGTCAAACGCAGCGCGTGGGAATATCACTCGGGCGGGGAGCCTGTTCGCGCGACGGAGACGCTCGGCGCGGGGGAGATTTCAGTCAGCTTGGAAGAATTATTCGCTGGGCTGGGAACCGCACAGTAACGAGTCGCGGCTCAGTGCCAATGCGTCACTACGGTCAGAGGCGGGGCGGTTGCGCCCGAGCCGCCAATCGTGTCGATCAGGAAACGCTTGCCGTCCGCGGTGACGTCGTATTCAAACAGGATGGCGGCTGTGCTACTCGCCATGTGCGCATCGAACAACGCCACGGGAGCGCCGGCTTCGAAAGAAGGTTCTGCTCCAGTAACCGCTTTTACCGGAACGGACATCATCTTCCCGTCGGCTGCTTCAAAGAACAGCTCCTTGCCGTCGCCGCTCCAGCGCGGCTGCTCGCCGCCGGCAATCGAAATTGGCCACTCGCCTTCACCCGGCGGAAACGGCCGCACGTAGACTTCACGCCGGCCCGACCGCTCCGAGGTGAAGGCCATCCAGTGACTGTCCGGCGAGAGTTGGCCCTGAACCTCGTCAAACTCGGTCCGCAGAAAAGGGATCGGCTTGCGATCCGTCGCGGCGCCCTCGGTAGGAAGAACCCAGAGATCGTATTTGTTCTTCGGGTCCTGCTCGAAATAGACGATGAACCGGCCGTCTCGCGACCATTGAGACGAGATATCGTAGACGCTGTTGGGCAGCAGCAGCTCATCCTTCCCGCTCCCGCTGGCGGCCTTTTGATAGAGATTGAAGACGCCGGTTCGATTCGAGGTGAAAACAATGCGGTCGCTCTTAGGAGACCAACAGGGCGCGGCGTTGTTCGAAGCGTCGCTGGTGAACCGCGTCTCGGTTCCGCGGCTTAGATCCCGCACCCAAAGATCACCCCCGCCGCCCGTTAAACGCCGGAACACGACCGACCTCTCATCCGGGGAAATCGCAGGGTCAAAGACGCCGCCGGGCATGCCCACGGGTCCGAGGGATTTGCCGGCTCGATCGTACCAGCCAATTTGATTTGTTCCGCCGGCGGATCCGCCGGTCGCGTACAGCAGCACGCCGTTGTCCGAGACCGTGGCCGGCACATAAAAATTGACGGTTAAGGAGACACCATCCGCCGCTGGAAACACGTCTCCGGAGATTTGCGCACTCACGGGATCGAGGGGCAGCGCCATCAAGGTGTTCTCGCGGACGAACAGAATGTGGCCGGTACGAGCGCTCCGCGCGGACGGCGCGAACACAGCGCCCGAGATATCCGCCAGCACACGCCGGTTTTCCTTTCCGTCGAGCGAGCCGACATAGATGCCGCTCTTTTCGCCCACGCCGCGTGCCTCATACAGGAAGTGGCGGCCGTCGGGAAGGAATACGGGGTAATATAGAGCACCCTTCGTCTTGTTCACGTCGGCTGGAACGCCACCACCCGCCGGAACCCGCTGGATCGAACCAGAGGTGTCCGGAGAGAACACGATGACATCGTCGCGATTCCACGATCCACCCCGGCCGTTGGCGGCGTCGCACAGCGATTGCGCCGGACCACCGCCGGCGGCCACTTTCTTCAGCTTGCCCTGCGCGAAGAATCCGATATAGCGGCTATCGGGCGACCAGAATGGAAACGTGGCGTCCTCGGTAAACGGCATCGGCTGAGATTGAAGCGCATCCATCGCGCGCAGCCAGAGCTGCCGCTTTCCGTTGACCGCAGCCGCGATCGCGAGATAGCGGCCATCGGAGGAAATGGCGAAGCTGTGAACCGCGCTGCCTTCCGGCGCGGCGATGGTGTAGCGCAGCGTCTGCTCCGGCGGCGGGGTTTCGCGGAAGTGAATGAAGGAGACTGCGGCGAGCGCGAGCAATAGAACCGCCGACACGGCCAACCATGCCTTCGTGTGGAGCGGGCCTTCGGCCCGCATGGGCAGGCCAAAGGCCTGCTCTACATTTAGCAACAACTCCATGTCGCCGATGTCGCGCAGCCGCTTCTTGGGGTCTTTCTCCAAACATCGCTTCAGCAGGGGCCGCACCTCGGCGGGGGCGGCGGAGAGGTCCGGCTCCTGCATGATCACCGCCGCCAGCGTGTGTGCGATATCGTCGCCCTGAAACAGGCGTTTGCCGGTGAGCAGTTCATACAGCACCACGCCGAAGGCCCAGATGTCGGCTCGCTTATCGACGCTCTCTTTGCCGCGAGCCTGCTCCGGCGCCATGTAGGCGGCGGTGCCCAGGATCATGCCGGCCTGAGTCATGCCCATAGTGAGCGTGGGGGAGTTTTCCGGGTCCGCTCCCTCACGGTCGCGGTTCAGTTTGGCGAGCCCGAAGTCGAGCACCTTGACTCTGCTTCCCTCTGGGCCGTCGGGCTTGATCTTGATGTTGCCGGGTTTCAGATCGCGATGCGTGATGCCCTTGTCGTGCGCGGCTTCGAGCGCTTCGGCGATCTGGCGGGCGATGCGCAGAGCTTCGTCGAGCGGCATGGGTCCCTTGGGAGACTCGCCCTCGATGAACTCCATCACCAGGTAATTGGGGCCGACATCGTAAATCTGGCAGATGTTGGGATGGTTCAGCGCCGCGATGGCTTTGGCTTCGCGCTCGAAACGCTCAGTGAACTGCGCCGCGGAGACTTTGATGGCCACGTCGCGGTTCAAACGCGGATCGCGGGCGCGGTATACCTCGCCCATGCCACCCGCGCCGATGGGCGCAAGGATCTCGTAGGGGCCGAGCTTGTCGCCTGGGGAAAGCGGCATAGGAGCGATCGGAAACCGAGCTTACTTTTTCGCGGCTTGTTCTTCCCGGCGCGCGCCGACGAGGATGCCTACCATGCCGTAGTTGCCCTCGTGGCAGGCGGAATCGAAAATCATCTGGCGCGCGTCGTCGGTCTTGCCCATCTCAATGCGAATGGTCCATGGCCGGGTCCACGTCTTGGGATCGTCGAAGGTGATGTCGCGCCGCAAATTGTTGGCGTCGACGCGCGTGTAGCGTTCGGTCATCTTGTACGTATCGACGTTGGCTCCACGATAGCCCTGCGAGAAATTGGTGGTCTCGACCACCAGCGCGTTGCCGTCCCAGTGGCCGCGCGAATCCCCCAGATAGAGTTTGATGTTGGCGGGAAGGTGCGGGCGTCCGTCCATGTAGATGATGCGGTTGCCTCCCCCGGCGTGATCGTCTTCCATGTAGATCGCCATGGATTTGGGAGACTGCACCACCTGCATCACGGTACCCTGGGCAAAAGCGGTGTTGAGCGGAAGGAACGGCATGGGAACGCCGAGACACCGCGGCGATTGCGCGATATTTTCCGGGTTCTCGTTCTGACCAGCTCCTCGGCCCCCGCCGCCTGCTTGACCACCACCGCCCGGAGCGCCGCCACCGGCGGCTCGACCACCCCCTCCGCCTCGGCCTCCCTGCCCTTGCGCTCCCGCGACCAGCGGAGGAATTCGCCCATCCGGCGGATCGATGATCATGGATGTCCGCCTGCCGGTCTTCAAGATTGAGTTGAAGACCGCGTTATAGGCGCCCGTGACGTCGGCTTGGGTGCCCTCGGCCGCGCGGGCGTTGCGCCCGGGATTCAAACCTTTCTGCTTATCCGCCGCAGCCATTTCTTCATCGGTGAGAAATTCCTTGCCGGCATTTGCCGCCGAGCGTTCCAAGGGAACGTCCGCCATCACGAACCAAACGCCTTGCAGATCCGGGTCGCCCCAGGGTGTCCGAAGTGCGGCCCCTGCCTTAGCCGTTGCCGTCGATTTGGCGGGTGCGGGTGCTGGTTTGGCGGGTGCCGGTTTGGCTGGTGTTGCGGGATTCTGGCCGGCCATCGATGCTGCCAACAATACAAGTGCGACGGCGCTGGCGAGCACGGCACTCCCCACTGCAACCCGTGACACTAGATATCGATGGCGCATCGAACACCTCTTCTTGGAAGAGGATAGCACCGCTGACGCCGAGCGTCAACGCGCCTGCCCCACTGACCAGCTTATCGGGTAAACTTAGCTGAATCGCTCCTATGCCCACGGCTCCTATGCCAACAAACCCCGGCGACCGGCTCGGCCCTTACGAGATCCTCGCACTGATCGGGGCGGGCGGGATGGGCGAGGTGTGGAAGGCTCGCGACACCCGGCTCGACCGCATCGTGGCCATCAAACGGCTCAAAGTTGGCAGCGGGGGCGGTCACACGGCGCGCTTCGAGCAGGAAGCCCGAGCCATCGCCGCTCTGAATCATCCGAACATTTGCCAGATCTACGATATCGGGCCGGATTACCTGGTGATGGAGTTCGTCCAAGGGGCGCCCCTGCGCGGTCCCATGCCGGTGGAGGACACCGTGCGGCTAGCCAGGCAGATCGCGGACGCCATGGCGGAAGCTCACCGCAAGGGGATTTTGCACCGCGATCTGAAGCCGGGAAACATTCTGCAAACCCGCGCGGGCGTCAAGGTGCTCGACTTCGGACTCGCGAAACTGGCGACCCCAGCCGATGCCGACGCCACCCAGACTATCGAAGGCACGGTGCTGGGAACGGCCGCGTACATGTCGCCGGAGCAGGCGCAAGGCAAGCCTGTCGACGAGCGCTCGGACATCTTCTCGTTTGGCGCGGTGCTGTATGAGCTGCTGAGCGGACAGCGTCCGTTCAAAGGCGGCTCGACGGTGGAGATATTGAGCGCGGTGCTGCGGGACGAGCCGGCTCCGCTGAAGGCGCCCGAGGCGGTCGCGGACATTGTTCGGCGCTGTCTGGCCAAGCGCGCGGCGGACCGGTTTGCGTCGATGGTGGAGTTGAAGGCCGCGCTGGATCAGATTCGGCAGGTCGCAGACCTGCCCCACTCGCTGCCGTCGATCGCCGTGCTGCCGTTCGCCAACATGAGCGGCGACAAGGAACAGGAGTACTTCAGCGACGGCCTGGCGGAAGAGATCATCAACGCGCTGGTGAAGATCCCCGGTCTGAAAGTCATCGCGCGCACCTCCGCCTTCGCCTTCAAGGGACAAAACACCGACATCCGCAAGATCGCTGAGACGCTGGGCGTGGCCAATATTCTCGAAGGCAGCGTGCGGCGTTCGGGCAATCGCATCCGCGTGACCGCGCAGTTGATCACCGCCGCGGACGGGAGCCATTTGTGGTCGGAGCGCTATGACCGCGAGATGGCGGATGTGTTCGCGGTGCAGGACGAAATTTCCGCCGCCATCGCCGGGGCGCTGCACACCAAGTTTTCGCCGCAGCCCGCCGCGAAGCCGCGTTACACTCCGAAGCTGCCCGCCTACGAAGCCCTGCTGAAAGCTTGGCATTTCCACTGGAAGGTGACACCGGAGTCGATGGCCCAAGCTAAGACGTTCTTCGAGGAAGCCATCGCGCTCGATCCGCAATACGCGTTGGCCCAGTCCTGCTACGCCGATTCTCTCATTGGCCATGCCGTCACGGGCGTGACGCCCGCGCATGCGGTCATGCCCGTGGTCCGCGCTTTGGCGCAACGCGCGTTGGAGCTGGACCCTTCGCTCCCGGAAGCGCACGCCACCCTTTGTATGATCGCCGCCGCATATGATTACGACTGGAAAGAGGCCGCGCGCCGGTTCACCCTGGCGACGTTCGAGTGAGGCGGCTTCGCCGTGGTGTCACGCGGCCTGCGGGCTATTTTACTCGCTGCCATCGGGCCGGAAGAAGGAAGCCATCGAGCAAGTCGAACGCGCCGTTCAGGGAGACCCGCTGCACCTTACGATACGGATCGGCATGGCTACGTGCCTCGGTGCGGCGGGCCGTTATTCGGAGGCCGAGGCACACCTTCGCCAGACCTTGGAACTGGATCCAAACTTCTTCTGGGCCCACTACTACTTCGCCGAGCTCTACGCTGGACGGGGCATGTTTTCGGAAGCGCTTCCCTTCGCTGAAAGGGCGTGTTCTTTAGCCTCTTGGTATTCGCTTAGCGCCGGGATGTACGCGGGGCTGTTGGTTCGCGTGGGCCAGCCGGGGCGGGGGAAAGAGTTGATCCAAGGGCTGGGTTCCGGGAAGGCTTATGGAACGGCTATTGGCTTGGCACTCTTCCACATCTGCTGCGGCGAAATCGATCTGGCCGCGGATTGGATCGAGAAGGCGATTGAAGAACGATATCCCATGGTTGCTCACTGGCTACAAAGTGCGATCGGGGAACCGCTGCGCGCCAGCCCGCGCTGGCCGAAATTGGCGGCGCTGATGAATCTGCCGGCATCCGCGTCTTGATAGACTTGTTCAAACGCCCATGGCCCTTTCCCCCGGCTCGAAACTCGGACCCTACGAGATCCTCGCGCCCATTGGGTCGGGAGGCATGGGCGAGGTGTGGAAGGCGCGCGACACGCGCCTCAATCGCATCGTCGCCATCAAGCGGCTGAAGGGCCGGCACAGCGCGCGATTCGAGCAGGAAGCGCACGCCATCGCCGCGCTGAATCATCCACATATTTGCCAGATCCACGACATTGGGCCCGACTACCTGGTGCTGGAGTACGTTGAGGGCGATCCGCCCAAAGGACCGTTGCCGCCCGCCGAAGCCGTGCGTTTGGCGCTCCAAATCGCAGGTGCGTTGGAAGAGGCGCACCGCTGCGGCATCCTGCATCGCGATTTGAAACCGGCCAACATCCTGGTCGCCGAGCGAGGCGGCGCGAAGGTGCTCGATTTCGGCTTGGCTAAGTTGATGGCCGATTCCGACACAGACACCACGCAGACCATCGAAGGCACGGTGCTGGGAACCGCGGCCTACATGTCGCCGGAGCAGGCTCAGGGCAAGCCTCTCGACGAACGGTCGGAGATTTTCAGTTTTGGCGCCGTGCTCTACGAGATGCTGTCGGGCAACCGCGCCTTTCGCGGAAACTCGACCGCAACCGTTCTGAGCGCGGTGCTGCGGGATGAGCCGGCTCCGTTGAAGGCGCCCGAAGCGGTCGCGGACATTGTCCGGCGCTGTCTGGCCAAGCGCGCGGCGGACCGTTTTCAGAGCATGGAGGAGTTGCGGGAGGCATTGGAAAAAACAAGGCAGGTCCCCGGTCTGGTCAGAGACCTGCCCCACTCGCTGCCGTCGATCGCCGTGCTGCCGTTCGCCAACATGAGCGGCGACAAGGAACAGGAGTACTTCAGCGACGGCCTGGCGGAAGAGATCATCAACGCGCTGGTGAAGATCCCCGGTCTGAAAGTCATCGCGCGCACCTCCGCCTTCGCCTTCAAGGGACAAAACACCGACATCCGCAAGATCGCTGAGACGCTGGGCGTGGCCAATATTCTCGAAGGCAGCGTGCGGCGTTCGGGCAATCGCATCCGCGTGACCGCGCAGTTGATCACAGCCGCGGACGGGAGCCACCTGTGGTCGGAGCGCTATGACCGCGAGATGGCGGATGTGTTCGCGGTGCAGGACGAAATTTCCGCGGCCATCGCCGGGGCGCTGCACTCCAAGTTTTCGCCGCAGCCCGCCGCGAAGGCGCGTTACACTCCGAAGCTGCCCGCCTACGAAGCCCTGCTGAAAGCTTGGCATTTCCACTGGAAGGTGACACCGGAGTCGATGGCCCAAGCTAAGACGTTCTTCGAGGAAGCCATCGCGCTCGATCCGCAATACGCGTTGGCCCAGTCCTGCTACGCCGATTCTCTCATTGGCCATGCCGTCACGGGCGTGACGCCCGCGCATGCGGTCATGCCCGTGGTCCGCGCTTTGGCGCAACGCGCGTTGGAGCTGGACCCTTCGCTCCCGGAAGCGCACGCCACCCTTTGTATGATCGCCGCCGCATATGATTACGACTGGAAAGAGGCCGCGCGCCGGTTCACCCTGGCGACGTTGAGTGAGGCGGCTTCGCCGTGGTGTCACGCGGCCTGCGGGCTATTTTACTCGCTGCCATCGGGCCGGAAGAAGGAAGCCATCGAGCAAGTCGAACGCGCCGTTCAGGGAGACCCGCTGCACCTTACGATACGGATCGGCATGGCTACGTGCCTCGGTGCGGCGGGCCGTTATTCGGAGGCCGAGGCACACCTTCGCCAGACCTTGGAACTGGATCCAAACTTCTTCTGGGCCCACTACTACTTCGCCGAGCTCTACGCTGGACGGGGCATGTTTTCGGAAGCGCTTCCCTTCGCTGAAAGGGCGTGTTCTTTAGCCTCTTGGTATTCGCTTAGCGCCGGGATGTACGCGGGGCTGTTGGTTCGCGTGGGCCAGCCGGGGCGGGGGAAAGAGTTGATCCAAGGGCTGGGTTCCGGGAAGGCTTATGGAACGGCTATTGGCTTGGCACTCTTCCACATCTGCTGCGGCGAAATCGATCTGGCCGCGGATTGGATCGAGAAGGCGATTGAAGAACGATATCCCATGGTTGCTCACTGGCTGCAAGGCCCGATCGGGGAACCGCTGCGCGCCAGCCCGCGCTGGCCGAAATTGGCGGCGCTGATGAATCTGCCGGCATCCGCTCTATAGACCGTCCGGTCAGTTGTCCGTGGGAGTCTTGCGAGCCTGATCGATCACCAGGAAGTCCAGGGGCGCCTTGCGTGCGTCCAGCTTCAGGCCGGCTTGCTGGATGGCGTCCATCAGCGACGCGGGGGTGTTGCCGTCTATCAGGCGAAGAGCCTCGGGAGGAAGCACCAGGCCCGCGCTGATCGCCACGCGGATCAGCATGGCTTGATAGTCCTCCGGCGTGACCTCCAACGTCACATCGTACTTGCCTTTGAGCTCGGTGAGATTGACGATGGGGCGGTCCACGTAACGCTCCAGCGTAGTCGCCAGCGTATCCATGCCGAACTTCTTGGCCTCGAATTTGTTGTTCGCAAACGTATAGGAAGATCCGTGACCCAGATCCACCGATACCCCCGCGCCGCTGCCGGATGCGGCCACGTTGGTCGCGGGCGGGCCGTTGTCTTCGTCGGCGGGGCTCGGGGGCACTTCCTTGAGCTTGAGCGGCGTCTTGCCCAGCACCAGCGCATACACCGGCAGTTCCTTCTTATCTCGATGGAACTTCAATTGGAAGCGATCCGCCAGCAGAGCTTGCAACATTTCGGGAATCTGATCGGAGGTGGCGCCGGCCGGCAACTTGGCGTTGAGATCGAACCGGTCGGTGCCGACCCAATCCGGTCCGGAGATCTGGTAAGCCTTCACGCGGTACGCCATCGCAACGAAGGCCTTGAAGGTGAAGGAGGCGATGCGCGCCTGCGACCCATCCAGGTGCAGTCCGATGTCGACTCGATTGTCCGCGGACTGCGGAGCGGAAGGCCGCACCGAGGCGACCTCGAACTCCAGCGTCACGGCTGGGGTTTGGCCCCAGACCGCCAGCGCTCCGAAGGCGACGAACAGACACTTCTTCATGATTGGATTTTACGAAAGCCGGGGCGGGAAAGTTTCTTCCCTCAAATCGGGATGCCGATGCGCCAGAGGTCGTAGGCGAGGGCCTGGCGCGTGTACAGCCAGCGCTCGGTCCAGCCGGTAGGCGGGCGGTCGGCGGGGCGGGGCGAGCCGTAGACCTGCATGCCCTGGGTCTCCAGCAGTTTCTTGACGCGATATATATGATAGCCGTCGCTGACGACGATGCAGGAGCGGAGATTCATGCGGCGCATGATCTCGGCGGCGGCGGCGATGCTCTGCACGGTGGTTTCGCCCTCGGATTCGACCAGGATGGATTCGGAGGGGACGCCGTGGCGGGCGAGATAGGCATGGGCGACTTCGCCTTCGGTGAAACTGGGGTCGCCGCCCTTGCCTCCGGTGGTCAGGATGCGCGGCGCGAGGTTCTGGAGATACAGGAACAGCGCGTGGTTGAGGCGGGCTTCGAGAACCGGCGACGGCCGGCCGCGATATTCGGCCGCGCCCAAAACGACGATCACGTCGGCGGGTTGGGCCTCATCGACGGTGGATTGCAGGCGAATCTGGCGTGCGATCGAAGCGACCTGGAGGCCCGCGCCGATGAGGGCGAGGACGCCGATTCCTACAACGGCAATGAGGAGCGGCCGCTTCATGCGTTACGCTGGGTGTTCAGAATCATTGTAGCTGTGAAGTAAAGTGTAGCCGTGAAGTAAGGTGTAGCCGTGACGCAAACGCTGCTTAGCGACAAGAACCCGCTGCTCAAGGAAGTCCGGCGCGCGGCCGCGCGAGGGGAGTTGACTTCCGACGGCCTGGCTGTGGCGGAGGGGTTCTATCTTTTGGAGGAGGCGCTGGGCAGCCGCCGCGAGATTCCGGTGGTGATCGCGGCTGAGAATGTGCTGGCGACGGTGGCCACGCACCTGCGGGGCTTAAAGCGGACGCGCGTGGTCGCGGTGAGCGAGGCGGCGTTCGCGAATCTGGCTACGACCGAGTCGCCGCAGGGGGTGCTTGCGCTGGTGCGTCCGCCGCAGTGGACGCTCGATCAGTTGGTGCGCGGCAAACCGCTGGTGGTGGTTCTCGATGCCGTGCAGGACCCCGGCAACGCGGGCGCCATCGTGCGCGCGGCCGAGGCCTTCGGGGCCACCGGCGTGGCTCTTCTCAAGGGCAGCGTGAATCCGTACAATCCCAAATGCCTGCGAGCCTCGGCGGGTTCGATGTTCCGGCTGCCGGTGGTGGCGGGAATCGACGAAAGCCTGCTGGCGGCGGCGCTGGAACAGAAGCGGGTGGCGCTGTATGCGGCGCTGCCTCGCGCGGAGCGATCCATCGCGGATGCGGATTTCACGGGCGCGTGCGCGATCGTCATCGGCAGCGAGGGGCACGGCGTCAGCAAGAGGATCGAGAAGAAGGCCATCGGCGTACGCATTCCGACCAGCGGAGTGGAGTCGCTGAACGCCGCGGTGGCCGCGGGAGTGTTGCTGTACGAGGCGCAGAGACAGAGGACGCTGCGATGAGTTTGTTTGACGCCTCGCCCGTCGGCTCCGGCAACGAGTCGCCTATTGATAAGGGCCGGCCGCTGGCGGAGCGGCTCCGCCCGGAGCGTCTGGAAGACTTCGTGGGCCAGCAGCATATACTCGGCCCGGGCAAGCCTCTGCGCGTTCAGATCGAGCGGGACCAGTTGCAATCGCTGATTCTGTGGGGGCCTCCGGGAGTGGGAAAAACCACGCTGGCTCGGCTGGTGGCGCGCATGACTCGCGCCGAATTTATTCCCTTCAGCGCGGTGCTCAGCGGGATCAAAGAGATCAAGGCGGTGATGGCCGACGCCGAGCGATTGCGGCGTGCCGGCCGTCGCACGGTGGTGTTTGTCGACGAAATTCACCGCTTCAATAAGGCCCAGCAGGACGCGTTTCTGCCCTACGTGGAGCGTGGCGATATCATTCTGATCGGGGCCACCACGGAGAATCCTTCGTTTGAGGTGATCTCCGCGCTGCTGTCGCGGTCGAAGGTGTACGCGCTGCGGGCGCTGACGGTTCCGGAGATCGTCACGCTGCTGACCCGGGCTCTGAAGACGCTGGAATTGTCGGCTCCGGAATCGCTGCTGGAGCAGATCGCCATTTTCTCGAACGGCGATGCGCGCACGGCCTACAACATTCTGGAGCTGGCCTCGGCGGTGGCGCACGACGGAGTGCTCGAACCCGAGGCGGTGGAGAGCGCCATCGAGCGCAAGACGCTGCTCTACGATAAGTCCGGCGAGGAGCACTTCAACCTGATTTCGGCGCTGCACAAGAGTGTGCGGTCGTCCGACGCCGATGCGGCGCTGTACTGGCTGGCGCGGATGCTGGAAGCCGGCGAGGACCGGCTGTACATCGCCCGCCGGCTGGTGCGCATGGCCATCGAAGATATCGGGCTGGCCGATCCGCGGGCGCTGGAGCAGGCTATCGCGGCCCAGCAAGCCGCGCACTTTCTGGGCGTCCCCGAAGGCGATCAGGCTCTGGCGCAAGTGGCGATTTATTTGTCGGTGGCTCCGAAATCGGACGCGGCGTACCGGGCGCTGAATAAGGCCATGGAGACGGTGGCGAACTCGACCGCGGAGCCGGTGCCGATGCAGCTTCGCAACGCTCCGACGCGGCCGATGAAGGAGTGGGGCTACGGGGAAGGCTACCAGCACGCGCACAACTTCGAGGACGCGATGAATACGATGGAGTGCCTGCCGGGGAACCTGCGCGGGACCGTGTTCTATGAGCCGGGCGGGCGCGGGATGGAACTGAGAATCGCGGAACGGCTTAAAGAGATCCGGGAGCGGCGGAAGGCAGCCAATAAGCCGGGCGAAGAATAGGGGATTTCGCTATGGCGCTATCTACTTCAGCAGGTCGTGGATTTCCTGCGCCACGCTTGCCGGCGGATGATTGACCAGAGCCGTCTGAAATTCCTGGATCGCAAGGTCATATTCGCGGAGCATCTGGAGCGCCAGGCCCAGGTGATAGTGGAAGGTAGGATTGTTGGGCTGCGATTGAAGCGCGGCGCGGAAGGCCGCCGCTGCTTGGTCGGGCTGATTCTTTTTGAGATATGCCATGCCCAGCGTGTCCTGGATTTCCGCCGAGTCCTTCACCTGCTTCGCCGCCTTCTGAGCCAGGTCGAGCGCCTGGTCCAGATCGATGCCCTTCTCCGCCTTGATGTAGGCCAGATTGTTCAGAGCCACCGGATTATTTGGGTCGAGCTTGAGGATCTGTTCATAGAGGGGAAGCGCTTCGTCGTGTCGGCCGGTCCCGTCCATCAGGAGCGCGAGCGCCACCAGAGTCCGCGTCAGAGCCTTCGTATCGCTTGGATTTGCGGCGGCGGCGGCTTGAAACAAGCGCATCGCCTCGTTCAAATCTCCCTTGCGGCGGTTGGTCTCGCCCAATTGGAAGAGAAGGCCAGCCTTTGTCTTTGGACTTAGGTTCTTTCCGGTATCCAGAGTTCCTTGAAGCTCCGCGAGCGCCAGATCGTATTGCTCGGTGCGCACGTAAAGATTGGCAAGCGCTGTTCGCAGGTCCGCCCGATCGGGACGTTTGGCGGTTTCCTCTTTCATGAGCTCGATGGCTTCGGCCGGCCGGTTCTCCGCCATGTACGCTTCGGCCAAGCCTGTCGGGCCGCGAGAGTCCTCAGGGTCCAGAATGTAGATCTGGCGGAACAGGTACTCCGCTTCCTTGAATCTGCCCTGCTGAAAGCAGTCATATGCGCGCTGCACCGCGGCGTCATTGGAGCTGTGAGTCGTCGATGGCGCGGGCGCTTGATCCTGGCCGCGCAGAAAACCCCCGGCGACCGGCAGGAGCGCGGCGAGCACCAGGACCGCGCCAGGGATGGCGCGCAGCAATCGGGAGGACGGACGGACGATGTGAGCGGACATGATTTGCTCCATTCTATTTTGGAGATTGGACCCGGTCGCGCCAGCGTATCCGGCGAAACTCGGGGCCGCGCCGCCAAACGACATGCGGCAAACTTTCAGAATCGCGGAGACGTAATCGGCGGGTTCCGCTCCGTGCGCCAGCACCAGTTCATCGCAGGCGGCCTCGCGCTCGGCCAGCATGCGCCGCTCGATCCACCACAGCAGCGGATGGAACCAGAATGCGGATACGATGACGCGCGCCGCCGCCGCCGAGAGATTGTCGCGGCGCGCGATGTGTGCGAGCTCGTGCGCCAGGATCGCGTGCAGCTCGGCCTCGCTGAGTTGGTCCGCAAGCAGGTCCGGCAGGATCACGCACGGCCGCAGCCAGCCACGCGCTCCGGGAACCAGATCGGCGGTCGTGATGCACAGATCCACATTGCGGCTCAAGCGGAGGCTGTCCTTGGCGCGCTGTAAAGCGTCGGCCTCGCCAAGGCTGGCTTCGCGAACCGAGGGCACCTTTCGCAGCAAGCGCCTCAGCCAGGTTGCCAAGGAAAGCGCGCAGACGAGGGCCCAGAGCAGCAGCAAAGCGTTTCGCAGTAAGTGCGATTCCGGCGCCGCTTCGAGACCAGGCGTGAGCATCGCCGGCAAGGGAGCGCGGGCAATCAGCGATTCGAGACTGAGGAGCGATGGGGCCGGAGGGCTCGCCAGGCAAGCGGCCAGCTTATCTCCAGCCCGGTTGAGCCACGGAGTCGGCACGGCGAACCCCAGCAGCGCGGTCAAGAAGATCGCGTGCCGCAGGGCCGCGCTACGCCGCCGGAGCAGCAGCGCCACCGCGATCGCGATCAGCGCCGTGCCGGTGGCCGCGATCAGATGCGCCATAATTGCGACTTCCCCGATCATGACTTCTTCCTCAAACGTCCCAGCGCCCTTTCCGCCGCTCTTATATCCGCCAGCGAAAGCCTGCCCGATTCCACCAGGTGCGCCATCACCGGCTCCGGCGATCCTCCGAACAGATCCAGCAAGTCGTCGATCAACCGCCGGTACACCGAAGCGCGCGTCAGCAGCGGCTCGAATATGTGGGCGTTACCGATCTTCTTCACCCGCCGCACAGCCTTCTTTTCTTCCATCCGGTAGATGATGGTCTGGACGGTGGTGTAAGCCGGGCGGTTCTTTTCCGGGAGACTCTCTTGAATCTCCCGCACCGAAGCCGAGCCCAGCTTCCACAACTGCTCCAGCAGTTCCAGCTCAAAACGCGTGACTTTGGAAGGGCGCATATTCACCAGTCCTACTAACTCTGGTGTCGATGCTACTACTACGTTAGGTGGTTGTCAAGAGGAAAATGCGCAACTCAATCTGCCGAGGGCTTTTCGCCGTGGTCGAGGGCCAGAATCACTAACCGAGTCCGCCGCTCGATCCGCTACCCGGACGGCGTCGATCCGCCTGCTCGCTCGAGTTTTGAAACGTGATCCGCCGGTGAGGCCCATTTGTGGAATTCGGTCAGCAGCTTCGTCTCGATCTCTTCGAGGTCGAACTTGAATTTCGCCTCCATCTCGGCGAATCTCTCGTCGATACGCGCGAAGTTTGCGTCGAGATATTCCCTCAGCTCGCTGTCCATTTATTCAAGTATATATATAGTGAAAGGGCGAGCGCGGGACAGTCTTTGCCCCGACCCTGCGAGGAGGGGCGCCGTGAGATTCCAGAGGGCGGATGGCATCTCGGCCTCTTCGCCGAACTCTATCGGAAGCTTACTGAATTACGGGCGGCAGCTTGGTCTGGTCGCCGGTCGTGAGGCACTTGGGATGGCCGAAGCCGCCGGCGCTCTGGCCGTTGGTTCCGATGTCGAAAATGATGTTATCGGGGCGGGCAGGGTCGCCGGAAACGCCGCCGACGCCGGCCAGGTGATCCAGCTTCAGGCCGTTGCGGACGCGCCAGGCGATCATATGATCGGCGCAGGAGGTGTCGCCGCTGACGCCAATGCCGCCCACCATCTTCTGCCCGGCCGCGAACAGAGCTAGGCCGCCGCCGAACACGTTGACCCCGCCGATCCTGCCTCCCACCATGGGATCGTTGGCCGTGCCGAAGCTGGCGCCGGCTCCCCGATAGGCCACGGTGGTGTCCACGGGATTGCTGAACTGAAGGCCGTATAGACTTCCTCCGGGCTGGACTGCGCTATACAGATTGGCGGTGGAAAGCGCGAGCCCCTTGGCTTGGCCGGAGCCGTCGCTGCTGGAACCCGAATCCAGGCCGAAGGCGTTCGCGGTGTTGGCCTTTTGCGCGGCAATGGCGCGGCTTCCCAGCCATTGCGAATCGCGCGACTTGCCGGTGAAGGCGACCGCGCAGACGGTGCCGTCGCGATCCACGATGGTGCCCCACATCTGGTTGTTCAAGCCGCTGGTCTCGGCCGAGGTGGCCGCGGCGAGAGCGGCTTTCAGCTCGGCGTATTTGGGCAAGCTCGCGCAGCCGGTAGCCTGGGCGTAAGCCGAGGCGGACATAGAAACGGCCGCCACGACAACGGCGGCAGTGCGGCAGGCAGTGCGGCAGGCAGTGCGATGGATCGATTCGCGACGCATAGTGTTTCCTCCTGGAATGGGTCTCAAGGGATTATACACCGCCGGTACCTCCAGGCTTCCAATCGGTTCCGGGGACGGCGGTACATGGGTACTGTACTGGAATGGACCGAGTACGCTATTGCCCGAATACTCCGCTTCGGAGAAACTCGTCAATAGCCGTGAGACGGTGTGGCGCGGTGACGGATCAAACCGGACGAGGTGCTCAAAAATTGAATCCAGAACAAGACGGCCAAGCAGACCGGCGCCACTCGGATCGCTTTCCGATTGAGCGTGAAGTGCGCTACAAGATTCTGAGTAAGCGCAGCGCTGAGGACGCCGGAGACGGTAAGACGGTTAATATTTCCAGCTCGGGGGTGTTGTTCACCGCGGGTCACGTATTGCTGCCGGGCCGGCGGCTGGAGTTGTCGATCAGTTGGCCCGCGCAGCTCAACAACAAGTGCGCCTTGAAGCTGGTGGCTCGAGGGCGCATCGTGCGCTTCGAGGACGGGCGCGCGGCCATGGAAATTCAGCAATACGAATTCCGGACGCAATCCTCTCAAGCTGCGGGTCCGCAAATAGTGGTGAATTAGGGCAATCAACCCTCTCTCTCTTTCTCTCTCTCCTTGTGGTAGGCGCGCCGGGCAGGTTTCCGGCGCGCCATTTTCTTTTTTAGGTGGGCCGGCGTGAAGCCAGGCGGCGGAGGCCCGCCTCAGTGATGGCCGAGGAGCCTTGATCTCCGCGAATCAGGGGCTCGCGGGCGGATGCGAGCCCCGCAAGCGCGTTGAAGAAGCATTGGTCGCCCATGAAGGGCGTTTCTTCGAGCCGCTGAACCGCAAAGAAGAGACGCTGCTGCGGGAGCGGGCCGTGTTCGCGCAGGACCGCCAGCGCCTGGCGCTGCGTCCGCGACAAGCCGTCCGCGGTGGAAGGAAACTCCTCCAGGTAACGGAGCAGCGCGGCGGCCAGAAACGGCAGCGCGGAGGTGTCCGTGGCGAGAACCCGCTCGATGGCGGCCGGGTCTCGTGAAACGAACGCCGTCCAGGCCGCCCGCGCGGTGTCGAAATGGGCGGCGGTGGCGGGAGCCCGGGTCACGGCGAGGGAGGCAAGTTGGTTGGCAGGGAGCCCGCCCAGAATGGTCCTGCCGGCGAAAATGATGCTCAGCAAATGTCCCGAGAGATCCTGACGACTGAACCAGTCCAGAGCGCGGATCAGCAGCAATTGATTGGAGAGGCGATGGTCGAACCACAGGATGGTTTCCTCGTGTTCGGCGAAGCGCAACAGCGACTGCGAGGCTATGCCTTCCTTGGACAACGGCTGCGGTCCCGCGTAGAGCAAGTCGCCGTCGACGATGACCTTGCCGGGCAGGCCGGATTCGCGCAGAGTGCCGGCGACCGACTCGCCGTCGGTGATGTGCAGCGGACCGGATTCCATCCGCTTCTCAGCATAACCCTTGCTCGGCTTGCTACGTTGGTAGTGAGTCATGCAGAAGCTTTATGGCCGGTGGATGGAGAACTGGGAGAATCGTTTGTGCTCGCGCGCGACCAATCGCGTGGTGCGGCCGTTTGAGTGGGGACTGGAATGGACCCGTTCCTGGCCGGCCGCGATCAAGACTCCCCAGAACGGGCACGCGCCGCACGCGTATTTGAGCCTGCTCAACCGGGAGACGCTGGAATCGAGCGAGGAGTTCTTCGGCTACGATCCGCCCTCCGATTTCCGGCTGCACAATCGACTGCTCACCTTCACCAGCGCGGTGAAGACTCCGTATCCGGCGAATAATGCCGTGAAGGGGCAATGGTTCCCGGCCGCTGAAAAGCCGGGGCGGAGGCGAGTGGCCGCGATCGTGCTGCCGCACTGGAACGCCTCGGCGTCGCAGCACAATGGGCTGTGCGCCGGGATGGCGAAGCTGGGGATTTCTGCGCTCCGGCTGAGCCTTCCGTATCACGACTACCGCATGCCGGCCGAGCTGGAGCGCGCCGATTATGCGGTTTCCTCGAATCTGGGCCGGACCATCGACGCGACCCGCCAGGCGGTGATCGACACGCGCAGTTGCGCGGACTGGCTGGAGCGGGAGGGATACCAGAGCATCGGCGTGGTGGGCACCAGCCTGGGTTCGTGCTATGCGTTTCTGGCCAGCGTCCACGACCAGCGGCTGCGCGTAAACGTGTTCAACCACTGCTCGACGTATGTCGCCGACGTGGTGTGGGAAGGTTTGTTGACGCAACACATCCGCCGGAGCCTGGAGCCGGTGGTGACGCTGGAGCAGTTGCGCGAGGCGTGGCTGGCCATTAGTCCCCCGCTGTACATCGAGCGCTACGCGCGGCTGGGGAAGAAGCCGCTGTTCATCTACGCCCGCTACGACACCACGTTTCCGACCCGCTTCTCCGAACAGGTGATCCGCAAGGTGCGGGAGCTGGGCTTCGAGCATAAGGCGGTGGTGCTTCCGTGCGGCCACTACACCCTGGGCGAGAGTCCCTTCAAATTCCTGGACGGCTTCCATATCTGCCGGTTTCTAAAGCAGAATCTGTAGCAGGAGGCGCGGAAGCGCCCCCTACACTCGCGCCGCGAATCCGCCGATAGAAACGGGTGAAATGACCAGCTTTCTGAACCTGGAACCGTCTACCGAGCTGCGCGCGCCCGTGCCGCCCGCGCCCGTGCCGCCCGCGCTCGAGGTAGAGAACGCGCCCCGAACGACGGAAGAATCCGCCGACTTCGAGATCGTGCTGGGCCGCGGCCACATCGCAAGCACCGCTTTGGTGGTGACCGTGCTGCTGGCGGTTTTCTCCGGCGTTTCGTATCTGATCGGCAAGTCGATGGCGTCCAAGGCTGTGGTGGCTGCAACCGCGGCGTCCGTGGTCCCCGCCCCGGTGGTCCCGGCGCCCGCTCCCGCTCCCGCACCCGCTCCTGCGCTAGCGCAAGAGCAACCCGGCAGTGCGCAACCCAGGACCACAACCGCGCCTGTATTCGCGGACGCGGTTCCGGGGAAAGTTTATCTGCAAGTGGGTGTGATTGAGAAGGGACTCGCGGCGATCTGGGCGGAAGGCCTGCGCAGCCACGGCCTGGAGTCTTTCGCCGCTCCCGGTCCGGGCGATCGGCTAGGGTTGTGGAGAGTGCTGATCGGGCCGCTGCCCGACCCGCAGGCCTATCAACGAGCCAAGGATGCCCTGGGTACTCTGGGCCTGACCAACTTTGGCCGCCGATACCCGCCGCAATAGCACCGCTCCTTGACAGTCGCGGCTCAGAAACCGTTGCAGAGCCGCGAACACGGGAAGCGGACATGCGGCAGGCCTTAGCGCTGGGCGCCGGGGGCTTCGTACAAAGCCAACTGCATGGCCTGAAGCGAGGCTGGGGAGCCGCTGAACAGGTCGCGGGGGATGCGCCGGTATTTCATGATCTGGAGGTACAGGTAATCCTCCAACTGCGAGTTGATGCCCCAGCCGCCCAGGTATTGCAGGCGCAGGTCGGCATCGCTATTGATCTCGGCGCCCGCGATCCAGGGCCCCAGATCGGACTTCCCTCCGGCGTAGGTCCCGAAAAGATCGAACACCGAATTGATGCCGACCTCGCTCAACGATTCGGCCACGGGGGCGTAAGCGGGACGCTCCAGACGCGCCTGAATTTCGTCGAGGTTGATCTTCAGCGGCTCGGCCTGGCCCAGAAAGACCATGTCGTAGCCCTGTCCGTTGCGCGTGTTGGCCCAGATGGTGCCGTAGGGGAAGGCCGCGAGGAAAGTGGCGATCTCGCTCTTGATGGTGCGCTCGTCGGTCTCATAGAGCGGCACGTATAAACTGAAAAGCCCGCCGGGATTCAGGTGCGCCTTGACCATCTCGAAATACTCCTTCGAATAGATGGCGGCGGTGCCTTTCACGAATACATCCAGGGGATCCGAGGCGATGATGTCGTACTTATTCTTCGTGGTCAGGATGTAGTGGCGCGCGTCGTCGTAGACGATGTGCGTCTTGGGGTTGTGATAGACATCGTAATCCTGCTTGGCGAAGAAGCGCGTGGAGGTGGGCGGAATCACCGGCTCGATTTCGCACACGGTGATGTGTTCGATGCCTGGGTAGCGCGTGAAGGTGCCGGCCGAGACTCCCGCGCCGAAGCCGATGCCCAGAATCGATTTCGGATTGGGGTGCAGCAGGGCCGGCAAATGCCCGACCATGCGCTGAAGCTTCATGTCGAAAGTCTCGGTGGTGGCTTCGACGTGGCCATTGACGTCCACTTCGACCGCGCCGTCTGTGTATTGGGTGATGGCGACGGAAGAGTTGCGCCCCTCGACGGTGTACAGGACCTTGGACCCGCTCGTCACGGCGATGCGGCGGCCGTAGGCGATGAGCTCGCCCGGGATGGCGTCGACATTAGCGGCGAGGTATCCGGCGAAAATCAGAGACAGGGTCAGAAGCGCGGCGGTCACGTGCGAGGAGCGCTCCCAGGCGTAGGCGCCCAGCACAATGGCGGCGCCCAAGGCCGCGATCGCCAGGATGACGCGCTGCGAGTCCTGCGTGCCGATCCAGGGAACCAGAATCAGGCTGACGCCGAGCGCACCCACGATGGCTCCCAGGGTGTTGGCCGCGTAGATGCCGCCGACGAGTTTTCCGGAATCTTCACCCGGCTTGGCGGCGGCGGCCAACGCCAGAGGAAAGCTCGCGCCCCAGAAGATGGTAGGAGGAAGGATGGCCCACAGGCAGCGCGCCATGTCGAGCTGGAAGGTCTGCCAGGGGCTGACCGTGAGCATGGGATTGATGGGCCAGTAGGGCAGCGAGTCGGCGATCATGTACGCGGTCCAGGCGATGCCGATCGCCAGCAGCACCTGGCACCAGCCCAGCGCGGCTCGCGGCTGCACGCTGCGCGAGAGGGCCGCGCCCGCTCCGCTGCCGAGGGCGAGTCCGATCAGGAAGACGGCCAGAATGATCGAGAAAACGTAGACCGTGGAGCCGAGGAGCATGCCCATCAGGCGGGTCCAGACCACCTCCGCGCCGAGCGCGCCTGCGCCGGAAAGCGCGATGGCCAGGTAAATGGTCCAGCGGAATTGCGTGGCCGGTTCAAAGGAGGAGGGTGTGGATGGAGCGCGCTCGGCGGACTCGCCGGAGCCGGCGCCGGAACCGGAGTGAGCCGGCAGGCGCGAGGCCATCAACGCACTCAGTGCGGCCACGGCGAAGTTGATGGCGGCGGCGGCGAAGGTCGCGGTGGCCACGTTGTGCAGCCGCAGCAGGTAGAAGCCGGCGAGCAAGCATCCGAACACGGCTCCCAGAGTGTTGCCGCCGTAGAGCAGACCCCACCAGGAAACCCCGCGCTGATCCATTTCGAGCCAGCGGGAAAGGGCCGGAAGCGACGCGCCCATCAGAAAGGTCGGCGGTAGCAGGCACACGGTGGCGAGCAGACCGCGCAGGACCTCGTTCGAAAGACCGCTCTGGAATCCGATGATGTAAGCGCGGTCGATGTAGGGGACGCCGAACAGAACCAGGATGCCCAGCAGGCCGATGCCGGCCTCCAGCGCGGCGTAGACCTTGAGAGGATGCACATGGGCGTAGCGCGCGAGGCGCGGCCAGCCGATGCTGCCCAGGCACAATCCGCTCATGAAGGCGGCCAGCAGGAAGCCCATCGACACGGCTGTGGAGCCGATGGCCAATTGCAGCATCTGGTACCAGACGATCTCGTAGATCAACGCGGCGCAACCGCTGCCGGCAAACAGGATCAGGAGGATCGGCAGGAAGCGGGACGCGTCGGGGCTCGAAGCGGCGCTGGAAGAGAAAGAGGTGGGGGCCGGAGCAGCCTGGAATTCTTGCGACATAAAGGAAGAGAGTGCGGTTTATGAGTATGGCACAGATTTGAAGCGCAGGCCACAACCCTCTGTTGGCAGTGGATTGGTTCGCCAATCAATGGGCCAGAAGCCCGTCACCCAACAAGAGAAAAAACATTTTGCGAGTCTTTCCAATCGCTTGCCGCATTCGCCGCGTCGCCCCGCACGCCCTCGCCCCTTATCCTCGAATCGTAAGTTACTCCGTGCATGGAGCGTTGTGTTTTGAGATGGTGCTGAACTTTCGCCGGGCGCTTTTCGTTCGGCGGAAGAATTTAGGGATCGATCCTTATAAATCCGCCAACGGGTAAGTACGTGGGCGGACATCAGAGAGTCGGCATTCGAAGCGGGAAATATGGGACGGCCATCCAGCGGTTCCGGGCCCCCGCGAGAAGCGGTTTAAATCATTGGCGGCCGGAAAACGCCCGGCGATAAGTCCGAGGGCGGCACAGGGCGAAAGCTCCGTTGTGCCGCTCCTTAAAAGCCCCCGGCCGCCGCAACGAATTTTTTCACCCTCCTCGGGATACGTGTGTCACGTGTGTCCTGTGTGCTCGCGCTACTTCATCTGATCCGAGACGAGGGACTCAATCACCCGCCGGTCCATGGGCCAGAATCCGGTCACCCTCGATTCATGAGTCTCGAAGCGGCCGGAGACAAGCGCCGCGGTCAGGTCGGTCCGTTTCGGCGCCGCGCCCTCCTTCACGATCAAGCTGCGGAGAAAATCGGTGGTGGAAGTCAAGACGCGGGCCAGCGCGGCCGCCGAGTCCGGCGAGGCGCAGTCGACCTCCATGCGGATCTCGAAAGTGCCTGCGGCGGAACCTGAGGCGGCGGCCGCCGCCTGAACGCTGAACGACGCCTCCCGCGCTTGCGCCAGAGGAGTGAGGAAGGATTGCGTACCGGCGGGAAGATTCTTCAGGTCCTTGAAGTCCGTTCCGGGAGCGGAAATCCAAAAGGCCGAAGGCGGCACGGCGATCCCATTCTTGCCGCTGGGCGGTGCGATCATGGCCACCCCCTGCGGGTTCTCCGAAACCGCCAAGGCCAGCACCTCAGCGCTCAGCGGATAAAACGAGATCATGCGATCGGGTTGGCCGCCGGGCATGCTGCAAATCCCATTCGCGCACCGTCCCTGCTGCGCGCGCGCGTATTCGGAGAGCCGCTTCCAATCGAAGTGGCCGCGCGCGGTTGCATAAAAGTCGCCATTCACAAAGGCGGCGGCGACGGCATCCAGATCGGTGCGGTAATCGAAACCGATCTCGTCGGCGAAGCGGCGGTAATCCGGGTCCTCAACCGCCTTTGGACCGGCCAGCGCATCCAGCAGGCCGCCGTCGCGCAACTGTTCGAGGTTGATGTAAACCTTGACCGCGCCGTTCACCGGGAGGGACTGCATCAGGCGCGATGCGTCGTAGTGCTGCGAACTGCGGCGCCACTCCAGGATACCCAGCGCGGCGGCGCACAGCAGCACCAGCGCCGCGGCCAACTGCCATGGCTGAAATCGGAATCGCACCCTAATGGGAAGTGTACGCCATTCCAGGTGGGGCAGGTCTTCGACCTGCCATGATCCCGCCGCACGCCTGCTCCACACCGCGCCCCTATACCGTCGCGTGCTGGGCCGCTAGCTCAGGACGGTGCTTCCACAGCTCGATGTAAGGCTTCAGGTCCTCCATCATCTGCCTGAACTGCTTGGGATCCAGCGACTGCGCGCCGTCGCTCATGGCCTTCTCCGGATGCGGATGCATTTCCACGATCAACCCGTCGGAGCCAATGGCGACGGCCGCGCGGGCCAGCGCCGGAACCAGACTGCGCTTGCCGGTGGCGTGGCTGGGATCGAGGATCACCGGCAGGTGGGTGAGCTCATTCAGCACCGCGACGGCGGTGATGTCGCAGGTGTTGCGGGTGGCCGTCTCGAACGTGCGGATGCCGCGCTCGCACAGCAATACTTGCGGATTGCCGTGCGCCACCACATACTCGGCCGACATCAGCAGCTCCTTGATGGTCGAGCTCATGCCGCGCTTCAACATGACCGGCCGGCCGCATTGGCCCAGCGTCTTCAGAAGCGAAAAGTTCTGCATGTTGCGAGCCCCGATCTGGAGAATGTCGGCGTACTCGGCGACCATGGAGACGTCGCGGTCGCTCATGACTTCGGTGATGATGCCCAAGCCGGTGGCGCGCCGCGCCTTGTCCAGCAGTTTCAGCCCTTCCAGCTCCAGACCCTGGAAATCGTAGGGCGAAGTGCGGGGCTTGAAAGCGCCTCCGCGAAGGAGCTTGGCGCCGGCGCGCGCCACGATCTCGGCCGACTCCAGGATCTGCTTCTCGCTTTCGACCGAGCAGGGGCCGGCCATGACCACGAACGCATCCCCGCCGATCACCACGCCCGCGGCTTTAATCTCGGTCTTGGCCGGGCGGAACTCGCGGCTGACGAACTTATAGGGAGCCGAGATGCGTACGGCTTTTTCCACCTGCGGCATGGCTTCGAGCGACTCCAGGCACGCGGTGACGTCGCCGGTTCCGACCGCTCCGATGACCACCCGCTGCTGGCCCTCGATGGAATGGACCTTGTAGCCGAACTCTTCAATACGCGCCTTGACTTCGGCGATTTCTTCCGGCGTGGAATGTAGTTTCATGGAGATAATCATCGTGGCCTCCTGCCTCCCCTTCTAAAGTAACTCGCCGCACAACGGAGCCTGGCTCGGCGG
The DNA here is from genome assembly GCA_963813465.1 of Bryobacterales bacterium. Lineage (GTDB taxonomy): Bacteria > Acidobacteriota > Terriglobia > Bryobacterales > Bryobacteraceae > Palsa-187. The sequence goes on along the minus strand of CAWEZD010000015.1, from coordinate 256,372 downwards.
AACCCTCCCAAGTTCCTTATCTATTCGAGGGCCGAGCCGCCCTGTGCGGGCCTCTCAAAAGCAAAAGACCCACTCTTTCCCGAGTGGGCCGGTTTTCCTTAACTTCTTAGCTGCAACCAACGCCACCCGTTCGCGATTTAGCGGGTAAAGTACCCGTGCCAAAATCGAAACGAACTGGAGCAGTGCCGCATAGAAGTCGAAGTATAGCACAATGAGAGAGTGATGAGAACCCGCTGGCTCCGGCCTCCGCCGGTTTTGTTTGCTGTGGTCCTTCTTCTCCTTTTTATAACAATGCGATGGCTGCCTGCCCAGAACCGCACCGTCACCGATGCCGAGGTGATGCGCGTCCACCGCGCCGCGATGCTCATCGACACGCACAACGACGTCCCCAGCAGGACCGTGGACGGTCTGGACATCGGCCCTCGCGCCAGCACCGGGCATACGGACATCGTGCGGTTGAAGGAAGGCGGCGTAGCCGCGCAGTTCTTCGCCGTTTACGTGGCCGCTCGATACGTCGAGGGGAACCATTCGGCCAACCGGACTTTGCAGATGATCGACACGGTGAAGCACGACATCGTCGACAAATATCCCAACGATTTCATGTTCGCCGCAAGTGTCAAGGATATCGAGGAGGCGCACCGCCGCGGCAAGATTGCGGCGCTGATGGGCATCGAGGGCGGCCACGCGATCGAGGACAGCCTGCGCCTGCTGCGCGACTATTACGCCCTGGGCATCCGCTACATGACGCTGACGCACACCAACACCAACAACTGGGCGGATTCCTCCGGCGACATGACCAAGGAGGGCGTCAAGCATCATGACGGCCTCACCGGCTTCGGCAAGGACGTGGTCCGGGAAATGAACCGGCTGGGCATGATGGTGGACATCTCCCACGTGGCCGACAAGACTTTCTGGGATGCGCTGGAGGTGAGCAAGGCGCCCATCTTCGCCTCACATTCCAGTTGCCGGGCGCTGACGAATGTGCCCCGCAACATGACCGACGAAATGATCGTGGCGCTGGCGAAGAAAGGCGGCGTCGTCGACGTCAACTTCAACTGCGGATTCATTTCGCAGAAGTCCGCGGACGCCGAAGCTAGGAAAGAAAAGGTCCCACGCGCCACCCTGGCCGACGTGGTGGATCACATCGACCATATCCGCAAGATTGCGGGTATCGACGCCATCGGAATCGGCAGCGACTTCGACGGTGTCGAGTGCGTGCCGGAAGGTCTCGACGACGTTTCGAAATATCCCAACCTCACGCGAGCGCTTCTAGAGAAAGGTTACACAGCCGAGGATATCCGCAAGATTTATAGCGGAAACTTCCTTCGCGTGATGCGCGCCGTGGAAATGGCCGCCTCCAAATGAGGCCTACGGCCTTTTTGGCGCCTCCGGCGCTTTTGGTTGCCGCGGCCATTACTCTGACCTTCGCGGGCTGTACGACCGCGCCGCCCGTGGGGCCGAAGATCGATCCGGCGCTGGCTGGCTTGATTCCCGCGGACACCGTCATGATGGCCGGGACTCGCGTCGAGGCCCTCGAAAGGACTCCCGTGTATCAGAAGTTCCTGGCGCATCGCAGCCTGCCTCAGATTGACGATTTCGCCACGCGCACGGGCGTCAATCCCCAGAAGGATTTATGGGAGCTGCTGTATGTCTCGAATGGAAAGTCGGCGGCGCTCCTGGGCCACGGAATGTTCTCGGACGAGGGCGAGCCAAGACTTCAGAAAAGGGGCGATAGCCGATTTGGCTATAAGGGATTTACGCTTGTCGGAAACGATTTGAGCGCGATCTTGCTGATCAATCAGACCGTGCTGGCCATCGGCGACACCGATGAGCTGCGCGCGATGGTGGACGCGCATGAGAAATCCGCCGGCCCTCCGCCGGCCATGAAGCCTCTGCTGGCGCGGATGTCGCCGGCGGCGCAGCTTTGGGCGGCCTATGCAGGCGGACCCATTCATTTGCCTTTCGACACAAGCGGGAACCTTGGCAATATCAATAAAATACTGGGTCTGATTCAAACGGGAACTTTGTATCTGGATCTGTCCACCGGGTTGGCGGGTGTGGCCGAAGCAACCTCGGCAACCGACCAGGATGCCGAACAATTGGAGGGCGGATTGAAGGCTCTGATCGGGCTGGGACGGCTTTCGGTGTCCGCAAAGCAGCCCGAGCTTCAGATGGTCTGGGACGGCCTGCGTCCGACGCGCGAGAATCGCGAAGTGAAGCTGCACATCGATGAACCGGAGCAGTCGATGGACGGTTTGCTCAACCTGCTGCTGGGACGGGCTGGGGCCAAGTAGGACTCGCGCTGCCCGGCGGGAATTAGCGAAGCCACCTCCCATATAATTGGACTGAAGATGACGCTCGCAGCCCTCCAACTCGAGAAGCACCTTCCCGCAACGCTCACCGCACCGGGGTTGAGCGAAGCCGACTTCCTGGCGCTGGCAGAGGAGTTCCCCGATTGCTTCCTGGAGTACACCACGGAGGGAACCGTCCTCATCATGCCTCCCACAGATCCTGAAACCAGCGCGCGTGTCGCGCGAGTTACGCATCGCTTGATGGAGTGGGCGGAGAAGCAGGGGCGCGGTATTGTGATCGGGCCCGATGGAGGCTTCTTCCTGCCGGATGGCTCGCGACGCTCGCCCGATACAGCTTGGTTCGACGACGCCCGCTGGCGGAGGTCGCAGAAGAAGGGAACGCGCTTCCCGGTTTTTGCGCCGGAGTTCCTTATCGAAGTGCGATCTCCCAAGCAGCGCGTCAGGCCGCTTCGGGAAAAGATGGAGGAGTACGCCGGCAACGGAGTGCAACTCGGTTGGCTCATCGATCCGATCGCGCACACAGTCGAGATCTACCGGCCCGGGCGCGAGCCTGAGGTTCTGAATAATCCCTCGACGGTTTCCGGCGAAGGTCCGGTTGCCGGCTTTGTGCTGGATCTCGCGGGAATCCTTTAGCTGGAAACCAGATGACACAGCCGGGAATGCGGCCGCTGTTATTCCCTTAGTCACCTCTGGATTGAAAATCGTATCCCGTTTCAAATATTCGATTTGCGAGCAACGCCGGCACGCCGCGGTGAGGCCGGCAGGGTATGATTTGCAGCGTATATGTCTACACTGTTCCACCTTTTCTGGCTGAGGGAAACCGGCTGCGATGCCGGTACGCCTCTTCGGGCCGGCGAGCTCGAACCTGAGATTCGAGAACGAGTGCTGGCGCTGGCTGGCCTTGCAACCAACGAGAACGGCGTTGGCGCGAGCGAGGCGGGCGAAATCGCGCTGCGCCTCCCTTATATGGACCACCGCGAATGGCGTAAGCGCGGCGAGATTCTGGCGGCGCTGCCGCTGGTGCGCCGCGGAGACGTCATTTCCTTCGTGGCGGCGCCGGCGCTGGCGCTGCGCGATACCGCGGCCACGCTCGCGCTCACCGATCCGGCGTGGCTGGCCGCGCCTTCGGCCAACCATCCCGACCATTTCGCGCTCTGGCAGAGCGTCTCGATGACTATTCAGAGCTCCCTGCGAGCCTGGATTCCGGAGAAGTATTTTCGCGACATCGAGCGCTACGAAGAGCGTAGAACAGCGCATCCGATGCTGGTCTACCAGGCCGCGCGAGTGTGCCACGGCCACCCGCGCAGCGAGTTCACGTACGCCTTCCACGACTATCCGGCTTGCCGTCTGACGCTGGCCTTGGCGCTAACCCAACCTTCGCAGTTCAGGGCATTTGAAGCTGGGATGCCCTTTGTTTTCAGCAAAGGCATGTCAAAGGTCTCCACTACATTTTGAGTTGGGGAAGAGGAGCGGAGACGGCAGTGGTGGTGATACGAGGAGGTGGCTGCCGCGGTAGCACGAACTTCAGTTGATGAAGCAGAAGAGCCTGCTCCGGACTCGGCTCGGTGTAACGCGGCATCACCAAGCGCCGGCCATCGGTGGTTGGGAAAGACACATCCAGCATCTGAATGGCGGCGAGTTTTTCCAGCACCGCGCGGGATGTCAGTCCGGGAGCATGCGCCTTGAGGCGGTACTTCAACGTCACACTCAGACAGTAAGCCAGGAAGGCAACCAGGATGTGCGCGTCCACCCGATGCTCCAGTTGATGGTGGATCGGACGAATGCCCAGATCGCTCTTCAGACATTTGAAGGCCGCTTCGATTTGCGTCAACTGCATGTAGCGATCCCACAAGACGGCGGGATCTTCGGCCACCAGATTGGTGCGCAGCAGGTAGTGGCCATCGCGCAGCTCGGCTTCCTTGAGCTTGGTCTTATCGAGTCGAAACGTGAACGTCTCGCGGGTCACTTCTTGGCCCGCCGCGGGTAGATTGATTTTCACGAATCCAAAAGCCCGGCCCACGTCCGTCTTGGCCGCGCCCACGCGCATCAGCAACTGATCTCGCTTCGGTGCGCTCCGCCGCATTGCGCGCAACTTGCGCAGCAAGCGCGCCAGTTTCTTGCGGCGGATCGCAACCTCCTTGGCCTGCCGTCCTTCGCTCTTCGCCAACACGTAGAGTTCGCCGTCTTGGGCAAACAACTTCACTTCCACCGACTCGCGCACTTTCTGCCAGGGCAACTCCAGCCACTTCTTCTCATACTGCTTGACCTTGGCCCGCGACGTTCCCACCAGGTAAAACGTCTCTTGGCGCGAGGTCCGCATTTCCGCCAAAATAGCCTCGGTTGGAATGCCGCGATCCATCAGCCACACCCGCCGCGCCTTGCCATACATGCTTTCGATCTTGTCCAGAAAACCGCTCAAAGTGGACTTGTCGGAGGTGTTGCCGTCCATCACTTCGTAGGCCATCGGCAGGCCCGTGGGCGTCATCACCAGCGCGATCACCACCTGCCTGCAGTTCGGTTTGCCGTCGCGGCTGTAGCCGTATTTGGCCTTGGGGTTTTGCTCGGCCTCCCCTTCCACGTACGTGCTGGTCAGGTCATACAGCAGCAAATCGAACTCCGCTTCGAACAGGTCTTTCCAGCGTTGCTGTAAATGCACGAACAGCTCTTGCTTGTGTGCCAATACTCGATCCAGGCACCGGTACAGCCGGTCTTTTTCCGCTACTTGAAAATCCTGCCCCAGCAAAACGTCCATCGCGCTTTGATCGAACCACTGCCGGTGCACCCGGAACTCGCTGCCCGGATCGATCAGCCGGTTCACCACTAGCAACTCCAGCACCTGCGCCCAGGCGACCCGTTCCCGACCCTCCGGCAGCTTCTCGGACCAGAACTGGTCCAACTGCAATTGGCGCCATAGTTCGCATCCCAACCAGCAGTTGCCATAGGGGCGGGCTCGCTCCAGCTTCATCTCACTGAGCTTCACTTGCACGCTGTCGATCGCGTCGGCGGGAACCGGACGGTCCTCGGGAAACAGACTCAGCGGCGTGAAGCGATGCTGCTGTTCATCGAACACGTCCAGCGTCTTGCGCCAGGCCGTTTGCTGGCTGTCGTTGATTTCACCCAGATACAACACTTGCCGCTGCGCCACTCTCCCGGACCGCAGGCGGCGGCTTTCCACCACCGTGTAGTAGCGGTGCTCCTTGCCATCCTTGATCCGTTTGTTGTGGCGCAGAAACATTGTCCCTTGCAGAATGCCAGAATCTTTCCCGGCTGCATAGAGGGTAGGTCTCCACTACAAGCACTTCTGAAAATGTTCTATTGAACAAGAAAACTTTATCTCCACGATCCGCTCGCTTTTGCCGCAACACTCATCGCAGCTGCGAAGGTTGGGCTAAAAATGACGGGCAAGAATCTGCAAGCCATTCTGGCAGGCGTCGAGCAGCGGTTGAGCGCGGCCGGAATGCCGGAGCTGGCTCGCCGCTACGCCCCGGTCTGGTATGAGGACGTGGTGGTGGCGGTGCGCGCCAAGCCCAAGCTGTTCCTGGCGCTGTTGCGAGCCGAATCGGCGTTCATCAATGCGTTGATGGAGCTGAGGCTGGACTGCACCGCCGCCGGAGTACACAGCTTTTCCAAAACCGCCAACCAGGCGCTGCGCAAGGTTCACGGCATGGATCTGCGGCCTATGGGAGTGCGCGCGCTGGAGCTGGCGACGGCGGTTTTGGCCGCCCCCCACGAGACTTACTGAGATTCGCAGAACCCTACCGGCGCATAATCCTGCGCGCCGCCGCGACGACTTCTTCGACACCCTCCTCGACGCTGGGATTTTCGAGCACGGCCACGCGGCTGCCGCGAGGCGACCACACCCGCGGATCGGTGCTCAAGAAGATCGCCACCACCGGCGTTCCCACTGCCGCGGCCAGATGGGCGATGCCGGAATCGTTGCCGATATAAGCGCGCGCGCCGGCCAGCCAGCAAGCCAGGTCGTAGAGATTATCCAAGCGCACCGCGTCTTTGAGCAGCTCTTGGGGGAGCGACTCCTCCGGACCGGCGGTCCATTGGACCGGAATCCCGAGGCTCCCGGCCACGGCGCGGAAGCGTTCCATCGGCCAGCGTTTTCGAATGCTGCTGGCGAAGGGATGAATCACGATGAAATCCCGGACGGGAATCCCCGGCACGGCAATGCGCGGAATTCCGTCCACGGGCGGAGGCAGCGCCGGGAAGAAAGTGAAGGGCAGATGGCGCACGGCCTCCCGGAACTCGGGACGGTTCGCGCCGTACCAGGAGTAAATGGAGTCGAAGCTTGCAAGCGCGGCTTCGATTGCAGCCAGGCGCGCGCCTTCCACTACGCCGACCAGATCGAGGCCCGTGTCGGCGATGGCCCGAGTGCGGTCCGCAAAGCGGATCAGAGGCAGCACGGCGCGAGCGGCCCAGACTTCGGTGTAGTCCGCGCAAGCGCCTTCCAAGAGGGGTAAAGAAAGAATCACGTCCCCGATGGCCCCGGGCCTGATAAGAAGGCGCCGGATAAGAAGCCGCCGCGTCACTTCAGCTTGTACAACGCCCGAGCGTTGTCGCGAAGCACCATCCGCGCCAGCTCCGATGCGCGGGCGCGGGTGATCTCGCTGTCGCGAAGCATGCCGGTGAGGGCGATGGCCAGAGCCTCCCTGCTGCTGCCGGCGGCGATGTAGCCGGTTTCCTCCCAGCCGGCTTCGGCCGAATACGGATAAGCGTCGGTGGCGAACAATACCTTCTCGGGAACGAACTCCAGCCATGCGCGAATCGTCTTCGCTAACTCCGCCGGGTAATTGAAAAGGTTCTGCGACGAAAAATCGGCGTAGGCGTTGGGCTTCGTCAGCAGCGCCGTTAACTGGCGTCCGAAAGGCCAGCCTCCGTGCAGAAAGACGAAGTTGGTTTGGCGCAGTGAAGGATCGTCCAGCAGCGGCTCCAGCAGCATGGGATTGCTTCCGGAGACGTTGAAATAGCTGCCGCCGCCCGCGCCGGTATGGAAGTGCACGGCCATTCCGAGCCGTCCGCATTCGGCCGCGATGTAGCGGAAAATGTAATCCTGAAGCGCCTTGTACGGGCCTCGGCCGGCCCAGGCCGCTTCCGCCTCGGCTTTGTTGGGATTGCCGATATCGAGCGGGCGGAGATAGGCCATCTCGAACTTCTCGGCCACGGCGCCGCCTTGCTTGTGCCGATCCATCGTGGCGCGCACGACTTTGTTGAGATAGTCGTCGAGAGTCGACGGCCGGGCCGCCAGGCCGGCTTCGGCGTAGTAGCGCTTGAGTAGATTCTCCTCCAGCGCGAAGAACGCTTTCCGATCCGAGTTGTGGATCATGGCGTCGTTGGCCAGCGGATACATCAGCGCATCGGCATAAGGCACCCACAAGAAACGGTCTGAGGGAAGCCCTGAATCCCCAGGCGGTCCCATGGCCACGCGGTTCGCCAGCATCACTCCGATGCCGAGCTGATCGAGAACCTTGGCGGGATCTCCGCGCACGACATGCGCCCGCGCACGGGCAAGTTCGGGCGTTCCGGGCCGCTCGCGAACGGGATCGGAGGCGGGCTCCAGGTTGTCGACGGGGAGCGCGTCGTAATCGTGGTCGGGCGCTTCGCCGGAGCGGACGGGGCGAACCGGATGGGCGTGATTGTCGATGGCTGGAATGTTGCGAATCTCAGCCAGCAACTGGGCATCGGCATCCGCGGACGCCTGCATGACAGTTTCAGGAACGCGCTGACAGGCGGCGCATAGCAACGCCAGAGCCACGATGGCCGGCACGGGAACGGTGGATTTCACTTAGGCGCTATTTTACGACATCCACCTGGAGCGCCACGTCCATATTCTTGGGCGCCAGGCACATCCTGTCGTTGCAGGCCTGGTAACGCAGCTTGCCGGTCATGGCCGCGGGACCGGGCGCCGCGGTGGCCGGCACCGTAAATTTCACCGCCAGCTCGAAGTTCCCAGAGTACACCGACAGTTTGTCGGGCGAGAACTGATATTTCTCCATCCGCGGCTTCGGATACACGACTCCGGCGGGCTCCAACACCCCCTTGGACCAGGTGAGCTGGAGCGGGATCAGAAACGCATCGGAGGGCGTGTTGCTGTTGACGTGGTAGCCCTCCTGAAGCGAAAGCGGCACCTTGGCCTCGACGGTCGTGCCGATCTTGGCCTTCAGCGGCGGAGGGGGATCGAAGTGCAGGACGTTAACGGCTTGCGCGAAACAGATCAGCCCGCAGCATGCCAGGCAGGCGGTTAGAGGAAACCAGCGGACTCGTCTCATTTTTTGGACTCCCTAGAAGGGCAAAGGGCGCGGCGCGCACCCCCCGCTCCGGAAACGAACTGATCGCGCCGCGCTCCGTTTTGCCCGAGTTACTCAAAAGTGTGAGGATCTCTTGGCGGTAGGTGTTCTTACTGGCCAGACCGACATGTGAGCTGGCGACGCGGCCCTGACGGTCGATTACGAACGTGGTGGGCAGACTGTTGACGCCGCCATAAAGCTGGTCGACCTCCTCGGTGGTCACCATGACGCGATAGTTCACCTTCTCGCGCGCCACAAAGGGCCTCACGGATTTCCATCCGTCTTCGTCCAGCGACAGGCCCAGCACCGCGAAGTCGCGGTCTTTGTATTCGCGCTGGAACTCGATGAACCAGGGGATTTCGACCTCGCAGGGTCCGCACCAGGTGGCCCAGAAGTTCAGCAGAACCACTTTGCCGCGGTAATCGGACAGCTTCACAACCTCGCCACTCGAGTCCTTCAGGACGAACTCGGGCGCCTTTTTCCGATCCTTTTCCTCTTTCACCGCCGGCCAGTCGCCTTCGTAGAACGAGCACGCCGCCAGATACCCGGCAATGCCCGCAATCGCGAGATACTGCAAAGCACGTTTATGGAATGCAGGTTTCACGGTCGAATCCGCGCAATCAGCGCACTGCCCGCGGGCGGCGCGGCGGAACCACGGAGCACGTGCCCCTTCAGCATCTCGGTAATTTCATCCTGGTAATCGCTCTTGCTGATCAGCCCCACGTGCTTCTTGGCCACGTGACCGTCGCGGTCGATCAGGAATGTCGTCGGCAGGTCGTCGATCTCGCCGAAGAGCTTGCCGATATCGTCGTTGCCCACCACGATGCGGTAGTTGAACTTGTGGTCGGCCATGTAAGGACGCACGGCATCCCAGCCGTCCTCATCCATGGAGACGCCCAGCACGGCGAAATCGCGATCCTTGTACTCTCGCTGGAACTCCATGAACCAGGGGATTTCGATCTTGCAGGGCGCGCACCAGGTGGCCCAGAAATTTAGCAGCACCACCTTGCCGTGGTAATCGGAGAGCTGAACGGTTTGCCCGGAAGCATCCTTCAACGCGAAATCCGGAGTCGGCCTTTGCTTGACGCAACCCGCCAAGGCGCACACCGCGATGACACCCGCCGCCGCTGCCGGCAGCCGCCCGTGTAAGCGATTCATCCCAGCTCGATTATATCAATACGGTGCCGGATTCAATGTGCCGCTGGAACCAGGCGCGGCGCAAGCGGCGGAAGCGGGCCGCCAGAGTGAACTCCCTGTGTTCCCGCACGGTCGCGAAGCGCCACGCGGCGGTATCGCAGAAGCTTTCGCAGGCATACAGGCGCCAGGAGCGGGCGCGGGCGCGAATCTCGCCGGATGTAAGCCGCTTCTTGCGCCGTTCCGCGCTCCATCCCAGCTCGCCTTTGGCGTGTTGCCGGAGCTCGCGGGCCAAGGTCCGCTCCCAGTCCCGGCGCTCGGCGTTGGAAAGCCTCACCCAGGCGAAATGAAAAATTTCATGCACCAGAGTGCGCTCGAATTCAGGTGGAGTGAGCACTTCGGAATCGAGCAGAATGACGCGATGGGAAATCGACGCCGCGGCCAGATGCGGCCCCAGCGAGGGACGGATGCGGACCAGCACAGGACGGCCCGCAAGCCTCGGCAGACGCACCGGCACCGCGCGCCCGTCCATGCCTTTACTTGGGCGGCTGCGACAAGAACTTTTGAGGCGAGACGAAAAAGTCCGGACGCTGCACTTGCGGCGTGAAGCGGACGGTCAGATCCTTCATGTACTCATTCATGTGGTTATCGCGGATCTCCTTGACGATGGACTCGCGCACGTCGTTGAGCGGCTGCACCGTTTTTTGCTCCAGCCGGATGATGTAATACCCGTAGCCTTGGGCAACGGGATCGCTGATCTCGCCCGGCTTCATCGCGAACACGGCTTTCTTGATGTCCTGCCCGAAGCTGCTGGTGGCCTTGATGGGCGTGCCGAAATCGCCGCCGGAGGACTTCGACTCGGCGTCATCGGAATATTGCGTCACCAGCTTGGCGAAGTCCGCGCCCGCGCGAAGCTGCTGGACCAGATCGGCGGCGAGCTTTTGGGCCTCCGCCTGGGTGCGTTCGTTCAGCGCATGCGCGCCTTCCAGGGCGCTCTTGGCGGCCTCCGCGAGCGCGTCGGCGACCGCGGGAGCGGCTCCGCCGGGAGCCGGCGATGCTTCCCCGATGACCTTGGCGGGAGTCGCGGGGGCGGGCTTAAAGGCGATCAAGATGATCTTGATCTTGGCCTCCTCCCAGCGCGATTGGTTCTTCCGATAGAAATCGTCGATCTGCTCGCCGCTCACCAGGAACCCGTTCTGCTCCTGATTGACCATGGCATTGGCGAGAACGCTCTGCTTCAGCAGCGCGATCAGCTCCTCGATCTCTTCCTTGAAAGGGCTCTGCTCATCCAGGTGGAGCTTCTCGCCCTCGGACGCCAGGTAGCGCATCAAGTAGACCTGCCCGAGGGCCAACTGGGGATTCTGCTTGAATTGCTGCACCAGGTTCTGCGGAGCGGATTGCATGATCTTGCGGACATCCGCCACGGTGACGCCGATGCCCGCGACGGTGGCGACCACCGTGTTCGGCCCAATCTCCGTTTGCCCGGCCGTGGCCGGAGCAGTGCCAGCCGCCGGACCCAGTCCTGGCGGCAGAATCTGAGCGTACATCGCAGCCGCGAACGCGGCCAATAGAATGCAAGTTTTCATGGGCTTCGCTACTAATTTAACATGACGAAGCCGGGGAGCTTTGGTTAGGCCTTGGCCGGCAGGCGACAAGATCGCCTGCCCCACCATTTGCTCTTTACTGATAGGAGGCCGAAGCGCCGGTTGCAGATAACGACTCGAAGAATGCGTTGATGGTCCCGCCGGCGACCAATGGCGCGGTGAAGTTCGTAACGTTCGATGCTGTAGAGACCTCGAGGAACCCGGAGGCTGTGCCGGCCGTAATCGCAGCCGCAGTGGAGGCCGGCAACTGGTTCAGAATCGAGGAGCTGATGTTGATCCCTCCCGCGCCCGCGGTGGTGTAACAAATGAATTCCGCCCCCGTCGAGATGCTATTGGCTACGGTCGCCGAGTAACCGACGACAGCCACGTAATCGGTCGAGCCGCCGCCGGTCCAATTTATCGTCAGGCCCGAGCCCCGGTTCACAACCGCGGGCAGCCCACCCGTAACGGCCAGCGGCGTGCCAAGAGTCACAGTAGCTGTGAACGGCCCGACTCCGGTACCGCCCGCTCCTTTCAGCGTATACGTGCCCGCGACGATGTTTCCGTTCACGGTACTTCCAAACCCGCTGATGGTGAGAAGGTAGGAATTGTCCGTCTCGGGGAGCGGCGTGTTGTTGAGATTGGAGGCTGCGGGTCCGCTCAGGGTCACCTTGCCGGCATCGAGGCCGACAGCCGTGAAGGGAACGATGGTGCCCGTGGGCGTCGTCGAGCTGTTGAACTGAATCACCGTGCACCCAGTCGGGAGGGATCCCCCGGAAGAAGAAGGGGGAATCCCCGCAAGCTCAAAGCCGGTGAACTGAGTAAACCCTCCTTCCGCGAGGCCTTCGGAGAACGACTGGCCGGCCGCGGTTTCCGAGAACTGAAACATTTCGAAGGCTCCCAGATTCGTCGTCTGGCCGTTATCAAACCCCTGCAATTGCGAGGTCGTGTAACCAGGCTGAACACAGGCATCCGCGCCCGCTGGCGCGATGGCGATAAACGTCGTCTGAGTCACCGTGCCGTTCTCGGAGATCTGAAACGGCACGACGCAGCCTGTCTGCACGTTGGTGGGAAGGATGAAGTTGGTCTGTTCGTAACCAGTCCCACCTGGGACGCGGCCCGCGTAGGAAGGTGTGATCGTCATTCCGCCGACGATCACTTGCACGTTCACGCCATTGGTCAGGAAGTTGTACCCTGGCGAGGCCATATTATCGGCCACGCCGGAACCCTGATCCGAGCCCATGCCGACGGAATAGGCGATTTCCGTCTGTCCCGGATGAGCGGGCGAAATGGTGGAGCCGAAGACGGTCCCCTTGGTGAAGCGATTCACATCATACTCCGACACCGAGACGAAGTTCTGAATCACCGCCAAGCCGTAGCCCGTGGCATCCGCGGTGATCAATTCGAGCTTTTGCTTCACCACCGGAACCGAAACCGGCGAACTGGTCGCGCCATTATTGGTGACGGTGACGTTGTAGGTGCCCGTGGCCGTCGTGGAGGGCAGCAGTGCGGCGAGCTGATTCACACCGCTCTGATTGTAGAGATAGATGATGTACGGCTGGATTGCTGTTCCTCCCGTGAGAGGCGTGAACTTGATCGACACGTTGCCAAACGTCGTGGGCAGCGGAAAGCTCGTCTCCGTTAGCCCGCTGGCGCTCAGGCCGGTTCCTTTTATTACGAAGATGCTTCCTTGGGCGATGCTCGCCGTGTAACTGCCGGCGTCCTCCACGGCGGTGATCGTGGGCGTGTTGCCGCCTGCCGGGGCTCCGAACGTGTCGTACTGAATCGTAAGGGATGTGCCGCTCACCGCAGTGATCCAAACCTTGGCGTAATTGCCGGCATTGTCAAGCACGAGGAAAATCTCGTTGGCCACCAGCGAGCTGCCGCTGATCGGCGTCGTCGTGAACGTACCTAAAAACGACACATCCGAACTAATTATGCTGCCGTAGAGCGTCGCCGCCTCCGACCCGGCCGAGCCCATGCTAAGGTCGGCGAACTTCGCGCTGCCCTGCGGAGTGATGCTGGTTCCGCTGAACAGGAGATCCCCGCCCGTAGTGCTGGTCGCACCGTTGTCCATGGTCAAATGCTGGCCGCTCGAAATGGTCTGGGTGTTGCTAAAATCCGCCAGCGCCGCCAGCGGAAAAGCCAAAGCCAGAACCGCTAAAGAACTACCAGAAAGTCTGTTTCGCATGATCGCTCCTCCCGCAATCTGTTCCGGTGGTCCGGAACTAGAACCCTTAGAAGTATACACTACGATTCCGGTTCCTGTTTCGCTATAGTAACTTTACGGTGAACCTCCGCCTACTCGCGCTTCCCGGAGCCGTCTGTCTGTGCGCGTGCCAAAATATGCCTGCCCCTTATGCGCCGCCGGAGCAGCGCCAGCCGTTTGAAAACTTCGCTCCCTACCGCATCAGCCGCATCGTCGGCATGGCCGACGGTGACGCGGAAAAGCACTTCGTCCGTGACATCCAGGGGCTGGCCGGCACCTGGCGATGGACCGGCAAGCACCCGGAGGTTCGCGTGTTCGTGCGGACCAACCAGATGCTGCGCTACGTCATCGACTTTACCATCGTCGAGGCCACCTTCAAGGACACCGGCCCGGTGACGCTGTCGTTCTTCGTCAACGGCCGTCTGCTCGACAAGAAGACCTACACGGCCCCCGGTTCGCAGCATTTCGAAGCGCCGGTTCCAGAGGATTGGGTGGAAGCCGGAAAGGAGGCGACGGTGGGGGCGGAGATCGATAAAGTTTGGTTTTCCCCCGCCGATCACGCCGCCTTGGGGTTCATTCTGACGAGGATAGGACTGCGTCAGAAATGATTCTGGCGCTGGCGGCACTGCTGGGCGCGGCTCTGACGGCCGCCGCATGCTACGCCGCGGGCGCGATGTTGATCGACCGGCTAGGCATTACGCTGCGCCGCTCTGAGCGCGTGCCGCTGGCGTTCACTTTGGGTGCGGCCTGCCTGCATCTGGCCATCTTCGCAATTCTCACGCTGCAAATCGCATACTGGCCGGTGCTGACGGTCTTGCTGCTCAGCGCGATCGCCAGCGCTGTGGCAACCGGCTCCTGGCGGCTCCGGGGAGAGCCGGAGGAGCCTCTCAGCCTGAATCTAAAACGTGTTTGTATTCCTTTGTTTGGGATCTTTACCCTCCTGTATTTCTTTCACGCCTGGGCGCCGGAGAACAGCCCGGACGGCTCCGGCTACCATCTCGGCTACGTTCTGCGATATTTGCGGGCGCATGGTTTCGAGCTTGTCACCACCGACATGTACGCGACCTTGAGCGAAGGCATCGAGATGTTGTTCGTGCCGGCCTTCGCGATTGGAAGGCATTCCGCCGCGGCTCTGGTTCATCTGGCGTTCCTGGCAGCTCTGGCGTTGGCAATGCTGGCATACGGCCGCCGCCTGGGCAAGCCTTGGGTGGGCGCGGCGGGCGCATTTCTCACTTATGCCAGCCCAGTGGTTGGAATCGACGGGTCCAGCGCCTATAACGACGTGGGCGTAGCGGCGGTGGTCTTCAGCACCTTCTACTGGCTGGAGATTTGGGACGAGACGAGGCAGGGAAGGCAGGCCGGAGACCTGCCCCACAACGTGGCCCTGATTCCCGCCGGGCTCATGGCGGGTTATTGCTATGCCGCCAAGTACACGGCCTTCGTCATGCTGCTGTTCGCCCTGGGATTCGTGGCTTGGCGGACGCGAAAGCTGGGCGGAGAAAGGCTGCGGCCTCTGGTGACCGTTATCCTCTTTTCCGCTCTGATGATTGCGCCATGGATGCTGAAGAATTGGATCACTGTGGAGAACCCCATCGCTCCGTTCGGAAACGCAATCTTCCGGAATCCGTATTTCCACCCCATGTTCGAGAAGGAATACGCGAACGCGATGCGGGATTACGGGGTAAAGATTAAACGCGAGTTGCCGCTGGAGGTGACGATTCGCGGCGGAAAAACGCAAGGGATCCTGGGCTTGACCTTTCTGGCCGCGCCGCTGGCGCTTCTGGCCTTGCGTTACCGGCACGGCGGGAGATTACTGGCGGCTGGGCTACTGCTGGGAGCGCTCTACTTCGCCAATATCGGCACGCGCTTTCTGATCCCGCCCCTGCCTTTTATTTCCCTGGCGATGGCCCTGGCAATCGGAAGCGGAACCGGCAGCGGGCCGCCACTGCTGGCCGCGCTGATGATGTTCCACGCCGCCAGCTCCTGGCCGGCCGAAATGCATCGCTATTCCGACAAGTTCGTGTGGGGGTTGAACCATATCATGTTCAACCAGGCGCTGCGGCTGATCCCGCAAGAAAAGTATTTGAGGGAAAGCGACCGGGACTACGGAGCGGCTCGACTGGTGGAAGCCACAGTGCCCGAGGGCGAGCGCATTCTAGGTTTGCGAGG
Source organism: Bryobacterales bacterium (assembly GCA_963813465.1). Classification (GTDB taxonomy): domain Bacteria; phylum Acidobacteriota; class Terriglobia; order Bryobacterales; family Bryobacteraceae; genus Palsa-187. The sequence continues at coordinate 240,672 of CAWEZD010000015.1, read as the reverse complement.
AGTGCCTTACGCTTACTGCAACCGGGAAATTTTGTCCACCTACCAGTCCGCTCTGAGCCAGACGCTGATCGACTTTATCAATGCAAGCATCATCGAAGACTACGAGCCTACAGTGGTGGAATCGTTCAAGTTCCCGGAGCGACCCGCTCGCCGCCTCAGGGTGCTTCAGACGGCCACTGTGAGCGACGCGAATGCCCAGTGGAGCGTCCACGAGCTGCGGTTCTTCGATCGGGGAATGGAGATTCCGCGGCGGCCTGAATGGCGCCTGCAAGCCTGGACCAATCCTTGGGAGGTTCAGCTTGCTTTCGACAATTCGCTGGCCACGCGATGGCGAACCTGGGAAACCGTTAAGCCTGGCGACTACCTGGACGTGGACTTCGCAGGGGTGCAACAAGTGGATGAAGTGCGCCTCGATACATCGCCTGATTACTATGAGATACGACTACAAGTGGAAGCATTGGATTCCCGCGGAAAATGGGTCCTGCTGGCGCGAGATCCCAAGGCGGTGCTGGCGGACCGGACCAACTATAGCCTCCGCCGCGCGGCCACTTACGAGATCAAGGCGCGCGGGATCCATTACCTGTTGACGGGCGACGACGACTTCCGCTCCGACGATATTCGAGACGATCCCGCTTCGTGGGGCTTGACCGAGGTTGCCTCGGGCGACGGCATCCGGATCTACAAAGTGACACTGTAACACCAATGCCCGATAACACCATGCGCCTGTTCCTGGGAGTGGACGGAGGGCAATCGAGCACGGTCGCCCTGATCGGCGACGAGACCGGCCATGTGGTTGGAATCGGGCGTGGGGCGGCTTGCCGCCATGAGGGCGCAATCCGAGAGGCGGTAAACGCCGCGGGAGCCGCTGGGCGCCGGTTTGAAGCGGCGTGCTTCGGCCTGAGCGGCGGGGCATCCGGAAGGGAACCGGCTCTCCGGGAACTGGTGAAGGCCGATCGCTACGTCGTGACTCACGACGCGGCCATCGCTTTGACGGGGGCGCTAGCGAGGGAGCCTGGGATTATCGTGATCGCCGGAACGGGATCGATGGCGTTTGGCAGGAATACGGCGGGCCGATCGACGCGGGCCGGCGGCTGGGGCTACGCGTTCGGAGACGAGGGCGGCGCATTCGACCTGGTTCGCCAAGGCCTGCGCGCGGCGCTGCGTCAGGAGGAGGGCTGGGGTCCGCCGACGGCTCTGCGGGAGTTGCTGCTGGGGGCGTCTGATGCCGAGGACGCCAATGAGTTGATGCATCGCTTCTATACCGCCGGGTGGCCTCGCGAGCGCATCGCGGCTCTTGCGCCTCTGCTGGACAAAGCGGCCGAGGGTGGCGACATCGTCGCCCAGGAGATCCTCCAGGGCGCGGCGCAGGCTTTGGCGATCATCGCGGGAGTAGTGCGAGGGCAATTGTTTGAACAGCGCGAGACCGCAGTTGTGAGCTACACCGGCGGCGTGTTTCGCAGCCCCGTGGTGTTAGAGCGGTTCCACATGCTGGTTGAGCTGGGAGACGAAGTGCAGGCTCCGCGCTACGGTCCCGCGGCGGGCGCATTGATCGAGGCCTATCGAGCCGCGGGTGTTGACGTCCTGCCCAAGGATGTTCAAATGGAGAAGCTATGAGCCTGGAACCTGTCTCGCACTACTTCTATTCGCATCGCCTGAAGCTTCAGTTCTGGGATTGGGGCAGCGACGGAAAGCCGGTGATGATTCTTGTACACGGGGGCCTGGATCATGCTCGCAACTGGGATTGGGTGGCGCGGGCGCTGCGCGAAGACTTCCATGTGTATGCGCTGGACCTGCGCGGGCACGGCAACAGCGCCTGGGCTCCGGGAGCGCTGTACAGCGTCGCCGAGCACGTGCTGGATCTTTCCGCGCTGGCCGACATCGTCAAGGGGTTTCCGATCTACCTCATCGGGCACTCGCTGGGCGCGATAGTGACGCTGCTGTACGCGGGCGTGTATCCGGATCGCGTCAAAAAGATCGTGGCCATTGAAGGCGTGGGACTGGCGCCGGTGAGCCAGCCGCAGCGTCCTTCGGCCGACCGCATTCGCGACTGGATTGAGCGCGTGCGTAGCGCGGAGGTTCGCACGCCGCACAGCTATCCGGATCTCAAGTCGGCGGTGCAGCGCATGAAGGAGGCGAATCCGTTTCTCTCCGACGCCGTGGCCCAGCACCTGACGCTGCACGGCACCAATTGGAACGCGGACGGGTCCATCATCTGGAAGTTCGACAACTTCGCGCGCCTGGGCGCGCCGTACGGAATGAACGCCGAGGAAGCCGCGGCGGTGATGAGCCGGATCACCTGCCCGGTGCTGCTGTTCTGGGGCCGCGAGAGCTTCGCCATGGACCCGGACGCAGCACCCGAGGCGGCGGTGCTGCACGACAAGAGGGTCGTGAAAGTGGATCGAGCCGGGCATTGGGTCCACCACGACCAGCTCGAATTGTTTCTGCGGGAGACGAAGAAGTTTTTGGCGGAGTGATTGCGCCGCCCCGGGGGAGCCGGCCGTAGAATCAGAAACCGTGCGACTATTCTAAATGTTGGAGCTTTCTCCTTGGATCACGCTGAGCCGGTTAAGTCCGAATTAGTCCGAATTATATGACCCTTTCCTAGCGCTCATTGCCGATCAATTGACCGGCACGACCAGGAGCCAAAGGAGGGCACTCCTAACAGTCACCGTCACCTCGTTTGTCGTTTTCTGGAGTGGAGTAATGCCCGAGAGTATTCCCTCGTTGGGCATCACATAGAGACTTGATCGCAAGCTTATGTTAGGCGGTCTGCTTGGCGTGGATATCTACTTTCTGGTGACATTTTTCATCTACTGGCTTGCGGATTTCTGGACTGGGAGCGTAATCTGCGGCGGGCAGTCGAATCTTTGTAAAAGACAGACCAGGGCAGGATTTCGCTTGGGGAGGCGATCGACCTCGCGCTCAGAGAAGTGTCGTTGGGGGAGTTCCGTCGTTGGGCATGGATCAGATGGCTTGCAGCCAGAGTCCAAGCCTTGCAGAGGTATCTGAGGCTTCGTGCTCGGACCTGCGTTGCAGGTGACCCTGGACATCGTCGACGAAGTGATTCCTATTGAGAAGGCGAACGTCTTGCGCGCCGGGGAGGTCGCCCAAAATCGTGCATTGATGTCAGCCCGGGATGCTATACACATTGCAGTGATGGAGCGCCACGGATTTCGATCGGTCTTGAGCTTCGACGCCGATTTCGACCGCTGGCCGGGGCTACAGAGGATGTATCGGATTTGAGGGGCGAATCTACCGCGGCGTTCAAGTCGTAAGGCTCGGTGTCAACCCAACCCGGACCTCCGGCAATCTGATCGGGCTTAACCGCTACCGCAGTGGATAGAGCCGCCATCGCTAACGCAATCGCGACGCCGCGGCGCAGACTCGCTAATCCCAACCGGAGCCGGCGCTCGCGGGCATGACTCGCATGAAGGCTTCCACCGCGTGGATCTGGCCGCCGTAGACTTTGAACGCTTCCCACACGATCAGCGCGTTCCCCGCTCCGTAAGAGCCGGTGTCGCCGAAGTTCATGCGCAGGAGCACGATTCCCAGCTCCTCATCCACCGCGACCACGCGAGTGCGTGATGGCGGGGTGCTTCATGATGGTCTGAGTCTTGATGTTCTGGCAGCCGCCGCGGGCGCACCCCGGCCCGGCCGTGACCGTTCCCGTTCTCGATGCGATACGCATCGGACGCGAAGGGCGCGTCCACTTCCACGAAGCTCCCGATCTTGAGCCCCGCCGGATAGAACAGAGCGGCCTTGATGGCGTCTTCGCGGGAGTTGAGCTGCGCCCGTTCGGGCACGAGGTTCATGGTCTTGCCGGCGGTCTGAAGCGCGTCGATGGTGAAGATTCCCCCCTCGGCACGGCTGCGGGTGGTTTGCGTCTCGACCTCGGTGATCTTCTTGTCGGCGACCTTCAGCCGCAGCATCAGCATCACTGGAACTGGCTGGGGCACGCCGGCTTCCTCCACCACCACCTGCGACGCGGCCACTCCCTGGCGAACGTCGAGAATGTCCTGGCGGTACTTGCGCAGGCCCGACGCCGTCTTCCAGAGGCCGTCGCCGAGACGTTTCTCGACGGTGTCCTCGGTGAAGCGCACTTTATTGGAAACCGGCAGCGCGGCGGGTTTGTGAGCCACCATCGCGTCCAGATACTGTGTGACGATGCCGCGCAAGCATTCGCGATCGCAATCGGCGGCGCGGACCGTATTTATCGATGCGACGAGCAGGACCAGAGATCCAAGGGCGCGTGTCGGTTTCATGGTGTGACTCCTCTTAGACAATCTTCAGTAGCTTCGTTCCATTCTCCCAGGCTATCTTGCGGAACACCGCCGCGCTGGCCGACCTCTGCACAATCGCAAGCGTATCGCGGGCGACGCACTTGCCGGTCAACCGCGCGGCGACTCCGTTGGGCGTATCGCGCGCAGGATCGGTGGCCGAGGGTTGCCCCTTCCCGTTGCCGTCCAGGCAATTACAATCGCTGCCGAACATCAGCTTGTCCTGATGGCGGGCCAGAAACGCGGCGGTGAACTCGGAGCTGCGCGACAGCGCGTTGTTGCCGGAGTTCGCGGAGAGATCCGCGTACAGGTTGGCGTAATCCGAGAGCAGTCGATCCGATAGCCCCCCAGGTTTGATGGGACCCACGGGATAGGCGGCGTCGCCGGCGTAGTCGGCGCTGATGTTGGCCCAGAATTCATCGGCGTGCCCGATGAACCGAGTTTTCGGACAGGCCTTGAGGATGGCCTCGAAGCGCTTGAAGCCGGACGCGAACACGCCTTCGCCGGTGTAGTGCGGCACGTCCTGGAAGTGCACCAGAATGGGCACGTCCAGCTCGGCCGCAAGATCGTACATGCGGCGCAGCTCGGGGCCGTCGGCGGCGACGTGATCCTTGAGCTCGCCCAGCATCAGCGCGCCGTCCTGGACAGCCTTGGCGATCTGATCGGCCGCGCCGGGACGGGTCACATTCGCGCTCGCCGAACGCACGAACCGGCCCGGATACTTTTCCATCAGGCCCTTGGCGCGGTCTTCCTGCTGCACGGCGGTCAGCACAACCGCGCGAGCCGCGCCGCAGCCTTCGATGTGCTCGTAATTCGATTCGGGATTCCCGCGCAGGTGGAGATGGGTGTCGAGCACGGGGGAAGGCCAGTGCGGCTTCGGGGTTTGGGCGTCGAGCCGGGCCACATTGCCAACGGCGGCGGCGACAGCCGTAATCGAGCCGAGGAATTCGCGCCTGTCGATCATCGCCGTAAGATATTCTATATCTCATGGCAGACGAATCGCTAGCCGGGATTTACGAGATCCTGAAGCGCCACGAAGAAACCCTTCGCGACCTGGTGGTTGAGGTGAGATTGTTGTACCACAACCTTCCGGACAAGGAGAAGCAGCGGCTGGAGTGGTCGCGGGGCCGCACGACTCAAGAAGTCGGCGAGATATTCGGCAGCAACATTCGTTTGCTGGACGAGACCATCGCGCGGCTTCGCGGTAGTCAATAGAGGTGTCCATGCCATCCACACTCACTCGCCGCCGTATTCTTCAAACCGCTGGAGCTGCCTCGCTGGCGTCGCTGCTTCCGCGGGCCGTGTTCAGCCAGGGAACGGGCGCTCGCAAAGCGGTGGTTCATGGCGATCGGGAAATTGGCGTGATTCGGCCGGAGTTACATTCGCACTTCGCGGAACACCTGGGCTCGTGCGTCTATGGCGGCATCTGGGTGGGCAAAAAATCGCCCATCCCGAACATCAACGGATACCGGCAGGCCGCGGTGGATTACCTCAAGGAGCTGGGCGTGCCGGTGCTGCGCTGGCCGGGAGGCTGCTTCGCCGACGATTACCATTGGCGCGACGGCGTCGGCGCGTCCGAGAAGCGGCCCAAGACGGTGAACACCAACTGGGGCGGCTACACCGAGGACAACAGTTTCGGCACTAACGAATTCATGGGCTTCTGTAAACTGATCGGCGCGGAGCCATACCTGGCCGCCAACGTCGGCGCGGGCTCGCCCGAGGAAATGCGCGATTGGATGGAGTATTGCAACTATCCTTCTGGAAGCACTCTTGCGGATTTGCGGGCCGCCGGCGGATCGCCCGAGCCTTTCCGCGTGCGCTACTGGGGCATCGGCAACGAGTTGTGGGGTTGCGGCGGCAACTTCAAGGCCGAACAAGCCGCGGCCGAGTTCCGCCGCTTCGCCACCTTCGCGCGCACCTTCGGCGGCATGCGGCCTTATTTGGTCGGCTGCGGCCCCAACCAGAACAACGCCGCGTGGACGCGCGGATTCATGGATACGCTGGCGGGAAATCGCCAGCCCGACGGCTATTCGGTGCACCATTACTCGGACGCCAATTTTCCGCCGCTGGCGTTCACCCCCGAGGGCATGTACGCGCAGTTCAACACCTTCCGGCGGGTGGAGCAGACCATCGTGCAGCAGCGCAACCTGCTGGACAGCTACGACCCGAATCGCCGCATGGGCCTGATTCTGGATGAGTGGGGCGTGTGGGACCACGGCATCCCCGCGGAAGACGAGCGGCGCAACGGCCGGCTGTGGCAGCAGCAGACCACGCGCAGCGCCATCGCGGCCGGACTGGGCTTGAACGTCTTTAATCGCCAGGCCGACAAGCTGTATATGTGCAATATCGCGCAGATGGTGAACGTGCTGCAATCGATGCTGCTTACCGACGGACCCGAGGGCAAAAATTGCGTCCGCACCACCAGCTATTATGCGTTCATGATGTTCAAGCCGCACCGCTCGAAGACGTCGGTGCAGGTGGAGACTGACGCCACCGCCGCGCCGGCCGCCGGAGGAGGAGCAGGAGCCGGACGGGCCGGCGGCAAACAAGCGCCCGAGCCTCCGCCGGACCTTTCGATGTCGGCATCAATCCAAAGAAGTGCGCAGGGGAACCAGACGATCGTGACTTTGGTGAACCCACGCCACGATGCGGACATGCAAGTGGACTGCGCCCTGCGCGGAGTCAACGCCCGCCAGGGCCGCGCGCAGATTCTGCACGATTCCGATCTCAACGCGTATAACAGTTTTGACAATCCGGATCGTGTTACGACCAAACCTCATCCGGTGACGGTGGAGGCGGGACGCATCGGAATCGCACTGCCGGCGCTGTCCATCGTGACCGTTACCTTGGAAACAGTCTAGCCGACGGGGGATCAAAAAATGTTGGACGACTTTAAGAAATTCGTAGCGAGGGGCAATGTCTTGGACCTGGGTGTTGCCGTCATTATCGGAGGAGCGTTCGGAGCCATCGTCACTTCCCTGGTGAACGACGTGGTGATGCCGCCTATCGGCCTGATTCTTGGCCATGTCGATTTCAAAGAGCTGTTCGTGACGCTCAACGGTCAATCCTATCCCACGCTGGCCGCGGCCAAAACCGCCGCCGCTCCGGTTATCGCCTACGGCCAGTTCCTGAACACCGTGATCAATTTCCTGATCGTCGCGTTCGTGATCTTCATGGTAGTGCGCTCGGCTTCGAAATTGCAGCGCAAGCCCGCGCCCGCCGCGCCGACTACCAAGGATTGCGCTTACTGCTGCACCGCCATCCCGATCCAGGCCAAGCGCTGCCCGAATTGCACCTCGCAACTGGACGGGTGAGTGAAATCGAGTTAGTGGAGACTGACGATATAAACCCGATCCTTCCGGCTTGGGGCATAACACACCCTTACGCGATCTCCAACCTTGGAGTCCAACGTAGAGTTGCTGGCTTCGACTTCCGCGGCGACTAACCTTCCGTTTTCGGTATCAAGCCGGATCATTGGCCGATGACCCGGCCAATAGTCTGGACTAGTTGAGTGGGGATTGGTTTCCGAAAGCAAATCAGGTATCAGTTCGACAACTGTACCGTCCGCATATGCTCCGCTGAAGCCACAGTTCATTCTTCCGGCAAGCGATCTCCAGATTTATATTAAAGCCTACCGCACCGAGAGTATGGTCGGAACCGAGGACTGTCCGTTCACCGTGACAATCAGCGAAAGATCGCCGGTCAGGTTGGTGGGAAGGCAGAAATCGGCCTGCACCAGCGCCGTATATCCCGGCGCATAGCCGAGGAAATTGTACTGACATGCCGGCACGGGCTGGCCGTTGAGCGTAATCTGATACGGATAGTTCACCACCGCGAGAGGCGCGGAAGAAGGCGCGGAAGCGCCGGTCGTCAAGGGCGGATTGGAAAGCCCGATGCCCGAAAGATACACTACCTCGACATCGCCGGGATGGGCGGGCGCTGTGGGTGAGTTGATGGAATATCCTTCGCTCGCATTCTGCGCGACGGCCTGCATGCCTCCGTTCTGAGCGAGCACGTCGGGTTGGGCGGCAACGACGGGGAAGTTGATTTGAGCCGCCGGCGAGCCGTTCACGGTAATGATGGCCGTGGCCGTTCCGATCGCGGTCTCATACGGAATCTGCCCGTTGATTTGAGTGGGGCTGACGTAATACAAGGGCGCGGCAACCCCGTTTATGGTGACGGAGACTTCGCCCGGTCCGGTCGCGTTCGCGGGCGCCGAGCGAGGCCATGTGGCCGAGGAAACCAGGAACGAATAGCCCGCGGGCGCCAGCAGATTACCGTAGAGACTGAAGATGGCGCCGGGAGCGAGCTTGTTAGCCTTGTTTGGTCCAAGCAGCGCCAGCGGTTTCGGCATGGGGGTGTTCTGAGGCGTCAGCATGCGCACGCGGTTGTTGCCGGTATCGGCCACGTACACGTTGCCGCCGGCGTCCACGGTTACGCCCAAGGGGCCGGAAAAAGACGCGAAATCCGCCGTGGAGCCATCGCCCGCAAAGCCGGGCAACCCCGAGCCGGCGATGGTGTGCATGATCCCGTCCGGCGTGATGGTGCGAATGCGATTATTGCCGGAGTCGGCGACGTACATGGTGCCCTGCGCATCGAACGCGATGCCCGCGGGGGCGCTCAGCATCGCGTGGGTGGCCGGGCCGCCGTCGCCTCCAAAGCCCGCAAGGCCGGTGCCCGCGAAGACCGACACCGCGCCCGCCGGCGTAATCTCGACGATCTGGTTCAGGGCGATGTCGCTGACGTAGAAATTCCCGGAAGGGTCCTCAATCATGCTGTACGGATTGGAGAAAGCCGGCACAGGGATTGCGAGTGTCAGCTTGGACCCATCGAAATGCTGGATGCCCCCGGGCGACGTGAGGTACATGAATTTCGAGGGATCCAGCACAACAGTGTGCGATCCAACGGGCTGGTTGAAACTCGTCATGTCCAGCGCGGTGCTGAGACTCGCGTTGGCGGGGCTTCCCGCATAAACGAGTTTGCGCACCCGTTCGGGGACAAACTCGGTGAAATACGCAGCGCCGGTGGAGTCGAACGCGATCGCATCCGGGTCGGCGACCGAGGCCGAAAGCGGATCGGTGGTGGCGCCGCTGGACGCATTTGTGGCATTGCCCGCAAGCCCTGTCAGGACTCCGTTGGCGAGCTGCCAGATCCGGCTTCCAGCCGAAAACAGCAGGTTGCCGGACGGGTCGATCGCTACCGCCTTGGCATCGCCGATGGCCACGCTCGCCGGAACTCCCGAGGTCGCGGCTCCGCCCGGATTCCCGTTGCCGGCTGCCGTGGTGACCATGTATCCGGGGCCCAGGGCTCCCAGCGGCTTTACGGTCATTTGCACCGGCACCGTGACGGATTTGTTAAAGGTCTGCGGCGCCGAAATGGTGATGGTCGAGGTGTAGATCCCCGGCAGCAACCCCGCGCTCGAAAGCGTAATCGAGTTAGGGAGCGGGGTCGTTCCGGAGGTTGCCCCGAGTGAGATCCACGGTTCGCCGGAGGTGCTGAGCGTCACCGGGGTGTGCCACATGCTACTTTCGGCGGTCTGCACGATGAAGGTGACAGAATAGGGCGCACCCTGCTCCAGCGTCACGTTGTACATGGGTACAGGCTTGCCGATACTGGGCGTGATCGTGGCCGGAATGGCGGCCCAGGTAGTGCCGCTGTCGGTGGACTGCACCAGCGCCACCGGAGTGGTGGAGGGCAGGATGGTCTCGATTCCGTACAGGGTGTTCCGCAGGGCCGGATCGACCCACGTCGCCGTGTAGTGCTGCAGCCCGCTCGCTCCCAGGGATTGCCAGCTCTGCCCGTTATCGCTGCTTCGGAAAGCGCCGTTCCCATTAGCGGGATTTGTCAGGGCGTAGGTGGGGCCGTTGTTGGCCGAGAGGATTTGCGTAAAGGGACCCATCCCTATGAGGCTTTGGTCCGTGAACGCTCCTCCGTCGATGCTTCCGTATGCGGTGATGCCGACGGACGGGAAGTTCACGGTCACATAGAGGTCGTTCGGATCGAAGTAGGGAACGCCGATGCCGGTGATGGTGGAGGGCGGCGCAACGGCGCCGCCCAGAACCGCTGAGATGGGTTGCCATCCGCTCCCTTCGTCGAACGTGGAATAGACCGTGAGGGTGGCTGCATCGACGTAGTACATGCGAGTCCGCAGCGATTCGGCGACGATGAACGTGCCGCTGGCCGTGGGCAGGTTGCTCTGCCGGAGCCAGGTTTTCGCGCCGTCGGAGGACCTAAACAGGCTGTTTCCGATCTTCGCGTAAAGATACGTGATGGTGTCCGGAAACGCCTTGAAGTAGTCGATGCCGGCGCCGTTGACGGGCAATCCGGCGCTGGCCTGAAGCCAGGTCTGCCCTCCATCGGTGCTCTTCCAGAATAGGCCGCCCGCGAACGTCGTGGCCAAGTACACGGTGTTTCCAGTCGGATCAAAGGGATCGATGGCGAATCCATTGACGGGCGGTTGCGGCAGCCCGGCTGGGGTGATGTACAGCGGCGTCCATGTTTTTCCCGAATCGGTGCTGCGCGCAAGCGCGGTCCCATAGACACCGAACAAGATTGAACTGGGCGCGCCCGGCGTGGCGATCACCAGGGGCACAAAGGATTGCTGCGCCCAAATCGTGGAGGTCAGGAAAAACAAACAAGCGGCCGGAAAGGTCGTGCGCATCCGTCTCATATGTATGATAGATATCGTATCGAGCCGGGCTGTTACCTGCCCGGCGGTTATCTATATAACAATACCCGTTCTGGAGACGCCGCGGGACCCCTTGCGCAGCGGCCCGGTCCTGAGGGGGATGCGAAGCCTAGCGCGGGACCTTTAGCGCAGGTCTTTTGAGGAACACGCCCGCACAACGGAGCCTGGCTCGGCGGAAAAGTTTGCTGGTCCTGGTTGCTATGGCAGGCCGAGCCGGCCCTGTGCGGGCTTCTAGCGCAGTTCTACCAGCGACACCGCGCCGTCGCTCAACCGCACCACGCCGAAGGTCGCATTCCTGCTCGCGTAACTGTAAATCTCCACAAGATGGCCTTCGTCGAACATGGTGATCCGCGACGCTGGGACTCCCAGTTTCAGCACTTCTTCGCGAATCGTCCCGGGAGCGATACTCTTGAGATCTTCGGCGGAGGCTTCGCGCGGCGGAGGAGGCGGCGGGAGAAGCGGAGCCGCTTCGGGCTCGGGCTTGGGCGCCGGAGGAGGGGCCGGTTTGCTCACCGCGGCGCGGGGGATCGCTGGAGGAGGCGGATCCGGAACCGAGTTGGGGACCACCCGCCCGCCCGTCCGCGCGAGGCTGGGCGGGTTCGCGGTTTCAGGTCCTTTTTCCGGCTTGGGCGCGGGCTTGGACACCGGCGCGGCGGCAGGCTTGGCCGGGGATTTTATCGCCGCCTTGGGCGCGGGGCCGCCGGCAGGTTTCGTCGCCGGCCCAGGATCTGGAGAAGCGGGCGCAGTTGCCGCGGCGCTGGGGCCCGAGCTTGCTGCGTCTGATTTGGCCGCTTCCTGTTTTGGCGGATCTGCTTTCGCCGCCGCCTTTGTTTTCTCATCCACCTTTCCGAAAATCGCCGTGATGCCGTCGCTGACTTTCTTGCCGGCGGCGCCTCCGGCGGTTCCGGTTGCCGCGGCGGCTCCAAACTCGGTTATAGTCTGCGCGCCAGCGGCGCCGGCCACTACGACTACCAGCAAGAACTTACCCATACAACACCTCCGAGAGGAGCGTAACAGAAGGGGCTTATGCCTCCAACCAGCCGTTGGCCTTAGTCGGGCGGTCAAACCGCCTTAGCTATAATGAAAACGCCTATGGGTGAATCTGGAAGCGAGCTGGCGTCCAGGCATTGCGTGCCCTGCCGCGGAGGCGTGCCGCCGCTCCAGGGCGAGGAACTCTCCAAGCTCTCCGCCGTGTTGCCGGATTGGCGCGTCATCGACCAGCATCACATCGAGAAGACGTTTCTGTTCCCCAATTTCAAGAGCGCGCTGGTCTTCGTCAATCGAATCGGCGAAGTCGCCGAGGAGCAGGGCCATCACCCCGACATTTGTTTCGGCTGGGGCAGCGTGAAGGTAACCAACTACACGCACAAGATCGCGGGTCTCACCGAGAGCGATTTCATTCTGGCGGCGAAAGTGGACCGGTTGTATTTCCCGGCGAAGGCGTAGAGCGCGAGGCCCGGTGCGCCGACAATTTTCGGGTTAAGCTGAAGAGGAGCAGCCCCATGAGTATCGAGATTTCGCATGAAACCGAAGCCCGCCTAACCGACGAAGCCCGCAGGCAAGGCATCTCCGTGGACGCGCTGTTGGAACGGCTCATGAAGGACCGCAGTACCGTTTTTGCTTCTGAGGGGGAAGCTATCGAGCGCGCGCGGGAGCTGGTTCCGGGTGGAAAAATAATTCCCGAATTGCCAGTCCTGCATCTCGGAGCGATGGGTGCTCTCCACCGGCGGGACATCTACGACGATGTCGGTTGAGCCAGGGATACTCGATGCGAATATTCTGGCCTATGCCGTAAACGCGGAGGCCCCGCAGCACATGGCCTCACGCGCATTGCTTGAAGCAGCCAGAGACCCTTCGATAACGCTCTACGTCACCTCGCAGATATTGTGCGAGTTTTATTCGATCATAACCAACCCGCGTCGAGTGGCTGTTGCCGCTTCTCCAACAGAAGCATTGCGCATAATCTCAGCCATGCTGGCTCTCCCCGGCCTTCAGGTGCTGCCAATCCCGGCCCGTGCGGTTGCCGGATGGATGGAGTTGTTGCAGCGCCGCCCCGTCACTGGGGGAGACGTGTTCGACCTGCAAATCGTCGCGACGATGCTGGCCAATGGCGTTCAGCGAATCTACACCTTCAACACAGATGACTTTGACGTGTTTCCCGAGCTCGCGGTTGTGACTCCTTAGGCGCTCTCGTTGTCCGGCCGGGCTTGTTATCGGTTCGGCTGCTTCGACAATTAAAAGCAGAACTTGGTGCTGGACCTTTTGCCACTGGCTGCGCCGGAGGAAGAGGCCTCGTCCCGCACCCTACTGAGATTGCACCAATCCCACTCCAGGATAAAGCTGGTCACAGGTCGGAGTGCAACGCAACGCTTCACGCAGCGAGGCTATCTCCGCAGAGTTCGCGGCGATCTCAGCATCCCATACCTGTATTCTGGAAAGCCCGGCCCAGATACGGTCCCGCTGAGAATTACCAAGCGTGGCCTGACGGAGCAGTAGACAGTCAATACGTTGTTGGAGGTCAGCTCTATAGTCCATGGTTCATTATCTCCCTGGGAGAAGACCTAAGGGAGCCGCTGTTGCGCTCGACAAAGGGTTCGACGTTACCGGGGTGTATGGCGTCCATCGTCCAGCCGCGTGGCGCGGTTTGGTCGCCTTGCTCAATGCAGCGCCGGCCAGAGCAGCTATCAATGGAGTTGGCATTCGGTTCAAAGAGGACTTTAAATTTGTGCGCCTCGCCAAGGGGCAGTCATCGATTAAAGCTTTTCCGCTCAGGCTGCCAGTTAATGCTTTGATGTAATTCGACCGACGATACGTATGGTGAGGTCAAATCATGTTCTGCCCGACCTGTGGAACTCAAATTCCAGATGATTCTTCGTTCTGCTTGAAGTGTGGGCGATCGATGTCGATGGCTCCCAATGTTCCCACACCGGAGAGGAGGGACGCGAGTCCAACTGGGCGTCTGCTGAGGCTGGGCCTAATTTTGTTCGGCAGTGTCGCGGTGGTGGCCCTGGCTTGCATGGTCTACTATCTCAAGGAAGGTAAAGCGGCGTCCTCAGGTGCGGCAGCGGTTGGGACCGCGGGATCTACACCAGCTTCGACACAAGAAGCGCCGCCGCTCAAGCTCTCTCCCGGAGAAATTGCAGCGAAATATTCAGATGCCGTAGTGGTCCTCGAAAACTATAACGACCAAGGCCAGGCGTCCTCCCAGGGCAGCGGGTTTATCTGTTCGCCCGACGGAACGGTTTTGACCAACTACCATGTTATTCGCGGCGCCTCACGAATGACCGCTCGTATGCACGATCAGTCGATTCACGACGTTGAATACATAGCCGGTTTCGATGCACAGCATGACGTGGCAGCCGTAAGAATTGACGGAGAGAGTCTCCCCTCCGTTCATGTGGGAAATTCTTCCGCTATTAAAGCCGGGGACCACGTCATCGCCCTGGGAGCACCCCTAGGGTTGGAGAGCACCTTATCCGACGGCATCATCAGTGCGGTTCGCGAAGCCGGATCTTTCCGTCTCTTTCAAACCAGCGCACCGATTTCTCACGGCTCCAGCGGCGGGCCCATCTTCGACGACTACGGCAACGTGATCGCGCTAGCGGTCTCGACCATAGAAGCCGGCGAAAATCTAAATTTTGCCGTACCAATCGACTCGGCGAAAACCTTGCTGACGGAAAACCGTCAAACGAGCTTCGCTGAGCTGCTGTCGATGACGACGGTGCACCAGCCGATCATCACGTCATCGATTTCGGTTCCGCCTCAGGTGGTGTCCTTCAACATCGCTGTTCCACAGCAAGGCGGCATCCTCACAGGATCGTTGTCCATTTCCGGGGGGCTGGGGAACGATTTGGGCCTTTCGGTAGCATCTGATAGCGGTGCTTTGGTGTGGAACGGCGGCATCGTCAAGAATAACGGGAACCTTAGTCTCCGTCTTCGTGGTGGTCGCTATATGCTGGTTCTCAACAACAAGATGGGTGCGTTTTGGGTTTCGCCCAAGACCGTTTCCGGTGAGGTCGAGCTGACTTACTACCGATAGGGATTGGCCGTGCAATAAGCTTGCCTATGACAGACGTCGAACGCGTTGGTTCCCTGGATCAGTTCGTAAAAGTAGTCTCCGCGCGCGCTCGGAAGTGGCAGGGGACTTGGGACCCGCGCAAGGGATCGGCCTGGCTGCCGTGGTTCCGGGGCGAGGAGAACGCCGATTGGCCAACGGCGCTGAAGCCGAAGCTCTACCGGACAAAACACAAGCTCAAGGACGTGCTGCGTCAGGAGCAGGAACTCCGGCTCGAATTCAAGCGCCGGGGATCGCAGCTCGTCGGCGAGGGCAAGCCGTCGGACCATTGGGAGCGCTACTTCCTGATGGAGCACTACGGTGTGCCGACGCGCCTGCTCGACTGGTCGGATGGCGCGCTGGTCGCTTTGTACTTCGCCCTGAAGCCGGTCAGAAGTTCGCAGGATGCAGCCGTATACATGCTTGATCCATGGTTTCTGAACAATCTGGTGTATAGGGAATTACCGGTCGCGAAGGCGGACCGGTCCGTAGGGACGGCGATGCCGGACTGGGACGACGCGAAGCCGTAACTGTCGGAAGACGAATTCGAGAACGAGCATATCGGCCCGAAATTCCCGCTGGCAATCGACCCCTCGCATGTGGCACGGCGGTTTGCCGCGCAGCGGAGCCGCTTTACGATTTTCGGCCGCGGCATGGACGGAGTGCGGAAGTTGTGCGAGAAGGCGCAGGGAAGCCCGTGCCGTCTTTGCCGAATCCCGATCAAGCGAGCGGCCGTCGCCACGATGCGGCGCGACCTCACGACGTGCGGGATCTCCGAGTCGACGATCTTCCCCGATCTTGAGGGTCTCGGCCGCGAGCTGAGTGCCATGTTCCAGGAGTTGTGGCTGGATAAGAGCCCAAGGTGAATACCTCTTATTCGAAGTTGGACATCTTTGTCTCCAGCGGCGGCGCGACCTGGCCGCAACGGCGTGGTTCACGTTCATTGGCGTTCATTCGCGGCCTTAAACTTTGTGCCCAGACTCGCCCCGGATTCTCAGGTAGAATAAGGTCGTGCAACCGGAAGCCGCGCTCCAGCTAGCCACCAGCCAGCTCAAAAAAGTCCGTGACGAAATCGGGAAAATCATCGTCGGCCAGCGCGAGGTGGTCGACGGAGTTCTCACCTGCCTGTTTGCGGGCGGTCACGTCCTGCTGGAAGGCGTTCCCGGATTGGGCAAAACCACTCTGCTGCGGACTCTGGCGCGCGTGCTGCAATTGAAGTATTCACGCATCCAGTTCACCCCGGATTTGATGCCCGCCGACATCGTCGGCAGCATGATCATCGACACCGAGGGCGGCTCCAAGGCTCTGCGCTTCCAGCCCGGCCCGATTTTCTCCAACCTGGTTCTGGCCGACGAAATCAATCGCGCCACGCCCAAGACGCAAAGCGCGCTGCTCGAAGCCATGCAGGAGCACACCGTCACCAGCGGCACCGCGACGCATGAGCTGGAACCGCCGTTTCTGGTGATGGCCACGCAGAATCCCATCGAGATGGAGGGCACCTACCCGCTTCCCGAGGCGCAACTGGACCGCTTCCTGATGAAGATCCTGGTGCAATATCCTTCGCGCAGCGACCTGGGATCCATCGTCGACCGGACCATTCAGAGAGACGAGATCGTGGTGGGCCCGGTGCTCGACCGCGAGGAGATCATGGGTCTTCGCGACATCTGCCACCAGGTGCTGGTGGCGCCGCACGTGCAGGATCACGCCATCGACCTGGTGATGGCCACGCAGCCGGACGCGGGCGTGGGGCACGAGCTGGCGAGCAAGTTTATCCGCTACGGCAGCTCGCCGCGTGGAGCGCAGGCGCTGGTGGAGTGCGGCCGCGTGCGCGCGCTCATGAGGGGCCGCCTGCACCTTTCCCTCGAGGACATCGATGCCGTGGCGCCGGCGGTTTTGCGGCACCGCATCATTCTTAATTTCGACGCCCATGCCGACGGCCAGACGCCCGAGACCATCCTGAACAAAATCATTCCCAGCGTCGCATTGACCGGCGCGGGCGCGGCGGTCCGGTAAGGCCTGATCCATCGTGGTTGAGCCGTTGATCGACACGCCGATGCTCGAGAAGCTGGAGCGGCTGACCATCCAGTGGCAAAAATCGCACCCCGGATTGGTGGGCGGCCATAACACCTCGCGCTTCGCCGGGGCCGGACAGGAATTCCTCGATCACCGCAACTTCACTCATGGCGACGATCTTCGCGCCGTCAACTGGCGCGCTTATCTTCGCCTGGAAAAGCTGTTCCTGAAAATGTTCCAACTGGAGCCGCGCATTCCGGTGCGCGTGTTGTTGGACATCAGCCGGTCCATGAGCACCGGGGCGGCGCCAAAATTCGATTACTCCCGCAAGCTGGCCGCCGCGTTGTGCTACGTCGGCCTGGTGCGGCTGGATGCGATCTGCCTGCAACCCTTCTCCAGCAAGCTGCACGATTCCTTCACCGCTTCCGGCGGACGCCATCGCTTTCAGCCCGCGGTGAATTTTCTCTCGGATTTAAAGTCCGGCGGCCAAACCGGTTTTCTCGCGGCGGCCAGGGCGTTTCTGGCCCGCTATCCGCAGCCTGGACTGGTGCTGGTCATCTCGGATTTTCTGGATGACGAGGATTGCGAAAAGCCGCTCCAGTATCTGGCCGACTTCGGCCATGAATTGATGCTGTTGCATGTTTGGGCCGACGAAGATCGCGAGCCGCCCTGGGATGGGGAGCTGGAACTGGAAGACGCCGAAACCGGAGAGCACATCGAATTGGCCTTCGACGCGGAAGCCCGCGCGCGCTATACCGCCGAGTTCGACGCCTATGCCGCCGAGTTGGAGCGCGTGGCCCTGCGCAACAGCGGCCGGTACGTGGGACTCTCCTCGTCAACTCCGCTGGAGCAGGCGGTGTTCGGGTCTTTGGTCCGCCAAGGAGTCTTTGAGTAGTTCATGTCGTTTCTCAATCTCAGTCTCGGCGAGTTGCTGGGGTTGGCCGGCGCGATCTCGGCCGGCGTCGTGGCGCTGTATTTGCTGGACCGCTCCAAGCGCAAGCAGGTCGTCTCCACCCTGCGCTTCTGGGCGGACGCGGGCGTGCGCACCCAGTTGAAGCATCGCCGCCGCATTCAGCAACCCTGGAGCCTGTTGCTGGAGATCGTCAGTTTGCTTCTGCTGTTGGCCGCTATTGCCGGACCCCGGTTGGGGATCATCGGCACAGCCGGCCGGGACCACGTGTTGATTCTCGACACCTCGGCATGGATGGGAGCATTGCCGGGGGCATTGCAAGGAGGGCCGGGAGCGCGGCAGGGCACACTGCTCGATGAAGCGCGCGCTTCCGCCCGCGCCTACCTGCGCTCGCTTCCGCGGCGGGACCGGGTGATGCTGGTGCGCGCCGACGCGCTAGCCACGCCCGCCACAGCCTTTGAATCGGATTTCGGCGTGGTGGAAGAGGCCATTCGCCGATCCCAGCCGGGATCCTCCGCGTTGAACCTGGAGCAGGCGCTCGAATTCGCGCAGCAAGCCCAGCGGCTGCAATCCGAGCGCGCTGGAGAAATCGTGTTCGTGGGAGCGGGCCGCGTGCCGCAGTCGCAAGCGGACCTGACGAATCTCCCTTCCAATTTGCGGGTCCTGATGTCCAGCGCGCCGCAGGAAAACGTGGGGCTGCGCAAGATCGGTCTGCGCCGCTCGCCTTCCGCTCCAGATACGTGGGACATCTTCGTGGCCGTGCGCAACTACGGAACCAAGCCCCACGGGGTGGATCTCGAACTGCAATTCGGAAAGTCGCCCGTGGGCGCGCAGCGGCTCCAGCTCGCGCCGGGTTCCGAGCAGCAGGCGACGTTTTCATACCGCACCAAGGTCGGCGGTTACCTGGAGGCGCGGCTCAATATTAAGGACGCGTTTCCTCAGGACGACCGCGCCTTGATCGAGCTCCCGGCCGAGGCTTCGCTGCACATCGTGGTTTATTCAAAGGAGCCGCAACTGCTGCGCCCCTTGTTTGCGTCTAATCCTCAGGTGGACGCGGTGTTTGAAGATCCATCGAAGTACGATCCAGCGGTGAAAGCCGACGTGGTGGTGCTGGACCGCTTCGCTCCCGCGACGATGCCGCACGCCGATTCTATCTGGATCGAGCCGCCGGCCACGGGAACAGGCTCGGCCGCCGGCGGCTCGCCGATTCCCGTGCGCGAAACCAAAGCGGGCGTGCGCCTGGAGAAGTGGAACGCGGACACGCCGTTGGGCGCGGGCCTGCGCACCCAGGAAGTGATTCTCGAATCCGCGGAGGTATTCGCGCCCGCGCCGGGAGATATCGTGGTGGCCGAATCCTCGGCGGGACCTCTTGTGGTGGCCCGGGAAACGAAGGGGTCCAAAATGGCCGTGCTCGGTTTCCATCCCGGACGGGCCTCGATGAAATATCAGATCGCCACTCCGCTGCTGGCCGCCAACATCCTGAAGTGGATGGCGCCGGAAGCCTTCCGCAGCCGCGAAGTGCAGGCGGGCACGGTGGGCACGGTCGGCATTCCCGTCGGCAAGGACGCCGATCCCTCCGCCATCCGCGTGCTGGATGAAGACCAGCGCCCGCTCCCGTTCACGCTAAAGGACGGCGATCTCCAGTTCTTTTCAGGAGCGCCGGGGGCGGTCAGCGTGCTCGCCGGCGACCGCGAAACGGTCTACTCGCTCACGCTACCCGACGTCGCGGAAGCGGTGTGGCGTCCGCCCGCCAATGTCCGCCGCGGCATTCCTCGCGCCGCGGAATTGGAATCGCCGCCGCAGGATTTGTGGCCCTGGCTGGCCGCGCTCGGCGGACTGGGATTGCTGGTCGACTGGCTGTTGTTCGGCCGCAGCCGCCTCTTCCGCCTGAGCCCGGGACGCAGCGCTCCGCTGCCCTCGCGCTTTCGCCAAAGGAAGGCATCATGAGCTTCGACCGCGCTTGGGTGCTGGCCATCGCGTGGCTGCCCTTGGCCTGGGCGGCCTGGGAATGGGGCCGCACGCGGCGGCGTCTGGCTCTGGCTCTCAAGGCGATTTCCCTGCTGGCGATTTTGCTCGCGCTGGCCGAACCCCGCCTGAAGGTGAACGAAACCCGCGTGGCGGTCGCGGTTTTGGTGGATACCTCGGCCAGCATTTCTCCCGCCGATCTCGCGCGAGCCTCGCAACTCGCGCAGTCGATGCAGTCCGCGCAAGGACGCCACTGGATGCGCGTGGTCCCGTTCGCCCGCTCCGCCCGGACGCTGGAGTCGAACGAGCAGCAGGGCTCATGGAAACTGCGCCAGACCGCCGGCGAGCCGGGCCGCGCCACCGATATGGAGTCCGGGGTGCGCGAGGCCATCGCCGCCCTGCCCTCCGGCCTGGTGCCGAGAGTGGTCTTGATCTCCGACGGCAAGGAGAACAAGGGCAGCATCGCGCGCGCGGCGTGGCAGGCGCAGCAGCTCGGGATTCCCATCGACACCTTCGCGCTGGCCGGCCGGCCCAAGCCCACGCTGCGTCTGGATTCCATCAGCCTGCCGTCGGTGGCTTTCACCGGCGAGCAGTTCCCCATCGACCTGGTAGTCTCCGCCCCACAAGCCGGTCCGGCCCAGATCGAGCTTTCCGCGGAAGGACACTCGCTGGGCAAGACCAGCGTCCAACTCCAGGCCGGCGACAATCCCGTGCGCATGCATACCAGCCTGAACACTCCCGGCGCACTGGATCTGTCGATTGCGATTCGGCCGGACGCGGCCGGCACCCCCCCGGCGGGAGAGGTCCGCTTCGAGCAAGCGGTCACGGTGCGCCGCCCCAAGATCCTCTATGTTTCCTCCGACGACCCGGCGCAGGATTCGCATCTGCCCCAAACGCTCGAAGCCGCGCAGTTCGATCTGGAACGAACCAGCGAGCTTCCGCGTTCGCGGCTGAGCGATTACCAGATCGTGATCTTCAACGACGTGGATCTGGAGACGACTCCTCCCTTCTTCAAGGACGAGGTCGAGAGCTACGTCAAGCAGGGCGGAGGCGTGCTGGTGATCGCCGGCGAACGCAGCATTTACCTGGAAGGCAAGACCAAGGAAGACGCGCTGGACCGGGCGCTGCCCGCCACCCTTGCGCCGCCGCGCTCGCCCGAGGGAACCGCGGTCATTCTGATCATCGACAAATCCTCTTCGATGGAAGGAAAAAAGATCGAATTGGCGCGCCAGGCGGCCTCCGGTGTAGTGGAAAATCTGCGGCCCATCGACACCGTGGGCGTGCTGATGTTCGACAACAGCTTCGAGTGGGCGGTGACGCCGCGCCACGCCGAGGACCGCGCCATGATCAAGCGGCTGATCGCCGGCATCCGGCCCGACGGAGGCACGCAGATCGCACCCGCTCTGACCGAGGCCTATAACCGCGTTCTGCCTATGCCCGCGACCTACAAGCACATCGTCCTGCTCACCGATGGAATCTCCGAAGAAGGCGACAGCATGGATCTGGCGCGCTCGGCGAATAACCGCAAGGTAACTATTTCCACGGTCGGACTGGGCCAGGACGTAAATCGCAGTTATCTCGAAAAGATAGCGCAACTGGCCGGCGGCAAATCCTACTTCCTCACCGATCCGCAAGGGCTGGAGCAGATTCTGCTGCACGACGTGCTGGAGCATACCGGCTCGACCGCCGTTGAGAAGCAGATGCAGCCGGAGGTGGTGAGGCAGGCCGAGATTCTCGACGGCGTGGGCATGGACAAGGCTCCGCCTCTCAAGGGCTATGTGCGCTTCATCCCCAAGCCGTCGGCGGAGATGATTCTGCGCATCGACCGCAAGGAGCCGCTGCTGGAACGCTGGCAGTATGGATTGGGACGCGCCGCCGTGTTCACCTCCGACGCCAAGGCGCGGTGGGCCGCCGACTGGGTTGCATGGAGCGGCTACGACAAGTTCTGGACCAACGTCACCCGCGATCTTTTGCCGCGCTCCCAGGGCAGTGAAGCCACGCTCGAGTTCGACAGCGCCAATGGCGATCTGGTGGCCACCTACCGGCTGGGGCGCGATGTCGAGGAGCCCGCGGCCGCTCCCGAAATTTTCGTCTTCGGACCGGACGGGTTCCGCAAGCCGATCGAGGTGAAGAAGGTCGCCGCCGGAACATTTCGCGGACTGCTCCCCATCGGATCGCGCCAGGGCCTGTTCCGCGCGCGCCCGGTGGAGGAATCGCGCGCGTTTCCCGAGATCGGAATGTACCGCCCCGAAGCCGAGCTCGACGATTACGGCTCCAACGAAACGCTGCTGAAGCAGGTGGCCCAGTACACCGGCGGACGCTTCCAGCCCGATCCCCGCGCGGTGTTCGAACCCGGCCGCCGGTCGATCGAGACCACGTTGCAGTTGTGGCCCGGCCTGCTCGCGCTGGCCCTGGCGCTCAGCCTCGCCGAGTTGGTCATGCGCAAGTGGAAGGGCGTGATGGGCGTAGCCTGAGATAAAATGGGACCGTTATGAAGTTCGTTGTGAGCATCTATCAGGACGAAGACGGCGCGTACATCGCCGAATGCCCTTCGATCCCGGGTTGCGTCAGCCAAGGGCAAACAGAAGCCGAGGCTGAAGCGAATATCGTCGATGCCATCCGGGAGTGCTTGGCGGTCCGTGCCGAGCTCCACATGCCGTTGACTGTGACCACGCGCGAGGTCGAAGTCGCAGTCTGATGCCCGCAGTGCCGCTGCTTCGGCCCCGCGAAGTTGTTCGCGCGTTCGAGCGGCTGGGATGGCAGATCGCGAGGCAACGAGGCAGCCACATCGTTCTGACGAAACCGGGCGCTCTCGTGACTCTGTCGGTTCCCGAGCATCCACAGGTCGCCCGTGGGACGCTCCGGGCTTTGATCGCGAAAGGCCGGGTTAACCGTCGAGGATTTCTTGGCAGCGACCCGGTAACATCGCGCTCAACCCGGCGCCCGCCCCGATCGCAAGCTCAGGATCAATCCCATCACCAGCCCTTCGATTTGCTGCACCACGTCGCGGTACACGCTTTCGCTCTGTCCAATGGGATCGCGCACTCCCCAGGTCAGGACGCGCGCGTTATGCCGTATCTTATCGACAACGCCGGGGGGCTGCCCGCTCATGTTCACCACCACGTCGAAAGGCTCGCGCCCGGCGGCCTCCAGGCCCTTAGGGAAATGGCCTTCGATGCTGAGATTCCGCTCCGCCAGAACCTGCTTGGTCAGAGGCGCGATGTCGATGGCCGGCATCAGGCCCGCGCTCTCAGCCACCATAATGTCGGAACCATAGGCTCGCGCGAAGGCTTCCGCCATCTGGCTGCGGCAGGAATTGCCGATGCATACGAACAGGACGCGCTTCTTTTGGGTAGTAACGGGCGCGGCCGGCGCCGTTCGCGGCTTCAGGACCCGGTGGCCTCCCATTCGCGGGCGATTACCCCGGTTTCCCGGCTTTATTTCATCTGGCGGTACCATTCGAGCGTTCGTCTCAATCCTTCCTCGATAGAGAACCGCGGCGCGTGCCCCAGTTCCGCCTTCACCCGCGCCGTGTCGGCCATCGAATCGCGGACGTCGCCCGCCCGCGGTGCGCCGTAGCAAGGGGCGATCTCCACGCCTTCGATCTTCTGGAGCAGCTCCCAGATGAAGTTGAGCGAAAACCGCCCGCCGTTACCGGCGTTGTACATCTTTCCTGCAATCCCCCCCGCCGCGCGCGCGGCTCCATGAGCCAGCGAAGCCTTGTAGCACAGCGCCGCCACGTCCTCGACATAGGTGAAGTCGCGAGTCTGCTCCCCGTCGCCGAAAATCGTGGGCTGCGTCCGCGCCAGCAGATGCTTCATGAACAGGCTCAGCACGCCGGAATACGGGCTGCTTGGATCCTGCCGAGGT
Organism: Bryobacterales bacterium; assembly: GCA_963813465.1. GTDB lineage: Bacteria > Acidobacteriota > Terriglobia > Bryobacterales > Bryobacteraceae > Palsa-187. The sequence goes on along the minus strand of CAWEZD010000015.1, from coordinate 216,895 downwards.
CCATACACGTTGAAGAACCGCAGCGACACGGTCTCGATGCCGAAGCAGGAATGGAACACAGAGGCGTAATATTCGCCCATCAGCTTCTGCGCCGCGTACGGCGATTTCGGCGACGGCGTCATGGACTCCGTTTTGGGAAGCGTGGGCGTATCGCCGTATGCCGAGGACGACGCCGCATACACGATCCGACGCACGCCGCCCCGCGCCGAGGCGCGAAACACGTTGAACGTGCCGTCGATGTTGACTTGGTGTGACGGCACCGGATCGTCGATCGAACGCGGCACCGAAGGAATCGCCGCCAGGTGGAACACAGTATCCGCTCCCCGCAGCAAAGGCGCGATCCGCTCCGCGTCGCGAATGTCGGCCTTATGAAACTCGATCGAGCCGCGGACCTCCTCGAGGTTCCTTCTGTGGCCGGTTGAAAGATCGTCGATCACCGAAACCGCGCCGTGCGGAAGCAGCGTCCGCACCAAGGTAGACCCGATGAACCCCGCACCCCCCGTGACAACAAATTTCTTCGCTTGTGGCATTCATTTCCCAGTGTAGCGGGCCACTACCACCAGCGACAGACCGCGCCACGGCAGAATCGCGTCGATCCTCCGCAGCAGCCACACCGATTTGTCCCACAACTTCAGCCCGAGCCGACTGATGCGCGGCCGGCGTAAGATCCGCGAGGAGAACCACCACCCTAGCGCGCCGATTTTGTTCACCTGATGTTCCTGCTCGATCCGGAATCCGAGTTTGCCCAGCATCGCGGCCAGATCCTCCGCATCGAAGCGCCGCTTGGTCCCCATGCCCTGGTCGAGCGTGCCGTACAGTCCCTTACCCTGCGGCGCCAGAACCACCAACGAGCCGCCGGGTTTCAGGCACGACGCCATCGAAGCCAGCACCGCTTGGGGATCTTCCACCGTTTCCAGCAGGTTCACGCACAGCACGCTCTCGAATTGTCCCTTCCAGGGTTCAAAGTCCGCGGGCGATTCCGGATCCAGTTGGCACACAGTTACGCTGGGCGTGCGCAGAAAGCGGTTTCGCAAGGCGTGCAAATACAGCGCATCCTTTTCTCCCGCCACGTAGCGCAGCTTCTTGCCCATCAGCCGGCCGGTCATGTTCCCCAGGCCCGCGCCGATCTCCAGCACACTGTCGCCCAAATGCGGGCGCAGCACGCGTGTGAGCCAGCTCAAATATTGCGGCGTGCCCGTCAGACTGTTCAACAAGCCCCGCCCATAGGTCGGCACGTACAAATCGTCGATCAGCCAGAAGTACAGGATCACTCCCACGGCCTTGACGCCGTCCTTCCAGCCGATCTTCTTGCCTTCTTCGTACGTGCGCCCGTGATAGCTGATGGGCACTTCGTACACTCGCAGCTTGCGCTTGGAGACCTTCATGGTGATCTCCGGCTCGAAGCCGAAACGGTCGGAGCGGATGGGGATGCTCTTGAGCAGATCCGTGCGGAACACCTTGTAGCACGTCTCCATGTCCGTGACGCTCAGGTTACAGAACATATTGGAGAACAGCGTGAGCCCCTTGTTCATCATGGAGTGCCAGAAGGGCAGCACCCGCGTCTGAGCGCCCGCCAGATACCGCGACCCGAAAACAGCGTCGGCGTGTCCATCCAGCAACGGCCTGAGCAACTTGGAATACTCCGAGGGATCGTATTCCATATCGGCGTCCTGCACCAGGCAGAAATCGCCCGAAGCCTTTTCGATGGCCGTGCGGACGGCCGCGCCCTTGCCTTGATTCACCGCGTGCCGGTGCAGTTTGATGCGCGGCTCGGCGGCGGCCAGGCGCTGGAGAATGTCCCAGGTGCCGTCGGTGGAACAATCGTCCACAATCACCAGCTCGCGCTCCATATTTTCGGGCAGCGGAGAGGCCAGCACCAGGGCGAGACTCTGCTCCGCCACCGTGCGTTCGTTGTACACCGGAATCAAAATCGACAAGAGCATGCGAATCCCTCAGTATAATTGGGTTTGGGTCTTCAACCGAACGTTCTCCTCAATACTGAGCTTCCGCAATACCGGCTTCTTGCTCGCGGCAAGGTTCGCGATGTTTATGAGGATGGTGTGCGGCTCCTGATCGTCGCCACCGACCGCATCTCCGCCTTCGACTTCATTCTCGCCACCGGCATCCCCGACAAGGGCCGCGTCTTGACGCAAATGACCCTGTTTTGGCTGGATTTCCTGCGCGGCGTCGTGCCCAATCATTTCCTGAGCGCCGATACAAGCAGGCTCCCTACGGAATTCGCGGGCCGCTCCATGTGGGTTCGCCGCGCGGACATGTTTCCAGTCGAGTGCGTGGCGCGCGGCTATCTCGCCGGTTCCGGCTGGAAGGATTACCAGCGCACCGGAGCCGTCTGCGGAATCCCGCTGCCTGCCGGCCTGCGCGAGTCCGACGCTCTGCCACAGCCTCTGTTCACGCCCGCCACCAAGGCCCAAAGCGGCCACGACGAAAATATTTCCTTCGACCAGGCCGCCGCCATCGTGGGCGCTTCAACCGCGATCAAGCTCCGCGATCTAACCCTGACGCTCTATTCCCAAGCCGCGAATTACGCGCGCACCCGCGGCATCATCATCGCCGATACCAAGTTCGAATTCGGCATGGTGGACGGCCAGATCGTCCTGGCCGACGAGGTGCTGACGCCGGACTCCTCGCGCTTCTGGCCCGCCGATCAATATCGGCCGGGGCAGTCGCAGCCTTCCTACGATAAGCAATACGTGCGCGACTACCTCGAATCCATCCATTGGAACAAGCAGCCTCCCGCGCCCGCTTTGCCCGAGGATGTCGCGCGCCGCACCAGCCAGAAGTACAAGGAAGCCTATCGCGCCCTCACCGGCCGCGAGCTGGAGCCGGCCGCGTGAGCCTCCTGGACCTGCTGCTGGGGCTGATTATCGTCTCCTCCGTCATGGCCGGATTCGTCGCCGGCTTCGCCCGCGTGGGCATCGGCTTCTGCGCCACCGTTGCCGGCATCGTGTTCGGATTCTGGTATTACGAAACGCCGGCCGCTTGGATTCACAAGTACCTCAGCTCCCAAACCGTCTCCAACGTCCTGGGCTTCCTGGTAGTCTTGTGGGCCGTTCTGCTGGTGGGCTCGCTGGTGGCGAAGATCGTCGCCGGCCTGTTCAAGATGACCGGCCTTTCCTGGCTCAACCGCTTGCTCGGAGCCGCCTTCGGTTTCGTGCGCGGAGCGCTCATCGGCGTGGCGTTCGTTGCCGCCCTGCTGGCCTTCGCTCCCAAGCCTCTTCCCAACTGGATGGTGAACTCACTGCTCCTGCCGTACGCCATCGACGCTTCCGACCTGTGCGCCTCCATCGCGCCCGCCGCGTTAAAGGATGCATTTCGCGAGGGCGTCGAGGAGATTCGCAAGGACTGGGACGAACAGTTGAAAAAAGCGAAACGCAAGAAGGGCGCTCGCGATTTTCAACCTGACGATAAAAAGGAAGTCATCTGAGGGCCGACCTGCTGATCTTCGACCTGGACGGCACCCTGATCGATTCCAAACGCGACCTGGCCGATTCCGTCAACGCCACGCGCGCCTGGATGGGGCTGCCTTCGCTTCACAACGATACTGTCTATTCTTTCGTCGGTGACGGAGCGCCCACGCTGATCCGTCGCGTCTGCCCCGGCGCCACTGAAGACGATTTAGCCCGCGCGCTACGTCACTTCCTCGACTACTACCGCGAGCACATGCTCGACGCCACCACGCTCTACCCCGGTGTCCGCGAGGCTCTCGACCGCCTTCACGATGCCGGCGTTCCCATGGCCGTGCTCACCAACAAGCCCGTGCGCTTCAGCCTCCAGCTCGTAGAAGGACTGGGTCTGGAGATGCACTTCTTCCGCGTCTATGGCGGCAATAGCTTCGAGGAGAAGAAGCCTAATCCGCGCGGAATTGAGATGTTGATCGCCGAATCCGCCGCCGCGCGGGAGCGCACCGTCATGGTCGGAGACAGCGCCGTCAACGTCCTCACCGCCCGCAACGCCCGCGTGCAAGCCTGCGGCGTCAGTTGGGGCTTTCAGCCCGAAACTTTCGCCGACGCCCCGCCGGATTTTGTGATCGACGACATGTCCGCGCTGGTCGAGCGAGTGCTGGGCTGAGCAGTCCGCGGGATGCCGGCGTCGCGCCACACGCCGCTACGCCGCCTGGTCCCGCATTCGGATGTCCACAATCCGCGAAGTAATGATCGGCCCCTGATAATCGGGATGCCGGAACTCCATGTGCATCCCCCGGCCTATGAACGCCGCCTTCAGCATCGAGCCGCCCCAGTTGGACCCGGTGATGCGCACCAGCACCGGCTCCGGGCAGAACTCCGGATGCCCGCAGATCAACGCGGACCCGTCGCTGTGCACCACCAGCGTGTACCCCCGGTTCTGCGTCACCACTTCGATCTGGGCCTCGTGGGGCAGATCCCTCAAATACACTCCGCCCTCGATTTCGCTGCGGATGATGTTGCCGTTGATTCTGTCGCTCAGGTTCTGGTGCGGCTGGAACATCCTCAACCATTTTAACCCCGCTGAGTCTCTTTTTGGCCGCACGTACTGGCAGTCGGCCAATGTGTCGCGCTTACAATAAAAAGGTATCCGCACATGGGAGCCGTTTACACTCGTTCTGAATTGGTCCAGGCGCGCGCCCGCTGGCGCAGCGCCGGCAAGACCGTGGTCTTCACCAATGGTTGTTACGACCTTCTTCATCCCGGCCACGTCCGGTTGCTGGAGCAGGCCCGGTCGCTCGGCGACGTCCTGATTCTGGCCCTCAACACCGACGCGAGCGTGGCCCGTCTCAAGGGTCCCTCGCGGCCTTTGATCGCGGAACAGGAACGGGCGCGCATGGCCGGCGCGCTCGCAGCCGTCGACGCCGTCGCCTTCTTCGACGAAGACACGCCGCGCGAGCTCATCGCCGCCGTCCTGCCCGATATTTTGATCAAGGGCGCGGATTGGGCGCATTTCGTGGCCGGGCGCGAAGAAGTGGAAGCCGCCGGCGGGAAAGTCATGCTGCTGCCGCTCGAACCAGGATTTTCCACCACCAACATCGAGAAGGAGCTGCTGGCGCGGCAGCCCCACGCGCGCGCCCGTCCGTGACGCACCCCGCCGTCCGCGACCTTTTTCATACGCTCAGCCGTCATGAGTCCTTTCAGGACATAGTTGCCAAAGTGCTGCGCCGCGAATCTGGCACACTCGCGCTCTCCGGACTGACGCCCGCCGCCAAGGCGCTCTATCTGGTCCTGATCTGGCAAGCCACGGAGCGGCCCCTGCTGGTTCTGGCCGACGGCAACCAGCGCGCCGAGCTTTTGACCGAGCTCGCCGAGACATTTTTCGATCTTCTTGTCGCGCGCGCCGAGACCGGCCGTCCCCAGCTCCTGCCCGCCTGGGACGTGTTGCCGGCGCAGAGGCTCTCTCCGCACACGGAAATCGCCGAACAGCGCGCCATCGGCCTGTGGCGCATCGCCAACGCCACCGCGCCCATTACCGTGGCTCCGGTGTCCTCGGCGCTGCTGCGCGTTCACGACGCCGCTTATTACCGCCGGCTCGCCCTGGACCTCCGCGCCGGCGAAGAATTGCCGCTCGACGACATCGCGACGCATCTCGAATCCATCGGCTACTCGCGCCGCGACCCGGTGGAAATGGTCGGCGAATACTCCATCCGCGGCGGCATCCTGGACGTGTTCGGCGCCGAAAGCGCCCGGCCTCTGCGGGTCGAATTCTTCGGCGACGAGATCGAATCTATCCGCCGCTTCGACGTCGAGAGCCAGCGCTCAGTGATGAAAATCTCGGAAGCGCAGGTGCTCCCACTGGTGGAGCAGCCTCGCTCCCGCCGGCTCCTGCACGCCATCGCGGAGAAACTGGGCGATCTTGATATAGATCGGCAGGACGTCGCCAGCCCCGGCGACATTTTTCCCGGCTGGGAATTCGCCGCCGCCCTCGCCGAGCCTCGCGAGCATTCGCTCCTCGATCTCGCGGCCAATTCCCTGGTCGTATTGGATGAGCCCGAACAGCTCCGCGCCGCCTCGGAGCGCCTGTGGAAGCGGCTGGATCAACAGCCCTCCCCGCTCGCCGCCGCTAATTTCTTTGCGTGGGAGCCCTTCGAAGCCGCCCTCGCCTCCCGCTCGCCTCTCGAAGTCCGCGAGCTTGATCTTGACCCCTCTCATCCCCACCTCGCCACTCGCCCCTCGCTCGCCTTCCACGGCAACATGCAGGTTGCGGTGGCCGAAGCCCGCACCATGGTCGAGCGCGGCTATCGCGTCGCCTTCTTCGCGCCCACCCTCGGCGACCTCGAACGCCTCGCCGACATCCTGCGCGAGTACTCCGTGCCGTTCCAGCTCGGCCTCGCGCCCAACGAAGCCGCATCGCCCTATCTCGCCGACCGGGCCTATCTCGCCGGTCCCGTGGCCAGCACGTATCTGATCAAGGGCCTCGTCCGCCGCGGCGTCGTGTTTCCAGACTCCTCCGTGGCCTTCATCGGCTCGGAAGATTTGTTCGACGCTTCCGAGCTGGTCGCGCGCCCTGGCGGCGCCAAGCAGATCGCCGCCTTCGCCTCCGACCTCGCCGATCTCAAGCCCGGCGACTATGTGGTCCACACCACCCACGGCGTCGGGCGCTTTGTCGGCCTCCGCGAAATTGTGCAAGGTGACAGCGCACAGCCTGCAAGTGGCGTTGTGCGCGGTCAAGAAGTCGTCCAAAAGGGCGACTTCATGCTGCTCGAGTACGCCGCCGAAGCCAAGCTCTACGTGCCTCTCACCCGCATGGACCTGATCGAGAAGTATCGCGGCGGTGGCGAAGGCGCCCCGCCTCTCGATCGGCTCGGCGGCGCCACCTGGACCGCACGCAAATCCCGCGTCAAAGCCAAAATGCGCGACATGGCCGATGAGCTGCTCAAGCTCTACGCCGAGCGCCGCATGGCCGAAGGCTTCGCCTTCTCTCCCGATTCCAACTGGCAGCGCGAGTTTGAAGACTCCTTCGAATTCACCGAGACCAAGGATCAGATCAGCGCCACCAAGGAGATCAAGCGCGACCTGGAATCGCCGCACCCCATGGACCGTCTGCTTTGCGGCGACGTCGGCTTCGGCAAAACCGAAGTGGCCATGCGCGCCGCGTTCAAGGCCCTCGGCGACGGCAAGCAAGTGGCCGTGCTCGCGCCCACCACCGTGCTCGCGCTTCAGCACTTCGAAACCTTCAAGCGCCGCTTCGCCCCCTTTCCCGTGCGCGTCGCCATGTTTTCACGCCTCAATCCCGCCAAGGAATTGAAGACCGCCGTCGAGGAGCTCGCCTCCGGCAAGATCGATCTCGCCATCGGCACCCATCGTCTTTTCTCGAAAGACGTCGAGTTTCACGATCTCGGCCTGCTCATCGTCGATGAGGAACAACGCTTCGGCGTGCGCCACAAGGAGCGTCTCAAGCAGATGCGCAAGAACGTCCACGTCCTGTCCATGAGCGCCACGCCCATCCCGCGCACTCTGCACATGTCTTTGCTCGGCATTCGCGACATGAGCGTGATCGAGACCGCGCCCAAGGACCGCCTCTCCATCCACACCGTGGTGGCCCACTTCGATAAGGAGTTGGTCCGCGCCGCCGTGGAGCAGGAGCTCTCCCGAGGCGGCCAAGTCTACTTCATTCACAATCGCGTCGATTCCATTTTCACGCGCGCCGCCTGGCTCCAGGATCTGGTTCCCGGCTGCCGCATCGGCGTGGGCCACGGACAGATGGACGAAAGGCAGTTGGAGCGCGCCCTCCTCGGCTTCATGCACCATGAATACGACGTTTTCGTCTGCACCACCATCGCCGAAAACGGGCTCGACATTCCGCTCGCCAACACCATTGTCATCGAGGACGCCCAGCGCTACGGCCTCTCCGAGCTGTACCAGTTGCGCGGGCGCGTCGGCCGGTCCAATCGCCGTGCGTATGCATACTTGCTGGTCCCCACTGATTCGGAACTGAGCGAGATCGCCCGCAAACGCCTGGCCGCGCTGCGCGAATTTTCGGATTTAGGCGCCGGATTCAAGATTGCCGCGCTCGATCTGGAGCTGCGCGGCGCCGGCAATCTTCTGGGAGGCGAACAGCACGGCCACATCGCTTCCGTCGGCTTCGACACCTACCTGCGTCTGCTCGAGGAAACGGTGCAGGATTTGAAGGGCGAGGAGCGCCCGCTTGAAGTTCACTCAGCCCTAAATCTCGGCTTGGATATCCGCATTCCGCCCGAATATATCGCCGATGAACAGCAGCGCCTTCAGGCCTACAAACGTATCGCCGGCGTGAACGATGCCGCGGAGTCCGAACGCGTCCGCGCCGGTCTGGCCGACCGCTACGGCCCTCCGCCCGAAGCCGTCGAAACGCTCGTGCATTTCGCGCTGCTCAAGACCCGGGCGCAGCACCTGGGCGTCGAAGCCGTTGACCGCCGCGGCGGCGCGCTCAATATCAAATTCCATCCCGCCTCGAAAATCGCCCCGGAGCGCCTCATGGCCCTGGTCGCCGGCGTCACTGGAGCCCAGTTCACCCCCGCCGGAGTCCTCCGCCTGCCCCTGCCCCCGCACTCCGAAAAACCCTCCGCCGTCCTCGAGTTTGTGAAGGAAGCCCTCGACGGCTTGGCCCCGGCCGTCGGGTGAGGATTACCCGACAACGCCAAACAAGCCGCCAGCGTCCGACGCCGAGCGGAATCGGAGCGTCTTGGATCGCCGACCGGGCGATCTCCACGCTGGCGTGAAACGATTTTATTTAGGCCCGTTATTAGCCCGGAGCGGCCCAGGCTGGCGCAGACAGAATAACGTAGAATAATGGACGAGGCCAGCCGTTTGCCACACCAATTCGATGTCATCATTGAGCGCGACGATGAAGGGTATTATGTCGCGTCAGTCCCTCAACTCCCTGGATGTCACACCCAGGCGCGATCCCTCGACGAGGTAACTCAACGGATTCGTGAAGCAATCGAGCTGTGCCTCGAAGCGGAAGGTGCGCCCGAGCGGAGCCTTGAGTTTATCGGCATTCAGCGCATCACCATCGCGGCATGAGCCGCAGCCCGCGGGTCGGCGGCTCCGAGTTGATTGCCGCGTTGACCAAGGGCGGATTTCAGGTGACCCGCATCCGAGGCAGCCATCACTTTCTTCGTCACAGAGACGGGCGTACTACCGTGGTGCCGGTCCATTCGGGCGAGACGATTGGACCTGGGTTGTTGCACAAAATCTTGCGCGACGCTGAGCTGACGACGGAAGAACTTCTGAAACTGCTGAACACAGCATAGGTCCTCACATAGACTACCAATCGTTTGGAGCTAAACTTGGAGCATCCATGTCGGCTGCCAAGAAACACGTCAACCAGGGACATCCGACGATCAAAGAGTTGATCGTGGAGCAGGACGTCGTACTTCCGCGGGACCCACGCGGCCTCCTCGGCGACTTCTGGGCGGAAGAGGAATCCATCGACGATTTCATCCGTGCCATGCGCGAATGGAGAGGGCACAGGAATACTGATCCGGCCGCAACGCCGCCATTTGTTGGGGGCTCGCAGGATCTAGCTTATGCCACCGATTATCGGGCAAAATCAATATAACCGCGTTGCGGGTTTGTGCCGACCAACTTCACTTGAAGCTTGTCGCCCACGTCGGCTCCCTGCTGGCCGCGGATGAGAAGCCCCTCCGCGGGCGGGTCTGACACGCGCACAAAAACCCCCTTCGGCCCGACGCCCGTCACCACGGCGGCGAAGGTTTCCCCAATCCGGTGCTGGAGCGCCACAGCCACGATGCGTTTGTTCATTACGCGCTCCACTTTACGCGCCGCGTCTTCCTTTAAGGTGCAGTTCCGCGCGATCGCATCCAGTTGCTGATCCGAATATGGCGACTTCTGTTTGGCGAGTACCGACTTAATGAGCCGCTGCGTTACGGTATCGGCAAAGCGGCGGTTTGGCGCCGTGGAATGCGTGTAATCGTGAAGAGCCAGTGCAAAGTGCCCCTGATCCGGGTCGCCCGGCCGGGTGACCACGTACTCGCCCGGCCCCATAAGCTTAATCACCGCAAGGGAGACATCCGCGTAGTGCGTCGCGTCGGTGGCTTTTCTCCTCTGCAAAAAGTCATTGAGCGCCCGGGAATCCGGTTGCGCCGGTAGCGTATCGCCATACCGGGCGGCAAGCTCGACGATCCGCGGCCACCGCTCTGGCGTTTTCACAACGCGCCGGATCGAGCACACACCTGCGTTCCCCAGCGTTCGCGCCATGGCCCCGTTGGCGGCGATCATGAAATTCTCAATTAATTCACTTGCCCGATTTGCCCGGCGAGTGTTGACTCCTTGCACTTGGCCATCGGCAATCACAGCCTCGGCTTCGACGCGATCGAAGTTCAATGCGCCTTGCCTGTGCCGCTCGTCCATAAGAATCTGCGCTGCTTCATCCTGAAGCTTGAGCTGCGCCTCCAAACCGGCGCACCCGCTCACTTTCGGAGGTGTGGCTGTGGCCCCCTCCAGCCACGGGCCGACTTGGTTGTATGTCAACTGCGCCTGATTCCGTACCAGCGCGCGGTAAATATCCGCGGAGGAAATCGAACCGTCATGAGCCACGGCCACCTCCACAACCATCGCCAGCCTGTCGGCCGCTTCGTTGAGCGATGTAAGATCCGTGGACAATTGCTCTGGGAGCATCGAGAAGGTTCTGATGCCGGTATAGACCGTCGTCGTTTCCTCGGCTGCGTGCGCATCGATCGGCGAACCGATCGGCACGCAGGAATCCACATCGGCCACGGCGACTCGGACCCGAATTCCACCGTTCACACGCTCGGCCACCTCGGCCTGGTCCAAATCGCGGGAAGTGTCGTTATCGATAGAGGACCACAGCAAGGCGCGCAAGTCGCGCACCTCGCCACCCGTCGCGGGCGAGGGTCGGGTCTTCAGCGCGATCAGTTGCTGGTCCACCCCCGGCGGGAAATCCGGCTGGAAGCCCTCGGCAATCATCTCTTGACGGGCTGCGGCAAACAGATCGAACCTGGCTTCCGACATGACAAACAAAAGCCTACCATGCAGTGCGTGACCCCATCTGATCAATTGAGGGACCTGGGAAGACTCTTGACGAGAGCGGCAGGGAAGGATACTATACCTCCATGCGACATGTCGCTGTACGACATAACGTCCGACATAACGAGCCGCTCTCGGAGCCGGGTCTCCTCATTCTCCTGAGCCTGGCCGGGGAACCGCGCCACGGCTACGCGATCTTGAAGGACGTGGAGGAACTATCCGGGAACCGCGTCCGCATGAGCACCGGCACCTTATATGGCGCGATCCGCAGATTTCTGGAGGAGCGCTGGATTGAGCGATTCCGCGAGATCGAGGCCCCGCGCGACCGCCAGGCGTATCGCCTGACCTCCAAGGGACTCGACGTCGTGGCGCAGGAAATCAGCCGCATGAAACTTCTGACCCGTCTGGCAACCGTGCGACTCGCGCATAGGGAAGCTTAAGGAGGCCGTGATGCTGTCATTCATCTTTCGCCTATTGACTCGCGCCCGCAAACGCGATGAAGTTACGCAGGACATAATCGGCACGTCTGAGGAAGGCGTGGCTGGGTTGGTGCTCGGCGCAGCAGTGCTGCCCGCGAGCGCCGGCTCCGGCTGGGATTAGCGAGTATGCGTCGCGGCCTGGCGATTACGTTAGCGATGGCGGCGTTCGCCGTGGGGCAAAAGCCTGCGCCCACGGGCTCGCTGATGTTCGAAGTCGCATCGATCAAGCCCAGTAAGCCGGGTGCACAGGACGGCGGGCTGCATCCCGCGCCGGGTGGGAAGCGGTATGTCGGCTCCAACTGGGTTCTCAGGAATTACCTCTCGGGCGCGTATCAAGTTAAGTACGACCAGATCGCCGGAGGTCCAGGATGGGTCGACACCGACCCTTACGACTTGAACGCGGAGGCGGAGAAGCCTTCCAGCATCGAAGACCTGCACATCATGTTGCAGAATCTGCTGACGGAGCGGTTCAAGCTGCGCTTCCACTATGAGACGAAGGTCATGTCAGCCTACGTTCTGACGGTGGACAAGGGCGGGCCCAAGAACCTGAAGGTCCATCCGGGGGCGGGCGGCGGCGATCTCAATATCAACAAGGAGGCGGAGCAGTTTCTTCACGAGAAGTGGAGCGCGCATTGCGCTTCCATGGATTATTTTACGTTTGTGCTTTCGCAGATTTTCGACCGGCCCGTCCTCAACCAGACCAACGTAATCGGATGCTTTGATTTCGAGTTGACGTTTACGCGAGACCTGCCTCCCGGCATCAAGGAAGGCCAACTTTTCAACGGAGTTCCGATCGATACCTACGGCCCCACGATTTTCCAGGCCCTCCCAAGCCAGTTGGGCCTGAAGCTGGAATCGAAAAAAGCACCGGTGGACATTATGGTCGTCGACCACGCGGAAAAGCCCACCGAGGACTAATGGATCGTCAGCGGCGCGGGGATGCTGCACACTTTGCCGCTTGACGGAGGCGCTCCGCACACATACACCTGCGTCGAGCCCGGCGCGAGATCGGTGGGAACCATCAGGTTCACCTGCTGCACGCCGATCAAGCCCGGCGCGGGGCCGGCGTAGTAGGGAACCGCGATGTCCTCGCCGCCGATATTGCCGGTGATGGCTCCGGTTCCCGACAATCCCGTGGCCCACAGTGCGATGATGCTGCCCGGAGCCGCGCCGCTCGATGCACTGTTCACCGAACCGTCCTGATTCACGATTCCGCCCGAGAAAATGCCCGGCTCAAACAGCGCCACCGCGACCGTAGTCGGCGTCGAGCTCGCGCCGCCCGCCGTCACCACCAACTGCCCAGAAGCCTGCGCCGCCAAACCGGCCGGAACCACCATATTGAGCTGCGTGTCGTTGCCGAACAGGATCGTCGCCGCAAGATTGTTGAAAGTTGCCGACACGTTCGCCCCGCCGAACCCTGAGCCCATCACCGTCGTTATCGACCCGGGCACCACCGGCTCGGGCAGAAAGCTGGCCCCGTTCAGGACCGAGCTGATCGACGGCGCGGGCGGAGCGGTAATCGCCAGCGTCGCGGGAATCGACAGCACTCCCGCAACCGGGCCGGCATTGATCGTCAGCGTCGCCGTATAGGTGCCTGGAGCGAGATTATGCGGCCGGGCCACCGTCTGAAGCGTGCTGTTACCTAACCCTTTGCTCGGGCTGATACTCAGCCACCCCGACCCGCCGGCGCTGTAGCTTACCGAAGCCAGCCATGGCATCGCCCCGCCGCCGCTGTTGCCGATGGCTACGTTGGCCACCTGGTATTGGGCGCCGGCTTGTTCTGTGAACTGAAGCGAGCTGGTGTCGCTTGAAAGCTTGGGAGGCGTGGGATCGCAATCCCCCACGATCGCGCAATCCGGCAGCGCCGTCACCGCGGCGAAGCGCGGAAGTGGATCGGCGGTGGTGGCCACGCCAACGCTGGAGGATGGGGCGAAGAACACCTCCTCGGAGGCGATCGTGGCGTTCCGGCTTCCGTCCGGAAGCAGTCCCAGAAACGTCGGATACTGGGCCGACTCGATGGCGGCGGGATTGGCGTCCACTACTTCATACACCGCGTAGGCGGCCCCGTTCGCCACTGCGATCTCCGACACACTATCGAAGCTCATTGAGCCCGAGCCGATTGCGCCCGGCGCATACACCGGCGATCCGCCCGCCCCGCTCGAATTCGCTCCGGATACGCGCGCCAGCAGCAGCGAGCCTCCCCCGCCGGGCGCGTACACTCCGCCGGAGACCGGCAACCCGAAGCCGCCGCCCGAGGTGGGCTGCACCGCATCCGAGCCCGCGATGACGTCCGGTACGAACAAGCGCGCGTCGTCGGTCAAGCCCGAAAATTCCACCAGGATGCGCTCGCCCGAATCGGCATTGAAGTTCGCCCAGCCGGAGAGCGGCTGGAAGGCATCCCCGAATCCTTCCGTCACCCGAGTGTTCGCCAGCGCCGTGCCTTCGGCCATCAGATTGCTGAAAGTGATCGTATCGGGAAGCGGCGAGCCATATTGCGCGCACACCAGAGCGGAACCGTAGCTCACATACAATCCGTGTTGCGGTGTCCCCACGGTAACCTGAGAGAAAGTGAGCGCGAGCCCCGCGTTATTCACGCTGATGGAGGCCCGAATCTGCGTGCCCACCGGAATCTGCGTGGCGTTGGCGCGAATCCCCGCGATGTCCAGGTTCACTTGCCCCTGCGGGGAGAAAGTCATCGTCACGCCATAATAAGCGAGCGTATCCAGGTTGAACAGCAGAGGTTGCGTCAATACCGGCTGAGGTCCCGCGCCGCTGTCGATCGTGAAGACGACTCCGGTGAGCGTAGTTCCGCTCGAGATGCGGTTGGTCAGGTTGGTATTCAGCCCGATAGTGATGTTGGCGTTGAGAGTGTTTCCCGGCGTTCCGGTACACGTCAGCAGAATATCGCCAATGCGCTCGGTGAGTCCTTCCGCTCGTACGATGGGTGGTGTCGCGCTGGTTACGCAGGCGCTGGGCTGCGCGAGAAGACTGCCGGCGCCCAAAACCAGGAGAAAAACCGGCATGCGCGTCGTTATCAAAGAGCCGCTGTGCATGCTTCTTCGAGCATAACAGGTCCTGCGAACCACCCCTCGGTGATATAGATGCGATGCAAGTTCCAGCCACCCGCTTTCGCGGACATCGCCAAGCTCTTATATAATGACTTTGCGATAACTTCACATTCTCCGAGGTGCCAAATGCGAACTGTACTTGTGATTGCAACTGCTCTTTTGATCTCGCAGTACGGGAGAGCACAACAAGGCGGAAGAGGCCAAGGCGGCGGAAGAGGCCAGGGCGGCGGGAGAGGTCAGCAAGCCGCGCCACCGCCCGCGCCGGCCCTTCCCGGATTCGAATGCTTCGATCGTGTGGAAACGCCCGAATTTCCCCAATCTGCGCTTCGGGCCCATGTCGACGGGACGGTGTACGTCTGGGTCCAAGTGACAGCGCAGGGAACCGCAGATAAAATCGATACTCAAGTCGCATCCGCCTGGGCGGATGGGCCAAAGTTGCTCGTACCGGCGGTGGAAAAGGCCGTTAAAGCGTCGAAATTCAAGGCGGAATGCGCCGGCAAGACAGCGGCTGTCGTGTTCCGTTACGGTCTTCACGGCGAGGCCACGGCGAGCCCGAAGGCGGCGACGAGAACCGAAGGGAACATCATGTATATCGACAGCCAGCCGGAGCCTGCGGTGGCTGCGAAGAGCGCCGCCGCGGCGAAGTAACGTGGGGCAGATCAGCCCTGCCGCCCAGTTGAGGACCACCCGGCGGAGGTGTATCGTAATTCTACAGCAGAGGAATGCGTCGAATCGGCCACTGCTCTCTTGTAGAGCAGGCCTTTGGCCTGCGCCCGTGTAGAGCAGGCCTTTGGCCTGCGCCCGTGTAGAGCAGGCCTTTGGCCTGCACCCGTGGCCTGCAGCTGGATTGGACGTGTATTACCACCGACGGAACCTGCCTCATTTTTATCCGCCCCGGGCCAGACTCTTCCTGACTTGGCGGTTATTCGGTACACTGCCGCGCACGGCGATGATGGACCCCAACGCGGGAAGAGCGTTTGTCCAAAGCGCGGGAAGAGCGTTTGTCCAAGGCGCGGGAAGAGCGTTTGTCGAGAGTGACCGCGCCCTCGATCGTGCCAACTCCGGCCCGGTCTGGCTGCGAGATCCACGCATCGCCACCATCATTGCCAAAACCCTCGAGGCAGGGAGCGAGCCAGTATCGTCTTTATGACTTATTCGCTTTTATGACTTATTCGCTTGGGTGATTATGCCCAATCACGTCCATCTGGTTTTCGAGCCCCTTCGCGAACTGCCCACGATCACAAGATGGATCAAAGGTTCCACCGCCAGAGCCGCCAACCTCGTCTTGGGCCGCACGGGAAAGCCTTTCTGGCAGTATGAATCTTACGATCACTGCGTTCGAAGCGATGCGGAATTGAGCCGGGTGATCCGGTACGTGGAACAAAATCCTGTCACCGCGGGCCTTGTCGGCTCGATTGAGGATTGGCCATGGTCCAGTGCCGGGCGGCCTGCCGGGTGGCCTGCCGGATGTGGAGCAGGCCTTTGGCCTGCCGGGTGGCCTGCCGGATGTGGAGCAGGCCTTTGGCCTGCCGGGTGATTCTCCAGCTGCAGGCCGAAGGCCTGCTCTACATCACTTCTTCAACCCCGCCGCCCAATTGAGGACCACCGTAAACGGGATGACGCGGCCGGTGTTCGGCGGAGCGACGAGCAAGAAGCGCTTGCCGTCCGGCGACAGGTCCCAGCCCGAGTTTGCCACTCCCAGCGGACCAGTGAACATGCGCCGTGGCGTACCGGCCTGGAATCCCTTGCTGGTGTCGATATCCACGGCCATCGTCGGGCCGTTAGTAAGGTAGAACAACTGCTTGCCATCCGGCCGCCAGAGGGGACGGATTCCGCCGCCTTTCGAAACCAGCCACTTCGCTCCGGTGCCGGCGGGCGCCTCCGGTGTGAACGGCCGCACGTAGATGTCGTTAGCACCCGATTCCGTGGAGGTATATGCCAGCCAACGCCCGTCCGGCGATACCCTCGCCTGGCCTTCTTCAAACTGCGTCTGCAACAGGGCGACTGGTTTTGCCGGTCCCGGGAACGGCAAGGCCCATAGGGCAGTCTTCGGTCCCCTGCTGGTGAACAGCAGGAAGCGGCCGTCCTTCGTCCAACGCTCCGGGTTCTTCGACTCATCGGTATGCAGGAGCAGCTTCTCTTCTCCCGAGCCGTCAGCGGGTTTGATGTAAAGATCCAATTGCCCGCCGCGATTGGAGCTGAACGCGATGTTCTTGCCGTCGGGCGACCAGGCGGGATAATCGTCGTCGGCGGGATCGAAAGTGAAGCGCGTGCTGTTACCGCGCGCCACATCCAGAATCCAGATATCGCGGCCCCCCGCCGGGCCCATCCCGACAGCCACACGGCTGCCATCCGGAGAAATGGCCGGGAACGCGTAGTCACCCGGATCGCCCAGGGTGCCCGCGGGATTGCCCTGCTGATCGAGCCATGTGAGGACGGTCTGAGACCCTATGCCTGCCCGGTAGACCAGCGTGCCGGTGTGGGATACGGAAAACAGGCCATGATTTGTGGTGGAGAACGAATCCACTCCGTCGGCGATGGCCACCGGCTCGCCGGAGAGGACCATCTTACCTGGATCGAAGAGTTGCGCCATCAATGTGGCCCCGCGCATGAAAATCAAGTGCCCCGTCCCGCCGCCGGGCGCAGGCGCGTAATAGGCTTGACGGTCCGTGGCCAGCAGGCGCTGCATGCTCTGCTGGTTGGGCTGGGCATCGATAGAACCGATATAGATCCCCGTTTTGGCTGCGTCGGAGGCAACCCGCAGGTAGAGGAAATGTTTTTCATCCGGCAGGAATTGGGGCCAGCGGTGGCCGGTCTCGCCCGGCTCGAGAGCAGTGACAGGTGTTGTCTCGCCGCCCGAGGCCGGTACCCGCAGGATCGGGCCCGCGACAGCGAATGATGAGCCGGCGATGATTACGCCATCGGAGTTCCAGCCTGCTCCCGCCAGGACGCCGGGAAAATCCGTGATGTTCTGCGGCGGTCCGCCCTGAATATCCACCTTCTTGAGCTTGCCGCCGCCACGGTTCGCGAAAACCACCCAGCGGCTATCGTAGGACCAGGACGCCGGCGGCGGCGAAGGGCCTTCCGTGCCGGGCAACGCGCGTACTTCGACGCCATCGAGAGCGCGTATATAGTAGCGCGCTTGGCCATCTTCACCGACAGCAGGAAACACCATCCAGCGTCCGTCGGGAGAGACCGCCATCGCAGAGCCGGCGATGAACGTCATTTTCTCGGCCGGTCCCACCTCGAAGCGCACGGCTTGCGTGGGAGCCGCTTTCTTCCACGGAGCCCACAGCGCCAGCCCCGCTCCCGCGACGATCACCCCCGCCGCCGCAACCGCGACCCATATCCACTTCTTGTCCTTGTCCTTGTAGAGCAGGCCTTCGGCCTGCCCCACCCCCGACGGCGCGTCATCCAGCAGCGCCATCACGTCGCCCACGTGCCGCAATCGCTTATTCGGATCTTTTTCGAGACATCGCTTGATCAGCTTATGCGCCTGCGCCGGCACCTTGGTCAGGTCGGGTTCGTCCTTGAGAACCGACGCCATCACCTCCTGCACCGTATCGCCCGTGTGCATGCGCGCGCCGGTGAGCATCTCGTAGAACACCACTCCGAAGGCCCAAACGTCGGCGCGCTTATCGACTGGTCTGCCCACGGCCTGCTCCGGAGCCATGTACGCTGCGGTCCCCAGCACTACCCCGGCTTGCGTCGCTTCCATGGTCATCGTGGAATAGGCTTCAGCCTGTTCAGCATCACCGTCCGAAGCTGCCGACGTCGGCCCCACCTTGGCCAATCCGAAATCCAGCACCTTCACCAGGCCATCGGGCCGGATCTTAATGTTGCCGGGTTTCAGATCGCGATGCACCACGCCTTTCTCATGCGCGTAATCCAGCGCGTCGGCCACCTGGCGCATGATGCCCGCGGCTTCGTCCAGGCTCAGAGGGCCGTTTTTCATGCGCTCGGCGAGCGTGGGCCCCTCGATCATCTCCATCACCAGATAATTGGGCCCGACGTCGAACAGCGTGCAGATATTGGGATGGTTCAGCGATGCGATCACCTTGGTTTCGCGGGCGAACCGTTCGCTGAACTGCTGCTTCGAAGTTTTGATGGCGACCGTGCGCGGCAGGCGAGTGTCCGTGGCGCTGTAGACCTCGCCCATGCCGCCCTTGCCGATGATTTCGACGATCTCGTAGTGATCCAGACGAAAGCCGCGTTCGAGTCCCATACGCCTACTTCTTCAGCCCCGCCGCCCAGTTGACGATCACCGTAAACGGGATGACGAGGCCGGTGTTGGGCGGCGCGATGAACAGGAAGCGCTTGCCGTCGGGCGACAGGTCCCAACTCACGTTCAGCGCCCCCGGCGGAGCCGTGAACATGCGCCGGGGCGTACCGGCCTGGAATCCCTTGCTCGTGTCGATATCCACGGCCATCACCTGGGTCCCATTGAGGTAAAACACCTCCTTGCCATCCGGCCGCCAGATGGGACGGACTCCGCCGCCTTTCGAAACCAGCCACTTCGCTCCCGTGCCGGCGGGCGCCTCGGGCGTGAACGGCCGGACGTAGATTTCGCATGGGACTCGATTCATCGGAGCTATACACCATCCAACGCCCGTCCGGCGATACCCTCGCCCTGCGTTCATTAAACCGCGTCTGCAAGAGGGGAACCGGTTTGGCCCCCACCGGAAACGGCAAGGCCCACAGGTCCTCGGCAGTCTTCGGACCCGTGCTGGTGAACAGCAGGAAGCGGCCGTCCTTGGTCCAACGGTCCACAATCTTGTACTCATCGGTTTTCAAGAGTAATTTTTCTTCGCCCGAACCGTCGGCGGGCTTGATGTACAGATCCAATTGCCCCCCGCGATTGGAGCTGAACGCGATGTTCTTGCCGTCGGGCGACCAGGCTGGGAAATCGTCGCGGGCGGGATCGAAGGTGAAGCGCGTGCTGGCGCCGCGCGCCACATCCAGAATCCAGATGTCCCGGCTCGCCTGCGGACCCACCGCCACAGCCACGCGGCTGCCATCCGGAGAAATCGCCGGAAACGCGTAGTCGCCCGGGTCGCCCAGGGTGCCCGCGGAATTGCCCTGCTGGTCAAACCATGTGAGCATCGTCTGCGGGCCGGATCCTCCATGGTACACCAGCGTGCCGGTGTCCGATACGGAGAACAGGCCATGATTTGTAGGGGTAAAGGAATCGACTCCGTCGGCGATGGCCGCGGGCTCGCCGCTTAGACACTGTGCATCAATAAGTGCTCCGTTTGTGATATCGTGGACTAGTGGCTGGCTCCCTTGGTTCAGAGCAGAGTATTGCGCAGCGTTATAGGGGCCTTGCACCGGTTCTGAACGAACAGGGGTTGCGGCGGTTCGCGGCGACCGAAGCGCAGTCATATGGTCGAGGTGGAGTGAGCGCGGTTTCGCGAATAACCGGAATCGCTCGCAGCACGATCAGTCGCGGGATGAAGGAAATCGCGGAATCGCGGCAAGTGGAAGCCGGGCGAATCCGCAGGCCGGGCGGTGGACGCAAGGCAAAACTCACCGAAGACTCGACGTTGCTGGCGGATCTTGGACGGCTGGTGGAACCGGCGACGCGCGGTGATCCCATGCGACCTCTGAGATGGACCTCGAAAAGTCTGCGACACTTATCCGAGGCTCTGCGAAGCCTGGGTCATTCGGTTTGTCCTCACGTGATCGCCGACGGTCTGCGCAAACGGGGATTCAGTCTGCAGGCCAACCGCAAGACACGGGAGGGGAGCAGCCACGTGGATCGGAACGCCCAGTTTGAGTACATCAGCGATCAGGCCAAGGCGTTTCTGGCGGCGGGTGAGCCCGTAATTTCGGTTGACACCAAGAAGAAAGAGTTGGTGGGCAATTTCAAAAACAACGGTCGCGAATGGCATCCCAAAGGAAAACCGGAAGCGGTCAATGTCCATGACTTTATCGATCCGAAACTGGGGCGGGCGATCCCATACGGTATCTACGACATCGGCGACAACAAGGGATGGGTCAGCGTTGGCACCGATCACGATACCGCCAGTTTCGCCGTTCACGCGATTGGCCGCTGGTGGTTGAGTATGGGACAAGGCCGCTATCCCAATGCCACACGACTGCTGGTGACTGCCGATGGCGGCGGTAGCAACGGACACCGTGTCCGCCTGTGGAAAGTAGAATTACAGGAGCTAGCCAACATGCTTCGCGTTCCCATCACGGTCTGCCATCTGCCCCCGGGTACCAGCAAATGGAACAAAATCGAACATCGCCTCTTTTCCTTTCTCACGATTAACTGGCGTGGAAAACCCCTGCGGAGTTTTCAGACCATCGTTCAACTCATTGCGGCAACGACGACCACCACCGGACTTACCGTACGCGCCGAACTCGACGAAAACAAATATCCCAAAGGCGTCAAAACCTCCGATGCCAAATTTGCCGCCATCAATATCGCGCGCCACCCGTTCCACGGGGACTGGAACTATACCATTTCCCCATCGACACAATGAAGCGGTTATTTATGCACGAACGCTTAGCATCATTTTAACTGGGTCGAAGAGCTGTGCCATCAAGGCGGTTTGGCGCAAGAAAATCAGGTGCCCCACGCCGCCGCCGGGCTCGGGCGCATAATACGCCTGCCGGTCGGTGGCCAGCAGACGCTGCATGCTCTGCTGATTCGGCTGGGCGTCGATGGAACCGATATAGACACCCGCTTTGTCTGGGTCTGAGGAAGACCGCTCATATAGGAAATGCTTTCCGTCCGGTAGAAATTGTGGCCAGCGATGCGCGCTCTCGCCTGGGGCGAGAGCCGTGATGGGAGTCGCCACGCCGCCGGAGGCAGGTACCCGTAGGATCGGCGAGCCTTCCGTGCCGGCGATGATCACGCCATCGGAGTTCCAGCCCGCTCCGCTCAGGCGACCGGAGAAATCCGCGATGTTTTGTGGGGGTCCGCCCTGAATGTCAACCTTCTTAAGCTTGGCGCCCGCGGAGAAAATCACCCAGCGGCTATCGTAAGACCAGGACGCGGGCCATTGACTTCCTTCCGCGCCGGGCATTGCGCGTATTTCAACGCCATCGAGTGAGCGTACATAGTAGCGGGTAACGCCATCTTCGCCGGATGCGGGGAACACCATCCAGCGGCCATCGGGAGAAACCGCCATCGCCGCCTGGTTGATGAACGTCATTTTCTCGGCGGGGCCGACCTCGAAGCGCACCGCCTGCGTGGGGCCGGTTTTTCGCCACGGCGCCAACAAGGCCAGAGCCGCTCCCGCGACAATCACTCCCGCCGCCACCGCCGCCCACATCCACTTCTTATTTCCATCTTTGTGGAGCAGGCCTTCGGCCTGCATGCCGCTACTGCTCACGCTCGCCGATGCGTTCGTCGGCCCCGCCAGGTCGATCAGCTCCAGCGTCTGCTTCAAGTCGTGCGCCGAATGCCAGCGCTCGGCCGGCTTCTTCTCCAGACACTTCCGCACCACCCGATCCAGAGACCGCGGCACCGCCGGCTGGAATTGCGAGATTGGTTCCGGGTGGTCCTTCAGAATCGCGGCCAGAATCGCGGTCTTGGTTTCGCCGTCGAAGGCGCGCTTGCCGGTGAGCATCTCATACAGCACCGCGCCGAAAGAAAAAATATCGGAACGCTCATCGGCTTCCTTGCCTTCGGCCTGCTCCGGCGCCATGTAGTGCAGCGTGCCGAGGATCGAACCCGACTCGGTCATCGGTTCCGTCCTCGTCTCCACCTCGCTCGACCCAGCGGCACTGAACCTCGCCCCGGCGTTCAGTTTCGCCAAGCCGAAATCCAGAACCTTGACGCCGTTCGCAGTCAGGATGATGTTGGCCGGTTTCAGATCCCTGTGAATGACGCCCTTTGCGTGCGCGGCCGAAAGAGCATCCGCGATCTGGATGCCGTACCGTAACACCGCCTCCAGCGGCATCGGACCCTGCTTGATCAGGTGCGAGAGCGTATCGCCCTCGACCAACTCCATCACCAGGTAGTTCGGTCCCACGTCATACAGCGTGCAGACATTGGGGTGGTTGAGCGACGAGATCGCCTTCGCCTCGCGCTCAAACCGGTCGCTGAACTCGCGCGCGGAAACTTTAATCGCGACGGGCCGTCCCAGGCGCGTGTCGGTGCCGCGGTACACCTCGCCCATGCCGCCCTTTCCGATGAGCGCATCAATGCGATACGGTCCCAGCGCGTCGCCGGGCTTCAACAGGTTCGGAGCTTGGCCGGCCATGGTCTCCTTAAATACCGTCGAGCTTTATGTGCAAGTGTATCTCAGTGGTTCCCCCTAAGGGGAATTGGCGGACAACGTCCGATCAATCGGGATATGCCTGAACCGGCGATCGCATTTTTGTCGAAGCACAAGTTACATGTGCGAAAGAACGGCGTCACTCAAGCATTGGAGAGCGAATTTGAGCGCACTGTGCGGGAGCGTACGGCTTCGATCGAGCGGCGTCATGCTTGGAAGACGCAAGGGCGCGGCGCGATGTTCATGGGCCGCTTCGGGGCCGAGCAGCCGGGCGTTCGAGACGCTACGCCTGTCCTGCTCACGGGTCTGGCGGCCGGCCCGGAAGGGGCGCTCCTATATTCAATGGAGACCGACGCGGTCAGCGGGATTTTTCTACTGGACGCCATGGGCGCCGAAACGCGCCTGTTCCACACCGCGGATTTTCGCATTCGCCACGCGGCCCTGCATCCGGACCGGGGCATCCTCGCGGCCGCCGCATTCCATAAGGAAAGTATGCGGTCCAACATCGTGGTCCTTCCGATGCAGGGAACAGACCTTTCGGAGGTGACCGAAGGGGATTCGTTCGACCAGGTCCCGCGATGGGTTCCTGGGGCCGGGCGGCGGATCGTGTTTCAAAGCGCGGGCGTGGGGCGGGACGTGGCCGGCCGCTTTGCGGGGCTCGGGCCTTGCACCATTCAACAACTGGATTTGGATTCCGGCGATCTGGACGAGATCGCTTCGGAAACCGGCCACGACCTGCTCCAGCCTCGACAGACCGCGGATGGTACGCTTTACTACATCCGCAAGCCCTACGAGTCGGGAATGCCCCAGGCCAACCTGGTGAACTCCTTGCTGAGTTCGATGACGGATGCGACGCTGTTTCCGTTCCGCATGGCTCGGGCCGTGTTTCAATACTTCAACATCTTCTCGATGATGTATACCGGCAAGCCGCTGGTGACGAACAAGGGAGCCGTACAGCGGCCCACCGACCCGCGGCAGTTGTTCATTCACGGAAATCTGGCGAATGCGTTGATGGTCCATCCGCCCCAGGACGAGGCGCGGGGGCTTGCGCCGTCTTCTTGGGAATTGGTTCGCCGCCCGCCTGGCGGGAAAACCGAGGCCATCGCCAGGAACGTCCTCACGTTCGATATCGCAGCGGACGGCAGCCTGGTGTACTCCGATGGTGCCTCCATTATGCGCATCGGCCCGGACGGAAGTCTGGAGCGCGTACTCCAAAGCGAGTGGGTTGACCAAGTGCTGGTTCTGTAGGCTTTCCCGAGAGCGCCGCCTCTCACTGTCGTGACGCATTGGCGCTGAATTTTTTTTCCATTTCCCTTCAACCACTTCCCGCATAATCTCCCCCGCGCCGCGAACACCCGCCGGTTATGCTCCAAGCAGAAGTACGGTGCTTGGCCAAGCAGATCGTTGTATTGGTGAATTCCGCGTGCGGCCCGAAAAGGTCGCGCTTGCCGCTTCCGTCGAACCGGGGGGAGCGGGACAGGAGAAAGATTCGAATCTTTTGAGAGTGTGAGGAGGTTGAGGTTAGCTTACTCCGTCGGACAGTGCGAGCCCTAAACCAGCCGTATTGCCCTCCAAAATTTGTCTACGAACAGCCGTTGTAACTCACGTTTTCCGCCCCGGTGGGCCCGATCGCATGTGATCGGCCCACCGCGTAGCGATTTTCCACAGCCGTAGTGTGCTCACTCATACCGGATGTTACAATCCGGGTTTACCCGTGCCCGCCCGCCGCATTCTCGCGCTCGCGCTGACGCTGATCCTTGCCGCGCTCCTGCCGGCGCAGCGCAAGAACCCCGATAAAGAGCCTCCCTCGCAAACTCTTCCCGTCTTGAAAGACCCTCCCGCCGCGGTCGTAGCCGATACCGTGCGCCTCACCTTTCACGTCTCGCCTCTGTCAGCCAAGGGCCTGCTCACGCAACAGACGCGCGACGCGCTGCAAGCCCTGCTCCGGGCCGATCATGGAGCCCCCATCGTGAAACTGCGCGCGTTCGTGGCCGGGACCGGGGATGCGCGCCGCGTGCAGGCCATCGTCAGCGAAATCTTCACCGACAAAAAGCAGCCGCTGCCCGCGCTGACCACCATTCAAGTGGGCGCGTTGCCGCTGGAAGGCGCGCAGGTCGTCATCGAAAGCGTTTCTGAAGAAAAAAAAGCTCAGAACCCCAACGGTCTGGCCTTCTTTGCCGCGCAGCACGCCGAGGATGTCCCCGGGTCTCTCGCACGCTTAGAAGCCGCGGCCAAAAGCGCGAATGTCGATGCTTCTGAGATGCTGCGTGTGACCTGTTTCCTGGGCTCGATCGACGACGCCCCAGCCAATGAGAACGCGCGGCTTGCTGCCTCTCGCGCGTTCCCATCGGCCGCGCTCGACTTCGTCCAGCGGCTTCGGTTGAGCGCGGGATCGGCTACGGATTGTGAAGGCGTCGGCCGCCGTGGCAATGGCGGTGTGAACACTCCCAAGCTCATCTTCACCGGCATGCAGATGGCCTTCGGCACTCAGGACTCCGACCTGCGCCTCGCCTTCGAGCGCTTGCAAAAAACGCTGAATTCACTGGGCGCCGGCGATAGCGATGTGATCTTTTCGAATCTCTATTCTCTGGTTTATTCAACCAGCCGCGCCATCGAAGAGAAGTTGCCGGCCCCGCGCAGCCCCGCCACCACCCTGATCGTCGAGGGGCTGCCGTCGCCCGACGCCAGCATGGCGATTGAAGTCGTCGCGGCGATACCAAGCGGCGGAGTGCGAAAATAAAAGTATCGCGATGAGGACCTTTTTGTTAGCTCTGGCGGCGGCCGCCTGCGCCCTGATCGCACTTGGCGATCAGTCCTCCGACCTGCTCAGCCTCTCCTCGCCCAACGGTCAGATCCAGTTCCAGCTTTTTCTCACGCAGCAGCCCGACCCCAGCGAGCCATACGTCAGACTGGCCTACCAGGTATCGTTCAAGGGCAAGAAGCTCATCGACACATCCTTCATGGGGCTGAATATTCTGGACCAGCCGATTCTTGGCGTCAACGTCGGGCTCGAAGCCTCCAAGACCGCCGCGGTCGACGAGACCTACACCGTCCCGGCCGGGAAGACCACGCACGTCCGCGATCACTACAATTCGCTAGTGGCTCAGTACCTGCAAAACGGAACGCTCGGCCGCCGCATCACCGTGGAGGTTCGCGCCTACGATGACGGCATCGCGTTCCGCTATGTGGTGCCCTGGTCGAATCCCCTGGTCGACATGCGGATCGTCGACGAATTCACGGAATTTCAGTTTGCCAAGGATGCCGAGACTTACCCGCTCATCCTTGAGGATTTCCAAACCCGCTATGAGGATCAATACAATCGGATCACTCTCAGCGGCATTCATCCCGACTCGCTGATTGCGCTGCCGTTCCTGGTGGAACAACCGGGCGTGGGCTGGGTCGCCGTCACCGAAGCCGATATCGATAACTATTCGGGGATGTATTTGAAGCATGAGGAAGGCCGCATCATGATCTCGACCCTCGCGCCTCGTGCCGATGATCCCATGCTGGCCGTGCACACCTCCGCGCCCATGACCTGCCCCTGGCGCGTGATGTTGATCGGATCGGAGCCCGGACGGCTGATCGAGTCGAACATTGTCGCCAGCCTGAATCCGCCCTCGGCCATCGCCGATACGTCCTGGATCAAGCCCGGGAAAGCCGCGTGGAACGGGTGGTCCGGCACGCAGGCCGACGGCGTCGATTTTCAACCCGGCATGAACACCGCGACCATCAAACACTACATCGATTTCGCCTCGGATTCCAAGCTCGAATACATGTTGATCGACGCAGGCTGGGCCGGCGGAGAGAGCAACAACTTGCCGCCCGATATCACCCGCGCCATCCCAGCGATCGACATGCCCGAGATTCTGCGCTACGCCAAATCCAAGGGCGTGCGAGTGTGGCTGTGGATGGACTGGTCCTCGGTCCTGCGCCAGATGGACGAAGCCTTCGCGCTCTATGAGAAATGGGGTGTGGCCGGAGTCGAGATCGATTCCTTGAATCGCGACGATCAATGGATGGTGGATTTCTATCACCGCATGGCCAAGACCGCCGCCGACCACCATCTGATGGTCGATTTCCATGGCGCCTATAAACCCGACGGCATGAGCCGCACCTGGCCCAACGTGATTACCCGCGAGGGCGTGATGGGGCTCGAATACCTGAAGTGGAGCGCGCGCACCACTCCCGATCACGACGTCATGCTCGCCTTCACGCGCATGCTGGCCGGTCCCATGGATTACACTCCGGGCGGCTTCGATAACGTGACCCGCGCGGAATTCCAGCCTCGCAACAACAAGCCCATGGTGATGGGCACTCGCGCGCACCAGTTGGCTTTGTACGTGGTCTTCGACAGCCCTCTGATGATGGTGTCGGATTACCCGGAAGCCTACAAGGGACAGAAAGATTTCGAGTTTATCAAGGAAGTTCCGACAAGCTGGGATGAGACTCACGTGGTCGGCGGCAAGGTCGGCGAGTTCGTGACGCTGGCTCGCAAGAAGGGCAGCGAGTGGTACCTGGGCGGCATCACGAATTGGGATTCGCGCGAGATCGGCATTCCGCTCGAATTTCTGGGCCCGGGCGAGTATCTTGCCGAGATCTACTCGGACGCCCCGGACGCCGGCGTCAATCCCAAACACACCACCATCGAGCAGCGCCGCGTCACCGCCTCGACCCTATTGAAGGTGAACCTGGCGCCCGGCGGCGGCGTGGCCGTGCGGTTCTCGCCGGCGAAGTAGAGCCTCCTGAATTCCCTTCGAACCCCACCGAAACATTTTCACGATTCTATGGACATTCCCCGTTTCTTCGCCTACAATGCTGGTATGGCCCTTACCAAACGCCAGAAGGAGTTCCTGGACTTCCTCGCCGGTTTCCTGGACAAAAAGGGATACAGTCCCAGCTATGAGGAAATCGCCGACGGGTTGAGCCTGGCTTCGCTCGCCACCGTGCACAAGCACATCATGGCGCTGGAAGCCAAGCATTACATCAAACGCGGGTTCAATCAGAGCCGGTCCCTGGAAATTGCGCCGCGCTATTACGAAGAGCAGCGCCAGCATCATCAGCCCCCGCCGGGCCTGGAAATGCCGCTGTTAGGACGCATCGCGGCAGGCTCGCCCGTCGAGGCGATCGCCGGCCAGGATACGCTCAGCTTTTCCGACTTCGTGGGCGATCCCAACACCTACGCCTTGCAGGTTCGCGGCGAGTCCATGATCGAAGATCACATCATGGGCGGCGATTATGTGCTGGTGGAGAAGGCCGCCGAGGCCCGCGACGGCGACATCGTCGTGGCCCTGGTGGACGGCTCGGAGACAACCCTAAAGCGTTTCTATCTGGAGCCGGATGGCCGCGTGCGCCTGCAACCCGCCAATTCCGCCATGCAGCCGATTTACCTGCCGCGCTCTTCCGTGGCGATTCAGGGCAAGGTGCTGGCAGTTCTGAGAAGGTACTGAAAAGCGGCATGCGGCCGCCGTCATTCGATGGGATCTCCGAACGGCTTCATCCCTTTTTCGAGGACTGTTTTCGGAAGCTTGCCGGACCCGCATAAGACAAACGACCCGAAGTCCTTGTACCAATCGCCGTCGGGTGCACTTGGGTTAGTACGTACCCAAGCCTGGAGGGCCAAAAGGTCAGCGACCGAGATCCGGCGTTCGTCAACCCGTTGGAGCAAGTGATGCCAGACGCCGCGCGGAAGATCAGAAAATTGAATCTTCGGCAACGGAGTCCTTCCCGAAGATTGCCCGGATCAGTTCGCGCCCGGCCTCATTCTTGCGTTCCGGCTCCGCTTCCTGAACGAAGTTGCGATAAGCGTTCTTGAGTTGCTGCTTTGCCTCAGCCTCGGCGCGGACTCCGCGTTCCGCCAAGGCCACCAAGGCCCGGCTCATTGTAACGTGCCGCTCTTTGGCAACGCGTCGAACATCCGCCGCTAAGGCTGCCGGCATCGTGACGCTTTGCCGAACAGATCTCGCCGGCGCCCCTTTACTTTTCGTGGCCATGGTTTCAGAATACCAGGAGTGCACCAGGGTGGTGCATCCTGGCACGTTTCCCTGACTCGGGCGTTTGCAATCGCCCTAGCCCCGCATACAGCGCTCCGTAGCCCGCGGAAGCGCTCCAAATCTACGCCTCTATACAGAGGTTTCCCCGATGGTACTTCCGTCAAGGCCGGTCTACACTGGAACGGCTTTGATACCGAGGGGGAATATGACGAAAACTCTTTTGCTGATGCTGCTGGCGAGCTCCGCCCTGCTCGCGCAAGCGCCCGGAACCTGCGCGGGCATGACGCCCGGACAACTCACCAGCCTCAATGGCTTCGTCCCCTTCCAGGGAACCAGTAGTCTCTGGAACGCCGACATCTCCACCGCGCTGGTTGACCCGGATTCATCCAACATCATCAACTTCATTGGCGCGTCCACGACTCTTCATCCCGATTTCGGCCAAGGCCTCTACGACGGCTCGTACATGGGCATCCCCTACCAGATCGTCGCCGGAACCCAGCCCAAGGTCAGCGTCAACCTGAAAGCCTACGCCAGTGAGAGTGACCCCGGACCAATGCCTATCTCCTCGAACGCTCTCATCGAAGGCTATCCTCATCCCGGCAATGGCGACCGTCATGTTTTGGTTCTCGACAAGGACGGGTGCTGGCTGTACGAGCTGTATAACGCCGTCGCGGAAAAGAGCGGAAGCTGGAGCGCCAATTCCAGCGCCGTCTGGGACATGACCCTGAATGAGCTGCGTCCGTATACCTGGACCTCCGCCGACGCCGCCGGCCTTCCCATTTTTCCCGGCTTGCTGCGCTACGACGAAGTCGCCTCCGGAGCCATCCATCACGCCGTGCGCTTCACCGTGCCGGTCACGCGGGAAGCCTTCGTCGCGCCGGCCTCGCATTGGGCCTCCTCCAACACCAGCTTGAGCGCTCCTCCCATGGGAACTCGCCTGCGACTGAAATCCACGTTCAATATTTCCAGCTTCTCGGCCGAGAACCAGGTCATCCTCACGGCGCTCAAGAAATACGGGATGATTCTGGCCGATAACGGCAGCGCCATTTATATCACCGGCGCGCCGGATAGCCGCTGGAACAACGACGATCTCTCCAAGCTGAAGACGCTGACGGCCGCCGATTTCGACGTCGTGCAAATGGGCGCCGTCTACACCCCCAGCAACGTTCCCACCGGCCCTGCGCCCACCATCTCCAGCTTCACCGCGACCTCGAAATCGATCACCAAGGGCGAGACCGTGACGCTGAATTGGAGTGTCGATTGGAACGTGAGCAATCCGGGGTACAACATCATCACGCCCGCAGTCGGAGCCGTTCGTGGATCCGGCGTTGTCGTCGCTCCCACCGCCACAACCACCTACAGGCTTGAATCCACCAACGAATACGGCCGCTCGACGGCCAAGGTGACCATCACCGTGCATTGAAGATCGCCAGACGGCGGAGGCGCGGAGACCTCAGGCAAAAAGGAGCCGCCCCTTGGGTTCTGGGACGGGGCGTCCGAGCTCCCGAGCAGTTTCCAGCCATTCAGCGATCACCGTCTCGGCGTTGGCAAGAGCTTCCTGCCGAGTGGAGCCGTCGGCTGCGCAGCCAGCCAACTCAGGCACCTCGGCGATAAACGCCTGGTCTTCGTTGCTCCAATAGAGAATGATCTCGTACTTTGTCATTCGGCCTCTTGTGCCAGTTTATACTCTACAAGGACTCGGCGTACCTGCTTGACCTGATAGGGCTTCGCCAAAGAGTTTCGCGGCTGGAGATTGAGGATTTCCGCGACACCGTCACGGGTGAAAATGTGGTGGCTTCCCTTGACTCGTTCGGCGATCCAAGCCGGGAAAGCAGAGTGCAGAGTTCGCTAAAGCGGATGTTCGCGTCTGAAGACCCTTGCAGTATCCGTAACAGAATCGGCTCGGCCACATTTGATTATGCGCTCAGGGGCGAGCGTGCGGTACCGTGTTTTTCGGGCGCAACCGTGTAATAATGGCGACGTAAACTCCGAGGCCAAGGTAGTGGGTGGGAGTTATGAGCAAAGGTCAGAAACTGCTCCCACCGCCACCACCACCTACAAACTTGAATCCACCAACGAATACGGCCGCGCCACGGCCAAGGTGACCATCACGGTGCATTGAAGATCGCCGGTTTTCCTGGTTGCCGAGCTAGTGCCGCTCCGGATCGGAGCCGGCGCTCAGCTCGACGGGCTTGCCGTGAGGCGTGTGCCGGTAGGCGTTGGCCCAGGCTTCCTTGCGCTCGATCAGCGCGCCCGTGTCGGTCAAGCCCTTCGCCATGACCAGGCGCTCCAGCGCCGCCAGCCAGTGCTGATAATAACGCGAGCCATCGTCGGGCTCGCCGCAATCGGCTGCGGCCTTGAGTTCATCGGCTAGCGTGGCGGCCCACTCTTTCCAAGTGAAGTAGCCCTGCTCGGAGAGCCTGACCGCGAGCGCGAACGCCTGGGCCTCCCAAGGCTCGGCAAAAACCGGCCCACCGGTATCGCGCGGGAGTCGCGGTAACCCAGCCAAGCGCTCGGCTTCCGGTATGGATTTAGGCTGGCTCAAGGTAGTCGTCCCACAAGTCGATATAAACGGAATCGCGCGGTGAGGCCTGATCGCCCCACAACTCGCGCGCGGCGAAGCGAACGGAGTAGACATGCTGCGGATTCGCTCCGAGGGAACGGCCGTCGGCATCCGTGTCCTGGAGGCCGAAGATACCGAAGTCCCGCTCGATGGCGCCCATCTTCCCGCGAGCGTAGCGAGGCAGGCGCGTGTGTCCCACAGGATTTATATTACGGGCGCGCACGCGCTGGCCCACTTGGAATCGCGGAGCAGGTCCATCGCGCCGTGCGGCCGCCCCGCGCCGGGCGACCATCTCAGGGACCTGCGCGGCAGTGAGCGCCGGAGTTGCCTTGGGCGAACCGCGCGCCCGCTTCCCAGATTCGATTTCCGCGGCTGTGACCAACCCACTGGGGGGCAGGCGGTCGATGAGTGCGTTGAGCCATTTTTCGTAATAGCTCATTCGCAGGTATTCGACTGGAGGAATGCGCTCAAGATAGTAACGGGAGAAACCCAACTTGCCCGTCGCCCCGATGGCGAGGGTCAATGCGTACACACGACCCTCCCAGCGAGAGTGGAACACCGGCTCGTTCTTTTCGGCATCGATGGGGCCCATGCCTTGCATTCCGCCCATGTCGTGAATCCCGTTCATGCTGGGCCTCCCTGCTTCGGCGGCGCGACCTTCGAGACGCCGATCATGGCATCGCGCGTGACCAGCGCGGCCAGCTCAACTTCGCTCAGCTTCTCAGTTCCCGCCGGGCGCTCCGGCAAGACCAGGTAGCGCAGATCCGCGGTGCTGTCCCAAACACGCACTTCAACGTCTTCCGCCACTTCAGTCCCGAACTCCCGCAGCACGCCGCGCGGATCGATCACGGAGCGCGAACGGTACGGCGCCGATTTATACCAGACCGGAGGCAGACCCAGCACCGGCCAGGGATAACACGAGCACAGCGTGCAGACCACCAAATTGTGGACTTTGGGCGTATTCTCCAGCACCACCATGTTCTCGCCCTGAGCGCCGGCATAGCCGAGCTCCGCGATCGCAGCCCCGGCGTCGGTCAGCAAGCGCTGCTTGTAGGCTGGATCGACCCAGGCCCGCGCCACCACCCGCGCGCCGTTGCGCGGCCCGACCTTGTGCTCGTAGGTGTCCACCAGCGCATCCAGCGCCGCGCGATCCACCAGCCCTTTTTCGACCAGCAGGGATTCGAGGGCTTTGACACGCAGCGTGAGATCGGAAGGAACCGCCTGGTGTTGGTGTTCGTGATCGCGACCTTGCGCCTGGGCGAGTTCCTGCATGCCAGCCGCTCCGGCCCCGGCAGTTGTCAAGAAAACGCGTCGAGTCTTGCTCATTGGATGCTCCTCCACTGCGTCATTTCTTCAAACCCGCCTGCCAGTTGAGCACCACCGTCAGCGGCGGCGACTCTCCGCTTCCCTCGACGGTGGACACCAGGAACTTTTGGCCGTCGTTGCTCACGGCGTAGTCGCGCCCGACGAATCCGCCGAGGTAATGTGGTAGGGCGAATAGAGGCTTCGGTGAGCCCGGTTGAAAAGGCTCCGCGGGCGGCCGGCCCAGCTTCACCGGAACGGCCATCAGCATCTGATCGGCCGCCAAATAAATCAACTCGGTTCCGTCCTTGCGCCATTGAGGTTGGGTGCCTCCGCCGGTCGAAATTGGAAATTTCGCGCCAGAAAGCGGGAAGGACTGCACGTAGATTTCATTCCGTCCGGATTCGTTCGAAACGTAGGCTACCCAACGCCCGTCAGGCGAGAACTTGCCCTCGGCCTCGTCGAACTGGCTGTTCAAATACGGAAACGGTTTCCGGTCGCCGCTGTCTCCTTCAGGCAACTGCGGAGCGATCCAAAGATCCTGCCCGGTCTTCTCTCCCGGCCGCTGGTACAGGAGATAACGCCCGTCCCTGGACCAGTCCGAGGCCCAGCCGTTGGACGTGCCCATTTTGACCAGCAGCTCCTCCTTGCCTGTGCCGTTGGCCGCCTTGATATACAGATCAAACCCGTTGCCGCCCCGACGGGAAGGCCACACGATCCGAAGGTCATCGGGGGACCACATGGGAACATTGTCGGTAGCCGGGTCCAACGTCAGCCGGTTTGTTGTCCCGCGTACCGAGTCAAGCACCCAAACGTCCTGGTTGCCGGATTGCACGCTGTCAAACACAATCCGCTTTTCATCCGGCGCAAGCCGGAAATTGCTGTAGACTCCCGGGGGACCGAAGGTTCCCGTCGTTTTGCCGGTCCGGTCCTTCCAAACTAATTGGGTTGTCGCAGACCCGCCGCCTGAAAGATACGCCAGCGTGCCGTTGTTCGATACCGAGAAGAGACTGGTGTCTAGTTGATTGGCAACAGCCCCTTCCGGCACCGGAAACGCCGCGCCGGTCAAGACCAGCTTCACGGGGTCGAAGGGCTGGGCCATCAGCGTCTCGCCGCGGTGGAACATCACATACCCGCTTCGTCCAGCGGAACCAGGGCCGGGGACGAACGCCGGCGCATAGCTCGCGTTGCTTGCGTCCGAAAGCAGGCGGCGGACTGGCTGAGGGCCATCCAGCGATCCTACATAGATCCCGTTTTCCTCGGCCTTGCCGAGGAAAAGTGTGTACAGAAAGTGGCGGCCGTCCGGCAAAAATTCCGGGAAAGCGGGAAGGGCCGCATCACCCGGCTTAATCACCTGAACCGGCACTCCTCCCGCCTCGGGAAGGCGGAATAGGCCCATCTGACCTTGCGCATACAGGATGACTCCGTCGCGGTTCCAGGTTATTCCGACAACGAACGTCGCGTCGCAAAGAGCCTGGGCCGGCCCGCCCGCAGCAGCGATCTTCTTGAGCTTGCCCTGCGAGAGGAAGGCAATGTACTGGCTGTCCGGCGACCAGAACCCGCCTTCTAAGCCAAGGACATGGTCCAACTCGGTTCCCGGCAGCGGCTGGGCCTGAAGCGAATCGAGCGCGCGCAGCCATAGCTTGCCGTCGGCGGGGAAGACCAGCCAGCGTCCATCCGGCGATAGCTTGAAAACCCCAATGGTCGATTTCACCGGCGGCGGGATCTGAAAGCGGACTACGCGCGGATCGGGAGGCGCTTCGCGGAAATGGATGAAGCTGACGGCGGCGAGCGCCAGCAACAGCACACCCGCGCCAACCGGCCACCCCCAACGCCTCCCTGCCTTCACCGCAACAACAGGAGCCGGAGGCTCATCCAGCAGATACTGTGCCTCACCGATATCGCGCAACCGCTTCTGGGGGTCCTTCTCCAGACAGCGCCGCAGCAGCTTGCGCGCTTGCTCGGGCGCCTTGTCGAGATCCGGCTGCTTGGTCAGCACATGCGCCAGAGTGTCCGTAACATCGTCGCCCTTGAACAAACGCTCGCCCGTCAATAGTTCATAAAGCACCACGCCGAAGGACCAGATGTCGGCGCGCTTATCGACGTTCTTGCCCTTGGCTTGCTCAGGCGCCATATACGCCGCTGTTCCGAGGATCACCCCGACCTGCGTGGCTCCCAGCGTCAGA
This sequence comes from Bryobacterales bacterium, assembly GCA_963813465.1. Lineage (GTDB taxonomy): Bacteria > Acidobacteriota > Terriglobia > Bryobacterales > Bryobacteraceae > Palsa-187. Next base: position 182,100 of record CAWEZD010000015.1, on the reverse strand, counting down.
GTGGGTGAGTTCTCCGCGTCGGTGGGTGCGACGGATTCGGCGCGGAAGGCCTTGGCCAGACCGAAGTCCAGCAGCTTAACCATTCCTCCGGACGGCCCTTCCGGAGTGACCTTGATGTTGGCGGGCTTGAGATCGCGATGGATGATGCCTTTGTCGTGCGCGTATTCCAGCGCAGCAGCGATCTGCGAGGCGATCTTCCAGGCGGGTTCGAAAGGCATCGGCCCGCGTGGGGATTCCCCTTCGACCAGCTCCATCACCAGGGCTCGGACGTTGTCTGATTCCGCAATCCCATAGATCTGCGCGATGTTGGGGTGATTGAGGGAGGCCAGCACCTCAGCCTCGCGCTGGAAACGGGCCATGCGATCCGGGTCGCGGGCGAACGCGTCGGGCAACACCTTCAGCGCGACATCGCGCTTCAACTTGGAGTCGTGGGCTCGATACACCTCGCCCATTCCGCCCTTGCCGATGGGCGCAACGATCTCGTAGGGTCCCAGACGAGTCCCGGCAGAGAGAGACATGGCGTTTGAATGATTTTACTCCAAACCGAGGCTCAGGGTCTGGGAAACGCGCACTCGCGCGATAGAATCCCGAGGCGCGATAGAATAGAGTTGAATGCGCTCGAAAGCCCACCCCGCCCGCGAAATCGAAAGAACCAGACTGCCGAACGGCGTTCGCGTCATCACGGAACGCATGCCGCACGTGCGCAGCGTCTCCGTCGGCGTCTACATCGGCACCGGGTCGCGTGAAGAGGAGCCGCACGAAACCGGCATCTCCCATTTCGTCGAGCACATGGTGTTCAAGGGCACCAAGAACCGCTCGGCCGAGCAGATCGCGCGGTCGGTGGATTCGCTCGGCGGCGGCCTCGACGCCTTCACTTCCAAGGAACTGGTCAGCTACAACGTCAAGGTTCTGGACGAGCATCTTCCGGAAGCCTTCGAAATCGTGGCCGATCTGGTCCGCAATCCTTTGTTCGAAAAGAACGATATCGAGAAGGAAAAGGGCGTGATTCTGGAAGAGCTGAAGATGGAGGCGGACAATCCCGAATACCTGATCCACGAAATCTTCTCCAGCAATTTCTGGAAGGGCCACGCGCTAGGCCGGTCGATTCTCGGCACCAAGCAGACCATCCGCAGCTTCGACCGCGACGCGGTGGAGAAGTATTACGAAGAATTCTACGCGCCGTCGAACATCCTGGTGACGGCCGCGGGCAACCTCAGCCACAAACACATGCTGCGGCTGGCCGAGGACCGCTTTGCGGATCTCAAGCGCCGGAAACTGCGGCCCCGCCAGGAAGCTCCGCAGCCCCACGCTCCGCTGATTTTCCGCAACAAGAACTCGCTCGAGCAAGTCCACGTATATCTGGGTGTGCCCTCCATTCCGGTGCCGCACGAGTCGCGGTTCGTCTGCTACATCCTCAACGCCATTCTGGGCGGCGGCATGAGCTCGCGTTTGTTCCAGAACATCCGCGAGAAGCAGGGACTGGCGTACACCGTGTACTCGGAGCTGGCGATGTACCGCGACGCCGGTTGCATGATGGTGTACGCGGGGACCTCGCTCCGGTCGGCCGGAAAGGTAATCGATTCCATCGTGCATGAGCTGCATGAGGTGTCCGAGCATTTGGTTGCGCCGGAAGAGCTGCGCCGCGCCAAGGATCATCTCAAGGGTTCGTCGGTGCTGAGCCTGGAATCTACCTCCAGCCGGATGGGAAACCTGGCCCGGCAGGAGTTGTACTTCAAGAAGTTTTTGACCATCGACGAGATGCTGGAGCGGATCGAGCAGGTGACGGCGGAGGAAATTCAATCCCTCGCTCAGCAGTTCTTCGATCCCAAGCGGATGGCCGTGGCCATGCTGGGGCGGCTGGAAGGCTTCCGTGTGCGCCGCCAGGACCTGACCCGGTAATGGACCTCACCCGCTAGATGTCTTCTCTTCGAGCCGCGGCGTCAGCGGCGTTACTCGGCGCTTTGCTCACTTCGGCGGCGCTGGCTCTCGATACTTCCAAGCTCCAGCCTCGCGGATACGTCAGCGATTTCGCGAATGTGCTGGATCCTCGCGGCGCTCAGGCGCTGGAGGCCTACTGCGCCGGCGTGGAGCGAGCCACCGGCGCGCAGATCGCCATCGTGCTGGTGAAGTCGCTCGAGGATGAGCCCATCGAGGACGTGACCAACCGTCTGTTCCGGCAGTGGGGCGTCGGCAAAAAAGGCAAGGACGAAGGCCTCATGCTGCTGCTGGCGATTCAGGACCACAAGCAGCGCGCCGAAGTGGGGTTCGGCCTGGAGCCGGTGATCACGGACGGCTATGCGGGCGACGTGTTGCGCGGCATCCGCCCGATCCTGCGGCAGGGCAACTACGCCGGCGCGCTGCTGGCCGCTGCCGAGCAATTCGGCTCGCGCATCGCCCAAGCCAAGGGAGTCGCGCTGGAACCGGGTCAGCCGATCCCCGCGCCAGCGGCGCCGCAGCGGCCAGGCAGCTCCGGCGGCTTCTTCGGCATCCTTATCCTCGTCTTCGTGGTCTTCCTGATCCTGCGCATGTTCTTCGGAGGCGGGGGCAGGGGCGGGGGCGGAGGAACCGGCTTCCTGACGGGAATGATTCTCGGTAACCTGATGGGCGGCGGGCGCGGCTGGGGCGGCGGCGGCTTCGGAGGCTACGACGGCGGGGGCGGCGGCGGCGGCGGTGGCGGTGGATTTGGCGGCTTCGGCGGGGGCGATTCCGGCGGCGGCGGGGCGTCCGGCAGTTGGTAGGGGGGAACATGGAAGATCTCAAGGAGCTGGTGACCAAGCTGGAACGCGCGTTCTCGGGGCGCCTGGTTTCGGTGGTGCTGTACGGCTCGGCGGCCTCGGGCTCGGGCGTTCTTGGTGCACGTCCGGATAAGTTGGCCGATTTTAACGTGCTGTGCGTGCTCAAGGAGATCACACCGCAGGAGCTGAGCGACGGGGAGCCGGTCCTGCGCTGGTGGCGCGGCAAGGGGCATCCTTCGCCGCTGCTGATGAGCGAGGAAGAAGTACACAACTCCGCCGACAGCTTCCCCATCGAGTTCCGCGATATGAAGGATCATCGCAAGGTCCTGTTCGGGACGGACGTGATCGCGGACGTGAAGGTCGACGCCAAATATCACCGCGTTCAGGTGGAGCATGAACTTCGCTCCAAGCTTTTTCGTCTTAGGCAGCAGGGGGCGCAGGCGCTTTCGGATCACGAGGCGCTGCTGACCGTGTGCGTGGATTCGGTGTCGACGTTTTGCGTGCTGGGCCGGCACGCGCTGGTGGCGGCGGGAATTGAGCCGAAGACGGAACGCCGGGCGCTGGTGCGGCAGTTGGGCTCGACCTTGCAGATGGATGTCGCGCCGTTTGAGACGCTGTTGGATATTCGGGAAGACAAGTCCGGTCCCGACATAGGCGACCCGGGCGAGCTGTTCGCCCAGTATCTGGAGTGCATTCGCAGGTTAGTGGAGTTCGTGGACCGGCTGGAGGAAAAAATATGAAAGTTGCGCTGATCGTGTTGGGAGTGGTGGTGCTGATCGCATTGATCCTGGGTGGCACTCTGATGGGAGATCGCAACGATTTAGTGACGGAGCGCGAGGCCATTAAAGGCGCGATGTCGCAAGTGGACACCGATCTCCAGCGCCGCAACGACCTGATCCCCAATCTGGTGGAGACCGTGAAGGGCATGGCCAGCCATGAGCAATCCGTGATCGATTCGGTGACCAAGGCGCGCGCCGCCATGATGGGCGCGCAGAGTCCGGCGGAGAAGGTCGCGGCGGACGGGCAGCTTACTTCGGCGCTGGGGCGGTTGATGGTGGTGGTGGAAAACTACCCCAACATCAAAGCCAACGAGAATTTTCTGCGCTTGCAGGACGAGCTGGCCGGAACCGAGAATCGCATCGCGGTGTCCCGCCGCAGATACAACGAAACCGTGCAAAAGTACAACACCGACATCGCGCTGTTCCCCAAGAATATCGCCGCGTCCATGTTCAACTTCCAGCGCGAGGACGCCTATTTCAAGGCGGATACCGCGGCCAAGGAAGCTCCGAAGGTGAAGTTCTAGACTGATATACTGCGGAAGAATGGACCCTATGGATCGCGCCGCGAAGCGCATGTCGCGGGCCGAAAGAGCAGCGGACCGACGTGCAAAAGAGGCCGACGAGTGGGGGCGTAAGTTCGACCAGCGCCTAGCGAGTAACTACAGGCAGTTCACTCTGCTATTCGGCAGCGCGCCAAATAAGTTCGGCGGACCGATGCCCAAGATCGATGCCCTAACCCGCAAGCTTGAGAAGATGGCGCGGAAAGTGGACGAGATGGCGAAGACCGAAAAGGTCATCCTCAAGCTTGTGCAGGGCCGCAACCGCCGCGGCTCTCACTGAGCTGCTACTCTTCGGTCTCGTCCATCTCTTCCAATCGGTCCGCCTCGGCCGCGTAGCGCTTCAACACTCGAATCGAATTGCCGGCGCTGAAGCCGGCCCCGCGCAGGCGGCGGAACGCCGAGGCGAGGTTCTTCTGCTCGCCGAGCAAAAGCCCAAGATTCTTGCCGCGATATTTCCGTGCTAGGAAGCTCTCGATCAGAGCAACCTCGTCCACGCCCGAATAAGCCGTCTCGACGGCCTGCTTGGCCACCGCGGGCGCGATGCGGCGGGCCATCAGATCGTGCATGACGCGAGCCTTGCCGAGGCCCTGGTTCTCGCGCCTCCACGTGGCGAAGGAATCGGCCAGCTTGCGGTCGTTCAGAAACCCGGCTTCCTTCAAACGCGCGAGGACCTCGGCGGCGTCCTCCTGCCTGGCCGCCCGCCGTTTCAGGCGGTCGCGCAGCTCGTTCAAGGAAAGGGCGCGGCTGGTCAGCGCGCGTGCCGCGTAGTTCATGAGACCTTCCCGGTCGAGCAATTTGGGCGGGCGGCCGGCCATGGTCAATCTTCTCTCATCGCCGGCCCCATTGCGATTCGCCGCAGCCGAACCCACTCCGGAAACACCGGCGGATTCTCCAGCCAGGTCAACATCCACAGCGTCATTTCTTCCTTCTCCGCGCGCCTTTCTTCTTTGCGCGCCGCAAAACGCGCATGGTCTTTGGCGGCGATCACCACGCGCCGGACGCGCGAACGCGCCGCCGCGTCCCCCTGCTCGTATTCGGCGAGCAGTTTGAGCAGGCTCGATTCCAGGGCATCGAACGATTCCTGACGGACGCCTTCGACCAGCGGCGCCAGGGGCACTCCCGAATCGCGCGCCCACTCCCGTAACAGACGCCGCAGATAGCTCTCCGAGACCGGCGCGAGCAGGCTGAGCAGAGCCTGCCACTCCGGCTCACCGATCTGGCGTGGCGCGGCGCGCTCGATCCACACGGCCAGCTCACGCTTTTTTGTTGGCTTTCGTTGCGGGCTTTTGAGGTTGGTTGCCATGTTCCTGCGAGCCGTGGCGGTAAGCGCGCACGGCCTTGTCGTGCTCGGCGAGCGTGGCGGAAAACTGGTGGCCGCCGCCGGAGGGCTTGGCGACAAAATAGAGGTACTTGGTCTCGGCCGGATGCAGCGCGGCGGTGAGCGACTCCGCGCCGGGATTCGCGATGGGTCCAGGCGGCAGCCCCGGGTTGCGATAGGTGTTGTAGGGATTCCGGCTCTCGAGATCGGAGCGGTGAATGGCGCCGCGGTAGCGATGGTCCAGCAGCGCGGCGTAGATGGTGGTGGGGTCGCATTCCAGCCGCATGCTCAGATTGAGCCGGTTGACGAAGACTCCGGCGATCAGCGGACGCTCCTGGGCGAACGGGGTCTCGCGTTCCACCAGCGACGCCAAAGTCACGGCGCGGTGGGGATCGGCGGATAGCTTGGCGCTCTGGCCGGTGGGCTGGCCTTCCAGCAGCTTTTTCCACTGACGCCGGAACTGGGCGGTCATCAACTGGCACAACTCGGCCGCGGTTGTCGAATGCGACAGACGATAGGTCGCCGGAAACAGGTAGCCTTCGAGCGTTGGCGCGGCCGGGTCGAGGTCGCGGATGGACATCGGGTTTTCGGCGGCCTTCAGAAAATCCTGCGCGGGCATGGCGCCAGCGGCTTCCGCCAGCCGCGCGATATCGAAAATGTTGCTGCCCTCCGGAACGCTGAATTCGAAGTAGTAAACGTCTCCGCGGGCGATGCGGCCGAAAACGGCGCTGACGCTGGCGGCATCTTCGAATTTATATTCGCCGGCGGCGAGCTTGGCGGAGGGATGCAGCGCGCGCTCCAGCCAGAACTGCCAGGCGTAGCGGATGACGCCCGCCTGCTCCAGCGCGCGAGCCATGGCGATCGACCCCGAGCCGCGGTCGAAGCGCACGAAGGTTTCCGCGGCAAAATCGCGGTAGGGCAACTGGAGCCAGACCCATAGCGCGCCGGCCAGGGTCGCGGCGATCAGCAGCAGCGCGCCTGTGCGCCGGAGGCGCTTCATGAAATCCGCTCCAAGCCGTTACCGAGCCGCGACCAGAGGGAGCGGTTGCGTCGCTTCATGACTCGGCCTCCAAATCCAGGTAGCTGGCGAGTAGAATCTGCGCGGACAGCCGATCCACGGCGCGGGCCCGCTTGGCGATGCTGATGCCGCTGGATTTGAGCACGCGCTGTGCTTCGACGGTGGTCAGGCGCTCGTCCCAATAGCGGATGGGGAGGCCGGTGCGGGCCGCCAGCCGTTCTCCGAACTCGCGCGTGTATTCCGCCTGCCGGCCTTCGCGTCCGCTCATGTGCAGCGGAAAGCCCATCAGGAGCAGACCAACGCCGCGCTCCTCAACCAGGCTCGCCAGCGCGGTCAGATCCTCGCGAAGGTTGGTCCGCTCAAGCGTGGGCAGGCCCTGAGCGGTGATTCCCAGTGGATCGCTCAGCGCCAGCCCGATGCGCCGTTTGCCTAAATCGAGCGCCAGAACGCGCCGATTATCTGAATTTGCTTTCAAATCCACTTCAGTCCAATTATAGTGATAGGCAAGTGTACGCTCCCAGTACGTCCTCGCAAGGTTCGCTTCAGGTCGGGGTAGGGATTCTCGCGGCCGGGGCCGCGGTGGCCCTGCTGTACTACGGGCGTGTGTTCTTCATCACCGTGGTCATCGCCACCATGATCGCGTTTCTGCTGGAACCGATGGTGGAGTTCTTCATGAAGCTGCGTTTCCCAAGAGGCCTGGCCAGCTTCGTGGTGTGCAGCATCTCATTGGTGTTCCTGTATTTTGTGGGCTTGGGTGTGTATACCGAAGCGACGGCCATGATGGACGATCTGCCTGTGTATGGCCAGCGCATCAACGAATTGGTGGACGGCGTTTCGCTGCGCATGGAACATTTTCAGGAGGGCGTGTACCGCACCGTGGTTCCGCGGCGCTTCCAGGACGGCGCCGTCGAGGCTCCGCCTCCTCCGAAAGCGGCGTCCGCGCCGCGCGCGCAAAAGAAAAAAGCGGATCCGGAGCCGGCCGCTCCGCCCCCCATTCAGGAAGTACGCGTGCGTCCGGAGCCCACGCCGCCGTTCAATTACATCTACGATTACCTGCGCTCCTTTTACAGCGTGCTCCTGATGGCCTCCTTCGTGCCCTTCCTGGTGTACTTCATCCTGAGCTGGCGCGATCACCTGCGGGGGAGGCTGCTGGTGATGGTGGGAGGCGAGGCGCGCTACACCGTGGCCAAGGCCTTGGACGGCGTCGCGCACATGGTGCGCGCCTATGTCATCGGGAACTTTTTGCTGGGCCTGCTGCTGAGCGTGGCCAGCGCGATTCTGTTCGCCTCGGTACACCTGCCGTACTGGATCGTGGTGGCGCCGATGAGCGGATTCCTGAGCCTGGCGCCGTACATCGGACTGCCTTTGGCGCTGCTTCCGCCGCTGGTGGCGTCCCTCACCGTCCAAAACCAGCCCGCGACGCTGTATCTGTTCCTGACGGCCAGCGTAGCGGTGCTGCACCTGTTAGCGCTGAATCTTCTGTATCCGAAATTCGTGGGCTCGCGCGTGCACCTGAATCCGCTGGTGGTGACCATCGCGCTGATGTTCTGGGGCATGTTGTGGGGCGGCATCGGCCTGCTGCTGGCCATCCCCATCACGGCCGCGCTCAAGGCCGTCTGCGATAATGTCGGCGGCCTGCAACACTACGGCCGCCTGCTGGGGGATTAAGACAGGAGATTGACCGCGGATGTCCAAACAGTTTTGGGGATTTCTGGGAGTTGGACTGGTGGTGGTGGGCCTTGCCGTGTGGGCGATCTGGAGCGGCACGGAGAGCGCGCACCTGGATCTTACGGGCAAGATCCTCAAGGTTCGCTCGATCGCCCTGGACGGCGGAAGGACCCTGGTGGCGGTGGATTTCAGGGTCACCAACCCGTCCGCGGTTCCGCTGGCGATCCGGGAAGTCTCGCTGAGGATGGAGCGCTACAAAGAGGAGCCGGTGGACGGGGTGGAGGTTTCGCGGGGGGACGTGGACGGGATGTTCGCGGCATTCCCGCTGCTCGGGGTGAAATACAACGACGTGCTGGCTCCGCCGGAAACCATTGCGCCGGGCAAGACCATCGACCGCATGGCGGAAGCCAGCTTCGAGCTTAACGCGGCCGCCGTCGAAGTCCGCAAAGGGGTGATCCTGCACGTTGAGGACGTGGATGGCGCAAGCTTCGACATTCCCGAAATAAAATGATCACAACCCATGTTCTCGATACCGCACGCGGCGCGCCCGCCGCGCGCATCCCGGTCCAGTTGGACCTCTTCATCACCGGCCAAGGCTGGCGCGAAGTGGGATACGGCCTCACCAGCGAGGACGGCCGCGTGCTGGATTTTGGCGAGCCTCCGGTGCAGGGCGTCTACCGCATGATGTTCGACGTGGCGGCGTATATGCCGCAGGCCTTTTACCCTTCCATCGCGGTCACCTTTGAGGTGCGGAATCCCAACGACCGGTATCATATGCCGCTGCTGCTGAGCCCCTACGGCTACAGCACCTATCGTGGCAGCTGAGGCGCTGCGGTAGTGACCATCCGCGTGAAGGTGACGCCGCGCAGCTCCTTCAGCGGGATTGCGGGCGAGATGGCCGACGGCACTCTGAAGGTCCGCATCGTCGCGGCTCCCGAAAAGGGCAAGGCCAACGCGGAGTTGTGCCAGGTACTGGCCAGGCACTACGGGGTCGCCCCCAGCGCGGTGACCATCTTGCGGGGTCACACTTCGGCTGTGAAATGGGTGCGCATCGGAGGTTAACCAGTTCTTCCTGCCTTCAGAGAGCCCGGGTGCTGAGCGTCAGAAGCAGAGCGGCCGCCGCCAGGACGACGCCAAACCGAATCGTCCTCTTGGCTGGCCTCGCCCCAATCGCGACCAGGAAGGCCTCTCTTGCAGCGTTGTCACGGTCCTCAAAATCGTTGGTCACTAACGTGTCGAAGCCACCATCGGTTTCAAGGCAAATAGTAGAGGCGGGCGGCGGGTTCTCTCACAGTCGCGTGTAGTCTCTTCAAAGCCAGCGAGCGCTACGGACAGACCCTGCCAAGAACATCCGGGCCCTCGGCGTACCAATCTGGAAAGAGCATATCCCAAATTGGTACAGCGCTTTAGGGATAAAACCCCTTGCTTAAGGTGAAGTGTGCTCAGGCTTGTCCCAAGGAGGGAATCGATCCATGTTTAGACAGAAATTTCTGATTTCCGTGCTGGTAGTGGGCTGCTGCGCCATCCCGGCGTCCGCGACCCTGGTCGGCTATTGCGGCGCCGGTCCATGCAGCGCGAGCTCCGCCTTCGTGGCGGCGACGGCTACCGACACTTTCCAGAACATTGACGTGACGATGGGCAACCTCATCGGCGATAGCTTTACGGAACTGGGAGCCGACTTCAGCGATCCGGCGGGGTTGAGCCTTGTGACCAGTCTGGGCGGCAGTTGGCCGGCGGGAGGGGCGATTGTTGCCCACGCAGGCGTCAACACGGTGACCATCACGCTTCCCAGCGCGGTGAACGCGGTCGCGTTTTACGTGGGTTCGCAGGATTACAGCTTCTTCACCATCACGGTGGACGACGGCTCCGGTCCCTACGTAAACGGGTACCTCGAGGGGTCTGCTACGTCGGGCGCATTCTTCGGGATTACCACGACTGCCAGCTTCACAAGCTTCACCATTACCAGCCAGGCTCCCATAGACACGCTCACCCTCGACAACATCTCCATCGGCTCCGCCGGCGCCGGAGAAACTCCCGAAGCCGCGACCTTTCTGCTGGTGGCGACTGGTCTGTTCCTGATGGGCTGGATGCGGCGCCGCACGCCGCGTCGAGCTGTGGATCAGGCGGCGAGCCGCGGAACGGTGTACACGATGTCCACCGGAATCACGCCGGCGTGAACCAGCACGGGTCCCGAAAAAATAGCCTCGGCCAGCAAGCCGTGCTGAGTTTCGGCGCGCTGGAACTGGTCGAACACCAGATTGCCGAGGGAATAGAAGATGACGCCGGAGCCGTATTTCTCCCAGGGTTGTACGACATGCGGATGATGCCCCACCACGATCCGCGCGCCGGCGTCGATGGCGGCGCGGGCGAACTCCTTTTGCTGGGCGTTGGGAAGCGGCGAATACTCGGTTCCGGCGTGCATGGAGACAATCGCTACGTCGGCGCGCAGGCGCAGGCCGCGGACGTCCTCGCGCATGCGGGCGGTGTCCATGACGGGGACGCGCGGGTCCACGTCGCCGTGATTGCCGTTGGATTGATCGTAGGTATAAGCCAGGAATCCGAAGCGGATGCCATGGCGCGTCAGCACCGTGCCCTGGTGCGCGAGCTCGGGCGTTTTGGCGGAGCCGACGGTGGCGATGCCGTGGCGGGCGAGCCAGTCCAGCGTGAACTCCACGCCATAGCCGGCGCAATCGCGGGCGTGATTGTTGGCGGTGGAAACGATGCCGATGCCGGCGGCGACCAGCGCCTGGACCATTTCCGGCTCGGCCTTGAAGATCATGCCGGATTCGACCACGCGCCCGCGGTCGGAAAAGGGGGCTTCCAGATTGACGAAGGCGAGATCGGCGCCGCTCAGCACGGGCGCAAGGCCGCGCAAGGGAGACGCGGGATCGTGACGCTCGCGGGCGATCCTGCCCACGAAACGCGAGAGCATCACGTCGCCGCCGAACAGCAGGCGGTTTTCGGCCGGACGCGGGATCGCCTCTCTGACGCGGCGATTCAGAGGTATCAGTCCCAGCAAGGACAACACAGCGCGTCGCGCGATCATGAGGCGAGATCCGCGGCCGCGGCTTGATCCACGAACCATTCCGCGGTATCTCGGGCGATCTGCGCCGGATGCTGCATCGGATCGTAGGGGCCGTGCAGCGTGGCTGCCAGAGCCGAAGCTTTGTCGGCTCCGGCGGCCAGCACGACGGTGTGCCGGGCCGCTTCCAAGACTCCGGGAAGCAGCGTCACGCGCCATTGCTGCATTTTTTCCGCCCACACCGCGGCCGCAACGCCGGTGCGGTTTTGAATTAAGGGCTCGCCCGGAAAGAGGCTGGCGGTGTGGCTATCGGGCCCCATGCCGCGATGGATCACATCGAAGCTTGGAGCGGGGGCCTTCCCGCCCGTTTGCGCAAAATAGCGGAGGATCTCGGCCTGATAGTCGCGCGCGGCCTCCTCGGCGCCCAGCTCGGTCTGGATACGATGAACGTTCGGGGAAGGGAAGTCGCGAAGCGCGAACCAGGTATCGTTGGCGAGCTTATAGTTGCTCTGGGGATCGGTGGGCGGGACCACGCGCTCATCCACAAAAAAGAGATGCACGTGCTCCCAGGCAAAGCCGGAGCGGGCGAAAATCCCGAACATCGGTTTGGGCGAAGTGCCGCCGGAAACGGCCAGCGTCGCCGAGCCGCGTTCCTGCAATGCGGCCGCCAGCAGTTCGAGCACGCGGGCCGCGCAGCCTTCGAGCGGCGGCGGGGGCGCCGGCAAAACGATGCAGATTCATCCTAGTGGAGCGGTCCCCCTGGGCCGCGCCGGACGTCCTCGTCCAGCTTTGGTTCGATAACGCCCGACACACTGATAACGCCAAGGGCCCGGCCTGGGGGCCGGCCCGCGCGCGAGGGCGCCTGCCCCACCTGCGAACCTCGATAGCTGACAATTCATCCTAGTACGCGATCATAAACCAGATCGGGACCCAGGATGTTGAGCTCCTCGCGCATTAGCGATTCCTCGTCGACGGGCGGAAGCAAGGAGCGGTAATGCCGGCCGCATCCGTTGACCTCGATCGCGGAGCCGGTTTTGGTCAACGTAAGCTCGCAGGTGGCACTGGCGAGCGTGACCGAGATCAGCCCCGGGGCATCGGCGGCCTCCGCGGCGAGCGACAGTCTGACGGCGGGGAGCGCCCGCGCGATCCAGGCGGCGAAATACAGCGCGCAGGTGGAGGGAGCCGCGCCGCCGTACGCGACCCGGGCGGTGGTAATGCTGGAGGCAGGCAAAGCCTGGTCGTCGAACAAATGCGCCAGGATTTCGCGCCAACCGGTGAGCCTGGTCCAGTGCAGGTCGGCGACGCGGCAGCCGCGGGCGCGCAGGGAGCGCAGGAAACTCAGCGCGGCGCTCGCGCCGGGGACCGTGGAGGAATCGAAGACGATCTTATCGGCCACTGGAAACAGCGCATCGAAAGCTCGCAGATGGAAGGCTTGCGGACCGCGGCACCACAGCACCAGCGGCAGATCCGGCACCTTCAAGGGAACCAGCAGCCGGGCGGCTTCCGCCAGGCTCCCGGCATCGGCCGCGATCTCCACTCCTTCCGAGCAGATCTGCTGGCTGCTGCCGAAGGGCTTCCAGCACTCGGCGAAAACTCGCGCGTTCAATTCGGGGCCGTTCAGCGCCGGGGCGTCTCGCGCCGTCAGCACCACCGCGCGCGAGGGATGATCGTGCATCAGCACGCCCAAGGTCCTTCGGACGTTTTCGGCATCCAGGTCATCCGCGGCGGTGACCACCAGGGTCATGGCGCAGGCTCGCAAGACTCCGCCCGAGCCGGCTTGATCCTGGTCGAGCCGATCCCACAGCTCGCTGAGCTCGCGGAGAATTGTTTCGGGTTGGATGGCGGTGGTCATTTATAAGAACAAAGGACACCACATTAACTGTTGCGCCATACGTGCCCAGTCCGCTCCAGCATGGCGTCGGCCTCAGCCGGTCCCCAGGAGCCGGCTTCGTAATTCGGGAATTTGGCTCTACTGGATTTCCAGTTTTCCATGATGGGCTCGACCACCTTCCAACTCGCCTCGACCATGTCCTGGCGAGTGTACAGAGTGGCGTCGCCGACCATCGCGTCAACCAGCAAGGTCTCGTAGGCGGAAGGAGAGCGGCCGCCAAAACTGGCGCCGTACTTGAAGTCCATGGAGACCGGGCGAAGATGCATTCCGCTGCCCGGCTGCTTGGAGAAAAAGCGCAGCGAGATGCCCTCTTCCGGCTGAATGCGAAGGATCAGGAGATTGGGCCGCTTGGACATATCGCCGTCGCCCGAGGCGAACAACGTGAGCGGCGCGGAGTTGAATTGAATGGCGATGTCGGTGGAGCGCTTGGCCAGCTTCTTGCCGGTGCGCACGAAGAAGGGGACGCCGGCCCAGCGCCAGTTATCGACGTAAAATGTGATGGCGGCGAAGGTGTCGGTGGGCGAGGCCGCATCGACGCCGGGCTCCTGGCGGAAGCCGTTGTACTGGCCGGCGACGGCGTATTGCGGCACCTCTTTCGGCTGCATGATCTTGATCGAGCGCAGCAGTTTGGCTCGCTCATCCCGCACGGCGTTGGGCTCGAACACTGCGGCGGGCTCCATCGCCACCGTCGCCAGAACCTGCAAGAGATGGTTCTGGACCATGTCGCGCAGCGCGCCCGCTTCCTGATAATAGGCCCCGCGGCCCTCCACGCCGATGGCCTCCGCGGCGGTGATCTGCACATGGTTGACGTAGCGGCGGTTCCACAAAGGCTCGAAGATGCCGTTGCCGAAGCGGAAAGCCAGGATGTTCTGCACGGTTTCCTTGCCCAGGTAATGATCGATGCGGTAAATCTCCTGCTCCGGGAAGACGGCGTGCAACTGGGCATTGAGCTCGCCGGCGCTCGAGAGGTCGTGCCCGAAGGGCTTTTCGACGACGATGCGCCGCCACCCGCCGCCGTTTACCCCGGCGGCCGAATCTCCGGGGCTTGCTTTTCCCAGCCCAGCCGCGCCGAGTCCTTTCGCGACGGTTGCATAATAGCTCGGCTGCGTGGAAAGGTAGAACAAAACATTCCGCATGCCGACGGCGGCAAGTTTTTCGCCGATGGCCTGGTACAACGCGGGATCGTTCATGTCGCCGGCGACGTAGTGCAGGTTCGCGGCAAAGTGCGCCCACACCTCGGAGTTGAAAGATTCGCTTTCGAGGAACTGCTCCACTTCGCCGGCCATCTTGGCGCGGAAGGCCTCGTCCGAGAGCGGGGTGCGCGAATTTCCGATGATGGCGAAGGAGGCCGGAAGCTTGCGGTCCAGCGCCAACTGGTACAGCGCGGGCATCAACTTGCGCTTGGTGAGATCGCCCGAGGCGCCAAAAATCACGATGGCGCATTCCGGCACGCGGCGCTCAAAGCGCAACGGATCGGCAAAGGGATTCTGCGCTTCCGCCATGTTTCAACATAGCATGCTAGGATTGAAAATACCCTGGGAAATAGGACCATCCTCGCCGTTCTGGAAGACCTTTTTTTCACGGTCAAGATCAACGAGGCCGCCAAGCGCGCCGGCCTTCCCATCGAGTTCCTCAAGAGCGAAACCGACGTTCTGCTGCGGGCCAGGACGCAACCGGCGCTGATCGTCATCGACCTGAATTTTCAGGGGATCGACGCGTTGAAACTGGTGGGCGAGTTGAAGGCGGACGCGGAGACCAAGGGCATCAGCGTGCTGGGATATCTTTCGCACGTGCAGGGCGAGCTGAAGCTGAAGGCGCAGGAGGCGGGATGCGACATGGTGCTGCCGCGCTCGGCGTTTTCGCAGAGCCTGCCGCAGATTCTGAAGCGCTACGCGGGGTAGGGGGGCGCTTTCGCGATGTTACGCCGCGGTAATACCTTCCGGCTTGATACGATGGAGTGGAGCAGATGTCTTATGACGGTTACCGTCCCAGTTCCGCTTTCGTCCGATGAGCAGGCGGCCCTTCAGATGCAGGCTGAGGCGCTGGGCGTGTCGCTGGAGTCCCTGTTGCGGAAGGCGGTCCTCCAGATTCTTTCCGCTTCGCCAGGTAGCGCCGCAGCGCAGCAGCTTCGTGGCGCGGATCTCGAACGCGCTTTTGAGGAATTGGCGGATCTGGTTCCGGAGCACGTACCGGCGATTCCCGACGAGGCACTTGGCCGCGAAAGCATCTATACGCGCGAAGATAAGTGGTAAATGGATGTCCTCGCGGATACGAATATCCTTGTCCGGGGCGTTCACCGGAAGGCAGCCAGACACTGGGAAGCACTTCACGCGCTGAGAGTGTTGCGAGATCGCGGAGATCGCGTCTTTTGATCTCGCGCAAAACGGACTGCCGCCTTTGCGCTGTGTAGTCCCGCAGAACCTCTATGAGTTCTGGGCCGTAGCGACCCGGCCGATCCAAAGCAATGGACTTGCGATCACGCCAGCGCAAGCTGGAAGAATCGTATCCCGGATCGAAGAAGTATGCGCGCTCCTTCGAGACACGCCCGATCTCTACGATGAATGGCGGAGGCTGGTCGGAGCGTATGCCGTTTCCGGAAAGAACGCGCACGACGCCAGGCTGGTGGCTGCAATGAAGGTTCATCGTATTACGCACATCCTCTCATTTAACTCCGGCGACTTTGCCAGGTATCCCGAAGTGACGGTCATCGAGCCCAGCACTCTTTCGTTGAATTGGTGAGGCGGTCTGCGAATGGCGGCGCGGGTTACTTCTTCAAGGCGGCGGGCCAATTCACCACCACGTTGAACGGGGAGGGGGCCGAGCCCGGCTCCTCGATCGCCGACGGGATCAGGAAGCGGCCATCCTTGCCCACATCGAACCACGCGTTGTTGCCCAGGTGCGTGTCGAACAGCGGCTTGGGCGAGCCTCGGTCGAAGTTCGCGCCGCCCTTGATCTCCACCGCCATCATCTTCTTGTCCATTTTCTGATCTGGGCCGATGAAGTACAGCTCTTTACCGTCGCGGCTCCAGACCGGAAGATCGCCGCCGTTGAGCGAAACCTCCCACTTGCCTCCCAGCTTCGGGAAGGTCACCACGTAGACCTCTTTGCGCTTGGATTCGTCCGAGACATACGCCAGCCACTGCCCGTCGGGCGAAAGCTTCGCGCTGGTCTCATTGAATTCGCTGTTGAGATACGGATACGGTTTGCCGGGCTTGGCATCGCCGGGCCTGGCATCGCCGGGCTTGTCTGGCATCATCGGCAGCACCCAGATGTCGCTTTTCGTCTTCGGATCGACGAGTTGCTCTTCGATGATGTAACGGCCGTCACGCGACCAGTCATCCGCGCGCTTGATGCGTGAGTCTTTATCCAGCGCCTCATCCTGCGCCGTGCCGGCCGTGACGCGCTGGTAAATATTGAATCCGCCCTCCCGGATGGAATAAAAGGCGATGCGGCTTCCGTCCGGCGACCAAACCGGATACAGGTTGCGCTGCGGTCCGAACGTAAATCGCGAATCGGAGCCGCGCTTCAAATCGTGCAGCCAGATGTCCGGTTGGGCCGCTGAGTCCGCGCGGTCATACGCGATGGCGTTGCCGTCGGGGGAAATCGCCGCCCAATAGATTTGAGCGGTCGGGCCGACCGTGCCCGCTGGTTTGCCGGACCGGTCAAACCAGGTGAGCTGCACGTTAGCGGACGCGATGCTGGTGGAGTAAGCCAGGGCTCCGTTCTGCGAGACAGAGAAGATCTGCGGACCGTTCCCATTGCGAGCCACGTTCTCGGCGATGGGAACCGGATCGCCGGTGGTTTGCAGTTTGGAAGCGTCGAACGCTTGAGCCATCACCGTGCGATCGCGCCCGAACACCAGATAACCGGGCGGAGAATACAGGGCGTAGAGCGTTCCCGCCAGCACCTGGCGTCGCGTCTTCGAATCCAGCTCGCCCACGTAGACCGGGGAGTTTTCAGTGTCGGTCGTAACCGCGGCAAAGAGGAAATGACGCCCATCCGGCAGGAAGGAAAGCGGGAGGTGGACAATCTCCTTACCCGTTTCCACGGTGGTGGCCGGGGTGGGAGCTCCACCGGCGGCGGACACTCGGAATAAAGGACCGGGGCCATTTGTAAAGAGAATGACGTCGTCTTTGCTCCAAGCGAAGCCGAACGGGGGGCCATTCGAATCGCACAAGGTGACGGCGGGTCCGCCGCTCAACTCGATCTTCTTGAGCTTACCGTCCGACTGAAACGCCAGGAAGCGGCTATCGGGTGACCAGAAGTAGCCAATCGGATTCTCCGTTCCCGGGAGAGGACGGGCCGCGAAGGAATCCAGATCGCGAATCCAGATCTGGTTCTGCCCGCCTGTGGAGGCGGCGAAGGCGATGTGGCGGCCGTCGGGAGACAGAGCTGGAAAGCCCTGCGGGTCGAACGACGATTTTTCCGGCGGCGGAACGGAGAAGCGAATCGCGCGCGGCTCCTCGGCGGGCTTGCGGAGATAGAGGAATCCGAACACTGCGGCGGCTACGATGCAGATTGCGGCTACGGCCCACGCCAGGTTTTTGTGGAGCAGGCCTTCGGCCTGCGGGTGCAGGCCAATGGCCTGCTCTACATCCAGCAGTCTCCACGCATCCCCAATATCCCGCAGGCGCTTCTTGGGATCTTTTTCCAAACAGCTCTTCAGCAGCGGACGCACTTTCGCCGGCACGCGGTCCCAGTGCGGCTCTTCCTTGAGCACCGACGCCAGCGTGTCGGAGACTGTATCGCCCTTGAACAGCCGCTCTCCGGTGAGCATCTCGTAGAGCACCACGCCGAAAGCCCAGATATCGGCGCGCTTGTTCACGGGAGTGCCGCGAGCCTGCTCCGGCGCCATGTAAGACGCGGTTCCGAGCAGAGTGCCTGCCATGGTGAGCGTCGGCGAATTCTCCGGATCGCCCGGCGGCCCCGGCATCATGGTGGCGAGTCCGAAGTCGAGCACCTTCACCGCGCCCGCGGGAGTGATCTTGATGTTGGCGGGCTTGAGGTCGCGATGAATGATGTTCTTCTCGTGCGCTTCCGCCAGCGCTTCCGCGATCTGCTTCGCGTATCCCAGCGCTTCTTCGAGCGGCATCGGCCCTTTGGGAGACTCGCCCTCGACGAGCTCCATCACCAGGTAATTCGGACCGACGTCGTAGAGATGGCAGATGTTGGTATGGTTCAGCGCGGCGACGGCTCGGGCTTCGCGCTCGAAACGTTCGTCGAAGCGGTTCTTGGAAACTTTGATGGCGACGTTGCGGCCGACGCGCGGATCGTGGGCGCGGTACACCTCGCCCATTCCGCCCGCGCCGATGGGCGCAAGGATTTCGTAAGGTCCCAAATGAGTCCCGGCCGGGAGAGGCATGGCGCTTGAGACGATTCTATCGCAGAGTCCCAGGCAGGCGACAAGATCGCCTGCCCCACCTTATTTCTTCGCCTCTTCTTAACGAAGACTGAACGTGAACAAAGCGCTGCCGGACTGGATGCTGACGTACTGTTTGCCGTTGACCATATAGGTCATGGGTCCCGCGGATACCGAAGGTCCGAGATTGGTTTCCCACAGCGTCGTGCCGTCGCGGGCATCCAGCGCATAGAAGGCTCCGTCGCGGCCGCCGCTGAAGAGCACGTTGGAGTCGGTGGTCAGAATGCCGGCCTCGGTGGAAGGCGCGGCCAGGCGATGGGTCCATTTGCGCTCGCCGGTATTCGGATCCATCGCGACGATGGAGCTGAATACGTCTTCGGTGGTGGCTCCGCCTCGCGGAAAGACGCCGCTGAAGCTCTGGCCTTCGTGGAACTCCGGTGGCGCCTCCCCTTTCAGGTAAGTGCTCGAAGTATTTTCCCAAGCCGGAATATAAAACAAACCGGTGGTTGGGCTGAACGACGGGTTGTACCAGTTGGTTCCTCCCTGGTTGCCGGGGTAAACCAGTGTTCCCTCCTTTGTGGGCTTGACACTGGGCACGATGATCGGGCGGCCCTTTTGGTCAAAGCCATCCGACCAGTTGGTCTTGGTGAACGGCTTGCCCAGCAGAAACTGGCCATTGGTGCGGTCCAGCACGTAGAACATGCCGTTGCGATTGGCCCACAACATGGTCTTGCGGGGACTGCCCTGGTATTGGATATCCGCCAGGACCGGCACCTGGGTGGCGTCCCAATCGAATTCGTTGTGCGGAGAGAATTGGTAATACCACTTCAGCTTGCCGGTATCGGCGTCGAGCGCGAGGACCGAGGAGCTATAGAGGTTGTCGCCCAGGCGCGCGTCGCCGTCCCAATCCGGCCCGGCATTTCCGGTTCCCCAGTAGGTCAAATTGGACTCCGGGTCATACGAACCCGTCACCCAGACGGGCGCGCCACCGTGCATCCACGAATCGTTGGGCTTGCCGTCCTTGCCGAGCCAGGTTTCATAGCCGGGCTCGCCGGGTCCGGGGACGGTGTTGAAGCGCCAGACCTCTGCGCCCGTGTTGGCATCCCAGGCCGCGATGAAGCCGCGGATCCCGTGCTCGCCGCCCGCGACGCCGGCGATTACTTTATCCTTGATCGCCAGCGGGGCGTGGGTCATGGAATACTGCTGCTTATAATCGGCGACCTGGACCTTCCACACCTCCTTGCCGGTGCGTGCGTTGATGGCGATCAATTGCGCGTCCAACGTCGCCAGGAACAGCTTATCGCCTAGAATGGCCACGCCGCGCGTGAGGTTGCCACAGCACGGGTTCTTGGTTTCGGGCGCGGGCTTGTGCGTGTAGGTCCAGATGGTCTTGCCGGTGGCGGCGTTGAGCGCGATCACGTCATTGGGGCTCTGGATGGTGTACATGACTCCATCGACCACCAGCGGCGTGACCTCGTGCTTATCCAGCGAGCGGTCCTGGAAGACCCATTGCAGGGATAGATCCTTGGCATTGTCCGGCGTGATCTGGGTGAGGGCGCTGTGACGCTGGCTCGTGAGACTGCCGGAGTAGGTGAGCCAGTTCTGCGGCTCCTGGTTGGCGCTGAGGATGCGCTCGAAGGGAACATTTTTGACGGGGGCCACTCGGGCGGGCTGGGCTTGGCCGGGGCCCGGACCTTGGCCGGATGCGAGCGCCGCTAGGGCGAGTAGTAGGAATCCTTGTGTCTTCATATGGTGGCGACAAACCTTTCTCAAAATACCGACCTGGTGAAGGGGGCAGACAGTAAGAAGCTATCTTAACGCGTTTGTGGGTGGGGTTGTCACCCGATCTTCAAACCTTGGGCCGGAAGAGGGGCGGTTCGTCTCCGAATAGCGTGCTTTCGTGGAGCAGCGTACCCTCGTGCTCATGAACAGTCCTCAGTTCATCGGCGAGGTCACGCACTTTCTCGATAGACTGCTGTGATTCTTCGCGCAGCTTCTCCGGGTCCGGGCCCTCGGTTTCAGAGTCGGGCGGCATCGGCTTCTGCAATTAGGATCGTCCGGCGAGACGGATGTTACACGAACCCTGGATAAAGTTTCGAGTGGAATCGGAGCGGGTCGCACTCGGGCCTTGGCCCTGCCGTTGTGCGTAGGCCAAACGACTAGGCCTAGTTATGCGGACCCCCCGTGAATTAGATCCCTGCCTCCTGGCTGAAATACTGATAATCTTCCCGCCATCCGCCTTGGCCTTTACCAATGTGTGCGTAATCCTCGATGAATTCGATCGCGCGAATGTATTTGACCATGGTGAAACCGAGCTGCGTCTCCACGCGGAGGCGGAGTGGCGCTCCGTGGTCGATCGGGAGCGATTGGCCGTTCATTTCGTAGGCAAGAATCGTCTGTGGATCTTCCGCCAGCTCTAAGCGAATCGTGCCGTAGAAGTGTCCCGGTCCCTGGGCGTGCGGCTCGGATGTGGATTTATCGTCGAACGCGTAGAAGGCGATGTATCTCGCGGATGGAAGCGGCCGGCAGAGTTCAACGATATGACGCAGAGAGACGCCACCCCACTCCGCAACGCCGGACCATCCCTGGATACAACAGTGCTTGGTGATCTGAGTTTGTTTCGGCATTGCGCGGAGGTCGGCAAGCGTCAGGCGCAGCGGCCTCTCGACCAATCCGCCGGCCTCCAGGACGTAATTTGCGAACTGGTCGCGCGCCATTGCCAAATAAGTCTCCTCTTTCGGCGGGCGGCCGTTCACCCAGAAGTATGGTGAGATGTCCGCCTGTGCGTAATGCTGCGCGGAGAGTTCATGCCCGAAAAGCAGAGTGCGCAATGGATCGACGATCGTCTGAATGGCTTTCTGGACCAAGCGCGGGCGGCGGCGCGAACACACGGTTGCCACGACGTGGATGACCACGACGCCGGTCAACCCGGACAGCCAGACCACCACAGCGCGCGTCAGGTGCGGATCGTGCGTCTCCCCCAGGACAATCGCCGCCAGTCCTTTCCGGAAGCCATGCAGGACCACCATCGCGACATGACCGGCAAAGAATAGGATAAACGTGCAAAGAGCCAGAAAATGCAGACTCCGCGCGGCCTGCCGTCCGTGAAAGATTTTGATATACCACGGGAAACGGGCGGCGATTGCAGGGGACATCGCTACTCCTGTCGCGATGCTGAACGGCGCCAGCAGGAATACGACTGCCGCATAGCTCAACTGTTGTAAAGCGTTATACGTCCCCGGCGCTTCGACGATGTGAAGCGTCAGGTAGCCAAGCATTGCTCGTCCCGCGTCCGGCACAATCTGCCATGAAGCCGGAATCAGCCGCCGCCACTCCGATGAGGCAAACAGCATCGCGACGTAGAACAATCCCGTCAGCAACCATCCCAAATCCGCGAGAAAGTGCCAGTGCCGCCCAAGACCCAGATTTTCGCGGCCCGGCAGGGCGATCGCGGGCGGGAATGAACTCTCCTCGTCACTGGCCGTCCAGAGCCGATCCCCGGGTCTCTGCTTTTTCGTGAACTTGAGCCATTCACTGCCAGGCGTGCAGTCATCGCTCCAGTAAAATCTCGGATGCGCGCTCAAGATCTCCAGCCCGCTCCGAACCAGAAGCGATAGGAGAAGAAAGTTGAAGAAGTGCGTTGACCGCAGCCATAGTGGATACTCAAGCGGCATCATTCGACACACTATCCTCCGCACCTCAAAATGGCGCCGGGCTGGTGAAGCGGAGGCACGGACCTCTCTCCTTTCCGTTCCAGCCCTGAGGCGCGCCAGGAGATATGACGCGCCGGCTCACATGATTGACTACTGGATGTTCTTGCCGATGGACCGAAGGGTCAAGGCGCCACCCAGGGCGAGCAGTCCGAGCAGCCCGATCAGCGGCAGGGAGCTGGACGTAGCGGGGAGCGTGTTTTCAGCGACCACGGGCGCGGGCGCCGCGGCGATTACTTCCGGTGGCACAGGTTCGACCACTTGAGCGATTTCAACCACTTCTCCTGTCGGTTGAACGGCCTTGATTGGCAGTTGCTGCAACTGCGCAACTACTTCCGGCGCCTCGGGCCTCTCGACTTCCACGGGCACGTCGGCCACGACTGCGAGAACCGGTTGTTTCACCACCTGGGCCAGTTGCACGGCTTTCTCTTTGGGATAGACGAATTCCTCGCCCCAGTTTGCGCCGGGATAGAACCACGCCCGGAGAGCCTCGGGTTTGCCTTTGATCCCCTCGTTAAAAGTCATCACGGTCTTGCCTGTGGGCTTGAGGCGATAGTTCGCAATGGCCAGGATGGTGGCGTAGATTTTGCTTTGGTCCCGGTTGAAGATCTGCACGATGTGGCGGTCATTACTCGAGTTCACCAGCTTGAACACATACGTTCCGGCGGGCAACACTTTCATCCCGCTGATGTGTACCATCGGAATTTCCACTGGTGCGCTAAACGTGATGATGGTCATGTGGTCGTAATCGTCTGCCTTGAGGCTGGGCGAGAACGCCGCGGCCAAGAAAGCCATGCCAAGCACGGCCGGTGCTGCTTTGAAAAATGTCATTTTCTTCTCCTTTGGGTTGCACGAACGCTTGTGGTGGGAGCATGCGGGGGTCCATCGGTCGCTTTTGCCGCCCGTCCTACCATTGCGATAGGCCTAGCGACGCCGATCATGCCAGGCCTCAGGCGCACTGCGCGGAAGTATTGACCGTGCGAGGTCACATGACTGAATAAGGTCAATCCCTTTTTGCCTGGGCAGGACTGAACCGCGACCGTCAGGGAGCGGCGACACGCCCGTCACTTCGGCACGGTAGCCAGCGCCGAAGAAGTGCCTGGCTCAATCAGCCCGCGGCGGCCAGAGCGAGATCTTGCCGTTGATCGGAACGCCGCAGCTTCACTGCCCGGTCTTCCAGGCGCTCTCGGACGGCGCGGCGCGCCCGCAAGAGCCTGATCCGGATTGCGGTTGCAGAGACGCAGTGTTTCTTCGCCATCTCCTGCGCCGTCAGGCCGCCCAGTTGATGCTCAAAGAGGATGCGATCGCCGGGGCGGCAGAACTTGAGGATTTTTGCCGTCTCGATCGGAGCCAGATCGATTCCGATGCGGCCGCAGAGGTCGGGAAGAGCCTGATAGCGGGCCTCCTGCCGGCATCCGCGGCGATGGTAGTTGATGGCGATGGCGTTCACCCAGCTTACGATCATCCCCGGGTCCCGGAGTTGATCCAGCTTCTGCCATCCTTGCAGCCAGGCTGCCTGGGCGAAATCCTCCGCGCTGTCCATGGAGGCGCCGCGGGAACGCAGCAAGCGAACGGTTCTTACGAATCCCTGCCGGTAGGCTAGCCCGTATCCTTCCTTGGTCATGGGCCAGATCAACGCGCCGAGAGCCGATAGCTGGAGATTGGCCCCCACAGTCCGGTTACTTGCAATTCCCGCACTCCGCCTTGGATCTGATCCTGCGTGCTCGGTTTCATCAAGGTTCTCCTCTTTTTCGTGGTGAGCAATCCGCCCGCCAATCCGAAGGGGAACGGTGATCCCCGCAGCGGCACTTCTTCCGCGGCCGCCTGAGTATGGATGCGCCGTCAGTCCAGCCGTCAGTCCGACCGGCGGTTATGCGGGTCAACGGTGTAGCCTTCCAATCGGCACGCCACACCGAACCTCTGCGCTAGCGGGTCCGGGACTAGTCGAACGACCTCCGCCCGGCAACGCAGCACCAAGTCGGATTCCCAAGGGTCGCCCACTTGCGGGCCGGGAATCAGCAGCTCACACTCGATCTTCTCGTGGGGTAGAACTGGGTGGTCTGAAATGCAGTAAAAGCCGTCGCAACTTAGGTCTTCCGTCTTGGTCTCTATTCCCGCGGAATGCCCCGGTCGAAAGAGACGCAGGAGATAGGACAGGCGGAGGCGTGGATGGCGCCGCCGGTCGAGTCCGCCCTCCGCCTGCATTGCGGGGTCAGTATGGCGCTCCGCACTGACATAGGGCATCGCGTTGAGCATTTCAGACTCCTCTGCGTACTTTCTTCCCCCGATCGATATTGTTCATTTTTTCCGATGCCTGAACGGGACTAGCGTTGTTGTCTGCTGTCCCGTTTCAAGCGCTCCGTCTCCGAAACCTATGGACGGGAGACTGTCTTGCGGCGCAACAAACCCAGGCCCAAAAGAGCCCCGCCGACCAGACCAAGAGTCCCCGGCTCCGGGAGAGGGGCGTTAGCAAACTCGTAAACGTCCAAGCCAAACCCCTCGATCGCATACGTGGTGTTAAGTCCAGCGGCTGTAAGCGTGACGCTGGAACTATTGAGAAATGGAAAAAATACCTGCCCCGTGTTGGAGCCGGTTGTGAGGTCGTTGAGGCTCAGTGTTCCCCCGGGAGTGAGAACGTCGGTCATCGTAGCTGTATTGCTCGCATTCGCCGACCCGTCTTGGAATTGACCCTGAGCTTCGTAGGCGCTACAGTTATGCCCCGCGCCAAATTCAGCAGCGCACGCGGCTTCGTCAATGGTGAACGTGTAATTTAGCGAGAAACCAGAAGTCCAAGCCAGCCCTGTAACGCTAGAGCCCAATTGAAAACCAATCTGCCAAATGCCGGTCAGGGGGTTCGCGAAATTGTCGATGCCGACCGAGACCTGGGCGGCAGTTGGATCAGACCCCGTGGGTACATAGGTGAAGCCGCTGTAAACCTTATCTCCGACTTCGCAAGTGAAGCCTGCTGCTGCATATACCGACAGGCTGGCGCCCGCCTGGCAAACCGGGGTGGCGTAGGTTACTGCGGTGCCCGCCGTCAAAAAAACCGCCAAAGCTAAAATGTGTTTCAGTTTCATTCGTTTCTCCGTCCTTCCATGAGGTAGTTCGTACTAGGCCGCCCAATCGATCAAGATGACTGAGCAGTTGCTTCAAAAAGGGAGCAGGTCTATGCCCAATATAGGTTAAGGCTAAGAGACACTTTAATTTAATGCATTAATCGGCTCAAACTGCGTGGTTTGTTGAAAACAAGCCTTCCCGCTGATCGCGCCCGACTCGCCCCGCACTCCTGACCTGGGATGGTCGGATGACCATGGAAGGTCAACCTGAAGGCTTGGTACGCAAACTCCGTATTCCACACTGGTTGGCCGGTTCCCGTTCTTCATTAGGAGGCAGTGCCTCGAATTGACCAAATGTGGTCATAATCTATGTTCAGAAGCCGCATTCAGTGCTACAATGACGAAGTACCGCCATTTTCGGCCTTCCAACAGTTTGCCGGACACCACGCAACTGCGTGTTCTCCAAGCCGTGGGCTTCCCGGATCGACGGGCGAAGGAGGAAAGCATCATGGCCTCTCAGCCGCAAGCAGCCGGTTGGCTAGTGGAGCACGGTCCGAAGGAACTGGAACTGTTGTTCCGAGCGATCGTATTCCAGCCTTCCACGCCCGTTTTGCTTACGGACAACAATCGACAATACCGGGAGGCGAGCGTTGGCGCCAGCAAGCTCCTGGGTCTGCCGCGGGAACAGATCATCGGCCGCAGTCTGGATGATTTTGCGGAGCCCAGTTTCAAGCCGGTGATTTCGGAGCGCTGGAGCGCCTTTCTCGAGGCCGGCGAGCAGGAAGGAACGCTACCGCTGGTGGTTCCGGACGGAGGCGCGCGGGAGGTCGGCTACATCGCTAAAGGGAACGTGCTGCCGGCACGCAACGTGGTGGTGCTGCGCGACGGCTCCGCCAAAGGCAGTGTTCCGGCCTGGGTGCAGGACTACGCTCTGTTCCTGTTGGATGCGGACGGAAAGATTGCCGCCTGGTATGCGGGAGCGGAGCGCATTTACGGCTACAAAAACGAGGAGGCCGTGGGGCAACACCTGTCGCTGCTGTATCCCAGCGAAGATACTCTCCGCGCCAAGCTGGATGAAGAATTGAAGCGAGCCGCCGGCGAAGGACATTTCGCCAATGAAGGCTGGCGCGTCAAAAAGGATGGGTCGCGATTCTGGGCCAACGTCATCAGCATGGCCCTGAGAGACGACGACGGAGACCTACAGGGTTTTGCCGCAGTGGTGCGCGACTTTAGCGACCGTCATGAGAGAGACGAAAAGTTGCGGCGAAGCCGCGCGCGGCTCCGGCCAATCCCCGCGGCATCGACTATCGCCGGCATCGTTTCCGGCGAATTTGACCGCATTCCGGAAGCCAACGATGCGTTTCTCGAAATGATGGGATATAGCCGCGAGGACTTACATGCGGGCCGGCTGTGCTGGCCGGATTTGACGCCGCCGGAATATCTGGCTCTGGACGAGCTGGCCCACGAAGAAGGGCTGCGCTTCGGGGCCTGCACGCCGTTCGAAAAAGAGTTGATTCGCAAGGATGGGACTCGGGTGTCCGTCCTGGTGGCCACGGCCGTCCTAAAACTATCTCCGTTCCGATGGATCACATTCGTGCAGGACCTCCGGGAACGCGATCGTCTGGAAAATGTAGACGCAGACGTCGTCGAGGTCACGGACAGCTTTGATGAGATCGTAGGAACCAGTGCGGCGATGAAGCGGGTGATGGGGCAGGTGGAAGTGGTTGCGCCGACCGATGCCACGGTGCTGATCCTGGGCGAAACCGGCACGGGCAAGGAATTGATCGCGCGCGCCATCCATCGCCTGAGTCCGCGGCGGAATCTTCCTTTTATCAGTTTGAACTGCGCGGCGATTCCCACAGGGCTGCTGGAAAGCGAGCTGTTCGGCTACGAGCGGGGAGCCTTTACGGGCGCCTTGGGGCAAAAAATCGGCCGCTTTGAAATGGCGCATCGCGGGACTCTGTTTCTGGACGAAGTGGGCGACATTCCTCTGGATCTTCAGCCCAAGCTGCTCAGGGCTCTGCAAGAGAAGTCCTTCGAGAGATTGGGCGGCACGCGCACCATCCCCATCGACGTCCGGCTGGTGGCGGCAACCAACCGGAATCTGACTCAGATGATGGGCGATAAACTCTTCCGCAGCGATCTATATTACCGGCTGAAAGTTTTCCCCATCGTTACGCCTCCGCTGCGGGATCATCCCGAGGATATCCCGCTGCTCGCCCGCCACTTCACCAAGAAGTACGCCGCGAAGATGGATCGGACCATCGACAAAATCCCATCGGATGCGATGCGAGCCCTGGTGAGTTGGCCGTGGCCCGGGAATGTGCGGGAACTGGAGAACTTCATCGAAAGGTCCGTGATCCTGTCGCGAGGTCCCAGCCTCCGCGCTCCCTTGGCGGAGCTGCGCGCGTCCGCGGCGGATGCCACGGGTGGTTCCACGCTTGAGGAAGTGGAGCGGGACTACATCCTGCGCGTCTTCCGGGAGACCGGCGGCGTGATCAGCGCCGCGGCAACTCGTCTAGGGATGCCGCGCACGACCCTGAACGCCATGATGAAAAAGCTGGGGATTTCCCGCAACGATCTGTGAGGCGCAGGCCGCATGGAGCCGGTACATCGAATACTCAACCAGGTATGCATACCGAACCCTTCGAAAAGCGGCTGCGCGAAAAGGAGCGTGAGCTTCAATCCATTCTTGCGGGATTGGAAGGCGAGGCGCGCGCTTCGGGAGAAGCCGAGGTCAGAGATTCCACGGACGACGCTACCTCCTCACAAGGGACCTCGGAGGCTATCGAGGAAGGGATCTTGGTGTCGCAGACGCTGGAACAAGTGCGCGACGCGCTGCACCGCCTCCAAGATGGCAGCTACGGCAGGTGCACGCTATGTGGACGCCCGGTTGAACACGCGCGCCTGGAAGCCGTTCCTTGGACACCATACTGCCTGGAAGACCAGGAGAAGCGGGACGGAAAGGTTCGCCGGGATTCAACCCTTTAGCTGGCGGTCCGATGGCGCCATGACAGAGCCTGCGTGCATTGAGCCGAAGCGGCAGGCGTAAGCCCGCGTGAATTCGGCGCCCAGATACAGCACCTGCGCCGAATAGTAGACCCACACCAGTACGATGACCAGCGAGCCTGCCGCTCCGTATGTATCCGTAAAGTTCGCCTTGCCGAGATACACACCCAGCAAGACCTTTCCAGCGGTGAACGCCAGCGCGGTGGCGACCGCGCCGGCGGCGACATCGCCCCAGTGCAGAGGCACGTTGGGGAGGACTTTGAATATCACCGCGAACAGCACCGTGACGACAACGAAGGAGACCACCCAATCGGTGGTCTGAACCAGAGCCTGTGACGGCGCCGCGCCGGAGTTAAGATACGTGCCGGCAGCAAAAATCCAGGCATTCACAAGCAGCGACATCACCAGGAACGAGCCGGAGGCCAGCACGAGAGCAAAGGAAAGAAGCCGATCCTTTACCAGATTGAAGATGCTCCGGATCGTGCTGGAGGTTGTGTCTTGGGGAACCCTCCAGATGGTGTTCATCGCATCTCTCAGTTCGCTGACCACCGCCGAAGCCGCGAAGAACGCGGTGACCATCCCAAGCACGGTCGCGGCAATGCCTCGGGGAGACTGGTGCGCCCCTTCGATCATGGTCTGAATCGCCTTGGCGCTTTCGTATCCCACCAGGTCTTGGATCTGAGACACCAAGCGGCCCTCCGCAGCCTGAGCGCCGAATGCCCAACCGGCGATGGACAGCAGGATCAGCACAGTCGGCGCCAGCGAGAGGGCAATATAATAGGCCAGCGCCGCACCCATTCGCGGCGCCCGATCGTCTTGCCAGTTCTGGAATGCAACTCTACTGAGAGGCCCAATCTCCTTGAAGGGAATTCGATTCATCTGTCTCAATCAGTTGCTCCGAAACCAATACCAATCAAGCATCTTTGGAGCCACGTTGATGGTGAGCTCGCGCCACCCAGACTCGGGGGCGGACTAAACGGCTGGCTGGGTGATCCGGCGCAGACGTCAACGCAGCTTCGCGCAGCGTAGCCAAGCCGATCGATGCAGAAGCTTTGTTTGCCTCATCTCAGAGCAGCCTTGCTTTGGAACCCGGCCTGCGGTGCTGACATCGGCCGCCCAAATACGGTCACGCGATGGTGGATATTGAGCCTGAGAGTCCGGATTCACGATCGGGAGGAGAAGAAGAAATGCACTGCGCGGCCACTCAGCCACGGACCAGCCGGGAGCTACCGGGAAGCGGCCGGAGCGAGGCCTTGCGCCAGAATTGGAGCGACAATTTTGAAGAGATTGTCGGCAGAAGCGCCGCCATGACGCGGGTTCTGGCACAGGTCGAGACCGTTGCTCCCACCTCCGCGACGGTGCTGATTCTGGGGGAAACCGGCACGGGAAAGGAGTTGGTCGCACGGGCCATTTACCGGCTGAGCGTTCGCAATCATCGTCCCTTCATCACCTTGAACTGTGCCGCCATTCCGACCGGGCTACTCGAAAGCGAGCTGTTCGGCTACGAGCGAGGAGCTTTCACCGGCGCTTTGTCGCAAAAGGTCGGCCGGTTTGAGTTGGCGAATGGAGGGACTCTGTTTCTGGATGAGGTGGGCGACGTTCCCTTGGAGCTGCAACCCAAATTGTTGCGGGCGTTGCAGGAGAGAACGCTTGAGAGGTTGGGCGGCACCAGAACAATCCCCATTGATGTCCGGCTGATCGCGGCCAGCAATCGCAATTTGACCCAAATGATGGGCGACAAGCTTTTTCGGAGCGATCTCTACTACCGGCTGAAGGTCTTCCCGATCACGACACCTCCCTTGCGCGAGCACTCCGAGGATATACCCGAACTCGCCCGGCACTTCACCCGGAAGTACGCCCGGGAAATGAACAGAGAGGTCGAAACGATTCCGCCGGACACAATGGCAGCTTTGATGGGTTGGTACTGGCCCGGGAATGTGCGCGAGCTGGAGAATTTCATTGAAAGGTCGGTCATCCTTTCGCGGGGCCCCGAGCTGCGTGTTCCTCTGGCTGAACTAAGGGAGGATGTAGTGGAACCTGCCGGCGGCACGCTCGCAGAAATGGAACATGACTATGTCGTCCGCGTTCTCCGGGAGACTGATGGCGTGATCAGCGCCGCAGCCGCCCGTCTGGGGGTGCCGCGCACGACCTTGAACGCTTTGATGCGGAGGCTGGGGATTTCCCGCGCGGATCTCTGATGAAAAGGGCGAGAGCGGCGATTCTGCTGACGCTCGGGTGGAGCATTTGTGGGCGCGCGCAGGAGGTCGCCGGCGAAGCTTTGGCGGACTCCGAGGGGCAAGAGGAAACCCCGAAAGACGCGGGAACACCGTGCCTGACGCCGGCGCCGCTCCTCAGATGGGAAGACTACCACGGCCCCTTCCAGAAGGTTGTGGGAGCCTTCGCCGGGAAACTGGAGCTTAAGGCGGCGTCTCCTCCGCGGTACAAACCCGGAACCGTATTGTGCTCCCTTGAGGTGAAAGACAAGTTCACGCTGTTTGTTCGGGACACGTTCGATCCCATCTCATTTCTTGGGGCCGCCTTCGACTCAGGTCTGGATCAAGCGTCCAACCGGGACCCCACTTTCGGGCGAGGCGGCGAGGGTTATGCGAAACGCTTCGGCGCCGACTTCACAGGGCAGACAACGTGGAGGTTTTTCACCGATTTCGCGTATCCGACGATCTTCTCGGAGGACCCTCGATATTACCGCCTGATTCACGGCAGCGGCAGGCGGCGATTCTTCCATGCAGTCGAGCACACCTTTGTGGCGCAGCGCGACAGCGGCAAACACATGTTCAATGTTTCGCTGTGGTTGGGAACTGCGACCGCTGTCGCTCTCAACGACGCCTATCATCCGGGGAACCAACGCGGGCTCACACCCGGCCTGAGGGTAAGCGGCTACGCCCTGGCGTCAGGCATGGGTTTCGACGTCCTCCGGGAATTTTGGCCGGATATCGCGCGCAAGCTGCGGATACCCTTCCGCGACACGCGAGACGTGCCAGCGACAGAGACTGGCCGCTCTGTTCAGTAAGCGGGCTTGCGTTTGGAACCCTGGTTGCGGGAGAAAACAATGGAACGACTCTCTGAAAGGAGAACAAGAACATGCTTTGGACAATCTTTGCAATTCTGTTGGTGCTGTGGCTGTTGGGACTGATCACAGCGTATACGCTTGGCGGCTTTATTCACATTCTGCTGGTCCTTGCGCTGGTTGTGCTGGTCATCCAACTGTTTTCGGGGCGCAGGGTCGTTTAGCGACCGGCCAAATTCTGCTGGAACGCCACTTGCGGCAGGCTTTAAGGGGCGAGATCTCGCCAGGGAGGTTCATGTGAACGGAATTACAGGATTATCCGTGCTGCTTTGCGTGGCTGCTTTTGCGCAAAATTTTACGCAAGAAAAGGAGCGCGCCGGGGCGCCAAGCGGCGGCAAGAAACCTGAGGTTGGCGGAGGACACGTTCCCGCTCACGGTCCGAACTCACGGACGCTTCGGCGGCGGCTTCGGACCGCAGCATGCATTCGTGCTTGCGGGGGGCAACCGGGAACGCTTCTGGTTTGGCAATTTCTACCGGGACGCAGCCCCATACGCTCACGCCGGGCATCGGGATTGATTCGATGATGAACCGGTTCTCGGGCATCGCTTGTCTGGCTATTCTGCTGGTTTCGCCGCCGGTTTCCTATGGCTATTCGGTGCTCACCCATGAAGCCATCGTGGACTCTCTTTGGGACGCCTCCATCCAGAAGATGCTGCTCAAACGATTTCCCGAGGCGACGCCGGAGGAGTTGGAGCAGGCGCACGCATACGCGTACGGAGGATGCATCATCCAGGACATGGGCTACTATCCGTTCAGCAGCAAGCTCTTCAGCGATCTGACGCACTATGTCCGAAGCGGAGATTTTATCGTGGCGCTGATCCGCGAGTCGCAGGACCTCAATGACTATGCGTTTGCCCTCGGCGCTCTGTCCCACTATGCCGCCGACGATAACGGCCACCGCTTGGGCACCAATGTCGCGGTGCCGATCCTGTATCCCAGACTGCGCAGGAGATTCGGCAAGGAAGTGACCTATTGGGACAATCCGCTTTCGCACCTCCGGACCGAATTCGGCTTCGACGTATTGCAGGTCGCGCAAGGGCGCTACGCCCCGGAGCGCTACCACGCGTTCATTGGTTTCCAGGTAGCCAAGCCGCTGCTGGAACGCGCGTTCCTGGACACGTACGGCGTCGAGCTGAAGGACGTGTTCGGGAACCTGGACCTGGCATTGGGATCCTTCCGGTATAGCGTCGGCTCCATCATTCCAGGCATGACGCGAGTGGCCTGGCAACTCAAAGGGGACCAGGTCACTAAGGAGATTCCGGGCATCACCAAAAAGAAGTTTCTCTATAATCTGTCTCGCTCCAGTTACGAAAAGGAATGGGGGACGGGGTATCGGAGACCCGGTCTTCGCATACGCTTTGTGACTTGGTTTTTGCGGATCATTCCGAAGATCGGTCCCTTCAAGTCGCTGGCGTTCCGCGCGCCGACTCCCGAAGTCGAAAAGATGTTCATGGCCAGCTTCAACGCGACCATCGATAACTATCGGACGTTGCTTGCGAATGTAGACGCGGGCCGGCTGGAGCTGCGCAACCAGAATTTCGATGTCGGCGAGCCGACCCTCGCCGGCACGTACGCGGGAATGGACCAGGCTTACGACAAGCTGTTGGGTAAGCTGGCGGATCACAAGTTCAACGGCGTTTCGCCGGAGCTGCGAGCGAACATGCTGAACTACTACAAGGACCGGAAGCCGCCTGCCTCCCCTGCCACCGAGAAGGCCGGCGCGGAGTGGGCGAAGTTGATGGAGCGGCTCGAACAGCTCGAACAGGTCCCCGCCGAGATCGCGACGACGCCGTGAAATTTTGTCGGACAATCTTTCCCGAAACAGAATACGGCCCGCCGTGCACTCTGCTTCAGCTCGCCTTCCGCAGAGCGTCTTCAACAGCATCGGGGTGTCGGGCGATCACGGCGAGCAGAACGCGCGCGGGTCCCTCCGGGCACGTCCGGCCCTGCTCCCAATTCCGCAGCGTCGCAGGCTGGAACCCAAATTTTGCTGCGAATTCGGTTTGACTCAATCCAAGGCGTCTGCGCATGGCACGCACGTCGATCGCCGGCACTTCCACAGTGGTCATGCGAACCGGAACATCCTTCCCTTCCGCCCAATCTACTGCCTCCCTCAGGCTCGCAACGATTCGGCTGCCCGCGGTCGGCTTGCGCCGTTTGGTTGTGTGAGAGTTCTTCATTTCGCCATCCTTTGTCGATACCCCGAGATAAGCCGGGGCAACAGCTCCTTGATTTCATTTCGCTCCGCTTTTGTAAGATTCGCCTTTTCGTTCTTGACGAAGACATTGAGAAGAAACAGGGCAGGGATTGATCGTGATAGTAATAGATCGCCCGCGCACCTCCACGTTTTCCCTTTCCTTGCGCCCCCCAACGCAGTTTTCGGGCGCCGCCAGTCTCTGGCATGATGTCGCCCGCTTCCGGGTTCGCGGCGAGGTAAGAAACGAGTTCGCTCCGCTCCTGTTCCGTTAACGCCGCTGCGGAGTCTCGCAGGAACGCTGGAGTTTCCACCACTGTCATGGGAACCAGCACGACCCCACCAGTGTACGCTTTCAGCGTAGTCGAGGCAAGGGCGGCCTGCTAAGCGGATGGATCACGGCATGGAGGTGCCATCATAAGCGGGCGCGGTATCCCTGCTGTCATAAATGGCTCCTTCCGATGGCCGGTGTACGACCTGCGCCGATACAGGCTGTTTTCTCACTTGGACCGCTCGACTCATTCAATGAACTTGGCGCGGCGCCCATGGTGCATCGCATCATCGCCCCATACAGGCTTGCAACGGCATCGGTATACCCTCCTCGTCGAATAGCGTTTCTCATTCTATCGCGTTCGGCTTCCATAGCGTTCGGCGGAGCGAGCCGGGATCGCCGAGTCTTGCCGGGAGGTCCATCTCACTTCGCCACGTTTTCCACGCAACTCCAGTTCGAAAAATAGCCCTTTTGAAATATCGTCGGCGACGCGCCCATATCGAGATCGAATCGAACCGTGAGCGGCTTGCCGTTTACCATTGAGATCTGGTCTCCGGTTCTGATCACCCATTCAAGGTGGCTGGGCGAACTTGGCCCAGCCGGCGTATCGGCCTTCGCGAAGAATTTGAACGCGCCCCACAGGCCCT
This sequence comes from Bryobacterales bacterium, assembly GCA_963813465.1. Lineage (GTDB taxonomy): Bacteria > Acidobacteriota > Terriglobia > Bryobacterales > Bryobacteraceae > Palsa-187. The sequence goes on along the minus strand of CAWEZD010000015.1, from coordinate 147,777 downwards.
GATACGTCGCCCATGTGACGTTGTCCGCTCCGCCCCCGAATTTGTAGGTGCCCTGAACGCCGGCCTGCGTTCCCGGCCAAGTGAACTGCTTCGCAGCGCCTCCGCCGTTGGTGGAGGTGACGCTTTGGCCGTCGATATTCAAAGTCACGCTTTGAATGCCATCCGACCGCGCCGGCTGGAGGGAATACGTGAAATGCGGATCGGGGCCTCCCGCGTACAAGGCGGTCGAGAACTGCGCGAGCCGGTTGAAGAAACCGACGAAGCCGGTCTGCAACGTGACGGCTCCTCCCTGGACGGCCACGTATTGGCTGCCTTGCTTCGGCAGCAGCTTCTGGAGCTTCTGATCGTAGAACTTCCACAGCGAGCCTTCTCCGGGCTTGAAAATCATGTTTATATCGGTGAGCCCTGCTTCATTCGTGGTCTGCGGGTTGAACGGATACTTGGTCATCAAGGCCTTAAACTCCGTACAAAGACTCCTGCCGCCCTTGTCCAGATCCGCCGCCCCCAGGCCTTTTAGCTTCGGCTCGACATTCTCGATCGGGTCTACAATCAGCTTCTGCACGGTCGACGCCAGGGCGTCCGCGCCGAAGCCCTGAGCCATCTGGTTGGCGGCGACTGTCGCCAACTGGGCGTTGTTCGCGGCAGCCGCCACATTCGGGTCGTTTGGATCGGGGCTTGTGATCTGTCCCAGTGAAGCCTGAAGCGTAGACAGGGCCTTCATGTAATCCTGATTCGCCCCCCCGACGTATTGATCGCCACAGGAGGCCGGAACCACCGTCAATACCGCCTTGAACGATTTGGCAATGTCCGGGTCGACGCCCACGCTTTGCGACGCCATGCAGAACATCTCCAGCAGAGGCGACGTCGAACTCGCCGTCGTGGCCAGCTTCTTGGCCGCGTCCGGGATGTCGCTGTAAGTCTGAACAACCGATCTCTTCAAATAGTCCTGCCATTGCTGGATGAAGTCGGAGAAATAGAGCATGTGCAGATCGTCTTGCAGCTTGGCGGGATCGCCGAAATTCGCGGACTGATCGCCCAGCACCCACTGCTCGCCCGAAACGTACCGGTCCGCGTGCTTGATGGCATCCTGCATGATCGGCCAACCAGCCTTGGAGTAAGCGCCGGCGACATCGCGATTGTTCACCACCGTCTGCACCGAGCCCGGGAACTTCTGGTTGAAATTCAACGGCGGCGCCTTCGCGTTGGTCTCGGCAAGCATGGAACGGTAGATCCGTTCGGCTCCGGCAAACTGCGCGAGATATTTGCGCGCGCGGTCGATCGTCGCCGAGTCGTTTTCGGAAGGGAACGGATTTTCGAACTTCAACTCCTCGCTGTAAAAATCGAACTGCTTGCGCACCAGTTGCGCGCGTGCCGCGTCGACTTTCTTTCCCTCTTCCCAACGGGAGTACAGCACCGGAGACAGATACAGTTTCGTACTCTTATCGTGATTCGACGTCGTGATCAGGTAAGATTTCAAGCTGTCGTAAGGATACTGATAGGAATCCGTGGGGCCGGGCCTCGCCGGAAGCGTCCGGAGATTCACAACGAGGCTCGATTGGGTGGACCCGAATAAGAGTTGACGGAATCGCTGGAAATAGAGACGCCGCACCGTGGGATAGAGCTCGTACCCGACGTACAATCCCCAGCGATAACTGAGCGGAGGGCCTTCCCGGTTATAGCGGCTGATTGTGTCCGCCGATTGGCGCAGAGCGTCGAGTTTGGTGAGATCGTCGAGCGAAGGAATTGGCGGTGCGGTTGCGGTGTCGAGCTTGACCTTCGCCGCGGCATCCCGCGCGCCCGCCGCCAGGTCGCTATTCTGGCTGAACGAAACGATGAACGCCACCGACAACACGAGACCCAGCCCCGCGGCGGAGGCCAGCAGCGCGCGTTTCAGCGTGCTGGTCTTCACGCTCACCGCGCTCACACCCAGTGTGGCTGCCAGCCTCGTTATCCCACGCATGCCGAGCAGCGGATGCCCTTCGACGAAAAGGATTTTGCGGAGCGCACGAGGCAAGAGGAAATCGAGTGGCGACGGAACCGCCAGCTCCGTCGATCGGAGCGCGACATAGTGGCGGCGCAGGTTCTGGGGTACTTCTTCGAGGATTCGGCGAAGCCGCCGAACAGAAGCGCCTTCCTGGCGGGAGAGGAAGTATCTCTGGAGCACGATCTCCATCTGCTGACGGTCCGCGGCAATGGTGCCCTCCGGCGCGGGCGTCTTGGCGAGCATTTCGATAACTGCGGACCGGACTTCCCGCTCCTGGCCGGGGGCTAGTTCGTGAATGAGCTGGTTGCGGAGATCGTCGGGGATAAAGCCGCTGCGGAACCAGGGAAGCCGGACTAACTTCAGCAAGTTCTCTTCGGTCACGAGTCCCGGCGGCAGCGATGCGAGGCATGCGATATGCAGCGTCAGGTCCCAGTGCAGTTCCGGGTAGACGGCGCATGCGCACAGCCAGGCGAATACATCGGCGCCGAGGTGTTCCCTGAGGTCGGCCGGAGTATCAAGAACGGCCGGACGCCCGGCTCCTCCCGGCCATGACCCATCCGCGGACTGCGCGGAACGGAAATAATCGCCCAGCGCCTGCAATCCCTCCTGTGTCGCCGGCAGGACAAGGGATTGCCCAGCTAGCCGGCGTTCGCGGACGCCCCACTCCGTCGTGGCCACGGGGGAGAGTACGGCTTTCTCCCGCCAGCCGGAGAACACTTCGGTCCATGCGGCAAGCTGACCTGACACTGGGTCGAGCAGAGCAGCTCCATCCCCAAAAAGCAGCAACCGATGCTCGGGATATCGTCGTTGTAACTCGATTAACGAGAGAGGACTATCGGACCCTTGCGTCCAACACTCACGTGGATCGCCTTCATAGAAGAATCGCTCCAGGAATAGTCCTTCTTCATGGAGAGCTGCGGCCAACGAGTCGAACAGCCTCGCCTGATGATCGCGGAAGGATGCTCGGTCGATGAGGACGAGATAGTCCGGCAAGCGGGTCCGCCGGTAGTAATGAAATGCCGCGAATCCGCCGGAGCGAATGGTCGCATCAATGGTGCCGCCGACATCGAGATCCATTCCCTCGCCGGTTTGCCGCGTGTGAAGCCACCGCGCCGCAGTGTAGAAAGCGGGCGAGCTATAAAGAGAAACGCCGGTGCCCTGGAGTCGCATCGGCCAGGAATGTGGCGGCAGGCGGCCCTCCTGCCGCTGTAACACCAGACGCCGGCGATGCCAACGGGCGACCTCGCCAAGCAAAAACCAGGCTGCCGGGATCACAACAATCAGAATGGCGACGATTAGAGTAGTTGGAAAACTTGCCGCTGGTTTTTGTGATGGGACGGCGGTGGGACCGGGTGCCGGGCTGGTCGCGAGAGGCTGCGGAGTGGGACCGGGGGCCGGGCTGGTCGCAAGAGGCTGCGGATTGGCGGGCGTTTCGGCCGGCGGAAGTTGGGGTTGGGCTGACGGCGCATGTCTTAGCCAAAAAAACAGCGCCCCCCCGATCACCGCCACCAGAAGAAGAAGCACGACGCGACGCGTCAGGTTGCCGGTGCGCTGACTGTCAGTTTTGCGTTCCGCACGCGCTATGTCCACCGGATCGAGAGCAGGAGGGGCGGGCGCCGCCAGCGCAAAGATTGAAAAGTGGTGATCGAAAAGACTGTAGAAGAGCCGTTGCTGCTGCTCACTTGCCGCAAAAATCGGGCACAGAAGGGATTTCAGGTCCGACGGCATGCACCGCCCGTCCAAGGCCGCCAGCATCGCCTGGAGGCGTAGGTGATGATCCAGCCCGATCGCGAACCCGTGGCGTTGCAGGTCCGCCAGCAGATTCTCGAACGGTAATGGAGTCTTAATCGGCATGAACCTCTATTTCAACGCCAGGCTCTTCGACACCAGGCCGACATCATCCTTGTTCTTGAGGAGAACTGAGTAAGTGAACGCCAGCGCTTCAAGCTGACCATCTTTCGGGTTCAAGGGATCGAGCTCGACAGCTTCCAGCACGCGCAGCCACTCCAAGAACTCAGCCGTGGCCGGTTTTTTCTTCAAGGGCAATGAGCGGATCTCCTCAAAGTGGCGGATTGCATTCGCCACCATCTCGGAGGTGAAATAACTGCGTCCTCCGAACCGCCGCTCGACGATCGTCCGCAGGCGGTCAGTGGCCGGGAAAGGGATATGGTAGAAGGCACAGCGGCGAAGGAACGCATCCGGCAAATTCTTCTCGGAGTTGCTGGTGAGAATCAAAATTGGCCGGTAGCTCCGATCGGCGGCGAAGGTCCGCCCAGTCTCGTTGACCGTGAACGACAGGGCCTCGATCTCGTTCAAGATGTCGTTGGGGAGGTCGCGAGGCGCTTTGTCGATCTCATCGATCAGAACCACGGAACGGCGAGGTCCCCTACCCCGGAGCCCTGCCGGCAATTCGGCGTCCGCGGCCTCCGGCGCCAGGGACAGCAGAATCGCCAGACCCAGTGCGCTGTAGGTAACGTAGCGCGCGGCAGTCGATTCCTCTTTCCGGAATTGCGAATCGTGGAAGCGACGGAGGGCGTCATGTGAGGTTTCCTCCTCCGGCTGGAACGCCCGGCCCATTAAAAGGAGTCACACCTATGAACCCGCCAGCAGCGCCGCGAGTGTCCACCAGGCGGCAGGGCGTGATCGCCACGAACGTCAGAGCGTCGTTGGAAATCTGATTCGTGGAAAACTTGAGCTCCGGCAGGGCTCTCGCAGCGGCTTCTCTCTCTGCCTGGTTGGGGCGCCAGTACAACGGAGCCGCCCAATTCTTGAGAGGCGGGCTCGGAGGTTGCTGCGCGTAAACCGGCGCCAGCGTAAACGCGAGCGCAATGGCAATCGCAGGGGCGTAGCGACGCATGGTATCGTTCATCTTCTTTCCTCCTAATTATTTGGCGACTTGTTTCGACTTTAGATCGGGCTTCAGTGAAGTATATGCCAATTCGGGGCCCGACACACGGCGCGGAAAACCGCGGAAAACCGCATGAGGTCGCGGATTCGCGATTCACTGACGGGGGGATATTTGGCGGCGAGGACCGCGGCTAGCCCGTGGCTAGATGGCGCCTACAGGGTCTTGGTGCCGCCCCTTTGACGGGCCAGCGGGCGCTGCTCGCAAACCGGTGCTTCTGCTGGGGAGATAACTCAACCGAGTCCACGGGCAGCATTTCGCCGGATGGGCGCTGGATTGCCTACGTATCTAACGAGTCCGGCAGGTCTGAGATTTACGTCCGGCGCTACTCATCCAAGGTGGGAGCCGTATGCGTAAACGCGCTCGTACGGATCTGTGCGGGGGGCGATCAGTGATGGTCGTCCCTACCGCGACCACGACCGCATACCTCCGCATCGCTGTCGGCGCCTATTTATCGATGACGAACGCAACCGGATTAACGATACCACCTGGATATACGTTAGCCGCAGGCGTACGTCGCCGCCAATCCGGACGCCATTAGAAAATTTTACGATCCCGGCAAGGGACCCTCGGAACTCCTGATAGCAGTCCATTCATCGGGCGTCGTTGCTAACAAATCCACAGATCAACCTTCGTCAAATACGGTTGTTTGGGATCGCTGGGCCTGGGCGCCGTGGTTGGGAAATCATTAAAGTAATCATGCGTCCCCACGTAGAGGCCAGCGCTACCGTCCCAGAGCGTAAAGTGCCCGGTGGCATCGCTCCAGCCAGAGATGTGCCAGGCGATGAGCCCAGTCTTGGCCGAAAACACAGATTGGGCGATATCACTGCCTGTCTTGCTGATATCAGGCGCCCCATACTTCCCGTTCAAGTAGACGATGAATTCAGCGACACGAACTGCATAGTTCTTGTCATCACTGCCACGCACCGTCAATAACCCTCGATGATGTCGCGGAATCTCGTGTACCTTGCCCGCATAGTTAAAAGCCCTTGACATTCGCATCACGCATGTATTGGCGCCTAGCCAGGATTGCGTCAGTTCTCCCCCGATATTCCGCTTTACATCTTCTCCATTCGCATCCGCGGGATAATTCGCTACCAGCGCTGCAAATGGAGGCAGAGGCACACTCACGGCTTCCTCCTTAGGTTCGCTACTACTCGCTTTTCCAGAGTCACGCTACTTTCGAACTCGGATAGGTCTGTAGCCGTTCCCCACTCAACCCTTTCTTCGGGCTGAGGCTTACTCACCAGGAAGACAATTACGCCATTTCGGAGGAAGTTCTGGCTATATGCTCCCGTTTCCTTGAAAGAGTAATATGTCAAGTTGTCACCGGCCTTGAAGGGGCCGCGAAACACTTTGGCAATGCGGATCGTGGTTGCAGTGAAACTCCCTCTTGGTGTATTGCTGGACTGGATCGTTCCTTCCAGGACGGCTGTTGCTTTGGTGCAGTTCTCGCGAATAAGCGATTCCGGTGGCCCGTCGTTTGCCGCTTTTAGGCAAGAGGCACAGAGGGACAGCATGAGAACGGCGCCGCGAATCGTCGTGAACAAAGTAGACGGCAAGCCGCCTCGGTTGCGACCAAGATTTAGCGCCATCCTGAGCGATACTGCCTTGCTTTTGTCCATTCCTTTTGCCCCTCCGCGGGCATGGGATCAGGGTATCACGTCCGGGAAGGTAAGGTCGCAGGCGGGTTCTGGGCTTCGGTGTACAACAACTTCGAGGACATCGTGGCGGGATTAAACGCGATCCAGCCCTACGATTGGACCGGGTTCTTGAACCAACAACGGGATCGAGTGGGAAGGCGTCGGGATTGCGGTGGACGCAGTTGGGAACGCTTACCAAATCCGGCGACAAAATCCAGCGGCTGCATTCTACCAGCGCCCACACGCCGCTGGGCGGAATTGAGCGCGCAGGCTGGAAGCTGGCGTACATGCGCCGATGCCGGTCGGCGACAGCACACCCGCAGTCGTTCCGATTCTGCTCCGCCTGTTTCTGAATCTGCGCGTTCTGTTTCGCAGCTCGTTCAGAAGGATCGGGGGAGCGGTCTACAGCACCTGCGAACGGGAGTGAGCCTTTTGCAATCGCCAAATCAGATACGGCAGCACCGTGAGCGTGAGGATCATCATGACACGAAACGGGCCGTAAAAGGGACCGTCAACGGAAGTACCCAGGGCGAAGTCCATGCTGATATGTCCGATTCCGCCGGGGACTGCCGCGCGACTCGCTTGAACTTGGGCCGTGCCGCCCATCAATGCGATCAGGACCAAACCGGCAATGGGCCATACCGCCTTGAATCTTTGACGGGCGGCGATGAGTCCAATTCCCCAACCGATGAGAATCGGCACACCGAAAAAGAACGCCCTGTCGATTTGAAAGTAGACATTCGCGAACCCACCTCCTGGTGCGACGAAAGGCGTATCGGATCCCGGCAGAAACATCTTCCAGCCAAACCACAAAATGAACAAGGCAACGAACCAGGCCCCCGCCAGAAGGAAGAGCGGGGCGAGACCGAACGTCGCCCACGGCGCTCGGACGCTCCAGGATTGAAACTGGCGCTGCTCGGTCATCGCCTTGGCGAGATCGTCCATCCCGCCGAGCCGGATGAGCGCCGCGGATTCCGCATCCGCCAGGCTACGCCCCGCGCGTTCCTCTTCCGCCCTCAGGTCGGCCAAATGATCGGCAAGCTCGGTCAGATAGCGCCGCACATGCCGTGGCGCGACGCCGGCCCGCAGCAAACGTTCGCGAAGTTCATTGAATGGCTTCGTCATGTTGCCCTCCCGTCAGCATCTTTTGGATTGCGGCCGCCAGATTGGTCCAAGCCTCCGACAGGTCGGCCAATCGATGCGATCCGGCGGGCGTTACAGAATAATAGATACGGCTCCGGTTGTTGACCGTCTTGCGCCGCGACGTTAGCGCCCCCTCGCGTTCCAACCCGTGAAGCACCGGATAGACCACACCTTCGCCGACAGCGATCACCGCGTCGGTGCGGCTACGGATTGCCTGCACGATCTCATAGCCATACATCTCCTCGTGCTGGAGCAGCCTGAGGATTAGGAGCTCCGGAACTCCATTCATAAAATTCGGATTGGTTTCGCCCGCCGCCATCGAAAAACCATGATACCTTGCAGTTCGAGGCAATGCAAGCCGCCCGCGTCGAGCCCACGGAAGCCCTCCTCCACGGGTGAGAATCGCGATCACAACGCTCCCAAAAATTTTCTTCCCCCGCGCCCTCAATCACTTGCCGCTTGCGCCCGCCCTCGCGCACGAGCCCAGGGTTCATCCTTGAGCCAGAAGGACGTGCACAGCCTGGCCAGGCAACGTCGTCTGTGGTGAATCCGGCTTGCCCTAAAAAGCAGGCCGGAGGGAGAATCGGTTCTCTTGTTGAGGAAGTCTTGACGGTTTCGGTTGCATCGGTCTGACAAACCGGTGTTGGCCAAGTCGTTTTTGAGGAACCTTTCCATCCGCGGTGGGTCTCGTTCGCGAATGAGGCCCGCCGCGTAGACGATGTACAGCCGTAGTGTCTCTACACGAAGCCTGTCCGCGGAACCCCCTATGCAAACCCCCTATAATAGTGATTTATGTTCTTTCGCCGCGAAGCCCCGCCCCAGTTGACTTTTGAAGACCATCTCGCCAAGCTCAAGCAGGCCGGTTTCGAGTGCCGGCGCGAATCGCCTCAGCGAGCCAAAGTCGTTCGCGGCGGCTATGGAGCCATCGTCGAAGATTCCGGCGAAGGTAAAGTCAAACTCGGAAAAGCCGGCGTGTTGATCGCCAACGAAATCGCTCTGCTGGTGAGCTGTGGTTACCAGATGTTTTTGCGCACGCCCTCCGGCCAGGATCTGCCCGCGCTTGCGCCGCAGCTCCAGGCCCTGCACGCCTTCGACGAAGATCTGCGCGAAGCTCTGGGTCTCACCAGCCTGTATAACGTTTCGCTCGGCACCACCTCCGACGAGCATCTCTACGACCGCCTGGAGGATCGCGACAAACCCGTCCATCCCCGGCCTTGGGAGAAGAAATCCCCGCTCCATTCCTAAGCTCGAATCCCAGAGCCTCTAAGCATCGCGGCTCCAAGCATCGCCAAGCCGCGGTGGTGCTGGCGGGCTACTGCGCCTTCCTCCAGATCTACGCCACGCAGCCCCTGCTGCCGATGCTGCGGGGCGTCTTTCACACCGGCGAAGTCGCGGTCAGTTTGACGGTCACCATGGCGAGCCTGGGCGTGGCCGTCTCCGCGCCCTTTGCCGGGATGCTCGCCGACAGAATCGGACGCAGGCCCGTGATCGTGTGGTCGGCGTTCCTGCTGGCTCTGTCCGCGCTCGCCACCGCCAGCGCCAATACGCTCCCGCAGCTCCTGTGGTGGCGCTTCCTTCAAGGCGTGTTCACTCCCGGAGTCTTCGCCGTGACCGTCGCCTACATCAACGACGAATGGCGCGCCTCGGGCGTTGGACGCGCCGTGGCGTCCTATATCTCGGGAACCGTGCTGGGAGGGTTTTCGAGCCGCATCGTCTCGGGATTGGTCGCCGCCCACTCGCCAAGCGGTCATACAGCGTTACTGCGAGTATTCCTGGTGCTCGGCAGTTTGAACCTCGCTCTCGCGGCGGTCATCGCAATGTGGTTGCCGGCGGAAACGCACAAGCACCACCAGGCCGCGGCGAAAAACGGCGGCTGGTCCGCGGCCATCGCGCACCTGGCCAACCGCGAATTGCTGGCCACGTTCCTGGTCGGCTTCTGCGTGTTGTTCTCCCTGGTGGGCGTCTTTACCTATGTGACGTTTCACCTGGCCGGGCCGCCCTATTCGCTTCAGCCCGGCGCTTTAGGCTCCATCTTCTTTGTGTACCTGGCGGGCGCCGTCGCGACCCCCTTGGCCGGCCGCGCGATCGACCGCTTCGGGCATCGCAAGACTCTCGCCGCTGCCGTCGCCGTCAGCATCTCGGGCGTGGCGCTGACCCTGGGAAGTCCTCTGTGGATGGTCGTCGCCGGATTGGCCGTGTGCTGCACCGGAGTGTTCTCGGCGCAGGCTTCCGCCAGCGCCTTCGTGGGCAGCGCGGCTCAGCGGAATCGCGGATTGGCGATCGGCCTGTATGCGACCTTCTACTATCTGGGGGGCAGCGCCGGAGCTTCCGCGCCGGGACTGTTTTATTCCTGGGGAGGCTGGCCCGCCTGCGCCGCGTTCATCGCCGCCGTGCAGGCCCTTACGATCCTGATCGCCCTATTGTATTGGAAGCCGGCAGCCACGCCGAGTCCTTATGCCGCGAGACCTTCCACCAATGCTTGACGTCGGGCCAGAATTCCTTCAGAATTTGCGAGATCGCATCCGTGGCAAGATCCTGGCCCAGCCGGCTCACGTTGTCCCACAAGTGCGTTTCGCCCGGATAGTAGGCGTTGCCCACCGCCGCCGCGACGCTGTTGCCCACCACCTCCGAGAAATTGAAACTCGTTCCTCCGCTGTCGGTCTTAGTCACGAAGATGCGCGTCGCCGCGTACCACGTGCGCGACCCTTTGGGGCCATGTCCCTTCCGAAAATAGCGAGGGTCTTCACGGAACAAGATGGGGAGCAGACCTTCCGTCATATAATTGCCGATGGCCTGGTCGGCATAAGCAGTCCCATAGCGGTGTGCGAATCCCGCCACACCCTGGCCGAAAAGCGGATGCTCATCGGTGAGCTGCGCGATTCCCGCCAGGCCCGCGCCCAGCAGGAACAGCGGATAGTCAATCGTGTCTTTGGTGGCGATAGTCATTTTCTGCTTTGGGGTGATGGGCACGTAGATCCCGGCTTGCTCGGCGGTGCGGTAATTCGGCAGCACTCCGAACACCCGCTTGTCCTCCGTCACGGGGGCAGTGGGGCCGGGTTCGGTGGCGCCTGCCGCGCCGATTCCGGAGGGAGCCGTCCCGGGACCCACCGGGTCGCTGTTCGGCACATCGTCAGCGGCGGCGATGCCTCCGGCCAACACGGCAAAAAGACAAAGGGATCGACTAACCAAGCGAGGACAACACATCATTCCCCCATATAGACGCAGTTTTGCCGTATCAGGTTGCGGCTTGAGGATGGAAAAGCGAAAGCCCTGCCGTTTCAACGCCCAAAAGAGCGCAGCGGCGTCTTCGGGTCCACCGCGACGTTCATAAAACCAACCAGCATCTCCTCCCAGCTCTGCTCGCCCCAGCTCACGTCCACCGTCGCATCCGGGTTGGCGGGATTGTTCGCCGAGTTGTCCCACCACGCGGTCGCCTTGATTCGCGTACCCACCGGAAGCGCCAGAGGCTCGGCTAAGGTGTAGGAAAGTTGCCAGTTCAAACTCCATTTGTCGACTTTGAGAATCGTCTCGGCGCGGCCGTCCGGGTAAATCACGTCATACTGGAACGCCTTGCCGCGAAGATGCATGTGCGGGAACAGATTCACCAGAGTCATCGGCGTCCGCACGGTCATGCTCGCCTCGGCCGAATAATTGCCGTCGCCCGCGGGAATCTTGAACGTCCGGTTGGCCGCGCTAATGGAAACAATCTTCTCTTTCGGAATCTCCTTGGCGAACGCCAACCCAATCGAAGTCTGATCCGTTCCCGCGGTTCCATTCGCCGTATAGTGGATCTGGAAAACCAAGTCCGATCCGGCCTTTACCAATCTGGCTTGGCCCGGCCGCCAGACATCCGGCACCATGCCGGGAGTGTAGGTGGTGAGAATATCGCTGCCGCCTCCACCGGTATTGATCAACCGCTCTTGCGGGCTCGACACTGGAGGCGCAAACGGGACTCCGGTTTGCGCCCCGGCCAGCCATCGCGAACCGGGCTCGCGCAGGAACACCACCGCGTGATGCACCACGGCTCGATTCGACGGACGCACTTCGATGGCTTGGATCCACTTGTCCTCGGTGAATCCGCTGGGCACGATTACATATTGATATTCAAGAGTTCCTTTAGCGGGAATGTGGAACGCTTCCGGCATCCGCAGCACCACATCCGGCTTAGGAATGTTCCAGCCCGCAACCCACTCTCTCGGCGGCGGAGCGTCCGACGCCCGCCCTGCCGGTGCGCCGGAATCTGCCCATGCGGCCAGCGTGTCTAATTCCGCCCGCGTCAGGGAACGGTCATTGGCGAACTTGCCATAGTGCGGATCGGCGGGCCATGGCGGCATCTTGCCTGCGAGCGTGTTGGCCTTGATGGCCTTGGCCCACGGCCTGGTCTGCTCATAATTCATCAGCGCCATGGGAGCGATCTCGCCCGGCCGGTGGCACTCCTGGCAGTGGTTCTGAAGGATCGGCAGGACGTCTTTGTAAAAGGTCGGGGGTTTGCCTGGTGACGGCTTTTGTGCCGCCGCCATCGCGCAAAAAATACCCCCGAGGGCGATCAAACGCATATTTCCAATAATATCCGAAACGGTGATAACGCATTGCCCCGCCGGGCGTCTAAATCGAAGTACAATTGCTGTAGTCGTCCAGGCCAAAGGAGGTTGGAGTTATGATCCGACCATTCGCAGGCATCGGTTTCGCCGCCCTTCTGTCTGGCGCGATAATCGGACAAACCACCGCGCCCAAGCCCGCATTTCAAATCGCGGACGTCCACGCCAGCGCCGCTAGCAGGAACGCCTACATGCAAGGCGGCGTCCTGCGGGCAGGCCGTTATGAGATCCGGCGCGCGACCATGCTGGACCTGATCAAGACCGCCTACGGAGTGGATGCGGACACGGTGTTTGGAGGGCCGAGCTGGCTGGAATGGGACCGCTTCGATGTGGTCGCCAAAGCTCCCGCCGGAACCCCGGTGGCAACCCTCAGGCTGATGTTGCAGGCTCTGCTGGCGGACCGTTTCAAGCTGGCGCTCCACAAGGATACGAAGCCTATTCAGGGATTCGTGCTGTCGATGGGCAGGGGCAAACCGAAGATGAAGGAAGCCGACGGCTCGGGCGATACTGGCTGCCAGCGCCAGCCGCCGCCGCCTCCGAGCCCGGGTTTCATCCCGCCCGGAGTGGTTTCCTGCCACGGCCTGAGCATGGAAGAGTTCGCACCGCAGTTGCGCTCCCTGGCGGGCACCTATCTCACTGGCCCCGTGCTCGATTCAACCGGCCTCAAAGGCGCCTGGGACTTCGATATCAAGTGGACCGACCAGATCGCGATCCAGCTAAATTTGGCCGGCTCCGAGGGCATCACTGTCTTCGACGCCGTCGACAAACAACTCGGATTGAAGCTGGAACCGGGAAAGGTCCCGATGCCGGTCCTCGTCGTGGACAGCGCCAATGAAAAGCCGAGTGCCAATCCGCCCGCGGTGGCGACAGCACTGCCTCCTCCTCCACTGGCCGAATTTGAAGTGGCGTCGGTACGGCCGAGCAAGCCGGGCGCGGAGGAAGACCTGGGCGAATTTCTGCCCGGCGGCCGCTATGAGGCCCACGGCGTCCCGTTGTTCGTCATGCTCACACAAGCTTGGGACATCTATAGAGTTCCTGGCGACTATACGGGAATGCCAAAATGGCTGACCCGGGATTCCCCTCTCTTCGATATCGTCGCGAAGGCGCCTGCTTCTGGCGTCGCCGTTGGCGAAGGCCATCAAGTCTATGACCTTCAGTCGATGATACGCGCGTTGCTGGTGGATCGCTTCAAGATGAAAGCGCACTATGAGGATCGGCCCATGGATGCGTACACGCTGGTGGCCGACAAACCGAAGCTCAAGAAAGCCGACCCCTCGAATCGCACGGGATGTAAGACGGCGCGTGCGCCAAGGGCCCCGGGCGGAGGTCCGCCGCCGATGATCGCGACATGCCAGAACATCACCATGGGGCAATTCGCGGAGCAGCTTCAAATCATCGCACCGAGCTATCTTTACTATCCTGTGCTGGATGGCAGCGGGATCGAAGGCTCCTGGGATTTTAGCCTGAGCTTTAGCCCGGCGCCTCCGAACCTGGCCGGCGGCGGAGGAGGAGGGCGCGGCGGGGGTAAAGGCGGCGGGCCGGCTCCTGTAGCGGCGGGGGTTTTGTCGGACCCCGTTGGCGGTATCTCCCTCTTCGACGCTCTGGAAAAGCAACTCGGGCTGAAGCTGGAGAAGCACCAACGCCCTGAACCCGTCTTCGTCATCGATCACATAGAGGAGAAGCCGACGGACAACTGACATGCGAAGATCTACAGGCATCGCCTTCGCCCTTCTGTCTGGCGTTGTATTCGGCCAACCGGCCGACGCTCCGCCCACATTTGACATCGCGGACGTCCACGTGAGTCCTCCAGCCTTGAGGGCGAACATGACGGGCGGCTTTCTTCGCGGCGGCCGGTATACGTTGCTGAACGCAACCATGGTGGATCTGATTCGAACGGCATACAGCATTGACGCCGGCAGGGTGCTGGGCGGGCCGAGCTGGCTGGAAGCGGACCGCTTCGATGTGATCGCCAAGGCCCCTCCGTCAACGCCGCCGGAAACACTCAAGCTGATGCTACAGGCCGTACTGGCGGACCGCTTCAAACTCAAGTTCCGTCGAGACACGCACCCACTGCCGGCGTTTTCGCTGACGGTGGGGAAGGGCGGTTCGAAATTGAAGGAAGCGGACGGTTCGGTTGAGCCGGGATGCAGGTTCACCACCGCGACTCAGGATCTGCAGTCCGCCTTATCGCGAGCGACCGCGAATCGGGATGCCTCGTCGGGACCGACGGCTTTCATGATCTCGCCGACCTATACATATACCTGCGGCAGCGTGACCATGGCGGAGTTCGCGGAGGCAATGCACACAATGCCCGGCGGGCCGAGTTACTTCGGAACCGGGATCGTCGTGGATCAGACGGGTCTCAAAGGAGCATTTGACATTAGCTTTAAGTACACGCCGAAGCCTCAGACGCCCGCTGCTCTTGCCGGAGGCACGACCGTCATTTCCCTGGGCGAGACCATCCCGCTTACCGACTCCCTCGATAAAATACTCGGGCTGAAACTGGATCCGATCACGTTCGCGACGCCGGTGATCATCGTCGATAGTGTGAATCGGAAGCCGACCGACAATCCGCCGGGCGTGACCACAACACTTCCGCCTCCTCCCGCGGCTGAGTTTGAAGTTGCGGATCTTCGGCTGACCGAGCAGCCGGGAGTGGGCGCGATTCAAAATCAATTTCAGCCCACCGGCCGGGTCAATCTGAGAAATTTCCCACTGGTAAGCCTGATCAATCAGGCATTGAATCCCGCGACTCCCGATATGCTGGTGGGCATGCCGAAATTCGCGGGCTCGATTCGCGTGGATCTGATCGCGAAGCTGCCCTTAACCGGAGGCCTGATCCAGGCGCCCGTCATCGAGGAATATCGGCCGGCGCTACTCGCGCTTCTGAAAGATCGCTTCAAGCTGGCGTATCACACGGAAGAACGACCCGCGGATGCGTACACACTGGTGGCGGCAAAGCCGAAACTCAAGACCACGGCGGACCCCTTGATTCGGACGAATTGCAAGGAAGGTCCCGGGCTGGACGGGAAGGACCCGAGAACCGCCAACCGAGTCAATGGGAGATTACTCACGTGCCAGAACATGACCATGGCGCAGTTTGCGGAACAGCTTCCCCTGCGTGCGAATGGATACATTCGCAGCGAGGTGCTGGATGCCACCGGGCTCGACGGCGCCTATGACTTTACTCTGAACTTCGCCGCGAACGGCGCGGGCGTCCTGAATGGCGCCGGAGGCCGGGGCGGAGACGCTGGCCCGATAGCGGGCGCGGCGGCGGCAACGGAGCCCAACGGCGCCATCTCCCTTTTTGATGCGGTGGAAAAACAGTTGGGGCTGAAACTGGAGTTGCACAAGCGCCCCATGCCCGTCATCGTTATCGATCATCTTGAACAGAAACCGTCGGACAACTAACATGCGACCATTCTCATGCGTAGCCATCGCCCTCCTGTCTAGCGCGGTATTCGGCCAGTCAGCCGACACCGCGCCCACATTTGAAATCGCGGACGTCCACGTCAGTCCGCACACCTTGACTCCGAACATGCGAGGTGGCGTCCTTCGCGCCGGCCGGTACGAGATCCTGACTGCAACCATGGTGGATCTGATTCGGACGGCCTACGGTGTCGACGCCGACAAGGTGCTGGGCGGGCCGAGTTGGCTGGAATCGGACCGCTTCGATGTGATCGCCAAGGCCCCGCCGGCCGCCTCGCCGGATGCAGCCAAGCTGATGCTTCAGGCGCTGCTGGCGGATCGCTTTAAACTCGTGGTCCACAGAGATTCGCATGCGCTGCCGGGATTTGCACTAACGGTAGGGAAGGGCGGCGCGCCGAAGCTCAAGGAAGCGGACGGCTCGGGCGACACCGGATGCAAGTACACGATCCCGCCACCACCCCCGCCTCCGCCTCCCGGAACTCAGGCTGGCGCGCCCGTCATTAACGTGCCGACGTACGTCTACGAATGCCACAACATGACCATGGCGGCGTTTGCGGAGGCAATGCGCACGATGCTCGCGGCGCAGACCTATTTCGGCACCGGCCTTATCGCGGATCAGACCGGCCTCAAAGGCGCTTGGGATTTCAATTTTAAATATGGCCCGAAGATCTCGGGGGGAATTGTCGCGCTGCTGGTGGCGCCCGGCCCCGAGACGATCTCGATCTTCGATGCCATGGACAAACAACTCGGACTGAAGCTGGACCCGCTGAAGGTTTCGACGCCCGTCGTCATCGTTGACAGCGTGAACCGCAAACCAAGCGATAATCCGCCGGGCGTGACGACAGCCCTGCCTGTGATCCCGGCCGAGTTTGAAGTGGCGGATCTCAGGCTGCGCGATCCAAGCGCGCCTCCGGCTCCAGGCGCCGGATTTCAACCCAGCGGCCGGGTTGATCTGCGAGGTTACCCTCTGACAGCCCTGATCAATCTGGCTCTGAATGCTAATGGTCCCGATTCGCTGGTGGGATTGCCGAAATCGCTGAATTCGGTCCGCGTCGATCTCATCGCCAAGATGCCCTCCAACGGGCCGGCGGCTCCGAACCAGCCAATCGACATTGAATTCTTTCGGCCGGCGCTACGCGCGTTGCTGGAGGAGCGCTTCAAGCTGAAGACTCACACGGAACAGCGGCCCGGGGATGCGTACACGCTGATGGCTGGAAAGCCGAAGCTCCAGAAAACGGCCGATCCGTTAATGCGTACGGGATGCAAGGAAGGTCCGGGACCGGACGGGAAGGATTCCAGGGTCGCGAATCCAATCCTTTCGAGACTGATCACATGCCAGAACATCACCATGGCGCAATTCGCGGACATGCTTCCACGTCTTGCGAACGGGTATGTTCATAGCGAGGTGGTGGACGCTACCGGGTTGACTGACGCTTATGACTTTACTCTGAGCTTTAGCGCAAACGGCTTGGCCCAGTTCGTCGCCCAAGTCCAGGGTGGGGGCGCTGCGCCGGCGGGCGCGGGCGCAGCACCCGCGGCATCGGACCCAGGTGGCGGCCTCAGCCTTCCTGACGCTGTCAACAAGCAACTCGGGCTGAAACTGGAGACGGTAAAGCGCCCGCTACCCGTCATCGTGATCGATCACATCGAGGAGAAGCCAGCGGACAACTAACATGCGACCATTCTCATGCGTAGCCATCGCCCTCCTGTCTAGCGCGGTATTCGGCCAGTCAGCCGACACCGCGCCCATATTTGAAATCGCGGACGTCCACGTCAGTCCGCACATCTTGAACCCGAACATGCGAGGCGGCGTCCTTCGCGGGGACCGCTTTGAGATGCACCAAGCCAGCATGGTGGACTTGATTCGAACGGCCTACGGCGTGGACGCCGACAAGGTGCTGGGAGGACCAAGCTGGCTGGAATGGGACCGCTTCGAGGTAATCGCGAAAGCTCCGGCAGGGACGTCGCCGGAAACGGCCAAGCTGATGCTCCAGGCGCTGATGGCGGACCGGTTCAAACTCGTGCTCCACAAAGATACGCATCCCTTGCCGGCATTCGGGCTGACGGTGGGGAAGGGCGGAAGTCCGAAACTTAAGGAGGCGGACGGCTCGGGCGAGAGCAAATGCAAGTACACCGTGTCGCCAACTCCAGAGGAGAATCAGGCGAAGCAGCGGGCCGCGGCCGCTGCCGGCGGTCCGCCCACGCTTACCCTGCCGACTTATTTATACACGTGCACGAACATGACCATGGCGGCGTTCGCGGAGGCAATGCGCACGATGCTCGCGGCGCAAACGTACTTTGGGACCAGTATTGTCGTGGATCAGACCGGGCTGAAAGGGGCTTGGGATTTCAATTTTAAATATGGCCCGAAAATCCCGGCGGGTTTAGTCGCGCAGATCGCCATCAGCGGCGAGGCGATCCCGATCTTCGACGCCATGGATAAACAACTCGGACTGAAACTGGATGCGATCAAGTACGCCACGCCCGTAATCGTCGTCGACAGCGTGAACCAGAAGCCAAGCACCAACCCGCCAGGCGTGACAACGGCTCTGCCGCCCCCGACACCGGCCGAGTTTGAAGTGGCGGATCTCAGGATGAGCGACCCGAGCGCGGCTCCGCAACCCTCGGGCGGATTTCAGCCAAGCGGAAGGGTCGATCTGCGACACTACCCCTTGAAAAGCATGATCACGCTCGCTTGGGACCTCAGCCCCGACATGCTGGTGGGACTGCCGAAATGGGTTGACTCGGCCAACGTCGATCTCATCGCGAAGATGCCTTCCTTGAACGCGCCGTCCGCTACCCAGGGAATCGACCTTGATTTCTTCAGGCCAGCGCTGAAAGCGGTTCTGATCGAGCGTTTCAAAATCAAGATCCACGAGGAAGAGCGGCCGGTGGAGGCGTATACGCTGACGGCCCCGAAGCCAAAACTGCAAAAGGCGGACCCCCTGGTTCGTACCGCGTGCAATGAACCTTCTCAAACGGAAGGGAAGGATCCGAGGATCGCGAATCCAGTGAATTCAAGGTACCTTGTATGTCAGAACATGACCATGGCGCAGCTTGCGGAGCAGCTTCAACTTCGCGCGGGGGGTTACGTTCACGCTCCGATTGAGGACGCCACCGGCCTCACCGGGGCGTATGATTTTACTCTGAACTTTGCCACGATCGGCCAGTACCAGAACGGTGGCGGCGGAGGGCGGGGTGGAGAAGCAGGCCCCGGAGGAAACGGCGCACCGGGAGCATCGGACCCCAATGGCGCCATTTCCCTTCCCGACGCCGTGAGCAAGCAACTCGGGTTGAAGCTGGAGTTGAAAAAGCGCCCGCTACCCGTGCTCGTGATCGATCACATTGAGGAGAAGCCGGTGGACAACTAACATGCGACCATTTTCATGCGTAGCCATCGCCCTCCTGTCCAACGCGGTATTCGGCCAGGCGCCATCGGCCGATACGCCGCCCACGTTTCAAGTCGCGGATGTTCACGTGAGCCCTCACGCCGCGAATCCGAACATGCGCGGCGGCGTCCTTCGTGGCGGCCGCTACGAAATCCGGCAAGCCAGCATGGTGGATCTGATTCGAACCGCCTACGGCGTCAACTTCGACAAAGTGCTGAGCGGACCGAGCTGGCTGGAATCGGACCGCTTCGATGCGATCGCCAAGGCGCCGCCCAATACTTCACAGGAAGCCGCCAAGCTGATGCTCCAGGCGCTGCTGGCGGACCGCTTCAAGCTGGTGGCCCATCACGACACCAAGCTCCTTCCGACCTATGCGCTGACGGTGGGAAAGGGCAAGCCGAAACTGAAGGAAACCGAAGGCGGCGCCGACACTGGCTGCAAGTTTACCCTCCAAGGTCTCGAGGCCCAAGCCAATGGGGCGGCTGTCATACAGCCCAACTCAATCATCACGCTCGTAGAGACATGCCACAACATGACCATGGCGGCATTCGTGGAAGGCATGCGCAACATGCCCCTGGCGAACCTCGGCAACAACCCGATCCAGGACAAGACCGGCCTCGAAGGCTCCTGGGATTTCACTTTCAAATATTCCGTGCCGCTAAATGGGCCGGTGGGACCTTCGGCCGAAACGACCACGTTCCTCGACGCCGTCGATAGACAACTCGGACTGAAACTGGATCCGATAAAGGTTGCGATTCCGGTCATCGTGGTCGACAGTGTGAACCGGAAGCCCACCGACAATCTGCCCGGAGTGTCGGAAAGCCTGCCGGTGATCCCGTCCGAGTTCGAAGTGGCGGATATCAGGATGAGCGAGCCGGGCGCGAAACCAGGAGGCGGCGGATTTCAACCTGGCGGCCGGCTTGATCTGCGAGGCTACCCCATGAAAGCCCTGCTGACCCTTGCCTTTGACCTGAATCCTCAGGACCAGTTGGTGGGAGCGCCGAAATGGCTGGATTCGGCCAAGGTCGATCTTATCGCCAAGATGCCTTCCACTGGAGGGCCCCAAACTCAGGGCATCGATATCGATGCGCTTCGGCCGGCGCTGCGCGCGCTGCTGGTGGAGCGCTTTAAGCTGACCACCCACACCGAAGACCGGCCCGTGGATGCGTATACGCTGTCGGCGGTGAAGCCGAAGCTCAAGGCGGCGGATCCCTCCAATCGCACCGCATGCAAGGAAGGTCCTGGAGCGGACGGCAAGGATCCCAGGATCGCGAATCCAGTGAACGGCAGGCTGCTTACCTGCCTGAACATGACCATGGCGCAATTTGCGGAAGAGCTTCCGCGGCGTGCGGGGGGTTATCTTCGCATCCCGGCGCTGGATGCCACCGGGCTCGAAGGCGCTTATGATTTTACCCTCAACTTTGCCGGAGCCGGCCTGGCGAATGGAGGCGGAGGCGGCCGTGGCGGAGACGCTGGTCCAGCGGCGGCCGGCGCGTCACCTGGGGCGGCAACGGGGGCATCGGAGCCCAATGGTGCCGTCTCACTTTTCGATGCCCTTACCAAGCAACTCGGGCTGAAGCTGGAGATGCAGAAGCGCCCGATGCCAGTGCTGGTTATCGATCATATCGACGAGAAGCCGGCCGACAACTGACGGTTCGGTAGAGAGGCGATTTGGAAGCATAATTGCTACTGTCCGGAGGGGATTGACAGCCATCCAAAAAATTTGAACGCCGGTGCGCCAAGCTGCGTCTTTGGTTTAAAGCCCCGTTCGTGAGTCCAAAGGAGGTTGGAATTATCATGATGCGAGTTTTCGCAGGCATCAGCGCTGCTGTTTTTCTATCCGGCGCGGTATTCGGACAATCCATATCCGCCGCCGCCCCGCCCACTTTTGAAATCGCGGATGTCCACGCGAGCCCCAAGGGAAAGCTTCCGTACATGACGGGCGGCGTTCTTCGCGGCACCCGCTACGACATTCGGAACGCATCCCTGTTGGATCTGATTCGAACCGCCTACAGCATCGACGACGACAGTAAGATCCAGGGCGGGCCGAGTTGGCTGGAGACGGACCGATTCGATGTCGTCGCCAAGGCCCCGGCCTCGGCAACGCAGGACACCGTAAAGCTGATGCTGCAAGCCCTGCTGGCGGATCGCTTCAAGCTGGTGGTCCGCATGGACAGTAAGCCCATGCCGGTGTTTGTGCTGTCGCTGGGGAAGGGCAAGCCGAAACTCAAGGAGTCTGACGGCAAGGGCCCGCCCGGATGCCAGGGCCAACCGCAGACTCCCCAGCCCGGCGTCATACAGAATGCCTTGGTCTTCTGCCGCGGCATGAGCATGGAGGCGTTCGCGCCACAGATTCATGGAATGGCGGGAGCTTATCTGACCAACCCCGTGGTGAACCAGACCGGCCTCGAAGGGAAGTGGGATTTTGACATAACCTGGACCGGGAAGGCCCTGCTTACGGCCGCCGGCGCCGACGGCATCAGCATCTTCGACGCGGTCGATAAGCAACTCGGGCTGAAGCTGGAAGCTTCAAAGGTCGCGATGCCCGTGATCGTCGTCGTCAGTGTGAACCAGAAGCCCACCGACAATCCTCCCGGTGTGACGACGAGCCTGCCTCCTCCTCCACCGGCCGAGTTTGAAGTGGCGGATATCAAACCGAGCAAGCCCGACGCGCAGATGAATGGCAGACTTCAACCTGGCGGACGGCTGGATCTGCAAGCCTTCCCCCTAAAGGTTCTGATCCAAATCGCTTGGGACATCAATAATCCCGACGATATGATCGCGGGGCCGAAATTCCTGGATTCGGCCAAATTCGATGTAGTCGCGAAGACATCCACCACCACCAACGGGCCGGCGGACGCCCCGCAGGTGGACATCGACGACGTCCGGCTGATGCTGCGCGCACTGCTGATGGAGCGCTTCAAGATGAAGGTCCACACCGAAGACCGGCCCGTGAATGGCTATGTGCTGACGTCGGCGGGAAAGCCGAAACTTCAGAAAGCGGATCCCTCGAATCGCACGGGATGCCACGAAGGTCCGGGAGCGGATGGAAAGGACCCCAGGATCGCGACCCCGATTTTGACGCGGCTGCTCACCTGCCAGAACATGACCATCGCGCAGCTAGCGGAGATGCTTCCGCTCCAGGCGAACGGGTATGTTCATACTCCGGTTCTGGATTCCACCGGGATCGAAGGCGCTTATGACATTACCCTGAGTTTCAGCGCGATCGGCGCGCTCCAGAACGGACTCCCCGGCCAGCAGGGCGGAGCGAACGCATCGGACCCGAGTGGCGGTCTCTCCCTTCCCGACGCCGTGAACAAGCAACTCGGGCTGAAAATGGAGTTGCAAAAGCGCCCCATGCCGGTGCTGGTGATCGATCACGTGGAGGAGAAGCCGACGGACAATTGATCCGACAATTCGTAATTCGTACTGGGCGGTTGGGCGTGATCGATCACCAAGCCACATGCGCGATGAAGACAGCGAGCCATATGCCCGCGATTGTCCGTCGCATATCGTCAATAATACTCCGGCCGGCTTAATTGCCGTCGGGGAGTTTCTCGATGTGATCGATCACAGTCACCGGCACAGGCAGCTTTCGGGACTCCAGCTTGAGTCCAAGCTGTTTCTCCATGGCCTCGAACACGGTGATGCCGCCTTGATCGAGGAGGGCGACCCCAGTCCAGACCAGCTTGAAATCGTATGTGCCATCGAGGCCGGTTAAATCCAGCACCGGCATTTGAATATAGCCCCCCGCCATCTCCGGCAGAAGCGCCGCCAAATCCGCCATGGTCATGTTGGCGCAGACGAATCCGCCCTGGATCGAAGACAGGCCCTTTGCGGCAGGGTTATCGCTGCCGGCAACGATTCTCTGGCAGTTCCTCTCGCCCGATCCAGCCGCCTTCTGAAGTTTTGGTCCGCCTTTGGCGGCCGCCAGAGCGTACACGTCAGTGGGTCGTTGCTCCTGGTGGTGCGCCATCTTGAATTCCTGCTCCAGAAACGCTTGCAACATAAACGCCAGAGGCTTATCCGGCAGACAGAAATTCGAGAAGAAGCACTGGCGAGGCGGCATATTGGGCGGCGCTTTTCCAATGATGTCAAAGCGGTCAGTGTCAACCCAGGCTGGCTCCCCAATGATGAAGCTGTCACGGAACCTTTGGTTTTGGGGATAAAACGCGAATCCAAGCAGCGTCTTCAGCGTCTGATTGCGCATCGTGAATTGTCCGCCCCGAAGGACACTACCTTGCCCTTCGCCAGGGTTTAGGCCTTGCAAGTTTGGCTCCCCGGATTTGTTCTGCTTGATCACGGCAACGTCAAATTCCGGGGCCTCCGGCGGCGGCGCTTCCAGCGCTTTTCCTGGCGCCGGTTGCGTTGCTTGAGCGAGCAGCACGGGCGGCTGAGGTAGAGGCGATGCAGGCAAGGACCGAAGCGGCGGAGTCTGCGGAATACGCTCGAGCGTTCCGGCCGCGAAGACCACCGCCGGAATCGCGCAGGCCAGTGCGGCGAGCGTCATACGCACCGCGGAAATGCGCGGCGCGCGGAGGCCATTAACGATCTTCTTTACCCGCTCGGGAAGGTAACTGCCCGGCATCGCCATCGCGACCACATTGACTCGTCCGCCAGCGGACTGCACCGCGCGAGCCAGCTCCAGCAGATATCGCGAGTACTCGCGCGGATCGTGCCCGTGGTCAAGAACCGCCACGTCGCAAGCCTCTTCGGCCAGTGCCGACAGCCTGCGCTCCAGCCACCACGCCAGCGGATGGAACCAGAACACGGCTCGATTGAACAGAGCCAGCCACTGGAACAGCGGATCGCGGCGGCGCGCATGCGCCTGCTCATGCGTCAGTACGGCGTCGAGCTGGGACTGCGGCCAGTCGGCCGAAGATGCGGGGAGAATGATTCGCGGCCGGAGTAGTCCTACTGTGACCGGAGCCGCGCAGGAAGCGCCGTTCAGACGGTTCGCGCGGATGGTGCCGATGACCAGCCGGAGAAGCAGCACGAAGTCGCCGAGCAGGTAGACGCCGAGCAAGACCACGCTCCAATTCCAGAGCGGAGGCGTTGCCGCGGGAGCCTCGGGGATCTCCAATAACGCTGGAACCGGCGATGCATCGGGGGCAACACTCGCGGGAGCAGGAGCGCTCACTACGACGGCTGGCTCGGCGCGAGCGGGGAGCACGGGCAGGCCCGCTTTCGGTCCCCAGGCAAGCCACGCCGGGAGCAGCAGCATCACCATCAGCACGCCCTCCCAGACGGCGTGTTGCGCGGCGGCGATCCCGATCCTCAGGAGGCGCAAGATCGCGGCAGTTGTCAGAACAATGAGACACGCTCGAAATACGAACTCAAAAAACAGGCGTTCCATTTCATTTGGCTCCTTTCGCACCGCGTACGAATTCCTCCAACCGTTCCATTTCGCGATTGCTCAACATTTTGGCCTCGACCATGCCGCTGACCAGATCCTCGACGGAACCCTTGCAGAAGCGATCGATGATCTGCCGCACGGCGCGGGCCGCCAGGCTGCGGGCCGGCTCGGCGGCGCGGTATACGTAGGCGCGGCCGAGTTCCTCGTGCCGTAGATAACCTTTCTGTTCCAGGCGGCGAAGAATGGTGCGGACGCTGGTTTCCTTGAGATCTCGTTTCCTGGACACGACCAGATAGACGGCTTCCACCGGGCAAGGTCCCGTGTCCCAGACCACCTGCATGACCTCGTTCTCCAGCTCCGTCAGAGGGGATCGCACGGGAGCGGCAGATCGAATCGCCCTTGTCATGGTACGGAATGTACCACGCCGGTGTGGGTGAGTCAAGCCATTTCTTGTCGGGCCAGTCGGCCAGGGGGCCGAGGGCGAGAGATGGCGCTAAATGTGAAAATGTGTGTGGCAATGGCCGCTGGGATCGCGGAGGCGTAAAATGAAAAAGCACGTGGCAAATATCAAACCCGCCTTCAGCACCGATCTAGGATCGGTGTATCACACGGATTGCATGAAGCTGCTGGCAGCAATCCAGGATGGCCGGATCGATACGGTGTTCGCTGATCCACCGTTCAATCTCGCCAAGGACTACGGCAACGGCAAGGACAAAGATAATCTTGACAATGGCGATTATCTGGAATGGTGCAACGCCTGGATGGATGAATGCGTCCGAGTGCTGAAGCCGGGCGGCTCGATGTTCGTGTACAACCTTCCCCAGTGGGCTTTCCATCTTGCCGCTCACCTGGAAAAGTGCGAAATGACGTTTCGTCATTGGATTGCTGTTTCCATGAAAGGCACCTTTCCAAGGGGCCGGAAGTTGTATCCAGCACACTACGCGCTTCTCTATTTCACCAAGGGCGATCCCAAGACATTCAACCGCGTTAGACTTCCGATTCCTGCCTGTCGGCACTGTGGCAAGGACGTTAAGGATTACGGCGGCCATCGGAAATTTCTAAATCCGCTCGGTTTGAATCTCACAGACTTCTGGGACGACACGGCACCGGCCAGGCATCACAAATTCAAAGCTCGCTGGCACGTCAACGAGCTGAAGCCAGTCATCCCAGGTCGCTGCATTGAGTTGTCCACAGACGAAGGAGACATTGTGTTGGATCCGTTTGCGGGCGGAGGATCGACCTTTGAGGCGGCGCAGACGCTAAGGCGTCGGTGGCTCGGATCGGAGATAGTCGATTGTGAACTGATCCGGGAGCGGTTAACACGTAACCTTCCGGGAGTCGAGCGTAGCAAACCTCTACAATCGCTATCTGATATATTCACAGATTCGTCGACTTCATGCCGAGAATCGTACACGAACAATCGTTCGACGGCGCGGACGCCCTCATCCAGAGGCTCGGCCTCGATGAACTCCTAGCCGAGGTTCGCGATCTACTGACTTCGTTCCCTCTCCAGCTCAATGAGAGCAGAGATGCGAATAGCGCCAAGGCTGTTCGCGTTCTAATCGACGCTCAGTTCAAGCGAGCTGGCGGATGGACTCAGAAGAAAACGGGCGGCGTGGATTGGATCAAACGACAGGCGATCAATAGCAGGCCGCGACATATCTGCATAGGCGTCGAGATTCAAGTGTCTGGCCGCAGCGATATGCTCTCGGTCGATTTCATCCATCTGCGAAACGAGTTGCTCCAGGGAACCATCGACCTGGCCGTCTTGGTGGTTCCGAGCGATCTACTTGGAAAGTTTCTGACTGACCGCGTCGCAAAGCTCTCTGAAGCCAAGAGGCACATCGAAATGGCCCGCGCCGAGGAAATGCCCTTCGTCTTGATGGCTATTGAACACGACGGCCCTGGCGATGCCCTCAAGAAACAGCCGAAAAGGGCCGCAGGCTCAGCCACACACATTTAGCTCACTACCCGAGCGCGGGTGAGGGCACCCGCCCCACTGCTAGAATCGAAGTTCCGTCCGCTATTCATGCTCAATAAACCAAGTCTCCTCGACCGCCTGAAAGCCGGCATTCAGAAGACCCGAGCCGGGCTGCTGGAGAAGATCGAAGACGCCGTCAGCGGGCGCAAGGAGATCGACGCCGAGGTTCTGGATGAGCTGGAATACGCGCTCATCACCGCCGACATCGGCGCGCCCACCACGGCCGAAATCCTGGAGCGTATCCGCCAGCGCGCGGAGCGTCACCAGGTGGCCGATTCCGCCCAGCTCAAGAGCCTGATCAAAGAGCACCTGCTGGAAATTCTCGAAGCCACCGAGCGGCCTGTGCCGCATGTGGCCGAGCCGCCCCGGGTCATCATGGTAGTGGGCGTGAACGGCGCGGGCAAGACCACTTCCATCGGCAAGCTGACGCGGCGTCTGCAATCGGAAGGCAAGACCGTGCTGCTGTGCGCGGCCGACACCTTTCGAGCCGCCGCCATCGAGCAGTTGGAAGTGTGGGCGCAACGCGCCGGCGCGGACCTGATCCGGCAGCAGCCCGGCTCCGATCCCAGCGCCGTGCTGTTCGACGCATTGCAAGCGGCGAAGGCACGCAAAGTGGACGTGGTCATCGCCGACACAGCCGGCCGCCTGCACACCAAGGTCAACCTGATGGCGGAGCTCGAAAAGATGCGCCGCACCGCCGCCCGCGTGATTCCCGATGCGCCCCACGAGGTGCTGCTGGTGCTGGAAGCCACCACCGGTCAAAACGGATTGGAGCAGGCGCGCAAGTTCACCGAATCGAGCGCCGTCACCGGGATCATCCTCGCCAAGCTGGACGGCACGGCCAAAGGCGGAGTGGTGGTGGCGATTTCGCGCGAACTGAATCTGCCCATCCGCTACGTGGGCGTGGGCGAGCAGATCGACGATCTGCTGCCCTTCGATCCGCAAACTTTCGTGTCGTCGTTGTTTGATTAACGTGTTTGACTAACGTGTTCGACTAACGCCCATGAACCGATTTATGGAAGAAGCGCTGGAGTTGGCCGCCCGCGGCATCGGCTGCACTTCGCCCAACCCGGCCGTGGGCGCGGTGGTGGTGGGCACTGATGTGGCCGGCGAGGGCGAGGCGGTGGGCCGCGGCTTCCACACCTGGGCGGGCGTCAAGCATGCGGAGGTGCTAGCGCTGGAGCAAGCCGGGAGCAAGGCGCGGGGCTCGACCCTTTATGTCACGCTGGAGCCGTGTACGCATCATGGCCGGACGCCTCCGTGCATCGACGCGATTCTGGCGGCGGGCGTGCGCAAGGTGGTGGCGCCGATGGAGGATCCCAATCCGCAGGTCTCCGGGCGCGGCTTCACCCGGTTGCGCGACGCGGGGGTCGAAGTGGAGTTGGACTCGAGCGCCGCGCCTCAAGCCGTCGAGATCAACGAAGCCTTCGTGCATTTCATGCGCACCGGGCGGCCGCTGGTGACGCTGAAGGCCGCGATGACGCTGGACGGAAAGATCGCCGCGCCGGACGACGATTCTGCGACCCATGGACAAACTCCCGGTCAGATTCCTTGGATTACCAGCGAGACGGCGCGCGAGCACGTGCAACTGCTGCGGCATTCGCACGACGCGATTCTGACGGGCATCGGAACCGTGCTTTCCGACAATTGCCGCCTGACCGACCGCACCGGCCGGGAGCGCAGCCGCCCGCTGCTGCGCATCGTGCTGGATTCGCTGCTGCGCCTGCCGCCGGATTCGCACCTGGCCCGCTCCTGCGATCGGGACGTTCTGGCGGTGACCACTTCCGCGGCTTCGGCCGAGCGGCGCAGGCGTCTGGAATCCCTGGGAGTGCGCGTGGAGGTGATGGAACGCAAGGACGGCCGCGCCAGTCTGCAAGGCGTGGTGGAGCTGCTGGCGCGCGAGAAATATCTTTCGCTGATGATCGAAGCCGGCAGCAAGGTCAACTGGAGCGTGCTCGAATCCGGCGTCGCGGACAAGATTTTTTTCTACTACGCGCCAAAGATTCTGGGAGGCCTGCATTCGCTGCCCGTCGCGGGGGGCGTGGGGCGCCGCCGCCGCAACGACGCCATCCGCGTGCGCAGCGTGCGCCTGCACTCGGTGGCGACAGACGAGTTCGCGGTGGAGGCGTGGCTGGAAAAGACACTCTGAAACGGACGCGGCCGTTAAGGTATCTTCTAAACGAGCAAACTAATAATGCCGGAACTCGTACGGCGCCTCGCGTCAGACTCTCGCGACGCCCGTGTCATGGTGGCGCAGATTGCGCTGGCTGCGTTTTTTGCAGGCCCGGCGTCGGCTGCGAATCTTGCGCTTCAGGTTTCGAACGAGCTCGCTCCCGTGGGCGGGTGGGCGCAAGTCAAGATCTCGGCGGCGGCTCCGGCGCTGATCGCCAGCGGACGCATTGTAGTGAATTTCGATCCCTCCGTCTTCGGCCCCATCGCCAACGTAGCGGTGTTCAGCGCCGCGGGCGACGCGGTGGGTGTCGCGGTAGTGGTCGGCCAATCCATGAATGTGACTTTCAACTCCGCGTCCGCGGGAATCGGGCAGTCGCCGGATCTTCCGATACTCACGGTGACGATCCCCGTGCTCGCGGGTGTGGCCACGGGAACCGTGCGAGCGATCGCGATCGATCCCAGCCAGGGTCCATGGACGGATGAAGATGGCAACGCATACACCGTGTCCGCGACTCCGGGAGCGGTGAGCGTCGGAGGCAGCCTATCGGTCCAGAATATTTCTCCGGGCGGAGGCTTGCAGCCGGCGGGGACGCTGGTTCGCATCTTTGGGTCGGGGTTCAGTTTCGCGACCGTCGTGAGCATCGCCGGAGTCAGCTTGTCGAGCACCCGATTCGCGGGGCAGGGCGAGGTTGATGTGACGCTCGGCGGGGCCGCGGATCTCACAGGCAAGCAGGTGGTGGTGACGAATCCGGGTGGCTCCCAGGTCGAATTCTTTTCGTCGCTCCCGAGCGTTCCGGCGCAGGCCCCCGCGGGTTTCACCGCCTACCAACCGCTGCTCTCGATGCAGACATGGACGGCGGCGGCGGTTGGTTTTAGTATCCATGGAGGCGGCATCGCGCTTCAGAACCCGAATCCAGTCCCGGTGAACGTAGTTCTGCAATCGATGGGGCAACTCTCTCCTCTGGCGGGTGAAGCGACGGTGACGATTCCTCCGGGAGCGTTGCAGGTCTACTATATAAATTCGAATGTCCCGGGCGTGGCAGCGGGAGCGACCGCGGACTATGGTTTTAATGCTTTCTCGACCCTGCCTCTCCATATAGGGGGCGTAGCTTTTCCGGCTAACGGTGCAGTCGAGCAGGTTGGCGGCCAAAGCGAGCCCGCGGTGATACCCGCGAGCGTCAGCCCGACGATTCCGCCCCTGAAACAGGTGACTGCGACGCCGGCGGCGATTTTGTTTAACTGGCAAGTTGGAGCCGCGGCGCCCGCGCCCGCGAGCGTCTCTCTTAATTTCGCGGGGATGCTTCAAGGGTCGAATCTCCAGGTTGCAGTGACGGGGCCGTCTTCAAGCGGGCCTTTTTCGGTCAACGCCACGCAAGTCACGCTGCCCGCCACGATCACCATCGCGGTGAATCCCACTGGTTTGAGCACGGGGACGTATACCGGCGCGGTCACCCTAACCCCTCAGGGGCCCAATGCAGTGGTCACCACCATCCCACTCACCTTGATCGTCAACGCGTCGGCGTTCGTGAATGTGAGCTCCGCGAGCTTGACGCTCGCTGCTCCCGGCAATACTCAGGCAGTTCTCTCGATCACCAGCAGCGGAGACCCGCTTGCGTTCCTGGCGACCGCGAGCAATGGCTCTGGCGCGAACTGGCTGTCGGTGAGTCCCTCCGGTGGAATCACTCCGGTCCAGCTCACAGTGAGCGCCAATTCGGCCAGTCTGGCCGCCGGAGTTTACAACGGCCAGATCGTGATCCGCGGCTCGAACGACACGGCGACCGTGCCGGTTCAATTCACCGTCGGTAATTTGTTCGCGCTCTCGCAACCTTCGGTGACCTTTTCCGTACAAGCCGGGTTCGCTGCTTCGGCGCAGATTGTCACGGTAAACAATCCCAGCGCGGTGGTGGGGTTTTCGGCGTCAACAAGCTCGGGGGGGAGCTGGTTGAGCGTTTCTTTTGGGGCGGGAGTCGCCTTAATCACGGCAAATCCCGCCGGTTTGGCCACGGGCACTTATAGCGGAACAGTCACGGCGACGTCGACCCTTCAGGGCCCGGTGTCGCTTCCCGTGACTCTGGTGATCTGGAATCAACGGCCAGCCTTTACGGTGACGCCCGCCAGCATTACGTTTACGATTCCCGACGGCGCACTGCTGTTTCCGAACCAGATGCTTCAAGTTACTTCCGGCGTCCCGGTGAACCTTGCTGTCGGCTTCGGGAGCTTTTCATCGACGCCGTTAACATACACGACGCCTGCGTCCATTCCCGTGGCCCCTTTTTTTGGGCCGCCGTGCCGCGCGAACCAGGCGTGCGTGTACAACATAACGATTACTTCCGGAAGCCAGACGGTAGTGGTGCCGGTGACGACCATCCCCACCACCAGTGCCGCGGAGCCTCCGTTCCTTGGCTCGATCGTGAATGCGGCTTCGCAGATCCCGGCGGCCGTGTCTCCCGGGGAAATCCTCACAATCTACGGGTTCGGCGCGGGACCATCGAATACGTCGGGGTTTACGCTCAATGCAGCCGGCAACGTCGCCACCAGCCTCAACGGCGCGCAGGTATTGTTCGACGGGAATCCCGCGCCGATGATCTATGGGTCGGCTTACCAGGCCAACGTGATCGTGCCGTATGAAGTCGCGAACCAGGCAGCGACGACCATTGCGCTCCAATATGGCGGTGTGACCTCAGGCGGATGGTCGGTTCCAGTGGTGGCGTCGGCTCCGGGAATCTTTACTATCGGCTCGACGGGTCTGGGTCAAGGCGCGGTCTTGAACCAGGACAACTCGGTGAACAGCGCGTCCAACGCCGCGCCGCGCAGCAGCGTGATCCAGATCTATGCCACCGGCGAAGGCCAGACGTCGCCGCCAGGGGTGACGGGGAGCGTGATCGTGACCGACTTGAAGCGGCCGGTACTGCCGGTGACCGTGAGCATCGGCAATCAGAATGCCGTGGTGCAATATGCGGGCTCCTCGGGAGAAGCCATCGCCGGACTTCTGCAAGTGAACGCCGTGGTTCCGCAAAGCGTGACGCCGGGAGTGGCGGTGCCGATCGTGGTTTCGGTGGGAGGAGTGCCGACGCAGGGCGGCGTGACCATCGCGGTGCAGTAGTTTTGTTTAGGGCGGAGGGTCCTCAGTGGGAGCGCCCCCCTCGATGACCGCCCGCTCGAAATCAGGCGCGAGTTCCTCGTACGACAGGACCCTCTGACGTAACGGAGGCTTGCGTGCAGATCATTTCGGCGTAGGCTCCAAACATGTGGAAGATCCGATGGCGCCTTGCGTCATACCGCCGCCGCGCATGTGTCATTCTGGCGCAGATTGCGCTGGTTGCTTCTTTGGCGGGACAGGCTTCGGCGGCAAACCTTGCGCTTCAGGTTTCGAATGAGACCGCTCCGCCGGGTGGATGGGCACAGGTCACGATCTCAGCAAGCGCGCCGGCCCTGATCGCCAGCGGCCGCATTGTCGTGAATTTCGATCCTTCCGTGTTCGGCCCCATCTCCAACGTTGCGGTGTTCAGCGCCAAGGGCGACGGGGTGGGAGTCGCCGTTGTGACTGCCACCGGCCAATCCCTGGACGTGAATTTCGGCTCCCCGTCCGCGGGAATCGGGCAGTTGCCGGATCTTCCGGTGCTCATGGTGACGATCCCTGTGCTCGCGAGCGCGACCGCAGGGACCGTGAGCGCAATTACGGCCGATCCCGGCCAGGGTCCGTGGACGGATGAAAATGACAACGCCTATGCGGTGTCCGCGACGCCGGGATCCGTGACCATCGGGGGCGGCTTGTCGGTCGAGGACCTTGCGCCCGGCGGCGGATTGTTGGCGGCAGGCACGCTGGTTCAGATCAACGGAACTGGATTTAGTACCGGGACGGCCGTGAGCATTGCCGGCGTGAGCATATCGAATACCGCATTCGTCAGCCCGAACGAGATCGATGTGACGCTCGGCGGGGCTGCGGATCTGACGGGCAGGCGGGTGGTACTGGCGAACCCAGACGGCTCGAAGGTTGAATCCTTTTCGTCGATCCCGAGCGTTCCTTCCCAAGGCCTAGTGAATTTCCCGCTCTACGAACCGCTGCTCTCGATGCAGACGTGGACCTCGGCGACGACCAGTTTTCCCGAGCGCGGAGGTGGCATCGCACTCCAGAATCCGAACCCCATCCCCGTGGATGCGGTTCTGCAAACCATTGGTTTCGGCGGCATCGCCGCTCAAACAACGGTGACGCTTCCTCCGGGAGCCTTGCAGGTCTACTATACAAATGCCCCCGGCGCGACGGAGGGCTCGGGTTTCAATGCGTTCTCGACGCTTCCGCTAAGGATGCAGGGGATGGGGTTTGGAAACTCTCTTGTCCTACCTGCGATCGTTCCTGAAGCGGTGTTCCCGACCGTTCCTCCATTGCAACAGGTGATGGCTGTGCCAGCGGCGGTGTCGTTCAACTGGCAAATTGGAACCTTGGTTCCTGCAGCGGCGAGCGTTTTCCTTAATGGTTCTAATTTCCCCTTTACGGTCACATGGTCGGGTGCGCCTTTCTCCGTCACTTCTATTCCAGCCACGTTATTCGGGACACTCACCGTGGCGGTGAATCCGGTTGGCTTGAACCCGGGGAGCTATACCGGCGCGATCATCATCACTCCCGAGGGGCCCAATGCAGTGGTCACTACGATCCCGCTCTCGTTGACCGTCAGCGCGGCGGCGCTCCTGAACGCAAGCTCCACCAGCTTGACGCTCACGGGTCCTGGCGTCGAAGGTCCGTCGATCCTCTCGATCACGAGCAACGGGAATCCGATCCCGTTCACGGTGAGCGCAAGCAGCGACTCCGGCCCGAATTGGCTGTCGGTGAGCCCAAGCGGCGGAACGACGCCGGTTCAGCTTATGGTGACCGCCAATTCGACCAACCTGAATGGCGGGGTTCACATTGGCCAGGTCGTAGTCAGCGGCCCGAACAACACGTTGACCGTGCCGGTTCAACTGAACGTCAACACTTCGAATATTTTCATCTTCTCGCAACCTTCGGTGACGTTCTCGATACAGGCTGGATCGGCCGCTCCGCCGGCGCAGACTGTCGAGGTGTTTGGACCGAGCACAGGCGCAGTGCTTTCGGCGTCGACAAGTTCGGGCGGAAATTGGTTGAGTGTTTCCACGCCGTCGGGGCATTTAGACGCGGTGGTCATGGCAAATCCCGCGGGTTTGGGCGTGGGCACGTATAGCGGCACAATCACCCTGACCTCGCCGTCGTCTTCAGTTCCAGCGTTGTTTCCTGTGACTCTTGTGATCTGGAGCCAGCAGCCGACGTTACTGGTAACCCCAGCGAGCGTCACGTTTGCAGTTCCGGTTTCCGCACCGGGGACGCTTTCGACACCGATGCAGGCTCTTCAAGTCACTTCCGGCGGAGTTCCGCTGAGCTTTACGACGAACGTGTTCGGCGGGACATTCACGACGCCCGCATCCATTCCCGTCTACGCTCAGACCGCGATAACTCCAGGCGGCTTCGCCCACCTGGGTGCGAACGAATCCAATGTTTCGATTACCTCCGGAAGCCAGACCGTAGTTGTGCCGGTGACTACCTTCATCACCACCGGTCCCGCGGAGCCTCCGTTCCTGGGCTCGATCGTGAATGCGGCTTCGCAGATCCCGGCGGCCGTGTCTCCCGGGGAAATCCTCACGATCTACGGGTTCGGCGCGGGACCATCGAATACGTCGGGGTTTACGCTCAACGCTGCCGGCAACGTCGCCACCAGCCTCAACGGCGCGCAGGTATTGTTCGACGGGAATCCCGCGCCGATGATCTATGGCTCGGCTTACCAGGCCAACGTGATCGTGCCGTATGAAGTCGCGAACCAGGCGACGACGACCATTGCGCTCCAATATGGCGGTGTGACCTCGGGCGGATGGTCGGTTCCAGTGGTGGCGTCGGCTCCGGGAATCTTTACGCTCGGCACGACGGGTCTGGGTCAAGCCGCGGTCTTGAACCAGGACAACTCGGTGAACGGCGCATCCAACCCGGCGCCGCGCGGCAGCGTGATCCAGATCTATGCCACCGGCGAAGGCCAGACGTCGCCGCCGGGTGTGACGGGGAGCGTGATCGTGACCGACTTGAAGCGGCCGGTGCTGCCGGTGACCGTGAGCATCGGCAACCAGAATGCCGTGGTGCAATATGCGGGCTCCTCGGGAGAAGCCATCGCCGGACTGCTGCAAGTGAACGCCGTGGTTCCGCAAAGCGTGACGCCGGGAGTGGCGGTGCCGATCGTGGTTTCGGTGGGAGGAGTGCCGACGCAGGGCGGCGTGACCATCGCGGTGCAATAGTTTTGTTTAGGACGGCCGGGTTCGTCCGCTCTCCAGCCTGGCGATCACGGATTGAGTCGTGTCCATCCGCTGCGCGAGCTGCTCTTGCGTGAGACCCGCCGTGACGTGCGCAGCGATGACCGCTCGGGCATGCGCGAACTCGGGCGCGAGCTCTTCGTAAGCCTGGCGGTATTCCTTGCTCTTCATCCATTTTCGATGAAGGTCGTTCACTGTGGTCATTGCGGATTTCTTCATTTTACCAGGGAGCTGAGAAACATATTTGGCCGCAGATGAACGCGGATTCACGCCGATAAGTGGATTTGTTTCGTCCGCGTTGATGGGCGCGGTAAGATTTAGCAAGTGTTCACGGGAATCATCGAAGAACTCGGCACGGTTGTCTCCCTCGATCCGCGGCCGGCGGGGGCGAGGCTGGGCGTGCGCTGCGCGGCGGTGCTCGCCGATCTCACCGAGGGCGCGAGCATCGCGGTTAACGGCGTCTGCCTCACGGCTCTCGACATCACCGCCGATTCGTTCGCGGCCGACCTCGCTCCGGAAACGCTGGGGCGCAGTAATCTGGGCGATCTCGGCGCAGGATCGCGAGTCAATCTGGAGCGGCCCGTGACTCCCGCCACTCGTCTCTCCGGCCACATCGTGCAAGGGCACGTGGATGCCACCGGCGTCATCGAGGCGCTGGATGAATTGGGCGGCGGCAACTGGTGGCTGAAGCTGCGTGTGCCCGCGGCGCTGGATCGTTACCTGGTGCAGAAAGGCTCGATCGCCATTGACGGAATCAGTCTGACCATCGCGGCGCTGGACGGTCCCATTGTTGGAATCACCATCATTCCGCACACGATGACGCATACC
This sequence comes from Bryobacterales bacterium, assembly GCA_963813465.1. Classification (GTDB taxonomy): domain Bacteria; phylum Acidobacteriota; class Terriglobia; order Bryobacterales; family Bryobacteraceae; genus Palsa-187. The sequence goes on along the minus strand of CAWEZD010000015.1, from coordinate 112,043 downwards.
ACGCTGGGCTTCGCCAAGCCGGGAACGCGTCTGAACGTGGAAGTCGACGTCCTGGCGAAACACGTAGAGAAGCTGCTTATGGGTTCACGGGAACAACCAGCATCCCGTCCTTGAGCGGCTTCTCGACAAGCAGAGCCACCGAGTCGCCGTCGGTCAGCCCACTGGTCACCTGTGTGCGGGTGGTGTTGTCGAGGCCCAGCTTCACCGCTTGCCATCGGATCAGGTCGCCCCGCAGCACGTACACGCCCTCCTGCCCCTTCTCGTTGCGGAGCGCCTCTTTGGGAACGGTCAAGGCGTTGTCAACCGATTCGGCGCGGATCTCCACGTTGACGTTGGTTCCGGGCAGCAGCTCACGTTTGGGATTTTCGATCAGGCATTCCACCGCGCCCACCTGGCGGGTGCCCAGAGCGGTCACCTCGGTGGGCAGTTTGTTCACCACGCCCTTCCACTCCCGCCCGGAGAGAGCGTCCCAGGTGATGCGCACCGGCATTCCTTTGCCCACCCGTCCCAGATCGCGTTCGTCCACATAGACCTTGACGTTGACGCGATCCAGCCGTCCGATCATCGCCACGGCGTCGCCGGCGTTCAGATACGAGCCGCGCTTCAGGTCGAATTGATACACCTCGCCGTCGATGGGAGCGCGCACCACGCTTTGGCTGATCCGCGTCTCGGCCAGGCGCAGAGTGGCTTGCTCGGCGCGCAACCGCGTTTCCGCGGACGTGCGATCGGTGGGAGCGACAAGCGCCGCTTTTTGATCTTTCAATGTCTTGACCTGAAGTTCGAGATCGGCCACTCTTTGTTGGCGCGCGGTGACTTCCGCGCCAGTGGCGGCCTGACCGGTCTGCAAGCGTTGATACTTTTGTAGATCCGCACGCGCCTGCTCCAAGCTCTGCTGCGCTCGCGCCAGATCGCTGTTCAAGCGCGCCTGATCCTCGGAGCGTCCGCCGCTCGCGATCACTTCGAGCTGGATGTTAATCTCGGCGATGCGGGCTTGGGCGGCTTCGCGCTCGGCTTGCGCCTCGGAAGAGTTCAGTCGCAGCAGCTCATCGCCCTTGGCTACATGTTGGCCCAACTGAATCAGAATCTCTTCCACGGCCGCCGAGCGTTCCGCGTGCGCGATGGCCGATTCCACCGGCTCGACTTTGCCGTTGGTGGGAACCACGCTGACGATGGTCTCCCGCGCCACGCGCGCGAAGGGAACCTCGGGCGGCTGGGATTTCCATTTGTCGATGCGCCACGCGGCCACGCCGGCGGCGGCCAGCATGACCAGCGGCGCCCAGTAGCGTAACCTCACTGAGCGAGCCTCGCGCAATAGTCGAACAGGAGCTGCCACTCGGCGCGCTGAATCTCCAGCGCCGCCTGCTCCTGGTGCGAGCCAGGCTGCCGCCGGGCGCGGTCGCAGAAGGAAAGAAACGACAAACGGATCCCATTGACTCACGCGGAATTCGGCGCGCCGATGACGCACCAGGATCTGGGCCGCCAACGGACTCAGTTGCGAGTAGATAGGATGGGTGTGGGCCTTGCGGAACCAATACGCCGCATTGCCGGAATCGCCTTCCTGGCGGTGCACAATCGCGTGCCAGAGATAGCCCTCGGCGCTGGTGCAGTTGTTGGCCAGCTCGTGGGCTTCCTCGAAGCAGGAAAAGTACAGCCACAAGCCTGCCATGGCCGCCTCCGGATCGTCGCTCGAGGGAAACAGGCGGGCCGGTTCCCAGGTTTTAAGAATCTGGTGCGCTTCCGGGCTGGAGCAGGGGCCGCAGGTGAGCGGCAAAAGCCGGTTCCCGTTTCCGTCTAATGCGAGCACGCGGGCCACCTCGGGTCCGTACTTGGCTGGATCAAAGTCCATGGAACAGGATACCCTCTTATTGTAATGCGCGCTCTTGTGCTTTCCGGAGGCGGTTTGTTCGGAGCCTGGCAGGCGGGAGCGTGGGCCGCTCTGGCGCCTGGGTTTCAGCCGGACCTGATTGTGGGCGCCTCGGTGGGGTCGCTGAACGGCTATGCCATCGCCTGCGGCGCGACTCCGCAGATGCTGCGCGAGCTGTGGCTGCGAGAAGATGTGGCCAGCCTGCACCGGCTGGAGGCGAGCCTGCGGGTTCTGGCGGGCGGGCACAGTCCCCAGGTGGATTTCGCCGTGGTGGCCACCGATCTGCTGCGGCTGAAGCCCAGGATCTTTCGCGGGAGCGAAGTCACGTGGAGGCATCTGGCGGCTTCCTGCGCGGTGCCTCTGGTGCTGCCGCAGGTGCGCATCGACGGCCGCTATTACTCCGACGGCGGCTTGCTCAATCCTCTGCCCGTGTACGCCGCAGTCGAGCTCGGGGCAACCGAAATCCTGGCTCTGCAAGCTTTGCCGGAGATTCCCTCGGCTATGCTAAAGCCCTTCGTGCTTGGATTCCGGGCGGTGTTTGGATTTCACCCGCCTGTGCCCGCGGGAGTGCGTGTGCGGGTCCTGGAACCGGGCCGCCGGCTAGGCTCGCTGCGCAATGCGCTGCGCTGGAGGCGGGAGAATATCGAGCGCTGGCTAGAGCAGGGATACCGGGACGCTGAGTTGCTGAACGCCGTCCCCCAAAAAACATTTCCATTGTGATTTGGTTTGAGTGATAATAGACAGGAGCGCCATGCCCAGCTATAAAATTCACCGCTTGAAAGACCATCTGCGCCAGTACTTCCGCCACGCGCCGCACGTCAGCGGGGCCGCCAGCGTCAAACCGCGCGACTACAATCCGGGGAACGCGGTCGAGGCGAAAACTCAGTATGCAGCCTACTTTGAGCTGCGAGGAAGCTCCGCGCCCCTGGAACCTGGCGATCTGCTCGAAGCCGAGACGGGCGATTTGCGCATCTTCAAGTTCGTCGGTTTCGAGGAGGCGCGCTGGGTGCTTCCGGAGCCGAAACTTGAAGTGGCGCTCGAAGCCAAGCTCCCAGACGGCCCCGAAGCTTCCGCCGAAGCTTCCAGAGACGCGATATCCATTCCTGCGACAGTAGAATAAGATGTTGTGATAAGATAACCTGGGTTGTAGGGATGGGTGGTTGTAAATGACAGATGGGTTCAGCGAGGGGCGCATCGAGCTCTTCGCGTTAGTTGCATACATACCTGAGCCTCTGGCGGGATTCGTTGACGGACTGCGTCACGAACTGTCCCCCGGATGCCAGCTTCGGGCGCACATTACGATTCTGCCTCCGCGGCAGTTCGCCCGCGGCGAAGAGGTGGCTTCCCGGGAAATTCAAAGGATCCTGAGCCAGACCCGTTCCTTCCGTGTATCCGTGGACGGAATAAGGGCTTTTCCGATCTCGGAAGTGGTCCATTTGGGGATTGAAGACGGATTGGAGCAACTCCGGGAGCTGCACGGGCAGCTCAACCAGGGCGACTGTAAAGCACCCGAGCTGTGGCGCTTCGAGCCGCACCTCACCCTGGCCCAGGATCTGGAGCCAGCCGCCGTTCGGCCTGCGTTCGATCTGGCCGTGCGGCGATGGCGCGAATATTCGGGACTCCGCTCTTTCGCGCTGGAGCACCTGACGTTTGTGCGCCGCGCCCTTGGGGCAAAAGCTCCGGAAAACGAAGAGAGTGCGACGCGAGATTGCTGGGTGGACTTGAAGACCTGGGATTTGCGGTCGGCGGTGCTGGCGTAATCAAGGCAGGTCGGGGACCTGCCCCACCAAGACTAGAACATCTTCAACTGGCCGTCGTCGCCCGGTTTCTTGGCGGGGCGGCGGCGCGCTGAACTGCCGATCACTCCCAGAACTTCGACGCCCGCGAGCGCCAGGCGCGGCACGAAGATGCGCTGGTTCTGGAAACTCGGGTCGGCTGGAACGGCGCTGAAGCCGGCGGCCTCGATGTGGAGCAGGTTATTGGGCAGGATGCCTTCCAGCCAGTCCCCATCGCGGAACCGGAAGCGGACCCATAACCCGGCGGTTTTGGGGCGGGTGGCGAAGGCGCGGTGGTCCTGCCAGGTTTCGCCGGCCTCGAAGTCGCGAACAAAACAGACGAGTTTTGTTTCGGCGAAGGGGACCCGCACCAGGCTGCCCTCGGGACGCAGCAACTCCACCGCGTCGCCCTCCAGCCCCGCGGGCATCTGCACGAACCCCTGGAGGGATTCGCGCTCGAAGCGGGCCACCAGGACCTTCTTATTGGAAGCGAGAGCCATAGGGGGTGTGTTTATTTCGATTTTCTTTCAAACAATTTCGCAAGTATTGTATCATTGGCTAAATGCAGGCGAAGGCGCCGGTGGCGGCACCCTTGTCGGGACCAGCCAGGGCCTTTCTCGACTTTTGCCGTGTCGAAAAGGGCCTGGCAGCCAATTCTATAACCTCATATCGCACTGATTTGAAAAGACTTATATCGGCGCTTCCAGTTCGCGAGGCGGACGCCACAGCGGACCATTTGGGTAGCTACGTCCAGTCCTTGTATAATGCCGGGATGTCCGCGCGATCAGTCGCCCGCCACATCGCCACTTTGCGGAACTTCTACGGGTTCCTGACACGGGAGGGGACCATCGCGCGGGACCCAGCCGAGCTGCTGACGCCACCGCGGCAGTGGTCGACGCTGCCCAAGTATCTGAACCGGGAAGAGGTGGAGCGCCTGATTGCGGCTCCGCCGGATACGAAACCCACGGGTTTGCGGGATCGAGCGATGCTGGAGCTTCTGTACGCTACCGGATTGAGGGTGAGCGAGTTGTGCAATCTGGAACTGGCCGGAGTGGAGCGGCAATTGGGTGTGCTCCGGGTTTTAGGGAAGGGCAACAAGCATCGCATGGTTCCGTTCGGCCAAAGCGCCGGGGGAAGCGCTGGACCGGTATCTGCGGGAGGGGCGGGGAAAACTGCTGGGAGGCGCGGCCAGCCCGCACGTATTTGTGACGGCTCGGGGCGGGGCCATGACCCGGCAGTCGTTTTGGTTTTTGCTGAAGGGCTATGGCCGCAAGGCCGGGATCAGAACGCGTCTGACACCGCACGTGGTCCGGCACAGTTTCGCCACGCATCTGGTGGAGGGCGGCGCGGACCTGCGCAGCGTGCAGATCATGCTGGGGCATGCGGATATTTCCACCACACAGGTATACACGCACGTAGCCCGGCGGAGGCTGCGCGAGGTGGTGGACCAACATCATCCGCGTGCTTGAGCGCGACGCGGGTCCACACACATGGGTAAGGGCTTGGTAAGGGCTGGGGAAGGGCGAGGATCGAATGAGCGACTACATGTTTATGCTGGAAAGCCACCTGAGCGCGGATCAGTTCCGCGTGGTTGGCGAAATTCAGGGCCTGGCCGCCGCGGCCGGCGCGAGCCTGTTCCTCACCGGCGGCGCTCTGCGCGACATGCTGGGCGGCAATCCGGTCCGCGATCTGGACTTCACCACGGAGGGCAGCGCCCTGAAGCTGGCGCGCTCGGCGGAGCAAAAGTACGGAGCCAAGATTGTCTCGATCGACGAGTTGCGCAAATCGGTCGAGCTGCGTTTTCCCAGCGGCGTCACCGCCGAAGTGGGCACGGCGCACGCCGAACGCTTCCCCAAATCCGGCGGCAAGCCCCAGGTCACGCCCGCCACCATTCACGAGGATCTGCGCGCGCGCGACTTCACCATCAACGCCATCGCCCTATCGCTGAACAAGGCCTCGCTGGGGCTCCTGATCGACCCCACCAACGGCGCCGGAGACATCGAGCGCAAGGAGTTGCGCGCGATCCACAACTATTCCTTTTACGACGATCCCTCGCGCATGCTGCGGATGATCCGCTTCAAGGCGCGGCTGGGGTACTCCATCGACGAGCGCACGGGCTTGCAGTCGGAAAACGCGCGCGAGGCGGAGATGCTGGAGCGCATCTCGCCGGAGGCTCTGGGCGCGGAGCTTCGGCACATCGCCAAGGAGCCCAATCCGGCCGACCTGGTGCGCGCGCTGGAAGAGGCTCGGCTGCTGAGTTTGTACTCGCCGGCGCTCTCGGGATCGGGGGCCAACGCGGCGGGCTTCGGCAAACTTCAAAAAGCGCGGCAGATGACGCCCTTCGGATGGGACATTCGAGTGACCAGCCTGCCTCTGTTCCTTTCGGTGCTGTTCGAAAAGCTCAGCGCCAAGGAGCGGCAGGAACTGATCAAGGCGGCTGACTTGACCAGGGCCGAAGTCGGCGCCTGGCAAAAACTGGAAGCGGCGGCGAAGAAGCTGGATCGGGAGTTAAAGAGCCCCAAGCTGCAAAAGCCGTCGCAGCTTTACAAGGTCATCGTGAAGGCGCCGGGCGAGCAGATTCTGTACCTGGCGGTGTACTCGGCGCAGCGGATCGTGCAGGATCGCATCCGCAACTATTTCCAGAAATACCTGCCCGCAACGGCGGAGATCACCGATGAAATGGTGGCGGCGGCGGGGGCCGCGTTGGGAACGCCGAAATTCCAGAAGGTTAAGGAAGAGATGATCCTGAAGCGTCTGGACGCGCGGCCCAAAAAGCCCGAGCCTGTGCCGGAGCCTCCGCCTCCGCCTCCGCCGATGTCGAGCTTCGCGCGGGGGCCGGGACCGCGCGCGCCGAGGTAGGGGGGGAACACTTGCGATCACTCGCGTTCGTGATTCTTGCGGCGAGTGTCTTTGCTCAGTCGGCGCAACCGAACGGCGCAGCGCTGCTGTATTCGACGTACGTAGGAGGCGACAGCGTCGATACCGCCAACGCGATCGCGGTGGATGCGCAGGGCAATGTCTACATCGCCGGGCAGACGGTCTCGTCCAATTTTCCGGTGACACCCGGGGCGTTTCAATCCAAGCAGGCGGGAATGACCGGACAACTGTTTCCGATCGGCGTGGGGCAGGTTTCAGATGCGTTCGTCACCAAGATCGACCCGATCGGCAGAATCGTTTATTCCACGTATCTGGGCGGGGTGAGTACGGACGTTGCCAAGGCCGTCGCGGTGGATGGGCAGGGGAACGTGCATGTCGCGGGGGTTACCAACTCGACGAATTTTCCGGTGACGGCGGGCGCGTTTCAGACCAGCGCGTCGTTCGTGACCAACGGGCTCGGGCAGAGCCACATTTTCGTGACCAAGCTGAACGCTGCGGGGTCGGCGCTGGTGTACAGCACCTTCATCGCTGGAAACGGAACGGACCAGGCCAACGCGATCGCGGTGGATTCCGCCGGAAACGCGTACATCACGGGCACGACGACTTCACTCGACTTCCCCGTGACGTCCGGTGCGTTACAGACGAGCGCAGCCCAGGGGCCAGCATTCTCGCCGCTGTATCACGGGTATGTCGCGAAATTGAATGCTGCGGGGTCGGGCTTGGAATATGCGACGTACTTGAGCGGCTCGAAAGGAGCGCAGCCGAGCGGTCTGGCGCTGGCGCTAAACGGCGAAGTGGCGATCGCGGGGAGCACGGCTTCCTCTGATTTTCCGGTCACGCAGGGCGCGTTTCAAACGAAAAACTCAGGACTGAGTGCATTCGTCAGCCGGCTGAACTCGCAAGGCTCGGGGCTGGTGTACTCGACGTTTCTGACGGGCGCGGCATTTGCGAATGCGGTTGCACTGGGCTCGGCGGGTGAGGTTTACGTCACGGGTACAGCCTCGAATGCATTTCCGGTAACAGCGGGTGCGCTGCAGACCAGCTTTGCCGGTAACGGCGACAGCGCGGGGTTTGTGGCGAAGCTGAGCGCGCTGGGAAGCTCGCTCGGCTACGCGACGTTTCTAGGGGGCGTGTTCACAACGCCGAACGCAATCGCGGCGGATGGGGCAGGGAATGTCTGGATCGGCGGAGCAAGCGGCGACACCGCTGTTCCGGTGACGGCGGACGTGTATCAAACCAATTACGATGCCGCGCCGTGCTCGCTCGTCATTAGCTCGCCGTTCCAGTCAACTTCGGTTGCGGTGAACTGCGGGGATGCGTTTCTGACGGAGCTGAATCCGGCGGGTTCGGGTGTGGTTTACTCGACTTATTTCGGAGGCAACGGTGGCGATCTGATTCTTGGGCTGGCGTTGGGGGCGGATGGCTCGGTGTACGTGGCGGGGTCCACTGAATCGGCGAGTCTGCCGGCGACGGCGGAGGCCTGGTCCACGCATTTGTACGGCGGGAGCTGCACGGATTGGAGCTCGCCGACGGCCCAGGTAGGCTATCCATGCGACGACGCGTTCGTGGCCGAATTCGCGTTCCCTTCCGGTGTGCCGACTATCCCGGCGGTTCCGGTGTTTTTCCAAGTCGTGAACGCCGCGAGCCTTCTGCCGGGAGCCATCGCGCCCGGCGAGTTGATCACGTTGCTGGGAACGGAGATCGGCCCGGTGCAGCCAGCGGATCTGACGTTGAACGCTGCCGGGCAGGTTTCGACCATGCTGGGAGGGATTCAGGTGCTGTTCAACAACACTCCCGCGCCGATGATTCACGTGGATTCGTCGCATATCACGGTGGTGACGCCGTATGAAGTGGCGGGGCAGCAGCAGGTCCAGGTTGGGATTCTGTCGAGCGGATCTACGCTGACGTTTCCGAATGAAACGATCGAGATCGCGCAGATCGATCCCACCGTGCCTCCGGTGGCTCCGGGCGTGTTTGCGGCGGCATCCGGTGCGGCGGCTTGCTTGAATCAGGATGGCACGGTGAATGGTCCGACGAATCCCGCCGCGGCTGGCTCGGAGGTCGCGATTTTTCTGACCGGGCTCGGGTCTACGGTTCCGCAGAGCGTGGATGGATCGGTGGTTGGAGTTCCAAGCAAGGGAGTTTCGGGACTGCCGATGCCGGTTGCCGGCGTACTGGTCTACGTGGGCGGCAAACCGGCGCAGGTGGTGTATGCCGGAGCCGCGCCGGATCTGGTCGCCGGAGTGATGCAGGTGAACTTCATCGTGCCGGCTGTTTCGGGAACCGTGCCCGTATTCGTGGCGGCGGGCGGCGCCACGATTAACGATGTCGTGAGCAGCCAGTCAGGCGTGTCGATTTCGGTACGGTAGCCAGGCCTTGATCGTGACGACGCGTTACGATAGGCTTTGAGCCGTAGGAAAGGAGACTTGGCCCGATGCGAAATGGAGGCGCATTCGCGTTCCTGATGTTCGCGGGGTTGCCGCTGGCGGCGCAGAGTGCCGCGCCCGCGTCATTAACACGACCGTGGACTCCGCCCAAGACTGCATGGGGCGATCCGGATCTGCAAGGGGTCTGGCCGGGAACCGACATGGTGGGGACTCCACTGGAACGGCCGCGCAATTTCGGAACCAGGAACGTTCTCAACGACGAAGAGTTCGTTCAAAGGCAGGCTCGCGCCAAGACGCAGTCGGAAATCGACGAACAGGAAACGGTGAACGACGTCACCCGTTGCGATCCGAGCCGCGGCGGCTTAGGCAACACCCCGACCACGTGCAAGGACGGCGTGAGTATCGGTCCTCCGCTGTACTGGGACGACCGTGGAAAGCCGAACCGGCAAGCCTCGCTGGTGGTGGCTCCGGCGGACGGGCGCATTCCCGCGCTGACTCCGGAGGCGCAGAAGCTGGCTGCCGACCGCGCCGCGGCGAGGCGGCTCCGCCCCTGTTCGACCACTGCGGGCGGCTGTCACGATTCCTGGGAAGACGAGAGCCTGTGGGACCGCTGCATCACGCGCGGGACGGTCGGGTCCATCGTGCCCAATACCTATAACCAGGGCAACCAGATTCTTCAGATGCCCGGATATGTGGTGCTGCGCAATGAGATGATCCACGAGACTCGCATCATTCCCATTGACGGGCGGCCGCATGTGGGAGCGAACATCCGCTCCTGGATGGGGGACTCGCGAGGACATTGGGACGGCAACACGCTGGTGGTGGAGACAACCAATTTCAAGGACGGGACGGTGGTGGGAAATACTCAGGCCAGCGAGAGCCTGCGATTGACCGAGCGCTTCACGCGGGTCGATGCCAATACGCTGAACTACCGAGTCACCATTGACGATCCGAAGACGTGGACCCAGCCTTGGACCATCGCCTTTCCGCTGCGAAGCGAGCCCAACTACGTGCTATACGAGTACGCGTGCCATGAGGGGAATTATTACATGTATAACGCGCTCAAGGGAGCTAGGGCCGAGGAAGCCAAGACGGATCGGAAAGGGTCGAAATAATGCGGCGAGCATTCGCGATTTCTTGTGCGGGGCTGATGTTTTCGGCAGCATCGGCGTGGGCTCATCACGCGTTTGCGGCGGAGTTCGACATTAACAAGCCGGTCACGCTGACGGGCACGGTGACGCAGATGGAATGGATCAATCCGCACGCCTGGATCCACATCGACGTGAAGGGCCCGGACGGCAAGATCACCAGTTGGATGGTGGAAGGCGGCAGCCCGAACATTTTGTTACGGCGCGGCTTTACGAAACGGTCCCTGGAAACGGGCACGGAGATCGTGATCACCGGCTATCAGGCCAAGAGCGGCGAGAATCGGGCCAACGGAGCGAACATCACGTTCAAGGATGGGAAGCGGCTGTTTCTGGGCGGGTCGAACCCGGACGAGTTGCCGCAGGCAGCGAAGTAGCAAACGGGTTGCCGACGCGCGCCCGACACTCTGGCATGAATGAACGCGCATCGCGAGCACCGTTGGTTGTCATGACCATTGGGCACTCAACCCGCCCGGTAAAGGATTTTATCCAGCTCCTGAAAGCGCACCAGGTACAGCGACTCGTGGATGTGCGCACGGTCCCACGTTCGCGATACAATCCGCAGTTCAACCGAAGCGAATTATCGCGTGTCCTCCATTCCGCCCGCCTGCATTACCGGTACATGCCCGGGCTGGGCGGCTTCCGGCACGCGCGCCGGGATTCCCTCAACACGGGTTGGCATAACGCCAGCTTCCGTGGCTTCGCCGATTACATGCAGACGCCTGAGTTCCAGAAACACCTGGACGATCTGATAAGACTTGCCAAGTCGGAACGGATCGCAATTATGTGCGCCGAGGCGGTTCCCTGGCGCTGTCACCGCTCCTTGATAGCCGATGCGCTGTTGGCACGGGGGATTGAAGTGCGCGAAATCACTAGCGCCACTCGTTCACAACTTCACACGCTTACGCCTTGGGGAAAGATAAACGGAAGGCAGGTCACTTATCCTGCCGAAAATGTGCCTAATGAGCGGCCAGTTCGGGCGTCTTCGCCTTCGGCAGGCTGATCAGGTTGGCCAGAAGCTCATATGCGCCGTCGGTTCCGGCCGGCAGTTGACGCCACAGCCCCAGACCGAGATAGATCCACTTTCCCCGGCCGTACTTGGCTTCGACCATCGCTCCGAGCTTTTCCCCGGGGTTGTCCTTGAAGGAGTCCGTCATCGACACCAGATCCACGTACTTCGGATCCTTCTCCCCGAGGAAGTAAAGGCCACGCTCCTGCACCCAACCGGTCCACGCCGACGGGCCGATCCTGTTCGGAATATTGAATACCGGATCGGCCGGCGCAAGTAGTTTGACGGGGGCCAGTTCATCGGCCACACGGTTCCCGCTGACCTTAGCGGGATACGGACCGTAATCCGACTGATTGAACTCCGTCTTGTTGTACTGCACGATGACGGTCCCGCCCCGCGAGACATAATCGAGCAGACGGCGATTATAGGCGCGGAGATCGGCACGCCGCTCGTAAGCGCGGACGCCGGTCACGATCACGTCGTGCTTGGAGAGGTCGCCCCAGGCGAGTTCGTCCTCTTCGATGTAACTCACCTTCGCGCCCAGTTGTTCGAGGGCCGGGGGCACCTGATCGCCCACGCCGACGATGTAGCCAACGTTGATATTCGGCGTCACCTTCACATCGACCACCTTGAGTGCGGCTTCGGCCGGCTTGATCACCTGGCGGCGTTGAATGTGCGGATATTCGATTACATCGTAGCCATCGGAAAACTTCTCCTGCGGGAAGGCCGGGGAGGTGACCACCGCGCGCAAGGTGTACTGGCCGATTTTAGCCTGCGGCGGAGCAGTGATCTCAAACCTGGCCGACAGCGGGTCATTCTCATGGGCAAAGCTGAGCGGCACGTTCGCCGGAGTCGCCTTCCAACCAGCAGGCAGATCGAGAGACACCGAGGCCTCGGCCGAACCCTTCGTGTCATTGGTCACGGAGACATGGATCTCACGCTTGACCGGCCCCGTCGCGCTGGCGGAAGCCGGGAAGATTGCGAGGGCCGGCGTGACGCTGACCGAGAAAGCTGGGACGACGTTGAGCTCCATGCGCTTGTCGCCGAGGTAGATGTCCTTCACGTATCGAAACTCGACCGGCACCTCACGCGTGACTTCGACGACGCCCGCCTGGATGTGGAACGTTACAGAGAACGGCGTAGGGGCGAAGGGAACGCCGAACTCGACATCCGGGTCAAAGATCTGAATCGCCTGATTCTCCGGATGCTTCCAGTAGTTGTCGTTGAAGTATGGCGTTGTCAGCCGGGCGTTTTTCGGGACGTGCGCGTCGGAGGCGCAGGTGTAGACCGCATCCTTCTTCACACCGCCCGGTGCGCAGGCGACGGGCGCGTCGAAGCCGGCGATCGAGACGCCGGTCACGCCGACATCCGAGGGGCCGCGGTTCACGGCGAGGATGGAAAGCTTCACGGGCTGCCCGGCGATCACGAGCCCGTCGTCGGCTACGGCGTCGAAGGAGAGGCCGTGCGCGGCAAGCACGGCGTCCTGATAGTCGCGTTCCTTGATGCGGAGACGGAAATCGATTTCGTAGCGGGCGGAGGCATCGAGCCCCCCAAAGGAGGCGGGGTCGGTCAGCTGAGCGCGCAGGGCGCGGATGGCGGTGAGACCGGCTTCTATGGGCTGCGCGGTTGCGGCGTCGTTGCCGGAGTCGAAGGCGTTTCGCGCGGCCCCGGCATCGGCGGCAATGACGCCGATCGCGGAGATCAGGGCAGTGGGCGGGTTCGGGCCCGCATACTGAGCGATCGCTTCCAGCCTGGTGTCCACGCCGTCGAAAAGCGAGGTCTCGGTCTTGTCCTTCTGGCCCGGGATGGTGCTGTCGATGAGCTGGTATCCATTGCGACCCGGACCGCCGCCACCCGGACCTGCGCCGCCGCCGCGTCCATTGTTATTGAATCCAGGCAGAGCCGGAAGGCCACCCGTTCCCTGGCATTTGTGATTGCTGCGCGCATCGGCTCCTATTTCAGCGTAGGTGCGGCCCAGAAGCGCATCGTACGCGTTCGTATTCGCCGGAGTGAGCTTCACCGGGGGTGTTGGCTGCGCGGCTTGAGCGGTCGGTAGAGTCGCGCCGCGACCCGCTCCTCGTCCTCCGCGGCCGCCGCCGTCCTGCGTGGCGGGCGGAGGAGGAGGGCCGGCGAAGTAGAGTTTCTTCGGCTGCCAGGGCCTGAGTCCTTCGCGGAGCTGCGCGGGATATTTCGATGGGTCGCCAGCCGCGTAGTAGGCTTCCCGGAACAGGATTGTCGTGGCCTCATGGGCGCGATCGCCACCACGGCCCTGAATGTTCATCGTCAGCACGACGTCGGGGCGGAGGGTGCGCAGGAGCCGGACGTAATCGCCGACGATGTCCTCCCGGCCCCATTTCTGAATTACTTCCTGGGGGTCGAACGAATAGCCGTAATCGATGGCTCGCGTGAAGTATTGCTCGGCTCCGTCGATGCGATGCGCCGAGAGCAGCTCCGCGGTGCGCAGGACCGCGATGTCGCGGAAAAGCTCGGGGCCGATTTCATTTTGTCCGCCGTCGCCGCGGTTGTTCTGGAGGTCGATCGAACGCAGGCCCATGCCATGGGTGAACATGGCGAACAAGGCGTTGGTCTCGTCGTCGGGGTGCGCCGGAGCCTGCATGAACGTGCCGTAAACGCCGAGCTTGCGAATCGCAAGACCGAGAGCGACGTGGCCGCTGTTCTGGCCGACGATCGAGTAGTTCATGCGATTCTGCGCCAGCACGCGGACGCGGGCCGGCACGGTCGCCATCACGGCGATTCCAACCATGGCGATAGTGAGAACGATGGTGAGCAGGCGTTTCATAGCAATTTAGCAGTCGAGCGTACTACTTGTCATGGTCGGGCGGCTTGATGCGGCCTTCCCACAAGCTCTTATTGTTCTCCTCGCAGGAGTATTCCATGATCTCCCAGTCGGGCCTGAGGGTCCACGTTCTTACGCTATCCCAGGACTTGGTGTACGCCTTCGGATCGTCGATTGTGAGCGTATAGGCAATGTGGCCCATGTCGGTACGCCGGAATCGTTCGATGGTGTGCAATTGGTCGCTATGCGGATGCCCGATGGTGTCAATCCTGGTCTTGCCGTTGAAGCCGACGGTGTCGATCACCAGTGCGTCGTCCTCCCAATGGCCGACCGAGTTTCCAAACCATGTCGAGTCCGGATTGTTGGGATGAGGACGCCCGTCAATGGGGGTGACGTGGAACCAGCTATTCTGCTCGTAGAGCATCGCGATGTATTTGTCGTTCTGAAATATCTGGACCGGATGCGGGCCGCCCACGGACCGGAGCAACCCGAAGGGCAGGCAGGCTCCGGCATAGTCGCCCTTCTCCGCATCGTAACTCTCCCACTGTTGCTTTCCCCACGCGGTGTAGGGAAGCACCGGAACCCCTTTGCAGCAGGCTTCGTCTTTGGTCACATCGGCCATGCGCGGGGTCTGCCAGACTCCGCTAAAGTCCGGTTTGCCATTGGCCAGGCGCGGCGCGGGCCCCGTGGGAGCCTTGGACGCCTTGGGCGCTCCTCGTTGGGCGGCAGCCGGTGGGGTGAAAGAGAACAGCGCGAACATCGCCGCGACAGTCACAATCGGAAAATAGAGACGCAGTCGCATCTTGAAATCTCCTTGCTTCCGCCGCGATAGCGGACTTTTTTGAGGTCTTCGGCTACACGACGCCCTTGATCTCTCTGGTAGTGTATCAGTTTGAACTTTAGAAAAATAACTGCAAGCCGTCAATTGGGATACAAGCCGCCAATTGGGATAATGGTGCGGCGCTAGCGCTGAAGCAACGGACGGAGCTCGCGGATATTCGCCACACCCTCGAGAGCGAATACCTTGTCGATCAGCTTCCCACAAACCGCCGCGCCCAGGACCGGCGTGATCAGGTCGCGCGATTTCGCGACGACATCTTCCCGCGTCATGGGATTTTCGGCGGTGCCGCGCACGGCGGTGACGCGTTCCGTGAGGCGCTGGCCGTTGGCAAGCGTAACCTCGACGATCGCCTCGCGGCTGGGCATTTTGCGCTGGAGCTCGTCGTCGTGGATGAGTTGGATCTTCGCTCGCTCGCGGAGAGTCGCCGGATCCTGCATGCGCGGCTTGTCGTGCGCCGAACGGAATGTAACCGTTTTATCCACCAGCATTACGGCCATCATGTGCTGAAGACAAATATCCGGGATCTCGCGGTTATCCACGATGCTGGCTTCATCCGTGGCAACGCGCACGATCACCTGCCGGACCTGGTCAGGGGCGAAACGATCGCGTTTGAGCAGAATCTCCAGCGCATCGAGCGGGGCCTGGATCGGCGATCCGACGGTCCACTTCTTGATACTGGTCCGGGTGACCTCATAGCGCTCGCCCAGTTTTTCGATCAGCATCGCCGGATCGTTGCGAGCTTTGAACGCTTCCAGAAAATTGTCGGCGCCGGAGAAAACATCGCCGACGCCGGTTCCACCCGCCTGAACCAAAAGGGCCGCGGTGACGCCGTCGCGCGCGGGCATACCGGCGAAGTCGAACGCCTTCTCGACATGATCCGTGTCGCGCTGCCAGGAAGCCAGCCCCGAAGCCTGCTGAGCGGTATAGGAAAGCAGCCAGCGCATCTGCTGCGCATTCAACCGCGCCGCGCAGCCCGCAGCCGCGGCCGAGCCGAAGATTCCGGCGATGGCATGCGTGCTCCGATGTGTCTCCATCATGTATTCGATCTTGCCCAGCGTCATGGTCACGCGAGGTCCGATGTCATAGCCGAGCGATACCGCCCGCATCAACCGCGCGCCGTCAATTCCGAACTGCTCACCCACGGCCATTGCCGACGGCACCACGGAACACCCCGGATGCGACTGTGAGAACGGATGCGTATCGTCGGTTTCGTCGGAATGGGCCAGCATTCCATTCACCAGAGCCGCTTCGATCGGGCCACACATCACGTCCGAGCCGGGAATGGTCGCGATCCTGTCGCCCTTGTAGGCCCGCGCGAACTGGATCGCGAAACGCCCGGGAGGAAGTTCGGAGCCCGAAATCATGGCCGCGAGCGTGTCGAGAATTGCATACTTGGTCCTCTCGGTCACTTCTTTCGGCAGCGGACGCCCGCCGGCCTCGCTCATATAGGAGCTGAGCGCGGTCATGATCTGGCTGACGTCTCCCGCGGCATGTAACTGGCGTGCAACGCCCGTGGCGGCGGCCGTCATAGTGGTTTTCAGGAGATCGCGGCGCGTTGGGTGAAGCGGCATGGTCTTCCTTCTCCTCTCGGCGAACAATGTTATCACTCCGAAACCGCTCGCAAGGAAGTAACCTGAAAACGATGCGACGATGCTTTCGCGCACGGCGGTGTGATTGCTCGCCGTCGAGCGATCAAATGAGGTTCCGCTGAGTCAGCTCGGGTGACAACGGCGCGCGCGAACTCTTTAAGGATGATTTCGCTTTGGTAGACGCCAACATAACTTTGTCATCTAATACCCAAAGAGAAAGCCAGATCAGGTTTTCGGCTCGGTTGTGAAGCGATCAGTTGTCCGTCGGCGTCTGCTCCACCCGGTCCGCCACCACGTATTCGACCGGAGCCTTGCGCATCTCCAACTGAAGCCCGACCTTCTGAAGCTGGGTGTTGAAGCGATTCCGCTCCTCGGTGATCTCGTTTTCGAAGTCCGCAAGGGTCATGGGCCCGGGCGGTGGATTTGGGCCTGGGCCGATACCCGCGAAGCTTACGTCCAGCACCACGTGATACCGTTCTTTGAGTCCGGTCATGTCCACCACCGGCCGCTGGAGGTTCTCGGCCAACTGGGCGGCGAGACCTTCGAGGGTTGTGCTGGAAAAATCCCAATGGATTGTGTCTCCTGACTGCTTGTGCACATAGCCATCCGAATCTCCCCGGCCGCCGGTCGAGGGACTGACCCGCGTCAGAATGCCATTGACCGTTTGCATGCTTGCCGGCGCGTCGGGGTCAACGGGTGAGGCGGGAGCAGGCGGTGAGACCTCTTCCAGCCTTAGCCCGCCTTTACGCACCACCAACACATCCACGTTCTGCTCCCTGTGCTCCAGATGGTAGACCAGCTTGAACCGGTCCATCAAGAGCGCCTTCAGCATCTCGGGAATCTGATCCCTGGTGGCTCCCTGGGGCAGCTTGGCCAAGATGTCGAACCGCTGCCCGCCCCAATGGTGGATCCACAGTGGCCCGTCCACCTGCTTCTGCGGTAGCCGGAAGGCGTACTCCATGAGTCGCTGAACGGTAACGCTGGCGATTTCCACGCGGCCGGCATCCATCGTGAACCTGTCCATGAAACTGGGGACCACGCTCGGCCTGACAGACGCCACTTCAAATTCGAGCTTCGCTGGCGCTTGGCCGCGGGAAACGCACGGCGTCAGGAACAATAGGCTTGTCAGACCGGCAACACGACTCTTCGTTCGCATGCCTCGAACCTCCGTGTGTCTTGTCAAACATAATACATCGCACCAAGGGCTGGAGGAAGGCCCCATCTCCGCCGATCCGGTCTTACGTAAGATCAGGCATCAGAGCGCTGCTTTCCTCGGCCTACCCTCCCGCATCCTTGGCCTGTTCTTAACGCTCGGCTGGCAACGGTCCTTCCAGCCGGACTCGTGATAGGCCCGGCGGATAGTCCTCCCTGCCGTTTCCCGAACTGGTCGCCCACGAGGCAAACTGGCCCGCGAGGAAGTAAACTGAAAACGATGCGAACGGCATTCTCGCGCGTCGCGGCGTTGACGCTCGCCGGCTTGGCGCTGGCCCAATCCGGATTCGAAACGGACGGTAAAGTCACCGAGTTTGAGATGCCGACGCCGAATACCGGGCCCACCACTATCTCCATCGCTCCGGACGACACGTTGTGGATCGCCGCCCAGGCCGGTAACCGCATCGTTCACATGACGCAGGATGGGAAGGCGCTCAAGGAATTTGTGTTGCCCAACCCCAACAGCAGCCCGCGCATCATCACCATCGGCTCCGACAACAACTTTTGGTTTAGCGAACACACCGGCAACAGAATGGGCCGCATTACGCCGGCGGGCGAGCTTTCGGAATTCCCGATTCCGACCGCGAACAGCCAGCCGCGCGCCACCGCGCTCGGGTCCGACGGCAACGTCTGGTTCGGGGAGTTCGCGGGTGGAAAGATCGGCCGCGTCACGCCCTCGGGCATCATCACCGAATTTACGATTCCAACGCCCAACTCCGGGCCTCGCGCGCTGGCGGCCGGGGCGGACGGCAACATCTGGTTTTCCGAGTTCAATGCGGGGAAGATCGGCAAAGTCACGCCGTCGGGCAAGTTCACCGAGTACGAGATCCCCGGACCGAATCGCGGACCCGGCGACATCACGGCGGGCGCGGATGGGAATCTGTGGTTCCTGGAATTATCGGGACGAATGGACAACCGTCAGGTGGATGGAAACCGCGTGGCGCGGATCACGCCGGATGGGAAGGTAACGGAATTCGCGATTCCCACCGCAACCGGCTCCCCCATCAATATCGCTGTCGGCCCCGACCGCAATATCTGGTTTACCAAGGGCGCGAAGGTGGGGCGCGTCACGCCGGACGGCGTCATCACCGAATTCGACATGCCAGCGCCCAACGCGGGCGCCACAGGATTGACCGCCGGAAGCGACCGCGGCCCTCCCCAGCGTTTGACGAACCGGTTATGGATCGCCGAGGGCGGCGCGAACAAGATCGCGTATTTGAGTTTCCGGTAGCTCAGCCGGCCCGCATCTACTGCTTCTATGCGCGGCCGGTTAAATTCGGCTTGGGAGACTGGGTTACCGCCCCGCCGCGGGGAGGCCGAGCCCGCCTCCACTGGCTCGTTCAATCTGCCGCGTCAGGTAATCCACGACGCGCTCAAATGGATCGAATCCGAACGCCTGCCCAATCGGCGCGCGGAGGTTGGAATTCGCGTTTATGTCGTAGAATATCCGTCTGCCATCGGCAGCCTCCAGATATTCAATCCCACCGACATCCAGCCCGCCGGATGCCATGATTCGCTCTCCCATCTCGACGGCCCCGGCAGGCACACCTTCGTAGGGATAAAACTCCACCGGTTGGGCTGGTGCTTGCGCCGGGATCACGCACTGCGATTGGTCACCGCCTTCTGGATTGCACGCCTCCGAGGGGCACAGATTAAAAGCGCCATTCGAAACCACGCGCATCGCGTACAGCAGCTTGCTTCCCAGAAATTCCATCCGAACAATCCCTTGGGCCGCGTCCACCGGAAAGTACTCCTGTAGCAGCAACAGGTTGTCGGGCAGCCACAGCGAAGGTTGATCTCGCAGCAACTTCCGAAACTCGTCCGCTGAATGCAACAAAAACATGCGCGCCCCGCTGCCGCCCTGCTCCGGTTTGAGCAAGGCTGGCCAGCCGCCTGTCCACTGTGCCAGCGCCGTCTCGGCGTCGTTAAAAGCCAGTGCGCGCGGATGCGGAATCTCCAGACTCCGCAGCAACGCGGCCTGCGCCGACTTGCTCAATTCCAATAGAAACGCGCGTGAGCCATTCAGTACTCGCGCACCGCCCAGCTCCAGCGAACGCATCAGCGACAGGGCGAGAGGCACCGCGCGAGTGTTACCTCGCACATAGGCGCTGGGGCTGGCTTGGTTGAAGTAGAGAGCCGCCTCGGGAACGGCGTCCGGATCAAATGCCGACCGTTTCAAGTCGAGCGCGGCATAGCGAACCCCTCGGCGTTCGAGCGCCGCCCACAACGGCTTCTGCCATTCTGGATGTTCGAAGAGGACGATCAGGTTGTACCCCATGCTTCTCCTAGCGAAACACTGCCAATTGCCGGACAGCGCGGACGCTACGTGTGGGTTGGAGGTCAGCGCACGTCTTTGCCGGCGCGGAAACCACCTGCACCACCATGCCGCGATCGCGTGGAACCCAGTCCTCCTCAGGGTTTGCGAACGTATTTCGCCTCGCCTTCGGTTGGACCGAGAACGAAATGCGTCACCGCGCCGTTGCCATCCATGAAGAACTCCACCGGGGCGGCCGTCGAATCAAACCTCGTCTCAGATTGCGGAATGAGAGGAATCGCATTCATCCACAGTTGGCCGTCGATCACGGTGAGAGCTTGGGTCCTGCCGAAGAAACCCGCGACAACCGGAGGCCCTTCGCGAAACTCGTACGTGCCGGCGTACTTGGCCAGAACGGCTGAGCCGATCTTCACCCCTGCGTTCGCCTTGCCCACCAGATGAACCGCGTCCCGCTCATTTTCGCAGACCGTCTCCAGCATGTCGGTATCCGGCGCGTAGTTCACCGCCAGCGAGATGGTCAGCGGCTTGGTCAACGTTTTGGGATCGTCATAAGCGATCTGAAACCGCATATGTCCGAAATCGACGCGCCGGAATCTCTCGGTTACGCGCAGGTCTTCGGAATGCGGGTGGCCCCCCTATCGAGCCAAGTCCGGTCATTGAACCCCGCGCTCTCGACCACCAGGGTGTCGCCGTCCCAGTGGCCGATCGAGTAGCCCATCCAGGTCGGGTTCGGATCTTTGGGTAGTTCACGTCCATCCATGAAGATCTGCCGATAAATGGACCCGCGTTCGTAAAGTAGCCCCACCACGCTGGGGGACTGAATGATCCGGTACAGCGCGATCCCCCCGGCGGTAAGAATTTCCAAGGGACCACCCGGGAGGCAGCGCGTAATAGGATCGCTCCGATGGAAATCCGCGAGGCGCTGTTTGAAGAGGGCCTCCGCCTCCGGCCGGAAGATCGCCTCGTCTTTCAGGTCTTGGATCACGTCGAGATTATAGGGGTTCAATTCGGGCCGCCACAGTCCAGACAAGTCCGGCTTGCCATCGGGCGTCCGAGGCGCGGGAGCCGTCAGGTTCGGTTTACCGTCAGCAGCGCGGGGAATCCCCGGCGTGGGGAGGTTGAGCCATTGAGCGCATAGTGAAACTGGGAGCAGCCATAAGGCTGCCGCGATCGCGATTCTATCCATGAGGGTTTCTCCTGCTCCGCTGACTGATCCTCACAGTCTCAGTAAACTTGTCTGGGCGACATTATACAGCAACATATAGCATCAAGGCGCGAGTTGCTCCCTGTATCGATCGAGGACCCTGGGATGGGAGCAGCGCCCATTGTGGCGCAGATGCGTAGGAAAGGAGGTGGCCGCACATGTGGGGCCCTCGGCCGAAGTGGAAAGCCGTTGGAGCGGAGTGTGGTAACTTGTGAGCAGAGTGCGAATTCCCGCTGCCTTCGGGATATTTTTGCTGGCCGGCGCCGGGTCGTGGATGCGGGCTCAGGCGCCAGACGCCTCTAAAGAAGCGCCGGTGCGGGCTGTCGGTCTTCCACCCAGGGCGACGCCGGCCGATTACCAGTTCCGCACGCAGGCGGGCTCAGTGACGATCTGCGCCGAGTTCATGGGACATGGCGTACCCACGGAAGAGGGCGGGCCCTACCTGACGGAGGGTTATGTGGTGGTAGAGGCGGCTCTGTTCGGCGCGCCGGGCGCCAAGATTCAGCTCTCCTATAAAGACTTTTCGATGCGCATCAACGGGAAGAAACAGGCGGTACCCAGTCAGCCTTACGTGCTGGTGTTCCCTAACCTGAAAGATCCGGAGTGGGAGCCGCTCGAGTCGGAGAAGAACCAGGCTGCAACCAGCATCAGCGGGGCGGGAGGCAGCCAATCGGACGCGCAGAAAGTGGTCCCGAAGATGCCCATAGCACTGCGGCACGTTATGGAGCAGCGGGTTCTGAGGGCGTCGCTGTCGGAAGGAGATCGGACGCTTCCGCAAGCGGGATTGCTGTTCTTCGAATGGCGCGGCGACACCAAGGGCATCCACTCGATGGAGCTGCTGTACAGCGGTCTGGCGGGGAAGGGAACGCTGGCGTTGCAGAAGCCCTAGTACCAAGTTGCGAAAGTTCGCGTATGCCGCTCCCTAACGGTCGCGGTTCGGAAACGCTTTCTGAACCGCGCGCGTTAGCAAGTTACAGATGATCCTTCGGCTCACCATCGCCGTATAAAAGTGGCCGCGGCTTTGGACATGCAGAATCAATCGGTTGCGGCCACTTATAGGGGAGCGGTTTTGAGATCCCGCTGTACGCTAATTTCTGCAACTTGGTACTAGATTCGCAGGCCGGGGGCCTGCGCCACAAGCTCACAAGTCAGGGGTTATAGGCGGCGGACGGCGACGACAGTGATATCGTCGGCGGCGGGGGCGCCTAGGGTGTACTCGGCCACGGCGACGTGGATGGCCTCGACGATTTCCGTGGCGGGACGGTCGCGCATCGAGGACACCAACTCGGCGAGGCGGGCTTCGCCAAACTCCTCGCCGCTGGGGGCGGGAGCTTCGGTGACGCCATCGGTGAACAGAACCAGAACGTCGCCGGGCTGCATGGTAGCGCGGGCTTCCGAGTAAACCGCCTTGGGCAGAATGCCGAGAATCATGCCGCCGCCCGCCAGGGTTTCGAAGCCTCCCGCCGCGCGCACCATGAGCGGAGGATTGTGGCCGGCGTTGGCGTAGACCAATTCGCCCGTAGCCGGATCGGCGACGGTCATGAAAAACGTGATGAAGCGGTTATCGGGACAGTTCTGGCAGGTGCTCTTGTTCAGGCGGGTGACTTTCTGAGCCAGGTCGTCGCCATCCTCAAACAGCACGTGGACGCGCGCATGGAGGCTGGACATCAACAGACTGGCGGGCATGCCCTTACCGGCGACATCGCCGACCAGCAGGCCGACGCGGCCGTCGGGGAACTTGAGGAAGTCGTAGTAATCGCCGCCCACGGTGCGGCAAGCGGTGGTTTTGCCCGCGATGTCCAATCCGGCGACGACGGGAGCCGTGCCCGGAAGCAGGCTGTTCTGGATGATGGCGGCCTGCTGCATGTCCTTGGCCATGGCGCGCTCGGCTTCCTCAACCTCGTTGAGACGGACGTGTTCGATGCGGATGGCGGCGACGTTGGCCATGACGGTGAGCAGGTTGAGATCCTCGCGCGAGAATTCGCGGACCAGGTGGGGCGAGTCGAGATAGATCAGCCCGATCACTCGGTCGTTGGTCTGCAAGGGCACGGCGATCATGCTACGAACCTTCTGCTCGACGATGCTCATCTGGCCCTTGAGGCTCTGGTCGAGCTGGGCGTCGCGAACCAGCAACGACTCCTTCTTATTGAGGACGCGGTCGCGGACGGTGGTGGAGATTTTGAAGCCTTCGCCGCGGGCGGCGCGCACGCGCAGCTCGATGCGATCCGGCACAACGGTGCCCAAGTCGGTCGAGCTTCCCGAGGATTTGGAGGGCCGCGCCGGCCCCGCGCCGGCGCCTTCGACGGTCATGAGCACGCCCCGTCCGGCGCTGACCGCTTCAATGGAAAGATCCATGATGACCTGGAACAGTTCCCCGAGCGGGCGATGCTCGGAAAGCTCGCGGCCGGCGCGAATCAACGCGCGCATCTGCGGGTTTCCCTGCATGACGGTGGTCTGATTCATGACCGTCTGATTGAGGTCGATGGCTTCGGGTCCCAGGACGCCCTGCGGCCCCAGGACGGCGTCGAGATTAGCGACGACGGTAGTGGCGGTGGTCGAAAAACTGTCTTCATTTTCGACAAACACCACGGTCTCGGGTGCCAAGCCGGCGACATCCGCGAATTCGATGATCAGGTGGCCGGCGGTGATACGGTCGCCGGAGCGGAACGGGGAGGGCGCTTCCAGGCGGCGGCCGTTGAGCAGGGTGCCGTTCTTGCTGCCCAGATCCTCGACGCGCCAGTCGTTACCGGTGCGCACAATCGCCATGTGCTGGCGCGACAGGCCGGCATCGTCGGGATAGCAGAGCTCGCAGTTGCTGGAGCGGCCCAGCATGATGCGATCGCGATTCAGAGGGACGGTGATGGTTTTGCCATCCAGGTCGCGGACGACCAGTTCGCGGGCCGAATTCTGGGGGGTGGGAGCCAAGTCAATAGCTTAACACCACGATTTACGTGGGGCATCCTGAGGGCATGCGGAGGGCATGCGGCTCGCAACACAGCCGCGGACGCCGCCCGGCTTTTCAAGATTCATCCGGCCACCATCTCACGGTTGCTCGCGAGGGCTGCGTTCCAAGACCGCGTATGCCAAATAGCGCCGAAAGAACTATCCCAAATAATTCCAAATAATTCCGAAAGTGACAGGAGGCATCTGACCCTATATACTGTAAATAGCTCCGCGTCCGCAGGAGACCTTCATGCGGCGTTTCCCATTTTCTCTCTCTCCCCGTGCTTGCCTCACTGTGGTGACCGTAACGTGGGCGGCGGGCGGGACGTATGGATTCAGTGCAGGGTTCAATTACTCGCTGTCCGATCCGAGTGCGATGATCGGGGCGATTGCGGTGGATGCGGCGGGAAATACGTATGTCACGGGCAGCACCTGCTCGGCGACATTCGCCACCACTCCGGGAGCGTTCCAGACGAAGTATGGCGGCGGAGCATGTCAGGTTCTTCCATTTCTCAACACTCCTCTTCCGTCCGGCGACGCATTCGTCGTCAAGCTCGATCCAACCGGCAGCGTGGTGTGGGCGACGTACCTGGGCGGGGGCGGCGAGGATGTCGGGCAATCGATTGCCGTGGATGCGGCGGGTAATGTTTATGTCGCCGGCACAACGGCTCCGCAGGCTGGCCCCGGCACGGCGAACACATTCCCAGTGACGGGCGGCTCGGCGTTTCCTTCAGGAGCGACGCAAAACGACGCGTTTGTGGTCAAGCTGAATGCGGCGGGCAGCCAGATGATTTACGGGACGTATTTACCGGGAATGGCCTATGCCGGAGCGACGAATTCGATGGTCTCGGTGGCGATTGACGCGAACGGCAACGCGTACGTGGCGGGTCAAGCGCAGCCGGCTCAGTTCAATTTTCCCACGACGGCGGGAGCATATCAGACGTCTTCCAGTGAGAAATTCAGCGGCGTGATCGCCAAGCTGAACGCCGCCGGCTCGGCGCTGGTGTACGCGACGTATCTGGATGGGGCCGATCCGCTGGCGATCGCCGTGGACTCTTCGGGGAACGCGGTTATCACGGGATCCGCTTGCGCCTCGGACTGCGCCTTGGGCTCGGGTTTCCCCGTCACGCCGGGAGCGTTTCAAGTACAAGAGTCGGGCTCGGGCCCGGGCGACGAGACGCCGTTTGTAACCAAGCTGAACGCATCGGGGAGCGGATTGATCTATTCCACCTTCCTCGGCGACGGCCCCGAGGGACTCGCCGTCAAAGTGGACTCCCAGGGGCGCGCCTATATCCTGGGCAATGGCGGCGCTAATTTCCCGACGACTCCGGAACCCGGCGGATCATTGGGCGGCTTCCAGTTTCTGGCGAGCTTGAGTGCGGATGGATCGACACTGGTGTATTCCAGGTACGTAGGCGGCGCAGCGGCTCTGGATGTGGATGCATCCGGCAATGCGTATGTGGGGGGAGGCGCGCCCAGCGGATTTCCGGTGAGCTCGGGAGCTTTTCAGCAATGCTACTCCGGAGGCAACGGCGACGGAGTGGGAACCGACGGGTTCATTGCGCAGTTTACTCCCAGCGGTGCGCTGGCGGCGGCGACGTACTTCGGCGGGCCGGGGGTGGAGTCCGTGTACGAGATAGCGGTTGCACCGAATGGCTACGTCTCGGTCGGGTCCGGGTCGTATGCGGGAAGCGCGGAAGTCTCGCCATCCAGGCGGAACGACTTCGTCGCCAGTCTGCTCATCAACAATCCAGCGCAACAGGATGGACCGTGCATGTCGCCGCTGGTCCTGAACGCGGCCAGTTATTACAGTTCGGTTCCAAGCTTCATCGCACCGGGCGAGTTGGTCACGCTGCAAGGCTCGGGGTTCGGTCCGGACGCGGGCGTGTCGTCGCCGGTTGGAAGCGGGCTGCTGCCGACGCAGCTAGCGGGCGTGCAGGTGTTCTTCGATGAACTCGCCGCGCCGCTGATGTATGTGCAGGCGGGACAGATCAACGCGATGGCGCCGTGGGAGCTGGCCGGGAGGACTTCCACGCAAGTACACGTCGTCTACAACGGAGTTCCGACGAACGCGGTGAGCCTGACCGTGTATCCGTCCGCGCCAGGGCTGTTTTACCTGAACTACAACTCGTTCCAAGGAGCCATTCTGAACTCGGACGGCAGCATCAATTCGGTGAGTAATCCGGCGAAACCGGGCGATGTGATCTCACTGTTCGGAACCGGAGGAGGACCGACCATTCCTGCGGGAGTGACCGGAGGGTATTGGGCGATGGGCACGAATATATCGTTGGCGCTGCCAGTGATTGTGCAAATCGGCGGCGTGTACGCGCCGGTAGTTTACGCAGGAGCCGCGCCCGGTTTGTTGTCCGGCGTGTTCCAGATTAATGTGCTGGTGCCGCCGGGGCTGCATTTGTTGGTGAAGGGCGGTCCGTCCTTCGGCGTCACAGTGGGGCTCGGCGGGCTCAGCGTGGACGATACGTCGGCGCCGGCTACGGTCGCGGTGCAGTAAGGGCGTTGTCGATGAGACGGACGGAGCCGACCTTCGCGGCGATGGCGATTCGGACGGGGCCTTCGATATGCGGGACTGGCTGCATCCAGATGGGATCGACGATTTCGAGATACTCGACGCGGATTTCGGGATGGGCGAGCGCGGAGAGAGCTTCCTGCTTGATCGACTCAGGGTCGCGCAAGCCTTGGGCGATGCGGCTCGCGGCGAGTTGGAGAGCTTGATAGAGCAGGGGTGCGAGGGCGCGCTGGGCTGGCGTCAGGCGTTGGTTGCGCGAGCTAAGCGCGAGGCCGTCGGGATCCCGCACTGTGGCGACGCCGACAATTTCGACGGGCACGTTGAGATCCGCCACCATACGCCGGATCACGGCCAGTTGCTGGGCGTCTTTTTCGCCGAAATAGGCCCGGCCCGGCTGTACGATCTGAAACAGTTTCATCACGACGGTGGCCACGCCGCGGAAGTGTCCGGGGCGGAATGCGCCTTCGAGCTGCTCGGTGAGACCCGCCACATCGATAAAGGCCTGTTGGGGCTGCGGATAGATTTCCTCGACCGATGGCGCAAAGACGATAGTTGCGCCGAGCGATTCGCACAACGCCGCGTCGGTGTCGAGGGCGCGCGGGTACTGGGCGAAGTCCGCGGGATCGTTGAACTGGGAGGGATTCACGAAAATGCTGACAACCGTGCAGCCGGTTTCACGAACGGAGGTTTCGATGAGCCGGCCGTGTCCCAAGTGAAGCGCGCCCATGGTGGGGACGAAACCAACTACGCGGGATTGGCTGCGGTGGTCCGAAATCGCTTGCCGCAGGGCATCAATTGAAGCGAGCTGCTGCCGCAGCTCTCTAATCGAGCGGAGGACCTGCATTTTCAAGACGCCGCGATTTTTTTTACTGTCCCCTTAACGTCCAGCGCGTAGCGCTTGGCGGCGGAGACGATTTCTTCTCCGATCTGCGAATAACGCTTTGCGAACGAAGGGGCGGAATCGCCGGTGATCCCGAGTGCGTCATAGCAGACCAGCACTTGGCCGTCGCAATAGGGACCGGCGCCGATGCCGATGGTGGGGACGCTCAGCTCGGCGGAAACCCTGCGGGCCAGTTCCTCGGGAATGGATTCGAGCACGATCGCAAAAACGCCGGCCTGCTCCAGCGCCTTGGCGTCTTCGAGGAGCAGGTGCGCGCCTTCGGTTGACTTGGCCTGCTGGCGGAAGCCCCCCAACTGGTTCACGGATTGCGGATTCAAACCCAGGTGGCCCATGACCGGAATGCCCACTTCGACCAGGCGGGAGACGGTTTCGGCGACGGGGTGGCCGCCCTCGATTTTGACGGCGTTCGCGCCCCCCTCCTGAATCAGGCGTCCGGCGTTGCGGATGGTTTCGGGAATGGTGACGCGATAGGTCAGGAAGGGCATGTCCGCGACGACCAGGGCGCGGCGGGCTCCGCGGCTGACCGCCTTGGTGTGGTGGACCATATCGTCCAGCGTCACTGGAAGGGTGTTGCTGTAGCCCAGCAGCACCATGCCCAGAGAATCGCCCACCAGGAGGACGTTGATCGCGGCCTGTTCCAGCAGGCGCGCCATAAGAGCGTCGTAAGCGGTCAGCATGGCGATTTTTTCGCCGCGCTGCTTCATTTCCTTCAAGTGAGACGGCCACAATTTTTTTACTTCGTTCATGGTTCTGTGCCCTGCATGACTGACATGCGCAATAGCGACTCGATTTTCCCGCGATCGATGGCGGGGTTTTTCCGCCGGGCGATTTCAATCGCGTGCAGCCCGGCTTGGCGATACAACTGTCGCACGGATTCCGGGGCGTTGTCGAGCGCCCGCAGATGGGCGGCGACGGTTCGGGCATCGCCGCGCTCGATCGGGCCGGTCAGGGCGGACGCCGGTCCTAAACGCAACGAGTTTTCGACGCTGGCGCGGACCAAGGGGCCGAGGGCCTGTAATGCCGGATCGGATGCAACGCTGGCGAGTCCCATTAAGACGACGGCGGCATCGATCATCGCAACGATGTAGTTGCTGGCCATGACCGCGGCGGCGTGATAGAGAGGGCGGCTTTCGGCGGGGATCGTCAAGGCGTGGCCGTCGAGCAGGCGGACGATGTCGAAAGCCCAGGCGGCGGCCTCGGTCGAATCTGGAATGCCGCCGCTGGCGGCGCCGGTGATTCCGAATGACGAGCCAGGGAGGTCGGCGATGCCCTGCGCAGGAGTCGTGATGGTTTGAAGAGGATGCAGAGTCGCGCAAGCTGCGCCGCGGTCCGCGAGAGCAGCCAGTGCTTCAGGGCCTCGGGAGCCGCAAGTGTGGAGAGCGATAGTGATAGGCTGCGAAGCGGCGGCTAAAGTGCGAGCAACCTCGTCCAGGGCGTCGTCGGGGACGCAGATCAGGACTCGGGCGGCGTGGCTGGGCAGGTCGGAGTAGGAGACCGGACGCACGTCCTTATAGATGAACGCGGCGGCGGTTGCGGTTCGGGCTGGATCGCGGCCGGCGATGGCGACGACGGACTGGCCACGGTCGTGGAGAAGCCGTCCGAGGGCCTGGCCCAACCGGCCAGAACCGGCAATTCCGATCCGTTGCATTATAATTTGACTCTAACATCGCACGCATGCCCCGAAATCTGAGCTTGACGAAGCTGCTGGAGATACCTGACAATGATTCTTTCAGGTTACAGCGGCAAATCTAAAGCAGAGAGAGAAGCCTTGTTGCGAACTCATCGATTTTTCATCCGCTTGCTGGTTGTAGCGGCGGCGTCGAGTAGCTTGGCGCTGGCGGTTACTCCGGTCAAGAAGAAGACGTTCGGGCAAACAGGCAGCGAGCAGAATTACGCTCCGGCATGTGGCTCTTGCGGCAGCGGCGAGTCCCGCAAAGACTCCCGCCAAGGCTCCGGCAAAATCAACAGGCCACTGGCGCGCTCCCAACTACGCCGATTCGACCGCCGGCGACATCGCCACTGGAGAGGATCCGATTGCCCGTCAGGCGGCCGTGCAGGCGCTGGGGAAGCTGAACGGCGCCATCGTCGTCTCCGATCCGGGAACAGGCCGAATTCTGGCGATGGTGAATCAAAAACTGGCGCTGACGAGCGGATTTCAGCCCTGCTCGACGATCAAGATTCCAGTGGCGCTGGCGGCGCTGAGCGAAGCGGTGGTGGATCGCAACACGCAGATTCGTCTGTACGGCAAGACCAGCATCGCGATGACTGAGGCACTGGCGAAATCGAGCAACCAGTACTTCGCCAGTTTGGGCGAGAAGCTCGGATTTGACCGGATGAGCTACTATGCCCGCCTGTTCGGGCTGGGGGAGAAGGCCGGCCTGAATGTTACGGCCGGTATCAATACGGAAGCCGAGCAGCCGGGTATCCTTCCGCCTGCGACTCCCAAGAGCGGAATGGGCATGATGACCAGCTTCGGCGACGGCATTACGCTGACGCCGCTGGAGTTCGCGGGATTGCTGGGCGCTGTGGCGAACGGCGGCACGCTGTTCTATCTGCAATACCCGAAGACGCAGGAAGAGGCGGAAACAATTCTGCCGACGGTGAAGCGGCGTCTTGAGATCGCCGACCTGATCCCGGAGATTAAGCCGGGCATGATGGGCGCGGTGGCGTACGGAACGGCCCGGCGCATCGGTTCGGATGATCCCAACGAGGCAATCTACGGCAAGACGGGCACCTGCACGGATACGCGCACGCCCACGCATCTGGGCTGGTTCGGCTCGTTCGCGGAGAGCGACCGCCAGAAGGTAGTGGTGGTGGTGCTGCTGACGGGCGGGAGCGCGGTCAGCGGTCCGGCCGCAGCCGGTGTAGCGGGCCAGGTCTATAAGAACCTGGAGGCGGCGAGCTTTTTCGCTCAGGCGCCGGCAGCGGGGGGGAGCTTCACGGCTTCGAATGGATCGGGGAATGGAGTGACGAATTTTATGCTATCCAACGCGATCAAGCCGTGATATCATGTGACCCATGCGTACACTCGTGTCCCTGTTCATCGCTACAACGGTATCTCTGGCTAGTTTCGCGCTCCTCGCCCAAGGCCCTCCGGGCGGCGGCAAAGGTAGGGGCAAGGCCCCGCGCGAGAATCTAAAGGTCCTCCCGGACGACGCCAACCTGGTTCCCACCATGCAAATGTTTGTGGGCGCTTTGGGTCTCGCCGATAAAGGCGGATGCAATTACTGCCATGACGCCGCCCAGGGTGCGTCCAAGGCCAGCGACGCCAACCCCAAGAAGTTAACGGCGCGCATGATGATTTCGATGGCGAAGGACATCAATAGCAAGTTCCCCGACGGCAAAGACCACGTGACGTGCTACACCTGCCATCGCGGCGCTGAGATGCCCTTGACTGCTGCGCCGTAGAGCGTTCGCGCTAGGGCTTCCGGCGTTAACCGTCTGGAATGGCATTCGACGGGCTTCGTGTCCTTTCTCTGAGAGCCGCAGGGCAGTCGAGATCGAGCGATTGATCCGAGGCCAAGGCGGAGTGCCGTTTGTCGCACCATCTATGCGGGAAGTCCCGCTGGAGGAAAATCCTCAAGCCTTTGAATTCGCCGCACGGTTATTCGAGCCGGGTGGCGATTTCGATATGGTGATCTTCCTGACCGGCGTCGGCGCGCGCCTGCTGAACCAGATTCTCGAAACGCGCTATCCCCCAGGAACTTTCATCAATGCCTTGCGCCGCGTGGCGGTGGTGGTGCGCGGATCGAAGCCGGCGGCCGTCATGCGCGAGTGGGGCGTCCCTGTGGCCGTCTCGGTACACGAGCCAAACACCTGGCGCGAGATTCTGAAAGCTACGGAGAACCGTCCGGAGCGGAGGATCGCGATTCAGGAGTACGGGCGCTCCAGCATGGAGTTGCTGGACGGTTTGCGCGGGCGAGGGGCGGAAGTCACCACGGTTCCGGTGTATCAATGGGATCTGCCGCGGGACTTGCAGCCTTTGCGCGAGGCGG
The DNA here is from genome assembly GCA_963813465.1 of Bryobacterales bacterium. Classification (GTDB taxonomy): domain Bacteria; phylum Acidobacteriota; class Terriglobia; order Bryobacterales; family Bryobacteraceae; genus Palsa-187. The sequence goes on along the minus strand of CAWEZD010000015.1, from coordinate 80,705 downwards.
TTCGCGGAATATGCGCGGGCGAGTTCGACGTTCTGCTGCTGACCACGTCGGTGCAGGTGGCGCATCTGCTGCGGGTCGCGAAGGAACTGGGGGCAGAGCAAGAGGTGCGAAGCACCCTGCGGCGGATGGTGGTCGCGTCGGTGGGTCCTTCGACCAGCGAAACGCTGCGCGAGCATGGAATCGAGCCGGATTTCGAGCCGTCCCACCCCAAGATGGGCTTCCTGGTGAACGAAACCGCCGCGCGGGCTCGGCAGGTTCTACAATCGAAGACGTGAAGAAGGACCCTAGGGACAATAAGAGGAACAATGACGAGAACGTGTGGCTAACCGTCGGACGCTATCTTGCCCTGATGAGCGTGGTGCCGGCGGCGATCTTTGTCGGCTATGGGATCGGTCTGGGATTGGATCACCTGTTTTCGACGCACTTCCTGAGGTTCGTTTTCGTAGTGGTCGGAACCGCCGCGGGATTCGTGCCCATCGTCTGGGAAGTGAGCCGCAATGAGTGAACCGCGATGACCGACCCGAATAGCCGGCGGATGCTGAACCGGATGACGCTGATCGGCGCGGTTTTGGGCGCCGTCGGGGCTCTGGCGCTACTGGTGGCGAGGGGGCCGAAGTGGGGCGCGGGATTCCTGGTGGGCGCGGCATTCTCGCTGCTCGGCTTGGAATGGTGGAAGGCGATCGGACGAGGTCTGGGCAGCTCCGAAAAGCGGTCGATTCTGGGCTCGGCAATGTTGCTGTTCCTGCGGCTGCCGGTGGTGATGGGGGCCGTCTATGTTATAGTAAGAATTTCCGGGATTGCTTCAGGGGCTGTAGTGGCGGGCTTGCTCGTATCCACAGCCGGGATTGTTCTGGAAGTCCTCTACGAAGCCGCTTTCCCGAAGCGCTAAACAATTATGGAGCACGAACTGGGGCTGACAGCCCTGTTTAACGACCACCTAGCCGGACTCGGCAACGCCATTCTGAGCGCGGTGGGAATGACTGCGGAACACCCCGCGAGGCCGTGGGAAAACTGGATCGTGATGGAGATCCTGGTGGTGGCGATTCTGGTGGTCCTGGTGACGGCGTTGCGCGCGAGTCTTTCCGCGGACAATCCCGGCAAGATCCAGCACCTGTTCGAGGCGGTGTATGAGTTCCTGTTGCACCAGGCGCACGAAGTCGGGATTGAACACCCGGAAAAGTACGTCAATTATTTCGGGACGGTCTTCATCTTCATCCTGTTCATGAATTTGATCGGGGCCATTCCGGCGTTCGAGTCCCCGACTATCACGGTGGTGGTTCCCGCGGGGCTGGCGGCGTGCACCTTCCTGTACTACAACGGGATGGGCTTCGGGGCGAAGGGCATCAAGTATCTGGCGCATTTCGCGGGGCCGGTGTGGTGGTTGGCGCCGCTGCTGATCCCGATCGAAATCCTCAGCCATCTGGCGCGTCCGCTCTCGCTGACGGTTCGTCTCTACGGCAACATGTTTGGAGGGGAGCAGGTGACGGGAGCATTCCTGAATCTGGTCCACCTATTGATTCCGGTGATTTTCATGGGTTTGCACGTGTTCGTTGGATTGTTACAGGCCTACGTATTTACCTTGCTGACCATGATCTACGTGAGCATGGCTACGTCGCACGATCATTAATACTGTCATTTAATACTGTAAAACGGGCATTATCGCGCCGAGTGTGAGCCGCTGGCCCCCCAGGACCGGTTGGAACCACCTCCTCGGCGCAACTTTATAACGAAAGGAAAGTGCAACATGCGTGGAAAGAAGATGTTGGTGCTGTTATTTTTGCTGGCGGCGCTTCCGATGTTCGCCCAAACTCCGGGCGGCTCGGGAATCGGCCCCGGCGAACTAAAATTCTTGGGAGGCGTGATCGGCATGGGCATCGCCAGCGGCCTCTGCGGCATCGGACAGGGAAGGGCGGCGGCGTCGGCCGCGGAAGCCACGGCTCGCAACCCCGGAGCCCGAGGACCGATCCTGATTGTCATGGTCCTCGGCCTGGCGCTAATCGAGTCGCTTGCCATTTACACACTGGTGATCGCGTTGAACGCAATTAAGTAAATAGGAAATGGGGACGGTGTGTACTGTCCCCATTTTCGTCACATGAAGCTGCGCACGTAATGAAGCTACACGGGATTTTCCCTCCCATTGCCACGCCGTTCGATCACAAAGGCGATCTGTACCGCGTCAAGGTCCAGCACAACGTCGAGACGTGGAACAAAACGCCGCTGGCCGGATACGCCGTGTGCGGATCGACCGGCGAGAGCGTGTATCTGACCACCGAAGAAAAGATCAAGATGTGGGAGTGGGTGGCGGAGTATGCCGATTCCTCGAAATTGCTGATCGCCGGCACGGGCGTCGAGGGAGTACGGGAGACCGTTGCACTCACCAATCAGGCGGCGGAGCTGGGCTACAAGGTCGCGATGGTGCGCACGCCGCACTATTACAAGAACCTGGTGAACCGGTGCGACGCGCAGGTGCTGTACTTTCGCGCCGTCGCCGATCAGGCGAAAATCCCGGTGATGATCTACAACTGGCCGCAGGTCACCGGCGTCGATATCATGCCGGAAGCCGTGGCGATGCTTTCCGAGCATCCCAACATCATCGCCATCAAGGAAAGCTCCGGCAGCATCGAAAAGGTGATGCAGATGATCCGCGAAACCAGGTCCGGGTTTCAGGTGCTGACGGGGAGCGCGCCAACGCTCGCGCCGTGTCTAGCCGTGGGATGCGTGGGCGCGGTGCTGGCGTTCGCGAATGCGGCGCCGTACGCGACCATCAGCATCTATGAGGCGCATCGCACGCGCGAAGCCGCGGCGGCGCTGGATTGGCAGAATCGCATCGCGCGCGCCGCGCAACTTGTGACGGTGAAGTACGGAGTGCCGGGGCTGAAGTACGCGATGGATCTGAACGGTTATTATGGCGGCCCTCCGCGGTTGCCGCTGACGGTCTTGAAGCCGCACGAGCAGCGCGAAATCGAGGCGGGCTTCGACGGGATTAAGGGGTGACCGCGGGCGCTTGATCGATGGCGAGCAACAGCTCGTGATCGAGCACGCGGAACGTTCGTCCGCCGAAGTGCAGTTTGCCGTGAATGAAAGGGCGCGGGCGTGATCATGCTGGAGACGCGGCTGGCGATAAAGCCCACCAGATGCGGTCCATCGGCTGTCCCGATTTCGACCACGATGATGCAGGGATGACGGCCGGGATGGCGAAGTCGATGCGAGCAACTCGAAACGTCAGATACTGGCCGGTGCGGCTGGTGGCTTCGGTTTGGCGCGTTTCCACATTGGGCTTATCGGCGAGCGGAAGGCGAGTCTGAGTCGGCGCCCCTGGCTGGATGTAAGGCGGCCACCGCCCCGCATAGCCTCACCATCCATGGAACCAGAGGCGCTGTGACCGCGGGCCAGCGGATGGGCTGGCGCGAAGCGAGCAATGCCACGGGCGCGAGGCCGAGCAGAATTTCGCTGGCGACGATGGAGACAATGGCGGCGGCCATGGCCGCGCCGGCCAGGTAGACGGGGACGCGCGTTCGAGGCGGGTGGGCACTTCGTCTAGTATTGCATTCGCCCGAGTGCTTGTTCGTACACGGAGGCGTTGCGGCGCCAGCGCAGGATATCGGCGGGATCGGTTCGCGAGGCGGCGGCGAAGGCGTGAAGGAGGGCTTCGGGGTTGGCGGTGCGGACTATCTGATGTTGCTCGCCGGTGGCGAAGTGCAGGGTGTAGTCCTGACGCGGCGGCTGAGCGAAGCTCGAAGTGATAGAGATGGCGATGCCGGCGGCGCGGCCATGGAGGACACAGGTTTCGTCGATGAGTCCCAAAGTTCCGCGTTGCGGGGATGGCGGAGAGGCCATCACATCCACGACTTCGATTTCGGAATTGAGCAAGCGATGAACGAAATCGACCCCGTAACAGCCAACGTCGAGAAAACTTCCGCCGCCGAGCTCGCGGATGTAGCGGAGATGGTGATCTTCGGTGGCGAAGAAGGATTGATGGATATCGATGGATTGAAGCGCGTCGAGAGGAGGGAGATCGCGATAGGCGGGCGTGAGTTGATAAGAGAAGTTCTCCATCAGAACCCGGTTGCGCGCCAGTGCGGTCGCAGCGACGCGATCGGCTTCGGCAACGGTCAAGGTGAGAGGCTTTTCGCAGAGCACGTATTTGCCGGCTTCTAGCGCGCGGACGGTCCACTCGGCATGCATGGAGTTTGGCAGAGGGATGTAGACGGCATCGACGCCGTGATGATCAAGAACTCGCTGGGCCTGGTCCCAGGGGAAGGCATGAGGGACGCCGAACTCGGTCTGAAACCCGGCCAAGCGAGCCGGATCGCGGCCCGCAATGGCGACGATGCTTTGTCCGGAGCGCAGAATGGCGGGAAGCAGCCGCTTTCTCGCGGTCCGCGCGGTTCCCAGCACGCCCCAGCGGATCAGAACTTTTTCAATTCTTCGATCAGGGCGGTCAAGCCCTTCTTGTTGTAGATCTGGGAAAGGCGCTGCTCCTCCGGCGAGGGAGCGATCACGCGGCGAAGCTGCGGATCGTTCAGTTCTTTGCGGCTGGGGATCCAGTAAGAGCCGTCGGCGAACTCGGCGCTGGAGATAAATCCGCGCATGCTCTGGATGGCGCTGTGTCCGGAGAAGCGCAGCGAGGCGTCCTCGATCACCTGGCTGGATTGGCCGGGCGCCAGGCTCAGATCGGCGGGCAGCGAGGCGGCCAGAAATTCGCGGCCGTCCTGGTCCTTCAGAAGCCAGCCGATTTCCAGATGCCGCACCGGGCGCTTGGAAATGTTGCGCACCGCAAAATGCGGAGCGCTGGCCTCGTTGGGGGAGACGCGGGCAAGTCCGCCACTGAGCTCCACGGGAGTGTCCGGAAGACGCAGGAACGCGAACTGCATGTCCTGACCGGCGTCGCTGTTGGTGGCGCGGGCATTTCTTGAACCGGCGGTAGAGCCTCCGGGCGTCATCTGCACGCTGGGCTGCGGAATCTCAGCCTGGCGCGCGAGGCTTTCGAGCATCTCCGTCTGCAACCAGCCGGGTCCGGAGGCCTTCAGCAGTGTCTTGAAATATTGCCGGTCCTGGCGAGCTTCCAGTTCCCACGCCGTCATGTTGTGCTGCAAACGTAATTTGTCCGGGCCGTAAAAACTGAGATCCTCGAACAGCACGCCATCGAGCTGCACCTGAACGAAGGGATTTCCGGAAGCCGGAGTCAGCAGCGTCTGGTTGATGTGAATCGCGAACGTATCGCCGGGCGCCACGTTCAGGCTGGGCACGGACACCGAAGCATTCCCGCCCGGGGAAGCCGCCTGGGCCAGAATCGTAAGCGCCACGCTGCGAACGCGCTTGGCGCTGGAATTACGAAGAGACAGAGTGGGATGAAAATCCACCAGGTACGCGCTGCCTCGCGGAGTGACTCTAGTATCGCCGGAATCGTAGGAGACCAGGGTAACCGGCGAGTCCTTGTCGTTGGCCAGATCGATCTTTGTATTCGGCGTTTGCCTGTTCACCGCCACGGTGACGGTCAGGTAGTCCCGCTCCGGGCTCGCCGGCACAGAGCCAGGCGTGCTCAGGGCGGTGCTCGCCGGCCGCGCGGCTGCTTGGGGAATCGATACGGGCACGCCATTTCCCTTCAGCTCGACGCCCTCGGGGGAAAGCTGCACCACGGATCCCCGATCCCCGGCGGCTTGCGCCTCCAACGCCGGGGCGTCCGGCGCCGGCGGAGTCGCACGTCCGTACACCAGCGACCGCATGGCGCGAGCCAGCGACTCGCTATCGGAGGAGGGCAAGTTCAGCCACCAGGCAGCGATTAACACTCCAAGGAGCCCGGCGGCCACCGCCGCGGGCTTCCACCCGGCGAAGGAAGCCGGCTTCCTGCGCCGCGGCGCCACGCATTCGCCCGCCGCCAGACCCACGCGGATATTGGCGGTCATCTCCGCCGCCAGAAGGTCCCAATTCACGCCCGGGGGCATTTCACCGGCAGCTTGCTTCAAGGATTGACGGCCCTGACGGTAGGCTTCGATCCGCGCGCGGCATCCCTCGCAACGGGCTATGTGCAGGCACACCGCGGCGTATTTCCACATGCTCACGTCGCCGGAGACGAACAGCGCCAGATCGGTTTCCGCTATATGACCAGCCATGGCATTTCGTGGCATTTTAGGCCTGCCTTCTTTCAAAATGCCGGCGCAACTTCACACGCGCGTTGGCGATGTGCGAGCGCACCGTGGCCTTGGAGCAATTCAGCCGCGCGGCCACTTCCTCGGCCGGCAAATCCTCGACGTCGCGCAGCAGCAGAGCGGTCCGCTCGCGGCTGGTCAGCACTTCCAGACCCGCTTCCAGACGCTCGCGATGTTCGTTACGCAACACCCGTCTGCTCCGGGTTCTCCTCACGCGAGCTGACCAGGGGTTCCGGCAAATCCTCGAGGTCGGAAAAACTGACACGCCCGGAGCGGCGCAGAAAGTCGATGGCCGTGTTGCTGGCGATGCGCGAAAGCCAGTGCGCGGCTTTTTCCAGATCCTTCAATTGATCCTGGCGTTGCAGCGCCTTGATGAAGGCTTCCTGGGTCAGATCCTGCGCGTCGGCGACGTTGCCCACGATGCGGTAGATCAGCAGGAACACGCGGCGCATGTTCTCGGACACAAACCGGTTCTCGCGTTCCGACGACTGTGGAACACCGTCGAAGAATCGAGTGGATCCCGGCGTTTCGCTCATGCTCAGTCTCAATGCCGCTTGCACGCCACACGTCTCCTACAACAGGATGACGCGGAAACGCTAGCGCAGCGTGCAGTCCTTCCATCGGCGGCGTTATCCTAATCATATATGAAAGCCGTGGCGGTGATTGGCATCGGCAAGACCGCTTTCGGGGCTTTTCCGGACCGGGACTTGCGCTCCCTGGCTGTGGAAGCGGGTCAAAAGTGCCTCGCCGATGCACACGTAAGTGCTTCACAAGTCGAGGCTTTTTACCTCGGCAACTTCGCGGGGCCGTCGTTTGTGGGGCAGAATCATCTGGCGCCTTACGTGGCCTCCGGGATCGGCATCACGGACGTTCCGTGCACCCGGTTTGAGGCCGCCTGCGCCTCCAGCGGGTCGGCTTTTTTTCATGCGGTTTCGAGCGTGGCGGCGGGGATGTACGACCTGGTGCTGGTGGGCGGCGTGGAAAAGATGACCTCGCAATCGACGCCTAAGGTCACCGAGATCCTGGCCGGGGCGGGGGATTGCTCGGGCGAGGTTCGGGTGGGCGCGACCTTTCCGGCGCTATTCGCGATGATCGCGCGGCGGCACATGCATCAGTTCGGGACCACTCGGGAACAGATGGCCGCGGTGGCGGTGAAGAATCACGCCAACGGCGCGAAGAATCCGCTGGCGCACATGCGCAAGGTCATCACGATGGAGCAGGCGCTGGCCGGCAAGCCGGTTTCCGATCCGCTGACAGTCTACGATTGCTCGCTGATCAGCGACGGCGCGGCGGCGGTGATGATCGCTCCGCTGGAACGCGCCCGCGAATTTACGGACAAGCCGGTGAAGGTTCTGGGAATCGCGCAGACCTCCGATTCGGTGGCCCTGGATTCGAAGGAGGACATCACCACGTTCCGCGCCGTGCGCATGGCCGGCGAAAAGGCGTACCGAATGGCCGGCGTCACCGCGCGCGACATCGAGTTCGCCGAGCTGCACGATTGCTTCACCATCGCCGAGATTATCGCCACCGAGGATCTGGAGTTCGTCGCCGAGGGGCCAGGGAGGGCCGTATGCGCTCGAGGGCCGCACTTGCCTGAAGGGTGAGCGTCCGGTGAACGCGAGCGGCGGCCTGAAAGCGAAGGGACATCCGGTGGGCGCGACCGGCGTGGGCCAGATCTGCGACGTGGTCACGCAGATTCGAGGGGAAGCGGGCGAGTTGCAAGCTGGCGCGGCATTCGCTGGGGCTGGCGGAGAATTTGGGCGGCTCGGGCGCGACGGCGGTGGTGACGATTCTGGGGGCCGCATGACGCGACGGGCACCGTTTACACCGAGACCGTGGTCCACATGGCGCCGGAGCAGTTCACGGCCGACGCTCCGTATCAGATCGCGATTGTGACGTTCGCAGACGAAGGCAGGCGAACGGTGCGGATCGCGGGCGAGCGCGTCCACATCGGCGATGCGGTGGAGTTCGTCGAGGACCGCAACGACATCCCGTTTCTTCCGCAAAAACGGCGTGAAGATTTTCCTCTATTACATCGGCAAAGCGCGCGATGCGCACGCCAACGCGATGGCGGAGGAGTACATCAAGCGCTCGACTCGTTTTGCGACCTGCGAGATGCGGGAGATCCGTCCGCAACGCTTTGATCCATGGGAGAAGCATCCGTCGGCATTCAAGGTGCTGCTGGACCCGTTGGGGCGCGCGCTGGATTCGGCGAAGCTCGCACGGATTTTCGATCGCGATCTGGTGTTCATCGTCGGCGGCGCGGACGGATTGCCGGCGGAGTGGAGAGATCGCGCGGATCTTCTGCTGGCGCTGTCGCCGATGACCATGCCGCATGAGCTGGCTCGGGTGGTTGTGGCGGAGCAGATTTACCGCGCGCTGACGACGCTGCGGGGGCATCCATACCCGCGTTAGTACAATCGGATGGGTCGCTTCTGTGAATCGATACGACGCGCTGCTGATTGTCTCCTTCGGTGGTCCCGAAAAGCACGAGGACGTGATTCCGTTTCTCGAAAACGTGCTGCGCGGGCGCAACGTTCCTCGGGAGAGGATGCTGGAAGTTGCCGAGCATTATTACCACTTCGACGGCCGCAGCCCCATCAACGATCAGAATCGCGCGTTGATTGCGGCGCTGCGGGAATATTTCGAGCGGGAGCGCATTGCGCTGCCGATCTACTGGGGCAATCGCAACTGGCATCCGCTGCTGGCCGAGACGGTGCGGCAGATGCGCGACGATGGCGTGCGGCGCGCGCTGGCGTTCGTCACCTCGGCGTTCGGTTCGTACTCGGGATGCCGCCAGTACATCGAGAACATTGAGCAGGCTCGTGCGGAGGTGGAAGGCGCGCCGCGCATCGACAAGATTCCGTCCGTTTTCGGCGCATCCCAAATTTCTGGAAGCCATGACCGATCGGCGTCAGGGCGGCCTTGGAGGAGTTGCCGCAGGGACGCCTGGTCTTCACGGCGCACTCCGTGCCGGTGGCGATGGCGCAGTCGAGCCCGTATGTGCGGGAACTGGAGCAGGCATGCGCGGCGGTCGCGGGCGCGCTCGGCCGCAGCGGAGTGGAAGCTGGTGTATCAGAGCCGCAGCGGTCCGCCCACGCAGCCGTGGCTCGAACCGGACATCTGCGACGAGTTGCGCGAGAGCCGAAGCGATACGGTGATTGTGCCGATCGGATTTCTCTCCGATCACATGGAGGTGATCTACGATCTCGATGTGGAAGCCCGGGAGCTCGCGGACGAGTTGGGCATCCGCATCGCGCGGGCGCGCACCGTGGAGACGCACCCGGCCATGATCGAGATGATCGCGGAATTCGTGAATCAGGAGCATATGCCGTGCGCGGCAGGCTGTTGCGCGGCGGCGCGGCGGCCGACCCCAGATAAGGCTACGAAATAACCTTGCGATACAGCTCGCGCTTGGGGATGCCCCGCGTCCTGGCGACGCGCTTGACGGCTTCCATGCGCGCAAGCCCCTGCTGCTCGAGCTGGCGAACTTCTTCCTCAGCTTCGGAAAGACTAGCGGGTTTGGACTCGGCGGAGGATCGGCCGATTAGCAGCGTAATCTCTCCCTTCACGGATGGCCGCGCGGCGAGCTGGAGGCGGATTTCGGAAGCCGTGCCGCGCAGGAACTCCTCGTGAATCTTGGTCAGCTCGCGAGCCACGACCACGGGCCGAGTCCCCAGCACGGCTTCGATGTCCTCCAGGGCTTCCAGAATCCGGTGCGGAGCCTCGTAGAAGATCAGCGTGCAATCCGCGTCTTTGAGGGATTCGAGAGTCTTGCGGCGCGGTGCGCTGCGGGGAGGCAGAAACCCGCGGAATGTGAATGCGTCGGTGCCGAGGCCCGAGCCGGCCAGCGCAGCCAGCGCGGCTGACGCTCCCGGAATGGGAACAACCGCGATGCCGGAGGCGATGGCCGCTGCCACCAGGCGATAGCCGGGGTCGGAAATCAGCGGCGTGCCGGCGTCGGAAACCAGTGCGCCGCTCGATCCCGCTTGCAGTTGCTGCACCAACTCCGCCGCGCGAGCGGCCTCGTTGTGCTCGTGATAGCTCACCAGCTTTGTAGCGATGCCGAAATGGTCCAGCAATTTGCGGGTCTGGCGCGTGTCCTCGCAGGCAATCCAAGCCACTTCGCGCAGCATCCGTAGCGCCCGCAGAGTGATGTCCTCCAGGTTGCCGATCGGGGTCGCGACGAGATAGAGAATGCCAGCCACGTAGTACGATGAAACGGTACCTGAAATGGAGACACAAGCACAAGACGCATCCGCGTACTATGTGTGGACGGCTGAGGGAAAGGCGTTCGAAGTCCACGTTCATTTGGGCGTGATTGACGCGCTTGTGGCGGAGATCATGCGAGGCTTCGGCGCGGTGCCCAAGCGCGGCGCGGAAGTGGGCGGGCTGCTGCTCGGGTCGATCGAGCGCGGGGCTGCGACCGTCGTGCGTATCGAGGATTTCGAGCCAGTGGAGTGCGGCTACGCACGCGGCCCCTCCTACTTGCTTTCCGCCGAGGAGCAGGAGACCTTCAAGGATGCCTGCGAGCGCTGGCGCCCGGAGGCCTCGCGAGACAGCTATGCGGTGGGCCTGTATCGCAGCCATACGCGCGAGGGGTTATCGCTGGCGCCGGAAGACGTCGAGCTGATGGATCGATACTTTTCCGGTCCTTCGCACGTGGCTCTGCTGGTGAAGCCGTTCGCCACCAAGGCGGGTGCGGCGGGATTCTTTTTTCGCGAGGATGGGGCATTTCAAGAGACAACCCCGCTGGAGTTTCCGTTCCGCCGCCATGAATTGACGGGCGAGGAACCGCCGGAGCGCCGGCCTTTGACGGAGCGGAGACCGCGCGGCGCACGCGGGCTGGTTCGCGCCGCTCGCGAGAGTACCGTCGAAGAAGCCTCTCTTTCGGAAGACTCCGGCCTGAGCCATTTCGCCAGTGCGCAGGGCGCGGCTTACGCCATCACCACCCCCGCGCGCTCCCGCCTGGGAGCATGGATGTGGATTCCTCTTTCGTTCATCTTCCTTCTGCTGGGCGTCGTGCTGGGCGCGTTGGCGGAGCTGAATGTCGGGCCCAGAGGGACGTCCGCCGCCGCGACGGATTATTCCCTCGCGCTGGCGGTGTTGAAAACCGGGGAAGACTTGTCGGTGCGATGGAACGGCGAATCCGGCCTAATCGGTAAGGCAGAGCGCGGGGTCCTGGAGATCCACGATGGCGGCTACGCCAAGGTCGTGAATCTGGATGGGACCCAACTGCGCAACGGCAAACTCACATTTCACAACGCCACCGGCTCCGTCAGCTTTCATCTGACCGTGTATCTGAACTCGAATTTGAGTGTCAGCGAGAATCTCGACTGGCATGAATAGCGCGTCCGAGCTTGTCCAAATTCAATATCGGAGCGGTTAGTACTTCTCCAGTTCGAGCAGGTCGCCGGCTTGGGTCGCCGTCTCGGCCAGCCTTCCCGCTGGCAACTCCAGCACGGAGTGCGCACGCAGACTGAAGGCGATGCGGCGGCGTCCCATATTCGGCCGGATCTTCAGCACCTTGCGCTTCTTGTTCAGAAACACTACGTCGATGGGAAATTTCATGAAGAACGTATGCACGCCTTCGCAGGGCACGATCCACAATCCTTCGCCGGGCGCAAGGCCGCTGTGTTTCAGCAGGCCGGTGCGGCGCTTGGCGCTGGTATCGGCGATATCGGCGCGGTCGGCGAGCATGGTTCCGCGCGTTTTATTGTTGACTCTGAGCTTGGTCGCGGGCGTCAAGAAACCAGCCTAGCAACAAACCCCCGAGTTTTTGCTAAGGGTACAATTGAAGATATGGAAACTGCCACTTTCGGCGCGGGTTGTTTTTGGGGCGTCGAAGCCGCCTTTCGGCGCTTGGCCGGAGTGAAATCGACGCAAGTGGGCTATTGCGGCGGCAAGCTCGACCATCCCACCTATGAGCAGGTTTGCACGGACCGCACCGGACACGCCGAGTCCGTGGAAGTGACTTTCGATCCGCACGTAATCAGCTACCATGATCTGCTGGAAGTCTTCTGGAACAATCACAACCCCACCACGCTGAATCGCCAGGGACCGGATTACGGCAGCCAATACCGCTCCGCGATCTTCTATCATTCGCCGGAGCAGGAGGCCGAAGCGAAAGCCTCTCGCGACGCTGCGCAGAGCCGCTTCTCGCGGCCGATCGTGACGCAGATTGAGCCCGCGCCTACGTTCTGGCCCGCCGAGGAGTATCATCAGCAGTACCTGGAAAAACGCGGACTGGCGCATTGCCATATTTAGGCCCCCACGTTAAGGCTCTTCCACATGAATTTAGAATCCCCAAAGTGAAAATCGGATTCGTCAGCCTCGGATGCCCGAAGAACCTCGTCGATACGGAGGTGATGATGGGCCAGCTCACCGCGCATGGACACGAGCTTACGCCGCACCCGGGTGACGCCGAGGTCATCGTCGTCAACACGTGCAGCTTTATCGACCCGGCCAAGCAGGAATCCATCGACACCATCCTCGAAATGGCCGACTACAAGAAGACCGGCCGAGCCAGGAAGCTGATCGTGGCCGGGTGCCTGGTGGAGCGGTTCCGCGGCGAGATCGAAAAGAATCTGCCGGAAGTAGACGCGGTCCTGGGGACCAATGAGCTGGAGCGGATCACGGCGCTGTGCGAAGGCCTGGAGCCGCTGCCGCAAGATCCACTGAAGCTGTACCTTTATACCGATTCCACGCCGCGGGTCCTGGCGACGCCGCACCACTACGCCTATATCAAGATCGCCGAGGGCTGCGATCATCCCTGCACCTTCTGCGTGATCCCTCAATACCGCGGCAAGTTCCGCAGCCGGCGGTTCGAGAGCGTGATCTCGGAAGCCACACGTTTGTTCTCGCAGGGTGTTCGCGAGATCAACCTGATCGGCCAGGATACGACGTGTTACGGCGAGGATCTGGGAATCAAGGATGGGCTGGCCGTGTTGCTGGCGCGGCTGGCGGAAATCGAGACGCCGCATCCCAAGTGGGTCCGGTTTCTGTACTGCTATCCGAACAAAGTCACGCAGAAGCTGCTCGACACCATCGCCGCGCACGAGGCTTTGGTCAACTACATCGACATGCCCTTGCAGCACGCCAGCGCTGCGGTGCTCAAGCGCATGAAGCGCGGGGCCAATGGCGATATCTTTCTGAAGCTGATCGAGCGCATCCGCCGCACCATCCCGGGCGTGGCCATCCGCACCAGCATGATCGCCGGATTCCCCGGCGAAACCGAAGCCGATTTCAAGACCCTGTGCGAATTCGTCCAGGCCGCGCAATTCGACCGTCTGGGCGTATTCTCCTATTCCGATGAAGACTCCAGCGCCAGTTTCGGGCTGGATGGCAAGGTCGGCGCGCGCGAAATCTACGACCGCAAGCGCGGATTGATGGCCATTCAGCGCAAGATCTCCCGCTCGCGCAATCGCGCGCTGGTGGGGCGCGAGTTCCCAGTGCTGGTGGAAGGACCGTCGCCCGATTCCGAGCTGGTCTGGCAGGCTCGGCTGGCATCGCAGGCGCCCGGCATCGACGGCGTGTGCTACGTCTCCGATCCGGGTGAATATCCGCTCGAAGCCGGATACATTCGCCGCATGCGCATCACCAAGGCGCACGATTACGATTTGACGGGCGAGTTGACGGACGTTCCTCAGACGTTCGCCCCGCCGCCGTTCGCCGTGCCGGCCACTGCATTCGTCCAAATTCGGTCGGCTCTGCCGGCTCGATAATGAGTTTGATGACGCGCTGTCCGATTTGTCGTAAGCCAGTCCAGCGGGACGATCCCTTCATGCCCTTTTGCAGCGATCGGTGCCGCATCCAGGACCTGGCCAACTGGGCTGACGGGAAGTATGTGATTCCGGGGCCGGAAGAACCTCTAGAGGACTCTCTCAAAGAGGACGACGAGTGAGCTTTGCTCGCGTGCTCGCCACCTGGTTCTATTGCGGCTATGCACCCAAGGCTCCGGGCACCGCCGGATCGCTGGCCGCGCTCGCCATCGCGTGGCTGCTGCACGAGTACGCAGGCGTGCCTCCGCTGGGTTTTGCGATCCTGGCTCTGGCGCTGCTGGGTCCGGCGATTTGGGCTGCGGACGTCACCGCGCGCCAGACCGGCCTCAAGGATCCGCAGATCGTGGTCGTCGACGAAGTGGTGGGACAATGGATCGCCATCGCCGGAGCGTCGTTCGGGAAAGTCGGGCTCGACTGGCACGCTAGCCTCAATTGGAAAGCTTTGTGCGCTGCCTTCGTGCTGTTCCGGGCCTTCGATATGTGGAAGCCTCCGCCCGTGCGCCAACTCGAAAAAATACGCGGCGGAGCCGGCATCGTGCTCGACGACGTGATGGCCGGCGTCTACGCCGCGCTTGTGTTGGCCGCCGCCGGATGGTTCAATCGTTAATAGCTCCCTTTTTTATGCCTCTTCGTAAGTCATCCGGCCCACGTCCATCGGGAAATAACCCATCGGGAAACGACCCATCGGCACATGACGTGCGGCCGCACATTTCCGGGGTTTCCCCCGCCGCGGCGATTCCTGGAGGCGACTTTCAGATTCGCGGCGAGGGCCTAGCCGCCGGCGAGGGCCTAGCCGCCGGCAGGGGCCTGGCCGCCAACAAAGGCTTGGCCGCGGGAGACCGTCCGACCGTCCGCTTTGGCAAGACTCCAGCTCAGATTGTAGTGGGATCGGATGCTTATGTCGTGGCGCGCGTGCCCGCGGGACCTTCCAACGGGGAACTCTCGGTGGGCGCGGACCCGGAGAACAGCGTCACGTGGCCGTGCCATGTCGGCGTCCGCATCGCCGACGGTTTGCATCCGGTTTCCAACCCCGTGGTCGACCGCGCGGGAAACATCTTCGTCACCTTCAGCGGGCCGGCGGGGCAAAAGACTCCGGTGTCAGTTTACAAGATCGACGCCACACTGACCTCCCAGCCGCTGGTGACGGACGTGATGAACGCCACCGGCCTTGCGCTCGACAAGGAAGAAACGCTGTACGTGTCCAGCCGCAGTGACGGCGTGGTGTATCAGGTTTCTCCCGCGGGCAACACGTCGCCTTACGTTGAAGGCATGGGAGTCGCCACCGGCATGGTATTCGATCCCGACGGCAACCTGTTCGTGGGCGACCGCAGCGGCACCATCTTCAAGATCAGCCGCCAGCGCCAGATTTACGTGTTCGCGACGCTGGAGCCCTCGATCGCCGCCTATCACCTGGCCTTCGGCCCGGACGATTATCTCTACGTCACCGGACCCACGACGTCGAGCTTCGATTCGGTGGCGCGTATCTCGCGCGACGGCCGCGTCGAGCGGTTTTACCGCGGTCTCGGCCGGCCCCAGGGCATGGCCTTTGACGTTCCAGGGAACCTGTATGTGGCGGCTTCCCTGGGCGGCCGGCGCGGTGTGGTGCGGATCTCGCCCGAAGCTGACGCGGAGCTGTTTCTGTCGGGGCCGTCCATTGTCGGCCTGGCCTTCACTCCCTCGAAAAGCTTAATCGTGGCGACCAAGGAATCCACTTCGTCGCGCGGGCCGGAAGGTTCGCTGTACCGGGTGAACCTGGGCATCGAAGGCCGCAGGATCCACTAGCCGGCTACTCAGAGTCTTGCATGTCCGACGCCTCCACACGCGATGCCGAGATCATCGCCGTGGGGTCGGAGATGCTGACCTCGCAGCGCCTGGACACCAATTCGTTGTTCATTACGGATCAGCTCAACGCGCTGGGTGTGGAAGTGCGGCGCAAGCTGATCGTGGGCGACGACCGCGCCATCCTGGCCGCCGCCGTCCGCCACGCGCTGGCGCACGTGAACATGGTCATCGTGACGGGCGGCCTCGGGCCCACCGAAGACGACCTGACTCGCGAGTCAGTCGCGCAGGCGCTGGACCGCGCGCTGGTGTTCCGCCAGGAACTTTCCGACGCCATTGAGGAGCGCTTCCGCCGCCGCGGACGCAGAATGGCCCCGAACAACCGGCGCCAGGCGATGTTGGTCGAAGGCGCCGAGGCGCTGCCCAATCCAAATGGAACCGCGGTGGGTCAATGGATCATCGCGCCGGATGGGCGCGTGATCGTGATGCTGCCGGGACCTCCCGGCGAGCTTAAGCCGATGTTCTTGAGCGAATGCGTGCCGCGGCTGGCCGGCCGTCTCCCGGCGCAAGTGATTCGCGCGCGGCTGTACCGCGTCACGGGAATGACCGAATCCGATTTGGATCAACTGATCGCACCGGTCTACTCGAAATTCGTCAATCCGGCGACCACAATTCTAGCTTCGCCCGGCGATATTCAGGTGCATCTGCGCGCCCGCTGCGATACGGAAGACGAAGCCGAGCGGCTGTTGGCCGAGGTCGGAGGACCGATCGAGGAGCTGCTGGGAGACCGCATCTTTTCCCGCAACGGCGATTCGCTGGAAACCGTGGTGGGCCAACTGCTGCGAGCGCGCGGCGCGACCTTGGCCGTGGCCGAGAGCTGCACCGGGGGCCTGATTGCGGAGCGCGTCACTTCCATTCCCGGCAGCTCCGATTATTTCTTCGGTGGTTTCATCGTGTACAGCAATCGCATGAAGGAGAATCTGCTCGGCATCGATCCGGCGCTGATCGAGCGGCACGGCGCTGTAAGCGGACCCGTGGCTTGCGCCATGGCCCAGTGCGCGCGATCCCGCGCCGGGGCGACGTACGCCGTATCGACCACTGGCGAAGCCGGACCCGACAGCAGCACCGGCGCGCCCGTGGGCACCGTGTACTTGGGATTCGCCGGTCCCGATGGCGCGGTCGAGGCGCTTAAGTTCACCTTCCCTGGCGACCGCACGCGCATCCGCCTCTTCGCCGCTCAAGGGGCGTTGGACTATTTGCGGCGGCGGATATTGGGGCTTTAGTTGCGCGGACACGCACCTCCCCGCTGACCAAGAAGCATCGGATTCTGCTCTCCTGTTCGGTGTTTTTCCTCCGTGAGAAAAGACCGGAGTAGCCAATGTGTGCCAAAGATTGCACGCTAACACTTGGTTGACCGTTCCAAAAAGCTCCCCGCCTTCTTCTATGAAAAGCGCGGGCGGTCGTCAGCCGAGCCGGCCCTGTGCGGGCTTGGGGCTTTCCCCGGAAAACCGGAAGCGGGTCGGTCGCACATTCAGAAAGCCGAGTTCGGATGGCCGCTCGGCATGCCTTACTGCCTCAGCCTCGGCAGCGGCCTATGGGAAGTGCGGATCGACCTGACTGATGGCAGGATCGCACGGGTGATTTTCTCGGTTGTGCGCGAGCGCATGGTGCTCCTGCATGGCTTGATCAGGCAGACGCGGCAGACTCCTCGGGCTCAAGCGCATGAAGGAGGTGAGCTGAAATGGGCTTTCAAGAAAAAAGGCCAGCAGAAGGCCCAAGGAAGGGTTGGTTCGTCCTTCGACGGCTCCCTGGCCGAGCAAGGCAGGCTTCGCGAATGCGACGAACAGGCCATCAAGCAAATCCTCGCCGATCAGATCAAAGCCGCCAAGGAAAAGGAGCGTCTCACCAAAGCGGCGATGGCGGCCCGCATGCAGACCAGCCGCCGCGCTCTTGACCGCCTGCTCGATCCCAAGAATACCGGTGTCACCTTGCACACCCTCCAACGCGCCGCTGTTGCCGTTGACCGCCAGCTTCGCCTTGAGCTAACATGATCGCCGGAGCATATTCTCATTGAAGAATGAGCCTGGAGGCGGGAGCGACGCGACCGCGCCACAAGGATCTCCTTTCTGATAGGATTTTGAACTCGGGGCCGACCAACGGGAGGCAGACTGCGCTCCCCTGAACTGCGTTGGTTTTTCTTTCATAAGAAGGTTTTGGTTTTGAATTTCGGAGCGGTCGTTGTTTGCTCGGGCCGACCAACGGGAGGCTATGGATGCCAGCCTCATGCGCTTCGCCTTTCTTGGAAACCGGCGAACAGCTTGCGCTTGGCTGCCTGCATTTGTTCGGCGGCCTGCGTATCGCTTTTGACCTTTGCCTGTTGATCCAACTTCGCAATCGTCACGTCAGCCTTGAGATGGCTGGCCACGTCCGGCAACTGCCGCAAGATCTCCCACGGTGTCGCATACCATCGGTACACGCGTTTCTCTTTCCCTTTTGCGTTCACCACTAGCTCCGGCACTCCGCAGGGTCGATGAAAGTTCAAGTACGGATTGAAATGCTCTCGGTAGAAGTCTGCGATCGCGGCCGCGTGCGCCATGGCAATGTGCGTATAGCCCATGTGCTTTCGCACGACCGCGCCATTCTTGCTCTCGGCCAGCCCGTTGTCGTTGGAGTGCCGAGGTCGTGATTTGGTCTGTTCGATGAGCAGCTTGTTCAGCAGCTTGGCCACCATGTGATTAATGAACTCGCTGCCGTTGTCGGAATGAAAGCCCCGAATGCGGAAAGGAAACTGCGCCAGTATGGCCGCCAGCACCGGAAGGAGAAAGGCTTCGCTGATCTGCTCTACAGCCGCTACCACCTCCCATTGCGTGACCTCGTCCACTGCGTTGATGTGATACACCCCCTTCACCCCATCCTGGTCGCCCTGATGCACCGTGTCGATGCGTATGTATCCGGGGCGCCCCTGCGGCGCCGGTTTCCTCCGCTCGCCGATCGACACCGGCGTCGGCCGGGTTGACTGGTATTGGATGCGCCGCTCGCGGTACGCGCGGCTCCCTCGTAGCCGGTACAGCTGCGCCACCGAGATCCCCGCCAAACTCCGATAGCGTCTGTCGTCGAAGTTGTAGCAGGCACGCTGGAGGAGTTTTTTTGTCGCCGGACCGCTCAGGGTCTGGTGCGCCTCATCAATGCCCGCAAGCAAGGCGATGTCCTCCCGCCTATAGACCTTCGTGAAGCGTCGCCGCCGGTAGGGCTGCCGTTTCACTTCTTCCCCGCGCAAGTACATTGTGATCAGCCGCGTCGTCTGCGCCCGGCTCAGTCCAGTCATCTTTTCCATGTACCGCCGCACCACTCCCCGCCCGCTGCGGTTCAGTCCTTCATATCCCTGCTGCCGCAACGTTTGATTCACCCAGATGTAAACCTCCCCTCGTTTCTGGCCTTTGAATCCGACCTCCCCACTGCTTTCTAGAAATGCCTGTATCTGCTCCAGGCTCAATCGTTCCGTCGTTTCCACTTTGATGGTCAAGTCCTAGCATGCGGAATCGCTCCTCCAGGCTCATCTTGTATGAGAAACCGCCCTTCCCTCCAGGCTCATCTTGTATGAGACAAGACTGCCGGTTGCAAACGCTCTCCGGCTTTGTTACCGTAGAGTTTCTAGATCCCTTTGGGAGGTACCGGGCGGGATTCCGTCCGGGCCGTTTGGACCAATCATAATATGAGCCGCACACCAGGCAAGAAATACTCTGCCGCGTCCAGTCAGGTTGAGCGCCGTCCCTATCCGATAGAGGAGGCTGTCCCGCTGGTCCAGAAAGTCAAGTTCGCCAAGTTCGACGAGACCGTGGAGCTGCACGTGCGCCTCGGCGTCGATCCGAAGCACGCCGATCAAATGGTGCGCGGCACCATCGTGCTGCCCAACGGCCTCGGCAAATCGAAAAAAGTGCTGGTGATCGCATCGGGCGACAAACAGCGAGAGGCGACCGAAGCTGGCGCCGATCTGGTCGGCGGCGAAGATATGGTCGCCAAGATCCAGACTGAGAACTGGACCGACTTCGACGCGGTCATCGCCACGCCGGATATGATGCGCTCGGTGGGTAAGCTCGGCAAAGTGCTGGGACCTCGCGGATTGATGCCCAATCCCAAGACCGGCACGGTGACGGTGGACGTCGCCAACGCGGTCAAGGAAATCAAGGCAGGTAAAGTCGAGTTTCGTGTGGATAAGACCGGTGTCATTCACGTGCCGGTCGGCAAGGTTAGTTTCGACACAAACAAGCTGGTGGAAAACGCCTCCATGCTGCTGCAAGCCGTGGTGAAGGCCAAGCCGGCGGCCGCCAAGGGAAAGTACGTGCGCAGCGTAACCATGTGCTCCACCATGGGGCCCGGCGTGTTGCTGGATGTATCTCAGTACAATCTGAAAGCAGTCGATTCGAAATGAAAAAGAAACCGGAAAAAGAGAAGGATCTCGAGGCGTTGCGCGCGGACTTGCTCAAGGCCGCCCACGTGTTCCTGGCGGGCTACGAGAAGACCAAGGTGCAGCAGGATTTCGAGCTCCGCAAGATCGTCCGGGGCGCCGGCGCGAAGTACAAGGTGGTCAAGAACTCGATCGCCGAGAAGGCGTCCGTGGGCACGGGATCGGCCGAGCTGCTGAAGGCGCTCAAGGGCATGAGTTCGATCGCCTATACCTCCGGCGATCCCGTGGCTTTGGCCAAGGCCCTCACGGTCTACGCCAAGGCGAATCCGTCTTTCAGCTTCCGTGCGGGAGTTGTGGAAGGCCACGTGGTGGACGTGGCGGGCATTCAGGCTTTGGCGAATCTTCCGGCCAAGGAAGAGATTTACGCCAAGCTTTTGTGGCTCATCAATGCGCCGGCCCAACGGCTGGTGACTGCGGTGAACGGCGTCGGCCGCAATCTGGCCGTTGTAGTGGATCAGGGCGTCAAGGAAAATAAATTTTCGTAGGGTCAGGCAGGCCTGAACTCTACAGTCAAGAGGAGTCGAGAGAAGGACATGGCAGACATCAACGCGATTGCGGAACAGATTCAAGGGCTCACGCTGCTGGAGGCCTCGCAGCTGGTCAAGTTGCTCGAAGAGCGGTTGGGCGTCTCCGCCGCGGCAGCCGCGGTAGCGGCAGCGCCGGCTGCGGGTGGAACGGCAGCGGCCGCCCCGGTTGAGGAGAAGACCGAGTTCGCGGTGGTCCTCACCGCGGCGGGCGCCAACAAGATCAATGTGATTAAAGCGGTTCGCGAAGTCACCAGTCTGGGCCTGAAAGAAGCCAAGGACCTGGTGGACGGCGCGCCCAAGACGATTAAGGAAGGCATCAATAAGGAAGAGGCCGAGGCGATCAAGAAGAAGTTCACCGACGCGGGTGCTACTGTAGAAGTGAAGTAAGCGTTCTAAGGTGAATCAGGAAGGGCCGGGTCGGTCCCGGTCCGCAACCGCCGTTTGACGGGTAGAGCGGCGTTTGTTACCATGGTAATGCCCGGAAAGAGCGCCGGCCCTTGCTACAGTGAGATTGGTACCCCGCGACCTGCTCGGCAGTTCGTTTGAACTCCCGCGCGGCTTTTCCCTGCGCGCATTTACCCCGCCCGAGGTGTATCTCCACCGCTACTGGAGCCCTCGGGCTATTTTGTTTTGATTCCGGCGGATTCTTGATTTGCTTCCGCCGCCGCGGCACTCGAAGAAGGATTGTGGACGATGCTAACCCCCGAAAACAGCGCTGCCTATGAACGAGTCGATTTTTCGAAGATCCGGACCACCATTCCGATCCCGAATTTGATCGAGGTCCAGAAGAAGTCCTATGAGCGTTTCCTGCAAATGGACCTGCTTCCCAGCGAGCGCGACGACACTGGCCTCGAAAGCGTGTTCAAGAGCGTTTTTCCGATCTCGGATTTCCGCGGCTTGAGTCAGCTCGAGTTCGTCGATTACGCCATCGGCAATTGGGAGTGCAAGTGCGGGAACCTCAAGGGTCTGCATCACCTCCGCTCCACCTGCCGCAATCCCGCCTGCGGAGCCACCATCAAGACCGATCCCTTTCACCTGGGCGACGTCTTGTGCCACCGCTGCGGCACCTTCAACAAGAACATCGTCACCTTCTGCAACCGTTGCGGCGATCCCGTAGGCTTGCAGCTCAAATACGATGTAGCCGAGTGCGAGGAGCGCGGCATGACCTACGCCGCACCGCTCAAGGTCACCATCCGCCTGACCGTCTTCGATAAGGACCCCGAGACCGGCAATAAGACCATCCGCGACATCAAGGAGCAGGAGGTCTTCTTCGGCGAAATCCCGCTGATGACGGAAAACGGCACCTTCATCATCAACGGCACCGAGCGTGTGATTGTATCCCAACTCCACCGCTCTCCGGGCGTGTTCTTCGAGCGCCAGCAGGCGCAGGGCTATTTCCTCGGCAAGATCATTCCTTACCGCGGAAGCTGGGTGGAGTTCGAGTACGACAACAAGAATTTCCTGCACGTCCGCATCGACCGCAAGCGCAAGTTCTACGGCACCATGTTCCTGCGCGCGCTGGGTCTCAAGAGCGACGCCGATATCCTGCGCGCCTTCTACCAGTGCAACGACATCGTCATCAAGGACAAGAAGTTGTTCTGGAAGGTCTCCGAGGGACTGATCGGCCACAAGCTTTCCCACGCCATTACCAAGGGTGGGGAAACCGTGGTCACCCAGGGGCGCAAGATCACCGGAAGTGTTTATAAGGACCTGCAAAAAGCCCGCGTCGAGCAGGTCGAGGTCTCCCCCAACGATCTCGAAGGCGCGTGTGTTGCCGCCGACGTCATCGATATGGAGACCGGCGAGGTGTTGATCGAGGCCAATCACGAGATCACCCCCACCATCGTGGGCAAGCTGATCGAAGCCCGCATCACCGCCTTCGACATCTTCTTCCCGGAAACCGACGAAGTCGGCAACGTCATCTCCATGACGCTCAAGAAGGACGGCGTCCGGCAGCAGAACGAAGCGCTGCTTGAAATCTACCGCAAGCTGCGTCCCGGCGATCCGCCTACCGTGGACACCGCCACGCAACTGTTCCAGGGCATGTTCTTCGACGCCCGCAAGTACGACTTTTCGCGCGTGGGCCGCATGAAGTTCAATATCAAGCTGCACGACAAAGCCGACGCAACCGGGCTCGACAAGCGCACGCTCGATCACAAGGATTTCATCGACACCATCCAGTACCTGCTGAAGCTGCGCAAGGGCATCGGCTCGGTGGACGACATCGACCACCTGGGCAACCGCCGCGTGCGCGCGGTGGGTGAGCTGCTCGAAAACCAGTTCCGCATCGGCTTGGTCCGCATGGAGCGCGCCATCAAGGAAAAGATGAGCGTGTACCAGGAAATGTCCACGGCCATGCCGCACGACCTGGTCAACGCCAAGCCGGTGATGGCCGCCATCCGCGAGTTCTTCGGGTCCTCCCAGCTCTCGCAGTTCATGGATCAGACCAACCCCTTGAGCGAGATCACGCACAAGCGGCGTCTGTCGGCTCTAGGACCGGGAGGCCTTTCGCGCGAGCGCGCCGGATTCGAAGTCCGCGACGTGCACCCCACGCACTACGGCCGCATCTGTCCGATTGAGACCCCGGAAGGCCCCAACATCGGCCTGATCAGCTCGCTTTCCTGCTTCGCCCGTATCAACGAATACGGCTTCATCGAGAGTCCCTACCGCCGCGTCAAGGATGGCGTGGTGGTGGAGGAAGTCCGCGTGCTCAACCCCGGCGATACCGACCTCAAGGTCGGCTACGTCACTTCGCGCGGGGAAATCGACAAGGTCAACCGCGGCGCCGGCGCCAAGAAGCAGGCCGCCGAATTCGAGGCCCACTGCGATTATCTCTCCGCCTGGGAAGAAGACAAGTACACCATCGCCCAGGCCAATGTCCCGCTGGACGAAAAGGGCAAGATCACCGCGGAGCTGGTGAACGCCCGCCAGGCCGGCAACTTCGTGCTCAAGCACGTGGCCGAAATCCAGTACATGGATGTGAGTCCCAAGCAGTTGGTCTCGGTCGCCGCCAGCCTGATCCCGTTCCTGGAAAACGACGACGCCAACCGCGCGCTCATGGGTTCGAACATGCAGCGCCAGGCGGTGCCTTTGCTGCGCGCCGAAGCGCCGTTCGTGGGCACCGGCATGGAGCGCGTCACCGCGCGCGACTCCGGTGCGGTCATCATCTGCAAGCGCTCCGGCGAGGTGGATTCGGTGGATAGCGAACGCATCATCGTTCGCGTTACCGGCAATACCCAGGAGGGGCAACTCTCCCGCGAGGTGGGCGCGGACATCTACCCGATGACCAAGTTCAAGCGCTCCAACCAGAACACCTGCATCAACCAAAAGCCCATCGTCCGCCAAGGCTGGAAGGTCAAGAAGGGCGACGTGCTGGCCGACGGCCCTTGCACCGAAATGGGCGAGCTGGCGCTGGGCCGCAACGTGCTGGTCGCGTTCATGCCCTGGCGAGGCTACAACTTCGAGGACGCCATCGTGGTTTCCGAGAAGCTGGTCAAAGAGGATTACTATACCTCCATTCACATCGAGGAGTTCGAGGTCGACGCCCGCGACACCAAGCTGGGGCCCGAGGAAATTACGCGCGACATCCCCAACATCGCCGAGACCTTCCTGCGCAACCTCGACGAAAGCGGCATCATCCGCATCGGCGCGACCGTCAAGCCCGGCGATATCCTGGTCGGCAAGGTCACCCCCAAGGGCGAAACACAGTTGACCCCCGAGGAGAAGCTGCTGCGCGCGATCTTTGGCGAAAAGGCCGGCGACGTCAAGGACGCCTCGCTGTACTGCCCGCCCGGGATCGAGGGCACCGTGGTCGATTGCAAGGTGTTCTCGCGCAAGGGCGCGGAGTTGGATGAGCGCTCCAAGCTGATTCTGGAAGGTTCGGAAGAGCGGCTGCGCCGCAACCTCGACGACGAAAAGCGCATCCTGAACGACGAGCGCGCCAATCGCTTGGCCAAGATCCTGGAAGGCAAGGAGCTGCTGGCCGATCTCCACGACGAGAAGACCAACAAGAAGTTGCTCGCCAAGGGCACCGATCTTTCGCGCGATCTCATTGAAAAACTGCGCGCCCGCGATCTCAAGCGCATGAAGCTCAAGGAGAAGGACCCGCGCGTCAATGAGCAGATCGACGAGATCGAGGAGATGACCTCGCGCCAGATCGCGGTGCTCGAAAAGATCACCGAGGAACGAATCGGCAAACTGCGCAAGGGCGACGAATTGCCTCCCGGCGTCATCAAACAGGTGAAGTGCTATATCGCCATGAAACGCAAGCTTTCGGTGGGCGATAAGATGGCTGGCCGGCATGGAAACAAGGGCGTCATCGCGCGTATCGTTCCGGAAGAGGATATGCCGTATCTTCCCGATGGCACGCCCGTTGAAATCGTGCTCAATCCTCTGGGCGTTCCCAGCCGTATGAACGTCGGCCAGATTCTCGAAACCCACTTGGGCTGGGCGGCTCGCGCGCTGGGCGTCCGCTTCGCCACGCCGGTTTTCGACGGCGCCACCGAAAAAGACATCAAGTCGCAGTTGCGGGCGGCGAATCTTCCCAGCTCCGGCAAGGTCCAGTTGTGGGACGGCATCAGCGGCCAGGCTTTCGAGCAGCCGGTGACGGTGGGCTACATTTACATGCTCAAGCTAAGCCACCTGGTGGACGACAAGATCCACGCGCGCTCCATCGGGCCGTATTCGCTGATCACGCAGCAACCGCTGGGAGGCAAGGCCCAGTTCGGCGGCCAGCGCTTCGGAGAAATGGAAGTGTGGGCGCTGGAGGCTTACGGAGCGGCGTACGTTCTGCAAGAACTGCTGACCGCCAAGTCCGACGACGTCTACGGCCGCGCCAAGATTTACGAAGCCATCGTCAAAGGCGAAGCCGCCGCCGAGCCGGGCGTGCCGGAAAGCTTCAATGTCCTCATCCGCGAGCTACAGTCGCTGTGCCTGGACGTGGAGTTGATGAAGATCCGCGAAGAGCCCATCGAAACTCACGAGACGGCCCTGGCCGCTGATTAACGCGCCGCGGACTAACGGAAGGAAGAGGGATAACTATGTATCGTTCATCGCCATATGATCGCGCCAATCTGATCGCGGATTTCGATTCCATCCGCATCTCGCTCGCCTCTCCCGAAAAAATTCGGAGCTGGTCGCACGGCGAAGTCACCAAGCCCGAGACCATCAACTACCGGACCTTCAAGCCCGAGCGCGACGGCCTGTTCTGCGCGCGCATCTTCGGGCCCATCGCGGACTGGGAGTGCCTGTGCGGCAAGTACAAACGTATGAAGCATCGCGGCGTCATCTGCGATAAGTGCGGCGTCGAAGTCACGCTGTCCCGCGTCCGCCGCGAGCGCCTCGGACACATCGAGCTGGCCAGCCCCTGCTCCCACGTTTGGTTCTTCAAGGGCCTGCCTTCGCGCATCGGCTACCTTCTCGACATCACCTTGCGCGAGCTCGAGCGCGTGCTTTACTTTGAGGCCTTCGTCATCGTCGATCCCGGCGAGGGCACCGGCCTTTCCAAGGCCGAAGTCATCAGCGACGAGCGCAAGCGCCAGCTGGATCAGGAATTTCCCGGCAAGTTCATCGCCATGATGGGCGCCGAAGGCATCAAGGAGCTGCTCAAGAAGATCGACGTCGAAGCCCTCAGCCTGGATATCCGCGAGCGCATGAAGACCGAGGCTTCGCAGCAGAAGAAGCTCAAGTTCGCCAAGCGCCTGCGTGTAGCGGAGAGCTTCCGCAAGTCCGGCAACAAACCCGAGTGGATGATCCTGGACGTACTGCCGGTGATTCCGCCCGAACTGCGTCCGCTGGTTCCGCTCGACGGCGGCCGCTTCGCCACCTCCGATCTGAACGATCTGTACCGCCGCGTCATCAACCGCAACAACCGCTTGAAGAAGCTGATCGAGCTGCATGCTCCCGACGTCATCGTGCGCAATGAAAAGCGCATGCTTCAGGAAGCCGTCGATGCGCTGTTCGACAACGGCCGCAGGGGCCGCGTTCTGCGCGGGGCTAATAATCGACCTCTTAAATCCTTGTCCGATACGCTCAAGGGCAAGCAGGGCCGCTTCCGCCAGAACCTTCTCGGCAAGCGCGTGGATTATTCGGGCCGCTCGGTCATCGTGGTGGGCCCGGAGCTGAAGCTGCACCAGTGCGGTCTTCCCAAGAAGATGGCGCTGGAGCTGTTCAAGCCTTTCATCTACCACCGTCTGGAGCAGCGCGGCCATTGCACCACCATCAAGCAAGCCAAGGAGCTGGTGGAGCAGCAGGACGCGGTGGTGTGGGATATTCTCGAAGAAGTCATCAAAGACCACCCGATCCTGCTCAACCGCGCGCCTACGCTGCACCGCTTGGGAATTCAAGCCTTCCAGCCGGTCTTGGTCGAGGGCAAGGCCATCAAGCTGCATCCGCTGACCTGCACCGCGTTTAACGCCGATTTCGACGGCGACCAGATGGCCGTGCACATTCCGCTTTCGCCGGAAGCTCAGATCGAGGCCTCCACGCTCATGCTGGCCTCCAACAACATCCTTTCGCCGGCTCACGGCGCACCCATCGCCGTTCCCACCCAGGATATGGTGCTGGGCCTGTATTACCTCACCAAGGCCCGCCCGGGAACCAAGGGCGAGGGCCGCACTTTCGCCTCCATCGACGACGTGCTCATCGCGCTCGAAATGGGCGAGGTCGAAACGCTTTCCCCGATCAAGCTGCGCTACACCGGCAGGGTCATCGATCTGGTTAAGGCCTTCGACAACCAGAACCTGATGCACACCGAGCCGATCGAGTTCAACAAGCAGTACATGGATACCACCGTCGGCCGCGTCATCCTCAACGACGTGCTGCCCGACGATATGCCCTTCATCAACGGCCTTTTGAAGAAGAAGGGCCTCAGCCAGATGGTGCAATACTGCTATCTGAAGTTCGGGCTTACCGTCACCGTCGGGATGCTCGACCAGGTTAAGTCGCTCGGCTTTCTGTACGCCACTCGCGCCGGCATCTCCATCGGCATCGACGACATGACCGTGCCCAGTGAAAAGGCCGGCCTGGTCCGCGATGCCGAGAAGGCTGTTATCGAGGTCCGCTCGCAATATCAGGAAGGCGCCATCACCCAGGGCGAGCGCTACAACAAGATCATCGAGATCTGGTCCAAGGTCACCGAACGCGTCTCGGAAGAGATGTTCAAGGCCATGGAAGACGACGACCGCACCGGCCGCTATCTCAACCCCATTTACATCATGGCCGACTCCGGCGCCCGCGGCTCCAAACAGCAGATCCGGCAGCTCTCGGGTATGCGCGGCCTCATGGCCAAGCCTTCCGGCGAAATTCTCGAGACCCCCATCACAGCCAACTTCCGCGAGGGTCTCAACGTTCTCGAATACTTCATTTCCACTCACGGCGCGCGCAAAGGCCTGGCGGACACGGCGCTCAAGACCGCCGATTCCGGCTACCTCACCCGCCGCCTCTGCGACGTGGCCCAGGACGTCATCGTAACCGAATCCGATTGCGGCACCGGCGACGGCATCTATGTCGAGCCCATTGTCGAATCGGGCGAAATTATCGAGCCTCTGCGCGACCGCATCGTGGGCCGCGTGGCGCTCGAAGACCAGCTCGATTACGAGGGCAACCGCATCGTGGCGGTCAATCAGGAGATCACCGAGGATCTGGCCGGGGCCATCCAGGCCGCCGGTATCGAGCGCGTCAAAATCCGCTCCGTGCTCACCTGCGAATCCAGGCGCGGCGTGTGCCAGCTTTGCTATGGACGCAATCTCGCCACCGGACGTATGGTCGAACGCGGCGAAGCCGTGGGGATCATCTCCGCACAGTCCATCGGGGAGCCGGGCACCCAGCTCACCATGCGCACCTTCCACATCGGTGGCACCGCCACCGGCTCGGCGGAGCAGTCCAAGCAGGACGCCAAGTCCGACGGCTTCGTCAAATTCATGGCTATTCAGACCGTCAAGAATGCCAAGGGAGAGTTGATCGCCATGAATCGCAACAGCATCATCGCCATCCTCGACGACAAGGGGCGCGAGAAGGAGCGCTACCAGGTGGTCTACGGCGCCAGGATTCACTTCGAGGACGGCGCCCGCATCAAGGCCAACAACGTGTTGCTCGAATGGGATCCCTACACCTTTTCCATCCTCACCGAAGTCACCGGCGTGGTTCATTTCAAGGACCTGACCGATGGCGTCACCATGCAGGAACAGGTGGACGAAATCACGGGCCGCTCTCAATGGGTGGTTATGGATTCCACCGACGAGAAGCGCGTGCCGGCGGTCTATGTCCGGCCTGCGGGCGGCACCAAGCATGAAGAGAAGCGCTATCTCATGCCCATGCACGCCCATCTTATGGTTGCCGACGGCGATGAAGTTCACGCCGGCGACGTGGTCGCGAAAATTCCGCGCGCCACCACCAAGACCAAGGACATCACCGGCGGTTTGCCGCGCGTGGTGGAATTGTTCGAAGCTCGCAAGCCGCGCGAAACCGCCGTCATCACCGAAATCGACGGCATCGTTAAATACGGTGAGATTTCAAAAGGCGTCCGCAAAATCTACATCGTCGGCGACGACGGGGAGCAGCGCGAATACGCCATCCCCCGCGGCGTCCACATCAACGTCCAGGAGGGCGAGCGCGTCCATCACGGCGATCCGCTCATGGACGGACCCCGCAACCCGCACGACATCATGGCCGTGCTCGGCGAAATGGCCCTGCAAAAGTACCTGGTCAACGAAATCCAGGAGGTCTACCGCTTGCAGGGCGTCAACATCAACGATAAGCACCTGGAAGTCATCTCCCGCCAGATGATGCGCTGGGTCAAGGTCGAGGACATCGGCGACACCGAGTTCCTCCCCGAGGAAGTGGTCGATAAGTTCAAGTTCCGCGAGGAAAACACGCGCGTCGAGGAGGCCGGCGGCCGGCCCGCTCAGGGTAAGACCGTGCTGCTGGGCATCACCAAGGCCTCGCTTTCCACCGATTCGTTCATTTCCGCGGCCAGCTTCCAGGAAACCACCCGCGTGCTCACTGAAGCCGCCATTAACGGCAAGGTGGATCATCTGCGCGGCTTGAAGGAAAATGTCATCATGGGCCGCCTGATTCCGGCCGGCACCGGCATGGATTACTATCGCGGCGTCAAGATCGCCGGCGAGGATGTCGAGGAGGAAATGGTGGCGGAGCAGGAAGCAGCCGCGCTCGACGCCATCCCCGGCTACGACGAGGAAACCCGCGCGCTGTACAGCGGCGGGTTGTCCGAAAAGGAATCGCCGGTCGAGGACTCGCTGGCCGAATAGCGGTTCTCCTCATGGCGGCGCAGTTGCCGGCTCATCTCCGGTTGGTTCGAGGGCTGCTGCGCCGCCTGAACTACCACTTTTCGAAGTCCCAGGCCTCCTCCGTCGAGCCGTTCGACGCGGAGCGGTTGAAGCAAGCCGAACAAGCGCTACGCGAAATGCCTGTGCCCGCCGAGGCGAAGGCATATCTCGAAAAGCACCTTAGCCGGCTGGCTCGAACGCTGGCGCTGGTCCCTCCTCCGCAAACCACGGGCCGCGTCCTGGAACTGGGATGTTATATGCAGATTACGCCGTTCCTCAATCGCCTGTGCGGGTACCGGGAAGTCCGCGGCGCCTATTTCGGACCGGTGGGCCGAGTCGACCGGAAAACGATGCAGTTTCCCGACGGCGAGTTCGTCTGCGAAATCGATCATTTTGACTGCGACCGCGACCCCTTTCCTTATCCCGACGGCCATTTCGATCTGGTGATCGCGGGCGAAATCATCGAACACCTGACGCTGGACCCCATGCACATGATGCTGGAGGCGCGGCGCGTTCTGTGCGACGGCGGCTATCTCCTCATCACCACGCCCAACGTGGGCAGCCTCACCAGCGCCGCCAAGGCGCTGGACGGACGCGATAATCCGCAGATCTTCTACCTCTATAAACGGCCCGACGGGCAAGGCGAGATAGGGCACGTCCGGGAGTATACAGTGCACGAACTCAGGAACACGGTGGCGTCCGCCGGCTTCGAAGTGCAGCAACTTTTCACCACCTTCATCGAGGAGTTTGCGCCGCACTGGCCGTTGTTGAATCTACTGGCCGCCCATGGCTTCGACACGGAAAATCGAGGCGAGCAATCCTGGTGCCTGGCGGTCAAGCGCGCCTCTCTCCCGGTCGACCGCTTCCCATACTTTCTCTACACGCTGTAGAAGCATTTCATGCAGAAGAGCTTCCTGCAATCCTATTTCGATGCATTCCACCGGATCAGCGGCTGGTTCGTCTTCGATGCCGCCCTCATGTTCATGGCGTACAACCAGTTGATCGCCGCGGACGGAGTCGCCGGCGACACTCTCGAGATCGGCGTCTATTACGGGCTCTCGGCCATCGCCGTCGCTACTCTACGCGGCTCCCAGCGGCGCATGTACGCGGTCAACTTGTTTGAAGAGCTCGGTCCCAATGAAGCCTACGGAGCTGGGAAAAGCTATCGTGAGAAGTTCGAGGAGCATATGCGCTGGTTCTTCCCATCGCTCGATTTCCTGACTCCGATTACGGCCGCCTCGGGAAGATTGAAGTCCTCGGACTTCACCCCAACGTTCTCCTTCTGCCACGTGGACGGAGGGCATTCTCCGCGGGAAACCTTCGCCGATCTGAAGTTCGCCAGCGACATCCTGATACCGGGCGGGCTCCTCGCTTTGGACGACTACTTCAATCATCAGCATCCGGGCGTCTGCGAGGGCGCCCTGAACTTCAGACGGGAGCACGATGCAGTGTTACGGCCAGTCGCGATCGGGTACAACAAGGTGCTATTTCAAAAGCTTCCGGCTGCGCCCGATTTGAATGAAAAGTTCTCGCGGGTGTTTCCGGCAGTCGAGCTCGTGCCGGTGGCGGACATGTGGGATACGCCGGTATGTCTCTTCGGGCCGCCCTTGCGCTCGTATTTCGACCTGTATGCCTCTAGCCCAGCACGTCTGGCGCCATTAGGATCCGCCGGCGTCCGGGCGGCATTTTCGCCGGAGCGCACTCGATTGCGCGCCCCCTCGGGCAAAGCGGTCACCTTGCCGGTGTCGGTGAAGAATGCTTCCGGCGAGGCGTTTCCTCACGGAGAAGGCGTGCTCGGTCTTTCCTATCACCTGCTGTCCCCGGACGGACAGACCATCGCGCACGACAATGCGCGGACCTATCTTCATAAATCGCTTCAACCGGGTGAGAGTGCCGAAGTGGATCTACGAATCGCCGCTCCCGCTCAACCCGGCTCCTACCGCCTGGAGCTCGATCTGGTCTGGGAGGGCGTCATGTGGTTCAAGGACATAGGGAACCCGCCGTGCCTGATTGCGCTTGAAGTCGAATAGGCGAATCGGGGGTTTTTTCGCAGCAGCGCACGGGAGAGCGGGTTCGCGACGCTCTTGCCGCCGCCGCCGTTTTCGAACACCAGGAAGGCGCGCGCGGCGCCGGACTATCCGCGATTCGGCAGGGCTGCGCTATCCTTGGTGTTTGTGTGCCAATCGCGAGCGACTAACTGTGTCGCTGGACGGCTCCCCACGGCGCTGTTCATGGCGAAGCCCTTCGGCTCCTCCGCAGGACCGCGAGAGTGAATAAAAGTTCAAGCATCTCCGTCGCGCAGGGCAACGGTCTAACCGCCCTTCTTGCCGCGACTCTTTTCGCCCTGAACGCCTACATCGCGGGAAGCCTATTTGAGGCCGAATTTACCCGTCAATTCGGTTCAATTGAAAGTTCATTCATTTCCTACGCTGCGTATGCGGCGCGAAATTGGGGCGACCTGACGTGGTATGCGACATGGTTCGGCGGCACTCCGTTCCACAACGTCTACCAGCCGGGATTGCATCTCTCAGTGGCGGCTCTGGCTTCGATGGTCCACCTCACACCCCAGCATGCGTATCATTTCCTCACGGGGCTGACATACACGCTCGGGCCCGTCACGCTGTTCTGGTTCTGCGCCAGCATGACAGGTCAACGCTGGTACGCGTTCGCGGTAGGTTTGGTCTACTCGTTGCTCTCGCCGATCGCTGTGCTTTCGCGGTCGGACGGCGCGGACGTGGGTGGGCCCTTTCATCCGCGCCGATTCCAGATCTTGGTGCAGTATGGGGAGGGCCCTCATATCACGGCAGTCATGCTGCTGCCTCTTGTGATTCTATGCCTGTACCGCGCCGCGGTGGACCGCAAGCCGCTTTACTTTCCCATGGCTTGTTTTGCGCTTGCGTCGTTGGTCCTGACGAACTGGCCGGGGACGGTGGGTCTGACTCTCGCCATTCTTGCGTTTTGCCTTTCTGAAGCGGGCGAGAAGCGCGTCGCATGGGCCCGCTTGGGAGCGATCATGGCGGTCGCGTATCTGCTCGCCTGCCGGTGGATTCCGCCATCCACGGTTCGGCTGGTGTTCGGCGACGCGCAGCAGTCGGATGGCAACCATTTCCATGTCATGCACCTGCTTTACGCCGGCGAGCTCGCCATTGTTCTCCTGCTCGCGCACTTGGGCTTGCGTTGGGTGGGAGCGCCACCTTTTCTCCGCTTCGGGATCTACTTCACTCTTCTGACCGGCTTGGTGACGCTTGGCCACGCATTGTTCAAGGTAAGCCTTCTGCCGCAACCGGCGCGGTTTCAGGTCGAGCTTGAAATGGCGATCGCCATCACCGCCTGCTACCTGGGCAAATGGGCGTGGGGACGGATGCCGCGCAAGGCCGGTGTCGTCCTGGGCGCCATTCTTCTGCTGGCCGCGATCCCGCTGATCAAGAGTAACCGCCGCTACGCCCGGCGCGCGTCGGAGCCCATGGACATGACGCAAACGTCGGAATACAAGATGGCGCAACAATTCGGGCGGCTGCGTCCTCAGGATCGGGTCTTCGCTCCCGGAAACATCTCGCTCTGGATGAATCTGTGGACCGACACTCCCCAAGTTTCGGGCTGCTGCGCTCAGGGCGTTCCCGATTTCGAGCACGACATCGCCGACTACGTAATCTATTCGGGAGACGGAACCGGCGATCGCGACGCGGAAATTTCACTCCTTTGGCTGCGGGCCTACGGGGCCACGGCCGTAGGCGCCGACGGACCAAAGAGCACGGAGATGTACAAGCCGTTCCGCCACCCGTTCAAGTTCGAAGGCGTCCTGCCGGTATTATGGCGGGAGGGGGACGACGTGATCTACGACATCCCCAGCCGGTCTCGCTCCCTCGCACATGTCATTCCGGGGTCTGCTGTCATCGCGCGCGCACCTGAGAATGGGATCGACGTCGAGCCGCTGAAGCCCTACGTCGCAGCGCTGGAAGACCCGAAAGTCGGCCTCGCACAATTTCAATGGACCTCTCACCATTCCGCCCATGTCGTCGCGTCCATGGACGCCGGGCAGGTCCTGTCGGTACAAGTCAGCTATGATCCGGGCTGGAATGCCACAGTGAAGGGAGTAAAGAAGCCGATTCTGCGCGACAAACTTGGCCAAATGGTCGTCGAGCCGGGCTGCCAAGGAACGTGTGAAATTGACATGTCGTACGACGGGGGCAGAGAAGCTATTGCCGTGGCTGTGGCACAGCTCGCGGGGGTGGTCTTGGTGCTTGCGATCCCCATGCGGCTCAGGAGGCTTGCGTGAGGCGGACCCTCAGGCCGCCGAGAACAGGAGCTGTTGCTCGGCGTAGGCCGCGTCGAACGGTGCTAACTCCACCGGATACTTCCGTCGCAGGTCCCTCGGAGCGGACCCGCGCACGCCGGTCATCGCCGCCCGCAGCTCGAGCGCGTTCACAAAGCTCTTCCCGGCGGCGTCGTTGTTGAACACCACGAAGGTCCGGTCGGCGAAGCGCTGGAGGTGCCCGATGCGCCTGGCCCAGTCCTCGAGTTCCGCTTGGGTGTAGAGATAGTCGTGCTGGCGCAGGCGGGCGGCGCTCTTGTCGTGAGTCCTCTCGTGAATCGGCGCTCCCAACGTATTGGCCGGATTGCGGCCGTGCAGCCGCACATAGCCTATGCCCGAGGTCAGCAGCGAAGTCGGAGGCATCGCCCGCGTATACTCGGGCTGGTCGATATTGCAGAAGCCAATGCGGTAATCCAGGAACGTGCCGACTGCCTCCTCTGCCATCCAACTGCTGTGCCGCATCTCAGCCGCCAACGGAAACTCGTGAAACGCCCGCCGCAACCGGATCAAGAAGTCCTGGTTCTCCGCGGTAAAGCGGAAGGACCACGGGAACTGCATCAGCAGCGCTCCCAGCCTTCCCGCGTTCAGCAGCGGCCACAGACCTTCTTTGAACATCCGGATCTCGGAGTCTTCCAGCATCCGCATGTGCGTGAAACGCTGGTGCAGTTTGGCGGTAAACAGAAACTTTGGGTGCTCCGAGATTTTCTTAATCCATAACTTTACTAATTCAGGCTTAAGAAATTGATAAAAAGAGCTATTGATCTCGACGAGATCCAGATGTTTGGATACCAGCTCCAGGGAGTGACTCCCCGGAGCTGGCTTCCTTGGGTAGACCACCCCGCTCCAGTGTGGATAGGCCCATCCGGCCGTACCGATGTAAAGGGAAGACGCCAGTTCTTGAATCACATCGACTCCATATTCGTCTTTTGTTCGCTAATTGATAATAGCGAAGAAGGGGCGAACATGTCAAGGGCCTGGAGGTGAGTTTTTAGCTGAACAATGCGTCACTGAACGGTGGTGATGTCCCAGGGGGCTTCCCAGAGCTTGCGGCGGTCCGGTGAGGGGGCGGCCTGCTTGCGGTCGCGCTTTTGTTTGTACATCCGCCGGTCGGCTTCGGCCAGAAGCTGTTCGGCGTCGGAGCCGTCGCCGGGATAGTTGGCCAAGCCGACGCTGGCGGTGAGCAGCTTTTCGGCGAACAGTTCAAAGCAGGTATCGGCGACAATTTCCTGGAGGTCATGGGCTCTGCTTTCGGCGTCGGCGGGGCGCAGGCCGGGAAGCAGAACCACAAACTCGTCGCCGCCCATGCGGGCCACGGAATCGTATTCGCGGCAGTCATTCTTCAAGCCGGCGCCCACCGCACGCAGCGCCTTATTACCTTCGAGATGCCCGAAGCGGTCGTTGATCTGCTTAAATCCATCCAGATCCACCACCAGCACGGCCAAGGGCTGGTTGCCGCGTTTGGCGCGCGAGATCTCGGCATCCAATTGCAGAAACAGCGAGCGCGCATTGGGCAGGTTGGTCAGAAAATCGGTGGTGGCCGAAGACTCCACCTGGCGGAAGCGGAGAGCGTTTTCGATGGACATGCCGATTTTGGAGCTGATTCCCAGCAGGATGCGAAGGTGATCCTTGGTGAA
Source organism: Bryobacterales bacterium (assembly GCA_963813465.1). Taxonomy (GTDB): domain Bacteria; phylum Acidobacteriota; class Terriglobia; order Bryobacterales; family Bryobacteraceae; genus Palsa-187. The sequence goes on along the minus strand of CAWEZD010000015.1, from coordinate 44,774 downwards.
GGCGTCGCGATCCAGGTGATACAGCGACAGCACGCCCACGACGCCGTTCATGCCGTCCAGCGGAACCGCCACGGCAGAGCGCAGAACCGAGCTCTTGCTTGAGTCGTTCAAATAGCTGGGTTCCACCGAAGGATTTCCGTTCACGATGGGCTTGCGGGTGTGCGCCACCCAGCCGGACAAGCCCTGGCCGAAGGGAATCTCGAGCGAAGAAAACAGACGGTAATCCTCGCCGGTCACGTATTCCGGAATGAGCACGCCATCCCGCTGAATCCAGATCGCCAGGGAATGATGCGGGATGATCTTCCGCAGGCGCACGGCCAGGACCGATAAAGTTTCGTCGAGGCTGAGCGAATTTCCCAGATCCTGCGAGATCTCGAAGAGCGCCTGCACTTCCTGGCGGGCCGCGGCGATGGAGGTAAGGAAGTCGTTGGGCGCGGCGGAGGCTGTCTCCGGAACCGGAGGGACTTCCTTGGTAGATTCGAAGCCGGCTGCGGGCGCCGCCCCGCGTTCGACTTTAACGCCCGTCGAAAGTTTCCCCGCGCGCCCGTTCTTTTCCTGCGCCATTCGCTCCCACTCGGCGACGCGCCGGGTAAGCACCTCGACCACTCGCGGATCGAAAGCCTTTCCGGATTCGGAGACCACCACCTTCAGGGCCTCCTCGATGGGCAGAGCTCTGCGGTATTGGCGGTCGCTGGCCAGCGCATCCAGGCAATCCACCGCGGCTATGATGCGGGCGCCGATGGGAATTTTTTCGCCGGCCAGTCCGTAAGGATAGCCGCTGCCGTCCCATTTTTCGTGATGGGCGCGAACGATGGGCACCACGGGATAAGGAAACTGGACCCGTTCCAGGATCTCGGCGCCCACCACCGGGTGGATCTTCATCTTCTCGAACTCTTCCGGGGTCAGCCGGCCGGGCTTGGAGATGATGTGCTCGGGCACGGCCAGCTTGCCGATGTCATGCAGCAGCGCGGCTGCGCGCAGCGCGTCCGTCTCCCTGGGGGAGAGCTTCAGTTCCTTGGCAAGCTCCATCGCGTAGACCTGCACTCGCTGGATATGGTCGTGGGTGGTGTGATCCTTGGCCTCGATCGCCAGCGCCAGAGCTTCGATGGTCCGCAAATGCAGAGAGGACATCGCCTCGGCGTGCTTCTTCTGCTCTTCCAGACGTTGCAGGTAGAGCAGGTAGGAGCGGTAAATCAGATACATGACCGGGCCCGTCAGCAGCACGGTTTGCCAGCCCACATAGCGGTTGGCGACGCTGGCCACTTGAGCCGCGGCTGCGCCGCCCACGTAATAAGGCAGTAACCACAGGTAGCGGGTCCGCCACGCCTCCACGAAACTGGATTCCTGTTCCAACGCCAGAATCAGACTGGATGGGACGCTATTCAGAACGAACAACGCCACGGTGGCAATCGCCAGGCGTACGGACGGGTCGGCATTATGCGCCGCGAGCCAGGGAGCATGATAGACGCCATGAGCCACCGCGGCGGCCAGCACTGCGGATCCGGTGTGGAAGATCGAGAGGGCCGCCCGGGTGCGCGGCTTTTGGCTCCAGCCGTGCGCCAGCGTCATTAGGGCGCTCAGCAGCACCGTCTCCGGCCTGGTCAGCTCCAGTGTTCCGAATAATACGAACAGGAATGTTAGAGAGAACGATCCCGTTACGCTGGGAACATCGACCAACGCACCGGAAGAAAAAATGGCGACAGTCAGAAAAGCGCAATACTTCAGCAGATCCGGCGATTCCCAATTCGCCAGCGAGCCAACCAGCACGATCAACCCGGCCAATGCCGTGACCTGGACGCCCAGCATCACGCGATGCGGGAGTGCGGGGTACAGCGGGTCCTGAGGTTGTGTTTCGACGACGGCCATGGTTGCCCGGTTTTCCCAGGGCACGTCAGACGCCACCACGCCCTATTTTGGGCGCAAGCCGGTAAGTCATAGGAATAAGACAACTACGGCTCCACGCCGGGAGCGAGGGAGGTTCTGAAGGGCCATCCCGGAGACACAATGGCACTTCCGTTTGCACAGTTTTGCGACAAAGTGTCGCAGCCTGAAGGGGGTTTTCCGAGGGTGCTTAGGGTCTTTCCCCGTGGTGCAGTGTCGGATCATCCTGGATGATAGAGAGGTAAGAGATTTATGCTACCGCAAGATACCCAAGCCCGGACCAGCGTGTTCCTGGGGATGACCGCAATCATCGCCAGCGAGCCCATGCGCCGCCTGATGGAGCGGGTGGAGCGCGCCGCTAGATCTTCGGCTTCGGTTCTCATAACCGGCGAAAGCGGTTCCGGCAAGGAAGTGGTGGCCCGCGCCGTGCATCATTTTTCCCCCAGGTCGAGCCGCCCCTGGGTGGATTTGAGCTGCGCGGCGTTGCCCGAACACCTGCTCGAGAGCGAGCTGTTCGGATACGACCGCGGAGCCTTTAGCGGAGCCGACCACGCCAAGCCCGGGCTCTTCGAGATGGCGCATCAGGGCACACTGTTCCTGGACGAAATCGGCGAGCTGGATCCCAAGATGCAGGTCAAGCTGCTGCGCGTTCTGGACGGCGTTCCCTATTACCGGCTGGGAGGAGTCAAAAAGGTAACAGCGGACGTGCGCATTGTGGCGGCCACCAACCAGGACCTGGAACGGCTGGTGTCGGAAGGCCGTTTCCGCGGCGATCTGTTCCACCGTCTGTCACAGCTCAGTCTGCACGTGCCGCCGCTGCGGGAGCGGGTGGAAGACGTCGCTCCTCTGGCCTGGCACATTCTGGAGCAGCACGATCCGGAGGCGTCGTTTACCTCGCGCGCGCTACGCTTGTTGGAATCCCACCGCTGGCCCGGTAACGTACGCGAGCTGCGCAACGTCGTGATGAAAGCGGCGGTCATGAACGCGGACCTGGAAATCGACGCGGAGCACCTGCCCCTGGCCGCTCCGCGGTTTTCGCCCCTGGATGGGGGTCCAAATGGCGCGGATGCGAACGGCGCGGGCGCGAATGGCGCCGGCGCGAATGGTGCAAGTCTGGATCACATGGAACGGAGAATGATTCTCGATGCGCTGGCGGCCGCCGATGGACATCAGCAGCAGGCAGCCGCGCGGCTGGGCATCTCGCGCCGGACGCTGAGCCGCAAGCTGAAGAGTTACGAAGCGGAACGGGCGAGGGCCGCGGTATGAACCCGGCGCTGCATCGGGACAGCCGCAAGGAGGCTCGGCGTGCGGCCGACGGCGAAGTGCGCGTGCGCTTTGAGAATCCGCATCGGCGCGAGATCCAGGGCCGGCTGGTGGACGTGAGCGTCAGCGGTTTCCGCATGGCGCACGAGTATGCCGCGCTCGAAGCCGGGCAAATCGTCGAGTTTTCGCACATCGAGGCCGCCGGACGGGCGCGGGTGGTGTGGAATCGCATCGCCGATGCGCGCGTGGAGACGGGCTTTCTGGTGGTCGGCGGCTGACGCGCTACTGGCTGGCCGACTTTCGGGATTGCTGGACTTTCGGCGCGGACACGTAGCCGACAATCATACCGCCGCCGTCCTTGCGGATCTCGTTGACCACCAGCTCATAGGGCTGGGAAGCGCGGGACAGGTAGAACTGCACAGGCTCGTTGATCCCCTTGTCCTTTTTCTCGACCGACTTGTCGTCGGCGATCAAGGTGATAGTGTATTTATTTTTCTTGGGATCGACGGAGACGAGCGTGATCTGTACATCGCCGACCTTTTCAGGTTTCTTGGACTTGGCCACCTTAAACTCGAAGTAGTTGCGCTCGCCCAACTGTCTGAGCGCGGTCAGTTCCTTCCCGTTGGTAGCGATGCGGTCGCTTTCCACGCCCAGGTCGCCGATGGTGGTGCTCAAACTGGCCACGGTCTTCTCGAGCTGCTGCTGGGTGGCGCTCTGCTGCGTCTTGAGAGTACTGACCTGGTTGGTCACCTCGCCCACCTTGGTTGAGACATCGCCCACCTGCGAGCGCGTCGTGTTTTCCGCGTCCTTCACCTGGGAGACGTCGTTGGCCACGGCGCTGACCTGCTTGGCCTGCTGCTCCTGCGCCTGCTCGAGCTTGGCGGCCAACTCATCTGCATGCTTGTCGGCTGCCGCTTTGGCATCGCCCGCCAGCAGGCTGGCCTGACGCCGGGCTTCGGCCACGTCGCTGGTCAATTTCTCTACATTCTTCTTACTGGTCTGGCTGGTAACGCTGGCAGTTTCGTGCTCCTTGGCGATCTCCGCCATGATCTGATCGCGGGAATCGGCAAGCTCGGTGCGCACTTCCTCGCGGATCTGGCTCAATTGATAGAAGAGGTAGATCGAAGCGCCCAACAAAGCCGCGACGGCCCCAAACAGAATAGGGATCTTATTGCCTCCCGAAGGCTGCGGGGGGGGCGGCACGTACGAGGAGCCGCCGTGAATCGGCCCACCACCAATGATTGAAGAACCCATGCGTGTATCTCCTTAGGATAACCCGGCTGACAGGACAGCGCTACTCGCTTTATTGTATCACCAGGCCGAAGTACAACCCCTAGACGGGCTTACCGCCCAGAGGGTTACTACCGGGTTGCAAGACACCGCTCGGGTTCCCGACAAGGCGGCTCCAGCTTTAAGATGGTAATTCCATGTCGGAGCGATGGTTCTGGGGCATGATCGCGGTTGTGGCTGGGGTTCTCGCCACGGTGCAAATCCTCTCCATCAGGCAGGAATCGCAGACCTGGGACGAGGGCTTCGAGATCGTCGGCGGCTACCAGTATCTGACTACGGGCGAGTATCGCACATCGCTTGAAAATCCGCCGTTGGAGCGGATTCTGACGGGCGTTCCGCTTCTATTTCTGCGGCCGGATCTTAAGGGCGCCGCGCTTGAAGCGCACAACACCGCGAGCAGCGATGTCGATGCCGGGGTGGAGTTCTTGTACCACAACCGTATTCCGGCCGACACCATCCTTTTCGCGGCGCGATTGCCTATGATCGCGGTAACGGTCGGGCTGGTGTGCGTTCTGGCCGCCTGGTGCCGAAAGCGGTTTGGCGCCGCCGTGGGGATAGTGGCGGCGTTGCTGTTTTCGCTTGACCCCACGGTCATCGCGCAGGGCCGTTACGTCAAGAACGATATGACCGTGACGGCCACGGCGTTCCTGGCAGTGATCGCGTGGGAATGGTTTCTCAATACGGGGAAGGGTCGGGCGCTGATCTGGTCGGGCGTGGCTCTGGGGCTGGCGTTTGGGAGCAAGTTCTCGGGCGTGTTTCTCCTGCCTGTATTTCTAGTTCTGTATGTTGTTCACCATCTGTACGTTCAGCACGAGGGCCGCAGGTTCTCTGTTGCGCGAGCCTCAAGATCGTTTGCGGTGGTGGGAGGGTTGGCGATCGCGGTTGTGCTGGTGCTGTATGCGCCGTATGCGGGAGCGCTGGTGCCGCGAGGAAGGGGGTCGGCGGGCGTGGCGTTACGCGACGCCGTGGATCAAGCCACGGCGTTGGGACGAGGAGTGGCGTGGCTGGGTTCGCGCTTGGGCTGGCGCAGCCATCCGTTTCTGACCGGTCTGACCACGTTTGCCGCTCACAACGGCGGGACGCACCCGGCCTACCTATGGGGAGAACATGGCACGTCGGGCTGGTGGTATTACTTTCCGTTTGCGTTTGCGGTGAAGACGCCGGTAGCCGTCCTGGCCGCGCTGGTGGTGTTGATCGCGCTTGCAGCGGTGCGACTGCGATGGAGGCAGATTCGCGATGGGCCGCTGACTTGGTTCGCCTTGTTGGCCCCGATCGTTTTCTATGCGGCGATCTCGGCCGCCGGTCATGTGGATATCGGCCTGCGCCATCTGCTGCCGGTCTATCCGTTCTTCTATGCGCTGCTGGCCGCCGGTTTGCTGACGTCGCGATGGCGATTTAAGACTCCGGTGATGGCGCTGATCCTGATGGGTGCGGCGGCAGAGTCGCTCGCGGCTTATCCCTACTACACGGCGTTCTTCAATGTGCTGGTGGGAGGGCCGAAAAACGGGCCGAAGTATCTGGTCGATTCCAACATCGACTGGGGACAGGATCTGAAGAGGCTCGGCCGGTTCTCGGCGCAGCACGGCTCGCCGCGCATGTGCGTTTCTTACTTCGGCACCGCGCCGGATTGGTACTACGTGCCCAGGGCGGGGAATTTCCCGACGGTTGAGGAACTGCGCAGGGGAGCGGATTTGGAATGTGAGTTCTTGGCCGTGAGCGTGACGCCGCTCGAAGGCGTGTACGTTCCCCAGCAGCAGTTCGCCTGGCTGCGCGATGTGCCTCCGCTCGAGCGGATTGGGTATTCGATTTATGTGTGGGATGTTGACGATCCGGCGGTGGCCGCCGCGCTGGCCCGGCTCCGTTAGAGAAGCTACGTTAGAGTGAAAAGATTACAACGGTGGCGGGCGACACGATTCTAGAGCTACGCGGTGTCAGCAAACGCTTCGGCTCCCATGCCGCGGTTAGCGGCCTCTATCTGGAGGTCCAGCGAGGCGAGTTCTTCTCCCTGCTGGGACCGTCGGGCTGCGGCAAGACCACGACTCTGCGCATGATCGCGGGGTTCGAGACGCCGGACGAAGGCGAGATCCGGCTGAACGGCTCGCGCATCGACGCGCTGCCGCCGTATCGCCGCAGCGTCAACACGGTGTTCCAGAATTACGCGCTGTTCCCGCACCTGACCGTGCGCGGCAACGTCGAGTTCGGGCTCAGGCGCATGGGACGAGTTGGCATCGAAGCCAAGGTTCGCGCCGTGCTGGAGCAGGTGCAGTTGGGCGACAAGGCCCTGCGGATGCCTTCGCAACTCTCGGGAGGCGAGCGGCAACGCGTGGCGCTGGCGCGAGCGCTGGCGCCGGAGCCGGACGTGCTGTTGCTCGACGAACCTCTCTCCGCGCTCGATCCGCAGCTTCGAAAGCAGGTTCGGGCGGAGCTGAAGGATCTGCAAAAGCGCGTGGGCGTGACCTTCCTGTTCATCACGCACGACCAGGAAGAGGCCCTGTCGATGTCGGACCGGATCGCGGTGATGAACCGCGGCGCGGTGGAGCAGGTAGGCACGCCGGAGGAGGTGTACCGGCGGCCGAAAACGCGCTTCGTTGCGTCCTTCCTGGGCGCGATGAACTGGATCGGCGGCGTCGGCTTGCGTCCCGAAGCGCTTCGGGTCTCGCGCGAGGCGGCGGCTCACCAGCGGCACGGAGTAGTCCTAGCGAGCGTATTTTTGGGGCCTGTTGTACACGTGGAAACCCGCCTGGAGAGTGGGGAAACCTGCACGGCCCAGATTCCGCACGATGCCCAAGTGTTCCGCCCCGGCGAGTCCGTGCATGTGAGCTGGAGCGAGGCCGACGAGCTGAGGTTACCCGAATGAGGCGGCTCCGCCGCCTTTTCTTGGTGCCGGCGGTTATTCTTCTAGCGCTCACGCTGGCCGCCCCTCTAGCCATCGTCTGCGTCTACAGCCTGATGACGCGAGGGGCATATGGAGGAGTCGAACGGCCGTTTACGTTCGAGAACTACACCCGTTTCTGGGACCCGCTGTATGGCGCGATTTTGTGGCGGTCGTGCTGGATCGCGGCGGTGGCGACGGCGCTGTGTCTGGTGCTGGCGTTTCCGCTGGCGCTGTTCATCGCGCGCAGCGGCGCTAGGAAGAATTTGTACCTCAGCCTGGTGATTCTGCCGTTCTGGACCAGCTTCCTGATCCGCACCTATGCGTGGATGTTCCTGTTGCGCGACACCGGCCTGATCAACACGCTGCTTCAGTCCATGGGCGTGATCCACGATCCGCTGCCGCTGCTGTACAACAATGGCGCGGTGATCCTCGGGCTGGTGTACGGATTCCTGCCTTTCATGGTGCTGCCACTGTACGCCACGCTCGAACGCATGGACCCGAGCCTCGCCGAAGCCTCGGCCGATCTGGGCGCGCGCCCGCTTGAGACCCTGTGGCGCGTGACACTGCCGCTCTGCGCTCCGGGCATTCGAGCCGGATCGATCCTGGTGTTCGTGCCATGCCTGGGAACGTATTTGACTTCGGATCTGCTGGGCGGCAGCAAGACCATCCTTATCGGCAATCTGGTGCAGAACCAGTTCACCAGCGCGCGCGATTGGCCGTTTGGCGCGGCGGCATCGCTGACCCTGATGGCTGTGGCGATGGGGCTGCTGCTGATGGCGCGGCGGCAGGGCGAGGAGATGTTATGAAGCGCGGGCTGGCAGTGTATGCGATGTTCGCCTATGCGTTCCTGCACGTGCCGTTGTTGATCCTGGCCGCGTTCAGCTTCAACGCTTCGAAGTTCACCGTATGGCAGGGATTCTCGCTGCATTGGTACACGGCGCTGGCGCAGGATCGCGATTTGATCGAGGCCGCGGGCAACAGTCTGATCATCGCCGTGGTTGCCACCGTGCTGGCGACCGTATGCGGAACACTGGCAGCGTATGCATTGTGGAAGCGCTCCAGCGGCTGGATTTCCGGAGCGCTGTATCTTTCGCTGGTGACGCCGGAGATCGTGACGGGGGTTTCGCTGCTCGCGTTTTTTCAGTGGGCGTTCCGCTTCCTGAATCTGCGGCTGGGGATGCACACGGTGATTCTGGCGCACGTCGGATTTTCGCTGGCCTACGTCGTTGTGGTGGTGCTGGCGCGGCTGCGGACCTTCGATCCGGCGCTGGAGGAAGCCGCGCTGGACCTGGGCGCGACCGAGTTCACGGCGTTTCGCACGGTCACGGTTCCGTATCTGGCTCCGGCCATCGCCGCCGCCGCGATGCTGGCGTTCACCGTTTCGATTGACGATTATGTGATCACCAGCCTGGTCGCCGGCGTGGATTCGCAGACGCTGCCGATGGCGATCTACGCGCTGGCGCGAAGAGGCGTAAGCCCGATGCTCAACGCGGTTTCGACCCTCATCGTGGCCGGGTTGGGAACGCTGGTGCTGGTGTCGGAAAGGCTGCGGGCAAGATGATAGAGCAAAGATGAGGAGGCGAGCCTTTCTGATGGGCGCCGCCGGCGCCGCCGCCTGCTCGCGACGTCCCCGCCTCAACGTCTACAACTGGTCCGACTACGTCGCGCCGGATACGATCGCGAATTTCGAGAACGAAACCGGAATCGAAGTCCGCTATGGGACCTACGAAAGCATCCCGGAGATGCTGGCAAAGGTGATGGGCGGCAATTCCGGCTGGGACGTGGTCTTTCCTTCCGCCGAATACATTCAGCCGATGCTGGAGATGGGCCTGCTCGCCTCGTTACGTTCCGACTGGCTGCCCCATTTGAATGCGCTCGCAGCATCGTTCCGGCGTCCGCCCTGGGACCCGGAGCTGCGCTGGAGTGTTCCATATATGTGGGGCGTCACGGGCATCGTGTACCAAAGCGCTTTACATCCGGTTCCGGAAGCCTGGAGGGATTTGTGGAATGAGCGCCTGGCGGGAAAGATCACGATGCTGGACGATCCTCCCGAGGTCCTGGGAGCGTGTTTGAAGATGCTGGGATATTCGTTGAATTCGAGTCATCCGGCGGAGCTAGCCCAGGCCCAAAGGGAGGCCATCGCGCAAAAGCGTCTGGTGCGGGCGTACCTGAATGCGGAGGCGCGCGATCAACTGGTGGCGGGCGACGTGGCCGCCGCGCAGGCCTGGGCGGTCACAGCGGCGCAGGCGATGGAAGCCGCGCCCGGTAAGCTCGCGTTCGCATTTCCGCGGGAGGGGTTTGCGCGCTTCGCCGATACCATGGCGATCCTGCGCGAAAGCCGCCGTCAGCAAGCGGCGCATAGCTTCATCGACTATCTGCTTCGTCCGGCCGTCTCGGCCAACATCGTCATGGCTGTGCACACAGCCACCGCCAATGGGATGGCGCACGCTCTGCTGCCGCCGGGGCTGCGCGACAATCCGGTGCTCTATCCGCCTCCGGAAACGCTGGCGCGGGGCGAGTGGTTTGAGGCGCAATCGGCCACGTCGCAACGGTTGCGGGACCGGTTGTGGACCGAAATCAAGAGCGCCTAGCGGGAGCTTCTCGGACACTTTGTCGCTGCTTGTCGCTGCCGGAAGGGACACTTTGTCGCTTGGCGGGGTCCTGGAGGGCCGCGGAAATCCACCCACATCTTATACGTGTCAAAGGCTTAGCCAGCCCGGCGGTACGCGGCACGAAAAGTGCTTCCATTTGTGTCCCGGAGCAACTCCGACCAATCGTGAAAATAGTGCGCGACAAATTCAAGTTTTGGGCGGTCCTGTACACGCTGGTGGGCGCCTTCGCGTTCCCGCTCTATCTCTCTGTGGCAAAGCCCCACGATGTAAAGGTGTTTCTCCTGTATCTGCTGTGCGCCAACGGGGCGGTGCTAGGTCTGAGGCTGATGGCCGGTCAGGGCCTGCTCCCGGCCGGCTTTTTGATTCTGCTGCTGGGAGTGGAGGATCTGAGCCTGCCGGAGCTCCTGTTCATCGCCTTCACTGTCACCCTCCTCGGTGAACTGCAAAGAGAGCGGATCCGGCCTCGGGCTCATAACCTGGTGTTCGCGGTCGCCACCGTCACCATCGGGCTGGCGTCGGCGCAGCTCATGTACAGGATGACGTTGCATTTGCATTACTCCCCGCTGTTTCCGGTCCCGATTATCGCGAGCTCTTTCGTGCTGTTGTTCAACTACGGGCTGGCGCGGACGCTTCTGGCTGCGGGCAGCGCTCCCTTGATCGGAGTCTATCGGAGCGAATGCCGGCCGCTACTGCCCTGGTTCATCGCGGCGGCTTACCTTGCGTACCTGGTGCGCTGCGCCAGTCGTGAATCGGGCGTGGGCGCGGCTCTGATCGCGCTGCCGATTCTCTTCGCTCTGGATCGCGGGTACCGAGCCTGGTCGGGCGCCAAGGAACATCACGCGGCTGAGCTGGCGCTGCTGCATCAGCGAACGCTCGAGACCCTCTCGGTGGTCATCAATGCCAGGGATCTCTCCGCCCACCAGCATCTCCGCCGCGTGCAGTTCTACGCCAAAGCCGTAGGAAAGGAACTGGGATTGAGGATAGCGGACCTTGAAGACCTGCACGTCGCGACCTTGGTTTACAACATAGGCCAGTTGGGAGTTCCGGACCACATCCTGCTGAAGCCCGGAAGCCTCACGCGGGAGGAATGGGAAAAAGTGAAAACCCATCCCGTGACCGGCTCCGAAATGCTCTCGAGCATGAACTTCCCGCCGGGAGTGCGAGCCATCGTGCAGGCGCACCACGAGAAGTGGAACGGGACGGGCTATCCAGAGGGCCTGAAAGGTGAACAGATTCCCATCGGCGCGCGGATTCTTGCGGCGGTAGATTGTTTGGACGCGCTCGCTTCGGAGCGTCCCTTCAGACGCGCTCTTCCCATCCGCGAGGCGATGGAAAGGGTGAGTGACGAAGCGGGGACGAGTTTTGACCCACGAGTGGTGTCCATTCTCCAGCGCCGGTATGTGGAGTTGGAAAACAAGGCTCTCGAAGAAGCCCGGCAGAATTCGACGCAAACTACGCGACCGGCGGATCCGCGGGATCTGGGCAAGCTGGCGGCCAAGTTGCTGGTCGAATCCGACTTCGCCGCCAGCTCGATTGTGAGTCCGATTGTGTCGGCGCGGCAGGAGACCCAATTATTGCAGGTGCTGGCGAGCGATCTGGCGTCTTCCTCGGGGTTCGAAGAGATCGCGGCGGCGGCCCAGAAATACCTCTCGCAGATCATTTCATTCGATACGCTGGTGCTGTACGTCCGCAGCGGGGACAACCTCGCGGCGGTGTGCGCGCTGGGAAGGAACGGACACCGCTTCTCGAGAGAGTCGCTTCCCATCGCCGTGGGTTTGTCGGGCCGGTCTGTTCGCGACCGCACCGCGATCCTGAACGGGGACCCGCGCCAGGAGCGTAGCTATATTCAGGACGCGGCGACGATGCAATCGTTCCAATCCGCGCTGGCGATGCCCCTCGAAGGCCGGGACGTGGCCGGCGTGCTGACTTTGTATCACGTTGGACGCGACGCCTTCAGCCGCGATCACCTGCGCCTCGTGAAAGCGGCGGGAGGGCAAATCGCGATCGCGCTGGAAGGGGCGCTGCGGTATCAGAATGCGGAGAATCTGGCGGGTACGGATCATCTCACGGGCGTCGCCAATGGACGGTCGCTGTCTTTGCATCTGGAACGGGAGCTTTCGAGAGCCAGCCGCGAAAAGGCCAACATCGGGCTGCTGCTGTGCGATTTGGACGGCTTCAAACAAGTCAACGACCGCTTCGGGCATCTGAAGGGGAATGAAGTCCTGCAACATGTGGCGCGGGGCCTCAAAGAGATCTGCCGCAGTTCCGACTATCTGGCGCGATTGGGAGGCGACGAATTCGTGGTGGTTGTCCCTGGGCCCAAGGAAGACTTAGGTTCTTATGTAGCTCGATTGGAGGCAGTCACCGAGAAAGCCGGCTGGGCGGTCTGCGGTGAGCAGTGTCTCTCTCTCAGTGTGGGGATCGCAATCTATCCCGTGGACGGCGACGATCCAAGGTCCTTGCTGGCGGAAGCGGATCGCCGCATGTATCAAGCCAAGGAGCGGCACAAAAGCGGCAAAACGCTGAGCGAAGCGCGTTGACGCTCGGCGACGCGACCCGGAGACACCTGCGGCGTACCGGGTGATTTGGTGCAGATGACAAAGATCGAAGAGGCGTCTCTCGCCCGCTTGATAACCCTCAAACAGGAAAGGGACGGCTGTACCTCAATAGCAGGGTCGACAATAAGCAGGTCGATGGAAGATTTTTACGAACAACCTCAAGCCGGGAGCCGATGACCGGGGGTCACGGGACTGCGCTGGAATCCCGCCGAAACGGAAACTTGTTGGGGCAATTCGATGAGATCAATACGCCTCTGGAGCAGATGGCAAAGTGAGAAATCCGGCGGAGACTACGTGGAATTCGACCATTGCATTTCCCGATTCTCTTTAGTATTCTGTCTGTGGCCGGGAGGCCGCTTACGCGATGTCAGGATCAATCGTCCTAGACGCGATCGTGATCGTAGGCGCCGGTTTGGCGGCGCTGGGAGTGCTGGCGTGGGCTCGACTTGGCGAATACAGGCGGGCGCGGCGGTCCAATCGCCCGGACCAGGAATGCTCTCTGGAGCGATATCGACCGCTGGCAAGGCTTCTTGCCCGCGAAGACGCGGATTTTCTGCGCCAGAACAGCATTTGCCCGAAAGTCGCGGCCCGGTGGGAGCGATCGCAAGGCCGGATTATCCGCTTCTATCTGAAGGAACTGGCGGCTGACTTTCACCGCTTGCACGCGAATGCGCGTGCCTTGGTGGCGGAATCGCCTGAACAATACGCTGGTCTGGTGCCCCTCTTGTTCAGGCAACAAGCCACGTTCTGGCGGACCCTGGCCATGATTGAGTTGCGACTGATCCTGGGTGGCTTGAAGGGGAGGAAGATCCACGCGGAGGAGTTGGTCCGCGTGATCGAAGTCATGCAGCGGGAGATCTCTCGCATGGCTGCCGCGAGCGCCGCGTAAGCGCGTTTGACGCATCGAGCTCAACGGCGCGGGAGATGCAGGGAGGGTGCGGTCCATGAACATTCAGGGAAACTTCATTCGGCACGGTCGGGTTGATAGTGCGAATCTCAAGGGCATCGTCTGTGCGTTACGAGAGGAGGAATGGGATGCGGATCCCTTTCGCCAGCGGGCGTACAAAGCACATCGGGATACGCAGACGGTGAATCTTGTATTCGACTATGACTTCCGCCACACGGAACCCACACTGCATCCGATGTACCATACACTTGCCCCACAGCTCGATCCCATCTTCAAGGCGATCGCTAAGCTGCGCGATTGGCGCGGCAACATCATCCGGGTGCTGCTGGCTCGCTTGAAGGCGGGCGGGGCTATCGCAAGCCACGTGGATCAAGGATTCAGTCTGATGCACTCACATCGCCTTCACATACCGATTGTAAGTAATGAGTTGGTTACGTTTACCATCGAGGACGAGCGAATCTGCATGAGGGAAGGCGAAGTGTGGGAGATTAACAATGCCAGGAAGCATTCCGTGACCAACCAGGGCGCCGAGCCGCGTGTTCATCTCATCGTGGATGTTGCACTGCCAATAACGAAAGAGCAAGAGCAGGAGTATGCGATGGATAGAATCCGGTTTGCCGCGGCTGTTGCCGGCGGAGCGGTTCCGAAATTCGATTGAGATTTAAGCGGGCAGCCGCGGCAGTATTCTCCTCAACAACGCCGCCAGGGTGTCCCGAGCCCGTGCGCCGGTTTCGAGCACCTCTTCATGTACCAGCTTGCGGGCCGCGACGCCCGCGGCCATATTGGTAACGCACGAAATCGCCAGCACCTTCATGCCCAGATAATTCGCGGCGATGGTCTCCGGCGCGGTGGACATCCCCACCAGGTCCGCGCCGATCGCGCGCAGGTAGCGAATTTCCGCCGGAGTCTCGTAGCTGGGTCCGGGAACTGCGGCGTAAACGCCTTCCTGGAGCGCCAGGCTCAACTCCGCTCCCGCCTGCTTTGCGATCTCGCGATAAGCGCGCGAGTAGGCCTCGCTCATATCGGGAAAGCGCGGACCCAGCGACTCGTCATTCGGCCCGGTCAGGGGATTCACGCCCAGTAGATTGATGTGATCGGAAATCAGGACCAGATCGCCGGGTTTGTAGGAAAGATTGATGCCTCCCGCCGCGTTGGTCAGCACCACGTTGTGAACTCCCCGGCGGGCGAGCTCATACATTCCGAACGCGGCCTGTTGTGGAGTGTAGCCTTCGTACAGATGCGCTCGTCCGGCCAGGACGATCACCTCTGTACCGCCAATGTATCCGGTCACCAGTTTGCCGGCGTGGCCCACAGCCGTTGACACCGGCCAGCCCGGAATCTCGGCGTAAGGAGTTTCTGTGCGGCAATCCAGCGTATCGGCGAAGGCGCCCAACCCGCTGCCGAGGACTACCCCAGTCTTGACGCCGGACTTGCCTCCCGGATCAACTACGGACGCGCTCATAACATCATCCCCGCGATACAGGCGGACATGAAGTTGGCCATGGTTCCGCACGCCACGGCTCGCAACCCCAGCCGCGCCAGATCCGATTTACGCGACGGCGCCAGCGCCCCGATTCCGCCGACCTGAATCGCTACCGAGCTCAGGTTGGCGAAGCCGCACAATGCGTAGGTGGCGATCACAAACGATCGCGGATCGAGCGTATTTCCGATCTTGCCCAAATCCACATAAGCCACGAATTCATTCAGGATCAGCCGCGTGCCGAGCAAATTGCCGACGGAGGCGCAATCGTTCCACTTCACCCCCAGCAGCCACGCCACCGGCGCGAAGATGCGCCCCAGGATCAACTGCAACGATCCCGGCAGCCAGCCCAGAAAGCGCGTGTAGTGCAGGGCCAGAAGAATCCCGTTGACCATCGCGATCAGCCCGATGAAGGCGATCAGCATGGCGCCCACGTTCAGGGCCAACTGCAATCCGTCGGAGGCTCCGCGGGACGCCGCATCGATGATATTCACGCCTGGCCGTTCCACTTCGATTCTGACTTTTCCAGCCGTGGCGGGGGAACCCGTCTCCGGAATCATCATCTTGGCCAGCATCAACGTGGCCGGAGCGGTCATGATCACCGCGGTCAGCAGATGCCGGATCTCCACGTGCGCGATCAGAACGTAAGCCGCCATTACCGCCCCCGACACGTGCGCCATGCCGCTGGACATCACCGTGAACAGCTCGCTTTCCGTCATGCCCGCTAGAAACGGGCGGATGGTGAGCGGCGCTTCGGTTTGGCCCATGAAGATGCTGGCCGCTACATTCATGGATTCGGCGCCGCTAGTGCCCATCACGCGTTGCATCACAACCGCCATGGCGCGCACCAGAATCTGCATGATGCCCAGGTAGTAGAGGATGCCGAACAGCGCCGCGATGAAGATGATAATGGGCAGAACCTGGAACGCGAAGATGGTGCCGAACATGTCGCTGGGTGCGCCCAGTTTGTCGCTGAAGACGAACTTGCTGCCTTCGGCGGCGTAATCCAGCAGGTGGTTCACCCCTGTGCTGATAGCCTGGAAAGCCTTCGCAACCGGGGTTTTCAGCACCAGGAACGCGAAGCCGAACTGAAGCGTGAGGCCCCAGGCCAGCACGCGCGGTTGAATCGAAGTGCGGCTGGTAGAGAAAAGATACGCCACCGCCAGCACAGCGAAAATGCCTAGAACCCCGGTGAATCGCTCCATGGCGCGCGGAATCGGCCTCCTCCTGGCCTTAGCCCACGTCCTCAACCAACGACTTCGAGAATCAATGCCCGCTCCTCCGGCGCAGCGGCTGAGATGCGGAATGCGTCCTCTACCAGTTGCGCGGCTTCTTCCACGCGCTCTTCACTGGTGTAGTATAAGCGGCACAGAACGGCCCCCGCGTCCACTTTCTGCCCGATTTTCACTTCCAGAATCACGCCCACGGCCGGATCGATGGAGTCTTCCTTGGTATCGCGCCCCGCGCCGATCATGGCCGACGCCAGGCCGATGTACTCGGCCTCGATGGCGCTGACGTAGCCCGCGCGCGGTGAAGCGATCTCGCGCGCTCCGGTCGCGTTGGGCAGCAGCTCGAAGCGGTCTAGCACCGCCGGATTGCCCCCCTGGGCCCCAATCACGTCCTTGAGCTTGCGGTATCCTGAGCCGTCCAGCAGCTTGGTCTGCGCAACCTCCCGGGCTTCCTCGAGCGTGGCCGCGACTTTTCCCAGATGGATCATGCGCGCCGCCAGCTCCAGCGACAACCGCGTCAGGTCCACCGGCCCGGCGCTCTGCAAGGTCTGCGAAACCTCCATCACCTCGAGTGCATTCCCGATGGCGAATCCCAGCGGCTGATTCATATCGCTGATCAGCGCTTGCACCTTTTTGTCCTTACGCCGTCCGATTCCCACCATCATCTGCGCCAGCCGCCGCGCGTCCACCTGCTTCTTCATGAACGCCCCGCTTCCGACCTTCACGTCCAAAACCAGCGCGTCGATGCCCGCGGCCAATTTCTTGGACATGATGGAGGAGGCGATCAGCGGAATCGATTCCACGGTCGCGGTGGCATCCCGCAGGGCGTACAGCTTGCCGTCAGCCGGCGCGACTTGCGGCGTTTGTCCGATAAACGCCAGGCGATGTTGAATCAACTGCTCACGGAATTCGTCCACCGTGAGATTGGTTCGGAATCCAGGAATAGACTCGAGCTTGTCCAGCGTCCCTCCGGTGTGGCCAAGGGCGCGGCCCGATACCATCGGTACCGTTACGCCCGCCGCAGCCGCCAGCGGAGCTGCGATCAGGCTGGTCTTGTCGCCCACGCCGCCCGTGGAATGCTTGTCCACTTTCACGCCAGGCACCGAGGAAAGATCCACGCTTTCGCCGGATTGGATCATGCGGTCCGTAAAGACGCTGACTTCCCGGTCCGTCATGCCCGAGTAAAATACGGCCATGAGAAACGCCGACATCTGGTAATCCGGGATGCCGCCGTTGGTATAGCCGTCAATGAGGAAGGCGATTTCTTTCGCAGATAGCTCTTCCCCGTCCCTCTTACGATGGATCAGGTCGACCGTTCGCATTTAAGAACTGAGGGTAGCATCTTATTTAATTGGAAGTAAAGGACGTTGTTCACTGCTTGGGTTTGGCGGCGGCTGCAACGGGAAGAGGCGGAGTGAAGAAAACCGAGGATTCCACACCAGAGAGCTGGAAATGCACCTGAACCATCAGCTCGGCTGGTCTCGGCTGCCCGTTGAGGAGTGTTGGCTGAAAGCGCCAGCCTTTGATAGCCTCCAAGGCGCTTTGTTCGAGACCCATACCCAAGGCGAGGCCGGCGCCCATTTTCACGGATACAGGCACGCCTTCCTGGTCCACCATCAGCATCACCTCGACGGTTCCCTCGACCCCGGCATTGCGAGCCTCTTCCGTGTAGGCGGGTTGCGTGTTGGACACAACCGCTGGAGCCGGCAACCATTCGCGTTGCGGCTGCGGCGGCGCATCCATCTGCGCGACCTGACCCGCGATCGCGTGCGAAGTAAAATCCTCCGGCCCCCACACCAGGCTCAGGGTACACGGCACTGAAACCGGCATTCCCGCTTTCATGCCCGGATGGAAACGCCAGCTCTGGACCACCATTACGGCCTCCGGTCCCCACGCTCGCGCGGATGCGTTCACCACCTGGAAATGTCCAGGATATCCACGCTCGTCGATATCGAACGATACCGTAGCACTGGCAGCCCTTCCGATCGCCGCCAGTATGCGCGCTTCATCGTAAGCGGCCAGCCCGATCCCCGGACCCAGCGGATAGTCGGCGGTAGCGAAGGTCGGGCGCGAAGCTCCCGCGGGAGTCTTGAACTCCGCCCGCACCAGATGCCAGCGCGACTGCTTTGACGGAAGAGCGAAATCGATCTGGAACGTGTCCAGTTGCGGTGAGCCGGGCTGAAATCTCCACTGCGCGGCGGCGGCGATGGCTTGTTCGTCCAACCCTAGCCCGAGCGGCCGGCTGACGCGCAGATCGTGTATCGACCCGTCGTCGGCGACCGTTCCCATGACCAGCACGCTGCCTTCGAGCCCTGCCAGGCGGGCTTCCTCGGAGTATTGAGCCTCGACCTTTTGAGGCGGAGTCCCCTGGATCATAGGTACTCGGTTTAGCTGCGCTTCGCTCAAGGCGTGCGTGCCGCCATTCCGGAGTCTGTCGATGCCGATCAGAACCTGGTCGACGAAAGGCTGGATTTGATTTTTAGTCTGCGCCCACTGCGCATCGGTCATGTCCGCCGGCTTGTTGGCGATGGCAAAAACCACATCCGGGCTGGCGATCAGGCGGACGGCGGCCTTCTGCGCCGCGTCCAGATCCGCGGGCGTCGGAGCGGGCTGAATCGATGTCACCTGCGAAAGCGTGGCGTAGAGCGCGCGGAAATTGTAAGGACGGGTTTGAAGAGTCTCCTGGGCGGTGTCGAAGGCCTCGCGGGCATAGTTCGTTGGTGCGATGCCCCGATCCTGTGCGAACGCACAGCCCGTGAGCAACGCCAGCGCGGCCAGGAGGCTTCGCATGGCCGAAGTATATCACCGCCGCCGCACGGCATCCAGCCTCTCCAACTGGGTCGCCAGCCAGGTCCCCAGCGCGCTTTGACGCTCCCGAGCTCGTGCCAGAGCCTCGCCGGTTCGCTCCGGCGCCGGTCCTCCGGTGATCTTGCGAATGCGCACGAAATGCCGCGGGTCGAGGGCTCTCTCAATCTCATCCTGGCTGAGCACGAAAGTGGGACGAAGTCCCTTCAGCGCCGCGGCGATGGCGCTCGGATTGTCGTCGTTGCCGCAGGCGGCCACTGCTTCCGCCACGGCGTCGTGGGCCTCGCGGAAACTGATGCCGAGTTGGCGCACCAGCGTATCGGCGAGCTCCGTCACGGTCAGGAAATCCTTGGCCGCGCGCTCCGCCATCTGCTCCCGGTCCACCTTCGCTGTCCGCATCGCCCCGGCCAGCAGCCGCAGCGTGCTCCTTGCGTCGGCGAACATCGTGAACACTAGAGGTTGCAGATCGTCTTCGCTGTCGTTGATGTCTCCGAACGGCGTGTTGTGCGCGCAGATTAGCACTGCCTGAGCCTCGCCGAGCGCCCGGCTGGCCAGAATGCGCGTATGCTCCAGCGCTACCGGATTGCGCTTCTGCGGCATGATGCTGGAGGACTGCACGAAGGCGTCGGAGAACCTCAGGAATCCGAACTCGCGTGTGGACCACAGCAGCAGATCCTGAATCAGCTTGCCCAAGCTGACCATGGCAACCGCCACGACCGCCGCCGCCTCGGTGATGTAGTCGATGGCCGCGATGGCGCCGTAGGAGTTCTCCGCCAGCCCCTCGAAGCCCAGCAGCCGTGCGGTTTCGTCGCGGTCGATGGGAAAGCCCGACGTGGTGATGGCGGCCGCGCCCAGCGGACACAGGTTCACGCGGCTGAAAGCCGCCTGCATTCGCGCCGCGTCCCGATCCAGAAACTCGCATGCCGCTAGCAGATAGTGCCCCAGCGTGGTCGGCTGCGCCGGTTGCGTGTGCGTATGCGCCGGCATCACGGTTTCCAGATGCTGGGTCGCCAGATCGAGCAGCACCCCGCGCAACTCCACGACGCCTTCCACGGCCGCCAGCAGCTCCCGGCGCGCGGTCATGCGATACAGCGTAACCGCAATGTCGTTGCGGCTGCGCGCAGTGTGCATCTTTCCTGCCACGCTCTGGCCCGCTGTGTCCCGCCCGCAGGCTTCTTCCAGCATTCCTTCAATGAAATAAAACAGGTCTTCGCAGGACCCGTCGTAACCGGCCGCGGCGATTTGTCCGCGATCCAGGCCGTCCAGAGCCGCGATCAGCGCGCGCTCCTCATCCTCGGTCACAATGCCCTGTTTCGCCAGCATGCGCGTGTGCGCATAGTGAATCTGGATGAGGTCTTCGAGAAAGTGCCTCTTGGCGTACTCGAAATTCGGCGCGAGGACGGTGTCGGCGTAGACCGGGGCGGGGAATCGATCATCCACCGTTATACCAGATCGAAGCTGTCGCCGCGCGCTGGCTGCGCCACTTCCAGCCCGAATTCCTTCTGAATCGCCTGGGCCAGCGCCGCCATGGAAGCCGGCTCGCCGTGCACCAGGAAGACGCGTTTGAGCCCGCGCGCCACCGGCCGCATCCACTCGATCAGCTCGCGCTGGTCGGCGTGGCCGCTCAATTCATTCAGGGACGCGACCTCCGCCCGCAGTCTCATGGGCTCGCCGAAAATGGGCACCTCCGCGTGACCTTCCAGGATCTTGCGGCCCAGCGTGTGCTCCGCCTGGAATCCGGTAATCAGGATCGTATTGCGCGGGTCCTCGATATTGTTGCGCAAGTGATGCAGGATGCGGCCGCCTTCGCACATGCCCGAGGCCGAGATGACCACGAACGGCCCGTGCAGGTCGTTCAGCGCCTTGGATTCGCTCGCCTCGCGCACGTATTTGAGGCGGTAGAAGCCGAACGGGTCTTCGCCTTCCAGCAGGTATTTGCGAGCTTCCTCGTCCCAGCATTCCGGATGCTTGCGGAACACTTCGGTCGCGTTCACCGCCAGAGGACTATCCACAAAGATGGGGATGGACGGGATCTTGTGCGCGTCCATCAGCTGGTGCAACAGCAGCACCAGTTGCTGGGCCCGGCCCACCGCGAAGCTGGGCACGATGATCTTGCCGCCGCGTCCGGCCGTGCGGTTCACTACATCGGCCAGCTTCTCCGCCACATGTTCGATTTTCTTATGGAACCGGTCACCGTAGGTGCTTTCCATAATCAGGTAATCCGCCGCCGTCAGCTTTTCCGGGTCGCGGATGATGGGCAGGCCGGGACGGCCCACGTCTCCGGAAAACGCCAGCCGAACGCCGTCGGCTTCGACCACCATCGAGGTCGATCCCAGCATGTGACCTGCCTCATGGGTCTTATAGCGAAATCCCGGTGCGACTTCCTTCTCTTCTCCCAGCCCCACCGCGCGGAACAGCGGATAGGTCTTCTCGGCGTCCTCCGGCAGATATAACGGCGTGCATTCCGAGTCATCGCGCCCGATTTTGCGCCGATGCTCCCTGCGCAGGTTGCAGAACTTCGCGTCATTCTGCTGAAGAAACGCCGAGTCGGCCAGCATCGCCAGGCACAGGTCGATCGTCGCCGGCGTGGTGTAGATGGGGCCGGCATAGCCGTTCTTGACAAAGGTGGGCAGGTTCCCGCTGTGATCGATGTGCGCGTGCGAAAGAATCACGCCGTCGATGCTCTCCACCGGAAAAGGAAAGCGGCTGTTGCGGTCGAAGGCCTCTTGCCGGCGCCCCTGATACAACCCGCAATCGAGCAGGAATCGCTTGCCCGCCGCCTCCACATGATGCATCGAACCGGTAACGGTTCTCGCCGCACCCCAAAATGTGATTTTCATTGGACTACACCACTATACGATGCGGAGGTGGTGGGTCAGTTCGCTAACAGGAAGTCAGGAGGCCAGGAGGCCAGGGATGGTTTGAAGATCTTAATCGGCTTTGTTCTCGAGGAGCGAAAGCGGAACTCCGTGCTCCAGCATGATCTTTGCGGCTGCGCATTTCTCTTCGCGCAGCAATCCCAGCAGCAGGTGCTGGGGCTCGATGTGCCCGGCGTTCCGGCGTTCGGCTTCCTCGGCCCCGTTGGCGAGCATCCTCTTACACTCGACGCTCAGACGGAGATTTACCGAGATAGAAACGTTCTTTCGAGGCGGAAACGTCTTATGAATCTGCTGCCCGATCGATTCGATGTTTTCCTTAGTCTTGAGCAGGCGCAGCGCCAACTGATCGTCAGTGCGCAGGATCCCGAGCAGAAGGTGCTCTGGTTCGATAAGACGGCTGCCGGTCTGGCTGGCTTCGTATCGGGCGTAGAAGATTGCCCTCCGTGATTGTTCAACATACTTTGCGAACATACCTTTGGCCCTCGCGCGGCGCAGACGATCGCTTTTCGTCGGGGTCACGGCTTCTGCGGAAAGGCAATAGCCTCCCGCGGCTGGATGCACTGGGTTTTGACGCCAGTGCTCGCGTGGAAAGGAAACGGCTAGGTCGGCGATTACGTCCAGCCAGAACCGGAGCCGCCGGGAAAAGCCGCGTTCCGCCTGGAGCCGGTCGCGGAACAGTTGCATCGCGGACGGTCCATAGTCCCGGCGAAAACCGGCCGGATAGAGCTTCAGCAACCAGGCGTAGATCTTCTCAGACATGGGCCCCTCTCAGAATCCGCTTGGTTCTGGCCACACGGAGCATGTCGGCAAGTTTTTCGGTTTCCGATCGCATGAGTTTGAGGCCGGCCGATGTCAGGTGGTAATAACGGCGCCGTTCCGTACCCGGTTCCGCATCCGGACGCGCATCGAGTTCCTCAATAAGCCGTGCTTCGAGCAACGTCTTGATGGAGCCGTACAACGTCCCGGGTCCTAATCGCACGCGGCCGGCGGTGTGTTGCTCGACCTGCCGCATGATCGCATAACCATGCAGGTCTTCACCCGCCAGGGTCAGCAAAATATGGAAGGCGGCCGAGGGTAAAGGATCGAGCTTTCGTTTGGGCATGGCGAAGATCGGTATATCGATAAACGATTATGCCGTCGGCGGGCGCCAGATGCCAAGCCCTCCCCGTAACCGAAGCGTTGTCCTGGGAGCGGGCGAGTAGAGGGCATATTCGAGCCACTTCTGTGAGTGCGGCACGAATCCCACGGGATCGACGAGTGCCGCAACCAAGTCGGTGGCCGGTGGATCTGGGAGCTTGCCCCTTGACTTCTTTATAGGTTAGTACTAGCATTTTAGTAATGAAAACTGGCGAATCCGTATCGCTTTTGTCCTCACCTCCAGCATCCCTGCTCGATCGCCGGAACGTTCCTTCGAAGTCGCGTCAGATAAGCCTGCGGCAGCCGACATCTCGGTCTCCATGGAAATCGGCCCCGAGCGATTCCACGCGGCCAATTCCTTGTATCCAGTCCACGGCAGAGATTCGAGCTGATCATGAGTAAGAAAATGCGCTTACGGTTGAACTTCGCGCAAAAGGCGGTCCTCTCCCTGGCGGCGGTCACGGCACCAATTGCAGTCGGGACCCTTCACGCGCAATCCAACGAAACAGCGGAATTCAATGTCGCGTCCATAAGACTACACGTCAACGGGTCGGGCTATGAGCCGCTAAGCTGCTCCAATGGGCGATTCGTCTCTATTGGTTCTCCACTCTTTCTGCTCATTGCGTGGGCGTACGATCTTAATCAAGGCCAGATGATCGAGATGCAGCAGCGGCTACCGAAGAAAGGCGGTGGGACAGCGACCTTGGCCTATGACATTCAGGCCAAAGCTGAGCGCCCGTTGGCGGAATCCCAATGCAAAGGGGCGATGCAGGCGCTGCTGGCGGACCGCTTCAAGCTCGCTGTCCATTGGGAGTCGAAAGAAGCGCAGGTAAGCGAGCTGGTTATCGCTCGGGGAGGTCCCAAAATGCAGAAGTGGTTAGACACGGACACCGGGAGAGGATTCACGATCACGCTGAATGGACGGCAGGCGGGGGGCGTTCCCGGAGCATCCGTCCCAACCGGCATGACGATGCAGGAATTCGCCGAAGCCCTGACTAACCTGGCTGCCATCGGCGTCGGGGGGGGCAGCAAGCAACAGCCGGTCATAGATAAGACGGGACTCGAAGGAAAGTACAAGATCGCCCTCAAATTCTCGGACCATCCGCCAGGAGGCGATCAAGTGTTTGAGGATCCCGATCTTGAGACAGCTCTGCAGCAGCAACTCGGGCTGAGGTTGGAAGCACACAAGGGAATAGTCAAGACTTTGCTGGTGGATCATATCGAGCCGCCAAGTGCTAACTGAGGCCGGGGCACAAAAGCGTTGCCCGAAAACGGGGCCCACCGGCGGGGAAATTCTGCTCGCGGGGATACCCATCACCAACGCCGCTCGGCTCCTGACCGGGAAGTAAGTGTAATTCTGGAACGCTACCGATCCGATTTATGTTCAATAACCTGCGTTGTCGGCGATGCGAACAGGAAGGGCCCCCACTCCGCCCCGTAATCAAAGCGTTATCCTGGAAATCGTGCGATACACATCGGCTTCTATTGAACTCGCGCAAAACGGAGTGCGGCGCGAAGCCGTTTCCGATTCCGGTCCTGGCGGAGTGCGCCGCACCCTTTGCGCTTTGCTCCCGCTTACCGCAGCCGTGATGCTTCTCACCGGCTGCTCCGACTCGGCTCCCGAAACCAAGTCCGCCAAGCTCGTCGCTTCGCCCTACGGCCCTGGACCGGCTTCGACCAGCAGTAAGAATCCTCTCGCCAAGTTCATCGAGATCTCAGGCATCCGCATCTCGGAGTCGGGCGGAGGCAAGCTCAAGGTCAAGTTCTCGGCCATCAACCACTCCGACGCGGATCTGGAGGAGATGCAGGTGCACGTGCGCCTGCTCACCACCGCCGCCAAGCCCGGCGACGCTCCCGTGTGCGAGTTCGACGCCAAAGTCCCCGCCCTGGGTCCGCAGGAAGATCACGACGTGCTCACCACCACCACCACCACACTCCACGCCTATGAACTGCCGGACTGGCAATTCCTGCGCGCCGATTTCGACATTACCTCGCCCGCTCCATGACCGAGCGCTTGTATTATTCCGACAGCTATCTCAGCGAATTTCGCGCCCGCGTGGTCGGCTTCGATTCCGGCGGTCTCCGCGTCTATCTCGACCGCACGGCTTTCTATCCCGCATCCGGCGGGCAGCCGTTCGATCTTGGAACACTCCTGGGAGGAGGCGTTGTCGCCCGCGTCATTGAGGTGGCCGAGGAAGAGGATCGCATTGCCCACCTGTTGGATGGGCCTCTCGACGCCCAGGAAGTCGAAGGCCGCATAGATTGGGAGCGCCGTTTCGATCACATGCAGCAGCACACCGGCCAGCATCTTCTCTCGGCCGTCTTCGAGGAGTTGTACGCCGCGCCCACGCTCTGCTTCCACATGGGCGTCGAATCCTCCACCATCGACATCGGCGTGCCCTCGCTCGATCCCGGCCGCGCGGCGCGTGTCGAGGATCGATGCGCGGAGATCGTGGCCCAGGCGCGCCCCGTCGCCGTGGCGTACGAGGACGCCGCCGCCGTCTCCGGTTTGCGCAAGGAATCGCAGCGTACCGGCACATTGCGCATCGTTTCCATCGCGGATCTGGATCGCAGCGCCTGCGGCGGCACGCATGTAAGCTCAAGCGCGGAAATCGGCCCGGTGCTGATCCGCAAGCTCGAAAAGGTCCGCGGCAACGTGCGCGTCGAATTTGTCTGCGGCGGACGGGCGATCCGTCACGCCCGCCGCGATTATCGCCTGCTTTCGGAAATCAGCCGCGAGTTGTCGGCTCCCTTCGAGCGCGCTCCGGAGTTGATTGCCTCCCAAGCCGAGCGCCTCAAAGCGCTCGAAAAATCCGGCCAGCGCCTGGCCACCGAGCTCGCCACGCGCGAAGGCCGCGACCTGCACGCTTCCACAATTCCCGATTCTGACGGCTTGCGCCGCCGCACTCACAACGGCCCTATTGACGAGGCAATGCGCGCCCGCGCCCAAGCCTTCACCGCGGGCGGCTCGGCCGTTTTTCTGGCGATTTGCGAAGACCCGCCTTCGCTGCTTCTGGCCACCTCGCCGGATTCCGGCATTCACGCCGGTGACCGCGTCAAGGCGGCGCTGGCGGCAGCGGGTGGCCGCGGCGGAGGCAATCAGACTCTCGCTCAGGGCAGTGTGCCTTCCGCCGAGGCGCTGAGCGTGGTGACCGGCGCGCTTGTTTTGCTACGCTGAGAGAATGCCAGATAATTTCCGCCGCTTCCAGGCCGGCCCCGATCCTTTCGGCCGTCTTTGGGAAGTGGAATTCCGGTGGCAGCAAACCGGAATCTCAATCCGCCACGCCGATACGGTGGACGTCAAGTTTCAGTTATGGACCGAAGGCGAACCCAAGCAGGAAAAGGTGCTCGCGCTGTCTCATCCGGGGCTGCTGGCCTTGAGCCAGGAAACCGGGCATGCTCTTACCGATCCCTGGTGCCTCAAGCTCGCCGCCACGCACCTCATCGCCATGATTGAGTCCGGCGAAGATCTGGAGAAAACTCTGGTCACGCTCTCGCCCGCGGATCTGCGCCGCGCCGCTGGATCGTTACAGCCGGCGTAACCTTTAAGGCTTGCGGATCGTGATAAGACTACAAGTAGGCTGGCGCTCCGTAGTGCGTCGCGCCGGGCCGGGGAGGAACGAATGGTGAACTGTCCGCTTTGCGACGCCGCCATGGACGTCGACGAAGAGGAACTGGACGAGGGCGACGCTCTCGTCTGCGAGGAATGCGGCGCGAATGTGACCGTCAGCAGTGTCTCTCCGCTCGAGCTGGCTGCCGACGCCGATGAAGACTTGGAGGACGACGAGGAGTTCGACGACGACTTCGACGAGGACGACGACGACGAAGAAGAAGAAGAGGAAGATGAGGAGGACTAGCGCTGTCCAGTTAGCAGTGGCTGCGCCGGTCCAGTCCGCGCTCGCCCTGGCGCTGATGACCGCGCTGATTCTCGCCTGCGCTTGTACGCTCGCCGCCCAGAACAGCAAGAAAGACGGGGACGCCTCTGCCCGCGCTCTCCAGGGCACCGTTTCCGATGCCGGCGGGAATCCGGTCGAACAAGCGGTGGTCCAGCTCAAGGATAGCCGCACCCTCCAGGTCCTTTCTTTCATCACCAAGGGAGACGGCACTTATCACTTCGCGAACCTCAAGGCCGATATCGAATACGACGTGAAAGCCAGCCATGGCGGTTTGAGCACGGATTGGAAGCGCATCAGCATCTTCGATTCGCGCAAGGTGTTGATCGTGAACCTGAAATTGGAGAAAAAATAACGTGAAAAGGATGCTTCTAGCGCTTGGCGCCGCCGCTCTCGCGGTCACGCTGCTCGCCCAGCAGGCCGCGCAACCCAAGCTCACTCCGTTATCTCAGGACGCCTATCCCAAGCTCATCGCCGCGCACAAGGGCCGCGTCGTGCTGGTCAACTTCTGGGCGACCTACTGCGTTCCCTGCCGCACCGAAATTCCCGAGCTGGTCAAGCTTACCGATCGGCTCCGCGCTCGCGGGCTCGATTTTGTCAGCATCTCCGCGGATGAGCCGGAGCAGGAGCCGCAGGCCCGCAAGTTCATCGTCGCCGCCAAGGTCCCCGGACCGCTCTACATCAAGAGCGCCGACGATGATGACAAATACGTCGCGGCGATTCACCCGCGCTGGGACGGTGCGCTGCCCGCGTCTTTCATCTACGACCGGTCCGGCAAAAAAGTGGGGGCCTTCATCGGCGAGGTTCCGTTGAAGAACCTGGAAGACGTGATCGCGAAGTTCCTGTAGTGGGGCAGGTCTTCGACCTGCCGCCCCGCGATGGAAGCTGCGCCGCGCTCAACCCGACGCCCAACTCTGCCGCCGCCCGCGCCAAAGTTTTGTCCAATGTCCACAAGAGGCAGTCTGAAAGCAGCGCGGAGGCGAGGAGGTGCGCGTCGATCCAGCCGAGTCCCCGCCCCCACAATCTGTGCCGATCCATAAACTGTAAGACCTCGGCCTGCGCAGCCATCTTCGCAGAAGGCAGGGAATCCAAATAGGAGAGGACCACGGAGCGGTCTTTGAGGTTGCCGCACGCCAACTCACCCGAAACGAAAGGGTGCATCAGGACAAGTCCTTCAGCCAGCCGGTCTCCAAGCCCCACCCGTCCGTGGCGAAAGTGTTCGATCCAGACGGAGGTGTCGGCCAGCACCATTACGCCGGACGCCGCCGCCGGACGCTGGCGAGTTTGGGTTGTGTACCGCCAAGAGCCGCGAGCCGCTTACCCGATTCACGCGCGATCAACGCCGCCAAACCTTCCCGCACCAGCGCCGTCTTTTCTTGAATCCCGCTCAGTTCCCTGGCCCGCTCAACCAGCTTGTCGTCGATGATCAACGTAGTTCGCATATGTATCAGTATGCATGGCCAATGCACATGCGTCAACCGGTCGAGCGCATCACCGGCTAAGACAACTTAGGCGGCGGTTCTTTCCTTCTCGGTCAGGTTCCCATCAGGAATCTGGAAGACGTGATCGCGAAGTTCCTCTAATCTTCAAGAAGCGCGTTGCCATAAAGAAGCGCGTTGCCATACGCCTCCGCGCCAGGGTCGTTTTCGGGTGGCGCCCACGCGGCAAATTCTTTGTCGCTGGCGGGTTCCCAGGGCCCCGGCTTCACTTCGAAGCAAACCACTCGCGCGGTTTTCGGCAGTATGGTGTGCCACACACCAGGTGCGATATCGATACCCCAGAGGCGGCCTTCTTGCGACTCCGATCCGAGCCGGTAACGAGCCGTGACGGAGCCGTGCTCGTCAAACACGATCACATCGGCGGCGCCCTCGAGAACCAGAAACGATTCCGATTTCGGCGGATCGGCATGGCGATGCGGCCGGATGTAGGTCCCGCATAAGAGAACGTTGAGGAATCGATGCGGATTGTCGGCGGGGCCGGAATGGAAATTGTAGTTCATGCGGCGGCGCGGAGAGGCCGCCGCCAAGCCGGCAACCGTGTCGAAGAGCGACTCCGAGATCAGCTTCACTTCGTTCATGTTTCAAGCTTACCGCTACGCCGCGGTGGTCTCCTTCTCCGTCAGGTAGTCTGCATACGGGCCCTTGAAGTCCTCGATGGCGTGGTCCTCGAAATTCCAGATGCGCGTGGCCACTTCGTCCACCACATCGTGATCGTGCGTGACCAGCAGGACGGTTCCGTCGTACTTCTGGAGCGCGATGTTCAGGGCGTTGATCGATTCCAGATCCAAGTGGTTGGTCGGTTCATCCAGCAGCAGGAAATTGGGTTTCTGGAGCATCAAGCGGCAGAAAATCAGACGCGCGGCTTCTCCGCCCGAAAGATTTTCGGTACGCTTGGTGGCGTCCTCTCCGCTGAACAGCATCTGGCCGAGCAGGCCGCGCAGTTCCTGCTGCGACGCCATCGAGTCGAACTCGTGCAGCCATTCGAGCAGCGTGGCGCCCGGCTGGATGGACTCCTTGTGATCCTGCGAGAAATATCCCACGGTCACCTCATGACCCCACGTGACCACACCGCTATCGACCGGGAAGTCGCGTTCCGGCGCGTCGACGTAACCCGTCGCATTGCGCAGCAGCGAGCGTAACATCGTGGTCTTCCCAGCCCCATTGCGGCCCAGCAGGGCGATTTTTTCGCCGCGGGCGATAGACGCGGTGAAGTTCCGAATCACAGGCATGTCGCCGTAGGCCTTCGAAAGCGCCTTGATTTCCAGAGCATGCCGCCCTGATGGACGCAGGTTTTGAAAACGAATAAAGGGCCGCTGGATGTTCGATTTCGCGAGCTCCGAAGTTTGGATCCGCTCCACCTCTTTCTTGCGGGACATGACTTGCGAAGACCTGGTGCCGCCCGAAAACCTCGCGATGAACTCCTTTAACTGTGCGATCTTTTTTTCACGCTGGGCATTACCCGACTCCACGCGGGCGCGGATCTGTGTCTTGGCCAGCACCATTTCGTCGTACGCGCCGGTATACGTAATGATGCTCTGGTAGTCGATGTCCGCGGTGTGCGTGCAGATTTCGTTCAGAAAATGGCGGTCGTGGGAAATGACGATCAGGCAGCCGGTATAGGCCAGCAGGTATCTTTGCAGCCAATGCACCGACTCGAGATCCAGGTTGTTGGTGGGCTCGTCGAGCAGCAGCACGCTGGCCTTGCTGAAGAGCGCTTGCGCCAGCAGCACGCGCATCTTCTGGCCGCCTTGCAGCTCCGACATCTTGCGGTCATGCAGCGCTTCCGGAATGTCCAGGCCCTGAAGCAAAATGGCCGCATCCGTCTCCGCTTCGTAACCGCCTTCATCGCCGACGATGCCTTCTAGCTCGCCCACGCGCATGCCATCTTCATCGGTCCAGGTGGCCGCATTGTCGTAGAACTTCTCGCGCTCCTGCAATGCATCCCAGAGAGGCGCGTTGCCCATGATCACCGTATCCAGAACGCGGTAGGAATCGAATGCGAACTGATCCTGGCGCAGCACCCCGACCTTCTTGGGCCGGGTTACGGACCCCTTGGTGGCCTCAATTTCCCCGGTCAGAATTTTCATGAAGGTCGATTTGCCCGATCCATTGGGGCCGGTGATGGCGTAACGCCGCCCCTGCTGGAACGTGGTGGTCACGTCTTCAAAAAGAACGCGGGCGCCGAAGCGCATGGAAATGTCGTTGACGGAGATCAAAATAGAAGGAAATTCCTGGGATTTGCGGATTGGGTAATCCGCCTGGTCCTATTGTACCTTTATTGCGTCGAGCGCAGCGCGCCCGTCGCCGGTTCCCAAGCCAGCGAGCAGGCGTGCAGAGGTTGATCAGGATTGCGGGCTCGCTCGATCCGGACGCATTCCGGCAATCCGTTGGCGAAGAAGTACACGCCGTTGAGGCTCCTCGGCAGCCCTTGGACCGAGGCAGGGTTGGAGCAGGCGGCCACGGCCTCGCACACGATCCTGGATTTCGCCGCGTCGGTTTCCCATCCGGTGAGATTGTGCAGCAGCGCTGCAAGGTTGAAAGCCAGGATTACGAAGCCGGCGCCCCATCGCTCGGCAGGTCGGAGACCTGCCCCACTGACCACCGAAGCTACCAGCAGGCAAAACCCCGCCGAAGGCAGATACACCAACCGGGCCTTCTCCAAATCCGCTCCGATGAGCAATTGCTGCACCGGAGGCAATGCCGCCGCGAGCACGAATCCCAGCGGGATCAGCAGACGCTCCCGGCTGCCGCGGATCGCCCATACGAGCGCTGCCCAGGTCGCGGCATACACAACCGTTGCGATTTCCATCCACGCACCGCCACCCGTCGCCCAGTTCACCGGAAAAAACAGAACCGCCCACAGCCGCAACGCCAGTGCTTTCCCTATCGCCGCCAGACTCAGCGAGAGCATTTGGGGCCTGCCTCCCGGCCCCAGATATCCTCCGATGCCGCCTTGCAGCGCCCAGCGATACGCGAATAGAACCGCCGCCAGCAGGAAGAACGGCGCAAGGTAGCGAATCCGCCGGCTCCAGGAGCTCGGACGCACCGCCACGTAAACCAGCATTGCCAAAGGAACAGCGTACGCGGATTCCTTCGAGAGCATCCCCGTTCCCAGGGATGCCCAGGCGAGGATGCCCCAGCGTGGCGACGATTCCTCCCACAGCTTGATAAACGCCACCAGCGCCAGCAGCCCGAAGAATGCGGCGAGAAGGTCGAACCGGCCCGCGATCCACACCACCGCTTCCGGATTTGCCCCGTGCCAGGCGAACAAAGCCGAGGCCAACCAGGAGCAGCTTCGGGAAAGCCCGATCGCTCCCGCCAGAACGTACACCAGAAGCGAGTTCGCCAAATGCAGCAATAAAGCCGCCCAGTGCCAGCGATTCGGGTCCAACCCGGCCCACGGCCAGGTCCAAGCCAGCGAGAGGTAGCCCAGCGGCCGGAAAAAACCGTCACCGCCGCCCTGCGTGAACATGGCTCGGTAGTTGCCTGAGAAGCCTTGAGCCCCGCTCACCAGGACGTAATCGTCGGAGAGGAAGGAGATCCGGACGGCGCTCCAGAACGCAGCGCAGATCATGAGGGCGATCAGGACCATCGGGAGCGTGTCGCGGGCGTCCAGTGTGAGCCGGGGGCGACTCGGCTCATGGCCTGCCGCGGATCTCCACAACAGCAAAATCACCACCGCCAAACCGAAGACGCTCTCCAAATTGATCGCCAGATGTCCGGACATAAGCCCTAGCTCCCCGGTGGCTTAAAACCACCACCTCGGTGCTTTTCAAACAGACGAAGGTTCGTGAAGGGCTGGATTATCAATGGATTGGGAATGGCGAGCGACATGCATTGTCACACAGCGTGAGGCGCGAAGTTCATATATGAAATCGACATTAAGAATCACATTCAGTTTGCTCGCAGCCGCGAGCCTTGTCTTAGCGCAGGATACCGCACCATCCCCAGACGGCCAAGCCCAGTCCGCCCAAGCCCAAAGCGGATGGAAGCGGGTCGGGGATTCGGATTCGAGTCTTGGTTCGGCTCAGGCGGTGAACGATCCGCAGCCTGCCCCACCCCCTCAAGCCGCCCCTCCGGCGCAGTTGACTCTAAAATCAGGCACATTCATCACGGTTCGAATCAATCAGGCCTTGTCTTCGGATAAGAACCAGCCCGGCGATGCTTTCACTGCCACGCTGGTTCGTCCGATTGTGGTGGACGGCTTCGTGGTTGCCCAGCCCGGCCAGACGCTGGCCGGCCGGGTAGCCGAGGCCAAGAAAGCCGGGCGGGCGGCAGGTGTATCGCACTTGGGCGTCCAGTTGACCGACTTAACTCTTGTTGACGGGCAGCAAGTGCCCCTGCAATCCGAATTGATCACCCGCACTGGCCCCACTTCAGTGGGACGGGATGCAGCCGCCATTGGGACGACCACGGCGGTCGGGGCGGCGGTTGGCGCCGCAGCGGCCGGTGGAACAGGAGCGGCAATAGGCGCGGGAGCCGGCGCGGTGGCATCCACTATTGGCGTGTTGCTCACTCGCGGCCGTCCGACGCTGATTACCCCGGAATCGGTGCTGACGTTCCGCATCGACTCTGCGGTGACGATTGCGACCGACCGTTCGCCGCAAGCGTTCCGTCCGGTTGGGCCTAACGACTACAGTCAACCGCAAATTCAAGCCGGCAGGCCAGGCTATGCTCCGCCTCCTTCGGGAGCTTACTATGCCGGATCTCCGTATGCCTATGGATATCCTTACGCTTATGGTTATCCGTACTATGGCTATCCATACGCGTATGGCTTTGGCTACCCGTACTTCGGCATCGGGTTCTACGGTCGCGGGTTCGGCGGAGGGTTCCGCGGCGGCCGCCGCTAAGAGATTTGTCTCAACAAAAATGCCGCGCCGAAACCTTTAGCAGGCTCTCGGCGCGGCATTTGATTTCTTAGGCCGGGATGCTAACTCGACGAGTGCAACTTACTTCTTGGTCGTGTCTTTGCCACTATTCTTGCCCTTGCCCTTCCCCTTGCCGGTTCCCTTGCCGGTCTGTTTGGTTGGGCTGTCGCCCTGGGCGAGAGCAACGGTGAAAGCGCCGATGGCCAGTGATAGTCCGAGCACTAAGCCCATGATCTTCTTCATTGAGTAATCTCCCTTGTGATCTGTTCGACGGCTTCAGCCGCCTTCAATCGATCATCGCAAGTGTAGATGAACGCAGGCTTAATCAGTAATTAAAACCGGTTCATCCAGAAACGTCTTCCGGGCCGCCAGAGTTATTGGTAACTACTGTGTGTTCAGTAGGTTATAGGGATTATAGCCTAGCATCTGAGCAATTTTCCAGATGAAAGTCCGTGCGCGGAAAGGTCTTGCGAGTCATAATGGAACGGAGCGCGGACGTGATGGAATCGGCAGACATAGCGGCCTTAAAAGCCGCTGGCTCGCAAGGGCCGTGTGGGTTCAAGTCCCACCGTCCGCACCACCGATTGCGGGAGAGACCCGCTCAGTTGGTCGCGCGCGGCGCCTGGTAGGGATGCTCGATGCCCTTCTGGGCTTCTTCCTGGGCGTTATAGCTGTTGTCCTTGCCGCGCAGAGCTTCCTTGTATTCGCTAAGCGCGCGCGGACGCTGGTCGCTGATGTCGTAAATCCAGCCCAGGTGGATGTGCGACCACACCTCGGTCCACTTGGGGACCAGGTCGCCGGTGAGGGCGTCATGAAACGCATTCGCGGCGGAGGTCCAGTTCCTTTGCAGGAAAAACAGCTCGCCGATGCGGTAATGCGCCAGGGAGCTGTTGCGGACCACATCCAGCGCCTTCTGATATTCCTTGAGAGCCTCGGGGAACTCATTGACCTCGGCGTGCTGCTCGCCCCTGCGGATGGCCACTTCCACCCGCGTGGTGTTGTCGAATTTCAATATCTTCCCTTTGGGGTCGAGCGTAATTCCGTCGGGCCCGTTGCGCGGCTCGCCGAAGGTGTCCACCGAGAAATCCGACGAAGTGCCCACCACTTCGACCTGCTTTTCCTCGGGATTGCCGTTGGTCTCGATGTGCAGGGTCACGGGCATACGAAACAGATCCAGGTCCTGCGTGATTGTGCCCATCACGCGGAATCCGGGTTGGGTTTCGCCCGACGCCCCCACGTGCGCATCCCGGACGCGCAGCACGGTGTATTTTATCTTGAGCTCCGGCGCCCCGCTGGATTCGATCCATTGCTGGAAGAAGTAATTCAGGCTCTGGCCGTAAATTTCCTGCGCGACTGCGTGAAAATCGTCGGTGTTGATGGATTTCCAGGCGAAGCGCTCGGGCACGGTCTTGAGCAGCTTCATGAAGTTGTCGTCTCCCATGATGTCGCGCAGCATTTGCAGAACGGCCGCGCCCTTGCCCGCGGTCGCGGCCCAATACTCGGGCGAATAGTCCTCCAGCCGCGCGGACTGGATCAGCGGCGGGTTGTCGACGGTCAGGGCCGTGATGAAAATATCGTGACGTTCCGTCTCCAGCGCTCCGGAGCCGTTGACATGCTCGATGTAGAGCAGCTCGGAGTAGCGCGCCATGCCGTTCTCGATCCACAGATGATTGCGGGTGGTGGGCGATATCTCCTCTTCCCACCACTGCCGGGCGACCTGATTGGCCACCAGCTTCAGATTGACGTCCTTGCCGATGCCCTTGGGCGAAAGAAATACCAGCCCGGGAGCCGAGTATCCATTGGGCGCACCCGCTTCGGTCTCCACCACGGTCAGATTCGCCTTGGGCGGAATCCCGTACAGGTCGGTGAAGAAGGTCATCGCCCGTGCGAATTCCTCTCCGTAGGCGCCGGCAATGGCCGCCGAGTCGCGAAAGCAAAACGTGGTCGCGACTCCGGAGGAGCTAATCGTGTTCGCGGAATCGCGGCGCACCACGGCAATACTCCCCGGAAACGAAGCCTGGGAAAATTTCCAGCGGGTGGTGGTCATGCCGTCCGGTGCTGGCTCATTCGAGTCGATGCCGCTGGCCATCACCTGGTAGCCGGCTGGCACGGTGACTTTCAGATCGGAGCTGAAACGGTCCACCGTATATTCGTTCACCGGAAACCAGCGCGCCGGATACAGCAGATACGCAAAGTCGGGGTGAATCGCAGCGAACTTGATGCCGAATACGGGCGATTCCTCGTCGCCAGTGAGCTTGCCGTCATAGGTGAAGGTCAGGGCGCCGGATTGGCCCTTGGGGATCGGCTGCGGCAGAGTCAGCCGCACGCTCATGTCCTCCTGGAGCCGCGAGGCCGGAATCTGGCGCCCTTGCTCGTCGGTGACCTTGTCGAGGCTCAGTGCGTTGTTCAGCTCAAAAGACAAGCTGCTGGCGTCGTCCAGCGCCACGAAGTGGACCGTGACCGTCGCTGCCAGAGTCTGGGCCTTGGGATCGATGCGTACATCGCCCGCGTAATCCTGAACATCGATCCGCTGGCGCTGCGCTTGTCCGAACGCGGCTAGGGAAACTGACGCCAGCGCAACCGCCAGCTTATAACCGGGCTTCACTAAAGCTCCTCTCACTGCAAATCCTTTCGATCCAATCCGCCGCGACCTCCAAGGGATCGCGGTCGCTCCTGAGTTTTCCGGCAACTTCCGCCAAACCCTCTCGCATGGCCCCGCGCTCCGCCTCATGATCCAGAAGCCGGATGGCCTCGGCGGCAATCCGCTCCGGGGTCATTTCCCACTGGATCAATTCCGGCACGATGCGCCGCCCGGCCACCAGATTCGGCATGGCAAACGGCCCCCGGACCAGCCATCTCCCTCCTATCCAACTTAACGCGTTTACGCGGTAAAAGGTCACCATAGGAACGCCCAGGAGCGCGGCCTCAACCGTTACGGTACCGCTTTTGGCTAAAGCCAACTCCGCCTGAGCGAGCACGTCCCAGGTGAAACCTTCAATTACTTTGATGGACGCGGCTCGAATGCGTTCCGAGAAAGTTGCGGTTTCCCAGCCGAAACCGGGCGGCAAAGCCAGGATCGGCGTGATTGGGCTCTCTGTGATCAAAGCCCGGGCGCGAATCTGCCTGACCGCTTCGATCAGCACCGGAATGTGCCGGTCCACCTCGCCGTGGCGGCTTCCTGGGAGGAGCGCCAGCACTCGCGCGCCGGGCTCAATGCCGAGCTTGGCGCAAAACGCCGCCCGGTCCATCGACGGCTGTATCAGCCGTCCCAGCGGATGGCCGATGTAGGTGGTTGGGACGCCCCGGCTTTCGAAGAACTCCTGCTCGAAGGGAAAGATGCACAAAAGCCGTCGAAGCGTCGCGCGCATGGCTCGGACGCGTCCCTGCCTCCAGGCCCAGGCTTGCGGGGCAATGAGATACACCACCGGAACTCCCTGGCGGCGCAGACGCCGGGCTAGCGGCAGATGAAAATCGGGAGCGTCGGTCAGGATCGCGATCTCCGGACGCTCTGTTAGAATCGCGCCGGCGAGCTTGCGGAACTGGCCCAAAATCCTGGGAATGTGCCGCAGCACCTCCACCAGTCCGACCACCGCGATCGAGCGCATGTCGATAATCGGGCGAACTCCGGCGGATTGCATGCGAGGACCGGCGCATCCAAAGAACTCGGCCTCCGGGTTGCGCGCGCGCAGAATTTCCACAACGCGCGAAGCGTACAGGTCGCCCGACGCTTCCCCGGCAGAGATAAGAACGCGCATCGTTACATCTACAACGTCGGCGAATCGTTGCCCAACATCGCGCGACGCACGATTTTGATGGGCGGGAACCCTTGCTTCATAAAACTGTCGTGGAACTCCTGAAGCGAAAATTGCGCGCCCTTCATCTTGTGATAATCCTCCCGCAGCTTGAGGATCTGTAACTTGCCGAGCGTGTAATAGAGATAAGTCGGGTCGGAGGTGCCGCGCTTGGTTTCCTTCAACGCGCCTTCGTGCGGCTGGAAGCCCTCCTTTTCGAAGAACTCGACCGACTGGTCGAAGGTGCGCTTTCCTGTGTGCATCTCGATTCCAGCGATGTAGCGGGCGTTCCGAAGCAGAGCGTCCTGCAATTGACCGAGGTGCATGCGCGGGTCGCCGCCGGCGTAGCCTTCATCGAGCATCATCTGCTCGCTGTAGTGCGCCCAGCCTTCGGCATTGGAATTGGCGCCCAGCAGCTTGCGCACTCTTGAATCCACGTGCTGGAGCCATAGGAATTGCACGTAATGGCCGGGATAAGCTTCGTGCGTCGCCGTGCTCAGGATGGTGCCGCGGTTGAAGCTGTGCATGTAGTCCTCGACGCGAGCGGGCGCCCAGTCCTTTTCCGGAAGCGTAACGTTGAAAAACGCTTCCTTGGCGACCTCTTCATATGGACCTGGCGTGTCCATCGAGGCAAACGTGAGCGCGCGCATGAACGGCGGCGTCTCTTCGAGAATCGGCAGCACCGGCGACGGAATGGTAACGATCTTCTTCTCCTGGATAAAATCGCGCAGCTTCACTACTGTGTCGCGGAACGAGCCCAGCAGATCCGCGGGCTTAGGATGGTCCTTTTCCAGATCGTCGAGAATCTGCTGCGGCGTCTTGCTGGGGTCGATTTTAGCGGCAGTCTCGCGGAGCTTTTGCTGGTTCTCTCGCAGATTGGCGTAGCCGATCTCGAGCAGGCGGTCCAGAGGAATGTCCACCATCTCCTCATACAGCAGCTTCTTCGAGAAGTTCTCCGCGCCCAGCCGGAAATCGCCGTGGGAGCGCGGCAGCAGATCGTTCTTCAGGAAGGTCTCGTAGTCCTTGAGGGCCGCCATCACGGCGCCGTTGGATGCCTTGAAATCGGCCAGCAGCTTGGCGTCTGTCACGTCTTTGAAGGCCAGCGGAACATCGTTCTCAAAGAACTCGATGTTCCCCGGCATCTGTTCGATGGCGATTTCGGTGTAGATGCGCGGCGGATTCTTCAGGTTCGCCCGCGCATCCTGGAGCACCTTGGGCATGTGTCGCTCGCGCTCAATCAGCGATTTGAGGCGCGCTTCCGGCGGCGCGAACTTGCGGCTCATGATGGTGAAGGCGCTGCTGGTGATGCCGCTCGAATAGTTGTCGGGATTCTTCTCCCATTGGCGGACCGTTTCGAGCTCCAGCAGGTTGGCGCGGACATAGCTCAGACACCAGATCGCGATCGTCGCCGGGCGGAAGCTTGGCGAACTGCGCCTCCCATTTTTTTAGCTCCGCCGTGCGGTGCGCCACGCCGGCCTTGGAATAATCCTCCAATTGGCCGTCGTACTTGTGAACTCCGTCGGAGGTGGCCGTGGTGGGGTTCTCGGGGAAGAAGTATTCGTCGAAGAACCGGTCGTATAAGGACTGCGGCTGAGTCTGCGAGTAAGCCACCGCGGAAATCAGCATGAGGGCAAAGAGAACACGCACAGTTCCACTTTACAATGAGAGGGTGACGACCGTACATGTGAAGTCCGCCGACGCCTTTTTCCGCGAGCTCGAATGGCGTGGGTTTCTCGAAGGCACGACGGGCGAGGATATCGAGACGTTCCTCTGTGAATCGCGCCGTACGATGTATGTGGGGTTTGATCCCACGGCGTCGAGTTTGCACCTTGGCAGCCTGATTCCGGTGATGGCGCTGGCTCACGCGCAGCGGCATGGGCACCGGCCTCTGGCGCTGGTGGGGGGAGGGACCGGGCTGATCGGCGACCCCAGCGGCAAGTCGTCGGAACGGACGTTGTTAACCCGTGAAAAGACTGAAGAGAACGCTGAAGGCATCCGCAAACAACTGGAAAAGTTCTTCGACCTGGCGAGTCCGGAACGAGGGCTGCTGCTCAACAACGCAGAGTGGCTGGCGTCATTGAACTATGTCGAGTTCCTTCGCGACATCGGCAAGCACTTTTCGGTGAACGAAATGATCAAGCGCGACTCCGTGCGCATTCGATTGGAAGAGCGCGATCAGGGGATTTCGTACACCGAGTTCAGCTATATGCTGCTCCAGGCTTATGATTTCCTGCACCTGTGTAAACATTACGATTGCACTATTCAGATGGGCGGTAGCGATCAGTGGGGCAATATTCTTTCCGGCAAGGACTTGATCCGGCGGATTCTCGGACGCCGCAGCGAGGGCATCACGTTCCCGTTGCTGATGACATCGAGCGGTAAGAAGTTCGGCAAGACCGAAGAAGGCGCCGTGTGGCTGGATGCCGAACGCACCAGTCCTTATCAGATGTACCAATATTGGCTCCAGACCACGGATCAGGACGTGGTCCGGTACTTGAAGCTATTCACGTTCCTCGATCGAGGGCGAATCACGGAGCTCGATGCGGAAGTCCAGGCAGCGTCCAGACGCGCGCGCGGCGCAGAGGGCGCTGGCTGCCGAATGCACGGGTCTCCTGCACGGCGCAGCGGCCGTCCGCGCGGTTGAATCGGCCAGCAGCATTCTGTTTGGGGCTTGGGAGGGCGCGATCTCCGAGGAAACCGTGCGCACGCTCGCGGCGGAAGTTCCGACGACGGAGATCGCCCGCGAGGAGCTGGCAAAGGGGATCGGGTTAGTCGATCTTCTCGTCAGGGTAAAAGTGGCCGAGAGCAAGGGCTCGGCGCGAAAGCTGATCGAGGGCGGCGGGGCGTACCTGAACAATGAGCGGCAGACCCTGGCGCAGCGGACGGTAACCTTGGAGGACGTGAAAATGCCGGGAGCAATCCTGCTGCGATCCGGCAAGAAAAGCTACCAACTGGCGCTGGTGCGGTAGTCCGAGGTCCGAAGTGGAAACGCGTCGAATCGCAGCGCCGCTAGCGTCAATGTTGGACACGCTCGAAGCCTTCCATGGCGTGCAGCAACCATGCTGGCCCACCGATCCGTATCTTTTCCTGGTGTGGTGGCACTGCGGATATCCGGCGAGCGATGGTGCTTGCGCGAAGGGCTGGGAATCGTTGCAGAGCAGGATCGGCGTGGAGCCCGAGCAGATCCTTGCGGCAAATCCTTCCAAGCTCGTACTGGCTTTGAAGCCCGGCGGAATGGTGCCGGAGCTGCGAGCCATGCGGTTGAAGGACATCGCGGAGCGGGTGCAGAAGGAGTTCGGTGGCGATCTGCGAGCCGCCCTCGGCGGGCTGCCTATTTCCAAGGCTCGTGCGGCGCTGAAGAAATTTCCAAATATTGCCGATCCGGGCGTGGACCGGATTCTGCTCTTTGCCGGTCTATCTCCGGTGTCAGCGATCCCATCCA
This sequence comes from Bryobacterales bacterium, assembly GCA_963813465.1. GTDB lineage: Bacteria > Acidobacteriota > Terriglobia > Bryobacterales > Bryobacteraceae > Palsa-187. The sequence continues at coordinate 4,365 of CAWEZD010000015.1, read as the reverse complement.
ACTGTCCGCATGTTCTGGTGCGCATCGAAGCGGGGAAGGAGGGTGACAACTATGGGAGGAACTACAGCGACGCCCAACGGATGATCGCGGCAGAAGTGCCGCCGAAGTTCGACGCCAGAATGCGCGCCTATTTATTGCTGAAATGTCACGGACAGCAGCTCTGCAAGCGGACCAATCCCAAATGCGGCGATTGTCCGGTCGCAAGCGCCTGCGCGTTCACGAAGCGGGAAAACATCGGATAATGAAATTATGGCCGTGAAGGAACAGCACGCGGCGTCTTCAGCCGTCAGCCCCGATGCGGGCTATGACGCCGATTTTTTTCAATGGACCCAATCGACCGCGGAGATGATTCGGCAGGGCCGGCTCGCCGAAGTCGATCTGGAGCACGTCGCGGAAGAAATTGAGGACATGGGAAAACGCGACCGGCGAGAGGTGCGATCACGCTTGATCGTGTTGCTGATGCACCTCTTGAAGTGGGAGCTTCAACCCGAATTGCGGACGCCCTCGTGGGGTTCGACGATTGATGAGCAACGAACGCAGATCCAATTTACCATCCAAGACTCGCCCAGCCTGCACCGTCTCCCTTCCGACGAACTTGCCGCAACTTACAAACGTGCGGTCAAACGAGCGATTGCGCAAACGGGCCTTGGGGCGGACCGCTTCCCATCATCCTGTCCCTACACTGCGGAACAGATTTTGGACAGCGACTTCTATCCGGACGCGCGCTAATTCACGATCCTGCCGTCTTTCATCCTCACGATGCGGTGCGCGTAGGAAGCGGCTTCGGGATCGTGAGTAATCATAAGGATGGTCTGACCAAGGCGCGCATTCAGGTCGCGCAGGATTTTCAGCACCGCCTCCGAGTTCTCGGAATCCAGGTTGCCCGTGGGCTCGTCCGCGAGAAGCAAAGCCGGCTCATTCACAATGGCGCGGGCGATGGCCACGCGCTGCTGCTCGCCTCCGGAAAGCTCGCGGGGCTTATGATTCATGCGCTCGCCTATCCCTAACAATTTCACGATCTCTTCGAATTGCTGGCTGCGCGGGCCACGCCGTCCGGCGATGTCGCGTGCGATGTCGATGTTTTCGGCGGCGGTCAAGGTGGGCAGCAGATTGTACTTCTGGAACACGAACCCCACGCCGTTCTTGCGCAGCTCGGTGCGCTCGGCGTCGGTCATGCCTAGCAGGTCGCGGCCATCGATGAAGATACTTCCGGAAGTCGGCGGCGTCAGGCCGCCCAAGATGTGAAACAAGGTGGACTTGCCGGAGCCGCTGGGTCCCACGACCGCCACGAATTCGCCCTTCGCCACCGAGAGATCGACGCCGCGCAGCGCGTGCACCTCTACTTCGCCGGTGTGAAAGACTTTCTTGAGGCCGTGAATCTCAATCATAGGAGGGCGATTTAATCATAGGAGAGCGCCTCGATGGCGTCTTGCTTGGCGGCCTTCAGGCCGGGGTAGATCGCTCCCAGCACTGCGCCGGCCAGCGAAATCGCCGCCGACTTGGCCCACCAATCCGGCACGATCACCTGGGTCAACATCGACGAGGCGAACTCGTAATTGAGCCATTTGGTTCCGAAGGTCATGACGATGCCGGCCAGAGTGCCAATGACCGCGAGAAGCACAGCCTCCCTCAGCAGGATTCCCAGAATATAGGCCGGCGATGCGCCCAGCGCCTTGAGGATACCGATTTCGCGGGTGCGTTCCAGCACCGCGGTGTACATGGTCAGCAGCACCACCAGGAATCCGACGATGACCGAGATTCCAACCACAACGTCGGTGAATCCCTTGAGCAAGGGAACGCTATTCGCGTTGAACGCGTCCATCACCTGATCCATGGAAAGAATCTGGTAGTCTTCGAGCGTGCTTTCGAGATCCGCGATCACGGAGGGAATGTTGGCAGCGCTATCCACCTGGACATAGATGGTCGATACATCGCCGGTGGCCTCATACATCTCCTGGAGCGGCTGGAGCTGCGCGAAGAGCTGAGACAGCATGCCCGAATTCACGATTGCGCACACGTGCCACGGATGGCCGCTACCCAGATTCACGGTGTTTCCCGCGTGCAGGTTCCGGGCGCGGGCGAAGGCCTCGTCCACCATCAGGTCGTCCGGGCGCTGGAAGGGGCCGCCCTCGAAATAATGGAATCCTCCGCTCATGCTGTTCAATTCGTCGAGGTTGATGCCGGCGATGACTTGGAAATTTCCGATGCCTACGTTTAAAACGCCGGTAGCCAGCTTTACGTGCGGACGGCCGCGCACGACGTTTACGATCTTTTCGCCGCCCTTCATGCTGCCGGTGAAGCCCAGCACGGTGCTATTGGGAGGGCGGATCAGGATATCCGCGCCGGTGCCGCGCGAACGCTGCTGCATCTCGCCCAAAGTTCCCTGGCTCAAGCCCACGATAGTCAGGATCAGAGTGACCGAGATGCCTATGAAGACTGCGCTGAGGAAGGTCCGAACGGGGCGGTGCTTGAGGTTTTCCCAAACCAGGCGATAGATCAACTCACCAGTCTAACAGCCGCGAGGGTTCACACCGCGAGGGGGTGAGCGACATAAAAGTGGAGGTTAGGCGGCCCGACGGCTTTCCCAGTAATCTTCGAAGCGGCCGTTGAGGTGGGAGCAGCGAAGGGCGAGGATGGAGTTGGCGCCGGTCACAGACCAGAACATGCCGGACTGTTTGAGACGATGGCCAACGACGGTTTTACAACCGGCTTCGATGACACCGGATCCGACGAAGAGATGCTGCTTGCGGAACTTGGGGTAGTTCATGCGAGCAGCATTGGTGGCGAAGTAATCGATTTCGTTGCGGAGTTTCTTGGCCAGATTGGGATCAGGGGTTTGAATCAGGCGAAGCGAAGCGACGAGTCTGGCGATCTTGCCCTGGTCGAGCCAACGCTTCTGATGGAAGCCGATCCAGGCGTTGCGGCGCTTCGCGTCATGGGGATGGAGCAAGCGAGCCAGGTCCCACAGATGCTGGCGGGCGTGGAACAGATCGACGATTTGAATGGCGCCGGGAAAATCTTCCCGGGCCAGGTTCCAGATCCATTCGGCGCCGTCGCCGATGACGACCTTCTTCTCGGCGCGGCTCCAGCCACGTTTCCAGGCCTCGACGTAGAGCCGCTTGCCAAACTGCTCGGCATTTTCGATGGCGCCGGTGTAGGTAGTCGAAGCGGGGTCGCGAACGGCGTAGCCTTCCTCGTCCCAGGTAGTCTGCGTGAACACGCAGCCGAGTTTGACCTCGCGCGTGTGGGCCGGCAAGCCGTCGAGCTTGCCCTTGCGACCCGCCGTTTCCTTCTTCACGACGGGCACGCCGGTGCCGTCCATTTGGACATAGAGAATGGGAACGGGCTCGCCCATGAGCATGGGTAGATCGAGTTGCAAAGCGCGATCGATCTCCTGTTGCTCTCGCCGTGCGATGTCGGCGCCCATCGATTCGGCCACGCGTTCGACGGATTTAGTGGTGATCTCCAAGCCGGCCAGTAGTTTCATCTGCTCACGGCCGTGATCGAAGGGCGCATCCTGACCCACCAGCGCTTGCATGCGCTGCACGCCGGGGGAGAACTCGGTGTGAACGATATCGAGTTCCTGGTCCGCCGGAAACTGCCCATCATGACAGTGCGGGCACAGATAGTAGGGCCGGGACACTTCCACCGAGCCGACCGCCGTCAGCACGTTCTTCGAGCGCAGTTCGCGATAAAGCGCTGGTTGCCCGCACAGGCAAGGAGTGGAATGCTGCTCTGGCACGGGAAACCGCAGCAACTCGGTCAACGCACTAGCTCCGGCCTGATGCATGGCCGAGCGCACCAACATCTCGACGGCTTCCAGATCTAGGCTGCCCGTTTTGCGCACGCTGGTGAAGATGGTGCGCAGCAGTTGGTCTACTTCGCGCGCAACTTCCTTTTGGACGGCGTCCGCCGTTTTTTTTCCTGGACCGACGGCGAGGTTTCCTCCACGGGACGCAACTCGCAGATCTGTTCATTGACCTCCAACAGCTGATCGCCCAGTTGCCGGAAGCGCTGACACTCGGCAACCTCGCGCTGCGCTTTGGCCAAACGGGCGGGGGAGGAAAATGTTTCGGTGACGGTTTTGCCATTCACCTTGCGAGTCAGCCGATAGTAGGGGCCATGGCCGGGATCTCCGGCCCGATGGCAATGACAGTTTGGATTTCCACAACGCCCTCCTGTTCCCGTAATGGAGCCGGACCGCATGTCGCCCAACTGGGCGATTTGCGACCGAACGGCGGCGCGACGGCTTTCCAAATTAACCAGAGAGTCGGGCATGTAAAGGCCTCCTGTAAACCTAGCGTATCACTACGCTCGGTTTCGTGCCACAAAAAAGGAAACCCTGCGAGTCGTCACTTTCAAGTC
>CAWEZD010000014.1:0-776551 GCA_963813465.1 Bryobacterales bacterium | reverse complement strand
GGCGTTGGCCGCGGCCCACGGGAATGAGCGCGTCGATGACTATGAGGCCGGTCTGGAGAGGCACCGTGACGGGCGCGCGGTCCATGATGGGCGGGGCACGGCGCTCGATGGGCAGGCGCTTGCTGGAGACCAGCGGCCCCTTACCATCGAGCGGCCGGCCGAGCGGGTCGATGACGCGCCCCAGCAATCCATCGCCCACGGCCACGTCCATGACCCGGCCCGTGCGCTGGACTTCATCTCCCACGTGGAGATGCCAGCATTCGTCGAGCAGAACGACGCCAATTTCGTGTTCGTCCACGTTGAACGCAATGCCGAGCAGATCGCCGGGAAACGTGACCAATTCATCGAAGCCCACCCCCGGGAGACCGGATACCTTGGCGATGCCGGTCGCGACACTGGTGATCGTGCCCACCTCCCGTGGCGTCAGTTTCGGCGTGAATGCTTCTCGCACCTGGCTGATTCCGGCAAAGGCGCTGTCGAAATCGTTCTGAAGGCTCTCAGGTTCCTGGTTCATTGGCTCTTTGATCCGGGCTTGGGTTCTTCAGGTTCAGCCTTGGTCTTAGCCTCTTGGACTTCCGGTTTTGACTCGGGTTCAGGCTTGGGCTTGGCCTCCGTCTTGGACTTCCGGCTTTGACTCGGGTTCAGGCTCGGCTTTGGCTTCACGTTTGTCCTTCTCTTTCAGGAGTTCGTCGACGCCCTTTTCCAGCGACGCCAGATAATCCGCGATGCTCCAAGCCACCTTTTGTCCATTCGTGGTGAGTTCAATGCCGCTGATCAGGTCTGGCGCAGTCTCGAACCGGACGCGGATTTCAGCCGAGAAGGTTTCGTTAAGCGCGTTTTGTATGGCCGCGCGTTGCTCCGCAGGCAGGTCAAACGTGCTGCGCACGACCGCCGGGTCAGAGGCTGTCTTAAGGGCCGCGCCGAGGCCTTCCTTCGCCTTGCCGTCCATCTCTCGCAAACGGCGAGTGAACACCTCGCCAAGGCGTTCTTCCAGACTCGTCGTGGCGAGATCCGTCAGCGCCTTTCGGGCGATGGCAAATACTTCCTGCTGTGTCCGGCGGCGGATGGCCTGATGTAAGGTATGTTCTTCGTTTCTCAACGTTTCCTGCCGTTTTGAACTCAATGCCACGGCGGCCTTGCGCGCTTCGTCGAGGAGCCGCTGACGTTCGGCCTGCGCCTCGTCTGTCGCTTTGCTCAAGAGCGCGGCGCGCTGCTGGTCAAACTCCGCGTTCTTGTGCTGGAACTCGTCGTGCTCTTTTTGGGCTTCGGCTTTTTTCGCGTCGGCGTTCGCGAGTTCCGCGGCGATCCGCTTCTCCCGCTCATCGATGGCGTGGCGGATGGGCTTGTAAAGATAGCGCTTCATCAACCACACCAGGATGAGAAAGTTGAGTGCCTGCGCACCGACGGTGAACCAATCGATAAGCATGGGCTACTTTCCCGCGGTTTGGGCGATGGCGTGGTTCCAGAACGGGTTGGCGAAGATGAGAATCATCGAGACCACGAAACAGTAGATGGCGATGGACTCGATCATCGCCAGGCCCACGAACAAGGTCCGGGTGATGGTAGCGGAGGCATCCGGCTGCTGGGCCAGCGAAGTCAGAGCCGTCGCGACCGCCCTCCCCTCCGCCAGCGCAGGCCCTATGGCCCCCAAACTTATAGTGATGCCGGCGATGACAATTGATGCCACCGCGATAATAGTCAGGCTATCCACAGTGTCTCCTTTTGCTGTTGTAGATCATGATTCAATGTTTTGGCACGGGTTCAGGCTTGGGCTTACGGACTCTCGTGGCGGCCGCGATGTATACCGCTGCCAGGATGCTGAAGATGTAGGCCTGCACCATGCCGGTGAGCTGACCGAGCAGCGTCATGACGATCGGAAAGATGAAGGGCGTAATGGTGAGCAGGATGGCGATAATCATCGCTCCGCTCATCATGTTGCCGAACAAACGGACAGCCAGGGCCAGCGTGCGCGAAAGTTCGCTGATGATATTAAATGGCAGCATGATAAACGTCGGCTTCGCATAGGACTTGAGGTAGTTGCCCACCCCTTGCTCCTCGATGCCGAAGAACGGCACGGCCACAAACACGCACAGCGCGAGTGCCGCCGTGGTCGAAAGCGAGCCAGTCGGCGGCTGGTACCCGGGAATGACAGTGCAGAGGCTGGCTGCGGCGATAAATAGAAAAAGCGTGCCCAGAAAGCCGAGATATTTCTGCGGCTCACTCAGGCCTACCTCTTCGATCTGTTTCTCGATGCCGGTGACGACGATTTCGAGAAGGTTTTGCCAGGGAGAGCGTTCCAGGCCGATGGAAAGTTTGCGCGTGATGAGTCTTGAACCGACGGCCAGCACGAGCATCAGCCCCCACGTGAACACAATGGTGCCGTTGAGTTTGAGAAACCCGTGTTGCCAGAAGATCATCTCGTCGGGACTAAGGCGCATGACTGGCCTCCTGTGTCCAGTAAGTTGGCTTTTCCACCGCTCGGGTGAGCCGTGTCACGATAACGCGTGCCATGACAAATCCAAGCAGGCACACCAGCAGCCTCTCCCAATGACCGTGCGCGACAAAATAGAAACCAGCCAGGACGACGGTCATTCGCAGCAAGCCGCTGCCGAAGAACCAAAGCGCCGGTTGTTTGGCCGAAACGCACTTGCGAACCGTCCACCAAAGGCCGCCGAAGAATATCGCACCGAGCACAACGCCCGTTATCAGAGCCAGCACCAGACTCAAAGGTTCATTCATCGTTGTCGTGTTCCTCTCCCATTTCCTCGTCTTCCTTACTCACCCAACGCCAGGCATTCAAACAGCCGATGACGAGACCGGCAACCAGCAGCGCCAGCGTCCAGGAATGCTTGCCCGGATGGCGATTGTCCAGCCAGATACCGAGCGCCGCGCCGAGCAGTGTCGGGACCACCACCGACCAGCCGATAAGCCCCATCATGCCCAAGCCAAGCCAGACGCCCTGCGTAGGGTTACGCCGCGCCTTGAGCTTTCGCGCTGCCTTCGCGCCGACCTCCCGGCTGAACGCAGTCCCGTCCGTCGCGCTCTTGATTTCCGATTTCTCAGTCATGGTGAAACTCGGCTAAGCGGCGGATGAGATCGCTCTCCATGATCGCCATCACCGAACGGACGTTCTGCTCCCGTTCAGTCAGGTTTAGAAACTCCTTCTTCACAGCCTCATGTAGCTGGGCGAGATCCGTGCCGCCAATTGCGTTGCGCACCGAGACGACCACGTTTAAGCCGGTCTTGACCAGCACCCCTTCATCGACGGCCACAAAAACCTCGCCTTCCGCCTCGTCTTCGTAGGTCAGAATCCCGGGCGCGAGCGCTGCAACGCAGTCCAGCCGGTGTGGCAAGAGTCCGAACGAGCCCTCGCGGGTCTCCGCAACGATGCGCGAAACGCCGGTCTTCTCAGCGAAGATTTGAAACGGCAGCAGAATCTTAAGATTCATGAGCGTCGGCTGCTGCATGTTCGACCTCCGGTTTAGGTTTCGGATCGGCCTTCGGCTGCGGTTCGGCTTTGATCTTGGGCTTGGAATCAGCGGCTGGCTTCGGGTCGCCCTTGGCTTCGAGTTTGGACCCAGGTTGGGCTTTAGCTGCTGGCTTGACGGTTTTAGCTTTTGCCTTCGCTTCGTCAATCGCCCCGATCATGTAGAGAGCGCTTTCCGGGTAGTCTTTGAATTCATCGCGCAGGATTCGTTCGCAGCCATCGAGCGAGTCTTTCAGGCTGACGAGTTTTCCCTTGATGCCGCTAAACTGCTCGGTGGCGAAAAACGGCTGCGTGAGGAATCGTTCCAGCCGCCGGGCGCGGGCGACTACTTTGCGGTCTTCCGGCGCCAGTTGTTCCAAGCCGAGCATGGCGATGATGTCCTTGAGATTTTCGTACTGAGCGAGCGTCCGCCTGATTTCCTGCGCCAGAAGATAATGTCGTTCGCCGACGATGCCGGCCGTGGCCATTTTGGAGCTGGATTGCAGCAGATCGATAGCCGGGAAAAGTCCTTCACTCGCCCGTTTGCGCGAGAGCACGATGGAGGCGGAGAGGTGCGAAAACGTGTGTACCGCCGACGGATCGGTCAAATCGTCCGCCGGCACATACACTGCCTGAATGGAGGTGATGGCGCCGGTGTCGGTGTTGGCGATGCGTTCCTCCAATTGCGACAACTCGGTGCCCATCGTGGGCTGGTAGCCCAGCCGCGACGGCATTTGGCCCATTAACCCGGACACCTCCATGCCGGCCTGGATGAACCGGAAGATGTTATCGATCAGCAGCAACACGTCGCGATGCTCGTCGTCCCGGAAATACTCGGCCATCGTCAGCGCCGCGAGGCCCACGCGGAACCGGGCGCCCGGCGGCTCGTTCATTTGCCCGTACACCATCACCATGTTCGGCAGTACGCCTGCGTCCTTCATGCCACGATGCAGTTCCTCCCCTTCACGGCATCGTTCACCGATCCCGCAAAAGATGCTGATGCCCTTCTGGTGCTCGATCATGTTGTGGATCATTTCGGTGAGCAATACCGTCTTGCCCACGCCCGCCCCGCCGAACAGACCCGCTTTGCCGCCACGCTCGATCGGCACCAGCACATCGATGACCTTGATCCCCGTCTCGAAGATCTCGGATTTGGTGGAGCGCCTCTCTAACGCCGGCGGGGCGCGATGAACTGTGCGCCATTGGACATCTGTCGGCGGGGCTTCACGGTCGATGGCGTTTCCGAAAACGTCGAACATCCGCGAGAGAATTCCCTTGCCGACCGGCGCCTTCAACTGGCCGCCCGTGTTTTCGACAGCACTGCCGCGGACGAGGCCCTGAGTATCGGTCAGCGCGATTCCACGCACGCGATGCGCGTCGAGTTGAGCTAAGACCTCAATGGCAATTTCCCCGTCCTTCGCGTGCAGCAACGTGTAGATGTCCGGCAAAGGTGCGTCGAACCGTATATCCACGACACTGCCGCGCACGGAGATCACGGCGCCGAACTTCGAAGGAGTGGTTGTGTTCTTCATGTTTGCCTTCGCCGATCCACCGTCAGTTGAATTTAGGCCCTCACGTCTTTTCCCGCCAGCGCTTTCTATTCTACGTTCCGCCCCCACTCCACTTCCATGCGTATCCCCCGATCCGAATGAACCGAGAGGATTTCACGTTCGTCGAGGAACTTCAGCAGTCGTGGGAATCGACGGAACGGTGGGGGCAGCTTTCCCAGCAATTGCTTCGGAGACCGCTCCAAAATTTGACTGATGGTCCACGCGCTGCACAGTGCATTGGAATCGATTGAGATACAGAAGTGTTCGACCTCATGGTTTGTCAGTTGCCATTAGCGGTGAGGCAGGAACGCCAAGTCATCGCTCATGACATAAACTGTTATCGCCGTCAGCATAAGGACCAGGCCGACCCAGAACCACCAGTCACGATGCGCACGCTTCCAGTAGGGAGGACGCGGGTCGTGATGAACACTGTCGTGCTCCGGCCCTTCGTTCCCGTGGTGACCGTAGTTACTTTCATTCATTGGTTCTGCGCCTTCTCGATCCCATCTCCAGTGATCCTGGGTGTTGTCATTCGATTCGGGAGCCTTGGGCTGGCCGGTGTCTTTGCTATGCCGCAGGTTTCGTGAGTTGCGGGATACTCGTCGATGTGGTTTCCATCGCGGCGTCGTATTCGCCACGGCGCGCAGCCCGGTTGCACCTGGCTCGATGAGACAGAGCTTGCTGTGCCGCCAAAACATTGGACTCCTTCCCTTGCCAAATCTCCAAAGCCGGTTGCTGGATGGCGCGGGCGAACGAAAACGCTAACGCCCAAGGCGGTCGCGATTTGAATCTGATATTCATGGCATTCAAACGGGCCGAGGCCAGTTCGCTGGGTTGGCCGCCCGACAAGAACGCAATCCCTGGAACGGCAGCGGGGACGGCTCGCAAGAGACACCTCACCGTGGCGTCGGCAACCTCGTCCACCGATTCTTGCTTCGGGCAGGTCAACCTGGAAGCACCATGTTGGGCTTCAGGATCATACCCTCCAGCGTCACGCGTTGCGTGTAAAGCTGGTTGAAAACCGTTCGCAGGACTTCCTCGGTTACCTCGCGGCACCGGTCGAGCGAATGCTCGCCGTCCATGAGCACTTCCGGCTCGACGACCGGGACCAATCCGGCTTCCTGGCACAACGCGGCATAGCGAGCCAACGCCTGCGCGTTGGCCTCGATGCAACCCCGGCTGGGAATGCCATCGCCGACGGCGATCACCGCCCGCCACTTGGCAAAACGCGCGCCCATTTGAAAGTATTCAGCCAGGCGGTCGCGCAATCCGTCCAGACCTTCGGTTATTTTCTCTCCGGGATGACCTGCCAGGTCCTTTGCGCCGGTGTCAACTTTGATGCCAGGAATGATTCCCGCGTCGGTGATGACTTTAATAAAGGGAGTGCCATCTTTCTTCTTTTGGCGGATCGTCTCGTCGTAGAGGATCGCGCCACTAATGCTTTCGCCGAGACCCGGCGTGGTCACAATCAACTCCCGCCAGGCGCGCCGTGCCTCCACAGTCTGGGGAATCCCCAACCTGGCAAATCGTTTGTTGCAAGTTGGATTACTTTCATCCATCGCCAGCAGGCCCTTGTCGTCTGCGACCATTTTCCTCGCGGTATCTATAAGCTCTTGCGTATTCATTTGGGGTTGCTCCATTTTCAGTTACGGATTTCCAGCGCGCAGCACCGAGTCACGCTACGATTCACCCAACCACTTCCGCGCCTCAGCGGCGTCGGCGTGATCGAAGTATCGGATCGTCGCTTTCGTGAACGGTTTGCAGAACGTCGCCATGCCGTGTTGCCATTTCTTTTCCCCGACCATCGCGAGCCGTTCGATGTCGGCGAAGTGCCTGATGTCGAACTTGATGTCTTCCCACATCGCGCCGGCGTCCCAGCCGTGGAAACCGGTCATATCGAACAGCACGCGCAGTTTTCCGTGCTGCCGGAGGAGTCGCTCGAACTCAGGCACAAAGTGCTCGTAATCTGCTTTTACCAGCTTCCCGCTGATGTGAACGACGAGAATCTTCCCGCCGTTTTCTTCATTGAGTTGAATGGGCATTTTGGACTCCTCCGTTTCTGGCGCGTTCTTCGCTCGCCTGACTCCACTTCCAATTCCGAATCTCCGGCAAGTCTTGGCCGTGCTTGTCGATGTAGTGCTTGTGCTCGATGAGTTTGTCCTGCATCATCTGCTTCAGGTAGGCGCCCTTGGAGCCCAAGTGCGGCAGCCGATCGATCACGTCTTGCACCAGATGGAATCGGTCCAGGTCGTTCTGCACCCTCATGTCGAAGGCCGTCGTGATGGTGCCCTCTTCCTTGTAGCCGCGGACGTGGAGATTTCGGTTGGTCCGGCGGTAAGTCAGGCGGTGGACCAGCCATGGGTATCCATGGAAGCCAAAGATGATGTGCTTGTCTTTGGTGAACAGCGAATCGTAATCCGTGTCGCTCAGTCCGTGGGGGTGCTCACTCGCGGACTGCAGCTTCATCAGATCGACGACATTGATCACCCGGATCTTCAGATCGGGCAAATGCTCGCGGAGGATGGAAACGGCGGCCAGAATCTCCAGCGTAGGCGTGTCTCCGCAGCAGGCCATCACCACGTCCGGTTCGGCGGCGTCCTGGTCGTTGCTGGCCCATTGCCAGATGCCGATTCCTTCCGTGCAATGCACCACCGCGGCGTCCATGGTCAGCCATTGCGGCAGGGCGTGCTTGCCCGCAACCACCACGTTGACGTAATGCCGGCTGCGCAGGCAGTGATCGAAGACCGACAGCAGACAATTGGCGTCGGGCGGCAGGTAAACGCGCACGATGTCGGCCTTCTTGTTGATCACGTGGTCGAGGAAACCGGGATCCTGGTGCGTGAAGCCGTTGTGATCCTGCTGCCAGACGTGGGAGGCGAGCAGATAGTTCAGCGACGCGATCTTCCGGCGCCAGGGCAGCTCCAACGTTACCTTCAGCCACTTGGCGTGCTGGCTGAACATCGAGTCCACGATGCGAATGAAGGCCTCATAGCTGTTGAACAGCCCGTGCCGTCCCGGTCAGCAGATACCCTTCCAGCCAGCCCTCGCACTGGTGCTCGCTGAGCATCGAGTCCAGCACGCGTCCCGCGGGTGCGAGAAATTCATCATTCTTTACTTCCCGGGCGTCCCACTGGCGGTTGGTGACTTCGAAAACCGCGCCCAGGAGATTCGAGAGCGTCTCATCGGGACCGAAGATGCGGAAATTACGCTGATCCTGATTCAGCTTGGCCACGTCGCGCAGGAACTTGCCCAGCACGAGCGTATCCTGCGCGTCGACGGCGCCGGGCGACGGCACATTCACCGCGTGGACGCAGAAGTCGGGCATCCGCAGATCGCGCAGCAGAATGCCGCCGTTGGCGTGCGGATTGGCGCCCATGCGCCGGTTGCCCTTCGGCGCCAGATCGGCCAATTCCGGCATGAGCCGGCCATGTTCATCGAACAACTCCTCGGGCTTGTAGCTTTTCATCCAGCTTTCAAGCTGCTGGACATGATCGGGATGCTCGGAATCCACCAGCAGCGGCACCTGGTGCGCCCGGAAGGTGCCCTCGATTTGCAGGCCGTCGACTACTTTCGGTCCCGTCCAGCCCTTGGGCGACCTGAGGACGATCATGGGCCAGCGCGCCCGGGTGGTGTCGTTCTTGTCCCGCGCATTCTTTTGGATTTGCCGGATGTCCTCGATGGCCGTTTCCAGGGTGACGGCCATGAGCTGATGCATCGTTTCCGGGTCGTCGCCTTCCACAAAGTGGGGCGTCCAGCCGCAGCCTCGCAAGAATTGCTCCAATTCCTCATGCTCGATGCGAGCCAGGACAGTCGGGTTGCTGATCTTGTAGCCATTCAGGTGCAGAATCGGCAGCACGGCTCCGTCGGTAATGGGGTTGAGAAGCTTGTTGGACTGCCATGCGGTCGCCAACGGACCCGTTTCCGCTTCGCCGTCGCCGATCACGCATGCGACGATGAGCCCGGGATTGTCGAACGCGGCTCCGAAGGCATGGCTGAGCGAGTAACCCAGCTCGCCGCCTTCGTGAATCGACCCCGGCGTCGTCGGCGCAACATGGCTCGAAATTCCGCCGGGAAACGAGAACTGCTTGAACAGCTTCTTGAGCCCGGCTTCGTCCTGGGTGACGTTCGGATAAACCTCGCTCCAGGTGCCTTCGAGGTAAACATTGCCCACAATCGCCGGGCCGCCATGACCGGGACCGGCGATATAGAACATGTCCAGGTCATACTTCTTGATGACGCGATTCAGGTGTACGTAGATGAAGTTCTGACCCGGTGTGGTGCCCCAATGCCCGACCACCAGGGGCTTGACGTGCGACAGTTTCAGCGGTTCTTGCAGCAGGGGATTGTCGTAGAGATAAATCTGGCCGACCGACAAATAGTTTGCGGCGCGCCAATAAGCGTTCATTTTTCCCAGCAAGTCCGGCGTCAATTGGCTGTCCGTGGCGCTCGCCTTTGCGCCCTTCGCGCCGCCGTTAACTTCTGCGGCAGCCGTTGACGGGCCGATCGGTTTCTCGAGGCCGCGTTCGATCATCGTTTAAGCTCCCGCTCCGGCCCGCGCCGCATGCGCCTTGGCTTCGATGCACAGGATCAAATCGTTCCAGGAATCGACGAACGCTTCAGCGCCTTCTCGCTGGAGCCGCTCGGCCAGCTTGCCGATGTCGATTCCGCCGCCCGCGAAACGGTCGAGCACGGTCTCGCAGTCTCCGCCATCGGCAGGTAGCGCATTCGGAACTTGTCCATGCTCCGCAAACGCCAGCAGGGTAGCCTCCGGCATCGTGTTCACCGTGTCCGGAGCCGCCAGACCGCTAATGTAAAACGTGTCGGAAGCCTTCGGATCCTTGGTGCCCGTGCTGGCCCAAAGCAGGCGCTGGACCGGAGCGCCTTGGGCCGCCAATTTCATCCACTGCGGGGAATTCAGCAGATCGCGATAGGCTTTATACGCCCGGCCTGCAATCGCGATGCCCAGACGATTTCCCAAGCCATCGGGTTCCTTGCCCGCAACCGCTTTGTCCCAGCGGCTGATAAAGATGGACGCAACCGAATGGACCGCCGGATTGAGACCGGCTTTGATCCGCCTCTCAATCCCGCGCATGTAGGCGCCGGCGGCTTTCAAATATTGCTCGCGGGAAAAGAGCAAGGTTACGTTGACGGGAATCCCGGAGAAGATGGCGTCTTCAATCGCGGAGAGTCCTTTCGGAGTTCCCGGAATCTTGATGAACAGATTCGGCCGGGCCGCCGAAGCGAATAGCCGCTTTGCCGCCTCAATCGTCTTCGCGGGCTCGTCCGCCAAGAGCGGCGACACCTCCAAAGACACCCAGCCGTCCGCGCCATTCGTAGCATCGTGAATGGGCCGGAACAGGTCGGCTGCCTTTGTCAGATCCTCAAGCGCGAGATCGAAGAAGAGCTGCTCGCCGGTCTGCGCGGCTTGCATTTTTGCGCGAATCGCCTCATCGTAGAACGCGGTGTCGCGGATGGCATGATCGAAGATGCTCGGGTTTGACGTGAGTCCGGTGATGGATAATTCGCGGATGTAGCGCTCCAGCGTGCCGCTTGTGAGCAATCCCCGTGTAATATTATCGAGCCAAAGACTTTGGCCCATGCGATGGAGTTGTTCCGTGGCTCTCATGCTCTTCTCCTTAAGTCCCGCGCAGGACCGCGGAAGACTTGTGTTCAGCGGCGTGCAGCCAATAGGGCGGCCGGCCGTAGTGAGAGTAGAGTTGGTCTTCATACCCTCGGGTGATCGGCCTGGATTCGACGTACTCCGGGGCGTCCTTGATAGCTTCCCGCGAAAGGCCGGCGTAGATTTTAGAGTCCATCCAACTCACCCGCTCGATCCACGCAGGTGAAACCAGCACCTTCTTTCCCGGCCACCAATTTCGCGTAGCCACCTCGATGTAGCGGATCGCCCAGGTTTCGTCGTCGAAGACAAACCCGTCCAGGTGGCCGATTTCACCGTCGGAAGCCCCCATGTAGTAGCCCGCAACTTCCTGGGCGCTGCGCAGATGTGAATCGGCCGATTTTTTCCCGGTTCGCGCGGGTTCCCTTGAGGGCGCCGCTCCCACAGCCAAGCCCGCTGGATATTGCTCGGGGCCCCACAGATTAGATCCGCCCCAATAAAACGGATATCCGAAGTACCCCATGTATTCAATCTCGTGCTGCCGGGACACAGGTTCGTGAGTATCGACGCTGGGACTATGCTCCACTTGCTTTTTCGTCAGCGACACATCCAGCCGCTTGGATTGCCAGTCCGGCTGGCCAATCACTGAGATGGGCGAGATCAGTACGAGCCGGCCGTCAAGCCAGCCTCCGGTGTTTACGGTGAGGTAGCGGATGGCCCAAGTCTCATCGTCGAAATAGAACTCCTCTACCGTTCCGATCTCGCCATCCGTGGCTCGAATTGTCAGACGTTGCAGATCTTTGGCATTTCTTAACATGGTTGTCTCCCTGCCCTTCCATCATGAGAAAGAACGTTATCTCGCGCCCGCTCCTACTATCTCAGCCGAGTGCGATGTCACACTGATGGGCCGCGTGGTTTCAATAATAGTTCTCGCTTTCTCGACTTCCGCGGCCGTGCCATGCACCATGAGCAAGTACTTGTCCGTCTTGAGCGCCACTTCGTACTGAACGACGCTGTCCTTCGGAATTCCCATGCTATAGAGCCCCGCGCCGACGGCGCTCAAACCTCCCACTACCACGGCGCCCTCGAGGGCTCCTACGATCCAGGCAACCACGGGGCCCGCCATCAGCACTGGACCGATACCCGGAATGGCAAAGAACGCCGACCCGAATAGCAATCCCCAGAAGCCTCCCCAGAAGGCACCGGTCTTGCCCCAGTACTTCATTCGGTCGCCGGTATTGTAGTACCCCACGGCTTGTTCATCGGTGTGCGTATCTTTTCCAACAATGGACAAGGTGCGCATGTCGATTCCCGAGCGCTGAAGTTCCTTGACCGCTTCTTCGGCTTGGATATGCGTGCCATAAACAGCTACTGCCGCGTTTCGTTCAGACATAACTTGTCTCCTTTGTGTTCGCGTCCGCCTTGTGAATCTAGTGGCGGCCGCTACTCTGCGGATGCACGCGAACTACCATGGCATCGCCAACGATTCGTTCGTAGGCGGAGTTGAAGAAGGCTATCCACATCTCAATTGGCCGCCCGCTGCGCTCCGCGCCTCAACTGAAGTTTGGGCCAGTCAGGAGCGACTCTATATGGCCATCCGGCCAAGGGCGGCCATCCGTGAAAGACCGGCGCCGGTTCGAAGGGCGGTCAAGAGCCGGGCGTAACCAAGCCGACGTTGCATTCGGAACTTTTTACCGTGCAGCACGCGAGTGGCCAAAAGTTGCGGATCCGAGTTCTACTGCGGACGGCGTGGAGATTACGCGGGATAAGCCGGTGACCGCCGGTAGTCATTCGGCGAGATTTGGTCAGCGGTTTTATCGCGCCGGGCGCGCCCCTTTGATGCCGCGCCTCCGCCCAGCAAACGCTAGCCAGTAAAATCATGCCAACTGGAGCGTGGCACTTGAGTTGCCCATTGGAACAGTGCGCAAAGGAAGGGACCCATGCTCGGATGGACGATTTTGTTCGCGGTGATGTCGCTCAGTGGGGTGGTGCCGACGCTGGCCGGACACCCGGCGCCGTTCTGTCTCAAAACGGCGAGTTTCATTTTCGCGACGCTTTTCCTGGTTAGTCTCCTGACACGTGCGGTTCGCAGCCGGGCTTACTAAAGTGAGTTTGCGGGAATCCGCGTGAAAGGCGACTCAGCCCGTGTCATTCTCGGCTTCTATTCCTCCGCGCACGTAGACGCCGAAAAGGCATACGAGAAAATCGACGCATCGGCCGGTGCATTCTCCCGAAGCGGAGCGCATCTGTTCCCGCGGAATGGCACAAGCAACGGCGTCAAACCGCACGCGGGGGCTGAGGCTCACTATTCCGCCCTGCGCCTGGAGGGCGAATCGCTCGTCGTAGCCGAGGCTGCGCCGGGCAAGGTCCAGGCGACTGTCGAGCAACTCCAGAGTGTTGGGCTTCCGGCGGTCTTCGTGCTGCGCGAGGATCTCGCGAATCTTGCCGGCGGGCCGGAACCGCCCGAGACGGACCGCTCCAAGCCCAGTCAGCCCGGGCTGGACCGATCCAAGCGGTCGATCCTCGCGCGCTTGCGCGCAAGCGAGCTTGCACTGGTCGCGGCCAGGCGCGATCTGCTCGAAGCCTCCCGGCTCGGACATAGCATGACGGCGGCCGCGGAATGGCTGCTGGACAACGCCTACCTGATTCGGACGCAGATCGCGGAGACGCGGCGTCATCTTCCGCGCGATTATCCCCGGCTGTTGCCGGGCCTCCGTGCGCGTTACACTTGCCCGGATGTGTACGATCTGGCCGAGCGTCTGGTCGCCACAACGGACCATACGCTGAATGAGACCAACATCACGGAGTGCCTCCGCCAGTATCAGACCGCGGCTCCGCTGACCATCGCGGAGCTGTGGTTCTTCCCGTTGCTGCTACGCATGGCCTTGTTCGAGTCGCTGGCGCGCCTGGCGTCTCGCGTCAGCCGCGCGCAACGAACTCCGGGAAGTCGCCTATCTATGGGCGAATCGTCTGGCGGCCGGCATGCGCCGCGGGACGGGAGAGTTTGAGAAGATGCTGGCGCGGCTGGAGACCGAGCCGTTTGCGCTGCAATCGTGTTTCGTTACATCCCTGGCGGAACGGCTTCAGGATGAGGAGAACACCCTCGGACCCGTGCAGCGCTGGATCGAAGATCGCGGCAGGAGGCCGCTCACCGACCTGCTGCGAAGCGAACATTCGGACGAAGCTTCGCAGCGCATTTCCACCGCCAACGCGTTTGGCAGCCTTCGCGCCCTCTCCCAAATCGATTTCGCGGAAATATTCGAGGCGGTCAGCCTGGTCGATGCCGAACTGCGCAACGATCCCTCGGGTGTGTATGCGCACAGCGACTTCGCGACGCGCGATCAATGCCGCCGGGCGGTGGAACGAGTCGCCCTGGAGAGCGGAGTCGCCGAACTGGATGTGGCCCGGCGCGCCACCGCGCTCGCCAGCCGCCCGGCCACATCCAGCCCGGCGCAGAACACCCACGCTCCTTACTATCTGATGGCCGACGGTGTCGCGGAACTGGAAGCTTCCGTGAGCGCTCGCGTTCCCTTTCGAGTCCGCCTGATTCGCGCGCTCCGGCGGCGGGCCACGTTCGGATATCTGACTGCCGTCGCGGGTCTCTCCGTCTCCTTCCTGGCGCTGGCGCTCGCGCTCGCCTGGGAGGGAGGCGTACACCAGAGGACGCTGCTCGTGGTGCTGGGCGCGATGGCCCTGTTCCCGCTGGGCGAGCTATCGATCCAGATCGTGAACGCGCTGGTGATTTCCCTGCTTCCGCCGGATTTGCTCCCCAAGCTGGATTTCGAAGAGGGGATTCCGAAGGAGCACGCCACGCTGGTGGTGGTGCCGATGATGCTGACGAGCCTGGAAGTGGTGCATCGGGAAGTGGAAAGGCTGGAGGTGCGGTATCTTGCCAACCGCGAAGAGAATCTCTTCTTCAGCCTGTTTCCCGACTTCACGGATTCCCCGGAGCCGACCGCTTCCACCGATGCCTCCCTGCTCGAGGCGGCCCGCGACGGGATCAATCGGCTGAATGCGCGCTATCCGGGCGGGCGATTCCTCCTCTTCCATCGGCAGCGGGTCTGGTCGGAGAGTGAGCGGCGATGGATCGGGCGGGAGAGAAAGCGCGGCAAGCTGGAAGATCTCAATGCGTTGCTTGTGGGACAAGGGCGCCCGGAGATGCTGGTTGCCGGCGGCTTGCCGCTCCCAATTCGCTACGTGATCACGTTGGATGCCGACACGCAATTGCCCGTCACCTCGGCGCGGCGCTTGGTGGAAACCATCGCGCATCCCCTAAACCGGGTGGAAATCGATCCGGTGACGCGAACCCGGAAGCGAGGCTTTACCATTGTTCAGCCGCGCGTCAGCATCGCGCTTCCCGGGGCCACGGCGACGCGATTCACGCGCGTGTTTGCGGATACCAGCGGAACCGATCCCTATTGCCAGTCCGTTTCCGACGCCCAGCAGGATCTGTTCGGTGAAGCGATCTTCCACGGTAAGGCGATTTACGACGTGCAAGCGTTCCGGAGCACCGTCGGCGATCGCTTTCCCGCGGAAACGCTGCTCAGTCACGATCTGATTGAAGGGGCGCACGTGGGCGTGGCGCTGGCCAGCGATATTGAGCTGTTCGAGAACCTGCCGCTCAACTACGTGAGTTACTGCCAGCGCCAGCATCGCTGGATTCGCGGCGATTGGCAGATCGCGCCGTGGATCCTTCCGCGCGTGCCGGCCAAAGGCGGCGGGACCGAGCCCAATCCGCTCACACTGGTGAACCGGTGGCGGATTCTGGACAACCTGCGGCGCACCTTGGTCCCGGTGGCGTCGTTGTTATTGCTGCTGTTCGGCTGGCTGATATCGGCGGCGCCGGGCGCATGGAGCCTGGTGGTGGGACTCGCCATCGTCATCCCCGGGTTCGCGCCGCTGCTGGACCGGCTCGCGCGGCACATCCAGGGCTCCGTACGGGGATGGCAAGGCGCCGCCGATGAACTGGTCCGCGCCGTGGTGATGATCGCCTTCCTGCCGCACCAGGCCTGGCTATCGGTGGACGCCATCGGTCGCGTGGCCTATCGCCGCTTCATCAGCCGGCGCCACTTGCTCCAATGGCAGACGGCCGAGAGCGCGGGCGCGCAATCCGACCGCCACGCCCGCGTCATTCACCGGCACATGCTCATCGTCTCCGGTCTCTCCCTGCTGCTGACGATGGTCCTGTTTGCGGAACATGCGTTCGCGCCCACTTCGGTTTTTCTGGCGCTGTGGGTCGTATCCCCGGCCCTGATGCGCTGGCTCGGCCGGCCGGCTCCCTTGCTCCAGCGGGACCGGATCAGCGTCGAGGACAAGCACTTCCTCCGCCGCCTGGCGCGCCGCACCTGGCGCTATTTCGACGATCTGGTCAACGCCGGGACGAACTGGCTGCCCCCCGATAATTCCCAGTTGGCGCTGCGCGTCGAGGTCGCGCAACGCACCTCGCCGACCAATATCGGGCTGTGGCTGACCTCGGCGCTCGCGGCCGCGGATTTCGGGTATCTTACCGTCACCGGCTTCCTGAACCGCTGCACGCAGTCGATGGCCACGCTCGCTCGCCTGGAACGTTATGAAGGGCATTTTCTCAACTGGTACAACACCACCACGCTGGATCCGCTGACGCCCCGCTACGTCTCCACTGTTGACAGCGGAAACCTCTTGGCCAGCCTGTGGGTCTTCGAGCGAGGCTGCCGGGAATTGCTCCGCGCGCCGCTGCTCAGCCAGTCCGCCTTACGCGGAATCGCCGATACACTGGGGGTGCTGCGCGAGGAAACCGGCCGGGACACGTCGATGGCGATGCCGGTCCAGGCGCTGCGGCGGCTGTTGCGCGGCAAGGTGGAGGGCCATGAGCTGACGGTCCGGGTGCGGATGGCGCACAATCTCGCTCAGCAACTTCAGGACACCCAGCGCTGGCGGGAATCGGGCGATGAACGCGCCTATTGGATCTCGCGCTTGCAGCAGGAGCTGGCCGCGTGGACGGAAGTGGTCGATCGGTATTTGCGGTGGATGGAGACCTTGACCCAACCGCCGGATTCCTTCCTGTTCCCGCTGGACGGGGATATCGTTCGCCTGCGCGGTCTTGCGGCCGGCGGCATCCCATCGCTGCACACCTTGGCGAACAGCCTCGCCGGCACGCCGTGGGCGGGAGTGGACGCGATCCTCAATTGGCGCGGCACACCCGGCTTGCGGCCGGAGGTGACGGCATGGATCGAGCAGTTGCATACGGAGTACACGCAGGCGCGCGATTGCGCGGCGAGTACGGTTCGCGGCTTGGAAGCTCTGGCCGCTGCCGCGGCCGGCTTTGCCGCCGGCATTAATATGCGCTTTCTCTACGATCCCACGCGGCGTCTGTTCGGGGTTGGATATGCGGTGGGCGGTCCGGTCGAGTTTTCGAGCCACTACGATTTGCTCGGGAGCGAATGCCGCCTGGCGAGCCTGGTGGCCATCGCCAAAGGAGATGTTCCCGTGGAGCATTGGTATGCGCTGGGCCGGCCGCGCGTCTCCTTGCCCGGCGGCGCCGTCATGCTTTCCTGGAGCGGCACCATGTTCGAATATCTGATGCCGCTCCTGTTCATGCGCACTTTCTCAAATTCCCTGCTCGATCATGCCTGCCGCGAGGCGGTTCGGCAGCAGATCGTTTATGGACACGATAAGGATGTTCCGTGGGGCATTTCCGAATGCGCTTACGGCGGCCTCGATGCCAATCGGATTTATCAGTACCGCGCCTTCGGAGTCCCTTGCCTGGCGCTCAAACCCAGCCTCGACGACGACCTGGTGGTGGCGCCGTATGCCACCGTGCTAGCGTTGTTGATCGACCCGGCTGCCGCCGTCGATAACCTCAAGCGCCTGCACGCTTTGGATTTCGATGGGCCCATGGGCCCCTACGAGTCGATCGATTTCAATCTTAAAAGCGCCAAGAACGGCGTGCCGGGAGTGGTGATTTACGCCTACATGGCCCATCACCAGGGCATGAGCCTGGCGGCGCTTGACGATCTCTTGCATCGCGACGTCATGGTGGAACGGTTCCATGGCGATGTGCGCGTGCGCGCGATCGAATCGCTGCTGTTTGAGCGCATCCCCATCGCGCGTCCTCCCGCCGAGCCGGTGGAGGCGAGGAACGCGCCCATCCGTTCGGCCGAGGAGGAAGAGCCGGCCGATCGCCTGTGGAGAGAGGATACCGCGACGCCTCGCGTGCATCTCCAGGGAAACGGGCGCTACGCGCTGATGGTGACCAACTCCGGCGGCAGTCATAGCCGCTGGAATGAATTCGATCTGACTCGATGGCGCAGCGACACCACACTCGATCGCTGGGGCAGCTTCGTCTATATCCGCGACCTGCGCTCCGACTCCGTCTGGTCCGCGGCTCTTCAACCGCTGGGAGCCCAGCCGAATACGACCCCGCTCAATTCCACGACGGTTCGCTTCTCCGCGGATCGCGCCGAGTTCACCCGGCGTCTCTTTGGCATTGAGACCATCCTGGACGTCACCGTGGCCGCCGATGACGACGCCGAGTTGCGGCGCCTGACCATCACGAATCGGTCGCTGTGGACCCGGTCGCTCGAGTTCACCAGCTACCTGGAGCTCGCGCTGGCTCCGCATCGCACCGATTCGTCTCATCCCGTGTTTGCCAAAATGTTTGTGGAAACAGAGTGTCCGGAAAACGGAGTGCTTGTGGCGTGGCGGCGCACTCGCGCACCGGATGACGCGCCCATCTGGGCGGCGCATGTCCTGACGGGAGCGACGGGCGCGGTCGAGTACGAAACGGACCGTTCCCGGTTTCTGGGAAGGGCCAACAACGCTTCGGCACCGGAGGAGCTGCGGCGCAAGCTCTCGGGTTCCGTGGGCGCGGTGCTCGATCCGATCTTCAGTTTGCGTTGCCGTGTGGCGCTGGATCCCCGCCAGCGGATTGAGCTCACCTTCGTGACCCTGGCGGCGGCTTCGCGAGAGGCGCTCCTGACGCTGATCGCGAAATACCAGCGCCCGGAATCGGTAGCGCCGGCGTTCGAGCTCGCCTGGACCCGCGCTCAACTCCAGTTCCGCTATCTGGGCATTGCGCCGGTGGCGGCGCACCGCTTCCAGGAGCTCGCCAGTCACTTGCTCTATCCCAACGCGCGAATGCGTCCTCCAGCGGAGAGGTTGACACGAAACCGGCTGGGGCAATCGGGTTTGTGGGAGTACGGGATCTCCGGCGATCTTCCGATGCTTGCGGTCACGGTGCGCGACGTTCGTCATCTTCCGCTGATTCGCGAGCTGCTGATGGCGCAGACCTACTGGCGATGGCGCGGCTTCCGGGTGGACCTGATCATTCTGGATCAGGAAGGCGCCAGTTACGATCTCCCTCTTCGGCAACAACTGCTGCGCCTGATTCAAGCGCATTCCTCCGAGACCGGCATGGATCGGCCTGGCGGCGTGTTTCTGCGGGAATGGTCGAGTATCGCGGAGGATCGCCGCGATCTGTTCTTGAGCGCGCCCAGCGTGGTTCTGAGCGGCAATCGTGGTTCCTTGCAGCAACAGTTGGTCAGCGACGGGGAGAACCCTCCGCCGCCGGAGTTTGCCGCAACCGGCGGAGGCCACGAGGTGCCCTCTCGCCCGCTCCCGTTCCTCGAACTGCCCTATTTCAACGGGCTGGGCGGATTCACCCAGGACGGCCGGGAATATGCGATCTATCTGAAACCGGGCGATACCACGCCCGTGCCTTGGTCCAACGTCATGGCCAGCCGCGACTTCGGCGCCATCGTGACCGAGAGCGGACTCGGATGCACCTGGCGCGGCAACAGCCAGATGAACAGGCTGACTCCCTGGCATAACGATCCGGTGAGCGATCCGCAATCCGAGGCGATCTACTTGCGCGATGAACAGAGCGGCGCCGTGTGGACGCCAACTCCGCTTCCGATCCGCGAAAAGGATGCCTACCGGGCGCGCCACGGACAGGGCTACACCGTGTTCGAGCACAACAGCCACGCCATTGGGCAGGAACTTACAGTGTTCGTGCCGGTGGGCTCGGATGGGTCGGGCGATCCGGTGAAGATTTACCGCTTGCGGCTGCGCAACGATTCCGGACGGCAGCGCCGGCTCACCGTCGCGTACTTCGCGGAATGGGTGCTGGGCTCGGTTCGCGAGGATCAGCAGGGGCATGTCCAGACTGTTTTCGATCAGCCCTCCGGCGCGATTCTGGCGACTCAATTCTGGGACGGCAACCACGCCGGTTATCCGGCGTTTGCCGCCGCCAGCCCGCGCGCGAGTTCGTATTCAGGCGATCGCACCGCGTTCCTCGGACGCAACAACCCGGCTGCCAAACCCGCGGCGATGGAGCGTACGCGCCTGGACAATCGCGCCGGCGCGGGCCTGGATCCCGCGGCGGCTCTCCAGCTTTCCGTCGTCATTGAGCCGGGACACCAGATGGAAGTCGTCTTCCTGCTGGGCCAGGCCGAGAACGTGGAGGCGGTGCGCGCCATCGTGGGCCGCTATTCGAACCCCGAGCAAGTGGAGAGCGCATTGGCGGCGACGCGCCAATGGTGGAATTCCCGGCTGGGCGCGCTCAAAGTGCGCACGCCCCTGTTGTCCGCGGATTTGCTGCTCAATCGCTGGCTGCTTTACCAAACCCTGAGCTGCCGCTTCTGGGCGCGCTCCGCGCTGTATCAATCCAGCGGCGCCTTCGGCTTTCGCGATCAATTGCAGGATTCGATGGCTCTGGTATACGCCGCGCCGGAGCTCGCAAGGGCCCATATCCTGGCGGCGGCGGCGCGTCAATTTCTCGAAGGCGATGTCCAGCACTGGTGGCACTCCGAGACGGGCATGGGAGTGCGCACCCGCTGCTCCGACGATCTGGTCTGGCTTCCCTTCGTGACCGCTCACTACGTGGCCGCGACCGGAGACTCGGACGTTCTCGATGAAGAGGTTCCGTTTGTCGAGGGTCCGCTTCTCGAACCCGGCCATCAGGAGCGAATGTTTATTCCGGCCGTCTCCGCGCAGACCGCGCCGCTCTGGGAGCACTGCCGGCGCGCTCTCGATAAAGCGGGGCAGTTGGGCCCGCATGAGCTGCCTTTGATCGGCAACGGCGATTGGAACGACGGCCTGAGCCGGGTGGGCATCGAGGGGCGCGGCGAAAGCGTTTGGCTGGGCTGGTTCCTCTGTACAGCGCTGAACTCCTTTGCGCAATTGATGGAAGACCGCCAGCCGTCGATGGCCGCGGCTTGGCGCGCGCGCGCGGCTGCGCTGGCACAATCGGTGGAACGGTCCGGCTGGGACGGCGAGTGGTATTTGCGCGGATTCTTCGACAATGGCTCGCCGCTGGGATCGCACACCTGTCAGGAGGCTCAGATCGATTCGTTGCCCCAGTCCTGGGCGGTAATTTCCGGGTTGGCCGATCCGGCTCATGCGCGGTGCGCGATGGAATCCGCCGAGCAGCGCCTGGTGAGCGAGCGCGACCGGCTGGTGTGTTTGTTCACACCGCCCTTCGATCATTCGGAGCCGCATCCGGGATACATTATGGGCTACCCGCCCGGTCTCCGCGAAAATGGCGGCCAGTACACGCACGGATCGCTGTGGCTGGCCTTGGCGTGGGCGAGAATGGGTGACGGCGCCGCGTTCGGTACGATTGCTCACCTTGATGAACCCCATCGAATATAGCCGGAATCCGGAAGCCGTGGACCGCTATCGAGGAGAGCCGTACGTGGTGGCGGCCGATGTGTCCGCCCCGCCCGCAAAGGCCGGGCGCGCGGGGTGGACCTGGTACACCGGCTCGGCCGCCTGGATGTATCGCGTCTGGATCGAAGACGTGCTCGGCTTCCGGCTTCGTGGCGATCGACTCACCATCGCTCCGGTCATTCCAGACGACTGGAACGGCTTCGAAATTACGTACCGGTATCGTTCCACGGTCTACGAAATTGAGGTCCGGCGCGCGGATTCGCAGGAGGCGCCGCCGAATTCATCCATTCAGCTCATCGATGACGGCGGAGTTCACAAGGTGAGCGTGTGGATCTGGCCGGCGAGTGGGCCGCAAAGTTAGTCGCCGGCTGCTAAGGTCCGGTAACTCGCCCTTGTCCATATGCGGTCAAGCGGCGGTGAGAGGTCAGCTCGCGCTCGCGAATCTCAACTGCTTGGGGAATCGGAACCTGACTCAACGCTCTCAGACGACACCATCCCCTGAGCTCCCGTTTGGAAACCGAGCCCGAACATCAGCAGCAGCCCCAGCAGCATCAACACCACCGTCGCAATCGATACGGGCGGAACGAACAGGAGGAACGCTCCAGCGCTGCCCAGGAAGAGGGCGCTGGAAGAAACTAGAACCAAGCGAAACATGATGATTTGGTAGGAGCAGACGTGATGCCAAACGCTGGATACTCGGAACCTCTCTCAGCCGCCGCCTTGATCTATTGCGGCGCGAGCTTCTTGCAAGGCGTATTCCCTGGCAAGATCCATAGTCGGGAACTCTTTGTCCCCGTGATGAAGGGTGATGGTTCGTTGGGGGTGCTTTATAAGGGTGTAGTCGCACTTCCAATTCCCGTGCGCCTCTTGATGCAGCTCCATTTCGATCTCTATGCCTTTGTGGATGGCTTGAATCACAGTAAGCTCCCATCTCGAAAATAATCTGTCCAACCACTCCCTTTGGTCGCGGCTCGGAAACCGTTACAGAGCCGTAACCAAAGGGAGCGGATGAACGCGGCAACTGGACAGGTTACTTCGTGACAGGTACTAAGCTCCCTCGATGCGCGGCCACTGCCGAATCGCCTGCCTAAAGGTGATTATGGGGTTATTGCTTGGCGGACGTGTATCCTTTGAGGGAATGATCGTGCGCGGCATAGTAGCTGCCGGCTTCATTCAGGTCCGGCTTACCCGTTGTCACATGGCAGAAGGTGCAGGCTTTCCCTTCCGTTTTCGCATACTCCGGCTTAGCGTACGACGGGGTTACGCTGGCCCACAACAAACCGGCGGCCAGGATCGTCGCGGGAATCGCGCTCTGTAAGATTTTCGGCATTGCTCGTTGTATCCTCAATCAGCCCAAGTGCAATTGGTTCGCCAGTGCGGATTTTTGAGGCCGGCGGCGCTTTATGCTCTTCGATGGGGTTCCCGCAGTGACCATGTCTGGTCACGTGATCGCATCGCGTCACAACGGCTCCCGCCTCTGGAGCTACTGAACCTGGCCCAGCGGGCGAATCCAGATGTTCCGAAAGCGCACCGGATCCCCGTGATCCTGCAACCTCAGCGGACCCTTGGGTTCATGCACTACGAGTTTGGGAAGCGCCCGATGCTCGGTGGTTCCCAGAATCTGCGTGTGGTTCTGCACCACGACGCCGTTGTGGAATACGGTGACGAATCCAGGCACATCGATTTTGCCGTCTTTGAACCGCGGCGCGCTGTACACGATGTCATACTGCTGCCACTCGCCCGGCGGCCGGCAGGCGTTGACCAGCGGCGGCGATTGCCCGTAGATCGCGGAAGCCTGGCCATCGGCGTAGGTGAGATTGTTGAAGCAATCGAGCACCTGCACCTCGTAGAGTCCCAGCAGGAATACGCCGCTGTTCCCGCGCCCTTGGCTATCGCCCTTGGGCGGCGATGGAGCGCTCCACTCGATGTGAAGCTGGCTATCGCCAAATTCGCCGCGCGTAAAGATGTCGCCTCCGCCGCGCACCGCCTCGATGTATCCGTTTTCCACTTTCCACTTTGCGGGCTCTCCCATTTCCGTGCGCCAGGCGGCCAGACTCGTGCCGTCGAATAGCACCACCGCATCCGACGGCGGCTTGCCGGGAAGCTCCGGCGTGCTGAACGCGCCCGGCGTGATGACCGGCGGACGTGGACGCGCGTCGTCATGAACGCGCCACTTGCTTCCTGGAAGAAACGGGGTGTCGGTGTAACCCGTAGGCGCCTTGGTTTGCGTTGCGGGCGCCGTTTGCGCCAGCACCCCGGTGGTCATTGCTACCGCGGCGATTGCCAGCTTGCACTTGATGTCTTTGCGGCGTTTCTTCATGGCTCCGACCTCAGGATACCGCGCACGGACAGCCCGCATTGCGGAAGCCACATTGAGTATAGAATGGATGTCCGAAAGGCGGACTTCATGAGGCTGGTATCTTCCGTATTGTTTCTGACGGCATTGCCGCTGGCCGCGCAGTCCGGAGCGAAGAACGGAGAGTGGCGGACCTACGGGGCGGACTTGGGGAACACCCACTACTCGCCGCTCGATCAGATCGACGCCGGGAATTTCAGCAAGCTGCAAGTCGCCTGGCGCTTCAAGACCGAGAACCTGGGGCCCGGCCCGGAGAACAATCTGGAAGCGACGCCCCTGATGGTGAAGGGCGTGGTGTATTCCGTCGGCGGCACCCGGAGGGCGGTGGTCGCGCTGGACGCGGCCACGGGGGAACTGCTGTGGGTGTACAGCCTGAATGAAGGCGCGCGCGCCGCCAACGCGCCGCGCAAGCTTTCCGGACGAGGGCTCGCCTACTGGACCGACGGCCGGGAAGAACGGATTCTCTATGTCACGCCGGGGTACCGTTTGATCGCGCTCAATGCCAAAACCGGCGCGCCCATCCCGGGCTTCGGACAAAACGGCATGGTGGATCTGAAGCTGGACGACGACCAGCAGATGGATCTGGAATCGAGCGACATCGGGCTGCACGCGACGCCGGTGGTGGCGGGCGACACCGTGATCGTCGGCGCGGCGCATAGCGCCAGCGGAACGCCCAAGGTCAAGAACAACGTGAAGGGCTACGTGCGCGGCTTCGATGTGCGGACGGGCAAGCGAAACTGGATCTTCCACACCATTCCCCGGCTGGGCGAGTTCGGGCGCGACACCTGGGAAAGCGATTCGGCGGACAACGTCGGCAATGCCGGGGTCTGGGGCCAGATCAGCGTGGATGAAGAGCTCGGCCTCGCGTATCTGCCGGTGGAGTTGCCGACCGGCGATATTTACGGCGGCCATCGGCCCGGAAGCGGGCTGTTCGGCGAGAGCATCGTCGCGGTGGATCTGAAAACGGGCCAGCGCAAGTGGCATTACCAGTTGGTGCACCACGGCATCTGGGACTTCGATATTCCTTGCGCTCCCATGCTGATCGACATCACCATCGCCGGGCGCACGGTGAAGGCGGTGGCACAGCCCACCAAGCAGGGCATGCTGTACACCTTCGATCGCGTGACCGGCGCGCCCATTTGGCCGATCGAAGAACGGCCCGTGCCGAAGGGCGACGTGCCGGGCGAGTGGTACTCGCCCACGCAGCCGTTTCCGTCCAAGCCGCCGCCCTATGGCGTGGCGGGGATTCCGTCGCTCGACGATCTGATCGATTTCACTCCGGATCTGCGGGCGGAGGCCGTGAAGATTGTTTCGAAGTATCGCATCGGCCCGATTTTTACTCCCATCGTCGTCAGCAAGCCGGAGGGGCCGTTCGGCACCATCCTCACCACCGGCGTTACGAATTGGCCGGGTGGCTCCTACGATCCGGAATCGCACATCCTGTACGTGCATGCCTCGACGGGAATGATTTCGAATGGGCTCGTGCCGGGCGATCCGAAGCGCAGCGAATTTGCGTGGATCTCGGGCAGCGCGGCCGCCAGAGGCGAGGCTCCCGCTCTCCGCGTCCAGGGTCTGCCGCTGGTGAAGCCTCCGTATGGGAGCATCGTGGCCATCGACATGGACAAGGGCGAAATCCTGTGGAAGATCGCCAATGCGGAGACTCCGGACAACGTGCGCAATCACCCGGCGCTGAAGGGACTGAATCATTCCGCGCACCGGCCGGCAGAGCAACACCATCGGCATCCTGGTGACCAAGACTCTGATGATCGCGGGCGAGCCGGGTACGTTCACCATGCCCGACGGGCGCAACGGTGCGATGCTGCGCGCCTATGACAAGGCGAGCGGCAAGGAGATGGGAGCGGTCTACATGCCGGCGGGGCAGACCGGCACCCCGATGACATACATGTTGAACGGCAAGCAGTACATCGTTGTCGCGATCGCAGGGCAGCAGTATCCGGCGGAGTTGGTGGCCTTCCGTCTTCCCAATTAAAGAAGCCGAATTAAGGAATCGGATTTGCCAGCGGCTTGAGCTCGGGCGCTACGCCCTCGGGCAACGGGTAGCGATCGGTGTTCAGCAGCATCGCGACGGTCTGGTAGTATCCGATGATTCCCATGACTTCGACCACTCCGCGCTCGCCCAGTTGTTGCTTGGCGGCGTTGAAGGTGGCGTCGCTCATTTGCGTGGTGCGGAGCAGTTCGGCGCAGAAGTTGTAGACGGCCTGCTCGTCCGGCTGCAAGCCGGTGGGCCGTTTTCCTTCCCCGATCGCGGTGATGGCCGCCCCGCTGATGCCGGCCTGCGTGGCGGCGCGGTGGTGCGCGTACCAAGGGAATTGCGCGGTCCAATTGCGGATGGTGATCAGCGCGGTGAGCTCGTTCAACTTGGCCGCGAGGGGCGTGTGAAAGCGCTCATAAGCGCCGTAGCGCAGGATGCCCTCGCCCAGCTCCGGGCTGCGTAGCAGGACGTTCAAAGGTCCGTTGGCGCCGCCTTCGAGCTTACCGGAGACCACCTGATCCATCAAGGCTTTCTGCGGCGGAGTCATTTCTTCCGGAGTGAGCGGCTTGAAACGATCCCCGCGCAGCGAGCCCGCGGATTTGGGTTGCGCGGGCGCGTCCTTCGCTGTGCCTGGTGTGAAGGGAAGCGGCTTGGCTAGCGGTTGCAGCTCCGACTTTTGGGCGCTGGTGAGCGGGTAACGGTCCACATTCATCATGAGCGAGACCGTTTGATAGAAGCCGGACAGGCCGATCAAATCGACGATGCCTTTCTCGCTTACTGCTTCTTTCGCGGCCTGAAAGGCGGCGTCGCTCACCTGTTTCGTGTTCAACAGCTCGGTGAGGAAATTGTAGACGGGAGCTTCGTCCGGCAGCAGAGCCGCGGGACGCCTGCCCTCGACGATCGCGTTGATGGTCGGGTCGCTGAGGCCCGCCTGCGTGGCCGCCCGATGGTGAACCGCAAATTCAAACTGCGTGGTCCAGTAGCGACCGGTGAGCAGGATCGCCAGTTCGTTCTGCCTGGTGGAGAGCGCGCCCCGGCCGCCCGCGATTCCGCGCATGGCGTCACTCAACTCGGGACTGCGCAGAGTGATATTGAAAATCCCGATGGGCCCCCGCCCCGCCAGCGCGCGGTCCGTGATGACCTTTTGCGCGGGCGTCAGCTCTTCGTAAGTGAGCCCGCGAAACCGGTCGCCTCGCAGGTCAAGCTTGGGCCTGTCCTGCTTGGGTTGGTCCTGCGCGGCGGCGGTCGCGGCGATCAGGAAAGCCAAACAAAGCGTAAGGACCAGCCGGGGCATTTGGCGACACCTCCGGTACACTAATATCACAAGTGGAGGCCGTGCATGCTAAGAGCAGCTTTGGCAATGTTCATCATCGGCGGCTTGGTCGCTTGGGGGCAGGCGCAAAACGACGACTCCGGCGGCGCCGATAAGGTCGATCGGGCTGCCGCTTACTACCATTTCATGCTGGCTCATATGTATGCCGAGATGGCCGCCGCCCCGGGAGCCCGCAGCCGGGAGTATGCCGACAAGGCAATCGAGAACTGCAAGGCGGCCGTCAAGGCCGATCCGCGGACACCCCTGAGTTGCGAGGAGCTATCGGGGATCTACACGAAACGGCCTATGCCGGTCCGTCTAATCCCTCCCCCGCCTCCAGCGCCTCGATGAGGCCGTCCGTCACGGCGCGCAAAGCTCTGCGCGTCGATCCAGCGCAAGCTCGCGTTGCGAATAGCATCGCCTCCAGGCCGATGTTACGATAGGAAGAGTTCCCCCCGTCCGGCAAGGCCGGGGTTAACAAGAGCCAGGGACTAACAATACAGGACTAATCTATGTGGATTGTCAGATTAGCGCTGAGGCGTCCCTACACTTTCGCGGTGATGGCGGTGCTGATCGCCATCCTTGGCGGGTTCGCCATCGCGACCACGCCTGTCGACATCTTCCCGTACATCGATATTCCCATCGTAAGCATCGTCTGGCAGTACAGCGGGCTTTCACCGGAAGAGATGGAGAACCGCATTGTCACCAATTTTGAGCGCGCGCTTACCTCCAACGTCAACGATATCGAACACATCGAATCCCAGTCCTACCAGAGCGTTTCCGCCATCCGCGTGTATTTTCACCCCAACGTGGCAGTCGATCTGGCGCTGGCTCAGATTGTGACGCAGTGCCAGGTGCAAGTGCGCAACATGCCGCCCGGAACGTTTCCGCCCCAGGTTCTCAAATTCGACGCGGCCAGCGTTCCCATCCTGGAACTCGGACTGAGCAGCAAGACGCTAAAGGAAGAGCAGATCTCCGACCTGGCGCAGAATTTCATCCGGACCCCGCTGGCCACGGTCCAGGGAGCCGCCGTTTCCTATCCCTTCGGCGGGAAGAACCGCCAGATCATGGTGGATTTGAACACCCAGGAGTTGTACGCGAAACAGCTTTCGCCAAGCGATGTCTCAAACGCCCTGAGCCTTCAGAACATCATCCTGCCGGCGGGCACCGCGAAGTTCGCCACCACCGAATATCCGATTCTGGTGAACGGCAGCCCGTCGGTCATATCCGAGTTCAACAACCTGCCCATCAAAACGATCAACGGCGCAACCATTTATATGAAGGACGTGGCCACCGTCCATGACGGGTTTTCGCCCCAGCAAAACATCGTCCGCACCAACGGCTCGCGCGGCGTTTTGCTGACCGTGATGCGCACCGGCAAGACCTCCACGCTGGGCATCGTCAACGCCGTGAAAGATGCGCTTCCCAAGGTGATGGCTACAATTCCTCCGGAGCTGAAATTGTCCGTGTTTGGGGATCAATCGCTGTTTGTGCGAGCCGCCGTCGGGGGCGTGGTGCGCGAGACGCTGATCGCGGCGCTCCTCACCGGCACGGTCATTCTTCTGTTTCTCGGCAGTTGGCGGAGTACGCTCATCGTTTGTATCTCCATTCCGCTTTCGATTCTGACTTCCATCTGCATCCTGAGCGTGCTCGGGCAAACCATCAACGTGATGACCCTGGGAGGCCTGGCTCTGGCTGTCGGCATCCTCGTCGACGATGCGACGGTGGAGATCGAAAACACGCATCGCAACCTCGGCATGGGAAAACGTTTGGTCCGGGCAGTCCTGGACGGCGCGTCGCAGATCGCGGTCCCCACGCTGGTCTCGACATTGTCCATTTGCATCGTGTTCGTGCCGGTGCTGCTGCTGGTGGGCACGGCAAGGTTCTTATTCGGGCCGCTCGCGATGGCGGTGGTATTCGCGATGCTGGCCTCTTACTTGCTTTCGCGAACCCTGGTTCCCACGATGGTTCACCACCTGCTTGGAACGGAAGCCGCGATTTATCAGCAGGGAGGTCATGGAGGCAAGGGGGTTCTGTGGAGCGTCCATCGCGGTGTGAATGCCTTGTTCGAGCGCCTGCGTTACCGCTACCTCGGGTTGCTGGACATGTCGCTGCGGCATCGCGCGCCGGTACTGCTTCTTTTTCTGACGATCTCTTTCGGTTCCTTCTGGCTGGTGCGCATGGTCGGTCAGGACTTCTTTCCCGACGTGGACGCCGGCCAGTTGCGGCTTCACGCCCGTGACCTCCCGGGCACGCGCATCGAAGAAACGGAAGTTCACTTCGCCGGTGTGGAGCAGGAAATCCGCAATGCCCTTCCCGCCGGAGAAATCGACACCATCCTCGATAACATCGGGATTCCCAACGCTTGGGCCAGCCTCGCTCAGGGCGATGTGCCGAACATAGCGGCCACCGATGGAGAGATTCTGATTTCTTTGAATCGCGAAAACCACGGACCCGTCCGGGATGACGAGGTCCTGCTTCGCAAGCGCCTCAACCAGCGGTTCCCCAGCATGGAATTCTTCTTCGAGCCCGCCAACATCACCAACCAGATTCTGAATTTCGGGCTGCCCGCGCCCATCGACTTGCAAGTGGTGGGACGCGACATCGAAAATAACTACAAGCTCGCGCGGAGGCTCACGGATCGGATCGCGCGCATCCCCGGCGCGGCCGACGTTCATATCCATCAGGTGTATCGTCAACCCCAATTGAATCTGAACGTGGACCGGGTCAAGGCCGGGCAGTTGGGGCTGACCCAGCACGACGTCAGCAGCAGCATGCTGATCTCGCTCAGCGGCACCAATCAGGTGGCTCCGAACTTTTGGATGAATCCGGCCAACGGCGTCACCTATAACGTGGGCGTGATAGACGTCGCAATATCGCGTCGATTCTCTGGATGAGCTGCTGCGCACGCCGATCACCGCGGCAACCAGCGCGGTCAATACGACGACACCCGGTTCGCTGGCGGGCCTGTCCACCGCCGGAGACGCTTCGGTTGGAGCCTCGCCCAGCGGCGCATCCCAGGCATATGGGAATCCGGGAGCCATGGCAACCGGAACGCAGCTCCTCTCGAATTTGGTGGACGTCGAACGCAGCTCTGGCCCCGTCATTGTGAATCACTACAACGTGGCTCCGGTCTTCGATGTATACGCCAACGTCGATCGCCGGGATTTGGGGAGCGTCGGCCGGGAAGTCGAAGGCATCATGAAAGAGGAAGAGGCGCGCCTGCCGCCCGGGACCACATTCAACTTGCGCGGCGAATACGAGACCATGCAGGAGTCCTTCGTCCGGCTCGGCCTGGGGATGGTGTTCGCGGTCGTGCTGGTGTATCTCCTGATGGCCGTGAATTTCCAGTCCTGGCTCGACCCCTTCATCATTCTTACCGCGCTGCCGGGGGCCATCGCGGGAATCCTGTGGATTCTGTTTGTCACCGGCACCACGCTCAGCGTTCCGTCGCTGATGGGCTCCATCATGTGCGTCGGCGTCGCCACGGCCAATAGCATCCTGTTGGTCACGTTTGCCAACGACGAGCGCGACACCATTCCCCTCGCCCGCGATGCCATGCTCTCGGCCGGCTACGCCCGCCTCCGTCCCGTGCTGATGACGGCTTCGGCCATGATTCTGGGTATGCTCCCGATGGCGCTGGGCCTGGGCGAGGGCGGCGAGCAGAATGCGCCGCTCGGCCGCGCCGTGATCGGCGGGCTCATGGGCGCCACCGTGACCACTCTGTTTGTCGTTCCGATCTTCTATACCTATCTGCGCACCAAGCCTCCGGTGGATCGAGAGCGGAGCCTGTACCAGGAAGAAGGCGCCGGGACCATATGAGCACTGAATCGGCCGAGCAGCAATTGCGCCGCGAGGTGGAAGATTTAAAGCGGCAGCTTCGCCAGCAGCAGGTGGAGCACTCCGGCCCACCCCCTTGGAAGCCGTCCGCCATTACGATTTCCGCGCTCCTGTTGGGATTGGCTGTGCTCCTGATCGGAGCATTTTTCGCTGGGTACATCCCGCTTCAGAGGCGCGACGCGTTGGTCCGGGCGGAGACTCAAGAGCATGAACAGGAGTTGCCGCGCATGGAAGTGATGCGCGTGAGCCGCTCCTCGATGGAGAGCCCGTTAAAGCTTCCGGGGACCCTTCAGGCAGTCACCGAAGCTCCCATTCTGGCCCGTGCCGACGGCTATTTGAAGAGCCGCTTTGTGGACCTCGGCGATCGCGTGAAGGCGGGCCAGCCCCTGGCGGAGATCGATGCGCCGGAGCTGGATCAGCAGATCCGCCAGGCCGAGGCGGCCGTCGACCAGGCCCAAGCCTCGCTGGAGCAGGCGCAGGCCAACCTGGAGCAGGGAAAATCGGCGCGTGGCCTGGCGCAGATCACCGCCCAGCGGTGGCAGGCCCTCACCGAACAAGGCGTCGTCTCGCGCCAGGACAACGACCAGTATCAAGCCCAGCTCGTTTCGCAGAACGCCAATGTACAGGCGCTTGAAAAAGCGGTCTTGGCCCAGCGCAGCAATGTTGCCGCAAGCCAAGCTAACGTTGCTCGTCTTCAGGACGTCCAGGGCTACCGCGTGGTGAAGGCTCCCTTTGATGGCGTGATCATTTTGCGCAACGTGGATCTCGGCGCGCTGGTCACCACCGGCAGCACTCTGCTCTACCGCATCGCGCAAACCGAGACTCTTCGCACCTACGTGAACGTCCCGCAGGACAGCGCCAGTTCGGTGCACCTCGGCCAATCTGCCGCGTTGACGCTCTCAAATTTTCCCGGCCGCCGTTTCCTTGGCAAAGTCGCGCATACGGCCAACGCGCTGGACCCGTCCAGCCGTACGATGCTGGTCGAAGTCGACGTGCCCAACGCCGATGGCGCGCTTTTCCCCGGCATGTATGCCGAAGTCGACTTGGGTGGCGCGGCTCTAAATCCGCCCCTTCTGGTCCCCGCCCAGGCGCTGATCGTCCGCTCGGATGGCGCTCAGGTCGCCGTCGTAGATCCGGACGGAATCCTGCATCTTCAAAAGGTCGCCATTGGGCGCGACTACGGAGACCGCGTCGAGATCGTGCAGGGTGTTACCGAGGGCACAACCATCCTCGCCGCCCCTGGGGAGTCCGCCCAGGAGGGCGTTAAAATCATTCCCGTCAGCAGTGGGACGAGGGTCCCGTGAGCGACGGACGTCGTTTCCCGGTTGGGTCGTTTGTCTGGTCTGTAGTGTTGGTCGCAGTCGCGGCCGGCAGCGTCTATCTGGCATATGAAGTGGTTGTCGTGCCGCGCCGGGCGCTGCAAGATCAGATCCGCGAACAGAAGGAGACCATTGGCAAGCTCGAGCAAGACAAGCAGCGCCTGGAAGCTTATCTAAAGATCCTGAAGCACATCGACCGCCGGGCCCGCATCGAAGTTCTGCGGCAGGCCAAGGACCCGCAAGGGAACTTGCAAACCACCATCCGGTTCACCGAGACTGATGCCGCGGGCACACCGGTCGCTGTCTCCCGGGAGCTGACTCTGCCGGGGCAAGAACGTCTATTTTGACACTCTGGTGATCAAGTTCGACGACCACTTCGTTGAGGAGGGCGATCCCTTGAAAGGCCAGGCGCTCATGCTATTCCGGCGGATCTTTTCCAGCACCATGCGCGCCGAAGATGGATTCGTCATCGACAAGGAGGGCCAGGCGCCCGAGATCTATGCCGGACGGCAAGCCCCCAGCGCCTTCGAGCAGGAGCTCTGGAAACGCTTTTGGGAACTTGCCAACGACGAGAAACTGGCGAAAGAGCACGGCGTGCGCGCGATCCACGGCGACGCGCCCTACATGCGTCTGGAGCCCGATCGCGTGTACGAGGTTTCCCTGAGGTCAACCGGAGAAGTCATCATCACGCCCGGAACGCGCCTCGCGCCGGCGCAAACGACTCCATGAGGAACGATCTCGCTTTCAATCTGGAATTTCAGCGTTTCCCAGGGCGAGACCAATGCGAACATCGCGAACGCTCTCGATCCTCAACCAAGCCACGCGGTGAGGTGGCGCAGGCCCTAGACCTGGGAAGGATTCTCTCTGCTCTGCCACTTACACGTGGCGCACGCACTCTGCGTGCCGTGTCGAGACTCGTCTCGACACCTCGTCAGCGTTGGAACCAAGCGTCTGCATAAGTGCCGACGCGGCACGCAGAGTGCGTGCGCTACAGCATTCTCCCTACTTCGTCAGCAGCCCCCGGCCCCTGAGCCAATTCGAAAGCAGCGTCGGCCATAGACTCAGCGCGGGATCTCCAAGATCCAACCCGACTCCGTGAGGACCGTTCTGGAAGATATGCATCTCGGCCGGAACCTTGGCTTGGCGCAAGGCCAGATAAAACCGGACGCTGTTCTCGGCGGGAACGGTGGTGTCGGCATTCGTACTGAACAGGAACGTGGGCGGGGTCTTCGCCGTGACCTGAAGCTCGTTGGACAGATCCTGAACCAATTTCGGATCGGGATTATCGCCCAACAGACTCCGCTCCGAGCCCCGATGCGCGATGGCTGGATCGAAAGAGATCACAGCGTACGCCAGGATCAGGAAGTCCGGCCGGCTGCTCGCGCGGTCAATGGGATCGGAGGCGCTGGGATCGCCGTCGTCGAAGTGGGTCCCGGCGGTCGCGGCAAGATGGCCCCCCGCCGAAAAACCCATCATGCCGATTCGATCCGGAGCCACGCCCAACTGAGTGGCTCGGGAACGCACCAGCCGGATCGCGCGCTGCGCATCTCCGAGCTCAATCGGATGGTGGTAGCGGGGGCCCAGCCGGTACTTCAAAACGTACGCCGTCACACCCATCGCGTTGAACCAGGAGGCCACCTGCCGGCCTTCCTTGTCCATCGACAAATTGCTGTAACCGCCGCCCGGCGCGACGATGACCGATGTACCGCCCGCTCCAGCGGCCCGAAAAATCGTGAGCGTCGGACGATCCTCCGCGGCATCGCCGAGAGCACCTGGCGCGCCGCGTTCCCAAAGCAGAACCGTCTCGGGTTCCGCATTCGGATTCGGACGCGCTTGCCCGCCAACAAGCGCCGCCTGCTGAGCAGACGCAACCGAGGCCGTTAGAATCGCGATAAGAATGGCGATCAACGCTTTCATTTGGTCTAGTCTTTCTCTTCCTCCCAGCCGGCGACCGGACGGCCCACCACTTGGGCCAGGCTGACGGGCGCGCGCCTCCACGGCTGCCCGTGAGCCTTGTCGATCTCATCGCGGTAGCTCATCAACGGTCCCGGATATCCGATGAGCTGCCAGCCGATCAGGCCGGCGTTGCCGCCGTGCATGGGGTCGCTGAACATGCCTTCGATGGTGTGCTGGCGCAGCAGCCGGAAGAACATCGAGGTCTCGATTGCACGCAGCCCCTGGTCTTGCTGGTCTGCGGACAAGTCCGCAAAATTCGCGAGCTGCCGCACGCCTTCCCGATAAATCTCGCGGGGAGTCTGCTTGCCTTGATAGCCATGCTCGGGCACGGACTCGACGAAGGGCGGCTGTGTAAAGCGATACTTGTCGCTTCCGTAAGGCCCGGCAAGCTGGTGGTCGATGTAGATCACCACGCCGGCTTCGGTGGCGCCCGGCCCGCTGGAATCCTTAGGAAATATGCGTTCGCATGCCGCCTGCACCACGCGAGCTTCCGCGGCCGTGAAGAATCGCAACGGCACCTTGATTTCCTGCGACTGGGCTTGTAAGCGAATCGGCTCGCCAGCCAACGTGTAGAGCAAGACTCCGCCCAGGCTTTCCACCGGCAGAGTCAGAAATTCGCGGCGTTTCATGCGAGACCTCCCGGATGCTTCATATAACGATTCATAAGCCCGTCGGCGGCGCGAAGCGTCAGCGCCAGAATCGTGAGCGTTGGATTCCCGGAACCGTTTTGAGGAAACGCCGAGCCTCCCACCACCCACAGGTTCGGCACCTGCCAGTGTTGCAACCAGGGGTTGACCACGCTTCGATCGGGCGAGCTGCCCATGATCGCGCCGCCGTTCACGTGCGTGCTCTGATACTGAGTAACGGTGTAGCGCTCAAGTTGGCGCGAATTGGGCGGCGCGGCGCGCCCGTTCATCGCCTTGGCGATTTGCGCGTGAACCTTGGTGAGCATCGCGCCCTGGGCTCGTTCATGCTCGGTCCAATCCAGAGTCAAGCGCATCAGCGGATCGCCGTACTTGTCGGTGTAAGTGGGATCCAGGTCCAGGAAGTTCTGCCGGTACGCCATGTGCTCGGCTTCGGTGGAGATGGATGCGACGCGGTCGTGCCAGGCCAGCGCCGCTTTCTTGAAATCCGAGCCCCAGTCCGATTGAGTCTCGCCCGGCGGAACCATACCGAACGAAGCGATGGGGGTCTCGCCCGTGCTCATCAGCCGGATGTTGCCTCCGCGGAGAACGCCGGGAGACGCATCCAGCCCCTCCTTGCCGTCGAAATCGCTGATGCCGATTCCCAGTCCGCCCGTGCCCATGAAGGCATTCAGCGGTTTGTCCAGAAAAACGCGCGTGGACTGCGAAACCTGGTGCGTCAGATTCCTGCCGACGGTTCCCTTGCCCGTAGCGGGATCGTACGGCTCACCCAATTTCGACAGCAGCAGCAGGCGGGCGTTATTCAAAGTCCAACTCGCCACGATCACGATGGAGGCGGGTTGGTGCATTTCCGCGCCGGACGCGTCCAGATATGTGAGCCCCTCGGCTTTGCCATCGCGATGCACCACGCGCCGCACGGAGCAGCCAGTGCGCAGCGTGAAGTTCTTGCGCTTTGCGAGAACCGGCATCAATATGTTGGTGGGCTGCGCCTTGGCGCCGATCATGCATCCATAGCGCGTGCAGTAGCCGCAATACACGCACCCGGCGCGCGACACGCCATCGGGATTGGTGTAATTGCGGCTCAAGGTGGCCGTGGGCACGGGATAAGGATGATAGCCCAGCTCGCGCGCGGCCTTCTCAAAGACCGTGGGGGCGTAGGTCATCTTGTGCGGCGGAAGCGGGTACTCGTGGGATCGCGGACCCTCGAACACATTGCCGCCGTCGATCTTCTTCCCTTGTAAGTTGCCGGCTTTGCCGCCGACGCCGATCAATTGCTCCGCCCGCCAGTAGTAGGGTTCGAGGTCTTCATAGGTGACGCCCCAGTCCTGAACGGCGAGTTCGGGCGATAGAGGGGCTGCCGGCGACGCCCCGAATTTGTCCTTCAGGTGCGCGGCCAGTCGGAACGCTTCCGGATAAAAGCGGTACGAAATGGCGCCCCAGTGCTCGCCCGCGCCTCCCACTCCTGTACCGGGCTGGAAGGAACCGTACTGGCGGATGGGAACAGCGCTCGCGCGCGGAGAATGCCGGTGAGTCGCCGTCTCCTCCGCCAGGTTTTGCATCATGCGGAAGCGCAGCGAGTAATCCAGCTCGTCCATGCCGGTGGCGTAATCGGCCAGCTTGCGCGGCTGGCCCCGCTCCAGAACCACCACGGAGAGCGATGTGCGCGCCGTGATTTCCTTGGCCAGCGTCAACCCCACGAAACCGCCGCCGGCAATCACCACATCCACGGGCTTCAACTGTTGCATCCGGCCTCCTTAGGAAATGATTCGCCTAAGTGTACCCAATCGGAAGGAAGCTTGCTGCGAAAAACGGGGGACACACGACTGCTAGGGTAGCGCCGCTAACTCCATGGTGGCTTGCTTCAGATAGGGAGCATCCTTGTCGGCGTCCTTCCAGGCCTCGAGCAAGTCCGTATAGGCTTTCTTGGCTTTCGCAGCGTCGCCTTCGAGCGTGGCCGCGCGAGCCAGACCCAGGTAGGAAAGCGAATAATACTGTCCCCAGTTGTTGCCCTTGTGATCCAGAATCTTGTGGAACTCGGCGGCGGCCTCCGCGCCCTTGCGCAGACGCAGGAACGCCAGTCCTCGCAGGTACGGCACTTCAGTGTAGGCGCGCTCAAAGGGCACGGCCCGAGCGAGCAATTCGACCGCCTTGGCCGGATCGACCTTGAGCTGGATCGCAGCGCGAATCTCGGGTTGCTGAACCGCGTTCCAGAGTGTTCCATTTGGAAAGAGCATGGAAGTGTCAGCGGCGAATTTCTCAGCCTGCGCAGTATCGCCGCACAGCGCTAAGGCAAGGGCCGGACGCCCGATGCGGCGCGCGGTCTGACAATTGCCCGTGAGCACGTCGGCGAGCGCGTCGGACTCGCCAAAATTGGACGCAGCGCTGGAGAGATTTCGGCGCAGAGCCGTCTCAGCAGCCTGCCGGTACAAATCTCTTGCCTTGCCCCGCTGGCCGAGAGAATCCGCTTGCGCGGCCTGCAAGCCGAAGCTGATGTATTCCTCGGGCTTACCCGCGAACCATTGGATCTCTTTTTCCGCAGCGGTTTGGTTTCCCTCGGTGAAGGCCAGTTCGAGAAGACGCCAGTGGAACCTCGCTCCGTCG
Source organism: Bryobacterales bacterium (assembly GCA_963813465.1). GTDB lineage: Bacteria > Acidobacteriota > Terriglobia > Bryobacterales > Bryobacteraceae > Palsa-187. Next base: position 739,250 of record CAWEZD010000014.1, on the reverse strand, counting down.
ATTCCTCGCGCTCGCGCGGTCTCCGCCACTGCCTTGGCTTCCGCGAACCGGTCCAGGCGCCGGTAGGCCATTATCTGCCACCGATAGGGAGGCTCCGCGCTCGGCTCCAGTCGAACTGCTTCCTGGGCCAGCTTGAGCGACTCTTCGAATTGCCCCAGATCCATGTAGGTGCCGCTCAAATCGTTGAAGAACGCCCAGTAGCGGGGATAGTTCCGGCCACCCAATCGAAGGGCGTCAATCGCTTTATCCAGATCGCCCTGGCAATCGTAATAGTAGTCCGAGGCGATGAATGGCCGTTCAAACTCAGAAACGCGGTCGATTAAAGCGAAAGCCTTTTTATCGAGTTCGCAAGTGCGGCCTACGTCCCCGGCATTGTAAGCAGCCTTGGAGAGGAAGTCGTAAGCCGTGGCGAAATTCGGATCGAGCGCTACGGCGCGCTCCAACAAAGGAACAGCAGCTAGAAATTGGCCCTTGCCCATCTCGTTATAGGCCTCGGTGAAGTTCTGGAGAGCTTCGAGCGAACCCGTGGTCGCCTGTTCCAGAGGACGATTCAACTTCTGGATTGAGCTGAGCGATTCCCCCAGTTTGGCGCGCATGGCCGTCGCGGCGGTTCCCACTGCGGTCAACACGTGCTCTTTGTCCTCAGCTTGGACCTGCTCCCGAGCCAGCGTCGCGCCCCCCTTGCAAGTGATTGCCTCCAGTGTGATGACGTAGTTCTTGCCAAGGCTCGCGATGGAGCCGTCGATAGTCGCCGCGGCCGCCTCCCGCACGCAGACGTCATGCGCGATCTGATTTGTGATGCGGCCTCCGGGCGGCAGGCTCATCAACCGCAGGTCCTGCTGCACCTGGTCGTCGTCCATGATCTTCAGAAAGGGCGATTGCTCAAGTTGGATGGCCAGCCCCTGGCGCAGCGTGCCGTCGAAGACCGGATCGCCGGTTGTGTTGGTGAAGTCGGCGAGGACAAGCACGTCCTTGTCCGTAAGTGGCCTTGCGCGGCCGCGCTGCTGCCAGAAGAAGAATCCGCCAGCCGCCAGAATGAGAGCAGCTACTGCGGTGCCATACTTCAACAGCGGATTGCGCTTGCGGCTTGGGGCAGCTGGGCTCAAACCGGCTTGCAACCGCTCCAGATCGCCGCGCAGTTCCGCGGCGGATGCGTACCGCAACGCCCGATCCTTTTCGAGAAGCTTGCCAATGATCCGTTCCAGCTCGGCAGGGACCTTCGGATTCCGCTCGCGAACGGGCTGGGGCGTCTTGTTCAAAAGAGCGTCAAAGACAATCGCCGTCGTCGGACCATCGAACGGCCGCGACGCCGTCACCATTTCGTACAGCACCACGCCCAACGACCACAAGTCGCTGCGCGCATCCACGGTCTGGCCGCGTGCCTGTTCTGGCGACATGTAGGCGATCGTGCCCATGGCCGAGCCCGGCTCTGTCAGCATCGTTTCCGTCGACGCTTGCGAATCCGCCGGCTGGTTGTGCTTGGCCAGGCCGAAATCGAGCACCTTGGCGTGGCCGCGTTCGGTTACAAAAATGTTGGCGGGCTTGATATCGCGATGAACGATCCCGCTGGCATGGGCCGCATCCAACGCGTCGGCCACTTCAATACTCAGCGCCAGCGCAATCGGGATGTCGAGAGGCTTGCCGCCGATGTGCTCGCGAAGCGTTTTGCCCTTGAGCAGCTCCATTACTAGAAATGGATGACCCGCCGCCTCGCCCACGTCGTAAACCGCGCAAATATTGGGATGATTGAGCGCCGAAGCGGCGCGCGCCTCGCGCTGAAAGCGATCTCGGACAGCCTCCGAGACAAAGGGGTGCGGAAGCACCTTGACGGCCACCTCGCGATCGAGGCGCGTGTCCCTCGCCTTATACACCTCACCCATGCCGCCTTTGCCTAGCGGCGCAAGGATTTCGTAGGGGCCGAGTTTATCGCCTGCGCCAAGCGACATAATTATCAGACAAGTCTATCGCAGCGAGTCGGAAGAAAGCAGCGCGTTCCCTGCTTGCGCTCTATTTCTTCACGAATTTCTGCACGGCTCGATTCACCGAGTCCGCCACGTAAATCTCGCCCTTGGGGCTCACCGCGATAAAGTGGGCTTCGCCGAACTCGCCCACTCCGTTTCCAGGTTTTCCGACGGCGGCGAGAACCTTGCCGTCCAGATCCAGCCTCAGCACCTGGCCCGCGAATCCGTTGACCATGTAGATGTATTGGCTGCCGATGTCCAGCGCGCACGGCAATCCGGCGTACTTGATTTCACGGATGTATTTTCCGTCCTGGTCGAAGATCTGGATTCTTTGGTTCTCCCGGTCCGTCACCCACAGCAGGCCCTTGGCATCGATCGCGAGCCCGTGCGCCACGTCGAACTTGCCGGGTTCGGTTCCCTTCCCGCCCCAGCTCTTGATGAAGTTCCCGTTCTTGTCGAACTTCAGGACGCGCGGATCTCCTTTTCCCGGTCCCGGCGTGTGTCCCTGGGTGATGAAGATGTCACCGTTGGCGCCAAAGGCGAGGTCGTTGGGCTCGTTGAAGAGGCGCGATCCGGCCGCTTCGTTCCACTCGCCCGCTTTGCCCTTGGTGCCCAGCGTGAGCAGGACCTCGCCCTTCGGACTCAGCTTCATGACCGTGTGCGCGCTGACGTCGGTGGCCCACAGGTTGCCGTCCTTATCGATGCGCAGACCATGGCTGCGCGTGAACAGACCTTCGCCGAAGGCGCGAATGAATTTGCCGTTCTCGTCGAATTCCGTGATGGCCGCTGCGCCCCGGCTCAGCACGAAGAGATGGCCTTTGGAATCGAAAGCCACGCTGGCGGATGCTCCGGTGTTCACGCCGTCGGGAACCGGCAGAGGATTGGCGACCGCCACATAATCTAAAGCTGGCGCCTCTTGCGGAATCAGGAGGGCTGGATTGGTAGGCCGTTGGGCGAACGCTGACGTGCATGCGCACAGCGCGGTGAACAGGATCGCGGATTTTCGCATTAGAGGACGCATTAAAGAACCCCCGCCTTGCTCATCACGGCTTCGCACTTCTTCCGGATTCGGGTCGCCACTTCATAGGGATCGCCGTTCTGCAACTCCGGCAGAAAGAGCTCAACCGAAAGCGCTCCGTCGTAGCCCTTCTCGGCCAGCTTCCGCAGAATGCGGTCCAGAGGAGCAATGCCGTCGCCCGGAATCAGCCGTGTGGTTTGCGCGAACAGCTCTTTCGGGATGTCCGGCGTGTCCTGGAAATGCACGTGCGCGAGCTCGCCGGGCTTCAGCATGTCGAGATCCTCGAATTTGCTGAGCCCCGACCAGAAGTGATAGCAATCCAGCATCGGGCGCACATTGGGATGCGCGGCTTCGCGAATCATCTTGAGCGATGTGGTCAGCGTCGCGATCAGCGTCGAGCTGCGCGTGAACTCGATCATCGCGGTCAGGTTGTACTGCTTGGCGACATCGCCCGCCTGGCGGATGGCATCCGGCATGGTCTTGTAATCCTCCGCGGTGATCTTCCGGCTGGTGGTGCTGGGGCAATAGATCCTGGGGCTGCCGAGCGAGGCGAATTGGTCGCAGCGTTTTTTCCAGGTTTCCATCTGCATGGCGAAGCCCGCGTTCTGGTTCCAAAAATCCTGGAGGACGGACGCGCAGGAAACCAGCGTCAGTCCGTGATCTGCGATCACGCGCTTGGCGGCCGCGATGTCGTTGGTCTTGAGAAAATCGTCCAAACCCCGGTCGGTGACCTCGACATTCTTGATCCCGGCCTTGGCCCAGCCCTCCAGCGCCTTCTGGTAGCCCGCGCCCTGAGACGTGGTCAGGTGAATGCTCAAACCCATTTTTCCGGGCGCCGCGTCAAGGCGCGGCGCGATTCCAAGTGACCCGGCGAGGGGAGCGAGAAGTGCGGTTCGTCGAGAAAGCATGAGCTTTACTATATCGCCATTCGCGGCCGGCATCCAGCTGCCGCGAAGCATTACCGCAACCTTGGCCACTCCTCGATCTTGACTCGCGCCACCAGAGTCGCCCCGCCCTTGCCGTCCGGGCCGTACACCAGCGCCTCGCCATCGGCGACATCGGTCAATTGCGGAAACGCGCCTCTGATGTTGGGGAAGTGGGTCACCAGGATCGTATTGGTCCCCGTCGGAAATTGCGTAACCTTCTTGCGCAGCCAGGCAGCCTGAGCTTCCGTGCCGCCCTGCATGCTTTGACCGTTGTCACCCAGTTCGACGACCGGCTGAGGCTTGCCCAACTGCGCATACTTTACGGTTTCCAGCGCCCGATAAGTTGGGCTGGTGAACACTTCGCCGATGGGAATCTTCAAATCGCGCAGCGCTTTGCCCATGGCCGTCGCGGTGGTCCGGCCCTCTTCATCCAACTGCCGCTCCGGCTTGGTGTTGTCGGGATTGGCAGCCTTCTTGTCGGGCACCTCGCGCGGGGAACTCGTGTGCCGCATCACGATGACGTAGCCGCCCGCCTGCAAGGCCTTCACCAGAGCCCCGCCCTGCAACGTCTGCGCGTGGATCGCGCCCGTAAGCAGCATCGCCCCCGCGGCTGTCAACCATCTTAGTCCAGGCATGAGGTCTCCTTCCGTACTCGGCTTTATCATACATGCCGCGGAGAGTAGGATGGAATTATGAAACGTCCCATCATTGCCATTTTCGTGACCGCGATCGCTGCGCTGTTGATACCCGGCCGCGCCGCCCAACCCGATCCCAAGGCCGTCTCCTACACTCTGCCCGACAAAATCGAGTGGAGGAAGGGCGATAACTCCGACACGGCCACCGTTCAGGGCGACCCTTCCAAGCCCGGCATCTACATTCAGCTCCTCAAGTGGCATCCGAATAAAATGAGCCGTCCGCATTTCCACTCGATGGAGCGGTACATTACCGTGCTCTCGGGCACCTGGTGGATCGGCACGGGAACCACGTACGACCCTGCCAGCACCTACCCGGTCCCTGCTGGAACCTATGTCGTAGACCGCGCCGGCGGGATTCACTACGACGGCGCCAAGGACACCGAGTGCGTGCTGGAGATCGTCGGGATGGGTCCGGTGACGACGACGCAAGCCGAGGCCAAATAATCGGCTCGTGACGCGGAATCGAATTCAAGGTTTCGGGCTGGGGAGCTCGAACCGCACAGATTGACCGCTCGAATCCGTGACCTCGAGCGGCACGCCGCTGGGAAGCAGCGCTTTCACGGCCTCGGCAGTCAGGAAATCACCCGGATCTCCCGGCTCGTAGGCCAACATCCAGTACGTCCCTTTGGCGACGGCATGCCACGTGAAGGTGCCGTCCGAGTCGCTCTGATCAAAGCGGTATTCGCCGGTGTTCTCCCAAACCTTTTGCGGAACCAGCACCACCAGGACCCCGGGCGCCGGATGATTGTCCCTGACCGCGAGACCATTCACGTCCGCCACCTCCGTTTCCGCCACAATCGACAACTCCACGCCTCCCGTTTCGGGGATGTCGATCAGTTCCGAGTTCAGCGCGACGCCATTCACCGTCAACGAAGACATGGGCAATTGAGACGCCTGCCCAACGGTCACCTGATAACGTCCCGGCGGCACCTGGGGCAGGAAGAGATTCCCGCTGGGAGGAATCTGGATGCCCAGCGAGGTGACGCCGTTGATCTCACGAAGACCCACGAAGGATTGGATTGGTCCGCCGCCGTTTCCGGCCGGCGCTCCTAGAAGACTCAACTTGACCAGCAGTTGCGGCAACGGCGAATCGCCGACGGTGAACTCCTGCTCCGGATTCGCCACGTCGATGGTTCGCAAACCACGCAGCTTGTTTTGGTCCTCCCACAACGACAGGACATAGCGCCCGGTGGGAACATCCTCAATCGTGAAGTGTTTGTCATAGGAGACGGAAACCTTTTCGCCGAAGTCGAACTGGCTTCCGCACGGACCCTTGGCCGCGAGGCTTACGCTCAAGCTTCCCTTCACGTTTGCCGGCGGCGCCACGGTTCCGCTAATCTTCGCCGACGGCACAGGATCCATGACGATGTCCGCGCGCTCCTCATGGCCCGCCTCGACGCGTACGCTCCCGGCGCCATCCGGGTCCGTGGTACCGGGGAAGAACGTCACAGGATACGCGCTGGGCTCCGGTTGATTGGTGTTTTCGTATCTCCACTGCCAGGCGTTAGAGGCGAGCATGTAGGTTCCAGCGGCGAGCGAATGCATCCGGTAGTATCCGCGGTCGTCGGTATAGGCGGTAAACGCCAGCTGCGCTTGCTTCGCCGTCCAAGCTCCCACAATTCGATATGCCCGCACCGCCAATCCGCGCACTGGCTCTCCGCGAAGATCCCTAACATAGCCGGTGATGACCGCTCCCGGAATCAGCGGGAAGGTGACGTCCGCAGCGGGCGCGTCTTTGCTCACGGCGATCGCTGAGGAATACGGGCGATACAGGTTCTTTTCGTTGTAGGCCTGCGGCGCAAAGCCGAGCCGCTCTGCCGTCAAGCTGTACTTACCCTGTTTGAGCCCATCGAACCGGAATCGGCCGTCCGAGCCGGTTTCCACGGTGCGGCCGGTTCCCTCCCTGGATGTCGCAGTCAGCGAAACCCGAACCTTATTCAGCGCGGCGCCGGTTGTGCCATGCACGATGGTTCCACTGATGGTGAAGGCGGCCGGCTCCTGCGCAAGGAACACGGCCAAAAGCAGCGGAACGATCATTGCTCCTCCGGAACAAGCTTCACGCCGACCTTTTCGTGCGAGCCCTCTTTGATCGAAACGGCTACTCCATAGGCGGACAATCCAGCAAGAGCGTAAGGATTTTGATACTCTACCTCACGTGTTGACGGCCACGCGAAGATCGTGTATTCACCTGGAGCCAGGTTCGGGAACTGAACCGGAGAGGCGCCGTACGCCTTGCGGATCGTCACCAGGTTCGTTGAGTTGTACCTGCGGACGGCGGCGACGGTTGCCGACGACTCTTCGTCCAAACCCGCGACGGTACATTCAAGGTTCCCTCCGCCGGCGGCTAAAACGATCCTGATTTCCGGCGGAGCGGTCGATCCGACTGTCAGGCCGTCGCTCAATACGTCCACGCCACCGGACTGAATCGACGCCACGTAAGTGCCTCCTGTATTTGCGCTGATCGCATACTTGCCGGGCGGGAGGTTCTTCAGTTCAAACTTGCCGGACCCGTCAGACTGCCCGGATTCGCTGCTCCATCCCTGAAGAAGTCTTTCGGTATTGGTGGCCTGCGCTTGGATAAAGGCATAATGGGAATCGGCGTCAGGATCGGAAGCGCTCGCCGGAAACACGACCGTGCCCTTCACGCTCGCAACCACAGTCAACGGCATTACCAGGTCCGAGACGTCAACTTCGCGGACCGTCACGGTGGTCTCGCCAAACACGGGCGGGTCCGAGTTCACAAGAGCTTGAATTGTGTAGGAGCCGGGCGGTACGTCCACGACTTCGAAGGTTCCCTTGGCCAGATCCAAGGATGAACGCACCGGCACGCCATCGTCGCCGCGCAGCAGACGGATCCATGGTTCACCGGTGGACGTGACGTGGCCGGGATTTTCCAGAACGCCACTAATCTTGTAAGCTTTATGTTCTTGGAGGACGAAATCGGCGCGAATCGTTTCGCCGGGATGAATGCGAACGGCCTGTGCTTCAGCCTGAGTATCGGCAGCGGGATAATACACCGGACCGTACGCCACATTCGAAGGCCTCAGGCTGGGGTCGCCGGCCTTCTGCGTGGTTCCGTAGCGGTCTACCACCTCCAAATAGACGAGGCCAGGATCGAGGTCCCACATGCGAAACTCGCCGAGGTCGTCGGTTTCGTTGTGCGCATAGTCCGGGAAATCCTTCCGGCCGTTGCGGACCCGGATCTGGATCGTATCGACAGTCACACCTGGGACCGGCTCGCCATCCCGGTTTACCACGCGCCCCTGCACCACTCCTAGAGGGATCAGTTTAATATTCGCCTTCGAGAGCATCTTCTCGCTGCGCAATAAAACGGGTTTGCCGGGCTGGAACCCCGCTCGTTTGACTTGCAACGTGACGCCGGAGGTCCCCGCCGAAACCGAGAATGAGAACGTGCCGCTTGCATCGGTGAGAACCCGTTGCGGGGGGTCGGGAGCCGTCAGCTTTCCGACCTTCTCGTTGATCTTTTCCAGCATCTCTTCGCTGGCGTTTTCCAAATCGAAGTCTTCCGGTAAATTGAACTCTTTAGGGAAGTTGAAGTCTTCGGGAATCTCATGCGGGCCTGGTTGCAGGGCGACAAGAGCGTCTGTAACCGGCAGGCCTGTTGCAGAGTTGGTGACCGTTCCAGAAATTTCGATGCGCCCTGTTGGCTGACTCCACATCAGCGCCGACGAAAGCAAGATGCCCGCAGCACAACGGACGAAGACACGCATTCTCAACACATCATCGGCGGGGAGCGATCAGCGCTATAGTTAGTACCTGCTGCGGCTTACGGCTAGTTCAACGCGCAGCGGAAGCCGACACTGTCGTCTAGATCGGTGGTTTCAATCCTGACCCGGTACGACGCGCGAACCAAATCCGGCTTGTCCCACCATCCGCCGCCACGCAGTTCCTTGTATTCGGCAGTGGAAGGGCCGGTGGGGTTGATGTCTTCCGTGTTGAGCTGAACCCAGTACCACGTGTCGGTCCATTCGACGACGTTCCCGAGCATGTCATACAGCCCGAACGCATTCGGCTTCTTTTGAGCCACCGGATGGACGGAGAAGTTGCTGTTGTCCCCATACCAGGCGATGTCGTCGAGCTTCCCATACCGGCTGGTGCTTGTCCCGCCTCTGGCGGCGTACTCCCATTCCGCCGCAGTCGGCAGCCTGCCTCCGATCCTCGCACAATACGCGTCCGCCTCCTCCCAGGTGACCGAGTCCACCGGGTAGTTCGACCCGTCAAAGACGCTGGGATTGTAACCGATGATCTTCTGGAACGCGGCTTGCGTGACTTCCGTTTGGCCCAGCCAGAATCCTCGAGTGAGTGAGACGTGACGTTGAGGATATTCGTCCTTGTAACACTCCGTGTCTCCCAACGAGCAGCCAGAGACAAAATTGCCGGGCGGTATCCAGACGTAGCGTAACCCGTCCTTCGGATTGACCTTCAAATCTCCAGGCTTGGGACCGCTGCTCCCGCTTTGCTGAAACGCAATGACGCTGGAAGGCACCACGGCCGCCGTCACAAGGCTGGCGAACAGGAGGGTTCGCCAGCTTCTCCCGCGGTTCATCGCATTCAATATCGACACATACCTCTCCTTCGGGTTAATCTACCATAGCCGCCCGCCTCCATTCGATCCCGTTCGAACGCTACGGTCTTTCGCCCAGATTCAGATTCAGCCAGTTGCATCCCCGAATGTGCGTTACTATACTGGTTTGGACATTTATCTGTCGGCGATGAGGACCATTTCACGTAGACGTGGTGCAGAGGAGAGTTCTATGAAGATCATTCGTTCCCGGGGAGCAGCCGCCCTGCTGTGTGCAGGGGCCGTTGGCGCGATCACCCTAGCCGTTGTGTTCCCAACCAGCGCGCAGCAGAACGCGAAGCAGGCTACGAAAGCCTCCCCTTCGCGTTACGTCAGCCCTCCCGGATACATCACCGGCACTGTTACGGGCGATAAAGGCCCCGAAGCCGGCGTGTGGGTGATCGCCCAAACCAACGACCTTGGGACGCCAATGATCAAGACCGTCGTCACCGACGATCAGGGCCGCTACCTGCTGCCGGAGTTGCCGGTGGTGAATTACAAGGTTTGGGTGAGAGGGTACGGAATCGAGGACTCAAAACCCATCGACACGAGGCCGTCGGCCAATCAAGTGGCTCTGAAGGTGACGTCGGCGAAGACCCCGCAGGAAGCAGCGAAGGTTTATCCGGGCGACTATTGGCTGTCGCTGCTGGCGCCTCCCGACAAGAGCTTGTTTCCGGGGACGGGTGAGAAATCCGACACGAACCCGAACGGCAACGGCGTGAACGTCGCGATGATCGATCAGGACCATTGGATCAATCGGCTCAAGTCTGGCTGCAATTTCTGCCACCAGCTTGGCAATACTCTGACCCGCGACGTGACCCACGTGTGGGACGCCAAGCCCGATCTCGCAAAGACCCATATCGCCGCATGGGAGTGGCGTCTGGAGGTCGGAGTTCGCGGAACCAACATGTACTCCACGATGACCGGGATGGGCAAAACCGCAACTCTCAACGCGCTAGCCGACTGGACCGAGCGCATCGAAAAGGGCGAAGTGCCGCCGGCGCCTCCCCGCCCGTCCGGAATTGAGCGCAATATCGTATCCACTCAATGGGATGTCGGCGACGACCACTCCTTCATGCACGATCAGATTTCGACTTACAAGTACGACCCAACCGTGAACGGCGGCGGCCCGAACTATCTGGTGAACGCGGGACATGGGCAACTGGTGATTCTTGACCAGGCCGACAACTTCACATATTCAATCGACATTCCGACGCGCGAGCCCATGGACAAAGTTCCGTCGCGCTTCCCGGCTCCGGTCCGGCCGTCTTTCTTCTGGGGCAATGAGCATCTGTGGTCCAATCCTCCCTACGATCCGGCCGACCCCCACAACCCGATGATCGACAGCAAGGGCCGGGTTTGGCTGACCTCGAAGATTCGCGACAATCGGGCGCCGGCCTGGTGCAGCGATCCGAGCAACAAGTACGCCGCGTGGTACCCGAAGACCGGCGGCGCCCGGCAGGCGTCCATTTTCGATCCCAAGACCAAGCAGTTCCAATTGATTGAAACCTGCTACTCCACGCACCATGTGGTCATCGATAACGATCCGGATGAGACGATTTATTTCAACGAACTGAGCGGTCCCACCTTCGGTTGGATCGATTCGAAGATTTACGACCAGACGATGGCTGCGACCCACGACGAAAGCAAAGCCGAGCAGGCTGCCGTGGGCTGGTGCGACCAGACGGTGGACACGAACGGGGATGGAAAGATCACCAAGCCCTGGAACGACATTCGACGGATAGCGGACCTCGCGGCTCTGTACAATACGGACACGGGTGGTGGTGTGGTTCGCGCTCCCATCCCGCCGCCTCCTCCTGCCGCCGGTGGCGGTGGCAGAGGCAGAGGCAATCAAGCGCCTCAAGCGCCCTTCGATCCCAAGCTCGACACGATGGTCCATTTCAACATGTACTCGACCATGCCGAGTCCGGTTGACGACTCCGTGTGGGGTGTTGCGGAGGATTACCCCGGCTACTTGATGCGGTTGCAGCGCGGCAATAATCCGCCCGTTAGCTGCAAGACCCAGATCTTCAAGGTGCCTGGACCGACGGGCTACGATCCTCGTGGAATCGATGTCGATAGCCAAGGCGTGGTCTGGACCGGTCTCGCGGCCACCAGCCATCTGGCCAGCTTCGACGTTCGCAAGTGCAAGTCCCTGACCGGAAAAATGAAGGTCGACGGCAGCGATTGCCCGGAAGGCTGGACCCTGTACCAGACCCCCAGCCCCAAGCTGAAGGGAACGAATGTTCCAGCCGACTTCCACTACTTCAATTGGACGGATTCGCAGAACATCATGAAGTTGGGGAAGGATACGCCGTTCTTAACGGGGTCTGACTCCGACTCTCTGATTGCCCTGAATCCGGCAACCAAGAAGTGGACCTATTTCACTATCCCCTATCCGCTCGGCTACTACGCGCGCGGCATGGACGGGCGTATCGACGATCCCAACGCCGGGTGGAAGGGGCGTGCGCTGTATTCCAACTACGGCACGCACTTCGTCTGGCAGGTTGAAGGCGGAAAAGGAACCAAGGGGAAAGAGGTGAAGTTCCAGATCCGTCCCGACCCGCTCGCCCGATAGCAGGTTCGTTCGCATTCCAAGGCGGGCAAGCCGGCATCGGTTCCGGCGAACCCGCCTTTTCTACGTTTGTGACCCTCGATCAAGCCGCCACGCTTCCGCTCCATTCGCGCACGCCCATCGAGTGGGGGCGTGCGGCGCTCGCCGATCCGATTGCCTTGCTGTCGGATCACGCCTTCCTGGAGAAAAAGGCCGCCAACAACGCGCTGGAGCTGATGACGCATTGGCCCAGCGACTGGTTCCCGGGCTGGGTGGAGGCCATGACGGGCGTGGCGCGCGATGAGTCGGCGCACTTGGCGCAAGTCATCCGGCTGCTGATCCGGCGCGGAGGCCGACTCGAGCGAGTCCACAAAAACCCGTACGCCAACGCGCTGCGGATGCTGGCGCGACGCGGGGAGGCGGCCGAGATCGTGGACCGGGTGTTTGTCTCGGCGCTGATCGAGCTCCGGTCCTGCGAGCGCTTCGCCGTGCTGGCGGCGAGTTCCGACGACGCGGAGCTGGCGGCCTTCTACAGCGCGCTGTTCACCTCCGAGATGGGCCATTACAAGTTGTTCCTGAAGCTGGCGCACAAGATCGGACCGAAAGCGGCGACGGAAGCGCGCTGGGAACAGATGCTGGCGGCCGAGGCTCGAATTCTAGCCGAACAGCCGCCCGGGCCGCGCATTCACTCGGGACACGGCGGGATTTCGTAACCCGCAATCTGATCCAAGCGGCGCACCGTAAAATCGGGAGCAAACTCTCCATCTTCCATTTCCGCTCCAGACCGGTTGCACCAGCAGACCCGGTAACCGAAGGCCTTGGCTCCGGCAGCGTCCCATAAGTTGGAGGACACAAAAAGAATCTCTTCGGCCGGAAGGTTCAGGAGCTTGGGCCCGAGGGCATAGACGCGGGGAGAAGGTTTGTAGGTCTTGACCCGATCCACCGAAATGATTTCGGTGAAATACGGCTCCAGGCCGTTGCCGCGGACGGCAGCTTCCAACATTCCTGGCGAACCGTTCGAAAGGATCGCCAGGGGCGAGCCCTTCAATGCTTCGAGCGCCGACCTTGCATCCGCAAAGGCAGCCGGGCGGAGATACGCTTGCATCAAAAGTTCAATCTGCGAATCCGCCGCTTGCATCGAAAGCTGGCGGAGGGCGGAGCGCAACGCCGCTTCCGTGATGCGCCAAAAGTCCTCGTAGCGCTCCATCAGCGCCCGCAACCATGTAGACTCGATCTGCTTTTGTCTCCACAACCGCGAGAGCGCTTCGAGATCGCCTGGGAGATTGACGCCGTCGCAACGCACCGCGGAATGGACGTCGAACAGCGTCCCGTACGCGTCAAACAGGAAAGCTCGGGGGCTCACTTCCCCACGAGGTGAGCGTCGCTTCTTTCGTTTTCCGCGCAGATGAACTCGATCAGATCGGTGTCCGGCATCAGGCGGTGGTTCACGCGGACGGTGAACGGCTTGGTATAGGCTTTCGGATCTTCGATGGTGACGTCGGTTTGCAGCGTGCCGTAATTCAACCGGCGCATGCGTTCGGTCATCTTGCCCGAGTTGGTCAGCGGGCTGCCGTCGATATCCAGCCACACGTCGTCGCGGAAGCCAGTGGTTTCGACCACTAGCGTGTCTCCGTCCCAGTGGCCGATGGAGTAGCCATACCACCACGGCTGCGGATCGTTTGTCGGCAAGGGCCGGCCGTCGGTGAAGATCTGCCGGACGCCGGCCTGGGCTTCGTACAGAATCACGATGACGCCGGGCGCCTGGATGATTTTTCTGGGCTGGGGATGCTCGTGCAGTTGCATCAACCCCAGCGGCAGGCAGTGCGCGTCGGGATTGTCCTTGCTGTTTTCCGACTTGCGCTGGGTCAGCACATTCGCGGCCCAGGGCGTTAGCGGCGGCAGACATCCCGGGAAGTTCGCGCCGATGTTCGCGAACGTGGCCAACGGAGGTCCGTCGGTGGGTGTCTGGGGATTACAAACTCTGGCTCCGCCTGGTCCGCGCGCCGCCGCAGGTCCACCAGCCGCCGGAGGTCCACCAGGGGCCGGCGTCCCGGCAGGATCTGGATTTCCAGCAGGAGCGGGAGCACCCTTCGCCTGCGCTCCGCCACGCCCGCGGCCGCCACCGCCGCCACCACCACCGCCGGCGCGGCCCAGTTGCCAGGTTCCCGAGAAATCAGGCTTGCCGTCGGCTGTCCGGGGGGTGGGCGCGGTGAGATCGGGTTTGCCGTCGGGCCCCTTCGGAACTCCCGTGGGATAAGCAGGCCACTGCGCGAAAACGGCTACCGCGCCGGCCACGAGACCGGCCGCCACCGCCATTGAATTGAGCCAGGTTTTCATCCTTCGCATCCTATATATGTACACCTTCGATTGGAGGCTCTTGCCAGTATACACCCAGCCAGCTAGCGCCGTCTGAAGAGAATTGTCCAATACAAGATGATCCTGAAAATAGGAGGTGGGTAGGCAGACCGCGGCCGAGTGCAACTACACATGCGGAATGCCGAGAAACTGACGCGGGGACAGATCGAGGAGTTTCTGAAGGTCAGCCGGGGAATCGAGTTTACGGGACAAAGCCGGGCGGAGATCTACACCTGGACGGGTCAGGTGTTGGTGGCGCAGGAGTACGCGAAGCAAGGCCGGAAGGCCCGTGGCGCGATCCGGACGTGGGTGAGCAAGGTGACCGGATTGAGCCTGCCGCAAGTGACGCGGCTCATCCGAATGTTCCGAAAGACCGGGAAGGTGGAACCAGCCCGGTACCGGCGGCGCCGGATTGCGAGAACCTATACCGAGCGAGACGTGAGGCTGCTGGCGGAAGTGGATCGAGCGCACCAGCGGTTGAGCGGGCCAGCCACGCGACACATTCTGCGCCGGGAGTACGAGCAGTTCGGCAGGAAAGATTTCGTTCGGCTGGCGCGGATCTCCAGCGCGCATCTGTACAATCTGCGCGGCAGTGCGGGTTACCGCAAGGTGGCCACGGTGTTCGAGCCAACGCGGCCGGCGGCGATCTCCATCGGGGAACGGCGCAGGCCAGACCCGCGCGGACAACCTGGGTTTCTTCGAGTCGACACGGTGCACCAGGGCGACTGGGATGGAGCCAAGGGTGTGTATCACATCAACGCCGTGGACGCGGTCACGCAGTGGCAAGTGGTGGGCTGCGCGAGCAAGATCAGCGAGCGCTATTTGCTGCCTGTGTTGGAGGCGATTCTACATCAGTTTCCTTTTCGCATTCTCGGCTTTCATGCCGACAATGGCTCGGAGTATATCAATCGCACGGTAGCCGAGCTACTGGAGAAATTACTCGTTGGAGAAATTACTCGTTCGCCCTGGCGTTGACAAGCCAGTTCCCCGCCACACGGAGATTCCCGATACTCTCGGCAAGCTGATCGAGCGCCAACTGGGTATCGGCGGAAGTTCATAGAAGGCGCCTGTACCTCCTGGGATGGTCCGCGACCAGCGGGAGCGGGAAAAAGCGCCGGGGGCGCCGAAACGCGGGCCATCGCAAGCGCGTCTTATTGATGGTATATTGCGACCATGGTGCGTCCTGAAAGTCGCGTTGTTCTAGCGGATGAGAGATCCGTCCGGGTAAGCGCCGGAGCGCCCGGTAGCAGACTCCAACAGAGCGGAGAAATCCGCCCGCGCGAAGCGGAGTGTCAAAAGCCCTGGAAAGAGAGGGGAGCAAACCAGCGGGCCGCAACAATCAGTGAACGCAGTAGCCGCGTCAAAGTATCAGCCGAAAGGTGTTTGAGAGGGCCGAGCCGCTCATGTCACGGCGAAGGCAACAGACAGCATTCCGTAAAACCGGATGGGATGCTGGACCTCCTCGGGGTCTCAGGCGGTGGCACGTTGGGACAGAGCATAGCGGAACAGGAGAGACCCTACCTGGCAGCCAAGTCGGGCAAAGACCGGGCGTATAAGGCCGGACGGCTGAAATCGCGCGGAGCCGGGAGGGAGTCCGAGGGGTCCGTAATACCGAGGAAGGCGTGCAAGACAACGCACTGGAGGGAAGGGACCCTACTTTGGTCACGTCGGCACGGAAGTAAGCGTGAGGGCATGCCGGAAACGGCCAACAACCTCTTTGTAAAAGCGCGACAACTTCGTTGCCCGGCTATGGATGTGCGCCAAGTGCGCTGCTCGGCGATGGACTCAGGCGAAGGCTTGCACAGGCGGAGTGACGATCCGTTGAAAGGCCCGCTTCCATCTGCGCGATGGCGACCTGCACGCCACATCAAGAAGATCATCGTTAAGCCGTGTGCGGGAAAACCGCAAGCACGGTTTGAAAGGGGGTTGATGGAAACGGGTTGGCGTTAGACGCCGATACCGCGCCATAATCTACCTATGAAGGCCCTGCGAATTCTTGCCGCTCTCTCCGCGTGCTCCGTCGCGTTCGTATTTTTCTGCCGTGCTCAAGGCCCCATCGGCGGCGGAACCGAAACGGTGGCTCGGCCCCGCAATCCATCGGGATCGTCGTCCACCACCAGCCCCACCCCGGACACAGCCGCTCCCGCTGAACCGGACCAGCCCAAGATCAAGTCCGAATATGGGAAGAACAAGAATGTGCCGGCTCCCGTGGCGACCTTTGCCACCGACGCCACTACCGTGACGGTAGATGTCGCGATCGAGGACGCCAAGGGTCACTTCATCCCCAAGATCGGAAAAGAATTCTTCCGCCTCTCCGAGGACAACGTGCCGCAGAAGATCGCCAGCTTTTCGGTGGGAGAAGCGCCCATGACCATCGCCATGGTGGTGGAGTTTTCCAACCGCTATCAGAGCTTCTATTCCCGAACCTGGTTTGAGACGCTCCAGGCCACCTACAGCTTCGCGTCCTTCCTCAAGCCCGAGGATTACCTGGCCATCGTGGCCTACGATCTGAGGCCCGAAATGCTCACCGATTTCACCACCGACCGGGGCCAGATTCAGGAAGCCCTGGCGCGCCTGCGTTTCCCCGGGTTCTCGGAGTCGAATCTCTATGACGCGCTGACCGACACCATCGACCGGATGCAGCCCATCGAGGGCCGCAAGGCGATTCTGCTCATCTCCTCCGGCGTGGACACCTTCAGCCAGCAGACCTTCGACAAGGCCCGACGCCACATTCAGGAGGGCGGCGTGCCCATTTACGCCGTCGGGCTCATGCAATCGATTCGGGACATCGCCACCGCTTCCGGCGGCTTGCGCGGCACCCAGGAGCTGGACTTCCTGCAAGCCGACAGCCAGATGCGCACGTTCGCCACCGAAAGCGGCGGCATGGCCTTCTTCCCGCATTTCCTCACCGAGTACCCGGAGATTTTCCGCACCATGGCCACCAACCTCCGCAGCCGCTACCTGATCACCTACACGCCCTCCAATCAGGCGCGCGACGGCAAGTACCGCAAGATCAAGGTGGATCTGGTCGACCCTTCCAACAATCAGCCCATGCGCATGGAAGACGACAAGCACAAGCCGCTCAAGTATACCGTCTACGCCAAGTCCGGATACACCGCGCCGAAGCCGGTCGATTGACGCTGTTTCCCAAAGTCAAGAACTGAATCTCACTGCTTTTGAGTTTCTTACAAAGGTGTTTGACATCCATGTTGCAGACCTGTTAATTTTTCGTATTCACACTAAAACATGTCCGTTAAAAAATCCTCCGCTCCTGCGATTCAATCCAAAATTTTACTGGTTGACGACAATGCCAACGGCTTGAAGGCGCGCAAGATGGTGCTGGAGGAGCTCGGTTACGGAATTGTGACGGCCGCGAACGGCCACGACGCGCTGGAGCGCTTCGCGCCGCAGAAATTCGATCTGGTGGTGACCGACTACAAGATGCCGCGCATGGACGGCCTGGAGTTGATCGTCCATCTGCGCCAGATCGAGCCCGAGCTGCTCATCATCCTGATCTCCGGTTTTGTGGACCCGATGGGTCTCAACGAGGAGAACACGAAGGCCGACGCGGTGATTCAGAAAAGCGCCAACGAGGTCTCGCACCTGTCGCGAGCCGTCGCTCGCCTGCTGCGTCAAAAGTCGTCGCGCCAGAAGCCTGCGCGCAAGCCCGCGGGCGCCGAGCCGCCGCTCAAAGCCAGGCGCAAAACCGTGTGAGCCACGCAGCGTCAGCGTAGACCAAGCAGCGCGTGCAGCTTCTCGAGCGGTGGCTCGATGTAGCCGATGCCCCGTCCGCAGATCATCACGCCGGTCCACAGCAGCAGCGATAGCGAGCCGGCCAGCTTGGCCTGCGACGGGGAGGGATCGAGCCTGCCTCGATACACGCTCCGCCGGAACACCAAACCATGCACGGCGATCAGAGCCAGCAGCGACATCTTGGTCCAGAAGAACCAATTGTAGTAGTATTCCTCGGCTTTGGACGAAGCCATCAGGATGCCGCACGTGACCACGATCGCGAAGCCGATGTATTTGGGAACGCGCAGCGCGCCGGTCACCTTCGAGACCGGCAGCCTGCGCATGGTCCATCCCAGCAGACGCAGATTCGTGAACAGGATCATCCCGCCGAAGAACGCGATGCCGATCATATGGAGGGTTAGGACCAGCGGGTAGACGGTGGCGGAATAGCGCAGGGCCGCGGCCCAATCCGTGTACTGGAGCCATTGCGCGAAGCTGAGCACGGGCGTCATTACTGTGGCCCGTTCACAAACCCGATGAAGATCCCGCCGCCGATGACGCTGGCCCACAGCGCCAGCGAAAGACACGCCGCCAGCTTGCCCGATCCCGCCGACGCGCCCGGCCGCGCCACCCTGCCGTGAATCGTGTAGTGGAACGCGATCGCCAGCAGCAGAGCCCCCATCTTGAATTGAAAGGCGTGGTTCAAATAGTAGTGATCCGGATCGGAGGCGAACAGGAGGGAGCCCGAGGTCGTCACCAGCGCCAGCCCGATCAGCGTCCAGGGCGCGGCATCCCCGCTCAGCTCAGCGGCTCCCTGGTCGGGCATCAGCCCGCCCAGGAGCCGGAAGTCCACCAGCGCGATAGAGCCAGCCAGCAGGATGAATCCCAGAATGTGGAAGCATTCGAGGACCGGAAAGACCATCGGTGAGGAGTTCAGTAGTTCGGCCACAGCCTAATCATTCTACGCGATTCCACTGCCGGCCGCCGAGTGTCTCGGAAATGGGGCAGGCGATCTTGTCGCTTGCCAGCCAGCAGCATGTCGCGCGCCCGTCGTGATCCGCCCGCTTTCTTTTCCCGGCGTGTGGGACTATACTTCCCCTAGCTCGGCAAGAGGCCGGAAGCTCGATTCGAGTTTGGTGACGGCTTTCCACCTGGGGAGGGTGATTCAATGTTTGATAGCCTGGACGAGCAAATGAAGCAAGACGACAAGCGCATGGTCTCGAACAAGGAAAGACTGATGCGTTGGGCCATTGTGGCGATCGCCGCACTGGTGGTGTTCGGCGCCCTGATCGTGGGCGTTCACCTCATGAGCTAGACCAGTTTCACAGTTTCATGAGCCATGTGGGGCTCGCGGGTCAGGGGACCCGCCCCGCCCACGCTCGCTGGACTGGCTCGAACTACTGGTTAGGTTGCGCCGGCGCCTCCGCCGAGGGCGCTGCCGCTGCTGCCGTTTGCTCCGGCAGGATGATGATCGATCTGCGCGGGAAGGCGAACTTCTTGCCCGTCTCGTCGATCACCGAGACCTGCGCCGTATACTGTCCCGTGGGAATCTTGGCCAAGGGAATCTGGAAGGTGAACGGCGCCATGCCCGGCCGCAACGGGCTGAGTTTCTTCACCTCCATCGGCACGGACGTGTAGACCTTGCGCGCTCCCCTGTACAGATCCACTTCCGCGCGAACGTCGGGTGTCTTCTGTTCGTCTGGACTGGGATCGTACACCTCGAAGTACACGTACATATTCTGATCCTTGCGGAACACGCCGGTGATGCTGGGCACAATCTTCTGGCCGTCCTGAATCAGCGGATGATTGGAAATGGCCTTCTTATCGTTGGTCGCCGAGCCCACCGCCGCCGCGACCGGGTCCTTCTGGCTGCTATAGATGATGGAGCTGATCCGCAGGCTTTTCTGTGTGCTCAGATCGGGGATGGTGAACGGCTGGGTCTCGAAGGTTCCCATCTTTCCGGTCTGATTCTCGCGCGCCAGGAAGCGGATGATGTACGTTCCGGGCGGCAGCGTCAACCCCGTATCGTACTGCAAGCTGCGCTTTTCAAGCTCCGCGGCGTCCTTGCCCTTCAACTGGATCGGGATGTTGTCGCGCACGCCTGTGGTGGCCCACTGCGGGAGCTGGCCCAGCGACTTCCCGTCGGCACCCTTCACCACGCCGACGAAATCGAAATCCGTGGTCTCCAGTCCTTTATTCTTCGCCAGCGCGACTTCGGAGCCCGGAATCTTGACCGAGATGGGCACGAAGTAGCGGTTCTGCGCGACCCGGAAATAGTCCGCCTCCAAAGCCAGCGGCAGATCGCTCAACGGATCTCCCAGGGTCAGCGCTTCCTGAAGCTGCTGTTCCTTATCGGCCGCGGTGAACTTCTGGAATATCTTGTTGGCATAGTAGCCTTCTTTGTACTCGAGCGCCTTGGTATTGGCGGCGAGTTGGGTATTGGTGAGCCTGACTTTGATGTGACGGTACTTGCCGTCCGGCGCCGAGTTCGAGCTGTAGTAGCCCAGGATGTAATAGCTGGTCAAATCGGTTTGCGCCGCCTTGAAGCCCAGGGTCAGGTCGTTATTGTCCAGCATGACCTTCCCGCCGGTGTCGTTCGCCAGAGTGGCGATGGTTTCCTGGGTATCCTGCTGGCTGGAGATCCGGCTGCTCTGGCTGCTGCCGGTGAATGTGCCGGTGCCGCGCGTGGACGCCTGAGTCGCGTCGCCGGCCGGCGAGGAAGCCACCAACCCGCGCGAATCCACCGAATAGATGGACACATTCGCGCGAACCGCGGCGTTGGTCGTGGCCCGGAGTTGGCTTTGGTTGTCGATTCCATTCTTGGGGATGCCGCTGGAGAAGTATAGCATCGCTTTCTTCTCCGGGAAGGCAGCCAGCATCTTGACCGCGTCCTCGATGGCCGCGAGCTGGCGGTCGGTATTGAAAATATTAAACTCGGTGTCGTCCTGCGTAAAGCCGCCGGTGTCGTCGCCTTCGGCGCCGGCTGTGGCCGCCCCGCCGGCCAGCTCGGAGCCTTGTCCGATCACCAGGGCCTTCAGATCCGTAAGCAGCTTTTCACGGTCGTCGGTGAACTCCTCCACCACATTCAGCTTGTTTCCGTAAACCATGAGCTGCACCAGATCCGACGAGGTCATCTGTTCCCTGACGAACTTCATGGCATTCTCCTGCGCCCGGATCTGGTCGAACTGGGGCATGGTGGTCATGTCGAAGAACATGGCCATCAGGCGCTTGTCCTTCCGTTGCGAATTGGCCAAGCCGCCGGATGTAACCGTGACCGGAGAAGCGGGAGGGGGCTTGGGCGCGGCGGGCTTGGGCGCGGCGACACGCTCCTCCAGTTGCTTGGGCCCATTCTCCTCGTCGGCCACCGGGGTCAATAGATCGTTCGACAGCTTCTCGAACTCAAAGACAGCGTTATCCTGCTTCTTACCGTCTTCGGTGATCTCGAAGTCTTCCTTTTTCAGGTTCGCGATGGGGTTGCCCATCTTGTCCTTCACGGTGACGTTTACGATGATCAGCCGGGTCTCGCTCTGGAAAGTAACCTGTGCGGGAACCCTCTGGAGGGCGACCAAGGTTGTCGCCAAAGCAATTAGTTTGTATTTGTTCATTGAAAAAGTCTCACATCCGGAAGCGAATCGTTCCACTGATGACGCGCATTCCGCCCATGCTGGACAGCACGCCAAAGGTCCCTGCCCCGACCGTTGTGCCAAACGTCGACGGAACCGGGTGGTTGAGAATATTGGTCGAATTGATCTGAATCTCCAGGGTCTTGCGCTCCTTGAGAGTAAAGGTGCGCGACATGTTGGCATTCATGGTGAACGAGTCCGGACCTGGAATGGTGTCCCGGCCGGCATTACCAAAGGTCCCCGGAGCCGGAAGCGCGAAGGCCGCGGTGTTGAAGAAGCCCGAGCCATTGGTGATGGGAAGCCCCGTCGCCTCGGCTCGCTCCCCGTTCACGAGTCCGACTCCGGAGTAGTCGCCCTGGACCGAGGCCGTCCGCGGCGTTCCCGTAGCCCAAGTAATGGGCGCCTGGAGGGTCCAATTCTTGAGCGCCTTGGTGAGGAGCCCTTTGTTGGCCATAAATCCTTTGCGCTGGTCCACGGGAGACTCGGCGGTGAACGTGAACGACACGGCGTCGCGGCGATCATTGGTGGAGAGAGCGCGCTCGCACTCGATACACAACGGATTCAACACCTGACTGGACTGGTCGTCGATGGACTTCGCCCGGGTATAGGAAAGCTGAAACCCGAGGTTGTTGCGCATGCGGCGCTGCAAAGAGACTTGGCCGGAGTTCACGATCGAGTTGCCGGCGGTTTCGTAATAGGTGAATATGTTGGCGTTGGCGATGGGAAGCCGCGTCGTTGGCGCATTTGTTCCCGTCTCCGGTCCCGGCAGAGCCTCATTGGGATCCAGGCCGACCACCAAGTGCGTGCCCTTGATGCCGGTGTAGTTGATCTGGAGCACGAGTTGAGCCGGCAGGTTCCGCTGAATCCCGACATTCCAGGTTTGCGCGTAGGGAATCTTGTAATTCTGGTCGAAGGCGGCCGTATTGGTAATGATCTTGCCGGGCGCTTCCTGGGTCAGCCCGTTGCCCAGCGTCAGAACATTGTTCGAGGCCGTCTCCACCGTGCCGGAGTTGTAAAGAAAAGGGGACTGGGTGGCCAGACTGCCAATGACCTGGTTATACACGCCTCCGTTGTAATTGGTTCCGTAACCCGCGCGGACGATAAGGCTGCCTCGTTTCATGGCCTGCCATGCGAGCCCTAGCCTGGGTGCGAAATTGAGGCGCTGAGGCGTCAGCCCTCCCGCGTACCCAGCCCCGGGGGTTTTTGAACATTTGACGGGGAGTCCAGTGGCGGAGTTGATAGGGGCAACGTATCCCGTACAAGTGGAGTAGAGTTGGGAGGCGCTGCTCTGGGCCAGGCACTCATACTCATTGTTGCCGCTGGCAGCCACACAAGTCCCCCCGGGATTGCTCTGCGCCACGACGGCGTAGGGGGAGTAATCGGGCGAGGTCAATAGATTGGCCTCCCGCCCGTACTTTTCGCTGAGCGGAGAAGTGTACTCATAGCGCAGGCCGAGCTGAAAAGAGAGGTTGGGCAGAAAGTGAAAGTCGTCATTGGCGGCGGCGCTGTAGGACACGCCGCGATAATAACGGTCGGCGCCGTAGATGACGGAGGCGGACTCGGGAAGGCCCAGTAGAAAATCGGCGAGGTCAAAGCCCGTCGTGCCTGGGACCGCGCCGGCCAGTGCGGTGCTAGATCCGTTGAATGAGAATGTTCCGCGGCCGTTGGAGTCATTGATCAGATTGGTGTCGTAACGAGCGAACTGGCCTTGGAACGTCAGGTTGTGTTTGCCGCGACGCACTTGCAGCGAGTTCTGGAGTTGCATGGTCTGGACCGCGCTCCTGGTCGGGTTGCCGTCATTCAACGCCGACCCGTTAGCGCCGAAGTTTGTGAAGTTAAGCTGGGGTGGACCGTAGTTACTGGCATTCGGCCACTGCCCCGTGATCGGCAACTGAGAGCCGATATTTTGCCCCAGCGTCTGAAAGTAGGGGGTCGAGGAGGGCGCGTTGCGGTTGAGGCTCACCGTGAGCGTGTTGAAGAGCCGAGGCGAGAAGTTGTGGGTCCACGCCACGCTTTGATTTTGTCCAAATCCACTTCTGGCGTCCAGGGGCAGCCCGCCAGCGGCGGTCACAAAACTACTTTGCGCCGACTTCGAATCGGTAGCTTGCGTTCGAACCTGAATGGACAACCGGTCCGCTGGCCGGACCGTGTACTGCAACTGGAAAGTCACCTGCTGCGAGTTGTTGGGCTGGCCTGTGGCAAATTGGTAGTTGTTGGTGGCGCCCGGCCCGGTCGGCAACGGAATATACTGCAGTAGTTTCACTGCGATGGGGCTGATCAGGTTGGCGGGGATCTGATTGCTTTGAAACGGCGTCGTGCCGGTCCCCGGCACGCAGGCCGGCGCCGTTACTCCAGTACAAGGATCGTAGATGGTCACCGGAAGGGCCCTGGCTCCCGTGCCCGTGGTGACGCCCGCGAAATTCCCGTCGCGTTCCGCCTGGGTCGGCACCGTGACGAAGGGATTGGCGCCGCTGTCCTGAATGGTGCCGTTATAGTTCAAGGTGAAGTTGAGTTGTTTGCTCAAATCCAGCAAGTGCCCAAGGATCACCGGACCGCCGATGTTGAGTCCGTAACGGTTCGACGTGATCTGCGGCTTGGGTTGCTCCACGCCGGTGACGGAATAGCTCTTGGCGTTAAACGCAGAGTTCGAAATCGTATCGAAGACGTTGATGCGGATCTGATTGGCGCCTTGCCGGGCGCGGTTTCCGATGAGCCCGCGAGCCTGCTGTTGGCCGCCGCGTCCACCGCGTCCTCCACCACCACCGCCTCCACGGCCGCCGCCGCCACCACCGCCGCCCTGAAAGTTGCCGCCGCCGCCCTGAAAGTTGCCGCCTCCGCCACCACCGCCGTTGTTGAAGTTGCCGCCTCCGCCGTTGTTGCGATTGCCGCGCCCGCCACCGCCATTGCCTTGTTGTCCTTGTTGTCCTGGTTGTCCAAAGTCGCCGGGTCCGCCGCCAGGCCCGAAGTCGGGACCGCCGAAGCCGCCCTGGCCACGATTAAAATCTTGATTGTTGGTTTCCAGGCCCGAGCTCACCGTCCCGGCGATGGTGAAGGCCGAGTTCGAGGTGTCGCCACCGGGAGCCTGCGGCGGAATTTCCGGCGGCACTTCCGCGATCAATTCCTGCTGCTGATTCTGATTTCCGCCGCGTCCGCCGCCCCTTCCGCCCGCGGGTTGCGCCGCGACCTGCGCCCGCGCCTGCAATTGCAGCATGAGGTCGATCTTGACCGGCTCCGTCCCGATGGTCACGTCGCGCTTTATGGGATCGAATCCGAACATGTCGGCTTCGATGCTCCAGGTCCCCGGCAGCATCCCGGTAAACTGGAAGGCGCCGTTCTCATCCGTGGCCGTGGTCAGGGCCCGTTCGCCCATGGTGGCCCGGATAATTACTCCGGGAATCGGCTGTCCTCCGGACACCACCGTCCCCGACTGAGCCATTGCGAGCGGCAGAGACACGCCCAACACTGCAAGCATCTTAAACATCGAAAATCCACTCCTACGTGGGTGGGTATTGGTTGAGCGTGTATCTGCCACAGGTTTCCTCGACTATTTGGCGCGCTTGAAGACCAACTCCTGCGGTCCGCCCTTTCCGCCGCCGCCACCACCGCCCTTGGCTCCACCACCGCCACCGCCGCCGCCCGGAGCGCCGCCGGCCGCAGCCTCACGCGTCCCCGTGAGCTTCAATTCATCTCCCGACAGAGTGCCCTTGTAGGCCGTGGTCTGGGGCCCGTTGCGACCCTCGCGAGTAACCTTGAACGACACGTCGGCATCGTGGATCATTCCCTCGGTGATGTCCGTCGGCATGCCATTGCCGGCGTCGAGCGAGCCCTTCAGGTTCATCCCGCTGGACGTAAGCGTGAGCGTTTGCGTTTGGTCTCCATTCCGTCCCTGAGTGGTGACGGTCCATTTCCCATCAATCCCCGCGCCCAGTGCGACCAGGCCCGTCGATGCGAGAAGCGCACCTATGAAAACAACACGGTTCTTCATGTGTTTCATCCCTTTCCTTGGAGTTGCGGATAACCGCTTCGGTGTAAAGATGTTCCGGTGCGCCATCGAGGTTACACCAAGGGCGAAAACCGGGCCTGGGCTTTGGTCTACGCAAAACCCAAAAAAAGGTTTACAACCAACCGCATCTTAATTGAACTGATACAAACAAAGGGGAAAGCCCCCCAGCCCCGGCCTTGGCCGCCGATCGCGATATTCTGGTGCTGGCATTCCTTCCAAATGAAGTGGAACATCGCCCCATCCGATTGCGCCGGAGTGGACCGGCTGGCGCGCGCGCTGAACCTGGCTCCAGCCGCGGCGCGGGTGTTGTGGGCCCGCAATTATCGCGATCCGGATGAGGCTCGCCGCTTTCTCGCGCCCGCGCTGGCCGATCTTCACGATCCCTGGCTATTAAAGGATATGGGCGCGGCGGTGGATCGCCTGCTCCGGGCCATCGAACAACGCGAGCGCATCCTACTGTATGGCGATTACGACGCGGACGGCACCAGCGCGGTCGTGATCCTGATGAAGGGCGTGCAACTGGCCGGCGGCAACCCGAGCTTTCACGTTCCGCACCGTCTGCGCGACGGCTATGGAATGCGCAGCGAGGTGGTGGAGGAGGCCGCGGCCTCCGGCGTCAAGCTCATCGTGAGCGTGGACACGGGCATTCGCGCCAATGCCGTGGTGCGGCACGCCTCCGCACTGGGCATCGACGTGATCGTCACCGATCACCATCTTCCGGAAGCCGAGCTGCCGCCCGCGGTTGCCGTGCTCAATCCCAACCGGCCGGATTGTACGTATCCGGAAAAAAATCTGTGCGGCGCGGGCGTGGCCCTGAAGCTGATCGACGCGCTGACGTCGCGGCTGGGCTGGCCGCCTTCGCGGCGCGAGCGGCTGCTGGATTCGCTGCTTAAGCTGGTGGCGATCGCCACGGTCGCCGACGTGGTGCCGTTGACGGGGGAGAATCGCGTCATCGTCAAGCGCGGCCTGGAGGGCTTGCGGCAGGTGACCAATCCGGGTCTGCGCGCGCTGCTGGATGTTTCCGGATTTGCCGCGGGAGAATCTCCCAGCGCCGGACAAGTGGCTTTCCGTGTCGCCCCGCGCATCAACGCCGCGGGGCGCATGGCCAGCGCCACGGACGTGATCGAGATGTTCCTGACCGGCGATGCGGCTCGCGCGCGCGAGCTGGCCGCGAAGCTGCACGACTTGAACCAGGACCGCCAGCAGACCGAAGCCGAGATCACGCGCACGATCTTCGAGCAAACCGACGCGCAGCCGGTCACCGACTCCGACGCCGCGCTGGTGTTCGCGGGCGAGGGCTGGCATCGCGGCGTGGTGGGCATCGTAGCCAGCCGCGTGGTGGAACGATTTCACCGGCCGGTGTTCGTGCTGGGGATCGGCGAGGGCGTGGCGCAAGGCTCGGGGCGCAGCATCTCCGCGTTTCATTTGCTAGACGCGCTGGAGTCGATGCCCGACTTGTTCACCAAGTTCGGAGGGCATCGCCAAGCGGCCGGCTTGAGCATGGATTCCGCGATGGTGGAGACGTTTCGCGAGCGCCTGCGCGCTTATGCGGCCCAGCGGTTGACGCCCGCCGATTTCGAGCGCGAGCTCGCCATCGACAGCGAGATTGGATTCGAGGAGATCGACGACGCGGCCGTGGCCGATATTCTGCGGCTTGCGCCCTTCGGCTTCGGCAATCCCGCGCCGATGTTCGTGGCGCGAGGGATTGAGGTCGCGGCTCCGCCGGAGATTCGCAACGAGAGACATGTATTCCTGCGACTGCGGGCAAACGGACGGACACTACGTGCGAAGGGTTGGGACTTCGCCAGACGTGTAGACGAGCTTCAGCCGGGCTCGCGCATAGACGTGGCGTTCACCTTTGAGGACGATCCGTATTCGGCCTCGCGAGGCTACTCGCCGTGGCAGGCGGTGCTGAAAGATGTGCGAGCTGTTGATTGATTCGCTTGCGAAAATTCGAAAGGGCGCCCCTTGCCCGGTGATGTCGCTCACCGGGAAACGCCGCTAAACTTCAACGGCACAGCCCATCGTGTAACGCTCACGCAGGGTTGCCCGGGTTGCTCTCCCACGCTTACGTGATCCGGATGCGATGAGACATCCGAACTCTTACGCCTACACAATAACCGGTGCGGCGCGGAAAGCCGAGCAAGCGAAAACGCCAAGATGAGGATTCGGCGGCAAATAGAGTTGCGCGATAGGCTGAAATGATGTATTGGAGCAAGCTTTTTATCCCCCCTTTGCGGGAAGATCCCGCGCGGGCGGCAAGCGACGCGCATCGTCTGCTGATTCGGGCCGGCTACATCCGTCGCCCATCGCAGGGGAGCTACAACGATAACTATTTGTTCGCCGCCGAGCGGTCATTTCTCAAGATCACGTCGATTGTGCGGCAGGAGATGGACGCCATCGGCGCGCAGGAGACACTCCTCGCCGAAGTGCTTCCCCTCACGTCGGGAACGGCGCTCGAAGGAGAAGACCGATGTGGCGGTCAGTGAGGCAGCCGTGTTTCTCAGTGATAGGATGGAGACGTGACTGGGCGCTTGGTAGCGGCGTTGCTCTTGGCCGCGACGAGCGGCCTTGCGCAGAACGCTCCGACGTTCACGTATTCCTCTCAGGTACAGATCCTTGCGATCGCCACGGACTCTGCCTCCAACACGTATTTAACCGGGACCGCCCAACCTGGAGCGATTGCCACGACTCCGGGCGCATTTCAATCTCAGGACAACAGTACCGGGATTTGCGAAATTGTGTTCCCGGGCGTTCCGATCTCCTGCATCGGATCTTTCGTCGAAAAACTGGACCCAACCGGAGCGGTTGTCTTCGCCACCTACCTTTCGGGAAGCGGGGACACCACTGCAACCGCCATTGCCGTTGACCAACAGGGCAACGTCTATGTCGGCGGCAGAACGTCACCCCAAGTCGGCATCGCCAACACTTTCCCGGTGACCCCTGGTGCTGCCTTTACGAATTCAGGCGCCGGATTCATTGTGAAACTGAACCCATCCGGTACTCAACTGGTGTACTCAACCTTTATCCCTGCGGGTGTCGGCGCGCTGGCTGTCGATCTTGAGGGGAACGTGTACTTCACGAGCACGGAATTTGGACCCGCGTTTCCGACAACACCGGGTGCATTTCAGGTGTCACCGAAATCAAGCACCAATCTTTTCCCCAGTATCGTGGCCAAACTGAACGCGTCCGGTTCAGAGCTGGTATACGCCACCTATCTTTCCGGAAGCGCGACGATGAACGGTGGCGACGATCTGGCCTCGATTGCGGTGGACGACGCTGGAGACGCCTTCATCACAGGATCTACGTTTTCACCGGACTTCCCGGTGACGCCGGGAGCATTCCTAACCACCAATCCAGGCGCACCGGCCTTCGCATTCCTCAACGGCAACCCGAGCGTATTCCTCACGAAGCTGAATCCGCAAGGCAGCGGCTTGGTTTTTTCGACCTTCCTCGGCGAAGGAGGCGCCAGATTCGTAAAGCTGGATGCCCAAGGCACTGCCTTTTTAGGCGGTTCAACCAATCCACTCGCTGCGCTCTTTCCGACCACCCCCGGCGCAAACACCAGCACCAGCGGTAACGTCGCGGGCTTTCTCACCCGGCTCAGCGCGGACGGCACCTCTCTCATCTACTCCACTTACCTTTCAACAGGCTTCTCCATCGGGGTGGCTCTGGATGTGGATAGCGCCGGCAATGCCGTGGTTGCAGGCACAGCCGCATCCAGCGGCTACCCGAACGATCCATATATGAATCTGCCAGTCGGCGTGGGCGCCTTCCAGCCTGGGTATGCGGGCGGCACTTCCGACGTGTATGTCGAGCGATTCACGCCGGAGGGCCGGTTTGCAGGCGCGACGTATTTAGGCGGATCGCAAGCCGATGGAGCCTCCCTGATCGCCTTCGCGCCGAATGGCTCCGTGGTCATCGCCGGGTCCACTCAGTCGCCGGATTTTCCTGGAATAGCGCAGCCGGTTCCTTCGGCAGGCCTGGTCTTCGTGACCAGCGTCTTCATGTCGTTGACCGCACAAAACGCTGGCAGCTACGTTGCCGCTGAGATCGCGCCGGGCGAGATCGTGGCGCTGCGTGGCTATGGGATTGGCCCCGCAACCGGTGTGAACGCGGCTGGCCCGGCTCTACCTACCCAACTGGCGGGTGTGCAGGTCTCCATCGGCGGTTTCGCGGCTCCGCTGTATTATGTGCAATCGGATCAGATTAACGCTCAAGTTCCCTGGGAGCTCGCCGGCCAGACATCCGCGGCAGTGCAGATTATCTATCATGGCGTTCCATCCACCGGCACGCCCGTCGTGGTGACGCTATCGATGCCCGGCATTTTCTATATCGAGAATTCGGATGGATCGTTTAACTCGCCGTCGAATCCGGCGCGGGCGGGGGACTATGTGTCGGTGTACGGGACCGGCGGGGGCGCGATGAGTCCACCGGGTGTGGCGGGGCAATTGTGGCCGCTGGCCCCGCTGTTGTCTTTGCTCACTCAACCTGTTTCCGTGACGGTGGGAGGCGAAGGCGCTGGTGTTCTGTACTCCGGCTCGGCTCCCACGCTCGAATCCGGGTTTTTCCAGATCAACGTGCGGCTGCCCTCGGATTTGGCGGCTGGGGCGCAGGCCCTGAGTGTGACGATCGGCGGAGTGGCCAGCGCGCCGGCGGCGATATCGATTCAGTGAGAATGGCAGGTCGAGGACCTGCCCCACCGTTAATACTCGACGCTGACCAGAAAGAGTCCGCGGGCGGGGGCGGTGGGGCCGGCCGGAATCGAGCACCCCCGTATGAGGCGCGCTTCGAATCCGGCGCGGTCGAGATTGCCTTTGCCGGCCTCGAGCAGCACGCCCACGATGTTGCGCACCATGTGCTTGAGAAAGCCGCTGCCGCGCACGCGGTAGATCAAGTGGCCGCCGGAGCGTTCGAGACGCGAGGAAAAAATGCGCCGGAGTTTGGAGCGTCCTTGGGCAAGCGCGAGCTCGTCGGTTTCGTCCGCGGCGGCGAAGGCGGAGAAATCGTGCTCGCCTTCGAGCAGCGGCGCGAGCTGGGCCATGAGCTGCTCATTCAGAGGATAGGGGTGGTGGTGGACATACAGCCGCTCGAAGGGAGGGCAGACTTCCGCGCGCAGAATACGATATTCGTAAGTCTTGGCGCGCGCGTCGTATCGCGGATGAAAATCCGGCGGGGCGTCTTCCACCGACAGTACTCGAATGTCGCGCGGGAGCAGCCGGTTCACGGCCTTACGCAGATTCTCCGCGGGGATGGGATTGGCCAGATTGACGGCCGCCACTTGAGCCAAAGCGTGGACGCCCGCGTCGGTGCGTCCCGAGCCTTCGACATGCACCGGCGCTCCTTCGATCTGGGCGAGCACGGCTTCGAGCGCGCCCTGGATGGTCGGCAGCTCGGGCTGAATCTGCCATCCGTGATAATTCGTGCCGTCGTAGCTTAGCGTGATGCGGATGCGACGTGTGACCGCTTCCTCTGGTCGCGGCTCAGAAGGGAGTCGCGGGTCAGAATGGGGTCGTGGCTCAGACACTGCGCGAACCGGGCTTCTCCACCGGGATTCCCTCGCGGCACAGGGGACAATCCTGCGGATCCCAGGACTTGACTTCGAGCGTGGCCAGAGCGAATCGCGGCACGCCCAGGTCGGCGCGCCCGCCGCTGCGGTCGATGATGGAGCCGGCGGCGGCCACGTGGGCTCCCATAGATCGCAGCACCTCGATGACTTCGCGCGTGCTGCCTCCGGTGGTGACCACGTCCTCGACCACCACGGCGGTTTCGCCCGGATGGACCGAAAATCCGCGGCGGAGGATCATCTGGCCGGCCGGGTCGCGTTCGGTGAAGATGAACCGGACGCCGAGCGCGCGCGCGACCTCGTGCCCAACGATCAAGCCTCCCAGCGCGGGGGCGGCGACCAGGCCGCAAGCGGGGAGCAGCGCGGCCAGCTCGCGCCCCATCCGTTCGGCGATGGCCGGATGCTGAAGCACCAGCGCGCACTGCAAGTATTCGTCCGAGTGCAGCCCGCTGGTGAGCCGGAAATGGCCCTTCAAGTACGCCCCGGTTTCCCGGAACGCCGTCATGGTTTGGCCGGGGGTTCGATCAGACATCCAGCCACTATTGTTAGCATGGATTTTAATCCCTAAAAAACGCAGTTCGACAGAGGTGCATCGTTCATGAAACAGATTCAGTCTCAGATTGCCGTGGTGTGTGTGTTGCTCCTGGTAGCGCCGTGGACGGGGCTTGCTCAACAGGGCGCCCAGCAGGATGCCAAGGCGGAGCAGGGCGATAGCGCGGCCGGGTTACAGCCGTTTTCGTCGGCGCACTGGTATTCGAGGCTCAGCCAGCCTTATCAATGGCGCAATGTCGCGCCGGTAAACCTGGCCAATTCCAGCCGCCTGGATCAACTGCTGCGCGCCGGGAACCTGTACCTGTCGCTTCAGGATGCCATCGCCCTGACGCTGGAGAACAACATCGACATTGAAATCCAGCGCTACGGATTCGATCTGGCGGACACGGACGTGTTCCGGGCCAAGGCCACGGGCACGATCGACGGCATTTCCACGGTGCCGTCCTCGCCGACCAGTTCCATCGGCGCGACCAACTTTCTCGCCAGCAGCGGCGGGCTCACCACGGCGGACGCGGCTTCCGGTCTGACGCTGCTGGGCACCGCTCCGCTGGGCTACGATCCGGTGTTCCAAAGCTCGGTTCTGTGGGGGCACCAGACCACGCCGCAGCAGAATACGATCATCACCGGGACCAGCGAGCTGGTGTCGGTCAACAAAACCGCCAACTTCAGCGTTTCGCAGGCCTTTCTCACGGGCACCACGGGCACCTTCACCTACAGCAATTTGAACCAGGATCAGAATGCGTTGCGCAACCTGGTCAATCCCTACACCAACTCCAGCATGGACCTGCAGATTACCCAGCACCTGCTGCAAGGGCGGGGGCTGGCGATGAATAACCGTCCCATCCGCATCGCCAAAAACAACCTGAAGGTCAACGACCTGGTGTTTGAGCAGCAGGTGATCAACACGGTGGCCAACGTGGTGCAGCTATATTGGACGCTGGTGAGCGCGATCGAGAACGTGGAGGTCGCGCAGCAGGCGGTCAAGTATTCGCAAAGACTGTTGGACGACAATCAGAAGCAGGTGAACGTGGGGACCCTGGCGCCGGTGGAAGTCACGCGCGCAAGGGCGGAATTGGCGGCGGACAACGGAGCCCTGATCACAGCGCAGACTACGGTTCTGCAACAGGAAACCATTCTCAAGACCGCTCTGAGCCGCAACGGGGTGGCGTCTCCGGAGCTGGCCAACTCCCACATCGTGCCCACCGACCGGATACGCATTCCGGATACGGAGCCGGTGGAACCGACCGCGGAACTGGTGGACCGCGCCTTCGGCCAGCGTCCCGAAGTGAAGCAGGCGCGGATTCAGATCGACAGCGCCAAAATCAACATCGAAGGCGTCAGGGCCAACATGCTGCCGCAGGTCGACGCCGTGGCCGACTTGCGGAACAACGCACTGAGCGGGTTCCCCAATTCGCTGGCCAGCGCCGCGGGCATCGTCACGCCCCCTCCGCCGGCTCTAGTCGGGGGCTATTCCAACGCTTTGTCGCAACTGTTTTTCCGCGACTTTCCGAATTACTCTGTCGGCGTCGCGGTGACCATCCCGCTGCGCAACCGCGCGGCGGAAGCCAACATGGCGACGGCGCAGGTGAATCTGCGGATGACCGAGCAGTCGGTACAGCGTCTGGAGAACCTGATCCGGCTGGACGTGCAGAACGCGCTGATCGCGGTCCAGCAAGCCCGCGCCAAGCATGTTGTGGCGGCGGAGCAGGTGACGCTGGAGGAAGAGCTTCTCGATGCCGAGAACAAGAAGCTGAGCATCGGCACGTCCACGCCGGAACTTGTGATTTTGGTGCAGCGCGACCTGGCCAACGCGCAGTTGACCGAGGTTCAGGCGCTGACGGCCTATGCGCTCGCCAAAGTGCAACTGGATCAGTCCGTCGGGGGAGTGCTGGCGAGCAACCGCATCGAAATCGATGAGGCCAAGAGCGGCCGGGTGTCGCGGGCGCCCAGCCCGATTCCAGAATCCGCGCCGGGCGGGGGCGGAAACGTCCGGCGGTGACGGCGATTTACAACCGGACTCATAAGGGCCCCCTGAAAATGCTCACGAGGCTCCGTGGATGAAAACATCACCATTTGTGAAACATGGGGGAAAACTCTCTGCGCCGTTTTGGCGGAATCTATTGCCCTAGTGTCTGTCCACCGACCCGTATGACTTCGCCACGCTGGATTGAACTCATGACCAATAGGCAGGCTTCCATGTGCGGCAACAGATCCTGAAGCCGGTTCGGCCTGGAGCGGCGAACCACGATCGCGATGCTGCGGCCCGCCAAATTCTGCTGGTATTGGAGGCCTTTATCCATCGTCAAAAACACATCAAAGCCGGCCCCTTCGGCGAGCGAAAGCAGGACGCCGTTCTTCCTGCCCGCCAGTCCCGCCTCCGGCACGGTCTTGCAGTCATGGTTGGCGAGTGCGCTCTTCAATCTGCGCGGGATACACTCGTCAAGCAGGACCTTCATCCCAATTGACCGACCAGGAGCGATTTCGCAAATTCAAGCGCCGCAACCGCAGCGTCCTTGGATACGGTCGGAAAGTCGTCTAGAAACTCGTCGAGAGTCTGCCCGCCTTCCAGGTAGTCCAAGAGGGCCTGAAATGGGACGCGCGTGCCCTGGAACACCGGAGTTCCCCCGAGGATTTCTTGATCCTTGACGATGATCCCATTTGGTTGCATACCAGCCGTCCTCGCCTTGTCACTTACAGAGTCTAATTCCAATTCTATCGCGCCCCGAACTGATCCGGCTGGACGTGCAGAATGCGCTGATCGCGGCCCAGCAGGCCCGCATCAAACATGTCACCGCGGAGCAGGCGACATGCGCCGCTGACCCTGCCGGGGACGCCTTCCACAGCCGGTCGCTGTGACTAAAATCGCGAGCGGTTTCGCCACGAGAAAAACGGGCGTGGCGAAGCATGACGGCCAGGAGACTATGAAGGCCGTCCGTCTAGGGCCGGGGAGCGGTCCATTCCGGAAGGAGACTCGGTAACTCTTTCCCGTTCTGCATTCCCGGGAATGGTGAATTGATGCGGGCCCAAAGGGGCAGTCCTGTACTTACAGCAACTTACGCTTTTGGGCCCGCGATTGCTTTAAGAGACGCCGTATGAAGATGAAGTCGAGGGCTCAAGGAATCCGTGTTGCCCCTTTAAACTCACCTAGCGTCACTAACCCAAACTAGACCCGCCAGTAAGTCCACCCTTCCCGCTATCCAACCTGATTCCTTGAGCCTTCCCATCGCCCGGGCATCCCAAGCAGCACTGCTAGGATGGAAGGCTAGGGTATGTGGAAGCGTTCTCTACTTTGGCCCGGACTGGCGCTCGCCACCATCCTCTTTTACTCAATCCCTCTCTTCTGCCGGCAGGCGACCATTCATTGGGACTTGGCCGAGGTGTCTTACCCAGCGCAGAAGTTCTTCGCGGATTCCGTGCGGGCAGGCAAGCTGCCGCAGTGGACGCCGTATCTGGAATCCGGAATTCCCTTCCTGGCGGAGCCGCGCACGGGCGCTTGGTATCCGCTGCACTGGCCGTTTTTTCTAATCGGGATCACGCCCCTCGGGTTCAAACCACGGGCGATGGTCTGGGAACTGGCGGGGCACTGCTTGCTGGCGCTGGCCGGGGCGTATCTATTGGCACGAAAGCTCTTCGGAGCGCGCGGACCGGCGCTGGCGGGCGCGATCCTGTACGGCTGGAGCGGGTTCTTTGCCGCACACAGCTCGGGGCTGGGCCAGTTTGAAGCTGCCGCGCTGCTTCCGTGGTTGCTGTGGACGGTTCTCATTGCACTTGAATCGGGAGCCGTGCGATGGATCGCCTTCACCAGTTTGATCGGCGGGCTGATTGTACTGACCGGTGACGGCCCGGCGTCATTGGAGGCGCTGTTGACGCTGGTTTGCGTCACTGCGGCGTGCATAACGGCGGGCAGAGTTTCGTGGAGGCGAGCCGTGGACGTGGTGGCTCCCGCGGCGATTCTGGCCGTGCTGCTCGGGGCGATCGTCCTTTTGCCTGCGATGGAGTTGCGTGCGCAGTCTCACCCGGCGTCGAGCGGCGCGACGTTCCATTTCGGTCCGATGGCGACGCTGGTGGCCGCCGACTATTACGGGTTGATCTCGGGGGTTTACTCGGGTCCGGAAGATCCTCGCCAGTATTATCTCTATGGAGGCTTGTTGCTGCTGCCGCTGGCGCTAGCCGGCTTCGCGCGGCGTGAGAAGGCTCTATTGCTGCTGGCGACGATCACTCCGACCGTGGTGTTCGATCTCGCCAGGCGTCCTATGGGCGACGCCTGGTTCCCGGCTGCGTTGGGTTTGGCGATGGCGGCGGCCTCAGGCGCGGTGTGGGTGGGTGAACGGACGGAGCGGCCGTACGTGTGGGTTGCGCTGGTGGCGCTCAGCGCGGTAGATCTCTGGTTCTGGAATCTCTATAAGAACCCGCTGGTGTTCGCGCGAGCGACATTTTCCGAAGTGTATGGCCAGCCCGAGCTAAAGGGACGCCCCCTCGGCCGGATTTGGGCGCCCTATGTTCCGGTGGGCATGGGGCTGGCGGACGGCTCGCTGATTTCCCGCACAGAGGTGACTTATGGGACGGGGCTGGCCGAACTCGACCGGTATACGGCATACCTTGCCGCGGTGGAAAATAACCCCAAGCTCCTAAATGGACTGGGCGCGACGGATGTGGTTTTGGGACGCGGCCGGAGGCTGGACAATCCTGCCAGCCTGGGACGCGTGTCGGCTCCGCCGCGGGCCCAGTTTGTGGCTGATCGCAAGGCCGCGCTGGCGGCGCTGGCGACGCTCGACCCGGCCCAATCGGCGGTGGTGGAAGCCGAGCCGCGGAGTCTCACGCCCAGAGTCGGCTCGGTTGAGATCACGGCTTACACGGGCGATTCCTATCGCATACGGTATACAGCTTCATCCGATTCTTTACTCAGAATCGCGGTGCCCTATTACCCGGGATGGATCGCGGCTGTAGATGGTTCCGAGGCCGCGGTGGTTCCGGCCGATGAAGCGCTGATGGGCGTTTTCGTGCCCTCGGGTAGCCACGAATTGACGCTTCGATTCCAGTCGCGCTGGTTTCGAATGGGAGCATTGCTGAGCGTGGCGGGCATTCTTGCGGTGGCGATCGGCTTCATTCTAGCCTAAGACTCGCCCGCCAGCCCGGCGGCTACTTCCTGGCGCGCTTGCGGATCGCACCCAACGCGATCAAGCCTGTCCCCATCAGCAGGACCGAGGAAGGCTCCGGTGTGGCCGCTCCGTAGGTAAAGTTGTCGAGGAGCCACCACTCGCCGCTGGCGCCGCTATTGAGAATCGTCAGAGTGTCCACATCGGCGAAGTTAGCATTCAGCAAAGAGAACGTGCCGTCGGTGTTCAGGGTCATGGACGCCGTGCCCACCAGAACGCTGCTCAGATATCCATCGATCGTGATGGTCGTGCTGGAGTAAGCCTGCTCGGCATTGGAGTCGGCCCAAGTTGCAACCTCGGCTCCCTGGAAACTAAAGGGTGAGCCGGTTATTGTGATTGTCTGCACGCCAGATCCATTGTAGAGAGCGTTGGGCCCGGATGGAAAGGTGGTGGTATCGGAATAGGTCGAGTTGTACCACGTGTTGTCTACCACAAAGGCGTTGGAATCCCAGGTAAAGCCGCCATAGCCGGCTGTGACCTGCGCATCAGTGCCACCGGTCGCGATCGAGTCAAAATTCAGCACGTTTGCGGCGGCCGGCAAAGATGTGCACAGGATTGCCAGTACCGCGATGCCGGCTGCGTTCAAAAGAGTCTTCTGTTGTTTCATGTTTCCTCCGTTTAGAAATTCAGGACCGAGCTTCAATAACAGTCCGTTCGCTATAGCTTGTCCATTCAAAAAGATCGTCCGCGAACGTTTACTGTTTGGCAGTGTACTTGGTCCTTCTGGACTGGGCAATCCCCCCAAAAGTAGCTAAACAGGGGTACTTTAGTACTGTTTCGGGCTGCGTTATCGGCTTGTCCGCGCCCGCAGTTGTTCCGGCCGCTGTGCCTGATACACTGGTCGGTAGCTACCCAGTATGACTGCCGTTCAGACGATTACCGAGGAAATTCTGGACCTCAAGCGCCAGCGCCGCGCCATGATTCTGGCGCATCATTACCAGGACTCCGAGATCCAGGAGATCGCCGATGCGATCGGCGACAGCCTGGAGTTATCCCGCGCCGCGCAGAAGTTCGAGGGCGACGTCATCGCCTTCTGCGGGGTGGTGTTCATGGCTGAGACGGCCAAGGTGCTGAACCCTTCGCGGGTGGTGATTCTGCCGGATCTTGAAGCCGGATGCAGCCTGGTGGACGCCTGCCCCGCCGCGCAAGTGCGGGCCTTTCGCGAACGTCATCCCGAGCACGCGATCGTCAGCTACATCAACACCTCGGTGGAGGTGAAGGCCGAGAGCGACATTCTGTGCACCTCGCGCAACGCGGTGAAGATCGTGAACTCGATTTCCGCGGAAAAGCCGATCCTGTTCCTGCCGGATATCAACCTGGGCAATTACGTGAAGCAGCAAACCGGGCGGGAGAACATGCAGATTTGGCAGGGCGCTTGCATCGTACACGCGACGTTTCCGGCGCGCAGGGTCGCGGCCGCCCGCGCCGAGCATCCGAGCGCCCTGGTTGCCGCCCATCCCGAATGCCCTCCCGGGGTTCTCGCGATGGCCGATTTTATCGGCTCGACCAGCGCGATCGTGGATTGGTGCGTTGGCACGGACGCCCCCGAATTCATCGTCATGACCGAGAGCGGCGTCGGGCATTCGCTCAGGCTGCGCGCACCGGAGAAGCAGTTCTACTTCGTGGCCAACGAAAACTGCAATTGCAGCGAGTGTCCCTACATGCGCCGCAATACTCTGGAAAAGCTCCGCGACGCGCTCGCGAATCTCAGCCCGCGCATCGAGTTGTCCGAAGAGCTGATGAATCGCGCCCGGCTGCCGATTGAGCGCATGCTCGCCGTTCGTTAGATGGATACGGACTTTGCCGAGGCCGTACGCCGCGCACTGGCCGAAGATATTGGCTCGGGCGACATCACGACGAATCTCTGCATTCCACCCGATGCAAGGGCAACCGGCCGGATGATCGCGCGGCAGTCCTTGACTCTGGCGGGTGTCGAGCTCCTGGCGTTGATATTCGACGACTGCGAGGTGCGGCTGCATCATGGCTCCGGCGCGCGGCTGGATTCCGGAGACGAGATCGGCGTGGTGGTTGGCCCGGCCCGGGCGCTGCTCACGGGCGAGCGCACTGCGCTGAATTTCGTGCAGCGTCTGAGCGGCATCGCCACTCTGGCGAGTGCGTACGTCCAGGCGGTGGAAGGGACCGGCTGCCGGATTCTGGACACGCGCAAGACCACTCCGGGCTTGCGCCGGCTCGAGAAGATGGCCGCGGCAGCGGGCGGCGCGACGAATCATCGCATGGGGCTCTACGATGCCGTGCTGATCAAGAACAACCACATCGCGGCGGCGGGAGGCGTGCGCGCGGCGCTGGATCGGACCCGCGACGCCGGAGTGCCGGTGGAAATCGAGGTGCGCACCAGGGCGGAGCTCGATGAAGCGCTGGGGTGCGGCGCAAGGCACCTGTTGCTTGACAACCTGACGCCAGTTGAGGCTCGGGAGTGGATCGCGCACATTGCCCGGAGGGCGACCGTGGAACTCTCCGGCGGGATCACGCTCGCGACCGTCCGCGCCTATGCCGAGACCGGCGCCGACTTTGTCTCCTGCGGAGCGATCACGCATTCGGCGAAGGCCGTGGATATCAATTTTCGGCTCGAACTGGCGCTATAAGCCGGAGAGCACAACGTTGCACATAATAAGGGTCTCCCTTATTATGTGGACATGAACGTAACCCTCTCTCTCGACGATCAGCTTGTGAAGAAGGTGCGGAAGATCGCGGTGGACCGGGACACCACGTTGACCGGTCTTATTCGCAGCTACCTGGAGAATCTAGCCGGCGAAGAATCATCCGCGGAGCGGGAAAAGCGCGAAATCGAAGCCTTGGAGCGCAGCTTCAAAACGCTCAAGGTCCGGCTCGGAAAACGAACCTGGACGCGCGCCGACCTGCATGGCCGGTCTTGAATTCCTCGACACAAACGTGTTGGTCTATGCCTATGACCACACGGTCCCGTCAAAGCAGCAGACGGCTCGGAATCTGCTCTTAAGAGCTTCTACCAGCGATTTTGTTGCGTCCATTCAGATTCTTTCAGAATTTGCCAGCACGATGCTCCACAAGCCAAGGCACGCGGCCCGTCCGGAGCCGGTTGTCGCCGCCTTTAGTCCGATTCGCATTGTGACTCCAGACACGAGTCTGGTGCGCCGGGCGATCGACGCCCATTCGAAGTACGGCATTCATTTCTACGACGGCATGATCGTGGCCGCGGCAGAGCGAGCCGGCTGCGCGCGGATCTGGTCGGAGGATTTGAACGCCGGACAGAAGTATTTCGGAGTCGTCGTGGAGAATCCGTTTGAGTGATTTCGCAGGTCGGGGACCTGCGCCACTCATTAATTGCGGATACCGCCGTACATGTGTTTGACGTCGCGGTTGTTGTCCTGGCAGACGTACTCGTACATCTCCTGATCCGGCTGCCAGTTGATGTACCAGCCGCCGGTCCAGGGCGCGGTGTAGGCGCCGGGATCGTCGATGGTCGCTTCATACTTCAGGGTGTTGGAGTCGGTGCGCGTGAAGCGCTCGGTCAGAT
The DNA here is from genome assembly GCA_963813465.1 of Bryobacterales bacterium. Classification (GTDB taxonomy): domain Bacteria; phylum Acidobacteriota; class Terriglobia; order Bryobacterales; family Bryobacteraceae; genus Palsa-187. The sequence continues at coordinate 699,013 of CAWEZD010000014.1, read as the reverse complement.
GCAGGAATTCGGTGCTGGGAATGCCCTCACGCGTCAGCCAGAATTTCTCGTTGAACCCGACCGTATCCACCACCAGCGCGTCTCCTTCCCACTTACCCACGGAATGACCGGAGAAAGTAGGGTCCAGATCCTTGGGATGCTCACGGCCGTCCATGTAGATGATGCGCCAGGTGTGGGGACCGCCGACTCCGAGGATGTAGACGCGCTTTATTTCGGGCATGTCCACGAACTCCATTCCATACGGAGTGTGGAACATGCGCGGACCGCCGGAGGGCTTGCAGCGGACGTGAGGATCGTCCTTGGTGGTCTGATCCTGGCGATATTCGTAGATGGCTCGGGCCCAAGGCTGGAAGGGCACCTCGGTGATTTTCAGATTGGTCGGAAGATACATTGCCGGATTGTCCAAGCCGCCGGGAGGATTGGTAGCGAGAGTAGCTCCCGCGCCGCCTTCCCACAGGCCCTTTTGTCCGGGAAGCGGACCGAGGTTGACGTGGCCGTCGGGCCAATGCGGAGTGGGGCCGGCGGGCGGACGATTCTTGCCTCGGCCCCTGCCGCCTCTGCCTGCGCCTTTACCCGCGCCGGGCGCAACGCCATTGGGCGTAGGAATGGGAGCCCCGTTTTGCGCGAGCGTCGGCGTTAGAAAGAACGAAGCCGCTACCGCAGCCCCGACGATCAAGCTCAGAAGAAGGCGCGTCCGCATCTTACTGCTTGTTTTCGCTCTGCTTGTTTTCGCTCGATGCGGCGCCCAGTCTCTTGCCGGTGTCGGCCATGGTGACCGATCTCGCATTGGCCTGCTTGCTTCCATCCTTGGCCAACGTTCCCTCCACGACGACCTGGTCGCCCACCTGCATCGTGTTCCTGCTCCAGCCGGCGCGCTCCAGCCCGTTGGGAGGACCCATCTCGAGACCCCAGTTGGTGATTTTCCCATCGGCTTCAACGTCCAGATAGAAGTACACGTGCGGATTCATCCAGTCGACCTTGGTGACGGTTCCTTTCAGCGTGACCGGCTTCTTGGAATCGTACTCAGCCGAGAAGGAGTGGTGAGCAATCGCCGGCGTTACCGCCAGGAGCGCGCCAAAAACCGCAACCAAACCAACCATACTTCGCTTCATATCCGCTTCTCCTTGTTACCCTATTTTTTGGCTTCCTGATCCTTATTGTTATCGTCGCAGAAATACTCTTCCATTTCCCGATCCGCAATCCATTGCAGATTCCAGCCTCCGGACCAGGGCCTGGTATACGCTCCAGGATCGTCCACTGTCACCTCGTATTTTAGCGTGTTGAAATCCGGCCGGGAGATACGCTCCACCAGGCTAAGCTTCTCGGTATGCGGCAGGCCGCCGTTGGTGAACCAGAATCTTTCGTTGAAACCGACGGTGTTGAGCACCAGCGTGTCGCCGTCCCACTTGCCCACCGAAGTGCCGAAATACGTGGGGCTCGCGTTATCGAGATTGGGAAGCGGACGCCCATCCAAGTAGATCAGACGCCAGTTGCGGTTTCCGCCGCCGGACATGACGAAGATGCGCTTCCGATCCAGGTCCTCCAGGATCTGCAACCCGTAGGGCACCTGAAACTGCCTGGGACCGCCGGGCGGAAGGCAGCTCGCCATGGGGTCGTCTTTCAGAAGGTTGCGCTGGCGATATTCGTACAGCCCCTTGGCCCAGGGCTGGAAGGGCGCGACCTTGCCGGCATCGGCGATGTTGGCGAGCAAGCCGTCGCGATTCATGCGGACGCTCTGCGCGCCTTTCGCGTTCGAAGAGGCGCTTTCGAACAGGGCGGCAGGGGCGGCAACCGCCCAATATCCGATTTCTCCAGGCCCGATTCCCAAGCGCACGTGACCATCCGGCCAGCGGGGAGCGGGTTTGGCCGCGGCGCGAGGGCCTCCTTGAGAAGACGGGGGCGGTGCGTCGCTGGGAGCGGATAGTTTTTTGCCGCCGGCGAGGGTCAGTGATTTACCGCCGGCGCGCTTGCTGCCGTCCCTGGCGGCGCTACCTTCGAGCGTCACTGCGTCGCCGGGCTTCAAGGAATCGGCTCTCCATCCGGCCCTCTTCAGCTCGATGCGGCTCTCCCATTCGGACTCCCAAGTGGTGACTTTGCCGTTGGCCGAGGCGACGTCGATGTAGACGAAGACGTGAGGATTGCTCCAGTCGAACTTTGAGACCGTGCCCTTCACTGTCACCGGCTTCTTGTCGTCGAACTCCGCCGCAAAGGAGTGATGCGCCAGCGCCGGGATGGCCGCGGCGGCCACGCACGCGACTCCTAAAACCAAATCCCTCGTCCTCATTGTTTTTCCTTCACTCCGTACGTTTTCGCCAGGTAATCGACGACCATCGAAAACTCCTCGTCCGTCAGAGGGGCCCCTTCGGCGAGCATGCCCTTGATCACGCCGGCCCATTCATCCTTACTTAGCTCCTGCCGCTCGACTCGGGCAAATTCGTGGCACAGGACGCAAACGCTCTCGACCAATTCCTTGGCACGCTCGGGCTTGGCGGTCCCTTGCTTCTTGGCTACGATCCCGAGCGTGTGGCATGACCCGCAAACCATCTCAGCCAGACTGGCCGGCTCTGCCGCGCACGCCACTCCCGCAGCGAGCAATGCGAGAGCTGCTCCGCTCCCTCTGGTCGCGGCTCTGTAAGTGGCCGTGAACGTCGAGCGCCGATTCTGAGCCGCGACCATAGGGAGCGGTGCCTAATCCCGGGTAACCTTGAAATCACCTTTAGTCGCCCCTTGCATCCACGTGCCGGTGAGGGTGCGGTTGTAGGAACCGATGTTGTCCAGCTTTCCGTCGATGACGATGTGAACCGGATTCCCGGCTGCATCCTTTCCGTCGCCCTCCAAGTGCACCATCCAGTTGCTGGGATCGAGCGTGGCTACCTTCAAAGGAGCCGCTTTGGGGCCCGGATTGATGCTGCCGACAATATTCTTCGAATCCCACTTCATGTAAATCAACACGGGAGTCCGCTGCGTAGGCGAGGGGCCCCAATCGCCATGCCAAGAGCCGGTCAAGGGATGGCCCTCCTGGGCGACCGCACTCAGAGCTAGCGCGCCCAGCGCCAGACAGGCCATCGCCAGATAGGCCGGCAGGCCACATCTCGACATCATTTTGACTGGCATCTTAATCTCCCGGCTTTGCTTCCTGTTCAGGCATCATACCATGCGGACTTCGGACTTCGGCGTGTCAAGGTTGAGGTTGGTGCGCGCCGCACCCATTGCGCTCTAAACTAAAGATGGAGCATGCCGATGAGCGAGACCGATTTCCCTCTTCCACCACCCACGTTCGAGTTCTTAGTCTTTTCCCTCAAGATGCAGGCGGAGATGCGGATGGGATTGCTGCCCATGGGGGCTCCTGGAGACAACCCGGACGACAAAGAAGAACCGGACCTGCCGACGGCGCGCCACGCCATCGACATGCTGGCGATGCTGGCGGACAAAACTCGCGGCAACCTTTCAATGGAGGAACAGAGGCTGATCGAAAATTCGCTGACAGAACTGCGGTTCCGCTACGTGCAGGTGAGCGAGAGCACGGCCAAGCACAAGGCCTCGGCGGCGCAGGCGGGCGAGAGTCCTATGGGTGAACCCCAGGGTGAGAACGCCGGGGAGACGCCGTCGAGTTCGTGAGCGAGATCCCGAACATCCACATCACCGTGCTCGGCTCGGGCACCAGCTCGGGCGTGCCCACCATCGGGTGCTCCTGCGAAGTGTGCCGGTCGTCCGATCCGCGCGACAAGCGGCTGCGGCCGTCGATCCTGCTGCGTTACGGGGGCCGCAACGTGGTGGTGGATACTTCACCCGACTTTCGGGCGCAGGTATTGCGCGCCAACGTCGAGCGTCTGGACGCGATTCTCTACACGCATTCGCACGCCGATCACATCCTGGGACTGGACGATATTCGCCCTTTCAATTTCCGCCAGAAGGCGCCCACTCCGATCTACGGATCGGCGGAGACGCTGGAAGCGATTCAACGCATCTTCCGCTACGCCTTCGACGAGGGGCCGTCGCTATCCTCGGTTCCCAAGCTGGATCTGCGAACGCTGGACGGCACGCCGTTCGAACTGTTCGGCCTGGAATTCACGCCCATCCGGTTGTGCCACGGCAAGGGCACGGTGCTGGGGTTTCGTTTCGGGCGGGCGGCGTATCTGACCGATCACAGCGATATCCCGGAGGAATCGCGGGCGAAGCTGAACGGTTTGGACGTGCTGTTTCTGGACGCGCTGCGGCACCGTCCTCATCCAACGCACTCCACCGTGGAACAGGCGCTCGGATGGGTGGAGCAATTCAAACCGAAGCGGGCGTTCTTCACGCACATGTGCCACGACCTGTCACACGAGAAGACCGAGGCCGCGCTGCCGGAGCATGTCCGGCTGGCCTATGACGGGCTGGAGATCGAAGTGGAGCCCGCATGAAGGAATCCGTTCTGACCATCGGCAAGTTTGACGGCGTCCACGCCGGGCACGCTTTTCTGCTGGCGCAGGTGGCGTCGCTGGCGAAGCAGCGCGGTCTTCAGCCGGCGGTAATGACTTTCGATCCGCATCCGGTTTGCGTGATTGCGCCGGGGCACGCCCCGCGTCCTTTGATTTCGCTGGAAGAACGCTGCGCGAAGATTCGCGCGCTGGGAATCGAGGAAGTTTTCGTTCTTCCTTTCACTCTGGAAATATCGAGGCTCTCGCCGGAGGAATTCGTGTCGCGTTACGTTCGCGACCAGATGCGGGCGCGCGTGGTGCTGGTGGGCCGAGATTTCAGATTCGGCTACAAGCAGGCGGGCGACCCCGGCGTGCTCACCGAGCTGGGCGAGCGGTACGGCTTTGAGACGCGACTGCTGGAAGCCGTGAAGTTGCGCGGGCTGATCGTGTCGGCGAGCGAGATCCGCCGGCGCATCGAGGCCGGCGACGTGACTCTCGCCGGGCGGCTGCTGGGCCGGCCGTACACGCTCGCGGGCGAGGTGGTGGCGGGGCAGGGAATCGGCTCGCGCCAGACCGTGCCGACGCTCAATCTGCATACTGCCGCCGAAGTCCTGCCGCGCGACGGGGTGTACATTACGCGCACTCACGATCTCGAAGCGGAACGCTCCTGGGATTCGATCACCAACATCGGCATGCGCCCCACCTTCGACGGCACGGCTCGGACCATCGAGACGTTTCTGCTGGACGCTCGCGGCGAAATGGCAGGTCGGGGACCTGCCCCACTACCTGCCCCACTGCGCATCCGCGTGGAGTTCCTCCGGCGCGTCCGTGAAGAGCGCAAGTTTGCGACTCCGGAAGCGCTGAAGACCCAGATTCTGCGCGACGTGGAGCGCGCGCGGACCTACTTCCGAAGAGTGGCGCGATGGGTGCGCGGAGCACTACCATAGTTGAATGAGTATCTCCTCCAGCAAGCTGAAACATCTCAAAGCGCTGTCCAATAAAGATGGCATCATCGCCGCCGCAGCCATGGACCAGCGCGGCAGCTTGCAGAAATCGCTGGCTTCGGCCAAGGGCGTGGATGTCAAGTCGATCACGCCGGAGATGATGTCGGAGTTCAAGACCATCGTGACCAAGGTGCTGACGCCGCACGCGACCGCGATCCTGCTCGATCCGGAATTCGGATTGGCCGCCGCCAAGGCGCGCGCTTCCAATGCGGGCCTGCTGCTGGCGTACGAAGAAAGCGGTTACGACAACACCAAGCCGGGACGTCTGCCGGACCTGCTGCCGCACGTCTCGGTCAAGCGGATTGTGGATTGGGGCGCGGACGCGGTCAAGATCCTGATTTACTACTCGCCCTTCGACGAGCCGGGGGTCAACGACATCAAGCACGCCTTCATCGAGCGCATCGGCGCGGAGTGCGAGTTCCACCAGATCCCGTTCTTTTTGGAATTCGTCGGCTACGATCCCAAGGGCGGCAACGAGAAGGGGCTGGAGTTCGCCAAGATCAAGCCCAAGGTGGTGATCGGCGCGATGAAGGAGTTTTCGAAGCCGCAGTATCACGTGGACGTGCTGAAGGTGGAAGTTCCGGTGAACGCCGAGTTCGTGGAAGGCAGTTCCGTGTACAAGGGCGAGAAGGCGTACACGCGCGCCGAAGCGCTGACGCATTACCGCGAAGCCGCCGCGGTGGCGACGAAGCCGTTCATCTACCTGAGCGCCGGCGTCGGCAACGCGCAGTTTGTCGAAAGCCTGAACATGGCCAAGGAGGCCGGCACCGATTTTTCGGGCGTGCTGTGCGGGCGCGCGACCTGGAAGGACGGCATGCCCATCTACGCGACCAAAGGCGCGAAGGCGCTGGAGGATTGGCTGTCCGATCAGGGCGTCAAGAACATCAACGCGGTGAACGCCGCGCTTCAGGGCGCGACGCCGTGGACCAAGAAGATGGGCATCGCGGCGTGAAATCCGCCCGCTGTTTAGGAATGCGCCTGCTTAGGAATGCGCCGCCGACCGGCCCAGCAACTGTCGGAAAAGCCGGAGATGCCAGGGTGTCATCTGCCCGCCCTCGAAAGGCCTTGCCGATTCCGTGAACTTCAGTTGGTCCTCACGGTCCTCTTTTTTCGGTGGACCTGGCTCAGAGTGATTTCCACCCTGCCTCAAAGAAGAGAGAGCTACAAATGAGTAGGCAGAATAATTCATAGCGCGTGTAATGTCTTATTCCTCTAAATCGCGCCGCCGGTCCCGGATACCAGTGCGTCTACGATAGATTATGCGCCACCATCTGTCTGCGCGGAATCCAGTCAATAGGGTATGAACCTGGCAAATTGCCTCAATATATGACAGCGGTTTTGCGCCCGGCTTGTTCTCCGCGCAGCCATACGTACAAGGGCGCGTGGGGACCAGGCGCCGGCCAGGGCAGTACAATTCGCAAGGTCTGACGGGAAGGGTCGCCGGGAACCGGAGTCGGAATCGAGTCGGCCCGCACTCCATTCTGCGCGTCCCATCCAACCTGTTCGATCACATCCAGGTCGCCACCCTCCAGGATACCGGCATAACTCGAATCGCCGATCTTCTCGGCCGTGAGTGTGAACTTGTCGAGACGGGGAATGCGAATGACGCGGCCGAGCGCGAACGGATCGGATCGGCCTTCCGGATCCAGGATCACGGTTGCCTCCAAAAGGCACCCCGCGTAACCAACCAGGCCGGGGTCCACCGAAAGATAGAGCGCTCCGGGCCCGGCGAAGGCCAGGCTGGTCTTGCCGGATAGTTCGCCCGCGGAGAGCGTGAGAGGCTGGCGCAATTCTCCGGCTTCGCAGCCCAGTTCCAACCGCGGCCGGGCCGCATCGCGCAGGTGATTCACCGTCAGCGCCAGCCCTGCCGCCGTGCCGGCCGGCAACTCATCCGCGCCAATCTCAATTCCGAGTGCACCAGTCAGCGACTTTTGCACCGATAGGATTCCGGGCCGGGGCCCTACGATCTCGATCGCGTCCGGTACCGTGACGGGATTTTCGAGTCCCTTCACCTTCAGAAGCAGCGGAAATCTCTGGCCTTTGACCAGTCCCGCTTTTAACACAATCTCGCCGGACCATCCGGGCAATTCCTGCCCGTGCGATTCCTGCGCTCCCGTGATCTCGCCCGCGTCCGAGGAAGCGCCTTCAATGCGTTCCATGCCGGTTCCTTGGATATGGATGGCCTCGCGAGTTTCCTCCATATTGAGGCGAATGGGCAGATTGGAGATTTTCGGATTGGGCGGCAGGACAGTCACGGGCGCCTCGTGCGCGGCGCCGTCGGATTGTGTCAGCAGCAAACGATAGGGCCCCTGTTTCGGAGTATCGACATCCATGTCGATATCGAGCGTGACCGAATCCTGGGGACCGGCGCGTTTGCCGGCGGGTAAAGTGAATTTAACTTCCGCGGGTTTAGCGTCCTTCGCATTTGACTCGATCGCCACCTTTTCAAGAAACTCGAAGTCAACGCCCGACAAGGTCACCGCTACGCTCCCGTTCCCTTCGATGAGTTTGTCGCGCTCTCGCGGCGCGAGCTTCACGTGCGCGAAATCCGCGTAGGAATTCAAATGCAGCGTCCCCGTGACCGGCAATGGCGTCCAATCCCAAGTGGCATCCAGCCGATAGTCGCCCACGGGAGCTTTAACCTTCGAAAGGTCGATCTCCAGGGAATTCGCGCCAGTGGGTCGAATCCCAACTGGAATCGAGGAGCCGCCTGAGACCGGGGTTAACCGCCAGTCGCGCGCATGCTCCAGTTCTTTCGACGTGGAGCCCTTGCCGAGATTCATTGCCAGCGTCGACTTCGACCCTTGAGGCAGGCGCGAAGTTCCCGGCAAAGACACAACCGGCTGCTTGAGTCCCGGCACGCGATAAGCCCACAGATAAGCGATGCGCGTCTTGGCCTTGGGCGCCGCGTTCTTGGTGCAAAGCGAGATGCCGTCGCCATCGGCCGCCTGCGCAAACAACGAGCGAAATTCGGTGTTGGGGAACAGAGCGGCCTTGAGGCCCTCAAACAGGGCCGCACCGCCGGCCGCAAGTCCCACCGAATTACCGAAAAACAGCCCTGCCACCGACGCCGCCAGACCTCCCGACTGCTGAGCTTGAGCGCTTTGGCTGGCCAGCGGGTCATAGGCGGTGGAACTTGGAAGCAGTGTTTTCAGCAGCAGCACCGCCCGCTGATTGGAGGGCGAAGCCGCGTCCAGCTTCTGGATGCCGACACCGTATTGAGAGGAAAATCCCTTGAGTACGGCGTCGGCGTCGCCGTCCGACTGCTCCGCGGTCGCCAACTGCTGCACCAACGATTCCACTTCGGAACTCTGCTCCGCATAGTCGGCCAACTGCTTTAACAACTCCGTGTCATGAGTCACCAGGGACTTGATTTTTACTTCACTTAGGCCCTGCGGTCCGAAGATGAGCGCGATGACCTGCGGACGGTCGGGTAATTGCCATTCGGTGCGCGCCCCTGCTTTCCGCGGTTCCAGTATGATCAGACGGCGATCGGAAGCCGGCACCAAAACGGCCGCGACCTCAGCGCTGCTGGAAGCCGGAGCCGCCGGATGCATGGGATTCCAAATGAGGCGCGCCCCGCCGGGGATCTCCGCGACCGATTTCAACGGCAGCGGCGAGCCTTGGGAGAACGGGCGCACGGAGATTTGAACCGTGCCCAGCGACGCGGCGCCGGCGCACACGAGAGGCGGTGCGGCGAATACCGGCGCGGCGACCAGGAACGCTACGATCCCAATCCAGATCACAATTCTAAGACGCTCCGGAATCGACAAAAGTCGACGACATTCTGCGATTCTCAAACGTTGAATCTCCGGCCCCCCTCACGCTGGTTACTTCGCGCGTTTGAAATTCAGCTCTTGCGGACCGCCCCCTTTTCCGCCGGCTGCGCCCTCACGAGTGGCAGTCAGCTTCAAATCGTCGCCCATCAGCTTGCCGGTATATGCGGTGGTGGTGTTGCCATTTCGTCCCGCGCGAGACGCCTTGAAACTCACATCCACGCCGTCCATCTTGCCCTCGGTGATTTCGGTGGCGCCGCCCCTCCCGGTATCCAAAGTGCCGGTCAGCTTGGCGCCATCGAGCTTGAGAGTCAGAGTCTGCGTCTGCGTCCCGTTTCGTCCCTGAACTTCCGCGGTCCATTTCCCGTCGACCGACGCGCCCCACGTCACCAGGCTGGTCAGTGCCAGTGCCGCGAAGAGTAGAAAGACATGGTGTTTCATTCTTTAAATTCCTTTCATCGCGCCGATCTCGGCTGCCCGTGCGCCTAGCGTAGAGTATGCGCCGCCATTCGGCTACGCGGAATCCAGTCGAGAGGGGATAAGCCAAGCGCAAGCGAGCGCGATGAATGCCGAGCGAGCGACTCGTCGCTGCTACGATGAAAGTAACATGCGCCGGTGGGCCGCGAAAGTCAGAGAGGGGCTGGAACAGCTTCGGGGCAGCGATCAACTTCTGCTGGTTCTCAGCCTAGTGATCGGGGCCCTGGTCGGCCTGGTGGTGGTGGCGTTTATCCTGCTCACCGGGCGGCTGGCCGCGCGCATGTATCCGGCGGGGGGATCGGGCTGGCGCCGGATTCTGGTTCCCGTGCTTGGGTCGCTGTCGACCGGGTATCTGCTGTGGCGCTACTTTCCCTTCGCGCGAGGAAGCGGCATCCCGCAAACCAAGTTCGCCCTGTTCGTCAACGACGGCCGCATCACGGCGCGCACCGTGGTGGGAAAATTTTTCTGCTGCTCGGCGTCGCTGGCCAGCGGCATCGCGCTCGGCCGCGAGGGACCTTCGGTGCAGGTGGGCGCCGGTATCGCGTCGGTGGTCGCGCGCAACTTGGGGCTCAACGCCCGGCAGGTGAAGTCGCTGGTTCCGGTAGGCTGCGCGGCTGCCTTAGCCGCGGCCTTTAATACTCCCATCGCCGCGGTGCTGTTCTCGCTCGAAGAGATCATGGGCGATCTGCACGCCTCGGTGTTGGGCTCGGTGGTGTTGAGCTCGGCGACGTCGTGGATGGTGCTGCACCTGGTGCTGGGCGACGATCCTTTGTTTCACGTCTCCGGTTACCGGCTGGTTCATCCGGCCGAATTCGGAGTCTACGCCGTGCTGGGGGTGGTGGGCGGACTGGGATCGGTGGCGTTCGTCAAGCTGCTGCTGCGATTGCGCGCGTGGTTCGCGGAATGGCCGAAGTCCACGGTCTGGTTCCAGCCGGTGATCGGCGGGCTGACCGTCGGCGTGATGGGCTACTTCGTGCCGGAGGTGATGGGCGTCGGCTACAACCACGTGGACAAGGTATTGAACGGCGACGTTGTGCTGAAGATGGTGGTGCTGTTCGCGGTCCTCAAGATCGTCGCCACAGCCGTGTGCTACGCTTCCGGGAACGCGGGAGGCATCTTCGGCCCGGCTCTATTCATCGGCGCGATGATGGGCGCTTCGGTGGGCAGCGTCGCGCACAGTTGGTTTCCACTCCACACCGCCGGTCCCGGAGCCTACGCGCTGGTGGGCATGGGAGCGGCGTTCGCGGGAATTGTACGCACGCCGCTGACCTCCGTGATCATGATCTTCGAGGTGACGCGGGACTACAACATCATCGTTCCCCTGATGATCTCCAACCTGATCGCGTTTTTTATCTCTCTCCGGCTTCAGAAGGAGCCGATCTACGAAGCCCTGGCCTATCAGGATGGAGTGCATTTGCCGACGGCACATTCCCGCGCTGAAGCCGGACGCATTCAGGTTCGGCAGGCGATGCGCCCGGCTCCGGCGGTCTTGTCTCCGCATGAGGACGCGGCCGCGGCGCTCAACCGGGTTAGGGACGGCCCTTTCGATGCGTGGCCTGTCGCCGACGGCGAGGGGCTGTGGGGCATGGTTCGCAAGGGCGAGATGGAACAAGCCGCGACCGGTGGCCCCGCTGGGCGAACACTGGCTGAGGTTCTCGCCGAGACCTCACCGGGCTGGACGCCCGAACAATTTCCGCACGTCCACCCGGACCATGCCCTGAGTCTGGCGCTGGAGCGAATGGGCTCGACCGGACTCAATGTTCTGCCTGTGGTCAGCCGCGCCAATGTGCGTGAATTGATGGGGATCGTGATTCTGGACGACGTTCTCGCGGCTTACGGCGTCGCCAAGCGGGGAGCGGAATGACTCCATCTTCTTCAGCCCAGTTCCTGCGAACCTTCAGCCTGGTGGCGCTGGCTATTGGCGCATTCTTCGCCGCCGATACGTTTCTCGCTAGAACGGAAGAGGCCGAAAGCCGCATCGAGGCCGCGCGGCTCTTCGAACTGGGTCAGCGCCTGCTCGATCGGGGACACAGCGCGGAGTCGGTTGACCGCTTCAAGGATGCCCTCGAAATCGAACGCGCCAACCGGGGTTATAAGCGGCTTCTCGCCCAGGCTCAACTCGCCGCCGGCCAAGCCGCGGACGCGGAGGCGACGCTGAACGATCTGCTGCTCAGCGATTCCACCGATGGTCCCGCGAATTTAACCATGGGCCGGGTGCTCCTCAAGGAAGGCAGGGTGCGCGAAGCGATTTCCTACTATCACCGCGCGGTCTACGGCCAGTGGAAAGACGATGCGCAGAGCAATCGCCTGAAGGTTCGCTTCGAGCTGATCGACTTGCTGGCGCAGCAGAACTCGCAGGAGGAGCTTCTGGCGGAGCTGCTCGCGGTGCAAGATCAGATGCCCGGCGACGTCGCGGCGCGCCTGCGCACCGGCCGGCTGTTTCTCGCCGCGGGTTCTTCGGCACGAGCCGCGGATGTGTTTCGACAGGTGCTGAAAGATCAACCGGCGAACGCCGATGCGTATGCCGGGTTGGGCGAGTCCGATTTCGCCAGGGGAGATTACCGCGCGGCGCAAAGCGACTTTCAGTCGGCCTTGCGGCTCAATCCTGGAGACCAGGCCGACGCCAAACGTCTGGATCTTTCAAACCGGGTGTTGGCTCTCGATCCGGCCGTGCGCGGGATTGGCGCGGCGGAGCGCTTCCGGAGAAGCCGCGAACTGGTTCAGATGACGTTCGATGCCGCTGCGTGTATGGGTCCCAATCCGCCGCTGGAACTGGTCGACGAAGCTCAGAAGGCGCTCAAGGCGCGGGTGAGCGCCGCTGGCGAAGACGAGGCCACCGAAGCTAATCTGGATCTGGCCGGCCAGCTCTGGCAGGCGCGCAAATCCGGATGCAAGCCAGCGCCCGATCCAGACGATCCGCTGGGGCTGGTTCTGGCGAAGGCCGCAGCCCAGTGAGCTAGTCCAAAACCCGCACAAACTCCGCGATCACGCGCAGACTCTCTTCGTCACCGGGATTGAGATCCCAGGCTTCGAACTCGGGATTGAGCGGCTCCAGGCGAATGCGTTGGTGGGTCCAGGAGCCATCCGGATTCTGGGCCTTCACGCTGCGATAGCGCTTCACGGTGTGACGGTCGTTGACGCCGCGGCCGAGCGCCTCCACCAGCACCAGCCGGCCTTGCCGCGATCCCGTTACGCCGGCGCGGAAAACGCACAGGCTCCCGTCGGGGATCAGCGGCTCCATGGATCGCCCGGCGATGCGCGCAAGGAACATCGCGGGAGTCAACTTCAAGCCGGGCGGCGCTTCCTCCCAGCCCTCCTCGGTCACCTCCTGGTTCTCCAAGAACTTCCCCGCGGCCACCGCCAGCGAGTAGCGGGGCAGGTGGGTGACGAACCTTCGCACCGTCGAGCGAACGTGCTCGCGGTACAGATGTCCCACGGCGCGCTCAAAATCCTCCACCATCACCTCGCGCCGGTCGCCGATCCTCAGGAAGTTGGAAAGCGTCTCTTCGAGATAGCGCAGCAGACGGCTAGCGCCCATCTCGATTGCCTTAGCGGCCAGATCGAATTCGAGGGCGGAGAGCGTCTCGATTTCCTCGGGAGCAATTTCCTCCCAATCGCGGCGCAGGCGCAGGTACAAACGATCCTGCGAGGGGTCTTCCAACAGTACACCCCCCGCGACCGGCTCACGGCCAGGCACCTCCAGCTCAAGAACGGAAAGATTGGCAGCGTTGGTGATCACAACGGACATGCGCACTTATCGGCTGCACGCATCATGACACAGTGAGGCGCCTAACGGGAATGGAGGGAATCCTTCGAGCCCGGCACGGAGAAGGGGTAGTAAACTTGACGCGCCCTGACTTTGACGTTCCGGCAATTTCACCGTTACCTTTATGTCGCGAAGGTTCTTGGAGTCCTCGGGAATGTCGGGAACGTAGCGCAGAATATACTGTGTGGTGATTTCGCCGGTCAGATTGGCGATCGCGCGGAAGATGCTGTTGGCCTTGGCCGCGGAGTATCCGCCCGTGCCAAGATCGTAGGCGTAATTGCCGCCGTCCGTGGGCACCTGGAGGTACCCGGCGATGTCCCGGTACACGTTTTCCAGGGGATACTCGACCTTGCCTCCGGTGGCGATGGCCAACTTCAGAAGGACATTGTCGTCGGCGTCGTTGCCGTTGCCGTAGGCGGAGGTGCTTACGCCGTAGATCGTCACCAGATTGCGCTGCGCTAGTTCCAGAACCTCATTGAGAGTCTTCTTGCTGGCGTTGTCGTGGCCGTCGCCGACGATCACCACGATGCGCCGGGGCTCAATCGGCTCGCCCTGCACCAGTTTGCGGTTGGTGCATGCCTCATACAGGGCGTCGTAGAGCGCCGAGCCTCCGCCCGGCTTCAGTTTCCTGATCCGGTCCACGATCGCCTCGCCGTCCGAGGTCGTGTTTACCATCAGGTCGGGTTCGGTGCTGTACCCGATCAAGTATCCCGAGTACTTCTTGTCGCCGGGCATCAGCGTATCCACCAGATTGATGGCGGCGTCCTGGTAATCCTTCCACTGAACGCGGCTGTTGTTGCTCAGATCGATGAGGAATCCGACCACTACGGGCTGATTGCGCTCCCGCGAGAAATAATCGATGGTCTGCTCCTGGCCGTTGTCATAGACGGTGAAATCATCCTTATCCAGGTTGGTGACGAATTTGCCGTCCTTGGTGGTGACCGTTACCGGGACGATGACTTCGTTGACCGTCACGCGGATCGTGTCGTCTCCCAGCAGCAGGAACGCAACCAACACTCCTGCCCAGCGGACCGCGCGTGCGAAACTCAGCATCACCATGAATTATACAGCATGGATCATACAGCAGACGCGGCGGTGTCAGAAGTTCTGCGTGGGTCGTGGCTCCTTGCTCGGCCATCGTGGATAACGGGGCCTGGAGATAGCAATTTCCTATTTCGGTGGCGAGATTTTCAATTCCGCCAGGCGGTCGTAGAACGCCTTCTCGGAGGAATCGATGAGCGCCTTGTATCCGGCTGGGTCAATATAGGGATTCGGCCCGCCCTGCTCGAGCTTGGCGTACTTGGCCGTCATTTGATAAAACCCGGTGTGCGAGCCCACGAACACGTCGCACGGCAGCGACCGCAGCACCTTGAAGCTCTTGACGAAATCCTCGCGAATCGTGGGATAGCCGGGGTTGTCGCCCCCGGGGTTACTCCCAAGGTTGGCCGCGTTCAGGCTGACGCTGCCGACCACCACTACGTCGTAGCTCTTGCCGCCATCCTCCACCTTCAGGGTCCAGGTGGTGCAACCCTTGGTGTGGCCGGGCGTGAGATGGGCCGTCAAGGTCATGCCGCCGAGCGTGACTGTATCGCCGTCGTGCAGCACGCGGTCGATCGGATGGGGCTTGCCGCCGGGCCGGATGTTCTGGAGCGCGGGGACATCCTCGGCCATCGCCATCACCGTAGCGCTGGTCAATTCTTTGACCATCGCGTCGCCGGTGGTGTGATCCGGATGGGCATGGCTGTTCAGAAGAATCTTGATGTCGGTGAATTTGAAGCCCAGTTTCTCCACGGCGGCGCGGATCACTGGAACGGTCTCCTCGTAATCGCTGTTAATAAGGATGTGGCCCTGGGGTGTTGTGATCAGGAAAGAGCCAAGCTGCTCCGACCCGACAAAGTACATGTTGCCGATGATTTTATGGGCTGGAAAGGGCTTGTTCCAGTCGATGTTGGCGAAGGCGCCGCCCGGCTTGCCCTGAACGCCCTGTTTGCCCTGGGCGCCCTGCTTGCCCGGATTCTGGGCGAATAAGAACGTGGCGCCGAAGGCCAGCAGGCAGAAGATTCGGGATGTGCGGATCATTTGAAACGCAGTCTATCACGTCGCCGCGCTGGCATTGGCGAGCACATACGGCCCTTCGGGAATCACGGCCACGCGGCTTCCGGGAGCCAGGCCGGTGAAGAACGCGGCGATCGCTTCCTCCGGCTCTCTGAAGCCGGGCCCCCACAACGACCGCATGTATGGATCGGGTAAACCTGGAACGCAGTAGAACACCTCGGCCCTGCGCGTGGCCAGAGCCAGCTTCTCCAGTTGCCACTGATCGATGGTGACGGGCGCGCCTTCGATGGCCGTCAAGAACTCACGGTAGGAGCGGTAGCGCGTCATCATTTCGCTGAACTCGGCCGCGCCCGCGCCCTCCTCGCAAGCGCCGAACAGCAGGATGCGCCCCCCTGGGCGCACGATTTCGGCCGCGGCGGTGATCCCTTTCACGCTCTGATAAAAGGTCAAATCGAGAGGATAGCCGGCGCCGGTGGTGATGGCGGCGTCCAGAGGCGGCCCCACGTGCTGCAACAACGAGGAGGACACCCATTGCATGCCGGCGTGGTGCGCGGCTTCCGGCTCGCCCGCGAAAACCGCGGAGATGGAGCGGTCGCGGGTGAGCGAAACGTCCAGAATGAAATCCTGCCTAGCCATGCGCGCGATCTCCAGCAGTTCCGCGTGGAGCGGATTGCCCTCGATGTTGCCCTCGTGCGAACGCGCGTCGCGCATGAAGCGTGAGCTGTGCAGTTCCTTGATGGTCGCCTCCCCCGCGAGGCCGGGAGCCACCAACTTTCTGCCTCCGGAGAAGCCCAGCATCAGGTGCGGCTCGATGAAGCCGAGAGTGAGGTGCAGATCCGCGGTGAGGAAGCGCTCGTCGATCCACACCGGCGTTCCGCTATTCGTCGTTCCCAGGCGGCGGTGCTGGCCGGCGTTGCGCGCGTCGTGATTGAGGACGCAGTAGCGGGAGGCCACCTCTGCACCCACGATGTGGCAAATTTCCGCTTCCGTCGCGGGACGGTGGAGACCCGTGGCGATGAGGATGCAAGTGTTCTCGCGAGGCACGCCCGCGGCTTCCAAGCGGCGCAGCAGCGGAGGCAGGGTGACGGGATTGGGCGCGGGGCGGGTGATGTCGCAGACCGAGATCGCCGCCGAGCGTTTTCCCTCGGCCAGTTTCGCCAGAGGCGGTCCGGCGGTGGGCCGCTCAAGCGCCGCCTCAATCGCCGCTGCCGCGTCCGGCAACGCCGGAATGGGAGGGCATTCCAGAACCGTGTAGTCGAAACCACGGGGAAGATTCACGGCGAGAGTGCCGCGGCCGAATGAGAGTCGTACCTGCATGCCGTCTTCTATTATGGATGGGTTTGCGCGGTGACGCGGCCGTCTACTTGTGTGTCGGATCGATCCAGCGCACCTCTGAGAACTCTTCCGGGCTGGGGATGTCCAGGTTGACCACCACCGGCTCCTGGCCGCTGCGCACGATCACGGCTTCCACCGGCTCGTCGCGTTTGGCGTTGATCTCCTGATGCGGGACGAAGGGCGGGACGTAGATAAAATCGCCGGGTCCGGCTTCTTCGACGAACTCGAGCTTATCGCCCCAGCGCATGCGCGCGCGTCCGCGGACGATGTACAGTACGGTCTCGACTTCGCCGTGATGGTGCGCGCCGGTCTTGGCGTTTGGCTCTACGATGACGGTGCCGGCCCATAACTTACTTGCTCCGGCGCTGGCGTGGGTGATGGCGGCAGCGCGGCTCATGCCCGGAGTTTGCGGAGTATTCGGGTCGAGCTCAGCGGCGCGGACGACGCGAACGCCGTGGCGTTCCCAATCGGGGTTCATGCATGCCAGCTTATGCGTGCCAACCCAGCGCGGTCAACTGCACTTCCAGATACTTGAGACCGTCGGAGAGCGTCTTCCGGTACCGGTCGTCGCGGCACTTATTGAGATCGCTTAGAACGCGAGTGCGATGCAGCAGCAGGCTGTCCAATTTACGTGAGGCATTGGCTTTTTCCAGCGTGTTCGCGGCCTTGTGTGCGGCCTCTGCATGGGATCGCCCTCGCAACGTCTCAGCGGATTCGATCTGCGCTTCGACCGACTTGCTTTCCCAACCTCTTGCCATTGATTCCATTATACGCCCATCGGGCCCGCTACGTTAGATTCCCGGCGACTTTGATATCCGAGTTTCGCACCTCGCGGCCAACCGGGGCTCAAGGGGCAAAATATCCGACGATGTCGATGATCAGGTCGGTCGGGTTTCCGGCGAGCACGGTGATCGCCGCGCCGGTTCCGGTTCCGGCGGGCACGATGGCGGCGTTCGCGATCACGAAGCCGTCCGGCGAATTGAGCGTCGAGACGCCCGGATAAGCCTGTCCCGCGGGCCATGCCGACAGGAAGCTCACCGGTCCTGGCGGCACCACCGTCATGTTCAATGCATACGCCTGCACGGTCGTCGGGATGCCGCACGGGCTGGATTGAATCGGAAAATTGCGGCCCTGAGATGCCGCCAGGCTCGGCGGCCCGAACGCGCCGGTAAAGTTCTGGCCCGCTCGCGTATCGGCCACGCGGCACGGTGTCACCGCGTAAAATTGCAGTCCTCCCGCTGGCGCAGCGAATTTCCCGTTGATGTCGATAATCACGTCGGTCGGGTTGCCTGCAACCACGTTGATGTCCCCACTGGTTCCGGCGGGAACAATCGCCGCGTTCGCCAGCGTCGTGCCGTCGGGCGAGTTCAGCGTCGATACTCCCGGATAAGGTTGTCCCGTGGGCCATACCGACAGGAAGCCAAGCGGCCCTGGGGGAACTACCGTCATATTCAAGGAATAGGCTTGCTCTGAGCCGGACAGGCATGTGCTGGTCGCGAGGGGGAAATCGCGCGTGACAGACCCGGCCAGACTTGGTGGCCCGAAGGCTCCCGTGAAGCCCTGGGTGCTGCGCGTGTCGGCGATGCGGCAGGGAGTGAGCGGGAAAAACTCGAGCCCCGAGCTGCCGGGCGCGGCGAAATACCCGTTGATGTCGATAATCAGATCGGTCGGATTCCCCGCGACTACCGTGATACCGCCGCTGGCGCCGGCAGGAACGATGGCCGCATTGGCGATGATGCTGCCGTCGCTCGAATTGAGCGTCGAGACGCCGGGGTACTGGTCGCCCTCCGGCCACGCCGATAGGAAACCCAGCGGCCCGTCCGGAACCACGGTAAAGTTCAACGAATACGCCTTGGCGGCCGATGGAATGTTGCACGCCGAGGAAAGAATCGGGAAATTGCGGTCCGTAAAAGCTGCCAGCGCGGGCGGTCCGAACGCGCCCGTGAAGTTCTGGCTGGTGCGCGTGTCGGCGATGCGGCAGGGCGTGAGCGGGTAGAACTGCAAGGGGACAGCCGCCAGCAAGATACTGACGTTGGTCGTCAAATTGCCGTTCGCGTTCGCCACCACCAGGTCCGTTCGGCCGTCTCCGGTAAAATTCCCCACCGCAATTGCTTGCGGGAAGAACGAGGCGCCGTAGCTCGCGGCTGCTTGGAAGGTTCCGTTGGAGTTGCCCAGCAGGACGCTCGCCGTGTTGGCTAAGTGGTTCGCTACGGCGATATCCAAGACGCCATCCCCGTTAAAATCGCCTGTGGCCACCGACACGGGCTGAGTACTGGATCCGAGTCCATAATTCACGGCCGTCTGGAAGGTGCCGTTGCCGTTGCCCAACAAGACACTCACGTCGTTGCTGGTACCGTTGGTCACCGCCAGGTCCGCGAACCCGTCCCCATTGAAATCGCCTACGGCTATAGATGTCGGGCCGGAGCCCACCATAAAGGGCGACAATGTCGCCGCATGGAAGGTCCCGTCACCGTTGCCCAACAGCACATTCACGTCGTTGTCGATGAGATCCGTCACCGCCAGGTCCGGCTTGCCGTCCCCATTGAAATCCCCCACGGCCAGGGAATTCGCATTGGATCCCGCGGAGAAGGAGCTAAAGGTCTGGAAGGTCCCGTCGCCATTGCCCCGCAGGATGCTCACGGTACCATTTGGACCGCCGGCCACCGCCAGGTCGAGCTTTCCGTCTAAGTTGAAATCCCCGATGACCAGAGCGAGCGGATTCGGATTGTTCTGAACCGTGAACGTGCCCCCCGTATGGAAAGTACCATTGCCGTTTCCAAGCAGCACTTCGACGTCGAAATCGATCACATTCACCACCACCAAGTCCACGATTCCGTCGCCGTCCACATCCCCGGCTACCACGGATTGCGGATCGTTTCCGACCGTGTAGGGGACCTCGGTCTGGAAGGTGCCGTCGCCATTTCCAAGCAGCACGCTCACGCTGTCGCTGTGCGCATTTGCGACTGCCAGGTCCGCCTTGCCATCTCCGTTAAAATCGGCGACGGCTACGGAATAGGGAAAGTTCGCGGCCCCATAGTTGTGCGCCGGCGCGAAGCCGGATCCGAAAACCGCCGTCACAATATAAGACTGCGGGGCCGATTGGCTTGCCGAAAAGCCTTGGCCCGTGTTCCCTCCGTAGACCGCCGCCAGAGAGTGCTGCCCGCCGGACAAAGTGAGGGTGGTCGCTTGCGCAGTCCCGCTGTGCAAGGTTGCCGATCCCACCAGCACGCCTTGGTCGAGGAACGACACGAAGCCCAAAGCCGTGGCCGGGATCACGCTCGCGGTCAGCGTGACCGTCTGCCCGAATTCCGGCGAAGGCGGTGTCACGCTTAGGGTTGTAGTGGTTGATGCGGCGCTCAGGAAAACACTGAAGAAAAGGATTCCAGTTACGATGGCAGGCGGTCGAATCATGATTTGTCCTCGGTAGGAGTTGTGGCATCGGCTCCGTATAGCTATCTTAACCCGCCGTTCGCCGGCGGTGCCGGTCGAACTAGTACCTCATCCCGTCAGGTAACCACCTGCCTGGGAGGATCGCGCTTCCCTCACGGGTGGGCGGGGACATTTACCGGGGGGTCCGGGGGCGGAGTGTCGAGCAAGCGCTTGAGCTGGCGATAGGCCCGCTCCTGGTACGTGGTTTTAAGGCGCTCGAGTCCTTGCAAGCGCGCATCCCCGGAATCACCGGCTCGAAAGCCCTGCTTCTTGAGGCTGCGGCCGAGCAGCAGAGTTGCCATGGCGTCGTCCGGATCGCGCTCCAGCTCGGCGCGGAAACGTTCGGCCGCACCCGCGAAATCGCCTTTCTTCCACAACACATAGCCCAGGTTGAAAAGATACAGGGGATCGCTCGGGTCGCCATCCAGGGCTTTGCGGAAATCGTCGATGGCCTGGGGCAGGTTGCGGCGGCTCTCGGCAGCGCCCAGATTGTTGTAGACCTCACTCAAGGGAACGGCGGCGGCGATGGGTTGCAGCGCCTTCTGCGCGCCGGCGTAATCGCCGGATTCAAATAGCGCCAGGCCAAGCAGGAAAGCGGCCGGATGCGAATCGACTTCGTCCGGACCGATTTTTTCCAGCCATTCGGCTGCCTGGCGGTACTCCTTGCGCTGGTAATGAATCTGGCCCAATTCGTACTCGGGATGGGCGAAGCGGGCATCCAGTCGCGCGGCTTGCAGGAAGAACTTCTCGCGCAGCTCCGGGGAAGGCGCCATGAGGCCGCGGGCGTAGTTCTCTTCAGCGTCGAGGCGAATTGGTGAGCGCAGCGACCGGAATTCGGATTCCGGAGGCGCCAAAGTGGGCGCCAGCAGCACCAGCGCCTGCCAGGCCAGGTGAGCTTCAATGGTGGTCAGGTCCTCGATGGCGCCGGTTTCGGCGAACGCGGCGCTCTGGCGGAGGCGCCGGCGGTCCAGGATGCGCGCGGAAATCCTGAGGGAGCCGCGGGAGTCGCCGGCAGCGCCCGCAGGCGCGGGTTGGACTTGGAAATCGCCATAGATTACCTGTTCGGAGTCGAGAGTTTCGCCGATCTTCATCACCGAAGCCTGGGTCAACGGCGAGCGCTCGCTTAAGCCCAGGCGGCGATAGGCTTCCTGCAGGTCGTCGCGGCCAAGCGTCACCAGTCCTCGCAGCTCCAGCGCATCCCGAAGGGTTTCCGCGATACTGACGCCGAGCCAATCCACATTGGCCGCGGGCGCCGCATTGGCCGCGGGCGCCGCATTGGCCGCGGGCGCCGCATTGGCCGCTTTCGCGGCGGCGTTGGCGAAGGGCAGCACCGCGCAGCTATCCGTTGGCGCCGCGGAAACCACCGAGGCCGCCAGCAGCAAGACGAGTGGGGCGGTCCCCCCGGACCGCGCCGGACGCCCTCGTCCGGCTTCACATTGATAACGCCAAGGGCCCGACCAGGGGGTGGGGCCGCGGGCGAGGGCGCCCTCCCCACCGGAGCGAATCTGACTACTGCCAATCATTACGCGGGACACTCACATTAGTTTACCTGCCAGCTCCAGAGCCTGCCGGACCACCTCGGGTTGATCGCCGAAACCCGCCAGCCAATGTATTTCGGGATCGCGCCGGAACCAGGTCCATTGCCGCTTGGCATACTGCCGCGTGCCGGTCTGGGTGGACCAGATGGCCTGTTCCAAGGTGACCTCTCCGCGGATATGCTGGGTGGCCTGCCGGTAGCCGAGCGATTCGAAGGGTTTTTCGCCGCCTGTGGCGCCGCGCGCCAGCAGAGAGCGCACTTCCTCGATCAGGCCTCCGGAGAACATGGCCAGGACACGAGCGTCCAGCCGCGCGAAAAGCTCGGAGCGCTCCGGGTTCAGGCCGATTTTGAGAACCCGGAAGCCAGGCAGGGGATCGGCCGATTCAGGGCGGGGAAGCGCGGCTCCCGTCAGAAGCCGGATCTCGAAGGCCCGCATCACCTTCTGAACATCGCGAGGATGGATGTGCCGGGCCGTGTCCGGTTCGAGGCGTGTGAGCATCCGGTGCAGCGAACCGGGCCGATGCCGCTCGCGTGCCTGCAAACGTGCCCGGACGGTGTGGTCGCGCGAAGGCAACTCGGGGAGGCCGTCAAGCAGGGCGCGGAGATAGAATCCCGCGCCTCCCACGACAATCGGCAGGCGGTCCCGGGCCGAGATTTCGGCGATGGTCTGGCGGGCCCGCCGGGCATAGTCGCCCGCGGAGTAACCATCCGCCGCCTCCAGCACGTCGAAGAGATGGTGAGGGATTTCTCGCCGCAGAGCGGCTGGCGTCTTGGCTGTACCCACTTCGAAGCCTCGATACAGTTGCAGGGAGTCGCAATTGACAATTTCCCCGCGCAACGCCGCGGCCAGGTCGAGCGCTAAAGCGGTTTTACCGGCCCCCGTCGGTCCGGCGATAGCGATCAGAAGGCGGTCCACCTCCGTTATCGTAGCGTGGGCCGATCCTTTAGTCGATTCACAGCGGATCGGGATATACTGAGTATGGGTTGGCGGGGAGCCGGCGGAGGGCCGGGGAAACGAGAGAGGCGAATGCGAAGTGTAGCGATGGTGATGTTGGCCGCCGGATGCGCGGCTTGGGGACAAAGCAACGCGGCGTCCGGCGATAAAGCGGATCACGCCTCGGCTTACTATCATTACGCGCTGGCTCACATCTATGCGGAGTTGGCCAGCGAGCCGGGCGGGCGCGAGTATATCGACAAAGCCCTCGAAAACTACAAGGAAGCTCTCAAGGCCGACCCGAGCAGCGCCGCCGTCAGCGACGAGCTGGCCGAGTTCTACGTTCAGGCCGGGCTGCTCTCCGACGCGGAGCGCGACGCCGAGCAGGCGCTGGCGAAGGATCCCAAGGATCTGGGTGCGTTGCGTCTGCTGGCCAGAATCTACACCAGCCAGATTGGCGGTCCCAACAACCGCATCAATCAGGACATGCTGAAAAAGGCCATCGAGCAGTACAAGAAGATCACCGACATCGCGGCTAAGGACGTGGATGCGTGGGTGATGCTGGGCCGGCTGGAGAAAGCGGCGCAGGATAATGCCGAGGCCGAAAGGGCCTACAAGAAAGCGCTGGATGTGGATCCGGACAACGAGGATGCGTTGACCGGGCTGTCGCTGGTGTACTTGGATTTGGGCAATAGCCAGGCCGCCGCGGATACGTTGAAAACGCTGGCGGACAAGAATCCTTCCGCGCGGAGCTTGCAGGCTCTGGCCGAGACCTACGAACAGATGAAGGAATTCGGGCTCGCGGCCGAGGCGTTGAAGAAAGCCCTGGCGCTGAACCCGCCGAATGCGGCCGAGATCAGGCAGGCCATGGCCCAGGACTTGGTCTATGCGCAAAAGTACGCTGAGGCGCTGCAGATTTACGAGGGCCTCGTCGCCGACGACCCCACCGACGCCCAAGCCTACCTGCGCATGTCGCAGATCTACCGCACCCAGAGAAAGTTCAACGACGCGCGCACAGCCTCCGATAAAGCGCTGGCCATCGACCCGGCCAACCTGGAGATCCGCTACAACCAAGTCAGCATCCTTGAAGCCGAAGGCAAGACACAACAGGCCATTCAAACTTTGAAGGACATCCTGGATTCGACCTCCAAGCGCACCTACACGCGCCCGGAGCGGAGCATGCGCGTGGCCTTGTTGCAGCGCCTGGCGGAATTGTACCGGGATGGCGAACAAACCGATCTGGCAGTGGACGCCTTCCGGCAAATCGCCGACGTGGACAGCGACCAAGGCGCCCGCGTAGCCGCCGAGATCGTGGATAGCTATCGGATGGGCCACGCATTCACCAAGGCGCAACAGGAAGCCGACACCGACCTCAAAAAGTGGCCCGACGACCGGACCTTGCATATCGCGCACGCCACGCTGCTCGGCGATCTGGGCAAGAACGATCAGGCCATCGCCGAAGTGAAGAAGCTGATGGACGGCAAAAACGACCGGGAAACCGACATGACGCTGGCCCAGATCTACGATAAGGCGCACAAATTCGATGACGCGGGCAAGGCTCTGGACGCCGCCGAGAAACTTTCCGCCAACGACGACGAGAAGGCCATCGTCTGGTTCATGCGCGGCGCGATGTATGAGCGCATGAAGAAGATCGACCTCGCGGAGACCGAGTTCCGCAAGGTGCTGAAGGTGGATCCGGAGAACGCAAACGCACTAAACTATATCGGGTACATGCTGGCGGACCGAAACATGCGGCTGCCCGAGTCGCTGAATCTGATCACCAAGGCTCTGGAGCTATCGCCAGAAAACGGCGCGTATCTGGACAGCCTGGGGTGGGTTTACTTCCGCATGGGCCGTCTGGCCGACGCAGAGGAGAATCTCAAGCGGGCGGTGGTAAAGACGCCCGGGGACCCCACCGTGCACGATCATATCGCTCAAGTGTTGATGGCCGAATCAAAGGTACAGGAAGCGATTCAGCAGTGGCAGACTTCGCTGAAGAATTGGGATGCGGGAGCTCCAGCGGACCTGGAGCCGGCCGAAGTCGCCAAGGTCAAAAGCAACCTGGCGACTGCCCAGTCCCGGCTGGCCAAAGAAGCGAAGCAGAAATAACCAAGTCGGGTGCGGCGCGGCGCGTTCCAGTAGGGTGTTCCATTGGACGCGCTGGTCGAGTAGAATAAAGGGAAAAAATAGGAGTCATTCGGTAGATGCTTCGTTTTCGTGTTCTTTCCGCGTTTGCAGTGTGCGCTAGCGCGCTTGTTTCCACCTCCCTCGCCTCGGCCCAGTCCAAGATCGGGGTGGTTAACTTTCAAAAGGCGATCGCCGATACGGCGGAGCTGAAAAAGGCTCAGAACGACCTGGTCGCAAAGTTCAAACCCCAGTCGGATGAATATGAGAAGGCCAATCGGGATCTCAACGATCTTCAGATCCAGTTGCAGAACAGCCAGGGCAAGGGACTGAGCGCCGCCGCCGAGGTGGACCTGCAAGCCAGGGCCCAGCGCAAGCAGCGCGAAGTGGAACGCATGAAGGAAGACCTCGACGCCGATGTGCAGAAGGAGCGCGACGAGACAGTTCAGCGCTTGGGCACCCGCATGACCGAGATTATTAAGAAGCTCATGGACGACAAGGGCTTGGACGCGATCTTCGATACCGCTGCGCTGGTGTCCTTCAAGGGAGCGCTCGAAGTTACCGCCGACGCCACGGCGGCGTATGACAAGGCCTACCCGGTGAAATAAGCATGGCCGGATATCTGGACGCTTACGGAGTCGCCGACCAGCGCCGCGAGCGGCTGATCAAACGCATCGCGATTTGGGGTGGGAGCGCCATTGTAGTCGTAGCCATTCTATATTTCTCCCTGCGCACGCATAGCCAGGAACGGGTTGTGAGCCGATTCATCCAGGAGTTGGAGCATCAGCAGTATCAGGATGCCTACAAGCTGTGGGGCTGCCCCGAGAATTGCAAATATTATCCGCCCGACAAGTTTCTCGAGGATTGGGGTCCGGGGAGCCAGTATGCCAAGACTTCGTCCTTCAAAATCGAGCACGTCGATTTTTGCGACGAAGGAGTGGTGTTCGATCTCTCCTATCCCAATACCAGCGACGACATCGGGCTGTGGGTGAATCGCTCGACCAACATCATCAGCTTCAGTCCCTCCGCACGCTGCCCCGGCAGGCATTTGCAGCTCGGCGCGTTTTTCCGATCCCTGTTCTCGTAGCGCCGCTCCCGAAGCGCCGCGCTCAATTTTTCGATTTGGAGTTCAGATCGCGCGATAACATCAGCTTGAACGTCAATCTGTCGGCTCCGCCCGTCACGCCGACTCCAACCCCGGTTTCGATATCCACAACCTCCCCCTTGTGATTCAGGACGGCCCAGACCTCATGGAACTGATCGCTGCACCTTATCGAAGTGGCGCAGGGGCCCGAAATCGGAATACTCCTCGACGGCAACCGCCCATTTGTCGTTCAAGTTGTAGGCCAGCTCGCGTCGCCGGAACGAATTCGAGACTCCCGAAACCGCCCCTGTAGAGGGTATCCACAATCGGATTGAAGACGATGTCCACCGGATGCAGATGCAGCCCTACGATGGGCCTGACCTCGGAGCTGACGTGCCTCGGCTCCCAGTAGAGGTAATTGACGCTGAACTCGAAATTGACGCCGTAAAAGAACTTATGGTCTTCGGCATGCGGCCGCACGAACAGTTCCCGTATCTTGAAGCCGTTGATCGACCCGCCGCGTCCCTGCGAGTAAGGACTCCACACCGGCAGATAAAGGCCCTGCTCAAACCAGTCCTTGACGCCGTAAGCCCATTCGACGGCGCCGTTGACCGAGTGGTTGGGAATAATGCCGCCGGGAAAGTCGGCAGTCTTCCGCCCGATCGGCGTGTAATTGGTGTGGATCATCAGATTGAACACACCCTGATCCGCGATCGCGGCATCGTAGACCTGGATCTCGTCCGTCTGCGCTAAGGCCACTAACGGTATCGCAAGCAGGACGACGGCCGGCACAGTGCGGCTGCGGCGAGACTGGGTGTGCAACCGAAACTCCATTTTCCCTCCCTGTCCATTTCGAACGGCTTGAGTAACTCCTGAGGGGCCCCTCGGAAACTTGCCCCGCCATCCCCGCAGGGGTTCCAGGGATTTGTCGGCTTGATGGAGGAGCCATGCGGGTCGGACGGGCATGCGAGACGTTTTATCTAGTCTACGCTACAAAGCGATGTCGCACAATTTTTTTGCGCGTTTTGCGGCGGTTCGCCGCTGGCCGATCGGCAGTGTTCGGGCTGGCGGTCGCCAGCGTGGTCCTGAGCGACCTCGGCGGCGTGATGTGCCGCGCCACTCAGCTTGTCCTTATTGGGCGCGTTGCGTGCGCCACGATCGGCGCCGGCGCTGCAACGGGAATGCTCTGTCAGGAATGCAGAGCTTCCCGGCGCATCCGCGCCGCCCAGCGCAGAAACCGCAGCAGCTCGCTGCGGTGCTCCCAAGCGAAGCTTCGGAACTGGCGCGGCGTAACGCCATCGGCGTGCCAGCCCCAATACGTCTCGATGCGCCAGAGCAGATACCGGCTGCGCCATGGCCGCAGGCGATTGCCTTTGGTCGCCTGCCACAAAAACCCCAGCATTACTTGGATTGCCCGGGAGCTTTCGCAGGCGGGGATTTCGCGGGCGGAGCTGGTGCCTTGACATTTCCCTGCGCGTCCGCAGACGCATAGTATCCATTGCGGTAGCGCGGGGTGGCCTTCCCGAAGCCGGTCAACTTCAGCTCGATCTTGCGATAGCTGCCGTCCAGAGCCGGGTTCAGGGGGGTGTATGCCAGCAGGTACTGACTGCGGATCTCCTTGGCCACCTGCGGCGTGATCTTCTCCACCTCGGCCAGATTTTTGGGATAGTAATCCAAGCCGCCCGAGGCTTCGGCTAGCGCCTTGAGGGCGCGTTTGGCGGCGCGCGCCTCGCCCTGAATCTCCTGGTCCAGCAACCCGATGGCGTAAATCAGAACGCCGCTTTGGCGGGCCTCGCGCACGAGTTGCTCCAGGGTTTCGTCGCTGGTGTTGTCGTTGCCGTCGGTGATCACCAAAATTACTTTCTTGTCCCGCTTGGCGCCCTTGGCTGTGCAGGTGGCGCATAGCCCTTTCATGTAATCGAGGGCCAAATGGATGGCGTCGCGCATGGCGGTGCCCCCGCGCGATTCGGTCTTGTCCAGCGCCGCCTCCAGCAACTTCGTGTCGCTGGTGAACTCCTGGTCCATGTAAGCGCTGTCGTTAAAGCCGATGATGAATACCTCGTCGGAGGGGTTGGAGGCCTTAACCAGCCCCATTGAAGCCGCGTTGACGTTGGCGCGCTTATCGCGCATGCTGCCGCTGTTATCGATGACAATGCCCATGGAAACCGGCACGTCCGTTTGGTTGAATGCCTTGATCGGCTGCTCCACGCTGCGCGCGGAAGCCCCGTTGCCTACCGTTTCGAAAACCTTGAAGGCGGACTTAGGGATGCCGCTGATCGGTTTGCCGTCCTTGTCGCTCACGCTGACATACAGATCCACCTCGCGCGTGTCAACGGTGAAGGTAGGAACCTCGTCCTGGGCCACGGCGACGATGACGCCTGCGGCCGCGGCGAGGAGCACGCCCATCCCTATACCCCGGCGCATCACTTGAACGTTACCGTTCCTTGTTTCCGCGACAGCGTTGGAGACGCATAGTATCCGTTGCGCGTCCTCACCGTCGCGTTTGGGTAACCTGTCACCTTGACCCGGATTTGGCGAAAGGTCCCGTCCAGCGCGGAGTTGGTGGGAGAATACGCCAGCATGTACTGATTGCGTATTTCGTGCGCTACCTCGGGCGTGATTTTTTCCACTTCGGCCACATCCTTGGGATAATAATCCTGGCCTCCGGAAGCCTCGGCGAGTTCCTTCAGGGCGTGTTGTGCGCTCTTGCGGTCGTGGGCGTCTTCCTCGCTCAGCAGGCCGATACAGTAGATCAGGACCTCGCTCGCTTGCGCCTTGCGCACCAACGGCTCCAGCTCGATACTGCTGGTGTTGTCGTTGCCGTCGGTCACTACCAGCAGCACCTTCCGGTCCCGCGTCGCCGCTTGCTTCATATAGTCGATGGACAGGCTGATGGCGTCGCGCATGGCGGTGCCGCCCTGCGAATCGATGCGGCCCAGCACCGTCTCCAGTTTCTTGATGTCGTTGGTGAAGGGCTGGTCCAGATAGGTATCGTCGTTGAAGTTCACGATGAACTCTTCATCCTGCGGATTGGAGTGTGTTACCAGCGCGAGCGCCGCCGCGGCCACCCTGGCCCGCTTGTCGCGCATACTTCCACTGTTGTCGATAACGATGCCGATCGAAACCGGAGCGTCCTCGGCGCGGAAAACCCGGATCGGCTGCTCCAGGTTGTTCTCGTAAACTTTGAAGGCGGATTGCGGGATGCCGCTGATGGGCTTGCCGTTCTTGTCCAGCACGCTCACGGGCAGATCCACAAGCTGCGTTCCAGCGCGGAAGATCGCGACCTCGTCCCCGCCAGCGGCGTCCGTGGCCGGCGCCGGAGCAACCTGGTTTTGAGCCGCAGAGCGCTGGCCTGAAACCAGCGCTGCCAACAGCGCCAACATCGCGGCCGCTTTATTGAGTAGGCGCATAGTATCCGAGACGCCAGCGCGGCGTAATCTGTCCCAGCCCTTGAGTCTTTACCAGCTTCACCTGGACGCGGCGGAACTTGCCGTCGCGGTCCTTGTTCTTGGGGGTGTAGCCCAGCACGTACTGATTGCGCAGCTCCAATCCGATTTTGGCGGCCACGTCCGGCATTTCTCCAATATTATTCACCTCGAAATCGCGACCTCCCGTCTGCTCCGCCAGATCGCGGAGAAGGTCGGGTCCGTCGGATTCCTCCGGAGTCCTGTTCCGAGCGCCGGCCGACTCGAAGATGCCGATGGCATAAATCTGTACATCGGCCTCGCGCACGAAATTCCGTACCTCGCTTTGCGTGTACCGGCTGGAATTATCGCCTCCGTCGGAGATGATCAGGATGGCTTTGCGGGGATTGCGCGCCTTCTTCATCTCGTTCATGGCCATATAGACGCCGTCGAGCAGGGCGGTGCGCCCTTTGGATTGGATGAACATCAGGCGGTTCTGGATCTCTTCGGTGTCGGGCGTGAACCGGACCGTGATTTCCGCCTGATCGTTGAACTGCACCATCATGAATTCATCCTCGGGATTGGCGCTCTTCATGAACTCCGCCACGGCCTGGCGGGAGCGTTGCAGCTTGTTGCCCATGCTTCCGCTGGTGTCGAACACCAAACCCACCGACATAGGCGCGTCTTCGCTGGTAAAGCTCTCGATCTCCTGCTCCACGTTGTTCTCGAACAGCTTGAAGTTCTCCTTGTCGAGCCCGGTGACATATTGCCCCAACTGCGTCGTCACAGCCACGGGAACAAGGACCAGGTTTTTGTCGACGCGAATGTCGGCGCGCCGGTCCAGCACGCTCTCCGGGGCCACCGGCCCGGTGCGGACACGCGGTGTGGTCAAGACCTCCGGTCCCGGAACAACCCCGCCGCCCGCCTGTGGTTTACCGTCCTGGTCGGCGGCAACCAGCAGCGCCGCAAACACCAGCGACCCAAGAACGGTGAAAAGACTGAGCGTAGTGATAAGTCGGCCCAGCGCGGGATGCCGCCGAGCCACGCGATGATTACCCGGCTCGGGTTGGGCAGCCGGTTTCTTCAAGAGACGCTTCATCACACCGCACCTTGGCCCTAGTATATCAACGCTGCGTCTCAGTCTACATCTACACGACGCGCCGGACGGCACATCGTAATCCGTCGCTGGCGATCGATTGAAGGTTTCGGACGTCGATGAAACTCCGCTCAACGTCGAGCTCAGGCTCAGCCGATTTCCGACCGGGTCGAGCGAGTATTCTAGCGCGCCATGTCGAATCAAGACCTGTCCTTGGCTGCATCATGAATATCGCCTGCAAAGGAGGCTGCGTAGCTACAGACGGAATTTTTGCTGACCACAGGTATGTGGTCATTTGGCACGCGTGTCCTCCTGTCCTGAGCTCACGAAGTACAAGCGGCGATTGATATCGGCGACGCGGCAGCCTGCGGTGCGGGAGCACGTGAGATGTACAAATCCCTCTCCCTTAATGGCTGACCAGTGGCTCCCACCGTCCTGACTTTCGAAGAGCCGTCCTCCCCTCGTAAGGAGCCACCCGTGCGTCGTAGACGCAAAGTAGATTTGAGGTGTAAAAGCACGGCTCTCCGCGGGCGCAGCTGGATCGCCGACGTTCAAAATCCTCTGCCAGCCTTCGCCATCGTCAGTCCGAAATAAGCTGCCTCGTTCCTCAAGGACCCACCCCCTTGAAGCGCTGGAAAAAAAGACCTGCTGGATGAAGAAATAATCCGCTTTGGGCTCGGTGAATTTGAGCGAAATAGGAATCCAGGTCGTCCCGCCGTCGCGAGTGGCCGTGATATTCGCGGGGCCGTACGCTGCACCGACGTTGGAATCGGCAAACTGAAACTGTGTGGGCGTTTCGCGGTCGCCGACCATAGTGGGCTCGCGTGTCAAAACCTTTCGCCAGTTTTGTGCTCCATCGGTGGTTCGATAAATCGCTTCCGGTGAGTAGATGCCCCGGCGTCGATCTAATTCAGATCCCACGAGCACAAACCCTCTGGACCCCTCGAACCATGCAGTTTTCAAGGTGCCAGCCGCGCCTGGTATCTTTATTCTGGTCCAGTGTCCTCCGCCATCGTCGGTCCGGAATACGTCCCCGCGGACCCATGCCCACGCCGATTTCGCGGACTCCGGGAATACAGCTTCCACCAACCCTTTCCACGATTGCGGCATCTGAGCGCTTCGCCAGGTTTGGCCGCCGTCCTCCGTTGTCCACGATACGCCTTGATATGCATCCCAGGCCCAACCGTCCCGCTCGGAGGAGAATGCGAAGGGCAGCACTGCCTCACCTTGCGACCGAGGAAGGGACCCCAGCGAACGGAGCCCCTCAGATACTCTGCCTTGCGCAAATGCCACGCCAGCAAAGAGCACGCAGGCGAGGTCTGCCCTCATGATCATGTTAGTAGCACCTCCTGAATTCGGTGTTGTTGACCTGGAGTCCACAGAGGTAGTGGTGGCTGGATCGGTCCCGCAGCATCCTTGTGGAGCATGTTAAATGTAAAACTGTTGCTATTGTAAGCCAGTGGTCCCCAGGCAGCATAGTGGCACCCGCAGGAGGGCGGATTGCACTCGGTGTTGCCGGCGAAGGCCGCCAAGACGGCGCGGCCTCGTGATATCGGCGCGGCCTCGTGATATCATCGTACGTGCCGCAAAGCATTCTAGGCGTTATCCCCGCCCGGTACGCATCTTCCCGCTTTCCCGGCAAGCCCCTGGCCGCCATAGCGGGTAAGACCATGCTCCAGCATGTTTGGGAACGCGCTTCGCAGGCCCGCTATCTGACCAACCTGGTGATCGCCACCGACGATGAGCGGATTCGGGCGGCGGCCGCGGATTTTTCGGCGAAAGTAGTGATTACCCGCCCCGATCATCTCTCCGGAACGGATCGCGTGGCTGAGGCCGCTTCCGCCTCCAACGCCCAAATCGTCGTGAATATCCAGGGCGATGAACCCATGATCGACCCGGCGGCCATCGACGCGGCCGTGCTCGGGATCCTCGATCGGGAAGACGCGCCCATGAGCACGCTCAAGACCCGCATCTTCAGAGCCGCCGACGCCGCCGATCCGAACATCGTCAAAGTGGTTACGGACGCCGACGGGAACGCTCTCTACTTTTCGCGCTCCGCCATTCCTTACGTCCGCGAGGCGGACGATCCTTTCGACCGCGAACGTGAGCCGAAGACGGCGTACTTCAAACATATCGGATTGTATGTTTACCGCCGCGAGTTCCTGCTGGCCTACTCCGATCTTCCGGTGGGGCCGCTGGAGCGAGCCGAACGCCTGGAACAACTCCGGGCGCTGGAAAACGGATTCAAGATTCGAGTGGTGGAAACCGACTGCGATTCTCTCGGCGTCGATACGCCCGAGGATTGGGAGAGAATTTCGGCGATTTTCGAGAAAACAACAGTCTAGTTAATCATGGCTTTTAGCAAACGCGACTTTAGTAAACATGGCTAAATATATATTCGTGACCGGCGGCGTGGTTTCTTCCTTGGGAAAAGGCATCGCGGCGGCCAGCATCGGCTGTCTGCTCGAAAGCCGCGGACTCAAGGTGACTCTTCAGAAGTTCGATCCCTATCTCAACGTCGATCCCGGCACCATGAGCCCCTTCCAGCACGGCGAGGTCTTCGTTACCGACGACGGCGCCGAAACCGATCTGGACCTGGGCCACTATGAGCGCTTCACGCACGCTCCCTTGACCCAGGCCAACAACCTCACCAGCGGCCGCATCTATGAGCAGATCATCTCCCGCGAGCGCCGCGGCGACTATCTGGGCAAGACCGTGCAGGTGATCCCGCACGTCACCAACGAGATCAAGGCCGCGGTGCGGCGCGTCTCCGGAGCCGCCGGAGAGCCCTCCGCCATCGACGTGGTGATCGTCGAGATCGGCGGCACCGTGGGCGACATCGAATCGCTCCCGTTTCTCGAGGCCATCCGCCAGTTGCGCCATGAGCTGGGCCGCGAAAATACGCTGTTCGTGCACGTGACCCTGGTGCCCTGGATCGCGGCCGCGCAGGAGCTCAAGACCAAGCCCACCCAGCACAGCGTCAAGGAGCTGCGCGCCATCGGTATCCAGCCCGATATTCTGCTGTGCCGCAGCGAAAGGCCTCTGCCCGGCGACATGAAGGAGAAGATCGCCCTGTTCTGCGACGTCGATGTGGCCGCCGTGATCACCGCCAGCGACGTCTCCAGCGTGTATCAATGTCCGCTGGTGTTCGCGGACCAGGGCGTGGATGAAATCGTGCTGCGGCTTCTAAACATCCAGGCCCGTCCGCGCGAGATGGCGCGGTGGAGCGACATGGTGCGCCGCTTGCAAGATCTTCCGCGCCAGGTTTCGATTGGCCTGGTGGGCAAATACGTCGAATACGAGGATTCCTACAAGAGTCTGAAAGAAGCCCTCCTGCATGGCGGGCTGGCCCACGATGCCAAGGTCGAGATCACCTGGATCGAGTCCGACCGTCTGAAGTGGCCCGACGCGATCGAGGAGCTCCAGTGTTTCGACGGCATCCTGGTGCCCGGCGGATTCGGGCGCCGCGGCGTGGAAGGCATGCTGCACTCCATCCGCTACGCCCGCGAATGCAAGGTTCCCTACTTCGGGATCTGCCTGGGCATGCAAACCATGGTCATCGAGTTCGCGCGCAACGTCTGCGGCCTCCCGCAAGCCAACTCCACCGAATTCGATCCCGCCACCCCGGATCGCGTCATCTACAAGCTGCGCGAACTCAAGGGCATCGATGAGCTGGGCGGCACCATGCGCCTGGGCGCGTATCCTTGCCTGCTGGCCGAGAACAGCTTCGCCCGCCAGGCTTACGGAACGCGCGAGATCAGTGAGCGCCACCGCCATCGGTACGAATTCAACCGCGAATACGAGGCCGTGCTGAAGCAGCATGGCCTGCGCCTGACCGGCGAAACGCCCGACGGCGTCTACGTCGAGATTTGCGAGCTGCCCGGCCATCCCTGGTATCTGGGCTGCCAGTTTCATCCCGAGTTCAAGTCCAAGCCGCTGGAGCCGCATCCTCTGTTCCGGGCCTTCATCGGAGCGGCGCTCGAACACCGCCGCCGCAAGAGCCATTCCGCGGAAGCCCCAGAGCGTGAGGGGGACGCCCTGAACGCTCTCGCGAGGTCCACCAGCACTCGTGTCACCGCCTGATCGTTTACCAGTAGACATCGGCTCCATTCGCATTGGAGGCGGCGCTCCTCTGGCGCTGATCGCCGGACCCTGCGTCATTGAAAGCGAGGAGCACGTCCATTTCCTCGCGGCCAACATCGCCGCCGAGATGGCCAAGCTCGGCGTCCCGTTTATCTTCAAAGCTTCTTTCGACAAGGCCAACCGCTCCAGCGTTTCCTCCTATCGCGGACCGGGTCTGAAGGAAGGGGTCCGCATTCTCAAAATCGTGCGCGCCCTCGGCATCCCCGTGCTCACCGACATCCACGAGCCGGGCCAGGCCGCCGAGGCCGCCGAAGCCGCGGACATCCTGCAAATTCCCGCGTTCCTGTGCCGCCAGACCGATCTTCTGATCGAGGCCGGGCGCACCGGCCGCGCGGTGAATATCAAGAAAGGCCAGTTCGTTTCTCCGCACGATATTCGACTCGCCGCGGAAAAGGTGGCCTCGACCGGAAACAACTCGATTCTCCTCACCGAACGAGGTTCCTCTTTCGGCTATAACAATCTGGTGGTGGACATGCGTAGCCTGCCGATTATGCGCGGCTTGGGCTGGCCGGTGGTGTTCGACGCAACTCATAGCGTGCAGTTGCCCGGCGCGGCCGGCACGGCCTCCGGAGGCCAGCCCGAGTTCATCGAGCCTCTGGCCGCCGCCAGCCGTCGCCGCCGGCGCGGACGCGGTCTTCATCGAAGTCCATGAGGCCCCCGAGCGCGCGCTCTCCGACGGCGCCAACGCCCTGCGGCTCGACAAGCTCGCGGCGCTGGTCGCGAAGTTGCTACGCATCTGGTCCGCGGCGCGCTAATGGCGTTTTTGATAAAAGAATTAAACTGGACTCGACGGTCGGATTGCTCTGCTACTCCACTTGCCGGTGGAGACGTCGCGCTCAAGTAAAAGTACATGCGGTCGACTCGCACGATTCACATAGTGGTTGCGTCTCCGGGCGATGTCGCACCGGAACGAGACGCCCTCGACGACGTGATAAACGCGGCAGCCCGCCTCACGCGCTACGCGAACCTCACGCTAAAGCTGGATAGATGGGAGGACGTGGCTCCCGGCTTCGATTCTAGGGGCGTTCAAACTCGAATCGAAGACCATCTCCAAATAGGTCAGTGCGACGTTGTAATCGGCGTGTTCTGGAAGCGCTTCGGAGACCTAGATGCAAATAACCAGTCTCGGACACAGCGCGAGATCGAAGCGGCGCTCAAGCAACGGGAATCCGGCGAAACAACCCCCGAAGTAATGGTTTATTTTTGCACCAGGCCATCTACCACCGATTCCGCTGAGGAGGCGGAGGAGCACGCGCGCGTCCTGAAGTTCAAGAAGCATTTACAGAACCGCAACGTAATGACTATCGAGAGCCGAACGATTTCAAGTTCAGTGCACTCGTAGACTTGATGGACGTGATCTGGAAGCTGGATCCTCCACACATGCCGGATACTGAGGTCCCAACCGACTTCGCCTCATGCACGCCGACGCCGGTCCGTGGTGTCGGCTGGACAGAGGCCGTCAACGACGTGAAATTGGAGGTTGTCGCCGCCGGAGAAAGCGGCGGGGAACAGGTAATCATCAGCCTCTTCGCCAGTACCAACATTACAAATCGCATCATTGAAGGAAACCTGACCGATATTCTCCTAAGGACGAGCAGTGGCGACCGAGTGCTCTCGCGTGGAAGGCTTGTATCCTACAACGGGGTCCAGTTCGAGCCCGTTTCTCTGGGACCTGGCGAACGGCAGAACCTAAGTGATTTCTGGCATTCGCGTGGACGCGCATACTCTAGGCATAGCAGCCACCGGAGAGCCAACCGTCGTGCACGTCGCGGTAATCATGGCCCACGCCCACAAGACAGCAAAGGAAAACCTCTTCAAGCTCGTCAAGCACCAGGTGGCGGTGGCTCGCGTCGAGCATTCGCCGGTTTTCGAGGTCAGGGAATCTACGTGCGGAATCGATGGATTTCAGGCGCTTACGGTTCATGTGCGCGAAGGGTTTCCGAACACGCTCAAGACACGAGAGGAGGAGCGGGGCGACCATGGCACGGTGTTGACGGTCCAGTTCTTCGTCCCAAAAGAGCTCGATATATTCGTCACGGCTTGCGACATTCCTCTGGTCAGTCCCACCTCGGCGAGGGCGGTCGTGAGGGCCGTGGCTGTCGCAGTGGATGCCGCCGGCGCTCCCACGGGCGCCGCCGTCACGGCATCCTCGCCAGTTTGGCCCGGTGATATTGCGATGGCCGCCGTTCCAGATACCCGGCTCGCTGCATGGGAGATCGTAACGCCAATGCCAAGCGGTGTCGCAGGCGAAGTGATCTTCGGAGTACTTGTCAGAAGCCAGACGCCACTCACAGGGTTGAGCCTTGGTGTGGGCCTTGCGCCATTCTACTCCGCCTCGGCAGCACACACTGCCAGCCCTAACCTTCCCGTCCCTCGGTTCTCTCCCCCGGCCTATCGCCCGATACGCCTCAAGCAGGACTGAGTACGCCTGAACCGGTTGGGACTCCGCCGCGGCCAGCGCGAACGTGGTCTTCATCGAGGTCCGCCGAACTGCCGCGTGCGAACCAGAGCCGGCCAGAGCTATGGAAAACGAGGTCGGCGGTTCATAATGAAGAAGGAGTCCCCATGACCATCACCCTCACCCCGGCCCAGGAGGCGGCCGTTCGCGCCGCCATTCGCGCCGGCAAGGTTGCCTCCGTCGAGGAATTCCTCGAGCGACCCCTTGCCGGCCTGTCCAAGGGGAATAGAACTCCGGCCGCAACGTCTCCGGTCGCCGGAAGCGTCTTCGAGCAGGGTCTGGGGTTATTCGGCAGCCCCGAGGACGCCGCTCTGCTCGACGAGGTAGTCTCCCTCGCCTACGAGGAAAGACGCCGGCCGAGCAGGCGGAAGCCGTCGCTCTGACATGACGGTCAAGGCAATCCTCGACACCGACATACTTTCCGAGTACCTCAAGGGTCACAACGCTGCCGTGGCGGGTCGAGCCGCGGCCTACGCCAAGGACCACGGCGTCTTCACCTTCACAAGCGTCACCGTCTACGAGATTGTTTATGGCCTGGAGCTCAAGGGAGCTTCCGTCCAGTTGAAAGAAGGTAATGATCTGGCTGAAACAGAACGAAGAGATTACCCTGATCGACGCCGACTACCTTGAGGCGGCTACCATCAAGGCGATGGCAAGAAAGCAGGGCTCTGTTGTCAACCTTCCCGATTGTTTGATCGCCTCCATCGCAACGCGAATGAATCGGCCGCTCGTGACCGGCAACACCGAGGATTTCCGGGCGATTTAAAAAACCGGGATCAATCTCTCGATCGGAAATTGGCGATGACCATGGCGCTTGATATCAGCGCGGCATTGCCGCCGGTCGAGGCCGGGCGCACCGGTCGCGCGGTGAATATCAAGAAGGGCCAATTCGTTTCTCCTCACGATATTGGCCTTGCCGCGGAGAAGGTGGCGTCGACCGGAAACAACTCGATTCTTCACCGAACGAGGTTCCGCTTTCGGCTATAACGATCTGGTGGTGGACTGTGGTGGACATGCGGAGCCTGCCGATTATGCGCGGCTTGGGCTGGCCGGTGGTGTTCGACGCGACCCACAGCGTGCAGTTGCCCGGCGCGGCCGGCGCAGCCGTCGCCGCCGGCGCGGACGCAATCTTCATCGAAGTCCACGAAGCCCCCGAGCGCGCACTCTCGGACGGCGCCAACGCCCTGCGGCTCGACAAGCTCGCGGCGCTGGTCGCGAAGTTGCAGCGCATCTGGTCGGCCAGCCGGTAGTTCTGCACGGACGGTGGTTCCCAACCGTCGTCAACTTTACTACAGTCGATAACTCCCAGGCATTCGTCGGTACAGCGGCGGGCAGCGCGGTGATCCCGCTGCTTGCGGGCTGGACCTTTTCGGCGGGCGGCGCGATCAACAGTGCAGGTCAAGTGACCGGGTTCGTCGCGACTGAATTTAACAATGAGGCATTCATCGGCTCCGCCTCCGGCAGCACCGCGATTCCCCGGCCTACTGGCGGGCTGTATGCATCCGGCGGCGGGATCAACAATTCTGGTCAAGTGCTGGGGAACGTTTACAAGAATGCTGGAACGGCCAATCAGGGGTTCATCGGCACTCCCTCGGGCGGCGCCTTGATTCCTTTTGCCCAGCGGTTGGAGCATCGGGTACGGCTCCGGGATAAACAACTCGGGTCAGGTGGCCGGTTGGGGTACCAACGGATCCGGGATCGGCCAGGCGTTTTTCGGCACCGCCTCGGGTGTCACGCCGATCCCACTCCCAGTCGGCGCGACCAGAGCCTACGCATCGGGCACAGGCCCTCTCAACGACTCAGGCGTGGTGGGTAGCGGCGATGCGGGCGGATGGATCTGGAGCTCCACCAATGGAACCCAGCTACTCAACAATCTGGTGCCGCCGGGATGGAATATATCGGACGCCTTCAGCATCAGTCAAAACGGCCTCATTTTGGCCCAAGGCTCGTTGAATGGAGGCGCCGCTCAAAATGGCGGCGCCGCTCAATATGTGGAGCTCGTTCCAGCAGCACCTACAACACCCGCGCCGGGCAGCGGCTTTCTTGTCTTGATCGGACTGTTGCTTGTGTTCGCCTGGCGGTTCCGAGCCGGCTTATTGACCTAGCTCGATGTCGGCGTGCAGGCTCTGCCAGTCGGCGCCGGAGCGGGCGGGCTTGTCGAGCGTCGCGGCCATTTCTTTGGATTCGAAGGGGCCCAGCGCGGGGGCTCGGAACGAGAAGCGGTACAGCGGAAGCTGGCCGGATTTGGCGGCGGAACTGCGGAGAGTGACGTAGACGGTCACGGCCCCCAGCTCGGCGGCGGAGTGATTCACCACCAGGTAGCGCACCTCCGGCTTATTTTCGCCCACGAAGCGGAAGCCGGTGACCTCGATGGCCTTGGAAAGCGAATACGAAGCGGCGGTGGAAACGGCGGCGGAAGCGGGAGTTGAAACCGCCGGGACAGGCGACGTGGCCGGCGCTGCTTCCGAGGGCGGCGTGGGTTGCGGATCGGCGGCGGTGCGCGGCGCGTTGAACAGCTCGACTCCCAGAAAGACGGCCAGCAGCACCGCAGCCGCCAGCACGCTGCTGAGCCATCCGTGCGATCTCTTGGCTGCGCCTTTAGAACGGTCGACCAGGATCTTGGAAAGGCCGGCATCCTGAAGCGAGTTCAGCGCGGCAGGCAGCGCTGGGCCGGGGAGCGTCATGCGAGGTCCGGCGTCGGGGCGCTGAATCTGAGTTGGGGGCGCCGCCGGCCGAATCCGCCTGGCGAGCGAGGAAGCATCCTGAAGAGGAGCCAGAGCCAGCATGGGAGACGCGGGCGCGGAAACCGCGATCAGCACCGATTGGCTGAGGGTTGCGCCGGATGGGGCGGACGGAGGGACCGCTAATTCGGCCGGTATTGGAAGGGGCGGAGGAGCGGCGGGCGCGGGCCCCAGCGCCGGATCGGGCGTGGGAACGCGTCCGGCGGCAGCGGGGCCGGCCACTTCGGGCAGGGGTTCCAGGTTCAACTCCAGCTCAGGCTCCCACTGACGTTCGGGTTGCGGG
The DNA here is from genome assembly GCA_963813465.1 of Bryobacterales bacterium. Lineage (GTDB taxonomy): Bacteria > Acidobacteriota > Terriglobia > Bryobacterales > Bryobacteraceae > Palsa-187. Next base: position 658,967 of record CAWEZD010000014.1, on the reverse strand, counting down.
GCTGGTTCGGGCTCGGGCGGCGCCAGGAGTCCTATCGCGGCAGGCGCGGAGGCGAGCAAAAGCATCTGCGGGTGCAGCGCCCGAGCGGTGGGCCCGACAGCGACGGGCTCGGGTTGCGAGGGTGGGGGCGGTTCTGGAGCCGGCTCGGGCCTGGCGATATTGGCAGAGACCTCGGTATTGGCCGCGGCGAGCTCCAAATCCCTCTGGGCTTCGCGGAGTTTCTGGGCCAGACGCAGCAAGGGCTCGGGCAGCGGCGGCGGCTCGCGCAGCGGCGCGGGATCGGGCGGCGGCGGCTCGCGCAGCGGCGTTGCCTCCAGCGGGACTACGGCGAGGGGCTCTGGTTCGGGAGCTGGTTCGAGAGGAGCTTCGAGCGGTGTTTCCAGTGGAGTTTCCAGAGGAGACGCCGCGAGGGGCTCGGGTATAGCCGCCAGAGGTGAGGGCTCCGGGGCAGCGGCTTGGACCACACTGGCGGGGTCGCAGGCGGGGCATTCCTTGACTGCGGGAGGGATTTCCCGGCCACACTCCGGGCAGATCCAGTGGAACATGCCTTTAATTTACACGCATCGTCTTCTTAAGCCCTTCGGGCACACACCCTACGGTGGAATGCGAGGAACCTTAAGAGGGATCGGGAATCAATCTCAGGGAGCAGAGTAAGGTCTGAACCGAAGGACAGGGGTGGGCCCCTAACTTAGTCCCGGGAGGCGCCGGGTACGGGCTTGGGTGTTGATTTCGACTCGCGCCGGCGGCGTTTCACCAGCCAGCGCACGCCCAGGATCAAGGCTACAACCACTATCAGTGCCAGGGAAGCGTAGACCACGTCGCGATGAACCATCTCCGCGATGGACTTCCACTTTTCTCCGAGGAAATAGCCCAGAAGAATGAGGCTGAGGACCCACAAGGCGCCTCCCGACCAGGCGTAGGCGGCGAAGGAGGAAAACTCCAGCCGGGACATTCCGGCGACGATGGCGGTAACGTGCCGCACGCCGGCGATGAAGTATCCAATGGCAAGGGCCCAATGACCGATGCGGTTGAACCACTGGTGCACTTGGGCGAGACGATCTTCGGTCAGGTGCAGGCGCTTGCCATAGTGCGAGACGGCGCTGGTTCCCAGAGTCCGCCCGATGGTGTAACTCAGGCTGATGCCGCACCAACTTCCGGCCACCGCCGTGAAATAGGTGGCCACCGGATGCAGGGTGCCCTTGAAAATCAAGTATCCGCAGAAGACCAGGATGGTTTCGTCTGGGATCGGCAGGCCTACGATGCCCAGCACGAGCATGACGAAAATAGCTCCGTAGCCGTAGGCGGAGATCCAGTGCTCCATGGTTTAAAGATACTACCGGGCGTTCTAAAGAAACGCGGCGTTTTAAAGGTGCACCGCGCGGCGGACTGGGTCAGCGCTGTAGGACGCCCGATCCAGTGGGAACCGCGAAATGCTGGAGGAACTTGCGCTTACCGCTGGGATTCGAGGTGCGAGCTTCCATGAGCTTGGTGGCGATTTGGGTGTAGTGCTTGCCCAAATCCGATTTTTCGTCGACGACGGTGCCGGAGGCGGTAGCGTTGTTGACGCCCTCATAGTCGTTGGGCACGATGTCGATCACGGGTATGCCTACGATTTCCGCGACTTGCTCCTTAGTGAAAAGAGGCTTCTTGGAGACCCGGTTGAGCACGATGCTAACGCGGCCATCCAGGTCGAGGCTGCGCAGGTACGACATCTTCTCGCGAGCCAGGTGGAGGGAGGGAATCTCGGGCGTGCACACCAGCATCACGCGCTTGGATTCCTGCATAATCTCCACGGAGTAGCGCTCTAGATTGCCGGAAAGATCGAAACACATGGCGCGATAGTTGCGCCGCAGGAATTCCATCAGATTACGGATCTGGGCGGGCTCGACGCGCAGGCTGGGATTGATCTGTCCGGCATGCAATACGTCCAGATTGCCGACGGGGGTCACCAGTTGCGGCCATAAATTCTCGTCCATGGCGGCGGAGTGCTCCACCGCGTCCAGAACCGAATAGGTGTTCTGGAGCTTGAGCAGAAAGCGCATCATTCCGGAACTCAGATCGAAATCCGAAAGCAACACACGGCCGCTGGGGTCGCGGGCCAGAGCGGCGGCGACGTTCAACGCCAGCGTCGAAGTGCCGGCGCCCGCCTTGGAAGGCAGGAAGGAAAAGATATGGGTGGAGGTGACGTAGGCGGCGGGTTTGTTCGCCAACAGCGCGGCACAATGGTGCAGGGAGTCCGTCAGGCTCTGCCGATCAAAGGGAAAGCCCACGAACTCGCGGACACCCAGGCGCATCATAGTGCGCAGGACGGCGGGATCGTAGGCCCGATTTATGCCGATGATTTGAGCGTCCTCGGATTCCTTCTCCAGGAATCTGATGACCGCCTCGGCCTGGTCCATTGCTTCGAAGCTGAGGAAGATTATGTCTGGCGCTTGGGCCCGCAGGGTCCGTGACAGATCCGGAAGCGAGGGGTATTGCGTAAGTGTTCGGAATACAGTTGTTTCCCCAATCGCGGCAAGCTCTTCTTCCAGTTGGGTGGATAGCGTCTGATCCGGGCAGATAATGATGCTGCGTATCACGTTGCTCACTCATTTACCAATCTAAGGATCATATCGTCGCGCGGCAATCCTCCAAGACTCTAAATTCTCGGTGCCTATCGAACCTAGAGCGACGGAGATATCACTTAGGACGGGCACGGGGATATCCCCTAGCACGACGTGGGGTAGGTCCAACTCGCGGCGCGAGGGGCCTCGCCGTGACGTCATCGGCTTGCGCATCGTCAACTACTGCTCCATCCTCGCGTATCCTAATAAGGATACAGGTCGAATTGGCGCGGCGTGGCGCATTCGGCGAATGAGTGGAGGCGGTTCTGCGACGGGCGTTGGGAGGCCAAGGCCCGAAGGGACTGGCGTTGTTGATGGCGATGCCGAGAAAAAAAGTCACTTTCGGCACGGTGCGAGAGATCGCGCTCGAGCCTGCCTGGAGTGGATGCCGGCACCACCTACGGGGCCGGAGCGGTGAAGGTCCACGGGAAATTGCTGGCGTGTATCCCGTCGCACAAGTCGGCTGAACCCAATTCTCTGGCGCTTCGCATTGATCCGGAGGACCGCGCGGAATTGATCGCCGCGGCTCCGGATGTTTACTATGCGCCGGCGCATTACCTCAACTATCCGATGGTGCTGGTGCGCTTGTCCCGCGTCGATCCGGATGTGCTGCGAGACCTGCTGGGAATGGCGTGGCGCTTCGTGACCTCCAGCGGCAAACGCAATCCGCGGGAGCGGGTGTGATCGCCTTCCTTATCGTGCGAGCGATGATTCGGCCCGGGATGAGTTCACACGGTTCAATCTGGGGGCTGTGCTGCGGAAAGAAAGCGGGCAGACCTCGCCGAAGATCCTGCGGCTGGTGATTGGGAATCCGCTGGTGATGAAGGAAATGGGCAAGCACGTTCCGAATGCCGCCTCTTATGCGCCGGTGACCGTACTGATCGACGAACGCGCGGACGGCGTTCACTTGTCGTACGACACGATGGCGAGTTACCTTGCACCTTATGGAAACGAAGCGGCGCTGAAGGTTGCGAGGGATCTGGATTTGAAGGTCGAGAAGCTGCTCAGCGAGGCCGCGAACCGAGAAGACATAGCAAGAAAGGTCAAGTAATCGTCAGCGAGCCCGCGTTAGATTGAAGAGGCATGACAACCCGGCTCAGCCAGGTGCAGCCGATTCTAGCGTTTGCCGCGGCGCACCTGGACGAAGACCTGTCCCTGGAGGTTCTCGCCGAGCGAGCTGCGGCGATGCGGCTTGGAGGCGGGCCTCGGTGCTGGATGTGGCTCTTGCGTGCGGCTTTGAGAGTCATGAAGTTTTCTGCCGGGCGTTCCGGCGGCGCTTCGGAACGACGCCCAGCGCTTACCGCGAGCGCGGCTTCTTGCAGCGTGTCGACGCCGCGCAGGCAAAAGAACACGCCGCGCTGGTGGACCAGGTCGGCCGGTGTATTGGGCTTTTTGGAAATCAGGGAGAACGGGAGATCTCCAAGGAACGAAATGGCGTATTCGATCACAAAGAAGAAGCTCGCGCCGCAACCGGTGCTGGTGCTACGGCGGAAGATCCAGCCGTCCGGGATTGCGCAGGCGTTGGCGGAAATGTTTCAGCAAGTGTTCCAGGACGCGCAGCGGAACGGAGCGGCGCTGGCGGGCCCGCCTTTCGCGCGATATCTCGAGATGGGGCGACGTATGTGGACCATCGAAGCCGGAATGCCCGTGGCCGGCCCGTTGACGGACACGTTGCCGGGAGGGCTCGCGGCGGTGACGACGCACACAGGGCCGTACGACAAGCTTCCGGAAGCTCACGCGGCGATTCAAGAATGGATCGCGGCCGAGGGGCTCGCCGCGGCGGGAACGCCTTGGGAGTCTTACGTGACAGATCCCGCCGATTATCCGGATCCCAAGGATTGGAAGACCGAGGTCTACGTTCCCCTGGAGGGGCCTCTGGCCGGGTAGTGTGAAACGGCGCCCGGAGGTTTTCCTTGCGCTCCTCGCCAAACACTGAGACTCAGGCGACGGCGGTGGCGGCGATGGGGCGGCAGGTTCCCATCGGCTTCTTCATCTTCAACGTCTCGTCAGTCGCTCCCGCCTCCATATAGGCCCGCGTGAAGTTGGCGTGCATGCGGGAGCAGGCCGGGTAGGTGTGGATCTGCACAAATAGCCGCGTGATGAGCTTGCCGGGCAGGCCGGGGCAGGCGAGCGCCAACTCACGGGCGGTGGACTGGGTGCAGGATTGGCAGTTGACGGGCTCTTGCACACAAGTGGCGGGAGGATCAAGCGCGGCGGTTCGGCTCATAATGTTGAATGGTTATTATCTCCTGGAATGCGCCGAAGCCAAGGGATTTGAGGAGGGTATGGATCGCCGCAAATGGGGGTATTCCGTGAACCCCGTCCCACGCTTGGTAAACTCGGCTAGGGGCTCATGGATCAAGATCAGTTGCGGGCGCTGCTGGCGCAGGTGAGCGCGGGTGCGGTGGACGTGGACGCGGCGATGGAGCGGCTGCGGCACCTGCCTTTCGAAGACCTGGGCTTCGCCAAGGTGGATCACCATCGCGCATTGCGGCACGGTATCCCCGAAGTGGTGTTCGGCACGGGAAAGACGCCGGAGCAGACTTCGGCGATCGTGAGTTCGCTGCTGGCGCGCGCCAGCAACGTGCTGGTGACCAGGGCATCGCCCGAGACGGCGGAGCGGCTAAAGCGCGAGCATGCGGATGCCGAGCACTTTCCAGCCTCCGGCGCGGTACGCGTCTGGCGCGACCGGACAGTACACGGCAAAGGCAAGATCGCGGTGGTGTGCGCGGGCACCAGCGACCTGTTCGTGGCCGAGGAAGCGCAGGTGACCGCGGAGGCCATGGGCAATGAAGTGGACGCGATCCCGGATATCGGCGTGGCCGGGATTCACCGGCTGATGCAGAATCGCGAGAGGCTCGACGGAGCTCGCGTGGTGATCGTGTGCGCGGGCATGGAAGGCGCGCTGCCGAGCGTGATCGGGGGCATCGTGGCGGTGCCGGTGATCGCGGTCCCCACCAGCGTCGGCTACGGCGCAAGTTTCCAGGGCTTGGCCGCGCTGCTGGGAATGCTTAACAGTTGCGCGAGCAACGTGACCGTGGTGAACATCGATAACGGCTTCGGTGCGGGATACGCGGCCAGTTTGATGAACCGGCTGTAGGATTTGAGGAAGCGCAAGACGATGTCGAACGTCCCAAAGAAAACGAAAAAGGTGCGGTCTCCGGTTCCTCCTCCTGGGAACTCCAAACCGCCAAAGCCCGATTCAGTGAAGTATTCCGGCTGGCTCGAACCGCGGGCCACAGCGGATCACGCGGCAAGGCAAGGAGGGGTTGGTGATGATTTCAGAGGAACAGTACGAGCGGCTGACGGTCAAGTCGCGGCGGCCGAAAAGCCTGGTTCAGTTCTTCCGGGATTCGCCCCTGGTGGGCGTAGAGCTCGATTTGGAGCGGATCGGGACACCGGACGCGATCTTGAGCTGTGAATGCCGGCTGATCCATGAACGGATTCCTGCTCGATACAAATTGTGTTTCTGAGCTTGTCCGCCCGGAGCCGGAACCATCTATTTATCAGATGGATTGAGGAAACGGATGAAGCGACACTTTATCTTAGCTCTGGAATGAGAAGGGCTACGCCTATATAATCGTCCGGAGTTGAAAACGGTGGGGCAGCGTGCGACAGTGAGGAGTTTCGTGCCATGGCAAACCGGTTCTTGCGCGCACTGTAACCAGAATTCTAAGGGATGCAACGATCCCAACGGTCAGGTTTGAGCTGAGTGGGCTCCACGAGCCGTTCGGAAGCAGCATTACGGTACACGGCTTTCGCTACGAATTGGTGGCGGATGCCATTGCAATGGGAAAGATTTCCTGCGAGGTGGGCGTAACGCCGGATCCGAATCTTCCGGCCGGCTTTGCAGCGGAGTGTCGGTATGAGCCGGCCAATCGTCAACTACACTTCCCGAACGAACAGTACGGCTTGAGCCCTGGCCCGCAAATATTCAACATCGTGCATGAAGCGACCCATGCCCTGTTTGATCGCGTTGACGGTCAGCCCACGGGAACCAACATTTTGGCGGTCGTTGATGAGACTGCGGCCTTTCTCGCCCAGGCAATATATTCCCTTAAATCGCCGTACTTTTGGGGTGGAGGGGTTGTTCAGGGGGATCCGATCGACGAAGCGCTCAAGCTTGCCGGCAAAATCACGGACCTTCCCAATGCTCTCCGTGACGACCGTCCGCCATACAGGGTGCCGCTGGTGGATCTGATCCCGTTGCAGCTTTCGATTCGAGCGGCGTATAAACTCGTGGGCGGCGCGGCGGGGATTCAACATGTCTACAATGGGGTTCCCTAACCCTCGGTTCTTAGTACGCCAGATCGCCCTCCGCCCGCACAGCGGCGATGTCGAGGACATCGAAACTACGCGTCTGCCCCCAGAACGACGGAGAAGTGCCCAAAGGGAGTGCTCAGCTCTTTAGGCGCCACGCAAATGAGCAACATCGCAAACAGGATCGTGAGCGTGCCGGTTAATCGCAGTCACCGGCCGGATTTGGTTGGAACGCCGTTTCTTGCACTTACAAGGTTTCCGCCGCCCAATGATCGCTGAGAAGAATGCGCGGGCGGGGGAGATGTGAGACGCCTTACGATTGCCGCTCCAAACTGGGCTTGAGATCTCGGTTTGCCACTTCCCGCCAGGAACCAGCAAATGGAACAGAGATCGAACATCGTCTGTTCTCCTTCATCACGAAGAACTGGCGCGGCAAACCGCTGGTGAGCCATGAAGTCATCGTCAACCTGATCGCGGCCACCACCACAAGGAACCGGCCTTCGCGTTCAAAGCCAACTGGACACCGGAAAGCGTCCTGACGCTGGGCGAAATCCGCAGAGGCGTGGCAGGGCTCGCACAGGGCCAGCGGAGAACGCGATTGGAAACATGGCTGGAAGTCGATCTGAGCGCCCGGTTCTCGGGAAAAATCGTGCCGATCGACGCAGGCATGGCCGATCGGTTTGGCTGGCTCGCCGCCGAGGCAAAGCGCCAGGGAAAAGCTCTGCCGGTGATCGACGGTTTATTGGCGGCGACGGCGCTGCACCTCAACCTTACCGTGGTTTCGCGGAATGCGCGGGACTTCGTAGCGACGCACGTGCCGGTTCTGGATCCCCCTGGGAAGCGTGACGCGGCCACACAGGTGTTCACGCCACATTTCTCTTGATGACGCACCTCTACACCGATCTAGCGCAGAAGTTGGGGTTGCGGTGGAGTCACAAAGGGCGCCGATGGAGATCCTGGTGGTCGACCACGCCGAAAAGCCGGACGACAATTAGCTTACGCCGAGCGTTCTTACGCCGCGCATGGCCGAGAGGTCGGGTGGAACTCGCAAAGTGCCTACCTGTGAAGGACATGGAGGGACGATGACGCACAGACCCCCTGTGCGGGCACGCAGAGGAACTTGTGCCGTCTGATGAGAACTTTGCCATTCCTGCCTCCCGGGCGTGCGCTTGGTCCTGGCCGGGCGATGCTTGATCTGCGTTCTGGTTTCAGAACAATACTGCATTAACATTCCTAGGACAGATTGATTGATGAGTTAGTGTTTTACGATATTTGATGCGACTGTGTTCTGAAAACCGAACATAATACTGCTCTTCTGTCCCTTTCTCCGCCCTGCTTCGGAGCGGCATTAACCCTTCGCAACTTGTCGTTTTAGTCCCAGTCAGTCGCGCCCATACCCGGCAATCACAGTTGCACCACCGACCAAACTCGAGGAGCTTAAGTCTGTCAAGAAGAATTTTCTATTTAATTTCTTGCGGATGGTTCCAGAATCCCTTCCTTTTTACGTAACACATGATATCCTTGCGCCGTACTAGAACTACTACGGCGGCCCCCAGTGCGGTAGCGTGATGTCTCGAAAGGAAAACAAAAGATATGACCTCAATATATGGTATTGAACGTGCTCGCTGCTCCGTCCAAAGACGCGGAAGCGTGATTGCGCTGCTGGCAGGCGCTATTCTTCTACAGGGCACAGCCTCCGCTCAGTCGTGGTCTGGGTCTAATCCAGTTTATACAACCACATCCGGCGCCAGTGTCGGCATTGGAACAACGAATCCTTTGGCGACCTTAGATCTTGGAGCGGCAGCCGGGCCAAGATTTTTATTGTATGGTTCCGGCGGTACTACCGGATACTTGTCGGGTATAGGTATAAACCTTGGGCAAACGCCAAATTCAATGGGATTCTTTTTGGGACATAATGCTAATTGTTCTATTGATGTAGCCAATGTATCTGAGGCATTTCCATATACGAGCGGATATACGTCTAAGTTTACAATGTTGAATAACGGCAATGTCGGCATCGGGACCACGAATCCAGTACATCCACTGCAGGTCGCTGGAATCGTCGGAGCCGAAGAGATTATCGTCTCCGCCACCGGCGCCGACTACGTGTTCGATCCGGGATACCGGCTGCAACCCCTCTCTGAAGTTGCGGAATATGTGAAGGAGAATCGTCACCTTCCTGAGATCCCTTCAGCGGCCGAAGTGGAGGCAAACGGCGTGAGCTTAGGCGAGATGCAATCGAAGTTGCTCGCAAAAATCGAGGAGCTTACATTGCACATGATTCGGGCGGAAGAGCGGAACAGCCGGCTGGAACAGCAGAATCAGGACCTTCAAGGTAGGATCGCGCGATTGGAGTCGCATGACGCGACGGCCGGGGTCAGCTTGGATCAACCAGTCGCCGAGAAACGGACCCTTGGGAATTCCAGTGGTCGCCGCTAGACCGATTTAACTGAGGACCGCAATCATGAGAAAAGAGACGACGCCAATGTACCATCTTGAACCCAAGTTGTCGCCGCTGACGGAGGCTGAAGTGTGGCTTCCAGCCTGCATCTTCCTTGGGCTAGGTTTGTTGGCGAACGCCCAGAACCTGTCGGGGACACTCACCTCAGGCACGTATTCCGCGAGCGGCACTCTCACGAACTGCGCGGGCGTCGGGCCGCCGCCGACAGGATGTGCGACCACCACGCTGGGCAATAACGCAAATGTATGCTAGCAGGTAGCCAGATTGTCCTGGGCCCAGGCTTCACAGCGGCCGCGACCAACACGTCCACCTCCCTCACGGCGTCGATCGGGTATTCTTCTGCCCCCACCATTACCACTGGGTCACCGCTGCCGCAGGGAACCGTCGGCGTGTCGTATTCTCTCACGTTCAGCGCGAGCGGCGGCTCTCCCCCATATAGCTTCACGCTCCAGTCGGGTTCGAGCCTTCCGCCGAGCCTCACACTCGCCACGGGAGGAGCCTTGAGCGGAACGCCGACAGGGGCTGGGACATCGAGCTTCACGGTTGTCGTGACGGACTCAGCATACAACAGCGGCAGCAAGGCCTTCGGTCTGACTGTCACGCCACCGATAACGATCACCACCAACTCACCACTGCCGAATGGAACTGCCGGGAGCGCTTACTCTCAGACCCTTACTGCCACCGGAGGCACATCACCGTATAGCTGGTCCGCGACCGGGCTTCCTATCGGGATCACGCTTTCTCCGAGCGGCGTGCTTAGCGGATATCCCGTTGTGGCGAATACTCTAACGCCGGCGGTGAACGTCACCGACTCCGTTGGACGCTACGCCAGTAAAGCGTTGAGTTTCACCGCCAGTCCGAATGCGTCAACTATAGCCGCTCCGAGCGCGCTTCAAGCCAACCTTAGCTTTATGTCATTCGGCTATTACGATACCAGCCACAATGCGAGCAGCTATGGATTCTCTCAGAGTTGCCCGTCCGGCTCAAGTGTTCGCGGATGCTTTCAGCAGGTACTGCCGAACCTGCGATCGCAGGGGGTATCGGGAGTGCGAATCTTCGTGGGCCTCTGCGAAGACGATACAACAATATCTCCGTTAACGAACTGCGGCCAGACGACGAGTAACGTGAGTTTCAATGGAACTTCCGGTCCGGGCCTAACCTGGGTAACAAACGCCGCTAACTTCTTCCAGGACCTCGCCAATGCCGGCATCGAGAACGTCACAATCACGCTCGCAGACTCCGAGCAGTTGTATTACTCTTCTTACCCTACACGGCTTACGCTGCCGCTGAGCGGGACCAGTTCACCCAACGGCCTGCACTGCCAGAACGGCAGTTCAGATCCGGTCCAATTTTCACCGACCATCCCGTTCGGCCTGAACTACAGCTCGCTGTTTCCGATCGGCCAGGATGAGCCGGCCAGCAACGGCTATAATTGCGCTCCGATCAACCCCTACTTCGTTGGGTGGAGTAACGTATTTAGCGCCGTTGGCGCGCTGCTTGGCGCAGCGCAGGGAAAGGTGAATGTATACGAACTTGAGCCCGAACAGGAGATCGACATGGTGGATTTCACAGCGTATCTGCGCTACGTTGACGATGAACTCGAGCGGATCCTACGTGGATGTTTACGGCCAATTAGCCACGCTGATGAGCAACCACGGCTTCGACCCCAGGCGCGTCACGTATTCGGCAGCTGGGTCCAATTCGACGAACCCAACGGGCAACTGCACGAACATCTATACCGATTACTCACGCCAGTTTACTCTGGATTCGGTCGTATCTGCGATCGGAGGGGGCTACGTGGGCAAGAACTCCGACGCGAACGGTGGCATTTACCAGTTTCTCTGGTGCGGCGGAACTAACCTCCAATCAATGCTCCCATCGCCGATCGGCCACTCCCTGCCAGACATTGTTGACGACCACGTGTACCCTGGTTCCGACGCGGGGACTACAGACGCCTACGTGCAACAAGTGGCTGGCTTGGACTACAGCGACCTGGAGCACTTCTTCCCGCTCCTTGGACTCAGTTTCCAGTCGACGGCGCTGGTGATCGGTGAAACGTACAGCGCAGCCTGGACTTCGTCCTGTAGCCCCGTTCCGTTTAACTGGAGCAGCGCCTTCCCAGCTGAAAACGTCTCTGGCTTCAACGTAAGCTCGCTTGCCGGAAATCCCATCGTGTTCAGGCCTTGGCTGGAGCTTGAGGACCCGACTGGTGTGTGTTACCCGTACCCGTCCTATCAAAACATCAACGGACTGGGAGGTGGTCCCTACACTCCCACCCAACAGTGAGGAGTCATGATGCCTTCAATCCGCGCCTACTTGGTTAGTATTCTCGGGTGCCTTTCCGCCCTCGGCCAAACCGCCACCGCCGTCGGAACTCTTCAGGGCTCAGCCACCGATACGCTGGGTCACCCGATCGCGGGCACAACAGTGCGTTACCAGCGCGTCTACCAGATCGTACACGGGGGACTGCATGGCGGTCAGCCGGTACCAGCTGCAGGCGAGGCGGTGACGTCCGGCGATGTCGTGGCGGATTCGAACGGCGCGTTCAGTTTGGAAAGCCTTCCGGTTGGCGACTACCTGCTCTGCGCCACCGTTCCTACTGCCGCTTACCTCGATCCGTGCTCGTGGCAGGGCGCGGTACGTGCAACTGTCACCGCCGCCAGCGTGACCCAGGTAACACTTACGCTAACCAAGGGAGTATTCTTAAGGGTACGGGTTAACGATCCGACGGGGCTGCTTCCCAGCGTCGTGGACGGACCCTTTGGAGGTGGACTTGCCGCTGGTGTTAAGTTTGGAAACGGCGCGTACCTTGGAGCCGCGAACACCGACGTCGATAGCGGAGGGCGCGACTACCAGATGGTCATTCCCGTCGGGACGCCGTTAAGCCTGTGGCTGCATAGTAGCAAGGTTGCCCTCGTCAACTCGCAGGGTCACGCTGTCTCTACCTCGGGTGCCTTGGTTCCGTTCCAGGCAGTAGCTGGTCTGGATCAGCTCTTCACGTTCACTGTTTCAGGGTCGGCGGCGCAGTCCCAATAGGAAGTCGAAAGAATGTTCCGAGCGATCGGTTTCTTGCTCGCTGCTTGCCCGGCGATCGGCTGGTGTCAGAGGCCGGTGATCTTCCCGGGAGGTGTGGTCAACGCCGCCAACTACGCGTCGGCGCCGGACACCTTATATCCGAGCGCTAACGGTCTTGCCGGCGGTTCCATCGCCTCGATCTTCGGAACCAGTCTCGCCAGTACTACCCAAATAGCACAGGGTTTCCCTTGGCCCGTCACGCTTGGGGGCGCGTCGGTAACTGTGTATGGCATTCCTGTTCATTTGTTCTATGTTTCTCCCGGCCAAATCGATTTTCAAGTACCGTCTCCGTCGTCGTTTCCACCAGGTGTAGGGGACGGTGTCCTGATTGCGCAGGGGCTGGTCGTATCGACCTCGGTAGGATCAAGCGACCCATATCTGATGGACCCTGTACCTGCGTTCGGCATATTTACCACCGACGCAAGCGGTTGTGGTCAGGGCGCGGTTCTCAATGTGGACAGCAGCGGAGGAACCTCAGTGAATTCGAGCTCGAATAGTGTCTCCCCTGGCGAGTTTATTTCCATCTATGGCACAGGGCTCGGGCTCGCCTACAATGCGCCTCCTGACGGCTCCCCTGCGCCTTCTAGCCCCTTGGCCAGCGTGGCCGGAGGGACAGGAGGTACAGTATTCGACCTGGACGTGGCTCCGACCAGCTTCACCGGGTACTGGGCAGGGCGCGCTCCAGGCTTGGTTGGAGTGGACCAGGTCAATATTCAGGTGCCGGATGACGTGCGCGAAGGCTGCGCCGTTCCCTTGCAGAACGCCTCCGACAGCATGAGCCAGCCGGTGACGATCGCAATCAGCAAGGGAGGCGGCCCCTGCGCCGATCCGCCCTCCGCCGGCTACGGACAGATTATGTGGGAGAAGACGATAACCACCAGCCCGAATTCAAGCGGTGTAAATTCGGTCACAGAGTCGGATGCCGTGACCGTATCCTTGCAGGCTTCTCCCGGAAAACAAGTCCCCGTGTCGCCCGTGTATACGCAGGGGTACGAGATTCCCCAATGGACCTATTTCGGTCCCGCATGCCCGGTTCCGGGATACCGCAGCCTCAATGCCGGCCCGATCACGGTGCAGGGGCTGGGCCTCGCGCCGGTGAACGCTACAGCCGTGCCGTTGCCGGGCCCGATTCGCGGTTTGGCTCAGTACCAGGCTACGCTCCCCGCAGGCAGCGTCCAACCCGGCTCCTTCACGGTCACCGGCGGGGGCGGCTCGGACGTGGGCGCGTTTCAGTCCGGCGTGGAGATCGGGCAGGGAATCCAGATCACCACTCCCCTCGCTGGAATGACTTTCGTCTCATCCTCCTCCTCCCCCGCAGACCCCACGACTTATTACACGATTAAGTGGACGGGCGGCGATCCGAACTCTTTGGTGACGGTCTACTTCTTACGTCACAACGGGTACGCGGACAATTCCATTTCCGCGCAGGCGCGAGCCTCCGACGGTTCGATCACCATGATACCCGTTACGGTCTCGAATGACGCAGGATCGCCTGACGAAGTCGTCATCGAGGTGACGCCGGACCCTTCGCAGATCCCTGCGCTTTCGGTTCCCGGACTGTCATTGGGAGGCCTGCACACGTGGAAATATAGCTACCACTTCGGCGGCATTTTGGTCATATAGGACGAGCGTTCTTACGCCGCGCCGGCGTGGCGGACCCGCATGTCATAAGAGTGGACGTCCTCGGCGTGCAGATAGAAGCCGAACAGAGGCTTGGGCTCCTCGAAATCCCAACGGTCCATTTTCCATTGCGCGCGCAGATACTGGATGCCGGGATGCCGGGCCAAATCGAGCAGCATGGAATAGGTCCCACAGTAGAATTTTCGCGGGAAAGCAGCGATCTGCTTCCATTGTTTGCCGTCGCTTGAGCCCCAGACGGACACGTCCAGGAGCTCTTTTTCAATGATGCGAGTAATGCCCAGCGTGAGCAGCAGGGACTTGCTGCCGCGTTCCAGGGCAACTTCCGTGCCGGCGCCATCCTGCCGCGCAACAGTTTCAGGGAGCAAGATTTTTCGGAACATCCAGACTCCTTCCCCCCGAGCGATTCAAATTCTTAACAGACGTTCATTCGTCAATTCCAGCGTCTCATACTTTTTGCAAAAACAGAAGCGGATTAATGCAGCGCCTTCCTCCGGGTGAAAGAAGAAGCTGGAGCCAGGAACGGCGGCAATGCCAATGTGCTCTATGAGATGCCTGGAAAACTCCACGTCATTCTCGAAATGGAACGCGGAATGGAACCCCGAGATATCAGCCATCACATAATAGGCCCCCCGAGGAAGGAAACAGCGGAAGCCGGCGCGGTCCAACATTGCCAGCATCATGTCGCGGCGGCCTTGGTAGTCGCGAGCCAGGGCTGCATAGTATTCATCCGGCAGAGCCAGGGCGATGGCGCCGGCTTCCTGAAGAGGGGCGGCCGCGCCGACGGTGAGGAAGTCGTGGACTTTGCGGATGGACTCGGTCAGATCCGGCGAGGCGGCCACCCAGCCCACGCGCCATCCGGTGACGCCGTAGGTCTTGCTCATGCTGTTGACCATGATGGTGCGGTCGCGCATGCCGGGGATGGTCATCATGGGGATGTGGCGGGCGCCATCGTAGACGATGTGCTCGTAGATTTCATCGGTGATGGCGAGCGAGTCGAACTCCTGGCAGAGCGAGGCGATGAATTCGAGCTGAGACCGGCCGAAGACCTGGCCGGTGGGGTTGCCGGGCGAATTGAGGATGATGGCTTTGGTGCGGGGAGAGAACGCGCGGCGTAGCTCATCGGGATCGAAGGTCCAATCCGGCGGATGCAGCGGGACGAACTTGCGCTCCGCGCCGCAGAGGAGCGTGTCGGGGCCGTAGTTTTCGTAGTGCGGCTCGAAGATGACGATTTCATCGCCGGGATTGGAGACGGCCAGCAGGGAAGCGATCATGCCCTCGGTTGCGCCGCAGCAGACGGTGAGCTCGCGCTCGGGATCGAGATCGAGGTCGTAATGGCGGCGATGCTTGGCGGCGATGGCGTCACGAAAGGATTTGGCGCCCCAGGTGATGGCGTATTGATTGACGTCGCGAGCGATGGCATCGGCGGCGGCCTGTTTGACGATCTCGGGGGCGGGGAAATCGGGGAAGCCTTGCGCCAGGTTGACGGCGTCGTGTTGGACGGAGAGGCGGGTCATCTCGCGGATGACGCTTTCGACGATGTTGGCGGTGCGATGGGCTTGGAAGCGGGGGCGGCGGGGGATCTCCGCGGGTGCGACGAGCGGTCGATTGACCCTGGCAGCCATCGTTTCCATGATAGCGATAGGAAGATAAGACAGCGGGCGGACGATAATGAGACATTGTGGCCACGCACTCACGGCGCCTTGTCGCGATGGAACGCGGGCTCGCGATCGCAATTTGGATCGCGGCCGCTTTCGGGATCGTCTGGATCGCAAGGCATCCCGTCACGGAACCGCTCATCGCCGTCAGCCTGTACGCATCCGCGGCCTTCTTCTGGATTCCGCTGTTGGCGGCAACGGCGCACGCTCCGTTCTGGGTGACGCGCTGGGTGAATCGCCGGACTCGCGGAAATCCAAGGTTCCGGCTCACGGATCTTCCGGGCCGAGTACCGCCGGCGGGCCGCTATCTTTCGATGGAAATCGATCCCCGGGAGCCGGTCAGCCGCGAAACAATCCTTCGATCAACGCGACAGATCTGCGCGTCCACCGCTGTCGTCGCGTTCCTTTCAGTGGCGCTCTTGCTGCTTGGCTGGCTGATCCTGAGGCAGCCGTGGATGTTCGCGAGCGCGTGCGCGTTTGCGGCACTGCTGGCTTGGGAAATATATCCGCGGCGCGCTGGAGTTCGGTACCGGACAGGTTGGACGGATACCGACTCCGTGGCGCGGAGTCTTTGTCTCGGCGCTCTTGGAAAGGCGCTCCAGGAGCAGACCTCCATACGGGATTGGCACCCGGAATACTTTGACATCATCCGAAGGCCCTCCGACGGATTGATTGAGGAACACAACGCGGCATCCTGGATTCACACGTATGCCCTCCTCAAAGGCGATCTGGAAACGGCGGCTCGCTACATTGAACGCAGGCTTGCCCTTCTTCCCGAGGACGCTCCGGTGACGCAATACATCGGGCTGGGCTCCGCCTTGCATTTTTACACCGTTGCCGCACCGGATGAAAGCAGGCGCAAGCTCCTGTTGCAGCGAATCTCCAACATCGGTTGGGATCTTCGCCCGCGGGATGAGTATGTCGCGGCGTACGGCGCGGCAATCGCACTGGCTGAGGGGCGTCGCGCGGAGGCCTTTTCCATCGCGCAGGCGCGACTCGATCGTATTGGCTCGGAAGGCGGCTCGGCGCAGGTCCAACTCGAGCGAGAGCTTTTGACTCGGTGCCGCGACAGCGTGGCGTAAGTTTGCCGGGCCGTAAAAACAGCTCAGTGCGGCGGTTCAGCCGGAGGAGCTGCCGGTCCTCGACCGGCGGGAGCGGCGCCACCGCCCGCGGGAGCGCCAGCCCCACCACCACCGCCTCCGCGTCCGCCGCGGCCGCCGGCGCCGGGAGGCGGGCGGAGCGTGCCGAGGTAGCTGACCACGTCGGCGATCTCCTGGCTGCTGAGCTTATCCTTATACGACGGCATAGGGGATTTCTCCACGAAAACATACTCGCGCAGATCGGACTTGACGAAGCTGCGGAGGCTTTCCTTGTCGTCCATTAACTGGACGGTAAAAGTGTCTTCGTTGAGGAGTCGTCCGTTGACCACGGTTCCGTTCTTGAGCGTTACGCGATAGGGACGGTTGGCCGCGTTGATCTCGGCGTCAGGGGTGAGGAGTTTGGTCTCGAGCTGCTGCGGGCGGCGCGCGCCGGCTTCGCTCAGATCCGGGCCGGTGCGCGAGCCGACGCCCTTGATCCGGTGACAGCTCATGCAGTTGCCTTTGCCTTCCAGGATGGTCTGGCCGCGCGCGGCATCGCCGGTCAAGCCGGAGGACAAGCCGGGATCCGCCTGAGCTAGCAGCGCGCCGGAGGAAAGAATCAACATGGAAACCCGGATTGCCCACATCTTCTTAATCACCTCGGTTCGGAAACAGAAACGCCGTTGCAACGGAAACGCCGTTTATCATGACACCGCCGCCTGGAGAAGTCAACCACGATAGACGCGGCAGGCCGCACCCCTCTTGACCGCGGACGCGTGGCGGTGTGTGGTATTGGAAAAGTTTCCGGAGGAACGTATGCTCGTTAGAGCCGTTGGAAACCTGCTCGTTCTGGCCGTCGTACTAGCCACGACGCCGTCGATTCACGCCGCCCAATATCTGCTCGTCAGTCGAACGTCCGCAGGGACTTGGTCCTTCCAGGAAGCGCAATCGCTGAGCGTCAATGGCAAGGACAAGTTGCGCGGCGCACCACTGGCGTCCGGGACCGCCGCCACGGGTTGATCTCGAGCTGTGCGGTTTTCCAAAATCAATTGTCCGTCCTGCCCGGACTGTATCGAATCGGAGCCGACTTTGGAACCAGGACCGAAGAGCGTCTTCTGAATGTGAAACCCGGCGCCCGCCTCAGGCTCGAATTGCCGCGGCCTGTGCCGTGATCCTGACCGCTAAACCGAGGGGGGCTCGAACACATCACTTGAGAAGACTGCCCTTGGTTGGCCGAACGGCATCCTTGACAAGAAAGGAAATAGGGCGTATACAAAATAGTTATAAGGCGTCCGGCCGAGTGCGGCAAGGGGTTCAAAAAATTTGATAGAGGGGGCTGTATCCATGCGTGGTTGGTCTCTGCAACTGGTTGTGTTTCTGTTGGTCGTTGCATCGCTGGCGTTCGGCCAAGTGGGCAACGGAACCATCACAGGCGCCGTTCTTGATCCGGCCGGAGCGGTTGTCGCCGGGGCGGCCGTGGAAGCGAAGAACGCGGAAACAGGAGTGGTTTATCGGGCGGCATCCACTAGCACCGGGAACTATACGATCGGGGACTTGCCGGTGGGCACCTACTCCGTTTCGGTGACGGTCATGGGGTTCAAGACCTACACCCATATGAACCTCGTCGTCGCGGCGACGGGGACCTTGAGGGAAGACGTCCATCTGCAAATAGGCGCCAGCTCGGAGTCCGTGAACGTCACAGCCGAAGCATCGCTGCTGACCACCGAATCCGCGGAGTTGGCCCACAACGTCACGCTGACCCAAATCGACGAACTTCCCTTGCTGGGCATCGGCACCGTCAACGCCGGCACCTCCGGCTACCGCAATCCCTACAACACGATGCTGACACTTCCGGGCGTGAGTGGCTACTCCAGCAGCGGATTGTTCTCTCTCAACGGTCTGGGCGGGGACGCCAACTTGACCGAGACGATGCGCGTCAACGGTCAGGACGCGACCTCTCGCATCTTCGGGAACTACGATTACACGCAGATGACCCAGCCCAGCGCGGACGCGATTCAGGAAATTTCGTACCAGACCAGCAACTACTCCGCTGAATACGGGCAGGCGGGCATCGCGGTCATTAACATGACCATGAAGTCCGGCACCAACCAGTATCACGGCAGCGGCTTCGACTACTTCGTCAACGAAGACCTCAATGCCGGTGATCCTTTCAGCATCAGCGGCGGTCCGGGCAGCCAACAAGGCGGGGATGGAGGAAAGTACCGGCCGATAAACCGCCGCAACGATTTCGGCGGAAACTTGGGCGGGCCGATCATTATCCCCAAGATCTACAACGGCCATAATAAGACATTCTGGTACTTCAACTATGAGCAGTTCCTCGAGACCACTCAGTACTCCTACATCGACACGGTGCCCACCACCGCTTTCTCGAAGGGCGACTTCTCCGCGATCTCAGCGAACGGCACACTGCCTGGGACTTGCAGTCTCTGCGCCCAGTACGGGATTCCGAACAAGGCGTTAGGTGTTCCGAATGTTCAATTGGATCCCATCGGCAACCAGACGTTCGCGAATGAGATCTACGATCCCACCACGCGAGCCGTGGCGAGCTCTGGTCCCCTCGCCGGCCAGGGATACGCCATGCCGTTCGGGAACAACCAGATTCCCCTGACCCGTTTCGACCCGGTCTCGGCGAAAATAAATGCTCTGGTCGCGTCATTGGGGGCTACACCGCAGAACGCCCTTCTCAATGGTAATTACGACGGGCGCATCAAGGGTGGACGCTACTCGGCCATTCCGTCGGTTAAGATCGATCACAATATCGATGCCAAGGACAAGGTGTCCTTTTACTATTCGGAGAACAATACCGAGAGCCAGATCTCCTCTCCTCTGGGGAACGCGGATGGTCTGCCCACCGAGATCGGCGGGTACCGCGGCACCTTCATTCCCACCTTCACGGAACGGCTGAACTACGACCGCACCATCACGCCGACCCTGCTGCTGCACCTGGGCGCGGGCTACTTACACACCAGTTTCAGCGACCGTGCGCCGTTCCTGAAATTCGACCCCTCGGCGTTTGGGCTCACTGGCTTTTTAAACGACCGCCAGTTCCCGAGCTTCACCGGGATGTGCGCTACTTCGTTCTTTACGCCGGGTTGCAGTGGCTATGGTGGTCTGCAACCTATCGGGACCGCCGGCCAAGGCCAGTCGCTAAGCTACGAGGAAAAGCCCAGCTTTGTCGCCAACACGACCTGGGTTCATGGCAAGCACACCTACAAATTTGGCGCCGAGTTGTATTTAGAGCAAGGCTATGCTGGACCTTTTTCCGGAGTTACGTTCGCGACCGGTACCGGTCCGACCTCGGAGCCCTACACTCCGACCAATAGTTTCCTAGGATTTAGCCAGGGCTTCGGCTACGCCAGTTTCCTGCTGGGCGACTACAGCTCCATTACCCAGTCACCCCAGGAGAGCACCCGTGAAGGGGATCAGCAGTGGGGGCTATACGTTCAGGACTCCTGGAAGGTGACCCGCAAGCTCACCATCGATTACGGCCTGCGGTGGGATTTGGCCACTCCGGACCATGAGCAATACGGGCGCATCGGAGCATTCGCTCCAAACGTTCCGAACGCCAATGCCGGCGGCTACCCCGGATCGACGATCTTCGCCAGCAACTGCGGTTGCTCCTTCTACCAGAAGACCTATCCTTACGCGATTGGGCCGCGGCTCGGCATCGCCTATCAGATCAACCCCAAGACAGTGTTTCGCGCCGGATGGGGAGTCAATTACCAGTTCGTTGCGAACGCCGCCGGTGCGACGATCGGTACCCCCGGGTCCTATAATGTGACGGCCAACAGCCCGGCGTATGTTCCTCCCGCTGCCCAGTTCGTAAACGACCAGGCTCCGGGCGCCATCCAGTCGCCGACCTGGCCCGTCAGCACGAATATCTATCCGTTTGTGGGCTCGGTGGGGACGCCGGGGTCTTTCTTTGGTCCCGGCTCACAACCTCAGATGAACGACCCGAACATGAACCGGCCCCCGCGCATCAACCAATTCAGCGCCGGCTTCCAGCGGGAGATCACCCACAATTTCGTCATGGAAGCATCTTATGTGGGCAACCGCGCCGTTTGGATAGGAAGTGGGGTCTTGGCCTACGGGAGCCAAGTCTCCCCAGCAACATACGCGAAGTATGGCTTGTACCCTTATCCTGGAACCGGTCCGGCGGGAACAGACAACTTTGGCGACTACCTCCTGACGACCCTGCCGGTCGGCAGTCCGCAGGTGATCCAGAGGGTGGGCAATATTCTCCCCTATTCCGGCTACCCTACCAGTCAGCCGCTGGGGAACGCGATACAACCTTTCCCGCAATTCCCGGGTATTACGCCCGTTGGATCCCCGACCGGCAACTCCAAGTACGACTCCTTACAAATAAAGGCGACCAAGCGGCTCTCGCACAACTTCCAGGCCGGCGGTGCATACACTTGGGGCCAGGGCTTCACGCGGGCCACCCGGCAGGACTTCTTCAACCCGGCGAGCGCTCACTGGGCCCTGCAACAGATTCCGCCGCAGACCCTCACCTTCAACGCCACCTACACCGTGCCGAAGGCCTCGTTCCTGCCCAAAGCTGCGAACTTCATCACCCAAGGTTGGCAGGTCGGCTGGTTCGCGACCTACCAAAGCGGCATGTTCCTCTCGCCTCCCATCAGCCCCAACCTGAGCTTCCTGCCCAGCGAGGACATACGCGTTAAGGGCCAACCGTTGTACAGTGTAAGCAACATCAACGATATACACAGCTACAGTACGGACACCCAAACCGTGTTGAATCCGAACGCTTGGGCGCCATGCCCCAGCAACGCAGCTTGTGCAGCGGCGGCTGGTGGAGCATTTGGCGCGTCACCAACGGTGCTCTATAAGGATTTCCGCGCCCCACGCACTCCGGTAGAGAACGCGAACATCGGCCGCAACTTCCGGATCAAGGAAAGAATGAACCTCCAGATCCGGGGCGAATTCGTGAACATTTTTAACCGGACCCTGATGCCGCCCCCGAGCACCTCCAGCCCGGAGAACCCGGTTTCGCATGGCGGGGCGAACGGGCAACTTACCTCCGGCTTCGGGGTCATCGCCACATACCTCACGCCGAACTCCGGATACGCGCTCCCGAGCGCAGCCACCTCGCCTTATCTTGCGAGCCGCACCGGTACGCTGATCGCCCGGTTCAGTTTCTAATCCGAGGCCGCGCGAGTAAGTAAGGTATTCGCCGGAGGGTGTTTCTGCTGTGAGCGCCGTACATTTTAAGCATGGCGGCGCTCATTGCTCTTCTGTTTCTCGCCGTTTCCGTAAAGCAGGACCAAACCCCGTTGCGCACCGGATGCGATGCCGGCGCGGAAACCATCGCGAATCTCCCTGCCGGCGCGGAGGTGACCATCTCGTTTGTGCTGTCCGGGGAAGCCGCGCCGTGCTATAAGATTGCGGCCCGTGTGGGCGGCAAGGAGCTCAACGGCTATGTTGCGGCCAGCGCGCTCGATGGGCTGGATGCATTCGATCGGGGTCTGCGCGAGGCCGCCTGGGTCGACGTGAGGCAGGTGCTAATCGCCGTGCGGCCGACAGCACCCTTGCCCGGTGAGATCGACGGGGCCCGTGCGGCCGCGCTTGGCAAGCAGATGGCCCTGGTCGACAAGGCAGCTAATCTGCTCGAATCCGGGCAGCCCGAAAAGGCTCTGCAACTGATCGAGCCCGCCGCCCGCAGCGCCAGGGACCCGGGGTTGCTGGCGCTGGCGGGCGCCGCCGCCTGGCGCGCGGACGACGCCGGAAAGGCGTTGGGGTATTGGCGCGAGTCGCTCGATTTGCAGCCGAACCCGGCGTTGGAGAGCCTGTACCAGCGCGTCGACAAGGAGAACAAAAACGATCAAAGCTCGGCACGGTTGTACGGAATCCGCATCGCGTTGCGCTATGAAGCTGGGGCGATCGGAGCCGATACAGCGCGCGAAATGGTGGCGGTTCTCGATCACGAGTTCGCGCGAATCTCCGCCGAGCTGGGCTGCGTGGCGGAAGAAAGAATTGTCGCGATTGCCCAGAGCCCGGAGGCGTATCGTAAGACCACCGATGCGGCGGAATGGAGCGGGGGCCAGTTTGACGGGCGCATTCGCGTTCCCGTCGCGCCAGGGACAACCGTTGACGCCACGGCTCGCCGGACGTTAGCCCACGAAATCGCGCACGCTTGCCTCACGCTCACCGGCAAGTGGCCGGCCTGGTTGCAGGAGGGATTGGCGCAGCGGCTCTCCGGCGACCAGGTTTCTACGGAGCTGCGGGCCAAGCTGGCGGAATGGTCCAAGGAAGGCAAGCTGCCGAAACTGGCGAACCTGGGGCAGGATTGGTCGCGCCTGGATACCGAGCACGCCAGCGCCGCCTACGGGTTGTCGCTTGAGGCCATCGAAACCTTCTACGCAAGTTACGGCGCCGAGGGCGTTCGCAACTTGCTCCGCAATCCGGACCGGTTGGCGGCCGTCACCGACGAGCTGGATAAGCGCCTGGGTTTATAGAGCTACTTCTGGCTCTTGTCCTGATCCTTGACGGCGAGACCACCGGTGATGCCGTCCACCTGGTATCCGGTTTGGATCTTTCTGATTTTTGCGATCTCGGCAGGCGTAGCGGTCTTGGGATCGACGTTGGCGCCGGAACAAGTGAAGCCGCGCAAAGTGCATTCCGAGGTGGTGTGTTTAATTCCCAACTCCTGCATCCGTTTCATCATCACGCCGATCACGTCGTGGTGCATAATGACCGCGTTGTTGGGCACGAAAGTCCCGACACCAATCGCATAGTCGATGGGCATCAGCGGCTCGATGCTGGAACCGAAAGCGCCATCGTTCTTCTTGCCCAAATCGTGGGCCGCCAGATCGGCTCCCTTATCCATCAGGTACTGCACAATCGCGACGTCTCCCAGGTTCGCCGCGACCATGAGCGGCGTGATTCCGTAGCTATCGGCCGCGTTCACGTCCTCTCCGAGATCGATAAGCAGTTTCACCACCGCCAGCCTTTCCGCAGGAGTCCTTTGTTTGTTATAGCCGTTGATGAAGCCGGTTCCGCAGGCAGCCATCAGCGGCGTCTCCCGGTCCTTCGACATCGTGTGTGGATCGGCGCCGTGAGTAAGCAGCAGTTGCACCAGTTCGATATCGCCGGAAAAAGCCGCGCGCATCAGCGCGGTAGAGAATACGATGCGTGGCGAACCTTCCCGCATGCGAGCCCTGGGCGTGTTATTGACCAGCGCGTTGGGATCCGCTCCCGCATCCAGAAGTTTCTTGATCAGCGGAAGCGGGTCGATTGTCACCATCCATGGGAAGTTGGGGGCGGTCTCCATGTTGCGGCGATCCACCGCCCAGAACAGCGGCGTAAATCGCTGGGCGTCGGCCACATTCACCTTCGCGTGGTTGTCCACCAGGAACGATGCAATGTCGTAGCTTCCGCTGAATGCCGCGAGGGCCAAGGCGCTCTTTCCATCGCCGCCGACGGCATTCAAATCCGCTCCCGCCGCCACCAGCAGGCGCGCCGATTCGATGTCGTCTTCCCGCGCGGCAAACATCAACGGTGTCAGCAAACCGCTGGCGAACTCCTCCGGGCGCTGGTCTGGACGGGCGGCCACCGGAGTGGTTCCTTCAAAACCGCGGCCGGACGCCGACGGAACGAAATTCGATTGGGCATTGACGTCGGCGCCGCGGTCGATCAGCAGCTTGACGACAGCCGGATGGCGCTCGGAGACGGCCCACATCAAAGCGGTCGTACCGCCCCAGGTTTCCTTCGCGTTGACCTGCGCTCCACGATCCAAGAGCACTTTGACGGCGTCAGCCTTTCCGGTGCGCGCTGTCATCATGAGCGCGGTGTCTCCGAACTTCGTCAGAGCGGCGTTGGGATCGGCTCCCGCCTGAATGAGTTTTTCAATCATGGCCGCGTTGCCGTTGATGGAGGCGAGCATCAGGGGAGTGGCGCCTTCGCGGTTGGCAGCCGACACCTTGGCGCCGGCGCGGATCAACAGATCGGCGGTTTCCAGGTCGTTCGCCTGCACCGCCCAATGCAACGCGGTGGCGCCGTCGACTTGCGCGGCGTTCACGTTCGCCTTCTGCTGCAAAAGGGAACGTACTGCCGCCTTGTTCCCGTTCATGACTGCGTCCGCCACATCGCTGGCCGCCGCGCCCAGAAGACTCGCGACGGTCAACAACACGGCCACACCATACCCGAGTAAGCGTCTCATCCCGAGGAAGTGTTTCATCCCGAGGAAGTGTTTCATAATGCTTTGCGCCTCACATTCTTCAAGATCACCGGTAATCCGCCATAATTCTCCAACCCGATCGTTTTCGCCCCACTGTCGACGGCCACTTTGCCGGTGAGGGAAGCCTTGCCCTCGCCCTCTCCTTTCGAGTTCAAGTGGAGCTCGATGACGGAAAACTCATAGTTGGTTGGGGCGTCCGGTCCGACGGGCTTCCACAAATCGTTAATAGCGCCAAGACGGCGATCGGTGATCAACAGAATCCGCTCGCTGCCATCCGGCCCGGGAAGTTTGACGGCGCAGCGTATCGAATATCCGGCCACTTCAGAAGACCACAGGTACCCGAGGGTAGGCGCCTTGCCCAAGGCGGCTGTCAACGAGCTTTCCGGTGTCACTGGAACCGCCGGAGCGCTCGCCCCGCCACCGCGTCCGCCACGGCCACCGCCACGTCCACCGCCCCGTCCACCTGCGCCGCGTCCTCCACCGGCAGCCGCGGGCGGCGCGGCCGGATTGCCCTCGCTAACGCCTGCCTGCGACGGATCGTCAAGGCCCAAAGCCGGATCGGGAGCAGGCGCGCCACGCCCTCGCCCGCCGCGTCCAGCGGGCACCGGCGCAACGGGATTGGTCCACGCCGCCACCAACTGATCGCGCTCTGCGTCGGCCGACCAGCGGAACAAATCGATCTTTATGGAATCGGGCGCGCCGGCAACGTTGCTGGTGGTGGCGGTGAAGCTCAGAATCGGGCCCGCGGGCGTTTGTGCCCTCGCCGGCAAAGCGGCGACGGCCAGGGCAGCCACTTGAAGGATCTTTTTCATTTGTCCTGGTTGGTGCCCCACACTCGGCCCAGCCACTCGGTTAACTGCTCCACTTCCTCGTCGGATAGTTTGGCCCCGCGTTCCCGCATGTCCAATAAAGTGACACGCCACGCATCCACGGGATTCCTGGCGGCCTCAACGCGCTCGAGCCCGTGACAGGAGGTGCAGGCGCGGTTCAACAGCCGGCGGGCCTCCGGGTCGGAAAAGAAGGTGGTGATCTCAGTGGGAATGTAGGTACGCGGGAAGGGCTTGGTTTCCGGACCGAATTTGCTCACCAGCCAGTCCAGAAGAATACTCCGATCGGCGGCGGAAAGAACAGCCTCTCCGGATTTATGCTTGGATGCCAGCAACGACTCCCATGCCGCTCTGTCCTGCGCATAGAACGCATAATCGTCGATGCCGTGACAGGCAATACAGTTCTTGCGGAGCACCTGCCATACCGGGCCGTCCGGCCGTTGCACCTGCGGTCGGGTTGCTCGACCTCCGATTTGCGCGGCCAAGGGTGCTTCGAACGTTACCGCCAGCACAACCAGCGCCGCCCAAATCAAAGACTTCCCCGACTTCCACTGCGTCATCGTTTTCCCTGCCTGCGTTCTCCCCGCCCTGTAAGCCTGAAGCTACAACGCAAGCGGTTCCGTGCTCGAACCGAAACTGTTCAGCATGCCGGTCTGCCGTCCGCTCGCATCGAATTTGGGAGTTTTCTCGATGCCGTACTTATGGAGCAAAGCCAACAACATATTGGAGGTCCTCTGTGTGTTATCCGGGAACACAATGTGACGGTTCCCCTTGAACTGACCGTCCAAACCGCCCAGAAGGATGATCGGCACCTTGACGTGCGCGTGCCGGTGGGAATTCCCCATATTGCTGCCCTTGTAGATCAGGATATGATCCAGAACGCTGCCGTCTCCATCCGGTATCTTGCTCAGCTTGTCGGCGAAGTAGGCGAGGTTCTGCACATGATAGCGGTTCATCTTGGCATAGTTGGCCACGTTCTCCGGCTTGTCGCCATGGTGGGACGATCCATGCCAGCCGCCGGTAAACCCGGAGTCTGGAAAACTGGCGCCGGAGAGGTCTTTACCCAACATATACGTCGCCGAGCGAGTGAGGTCTCCCTCAAAGGCCAGAGCCAGCAGATCGTACATCAATCTGTAATGCGCGGTCTTGTTTTCCGGGCGGCCAAACGGAATCTCTTCGGTCGGCTCCTGTATGGTCTTGTCCATCGCAATCCTGATGCGGCGCTCAATTTCACGAATATTTTCAAGATAGGCATCCAGGCGGTTGCGGTCGCCGGCGCCAAGGGGTTGCTTGAAGAACGCGATCTCCTGGGTCACGGAATCCAGAATGCTTGCGCTCTGCTTTCGGCCCAGACGCCTCTCCTCCGTGCTGGCTCCGTCGCCGAACAGACGCTCGAAAGCCACGCGCGGATTCACTTCGGTGGGCAACGGCTGAATGGGGGAAGTCCAGGAGATGCAGTTCGTGTAAGCGCAACTGTAACCCCAGTTGCAATTGCCGAAATTCCCATCCTCTTCAACACCGAGTTGAATGGATTCCAGGATCGTGTCCTGGCCATACTTCTTGGCGATCAATTGATCGATGGTGACACCCAGATAAGGACTGACGGCATTCCTTCGCGGGCGGGCAGCCGACAGCAGCACCGCGCCGCGCGCATGGTCACCCCCCGGCTCCTCCGTGTTGGCCATGGCCTCGGGCATGTCCATTCCGGAAATCAACGTCACACGATTGCGGAACGGCTCCAAAGGCTTGGTGATAAATGAGAAGTCAAAGTTGGAGCCCTCCTGCTGAGGACTCCAGTAGCCCGGGGCCGCGCCGTGAGGGTGCCAGATGCCCAGGAAGCGTCTTGCCGGCACGGCTGCCGTCTTATCCAAGGGCGTCTGCGCGGGTACCATCGAGTCGAGCAGCGGCAAGCCCAATGTGACCCCCGCACCCCGCAAAAACGTTCGACGAGGAATGAACTTCTTGGCGATGAACATTTATCTGGTCTCCTTAACTGGCAGGTCACAGACCTGCCCCACTCACGGCTCGGAATCTACTTTCGTTCTCATTTGAAAGGGCCCGCTCTTGATGACGCCCATCAGGATCGACAGGAACCGGTCGTCGTTCTTGTCCGCCTCCCGGACGATGGACCGAATCACTGGCATATCCTCGTATTCAACCCCGCGGCCCAGGCTGAAGGTCATCAGCTTTTCTGTAATCATGCGCACAAATTGGGGCGAATAGTGCAGCAGAGCTTGCCTCAACTCGACCGGGCCGTTGACATGGGTGCCGTCCCACAGCACCGCGGAAGTATCCAGAGGCACGCCGCCTTCGCCGCCCTGTTTGGTTCGCCACGACCCATCCGCATCGAAGTTCTCCAGCGCGAAGCCAATCGGATCCATCAGTTTGTGGCAGCTCGCGCACGGTTCATTCTTGCGGTGGAGCGTCATCTGCTCGCGCAAGGTCATCACCTTGTTATCCCCCTTGCTGTCCTCGAGAGGCGGGACGTTCGGGGGGGGCTCCGGCGGCGGCGTGCCGAGGATGTTCTCCAGGACCCAAACTCCGCGCTTGACCGGCGAAGTTCTGAAATTCTGGACCCATGTGAGCGACAACACGCTCCCTTGCCCCAGCAGGCCCCGGCGATAGGCCAGGTCGGGCCCGAGGGAAACGCGGCGGAACTGCGAGCCGTAAATATTGGGGATGCCGTAGTGCTGCGCCAGGCGCTCATTGAGAAACGTATAGTCCGCCGTCAAGAGATCCACGACGTTGCGGTTTTCTTTGACGATGCTTTCAAAAAGCAGTTCCGTCTCGCGCCGGAAACTCTTGCGCAACTCGTCGTCCCAATTGGGGTAATACACGCCGTCAGGGGATGTCGCAGGCAGATTCCGCAAGTAAAGCAATTGATCGCCAAAGTTCTCTACCAGGGCGCTGGCCCTGGGGTCGGCGAGCATGCGTTGCACCTGATGCTCCAGCACGGCGGGAGTGTGGAGCGTGTTCCCGCTGGCCACTTTGATCAGCTCGTCATCCGGAATACTGCTCCAGAGCAGGAAGGACAGACGCGAGGCCAATTCGAGATCCGTGATGCGATACGGTTGCCCCGGAATCGCGTTTGCCGGCTCCCTTTCGGCCCGCACGAGAAATTGCGGGCTGGTCAGGATTCGGCGCAGCGCCAATTCGATGCCATCCTGGAAACCGCCTTCGCGGCGACCCTCCTGGTAGAAGCCCTGCACCCACTCCATGTCCTGGTCCGTCACAGGCCGTCTATAAGCCCGCCGCATCAGGGTAGTCAAAATATCCTTCGCGCACGGCCATTCCTGAGCCTCGGTTGATGACGGCCCGCTCGACGGCCGACAGGTGTAGACCTTGCGGATGCTGCGCGAGTCCTCGGGGCGCGTGGGGTTGAAGGGACCCCGGATCCTCAGATTTCCGATCGCCGGATAATATTCCAACTGCGGGATCCCGTTGTCTTCAAGCGACTTTCTTTCATATTGCCGGATCAGGTCGAGACTGGGTCGAAAGTTCGTCGCGACGAAGGTGACTCCCACGATATGCGATCCGGCCCTCACCGGGACGGTGACGTCGATAGAGCCGTCGTTATCCGATGAATTGTTCGAACTCAATCCGACGCCGACGTAATCTCGTATCGCCACTGCTTCGTTATCGATAAGAAACTCCAGCTTCTCGCCGGGAATAAATTTACCGAGGCCGAAGTTCTGAACCGAAAACTTGTATTCGCCATCGGACGGGAAACTGTGGCGAACCTTCATTCCGCCGCGGGTGCCCAAAGGCAACCCATCGATGTGTTGGGTCTGGGACGTGTCGCCCGGGGAGATATAGGCCGCTTCCGTTGGCGATTTCCAAAAGCCGACCGCGGTGCGGGCGATGCGCGTCGCCGCTGTCGTGTAGGCTTCAAGCAGGGTCGGAGAGATCGTTAAAGAACCGGCGACGTTATCGAAACCCCGGGCCGCGTCATCCGCCGGCAGAAGGGTTGAGGCATCGATGTCGAGATCCAGCAGATCGCGGATAGCATTGGCGTATTCCGTACGGTTTAGACGATGAAGCACGACCGAGCCGGGATTCGGATGGGCGGCGGCGGTTCGGTCGATTTGCGCTTCCAACCAGTCCCGCAGTTCCTCGTACTTGGCTAAAGGCGGCCGCGGCATCCCCGGAGGAGGCATCATGCCGGCGCGCAGCTTGCGGATCACCTTTTCCCACACCTCGGGGTGATCGCCGACGGTGGTGAGATCCAGTTTTTCGAGCGAAAGATTGGCGGTCTTAAGTTCGTCGTCGTGGCAGGTGACGCAGTACTGATCGAGAACGGCGCGTTCGGAAGAAGCGGTTGCCGGGGCGGCCTTCTGAGCCGCGGCCTTTGTGGGCAATTGCGCCGCAGGACTTCGACCGGCGGGCGCCTGTCCCGCCGCTGGATCGTAGGCGATCATGGAGCCGAGCAGTGCCAGCCCGCCCAAGACGATGGTTTTCTTCATGGAAGCCACACAGTACAACATATAAATAAGAACACGAGGACTCAGTCCTGCACAAGCTTCCGGCGGTGACTCACCGTGATCCATTCCCCACGGCAGAAGGAATGTATCCGGTGTCTATCCATTTTAACTTGAGGAAAAATAGGGCTTTGGGGGCCCCCTTGAAACCGGGGCGCTTTTCGAATAGCCTTAGAAGCGCTGAGTTGCCACGATGCCGCTGAATGATCTGGACTTGGTCAATGCGAACCAGGTCAATGCTAACCAGGCCGCTGAGGCGCAAATCGACCGCATCCTGCGGAGCGATACGTTCCGGAGCGCGGAAGCACTCCGGAAGCTCCTGCGTTTCCTGGCTGACCGGCTGGCGGCTGGGGGTGCGGATCAATTGAAGGAGTACTCGGTCGGAGTCGACGGCCTCGGCAAGCCAGCCGACTATGATCCCCGGCTGGATTCGAGCGTTCGGATTCAAGTCGGGAGGTTGCGGCATAAGCTGGCTGAGTTTTACCGGTCGGAAGGCTCGAACGATCCCTATGTAGTGGAAATCCCCAAGGGGCATTTCAAGCTGAGCGTGACGCTCCGCCCGGTCCCGGGCCAAGCTGTCGCGGACCGTGGCGAGGGCCGGCGTAGCACCGCGCATCCCTTCTTGATCGGTGGGTTGGCCGCCGCGCTTGTCATTGCGGTTGCCTGGGCGGCGATTGCTTCCATGCAGCTTCGGCGTCAACAGCAAGAGTCCGCGGTACTCCGTTCCATGTGGACGCCCGGTCTGGAGCAATTATGGGAGCCGTTTCTCTCGGCCCGGCGGCCCGTCATCCTGGCGATCGAAGATCCGCCGTTCGCGCAATTTGCCGGCTACGGCGTGTACCGCGAGATGGGCCTGAACAGTTGGGCGGACATCGAGAAGTCCGCGCGAATCGCCCAGATCCGCAAGCTTCTCGGCAATCCGGACATGACGCCGAGCCACTATTATGCGCCGGTGGGAGAAGTAAGCGCCGCGTTTCTTCTGGGCCGGCTTCTGGGAACCCGTGTTCCCGCCTTTTCTCTTTCGGTGGTGCGGGATCTGTCGTGGCAGCAGCTCGCCAGCCACAACGTGATCTACGTGGGAGCGTCGGTGTTCTTTAACGATCGCTTTAATGCTTTGCCGGCGGCGATTGATCTTGATTTCGATTACGCGCGGGGCGGGATCAGGAACGCGCATCCCGGCCCTGGTGAGCTGGCATTCTATCCCGAGCAGTTACAGAATGCGTTCGAGAGCGGAGAATTGTATGCGATCGTCACCCATGTGCCGGGCCCTTCGGGATCGGGCGACGTGACCAGTTTTACCAGCATGCGGACGCCCAGCAGGCTGGGCGCCGTGCAGTGGTTTACGGATGCCGCTCACGCCAGCGAGCTGGTGGGGAAGATGAAGAACCCGGCGGGGCAGATGCCGCGCTACTATCAGGTGCTTCTGCAAGTGAAGTTTAAGGATAGCGTTCCGACGCAGACCTCCTACGTGCTGCATCACGACCTCAGTGGTTCGGGGCGCACGGCGAAGCCGGCACAATAGCCGCCGGGCAGCGCGTGCTACTGACTCGGTCACTTCTTCTTCTTCGGCGCCGGGGCCACGTGATCCTCAAAATGCTCGTGCAGGTGCTTGTGATCTTCATGCTGTTTGTCTCTGCGCGCGGCGGCGGCCCTTTTATGCGCGGCGTTAAGGTTAGCTTGCCTGGTTGTTTCCGAACTCACGGCGCTCAGCGAGATCAGTTGCTCCAGATCTTTCTTGTTGCAGGAAGGGCACTTCGCCGCGGGCGTTGAAGACAGAACCAAGTATTCAAAACGGTGTCCACATTTCCGGCACTCGTATTCATAGATTGGCATGAGCGAAGTTTATCGCCTCCGCTTGGCCGCCAGCAACACAGCGATTCCGGCTGCGGCTGCGATTCCGCCATAGACCGCCCATCGGATCTGCCCGGTCATGAAGCTACCCGGCAACACGTTGATCCCTTGCAGAAACCAAATCGCTCCGAAGAGCACCAGTACCGCGCCCAAGAGGTTCAGGGTGACTCTCATAGTTACGATCCTCGCACGTTGAGGCGCCGCAGGAATCTGTGATAGATTCAGCACATTCAGCACATATGCAGGTCATCGCCGCTGCTTCGTTCCTCGCCGCCGGAGCGTTTGCGCAGAAGATCGATATGCAGTTCGATCAAGCCGTGGATTTTTCCAAATTCAAAACCTTCGCGATCCGCGAGGGCCTGCTGAACAGTAAGAACCCCGCGCTCAGCGGCGAACTGGTCCGCAAGCGGATCGACGCCGACATCGAAAGGTATCTGAGCGCCAAGGGACTCGAATTCGCGGGGACCGGCCGATCCGACCTTAACATCCGGTACACCCTCGGCGCGGTGCGGCAGGCCAGGCTTGAGGCGTATCCGGCGGGCTGGTGGGGAACCCAGTTGGTGCGAGTTCCTTATACCGAAGGGACGCTGGTGATCAACCTCCGAGATCCCAAAACGCAGTCGCTGGTGTGGCGCGTGATCGCGCAAGAAGAAAAGAATAGTGCGACGCAGGTGGAGTCGAAGCTCGACGACATGGTGAAGAAGGCGTTCGAAAAATACCCGCCGAAACCCAAATAGAGCGAGACATGCAGCCGAACGGATATACTGAGAAAGTCCGTTTTGAAGGAGAAATGTTATGCGATTGCCAGCTCTTGTAGCGGGATTCTTGTTTGTCGCCGTTTCGGCGTTTGCCGCCGGCGTGGATGGTAAGTGGAGCGGGTCGGTATCGACTCCGGGCGGAGACTTTCCGGTCGCCTTCACGTTCAAGGCGGACGGCGCGAAGCTGACCGGCACGATGCTGGGAATGGATGGCATGGACATCCCCATCAAGGACGGGAAAGTGGATGGCGACAAGATCGGCTTCTCCGTCACGCTCGATTTCGGCGGGATGCCGTTCATGCTGACCTACACCGGCGTGGTTTCCGGTGATCAGATCAAGCTCTCGGGCGATGCCGGCGGAATGCCGTTCGAGTTCGTGGTCAAGAAAGCGCAATAGACGGCTCTTCCCGCGGCTTCCGGCAACTTGGATTGGACAAGAGTCCGTTTGGCAACAGGAGCCGCCGCAAGTTATACTGATGAGTTGGCCCCACGGACAGGTGGGTGAGCGGTTAAAGCCAACAGACTGTAAATCTGTCACTCCTTGCGAGTTACGAAGGTTCGAATCCTTCCCTGTCCACCAAAACGTTTTGGGCCGTTGTAGCTCAGTTGGTAGAGCGCGTCCTTGGTAAGGACGAGGTCACCAGTTCAATCCTGGTCAACGGCTCCATATTTTAGTTCGTTAACAAAGGGAACCATGGCGAAGGAAAAATTCGATCGCAGCAAGCCGCACGTGAACGTGGGGACGATCGGGCACATCGATCACGGCAAGACGACATTGACGGCGGCGATCACGCAGACGCTGGCCAAGAACAATCCCAAGGTGAAGTTCCGGAGCTTCGACTCGATTGACAACGCGCCGGAAGAAAAGGCGCGCGGGATCACGATCGCGGTGGCGCACGTGGAGTACGAGACCAAGGCGCGGCACTACGCGCACGTGGATTGCCCGGGCCACGCCGACTACATCAAGAACATGATCACGGGCGCGGCGCAGATGGACGGGGCGATCCTGGTGGTGGCGGCGACCGACGGTCCGATGCCGCAAACGCGCGAGCATATTCTGCTGGCGCGGCAGGTGGGCGTGCCGTATATCGTGGTGGCGCTGAACAAGGTGGACATGGTGGACGATCCGGAGCTGCTGGAGCTGGTGGAGCTGGAAGTGCGCGAGCTGCTGACCGGCTACGGATTCCCCGGCAACGACCTGCCGGTGATCAAGGTGAGCGCGCTGGGAGCGTTGAACAAGGAAGCCAAGTGGGAGCAGACGGTGGAAGAGCTGATGGACGCCGTCGACAAGTACATCCCCATGCCGGCTCGCGTGGTGGATAAGCCGTTCCTGATGCCGATCGAGGATATTTTCTCGATTCAGGGGCGCGGCACGGTGGTGACGGGCCGAATCGAGCAGGGCATCTGCAAGGTGGGCGAGGAAATGGAGATCGTCGGATTCCGGGATACCCGTAAGACGGTTGTGACCGGTGTGGAGATGTTCAAGAAGCTGCTGGACGAAGGACGCGCGGGCGACAACGTGGGGCTGCTGCTGCGCGGCATTGAAAAGACCGACGTGGAGCGCGGGCAGGTGATCGCCAAGCCGGGCTCGATCAAGCCGCACAAGAAGTTCAAGGGCGAAGTGTACGTGCTGAGCAAGGACGAGGGCGGCCGGCACACTCCGTTCTTCAAGGGATACCGGCCGCAGTTTTACTTCCGGACCACGGACGTGACCGGAGTAGCGACGCTGCCGGAAGGCATGGAGATGGTGATGCCGGGCGACAACGTGAGCCTGGAAATTGAACTGATCACGCCGGTGGCCATGGATAAGGGATTGCGGTTCGCCATCCGCGAGGGCGGCAGAACCGTCGGCGCGGGCACGGTGGCCGAGATTGTGGAATAGGCCGCTGGCGCGGCGGGAGCGGGGAAACAAAATATGGCGAGAGAACAGATCACATTGCAATGCACCGAGTGTAAGCGCAAAAACTACACCAGCATGAAGAACAAGAAGACCATGACGGAGCGGCTGGAGCTGAGTAAATTCTGCCCGTTCTGCCGTAAGCACCATCCTCACAAGGAGATCAAGTAGGGGCGGCAGGTCGGAGACCTGCCCCACTCGCACAAGGTACACTGTAAATGGGTTGCAAGTAGGGGCGTAGGTTTAACGGCAGACCAGCGGTCTCCAAAACCGCGAGTGGGGGTTCGAATCCCTCCGCCCCTGCCAGTCCCTGCGGGACGGCCATGCGCGCTTCGCGCGAGAGGCGCTGGTTCCAGAAAAGAGAATAAGTAAAATGGCGGAAGAACAAAGTCTCACGCAGAAGGCCACCAGTTGGCCCCGCGAGGTCAAAGACTATTTCGACGAGCTTCATCTGGAAATGAAGCGCGTGACGTGGCCTCCCTGGAAGCAGGTGCGCGCTACCACACTGGTGGTGATTGTGGCCGTGTTCGCCTTTGCGGCGTACTTTATGGTGGTCGACGCAGTGGTCGACGCCGGGATCAATAAAGTCTTCAAAACCTTCTCGCACTAAGGGATGCCCCATACGACTATGTCCGAAGAGATGCCTCCCGACGAAAATACATCCGAGGCGCCCGTGGAAGCCCCCGTAGAGGCCCCCGTAGAAGCCATGGCCCCCGAGGCTACGGCGGAGCCGGCCGCGGCCGAACCTGCCTTGGCCGATCCTGCCTTGGCCGATCCTGCCTTGGCCGAACCTGCCTCGGCTGAACCTGCCTTGACGGAGCCGCCGAACCGGAACTGGTACATCATCCACACCTACTCGGGCTTCGAACAGAAGGTAGCGGATTCGCTGCACAGCCGCGCCGAGGCATTCGGATTCGCCCATCAAATCGGACAGGTGCTCATTCCCACCGAAGAAGTGGTGGAGCTTCGCGGCGGCAAGAAAGTCACCAGCAAGCGCATGCTGTATCCGGGCTACGTATTGGTGGAAATGGAAATGAACGACGAGCTGTGGCACGCGGTGAAGGCCACTCCTCGCGTGACCGGTTTTGTGGGCGGGGGAACCTCACCCGTGCCGCTGACCGCCGACGAAGTGAATTCGATTTTGTACCGTCAGGCCAGCTCGGCGGATCGTCCGCGGCCCAAGCTCAGCTTCGAAAAGGGGAAAACGTGCGCATCATCGATGGGCCGTTCAACAACTTCTCGGGCAAGGTGGACGAAGTCAATCCCGAGCGCAACACTCTGCGCGTGCTAGTGACCATTTTCGGGCGTGCGACTCCGGTGGAGCTGGATTTTTTGCAGGTCGAAAAAGTCTAATACATAGTTTAACCACAAGGATAAAGGATAGAGGAGACAGGTTATGGCCAAGAAAGTAACTGCCATGGTGAAGTTGCAGATTCCAGCCGGAAAGGCCACCCCGGCGCCTCCAGTGGGCACGGCTTTGGGACCCCAAGGCGTCAACATCATGGAGTTTTGCAAAGCCTTCAACGCCAAGACCTCGGCCAAGGACCAGGAGGGGCTGATCATTCCGGTGGTGATTACGATCTACTCGGACCGTTCCTTTACCTTCATCACCAAGACTCCGCCGGTGCCGGTCCTCATCAAGCGCGCGGTCAACCTGGCGAAGGGATCGGCCGAGCCGAACAAGAACCGAGTCGGCAGGATCACGCTCAAACAGGTGGAAGAGATCGCCAAGATCAAGATGCCGGATCTCAATAGCTTCGACCTGGAAGGCGCGATGAATCAAGTCAAGGGCACGGCGCGCTCGATGGGCGTGGACGTTCGGCTGATTGCAGGCGAACGCGAACGTACGATACCATTAAGTTTGCATGGCTAATACGATTTCCTCACTGAAACGGGTGCGCACCGCCGAGCGGCGGACGGAAGTCAACCGGACTCGCAAGACCCGGCTGCGGCACCAGATCCGCGCAATGCGCCGTTTGCTCGAGTCCAAGGACGCCGGCGCCGCGGCAGCCTTGGCGTCGAAGACGTTCTCGATGATCGACCGTTCCGCAAAGTGGGGCATCATCAAGAAGAACACCGCCGCACGGTACAAGAGCCGCCTGACGGCGCGGCTCCGCAAGCTGGCAGCATAGTAGCCTACTCAGCCTGATTCAACCTTAAGTCTTACGGCAGAGCGTACACGTAGACCGAATCGGTGGCGATGACGGCCACGTACTGTTTGCCGTTCTTGCCCTGATACGACATGGGATTGGCGTTGGCGGCGCGTTCCAGCTTGGCCGCCCACAGCTCATTGCCGGTCTTCGCGTCGAACGCACGGAAGCGGTTGTCGCTGGTCGCGCCGATGAACACGAGACCGCCGGCAGTGACGATTGGTCCCGCGCTGCCACCTAGGCCAGTAAGCTGCTTCTCCGGCGGGAGCGATTCCGTCAAGCCAACGCGAACGTGCCAGGCGATCTCGCCGGTGTTGGCGTTGACGGCGTAAAGTTGGCCCCATGGTGGTTTCTGGCACGGCAGGCTGACAGTGCGTCCGTCCGCGGTTTTGAACGACGCGCTGAATCCAGAGTACGGCCCGGGCCCGGTGATGCTGCCCCGATCATAGAGCTGCGGCGAGCCGTTACCGCTCCCGTAATTCCCGCCGGGCCGTTTCTTTTCGATCCACCCCGAAAGCGCTGCATCTTGCGTCTTCACGTAGATGTAGCCGGTCTTGGGATCGGTCGCGGTGCCGCCCCAGTTGGGTCCGCCGTTGCCGGGAAATTGTAGAGTGCTCTTGGGCGGCGCGCCTTCCTCGTGAAACAGGAAGGGCGTGTAGGGACCCGCGTTGTAGTATCCGCCGGCGCGCTCCCATAAGTCCTGGCAGGCCTTGGCGTGCTCCGGAGTGGTGTCCTTGGCCGTGACCATATCCTTGTCTTTGTCGAAGCTGTTGCGAGCGAGTTGCGGGGGCTTCAGCGGGAATGGTTGCGTCGGCGAATACCATTCGCCCGGTACATCGCCTTTAGGCACGGGGCGCTCCTCGACGCCGAAGACCGGCTTGCCGGTGGTGCGGTCGAGAATGAACATGAGCGCAGGTTTGCCGATGGCAGCCAGCGCGGGAATGGTCTTCCCGTCCTTCTTGATATCGACAAGGCCGGCGCCGGGAGGCAGATCCGAATCCCACAAGTCATGATGCACGGTTTGGAAATGCCACAGATACTTGCCGGTGTTGGCATCCACCGCGACCAGCGAATTCCCGTACAGATTCGCTCCCGGACGGTCTCCGCCGTAATAGTTGCCGGCGGGGCTTCCCAAGGGCATGTAGAGAATGCCGCGCTGTTCATCGACGGTCATGTACCAGCCCCACACGTTGGTGCCCGAAAAACCCTTCCAGCTATCTCCGACCCAGCTTGTTCCGAAATTCGGCTCGCCGGGTTGCGGGATGGTGTGAAAGGTCCACAGCGGCTTGCCGGTGACGGCATCGAAGGAGCGCATATCGCCGGGAGGGCCGTACAGATTCTCGCCGTTGCTGGCGCCCAGCATCACTACGTTCTTGTAAACCGTCGGCGCGCCGTTCCAGGGAATCTTGATGTCCACGACGCCTTCGTTTCCGAAGCCGGGGTCGATCTTTCCGGTGGTGGCATTGACCGCGACCAGCCTGGCTCCGGCGGTGAAGAGCAGGCGCGGAGGATTGTTGCGATCGCCGGGCCAGTAGGTGATGCCGCGGGAGGCGGTAGCAAACGGCAGCGTCGACACCCAAAGTTCTTTCCCGGTCTCCGATTCGAGCGCGAGAATGCGGTTGCCGGCGGGAATGTACATGATTCCGCCGACGACGATGGGGGTGGCCTCGGGATTGGCCGTGGGTCCGGCAGGGCCGCGCCCTCCGCCTCCGCCGCCACGAGCTCCACCGCCGCGTGCCCCTGCCCCGCCCGGGGCTGCTGCCGCGCCTTGGGCTGCCGGCGGAGGAGCCGCGGCTCCATCTTGGCCTTCAGGAGCGGCCGCCGCAGGCGGTGGTGCTCCGCCTCCGCGTCCACGACCTCCACCACCCGCGGGGGCAGCGGGCGCAATGCGATAGGACCACGCCAAGGTCAGCTTACTCACATTAGCGGCGTTGATCTGCGTCAGAGGGGCGTAGCGGGTGCCAGCGAGATCGCGCGTGTAGGTCGGCCAGTCCGCGGGATTGTCCTTGGTTGGGGCTGGTTTGGCCGCAGGCGCTTTCTTGGCCACAGGCGTTTTTGGGGCCGCAGGCGCTGGGTTCGATTGCGCGTGCAAGAGTACCGGCAGCAGAATGACGGCGGCGGTAAGCACGGAGCGCGCAGCCGGCCCGTGGCGTTGTGCGCGATCGGGGGAGGACACAGTGCGGCGCATGAACATGAAGGCTCCTGTTGTTATGAAGCTCGATTCACTAGCCTATAGAACTCCGGCGAAGGCGTCAATGCCTCCCGGCGGCGTCACCCGGCGGCCCCTGTCAATCCCCATTGCCCCATGGTGTATACTATTCGCAAAACTACGGAGGCGCCGCGCCATGCTCAATGTAGACGACCTCAAGAAGTACGCCCCCAAAATGCTTGCCATAACAACTCTTGCCAGGCAACTCAAGAACGATGGCACGCATTACCTCTGGGGAGCGCAAACCAACGGAAACGCCAGCATGCTTCCGGACCGCCGCGGCGGCAACGACCCTCCCCCGCCGCACGCCAATGCCGATAACATCTTCATGCGCTGCGCCACGTTGATCGCCGGAGATACGACTAACGGCGTTTGCGCCGGCCGCCCCGACGCCGCCGACGTCAAGAGCAAGCCGAAGTGGAACGGCCAGGATCCACGCGCTCCCGGTTCGCTTAATCGCTGGCCGCGCTACTTCAAGGACGTTCTCTACGGATGGATCGCCGAAAGTCAACGGCGGCCAGCCTTATCTCGTCTGGGGAGAGGATTGCACCGGCAAGAAGCACTTCGATTGCGCCGGCTTCGTCCGTTATTGCTACCGCCAGGTCCTTGGCCAGGGCGCGATTCCGGCAATCGGAACCATGCGTTCCGGGGCCGATCTGGTGTGGCCGCGACCGGGAGACAAACGTCCGCTGGCCGATGTGGACGTATGGCCCGCCGATCTTCTCTACGACGAATCCGGCCACGTTGGCATCGCCACCGGCCACTGGCTTCTGACGGGGTTCGGCGTGACCGAACCCTCGAAGGCGATTCACTGCTATTCAGCCAGCATCGGCGTGGTAATCACCGGGATCGCGGAAAGGGTGGCCTGGAAATACATCTACCGCTGGCCTAAGTGGGAGTAACAGGTGCATCTCATCTCAAGCTACATCTCCCAAGATTTCCCTCAATCTGGTTTTGAGAGCCATATCCGCGGGCGATCCGGCAGGCCGGCGGAGCCAGGCGTCGAACATCTTCCTGGCTAGCCGGCGCTCGGAGCGGTTTCGCCAACCCCACAGTCCGGCCTGATTCCGAGGTTGCGGCTTTCGCCGAGTCTGCTGCGATTCCCTGGCGTCAGAGTACGACCCAATGCGATGCTGGAGTACAAGTGACTTGTCCAAAGTGCAAGGTCCCAATGAAGGAAGTTAAGGGCCACATCTATCACCGGCAGCGGACGTGGAAGTGGCAAATTGCGACAAGGTCAGGATGCAGAAGCAAAAGGAGACGTCCTGATTTTGATTCCCCGTGCGGGCCGAACCCCTACCGATATGCCGCCTATCTGAACTACGCGGATCAATGTGTTTCGTTGGCGTAGAAACTAACCCAACCGAGTCCCTTCAGTGACATTTTAGATGACCCAATTCGGGCGGCGCCACCGATGGCTGGCCTTTTGATATACTGCCTCAGGTCTTTCCAGACCAGGAGGAAAATCATGAACAACCATCTGACTCGTTTTGCGTTTACGGCGCTGG
Source organism: Bryobacterales bacterium (assembly GCA_963813465.1). Lineage (GTDB taxonomy): Bacteria > Acidobacteriota > Terriglobia > Bryobacterales > Bryobacteraceae > Palsa-187. The sequence goes on along the minus strand of CAWEZD010000014.1, from coordinate 618,300 downwards.
CTTGTGTTGCCTGCGCCCTTCCCGGCCTCGCCGGTCCCAACAACAACAACGACAACGGCACCGACCAGGGGTGCTTCGGCCTACCCAACTATCTCGCACTGAAGACCGCTCTCACCCAGGCGGTGGCCACCGAAACCAGTGGCCTGAACAACCATATGTGGGGCACCATCGTGGATCGCAATGGGGTTGTTTGCGCGGTTGCGTATTCCGGTTCCACGGAGGGTTCGCAATGGCTGGGAAGCCGGGTGATCTCGGCACAGAAGGCCAATACGGCAAACGACTTCAGCCTCGATGCGTCAGCCGCCAGCGCCGGCTCGGGAGGCGCTTTGGCGCTCTCCACCGCGAACCTGTACTCGGCGGTCCAGCCCGGCGGCAGTCTGTTCGGGTTGCAGGAGAGCAACCCGGTGGACCCCTCGGTGGCGTACGCGCCCCAGGCGACATACTACGGCACGCAGGGAGATCCGATGGTCGGCAACCGCATCGGCGGGGTGAACGTTTTCGGAGGCGGCTTGGCTCTGTACGGCCCGGGCCATGTCCTGGTGGGCGCTGTCGGGGTCAGCGGCGATACCTCCTGCGCCGACCATTTCATCGCCTGGCGGGTGCGCAACCTGCTGGGTCTGGATCACCTGGGCACCGCGATTCCCGGCCCCGCCGGCTTGTTCAACAGCGATCCCACTCATCCCGACAACATCATCTTCGACATCACGGCTAACCCGGCCGGCGGCACCGGCAACAGCGCCAGTGGATTCGGTCATCCGAAGTGCCTGAACACCGGCGACCCCTCCAAGCTTCCCGCAGTGTCGAACTGAGACGGGCTTTCCTGGTCGAATGGCGCGGGGGCTTGCACCTCCGCGCCATTCGCAGCAACTTTTCCGCGCGCTACTGAAGCTTGTTCTCCTCGAAGCACCATCGCATCAGTGGCTCGGGCACCTTCGGGTTGGCCTTTCGCAAATCTTCCAGGCTGAGCTTCTGGAACGAAGTTGAGATCGATCCATCCACTGCCACCGTCACGATCATGAAACCGTAGACATCGGTCATGGCCTTGGGGCCGGGAGTGATGCCCGTCGGCAGGCGATAGCGAACCGCACCCGCGGTGCCCACGATCCAGCCCGGCAGCACCTTGCCCTTCCAGGTATCGGTGCGGAACACGTCTTCCATGAAGAAGTGCGAGTGGCTGGCGAGCAGATAAACGTGTTTATGCGCCGCATTCTGGGCGTGCAGCAGGGCCTCGTAGACTTGGCGGCCGGTCCTCTCGCCCTGACCCGATTCGCTCATGCTATGGATGTCGCCCGAACTACCTGGAAGGGCCTCATGCATGCCCACCACGATGGTGCGGATCTGGTCCGATGTCTCGTCGCGCTTGATGGCGGCACGAATCCAATCCATCTGGGCGGTGTCGAACTGGTCCGCGGACGCGTTATCCAGCGCGATGAAATCCACGTTGCCCTTGACCCAGTGATAGTACGCGCGCAGCTTGTGATCCTGAGGATCGTCCTTGAGCCTTTGCTCGCGCAACAGCGGGGTATCGAGCCAATCCGCAAACTGGGCGAGATACCCTGCACGGGTCGCGGGCGGAATGGTTTCGTGGTTGCCGGGGCTCAAGAAGACTGGCAGATCGCCAAAGGGCACGATTTGATGAGCGATGAAGTCCGGCCACGCCGCGCTCTCATAATCGATGATGTTCAGAGGCCTCGAAGGCAAGCCGAGCTGCGCCGGAGGAACCATGTCCTCGTCGAAGGTGTAAATCGCCCGATAATCGCCCAGATGCCAGTAGAACTGCGCGCCGCTCCGAAGCACGCCCTGGGCGATAGCGGGCATCACGATATCCCCGCAATTGCGCGAATCGCCGGAGACGGCGAACTTCCATGGCACGTTCTGCGCCGCGGCCACGCTGCTGATGGCAACCGCCAACCAAGCAAGATGCTTCATGGCCTCAAGTTTATCGGAGTTTCCTATTGCAGCGCCTTCGTAATCGCCGCTTCAATCACTGGGGCCATCAGATCGAAGCCCTTCTGATTGGGATGCAAGCCGTCCATCGAGAAACCATCCTTCAGCATTCCCTTGTCGTCCACCAACGCGGCGAAGTAGTCGGCGTAGACGGCATGCACCTTCGCGGCGTAGTCTTTGATCCACGCGTTGATCTTGAGAATGTCCGAGGGAGGGCGCTGCCCGCTCTGCGGGTTGCGAGCGTAATCGCTGATGGGCGTCACAGAGCACAGAATCACCTTGATGCCGTGGGCCTGCGCCAGGTCCGTCATAGCCTGGATGTTTTCCTCGATCATGGTCAGCGTTTCCGGCCCGGTGTTGTGCGCGATATCGTTGGTTCCAGCAAGGATCGCCACCGCCGCCGGCTTCAGGTCGATCACGTCCGGATACATGCGCACCAGCATCTGCGGCGTGGTCTGCCCGCCGATGCCGCGGTTCACATAGGATCGTCCGGGGAACTGATCGGCGAGCTTCCAGATGTCCGTGATGGAATCGCCCAGGAACACGACGCGCTTGGGATCGGCAGGCTGCTTCTTCAACGCCTCGTTGGCGGCGTGGTAGCGCCCGAGCTGGCTCCAGTCCTGGAGCTGATTCCCGCGCGGCGGATTGAAGTCGTCGACAAGTTGGCCCCACGCGCCCGCGGCGCTCAGAGTTCCGATCAACAGTAGAAGTAAACTTCGCATCGCAGTTTTTCCCCGTTTCTAGAGTTTCTTTGCCCGAAACCCGCCGTGAGCGCGATCATACAGCCAGATAACTCCGAACACGATCAGCAGAATCGCGGGTAGCGCGGCTACCGCGCGGAACGAGGTCTGCGCGGCGACGCCGAGCGCATGGTCGAGCGCTGGGCCCGGCGTGAGCGCGTTGAACGCCGCTTCCCCGCCCGCGACTTCGATTTTCTTGTTGTCGAAAATCGCTCCCATGCGCGGAAGAACGAATTGAATCGACAACGTTCCAGCGGTGCCCATCAAGCCCATCAACAGCGCGCCGCCGCGAGGAAATCGCTCCGACGCAGTCGCCAGCATCGTGGGCCACATGTAGCAAACGCCCGTTCCCCAAACGGTGGCCGCGAGCAAGCCCGTCACCGGCGATGACGCGAAGCTCAACATCACCAGTCCCAGCGACGCCAAGAAGCACGATACCCACAGCACACCAACAGGCGAAAGAATATGACCCAAGGGTCCGGCGAAGTGGCGCATCAGGAACATCAGTCCGCTGACGTATACCAGCAGAAGAATGCCGGGCATATGCACGGTGCGGCTCAGCGCCAGATCCACCCACGCACCCGGCGCGAGCTCAGCCGCCGCGGTGAAGAACATGGAGCAGAACAGCACGAAGAACATCGGGTTCAGAAGCTCGCGGAACATGTCGCCGGCGGAGACTCCGGCGGCTGCGCGCTCGGTCGGCGGAAATTTCATACCGAGGGAAAGAATCGCCACCGCGGCGCCCGGCAGCAGCACCAGCGCGAGCTTCGGCTGCCATCCCAGGCCCGCGTTCGACATGCCCACGCCCAGCAATCCTCCGATCACGAGCCCGCCCGGCCACCACGCGTGCGCCGCGTTGAGCTTCGCGGTCTTGTCGTCAGGATACAGCGCGGCGATCAGTGGATTCATCACGCCTTCCGCCATGCCCCAGCCCACGCCCGCCACCGCTGCTCCAATCCAAAGGACGTGGTACACCTGCGCGCCGGAGGCGATGTTGCCCGCAAATGCCATGGTCAGCATCCCCAGCGACATCAGAATGCCACCGAGCGGCAGCAATAATCCCATGCCGATTACGTCGAGCAAAGGGCTGCCGATCGCAATGGTGATCGCCATTCCCAAGAACGGTACGCCGAGCACGCTCGCGATCATCTCGGCCGAGTGGGCTTTGTCGATAGGGTCCAGAAACGTGCGCTGAAGATCGGCCGCCGTGTTGGCGCGAATGGCGTTGGCTATGCCGGCGGTGCAGAGGCCCAGGCTGCTCACCAGGAACAAGCGAGTCTTGTTGTAGACCACGCTTTCGGTGATCGCGGACGCGCTCATACGGGCACCTCGGCGCTGCTCACATCAACCCAGGCATGCGCGCGGTTGCTCAAAAGCTCCGCTTCCAAAATCACCAACTGTCGCAGGCCATCGGCGAACTGCGGATACTCCGGCTCGGCGTCGGCGTCTTCAATCGATTTGTAGAAACGCCGGAACACCTGCTTGAAGGTGTCGTCGTAGCCTTCGCTGTGGCCGCCGGGAAGATCCGCGTAGGATCGCGCGGCCTCCTTCATTAGGGAAGGATCTTTGACGATCACCTGATTGTTGGTATTGCGATTGCCGATCCACAGTTCGTCCGGCCGTTCCTGATTCCACGCTACCGAGCTCTTGCTTCCGAACACTTCAATGTTCAGGCGATTCTTGCGGCCCGCCGACACTTGGCTGGCGGTGAACGCGCCGCGCGTCTTTTCCGCCATCCCGTCACCCATCCGGAACATGACCGCGCCGAAATCTTCGGTCTCGATTGGAGTGAGATCGTACTCTTGCGGCGCGACAGTCTTTCCCGCGAAGGTCTCGATGTCGCCGCGCGGCCGCTTGCGCGTTTTATGAAACGTCTGCAAATCGGCGCACAACGAGGCGATGCGCAGCCCGGTCACGTGCTCCGCCATATCGCACCAGTGCGACCCGATATCGGCCATGGCGCGCGACGGACCGCTCTCGCGCGGGTCGATGCGCCAGTTCCAATCCGTATCGTAGAGCAGCCAGTCCTGCGAATAGGTGCCCTGCGCCACCAGGATTTCGCCCAGATCGCCCGCCTCGCGCATCCGCCGCATCTGCTGCACCATCGGATAATAGCGCAGATTGTGACAGGTGCAATTCCGCAGCCTCTTCGCGCGCGCCAACGCGGCGAGAGCAGCGGCCTCCGCGCACGATACCGCGAGCGGCTTTTCGCACAGCACGTGCTTGCCGGCTTCGAGCGCGGCTTTGGCCATGGGGAAATGCGCGGCGTTGGGCGTGCAGATGTGGACAGCTTTTATCGAATCGTCCGCGAGCATCTTGCGATACGCCGCCTCATCGCGCCCGCCCACGGCGACCACTTCCACGGTGCCCAGCCGCCGCAGCGCCTCGGTGTGCACTCGGCCCATGAACCCGCTTCCGGCGACGGCCGCGCGCATAGCCGGTCAAACCCACCAGGCAGCCGACGGCTGCTCGCGTGGGACGATTTGATTCAGGAACGCCGCGGCCCGGCTCAAGCCTTCCTCGGCCGACAGCAGGCTGTCCTCATGCTCGATCGAGAGCACGGAATCGTAGCCGAACATCCGCAGCGTGGAAACGAATTCGCGCCACCACCCCTCGCCGTGCCCGTATCCGCAGGTGCGGAAAATCCACGCGCGATTGCGCTCGTCCGTGTAGGGTTTGGTATCGAGCACCCCGGTCAGCGGCAGATTGCGTTCGTAGATCTGGGTGTCTTTCGCATGTACGTGGAAGATCGCGTCACCCAGCACGCGCACGGCGGAAATGGGCTCGATTCCCTGCCAGAACATGTGGCTCGGATCGTAATTGCAGCCCACCGATGGCCCCGCGATCTGGCGCAACCGGAGCATCGTCTCCGGGCTGTACACCACGAACCCCGGATGCATCTCGATAGCGATCTTCACGCCGTGATCGGCCGCGAATTTGGCCTGCCTGGTCCAGTACGGCTCGACGACCTTGTCCCATTGCCACTTCAGCACGTCCAGATAATCCGGCGGCCACGGACACGTCACCCAGTTCGGATGCTTCGCTTTCGGCGAATCGCCGGGGCAACCTGAAAAATCGACCACCACCGGAACTCCCAGCTTCGCGGCCAGCCGAATGGTCTTGCGGCTGACTTCCCGATCGTGCCGGGCCCGGTCGCGATCCGGGTGCAGAGGATTGCCGTGACAGCTCAGCGCGCTGATGGAGAAGCCGTGATCGGCAACGGTCTGCTTGAAGGTGTTGAGCGCGACGCGATCGTTCAGCAGGTCCAGCTTGCAGTGCGCGTCGCCGGGGTAGTTGCCGGTGCCCAGCTCGACCGTCGCGATGTCGTGCGCCTTGAGCTTCTTCAGTACGTCGGCGAGGGGAAGCTGGGACAGCAGAGGGGTGAAGACGCCGACTTTCATTACTTAGACTCTACGATCATTTAAATTCCGTGATGATCGCGCGCTGGCTCCCCTTCACCAGCGTTTCGGTGTGCGTCCTATCGCGAGCGTTGTATCTGATCGTGCCGAAGGAATAGTCGTTGATCACGACCTCGCCGGAAGGAGTTGTCGATTTCAGCGAGCCGTCCTTCAGGTACGTTACGACGACGTCCTTGTCGTGAAAATGCATCGGCGTCGCCACTCCCGTGGTCCACGTGTAATCCCACACGATCACCCGATCGTTCTCGATCAGCTTCTTCGATCCCGGCCTCGGAAACGCGTTCGGATACCCGGATTTGTTGGGGAGCGGCGCGACCGTGTGATCCTTCAGCTCAATGACAATGGTGCGGCCGCGAGATGCCGGAGTGCTGCCCTTACGCTCGAACACCGCCTTGCCGTCGGCCAGCGCGATCGCCACGAAGTCGTGCATGTAGGCGCGCGGAGTAGCAGTGTCCCACACGCTTACGCGCTCATTGTCGATGATCGGCTTGTCGCCTGAAGGAGCACCCGCTTGAAACAACATCACAGTAAGGTACAACGCTGCGCTGGTGGTGATCATGTCTCGACCATTGTATAGCGCCCCGCGGCATCGCTGCGAACCAGTCGGCCCAAGTTTATGTTCTGAGCGGTGGGGCCGAAGCGGAAATCCGCCTTTCCTATCAGCGAGACCGTCTTTCCTTGATCCCGGCCAGGACCGATTGTGAAACCCTGAAGCTGGTCTGGCGCAAGCGAGCGACCGCTGCCTCGAAGTCGACCAACCCTGCCTGATCAGCCTCATCGAGAACGGACAGAGTGCCGGCGACCTTCAGTCCACGACGTGCCGCTTCTTGTCGTCCCGCCTGCTCATCAATGAGCAGCACCTCGACGTGCATTTCGATGGCGAGGGATATCGCTTCGCTTTCTCCAAGGTCGAGTTCGGCAACTCTTGGGCGTCAGAACCTCCACCCAGTTGGGCGGGTGAGTGGCCCAGTGTTGAACAGGCTCGGGCGCGATGCGATGTTTCAGTTCTTCGAGGACGGCGGGTGGGATCAGAATTCGCGTGTACACCCGGTGAAGAATCTCGATCTGGTCGATCAGCACGAGGTAGTTGATCGGTGAGGTGTCTGCGACAACGACCATTGAGAGGGCGATTTCAGGTCCGGCCCTCGCTGATTCGGAGCTTGCGAAGCGTCTCACGATCCTGCTCGAAATCCGCTACCGAGTAGTCGTAGATTTCGTGCTCCTTCAGAAAGACGTTGAGCTGCATCCGCGTCTCGAAGCCAAGCAAACGCCGAAGCTGTGCCGCAGTGAGGGCACGCGACCGATATGCCTCCAGCGCCAGGCTTTCGAGAGCCGCGCGAGGCAGATCCTTCCACCTGGATTCAAGTCCTTCGGCGATGTCCTCCGGCAGCTCTAACTTAATCTGCATGGTTGCCTGTCCCTGCTTTCAATTATCCAACATGGCGTGCAACGGCTCCTACCTCGGCTGCGTCACCACGTCGATCAATGCCGGCTCGCCTTTCTTCACTCTTTCGATACCACGCTTCAACGCCGCCGGAAGATCCTTGGGATCGGTGATGGGACCTTGTCCATACAATCCGTAGGCTTCCGCCATCTTGGCGTAGCTGATGTCGGGGTCCCACAGCTTGGTGCCGATGTGGCAGCGGTCGGCTCCGCGATTGTGCAGGCTGGCCTGCTGCTCCAGCAGCATCAGCTCGGCGTGATAGCCGCGGTTGTTGTGCATGATGGTCAGCAGAGGAATGCGGTGATGCGCCGCGGTCCACAGCACTCCGGGAGCGTAATTCAAATCGCCGTCGCACTGAATGGCGATCGACAGCCGCCCGTGCTTCTTGTTCGCCAGCGCCGCGCCCACGGTGGCCGGAGCGCCATAACCCATGCCGCCCCCACCCGAAGCTCCGGTGTACTGATAATATTTATCGAAGTTCCACAGCGTGCCCGGCCAATTGCTGATGAAGCCTTGCCACGACACCAGCGACCAGTCTTCATCCTTGATCAACGGCCACAACTCCGCGCACAGGCGATTGAGACTCACCGGACTCGCGTCCCAGCCCAGATTCGCCTGATCGATCGCCCGCGCCCACCCCTGCTTGTGTGCCGCGCCGACCTTCGCCGCGCGATCGTCCATCGCACGCCGGCGGTCCGCGGTAATCAGCTTCTTGCACTCTTCGATCAGAGCGGGCAATGTCGCTTCCGCGTCGGCGCCAATGTCCAGATCCAGATCCGCCGGATAGTGTCCGAAGTCCTGGATGTTGCTTTTGTGGGTCAACGTCATGGCGGTGATGTTGACGCTCTTGCCGCCGCGCGCCTTGGCCGCGCGAGCCGCCGCCGAAACGTCGCTGACCTCGAGGAACAGCGTCACATCCGCCTGATAACCCGCCCCACCGGTCCCGGCCAGAGGATGCCGCGACGGAAAATTCATCCGGTCCTGATTGTTCACCGGCGATTGAATGGTCTCGGCGAGCTCCACCAGCAGCGTCATCCCGTTGGGCGTGCGCGCCGCGCGCTGCGCCACGATCAGCGGACTCTGCGCATTCACCAGCATCCTGGCGACTTCCGCCACGGTGGCCGCATCGGCCGAGGGCGGCAACGTCAGCGTCAGCTTCGGAACCCGGGGGGTGGTTGCCGGCGCCGGCGTCGATTGAATCTCGTGACTCGCCACAATCAGCACCGGCTCCATCGGAGGCGTCATCGCAATCTTGTACGCCCGCACGGCCGACTCGGCGAAATGCCCCAGAGAATACGGCTGATCGTCCCACTTCACGTAATCGCGCACCAGCGCGCCCATGTCCTGCGCGCTGTGATAGGACTCCACGCCCGAGCCCCTCTGCGCGCCGTCGGCGTGATTGCCCACCATAATGTAGACCGGCACGCGATCCGCGTAGGCGTTGTAAATCGCCATGGAGGCGTGCTGCAATCCCACCGTGCCGTGCACCAGCGCCATCATCGGCTTGCCTTCGATCTTGGCGTAGCCGTGCGCCATGGCCACGGCCGATTCCTCGTGGCAGCACGTCAGCATCTCCGGCATCGTGTTGTTGCCGTAATTGATCAGCGATTCGTGCAGGGATTCGAAGCTCGAACCCGGATTGGTCGAAACATATTCCAGGTTGAGCGTCTTGAGGACGTTGACCATGAAATCCGAGCCGGGACGGTCGATGACCTGTCGTGCGCCGCCGCCCCGCCCGCCGCCCCGGCCCTGCGCCACCTGCTGCGCGATGCCTGCTTGAGGCTTGGATACTAGCGCGGCGGCTCCGGCAGCCGCGCCCTTCAAGAATCCCCGACGACCCACCGATGTCTTCTTGGCCATGCGCCGCCCTTAGCCTCCTCAACAAAAATACACTAAATCGAGAACGCGAGCACGAATCACACAGCGTCGGGCTGAGCCTCGGATTCGGCTTGAGCGGGTTGGCGGGTCGAGCCTCCACGCGGAGGTTCGAGGTTCGCGAACAGGCGGCCCTGGGCAGAGGCCCGTGTTACTGCAGTGCATTGTAGCTACAATGGGCTTTGGATTTCTGGTCTTGCTTTTGAGTGGGACGATGCCAATCGCGATCGCATTACCCACCATCAAGTCTCGCCCGAGGAGGCGGAACAGGTTATTGACAACGATCCGCTCGACATCGAAGCCGAAACCGTCGATGACGAACAACGCTTTTCCAGCATCGGGCACACCGATCGCGGCAGATTCCTGCTGGTCGTCACAGCTCTTCGCCACTCTCGTATTCGTGTTGTCACCGCCTTCCCCGCGCCCAAGAGCCTGATCGACCTCTACCTTACGCAGAAAGGAGCAAGCCATGGTTGAGAAATTGAAACTCCCCAAATTCGCCACCGAAGCCGAAGAGGCGCAGTGGTGGTTCGATCACCGCGACGACAAAGTCGTCAAGGCTTTCGAAGATGCCGCCGCGGGAGGAAAGCTTCGAACCGGTTCCGTCGCCAGTCTTGCTCGCAAAGAAAACGCCGCTGCCGGCGTCACGCCGACTACAACGATTCGTCTTGACCCGGACGACATTTCCCGAGCGAGGGCGCTCGCTACCCAACGTGGACTGCCCTATCAGACGTATCTGAAAATGCTGGTCCACGAAGCTCTCGCAGCCGAAGAGAGGAAGCTGGCCCGCTAGATTTCAGCACGTATCGCCGAGCCCTTACGCTCTGCTGGAGTGTCCAAGGGTTAATTCTGCGACAGATGCATGAGGCTTTGAAATCAGCCTCTTGCGCGTCTCATCAGTGTGCCTCAGTACGGATGTATAGCGGACGCCCCGAAAGGCCAATTTCAGACGACTATCAGCGAACGGCAATTCCACGCGCTATGCGGTCGCAAGCTGAAGTCACACGCGAGCAATTTGGGTGTTCGAAAGAGTGTCCGCAGCAAACCTGGTGCTCTCGGACATCGTGAACAGGCTCTACGGGCACTTCGCTGAGCCGGATCGCCTCGAAAGACGCCACAACATGCTCAGGATTCAGGAGGTGATGGGTGTTCGCCTGCGTCGTAAGGGATCAGGAAGTTGTCAAGTCGTTCACAAGTCAGGGTTTAAAGAACGCCCAAAAGGAAGGGGGGAGACTAACGAGAGCAGTGAGGCAGAGGAGCTTGTTTGCTTGGATGTTTTTCAAAAAATCAACACATCGGCCATATAGGTGGTTTGGTGGCAATGAAGATGTCGTTAACCCCCGGTCAAGTAAATGGTCTTGATGTCGGGAGACAACGAAGCCCACAACCTGCCGTTGCTCATTTCCGCCGTTCCTTACGATGTTGACTGTAGATTGGGAACGGGCAACAGGCGAAAAAACCAGCAGGGAGAAAGCGAGAAACCGCAGCATCGGGCGATCCTCCTAGCATTTTACATTTGCGCACGGATGGAGCGTCGCGCCCCTCCCATAAATCCGGCCTTATTCAAAGGGACGGTCGTGGCTACATATACTCGGGCACCTGGATGCCCAGCACATCCAGAGTCCGCTCCAATTGCGTCCGGAAATAATCCGTCATCCACAGCAGGAAGGTCCTCTTTTCGCGATTCGTCTCGGTCAGCACCGGGAACTCGTGATAGAAGTTGCTGAAGGCTTGCGCCAGTTGGAACGCGTAGCGCGCCACGTGCGCCGGCTCTCCGCTGGCTATCGCGCGCTCCACCGCCGAGCCCGCCTTCGACGCCGAGAGCAGAAGCTGCCAGCAGTCTTCCGATTGAAGCTGCCGGGCCATGCCTTCGCGCGTGAGATCCGCGCGGAAATCCGGGAGGCTTTCGCCTCGCTCCTCTAGTTTCCGAAGGATATTCCTAGCCCGCACGGCGGCATACTGCACATACGGTCCGGTCTCACCCTCGAAGCTCAGAGCTTCTCCGAAATCGAAAGCAATCACCGAATTGCGTGTGAACTTCAGCATGAAGTAGCGCAGCGCCCCGATGGCGATCTTGGTTGCCGCATCGATATTGGCCTCCTTGGACTCCTCCTTATGACGCGAGGACACCTCCATGTTCGCGGCCGCTTGAAGTTTGTCTATCAAGTCGTCGGCCTTGACTCCCAGCCCCTTGCGCCCGGACACCTCCACATAGGGCCGCTTCTTATCTTCCTCGGAGAGCTCGATTCCCATCTCGACGCAGGCGCGCGGCGACAGCGCCACCATCTCGTAGGAGAAGTGAATGCTGGCTTCGGCTTGCCTCTCGAAGCCCAGGGCGCGCAATCCCGCCACCACTACGTCCTGCAAGTAGGACTGCCTCGAATCGATGACGTTATAGACTTTGACGCCCCTTCCGAACTGCTGCAAATCGTCCTGGGGCTCGGTAGTCGAAGCCCACGCGACGTGTCCGTTGGGATACGTGTGCCAGCGCTGGTAATGGAAATCCTTGCCCAGCAGCCCGAACTTCCAGATCTGATACGCGATGTCCTTGCCGACATACGTCACCGTGCCATTGGAACGTACGATGACCTTGCCGTCTTCCTCATCGCTGTCCTGTCCCTCTCGAAACGCCGATCCTGGCATAACCCAGCAGCCTTTGTTCTTGCCTTCGGTCTCGAGATAGATCGCCTTCCGCTGTCGCAGCAACTCGAACGCTGTAGCCCAGAACTTCAGGTGCAGGATTTCGCTTTCGCGCGGCAGCACGTCGTAGGTGATATTCAGCCGCCACATGGTGGCCAGATGCGCGTGTACGATCCGGTCCGACACTTCCTGTGCGCGCTCGGCTTCCGGGCCGTGGCCGGACTCGATGGCGTGCAGCGTGTTGCTGCGCAACTCCAGCGCCTCTTTGTGCTGCTCGTAGTAGGCCGAGACGGCTGCGTAGAGGTCCCAGCACAGGTAGTCGAACGGCTCCGTCTGGGCGGTCGCTTGAGGAAAAATCTCCGGGTGCAGAAACCCCACCACCACGTCGGCCACTTGAACGCCCGTGTTGTCGATGTAATTCTGCACTTCCACCGTTCGGCCGGTCGAGCGCAGCATGCGCACGAAGGTATCCCCCAGGATCGCGTTGCGCAGGTGTCCGATGTGCGCGGCCTTGTTGGGATTGATGTTGGTGTGCTCGACGATAATCTTTCCTTCGGCGTGGCCGGTACGTTCCTCGCGGTCGTCCTGCCGGCCGGCCAGCAGCAACCCCGCGCCATAGACTCCGCGGTCGAGCCGCACGTTCAAGTATCCGTTCCCGGCGATCTCAATCGCCGCCACTCCTTCGATGACTCCGATGCCCGCCAACAGCTCCTGCGCAATCGCCCGCGGAACCTTCTTCAGTTCGCGCGCCAGTTGAAACGCAGCCGGCACGGCGATCTCCCCGAACGAGGACTGCTTGGGCTGCTCGGTCTGGACCGCCGTCTCGATCCCGTATAGCGACTTGATCCGCGAGGCGAACGCCTCGGCGATCCGCTTTTCCAAAACGTGAAACATGAACACCCAGAATAGCCGATACCGCTAGAATGAAAGAGTGCCCAAGGTAACGTTCACCAATCTCGACAAGACCGTCGAGTTCGAGTCGGGCAAGCTTCCGTACGACGAACACGGCAAGCCCGAGTCTCTTCTGGATGTCGCCATCAACTTCGGAATCCAGCTCGAACACGCCTGCGGCGGAAGCTGCGCTTGCACCACCTGCCACGTGATCGTGAAGAGCGGAGACGGCAATCTGTCCGAGGCCGACGAAGACGAGCTTGATCGTCTGGATCAGGCGCCCGGGCTGACGTTGCATTCGCGACTGGGCTGCCAGGCGGTGGTCAAGGGCGATGTGACCGTCGAGATTCCGTCCTGGAACCGCAACTACGTGAGCGAAGGCGGCGGCTCCATGAACCTCGGCAACGCGATTCCGCCGCCGAAGAAGCCAGAGGAGCCGAGAGGCGAGGCCGGAAGTAGTTAAAGGATTCCGCTGAGATCCAGCACGAAACCCTGGACCGGACCTTCGCCGGAAACGGTCGCGGGATTGTTCAGAATCTCAGGCTCGCTGCCGGGCCGGTAAATCTCCACTGCGCGCGTGATCGGGTCGATCAGCCAACCGAGTTGCACCCCGTTGGCGATGTACTCTTCCATCTTTTCTCGAAGCGGCTGATTCTGAACACGTGTGATGCGCTGCTCGGGAGATCGCACCTCAATGAGGAACTCCGGCGCGAAGGTCGGGAAGCGCGTTCCCTTCTTCTGCGACTTCCGCCAGCGGGCCGCGTCGAACCAGGCCGCATCGGGCGAGCGTCGCGAGCCGTCCGGGAGGAAAAAACCGGTGTCAGCTCCGACGACGATGCCGCGCCCCTGGGTCTCCGCCCAGTTCGCGAGTCGGCCAGCGACCCGCATAACGCGTGCGCCTGTTTCAGGATCTGTAGGAGGCATGATGAGGACGGTTCCCTCCGCGGTGTACTCCAGGAAGCGATCGGGGAACTCCTCTGCCAGAGCCAGGAAGTCGGCTTCGCTCAACCCCGGTGCGGTGAGCGTTGCGGGAAGGTGCTTCTCGAGTTGAAGCGTCGCGAGGGTCATCTTCAGTCCAATTATATCTACTCGCGTCAGCGCGAAAGCGGAAACTTTGCTAGATAGCCGCCGCTCCATCACTGTGTTATCCTGTTGGTCACCTGAGGGTTATGGATGCGCCTTCGCATGGGTTTGATGGTAGTGCTCGCGAGCTTCGGCGCGTGGGGCGTGTTGCACGCGCAAAGACCTTTCCGCGATTACCCCGGCCGCGAATATAACAATGGCGTAGGCGCGGACATCGACCTGCCTCAGGACTGGAACCAGAAGACCGAATGGACCCGCGCCCGCCTGCGCTATCCAGCCACGGGAACTCTGCATGGCTGGTACGATTTCCGAGGCGAACCGGTTGACGGCGGCCCTCTGAACTGGACCATCGACTATCCCCGCTCGGACCGGCATCTGCTGCAGGGCATTCGCCGCCTCACCCGCATCGACACGCGGTCGGTGGAGCAGGTGGTGGATCTGGACGGCGACGACGACGTCTACAACTGGCCCATGATGTACGCGGTCGAACCCGGGCATTGGAACCTGACCAACGAAATGGCCGATCAGCTCCGCGAATTTTTGCTGCGCGGCGGCTTCCTCATGGTCGACGACTTTCATGGCACCATCGAGTGGAACGTCTTTCTCCGCGGCATGAACAAAGTCTTTCCGGACCGTAAGATTGTGGATCTTGATAACAAAGACCCCATCTTCCACGTCATATATGATTTGGACGACCGTTTTCAGGTTCCGGGCTGGCAGTGGTCCTTGAGCGGCAGGACTTACGAATATGACGGCTTCGATCCGAAGTGGCGCGGAATCTACGACGACCGGGGACGGGTGATGGTGGCCATCTGCCACAACATGGACTTGGGTGACGCCTGGGAATGGTCCGACGATCCGCGCTATCCGGAAAAGTGGGCCGGCTTGGCGTATCGCATTGCGGTGAACTACGCTATGTATGATTTGACACATTAGAGGGGATTCGCATGTTCGAGCTCTTGTTCAAGTACCCTTCGGCCGTATTCTCGCGGGGCACCTTCGTGCTCCTGAGCGGCTGGCCGATGTGGGTGTTGGGAGCGGGGCTGCTGGCAGCCGCCGCCGGGCTCGCCTGGATGGTGTGGAGGCCCGGCCAGCCGCGGACTCCCGGTGGAGGCCCCGGTGGTGGAATGGACCGCCGCATGGGCGGATGGCGCGCGGTCTTGGTGTGGCTGATGCAGACCGCCTTGGCTGCCTTGCTGCTGTTCCTCCTGTGGCACCCCGCTCTCAGTGTGGCTACGCTCAAGCCTCAGCAGAATATCGTCGCGGTTGTGGTGGACGACTCCGGCAGCATGGCGCTGGCCGATGAGAATGGGTCCAGCCGCAAAGACGCCGCATTGCGTGTATTGAACTCTTCCCTTGTGAAGGACTTACAGGGAAAGTTTCAAGTTCGGCTGTACCGCATGAGCGATCATCTGGAGAGGATTGAGAAATTGGAGCAGGTGACCGCGCAAGGCTCGGCGACGCATATTGGTGAAAGTCTGAAGCAGGTGGTTGAGGACGCCAATAGTCTTCCCATCGGCGCGGTCGTGCTGCTCAGCGATGGAGCCGATAATTCGGGCGGCATCGACCTGGATACGATTGCGGATATCCGCCGCCAGAGGATTCCCGTGCATACCATCGGGTTCGGCAAGGAGAGGATGGCGCACGATCTGGAGATCACCGACGTTGAGGTTGCGCCCCGGGCTCTGCCGGAATCGCGCCTGGCGGCCACGGTCCATCTGCATCAGCGCGGTTACGCCGGGCAGAAGGTCAAGATCAACGTGAAGGAAGGGAACAAGATCCTTTCCTCGCAGGAGGTGACGCTCAAGCCCGACGGCGTCGAGCAAGTCGAGCAAGTGCTGTTCAGCGCCGGACCCTCGGGCGTGAAGACCATTCAGGCGTATGTCGATCCGCTGCCCAGCGAGGAAAACATCCGCAACAATTCGGTCATGCAACTGGTCAGCGTCGATGACCGCAAGCCCAGGATTCTTTACTTCGAAGGAGAGCCGCGGTGGGAGTTCAAGTTCCTCAGGAGGGCGGTGGAAGACGACAAAACCCTCCGGTTGACCACCGATTTGCGCACCACGCCCGACAAGCTGTACCGGCAAATGCCCGCGGATCAGGATCCGAACACGAATCTGGTGGACGGCTTCCCCACCAAGGTTCAGGAACTGTTCGACTATGACGCTCTGATTCTGGGTAGCGTCGATCAGGCGTATCTGAAGCCGGAGCAGCAGCAGTTGATTCATGAGTTCGTCGACCGCCGCGGCGGCGGCCTGCTGCTGTTGGGAGGGAAGGATTCTTTGGCCGACGGCGGTTATGCCCAGAGCGGGTTGAACGATCTGCTGCCGACGACTCTTCCGGACACGCAAGAAGAAAACCTACGTGATCGACGCCGCCGATGTCGAGCTGACGGCGGCGGGCCGGGAGAGCCTGATCACGCGCATCGAAGAAAATCCGGACAAGAACGTGGACCGCTGGAAGAAGCTGCCATATCTGATGAATTTTCAAGATCCGGGCGAGCCCAAAGCCGGCGCCACGGTGCTGGCCAAAGCGATTCCCAAAGGCGGAGGGGGCAGCAAGGTTAACCTGCTGATCACGCAGCCGTACGGGCGGGGACGGACGGCGATTTTCGCGACGGCGGGAAGCTGGCGCTGGCAGATGCTGCAACCCGTGGCCGACATGAGCCACGAGATTTTCTACCGCCAACTGCTGCGCTGGCTGGTGAGCGATACGCCCAAGCGCGTGAGCGCCTCGACGCCGCATCCGTTGATCTCCGACGATTCGCACGTCAGGCTGCGCACCGAGGTGCGCGATACAACCTATCTTCCTTCGGGAGACGCCACGGTGGAAGCGCATATCCTGGGACCCGACGGCATCACCGAAACGGTCGACATGCGCCCGGAGCCACTGGAGCAAGGCGTCTATGTCGCCGATTGGACCACCCCTAAGGCGGGAGTATACACGGCCGAGATTTCGGCCAAGCACGGCAAGGACGACCTCGGCAGCGATACGCTGACGTTTCGCCGGGAAGACGGGGTCGCCGAGAATTTTCACACCGAGCAGAACCGCGAGTTGCTGGAGAAGCTTTCCTCGGAGACCGGCGGGCGGTATTATAGACCGGATGAAGCGGGAAAGCTGTCCAAGGACATCTCCTATTCGGAAGCGGGCATCACGGTTCGCGAGACTCGCGATTTGTGGGATATGCCGGTGATCTTTTTGATGATCGTGGGGCTGCGGGCGGCGGAGTGGACGGCGCGGCGCAAGTGGGGTGTGATTTGAAAAAGTTGCTGAAGCCTGCGGCCTTTTTGACGGCCGCGCTGGCGCTGACCGCGCTCTCGACAGTCGCGCGCGCCGATAGCTATTTTCTTACGGTCGCCGGGCTGGGCGGGGAGCCGGAGTTCGACCAGCGCTTCACCGAATACGCCAAGAGCCTGGACAAGATCCTGCATGCCGAAGCCGGCGCCAAGGTGGATACGTTGTTCGGCGCCGACGCCACCAAGGCCAACCTCGAAGCCAAGCTGCGCGCCCTGGCGCAAACCAAGCCCGACGACCAACTCGTGCTGATGCTGATCGGACACGGCACCTTCGACGAGCGCGAGTACAAGCTGGCGCTGCCTGGTCCGGACATTTCCGCGACGGAGTTGTCCCAGCTATTGGACAAGATCCCGGCCCGCCAGTTGATCGTGGACATGACCACCTCCAGCGGCGGCGCGATTCCTCTTTTGCAAAAGAGCAAGCGCGTGATCATCGCCGCCACCAAGGCGGGCACGGAAAAAAGTTCCGTGGCCATTTTCCCGCGCTACTGGATTGAGGCGCTTCAGGACCCAGCCGCCGACGCGGACAAAAACGACTCCATTACGGCGCTGGAGGCGTTTCGCTACGCCCAGGCCAAAGTGACCAAGTTTTTCGAGACGCAAAACCGGCTGGCCACCGAGCATGCCGTGATCGAAGATACCGGCAAGGGCGACGGAGTCAAAGATCCATCGGCCGAGAACGGCGAGGGACGCGTGGCCGGCAGCTTCGTGCTGGTGCACCTGGGAGCCTCGGCGGCGCAGGCGAAAGATCCGGCCAAACAGAAGCTGCTGAAGCATCTTGAGGACCTGGATGCGCAGCTCGATGAATTGAAATACGAAAAAGCTTCCAAGGATCAGGCCCAATATCGCCGGGAATTGCAGAAGCTCATGATTGACCGCGCCCAGACCCAGGAGGAACTCGACAAGTGAGGAATTCTTACAACCGCTCCCTCACGGCCGCCGGGCTCGGGCAAGCCGCTTGGAATCGTCGCTCCATCGTCATAGCCGCTCTCGGGCTGACCGCGGTCGTCGGGATCGTGCTTTCGTTGAGGGCACAGACGCCCAAGCCGAAGCCCGCCGACCCCACCGCCAGCGAGCGCGCGGCTTGCGAGGCGCTGCGCAAACACGGCGATGCGGGAGCGAGGGCCTGCTGGGAGCGCTTGAGCCGCTCCACGAATCTGGCCCTCCGCGCCGAAGGATTGTGGGGTTTCAAGAACTATAAGGACGCCTTCGCGGCGTTCGACGCGGCCATCAAAGCCAACCCCAAGGACGCGAATTTGAAGGTGCGCCTCGGCCTGTTGGTGTTTGAAGCTCCCATGGGCAAGGACGGAATCCCCCCCCGGGAGGACAGCTTCAAGGCCGCGCTGGAAATTGACGATAAGAACGCGCAGGCGCTGCTGGGCCTGGCCCGAGTGGCGGAAGAGGATTACGGCCCCAACGCTGTGAAGTTCGCGCAGGAGGCGCTCGAAGCCGATCCCAAGCTGTATGAAGCTCGCGAGCTGCTGGCGCGCGTGGCGCTCGAAGACAACAACGAAGACAAGGCCGTCGAGGAGGCCGATAAGGCCGTGGCGATGTCGCCCGAAGCCGTGGACGCGATGGCGATTCTGGCCACCGTGGACTGGTTGAACGACAAGCCCGCGGCTCCTCCGGCCGGGCAGATCCTGACCTCCTCGCCGTGGATCGACAAAATCTTCAAGATCAATCCGCACGACGGAGACGCCTACGCCACGGCCGGGCACTTCTTTGTCATCAACCGCCGCTATACCGAAGGGATTCAGTATTACCGCAAGGCGCTGGAGCTGGATCCGGATCTCCAAAGCGCCCGCAGCGAGTTGGGCATCGACCTCATGCGCCTGGGCAAGGAAGACGAAGCCAAGACCATGCTGGAACAGGCCTGGTACGCGGGCTATCAGGATAAAGCCACGAAGAATACGCTCACCCTGATGGATAGCTACGCGAAGTTCGATACCTTCAAAACCCCCACCACGACCCTCAAGATCCAGAAGAAGGAATCCGCGCTGGTGCGCCCGTATTTGCAGGCCGAACTCGATAAAATCATCGCCACTTACGAGAAGAAGTACAAGTATCACTTGAACGTGCCGGTGCAGGTGGAGGCGTATCCGGATCACGAGGATTTCGCCGTGCGAACCATGGGCATGCCCGGGCTGGGCGCTCTGGGTGTCACCTTCAATACGGTTGTTGCCATCGATTCGCCCAGCGCGGCCGATCCGCAGCGCGGGCCGGGATCGTTCCACTGGGCCACCACCTTGTGGCATGAAATGAGCCACGTGTACGTGCTCTCCATGACCAACAACCGCGTTCCGCGATGGTTCACCGAAGGGCTGGCGGTGTATGAGGAAACCGCCATCAACCCGGATTGGGGCGACCGGCTGGATCATCCCAGCATCCTCGCGATCCGTGACAAGAAGCTGCTTCCCATCGCCGACCTGGATCGCGGCTACATCCATCCCAGCTTCCCGGAGCAGGTCATCGTCAGCTACTATCAGGGCGGCAGAACCATCACCTATATCGTGCAGAAGTGGGGCTACGATACGGTGCTGAACATGATCCACGACTACGCCGCCAACATGACCACGACGCAGGTGATCGAGAAGGAATTGAAGATCACGCCGGAGGAATTCGACAAGCAGTTCATTCCGTGGGTGGAGGCTCAGACCAAGACCACCGTGGACAACTTCGACACCTGGGCCAAGGGCGTGCGCAGTATCAACAACGAGGTCAAGACCAAGGATTGGGGCGCGGTGATTAAGGAAGGCACGGCCATCCGCGATCTCTATCCGGATTACGTCGATCCGGGCAGCGTCTACGAGGCTCTCGCCCAAGCCTACACCGCCACCAAGGACACTCCCAAGGCTCTGGAGCAGTTGAAGCGCTACGCCCAGATCGGCGGCAGGAACCCGGATACGCTCAACCAACTCGCCGGCCTCGAAGAGGAAGCCGGGGACAAGCGCGCCGCCGCGGCGACGCTCGAAAAGATCAACTATATTTACCTTCGGGACGAGAAAGCCCACCAGAGACTTGGCGATCTGGACATGGAATTGGGCAACCCCACCGAGGCGATCCGCGAGTATAACGCGGTGCTGGCTCTCAAGACGGTGGATCCCGCCGGGACCCACTACCGGCTGGCCAAGGCGTATCAGGCGGTGCATAAGAACAACGACGCGATGGATGAAGTGCTGTCCTCGCTGGAAATAGCACCGGGCTACCGCGACGCGCAAAAGTTATTGTTGGAATTGAACAAAGAATCCCCAAACGTGAATAAATAGGCCACATTCGAAAATGTCAACTCTCCCCATACAAACCCTCGAGACCGGCGATCTGAAGGAGCGAGTCGCGCGGTTCCAGAAAGTCCGTGAACAAATCGTGACCCAGGTCCACCGCGTCATCGTGGGCCAAGAAGAAGTGATCGAACAGGTGATGATCGCGCTGTTTGTCGGCGGCCACTGCCTGATCACAGGCTTACCCGGCACCGCCAAGACGCTGCTGGTCAGAACTCTGGCCATCATTCTGGGGCTGGATTTCAAGCGCATCCAGTTCACCCCCGACCTGATGCCCTCCGACATCACCGGCACCGACATCATTGAAGAAGATCCCACCACGGGACGGCGCACCTGGACCTTCGTGGCGGGCCCGATCTTCGCCAACATACTGCTGGCCGACGAAATCAACCGCACCCCTCCCAAGACGCAATCGGCGCTGCTGGAGGCCATGCAGGAGCTGTCGTGCACGGTGCGCGGCAACCAATACAAGATCCGGCCTCCCTTCTTCGTGCTGGCCACCCAGAACCCGATCGAGCTCGAAGGCACCTATCCGCTGCCCGAAGCCCAGCTCGACCGCTTCATCTTTAATGTGCTGCTGGACTACTTGTCGGCGGAGCACGAAATGGAAGTGCTGACGCTGACCACCACCACGCACATCTCGCAGGCCGACGCGGTGACCACCACCGATGAGATTCTGGAGTTCCAGAAGCTGGTGCGCATGGTGCCGATCGCCGATTCGGTGGCGCGCTACGCGGTGAAGCTGGTCCGAGCCACGCGCTCCACCGACGAGACCGCTCCGGACTTCATCAAGAAGTACGTGAACTTCGGCGCCAGCGTTCGCGCGGCGCAAAACCTGGTGCTGACGGCCAAGGCTCGCGCGCTGATGCAAGGCCGCTATCACGTTTCCTACCAGGACATCATCGCCTTGACGCGCCCGATTCTGCGGCACCGCATTTTGCTGAACTTCCAGGCCGAATCCGACAAACTGAGCCAGGACGACATCCTCAAGAAGCTGCTGGAGGCCATGCCCGCTCCACGTGACTAGAGCCGGGGATTAGGAGCCTCGAGCCATGTTGCAGCGTTTTCTGGATCCTGCCGTTTTGAGCCAGCTCAAGAGCCTGGACCTGGTGGCCAAGACGGTGGTGGACGGTTTCATCTCCGGCCTGCACCGCTCGCCCGATTTCGGCTTCAGCCCGGAGTTCGCCGAGTATCGCGCCTACACTCCCGGCGACGATCTGCGCCACGTGGATTGGAACGTATTCGCGCGGACCGAGCGGGCCTATCTCAAGCGCTACCGCGGCGAGACCAACTGCCAGGTCAACGTGCTGCTGGACACCAGCGGCTCGATGAAATTCGGCTCGCGGGGAATGGAGAAGCTGGAGTACGCCAAGTTTCTGGCGGCCTCGGTGCTGTACCTCGCGCACTTGCAGAGAGACGCCGCGGGACTGGTGGTGTTCGACGACGAAGTGCGCCACTTCGTGCAGCCCTCCACGCGCCAGGGCCAATTGCATCGGCTGCTGCATGGAGTCGCCGAGGCGCAACTGGGCAAGCGCACCGATATCATGCGCCCGTTCGCGCATCTGATGGATTTCCTGAGGCGGCGCGGCATGGTGGCGGTGATCTCGGATTTCTGGGAGCTGCCCGAGAAGCTGATCGAGACCATTTCGCCGCTGCGGTATCGCGGCAATGAAGTGGTTCTGTTCCATTTGCTCGACCCCGAGGAGATCCGTCCCAAGCTCAAACATCCGGTGATGTTGGAGGATCTGGAGACGGGCGAGATGATGGAAGTGACGCCGGATTACGCCGCGCACGAATACCGCGACAAGATGACCGCGCATTTAGAGGACATCGAAAGCCGGGCCAAGGGCGCCGGCATGGATTATTTCCTGGTGGACACCAGCCGGCCTTTGGACGCCGCGCTGCGCGAATACCTGGCGCTGCGGACGGGAAGGTTGTAAATGGGTTTTCTGAGTCCCTGGTTTTTGGCCGGCGTGGTGGGCGTGGGGCTGCCCATCTGGCTGCACCTGCTCAAGCGCCACAAGTTGGACCCGCGGCCGTTCCCCTCGTTGATGTTCTTTGAGCGCAGGGAACAAAGCTCGGTGGTGCACCGGCGTCTGGATTACATCCTTCTGTTCATCCTCAGGACGCTGATGCTGGTTTTGCTGGCTCTTCTGTTCGCCAATCCCTTCATCAATCGCGCCACTCCCAAGGCCGCGGGCAAGAAGATGGTGGTGGTGGCGGTGGACGATTCCTTCAGCATGCGCGCGTTTGCCTCGGGGACCAGCGGCGAATCCCGCCTGGATAGGGCCAAACGCGAGGCGCTCGACATTATTTCCGGGATTCCGCCCACCACCGCGGTCGAAGTCGTGGCGCTGGGCGGCGCCGTCGAAGCCATGACCCAGCAGACCACCGATCCCGCCGAGCTGCACGGCGCGGTGGCCGCCATCAAGCCCAGCGATAGCCGCGCCTCTTTCGGCGAGCTGGCGCGCTTCACCCGCACGCTGGCCGAATCCTCCAAGATGCCCATCGAGGTTCACCTGGTCAGCGACCTGCAAAAGACCGCGCTGCCGCCGGGCTTCACCGATTTGCGCCTAGCCGGAGACACCACCCTGATTCTGCATCCGGTGGGAGGCGAGATCCCCAACTGGACTGTCGAAAACGTCAAGGCCCCGACGCACGTTTACGACCCCAAGCGGGTGCGCATTCAAGCCACCATCGCCGGCTTCGGCACTCCGGCCGCCAGGCGCACGGTGTCGCTGGTGCTCAACGGCAAGGTGGTGCAGACCAAGCCGGTGGATGTTCCCGCCGCGGCGCCCGGCAGCAGCGAGCACGTCGGACGGGCCCAAGTGGAGTTCAACGAGCTCGCCGCGTCCTACGGTTTCAACCGCTGCGAAGTGCGCATCGACTCGGCCGACGCTCTGCCCGGCGACGACAGCTTCCCGTTCTCGGTGGAGCGCACCGATCCCAAGAAGATCCTGTTCGTCGACAACGGCCGCCATCCCTACGCGGAGAAGTATTACCGCACCGCGCTCGATTCCTCCACCGACGCCGCTTTCGCGCTCGACGTGCAGAGGCCGGAGACGGCGGCCACGGCAAACCTCGCCGGCTATGCGCTGATCGTGCTGGACGATCTGGGACCGCTGCCGCCTGGGTTCGAGGAGAATTTGCAGCGCTACGTCAGCCCTGGAAAATCGCTGCTGGTGGTGCTGGGGCCGGCTTCCGTGGCCATGCCCAAGGTTCCGGTGGAGGGCGACCCGATTCAGGCCGCCAGCTACGCGGCCCGCGAAACCGAGCGCTTCCTGACCGTTTCCGATATCGATTCGGGGCACCCCGTGATGAAGGGCCTGGAGCGCCTGGACGGCGTCGACTTCTACCAGGCCGTCAGCGTGGCCGCTTCCAAGGACGCGCATGTGCTCGCGAAATTGAACAACCAAACCCCTTTGCTTCTGGAACGTCCAATCGGCCAGGGCAAGGTGATGGTGTTCACATCGACCTTCGACAACGTGTCCAACGATCTGCCGGTGCATGGGGCCTATTGGGTGCCCTTCGTGCTGCAATCCGCGACTTATCTGAGCGGCGGCGGCGCGGAGCAGCCGGTCAACGTCGCGGTGGATTCCTACGTCGAGTTAAGAACCGGCGAGAGCAAGAATACCGCGGCGGAGGTGTTGGATCAGGACGGAAAGCGCGCGTTGTCGCTCGAGGAAGCCACCACGGCCAAAACCTATCAACTGACGCGCGAAGGATTTTTCGACGTCAAGACCGCCAGCGGACAGCACGGTCTGATCGCGGCCCACGCGGACCGGAGAGAGTCCGATCTGGCGGTGATTCCGCAGGAAGTTTTGGATTTGTGGAAGGGCACTGGATCGGGCGGCGCGGGCAGCGATGGAGTGGGCGGAACCGCGGAGCAAAAAACCACTCCGTGGAGCCTTTCGCCGGTGCTTTTACTGCTATTGTTATTAGTAGCTTTGGCTGAATCATTGGTGGCGGACGGGTACTTGCGAGCTCCGGCGGAACGGCCGCAAGGAGCGAGGAAGGAAGCGGCATGAACACGCGCGAGCAGTTGAACCAATATTTGCGGGTCCTGGAGACGCGCCTGCGCTGGATGGCGATTTCGAAAGGCGTAGCGGTCGCGGCGGGCGTCGCGCTGGGCGCAACCCTGGCCCTGGTGCTGATCACCAACGCGCTCGCCTTCTCCGATTCGAGCCTCCTGTGGGCTCGCGTCATTCTGTTCCTGGCTGTGGCGCTGGCGCTGGGCTACGCGCTGATTCTTCCGCTCACGCGGCTGAACCGCAATCGCGCGGCCACCAAAGCCGAAGCCGTGTTCCCGCAGTTCGATCAGCGTCTGCTGACCTACGTGGAGCGCAAGGATTCGGGCGATCCCATGATTGAGCTGCTGGCCGACGACACCCAGGCCGTGGCGCAAAAGACCGTGCCGCGGGATGTCGCGCCGCCGCGGGCGCTGTTCGCCTTCGCCACCGGCGCGGGCGCGGCCGGAGCCGCGCTGCTGTGGATGATTCTGGCCGGGCCCGGTTTCCTGGGCTACGGCGCGTCGCTGCTGTGGGCCGGCGCGCCCAAATCCGGCGTGAACGGCGCCTTCTACGATATCAAGGTGCAGCCCGGCAACAAGCTGGTGCGGCGCAAGGACGACGTGCCCATTTCCGCCACGCTGGTGGGATTCCAGGCGCAGTCGGTGCGCATGTTCGCCAAGTATCAGAGCTCCTCCAAATGGGAGCAGGCCAACATGCTGCCGCGCGATAACGGATCGGATTACGAGTTCCGCTTCGCGGCGCTGCCGGAGCCGGTGGAATATTACATCGAAGCCGGCGCGGTGAAGTCTAAAACCTACAAGCTGGACGTGACCGACCTTCCCGGCATCACGCACATCAAAGCCACGTATCATTTCCCCTCCTGGCTGGGCTTGCCGGATCAGGTGGAGGATCCCTCGGGCGATCTGCGAGCGGTTGCCGGCACGGTGGCCGAAGTCGCGGTCACCACCGACCGGCCCCTCAAAAACGGCGTGATCGAGATGGAAGACGGATCGCAGATCAAGCTGGACTCGGGCGCCAACGGGACGCTGACGGCGAAGATTCCGATGGCCAAGAGCGGACTATATCACTTCGCCGCCATCGATCAGGGCCAGAGCGTGCGCTTGAGCCCTCTCGATTATTTCATTGAGGCGCAGGACGACCAGGCGCCCACCGTGCGCATCACCCATCCGGGCGGGGACGCCAAGGTGCTGCCCATCGAGGAAGTCACCATCGACGTATCCGGGCAGGACGATTTCGCGTTGCAGGCCATGGATCTGCATTACTCCGTCAACGGCGCCGCGGAAAAGATTGTGCCGCTGCTGCCTAGCAAGGGCGTCAAGTCGGCCGACGGCAAGACCACTCTCGCGCTGGAGGACTTCAAGCTCCAGCCCGGCGACGTGGTCAGCGTCTATGCCACGGCGAAGGATGCTCGCAACACCTCTCAGACCGATATTTTGTTCGTCGAAGCCCAGGCTTACGAGCGCAACTACACCCAATCGCAGCAAGGCGGGGGCGGCGGTGGAGGCGGCGGCGGGCAGGAACAGCAACAGATCTGGGATCGCCAGAAGCAGGTGATTACGGCCACCTACAATGCCACCCGTCCCAATGACAAGACCAAGACCGCGGAGACCGCCGAGTACCTCTCCAGTACCGAAAAGACGCTCAAGGCGCAAGCCGAGTCCCTGGCCGACCGCATGAAGAGCCGCGAGCTGGATGAATCGGTGGCAGCCGAGTTCAAGACCGTGATCGATGAGATGAAGGCCGCGGGAGCGGACATGGGCACGGCGTCCGATAAGCTGAACAAGCAGGGATGGCGCGACGCGATCTCGCCCGAGGAAAGCGCGCTGCGGCACCTGGAGCACGCCCAGGCCGCGCAGCGCGATATTCAGGTCGCCTTCGGGCGCCAGGGCGGTGGCGGCGGTGGCGGCGGCGGCAGCGCCGGCCGCGATCTGGCCAACCTCTTCGACCTCGAGCTGGACACCGAGAAGAACCAGTATGAGCAGCAGGGCGGCTCCTCTTCCGCCGAGGAAAAGCAGAAGCAAATCGACGACGCCATGGCCAAGCTGGATGAGCTCGCCAAACGCCAGCAGGAGCTGGCCCAGCAGCCTCGCACGCCCCAGAACGCAGCCCAGCAGCGTTATCAGCAGGAACAACTGATGAAGCAGGCCGAGCAGTTGAAGCAGCAGCTCCAGGGCTTGCAGCAGCAGCAGCTCGGCGGCCAGCAAAGCTCGCAGAGTCAGGGACAGCAGTCCAGCTCGCAGAGTAGCCAATCCGGCCAGCCCGGCCAAACCGGGCAACAATCCAGCCAGCAGACCGGCAAGCAGGGGCAACAACAGCAGCAAAGCGCCCAGCAACAGCAACAGCAACAGCAACAGCAGCGAGCCTCGGCGCAGCAGAATCAGAACGGCCGTCTGAACAACGCCAACGCCCAGCAATTGCAGCAGACGCTGGATCGTCTGAAGCAGGCCGAGGACGCCATGCGGGCCGCCAATCAGGCGGCGGAGCAAGGCCAGCAGGGCGATGCCGCGGCGCAAGCCAACGCTCGCCGGGCCGCTCAGGCCATCGGGGACGCCAGTCAGCTTCTTCGCGGAATGCAGCAGCAGGACGCCGCCGGCCAGGTCAATCAACTCGCCGAGCGCGCCAACCAGATCGATCAGGAGCAGCACGCCATCGAAGACCGCGTGAAGCAGGAGTTCGGCGATATCAATTCGCGCGATCAGGCGCTGCGGGACCGCGGTGCCAAGGCCATTCAGGCTCAACAGCAGCGGAATGGCGCGGCCCAGCAGAGCGCCGAACAGATCGCTAAGGAAGAAGAGAAACTGGCTGGGGATTTGGCCCGCTTGCAGGATGACGCTCGCCAGGCCGAGCGCAGTCTGCGCACCGCGCAACCCAACGCCGCCTCGCGGCTGCGCGACGGGGTGGCGGAAACGCAGCAGGCCGATGCGCAAAGGCGCATCGAGAATATGGCCACCTATTCCCGCAACGGATACGGCCCCATGATGAGTTCGCAGGAAGCTCCCATCACGCAGGCGATTGACGGCCTCAAGGATCAGTTCCAGCGCGCGCAGCAGGCCGTCCAGGGCGGCCAGCAGCAGGACGCCGCTCGCGATCAGCAGCAGCGCTCATTACAGCAGATCGAGCAGGGCCGCGCCGCGCTTGAAAATCTGGTGCAACAGGGTCAAATGCCGCAGGGCAATCAGCCGGGCGGACAGCAACCCGGCAACCAGCCCGGCGGCCAGCAGCCAGGGAATCAGCAGGGTCAGGGCAAGCAGGGCGGCGGCCAACAAGGTGGAGGCCAGCAGGGCGGCGGGCAGCAAGCCGGTGGCGGCAACCAACCCGGCGGCAATCAGGGCGGGCAACAAGCTCGCGCCGGCGGCGGCGGCGGCAACTACGGAGGCGCGTACAACGGCGGCAATATCGGGCCCAACGGCGGCTTCTATGGCCCCAACGGCGGCGGCTATCCAGTTAATCCCAGCCTGGGCGCGAATCGCAACTATCCCGAGGGCGTCTACGATGCTCCCGAGAATCGCAACGTCAACCCGGCTCTGATCGGCCGCGAAGTGGACCGCATTCTCCAGGATCTGCGGACCACCTTCCGCGACGATGCGGAAGCCGAGCGGGCTCTGGCGGATCTGGAAAAGCAGCTCGAGCAGGTTCGCTTCGGCGAAACCGCTTCGCCGGAGCTGGCCGAGCGTATCAGCCGAACCGTGCTCCCGCAATGGGAGAGCTTCGAGGTGCAACTGCGCCGCAAGCTGGAGGAGAGCGGAGCGGGGCAAGCCAAGACCGCCGCGCCCGACAAGGTCCCCGCCGGCTACGACGCCAACGTGCAGGAATACTCGCGCAAGCTCAGCAACGGGAAATAAGGTTCAACGGGAACATGCGTTAGCCAAGGCGGTGGCGCCCCTCAAGTGCGAGAGAGCCGGATCAGGGCCAGGCCTGTTTCATGATTAACGTAAGGCGGCGTTGGTGGTGGGGCGGACCCGCGTCCGCCCCACCTGGCTCACGGAAACTGTGAAACTGGCCTAGGCGGATGAGGCTCGCAGCGCGAATCGTCTTATTCGTGATTGGGTGCTGGCTGCTGGCTTCCCGCAGCGCCATGCTATTCCTGGTTCCCGGCCATTACTTCGACAGGAGCCTCCTGACCTACGGCGTCACGCCTTTTGTTCTCGGCGCAGTTATTTCGTGACCCTCGGCGTCCTGGGCTGGATTTCAGAGTTGCGGGCGAAGTAGTACCGCCTGCCGAAACTCCGCGCGATCAGCGATAGGCGTCCCTGCGATCGCGGACGCGGTGGACGATGACCTCGTCTTCAGTTTCGTCAAAGAGGATGCGGTGGCTGCCGACGCGGAGTCGGAGCAGGCCGTTGAACTCTCCGCTGAGGGGCTTGACCTTGCCGTCGCCGGTCTCGGCGTAGCGGTGGAGAGCGGCCAAAATCTGCATGGCGGTGGTTTGGTCGATGGCGCGGATCTCGGCTGGCACGTTCGGCTCGAAGCGAATTCTCTTCACCTGAACTTTCAGTCGCCCTTGGAGCTGCGGATCTGGTCCATGGTGAAGCCGCACTTGGCGACGACCCGCTCGAAGGGAACGCCCTTGCCGCCCTTTCGAAAATATTCGCGCGAGGCAGCGACGGCGCGGCGGTCCTCTTCGGTCAGCTCATCGTCATCGTCGTGAATCATCACTTCGAGCAGGTGGACCACGGCGGCAACCTGGCCTGGGCCAAGGCGGTCGAGCAGTTCGTGGGCGTGTTGCCTATCGCTCATATTCTTGCCGTCGTCATGCCCCTCCGGGCGCAGGATGATGCTCCTGGCTACCCCGCGCACCTACACTTCGCTTAAGTGCTGGACCTTCCCCGTCGAATCCCCGATCTTTTCCTCATGCACGCCCACCATGTCGAGCAGCGTGAGGTACAGATTGGTCATCGGTGTGGGCTTGGGATAGCGCACGTGCCGCCCGGGACGCAGCTTGCCGTTGCCGCCGCCCATCAGAAGCACGGGCAGATTGTCGTGCAGGTGCCGGTTGGAATCGCTCAGGCTGCTGCCATACACGATCGTCGAATGATCCAGCAAACTCCCGTCGCCGTCCTTGGCCTCCTGCATCTTGCCCAGGAAGTGGCTCAGCATGTCGACGTGATGCATGTCGATCAGTTGCAGCCGAGCCATCTTGGCCGGGTCGTTCATGTGATGCGACAGCCCGTGATGCGCATCCGGCACTCCGATGGAGCGATACGTCCGGTTGCCGCCCTCGCGGCTGTACATCATGGTGATGACGCGCGTCAGGTCGGCCTGGAACGCGATGGTCATCAGGTCGTACATCAAGTGGATGTGCTCTTCAAAGGTCGGCGGAATGCCGTCGGGACGGTCTAGCGCGGGCACCGGATTGGCCGCGGCGTTCTGCTCCTCAGCCTTCTGAATGCGCCGTTCCACCTCGCGCACCGAATCCAGGTAATCGCTCATCTTGCGCCGGTCGGTCGCGCCCAGGCTGGCGCTCAGCCGCGAGGCGTCCGCCAGCACGAAGTCCAGCAAGCTGCGGTTTTCGCGGGAGCGCATGGCGCGCGCTTCCTTGTCGGTGGTCTCGCCGTCGCCGAACATGCGCTCGAACACCGCCCGCGGATTGGTCTCGTACGGCAGCGGAGTCGTCGGCGAACTCCACGCCAGCGTATTGCTGTAAGCGCAGCTATAGCCTGAGTCGCATCCGCCCACCAGCCGGACATCCTCTAAACCCAGCTCCAGCGAAGGCAGCGGCGTCTGCCGGCCGATTTCGGTGGCCAGGATCTGGTCCACGGAAATCGCATTCTGGATGTCGACTTCGGTCTTCTTGGGATGCACGCCGGTGAGCCAGGTGGCGCCCGCGCGCGCATGGTCGCCCGCGCCGTCGCCCAGCGATTCGCCGTTGTGGTGCTCCAGCCCGCTCAGCACCAGAGTCTGATTGCGGAAGGGCTCGATCGGCTTCAGGGTCTTGGTGTACTCGAAGCTCGCTCCATCCTGGGCCGGAGTCCAGTCGCGTCATGATGATGCCGTTGGCGGTGTAGACGAAAGCGATGCGGGAAATCGGCTTGGGACCCGCGGCAAACGCCGGGACCATGGAGTCGAGCAGCGGCAGCGCCACGGCGGCGCCCGCGCCCCGGAGGAATGTGCGGCGCGGCAGCGACTTCCTCGTCAGGCACTTATTGGTGACGATCACTCCGGAACCTTCCTCATTTCAAATGGTACGCTATTCACGATCCCCAATACCAGCGACGAAAACTTGTAGTCGTTCTTCTCAGCCTGGCGCCGAATATCGCGCACCACCGGCTGATCGTAATACTCCAGGCCGCGGCCCAGAGCGTAGGTCAGAAGCTTGTCGGCCAGCCCTTCCACGAACTCGTCCTTTCGCGCCAGGATGATCTTCTTGAGACCCGGCACGCCGTCGATCACAGTGCCGTCCGGCAGGTTGCCCGACGCATCGATGGGCGAGTCGCCTTCCTTGCTCCGGTACTTGCCCACCGCGTCGAAATTCTCGAGCGAGAATCCCAGCGGATCCAGGCGCGAATGGCAACTCGCGCAAGCCACGTCGGCGCGATGCTTCTCAAACGTTTCGCGCAGGCTCTTGGCGGAAATGCTCGCGGTCTCGTCCAGTGTCGGCACGTTCGGCGGCGGAGGCGGCGGAGGCGCATTCAGAATATTTTCAAGAATCCATTTGCCGCGCAGCACCGGCGAAGTGCGCGTGGGATACGACGTCACCATCAGCACGCTGGCTTGCGTGAGAACGCCGCCGCGCTCCGGCCCTTTCAGCGCGACGCGCCGGAAGTAGCTGCCCTTCACGCCCTGAATCCCGTAATACCTCGCGAGCCGTTCGTTCAGGAAGGTGTAATCGGCGTCGATGAACTCCAGCACACTGCGGTCTTCCGTGACGATGTTTTCGAAGAACAGTTCGGTCTCGCGCTCAAAGGCGTTGCGCAGCGTTGCATCCACTTCCTTGAACTTGTCCGGGTCCGGCTTCCAATCCGCGACGTTGCGCAGGCGCAGCCACTGGCCCGCGAAATTCTCGACCAGAGCCTTGGACTTTACGTCCGCCAGCATGCGGCGCACCTGCGCGGCGAGCACTGCGGGATCGTGCAGTTTGCCGCGTTCGGCCAGCCCCAGCAGCTCTTCATCGGGAATGCTGCTCCAAATGAAGAAGGACAATCGCGACGCCAGATCCAGATCTCGAAGCCGGTACGTCGCGCCCTTGGTGAGGGAGGGCGCCAGAGGCGCCTCCACTCGGAACAGAAACTCGGGCGACACCAGGATGCCGCTCAATCCCATCTCGACGCCGGAATCGAAATTGCCTCCGTCGGCGCGTCCGGCCGCGAACAGCTTCATCAGCGGATCGGTGTCCGCCGCGGTCACCGGCCTGCGATAAGCCCGCCGCGCCAGAGACGCAAGAATCTGCCTCGCACAGGCATCCTCCGGCTCGCCTGCCTTAGGTCGGCAAATGAAAATGCGCCTGTGGCTTTCCGTATCGCCCGGACCCGTCGGATTATACGGCCCGCCGATGCTGATATATTCCACCGACACGCCGTTGGGCGAGGGCGCGGGTGCCGGCGCAGCGCCGCCGCGTCCGCCTCCACCGCCGGTTTCGAGCTTCGCGGATTCCGACAGGAATCCAGCCCCGATAAAATGCTCGCCGGCCGTCAGCGGCATGCGCGTTTCAATGCTCCGCGTGCCCTGGTTGGCCTCGGCCGTATCGATTTCCGCGTCGATCAGCTTCACACGCTTCCCGTCCAGGCGCAGGTCCAGCTTCGGAGCCGGAAGCCCCGCCGCCGGATTGCCGCGCACGCGCACCACAATCGAGTACTCCGCGTCGAACGGGAAATAGCGCCGCAGCAAAACCTCGCCGCGCTCGTTGATCGGCATCTCGTCCAGCGAATCGCCCTGCGGAATTCTTGCCGGGAACTTTTCGATCGCGGCGCTGGGCTTCAGCGTCCCCACCGCCAACCGGCTGATGCGCCGCGCCGAGCTCACGTACTTTTCCATGTGCAGCGGCGACACCGTCAGCACGTCGCCGATGTTGTCGAAGCCGTAGCCGGAATCGTCCGCGGGCAACCCGGCGGAATGATCCATGTCCAGACCCAGAAGATCGCGAATCGAGTTGCTATATTCGGCCTTATTCAAGCGATGGATCGCCGGAGCCCCGGGATTCGGGTGCGCCGCGGAAGCCGCATCAAGCTGCGTTTCGAGCCACTTCACCAGGCTCGCGCGCTGCGCCGCGCCGGGACCCGGATTGCCCGGAGGCGGCATCTCCCCCGCTCGCAATTTGTGCAGCACCTTTTCGAGCAACGCTTCTTGCGCTCCCACGTTGCTGGAGCTGGCGTGCTCCAGCGTCACGCCCCCGGTCTTCAGTTGGTCGTTGTGGCAGTCGGTGCAAAACTCGCCGACGGTGTCTTCGAGAAGCTTGGGTGTCTGCGCGCAGACACCGCCAGCCAGGATCAAAACGAGGCCCTGGATCAAGATGGCCGCGCTGGTGGGCAGGCGTTTCCCAATCACTGCGTTCAAGAGTATATCATATTGTTGGTATGTTGTTGGCTCGATTCGCGTTATTGCTCATGGCCTGGGTCGCCGCGGCGTCCGCAAGCGGGGCTGATCTGAAGCTTCTGGAGGCCGTCCAGAAGCGCGATCAGAAGGCCGTCTTGGCGCTGATCCAATCCGGCGCGGATGTGAACGCCGCTCGCGACGATGGTTCTACTCCGCTGGCCTGGGCCGCCAGCCGCGACGATGCCGAGATCGTTTCCGCGCTGCTCGCCGCCGGAGCCAACCCCAACGCCGCCGACGAAAATGGCGAGACGCCTCTGCTGCTCGCTTGCGGCAACGGCAGCCTTGCGATCGCGCGCATGCTGCTCGATGCCAAGGCCAATCCAAATGCCACGCGCTGGAGCGGCGACACTCCTCTATTGATGGCCGTCAGCGCCGGCAATCGCGAGCTGGTCAAGCTCCTGCTCGACCGCGGCGCGCAAGTGGACACCGCGGAGTCGCGCATGGGCCAGACGCCGTTGATGTGGGCCGTCGCCGAGGGCCGCCAGCCCATGGTCAACCTCCTGATCGAGCGCGGAGCCAACGTCAACGCGGTTTCGCGCAACGGCTACAGCCCGCTCCTGTTTGCCGCCCAGCGCGGCGACGCCGTCAGCGCCAAGGCGCTGCTTGATGCCAAAGCCGACCCGTTGTTCAAAGCCAAGGACGGAAGCACCGTGTTCCTGGTCGCGCTGGCCCGCGGTAGCGAGCCTTTCGCCCGTTTGATGCTCGACCACGGCGCCGACATCAATGTGCGCGATGCGGCCGGCAACACGCCCCTTCATTTGGCGGTTCAACAAGGCAAGATCGAGTTGATGAAGGAACTGGTTGGTCGCGGCGCGGATGTCAACGCGAAGACCCAAGGGCGCGGAGGCCGCGGTGGTGCGGGCGGCGCCGCTGGTGGCCGTGGCGGGGGCGGGGGATTGACTCCGTTTCTCGAAGCCGCCCAAACCGGCAACGTCGCCATGCTCAAGGAGCTGATCGCGCTAGGCGCCGATCCCAAAGCCAAAGGGCCGGACGGCTCCGGCGGAGTGATGATGGCCACCGGCAGCCGCAAGCTGGACGCCGTCAAGATGATGGTCGAGCTGGGCCTCGACGTCAACGACGGCCCCAATGGACGCGGGAGCCCTCTGCACACCGCCGTGCGCAGCGGCTCCAACGATATCGTGCAGTATCTCGCCGATCACGGCGCCGACTTCGACGCCAAAGATAACTTCGGCCGCAACCCTCTCGAAGAAGCGCTCTTCGAAGCCCCCAAGCCCACCATCGACCTGATGCAGAAACTCAGCGCCGAGCGCGCCGCAAAGAAGTAGTCAGTGTTAGATGATGTGGCGCACGCTTCAGCGTGCAGCGTCGCCACTCCTGGCGACGCCTGGTGGCACAGGACTTCGCCGTGCGCCGGGACCGGGATCAGCCTGAGCTCGATGGCTTCGTTCGCAACCTGAAGTGCAGTCTCAACCCCCCCAGCTTTCCACGCTGTGTCTCATCCAGCACGGCCATCGCCAGATCGCGCGGCGGTCTGGTGCGCGCCATCTGTTGCTGCAGCTTCGACACCTCCGATATCAATGGAGTGGCTGATGACGAGTTCAAGAGCTCCAACCGCCGCGTCAGGGGCTCCCGCGCAGCCTGCTGTAATTGCTCGAATTGCCGGAATTGAAACTCGCTAAGACCAAGCTCCGCTGCGTAGGCGTAGGAACGGATCGGGGAATAGCATAACGTTCCTGATCCTCCTGGCCATAGCTTCTCGTCGATGAGTCCGAACTCGATCGCGAAAGCCAGCGCATCCCAGCGATCCCAGACGTGCTGGACCCCCGCGAGCTTGGCCCGTTGCGAATCATCTAGCACACGAAGGGAATCCTCGTTCGGCGCCAGCAGGTTTATCCCGCCGCCAAAATTTCCAGCCGACCGCCGATCCGCCGGCGCCGGATAGATCGCAGTCGGAGCCGGCCTCGCGATCGCGGCTGGTCGCTTTTGCTGAAGCTGCGACACCTGCTCATCGCTCAACCCCAGAGATCCCTTCAATGCATCTTAACGCTTCCCGGATTCCTGGCCCAGCACGCTCAACGCGATGCTCAGCATCGCGGCCGTGCGTAGTTTGACCATCAGTATCGCCTCTAATTCTCCGTCGGAGTTCTATTCGCCCGATCGATCACCAGTATCTCCACGGGACCCTTTGTTGCATCGAGCTTCAGTCCGAGTTGCTCCTGCAACGCTGTAAATAGAGACGGGCCGGCCGCGGAATCGTTAGCCGCGGGCGCGTCGTCGGGAGTCCAATCGAGCGTGAGTTCGTACGAGCCGCTCAGACCCGTCTGATCCACCACCGGACGGCCTGCCTCCTCTGACAGGAACTCGGCGAAGCGGCGCATGGTTCCTTTGGCCGTGACGTGCCAATGCGTCCGGCTCGAGTTCGAGGAAATGCCCGTCTCGGATTCGGTGGTCTTGAACTTTGGCCCGTTCTTTGCAACCACCAGCACATACATCGGCAGCTCCTTTGTCTCCCGATGCAGCGTCAACTTGAAGCGCTCCGCCAGCAGGGCTTGGAGCATCAACGCAACCTGGTCTCCGGCGGAGTGAGGCGTAAACTTCGCGACGATGTCGAAGCGCTCGGTCGATCCAGTCCGGTCCCGTGATCTGATACTGCTGAACTTTATAGGCCTTCCCAATCGCTTCCTTCAGATTGACGTTGGTGTAATTCAATTTTCCGGTGTCGGTATCGGAGGACATTCTAGTGCTGGTCCGGCCTTCGGGCTGCGGCGGCGCTGGCTTGATCGTCGCGACCTCAAACTCCACCGGCGTCTGAGCCGCCGCAATCGGCACAGGGATGGCGCAGAGCGCGAGGAATTGTCGCCGCGAAAGCATGGCGATCTCAATATAAACCTTCTCGCCGCAACGGTGCTATGCTGGCGCGTTGAAGTTCGAATTCCTCCGCGTTCGCTTTCGCTTCCGCTCCGCGGGCACGGTGTATTTCCCGCCGGGGAAAGCCGGTAACATCACCCGAGGCGCCTTTGGAACCATCTTCCGTAAGCTGGTGTGTCTTCCAAGCTGCCCCGGCTCGGAAGACTGCGATGTACGCCCGGCCTGCCCGTATGCGCGCGTTTTCGAGCCTCAAGCCGCTCCCGGCGAAGGCCCGAGCGGACTGGCGGACCGGCCCAGACCGTTCGTTTTCCGGGCCTCGCACCTGGATGGATCGACCATCCATGCGGGCGAGCAATTCCACTTCGACGTGCACGTCTTCGATGTCCGTGACCCTGCTCTGCCGTACTTCATCCAAGCCTTCACGCAATTGGGACGGGAGGGCCTCGGGCCGGGACGTGGACGCGCGGAGCTCATGCATGTAGATCAATCGGATCTTGCGTTCGATCTGGCGAGTGTCCCGGAGCGGACACCGCGCGTGTGCGTTCGCTTCGTGACGCCCATCGAATTGAAGAGCGCGCGGGAAATTGCCGGCCGGCCCGAGTTTGCGATTCTCTTCGCAAGGCTGCGAGACCGCATCAGCACGCTGCGCGCTCTGTACGGGGCGGGGCCTCTGGAGATCGATTTCCGCGCCATGGGCGAGAGGGCCGCGGCGGTTCGGATGACACGTTGCGACCTGACGCACACGCGGGCCGAGCGGCTCTCCTCGCGCACGGGTCAGCGCCACCCGCTCGGCGGATTCGTGGGGGAGGCGGAGTACGAGGGCGAGTTAGGCGAGTTCGTGAGTTATTTGAAACTGGGGAAGTGGGTCGGAGTGGGACGCCAGACCGTGTGGGGGAAGGGAGAGATCGAGGTCGTGGAATGACCGCCCTGGAATGAGTTTCGAGCTGCTCGGCCCTTACGCATTGTTCATCGTGGAAACGGCGCTGATCCTGGCGGCCGTCTACGCAGCGTTGTTTGCGCCGCGAGCCGGAGACGCATTCTTCCGCTCCGTCGCCGCGCCCCTTGCGCGTCTGGCGCGAAGTCCCAAGGTCAGCCTCTGCGTCGTCGGCCTCGCGCCCATTGCCGTGCGCCTGCTCCTGCAACCGTTCCTGCACACGCCGCAGCCTTTCATTCACGACGAATACGCCCACCTCCTGGCCGGCGACACCTTCGCCCACGGACGGCTGGCGAACGCTTCTCATCCGCTGTGGATCTTTTTCGAGAGCATGCATATTTTGGAACAACCCGTGTATGCCTCCATGTATCCTCCCGCGCAAGGACTCTTTCTCGCCGCCGGCCAGCTCCTCTTCGGACAGCCCTGGGCGGGCGTCGTGATCAGCGTCGGGCTCATGTGCGCGGCCATTCTGTGGATGCTGCGAGGCTGGTTCTCTCCAAGCTGGGCTTTGCTGGGAGCGGCGCTGGCCGTGATTCGCCTGGGCCTCTTCAGCTATTGGATGAATAGCTACTGGGGCGGCGCGCCCGCGGCCATCGGAGGCGCTCTCGCCCTGGGAGCCTTGCCGCGCCTGTGGAAGCGCAGCCGGCCGGTGGATGGCGCGCTGCTCGGCCTCGGGCTCGTTCTTCTCGCGAATTCGAGGCCGTTTGAAGGCTTCTTCTTCAGCTTGCCGATTCTGGCCGTGCTGCTGTGGCGCCTGCCAAAACCCCGTGCGCTGGTTCCCCTCGCGTGCGTGCTGGCGGCCGGCGCGCTCGCCACCGCCTATTACAACTGGCGCATCACCGGCGATGCCTTCCAGCTTCCCGAACAGCTTCAGCGCAGCCAGTACGGGATCTATCCCAATCTGATCTTCCAGGAAACCCGGCCCACCCCGCACTACAACCACGCCGTGCTGGGCGATTTCTACGTCAACCGGGAAGCCACCTACCGCTTCGTGCCGGACTCCGTTGGGACCTTCCTCCAGTTCCTCGCCTCCCGCGAAGAAACACTCTGGCTTTTCTTCTTAGGTCCGGTGTTGACCGTCCCTTTGCTGTGCGCTCCTCAAGCGCTTTTCCGAAAAAAGTTCGCGATCCTGCCGGCGTGCTTTCTCGCGCTCACAGCCGCGGTTGCCATGGAGGCGTGGGTCTTGAACCCGCACTATTACGCTCCGGCCTGTTGCGTGATCTACGCCTGTGTGGTGCAGTCCCTGCGCGTCTTGCGTCTATACACTCTGCGCGGCCGGCCCTTCGGACTCGCGTTGGTGCGCTTGCTTCCGGCCATCTGCGTCCTCATGATCGGTGTCCGCCTCGCGGCCGAGCCCTTGCACATCCCCTTGCTGGATTTCCCGTTCACCTGGAGCGGCCTGAGCCTGGGCAACTACGAACGCGCCGGCCTGCTCGCCGCGCTGCGCGCGCAACCCGGCAAGAGCCTTGTGATCGTCCGCTACAGCCCCGTTCATAACCCCGAAGACGAATGGGTCTTCAACCAAGCCGATATCGACAGCGCCAAAGTCGTGTGGGCCCGCGAGATAGACCAGGGAAACGATCGTCTGCTCGACTACTTCAAGGACCGCACCGTGTATTTGATCGAGCCCGACTCCGATCGCACGCATGTGCGTCCCTACTCCCCGCCCGACTGAATTAGGCTATCTCCCTCACGGTCACGGCTCTGAAGCCCATTCCGAACCGCGCGCGTCAGCAAGCGGTGGTTCTTGCAAAAATGATCTAAGTACCGTGCGAAGATTCGAAGACTCGAATATACTATGGAAAGGGAACCGGTGCGCCGGTGCCTCTGGACCTTATGTGGCTCACGCGGGAGCTCTACACAGCCGGCCTCGCCGCCTACGCCCTCGGAATCGCGGGCGGGCTCGCCGCGCACACGGCTAAGAGATCCCGGTCCGGGATCGCGA
The DNA here is from genome assembly GCA_963813465.1 of Bryobacterales bacterium. GTDB lineage: Bacteria > Acidobacteriota > Terriglobia > Bryobacterales > Bryobacteraceae > Palsa-187. Next base: position 579,419 of record CAWEZD010000014.1, on the reverse strand, counting down.
GCCTGCTGCTCTTCCTCTCCCTCGCCGGCGCGCTCCTCGAATTGGCCGCCTCGCTAGGCGCACTGCTCGCACACTCCGAGCCGAGCTGGTCCTTCGCTTCCGGGGTCCCGTACTTGAACTACGCGGTGCGTCTGGACCCGCTTTCGTCATACTTCAACCTCGCTCTGTCCCTGCTGGCGGCCGCCGTGTCGGTGTACTCCTTCGGCTACGTCGCCGATTCCCCGGTTCGCAAAGCCTCCGGATTATTCTGCGCTTTCTTCAATCTGCTACTGCTTGCGCTAACCCTCGTCTTCACCGCCTCCAACGTCCTGTTCTTCCTGATCGCCTGGGAACTCACGGCGGTGGCGGCCTATTTCCTGATCGTCTTCGATCATGAATCGGCCGAATCCAGGCGAGGCGGATTGCTCTACTTCCTCATGTCGCGCGGCGGAACGGGAATGCTGTTCGTCGGGTTCCTGCTGCTCGCGTCCGCCGCGGGCAGTCTGGAATTCCCCGCTCTTCACGGCATCGGCCAGCGGCTTTCGACACCGCTCGGAGCAACCGCGTTCCTGCTGCTGTTCTTCGGATTCGGCGTCAAGGCCGGCATCATCCCCGTGCATATCTGGCTGCCGGCGGCGCACCCTGTCGCTCCCAGCAACGTCTCCGCGCTGCTGTCCGGCATCGTAATCAAGGCCGGGATCTACGGCATGGCGCGCGTCTTCTTCGATTTCTATGGGGCCGTCCCCGTCTGGGCGGGCATGACCGTTCTGGTGGTCGGCGTGGTCTCCGGGCTCCTCGGCGTTCTCTACGCTTTGATGGAGCACGATCTCAAGCGGCTGCTCGCCTACCACAGCATCGAGAACATCGGGATCATTCTCATGGGCTTCGGTTCGGCGCTTTTGTTCCGTTCCTTTGGACATCCTCAATTGGCGGCCCTGGCGCTGGTGGCCGGGCTCTTCCACACGCTCAACCACGGCCTGTTCAAGTGCCTTCTGTTTCTGGGAGCCGGAGGAGTGCTGCACGCCACCCACACCCGCAATATGGAAGAGATGGGAGGCCTGATCCGGCGCATGCCCTCCACCGCTTTGTACTTTCTGATCGGCGCCATTGCCATCTCCGGCCTTCCGCCGTTGAACGGTTTCGTGAGCGAGTGGTTCACCTACCAGGCGCTGCTGGCCGGCTTCGGCGCGACTCCCGCGCTGACTCGCGTCGCCTTCCCCATCGCCGGAGCGTTGCTCGCTCTCACTGCCGCGCTCGCGGCCGCTTGCTTCGTGAAAGCGTTTGGCATCGCGTTTCTCGCGCTCCCCCGCAGTGAAGCTGCTGGGAACGCCGTGGAAGTATCCTTCTCGATGCGGTCCGGGATGGCGATTCTGGCTCTCGCCTGCGTGCTGCTCGGCCTGGGCGCAACCTGGTTCCTGCCGGTCTTCGATCCGATCGCGGTCCAGGCCTTCGGCGTCGGCGTGAGCCAGGATCTGGTCGCCGGCGGCGGCCTGCTGCTGACCGCGGGTTCGGTCGCGCGCGGCAGCGTTTCCCCCGCGGTGATCGCGCTGGTCCTGGCGGCTTTGGGAGCGATTCCGCTTCTGTTGTGGATGCTGTGGGGACGCAAGTCCACGCGTGTCACAGGGCCCGCGTGGGACTGCGGACAACCCGGCCTGACCGCCGAGAACGAGTTCACTGCGACCGCTTTCTCCAAACCTCTGCGAATGATTTTCGCGGCGCTCTTCCGTCCCCGCAGAGAAATCCAGGCGGAGTTCGAAGTCTCTCCTTATTACCCCACCGCGATTCACTTCGAATCCGAGATTGAACCCACCTTTGAGACTCGCGTCTACGGGCCTCTGCGTGACGCGGTGCTGTGGGCTGCCGCGCGAATGCGCCGCGTCCAGGCGGGCAGCATCCATTTATATCTGCTGTATGTGTTCGTCACCCTGATCCTGCTGCTGCTGTTTGGAGTGCGCGGATGATCGAACGAGCCGGCGCTGTCCTCGCGCAGATCGCGCTGGTGCTGTTTCTTTCGCCGCTTGTCTCCGGTTTCAGCCGGACCTTGAAAGCGCGCCTTCAGACGCGCCGCGGACCCGGCCTCCTCCAGCCCTATCGCGATTTACACAAGCTGCTCCAAAAAGGAATGGTGCTCCCCGACACCGCCTCCTGGATTTTTGGCGCCACGCCCTACATCCTGTTTTCGACCACTCTCCTGGCGGGCCTGCTGATTCCCACCCTTTCCGCGCAAGCTCCCTTGAGCGCGTTTGGTGGCGTTCTCGCCGTCGTCTATCTCCTCGCCCTCGGCCGTTTTTTCCTGGCCTTGGCCGGGTTGGACACCGGCAGTTCCTTCGGCGGCCTGGGCAGCAGCCGTGAGATGACGATTTCCGCCATCGCCGAGCCCGCGTTGATGCTGGCGGTCTTCACCGTGGCCATCGGCGCCGGCTCCACCAACCTGAGCGCAGTAGCGCACGCGGCGCTGGGACAAAGCTGGCGTTTCCTGGCGCCCTCTCAAATGCTCGCATTTGCAGCGCTGTTTATTGTCCTGATCGCGGAAACCGGCCGCATTCCAGTGGACAATCCAGCCACGCACCTGGAACTCACGATGATTCATGAGGCCATGATTCTCGAATACTCCGGCCCCTACCTGGCCTTGATCGAGTGGAGCGCGGCGATGAAGCAACTGGTGCTGATGACTCTGCTGGTGAACGTATTTTTCCCGTTCGGTTTGAGCGCGGGTTGGTGGCAGCCGAGCACTCTGCTCAGCCTGATCCTGTTCAGCGCGAAGCTTCTTTTGCTGGCCGCTGCCGTGGTGCTGGTGGAAACCACCAACGCGAAAATGCGGCTGTTCCGCGTGCCCGATCTGCTGGCGGTCGCGTTTGTGCTGAGCGCCATGGCGCTGATCTCAACATTCTTATTTTGAGGAATCCAACGGAAATGCAGCTTTGGCAGGATCCGCAATTCGGCAACCGGATAATCACCATGATGGCCGCGCTGGTGCTGGTGCTGCAAATCATGATGGTGGCGCAGCGCTGGCTGCTCACCAGCATCCGCGCCTTCGGAGTGCAGTCCGTGTTACTGGCCGCCATCGCCGCCACCATCGCTCACTTCAACCACGCTCCGCACATCTATGTGGTTGCCGCCCTCACTCTGATCCTCAAAGCCATCCTCCTGCCCCTGTTCCTGGAACGCTTGGTGAAGAAAATCGAGATCCGCCAGGAAATCGAACCGTTCGTGAATGTCCCCATTTCCGTCATCGTTTCCGGATTCCTGGCCCTGCTCGGCTATGTCGTTGCGGAATCTTTTCATCGCCCCGAGGAAGCCATCGGCGCGGCCAGCTTGGGCCATAACACTTTGGCTGTGGCCATCGGGCTGTTCCTGATCGGCTTCTTCATGATGGTGAATCGCAAGAAAGCTCTGACCCAGGTGCTGGGGCTGCTGTGCCTGGAGAACGGCCTTTACCTGGCGGCGATTTCGCTGACTTACGGAATGCCTCTGATCGTTGAGGTCGGTATCTTCTTCGATGCGCTGGTGGCGACTCTGCTGCTCGGCATCCTGATTTACCGCATCCGCGAAACTTTCGATTCGATGGATGTCAGCCGCCTGAGCAGGTTAAGAGGATGACTTCCATGCCGATCCTCGCTTTGCTCCTTATTCCGCTCCTGGCTAGTCTCGCGATCGCCTCGGTGGGGAACCTGCGCAGGATGGAAACCGCATATCTGGCGTCGGCGGCGGCATCCTTCCTGGCGGCTCTATGGCTGGCGGCGGAGGTGTTGAGAAACGGGACCGTATCTTTCGCCGGCGGCTTTCTCTACGCGGATCGTCTCAGCGCCTTGGTGGCGCTGTTGACTGCGTTCGTGTATCTGGCTTCGGCTCCCTACGCGGTCGGTTACTTCCGTCAAGACCTGGAGCAGAACGCATTCGGCGAAACAGACAACGGAGGAATCGCCCGCGCAAAACTGCGCAAATATTACACGCTGACTCCGCTGTTCGGGTTCGCGATGTTTCTGGTGGTGGTGTCCAACAACCTGGGCATGATGTGGGTCGCGGTGGAGGGCACCACGCTCGCGTCGATCTTTCTGGTGACCTTCTATGGACGCCCCACTTCTCTTGAAGCCGCGTGGAAGTACGCCGTCCTCGGAGGCGTCGGCCTGTCGATGGCCCTTTTCGGCACCATTCTGACCTACTACGCGGCGCACCAAGCGCAAGGCGCGGAAAGCGTGAGCATGCTGAATTGGTCCGTGCTGGCGTCGGGCGCCGCTCAGTTTGATAAACGCGCGATGCGGCTGGCCTTCATTCTGGTGCTGCTCGGCTACGGAACCAAGGCCGGTCTGGCGCCCATGCACACCTGGAAACCGGATGCCTATAGCGAGGCCCCGGCTCCGGTGGCGGCGTTGATGGCGACCGCCGTCATGAATTGCGCCATCTACGCTCTGGCTCGCTTTTATGTTCTGACCGTCCGTTCGTTAGGTCCGTCCTTCGCGTCGCAATTGCTGATCCTCTTCGGCCTGCTCTCCGTCGGAATCGCGGTGCCGTTCATTCTGGTCCAGCGAAGTTACCGGCGTCTGCTGGCGTACTCCAGCATCGATCACTGCGGGATCATGGTGCTCGGTCTCGGCTTCGGCGGAGCCCTGGGAGCTCTGGGCATGCTGCTGCACATGACCTTTCATTCCGTCACCAAGCCTCTGCTCTTCTTCTGCGCCGGTAACGCCCAGCAGCGCACCGGGAGCGATTCGGTCAAGAAAACTCCCGGCGGTCTGCTGCACGCCATGCCGGTGACCGCGCCTGTGTTCCTGCTGGCGGCGCTGGCGGTCACGGGCACGCCGCCGTTCAGCATGTTCCAAAGTGAGTTCACCGTTCTCCGCGCCGGCTTCGCGGCGCAACGCACCGGCGTTGTCATCGTATTTGTGGCGTTCGTTGTCGCCATCTTCTGCGGATTCTTTTATCACGTGGCCCACTTGGTTTTCGGACCGCCCACGGGACTCCCGCGCGGCGAGGCCTCGCGCTGGAAAACGGTTCCGGTGATCGCGCTCTCCGCCATCGTTGTCGTGCTCGGATTCTGGCTGCCCGCTCCGCTCTACGCCTTGGTGGACGGAGCCGCGCGCATTCTGGGGGTGCAGCCGTGACGGAAATGTACCTGGACTCCTCCGTCTCCGAACTGCGCGCCACCGCCCGGCGCTTGCTCGCAAGCGGCTCCCGCCTCACCGCCGTGTTTGCGGAAGACCGCACGGAGGCGGAGGCGCGCTACTACGTCTACCATGTGTTCGAATCTCCGCGGGACCCCAGCTACCTGCTGGTGCGGACGCCCGTCTCCCCCGCCAATCCCGTCTTTCCTTCGTTCGCCGCCGAGATCCCCGCCGTGAACTGGCAGGAACGCGAGATCCAGGATTGGTTCGGCCTGGTGGCCGAAGGCCATCCCAATCCGCGCCGCGTCGCTCTGCATGACAACTGGCCGCCCGTGCATCCTCTGCGCAAGAGTTTTTCCATCGGCACGGTGCTTCCCCCATTTGAGGGCGAGCGCCACCTCTACCGGCCCACTCTCGGTGAAGGCGTCTTCCAGATTCCGGTCGGTCCGGTTCACGCGGGCATCATCGAGCCCGGCCATTTCAACTTCGCCGTTGCCGGCGAGCCCATCCTGTACTTGCAACTGCGTATGTTCTACGTTCACAAAGGAATCGAAAAGCGCTTCGAGCAGTTGCCGGTGAATCATGCCGTGTTCCTCGCCGAAAGCATTTCCGGCGATTCCAGTTGCTCCCACGCGGTTGCATTTTGCCAGGCCGTCGAACAGGCTTCCGGCGTCGAGATTCCCGAGCGCGCCAGGCGAATGCGAACCATCCTGCTGGAATTGGAGCGCCTCAACAATCATGTCGCCGACATTGGAGCGATCGCCAACGACGTTGGCTTCGTCGTCGCCAACGCCCACGCGTCGCGCCTCCGCGAGACGATTCTCGCCCTGAATGAGGAGCTGACCGGCAGCCGCCTTCTGCGCGGCGTAATTTGCCCGGGCGGAGTGCGCCGGGATTGGACCGTGGAGCAGCGCGAGCGTTGCAGCCGGACTCTCACCATTTTCGAGCGCGAGTTCATCGATCTGATGCGCATGATTGAAAGCTCCGATTCCACCCGCGACCGCCTGGAGCGTACCGGCATTCTGCGTCCCGAGATAGCGCAAGACCTGGGGATTGTGGGCGTCGCCGGCCGCGCCTCGGGGGTGGACCGCGACGTCCGCCGCGATCATCCCTACGCCGCTTACAACACCGTCGCGCTTCAGGTGCCGGTCTATCGGGAAGGCGATGTCATGCGCAGGATGCAAGTCCGGGTAGATGAGGTTCGCCAATCCTTGAATGTCATCCGGTCCGTGGAATTCGGACTGAGGCCCGGCCCGCACCGCATTCCCATGCCGCCCCTTCCGCCGGACCGCTGCGCGCTGGGCGCGGTGGAGGGCTGGCGCGGGGAGATTCTGCATTGGATCCGCACCGGTCCGGAGAACCGCCTGGAACGCTGTAAGATCAAAGATCCCTCTTTGAACAACTGGCCCGCGCTGGTGGAAGCGGTGCAGGGCAACATCGTGCCCGATTTTCCGGTCATCAACAAGAGCTTCAACCTCTCCTATTCCGGGACGGATCGCTAACCATGTTCAAGATTCTGAGCAAAACCGCGCGGACCGGCCTGGTCACCATCGGATATCCGGAGGCGCCCGCGCGGTTGTCCGAAGACTTTCGAGGCGCGCCCCGCTTCGATTTTTCCCGCTGGCGCGACTCGCGTCCGGCCGCGGAGGCCTGCCCCACGGGAGCCATCGCCATTCTTGACTCAGACGGCGTGCGGCGCGTCACCGTCGACTACGGTCTGTGCATCTATTGCGGCGAGTGTGCCGCGGCCGAGACGGGCGGAGCGGTGCGGATGACGCCGGAGTTTGAGCTTGCCGCGGCCGATCGCCGCGACCTTGTGATCGCCGCCGAATACGCCGTCGGCTCCGATGGCGTCCAATCCGAGTTGAAGAAGATGCATCGCGGCGACCGGCCCGCCGCCGGGACATCGGAAACCTTGGAGCGGAAGGTTAAAGAGCGAATCCACAAAGTCCTGGGGCGCTCGCTCGCGATCCGTGAAGTGGACGCGGGTTCCTGCAATGGGTGCGAGCTGGAGATCGCGGCTCTGACCAACCCGGTTTACGATCTCGAAAGGCTGGGGATTCACTTTGTCGCCTCGCCCCGCCATGCCGACATGCTGCTGGTGACCGGTCCGGTCACGCGCAACATGGAGCTGGCGCTCCGCAAAACCTATCGCGCCGCGCCCGATCCCAAGCTGGTGGTGGCGGTGGGGGCGTGCGGAATCGGCGGGGGAATCTTCGGGCGAAACTACGCCACGCTCGGCGGCGTGGACCAGTTGATTCCGGTCGACGTGTACATCCCCGGATGCCCCCCGCGTCCGCATGCGCTGCTGCACGGAATCCTGCTGGCGGTGGGGCGCATGCGGCGGAAAGGATTGCCCGAATGACACAGACACAGGAATTGCGGCGATTCAAGGCCGAGATTTTTCAGGCCCTCGGTCACCCCACTCGCATTGCCATTGTCGAGTCGCTGCGGAGCGGCGAAATGTCAGCCGGCAGGATCGTCGAACAGCTCGGCCTGGAGCAAGCCAACGCATCCCAGCATTTCGCGGTCCTGCGCGGCAAGCAAGTCCTGGTGAATCGCAAGGAGGGCAATCAGGTCTTCTATTCCCTGCGCGATCCGGTGCTGGTCGAAGTGCTGGACATTCTCAAGCGCTATTTCTATTCGCAGCTTTCGCAAACGGTGTCGATGCTCAAGGAAATCCGCATGCAGAAGGGAGCGCCAAGAAAATGACCGCACCGGCGCCTCCCATCTCAACTTGGGAATTGACCGTGATGGCGCACCTGCTCGGCTTGCCACAGGTGCCGCCGGTCGTGGGTCGTGATCAGCGTCAGCCGCGCGCCCAGCGCCATTTTCACGAACGGCCGCAGCGGACGGGGCAGCGCCGGCATCTCCGTCTTCACGCGAGCCAGATCCAGGCCGTTTGCGCTCACCGCCAGCTTGCGGAGCTCCGCCGCGACTCGGGCGTATTCGGCGATCGTGCTCTCCGGCTCCGCGTCGGCGGGCGGAACGTAGCTCTTGGGAGCCTTGTGCTTCTTCTTCACCGGCAGGTCCATGCTGGCGATGAATTTCCTGCTGAGGGAGCCGTAGCGGTACGGCCCCTCGCCCGTCAGCCCGCGCGCCCGTCCGCGTTCAATCGCCCCCCGTAACGGCGCAATGTCGCCCGCGTTCACGATGTTGAGATGACTGACGCATTCGCCAATGGACCACCGCCCGGTCTCCGGCCGCCAGTTGAACTGCTCGCGCGAAAGCCCGGCGGTGATGCTCTCCAGATGGCTGACGTTGGCGTCCATCTCCACGATCAGGATCGCCAGGTCCTCGCTCATGGCCATGTCGATTATTGTATCGCCCATGTTCGGGAGGAAAATGTGAACAGATGGAACGAAGAATCTTCTGGATGACCTTCACGGTCCTCTGTCTGGCGGCCGATTTCGCCCTGCCGATGTGGTGGGCGCTTTTTTCAGCCATCCCCATCGGAATTGTGAGTTGGTGGGTGGCCTATCGCAGCGACTGGTTCTAGCTCCCCAGGCAGTGCGGTTCAGTGTTTCCGAGGGTGCGCCGGAGTCATCACGAACACCAGGCACGCAAGATCGATGGCAATGGATACAACGAGAACGCCGATATAGAGCATAGGCCCTCCCTTTTTGCGTCAACAAGCATACTTCTTTGAAATCAGAATGGGAAGCCTGCCTGCCTGGCAACGCATCACTCTGGACGCACCGCCGCTCTCCCGTCGCGAGGCGTCGCGCCCAAGACCGCCGTGTGTGTCTGGAACCGGCGAAGAATCCCCTATTTAGTAGACTGAAGAGAACATGTCTGTCTCCGCACCGCGTCCGTCCCCGGACGAACTCCTGCGCCGGGTGCAGGCCGAGGAGGAGTACGAGCACCGCGGCCGGCTCAAGATTTTTCTCGGCTACGCCTCCGGCGTCGGGAAAAGCTTCCGCATGCTGGACGAAGGCCGGCGCCGGCGCGAGCGCGGCCAGGACGTGGTCATCGGCGCCGTGCAGCCCAAAACCCCTCCCGAACTGGCGGAGTTTCTCAAGAAGCTGGAATCGATTCCGCTTCAGAGCGCCGGCGGAATTCCCTACCTGGATGTCGAGGCCATTCTCAAACGTCATCCCGAGGTGTGCCTGGTTGACGGCCTGGCCTACGATAATCCGCCCGGCCGGCCCAACCCCCACCGCTGGCAGGATGTCGAGCAGTTGCTGCGGGCCGGCATCGCCGTCGTCACCAGCGTCAACCTGCAATACGTGGAGGAAGTGCGCGAGGCAGTCGAGCGGCTTCAGGGCAAGCACGTCACGGTCACCGTTCCGGAAAGCTTCCTGCGCACGGCCGATGAGATTGAGATTGTGGACGCGCCGGCCGAGTACTGTATGCAGCAAGCGGCGGGCGGCGTCGAGGTTCCGTTGCCCGAGTTGGAGAACCGTCTTTCCCAGTTGCGCGAAATGGCTCTGTTGCTGACTGCCGACGTGGTGGATCAGCAGCTCGAGGACTACCTGGAACGCCACGGGGCGGGCCAGGCCTTCGGAACCCAGGAGCGCATCCTGGTGTGCATGACTCCCAAGGCCAACGGGCCGCGCATGATGGAACGCGCCCGCCTGGCCCGCGACCGCTTCCACGGCGAGCTCTTCGTGGTCCACGTCAGCCAGCCCGATTTGAACGCCGAAGCGCAAGCCGCGCTAGAACGGAATCTCGATCTGGCGCGCCAGGAGGGCGCGCGCATTCGAACGCTGGAAGGCGCCGACCCGGTCGCGGCGATTTTGCAATTCGCCCGGGAGCATCGCATCACGCAGATCTACGTGGGTCACAGCCCCGCGCGGGGATGGTGGTCGCGGTTTCGCAAGACCGCCGCCGATCGCTTGATCGAAGCCGCCGAGGGGATCGATGTCAAGCTCATCCCCCAATAACCCCCCCGAATTGATTGCTCCCCTGCGCGGAAAGCTGAAGGTCTTTCTGGGATTCGCGGCAGGCGTCGGCAAAACCTTCAAGATGCTTTTGGAAGCGCAGGAGCGCAGGCGTGAGGGCGCCGATGTGGTGGTGGGATACTTCGAGCCTCACGGCCGCCAGGACACCATCGCCCAATTGCAAGGCCTGGAGGTGATTCCCAGGCGGAGGATCGAATACCGCGGCGCCATCTTCGAGGAGATGGACGTGGATGCCATCCTGGCGCGGCGGCCTCAAGTCGCGGTGGTGGACGAGTTTCCCCATACCAACGTTCCCGGCTGCCAGCGCACCAAGCGCTGGGAGGACGTTCTGGTTCTGCTGGACGCGGGCATCGACGTACTGACCACCATGAACGTGCAGCACTTCGAGAGCCTCAACGATCAGGTGCATCAGATTACCGGGATTCGGGTGCGGGAAACCGTGCCGGATTGGGTGGTGCAGCAGGCCGGCGAAGTGGTGATGGTGGATCTGACGCCGCGGGCTCTTCTCAACCGGCTGGAGCGCGGAGTGGTGTACAAGCCCGACAAAGCCCGGCAAGCCAAGGAGAATTTTTTCAAGGAGTCCACGCTGGTGGCGTTGCGCGAGCTGGCGCTGCGCCAGACCGCCTACGAAGTGGAGCAGCGCCACGGTGTCGCGGATGGCGTGCCGGGGGACGCAGCGGCGGTGCCAAGTACCGCCCCTCGCGCGGAAACGCTGTTGGTGTATCTGACCGCGGACCCTTCCGCCGCCGCGTTGATTCGCCGCGCCAAGCGCGCCGCGGATTACTTCCACGCCCACTGCTGGGCCGTGGCGGTGTCGCCGGGTCCGGGACTCGAGGGTGTGCCTCCGGAGAATCGCGAGGCGCTGGAAAAGCACCTCAACTTCGCCCGCAATTTACACCTGGAAACCCGGCTGCTGGAAGGGCCGGATCCGGCGGTCGAATTGGTGCGATTCGCCCGCGACCGGGGCGTCACGCAGATCTATCTCGGCCGCGAGCATGACGGCCACTGGTCCTTTTCGGCGGGCCACGATTTCATCAAACAGGTGGTCCGCCTGGCTCGCGACGTTGAGGTCACCATCGTGGCGGAGCGCAAACCGGCTCCGCCGCCGGCATAACGCCCGCACCCAATGATGGATGTAACTGGAGCGCCCTCCGCTGCGTTCCATCTAATAGAGGGATTTCCATACCCGTATGTTTCGCAAGTGGCAACTGCTTTTTCTTCCCGTGGCGATGCTGACGTCCGCGCGTCTTTGGGCCGCGGACGCAACCTGGAAGGATAAACAGGTGTCGGAGTGGAGCGAGGACGACGCCAAACAGGTTCTGGCCGATTCACCGTGGGTGAAACCGGTCACTCCGACGATGACCCGGAACAGCCAGAACAGCTCCGGCCCGGGGATGGGCCGGGGCGGGAACATCGGGATCGGAATCCCCGGATTCCCCGGCGGCGGAGTGGGCGGCGGGCGGCGCGGCGGGATGGGCCGGTACCCCAACAGCGGAAATACCGATCCTAACAACGACCCTTACAACCAAAAGATCCCGATGCTGACTCTGCGCTGGGAAAGCGCGATGCCGGTCCGCGAGGCGGAACTCAAGGCTCGCGACGCCGACGCGCCGACCCTGGAGGATGACGCCCATTACGCCATTGCGGTCTACGGCGTTCCCGTCACCATGACCAACGGCGACACAAAGAAGCTGGCCGACGATTGCAAGAAAAAGGCCGCCTTGAAGCGCGACGGCAAGAAGGATATTCAACCTTCCAGCGTGCAGATCCTGCGACGCGAGGACGGCCCAGTGGTGGTGTTCTTGTTCCCGCGCTCCAAGGAGATCGCCAAGGACGACCGCCGCGTCGAATTCGACGCGCAGATCAACCATCTCACGCTGACCCAGTCTTTTTATCTCGAAGATATGATGTACCAGGGCAAAGTGGAGCTTTAACCGCCGCACCCGCAGTACAATAGCTGCATGGTGCGTTTTCTAGTTCTCGCTTTGCTTGGCAGTCCATTTCTCGGGTATCCGGCCGCGTTCGGGGCCGATGCTGTCGGCCAAATCTACGATCAACAGGTCGGCTCGATCGAGCGCGAGGTGCTGGCGCTGGTCCAGGCCATGCCTGCCGACAAGTTCGACTTCGCTCCCACGAACGGCACGTTCACGGGTGTGCGCACTTTTGCGTTGCAGGCTCGCCACGACGCCACCATGATCTGGCGAATTTCGGCTTCGGTTTTGGGCGAGCAGCCGCCGCTGGACACAGGCCCCGGCGACAACGGGCCGGACACGCTCAAGACCAAGGACCAGATCGTCGAGTATTTCAAGGGCGCGGTGGCGTACGCGCACAAGGCCATGAGCTCGATGACGCAGCAGAACATGCTGGACCGGGTGCCGTCGCCGTTCGGGCCCGGCATGACCACGCGCCTCGCGGCGGCGGCGTTTCTGGGCCTGCATAGCTACGACCACTACGGCCAAATGGTGGTGTACGCGCGCATCAACGGCGTGGTGCCTCCGGCCAGCGCCCCGCGCGGACCGGCTCCGGGGGCTGGTAAGGGTGCGGGGGTCAAGGGGCCGCAGGGGGGACGGTAAAGAGGACGCTGAGCGTTAGTAATCCTGCGAGGTCGAATACCGCGGCCGCGCGTCTGGGCGCTTCACCAGGACTTCAATCGAGTGACGGCTGGGCGGGATGCCGCGAGCCGCTCTGAACGCGAGGATGTACGTTGCATGAGAAAAGACAAAATCGCCTTGCTGTAGATTATCGATGGAGCGGCCATTCGCGTCCAGGACGGTGATTTTGACCTGGACCAGATCGCTCCGCTCAACGGCTGCCGCGCCCATCGCCATCAGACCAATGCAGAAGGCGGCTTTCATAACTCGCGTGGGCATAATGCGAAATCCCCCTTCATCGTAGATTACGCTTCCGGGCAGGGCTGGGATGCAAAATTTCGAGCACACTTATCCCGAGGAGGGTAGAAAAATTCGTTGCGGCGGCCGGGGGCTCTCGGACTTATCGCCGGGCGTTTTCCGGCCGCCAATGATTTGAACTGCTTCTGACGGACTTTCTTGGAAGCGCTGGATGGCGCTCCGTCTGCCCGCTTCGAATACCAACTCTCTGATGTCCGCCTACGCACTTACCCGTTGGCGGAATGATAAGGATCGATCCCTAAATTCTTCCGCCGGACGAAAAGCGCCCAGCGAAAGTTCAGCACCACCTCAAAACACAACGCTCCGTGCACGGAGTAACTTACGATTCGAGCATAAGGGGCGAGAGCGGGAACGGCGAGGCGGCGAAAGCGGCAAACCATTGGAAAAGCTCGCGAAATAATCTTTCGAGACACGAACACCGCCGTGTTGCCGCCGCTCCCTGACGGTCGCGGTTCAGTTCTGGGAGCGCCATGATATCCTCAAAGATACCCTCCCGCAGGTTCTTTATGAGTCCCGAAATATATACAACGCCCTCCGGCATTGCCGTCGAGCGCACGCATACCAAGGTCCCGTACCAGCGCGGCCTGGATCGCCTGCTGCGCAAGCTCGACTCGCAACGCGGCATCTATCTTTCGTCCGGTTACGAATTTCCGGGGCGCTATTCGCGTTGGGACATCGCGGCTCTGGCTCCGCCTCTGGAACTCTCCGCGCGCGACCGCGAAGTGCTTTTCACACCGCTGAATCCCCGCGGCGAAATCCTCAACCGCATTCTGGAGCCGGTGCTCGCAGCGCATCCGCATTGGGAGTCCTTCGCCCACCACAACGGAACCTTGCGCGGCCTTCTGAAACCTCTGCCCGCGCTCTTTCCCGAGGAACAGCGCAGCAAGCAGCCCTCGGTCTTCTCCATCGTCCGCGCGCTGATCGCCGAGTTCCGGCATCCCTTCGCCGCCCAGCTCTCGCTCACCGGCGCCTTCGGTTTCGATCTCCTGTTCCGCTTCGATCCCATCAAGCTCAAGCTCCCCCGCACCGATGTCCACGATATCCGCCTGTTCCTTTGCGACGACATCTACTTCATGGATCGCAAAAAGGAAACCATCGACCGCTACCAGTACGATTTCGCCAGCGGCGGCGATTCCACGCGCGGCCTCAAGCGGACCGGCGCGCGCGTCAAGGCTCCCAAGAAGCTCCCGTCCGCGCCCATCACCTGCGATCACGAGCCTGAAGAATACATGGCCAACGTCGAGACCGTGCGCGAGGGTATGCGCCGCGGCGACTATTACGAGGTCGTGCTCCGGCAAACCTTTTCCGCGCCCTACTCCGGCAGCCACGCCGAGCTGTTCGAGCGTATTCGCAAGGCCAGCCCCAGCCCCTATCAGTTCTTGCTGCAATTCGGCGACGAACAATTGATCGGCGCTTCGCCGGAGATGTTCGTGCGCGTCGAAGACCGCCGCGTCCGCAGTTGTCCCATCTCCGGAACGATCCGGCGAACAGGCGACGCCATGCGCGACGCCGACAACATCAAGGAGCTCCTCAACTCCCTCAAGGATGAGTCCGAGCTCACCATGTGCACCGACGTCGACCGCAACGACAAGTCGCGTGTGTGCGTGCCCGGCTCGGTCCGCGTCCTCGAGCGCCGCCTGATCGAATCCTACGCCGGCGTCTTCCACACCGTCGATCACGTCGAAGGCATGCTGGCCGAAGGCTTCGATTCCCTAGATGCTTTCCTGACCCACATGTGGTCGGTGACCATGATCGGCGCGCCCAAGAAATGGGCCGCGCAGGCCATCGAGGATCTGGAGAAGGACGCTCGCGGCTGGTACGCCGGCTCGGTGGGCATGATCTCGCTCGACGGCGATATCAACACCGGTATCACCATCCGCACTATTTTCCTGCGCGACGGCGTCGCCCGCTATAGCGCCGGCGCAACGCTGCTCTACGATTCCGTGCCGGAAGCCGAGGAGCGCGAGACCCGCCTGAAAGCCACGGCGTTTTTCCGCGCCATGCGCGCCGAGGCCGTGGAGGCGCCCGCATATCTACCCAAATCCGAGGACGGCCGCGGCGTGCGCCTTCTGCTGGTGGATAACGAGGATTGCTTTATCCACACGCTGGCCAACTATGTCCGCCAGACCGGCGCCGAAGTGATGACCTATCGCGCCGGCTTCTCGCTGGACATGATTGAGCGTCTGGCGCCCTCGCTCATCCTGGTTTCGCCCGGTCCCGGACGCCCGTCCGACTTCGGCGTGCCCGAGCTCATTCGCTACGCCGCCAAACTGGAAGTGCCCGTCTTCGGCGTGTGCCTGGGATTGCAAGGCATGGTCGAGGCTTTCGGCGGGGAGCTGGGCGTGCTGGATTACCCCATGCACGGCAAGCCCTCCACGGTTCGCCACATCGGCGTGGGCGTCTTCGCGGGCTTGCCGGAAGCCTTCCGCGTCGGCCGCTATCATTCGCTCTACGCGATCCGCGAAAGGTTGCCGTCGTGTCTTGAAGTCACCGCCGAGAGCGACGACGGCGTCATCATGGGTGTCCGCCATCGCGACCTCCCCATGGAGGCGGTCCAATTCCATCCCGAATCCATTCTCACTCTCGACGGCCAGTGTGGTTTGATGCTCATGGAGAACGTGGTGAAAGTCCTGGGACACATCCATGCCGGTACCGGGAACCTTAGAACTTGAGGATTTGTTACCGGTTGTGCATACTGAAAGATGCCCATGGACCTTCAACCCTCGGACATAGTCTTCATCGCCCTGGTGCTGTGGCTCGCCTGGGAAGCCATTAACGGCGGCGGCGGTGGTGGAAAACGCTCGCGTTTGCGGGTGCCCGCCAGTTCATAGCCGGTGGATGTTATCGTTATCGGCGGTGGACTGGCCGGACTGGCGGCAGCCGCTGCGCTTGGCGGCGCGGGGTATCGCGTTCATCTCCTGGAAGCCCGTCCGTTCCTGGGCGGCCGCGCCACTTCTTATCAAGCCGGCGGCGAAACCATCGACAACTGCCAGCACGTGCTGCTGCGCTGCTGCGTCAATCTCCTGGATTTTTACTCGCGCCTGGGAGTCGCCGGCGACATCGTCTTCTACCGTGAATTCTATTTTATCGAGCCCGGCGGCCGGTGCAGCGTCATGCGCCGCAGCCTGCCTTCGTTCCTCGGCCTCCATTTCCTGAATTTTTCCGAAAAGCTGGCCGTCGCGCGAGCCTTGCTGGCGATCCGGAAGGAGCATTCCACGCGCTCCGATCTCGAAAGCATCACCATGCAGCAATGGCTCGAGGAAAAGCGCCAGCCCGCGCGAGCCATTGAGCGTTTCTGGCGTCAGGTTCTGGTCAGCGCCATCAACGAGGATCTGGATCGCATGGCCGCCATTCACGGCTTCCAGGTGTTCCTGCTGGGATTCCTGTCCAACCCGGAGTTCTATCAGATGGGCGTGCCCGCCGTGCCTCTAGCGAGGCTGTATGCGGCGGAAGCGTGGAAAAAACTGGGCAGTGTCGAGATCCTTCCGCGCACACCCGCGCAGCGAGTGGTTATCGAAAACGGGGAAGTGCGCGGGCTTGCAACCGCGGGCGGGGAGCTGCGAGCGGACTTCTACGTCAGCGCGGTCCCCTTCGACCGTATTGCCGCGCTCGCGCCCGATCTGGCTTCGGAACTCGCCGCCGACCTCGCCGCATTCGAGCATTCGCCCATCACCGGCATTCACCTCTGGTTCGACCGTCCCATCACCGCTTTGCCGCATGCCACTCTGCTGGATCGGACCATTCAGTGGATGTTCAACAAGAGCCAGGGCCGCTACATAGAGCTGGTGGTCAGCGCGTCGCGCAGTTTGGTCGAAACCAAACGCGAAGATGTAATCGCGCTGGCGCTCCGCGAACTATCGGAATTCTTCCCTGCGGTGAAGGAGGCTGGCCTCGAAAAGTCTCACGTGGTCAAGGAAATTCGCGCCACCTTTTCCGCCAAGCCCGGCCTGGAAGCGCACCGCTCTGGGAATCGCACTTCCATCCGCAACCTGTTCCTCGCCGGAGACTGGACCCGCTCCGGCTGGCCCGCCACCATGGAAGGCGCCGTGCGCAGCGGGTACTTGGCCGCGGAAGCGGTGGCCGATGCGGCCGGCGCCCCGCGTCGTTTCCTGATGCCATAATTGAAAGCATGCGCAACCCGCTGGTCCCCGTCTTTTGCCTGGCCGCGTTGTCTTTCGCCGCTGTGCCGCTTGCCGCCGGCGACACCACCAGGATCCACATCCACGTGGTCAACGATCTGGGCAAGCCCGTCGGCAACGCCGAAGTCATTGTAAAGTTCCTGGAATCGCGGACGCTCAAAATCAAGAAGAAGGAATCGTGGGAGCTGCGCACCACCCAGGAGGGCACCGTGAGCACTCCGGGAATCCCGCAAGGCAAGGTTCTGATCCAGATCAACGCCAAGAACTACCAGACCTTCGGCCAGAGCTACGACATCTATGAAGACGAGAAGACGGTGGAGATCCGGTTGCTGCCTCCGCAGCCGCAGTACTCGTCGGACCCCGGACCGCCGCCTAAGAAGTAGCGCATTTTCGCGATTGGCGTAGACCGCTCCATCACTGTCGCGGTTCGGAATCCCCTTTCTGAACTGCGCGGAAGCAAGCGGCTTTTTGCGTTTATCCCACGGTCGCGATGCAGTCGATCTCCACCCGCACGTCGCGCGGGAGCCGTGCCGCTTCCACCGTCGCGCGCGCCGGAGGATTCTCCGGAAAATATTCGGCGTACACCGCGTTCATTTGCGCAAACTCGCCCATGTCCTTCAGGTATACGGTGGTCTTCACCACGCCCCCCAGCGAGGAGCCGCAGGCTTCCAGCACCGCCTTCAGGTTCTCCAGCACGCGCGCGGTCTGCGCCCCCGCGTCACCGTCGATCAACTGCCCCGTGGCGGGATCGAGCGGAATCTGGCCGCTCAAAAACGCGAATCCGTTGGACACCACTGCTTGCGAGTAAGCCCCCAGCGCCTTGGGCGCCTTTTCCGTGGAAATTATTTTCATAGTTTTAAAGTACCTACCAAGTCCGCAGCGCGGGCGATGTTTTCCTGCTCCAGAAACCTGTCCAGCTCTTCGGCGATCCGCTCGGGCGCCCGCGGATCGAAGAAATTCGCCGTGCCCACTTCGACGGCGCTGGCCCCCGCGATCAGGAACTCCGCCGCGTCCGCGCCGGTGGCGATGCCGCCCAGGCCGATCACCGGAATCGCGACCGCCTGCGCCGCCTCATACACCATCCGCAGCGCGATGGGCTTGATGGCCGGGCCGGACAATCCTCCCAATCCGGCGCCCAGGCGCGGCCGGCGGGAGCGCGGATCGATGGCCAGGGCCACAAAGGTGTTGATCAGGGAGATCGCGTCCGCGCCCGCATCCGCCGCCGCCAGGGCCAGAGGCTCGATGCGCGCCACGTTGGGCGAAAGCTTCACGATCAACGGGCGGTGGCCAGCCACCTTTCTCACCGCGGAGACTACTTCAGCGAGCAACGCCGGGTCGCTCGAAAAATAGATGCCTCCGTGCCTGGTGTTGGGGCAGGATACGTTCAGCTCATAGCCGGCGAGTCCCTCGGCGTCCTCGAGCACACGCGCCACTTCCGCGTAGTCCTCCACCGCGTAGCCGAAGATGTTGGCGAAGACGGTGGCGCGCAGCTCGCGCAGCTCCGGGAGCTTGTCGCGCACGAAAGCGCGCACGCCGATGTTTTGCAGACCGATGGAATTGAGCATTCCGGACCGGGTTTCAAACATCCGCGGCGGAGGGTTGCCGTCCATGGGCTCGCGCGAAAGCCCCTTGACGATGACGCCTCCCAGCCGCGCCAGATCGACGTGCTCGCGAAACTCAACGCCGTAGGCGAAGGTGCCCGAGGCCGCAAGCACCGGGGTCTTCAGGGACGCGCCGAATAGGGAGGTCTCCACACGGGAAGGCACTTTGCTTTTCAGCATAGCGTTTTTAAGGCAAAGACATGTTCTCACAAGCCGCGGAAGGGATCGATCACGCGCACGGTTCCGTAAAGCCGGTCGTGTTCAAAGTCCTCCGTCAGCAGCTCCGGCAGTCCAAAGTATTCGGCGTAAGCCCACAGGTGCGCGTCGAACCAGCTCAATCGATATGCCGCACAGCCGCGAACAGCCTGACGCAAAATGCCTTCATTCGGATAGAGGACGGTGAATTGCTTCAAGAATTCTTCGGCTTCGCGCAAGGCTTCGGGCAGGGGTAAAATAGCGTGCCCTTGAATGGGCCGCGAAGCCGCGGCTAACGAATTCGGCGATGGCCTGGTGGGGAATGCGCACGGAGTCCTCGGCGATGCCTCGCCTTAGAAGCTCCACGGCAATCTTTTGCTTGTTGAGGAACCGGTCGTCAAAGCGATAAACCAGAATGTTGGTGTCAACCAGCGCGGCCACGTTGGTAAAGATCCTCTCGCTTCCATCCGCGATTGCCGGCCGGCCGGGTTTTGTGGGCTGCGGTTCGTTGCTGGTGGCGCTGGGTGGCTAAGTCAAACCAATGGAGACGCGACTTGGGATCCGCGCTCACGGTTGGTTTGTTTCCCGGAACGACTCGAATCGCCTCACCGGCGGCGGCCCAGTCGATATGATCGCCGGGTCGAATGTTGTACTGGTCCGCGATGGCCTTAGGAAGAGTGACTTGGTACTTGGAGGTGACCTTGGCCATATCCTTACTATAACAAGGAGAGAATCCTTGTCGAACCGTTTGCAGGAGGCGAGCTCCGTCAACCGATGAGCGGTAGCCCGCCACCGGCGAGTCCCGACGGCCATCAGAAGCCAAAGGGCCAGAGGCAGGCGACAAGATCGCCTGACCCACATGCGCCCGGCGCAATGGGCCGAAGGTTGGTGTGGGATTAATTGGAAACCGCCCGTGTCCTAAGGTATCCACCGAATGGTTTCCCTAAGCGAAACCAGCGCACGATAAGAATGGTGGAACCCACGAAATCCAGAAAGCTCCGGTCCCTCGCGTCCAAGTTCTCGGCCTTCACGGGAATTCTTCTGCTGTGGGTGGTGTTGGTGACGCTGGGCTGGGACATCGTGCTGCATACCTTCACCTGGGTGAAAGTGCTGGTTTTATGCGGACTGGTGGCGGCCATTGCCATCGCCATCTCCCGCTTCACCATCCGGGCGCTGGCGCGTCCCCTGAAACTGCTGGAGGCGGGTATTACTTCGGTCGGGCAGGGGCGGCTGCGGCCCATCCAGGTCAGCCGCACCGGTGACGAGATCGAGTATCTAGGCGAAAGCTTCAACCGGATGATAGAGGCTCTGGCCGGATCGCAAGAGGAGATCCACCAGCACCAGGAGCACCTGGAGCAGCGCATCCGTGAACGCACCAGCGAGCTGGAGGTGGCCAAGGATGCGGCGCTGGCGGCGAGCCAGGCCAAAAGCGAATTCCTGGCCAACATGTCGCACGAGCTGCGCACGCCCATGAACGGTTTGCTGGGCATGCTGGACCTCACGCTGGACAGCCCGCTCGGCAAAGAGCAGCGCGACCAGTTGGAGACCGCCCAGCGTTGCGCCTATTCGCTGCTGGCGCTGCTCAACGACATTCTGGACCTTTCCAAAATCGAGGCGGGCAAAATGATGCTGGAGCAGGTGCCGTTCAACTTGCGCTCCGTGACGGAAGACTGCCTGAAGGGGCATTCGCTCAAGGCCGCGCAAAAGGGAATCGTCCTGAAGGTGGATTGCTCCGGCGCGCGCATCCCCGGCGTTCTGGGCGACCCGCTGCGAGTGCGCCAGATCGTCAACAATCTTCTTTCCAACGCGGTCAAGTTCACCGAACGCGGCTCGGTGGAAGTGCTCCTGAGGACTACCCTCGGGCGCTCTGGCGGAATCGAGGCGTCGATCGAAGTCGGCGACACGGGCGCCGGAATCCCGCCGGAGAAGGTGGCGGATATTTTTGAGAAGTTCACACAGGCCGATTCCAGCATCACGCGCAAGTACGGCGGCACGGGCCTGGGACTGGCCATTACGCGCCGGCTGGTGGAAATGCACGGCGGAAGCATTCGCGTCGAGAGCGAGGTTGGCAAGGGCAGCACCTTTTTCGTCATGCTGGCGTTCGATCCAGCGGCGCTTCCGGAGTCTGCTCCCCAGGCCGAGCCGCAGACCGCCGACGCGGCCCGCTCCGGCGCGCGTCTGCTGTTGGTGGAGGACAATCTGGTGAATCAGAAGGTCGTGTTGGCCATGCTGCGCAAGAAGGGCTATCACATCGAGATCGCCAACGACGGCCGGGAAGCCTTGGAGAAGCTGGAAGCCGCCGTGCCTCCCTACGATTTAGTGCTGATGGATGTGCAGATGCCGGTGCTCGACGGCCTGGAGACCACGCGCATGCTGCGGCGCGATCCGCGCTGGGAGAACCTGCCGGTGGTGGCCATGACCGCGCACGCCATGACCGGAGATCGCGAGAAGTGCCTGGAGGCCGGCATGAACGGGTACATCTCCAAACCGGTTCAGCCGGCGCACCTGATTACGACCCTGGAGCGTCACCTGGAGGGCGCGGCTCAAGCAGCGCGAAACTAAGGCGCGCACGAACGGATTAGATCCCAGGTTTCCCGAACGTCGGCGTCGGTGGTGGCGATGTTGCCGATGGCCAGCCGCAGCACGAATTTTCCGCGCAGTTGCGTTCCCGAAAGAAACGCGCGGCCGGTGGAGTTGACGCGATCGAGAAGCTTGAGATTGTCTTCGCTGGAACTACGCAGCCGGAAGCACACCAGCGAAAACAACACGGGTGCGGCGAGCTCGAAGCGCGGGTCGGCCTGGACGCTTGCGGCGAATTCCCGCGCCATGCGCACGTGCCCGCGCAGGATTTCCGCGATGCCTTCGCGGCCGTAGTAGCGCAGCACGAACCACAGCTTCAGCGCGCGGAAGCGGCGTCCCAGGGCCACGCTGTAATCGGATAAGTTGGTGGCTCCTGGGTTTCTCAATGTTTCATCCGCGCCTTGCAGGTATGCGGGTGCTTGGTCCAGGCGGAGCGCGCGGCGGAACACTTCCGGCCGCCGCGTGTACAACGCGCTCAGGTCGACTGGCGTGAACAGCCACTTATGCGGATTGACCACCAGCGAATCGGCGAGCTCGGCGCCTTTCAAGATGTGGCGATATTCGTCGAGGATTGCGGCGGGCCCCGCGTAGGCGGCGTCGACGTGCAGCCAGAGATTGTAACGCCGCGCGATGTCGGCGATCTCGGGCAGCGGATCGAGGCTGGAAGACGAAGTGGTGCCGAGCGTCGGCACAACACAGAACGGCTTTTTCCCGGCGGTGAGGTCGGCTCCGATCGCGGCTTCGAGGGCATCCGGGCGCATGCGGAATTGGTCGTCGGCGGCGATGTGGCGGATGTTGGCGCGGCCCACACCCACGACAAGCGCCGCTCGGTCGACGGAGAGATGGGCGTGCTCAGAGGCGTAGAGGACCATTTCTTGAAGGCCGCCACCCTCGGACGAAGCCGCGGCCTCACGAGCGGCCTCCCTGGCGGCGATGACGGCGTGCAAAGTGGAGGTGGAGGCAGTGTCGTGGATGATCCCGAAGAATTCCTCCGGCAGCCCTAGCCATTGGCGCAGCCAGCCGAGCGAGACCTGCTCCAGCTCCGTTGCGGACGGCCCGGTCTTCCACACCATGTGGACGGTGTTCAGCGCCGCGGCGAGCATCTCGCCGAGGATGCCCGGGCCCGATCCGGAGACAGAGAAATAGCCGAAGGCGCGGGGATGGTTCCAGTGCAGGATGCCGGGAACGATGAGCCTGCGGAAATCTTCGAGGATCGCTTCAATGGGCTCGCCGTGTTCGGGGCCGGACTTGGGCAAGAGCGCGGTGAGCGCGCCCGGCTCGACCTTGGGCTGCACGGGATACTGGCGGATGTCGCGCAGGTAGTCGGCGATCCAATCCACGGTCTGGTGCGCCGCGGCGCGGAATTCCTCGGGGGACATTTGCGTGGGCATACTTCTTAAAGAGTACCGAAGCGGGTTCCAGCTTCACACGCGCTTCAGCGTAGGCGCAGATCGCAGATTACGGGACGGCGCGATTGCGCCAGAGTGGGCCCAATGCGGGATTATTCGCATCAGCGGTAAAAGGAGCCGTGACCGTGGAAATATGTAGCGAAGTCATTCTCCGCAACCCGGCCTTGGCCGCTGGAGTCATGGCGAATCGTGATCGCGGGCCGATCGCCGGCCTTGGCGGGAGGAGTAACCTGAATCACGATTCCAGTATGATCCAGCGACGGTGAGGCCCAGACGTTGTTCACCATTACCTGCGAGATATCCTGCACCGGCGTGAGCGTGTCCACCAGCACAGGGACGCGGTAGGTGAACCCGGAAAGGCAGCATGCACCCGCGCCGCCGGTGTGGACGTCCAGTTGATGAGAAACCCAGTGGGCGCAACCTGTTCCCGCAATCGGCTGCCAATTGTCATTGGAAACGTACCAGATGAAACAGTCCTTCGGCTCGACATGCCTGGATACGCGGCCGCGCGCCGCAGTCATGCCGTTTTGACAAGTCGCGCAGTAGTGCCTGCCGAAGATGGTGACGGCGGAATTACGTCCGGGGTGCAGAACGCACTTCTCCATTTGCTCTCCTTCTCATTGCCGGGGGCGATTGAGCTCATCCAACTGACGCTGTACCGCGGCACGCGCCGCGGGCGCGCGGACGTCCTGAAAGAAGCGCCGCTGGTCAAGGGCGGCAGGCGGATTCGGAACGAAATAGTGCTCCAGAAGTTGAATGATCGACCACTTATTTGCCTGCCCCGTGTAATCCGCGTAGCGAATTCGCTGTAATTCGGTGGAGGATTTAACCAGCATATCTTGCAAAGCGTGCTGAATCTCTCCGCGCTGTTCGTCGGTCTCAGCTTGTCTCTCAGCGTTGTTCAAGAAGGCGGCGACCGAATTCTCACCGCTCACACCCGGCGCCGGGGAAGCAGAGTCGCGCATGCAGGCGCACTGAAAGCCCGCCAACAACAGTGCCGCGAGTGCCGGGGATCTCTTGCCCACAAGGAAGCATTATATGCTTTTCCGAGCCGGAGGCAAACACAGCCGGTAGTGGCCGCTGCCTTGCCGCCGGAATGCGGCTTTCAGGGGGTAGTGCGCAGCATCCTTTCAGGACCCATTCGGGACCGCGGAGTGCTACGCTATAGAATGTCACAATTTCTATAAGCTAGAGGACGCGAGATGGCGCGGCGCATTGGCAGGTATGAGGTATTGGCCGAGCTTGGACGAGGCGGCTTCGGGCAGGTATTCAAGTGCCTGGATCCGAGTCTAGGGACGCCAGTCGCCATCAAAATACTGACCGCCGACGACGACGCCGGAATGATGGTGCGATTCCGCAACGAAGCCGCCACCTCCCGCCGCCTGAGGCACCCCAATATCGTCACCATCTACGATTTCGGGGAGCAGAACGGCGTACCTTACATTGTGATGGAGCTGCTTGAGGGGGAGGATCTCCATCGCGTCATTGAGAAGCGCACAGACCTCTGTCTCTGCTCCACAAGATCGGAATCATGAGCCAGATGGCGTCTGGCCTCGGGCACGCTCATAACGAGGGCGTCATTCACCGTGA
Organism: Bryobacterales bacterium; assembly: GCA_963813465.1. Lineage (GTDB taxonomy): Bacteria > Acidobacteriota > Terriglobia > Bryobacterales > Bryobacteraceae > Palsa-187. The sequence goes on along the minus strand of CAWEZD010000014.1, from coordinate 555,011 downwards.
CGTGAAGCCCGCCAACGTAATGCTGCTTCGCGACGGGACCGTGAAGATCATGGATTTCGGGATCGCCCTGATCACACAGTCGACTCATTCCCGCCTTACGCCACGGGGCGCGATGATCGGAACCCTGCGCTATATGGCGCCCGAGCAGTTTCGAGGCGCCGAACCAGACGCTCGAAGCGATATCTTCTCATACGGCCTGATTTTTTATGAACTGCTCAGCGGCGTGCATCCATTTTATGCGACCGACGCGGCGGCTCAGATGTACAACATTCTAAGCGTCGAGCCAGCCCCGATCCGTCAATTCTGTCCCGGACTGTCCGCCGGAGTTGCAGTCCATACTCACGCGCCTGCTGTGCAAGGATCCCGATCTGCGCCACCAAAGCCTCAATGACGTGCTGGTCGATTTAGAGCCGGCATTGCTCCGGCTTCGCGAAAGCCGATCCCTCGAGCTGGTCAATGAAGCGCGTTTGGCGAAGCAGCCAGAATCAGTTGGAGAAGGCTCACGGACTCATCCGCGAGGCGCTTACGCTGACACCGGCCTTTGATGCGGCTAGAGAGCTGCGTGAGCAACTTCAAGGGGAGCTTCGCCGGCAGGCAATGCGGCCGCGCGTAGAGGACCTGGTCAAGCGCGCTCGTGAGGCGATGGCCGCCGGAAACCCAAACGAAGCGGCCCAGGGATTCGAGTCGGCGATTCGCCTGGATCCTTCCGATACGACGCTTCAGGGACTGCTCGAGGAAGCTCGCGCAGCCGCGGAACGAATACGCGAGGTGCGGCAACTACTCACTCAGGCGGACGGAGCCCTGGTTAACGGCGATGCGGCGGGCGCCGCCCGGATCGCGCGCAGAGCGGTGGATCTGGCTCCCACGCTGGCGCGCGCCCAGGAGCTTCTTGGGCAGGCCGAAGCGGTGCTGGCTGAAGAGAACCGAAAGGCGCGGTTCGCGGAGGATTCGACGCACTTGCGGCGATTGATCGAAACCCATTCGTGGAAGGAAGCCTCGGAACTTCTCGCTGAACTGAATCGGGATTTCCAAGATTACTCCGGGGTTCGGATTCTCGCCGAGAAGCTAAGTGTCGAGCAGAAAAGAGAAGAGGACGAACGTAAGCTGACCGCCGGCTTAGCGGCGGCTCGCGCGCGTTTCCGCGATGGAGATTTGTCAGGAACTCTGGCCGGCCTGGAGTCGCTTTTGGTTGAGTTCCCCCACTCCGCGGACGTCGCAAGCATGCTCAGCGCCGTCCAGTCGGAGATCGCAGCGAAGCGTCACCGCGATTTCGTCAATCGCAGTATCGAGGAAGCGCGGCACTGGGTGGCGCGGGACCAGTTTGAAGCAGCGGTCAAGGTGCTCGACGGGGCGCTGGTCCAGTATCCAGCGGATACAGACCTTCAGCGCGAGCGGGGAGCGGTTGTGGCAGCCAGTTGTGAGGCGGCATGGCGCTCCGCGATCCAAAGAGCGATGACCCAGGCGGGTGAACTTCGCTCTCAAGGGCGCTTTGCCGAGGCAGTGCGGCTACTCGACTCATTTCTCTCCTCGGGCGGCGGCGACCCGGCCATTGCGGATTTCCGCAGCACAATTATCGTGGAGGAAGAGGCCGCACGGAAGGACGCGGAGTTACGCGATTTCATCCGCCGTGTGAGCGAGCTGATCGCGAAGAATGAACTGGAAAGCGCAACGCGCTTGCTGGAGGCCTCTCCCAGTCACGTGAGAGAGAACTCCGAAGTCACCCGCTTGCGCGACGCGGCCGACCTGCAAAGGCAACTACGCGCGCAAAAACAGACTGCTTTGGAAGCTCTGGGTTTGGAAGTTCAGCCGCTATGCGATCAGGGCCGCTTCGATGAAGCGTTGCAGGCAGTCGACCGCTGCGAGAAGAACTATGGAGCGGATCCCGGAGCCAGCCAGCTTCGGGATAGAATCCGCAGCGACCAACAAAAGGCGCAACGCAGCGCTGAGGAATTGCACGCCCAAGCGACGGCGCTGATCGCCTCCGATCCGCTTCAGGCTACCGTTTTGTTGGGAGGGGTTCCCGCTCAATTGCGCGGGCGTCCCGAGATCCGGGATCTGGAACAAGCGGCGCGGCGCGCCGCCGACGAACAACGGACCCGCAAGGCCGCCGCGGAGCTGATCGCTCGCGCGAGGAGCTTTTACGCGGAGCGCCAGTTCGCCGATGCGCTCGGCCTGCTTGAGACGGGTCTTAAGAGCTATCCCGGACAGTCCGACCTGATTCGACTTCGCGCGGATGTGCTCGCCGCGCAGGGGCGTGAGCTACGGGGACTGTCCCTGCGCGCGACAATCAACATCCGTGAACTGAAGAGCGACCAGGAGTTCGAAAATGCTGAACGGTCCCTCAAAGAAGCCCTCGCGGGCGATTCCGAAAACCAGGAGCTCCTTCAGCTCCTCGCCGATGTCCGGGCGCGTCGCCGGCAATGGCGGGCCGAGCAGGCGGAGCGCGAGGTTCGGAGCGGCCTATTGAAAGTTCGCGATTTGCTGCCAGCCCAACCGGGGCCGGCGGCCGACCTGATCGAGGCGCTGAGGACCAAGTACCCCGGGCGCGCGGATATCGAGGCGGCTCTTGGAGAAGTGCATGAAGCCACCGCAAAGATGGACCGCCGCCAGCTTCTTGATGAAGTGGAGCGGCTTTGCGAGCAGGAAAATTTCGATGCAGCTCTGCTTCGCCTGAACGCACTCGATCCGGATGTCTTGGGTGAAGCGGCTCGCTCTCGAGATCGAGTGCGCGTGCTGAAGGAGCAATCGGAACGCCGCCGGGCGGCCGAAGCGATCCGTGCGGCCTCCGCGATTCGAGCACAAGACCCCGGGCAGGCCCTTGCGAATCTGCGCGCGCTTCCAGAGCCGATTCGCAGCCGGCCTGAGGTTCAAGCCGCGATTCAAGAGTGCCAGGGCGCCATCGAGGCGGCGGATAAACGCGCGGCGCTGGCCGAAATCGAGGATCTTTTCGCTCGCGGTAAACTGGCGAAGGCCCGCAAGCAGCATCGCGAAGCCGTCGAGCGTTTTGGATCGAACGCCGCATTCGACGCCGTACTGGCGCGCATGGAAGCTCCTGCACGAAAAGCGGAAGCCCGGCCAATCCGGCAGGAATCTTCTCCCCAGATCCCAATGATTTTGGCTGTGGCCTTCGTTGTGGTCGCGGTCGTCGCCGGCGCCTGGATACTCTTGCATCGACAACCGCCGCCGCCGCCGCCTGTCCCGATGGCAATCGAAATCAGAACCGATCCCGACGGGGTCTCGGTGATTATCGGCGACCGTTCGTGTGTGACTCCCAATTGCCGCTTCGATCTTCCACCGGGATCGTACCAGGTGCTCGCGCAGCGCGCGGGTTACCAACCCGTGCAGCAGTCTCTCACCATCGAACCCGGGAAGACCCCCGATATGCTGAGTCTGGTTCTGAAACCAATCGAGACTCCCCCGCCTCCCGGGAGCCCGATGGGAACGCTGGCGGTGCGCGCCGGGATGCCAGGCGTGTCGGTGTTCATCGACGACAAGCCGGCGGGACCGACGAACCAAAGTGGAAACTACAACTCGTCCATTGTAGCGGCGGCGCACACCATCCGGGTCCAAAAGGACGGCTACGATTCGTCGCCACCTGAAAGGAAAGTAACGGTCGCCGCGAATGTTTCTGTTCTGGCAAACTTTACCCTAACCCAGCAACCCGAGCGGCTGGAGTTGAGGGGCGCTCCGGCTGGAGTGGAAGTGCGGGCCGGTGAGACGATCTTCCACAGCCCGGAAACCGGAGTTTTCACGGCGCCGTTCCAGTTCGGAACGCAGACCCTGCGAATTACGCTGGGTTCCGACAAGCGCGAGATCAAGCAAGCATTCGACCTGGGGCGGACGGTGACCCTGAATTGGCCCGATGTCGCGCCTGTGAAGACGCCTAAGCCCCCGCCGGAAATTGGCGATTGCCGGGCGTCCACGTACAATCTCCCGACCATCGGAACGCTGAGCTGGTCGAGTAATAGCGGCCTCGGGCCCAACGGCGTACTCGTAATCGGCGGCTCCGACGAGGATCCTAAAGGCGGGCGCTGGACGGGCCGCAGCTTTCCTGGTTGCGAAATCACTGTCACTTCAGAAACCCCCGGCATTGATATTGCCGAGAAACCGTCGCTTCAGGACGGCTACCGCCGGGTCAAGCTCCGCAACTCCTCGAAGTCAATGGTATACTCGATCACGTTAAAATGGACCAGCCCGTAACCATGCGACTCCTCGTCCTGCTTCTCGCCCCCGTTCTCGGCTTGGCGCAAACGTGCGACACGGCTCCCGCACACAAACGTTACGCGTTCGTCTTGGGCAACGGAAAGTATGCCAACCTGCGCCCCTCGCCTACCGCCGAGGCCGATGCGCACGCCATGCAGGGCGCGCTTGCCGGCGCTGGCTTCAGCGTCACGCCAGTCGAGAACGCCGTCATGCCAGCCCTCTTTGAAAAGGACCAACCGGATTTTCTCAAAAAGGTCAAGCCTGGCGATATAGTCTTCTTCTACTATTCCGGACACATCGTTCAGGGCCCCGGGGAAGACGATTTCATTTTGCCCGTCAACTTCGATGCTTCAAAGGAAGTCACCAGCCCGCTCAACGCCTTCAGTTTGGCCCGCTTCCTGCAAGAGCTGAACAAACGCAAGCCTGGCCTGACCATCCTTATGATCGAAGGGCCCCACCCAGTGGGCAAGGATATTCTTGGCGGCAGATCCGGCCTGATTGTCCCCGACCTCAGCAACAATGACGAGATCCTCTTCGCCATGGCCGCTGAAGGTCAACCCGCCACGTCCGCATCCGACTCCGTAACTAGTCTGTTCACCAGGACTGTCGCTGACCTCTTGAGTCATTCGGGTCTCAGTCCCTCGCAGCTTTTCGACCAGGCTAAGCAGAAGGTGATAGATCAATCCGGCCGCAGCCAAGTTCCCAGAGTCGAATCCAACCTCTCGGGTGCCTCAGGCAGCTTTTGTTTCCACGAAGCCATTCTCCCTCCGCCTCCGAAGCAGGAGATCAAGATAGAGACTCGTATCGAGAAGCAAATCGAGACTATTCCGATCCCGACCAATCACAAGGACCGCGAACAGTATGTTCTGATTCACCATGGAATGTTCAAGATGGGTTGTGTTCCCGCCGACACCAAGTGCAAATCTGACGAAAAGCCGCAGCACCAAGTCACGCTCACCAAGGACTTTTACATGGGCCAGAACGAAGTGCAGGTGGACTCCTTCCAGCACTTCGTGGCCGAGACAAGAAAGAAGGGGTTGCCGCGCAAGCCCGTGCCGGAGTATTTCCACAACTGGACCATAGGCAACCTTCCCATAGCACGTGTGACCTGGCAGGAGGCGAGCGATTACTGCAAGTGGGCCGGGGGCCGCTTGCCCACCGAGGCGGAATGGGAGTACGCCGCACGCGCGGGCGGTTCCGACGAGGTTTATCCTCTGAACAGCGCGAATAGCCGCGAAAAAGCAAATTTCTCTGGCAAGCAGGGAAACGACATTTACGATGGCGTCGCGCCCGTCAAGAAGTTCGATGCAAACAGCTTTCGTCTGTTTGACATGTCCGGAAACGTTTGGGAATGGGTCTCCGATTGGTACGACCCGAAATACTATGCGGAATCTCCCGCCGTAGATCCGAAAGGTCCCGCGCCCACCAACAAACACATCTCTCGTGGAGGCTCCGCTGAAAGCACCTGGGAGGACAATCTAAGGTTGTCTCTGCGATGGCCTCAAGCGAAGGATTACGAGGATTTTAAGACCGGATTCCGATGCGTCCTCGAGGACACCCCCGAAACCCACAAGAACATCGATACCCCCTAACCGGTCCGTCCATTGTGTATAATCGAGAGTCCAGTCGTTTGATTCAACTCAAAAGGGAGGTCCTGCGTGACCATCAGCCGGAATAGTCTTTGCTCGTTGGTGCAGTGGGGCGCTTTTCTACTTCTCGCTCCAGCGGTTTTCGCGCAGTCTTCGGTGGTGCGCTCGGGCAGCCTGGAGATCGGGCCGTTCATTGGCGCCAGCTATGGCATCGACAAGTTTCGCGTGATGGGGGGCGGGAACATCACTTACGCCCTCAAGAACAAATACGTGCTCCCGTACTTCGAGGTCAGCTATTTCCCAGGCTTGCCTCATACTTCGACCGACGCAAGCGGCACGGTTTTCGCTTACAGCACCGGCCTGACCGATGTTCACGGCGGAGTCCATATCCGCCTGCCGTTCAAGGAGAAACCGTTCGTTCCGTACCTTGTGTTCGGTGTCGGCGAGCTCCACGCTTCCGCGACGGAAGGCACACAGACTCCAGAGGGACTTCCAAAAGAGGCAAAGAGCTTCCCTGCGGCAACGTCCTTGGCGTTTAACGGCGGCGGCGGTATTCGTTATTATCTGGGCGGCTCCGGAAGATTTGGCTTCCGCGTGGAAGCCAAAGTCTACAAGGCCACTTCGGGCGACTTCTCCAACGCCACCATCGGCAAAGTGGAAGCCGGCTTCTTCTTCCAAATCCACTAAACTCCGATCACCGCTCAGGAACTGGCGTTCTGCACGAACTACCGTATGGGAGCGCCCTTGGATTCGGGCCCAGCCAGACCGCGATGCATAGACGGGTTGGCAAGCGGTTGCGCGGCGACCCCTCAATGCGCCCACCCGGTCCGGCCAAAGGACCGCCGCTCGCGCGAAGCTCGATGCCGCACTACTCACTGCACCGCGATGGTCACCCCCGCCGGCGAAGAAACCGTGTCGCCGCTGCTGTCGGTCATGGTCAGCACCACCTGGACGGCACTGCCTGTTGGCGCGTTTAGGGGCACCTGGACGTTCACCTGGTACAGCGCCACGTAGCCCGGCGCCAGGCCCGCAAAACTGGCAGGTACGCTCACGTTCCCGATGGTAACGGTCACCGGAGCGGCGTTGAACAGCGGCGAGCCTGGGGCCGAGGGCGCCGGTTGTCCATCCGCGGGCGGAGCCGCGCCGTTGTCTGCCTTGACCGCGCCCAACCCGGTGGCATAGATCTCGATGAAATTTCCCCGGGTCACTGGCAGCTGCTGCGGCGGCCCGGCGGACGCAGGTCCCGCCACCGTACCGGTTCCGGCGATCAGGATCGATCCCTGCCCCGTCCCCTGAGTGTTGGTGGTGAAGATGCCCGGCTGCACTTGCGTGACTCTAACAGACAGCGGTACCGCCGCGGTGTTGTCGCGCTGCACCTGTAATTGAATGGTGTCATTCAGCGTAAGGTTCTGCGGGATCAGCCCGTTGACCTGGTCCTTATTCACAAACAGCAGCGGCAGAGGCTGAGTCTTCCCGTTAGACTCAAACAGCAATTGTGCGTTGCCCAGAGAAGGTGGCAGTAACCCACCGCTCGCTTGAGCCGTGCTATCCGCCATAAACTGCCCGTAGATGGATACGTACCCACCGGGGACAACCAGACCTTGAACGTTCGTGTCGAAGCTGGCGCCGTTAATCGCGGCCGCGGGCGCAGGAGGCCCAGTGGCACTCGCGGGCAGCACCGTCACATCCACAACCGTGTTCGGCGGCGTGGAAATCCCTCCAAAAGTTTGTCCCCTGCTCGCAAACACCCGCAGCGTCACGTTTCCGGGACTTGATGGAGTCCAAGAGCTGGTCCAGACGCCGTTAGGGCTGCCGGGTGTCAGATCGGCGAGGTGTGCAGGAGGACTGGTGGACTCATTAAACAGTTGGACCGTGGGGCTCTGGGAAGATAATAGCGGCGCATTGCAGTTATCCACAATCTGTACCTGGAATGGTTGGGCTTGCCCCACCGTCAGCGGCGTGTTCGCGTTCGGGGTACTGAACGTCGCCACCAGCGTCGTCGGCGTGCAGGAGGGGGGGGAGGCATCGGTGTGCACGCTTGTGGTGAGTGCGAATGCCGGGGTTGAGGCGGCGCCGGGAGTGGCCATTAAGGCTACCTGGATGGTCTGAATCGTACCGTCCTGGAACGCCACTTGCACCGACCCATAGTTGACGCCCGCGGCCACGGCCGCAGCGCTTGCCTGAATCGCTAGCGACGCGCTCCCGCCACTCAGGGATCCGGTCAGCGGCGTCACCGACAGCCAGCCGCCGCCGCTCGAGGTGGATACGTTGGTGCTGAAGGTGGGATTCGCGCCCGCCGGACTAATGAGACTGATGTTTTGGGTTGCCGCAGCCGTGCTTCCCGGGGCCGCAACCAGAATCACCCCCGACGTGGATGCCTGCGGTGACGATCCCAACTGGCCCGCGCCCACCACGTTCAGCAGCACGGAGAAGCTCTGCGGGGAGTTGAATGCACCGGATGGCACATTCACCGTCGCATAATACTGCCCCACGGGCAAACCCGCCGGGCTCACGGAAACCGTAGCGATTCCCGGCGCTGCAGCGGCGCTGCTTCCGGACGGCGTCACGGTCAGCCAATTTTGACTCGCCACTGTGTACTGAATCTGGGAGGTCCACGAAAGGGTATCCCCCCACAGGTTGTAAATCTCAACCGTCTGCGGCGGCGGGGTGACGTTCGAATTCTGCACCGCGTAGAACGTCAACCCCGATTCCGATAGCTGCATGATCGCCTGGGGTATGCTCACCAGCAGCGTCACCTTGGAAGCCTGGGGCGGGTTGATGCCGCTTGTGTCGGTGACGGTGATCTGCCCCTGGTGCAGCCCAGGAGAAACATTGGGGTTCACTGAGAACGCAATGCCGGACGGCGTGGACGGCGTGACACTGCCCTGGCTCCCTCCCGTGATCGTCAGCCAATTGAGATCGGAACTGGCCGCGCTGGTATAGTTCAGCGTCCCGCCTCCGGTATTGGACACCCCTACCGCCCCCTGGCTTGCGCCTCCTCCGTTAGGCAAAGCGAAGCTCTGTGGAGGAGTCAGGGTCAGTTGCGGGGCCTGTGATCGGCTCACTTGAAACGTCACGTTGACGGTCACGCTGGGAGGAGTCGCGTTTTGCGCGATGATGTTGATCTGGCCGCTGTAGGTGTTCGGCCCCGCCACCTTCGATGGGTCCACAGACACCGTGATCGTTCCCGGCGTCTGGCTCCCTGGGAAATTCTGTGACGCGATCAACCAAGGTTCGCCGTCGGTGGTGATCGAGGTCGCTTTGATGCCGGTGCTGCTCGGGTTGCTCAACACCCCGATAATCTGCGGAGCCGGTGTGTTGGTATCGCCTTGCACATAGGAAAAGTCCAACTGCTGCGACGTGACCGAAAGCAGCGTTCCCGGCTGCGTGACCGTCAGCGTAAAGTTGGCCGATGCGGTCAACGGCGTCGGCGAACTATCTGTCACCATGACGGTGAAGGAGAACGCCCCGCTCGACGCAGGCGTCCCGCTTAGGACCCCGCCCGAGCTCAAGCTCATCGAACCCGGAGGAAGCGCGCCCGAAGTCTTCGACCAAGAATACGGCCCGGTGCCGCCCGTCGCCCCAAACGTGGTCGCCGGGTAAACCACGCCAGTGAGTCCAGCCGGAATCGAGAGGGTAGTGATGGAAAGAGACTGTGGAGAACTCGTGAAGTTGGCTGTGATCGAATGCGGACCCAGCATTTCCAACGTCGCCGGGTTATCCGAGCCGGCAAGATCCCCGCTCCAGTGCGAGAACGAATACTTCGCCGCGGCGGTTGCCTGAAGTTGTACCGACGTTCCGGGACTATAACCCCCGTTGGTGGGGCCGGGAGTCGCCGTCACACTCCCCGCGCCCGCCGGCGACACACTTATGGTCAACGGGAACTGCGTGTTGGGCGGATTGATGAGGAGGCTAAGACTAGCGGAAAACGTATTTCTGGCGGAGTCGGTGACCGTGAACTGCGGGGTATAGTTGCCCTGACTGCCTGTGGCCGGAGTCCCGCTCAATACCCCCGCCGGGCTGATGCCCAGCCCGTTCGGCAGTCCCGTCGCGGACCACGCATAGCTTCCGGTCCCGCCGGTGGCCGAGAACGCCACCGGCCCGTAGGCCGATCCCGCCGTGCCCGCTGGCAGAGACGTTGGGCCGGTGATAGTCAGCAGGGGCGGATTGATTGTCAGGGAAAGACTGACGTTGGCCGTAATCCTGTTGGAGTCGGTGACCGTGAACTGCGGGGTGGAGCCGCCAGCACTTCCCGGTGTGCCGCTCAATACGCCTGCGGAGCTGAAAATCAGCCCGTTCGGCAGTCCCGTCGCGGACCACGCATAGCTTCCGGTCCCGCCGGTGGCCGAGAACGCCACCGGCCCGTAGGCCGATCCCGCCGTGCCCGCTGGCAGAGACGTTGGGCCGGTGATAGTCAGCAGGGGCGGATTGATTGTCAGGGAAAGACTGACGTTGGCCGTAATCCTGTTGGAGTCGGTGACCGTGAACTGCGGGGTGGAGCCGCCAGCACTTCCCGGTGTGCCGCTCAATACGCCTGCGGAGCTGAAAATCAGCCCGTTCGGCAGTCCCGTCGCGGACCACGTGTAGCTTCCCGTCCCGCCGGTGGCCGAGAACGCCACCGGCCCGTAGGCCGATCCCGCCGTGCCCGCTGGCAGAGACGTTGGACCGGTGATAGTCAGCTGGGGCGGATTGATGGTCAGGGAAAGACTAACGTTGGCCGTATTCCTGCTGGAGTCGGTGACCGTGAACTGCGGCGTGGAGCTGCCCGCACTTCCCGGTGTGCCGCTCAATACGCCTGCGGAGCTGAAAATCAGCCCGCTCGGCAGTCCCGTCGCGGACCACGTGTAGCTTCCCGTCCCGCCGGTGGCCGAGAACGCCACCGGCCCGTAGGCCGATCCCGCCGTGCCCGCTGGCAGTGACGTTGGGCCGGTGATACTCACCGTGGACGTGATGGTCAGGGAAAGACTGACGTTGGCCGTATTCCTGCTGGAGTCGGTGACCGTGAATTGCGGCGTGGAACTGCCCGCACTTCCCGGTGTGCCGCTCAATACCCCTGCGGAGCTGAAAGTCAGCCCGTTCGGCAGTCCCGTCGCGGACCACGTGTAGCTTCCGGTCCCGCCGGTGGCCGAGAACGCCACCGGCCCGTAGGCCGATCCCGCCGTGCCCGCTGGCAGAGACGTTGGACCGGTGATAGCCGGGAGCGAATTGATGGTCAGGGAAAGACTGACGTTGGCCGTATTCCTGCCGGAGTCGGTGACCGTGAACTGCGGCGTGGAGCTACCCGCACTTCCCGGTGTGCCGCTCAATACTCCTGCGGAGCTGAAAGTCAGCCCGTTCGGCAGTCCCGTCGCGGACCACGTGTAGCTTCCCGTCCCGCCGGCGGCCGAGAACGCCACCGGCCCGTAGGCCGATCCCGCCGTGCCCGCTGGCAGAGTGGTTGGTCCGGTAATACTCACCGGCAACGTAATCGTGATGGAAAATGAACCCGTCGCAGAAGTCGGATTGGCGCCGCAACTGTCCGTAACGAAAATGTTGAAGGGGTAGGTCCCTGTTGAAGACGGTAATCCGCTGATGGCGCCGGTGGTGGAGTTCAGTGCCAATCCCGGGGGGAGCGACCCTGAGCTTGACCACGCGTAGTTAGGGCAGGCCCCGTCGCTTGGGTATCCACCCGCGGCCTGGAGGAGCGCCGAATACTGCGAGCGAAGCGCGCCGTTGGGGACGGATGTGGTGACGAGGGATACGTCTGGCAGGATGTTTATGTGGAACCCCACGGTGGCCGTGGATCCTTGCGTGTCAGTGACGGTTATTGAAAAGTTGAAACTTCCCTGGGGGCTCGCCTGCCCAACCGTCGCCACATTCTGCCTATTCGTCCCGCTTGTGCTGAGGACCATTCCGGAAGGATAGTTTCCCGAGAGGGCGTATGAATAGGGGGGGGCTCCGCCGGAGGCTGTCCCATCAAACTCATTGCCGACTAGGGTTTGGCCCACATCCGCGTTGTTGGAGGTAAAACGAAAGGATAGAGCAAGTGATGACTGCGCAGTGCTCAGGGGCGCCAGCGCGACCAGGGCCAAGAAAAGGTACACCAGTTTGCTGTGACACACTCTCACATCATACAGTCCCGCTCGGCGGGCGGGTTTCGCGCAGGCGCGCCGCCACCAAAATGAACGTCCCGTGTGTGTTAACAAGGTACCCTCCCCGCGCCGCGGTGGGCTGAAGGGTCAAGAGATCCGCCAGCTAAGCGAGCGCCAAAACGCTAAAGAAGTCTATCATACCTGGGATTCCTGTGTAAAGATGATGAACGCTTGCTGTGTCGAGGCACGGAGAACAGTTCCCTGCCCGCAAAATAGAACTAAGGTCCTGGCCTCGGAGAAGTGCGTGTCAATCCGCGGGTGGCCGTGAAGCGGAGACGTACGCCACTATGCCCGGGAACGCGGCCGCAGGTTCGGGACGGAAACGCCGTTGGTGAACAATCGCGCGAGCTTGTGGAAGGCCGCTGCTCCGCAGCTTCCCCGGAAGTCGAGCAGGCTCCGCAATCGTCAGATGGAAGGGGTTGGAGGACGAGGCGGCGGGACGAGTTTATAGTTCGGAGGAATCTGGAACTTAGACGCAGGCGGCTCGCCGGCCGTGACCTGCTTGCCGATCGTGGTTTGCGTGCCCATGCCAGTAGTAACACGACTCGCCAGCGGCAACTGGAGTTTGGGGCTGGTCCACACCTCTACGGTGTGCGGTTGCGGAATACCAGGCGGCGCCGGCATGGATGGCGCTTTCGGCATACCCGGCGCCTGAGGCGCGGATGGTGTTTGCGGTGCGGATGGCGCTTGCGGTGCGGACGGCGCTTGCGGTGCGGACGGCGCTTGCGGTGCGGATGGCGCTTGCGGTGCGGATGGCGCTTGCAAACCACCCGGCGGCTTCAGCGCCGGATACGTGTACGACTTGCCTTGCGCCTCGTGGCCCGCGATGATCCGTGTGCCTAGATCCTTCACGCTCAGTGGAGCGGGCGGCGGCTTCAGCGATGGAACGCCTCCGGACGGCGCGGCGGGCATTGCGGGCGCCGGGGTCATCGGAAATATTTGAGCCTCCTGCTTCAAATGATCGAGGCGGATCGTATGCCCGGCCTGGGGATTGGATATCATCGATTGATTGCCCTGATCGATACACGTCTTTCCATCCGACGATCGGAACAAGCTCCATCCGTGTGATTGTGGTGCGGGTGGCTGCGCCGAGGGCGGCTGTACGCCGGGCGATTGTGCCGCGGGTGGTTGTGCCCCAGGAAGCTGCGCCGCGGGCGGCTGTGCGCCGGGCGGTGGTACCGCGGATGGTTGTACCGCGGGTGGTTGTGCCCCAGGTAGTTGCGTCCCGGGCGGCTGTGCCGCGGCGCTCGGTTGCGGCGGTGCGAAGGTACTGTGGAATTCAGCGCTGAGCGGGGGCGGCGGGGGCGGCGGCGATGGCAGCGATGGCAGCTTTGGAAGCATGGATGTCCGGTTACGGCACCATCACCGTTTCTTCGCCCGCGTCCGAGAACATAATCACACCGCCGAAGATGCACATCAGTTGCGAGACATTGTCGAGAGTGGGGAACTCGGCGAGCAGAACGGTCGGCGCTCCGGTGACCCAGGGAGCGGGGGTCGCGGGGATACACGGCATCGGCGTAAGAACGCCCATGGCGGCGGCCGTCGCAGCGGCCGTGGCAGGAAAGGCCGGCGACATACACACCCCGAACGGCATGATATTCACCATGGGGATGTGATCCATGATGTTGGCGTCAGGCACCTGCTGCGTCATGACGCGGTTCACCGGCAGCACCACCAATGAGCTTGGCGCTGCGCCCATGGTGCATTGCATCATCGCCCCCATACAGACTTGCAACGGCATTGGTACCCTCCTTGTCGAATGACGTTTCTCATTCTATCGCGTTCGGCGTCCATAGCGTTCGGCGCAGCGAGCCGGGATCGCCGAGTCTGCCGGGAGGCCGTTTTACTTCGCCACGTTGTCCACGCAACTCCCGTTCGAAAAATAGCCTTTTTGAAACACGTACGGTGACGCGCCCATATCGAGATCGAAACGAACCGTGAGCGTCTTGCCGTCCGGCAACGTCACGAGCTGATCGCCCGCGCGAATGAACCACTCTACGCGGCTTCGCGGGCCCGTCCCGGCCGGCGTGTCGGCCTTCGCGAGGAATCGGAACACGCCCCACAAGCCCTGATACCGCGCCCAGCCGTAGGTACCGTTGTACGTGGCCTGAACGCCGGACTGCGTTCCAGGCCAGGTAAACTGCTTCGCCGCGCCGCTGCCGCCGTTGTAGGTCAGGGTTTCTCCGTCGATATTTAAAGTCATGCTTTGAATGCCTGCCGAGGGCACCGGCTGAAGGGTGTACGTGAAATGCGGATCGGGGCCGCCCGCGTACAAGGCGGTCGAGAACTGCGCGAGCCGGTTAAAAGAGTTGACGAAAGGTTGCTGCAACGTGACCGTTCCGCCGGAGGCGGCCACATATTGGCTGCCTTGCTTCGTCAGCAGCTTCTGGAGCTTCTGATCGTAGAACTTCCACAGCGAGCCTTCTCCAGGCTTGAAAATCATGTTTATATCGGTGAGCCCTGCTTCATTCGTGGTCTGCGGGTTGAACGGATACTTGGTCATCAAGGCCTTAAAGTCCGTACAAAGACTCCTGCCGCCCTTGTTCAGATCAGCCGCTCCCAGGCCTTTTAGCTTCGGCTCGACATTCTCGATCGGGTCTACAATCAGCTTCTGCACTGTCGGCCCCAGGGGGTCCGCGCCGAAGCCCTGAGCCATCTGGTTGGCGGCGACAGTCGCCAACTGGGCGGTGTTCGCGGCAGCCGCCACATTCGGGTCGTTTGGATCGGGACTTGTGATCTGTCCCAGTGAAGCCTGAAGCGTAGACAGGGCCTTCATGTAATCCTGATTCGCCCCCCCGACGTATTGATCGCCACAGGAGGCCGGAATCACCGTCAATACCGCCTTGAACGATTTGGCGATGTCCGGGTCGACGCCCACGCTTTGCGACGCCATGCAGAACATCTCCAGCAGAGGCGACGTCGAACTCGCCGTCGTGGCCAGCTTCTTGGCCGCGTCCGGGATGTCGCTGTAAGTCTGAACAACCGATCTCTTCAAATAGTCCTGCCATTGCTGGATGAAGTCGGAGAAATAGAGCATGTGCAGATCGCTTTCCAGCTTGGCAGGATCGCCGAAATTCGCGGACTGGTCGCCCAGCACCCACCTCTCGCCCGAGACGTACCGGTCCGCGTGCTTGATGGCATCCTGCATGATCGGCCAGCCGGCCTTGGTGTAAGCGCCGGCGACATCGCGATTGTTCACCACCGTCTGCACCGAACCCGGGAACTTCTGGTTGAAATTCAGCGATGGCGCCTTCGCGTTGGTCTCGGCAAGCATGGAACGGTAGATCCGTTCGACTCCGGCGAACTGCGCGAGATACTTGCGAGCGCGGTCGATCGTCGTGGAATCGTTGTCGGAAGGGAACGGATTTTCGAACTTCAACTCCTCGCTGTAAAAATCGAACTGCTTCCGCACCAGTTGCGCACGTGCCGCGTCGACTTTTTTCCCCTCTTCCCAGCGCGAGTACAGCACCGGAGACAGATACGGTTTCGTACTCTTGTCGTGATTCGACGTCGTGATCAGGTAAGATTTCAGGCTGTCGTAAGGATACTGATACGAATCCGTGGGGCCTGGCCTCGCCGGAAGCGTCCGGAGATTCACAACGAGGCTCGATTGGGTGGAACCGAATAAAAGTTGACGGAATCGCTGGAAATAGAGACGCCGCACCGTGGGATAGAGCTCGTCCCCGATGTACAATCCCCAGCGATAACTGAGCGGAGGGCCTTCCCTGTTATAACGGCTGATGGTGTCCGCCGATTGGCGCAGAGCGTCGAGCTTGGTGAGATCGTCGAGCGAAGGAATTGGCGGTGCGGTTGCGGTGTCGAGCTTGACCTTCGCCGCCGCATCCCGCGCGCCCGCCTCCAGGTCGCTATTCTGGCTGAACGAAACGATGAACGCCAGCGACAACAGGAGACCCAGCCCCACGGCGGAGGCCAGCAGCGCGCGTTTCAGGGTGCTGGTCTTCACGCTCACCGCGCTTACACCCAGAGCGGCTTCATCGGCGAGCACTACCTGGCCGAAAAGTTGTTTCAAGAAAACCCACTGCGGGACCTTGCGCACGGTCGGGCCTTCCGGCTGGAGTTCCCCAGTCGGCTCAGGCCCGACTCTGAAAACACCCGTCGCGCCTGAGTGCCCCGCGAATGGCCGATTGGCGACCACCGGAGGCGGCGCGGTGTCGCGCACCAGAATGGGACGCACGCCCGAAAAATAAAATCCGCGCAAGAACGGCGCCGCATTCAATTGGCTGGGCCGGCACACATCCAGCAGAAACTGCACCGCCAGGTTGCGGATTTTGCGAAACTCGCGCGGAAATTCGTAGGCCCCGGGCACGCGTTGGGCATCTCCCTCGCGCGCCAGAAAATCGATGCGGCGCTCGGCCAGCGAAAAATAGAGCCGATCGATGGCCGCATTCAACCTCGCCGATTGCTCCTCGTCGTACACGCCGCTTCCGGTTCCGGCCGGCAGGGTCGCGCCCATCACCTGGGCCGGCTCATCGTCGGCCAGGGTCTGGAAATAGTCGTGAAAGTAGGGAATACGATCGGCCTTCGTGAAGAGCACGTAGACCGGCAGGCTGATGCCGAGGGATTGCGAAATCGCGGCGAGTTTGTCGCGCAGATCCCGCGCCGACGCGGCTGCCGACTCCGCCCCGCGGGCCTTCAGGAACTCCTCGCAATCGAAACACACCAGCGCGGCCCTTGGCGACTGGGCTCCTTTTCGAGCGGCCTCCTGCAGCGGTCCCGGACGCATCCGGCGGATCAGTTTCGCCCACTGGCCGGCATCCGCCAGCGCCGCCGCGCCGGCTTCGACAAAAACCCAGCGCCGCGCAAACCACGCGTTGACAAAGCGTGTTGGGGCGACGATATTTCCCTCCTGATACACCTGTCCGGCGAGCAGTTCCGGATCGAGCCCGGACTGCATGATCGTCGTGGTCTTGGTGGAGCCCCGCGGACCAATCACGAACAGCGCCGGAAGACTCGCGAATCGCGCGCCTCTGCCTAGATTGGAGGAGCGCAACCGCTCTTCGGCTGCATTGAGCAGTTCCGAAAGCTCGTCGGCCGATCCGCCCGCGCCCGGTTCCGCCATCGCCTTTGCGGCTGCCGCCGTGGCGCGCGCATCGGTCCAAAGGTAAGCCGCCGCGGCGAGGATTCCGATCAGCGCCAGTCCCCCAGCCAGGATCCAGTAATCGGATCCGCCCAGCTTCAGCAGCTTGGGGACCAGGAGCGTCAACGCCAGGTAGATCAGCAACGCACCGGCCACGATCTTGACGTGTTTCGACATCGCTATATGCCCGATACTCCGAGAGTCATCTTAAACGTCACGAAAAGCAGCAGCGCCAGAACCAGACATGCCGAGGCCGCGATTGTCAGCCAGCGGAGCCACGGGTCGCCTAGGGCCACGGCCGCCACTTCCCCTTGCGGAGCCCAGTCCGGCGAGAGAGGACCGGAACCCCGAATGCGCCGGATTCTCCCGGCGATCGAATCGGCAATTGCGCGCAGCTCTCGCTTTCCGTACACACTATACTTTCCGCCGTAGCCGAGCAGAATGCACAACAAATGGACCTCGAGGATATCGGCAAGGACGCTCGAATCCGGTTGCGCCAGCAAGCCGTCGATGTTCTGAAAGAGAATCTCGCCGGCCTGATGCCCGCCGAAAATCTCCTGCTGAAGCGGCTTGCGAGGCCAGTCCGCAAAAACGGGATTGCTCGAATTCAGGATCGATTCATCCAGCAGCGCGATCACCGCGAACATCGCCAGGCGAATATCCTCTCGCGAGTAGCCGCGCTTTCGGCCCTCGTCTTCGGCATGCTTGAGCTGCTGGCGGATTTCTCCGCGAAAGCGCTCCGCATCCGCGACCTTTTCCCGGCCGGCTCGAATGCGCTCGATTGCCGTCAGCGCTTCCTCGAACACCAGCGCCAGATTGTTGTATTGTCTGCCCGGTTGCATAGCCATGTCAGGAATCCAGAACGGCGAACAGTTGGATCTCCGGTTTCGGAATATCCCCCGGGATGTAGATCCCGACGTGTTTCGTGGATGCGATGTGATCCCAGAACGGCCCGCTCTTGTTGACCAAGAAGTATTCTGTTGCCACTCTGGCCGCGATCGCGGGCGGCGGAACCGGCGTGTGAGACAGCGGCAAGCCCGGCAGCGCGCGCTTGATCAGCTCTGGGATGAATCTTTCCGAGCAGATCTTGACCAGTTTCGGCACCTGCGCGATCAGCTCCGCGTTTCCCATGTCGGCGCGCACGGCCAGGTACCAGGTGGAACGTCCGAAGCATCTTTGGTCGGTCACTTCACCGGCATAGAAATAGTCCGCCGTCAAATGCAGCGGGATCGACAGACAATTCGCCGGAATGATCAGCTCCAGATGCTCCCGGATGTGGCGGTCCAGCGCGGCGAAGCCTTCCTCCGGATGTTCGTGATCGTAGGCCGGAAGCGTCCGGGGATGCGATGCGAGCGCGAAGGTGCAGAGCGCTCCGGCGAGCCGCGACAACTCCAGAAACAGTTCACGAGGATGGCCGCGCTTGGAAAAATAAAAATGCCGGAGCGGCGACAGACTCGCATTCACGGTGTGCAGGAACCAGAAGCTTGCGATCTCGCGGGTTGAGAACCCAATCGCGCCCACCGCCTCCGCGGCCCGCGTAAGCCCTGCGATCTTCTCTTCCATCAGCTCGATCAGCGGCCCCAGCAGGCTCATCAGCCGGTGGCTCGCGCTAATCTGAAGAGTCGGTCCGATGAAGGCCGGGTCGAAGACGAACTTCCCCGACCCGGAGCGCATTACGCGCGCGATGGGAATCGTCATCCAATCGTCGTTCATCTCGGTTTCGAAAACGATCTGGAGATTTTTTCGCCCGATCCGGATTTGCTTTTCGTCCTGTCCGGTGGTGTCGTCGTGAAGCGTCTGTGTCTCCGCGATATAACGGGAGCCGCTGGAGGCCGCCGCCGGAGCCAGCGCGCAGTTCACTCCGTTGTACTTGTGCCGCGGAAGCGCGAGCAGAACCGTCAATCGGTTGCTGGCGGGTGAAATAACCTGGGTCACATCGCGCGGCGGCGGTAGGGGATCCGATTCCGGCATATAAAACGGCGTGCCGTCGGGCATGATCCCGCCCGCATGAACGATCACAACGGTACCGTTACTGAGCGCCTCTTCATCCAGCGCGCAGCCGGTCAGGCCGTGCGTGCCGTCCCCAAGGGCCTCCGTCACGAAGCGGATCGAGTCTTCAAAATAGCGGCTCTGGGCCTGGAAATGATGGGGCCCAAGATACATTCCCTCAGCCCACACCACTCTTGAAAGATGCTTCATGTCAGGTCGAACCGTCGGATAATAATGGTAGCACCACTGGTCTATGTGTTGAAATAGGATAAGTTATGAATTTGTTCGACGGCTTGCAACTCCTTGAGCTGATGCAGGACGGGGAGGTAAAGACCTATCTCGCAAGCGATCCCCAGCGCGCCCGCCAGGTGCTGATGCACTGGATGCCGCTCAGCGCCAGCTCTGAAGTTCGCGTCCTCCTGGAGTTGCTTGACGGCCTTCCTCCGGCGGGCCGCTCGCGGATTCTCGAAGCGGGCATTCGCGACGGCGGGATGTATCTGATTACCGAAAGTCCGCCTTACTTCCCCGGCTTGAAGGAGTGGCTGACCGCCGCGGCTCGTGAGAAGCCGGCCGAAGCAGGCGATCCGCGGCATCGCCGGGGACAGCGGCAGGCTCACGCCCCGTCAGCCAGGTTGGAGGCGACCCCGCCATTTCCGCGGCCGGGTCAGCCGGCCCACACACCGCCAGTCCGCCCTTCGGCCGGGCCCATCGAGCCGGCGCAAGGCGAGTTCACCAAACTGTTCAGCTCACCTCCCACGCCGGCTTCCAAAGCTCCTACGGGGCAAGCGCCTGTCGAGCAGGGAGAATTCACGCGGTTGTTCTTGCAACCTGCCGCTCCAGCGGCGCCTCCCCCGCGAGCGGCTGAGCCGGGTGAATTCACTCGCGCTTTTCTTTCAGGATCTTCGTCCGGATCGCCGCCGCCCGCCGCGCCTACCCCGCCTCGGAAGGAGGACGGCGAGTTCACCAAATTTTTTCAGTCGCCGCTGGCAACACCGACGCCGGCGACTCCTTCCGACGACTATTTCTCGAAGCCTGCGGCGAAGGCGCCCGCGCCACCGGAGGAAGGAGAATTCACGAGGATTTTCGGCGAGCCCGGCGCCTCTTCGGAACTGCCGCAGTCCAAAGAGGCTACGGGCGTCTTCACCGCGCCTCGTGCGCCGCAGCGCGCTGAAGGACCCAGCGACTGGACCCGGATGTTCGCCGCCCAACCGGAGCCCGAGGCCCCGC
This sequence comes from Bryobacterales bacterium, assembly GCA_963813465.1. GTDB lineage: Bacteria > Acidobacteriota > Terriglobia > Bryobacterales > Bryobacteraceae > Palsa-187. The sequence goes on along the minus strand of CAWEZD010000014.1, from coordinate 534,774 downwards.
AACCGGTTCCGGCTTCCGCGCCTGAACCGGAGGCCGCGCCGAAGCCGAAATCGGTTCTGCCGCTGATTCTGATCCTGGCGGTGCTGGCCGTGCTGGCGCTGGTGCTGGTGTTCGTCTTCGTCCGCAAGTGAACTGTGCGGCGGGCGCGGCGCGCCCTCTGGGATTCACTGAGCCTCGGGGAACAGCACGATCAACTCCACTTGAGGATCCGGAAAATCCGCGGGGATATACACGGCAAAATTCCGGGCCCGGAGGATCGACTCCCACGCGCCGCCGGATTGGCTCAGGCTGAAATACTGGTAGTTCATCTTCACCGGGATCGAATTGGGCGGCGTGGACACGTGGGTCAGCGGCACGCCCTTGAGCGCCTGGCGGACCAGTTGTTCGATGTGCGTTGCCGAGGCGACCTTCAACAGTATGGGGGCCTTCTGAAGCAGCTCCGCCTGCTTCATCTCGGCGTTGATCGCCAGATACAGACGCGTGTTGGCGAGATACCTGTCCTCCGCGAGCGCGGTCGCATAAATCGAGGGTTGCACCTGCTTCAGACCCAGCGCGATGAAATTGCTGGGCACCACGGTCTCCAGCAGCAGCCGGATTTTATCGTCGAGGTCCGAAAAACAGAACGAAAGATTATCGTGGTCGTACTTGGGCAGATCGCGCGGGTGAATGTCGATCGAAAACGTCGTCAGCGCCCCGGCGAGACAAAGCATCGTGTGGAAGACGCGCTCGGGATGCCCCTTGCCGGCTTGGAAGAAGTGATTCAGCAGCGGGAAGTTCGAGTTGATCGTGTACAGCAGCCAGAAGCTGGCGATGTCGGAGGCCGTGAAATTCGCCAGCGCCTGATTTTTCTGGCGCCGGCCGCCGGCGAGCTCGCTGCTTTTGGCCGCGAGAATTTCCACCAGGCGCCGCACGATAGAAACCAAGTGTTCGCTGGCGTTAAAATCGACCAGCGGAGGGATGAACGTGCGATCCAATTCATACGTACCCGCTTGGGTCCGTTGTACGCGGCCAACGCGCAGAGCGGAGGTTCCCTCGCGAACCTCGCTTTTCACCATCAGGCGCAGATTCTTGCGCGCCACCTGAATCGGCTTCTCGGATTGTCCCGTGTTCTCGTCCCTCATCAGAGCTACCTCGGCGCGATAGCGCGTCTCGGCATTGAGTTGAACGCCAGAAACATTCAATCCGCGATCGCGGTGATGCGGCACGGCCAGAAAAACGTCGACGGTGTCCAGATCCACTTCATAGCAGTCCACCAGCGATTTCGGCGGCGGAGACGGGTCGGAATCCGGGGCGTCGAACAACAGTCCGTCGGCAAAGATGCCGGAGGCGCGCGTCAGCGCGATGGTACCGGAGGCGAGCGCCGCGTGATCGATTTCCAGCCGCTGAAATCCCCACGGCCGGAAGTTCAAAGACTCGGTGTGAAATTGCAGCGTGTCCTCGATGAACCGGTCCTGACACTGTAAATGCTGCGGCGTGAGGAACGTGCCCTTGGCCCAGATCACCGGCTGCAATCGCTTCATATCCCCTCTACGATATCTCAATGCGGCCCGGTCACGACACTCCCGGCGTAAAAAGGTAAGCTATTGGAGCGAGGTCGAATATGCCACCGAAACCTTCGAGTTCCGTCGTGTTGGACGTAAATGCGGGCAATCCGGCGGAACAGCCGGAGCCATCGCCCGTGGAGGCCGCACCCGAGGATCCGTTTCGCATCCTCATTCTCGGCGACTTTAGCGGCCGCGAAGGCCGCGCCGCTGTGGGCTCCCGCCGGCCGCAACGGATCGACCGCGACAACTTCGACGAGGTCCTCGGAAGCATGCATGTGCAGGCAACTTTGCGATTGGGTTCGAGCGCGGCCGTGCGGCTGAATTTCAGCGCGCTCTCGGACTTTGAGCCGGATTCGATCTTCCAGCGCTGCGAGCTGTTCCACGGCCTCGCTCCCGTCCAACCCGCCGGAAGCGAGGATGCCGGAAGCTCGCCACCCGAGGCCAGCCCGTCGATAGAGGCGGATGCCGCCCGGCTCACCTCGGGGAGCTTGCTGGACGAGATCGTGGAACAGGCGGATGTCGATCGGCCAGTGGACCTGCGAGGCGACCTGCAATCGGTAGTCGAGCGACTGGTCGCGCCGCACATTGTTCGGGCCTCGCGCGAAGATCGCGCCGCGCTGGACCGCGCCCACTCCGCCCTGATGCGGGCCATCCTGCATCACCCGCAATTTCAGGCGCTCGAATCCGCCTGGCGTGCGCTCGATTTACTCGCGCGAGGTCTCGATACCGACGGCGCGCTTAGCCTGCACGTCCTGGATGCGACCAGGGACGAACTCGAGGGTGGTGGGGACGACCTAGGCCGGCTGCTGACGCCGCAGGAGCCGTGGGCCGTGATCGCGGGCAACTACGTGTTTGACCGCTCGACGGGGGACGCCGCGTTGCTGCAACGGCTTGGCGAACTCGCCGGGCGCGGGGGAGCGTCCTGGATCGCCGAATCGGCGCCGCCGGACGAAGATTCCGAAACTCCGGAATGGCGCCGGTTGCGCCGCTCGCCGGCCGCGCGCTGGATCGGCCTCGCACTTCCGCGATTCCTCGCGCGCATGCCCTACGGGCGCGGGACTTACGCCATCGAGAGTTTCCCCTTCGAGGAAATCTTCGGCCGTCCCGAACACAGCGACTTTCTGTGGGCCAATCCGGCATTCGCGTGCGGGTGGCTGCTGGGCCGCTCCTTTAACCAGTACGGCTGGAAGTTCCGTCCGGGCAGGGTGCGTCAAATGCAGGGTTTGCCCTACTTTTCCTTCGAGGCCGGCGGAGAAATGTGGTCGCAGCCTTGCGCCGAAGTTCTGCTGACCGATAGCCAAATCGATTTTATCCAGGAGCAGGGATTGATGGCGCTGGCTGCGATGAAAAACCGGGATGTGGCGATGCTGATGCGATTTCAATCCATCGCCGAGCCCGTGACCGCGCTCGCCGGACGCTGGCGGTGATCAGTTGATCTCGACGATCGGCGAGCCCTGGATGGAGATTCCCGACGGGCCCATCGTGATAGTATTCGCGCCGCACGTGATGGTGATCTGCTGGTTGGCCGTGATGCTGATCGACCCAGTCACCGAGATTGTCTGGTTACCGTTGACGGTAAGATTATCGTTCTGGGTGATGGTCCACTGGCGGTTGTTGCCGATGCTTCCGGTTTCGTTCTGCGAAACTGTTTCGTTCCGGTCGTTGCCGATGGTGGTGGTCTCATCGTGCTGCACGTTTTTTGTGCGGTCATGCTGCACGGTGCGGTTCTCGTCGTGCTCCACCATGATCGTCAGATCCTTCTGGGCTTGCAGGAAGACCTCTTCGCTGCCCGTCTTGTCCTCAAAGCGCAGCTCATTGAAATCGGCGCTCCCTCCGCCTGGCGAGCTCCGGCTCTTGAATCCGCTTTGCGTGGAGTTGGCCGGCAAATCGTAGGGGACTGTTTGCAGCTCGTTGTACACGCGTCCGACAATCAATGGCCGATCCGGGTCTCCTTCGAGGAAATCGACGACCACTTCCTGCCCGATGCGCGGAATCCAGATGGCTCCCCAGTTCTTTCCGGCCCATGGCTGCGAAACGCGAATCCAACACGAGCTTTTTTCGTCCGAGGCGCCTTCGCGATCCCAGAAAAACTGCACTTTCACGCGGCCGTACTGATCCGTGTAGATCTCTTCGCCGCTTGGTCCCACGACAACCGCCGTCTGGGTTCCGTGCGCGATGGAGCGCGGCGTGCTCCGCGGGGGGCGAAACTGGACCGAGGCGGGGAAGCATTCGAAACTGTTCTGGTAGCTCGACTCTTCCGAGGCCTCACCGCCGACTAAGCTGGCTTGATGGCCCCTGTGAGTCAGGGAAAGCAGAACATAGGTCTGGTTCTGATCTTTCTGGTCGTGATCCTGGAGAGTGAACTTGCATCCGGAAGAGAACGACCGGCAATCGCTCTCCCCCCGGGCGGTATCGAAGCCAATCTCCTCTTCTTCCATGCGCAGTTTGGTGAGCGCTTCTCCGTCGCCTTTGTTGTCGTACTCGCCGGGATAATCGAACAGCTCGTAGTTCGTGCTTTTTTCGATCTGGAGAACGGTTGAATCGTTGGTCAGCAGGCTAGTGGTCGGCGTCTCGAAGTTGTAATCGGTCTGCGCCCACTTTCCGGAGCGATACTGATAATGGCGCTCCCAGAGTTGGACGGTATCCTGGTCCCGGGTATAGACCCCCCCCGACGGCTCAACTCGCATGTTGGACTGATATTCGCAATTCTGGTGCACCGAACTCTTATCGGCCAGCACCATGGTATGCTTGCCTTTTTCGTGCTTGAAGAAGTAATAAATTCCTTCTTTTTCCATCAGCCGGGAGATGAAATCGAAGGCCGTCTCGCGATATTGCACGCAGTACGTCCAGGGATTATGAGTCCCTGAAAGCTGAGGCTGAAAATCGCTGAATCCAAAATCCTGAAAGATCTGCTCGATCACCTGCGGGACTGTCTTCTCCTGAAAGATGCGGCAATTAGTGGTGCGAGTAAGAAACCACGTCCACGGAACGACTTTGATTTCGTACTCGAAAGAAACGTGGCTCTGAGGACGCGTCGGCAACTTCGCGAAATGGGATACGAATCCGTCGAAGTAGCGCTCGGTCTCCCTGTCGGCTTGGAGAATCGACAGAGTCACACGTTTTCCGACGATGTCCTGCGGACTGATCGCGCCATTTTCAGACGCCAGCTCTATTCGATATTCGTAGAGACGCGAGATCCCCTCGAAACCCTCGAAGCTTCGGGGGACCACAACATCGTCGCCGAGCGGAGTGTAGATGCGGATCAATCGATCGGTCTGTTTAAGGTCTGCCACGTGGGTATCCTAAGCGTACACAAACTGACCATTCTCACCGATCGACACCTGAATCGACGACAGCCTCTGGCCCTCCGCGAGGCCGGCGAGGATGCGCCGCGAAATGTCGGGAAGCAGCGTATTGGTCAGGATATTGTCCACGTTGCGGGCTCCGCTCTCCACCTCGGTGCAGCGGTTGGCCACTTCGGCGATCAGCGTTTCGTCGTGCCTCAGTTCGATCCGGTGATTTTCTTGAAGGCGGCGCTTGATTTTTCCGAGCTTAAGCCGGATGATCTGCTTCAGCACCTCGTCGCGAACGGGGTAATACGGGATAATCACCAAGCGCCCAAGAAACGCCGGCTTGAAAATCTTGTTCAGTTCCGGCTTGATGGCCTTGACCAATCCTTCCGGACTCGGCGCGGTCTCCGGATCGGCGGTAAGCTTCGCGATCTGATCCGTGCAGGCGTTGGTGGTGAGAAGAATGATCGTATTCTTGAAATTGATCTCGCGGCCTTCTCCATCCTCCATCATGCCTTTATCGAAGACTTGATAAAACAGCTCGAGAACGTCGGGGTGGGCTTTTTCCACTTCGTCCAGCAGCACCACCGAATACGGCCGCCGCCGGACCGCTTCCGTCAGCACGCCGCCTTCGCCGTAGCCGACATAGCCCGGAGGCGATCCCTTCAGCGTCGAAATGGTATGCGCCTCTTGAAACTCCGACATATTGATCGTGATCAGGTTGCGCTCGCCTCCGTATAACAGATCGGCAAGCGAGAGAGCCGTCTCGGTTTTTCCGACGCCGCTCGGCCCGACGAGCATGAACACGCCGATCGGCTTGCCGGGATCGTCAAGACTGCTGCGCGAGGTCCGCACCCGCTCGGCGATCAACTGCAGCGCGTAGTTCTGTCCGATTAGCCGCCGTCCCAGATGTATTTCGAGCTCGAGCACCATTGCGATCTCGTCCTTCAACAGTTTGCCGACCGGGATACCGGTCCAACCCGAAATTACTTCGCCGATAATCGAGGCATCCACGCACACGCGCATCAGCGGATTTTCGCCCTGGACCCGGTCGAGTTCGCTTTGAAGGCCCGACACTTCCTCGCGCGCCACGGAAGTTTCGGCCGAGCCGGAGGGCGACTGCGACGCGGCCGCGCCCGCGGCGAGAGCAGTTGCTTCGAGCCTAGTTCGAAGATCGCGAATCTTCACAACAAGATCGCGGATCATCTTCCATTTCTCCTGAAGCGAGGCGAGCTGCGCCTGCACTTCCGCTTTACTCCGGGCGATCTCGGCGAGACGTTCCCCATGATCCGCACCCACGGCCGCCTCGCGCAAGAGTACTCGCTCCTGCACCTCGAGGGAGTCGAGGTGACGCGTAGCGTCTTCGATCGGCGCGGGCGTGGCCTCCTGACTCAAGGAAAGGCGGGCGCAGGCGGTGTCGAGGACACTCACAGCTTTATCCGGAAGCTGGCGCTCAGCCAGATACCGGTTGGAAAGATGTACGGCCGCGGAGACGGCTTCGTCCAGAATACGGACGTTGTGATGCTTTTCGAGCGCTCCGGCGATGCCGCGAAGCATCACGACGCACCGGAGCTCGTCCGGCTCCTCGACTTTGACCACCTGGAAACGGCGCGTCAGCGCGGGATCTTTTTCAAAGTACTTCTTGTACTCGGACCACGTGGTCGCGGCGATGGTGCGCAGTTCGCCGCGCGCCAAAGCCGGCTTCAACAGGTTGGCCGCGTCGCCCTGGCCGGCTTGCCCGCCCGCGCCGATCATGGTGTGCGCTTCGTCGATGAAAAGAATAATCGGCGTCGGCGACGATTTCACTTCCTCGATGAGCCCTTTGAGCCGGTTCTCGAATTCGCCCTTGATCCCCGCGCCGGCCTGGAGCAGCGCCAGGTCGAGCGTGCGCACGCTGACATTTTTCAGCGGCGGCGGAACATCGCCGAGCGAAACGCGAAGGGCGAAGCCTTCGACCACCGCGGTTTTGCCGACGCCCGCCTCGCCCGTCAGGATCGGGTTGTTCTGCCGGCGCCGCAGAAGAATGTCGACCAGTTGGCGGATCTCGAAGTCGCGGCCCAGAACCGGATCGATTTTGCCTTGCTTGGCGCGATCCGTCAGATTGACCGTAAACTGATCGAGGTTGGGGGTCTTGCCGCCCGCCTTGGGCGCGGCGAACGCCCCGCCGGCGTCTTGCGCCGCCGAAGCCGCTTCCTCGTGCGATCCGGCGGTGATGTTCGCAAACTCCTTCTCCAGCGCCACAGCGTCGATCTTCTGCAACTCCCGGCTCGAGTCGTGGATTTGCCGCGCCAGTTCATCGTTCGCTGCCAGCGCGAGGATCGTGTGACCGGTGCGGATGCGCGAGGCTCCGAAACTAAGTGAGCCGATGGTCCAGGCCTCGGTCAGCATCTTCACCAGAGACGGGCTGAGCGACGGCGTGCGCGCGTTGCCGGATTTGAGCCGGTCGAGGCTGCGGTTCAATTCCGAAGACAGCCGGCTGCGATCCACTTCGAAGCGCCGCAGAATCGGCAGAAAATCGCCGTCCGGGGCGTCCAGCAGCTTCAGCAGGTAATGCTCGATCTCAATCGCATAGTGAGTTCGGGAAAGGCACAGACCCGCGGCGGATTCCACGCTGTTGCGCGTCGCATCGTCGAGCTTGCCAATCAGAGACTTCAGATTGATGGCCATCGGTCTTTCTCCTGGTTCCAATCAAAGCGGCAAAATCGTTTCGCCGGGATCGCGGACCATGGGCTTGGTTCGCGCCCAAGTGATCCATCCCAGGCGCGGAGCCGTTTCCCCTTCCGCGCCGAGCTCGCAGACCGGAACATCCCTCCGGTCCAAAATCAATTGCACTTCAAAATCAATCTCGCCGCCCGCGTAGAATTCCGCGATCGAGCGCAGGGGAGCGTACGCCGCGCCGCTGGGGAGGAAATCCAGATAGCGCGCCATTCGCAGCGCTCCGATGCGGATCCGCACGCGCCCCTGCGTATCCCAGACCTCGTCGCCGACCACCACGCCGAAGCCGAGCTGCTCGGAGACGCCGGTTCCGTCGTCCATGCAAAACTGTGTCGATTCGTCAAGCTTATACCATGCGCCGACGAACTGCTCCACCTCCACCGGCACCTCGAAATAATCGGCGAGCAGGCTCTCCAGATTCGCGGCGCAGCGCGGCTGCTGCGAAAGCAGTCCCGAATAAAACATCAGCGCATTGTCGGCGACCTTCTGCCGGTTCTGAAGGCCGGTTGTGCCGAGTCCGATGAAATCGAGAAGGCGGCGGCCCACCTGGTCCCGATCGCCGCGTTCGTAGGCAATCGGAAACCGGTATTTTTCCCAAGCCCGGTAAAACAGCGAAATCATCCGGTGGTTGAAAATGTCGAGAAACTCGATCAGAGCGGTATCCCGCAACCGCCTGCGCTCGGCGATCAGCTCGGTGTAGTACAGCGGCAGAACGCCCAGCGGCCCGAACAGCCCCATGAAATTGACTTCCATGTCGGCCCGCTCTCCATCGGAATCGCGCAGCGACTGAATTTCACTTGCCGGAAACACCGTGGACGCATGGGCGCGGAACCTCACCGCTTCCGCGGCGGGGAGGGAAAAATAGCCCACTGGTTCGCGATCCCCGTGAACGCGCTCGAGCAACCGCACCGCCTGGAAGAACTCGAAACTCCAGGGGTTGGAGCGCAGCACTTCAGCCAGTTCCGAAGCGATCACAGCAGAATCCTCCGGCCCGCGCGCGGCTGCCATTCCCGGAGCACCCCCTTTCGCTGCGGCGTTCGCACCACCAACTGGCTGAAGCTGTTCAGGGATACGTATAGCCCCAGAAAATATTCGAGAATCGAGGCGAACAGGTACACACCTCCGCCCACGAACTGATCCTCGTCGATCTCCATTTCGACACGCGTTCCGCGTACGAAGGAGACGCTCAATTCGGTCACCACGCGCGCGAAATGCCGCCGGCTCTTCACCGAACGAATCCCGTCGATCTGCCGCTCCAGATGCGGCGAGCCCGAATAATTGTACAGCCGCAGAATCTCCTGGAACGCTTCCCTGCCTTCTTCGACCAGGGACAGATAGTTCAGCGAGAAATGTGAAATCTTGCGCCAGAGCAGGCTGCGGTCGAAGGCCGGGCGCAAGGAGGGCGTCGGTCTACGGAGCGACGTTATGCGCTTGATCATCGACGATCCTTCCAGCTCGAAATCGCCGCGTTCATCGCCGAACGGCAACTGCGAGGGCAGATCGCGATTCGTGCAGGTGCATTTGACGGTCAACGCATCCGAGTCCGGGCGCGCGTGCCGCCCCGACAGATCCATGAGACTGATCGCGATCTCGCTGCCGCCGTCGCCCTTCTTGGTCGCGGCATGCCGCATGGCGTGCCAGAAGCTTTGTCCCGCCTCCTGCGAACGCACGTGGCGCAGCGAATAAAACGGTTCGTAATCGGTGATCTCGCGCGTATCCGGATTGGAGCTGAAGACCTGGTCGATCGAGTACACTTCCATGCTTCCGCGGCGCCGCAGGTCCGGGATCACGGGATACTCGTAGCGGGTCTGGTTCAGCAGCACCGGTTCGGCGGTCTGCGAAAAAAGATTCACGATCGGAGAGCAGTTCAGCCGGAACGTCTTCGCGTTGACGCCCAACTCGAGCGGCTGATACCGCTCATTCCGTTCAAAGGGGCCGATCAGAAACAGAATCTCCACTTCGGATTCAAACGCCGCCAGCGGTTCCAGGCCGGTGAGCTCGATGAAAAAGAACCGCTCCGGCAGCGCGAAATATTCCTGAAGCAGCCGGTATCCGGCAAACGACCGCCGCGGCGACGGCAGCAGCGCCTCTTCCTCGCGGAATCCGATGGGCTGAATCGCGCTCGCCGGCAGATGCACCGGCGGGATGCCCGAATGCGGCCGCGGATCGCGAACGACGATCCGCGTGCAGCTATTGAACAATAGTTCGTAGAGCGTATGCACCAGAGTGCTTTCACCGGTCAGATAGAATCGGAGATTCGATAGCGGCAGCGTCTTGAACTGCACGTCCGGCAAACAGGAGAGCTTCAGCCGGCAGACCGCGACGGCATCCGGGGCATGCACTTCCGGGCGAAGCTGGTCGGGCGGACGCCATTGCGCCTCGGCGACCGTGAGCGGCCACATCGTCAGGTCGTGCGAGGTTCGAAACTTGCACGGGATTCCGCCCACCGGCCGCGAATACAGCACCGAACCCGCCTCCACCTTGAACCCTGCCGTCATCTTGCCTTCTTTCGGATCGAGATGAAATTCGGCGACGGTCATCGACGGAATCGGCCGGATGTAATGCGGGTACAGGAGGCTCAGCAGCGATTCCGAGATTTCCGGAAAATCGTCGTCGATGCGCAGATGCACGCGCGCGGCGAGAAATGCGAAGCCTTCCAACAGGCGCTCGACATGGGGATCCTCGGAGCCGTTCTGCCCGAGCACCAGACGATTCGCCACCTTGGGATACTTTTCGGCGAACTCCGCGCCGAGCCGGTGCAGAAAATCCAGCTCGTGCTCGTAGTAAGCGAGCAGTTCATCTCGCACCCGCTTCTCCCTTTACTTCATAGGCGCCCATCACCGTCTCTAGCACTGTATCAAATGTGACGTACTCCGGCGCGGGGTCGACTTTCAAAAAACCCTCGATCAAAAAGTGCAGCATGTGTGTTTTGCCTTCTCCGCTTTCGACGAACTTCACCTTCGGATTAGCCAGCCGCGGCTCGAAATTCATCAAGGCCGTTTCCATGACGCGCGCCAGCTTCTTGTGATCGTCCGCCGAAGAGATGCTCATCGATGTGATGTCGGGCAGACCGTACGTGTACAGGGAATGCGGCAGCTCCGCGGCGCCTTCCGGAGGCGCATCCAGCGGCTGCCGCGTGTTCAGCAGCCATTCAAGATCGCGCCGCAGCGCGGCCTTCAACTCGCGCATGGACTGGAGGCGCGTCGGCGGAGCTTCGGCCCGCACCTTCGGATCCTGATCGATCAATCGATCAAACACGGAAACCGTAACCGGACTTGCGGGCTTGCGGGCCATCCGTTACTCCAGACAACTGAGCGCCTGAGCGACGTCCAGCTTGCAAATCCGCGTATGCAGATCTTCCATCTGCCCGGTATCCACCTTGAGCTTGGCCATGCATTTGTACAATAGCGCCAGCGGCCGAGCGACCAGACTGGGGGACTCCCATGCTTCCAGCTTCCGGTCCGCAAGCTCCTGCGCCAGTTCTTTCAGGATCGGGCACGCTACCGACTCTTTCCCCATGGCGATCAGCAATTGCGCCAACTCCACCTTGTTAATGAACCGGCTCCGGCCCGAATCGCCCTGCGCCCGCTCGCGAGTCAGCATATCGATGGCTTCGGCCGCATTTCCGGAGTTGGCGGCTTCCAGAGCGCGCTGGTAGACTCCGGCGCCGTCGCCAAGATGCCCATTGGGGGGCGGGTCCAGCAGGCGCTCGGAGTTCAGCACATTGGTCCGAAGCCACTTCTGGGTCTCGAGATTGGCGGTCGGGGTATCGTCCATTAGGAACATCTCCGGAAGCTGCGGATAATCGAGCAGGAGCGCGCGCAGCTCGGATTTGAGCGCCCTCGCCACTGGCTGGTACGTCTCGCCGAGCTCTTCGCAGGCGCGGATCGCGTAGCGCTGCATATCGAGCCAGCCGCGCCCGCAGGCCATGCCCGACGCTCGCTCGCAGGCCTCGAGCAGTTCGGCCCACTTGGCTTCGAGCGAGAGACTCTTGATGTGGGTTCTGAGCTCGGCCGGCGCCGGGGCCAGGGCTTTCGGATCGGGCTTCGATCCCGCTGCCCGAAGTTCCCCCCAGCGCAGCCCGCGAGCGGCCAGATAGCCCGCTGGATTGAGCGGCTCCTTGCTCCGGAGAAACTCGATGCCGGCCAGAATATGGGCCACTGCGTCGTCGCGATTGTGGATCTGGCCGAGTGCGGATGGCGCTGCCTCCGCGGACGCCGTTTTCACGATCTCCGATGGCTCCGCGGCGGCCACTTCAGGCTCTGTATCCGGCTCCAGCTCACGCTTCTTCTTCAGAATGATCCCAACCGTGATGGCGACCTCGTTGATCGCCGCCCGCAAAATACCGAAGCTCGGCGCCACCTTTCCGAATTTTTCGTCTGCAAGGGCTTCCAGGGCCTTCAGGCTTTGGAGCGCGCCCGTGATGTCCTTGTTGAGCGCGACGTAAAACTTCTTTTCCGTGTTCGTAACCGAACTGTCAACCGCCTCCGGCCCGAGTTTACCTTCCTTGAGTAACTTCTCCCGTTCTGTGTTTTTGTCCTTGTTCCCCTTGGCCTCCTCCGGCGTTGGAATCTTCCGCGACTCCGTGAATCGAAGCCAATGCACCCTGTCCGCCGTAATCGGCACCATCTTCACGGCCAGCGCAGGCGACGAACCCTTGCCTGGATCGTAATAGTTCCCGAACCAGTCCAGCGGAGAAGCGCGAAACTCAGCGTCGCCGTCCTCCAGTTCCGGATATAGCGTATCCCAGAACCCCTGGATCAGCCCGCGCATCAGTTTGAGACCATCGTTCAACCCGGCGAAGCCTTGCTTGTACACCAACGCCTCGGCCAGCCAGGAGGCCAACCACAGATCTTTGGTTTTGTTTGCCAGCGCGTCGGTGGTCAGGCGGAGAACCGCGTCGTGATCCGCCAGCTTGAGCTCGTGTTCCCACAGACCCTGGGGGCTCGTGTCATCCTGCCGGCGCGCCTCCTTAACCTCGTCAAACAGCGGAGTGGAGCGCAGGTTTACGCCGCTCGGGTTATCTCCGGGGATGGGGCTCAGAAGCTCGTCGCTGACTGGCATGGCCTATTGCGAAGCGCCGCCCGCCGCTTGAATTTCGAGCGTACGCACTTCCAGCAACGGGACTTCCTCGCCATCCACCAGCAAAACTTTCCGGCCGAGCGGAAACTCGAGACCGCTTTCGTCGCGAAACCACTCCGTAACTCGCCCCAGGCGGATATCCGCGTCGTCGCTTGCAACCGACCCGGGCGCGAGCGCCGGAAGCAATACGTCGCCGAGGTCCTGTCCTTTGAACGACGGGCCCGTGCGCAGCCGGCCCGTCGCCCAGAGCGTGTCTCGCAGCCGCTTGGGAGCCTCAATGTTGAGGTACGCGATATGCTCGAAGCCGATCCACAGATAATCTCCAGCCGCGATTACCTCCAACCTGGAGCCAATCCGCGGATCGGCGTCGCCAATCGATTCGAACGGTTTGCCGTTCAGCAATCCGCCCACTTTGGGCGGGTCAAGCTCAGGAGGCGTGAGCTTGCCCTCCTGAAACATCTCCTGACGGGTGCGCTCCGCGATGAGGGCGCCCCGATACAGCAAGCTCGCCAGCATCGCGTCCTTATTCTGGTCGCCGAGCAGGTCGAGCTGCTTCTCCGCGCGGTCGTACTCACCGGCGAAGCATAGCAGCTCGAACAGGAATGTGCGCTGCGGCACGTCCGTAGGATTGTTGCGCAACTCTTGATTTAGGGCCTCAATCGCCTGATCCAGCTTGCCGGCCCGATAGAGTTCTTTGGCAGTCATCGCTCTCCGCTCATTTGGCCAACCCGAAGATACGACTGGGCCGGCGTCGATCCGCCGGCCCAGCCCGTTCCGCTTGCGCGGCATTTACATTTTTGTGTTAGTTTGAACGTTCCAGCCGAACGGCACCGGTTTTCCGGAGGAGCCGTCCGCGTTTTGCGACGTGTACGTAAACTTGATCGACTGATAGCTGAAAGAAAAACTCTCCGAGGGCTTGCCGCCGCCGTCGGCGGCCCCCCAACTGATCGAGTCGACGAATGGGCTGGTGAAATCGATCAGCAGGAATGCAACCGGCGCGTTCCCGCCCGCTTCGAGGACTTGAACTTGCGCCGAATCGAAATGGTTGCCCGAACAGCAACTCAGAAACAGCGAAGGCGTCGCGGAATCGATGCTCTTCTGAAAGGACACCGAAGTCACGCTCACTTTGCCCGCGCCGGAACCGGTGCCCGTGCCCGCCGAGGTCGGGTTCGATGCTCCTACGCTGTAGCTGGAGATGTCGATCCAGTTCGAAAAGCCGGTAACCTGACACTCTCCGGTTACCGCTGGTGAGCCTTGAATATTCAGATACATTGCTATAGCCATGTTGGTTTCTCCTTTTGATTTTTACTGGCGCCCGCGCCCCTCCGGAGCGTGAGCGGTTAGTGGTTAAGTGCTACTTTGCGGCAGGCGGCAATTCCGCGACGAGCCGCAGGGATACCGACAATTCATCCAACTGGAAGTGTGGCCTCAGGAAAGCCACCGCGCGATAAACGCCGGGCTTGCCCGGCACGTCCATCACCTCTATCCGGGCATCGCGCAGGGGGCGCTGGGCCTTGATGGTGGAGGAAACGTCATCGCTACCGGCCACGTAGTTCATGATCCAGCGGTTCAGGAAAGTCTGGCATTCGCTGCGCGACATGAAGCTGCCGACCTTGTCGCGCATCATCGACTTCAGATAATGCGCAAAACGCGATACCGCGAAGATGTAGGGCAACTGCGTCGAGAGCCGCGCGTTGGCGTTGGCCGATTCCTGATCGTACTTCCGCGCCTTCTGCGCCGATTGCACGGCGAAAAACGCTGCGTAGTCGGTGCCCTTGCAGTGCACCAGCGGAACGAATCCCAGATCGGATAGCTCCTTCTCGCGGCGGTCGGTGATGCCGATCTCGGTCGGGCACTTCAGCGCGATATCCCCGTCGTCGGTGCGGAACGCATGCGTCGGCAGACCTTCCACCAGTCCGCCGCCCTCTACGCCGCGGATGGCCGCGCACCAGCTATAAAGCGAGAATGCATGGGTCAGCCTGGTGGCCAGCGCATACGCCGCGTTGCCCCACAGATACTTGGAGTGTTCCGACCCGTCCACTCCCTCTTCGTAATTGAACGCCTCGATGGTCCGGGTGTCCTTGCCGTAAGGCACGCGCATCAGGATGTGCGGCACGCACAGCCCCACGTATCGCGAATCTTCACTCTGCCGGAACCCCTTCCACTTCGCATACTCCAAGCTGTCGAAGATCTTGCCCAGATCGCGCGGTTCTCCCAGTTTGGTGAAGCTTTCCAAACCGATCAGATTCGCGCTCGCAGCGGTCAGGAACGGCGCATGCGCCGCTGCCGCCACGTGCGACATATTGTCGAGCAGTTCGAGATCTTCAAAGCTGTTGCTGAACTCGTAATCGCCTAGAATCGCCGCGAACGGCTCGCCGCCGAACACGCCGTACTCTTCTTCGTACACCTTCTTGAAAATCGCGCTCTGATCGAACTCGTTCGCCTTCCGTAAATCCTTCCCCAACTCCGCTTTCGAGATGTTCAGCACCCGGATTTTCAGCATCGGTGTGCACTCGGAATTCTTGATCAGGTACTGCAATCCGCGCCAGGTTGCCTCCAGCTTTTGAAACTCGGGGTGATGCATCACCTCGGAGAGCTGAATCGAAATCAGATGATCGATCTGCGCGATGCGCGCGTTGATCATCGCTTCGGCATCGCGCGAGACCGTCATCTCGCCCTGCAATACCTGGGCGACGAACTCCTTGACCATGTCCCTGCGGCCTTCCTTCTGATCGGAAGTAGACGCTCCGATGCTCGCGGTCGCGACGATCTGATCCAGAAGACTTACTTCCGCCTCGACGGCCTGGGCCGCCGGCGCCGGCGCATCCGCCGCTGCCGCTTTTTTGTCCGCCATGAAACTATTCCTCCTTCTTTGCCCCGATGTTCATCTCGCCCTTAAGCTTGTCTAGTTTGTCCGCATTGGAAACCGCATCCAACAAGAGATCATCCAGTTTCTCGTTGGTTTGCAGGTTCGCGCGCAGATTGGAAAGCTTCGTCCGCAGGTCCAGAAGCTCCTTCAACGGCTTGACCTGCTTGGCGACGGCGTCGGGCTCGAAATCGTCCATGCTCTTGAAATTCAGGTCGACTTTGAGCTTTCCGGCGTTCGAATCTTCGCTTAGGATGTTTTCGACGCTGAACGCCAGATGCGGCTTCATGCTTTCGAGCACCGCGTCGAAGTTGTCGGGCGTGATCTCGACAAACCGGCGGGCAGTCTTCAGGGCCGGCAATGCCTCCTTCGGCTGACCGCTCAAGTCCGCCAGAACGCCCATGACAAACGGAATTTCCTTCAACTCAATGGCATTGCCGATCTCCACGTCGTAGCTGATCTGAACTCGAGGCGGGCGTACACGCTCGAGTTTTTTCTGAATGCTTTCTCGCGCCATAGGAACCCTCCACAGTTTGGTATGCCGTAGATCATATCACAAGTTGTGCAATCCGGAAGCTCCATTTTGGTTCCGGCTTCGGTGTTAGTATACACCGAGCCGCAACCCTTTGATCCTCCGAACCCGCGTACGCCTGTTTCATTGGAGAGCCGAGTTGGTTAGCCACCTGCCCTCCTCCGACATCCATATACGCGCAGGATGCCGGAAAAGAGGCTCACGAACTGCGGTTTTCGCTGCTGGAGCCGTTTTCGGCGCCGCTGGAGGTCACTTTCTCCCTGCCGCAAACCACCGCCGCAGACGCAAACCCCGCCGTCCGGAAGCTATACTGGTTGGTCGGCTTAACTATATGGCACGAACACGTATCGTCCCGAACCTTGCGGAAGGGCGCCCTGATGAGTAGAGGACCGACAGTTCTGGTGACGGGCTCCTGCGGCCTGATCGGGTCGGAGGTGACGCGGTCCTTCGCCCGCCAGGGATTCTCGATCACGGGAGTCGACAGCAACCATCGAGCCGTATTCTTCGGACCCGAGGGCGACACGAGCTGGGTGCTGGGGCAGTTGCAATCCGAAATTCCGGACTACCGGCACGCGGCAATCGATATTCGCGATCGCGAAAGGATCCTGGCTCTCATGGAGGAATTGAGGCCGCATCTGATCATTCACACGGCGGCCCAGCCTTCGCACGACCGCGCCGCGGCGATCCCGTTCCTCGATTTCGAAGTGAACGCATTGGGAACGCTGCACTTGCTCGAAGCGGCGCGCCGGTCTTGTCCCGAGTCGCCCTTCATCCACATGTCGACGAACAAAGTGTATGGAGACCGGCCCAATACCCTGCCTCTGGCCGAACTCGAAACACGCTGGGATTACGCGGACCCCGTCTTTGAGCACGGCATCGCCGAGGATTTCCCGATCGACCAGAGCAAGCACTCCATCTTCGGCGCATCCAAAGTCGCGGGCGACATCATGGTGCAGGAGTACGGGCGCTATTTTGGCATGCCCACCTGCTGCCTGCGCGGCGGATGCCTGACGGGCCCCAATCATTCCGGAGTGGAGTTGCACGGCTTCCTCAGCTATCTGCTGAAATGCAACGTGGAGGGACGCGAGTATAAAGTCTTCGGATACAAAGGTAAGCAGGTGCGCGACAACATCCATTCCGAGGATGTGGCCAGCTTCATGTATGAGTTCTGGAAGAACCCGCGGGTGGCCGAGGTGTACAATCTCGGCGGCGGAAAATCCAACTCCTGCTCGATTCTCGAAGCCTTCCAAATGGCTGAGGAAGTCACGGGTAAGAAAATGAGCTGGCGCTACATCGAGGAGAACCGGGTAGGCGACCACATCTGCTATTACAGCGACCTGCGGAAGATGCAAGCGCACTACCCGGATTGGAAAATGGTCCATTCACTACCGATGATGTTTGAGGAAATCGCCGTGAATTGGAAGCAGCGCCTGCCAGCCAATGTTCTATGAGGATGCTCATTACCGGTGTATGCGGCTTCGTGGGAAGCGCGCTGGCTGAGTGTTTGATCGAGCGCCTGGAAGGCATCCGCGTGGCGGGCATGGACAACCTGATGCGTCCGGGGGCGGAAACGAATCGGGTCCGGATCGAGCGCCTGGGCGTCGAATTCATTCATGGCGACCTGAGATCGTCCAGCGACATAGCCGGTCTTCCCGCATGCGACTGGGTGATCGACGCGGCCGCCAATCCCAGCGTTCTGGCCGGACTCTCCGGCGCCGGAAGCAGCCGGCGGCTCTTCGAGCATAACCTGGCGGCATTCGGGAACATACTCGAGTATTGCAGGGAGCACAAGGCGGGGCTGTTATTGCTCAGCAGCAGCCGCGTCTACTCGATTCCCGCCCTAGCCGCCGTTCCTCTGCGCGTGCGCGAGCAAGCCTTTGCCGTCGATCCCGCCGCGCCGCTGCCCCGGGGGCTGACCGTGGAGGGAATCGGCGCCGGCTTTTCAACCGTCGCGCCGATTTCTCTTTACGGAGCCACCAAGCTGGCTTCGGAAATCATGGCGCTCGAATATGGCGCCGCGTTCGATTTCCCAGTATGGATCACTCGCTGCGGCGTGCTGGCAGGAGCGGGACAATTTGGGACGCCAGCGCAGGGCATTTTCGCGTATTGGGTGAACGCTCATTTGCGGCGCCAGCCTCTGCGCTACATCGGATTCGACGGCACGGGCTGCCAGACCCGGGACGCATTTCACCCTCGCGATCTCGCGGCTCTGCTGGTCGCTCAAATCCGCACGGCGCGCTTCGATGGACCACGCGTGTACACGGCTGGAGGCGGCCTCGCCAACACGATGTCGCTCGCGCAGCTCACCGCCTGGTGCGACGCACGCTTCGGCCGCCACGCACCCTCGGTCGATCCGCAACCGCGCATGTACGACATCCCCTGGGTGGTTATGGACAACACCCAAGCTGCCAGCGATTTCGGCTGGAACATCGAGACGCCGCTCACCGCGATTCTCGAAGAGATTGCCAGACACGCCCACAGCCACCCGGACTGGCTGGAACTAAGCCGCGCATGAAATCGCCGCCGCCCGTTCTCCGCGAGCCGCTTCAATTGCTCTCTACGGTCATTCCCGCCCGGAACGAAGAGGGCTGCATCTGCGCCACCGTCGAGCACCTCCACCTGGAATTGCGCCTGCACCAGGTTCCCCACGAAATCGTTGTAGTCGACGATGGAAGTACGGACTCCACCTGGAGCCTGCTCCAGGAGATGCACACCCGCATTCCTGAATGCCGGCCGGTCCAAAACCTCGGCGAGCACGGCTTCGGGCGCGCCATTACATATGGATTTAGTCAGGCAACCGGGGACGCCATCGTGGTGATGATGGCCGATGAATCCGACGACTGCCGCGATGTCGTCCGCTACTGGGAGGTCCTGGGCCAGGGCTGGGACGCCGTTTTCGGCTCGCGCTTTGTTCGGGGTGGGGGCGTGATCGACTATCCTCGCCACAAACTCCTGCTCAACCGCATGGCGAACCTGTTCCTGCGCCTGCTGTTCAGCGTCCCAGTGAACGACTTCACCAATGCCTTTAAGGCGTACCGCCGCACCGTCATCGAAGGCTGCCGCCCGTTTCTCTCGCCGCACTTCAACCTCACCGTGGAACTGCCCTTGAAGACCATCGTGCGCGGATATTCCTGGACGGTGATACCCATCACCTGGCGTAACCGGCGCACCGGCGAATCGAAACTCAAGATCCGGGAGATGGGCAGCCGCTACCTGTTCGTGGCCCTGTATTGCTGGCTGGAGAAATACTTCAGCCACGGCGATTACCGCGCCAGATAACGTAAGCGGGGAAAGGACTCTCAAGACCCAATGCGATCTTCTCCAGACGGGCGCGAGCTTCAACGAATCTATGACGCACGCTTTGCCGGCAAGACCGGCTACGGGAACCGGATCTCGAGGGTGCTTCGGCCAGTGGTTTCCCAGCACCGGAACCGTGCTCGATCTCGGCGCCGGTTACTGCGAGTTCATCAAATGTCTCGCGGCCGGGAGTACCCGGCGTGGATGCTGTGGATGTATCTTGCCCAGCCCGCGGTCGGGCCGATCTTTGGAAAGCAGTTTCTGGTAGTTGATTAAGAACTCGTGGAAACCCCGCACCGGAGCCAATCCCCTGCCGAATGAAGCTCTTAGCGCCGAGGCGCGCGCTCAATCTACTACTGCTTCTACTGCGCTGCGGGTGACGCTGCTAGTCGAAGTCGATACCACGAGAGCCGGAACGAATCTCTTAACTCCACCCGGCTACCGTCAAAAGCGATCGAAGCGACGCGAGCCTTTGATTCGTCATCGTGAATGAATGCGTATAAATCGCTCAGATCTCTCGGAAAGGGGTCTATGATCGCGCCTTCGATTAAATTTGGCCGCATCGCCCGGACGACGATTTTTTCGCCGGATCTGTATTTCACTTGCAACGACAGCGGGGAGCCTCGAAAGAGAAAGGTTCGCAAGTCACCCCAAGAGGAGTGCCGAATGTCGGCGCGCACGACAATGACCTCATGCGGAGCGGATTCCGGGATTGCGAGATCGGCGCCGGGTGTGACCATCGACTCCGCGATCAATTCGGGCTTCGTCCAGCGGGGAGCGCTCCTCCGCTCTAAAAGAAGTGTCGCTGGATCGCCAGTTCGAACATCATATCGATCAATCAAGGTTCTCCAGGAGGACGGGTCCTCGACAAACGGATGCCGCCCATCGATGCTTCCAAACTTCACGAGCACCAGGTCAGGCGCATGTGCGCCCGCCAAGTGGGCAGCGTTCAAACCATCGAGTTGGGGCGTGTAGGCCGAGTACGATTGAAAGATTGGTCTTGGATTGAAATTGTCGGCCCATCCGTTTGCAACCAATAGCTCGATGTCGTTCGGAAAAACGTCGATGCTTTGGTTCCCTCGCACCGCTTCCTGAAATTGCGGGCTCAGCCTGAGAGGTGCGAGCTCGGATTGCAGGTAAGTCCTACGGAATTCCCATGCGCGATCGAAATGTAGCATGCTTTCGACGTCATTGGACAACCTCTTCAACGTCCATCGCGCTTCCGCAATATGGCCAAGCCAGTCTTGGCTCTCAGCGGTGATCGCCGCCGCGAGGAGCGCACACGTCACGGCGAACAGAGCGTATGTTCGCTGGTCGTGAATGCTGCTGCAAACAGCCATGATCAGAAGAGCCGCCATGGCCAATTTCGCCTGCGTCAGATCGGCATGACCATCTTGGCGGACCATGCCATGCTTGAACGCCAAAAATGCAACCAGCGCCGCCATCACGGCCCCCAGAATCAGTTTGCGCGACCAGTCGGTGGCGAGCGCCAAGCGGCCGAATATAAAAACTATCGTCAGTATCGCCAGCGCCAATTGCCAGAGGGGGCCCGCAACGCTCATGGCCTCGCTATACCCCGCCGCCACGGCGTAGGAGTTGCGAAGGTATGCGGCGGAGGACCAGAAGCCAGGTTGCAGGGCTTGAACGCCTACCTGAAGTGTGGCCAGAGGCACGAGCAATAAGGCCGGATACAATCGTCGAGCTCGTCCCGCAACCTTCTGTTCGAAATACGTGAATGCAACCAGGCAGAAGTAAAGGCCACAAAGCAAAAGGCCGTCACTGAACTTGATCAGGAGCGTCACACCGGATAGAACGCCCACGATTCCAAAATCGATAATCGACTTCCGGCTGCGGGCGGCGATCGACAGAAAAAGAGGGAGACAGGAGCCTTCCCATTTATCTGGATAGTGCTGAGAGTACAGCACCAACACCGCCGTCACAATGCCGACCGCCAAAGTCCCGTCGAGTCCGACTGCGCGAATACAGCGAAAAAGGCCGTATAGAGCGATGAAGTACGTGGCTAACAGAAACACCAAAACCGCACCCTGCTCGGCATATCCCGGAACCGGCGCAGTTAAATAACTGAGCGGCCCCATCGTGAAAACGATGTCCTTTCCGAAAATCAGATGTTTGGCATGGGCGATGTTCACTCCGTAATACCAACTGCTGTCCACTCCGTTGGAGAAGGGGTAGGGCATCATCGGGAACATTACCAAAGCCAGCCAAAACAGCCCGCTAATCTTGAATACGAGGGCCACAAGGCTCATCGAACGCTTCCATGGGAAGGCAGAATCGCCGCGGCCCTCGCTTGATTCCCGCCGTAAGTCATGAGCCGGCGCCAACTGAACAGCATTGCCAATCACCGGCTTGCTCGGGGGCTTGGGTTCGTGAGTTCGTCTCCGCCGTCGTACTCGTGATGGAGCGTCGTGTTGCAAATTGTGCCTCCCACAGATCGAGCACGCGCAGCGACCCAGGGGCAATTATTTCATGGCTCTGCGACAAAGGGCAAATTGCGCGTTGAGGGAACGGCGGCGGGCTAGAACGCTAAGTAGGGAAGGGAACACGAAAAAGAGTTCGGACTTCGCGAGATATGTCCAACTAAGCCCCGGAATTGGTTTTCGCCGCCGCGGCGTTGAACAGCATCGGTGCGGTTTCGTGCAGGTCCTTGCGCCAAACGCGGAACCAGTGCGCGCCCGGCTCGGTGCGGAAGTGGTTCTTGATGCCGTGATCGGTGAGCAGTTTCATGAACTGCTGGTTGGAGGCAAAGAGCGTATCCTCTGTGCCGCAGGAGATCCACAGCATGTGCAGATTCTTGTTGAGCTTGGCGGGATCGGCCAGAACGTCGGAAAACTGCTGTTCGAGATTGCCGCCGAGAATGCCGATAGCCGAGCTCATGGCCACGATCCAATGAAACATCTCAGGATGGCGCAGGCCAATGGAGAGGGTCGCCGCGCCGCCGGCGGAAAGTCCCGCGAGCGCGCGCTGGTCCGGCTGATTCGAAACGCGGTAGCTTTTCTCGATCATGGGGATGATGTCGCTCAGCAGGTCCTTTTCGAAAGCGTTGCGATCCGCCACGGCTGTGCGAGGACCGACGTTGTCGCTCTGCTCGGCTCGCGCCAGGGGCATCACGATAAGCATGGGCTTGGCCTTGCCGTCGGCAATGAGGTTGTCCAGAATCAGATTGGCGCGGCCGGCGGTGACCCAGGCGTTTTCATTTCCGCCGGCGCCGTGAAGCAGGTACAGCACGGGATAGCGGGTGTTGCCTTTGTCGTAGCCGGGCGGCGTGTAAATCCACACCGTGCGAGTAACGCCCAAAGCCTTGGAGTCGTAAGTGTTGATGCGCACGTCGCCATGCGGGACCGGGCGCGAATCGTAGAACATGGGCCCGTCGCCGGGAACTTCCACTTGGCTCAAGGTGCCGGCGTTGCCCGCCGCGGGGCGAATGTAGCGATTCACCGCATCAGTGGCGGTGACGCCGTTGACCACGAAACTGTACTCGTAGATGTCGGGATCGAGCGGGCCGACGGTGACGCTCCAAACGCCGCGGTCGTCCTTGGACATGGGCATCTGCGGCTTATCGACAGTGATGTTTCCTCTGAGAAGAACTTCGGTGGCACGGGGAGCGTTGAGGCGCAGTGTGACAGTGCGGTCGGGATGAACTTCGGGAGAGACGATGGCGGGCCCGCCTCGGCCACGGCCTCCACCTCGGCCTGCGGGGGCTGGGACCTGGGCACTAATGCCGGCGGCCAACAGCAGCGTCGCGATGAACGCAGTGGGAACGGAATGGCGCATGGAACGCTCCTTCTCGCAGGCGAGTATATCAGAAGGGAACCTCCCGCTTGACAGTGACTTACGTTAGTACCAAATAGGTAATATCGTTTGCAGTTGAGGTTTCGCAGTGGAGATTGCCAAGATGCGAGCTGCTATCGTCGGGGTTCTCTTTCTTGCGTGCGGCGGGTTCGCCCAGGAGGCACGCTTCAATTCGAGGTCGCATCCGTCCGCGCCGCCGGCCCACTTCTAGGGCCCGGCCTGGCCAATCTGGGCCTACCCAAAGGCACACCACTCCCAGCAAGCGGCTGGATGAGTGGCGGTCCCGGCACGTCGGATCCGGAGCGGATTACGTACACCCGCGTGCTGGTGATGAGCATTCTGACAAACGCCTTCCGGGACTGGACCGGGACCAGTTCTCAGGGCCAAGCTGGTTGTTCGAGCCGGACAACCCGGAGAAGACCGAACGATACGACATCGCGGCGAAGGTTCCGCCGGGCACGACCAAGGAACAGGCGAGCATCATGATGCAGAACCTGTTGAAGGCCCGCCTTGGCCTGGCGTTCCACTACGAGAAGAGAGATTTCGAGGTGTTGGCACTGGTGGTGGCCAAGAACGGATCGAAGCTCAAGTCAGCCGCGGCGGCGACCGCTCCAGCGCCGGTCGATGAGCCCGGCGGGATCAAGGCTCCTCCGGCGCTGGATGACGAAGGGTTCCCGCAGTTGCCGCCAGGGCGAAAAGGGCTTTCAGGAAGAGGTCAAGACGGACGCACGCGAATGACGGCCAGAATGCAGACCGTGGCGGACATCGCTAACTGGGTCGGGTTTCAAATGAGAAACAACCACATCGTGGACAAGACCGGACTCACGGGCAAGTACGATTTTAGAATTGAGTTCTCGAACGGGGGCCCGAGAGTAACGTCTTCTCCCGACACACCCAGCGATCCGATTGAAGATTTTGCCGCCGCGCTGGAGAGGCAGCTCGGGCTTAAGTTGGAAAAATCCAAAGCGCCGCTGGAGGTGCTGGTGATCGACCACATCGAAAAGATTCCTACGGAGAATTAGCCGGAGCTTAGCGCGTAGCTGGTACTCCGGCCGCCTTTGGGATTCTGAATGAGGACGCCGTGCTCGACCAGCGAAATGATGTCGCGTAGAGCAGTGTCCTGCGAGCACTTGGCGAGATCCGCGTATTTCAACGTTGTCAGGTTGCCATGAAAGCCGTCAAGAAGCCGATTGAGCGCCAGCCGCTGGCGGTCGTTGACCCAACCTTCGCAGCTGCGATGAGTGTTGCGGCAAAAGCGAGCGGATCGTGGAGATAAAGTTTTCTTGTTCAATAGAACATTTTCAGAAGTGCTTGTAGTGGAGACCTACCCTCTATGCAGCCGGGAAAGATTCTGGCATTCTGCAAGGGACAATGTTTCTGCGCCACAACAAACGGATCAAGGATGGCAAGGAGCACCGCTACTACACGGTGGTGGAAAGCCGCCGCCTGCGGTCCGGGAGAGTGGCGCAGCGGCAAGTGTTGTATCTGGGTGAAATCAACGACAGCCAGCAAACGGCCTGGCGCAAGACGCTGGACGTGTTCGATGAACAGCAGCATCGCTTCACGCCGCTGAGTCTGTTTCCCGAGGACCGTCCGGTTCCCGCCGACGCGATCGACAGCGTGCAAGTGAAGCTCAGTGAGATGAAGCTGGAGCGAGCCCGCCCCTATGGCAACTGCTGGTTGGGATGCGAACTATGGCGCCAATTGCAGTTGGACCAGTTCTGGTCCGAGAAGCTGCCGGAGGGTCGGGAACGGGTCGCCTGGGCGCAGGTGCTGGAGTTGCTAGTGGTGAACCGGCTGATCGATCCGGGCAGCGAGTTCCGGGTGCACCGGCAGTGGTTCGATCAAAGCGCGATGGACGTTTTGCTGGGGCAGGATTTTCAAGTAGCGGAAAAAGACCGGCTGTACCGGTGCCTGGATCGAGTATTGGCACACAAGCAAGAGCTGTTCGTGCATTTACAGCAACGCTGGAAAGACCTGTTCGAAGCGGAGTTCGATTTGCTGCTATATGACCTGACCAGCACGTACGTGGAAGGGGAGGCCGAGCAAAACCCCAAGGCCAAATACGGCTACAGCCGCGACGGCAAACCGAACTGCAGGCAGGTGGTGATCGCGCTGGTGATGACGCCCACGGGCCTGCCGATGGCCTACGAAGTGATGGACGGCAACACCTCCGACAAGTCCACTTTGAGCGGTTTTCTGGACAAGATCGAAAGCATGTATGGCAAGGCGCGGCGGGTGTGGCTGATGGATCGCGGCATTCCAACCGAGGCTATTTTGGCGGAAATGCGGACCTCGCGCCAAGAGACGTTTTACCTGGTGGGAACGTCGCGGGCCAAGGTCAAGCAGTATGAGAAGAAGTGGCTGGAGTTGCCCTGGCAGAAAGTGCGCGAGTCGGTGGAAGTGAAGTTGTTTGCCCAAGACGGCGAACTCTACGTGTTGGCGAAGAGCGAAGGACGGCAGGCCAAGGAGGTTGCGATCCGCCGCAAGAAACTGGCGCGCTTGCTGCGCAAGTTGCGCGCAATGCGGCGGAGCGCACCGAAGCGAGATCAGTTGCTGATGCGCGTGGGCGCGGCCAAGACGGACGTGGGCCGGGCTTTTGGATTCGTGAAAATCAATCTACCCGCGGCGGGCCAAGAAGTGACCCGCGAGACGTTCACGTTTCGACTCGATAAGACCAAGCTCAAGGAAGCCGAGCTGCGCGATGGCCACTACCTGCTGCGCACCAATCTGGTGGCCGAAGATCCCGCCGTCTTGTGGGATCGCTACATGCAGTTGACGCAAATCGAAGCGGCCTTCAAATGTCTGAAGAGCGATCTGGGCATTCGTCCGATCCACCATCAACTGGAGCATCGGGTGGACGCGCACATCCTGGTTGCCTTCCTGGCTTACTGTCTGAGTGTGACGTTGAAGTACCGCCTCAAGGCGCATGCTCCCGGACTGACATCCCGCGCGGTGCTGGAAAAACTCGCCGCCATTCAGATGCTGGATGTGTCTTTCCCAACCACCGATGGCCGGCGCTTGGTGATGCCGCGTTACACCGAGCCGAGTCCGGAGCAGGCTCTTCTGCTTCATCAACTGAAGTTCGTGCTACCGCGGCAGCCACCTCCTCGTATCACCACCACTGCCGTCTCCGCTCCTCTTCCCCAACTCAAAATGTAGTGGAGACCTTTGACATGCCTTTGCTGAAAACAAAGGGCATCCCAGCTTCAAATGCCCTGAACTGCGAAGGTTGGGTTGAGTTGGGCGTCTCGGACACGCTCCCAGAATCGAGCCTTGGCGAACACCGAGCCGAGAGCGCTTTGCGCACCGTCGATGGCTCGGCCGAGGCAGGCGACGAACCATTCCATCCAAGGCGTGACGTCAAGAGTTCCGTGCTGCGTCTGCTCCAGAATCTGATAATAGGCGGCGCGCTCTTGCCGGATCTGCGCCGACATGCTGTAAAAGCGCTGTGAGCTGCCTTCGGAGCGCGCCAGAACCATGTCAGCGATGGCTCGCGCGATGCGGCCGTTGCCATCGTCAAAAGGATGGATGGTCACGAACCAGAGATGGGCCAGCCCCGCGTTCAACACCTGATCTAGTGCGGAGCGTGCGTTGAACCAACGCAGGAAGGCGCGCATTTCCGCATCGAGCCGCTTGGCGGGCGGCGCTTGGAAATGAATGCGCTCCTTGCCGATCGGACCGGGAAGTGGACGTCCTTCAATACGTCGGCGCCGCGCCCGGAGAGGTCGCGGGGATGTTGCAGATCAACGTGGCGATTCCATCGGACACAACGCTGGGTGGCCCTGTACCGGTCGCAATCATGGTCGGCGGCAGGTTCTTCAGTCCAGGCCTAGTGACGATCGCGGGTGCGCGTCCCGCCTGCGCCCAGGTATATGCTTGTCTGATTGCCCGCCAGATCGTAGGTCACGCCCGCACCGGGTGCCCATTGGTTGTTAGTGAAATTATTGCCCGTCGGCGTCTGTGCCGTATAGTTCGGATTCACACCAGTGATAACCCACCGGTTGCCGAGGTTGTCGTAACCGTATGGCTGATTGGCGCTGCTTCCGGCTTCCGTGAACGAGTTCAGCCGGTTGTAGCTGTCGTACCGGGCATGATTGAAGCAGGACGATTCGTAACCCAAGAGGACCCCGGCGGCCCCGGACCGCTGGGCCTCCGGCGACGAATCGGTTCTACTAAAGCTCACCGGGCTTGGGACAGGGTGTTCTCGCCGGATCTCCGGAAGATCCGGCGAAACAGCATGGTCTGAGTTCAGAGAGCGGGGCCGAACACCTTGGGGCCGGCCGGTTATAGCTATGGGCCAAGAGCCCGCTGTCGTATGTGGCCGCCCCTCCGGTCCACCCGGTTGAGCTTCGAGCTCGGATAGATAGTTGCCGTTCTGCCCAAATCTCGCGCCCGGCTGTCCAAGCGATTGTCCAGGAGGTTTCCGTTTCATTGGATGCCCGGTCCGCTCTCTTTCCCTCGCCTTCGCAACGTCCGGAAAACCCCGCGAAAGCTAACTCACAAAGGAGTGATCACATTATGACATTCACTGGTCTGGATCTCCACAAGAAAGAAGTGGAAGCCGTCCTGCTCGCCGAGGACGGCCGCCTCCTTCTCCGCTCCCGTTTCCCGGCCACCCGAGCCGCCCTTGAAACCTTCGCCGCCGCGCACCTGTCTCCTCTCCATAGCATCGTCGCCGTCGAAGCCACCACCAACACCTGGCCCGTCGCCGCCATCCTTCAGCCGCTGGTGCACAAGGTCGTCGTCAGCAATCCCCTCCGCACCAAAGCCATCGCCAGCGCCAAAATCAAAACCGACAAGGTCAACGCTCTCGTGCTCGCTCAACTGCTCCGCACCGATTACCTGCCCGAGGTCTGGATTCCCGATTCCCACACCCGCCTCATGCGCCAGCGCTCCACCGAACGAGCCATGCTCTCCGCCGACCGCACCAGAATCAAGAACCGCATCCACTCCGTGCTCCATCAGCGGCTCATCGCAGCTCCTGCCGCCGATCTGTTCTCGCTCAACAACATCGCCTGGCTCAAGGCTCTCGAACTCGATCCCTTCGGCCGCGATTCGCTCGACCGCCATCTGCGCCAGCTCGACCGCGTCGAACAGGAGCTCGCCGCGCTGACTTCCCAGATCGCCGGGCACGCGCATCAAAACCCGGCCGTCAAACTTCTCATGACTCTGCCCGGTGTCGACTTCACGGTCGCCGAAACCATCCTCGCCGCCTTTGGCGACTTCTCGCGCTTCCCGACTCCGGATCGAGCCGCGTCCTATCTCGGGCTGGTCCCTTCCACGCGCCAGTCCGGAGACCACTGCTATCACGGACCCATCACCAAACAAGGCGCTCGTCATGCCCGCTGGCTGCTGGTGCAAGCCGCCCAGCACGCGGCTCTGCATCCCGGACCCATCGGCGCTTTCTTCCGCCGCATCGCCAAAAAGAAAAACCGCAATGTGGCCGTCGTCGCGGTGGCTCATAAGCTCGTCGTTCTCGCCTGGCACATGCTGAACAACAACGAGCCCTACCGCTACGCCCAACCGAAAACTCTTCAGGCCAAGCTCAGCCGGCTGCGCATCCTGGCGACGAAACAGAAGCGCAAGGGCGGCAACGCCAAAGGCCAGCCGCGTCCGGCCCAGTATGGAAAGGGCTGCACCAAAGCCATTCCCAGTCTCGACGATCTGTACTCGAAAGAAGGTCTGCCACCGTTATCGCAGCAGTTGAAACCCGGTGAGGAGGCGATGCTTGAAAGCCGGAATCTGACCGCCTTCGCCGCCGCGGTCCGAGTACCCAAACGCATTCCCAAGGGAGCCTCCAAGAAAGCTTAAGCGCAGAGATCCCGAACAGCCGGAACCCCAATCCCCGGCAACCGTCGTTTCGCCTTGCCGAGCATCCCCCTCGCGCACGGGGGCAAGCCGCGTCAAGGGTTCGCTTCGCCGCCCTCCGGGCGCCCTTGACCCGGCTTGCCCCCGTGCGCCCTCTTCCTTAGATCAAGGCGAAACGACTCTCTCGATACTCCGTAGGTTTTCCCGCCACAGACCCACCTGCGGGCTACGCCCGCAATTAATTTCAAACTACGTCAACTTTTCAGTTGACTCAATCATAGATAGATAGTCATAGCGGCAGTTAACCAAAATCGCGAAATTGGCTACATCTGCCCTCGTGGCGAGCAGCGGCGCTTTGGGAGAGGATAGGGGTCTTGTTTGCCGCTGTCCGGCGTGTTATTCGTCGCAAGGCTCTTTCAGAAGGTAAATCCCCAGCCTCGTCTCGTCGCTAAAATGCTTGCTTCCGGCTCCTTGGGGATGGAGATCAAAACTGCATCCGTAATTCCCGTCCGCAAATTGGATCAGAAGCTCTCCCAAGAACCGGAGGGACCGGGGGCTGCCTTTTATCAGCGTGTATGTGTTTTCGATCAGCTCTTCGTCTGGAGACTCCCTCCGATCCGGAACGAAGCTCGCCAGCGTCAGTTTCTCTCCACCCGCGGCGTGACGCTCCATTATTTCCCTCATGGTCCTCATTTGTAGCTCTTCCCTACCGTTCCATCGGCCCAAACCTGATGGTCCCTAACACCGTTTTCGAAGTCCCGCATGTTCCGATACACCTCGTAGTGTTCTCCTCCGTGTTGAGAAGGATCTTTGACGTACACCTCGCCAGTTTCGGTGTTGACTTTTGCAGCTCTCCCTTTCACGGATCTGAACTTGTCCGGGTCAGTCTTCGGAGTCGGCTTTTTGGATCCGCCGCTCTCGACATCCGCATCTTTGCCGCCACCCCCCGCACCACTACCCACTTTACAATTCATCAGGCCGCCAACGAGCGCAGCGCCTCCAGCACCCACCGACGCGATTGCCGCGCCCGCCGGTATCGTAACGGCGTCCCCCACGCCGCCTCCGGCTATTGCTCCGACGGCAGCCCCGGTTACCGCGACGCTGCCACCGACGTTTATTGCGTTAACAGCGGCACCCGTTACGCAGTTCCCGTTTAGGCGGCTGAGCCAATCAATGGCCGGCTGCGCAAATTGCTGCACTTGTTGCGCCGTCTGCGCGAACATGTTAAAGACGTTCAAAATCCCGCTAATCGGGTTGTAGAAGATGTTGCAATGCGGGTCGCCACCATAGACATCGCAGTAGCCCGGCTGTTCCGACGCCATCCCGTCCGGATCTGTGTCGGTCAGAGGCTTATTCCTGACGTACGCGTAGCCATTCCAAGTCTGAGGATCTTGTGGATCGGCCCCTGCGTTCGCTGGGTCAGCGCCCGTGAACCGGCCTTGCGCAAAGCTCGCATAGCGCGCATTGAAAAAGTCGAGCCCGCTTTCGCTGTCGCGAACCTGCGAGGTAAACTTCGGGTCCGTCCCATCGGAAGTCGGCACAGGGTAGAAATTGTTCAGGAACGGCGCGGTGCGGCCGTCCGTGCCCACGTTCAGCTCGTCGCCGAAAGGGGCGTAATCGTAGCGAGCCAGCGGCGACCCCGGTCGGGCGCTCGCCGACGCGCTACTTCTTGAGTTCGAGCACCGCACTGTTTGTAAGAAGGTACGGCTCGGGGCCAGTTGATTGGAGGTAAACGGCAGGTCCTTCGAGGGCCACAGCACGCCAGTGTCGCCCCCCGTCTGTCGTCCGTCGCACCCGGTTGTCTGTGGTTACAGCCCATGCATTCAGAGAGTCGTCAAACCTGATCTCCTCAAAGCCCCAAGGCGGCTCGGCGCCTCCGGAAATGTCGACCTCGCACCATCTTCTTCCGCCGTCCATGGTATGGATCAAGGCGCCATGCCTGTACCCGACCCAAGCCTCCTGCGCGCCGAAGGCGGATAGGGATCCGGGGTCGTTTTGGGTGTCTCGTTCAAAAAAATCTGCGGATATGCACGAATGATCGAGTTGTCCCTCACTCCAGCTCTTGCCTGAGTCCGTGGAGAATAGGACCGCCCCTTCACCGACGGCAAAGCCCACAGAGCGGGAGACAAACTGCAGGCTAGCAACGTAGTACGAAGCCTGTGGAGGCAGCCGTTCCGCCTCCCAGGACCGTCCAGCATCAGGAGAAAAGAAGATTGCAGCCTGAGATTCCTGGGGACGGCGGGCACGGTCCGCTCGGCTACCCCCTTCTGGTGGGCCTCCCCGCCAGACTGACGCCCCGATCCAAACACCAGCTTCGGCATCGGCGCGCACCGCGCCTATCGTGTCTCCTGCCAACCCGCCCGGAAGCGGCATCTCTGCCCAGTGGTCGCCGTCGTCGGAGGTCAAGAAGACCTTCGCGAAGGAACGGGCCCAGCCGTGGTCCGGAGACGTCAGCCCAATGTCGACGATATCAGGCGGTGATTCAGCAGCACGGGTCCATGTCCGGCCATTCCTAGTTCGCCAGACATGTCGCTCATTATCCAGCAGCCAGCCTCTCGCATTGGTAAGGAAGCTGATCCTCACAGGAATGTCGTCACCCAGCGTTGGCACTCCTGCGATGGGCCTAAGGTCTCCAAGAGGCCTGTTGCAGAACACTGTGCCCGCGGCAGCTAGCACCAAAAGCACTGTGAACCACGTCTTACGTCTCCAGATCACTCCACGAGCCCCTTCGTGAAGTCGGTGAGCCCGATCCGTATGTCGCGGTCCGGGCGGAACGGCCGCAGATGGGTGTTCGGTTTCTTACCTTGGAGGACGGCCTTCCACCAGTAGATGTTGGGGTAGGGGGACGCCATCGCCTGGTCCAAGCCGTTGATCGCCATCTCAAGATTCTTGCACGGCCTTGAGGGGTAGGGCGACTGAAGCGCTTCGGCGTATATCCGCCCCCCGTCGCGGTTGGCCTCCCCCGTCGCCGCCGCCTCGAGGGTTTTGTACTTGAATGCCCAGCGATTCGTACCATAGATAGCGACGCGATTGACAAGCACGCTAGCGACCATATAGTCGGTCTTCAAAACCAGGTCATCGTCGTAGACTGGGCCGGTCGGATGCTGAACCGTGTCTCCAGGCAACCAAGTGGTCCAGCCCTCCTCGTTAAATGCATTCTCGTTCAGAATCCTCTTAACCGAAGCAACCTGTCCAGGGTCCGTCGGAATCTTCAATTTATCGGCGCAGCACGGGTGTTTCGGCCCCGGGGGAGCGGCCGGTGGGTCCGTCGGTGGGGACCGGAGACAACCTCCATCGGGCCGGTCCTGTCCTTGCGCCATGCTCCCACGGCGATCTTGCGCATGCCGCTGCGCCCAGCCGGAAACAGAGATGCGTGCCACGCAAAGAGCCGTGTCGCAGTGAGCGGCTGGGCGTAATTGCGCGTGGCATCGAGCATCATTTCCACGATGCCGTCCACGTTTCGATCCGCAGGCTTTAGCGCTCCGATGTCCATGCCCAAGCGGCGGGCAAGCGAGGAACGAACCTGTCCGGCGTCGAACTTCTCGCCTTCGATTTCACTGCTCTTCAGCACGTCGGTGGTGAGCGTTTCGAGCACGGCTTCCTGACGGAGATTGAAACCGAGGCTTCCATGTGCCCGATCAGGCGCCCTTGCTGATTACGCACGGCCGGGAACGCTTCGCCAAGACCCTTGCGACTCCAGTGAAGCCTGGGCCAGCCCGGTAGTTCATGGATATACATTCTCCGCAACTCCTGCGGAGATTATAACAAGTATTCACCGCAGGATGTGCGGAGATTAGGGGCTCTATTCTCCGCAAGCGGGGCCGGGTGTCTCGATCTGAACCTTCAGTTCTTAAGACGGCAGGTCGTAGACCTGCCCCACGCCGGCGTCAGGCGGCTTACAACTATTTGGGCTTCCAAGGATCGTACGTCCCGACGTTCCAGATGTGGCCTTCCGGATCGCGGCAGGTAAAGTCGCGACCGCCGTAATGTTTGTTCCCCAGCTCAAACACGATTTCGGCTCCGGCGGCTTTTGCGCGAGCGTAGACCGCATCCGCATCGTCCACGATCAGGCTGATGTGGCGGGTTTCGGCTCCGTCAATTTCGTCGGGCTGTTTGGTGAAGCGCCTGAACGGGCCGTCCTGGACGGAGCCGATCATGATCATGCCGCCGCCGAAGGTCAACTCGGAATGCAAGATCGTGTTGTCCGGCCCCGGATACACCGCGTGCTTATGGAATCCGAACACGCGGCACAGCCACTCAATAGCCTCCGGCGCATTGCGGTAGCCCATGCTAATCGTGACGGAGCTCTTCGTGTTTGAGTTGGGCATCGTTAGGTTAAAAGTGCGGCGATCCGATCCGGATCGTTGGGAACGACGATGGACTGATTGCCGTAGGTGGAGCGAATCTTTACTCCACCGGGGGCTTCGAGCTTGCCGGTGTGGTACTTGTAGATGTAATCCGGGTCCTTGAGTAGGTTGCCGGTGAGCACGGCGACGACGTCGGCTTCGCGATCGATCGCGCCGACCGCGGTCAGCTTGCGAATTCCGGCGAGCGTGGCGGCCGAAGCGGGCTCGCAGCCGATGCCGCAGCGGCCGATGATGGCCTTGGCGTCGGCGATCTCCTGCTCGCTCACCTTTTCGACCAAGCCGTTGGTGGAGTTGATCTCGTGCAGAGCCTTGGGCCAGGAGACGGGATCGCCGATGCGAATTGCAGTAGCGAGCGTTTCCGGCTTCGCCACGGGATGGAATTCGCTCGCGCCGGTTTTGACCAATGAGTCGACGAATTCGTAAAAAGGCGCGGAGCCCTCAGCCTGAATCACTGCGAGGCGAGGAAGTCGATGGATCAGGCCGGAATCCTTGGCCTCGCGGAGCGCCTTGCCGAATGCCGAGACGTTACCGAGATTTCCGCCGGGCAGCACCACCCAATCCGGCACGCGCCAATCGCGCTGATCCAGCATCTCGAACATGATGCTCTTCTGGCCTTCGATGCGGAAGGGATTGACGGAGTTGAGCAGATAGATTCCGAGACGATCGGCCAGCAAGCGGATGAGCGCGAGGATCTGATCGAAGTTGGCCTCGACCTCGAGCGTTTTGGCGCCGTATTCGAGAGCCTGCGCGAGCTTGCCGAAAGAGATGTTGCCGTGGGGCAGAAAGATGAGCGCTTCGAGGCCGGCCGCGGCGGCATAGGCGGCCATGGACGCTGAGGTGTTGCCGGTGGAGACGCAGGCCACGCGGCGCATGCCCAGTCGCAAGGCCTGCGCGACTCCGCAGGTCATGCCGTTGTCCTTGAAGGAGCCCGTGGGATTGAAGCCCTGATGCTTGAAGGCGATGCGCGCAAGGCCGCCGTATTCGGCCGCGCCGGGTGCGTCGAGCAGGGGCGTGTTGCCCTCGCGCAGGGTGACCACGCGGGCGTAGTCGGCAAGAAACGGAAACAATTCGCGATAGCGCCAGACGCCGCTTTGATCGAGAGGCGCGTTGCTCAAGCGGCGGTCGCGGAAGGTGCGCTTGAGCGAGGCGGCGTCGGAGTCGGGCGCGGCGTAGCCGGCTTCGATCAGGCCTCCGCACTGGGGACAATTGTAGAGAACTTCGGTGATGGCGAAGCGCGCCCGGCAGGCAGGGTTGAAGCACAGCAGCTCGGCGGCGGCCGTGGGCGTCGTGCTCTGGAGCGTCATCGTCATATTTTTGATTGTAGCGGCTCTGTTGAGACCCGACCAAGTGAGGCCAGCGGCGCGCAGACGTTGGATCGCAGCAAAACAGGACGGCGGGGGTTTAGCCTTCACCTTCCGTGCTCGGGCCGGTTTGGGATGGTAAACTTTCAATAGTGACTCAGAGTAGGTTTAGTCGAGGACTATCGCTCGCAGGGGTAATCTTTTTCGCCCATCTTGGCTACAGTCAATCGCAGTCGACTAGAAAGCAGGAGGCGAGCGCCGCGTTAGGACAGGGCCAGGCACGTGTCGCAAGGATGGCGGATGAGGCTCTTGCACTCGCCTACCCCAAGGAGCGGAGCGGCCTCGATTTTTACACGGGTCGCTTCTCGAGAGACGGAGCCTTTCTAGCGCTGGTTCTCAGAAATATCAGAATCGGAGATCCGGAGCAGGTGTGGCTTTACGAGTTGCGCTCGCAGCGGCTCATTCCCGTTACGGAGCCGCATGAAACCTTCCACATCCTCGACTTAGCGTGGTCCAAGGATGGGACACTTTACACAAGCACTGAACGGGGTCTTTCCGCCACTCAACCCTTCGGCACAAACATGGCACGGACACGAGAGATTGGTCAACTCCCGCGCGAAATAATCGATATATTCAATCAATCCTCGAAAAGGTTCCATTTCGGCGGCGAAGTGGACTGCTGCGAAGAGCCGACCGAGCAAAACGGCAATTACGCTGTAAGGGTTACGGCCGGGTCCCACGGCATTCACACTCTTTGGATTCGAGAAGCAAACGGAGAATGGACAGATGTAGCGGACGGAGGATTTGAGCTCCTAACCTTCATCTTCGATCCCGTCCGATCAGTTGTGCTGTACCCAGCGTTAGGCAAAATCGTTGCCCTTGATCTCCAGACGCATCAGAGCCGTTCGGTTCTTGCCTTGAAAAACCCCGTGTTCCCATATTTATTGGATCAAACTGGAGACGGGACTGTGGTGGCCTATATTGAACCAGGTGATTGCCTCTTGGGCGCCCAGTCGGATGACGAACTCAGGATCGCGCATCCTCGGCGCGTTTGCTTCGCCGAATTCAGATAGCGCCTCCCCACGGCACTAAAATTCCGGGGGTCGGCGTCGTGTGTTTCGCGGACGCAGCCGCCGTTGCGCTACCTTAAAACATTAGACGATGCTGGCGGTTCATTTGGAATCGGGGCGCGTGGAAGTGCGGCGTCAGGCGCTGCCGCGCGTGACCCATGGATTTGCGCGAATCCGTCTTCTTTGCGCGGGGATCTGCTCCACCGATCTCGAGCTCCAGCGCGGATACTACGGTTTTTCGGGCACGCCCGGGCACGAGTTCGTGGGCGAGGTGACGGAGGCCGAAGACCGGAGCTGGATCGGCAAGAGGGTCGCGGGCGAGATCAATCTGTCGTGCGGCGCCTGCGAATGGTGCGCGCGGGATCTGGGGCGACATTGCCCGCATCGCGCCGTGCTGGGGATCGTGAAGCATCCCGGGGCTTTTCGTGAATTCCTCACCCTGCCGGTCGAGAATCTACACCCGGTTCCGGCGGCGATCTCGAACGAACAGGCGGTCTTCATCGAGCCGGTGGCGGCGGCGTGCGAGATTCTGGATCAGGTGCGAGTGCTGGCGGGAACGCGCGTCGCGGTGCTGGGCGACGGGAAGCTGGGGCTGCTGATCGCGCAGGTGCTGGCGGCGCACGGAGCGCGAGTGCATTTATTTGGAAGGCACAAGGACAAGATGAAGCTGGTGGAGAGCGCTCGGGTGACGACAGAAGTGCTCAGCAAGAAAAAGCCTCGTAGAGGCTCCCCGATGGTGGTGGACGCGACGGGGTCGGCGGAAGGATTGCGGGTGGCGATTGCGATGTGCGAGCCGAGAGGCACGGTGGTGATGAAATCCACGGTGCACGGATTGGTGAAGGTGGACACGGCTCCGGCGATTGTCAACGAGATCACTCTGATCGGGTCGCGATGCGGGCGCTTCGAGCCGGCGATCCAACTGCTCGCGTCGGGCAAGGTGCGCGTGGACGGGATGATTTCGGAGCGATTTCCGCTGGATCGCGCGCCGGAGGCGTTCGCGCGCGCGGCGACGAAGGGAGTCCTCAAGATCTTACTCGGGGCTGGTGATGCGCGCTGAACGCAGGGAAATCCTGACGCTGTGGTGCGCCGCCGGAGTGCTGGCAGCGGCGGTCATCGCGTATTCGCAGACGCTGGCGTTCGCCTGGGACGAGGGATTCCACCTGCTGGCCGCGCAATCGATTTTGAGAGGCAAGCGGCCGTATCTGGATTTCATTCATCCGCAGGCGCCGCTGTACGCGTACTGGAACGCCGCTTTGATGCGCCTGTTCGGCGAAAGCTGGCGAATGGTGCATGCGGTGTCGTCACTGGCGACGACCGGCGCGGCGCTGCTGACCGCGCAGTTTGTGCTGTCCCGGCTGGAGGACCGAGCCTGGCGGCTGGCTGGCGCATTGTGCGCGATGGCGCTGGTGGGGTTGAACTCCACCATCCTGTGGTATGGAACCATCGGCCAGCCCTACGCGATGTGTTTGCTGCTGACCGTGGCGGCATTTCGATTGACGGTTCTGGCCGCGGAGCGGAACTCGGTGCGGGTTTCCGCGGGTGCCGGGTTTTGCGCGGGCGCGGCAGCCGCATGCTCCTTGCTGACGGCTTCGTTCGCGCCGGTGCTCCTGGTGTGGACCTGGTTTCACGGCGGCGAGGACCGCCTTAAGAAATGCGCGATGTTCATCGGCGGCGCGGTGGTTCCGTTTTTGCCTCTGCTGTGGCTGTTCGTGCAGAGCCCTCGGCAGGTCTTATTCGGAGTATTTCAATATCACGCGCTCTACCGCGCGGTGGACTGGCCTGGAGCGGGAAAACAGAACGTGGACGTGGCCACGGCGTGGATGAATAACTACGAGGCAGTGCTGCTGATCGGGCTGGCGAGCCTGGGCTTGACGTATCTCGTGGGACGGAGCAACTGGGAGCCGCGCAACACGCGGGAGTTTTACCTGTGCGTGTGGCTGATCGCCGCGGAAAGCGCGTATCTGTGCATCCCGCGCCCGACCTTCGGCCGGTATTACATGTTCGTGATTCCGTTTCTGGCGATCCTCTCCGCCGTGGGTTTGTACGCCGTCGCGGCGCACATCGGCAGCCTGCTGTTCCCGTGGCGCTATC
The DNA here is from genome assembly GCA_963813465.1 of Bryobacterales bacterium. Taxonomy (GTDB): domain Bacteria; phylum Acidobacteriota; class Terriglobia; order Bryobacterales; family Bryobacteraceae; genus Palsa-187. The sequence continues at coordinate 496,998 of CAWEZD010000014.1, read as the reverse complement.
CGCTGGTGTTGACGCTGGTGCTGGCCGGGGCTTTCGTCAAATACAGTGTCGATGCGTTGAACGAATACAGTTGGAAGGATCTCCAACAAGTCTCCGCCAAGGTAGACCAAGTCACTGCGCCGGGTGCGACGTTGTATGCGGACGAACATGTATATTTTCTGACGAAGCGGGATCCGCCGTCCGGCATGGAGTATATGGATTCGCACAAACTGGAGCTTCCGGACGCGGTTGCGAATAGGATGCACATACTGTCTGTCGCGAAAGTGGACGCGCAAGTGGCGGCGGGGAGATTCGCCACCATTTCGATTTGCAACAACGACGACCGGGTGAAGGCGCTGGGCCTTCCGGGTCCGTACACGCAAATGGCCGAGGTCGCGGCCTGCGGTGTGTTCTGGGGGCGGAAGTGAGGGATGAGAGCTACGCTCCTCAGTCTCGGTTGTGGATTGCCGCTGCGCGATGTTCGCATGGTAAGGCTGCCTTTAGCTCAGTCTTCCAGGTCTAATCCCACCGCCTTTAGGCGGTGAGCTTCAGCGCGGCTCTACGAGAATGGAGGGATGGGCGAATACAGGCATAGCGCGCACGCGACCTTCGATCTGAAGTATCACGTGATCTGGATCGCAAAGTACCGTTACAAGATATTGCGGGGGCGGATAGCTGAGCGTGCGCGCGACTTGATTCGGGAAGTGTGTCAGACACGGGACGTGTATCATCCGCGGAGCGATCTCGCCGGATCACATCCACATGCTATTGTCGGCGCCGCCGCATCTGGCACCGGCAAAACTGGTGCAGTACATCAAAGGCCGGTCGTCTCGAAAACTGCAAGAGGAGTTCCTTGAGTTACGAAAACGGTACCGGGGGCAGCACCTGTGGGAGCGGGGATACTTCTGTGCGACGGTGGGCGCGGTGGATGAGCAGACGATCAAAGCCTACATCGAAAACCAAAAGTGGGACGAAGACGAGCAGGGATTCAAGATCACCGCGCCCACCGAGCCTTGAGGCGGCTCTGAGCCGCAGATGCTTCAGGCGGCTTCAGCCGCAAGCCGACTTTCAGTCGGAATAGGAATCTACCGGCTTTAGCCGGTAGTCTTTAACTCACGGAGCAAGGTCTCGGTATGAACCGCCCCCTACCGGCCGAGCCGCCCGTACCAGGCCACGATGACCTCGCCCCAGATGGCGGCGCCCAAAGCCGCGACGCCCAGGAAGCTGCCGAAGGGCAGCTCATACAGCAGGTCCTTCTTGCGGAAAACGACGTAGCCCAGACCCAGGACCGCGCCCATCAGTGAGCCGACGATCATAGCCAGCAGTGCGCCGCGGAGGCCCAGGAAGGCTCCGATCATGGCCATCATCTTCACGTCGCCCAAGCCCATGCCCTCGCGGTGACGCACCTTCTGGTAGGCCCATCCGACAAACCAAGTCATTCCCGCGCCGGCGGCGGCGGCGAAGGTAGCGTCGGCCAGACGAATCCACGGCGGGTTGACGAGGTTCCCGAAGAAGAGCTGAAGGATGCCCGGCTCCGAGTCTATAAACGGCGCGAAGGCGAGGCCGATCAGCATGCCGCCCAGGGTGAACTCGTCGGGAAGAATGCGGTCCAGATAATCGGTGACGATCAGGGCAATGACGATGGCCGAGAAGACGGCGTACTTCGCGGCGGTAAGAGTCGGGCCCAGGGCATAGGCGGTGAGCAGGAACGCCAGGCCGGTAGAGAGCTCGACCAGAGCATAGCGCGGAGGGATCGGCGCCAGACAGTGGCGGCAGCGGGCGCGCAACAGGAGGAAGCTGAGCACGGGAATGTTGTCGTACCAGGCGACGGTGCGTTGGCAGTGAGGGCAATGGGAACGCGGGCGCACAACGGAAATATCGCGCGGCAGGCGATAGATGCAGACGTTCAGAAAGCTTCCGATGAGCAGTCCCGCAAGGAACGCCAGAGTCTCAAACATGCGGCTCCTCAAACATGCGGTCCCCGGACTGTGGTGCTCAGGATTCCGTCGCTCATGAATCGCGCTTTCGCATACTTCACGAAGTTATAGAACGCGGCCATGTTGGCGACGGCTAAACCTTCCACGCCGTCGAGAAAACCGAGCTTGAGGAAATAGGTCTGGAAAAAAGTCCATGGCGGCGTAAAGATAAGACGCGTCCAGGTGGGCTTTTCGCCGGAGGCGAGCATCTGCTGCGCGGCGAGGGTGGTGTAGCGGTCCATGGTGCGGAGATGCTCGGAGAGCGAGCTGCATGTGAAATGGAGCAGGTTGGATTCGAGGTGGCCGATCCTGCCGCGCACCTTCACCGATTCATGCACGAAAGCGCCTTCCCAGGTGGCCTTGCGGCGATCGTAGAGCCGCACCTTGCGGTCGGGATACCAGCCGGAGTGGCGAATCCAGCGGCCCAGATACTGCGCCATGCGGGGCATGGTGTAGGCGTCACATTGCGGGCCGGACTTTTTGAGCCGCCAGATTTCGGCTTCGAGCGCCTCGCTAAGCGATTCGTCGGCGTCGATGGACAGAATCCAGTCGTGGGACGCCTGTTGGGCGGCATGGTTTTTCTGATTGGCGTAGCCGGGCCAGGCGCTCTCGACGACGCGCGCTCCCAGCTTGGCGGCGAGTTCCACGGTGCGGTCGGTGGAACCGCTATCGACCACGACGATTTCATCGGCGCAGCGGAGGCTTTCGATCGCGCGCGGAAGGTTGCGCTCTTCGTTCAGGGTGATGATCGTGGCGGAGATCTTCACAGACCAGTCTTCACAGCCCAGGGCGAATGGGAGCCGCCGTGAAGCAGAGGAGGAACATCACCAATGCCGCGAAGCCGAGCCAGCACCGCGTGCGGCCCAGAGGAGCGGGATCGACGATGCTGGGATGGCGCATGCCGAAGAAAAAGAGGAGGGCGGCCCACACCAGCCAGCTATAGGTGAAGAAGAGCCCCATGGGCACCAGCAGCGCCACGAAGATACGCGAGAGCAGCCTGGTGCGCTCTCCCAGGAAGGCATAAAGGATGTGGCCGCCGTCGAGCTGGCCGATGGGCAGAAGATTCAGCGCCGTGGCCAGCAGTCCCACCCACGCCGCGCGAGCCGCTGGGTGCAGATAGATGTCGGCGGTGGGGACACCGGGGAACTGGATCATTTCGAACAGGCGCAGCATCAGGGGCGTGCCGAAGATCAGATCCCCATGGACGGCGATTCCCGGCACGACTTTGGACATCGAAACGCCCACCGCAAGAGGCCAGATCAGCAAAGCGAAACCGGCCAAGGGTCCGGCTATTCCGATGTCGAACAGGATGCGCTTGGAAAGGATCGCCGAGCGGATGCGGATGAACGCTCCCATGGTTCCGATTAGAGTAGGAGCGGGCAGGAAAAAGGGCAGCGAGGCGTCGACGCGATAATAGCGCGCTGTGAGGTAATGGCCGAACTCGTGGGCCAGGAGAATCGAGAGCAGAGTGAGCGAGAACGGGAGTCCCTCGAGCAGAAAGGATGGATCGTGCCACATCTGGACGTATCCAGCGAGTCCGGCATCGAAATCGAAGGGGCGGTTCTGGTCGAAGCTTCTTGCCAGACCTGCGCCCACCACGGTGGTGGACAGGAGCGTGACCAGCAGCAGCAGCGCATGCAGCCAGTAACGATCCCTGGGACGGTCGTGCTCGGCGACGGCCCACAGCTCGCGTTCCCGCAGCGCAGCCGGCGTAAAAGGATAGCCGTTGGTGGACACTGGATCCTCTTCAGGAACACGCGCAAAACCCGGTCCGGGCAAGCTTCGTCCGGCGCGAAGCATTTCTCGATCCCCGAACGGAGTCCGCCGCACCCTTTGCGCTATTGAAGCGTCTGCAACTCCTTGCCCGGCTTAAACCGGACCGCCTTGCCGGGCGGGATGGCCACCTCCGCGCCGGTGCGGGGGTTGCGGCCAATGCCGGTCTTGCGCGGACGGACATTGAAGATGCCGAAGCCGCGCAACTCGATGCGCTCGCTGCGGCTTAGCGCCCGCTTCATACTTTCGAAAACGGTCTCCACGGCCATCTCAGCTTTGGTCTTCGTGATGCCCGTCTTGTTTACGACTTCGTTGATGATGTCGAGCTTAATCAAAACCGCCTCCCCGTTTGAAGGGGCTGTTTGCCGCGCAAATCCGCGCCCCAAACTCGATGATAGGATTAGGGTTAAACGAATGTCAAGCAGGGCTTTGTTTGTGTACGGCACGTTGCGGCGTGGATGCGCCAATCGACACGCTCGTCTGTTGGACCGTTCGGCGCGGTTTCTCGGTATAGCCCGCGTACGGGGAAGGCTGTATCGGCTGAAGTGGTATCCGGGAATCATGCTGCGGGAAGAGGCTGACGACTCGGTGATGGGCGATCTGTTCCTCGTGCGCAATCCGCTGACGCTGGCGGCGCTGGATCGGTATGAAGGCTCGAACGAGTACCGGCGCGTGCTGACCACAGCGGTACTGGAGGGCGGGCATCGAGTACGGTGCTGGGTGTACGAGTACATCGGCGGGGTAACGGAGGAGCGGCGGATCATATCGGGGGATTGGATGAAGGAGAATGGCTCGCTATGAACGGGGCGCGCTATGAAAGGGGCGCGCTGCTTTTCGGGTCGCTAGCGCTGGCGCAGGTCGTGACGAGTTGATCACGGTTCTTGAGCCGCCGCGAGTGATTCTTGTCTTGCGAGCCGATATCTTCGCTGTGGATCACGACTCGCTCAGAGGTGCAATCCGCCTTCTGGCCGGAGTATACTCGTAGACCAATGCCACTTTCTGTAGGGGACAAACTCGGCCCTTACGAAGTCCTTGCGCCCATCGGGGAGGGTGGCATGGGAGAGGTCTATAAAGCCCGCGACACGCGGCTCGACCGCATCGTCGCCATCAAGCGGCTGAAGGGCAAGTACAGCGGGCGTTTCGAGCAGGAAGCTCGCGCAATCGCGGCGCTCAATCATCCCCATATTTGCCAGATCTACGATATCGGGACGGACTACCTGGTTATGGAGTACGTCGAGGGCCATCCGTTGAAAGGACCTCTGGCGGTGGAGGAAGCCGTGAGACTGGCTCTCCAAATCGCCGGTGCGCTCGAAGAGGCGCACAGTCGAGGCATTCTGCATCGGGATCTGAAACCGGGCAACATCCTGGTAACCGCCAAAGGCTCGGGAAAACTGATCGATTTCGGGCTGGCGAAGCTGATGACGGATTCCGAGACAGACACGACGCAGACCATGGAAGGCATCATCATGGGGACCGCTCCCTACATGGCTCCGGAACAGGCCGAGGGGAAGCCGCTCGATGAGCGTTCGGACGTATTCAGTTTTGGCGCCGTGCTATACGAGATGCTCTCTGGCAACCGTGCCTTTCGCGGAAAGTCGACGGCAGCGGTGCTAAGCGCGGTGCTGCGCGACGATCCCTTGCCGCTTGAGGCGCCAGCCGAGCTTCAGGGCATCGTCGGAAGGTGCCTGGCGAAGCAGCCGCGGGACCGCTTTCCGGGCATGACCGAGATCAGGGTCGCGCTGGAGCGGATCTCAAACCAGCCCGCGCAGGAGCAGCCGTCCATCGCTGTCCTGCCCTCTGCGCGAGCCCATCGGACGACTGTGGGCCGCGACGAGCAGCGGGCCCAGATGTGGCGCGCGTATACGCGCGTGAAAGAGGGTCGCGGCCTGATTCTCGCAGTCACGGGCGAAGCGGGAATCGGCAAAACGAGTCTGCTGGAGGAGTTCCTCGCTGAGCTGGCCGACCGAGGCGAGCGCCCGGTTCTGGGACGTGGCCGCTGTTCGGAGCGACTGGCCGGCGACGAAGCCTACCTGCCCATCCTCGAAGCGCTGGAGAGTCTGCTGCACCGCCACTCGGGTCCGTCGCTCTCGGGGGTGATGAGAGCCGTCGCGCCGACCTGGTACGGATTGGTGGCCGGGGACTCGCCCGAGCTTTGGTCCAGCGCGGCAACGCGCGAGGCGGCGCCCGCGGCGTCGCAGGAGCGCATGAAACGCGAGCTCGGCGGGCTCTGCCAGGAGCTTTCGCGGGCGCAGCCGCTGGTGATTTTCATCGACGACCTGCATTGGGCCAACGTCTCGACGATCGACATCCTCAACTACCTGGCCGGACGGTTCGCGGACATGCGCGTGCTGGTGCTCGGAACTTACCGGCCGTCGGATATGGCGCTGGCGCGGCATCCGTTTCTCGCCATCCGCAGCGATCTGCAGTCGCGCGGACTGTTCGAGGAGATCGGGCTGCGGTTTCTCGAGCCGAAAGATGTGGAACGCTACCTCGCTCTGGAGTTCCCCGGCCACGCGTTCCCAAGCGACTTCGCGTCGGTGATTCACGCCAAGACGGAAGGCAGTCCCCTGTTTATGGCCGACCTGGTGCGGTACCTCCGCGACACGGGCGGAATTGTCGAGGAGAACGGCGGATGGGCGCTGGCCCGCTCGCTGCCCGAGGTGCCGCGCGATTTGCCCGAATCGATCCGCGGGATGATTCAGCGGAAAATCGAGCAGGTCGACGAGCGCGACCGGAAGTTGCTCGCCGCGGCCAGCGTGCAAGGCCACGAGTTCGATTCGGCCGTGGTCGCCGAAGCCGTCGAGATGGACGCAGCCGACATTGAGGATCGTCTCGAGTACTCGAGCGGGTCCACGTGTTCGTCAGGCGCGGCGAGGATCGCGAATTTCCCGATCGCTCGCTCACGCTGAATTACCAGTTCGTGCACGTGCTCTACCAGAACGCTCTGTACGACTCGTTGCAGCCGACGCGGCGCGCGGCGCTCAGCGGACGGGTGGCGCGCGCGCTCGTTGCACGCCACGGCGACCAGGTCGCCGGCGTGGCGGCCCGCGTGGCCGTGCTGTTCGAGGCGGCGCGGGATTTTTCGGCCAGCGCGCAGTATTTCTTCATCGCCGCGCGCCGCTCGGCCGGGCTCTTTGCCTTCCGCGAGGCGTTGTCGCTGGCCGAACACGGGCTGAACGCCGCGCGGGCGCTTCCGGATAATCTGGCCCGAAAGCGGCAGGAGCTGGAGCTGCAGATGATGAAGGGGGTCGCGCTGCGCTCGACAACCGGATGGGCGACGCCCGAGATCGAGCGGGTCTTCAAGAGGGCGCGGCAGTTGTGCCAGGACCTCAGCGATCCGCCGCAGCTCATTCCGGTGCTGTGGGCGACAACCCTGTTCCTTCTGATCCGCGGAAATCTGCGCGAGTGCCGCGACCGCGCCGGTGAGCTGATGGGACAAGCCGAACGCTCCGGCGAACAGGCCTACATCATGGCCGCACATCACGTCTCGGGTGTCGTGCGCGAGTTCATCGGCGACATGCGGGAGTCGAGCCGGCTGTTGGAGCGCTGCCGGGAGCTGCACGTACCGTCCGAACACCTTGCCTACTTGGCGATGTACGGGCAGGACCCGGGCATGACCGCGCGCGCCATGTCGAGCCGTCCGCTGTGGATACTGGGCTATCCGGATCGCGCCATCGCACGTGTAAGTGAGACGCTGACCATTGCCAGGTCCCAGCGTCAGCCGACCATGGTCGCGTTTGCGCTCGTAATAAACCAGGGCATCCACCTGTATCGCGGCGAAGCGGCGGAGGCGCTGGCGATGGGCGAAGAGATCATCGCGCTCAGCCGGGAGTACGAGTTGCCGCAGGAAGTCTTGTGGAGCCAGGGATACCAGGGGTATGCCCTGCATCTTCTGGGCCGCACGAGTGAAGGCATTGACGTGTTGAAAGGCAGTCTAGCCGCGCAGCAGGCCATCTCAGCGGGCCTCGTGCGTCCGGCCTTTTTGGCGCTTCTGGCCGATGCGCTCCGGCAGGCGGGCCGCGTCGACGAGGGATTGCAGGCGGTTGACGAAGGATTCGCGCACGCTGAGCGGACCTTCGAGGCCGGCTACCTCGCCGAGTTGCACAGGGTCCGCGGCGAGCTGCTGCGGCTGACGGGCAACGCGGCGCTGGCCGAAGCCAGCCTGCGCGAGGCGCTGAACTACGCGGGCCGGCAGCAGGCCAAGTCGTTCGAGCTGCGTGCGGCGGCGGCACTGGCGAGATTGCTCCAGTCGTCGGGAAGGCGAGACGAGGCGCGCGCCGTCCTGACCCCCATCTACGATTGGTTCACGGAAGGCCACAAAACCGCCGACCTGGCCGGCGCCCGGACGCTGCTTTCCGTGATTGGGTGACACTCTCCGATGACGAATTTCGAGCGTAAGCTCCCCACCGAAGACGCCGACGCCGCAGCCATCGTGCGCGGTATCCTGAAGGTGCAGGCGGCGTTTGCCGCCGCGCAGGACCGGGCGCTCGGCCGAGGCACCCACACGAAGGGCATCTGCGCGCGCGCCACGTTCGAGGTCTTCGACCTCGCGCATACGATCGGCGATCGCGCGCTCGCCGCACGTCTGGCCCAAGGCATCTACGCCAAGCCTGGCGTCTACCCCGTGACCGTGCGCTTCGCGAACGCCGCGTCGACCATCTACTCGGACTCCAAACCCGACCTCCGCGCGCTGTCGTTTTCGGTGGAGCTCCCGCCTGGCCTGGCTGCCAACACGAGCTATCAGGATTACTCCCTGCAGAGCGCCAGGACGTTCCCGATCAACGACGCGCACACGTTCGCGGTGCTCATGAAGGTGTTGAGCGCGGGCAGCGGCGCGAACACGCTCAAGGCCATCTGGTCGTTGTCGTTTTCCGATTTTTGCCGCTTTGCCAAAGCCGCCGTCCTGGGCGCATGGCAGGAGCACGGCAAGACCCGCGCGTACCAGCAGATGCGCTACTGGAGCACCGTGCCGTACCGCAACGGCCCGGTTGAAGCCGTGCAGTACTCCGCCATTCCGAGCGCCGGCAACCCCGCCCACGATCTGCAGACCGGACAGAACGCTCTGCAGGACGAGCTTGTCCGCCACCTGGACGAAGACGAGCGGATGAGCTCGTTCGACATCGCGCTGCAACTGCTCGACGCCGAGCGCATGACGCGGTGGGGCTCGCGCCGCGATGCCAGCTTTTGGATCGAAAACGCGAGCGTCGAGTGGAAGGAAACACAGGCGCCTTTCCACGTCGTCGCACGGCTCACACTGGTGGCCAAGTCGGAGCTGCCTGCCGAGGCCTGCGCGCTGAAATACATAGACGTCACCGAACACTCGACGCCGGACAGCCAGCCGCTGGGGAGCATCAACCGCGCCCGGTGGGCCGCGGAGGTGGCGAGCCGCAAAGCGCGCCTCGGCGAGGCGACCGCCGATTCGATCGTGGAGGCGCTGCCCGAGGCCGCGCCCGTTCGCCGCTCCCGGCTCCGCGGCCTCCTGAAGTCCGCCGCCGTGTTTCTGGTGGCGCTCCTCGCGATCTACGCCGTCACGGGACTGGTCTACGCCCGATTTGCCGCCCGCAACATCCCGCCATTGGAGCGCGTCGATCAGGTGCGCTACCTGAATCAGGGCTGGGGCCTGGAGCGCGAATCGCCGGACCGCGAGACCTACTACTACACCCCGCAGGGCACGGGGATCCATGGCGTGCGCTACCGATGGTTCGTCAATATCGAGCGGCCTTTCCGCCAAAGCCGCGTCGCCGATCCGGACCACATGCGGTCGCTCAACTTCATCGTCGATCCAGTCGCGACGCGCGGCAACCCCGACCAGCTTCCGATCGGGTTCGCGCGGCGGTACGACGATACGCTCCACGACGACGTCGTCGACGTCACCTGCGCGGCCTGCCACAACGGCCAACTCAACATCACGCGCGACGGCACGACCACGGCGATCCGGATCGACGGCGGGCCCGCGTTGAGCGCATTCACCGACGCGACAGCCGGCAGCTTCCAGTTGGAGCTGGGACTGTCCCTTGCCGAAACGTTCCTGAACCCGCTCAAGTTCATTCGCTTCTCGGGGCGGGTTCTCGGACCGGACGCCAACACCTTGAGGGGCAAGTGGACGCTCTGGCGCAACCTCGGGTCGGTTCTGGTGGAGCTGGGATCGGCCTTTCGGGGCGCCTATGCGCCGCGGCTCTACCCGGTGCAGGAAGGATTCGGCCGCACGGACGCGATCGCGCGGATCGGGAACACCGTGTTCGGCGATCATATGACGCCGGCGAATTATCGAACTGGTGACGCGCCGGTGAGCTTTCCGTACGTATGGAACATCTGGAAATTCGACTGGGTGCAGTACAGCGCGTCGGTCAGCCAGCCGCTGGCGCGCAACGTCGGCGAGGCGATGGGCGTTGGGGCTACCTTTCGCTTTACTGACGACTACGGACGCCCGATTCCGCTCAGCGAGCGATATCGCACTTCTATCTCGTTCGACAACCTGCTCCGCATCGAATCGACGCTTCAAAAGCTGACGCCGCCGCGCTGGCCGGAGGATATCCTGGGAAAGATCGACCGCGCGGCGGCCGATCGCGGCAAGGCGCTGTTCGAGCAGCACTGCGTCGGCTGTCACGGCCCGCACGTCGCCTCACAGGCGCTGAGGGAGGCTGCGTCGCCGGGCCGCCTGCCGACCGATCCGATGTGGGTAATCAGGTGGCTGGACGTCAAAGACGTGGGCACCGATCCGACGGCGGCGGACAACTTCTTCCGGAACCGCGTCGACCTGACACGCACCGGCATCACCTTCGATGAAGTGAGGCGCCTGCTGAAGAGTGAGTACGACACCGAAAAAATGCGCCGGGCCAATCTGATTCCCGCGCTGCAGCAGGAGATCGCGCGGCGCAAGGCCGCCGGCGCCGATGCGGCGACCTTGGACGAATTCGCACGAGAACTGGGCGAGGCGCAGGAAGATCCCGTGACCGATGAATTCATCGCGCAGCAGCTCAACGCCATCGACCTCCGGTCGGTGAGCGCGGGCGCGGGTCTCAACATGCTGGGTATGATCATTCGCGAGCGGTACTACACGGACAGGCACTTCTCTCCGGAGGCCCGCGCATGCTTCGAGGGCTTCGGCACGCTCGATCTCCCGCAGGTCGTCGATGGTTATAAGCCGCGTCCGCTCGAAGGCGTGTGGGCCACGCCGCCGTTCCTGCACAACGGATCGGTGCCGAACCTTTACGAACTGCTGTCGCCTGTCAAGGAGCGATCCAAGCGGTTCTTCGTGGGGCGCCGTGAGTTCGATCCGGTGAAGGTCGGCTACGTCACCGAGCCGGCGCCGGGCTCATCGAGCGGATTCTGGCTGGACACCGGCATACCCGGCAATCTGAACACCGGCCACGAATTCCGCGCCGGCTACCGGCCGTACGACGAGAGCAAGCCGGCGTCCGAGCAGTACCAGGGCGGCGCCATCGGCCCCTATCTGACGCCGGCCGAGCGCATGGATCTCGTCGAGTACTTGAAGGTTCACCGAGACGAACAGGGTCCGCAGGATCGTAATCCGCCTGACTGTTTAGCATTGCTGAAATGAGGCTTCGCGCTCTGCACCGCTTGACGCGCGCGTTTCAGAAAGGAGCTTCCGAACCGCGACAGTGATGGAGCGGTCTACGCCAATTTCGAGTGGGATCCGCCCATATGGTTTTTCCTTTGGCGGCTTGACCACGCCGTAGAACGTCTTCGGCAACGAACCGGCGCCGCGGATTTTTCGCACACCAACATCGATCTTTATTTCAGTGCTTCCTCGAGCGTGCCTGTCAGGCGCAGCACGTTCAGGCGCGCATGCTGGGCGGCGGCCTGAGCGTCGTAGTAGGCGCGCCACTTCTCCTGCTCCGCCGCGCGGTCCTGCTCCACCTGCACCGGCAGAATCTCCCCCTCGCTTAAGCGCGCCAGGTCCAGCGTGGTGGAATCGCGCGCCAGGCCCAAACCCTCCAGCGCCAGCTTGCGCCCGTCGTCGGCGACGCGGAGGTCGTCGAAAGCGTTTTCGATATCGTCACGGATGCGGCGGCGCGCACGCGCGATCTCGGCGCGGATCTTGGCCGCGTCGGCCTCGGCTTGCGACATATACGCCTTCGCCGAGCGCCCCGCCCGTACGGGGATCGAAAAAGACGCGCCCAGCTCGAAATTGTTGGCCTGAAAGTGGCTGAAGAATTCCTTGTAATTGTTGAACTGCGCCAGCAGCGAGTACTGCGCTACCAGGTCGGCCTTGGGCAGCCGGTAGGCGCGATAACTCTTGATCTCCAGGGTCTTGGCTTGGAGATCGGACTCCAGCCGCTTTATCTCCGGGCTGTTGTCAAGCACGGCCGCGATGGCTTCGTCCTCGGAAACCGGAGGGTCCAGGGCAGGGAGCGGCGCGTCCGCCGCGTGCGCCTGATCGCCCGGCGCGAGTCCCAGCACCATGCCCAGCGACCGCTCCGCAACCGACAAATCGCGATTGAACATTTCGACGCGATGCGCCGCCTCCCTTTCAGCGAAGCTGGCTTTGCTGGATTCATGGGCCAATACCTGGCCCTCATCCACCTGGGTTTGCGTGAGCTGCTTCGCGCGCGCGAGATTCGCTTGCTCCTGTCTGGCGGCGTCGAGCCCGCGCGCGGCATTTTCAGCATCGACAAACAGCGACGCCACGCGGTAGACAATCTCGGCCTGGCGCTGGTCAAGACTGATTCCCGCTCCGCGCAGAGCTTCCTTCGCCTGCGCCACCAGGTAGCTTTGCGGCCTGTTGAACAGATCCATGGTGGTGCGCGCCTGCACGACGGAGGGCGCGCTGCCGTCGATGCTGCTGGGATATCCGTAGGTCCAGGCCAGGCCGCTGCCGGCGTATACCTTGGGCGAAAACGGATCCTTGTTGATCAGCACCTGATCGCGAGCCCTCTGCTGATCCAGGCGGGCGATCACCATGTCGGGGTTCTGCTGCAAGGCCAGATCGAGGGCCTGGCGCAGCGTCAGCGTTCTGGTTTCAGCGGCGCAAACCAAAACACCCAAAAGCAACATCGCGGGAATCTTCATTCCCTATTCGTACCGCAGAGCCTCGATGGGATTCAATCGCGCCGCTTTATTGGCCGGCCAGAGCCCAAAGACCAGGCCCACCGTCAGCGACACACCGAAGGCGATGCCGATCGCCAGCATCGAGATGGGAATGATCAATTCGTCGGTGAAATATTGAACGCTCATCGGAATGGCGACGCCGATCCCGATGCCCGCCACGCCGCCTGCCACGCTGATCATCACCGCCTCCGCCAGAAACTGCTCCAGCACGTCGCCGCGCGCCGCGCCCACGGCCATGCGCAGGCCGATTTCGCGTGTCCGCTCCGTCACGGTCACCAGCATGATGTTCATGATCCCGATGCCGGATATGATCAGCGCGATGGCGGAAACCAGCACCAGTACGATGGTGAGCACGTCGGCGACGTCGCGCGCCGTGTCCATGATCGCGGCCAGGTTGTCCACCAGGTACTTGGCGCCGGCGCGGTGCCGGCTCGCTAGAATCTGCTTCACGGCCTCGGTCAGCGGGACCACGGTCGCGGGGGTGCGGGTTTGGACGTACAGCGGATCGATGCGCTCAATGGGCGCGAAGCGGCGCAGCTCCGTGATCGGAATCAGCACGTTCTCGCCCGAGCCGGAAAGCTCGCTCAGCCCGAAGCTTTCGGTCTTCTCCTTGAACGTTCCGATGACGATGAATTGAAGACCATGCAGCTTGATCGTCTTCCCCACGGCCTGAGTCTGTCCCCCGAACAGGCGCCGGGCCAGGCGCTCGGTAAGCATGGCCACCTTCTCGCTCCGGTCCACGTCGCCTCCGTCTACAAATCGGCCCGACAGCAGCGCGACGTTGCGCACCAGCGGGTAATACTTGTCCGCGCCGATGATGCCGATGTCTTCCTGGCGGCCTTCGATGATCATTTGGTCGAAGTTGTTCATGACGCCCGTGGCGGCCACGATGCGCGAGCCTAGCTGCGCGCGGACCGCGTCCACGTCGGCGATCTTGATGTAGTCGGCGTCGGAGGTGCCCATCGCCGGATTGTTGCCGCCGTCGTACTGGGCGTAAATCAGGTTGGAGCCGAGGCGCTGGATCTGATTGACGATGTAGTCCCGGCTGGTGATCGAAATCGTGACCACCAGGATCACGCTGGCGTTGCCGATCACCAGCCCCAGCCCCGTCAGGAAAGCGCGGAATTTATTGGCGCGCAGAGCCTCGAAGCTGGCGCGCAGGGCCTCATAATGGGACATCAATGGGTTTTGGCGAGCAGATCCTGCGCCCGCTGCCGGGGAGGATCGTCCGGAGTCAAAGGCGCGCGCATATAGTTCTCCAGCAGCGCGCGTGCGTCGCTCAGGTTGCGCTTGCCCTCGATGTATGTCTCGGCGCGGTAGAACTCAATAACGTGGCTCTCCGGAGCCATGCGCCCTGCCTGCTCAAACAGCGCGTCGCTCTCCTTGGTGCGGCCTCGCCGCGCGAGAAATCGAGCCAGCTCCATCACCCGGCTCGCCTGCTTGGGAGCGAGTTGGATGGCCTGTTGCAGGTGCTGCTCCGCGGTGTCGTACTCCTTGTTCTTTTCGCTCAAAACCGCAAGCAGATGCTGGCCCTCGGCCGGATCGGCCGAGCTCACCTTCCGCGCCAGCTCTTGCGCCTTGTTCGATCCGCCGCCCAGGAACCCCGGCGCGCCCATGTAATAGTCGAACAGGTCTCCGGTTGCCTCTTTGTCCAGGATATCCATCTGCACGGCAATCTCAAGATAGGTGCGGGAGCGCGAGGCCAAGCCGGGAGCGCTCAATGGGCCGCTGGTCTCCGCACGTCTTCCATAGGCGCGTCCAGCCCACACATATAGCCGCTGGCCGCCTCCCAGAGCCAGCGCCCGATCGAACGCGTCGGTGGCCTTCTTATAGTCGCGCAGCATGAAGTAATCCTGTCCCATGAGCTGGAGCTCTCCGGCGTCGCCGGCTCCCGCCGAAGGGAGCAAGAGATTGAGCGACGCCTGGTATTCGGTTCGCTGATACAGTTCGCGGGCGTGTTCGAATTCAGGCGCGGGGGCGGCGAACAAGCCTGAGGCGAGCAGCATCGCTGTGGCTAACCGGCTCATTTACCCTCTTGTTACAGTGTACAACCGAGCCTTCCTCGGAGCCGGCCTCGACCCGGTACACGGCGTAGTGGTCATTGGCTCCCCTCAACAATGCGCGTTTGTTCGCTTCCCGCGGCTGCGGTAGACTGGAGCGACATGAACGCTGATGAGGCGGCCGGCGGCCTGGGCCCATGAACGTCCGCTTCATGCAACGCATCGACTTCTACGCGGGAGTTCCGCTGTGCTTCCTGCTCTCCTGCGCGAACTCGGTGCGGAGGATGGCGTTCCCCCGCCCAGCGAGATTTATCGGCGGCAGGATTCTGTGCATCGAGTTGAGCGAGATTGGCAGTACCGTGCTGGCTCACTCCGCACTGGAGCTCATGAAAAGCAGCGCCCCGGATGGCGTCTACTTTCTGATCTTCGAAAGGAATGCGGGAGCTATTGAAGCTCTGAACGTTCTTCCCCAGGAAAACGTGATCGCCATCGACGATCGCAGCTTCCGGCGCTTCGCCGTGTCGGCCCTTGCGGCGCTGCGCCAAATGCGCGCGCTCAAGCTTGCCGCCGTGGCCGATCTGGAACTGTTCTCACGTTTCACGGCGATCCTGAGCTTTCTGAGCGGCGCCCCCGTCCGAGCCGGGTTTTCCAACCACACCAACGAGGGCCTGTACCGCGGCAATCTGCTGACCCATCCGGTGCTGTATAACCCGCATCGGCACATGGCACTGAACCTGCTAGCGGTGGCGGCAGGGCTCAAGGGCGTCGAGGACGGCTGCTTCGTCAAGACCGATCTGCGCCGTGCGCTGCTGGCTCCGCCACAGGTGGCCGTGGCCGCCAGCGCGGAGGCTGCTGCGGCGCGGCTCCTTCGCGACAAGTTTCCCCATGCGGATGCGGACGCCCTGGATCTGGTGCTGCTGAGTCCCGACCCAGGTCCGGCTCTTCCCTTGCGCGGATGGGCGGCGCGCAACTACGTGGAAGTCGCCCGAGAGCTGCTCCGGCATTCGCCGAGGATCGTCGTGGGAATCACTGGCCTTAAGTCGTCGCGGGCGCTGGCCGCGGAGATCCTGGAAGCCATCGGCATGCCCGCCAGGACGGCGGATTTCACCGGCGAGACGCCCCGGATCGAGACCCTGCTGGCCTTGCTGCGAGCGGCCAAGCTGCTCATTACGACCGATGGCGGCTCGGCCCATCTGGCCTCTCTCTGCGGCTTGAAAATGATCGTGCTGTTCGGTCCCGAGACTCCGGAGCTGTACGCGCCGCTGGGTGCGGGAGTAACGACGCTCTTTGCCGGGCTCGCGTGCAGCCCCTGCCTTTCGGCGGCGAACCATCGCCGCTCGAATTGCCGCGACAATCGCTGCTTGCAGGAGATCACACCGCCGATGGTGATAGCGGAGGCGTTGCGGAAGCTCGCGCCCTGACCCATTCAGCGTTTAGTGGGAGATGCTTCAGCTTGTCCCAGGCTTCTTGCCACAGGCCGCTAGGCCTTCTTGCGGCGGGCGCCCAGCAGGCCGATTCCGGCGAGCGCGGTGCCCAGAAGAACGAAAGTGGAGGGCTCCGGTGCTTCCCCAAACCCTTCATCCAAAGCAGTAACCCATGTCGCTCCAGATCCGGGGGCATCGAGCACGAACCCAACCTGGATGCCGATGGTTGTAGCCGGTTGACTCAGCTTCACGTCCCAGTCTAACGTCGACGAATTCGAGGCAACAAGCTGGATATTCCCCGCCCCACTGCTGCACGTTCCACCCGTACCGCCGCTGCTCCAAGTTCCGCCCAGACACAGGTCGATTGTAAGAAGAATGCCCCCCCCACCGGCTCCAATCTGGGTGCCGGCCAAGTCGAAAGCGGCGTAGTTCAACACAGCCCCACCGGAGGTGACCAACTGGTCATCTACGGTGAAAGTGGTGGAAGCTGTGCCGCTCGGAACCGCCCATTGATTCGACCCATCGTCGCCGGTACCATCCGCCCCGTTGTCCGCGCCGCGCACGGTCGAAAACACCGATTCCACAAAACCCGACGCAAAATCCTGATTGGGATTGCCGCCAATGACGCCGACTGAGATGTAGGTACCTGCGTCGGTAACGCCCGTGCCGGTTGCCGTAAACGTGCTGAAAACGGAATCCACCGTGGCGCACCCAGCCCCAAGTACGTTGCCGTTTAGGGAAGCGAAGTCGTCCGTGTTACCGCTTCCGGACGTAGCGATTGGAATTCCGCCAGTCTGTGACCCTGCGGCCGCCACCGACGTTGCGCTGGTCGTGACGCAGTTGATCGGGAGTGCCCATGTGGCTCCGCTGCCGCCCAGCAGCATCACTCCGATGACAATTTTTTTCATTGTTCTAGCGTACTGGCGCGGTCGTCCACGCACATCCTCCGGCTACCAGTCAAGGCTAGCACCTTAATCCCCGCAAGTCAAGATGAGGATTGATGAAACCGGGTTTCGCCAGTACTCCCCCGGGCCCTGGTACTAGAGGTTTGCGAAGTTGGTTTCGCCTTGTTTTTCTCCACCGCCGGATGCGACCTGAAGCCCGGTAACATCTTCCCACCCGGCTCCGCCTGTTGTATGCTAATTCTTTGGTACCGACCGAAGGTCCAGTTTCCCAGGGAGGCTTTTGAAATCCATGCAACCTATCTCGCGTAAGCTTCTGCTCGCGTTACCCGTTTCCCTCCTGTTTTCTTCCCTTTGCTTCGCTCAGACGGCGGCCATTCAGGGCGACGTCAAGGGCGAGGATGGCAAGCCGCTGGTGGGCGCGACCATTAAAATCGAACGGACGGACATCAAACAGAACTTTTCCGTGAAGACCGACAAGAAGGGCCACTACTTCTATGGCGGCCTGGGCATCCCGGGCACGTTCAACGTGACGGTGGAGGTAGCCGGAAAGACGGTGGACGGCGCGAATGGCGTCAAGCCCCAAGGCGCCACGCCCATAGACGTCAACTTCGACCTGAAAGCCGCGGCGGAGCGAGCCGCCAAGGGCGCGACAGCTCCTGCCGAAGAGGTAGAGCGGGGCATGACCCCGCAACAGAAGGCGGAGTTCGAAAAGAAGAAGAAAGACACCGAAGCCACGCTCGAAAAGAACAAGGAGCTTAACGAAGCCTTTAACGCCGGCATGGAGGCCGAGACCAACAAGAAGTTCGACGTGGCCATCCAGCAGTTAGAAAAGGCCTCCAAGCTCGGCCCCGCCCAGCACGTGGTTTGGAGCCACTTGGGCGACGACTACGCGGCCTACTCCGACGCCCCCGATCAAAGGGATCAAAGGGATGCCCTGCTGGGGAAAGCCGTGACGGCCTATCAGAAGGCGATCGAGCTGGACCCGATGAACGCCGCCTACCACAACAATTACGCGTTGATCTTGGTCAAGGAAAAGAAAGTCGACGAGGGGAAGGCGGAGTTGAGCAAGGCAGCCGGGATGGACCCCACGTCGGCTGGCAAATACTACTACAACCTGGGCGCGGTGCTGGCCAATATCAACGATAACGACCAGGCCCTCGATGCGTTCAAGAAGTCCATGGACACGGGATACACCGAAGCCTATTTTCAATACGGCTTGGTGGAGGTCGGCAAGGTGTCCACGGGCGCGGATGGCAAGAACGTGATCCCACCCGGCACCGTTGAGGCGCTTCAAAAGTACATTGCGTTGGCGCCTACGACCGCCAACGCCCAGACCGCCAAGGATGTATTGGCGACCCTTGGAGCTCCCGTCCAAACGTCGTTTGAAAAACCGGGCGCAGCAAAGCAGCCCGCCAACAATAAGAAAAAGTGAGTGAGACGATCCTGTATATCATCGCGGGCGTCCTGATTCTGGGCGTGCTGCGATCGGTGATCGGGGTCGTTCTGAAAGGCTTCGCGGATTTCTTTGGGGCCCCGTCGTCCTCGCCCGGATCGAGACCGCCCGGGGCGGGCGGCACGCAGTCCATTCCCACCGCCGAAGCGCTGAAGAAGGATCCCGTGTGCGGAACCTATCTCGCGGCCTCCTCCGGGGTTCAAAAAACGGTGGGCGGCGTGACCTACTACTTCTGCTCGGCGGAGTGCCGCGACAAATTCAAAAAAACGGGGTAGTTTGGGCGGCTTTCTTAGTTGACTTCCAGACGCGCGACCGTCTCGGCCAGCAGTTCGGCGAAGTTGGCGCCGCTTTCCGACCAGATGCGGCGGCGCTGGATCGGCAGCGCCCGCTCGATATCGCCCACCAGATGCAGCAGGCTCAGCAGGTTGGACCGGCCCATGCGCAGCGATCCCTCCACGCCGTTGATTGGCAGAAAGCGAAAGTCCGGACCGAATTCAAGGCGCAGATGGTCCTCGCCATCCGTTTCAAAATCCGGGCCGAAGCCCAGCATCGTGACCGCCGCCGGAGCCAGTTTCCACTCGCCGTTCCACTGCCACAAATCCCAGGACGCCTCCACTTCCAGGCAGCAATCCGCTTCCACGAATTCGCGCGCTTCCTCGACAATAGCGGAGGCCATGGCCGCCGTGGGTCCGCCGGAGGCAAATTCGCGCTCTAGCAAGGGAGGCTCGGCCATCTTGATCGCGTAGACCCGCAGCGCCGGGCCGCGCGCCGCCAGCTTGGAGAACGGAAACAGGCCCAGCAGCGTCTCGAAATGCCGCGGCAGGCTGCTCTCGCTGAAGCCGCGCAGCCAGCAAGAAAGATAGAGCCGGTCGGACATCGATTCGATTGTACCCTGGAGAGGTGGTCACAGACCTGATTCAGATCCGGCGGCTGGGCGAGAAGAATCGCGTGGACAATCTTCGTTTTCGCAAGTGGATTAAGTCGCACACCTTCGTCGAACGCCAGTTCCGCCACGCCGCCGAAGAAATCCACGAGGCCATCGACTGCCGCCAATGCGCCGAGTGCTGCCGGGTTACCGAAGTGCAGCTTGCCGAGCGGGACATCGCCAAGCTGGCGCGCTTCCTGGGAATCCGGGAAAAGCGGTTCCTGGAAGACTACACCACGCTCGACCAGGAGGGCGCGATCATTCTGCGCCGCGGCGAGGGCGGCTGCGTCTTTCTCGAGGGCTACGACTGTAGCGTGTACGAGGCTCGGCCGGGCAACTGCGAGCGCTTCCCTCACTTGCTGCGCGGCGCTGGGTCGCTCGAAAGCCGCATGTGGGATTTCGCCGACCGGGGGACTTATTGCCCCATCGTCTTCAACTGGTTCGAAAAAGTGAAGGCCCTGACTAAGTTCAGATGACGAAGTTCGGGAATGTGGTTAGCTTGTCAAGGCCGGATGCGCTCTTCGAAATTCCAGCCGTAGACGCTTAGCCGGAGCGGCTGGCGGGGAAATTGCGGGGCACTGACCCGGCAATATGCGATCAGATCGAGGGAGCTTCCACAAGGCCGCCACGCTGGGTTGTTGCTCACCGCATCCTGGAGCAAAGCGTGATGAGGCGGTGGAGTTGGATTGGGAGCGGAGTCGAGGATGACCGTGTCCAGGGCTAGTTCGTCCAACCGTCGTAAAACAGCGCCGCGAGTAGCCGTGAGGAGCCGGTATCCCTCGCCACTCCAACCCGCCTCGGACAGTACTTTAGAGGCCCTGACGATAAAGCTGCCGGGGCGTTTCTCAGCCAGGCTGGTCATTGCGATCCATGCTCCCTCGCCGATGGAGGTCGATGAAATCAACATCCGCGCGGGCCTGTGAAGCTGCCGCACCAGATCGGCGTACCCGGCTGGCGACTGGCGGTACCAACTGTAGGGGAAGAGCAGGACCGCCAGCGCCGCCAGACTCCCCACGGCCAACGGGCTGCGGAAACGGCTAATCCCCATGCCCGCGAGCACCAGAATCGCGGGAAGAGCGATGATCCAGTGACGCTCCTCTCGCATCGCGCGCACAACGAAGGAAACGCCCAGCGTGCAAAACACGACGCTTCCCGCCGCCAGCGCCAGAGACTTCCGCTGTAGTCCGAAAACTGCCAGGGCCAGGAAGCCCCATCCCGCCAGATGCCCAATTAACGCGCCGGACCAAGGGACGCCAGTCGATATGCCTCCCCAAGCCTGGATGCCACCCATCCACAAGTACCATGCCGCTGGTGCCAGGAGAATCGCTCCCGCAGCCGCAAGCCAGCGAGTCGGAATGCGGTTAGGCTGGCGGCTGGCGAGCAGCGCAACAATTGGTACGGGTAGCAGACACACCACCGTCCCTTTGGTCAGCGCCGCGGCTAGCAGCCAAACAACTAGCAGGAAACCCGCAGTCCCATCTTGCCTTTCCACAAGGCGCACAACCGCGAGCATGATGAGGACGCTCCAAAGCAAACACAAGAGATCGGCCATGGTTTGCTCCAGGCTCTCTTGAAATACCGGCGCGGCCATCGTGAACATGAGAATTGCCGCGGTGATCGGGAGCGAGAGGGAGGCTCTTGAGAGCCGGTAGAGCGCTGTCAGCGCCGCCACGCCGATGGCCCACTGAAGCAGCATCGCCGTGGTCCTGGAGGGGCCCAGAAAGAGCCACCACAGGGCTTCCATTGCGTAATATCCGGGAGGCCAATGGCCAATCGCGACTTTAGGGTAGTGCAGGTAATACTGTCCCGCCCACGCGATCGCGCTTCCCCGAGGCAAGCTCGCCAGATAGTCATACACCATCAGCCCCGAGACAAAGTGCGCCGGTTCGTCCGGGTACCCGGTAAACTCCGCGTGGTAGGCGCCGCCCGCAATCTGGACTGCCAACAGGATCACGCCGATCACCGCGACCGAGGGCCATAGGAAACGGTCCCGCCGGTGCTCCGCCAAGGCGAGTCCCCCAAGCAATCCAGCGACGCAAGTCGCAAAGTAGGTGAGCAGCAGAGGAAAGCACAGAAGGGCCTCACTCCAATTTCCAGCGCGCGCTAAGAAGCGAAACAGCGGCCAGTTCAGCAGCGCGATTGCGGCGAGACCGACCGGAGGCAGCAGCCACCATGCGCCTCCATGGAGCAGAGCAAGGACGATGAGGGGCAGAATGGAGGCGGCCAGCGCCGCGCTGATCCGGTCGCTGATTTTGAAGTTGAGGTCAAACGGCAGTGGAAATCTTTGCAGCAGCGCCGCCCAGGGAATGGCGCGCACAAGAAGATCGGTCTGGACCATGGAACGAAACGTCCAGGTTTTGTGATGGGTGACCTGTATTTCGCGATCCAGTTCAATCCGTCCCCCAGCTTCGCAGAGACGCAAACCAAACTCAACGTCCTCGATGGATGGCCGCGAGAAATTCCCATCGAAGCCGCCCAGAGCCTGGAACCGGCCTCTCCGCACAGCGCTGCAGCCGGCCCAGAACGTGCTGGTTCGGCGGTTCGCGCGATGATGCATAAAGCTGTGGAGGAGGTTACGGAAGCGGCTTACCAGCCCTAGCGCCGTTGGTCTTTGATCGTAGGAACCGACAGCCGCATCCAACTCGCTGTCTTCCTGGAATTTCCGCGCCATGCGATCCAAGGTGTCCGGATGGGGCGAGGTGTCCGCATCCAGGAAGACAAGGATTTCAGCCTTGGCTTTGGCTGCGGCAGCGTTTCTGGCCACGGCCGGCCCCCTTCTCCGGTCTAGCCTCACCAACTCCGCCCCTGCCCCCATTACAACTGCCCGAACTGCGTCGCCCATGGGAGACCCGTCATCCGCAACAATGACTTCGAAATTCCGGAAAGAAGAGGCCTTTAAATGACGTAACGCGATCCCGAGCAAATCCACGGCCTTAGGGTCGGAGGCATAGATGGGAATAATGACCGAAAGTCGAGGGGTGGTGGGGAACGGTAGCGTTTGATCTGACACGGGGAGCGAGGATAGTAGGCCTAGTATACACTGATCCGTCGAAGACGCTTGACTCGGATAGAATAGCCGAGGGCAGCAGGGACATAGACGTGAAGAACATCTCGCGCAGGATGAGCAGCGATTGGAACCGGCGGGCTCGATCCGATCCGCGATATTACGTTGCCCTTGGCCACCCGGGCCAGTCCTGGCAGGATTTTGTCGGCAGCGGTGAGGATCTTGTCGGGGCCTTAGAGAAGGAACTTGGGAGGATACTCAGCCCGGCTACTCGCGAAGAGTGGCGGGCTTTAGAGATCGGATGCGGACCCGGCCGTTTGATGCTCCCATTGAGCCGGCGATTCGGCGAAATACATGGCGTGGATGTGTCCGCGGAGATGGTGCGGCTGGCGCGGGCGAATCTGGCAAGCGTTCCGCACGCTTATGTGCATGCCGCGGACGGCACGAACTTGGCGCAATTCAACGACGAGTTCTTTGACTTCGTTTATTCTTACGCTGTATTTCAACACATTCCGCGCCGTGAGGTTGTTTTGAGCTATCTCCAGGAATCGCGACGCGTACTCAAGACCGGCGGCGTCGCCCGAATGCAGTTCAATGGGCTCGCCGAGGGCTCCGGGAAACACGACACCTGGAGCGGAGTGCGATTCAATGCCCGCGAGATCGCCGAGTTTGCCAGGGCACACGACCTCCAACTGCTCGCACTCGAAGGAGCCGGCACGCAATATATGTGGGCCACCTTTTTGAAGCGTTCCGCTGGATGGCACAACTCGGTTCAGAAAACGGCCGGTGAAGCGGCTCAAGCTTCGATCCGGCGCATCACGAATGCGGACGGCTCGGCGCTGGCTGCTCCAGCTCGCGGACCCTACGCGGCATTTGCGCTCTGGGCCGAAGGATTACCATCCGGTGCCGATTTGAACACGCTGCGGATTCATGTCGGCGATCGAGAGGCACGACTGACCTACATCGGCCCGCCGCAAAAGAACCGTCTACAGCAAGTGTCCGGGATACTGCCTCAAGGTCTTGCCGCCGGCCTTCAGCCGGTTCGATTGATGTGGGCCGAAACGCAGTTAGGGTGCGAGAGCTTCCTTCGCCTTGTTCCCCCAGGACCGGAGGCGCCCCGGATCGTTTCCGTGACCGACGGCGTCTACGTGGGAGCCGGTCCAACGATTTCCACCCGCATCATTCGAGTGTCCTTGGACGGGACCCGGCGTCCGGAAGACCTGCGGGTGACCCTGGACGGACAACCAACCCGGCGCATGTCCCTGCTCTGCACATTGCCCGATATCCCACGATTTGAAATTAATTTCCGTCTGCCGCCCGGAGGCTCCGCGGGGAGAAAACAGTTGGAATTTCGGCTCGGGTCCCGCTACCTGGGCGCATTAGAGATCGTCGTCGCGCCACACCCCTTTTGGTGGCGGAGCCGGCTGCACCCAAGCGAGCTATATCAGGCGCTGCGGCGCTTCCTCTGGGAGCGAAACCAGAGGCTGCGATCGCGGACGGATGGAAGCAGCTACACCTGCTGGTAGAGCCGCGCTGGGTAGCGGCAGTGCATGTGACTTGGTCATGCACAGGAGCCGGATTTGTATTAAAATAGTGGACTTGCACGCCGCACGATCGGGGACGCATTCAACTGCCAGTAATCCGCGCCATCGCGTTCGCGCGCGCATCCTGTTGCTCTCGATTGTGAATCCTGAAAGGGAGCGTAATGGCGCGGCGACCGTTACACGGGGTTTGCTTAAAGTTTTAAGATCGCCACTCCTTCAGGCCGACGTCGATTGTGTCCCGGTGAGGATCGCGCCCCGCAAATGGCACGGCTGGGCCCAGGCACGCAGTTTGCTGGAATCCCTGATCTCAGACCTTCCCTCGAAGGCAATTTTCCTAAAATCGCGGGAATTTCGAGATAATGTGGAAACGCGAATTCGGCGTGAAGCGTACGACCTTGTCGTGCTCAACGGGTCGGATCTCCTCTGGATCTCCGGCTTCCTCCCCCCTTCCATCCCCCGGATTCTGGTGGCTCACAACATCGAACACCTCCTGTTCCGATGCCAGATACAGAACCTGAGCCGGCTGCTCGAGCCCCTGAGCGGATTGCTGCGCAAGGACTGTCAACGGCTCGAGGAATTCGAGCGGGAGGGGATTCGCCGGACGCGGAATGTGATTTTCCTGTCCGGGGAAGAAGCCGCCTATGCCCACAGCTTCTGTGCGGATTTGCGATCCGTGGCCATGCCTCCGCTATTCGACTACGAACCAAAGTTCCAGCCGCGTAAGAAGAGCGGCGCCGTTTTGGAAATCGGTTATGTGGGCAACTTGGGATGGTGGCCCAATCAATTGGGACTTCGCTGGTTTGTAAACCGAGTATTGCCATACGTGAAATCCCCGATCCGGCTCCATCTGTTCGGGCGTGGCGGCGGGCGCCAGTGGCTGGGCGACAGGCGCGTCATAAAGCACGGTTTGGTTGAAAGCATGGAGCAGATATGGGCAACGTGCGATTTTCTGATTTGCCCGGCAATTTCAAGCGGAGGCATCAGCGTCAAATTGGCGGAAGCCGTTTACAACGGAATGCCGGTTCTGGCCACAACCGAAGCGGCGCGAGGCCTGGGCTTGGAGGAGGATCCAGCCCTGTTATTTTTGGACCAGCCGGCCGAATGGGTGGAGCTGTTGAATTCGCCGGCAGCGAGGGATCTGGGAGAGCGGCGGGTTTCCGCGAAGACCGCGGCGCGGTTCGCCGTGGACACCCATAAGGAAACGCTCCAGCAGTTCATCAAGGGTGTGATGTCGGCCGCGAGTCTGAAGGATGCCAAACACCAAGGCAATTGATTTAGTTTCGGCGATTCACAAGAAGGTTCGGGAACAGGCGGCAACCTACCAGACTCCCGAGACGATGGAGGAATGGTCCAGCGACCTTGCCCGGCTCCACAGCGCCTACAACGCCGCCTACACTGCCCGCAATGTTGTCGGCAGTGTTCCGGTGTTGCCGAACACGTTCCTCGGCGTGGCGGCCGGCTGGGCGGTGCGCTTCGCCCAGCGCATCCTTTTTTGGTACACCCCGCAGATCCGTTACTTCAACGAAGCCACCACGTCCGTCCTGAATCGACTTTGCTCGCTGGAAGAGCGAAAGTTCCGTACGTTCCTTGCGATGTCGGATCGAGTAGAGAGGCTGGAGCGGGAAATGCGATTGTCTAGAGTCGCGAAGGCCATGGAACCTGTTTCTCACGCGCCCTCGGATCCTGCACCGGCCCAAGCAGGACAGCGAGAGAAGCATACGCGGCATGCCCCGTACATGAGGTCGCCCATCGATCCGCGGGACTTCTATTTCGAGCTTCAGGGCAAGTTTCAGTCCAGCGTGCAGGCCGACGCCAATCGGTTGGAGATGTACCGGTCCGCGATCGCGAACCTCGAACCGAAGGTCCCATCCGGGACTTGGCTGGACATTGGATGCGGCCGGGGCAAGTGGCTCGGGATGGTCCAGGAAGGCGGTTATCGGGCGGCGGGTATCGATTCCAATCCGGCCGCCGTCGAACAATGCAGGGAACGAGGGTTCGAGGTCACGGAATGCGACGCCCTCCAGTTTCTGCAATCGAGCGACGACCAAAGCTTCGCCGCCGTCAGCGCGTTCCATGTGCTGGAGCACTGCCCGTTTGAGTACTGCTTGAACCTGGTCTACCAGATCGCGAGGACTCTCAAGCCCCAAGGAGTTCTGTTAATCGAGACTCCCCACGCCGCCAACCTGCTGATGGCCGCCGAACAATTCTGGATGGACCCCACCCACATCCGGCCGATTCCACTGCCGCTGATGGAGTTCCTGTTCGAATATTGCGGCTTGGATGTGGTCCACCGTTTTGAAGTGAATCCCCGCCCGGATTCGGAGCACCTGCCTTTTCGCGAATTGGAGTTGGTTGACCGGCTGGATCTGCTGCTCTTTGGCCCTCAAGACTACGCGATGATCGGACGCCGGCTTGAGTAAGCGCTCGGAGGCGGCGGCGCGGGGACGGCTTTGAAGAAGCCTCGCGTAGCGCTGTTTACTCCTCTTCCGCCTTCCCGCACGGGTACAGCCGACTACGGCGCGGCCCTCGCGGCAGAGATGGACAAGCTGGTCTCTCTTACCGTATACGAATCGGCGCCGCCGGCTTTTGACGCCAGCCGATTTGATCATGTTGTATATCAGATCGGGAACAATCCGTTCCACGCCGGCATTTACGAGCTTGCGTTGCGGCATCCCGGCGTGATCGTCCTGCACGAAGCCAGCGTGCATTACCTGGTGCGGTCTTTAACGCTCAGCCGGGGCAACGAGAAGGGTTATTTTCGCGAGGTCGCTTACGAGATCTTTGGCAAGGATGTGGGGAACTCGGCGGCGAAACTTCCCATCGAGTGTCCGCAGCCGCACGAGTTCCTGATGCTCCGCCGGCTGCTCGCCCGCAGCAAGGCGTGCATCGTGCACAGTCACTACGCGGAGCGGCTGGTCCGGCTAAAGGGGTTTACAGGTCCAATTGGCGTGGTTCCTCATGGAGCCAGCCTCTCGACCGTGGATGCGCGCCCATATCGTCAGCGCCTGGGTGTCGACGCGGACGCGCCGCTGATCGGCGTTTTCGGGTATCAGCGGCCCGACAAGCAGATTTGGGATTGCCTGCTCATGTTCAAGGCTCTGACCGACAACCTGCCGGATGCGCGTCTGCTGATACTCGGAGAACGGCACCCGCAGGTGCCCATCGAAGACGGCATTCGCGACCTTGGACTGGAGCATCGTGTGCTGCTTAAAGGACACCAAACCATCGAGGATTTCGACGGTTACCTGGCGGCATGCGACGTGATTCTGAACCTGCGGCAAACCACATTTGGCGAGAGCTCCGGTACCATGATGCGTGCGTTCGGCCTGGGCAAACCGGTGATCCTGTCCGCGATCGGCGGCGCGTGCGAGCTCCCCGACGACGTGTGTGTCAAAATTCCGCGAGACCGTCACGAGATGAGTGTGATTACCGAGTGTTTGAGATGGCTTCTTTCGGCTCCTCGGGACGCGGCGGAAATCGGCGCTCAAGCCAGGCAGTGGGTTGAGGCGGAGTGCACCTGGGACAAGGTTGCCCAGCGCTATGTGACTTTTCTCCAGGGTCAGTCGCCTTCCCGCACCCATGCTGAGACCACCGGCCCTGGCGTCGCGAAAGCAAGTCACGGCATTCCGGCACTCACCAGCCAGGCCATATCGAGTTACTTATCGCGCTGGATCGATCCGGCGTCGCCGGCGGGCGTGTATTTTGCGGCACACTCGGTCCGGCTGATCCGCACGCTCAAGCTGGTTCCTCGCGGAGACGCTGCTAGCCGGATCCTGGAACTCGGCTGTTATATGCAGATTACTCCCGCGCTTCGAGGATTGCTGGGCTATGGCGAAGTCAGGGGCGCCTACATGGGAAGCGCCGGCGGGTGGCACCGTTCTACCGTACCCGCAGCGGATGGCGAAGAGTTCACTTGCACGATCGATCTGTTCAACTGCGAAGTGGATCGCTATCCCTACCCGGATGAATCTTTCGACACCGTCGTCTGCTGTGAGCTGCTGGAGCATCTGGCAAAGGATCCGATGCACATGATGAGCGAAATCCACCGGGTCTTGAAGCCCAACGGAATTCTGGTGCTGACAACGCCCAACGCGGTATCGATCCGCGCGCTCCACGCGATGCTGATCGGCATTCACCCCACCCTGTTCAGCAAATACGTAATGCCGACGTTGTTGCCCGAGACCAAGCACGTCCGCGAGTACACGCCGAAAGAACTCCTGCGCCTGTTTGCCGATTCCGGCTTTTCCATCCAATTCATCGATACGACTTCTTACGGAGAGCGCGCCGGCATTTACAAGTGGATCACACGGGCGATTCAGGCCGTCAAACCCCTGACACGGCTCCGGGAGGATTGCGTCTATATCGTCGGGCAGAAAACGAGCGTGGTGGGCAGCCGTTATCCCTCGTGGCTCTATGAGCAGGTTTAGTTAACCCGCTCCATCGCTGTTGCGGTTCGGAAGCTCCTTTCTGAACCGTGCGCGTCAGCAAGCGGTGGTCATACCTTCTGGATTGCCGACAAGCCGTCCAGCACCGTCTGCACCACGGCTTGATCGCCCATCATGGAGTTGACCATCAGGTGGAAGAACTGCCGTGCGGGCCACTCGATTCCGAAGTGTTGCTTGATGAACGCCGCCCGTTCCTGGTCAACCGTGCTTGCCAGTTGAATCGCGTCCTCCTGGCTCTTTCCCGCTTGT
The DNA here is from genome assembly GCA_963813465.1 of Bryobacterales bacterium. Taxonomy (GTDB): domain Bacteria; phylum Acidobacteriota; class Terriglobia; order Bryobacterales; family Bryobacteraceae; genus Palsa-187. Next base: position 468,249 of record CAWEZD010000014.1, on the reverse strand, counting down.
TGCAACCTGTGCACTCGTTCTTCGAACGGTGCATAGACGAAAATGTGGAAGGAATCGGGCCGGTCTCGTAAGTAGTAAGCTGAACCGCGCCCGACGATCACGGAGTTGCCCTGGTTGGCTGCCGCCCTCACTATTTGTTCGGCGACCCGGCGAATGCCCTCCGCATCCGCCATTTTCATCTGGGGCGACGTCAGGCTTCCTTCGAAGCTGCCGCGCAGGAAGGATTTGAAAAGACGATAGTACAACGGGTCTATTCGTTCCCCGCGCTGCTCGATGTGCTGGCTGTCGCACTCCATGTGGCGGGCAATTTCGTCGGTCAGCAATTGGTCCCATAACTTCCAGCCCAGGCGGTCCGCCAGCTTCTGGGCGATCTCGGCCGCGCCGCTTCCGTATTCGCGTTCGATGGTCAGCACCTTGATCATAGAGTTGCCTCTTCACTCCACCACAACATGTCCACCCGAAGGATCGTTCTTCCGGACGAGAAACGCGAGCAGAAACATGATCCCCGCTGCAACCGCCAGTACCATGAAGGTATCAATATACGCGAGCGTTTGCGATTGCACCAGCATCGACTGGTAGAGGCGTCCATAGGCCTGCGCTTGCGCATCCGGTACACTCGCTCCGGCATGTAGGAGCTGTCCGCTGAGTCCATTCAATTGATTGCGGAAGGCAGGATCGTAGTTGGTCGCATGGTAAGACAGCATGTTTTGGTGAAATTGCGCCCGCCGCGCCAGAATTGTCGTGACCATGGAGGTTCCCACGCTGCTTCCGATGTTGCGCATGAAGTTTACCAGGCCCGCGACACTGTTACTTTTTTCCGGCGGAATCCCAACGTAGGCGCTTAGGTTTATGGGCACGAACATGAAAGCCAGGCCGAACGCCTGCACGATGCGGAGCTCGCTAGCTGCCCGGAAGCTGATCAGCAAATCCAACCGTTTGGTGGAATAATACATCCCGAACGCTAGGCTCAGCCAGCCAAAGGCGATGATATATTTCGCCGGAATTTTGGTGGTGAGCTGGCCGACAATCGGCATCTCAAACAGCATGATGAGGCTTGCGCCGGAGAGGACCAGTCCGGCCGACTCCGCTGTGTACCCCATGAGCGTCTGAAGAAACTGGGGCATCATCACCAGACTGCTGAACAGAAGCACGCCCAGGACGAACATCATCAGGTTGGACACAGCGAAGTTGAAGTTCTTGAACATCCGTACGTCGATGACGGGCGTCTTGCTACGCAACTCCCACACAACCAGCGAGACCAGAGACACGCTCGAGATCGCCGCCAGAATGACAATGAAATGCGAACCGAACCAATCGTCTTCCTGGCCTTTATCGAGCAGGATCTGGAGCGCGCCCACACCCAGCGCGAGAAGCGCAATGCCGATGTAGTCGACACGCACGCCTGCGTTCTTGCTGCGGCTCAGATACGGCGGGTCCTCTACCGTGCGGAGCACCAGAAACAGAGTCAGCAGCCCGACGGGTAGATTGATATAGAAGATCCAGCGCCATGAGTAATTGTCGGTGATCCAGCCGCCCAGCGTCGGGCCGATCGCGGGCGCCATGATGGCGGTGATCCCATACAGGGCGAACGCCAAGCCGCGTTTCTGAGGCGGGAACGTGTCCGCCAGAATGGCTTGCGCCATGGGCTGAAGCCCGCCTCCGCCGACTCCCTGGATCACGCGGAACAGAATCAGAATCGCCAGGCTGGGAGCGGCGCCGCACAGCAGTGAGCTCAGAGTGAACAGGAAAATGCACAGAAGGAAGAAGCGTTTTCGTCCGAACAGTCCAGCCAGCCATCCGCTAATCGGAAGAACGATGGCGTTGGACACCAGATAGGAAGTCAGCACCCACGTGCTTTCGTCGTTGCTGGCGCCCAGGTTTCCGGCTATATGCGGCAAAGCAACATTGGCGATGCTCGTGTCCAGCACCTCCATGAATGCGGCCAGCGCGACCACGACCGCGATCAGCCAGGGATTGAATTTCGGTTTCCAGATCTCCAGTTCCGCCATTGGCTCTCCTACTGGACGTAGACCTTGGGATCGACCGACATGCCGGGGCGCAGCCGGTGATCGTCGTTCTGTCCTGGATCGAGATTGATGCGAACCGGGATGCGCTGCACCACCTTCACGTAATTCCCGGTCGCGTTTTCCGGAGGCAGCAGACTGAATCGCGAACCGCTGGCTCCGCCGACGTTGACGACCTTGCCGGTGTACTCCCTGCCGGACGCGTCCACGCTGAAGCGGACCCGCTGGCCTGGGTTCAGATGGTTCAACTGCGTTTCCTTGAAATTCGCGGTAACCCAGATGTCGTCGAGGGGAACCACCGCCATCAATTGCTCGCCGGGAGAAATGTTCTGTCCCAGCTCCACGGTCTTTTTACCGACGATTCCCGTGACCGGCGCGACGATGGTGCAGTAACTGAGGTTCAGCTTGGCCTGGTCGAGCAGCGCCTTCTTCTGCGCGACTTGGGCCTGCGCGGATTTTGCGCGAGCCTCGCTGATCCGCACCTGCTGCGGCGCGGTCATGGCGGACTCAATGGAGGCGTCCGCCTGCGTGATGTGTTGTTCGGCCTGGTCCACCGCGCTCTGCGCCACCACGATGTTCTGTTCCGCTTCGCGGACCGCCGCATTGCGCGCATCCAGCGTAGCCTGCGCCCCCTCCGCCTCCGCCACGGCGGTGTCGTACTGTTGCCGCGGAATCTCGTTCTTGTCCACCAGGAGCTTGTATCGCGCGACATCGTCGCTGGTTTTCTTGACGTTCGCCGCGGCTTCACGGACCTGGGCTTGCGCCGATTCAAGGCGGTCGCGGGCGGCGCTCAACTGGCGCTGGGAGCCCAGCACGAACGCCGTCGCGTCGGCGCGGCTCGAATTCGCGGTCTTTAGCTGGCTGGCCGTGTTGGTGTTGGTGATGGGAATATCGATGCGCGAACTCTCCAGCGCCGCCTCGGCGTCGCGCAGGTCCGCGTCCGCTTTGGCGACCGCGACCTCATAGTCGCGCGGATCGATCCGGACCAGTACGTCTCCGGCTTTTACAACCTGTTCGTCTTCGGCCAGGACTTCAATTACGTTTCCGGCGATTCGCCCGCTCACGGCATTGATGTGACCGTCGATCTGCGCGTCGTCGGTGGTTTCGTAGGTGTTCAGGTATCTCCACAGGTAGACCCCGGCCAAGGCCAGAATCGCGATGACGGCTACGAAAGCGAGAAGTTTTCCGATTCTGGATTTCCGGCGCGGAAGCGCCCGGTCTTTCGCTAGCTCAGCCATTTGCTACTTCACCTCCATCAGTTTTTGGATTCCCTGTTCGGCGCCGCCCAAGGCTCGCGCCAATCCGACTTTTGCCACGTTATGCGCATACAGTGCGGCGATCAAATTGTCGGTGGCGCTCGCCACCGACTCCTGCGCCTGTACGACTTCGATGTTGTCGGTCACGCCGGCCACGAACCTGTCGCGGGCTTGCGCCAGCGTTTGATTGGCCAGATTGAGATTGTCTTGCGCCACCGCCACCTGATCGGCCGCCGTGCGAATGTCCAGAAATGCGGCGCGCACCTGATAATCGATCTCGGCGCCCAGATCGGCAAGCTCATCCTGGCGTTGCTTCAAGGCTGCCTTGGCCTGGATCGTGTCCCCGCTGATGCGGCCGCCGTCAAACAGGTTGACCTTGGCCGAAGCCGCGAAGGAGAACGTGCCATGGGAACTGGCCAGAGTGGGTCCAACGTCGCCGTAGTCGGCACTGACGCCGGCCGTTGGATAACGCTGGCCGTGCGCGGCCTTGACTGTCTCCTCGGCCGCGCGCACCCGTGCCTGATAGCTTTGATAATCCGGCCGTTGCGCCAGAGCCGCGCTAAGAGCCTGATCCTGCGTCATCGAAGTCAGGGGTGAAAACGGGGCGGTTTCCGAAAGATTGAATTCTTGTCCCGCGGGAAGTCCGATCACGCGGCTGAGCGCGAGTTTATCTTTGTCGAACTGGTTTTGCTGCGCCAGCAGCCGCTGTTGCTGCTGCCGTAATTCCACCTGGGAGCGCAGCACGTCGATGCCGGCCGCGGTCCCCGCATTTTGCTGATCGACCGCGCGGTCATACAGCGCCTGCGAAGTCTCTACCTGGGAGCGAATCGCCTCCATCCGCGAAGCGTCGGCAATGATCTGAAGATAGGCGCCGGCCGTGGCCTGAACCACCAGGTCGCGCGCATCCATCGCGGACAGCTCAGCCGCGCGCTTGTCCTCCCGAGCCGACCGGAAGTTCTTGCGCGCGCTGTAGTCGAAGGCGCTCCACGACGCGTAGGCGCGCACGTCCGTGTAGTGAAACGGCCCGACGATCGAGGGAATGTCCGCTCCCGGGATCTTGAAATTGAATCCGATCGTTTTCAGGTTAATTTGTTCAATTGTTTCGCCGGCCTGAGCGTGGACCTGCGGCAGCAGAGCGCTCAGCGCCTGGAGCCGCTGGCCGCGGACGGACTCACTCGCCGAATCGCTGACCAGCAGGCCCAGATTCGCCTTCAGCCCGCGATCGATCGCGTCGTGAAGGGTCAGAGCCAACGGTGTCGACGACGCAGTTCCCCTAGGGACGCTGCCCTGGAACTGGCTCGGTTGGCCAACCGCTGCAAGCGCGGCCAGGAATCCCAGGAACAGACAACTTCGTGTAGGTCGCATTCTCGCCTCTCTTCTCATCTTTTGTTCCGCCCGAGGATTTCATTCAGTTCTTCCGTCATCAAGCCCGTGGTTACAAAAGCCACGCCGTTCTCGTACTGCTCTGAGAAGTGCGAATCCGGCCGCGCTGCGGATGGCGGGTTCATCGGGGTTGTGCCTTCAGTATACGGGTCCCCGAGCTTACATTACATGACCGGAAATAAAAATTGGCATGCCGACTGATGAGTCTATAAGATACTGATGTTGCAATCACTTCCGTAAGATCGGCCACGTGGAAACGGGCATGCAATTGATCTTGCGCAGCCCTGCTCAGATCCCGAAGATCGGCGGCGTAGGAGGTGCTCAGGCCGAGTGCGGAGGAGAAGAGTTGGCGTAATGTCGCGCCCCCGCTAAATCTGCCCAAATCGATTGGAGTTAGTCGGCGGCTCGGTGTATACTGACCGAGAAGCCGGCGGTCCAACATCGTATTGGACGCTTGGCCGCGGTCGCAAGACGGAAGTCCTGGATAGAGAGCAAGGTTGCGAAGCGACGTTAAGTCGCGGAATGGAGGCGCACCTGTGGAGCCGAGCTTCCTCAAAATTGGCGGCGAGTTGGTTGGCAACGCCATATTAGCCCGAGTCGAGGTTCGGCAGAAGCTGAACCGTCACTCGTGGTGCAAGGTCATCTGCCGGCAGACCGAGGATCAACGCTTCCCGATCGAGGAGAGCATTGGCCAGAGCCTGCAGATTCTGACTTACGGCGAAGACGGGGCGGAGGTGGTGGTCTTCGATGGCTTCATCAGCCATGTCGAGTTGAAATACGAAATTTACGGCAGTTATACTGCGACCCTGGTGGGAGTAACCCGGTCGTACAAAATGGATCTCACGCCGCGCAAGGCGTACTACCTTGCGAAGCCTCTCAGTGCCATTGCTTCTGAGCTTGCTGGAAAGGTGGGGCTCCAGGCCCTGGTTCAGAGTCCGGATTCGAGCCCGCTCAATTACGTCCAGTGGGGAGAGTCGGATTTCTCTTTTCTGAATCGTCTGGCCGACGACCACGGCTGCTGGATGCGGCCCACCGCGCAAGGAATCGAAATTTCGGACCAGTTCCGCGAGACGGTGGACCTGCCGTGGCGCGAGGAGTTCGGCCTGAGCGAGTTCACCACCAAAGGCAGCCTCGGACAACCCTCCTTCAATGGCGCCCACTATCATTTTCACGAGATGAAGAGTCAAGTCTTCGAGAAAGTCAAGGACGATCCGGCGTTTTTCGGCTCGATCGGACCGCTGGTGGACGCCGTGAAGGCGCAATCCGCGGAACTTCCACCTGGCTACGTCTACCAGCGCAGCCGCGTGGTAACTTTGACCGACTACGAAAAGCTCCTCAAGAAAGAGAGTGTGCGGTCGATCGGAGCAAGCATAACGGCGGTGGGAGAGAGTTCGCAGCCTAAGCTGCAGCCGGGCGATAAGGTGCAAATATCGGGCGTCTTGGACGCCGAAGGGATTTACGGGATCACGGCCGTGAAGCACCGCTGGACCCCACGGGGCTACAGGAACCGCTTCTGGTGCACTCCGTGGCAGAGCTATACGAATCCCGATCCGCCTGCGATGCGCCAATGGCACGGATTGGTTGCGGCGCGGGTTGTGGAGCATAACGATCCGAAGAAGATGGGACGCGTGCGTGTGCAGTATATCTGGCAGGAGGACGGGCCGGCTTACTGGGCCAGGATGATGACCCCACACGCCGGCGCCGACCGGGGTTTCATGTTCATGCCCGAGATCGGCGACGAAGTGGTGGTGGGCTTCGAAGACGGCGATCCGGAACGGCCCATCGTTCTGGGCTGCGTGTGGAATGGCGTGGACCAGGCGCCGCGGCAGGAGTTTTGGGGCGGCGACATCGAGTCCAACGACGTTAAACGCATTGTCACCAAGAGCGGTCACCGAGTGCAATTTGTGGATAAGCCGGGCAAGGAGTCGATCGTTGTTGCAACGCCCAAGCACCTGAAAGTGTCGCTGATCGAGACCACCGATGAAACCGGTCGTTCCATGCTGACGCTGCATTCCGAAAATGGCGACATTTTCCTGAGCGCCCCCAACGGAAGGATTCACCTGATGAGCAAGTATTACTCGCGAGAGGTGGGTGATCCGCCGCCCGGCTCGGTCTGACGCAAGCTGAAGAAGAGGCCAGATCTGGTGCTCCCGAATGCTACTTGATCGCATGCGCCCTTGCGATGGAGTATACTTGCGGCGAAAAGCATTTTGGGAGATACCATCGTGGCGAAATCCGTGGCGAAATCCGTGACGAGATCAAAGACCCATTCCCCCGGCCGGCCTATGGACCGCCGAGGCTTCCTGAAGGGCACGGCTGCCGGAGCGGCGGCGCTGGCTGTCGAGGCTCCCGCCGCCAAGGCCCAGCAAGCTGAGACGCGCCGTGGCGCCTCGTCGTCCACTCAAGTCCCGTCCGCCCAGGCATTGGCGGCCGAAACCGGCCCTGTCCCCGCGGCAGCGGAAGTGCTGACCGACGGACCGCCCCGGCTCCGACTTCATGGTCGACGTGATCAAGTCGCTGGGCTTCGAATACATCTGCGCCAATCCCGGCTCGAGCTTCCGCGCGCTGCACGAATCGGTCGTCAACTATGGCGGCAACAAGAATCCCGAGCTGATCACCTGCTGCCACGAGGAGTCAGTCGGTCGCCATGGCCCACGGCTACGCCAAGATCGAAGGCAAGCCGCTGGCGGTGATGGCGCACGGCACCGTCGGGTTGCAGCACGCCGCCATGGCGATCTACAACGCGTATGCCGACCGCGTGCCGGTGTTCATCATTCTGGGCAACACCATCGACGCGACGGCGCGGCGGCCAGGCGTCGAGTGGTAGCACAGCGTGCAGGACGCCGCGGCGATGGTCCGCGATTACTCCAAGTGGGACGATCTGCCGATCTCGCTCGCCTCACTTCGCCGAGTCCGCGGTGCGCGCCTACAAGATCGCGATGACGCCGCCGATGGGCCCGGTTTTCTTGGTGGCCGACAGCGATCTTGCAGGAGACGCCCATCGCGCCGAGACCGCAAGCTGCGCATTCCCGAAGCTCACGCTGGCGTCGCCGCCGCGCAGGGCGATTCCGGCGCGGTCGCGGAGGTCGCGAAGCTGCTGGTGGCGGCGGAAAATCCGGTACTCATCGCCGACCGCGCCGTGCGCACCGAGGCGGGCATGAAGCTGCTGGTCGAGCTCGCCGAAACGCTGCAGGCCCCGGTGGTCTCGCGGGAAATTTCCCTTCGCAGCATCCGCTGAATCAGGCCGGAGGCCGCGGGCTCATCGGCAACGCCGACGTGATCCTCGGCCTGGAGGTTCCGGATCTCTGGGGAACCGTCAACTCCGTACCGCGATCAGTTGAATCGCTCCATGCCAGCCGCTCACCAAGCCGGGCGCGAAGCTCGTCAGCATCTCCGCGGCGATCTCTACATCAAGAGCAATTATCAGGACTTCCAGCGCTACCCGGAAGTCGATATCTGCCATCGCGGCCGATGCCGAAGCGACGCTGCCGTCTCTGATCGAAGCCTGCAAGCGGCTGATCACCGCGGACCGCAAGAGCGCGTTCGAGGAGCGCGGCAAGAAGCTGGCCGCCGCGCACGAGCAAGCGCTGGAGCGGGCGCGCACCGAGGCGACCTACGGCTGGGACGCCAGCCCGATCAGCACCGCCCGCCTTGTCCGCCGAGCTCTGGGACGCAGATCAAGGACAAGGATTGGTCGCTGGTCGGCGGCGCCGCCTCGCGGCTGTGGAACGTCGACAAGTATTATCAGACCATCGGCGGCGGCGGCGCGGCGCGGGGTCGGCTACGGCGCGCCGGCTCGGTGGGCGCCGCGCTGGCCAACCGCAAGCACGGGCGCCTGTCCGTCAGCATTCAGAACGACGGCGATCTGATGTACGCCCCGGGAGTCCTGTGGACGGCCGCGCATCACCGCATTCCGCTGCTGAGCGTGATGCACAACAACCGCGCCTATCACCAGGAAGTGATGCACATCCAGCGCATGGCCAACCGCCACCAGCGCGGCATCACGAACGCCGGCATCGGCACCACCATCAAGATCCCAACATCGATTTCGCGACCGTCGCGCGCGGCATGGGCGTGCACGGCGAAGGACCGATCACCGATCCGAAGGATCTGGCGCCGGCCCTCCGGCGGGCGCTCGAAGTGGTCCAGCGCGGCGAGCCGGCCCTGGTCGACGTCGTGACGCAGCCCCGCTAGGGAGCTTATATGCGCTTACTATTTCTTCTAATCACGATTGCCGCCGTGCTCGCCGCCCAGACAGCCCAGACTCCCGGAAACGTCCAGAACGGTAAGAAGATTTTCGACAGCTACGGATGCTACCAATGTCACGGTCACGATGGTCACGGAGGGGCGGGAGCCCGCCTTGCTCCCAACCCGATTTCGTTCACGGCATTTTCGAAGTACGTCCGCCAGCCCACCGGTGAGATGCCGCCCTACACCGGCAAAGTGGTTTCGGACCGGGAACTGGCGGACATCTACGCCTTTCTGCAGTCGCTGCCTCCGCCACCCCCGGTGAAGAGCATCCCCATACTGAATAACTAACATGTCAATAACCATCACCGCCGAGGACATTATTGCCTGTCCCCGCCGATAAACGGTCTTTTGTCAGCGGCGCTTCAGGGCGGGACAGGCAATGGTGTCCCCGCTTTTCGCTACACCGCACCGCGCTATTTCTCCTGATCGCCGCCACCGCTCACGCCCAGTGGTTCAACTACCCCACACCCGGAATGCCTCGCACCGCGGATGGAAAGCCGGATCTATCGGCGCCCGCGCCCAAAGCGGCAGACGGGCACCCCGACCTTTCCGGCGTCTGGAGCGCCGACAGCAGGCCCCTGCAAGTGATCGCTCCCGCGGCCAGCATCCCGTTCCAGCCATGGAGTGAGAAGCTGTCCCAGGACCGCGCCAACGGCGCTCGCGGCAAGGACGATCCCGCGGCGCATTGCGTGCCGGGTATGCCTAAGTTGCTCGTGCTCCCGTACCCGTACAAAATCGCTCAGGTTCCGGGGATGATGTTGATGCTCTACGAAGGCTTCACTACCTACCGTCAGATCTTCACCGACGGGCGCGCGCTTCCCAAGAACCCGCAGCCGGCGTGGCTGGGCTACTCAGTGGGCAAGTGGGAGGGAGACACCTTCGTGGTGGATACCATCGGCGTCAATGAGAACACTTGGCTCGATAATGCCGGTCGCCCGCACAGCGACGCCATGCATTTGACGGAGCGCTATCACCGCAAGGATTTCGGACACATGGACATGCAACTCACCATCGACGATCCGAAAGCGTTTACCAAGCCTTGGACGGTTGACGAAAACGCGAGGCTGCTGCCGGACACCGATCTGTTGGAGTACATCTGTAGTGAGAACAACAAGGACGTGGAGCATCTGGTCGGCGGCAAGTGACCACCAACCTCAAGCCCGTTGACGTTGCGGTGATCGGGCTGGGCGCGGCGGGAGGCGTCGCGGTGCTGCCTCTGGCTCGCGCGGGCCTCAAAGTGGCGGGAATCGAAGCGGGCACGTGGATGGACCCTCATCGGGACTTCCACGCCGATGAGATTTACAACAACGTTCGCCGCTTGGTCACGTCCGTTCCGAAAGCCCAGCTCGAATGTCCCACGGTTCGCGCCACGCCTTCGCAAACGGCCCAACCCGCCCGGCCCCACCCCATGATGAACGCCATCGGCGGCACGTCGATTCACTACTGGGCGCAGAGCTGGCGTCTCAAAGCCTGGGACTTCAAAACGCGCACGGAGGTGGTCCGGCGCTATGGCGCGAGTGCGATTCCCGCCGGGTCCACCGTGGAGGACTGGCCCATCGCCTACGACGATCTCGGCGCCCTATTACGACATCGTGGAAGAAGAGATCGGCGTCTCCGGCAAGGCCGGCAACATTCAGGGCAAGCTCGACCCGGCAGGCAACATCTTTGAAGCGCCGCGGCAGCGCGAATATCCCATGCCGCCCCTGCGCGGTTCCGGTTTCACGGACCACATGGCCAAGATCGCCGGACAGCTCGGCTGGCATCCGTTTGCTCCGCCGGCGGCGATCAACTCCCGGCCTTATCGCGGTCGGCCGAGTTGCGCCTATCATGGCTATTGCGCCACCGGCGGATGCCACATCAGCGCCAAGAACTCGACAGCGGTGACCACCATCCCGGAGGCTGTCCGCACCAAGAAGCTCACCATTTTCGATCGGGCCCACGTGACGCGCATCCTCACCGGTCCCAACGGCCGCGTGACCGGCGTCGAATACTTGAGAAACAACCAGACGTACTTCCAGCCTGCCAAGGTTGTTCTGCTGGCTTCCTACACCTACGAAAATTCCCGGCTCCTGCTGCTTTCCAAATCCACGGCGTATCCCAACGGCTTGTCCAACAACCACGGCCAGGTGGGCAAGCACTATTTCGGCCATTGGAACGATGCCGTCGGCGCGCTCTTCCCGTTCGACGTCAACATCTGGTACGGGCTGCCCGCGCAGGGCACAGCCGTGGACGATTGGGCCGACGATCGGTTCGACCATGCGGGACTCGGCTTCATCGGCGGCACCAGTTTGCACGTGCGCACGGAGCGGCATCCCATCGAGGCCAGCACCCTTCCCACATTCAACCGCGCGCCGGCGTGGGGCTCGCGATGGAAGGCGTTCCTTCACGCCAACGCCGGCCGCTTTGCAACCAGCTACATGCAGACCAGCAGCTTTCCTTACGAGAGTTCGTTTCTCGATCTCGATCCGCAGGTGCGGGATCCTTTGGGCGATCCGGTCTGCCGCATCACCACCGGCGGTCCCAAGGACAACGAGCAGAGGTCGGCGCTGTACGCGCAGACAAAAATGGAAGAGTGGTTTCGAGCCGCGGGCGCGATTGAGGTCGCCAAGAATTTGCCGATGGGCCCCGGCATTTCAACTCATGCTTACGGAGGAACGCGCATGGGAGATCGCCCGGAAACCAACGTCGTGGACCGCTGGGGCTTCTCGCACGAGGCTCCCAATCTGGGCATCCTCGGCGCATCCGTGATGGGAACCAGCGGGGCCCGCAACCCCACGCTGACGGTGCAGGCGCTGGCGTGGCGCACCGCGGACCACCTGGTGAAGTCTTGGAAATCGATCGCCGGGTGAGGTTGCCCAGTGCTCCCGCCGGTTTACAGCCCGGCCCAAATCTCCGTCAGATCCAGCTCAAACCCCGCCACGGGGCCTTCGCCCGCGAGTCTTGAGATGCCGGTTCGCGTGTCAGGATCGCTCTGCCCCGCGCGGTAGATGTAGACGGTCTGGTTGTCCCCATCGATCAACCAACTCAGTTGAACGCCGTTTGCCATCCAATCGGCCATCTTGTCTTGCGCGGTCTTCAGACGGTCGCTCGGCGACATCACTTCCACCACAAACTCCGGACACAAGCGGAGGAACTTGCGCCTTTGTTCCTTGGTCAGCCGCGCCAGATTCTCGTTCGACACCCAGGCGGCATCCGGGGAGTACGCGGCACCGGTAGGGAGAATGAACTCGGCGCTCGTACCAAAAGCTCTGCCACGACCGTCCCGCTTTGCCCAGGCTCTAAGCTGTCCGATTACTTCCACGCTCTGAAAGTCCGATTCGCCGCCCGCCGGTGGCACGATGATGATCTCCCCTTGCGCGGTTCGCTCGAAACGCACATTCGCGTTCGCCATGCAGAAGTCGTAGTACTCGTCGTCGCTCATCCGCAGTTCGGGATTCAAGGTGAGTTTGGCTGGGAGAGCTTCCTCTGGAAGGACGACCTGCATAGCCCTAGGATATACTAGCGGCTGATTGGTGACGGCCCATTCGGGCGATTGCGCATTCCGAGGAGTAAATTCATGATGAAGCGTTTGGTGGTGTGGCTCATTCCCCTGGCGGTCGTTTTTGTTATCGTGCTCGGTCCTGGACACAACGCGGTCCAGGTACAGGCCCAGACTCAAACCCAGCCCGGCGCCGGCTTTGCCGCGATTCCCGGAGCCAAGGGCGGCCAGGACACGTTCGGCGCCTATGACGTAGTGAAGGGCTGGCCGAAGGACATCAGCACTCTGCCCGGAAATGAGAAATGGACCTGGGGCGCGGGCCAAAGCGTATACGCCGAAAGCCCCAATCGTGTCTTCCTGCTGATCCGCGGCGAACTGCCCAACCTCCGACGGCCGCAATCCAAAGATGCTGCCCGAGTTCGGTCCGAGCATTCAATTTCCCATCGGCCGTCTGCCTTGGCGCGACGCCACCACTGCCTCGCTGCCGGGAGGCGGAGCCAGCGGCTCGATTCCAGGAGCCCCCACCGACGGGTGGTCGGGCACCGTCGGCGTCGATGCGAAATGGGAGAACTGCATCACCGTCGCGGACGCCAACGGCAACATCGTCGAGCGCTGGACCCAATGGGACAAAATTCTTGCAGCGCCCGCATTACGTGGCCATCAATCCTTACGATCCGGAGAAGCACGTTTGGATCGTGGACGATCACATGGGCGTGATCTACAAGTTCTCCCATGATGGCAAGCAGTTGCTGCAAACCATCGGCACGCCGAAGGTCACCGGCGCCGACGGCACGCATTTCAACCGCCCAACGTTTCTGGCGTGGCTTCCGGACAGCACCATGTTCGTGGCCGATGGCTACAACGGAACGCGCGTGGCGAAGTTCGATAAGGACGGCAAATTCCTGCTCGACTGGGGACAGAAGGGCACTCCGCCCAATGAGAAGCGTCCAGGGTATATGAACAACGTGCACGGCATCGCGGTCGATCCGCAGACGCGGCGCGTCTTCGTGAACGATCGGGGCAATAAGCGCATCCAGGTGTTTGACGAGAACGGCAAGTATCTCTACGAATGGAGCCCGGGCGAGGACCCCTCCGACATTCATCTGCTCTACATCGGCGCCGACCGGACCCTGTGGGCCGCCGACCGCGGAACCTCCAAGATGCTGAAGTACGATCTGGATGGGCACTTCCTGTATTCATGGGGCGTCGGGGGCGATTTCGCCGGCGGCTTCTGGGGCGTGCACGGTTTCAGCGTGGACCAGGAGGGCAACTTCTACGTGGCCGAAGTGGACAGCGGCCGCGTGCAGAAGTTCCGTCCGCGGGCGGGAGCCAACCCGGCGTTTCTGGTGAGCAAGCCGGTGTACTCGGCGTGGAAGTAAGCGTTAATCAGCCAGCTTCATGAAGCTGCCAAACGGCGCTCTGGCAGTTGTCGATATTCGGAAGCTGCGAGCCTATCGCCTGAGCCCGCACCATCCGCGCGGTCGCAGCAAGGCTCGCGTTTTCGCATCGGTTGGAATTCGGGAAGCGACGCGGAAGAGCTCCGAGCGGCTCTACTTCAAGCCGCCAGGAATGCCGAGGCACAGCTCGGCAGCACGAACCCGTATGGACAGCGCTATACCGTCGATTTCGAGCTAGCTCGCGTGGGCCGCATCGTGAAAATCCGCAGCACCTGGATTGTTCTCACAGGACAAGACTTGCCGCGAATGACGAGTTGATATGTACGATAAGAGGGAAGATTGCCATGGGCGATATTGAGATGCTTGCAGTGGTTGCGCTGCTCCAGAGACGTGCCGGAACTCGGCTTGGTCAGGGGCCAGGTCGGCACCGTCGTCGAGGACTTAGCGCCAGGTATCTACGAGGTCGAGTTCTGCGATGACAGCGGGCGGACGTACGCGATGGCTTCTCTGAACGCCGAGCAATTGATCCGGTTGCATCACGAACCCGTCCACCAAGCTGCCTACTCACTTGCCATCCACGGAAAACGCCAGCAGCACATTCCCCGGCATGGCCGTTCCCGGAAGCGTAGCCCGATCCCATGAAGAGCATCCCGCCGGCAACCACCGGAGCCATGCTGATGATGGAGCCGCCGTGCGCCTTCACGCCGTTCACGGTTTGGAAGTCCTGCACCGTGTCAAAATCCCAGACGATTGCGCCCGCTTTAGTTTCGTACGCGCGGATGTGTCCATCCCAGGACCCCAGAAATGCCACGCCCGGAATCACCGTCACAGGCGCAGGCTGAGCGGCGCTGCATCCAGGAACGGCCAGGCAGCCGGGTTTCGGAGCCGGCGTCATCCACAGCTTCTCGCCCGTCGCCAGTTGCAGCGCAACCAGACCGCCTCCCACTTCCGGTTTTCCGGCGGTGAAGTCGGAAATGCCCAGGTACGCGACGCCCTGATCGTCGCTCGCGCCGCCCCACATGAATCCGCCGTTTACGCCGCCCGAAGCGATTTTCTGTTTCCAGAGAAGCTTGCCTTGCTGATCGGGATCGATTCCATACACCATGCCGGATTTGTCGCTTGCGATCAGAATGCGTTTCCCGCCACCGAGCGAGCGAAGGATTCCGGAACTGCCGAAGTCGGCATCGATGAACGGGTCCCTTGGGCAATTGGTTTTGTCCGCGGCGCCACAGGCGAAGTTGTAGGCGTCGCCCGCGGTGAACTGGCGCGACCACAACAGACGGCCGGAGTCCATGTCAAAGGCGACGATGGCGTCGCTGGTCTGGGTGGGCGGCTGGGAATAATTCACGCCGGTGCCGACGTAGAGCACTCGCTTCTGCAAGTCGAGAGTCGGCGACGACCAGGGCACTGCGCCGGACGGTCCCCAGGTCTTCGCACCCTTGGCGTTCTGGCCGGTCACTTTGGGCGCATCGGGGACCGTGTAGGCTCTCCAGATCACGGCTGCCGGTTGCGGCATTGAGCGCCACCACGCTTCCCCGAAACGTACAGCATTCGTAGGAGGGATTGATTGCGGCGATCGACTCATCTCTTCCCGAGACGGCAACGTACAGGCGGCCCGCGTCGAGCTTGGGCGATCCCGTGATCACCGCCAGGGGATGCTCGTCGGCGCGCGTTTTCCAACGAAGCGCTCCGGTGGCGGCGTCGACCGCGTACACATTCCCGCGGAGATCGCCGAAATACGCGGATCGCGCATCGAGTACGGGTGCGGTCCGCACGCCCGCCGCCGCCGCATACGTCCAGTAAACGCATCCGGTGCGTGCGTCGAGCGAATAGACCGTCCCGTCGTTGGCTCCCACGAAAACCTTGCCGCCGAAAACCGTCGGCGTTCCGAAGGCCGTGGTGACTCCTGGAAATCCAAACGCCCATTTGAGCTTGAGCTTGGGTGTCGTTTGCCGGGTGAGTCCCGCGGCGCGCGCCGGCTGAAAGCGAGTGTTGGCCGCGTCGGACCAGCCGTTCCAATCGCCCGTCAGCCGTTGTGGTTGCGCCGAACATCGCGCGGACGCGAGAATGGGCTGCGAGCCCGCGGTCCCGAGAAACTTCGCGATCGCTTCCCGCTGGACCGCGCTGATGCCGTTGCCGATCTCCTTCATCTTTCCGTTTTCGAGGGCCGCCAGGATCGACTGCCACGGCATTTGCTGCAGCGTCCCCGGCAGCGGAGCGCCTACGGCGTTGTTTTGGCTATGGCACCCCGCACAGCGCGTCTGAAAAAGCGCGTCCATGGTCTGTCCGGCGCCAGCGCCGGGGCTCTCTGCGGCGCCGCGGCTCTGCGCGAGTCCCGCCGCGGCAGTGACGACGAAAATCAATGAGCGTAAGATCACAGTAGTAGTCTATCCTTGCGGCGAGGGTTCCGGCAGGGGCACATTTGGATTGGCATGCCCCATGCACTTCGCCGCTGACTTGAGTATGCTAAGGAGCGACACATGGGTAAAGACATGACCGCCGCATTCGCCATGGCCATCCTGCTTGCTGGAGCCGCATCCGCACAATGGGTCAACTTTCCGACTCCCGGAGTTCCGCGCCTTCCCGACAGCAAACCAAACCTGTCGGCGCCCGCGCCTAAGACTGCGGACGGCAAGCCCGACCTGTCCGGAACCTGGACCACGCGCGGCGGCTATACCGGCAACATCGCCAAGGATCTTAAGCCCGGAGAGGTCTCCTTCCAGCCTTGGGCGGCAGAACTGTACAAGCACCGGCAGGAGACGCAGGGCAAAGACGATCCCCAGGCTTATTGTGTCTTGTCGGGCGTGCCCCGCGAGCATGTGGTGCCGTATCCCTTCAAGATTTTGAATACCACCAACGGAATGATCGTGATTCTTTACGAAGCGCTCCACAGCTACCGGCAGATCTACCTGGATGGCCGGAAGCTCCCCAAAGATCCCAATCCGACATGGATGGGCTACTCGGTGGGCCACTGGGATGGAGACACGCTCGTGGTGGAGTCTTCAGGCTTTGTGGAGAATAATTGGCTGGACAACGGCGGCCACATGGGAACGGAATCCATGCATCTGACCGAGCGATTCCATCGCCGCGATTATGGACATATCGACCTTCAGCTCACCATCGACGATCCGAAAGCCTACACCAAACCGTGGACCGTGAATCTTCTATTTAATGCGACGCCCGATACCGACCTGATTGAGTACGTCTGCGACGAGAACGAAAAGGACCTCAAGCACCTGGTGGGGAAGTAGCGGATGTCCCGGCGGGTTGTAGCCCTTTGCGCAGTCCTATCGCTCAGCGCCGGCGCAGTGATACTGCGCGCGCAGCAGCCGCCAGCCGCGGACCTTATCCTCTCGAACGGCAAGATCATCACCGTCGACGACCGCTTTACGATCGCCCAGGCTGTCGCTATTCGAGGCGATCGCATCGCGGCGGTTGGCGTCAACCAGGAGATCGACCGGCTCGCGGGGCCGAACACGCGCAGGATCGACTTGCAGGGGCGAGCCGTCATTCCCGGGCTGATCGATAACCACATGCATCTTCTCCGCGCGGCCACTACCTGGCTGCGGGAACTTCGTTTCGATGGAGTGGAGTCGCGGAAACAAGCCATCGAAATGCTGCGCGCCCGGGCCAAAGCCGAGAGGCCGGGAGAATGGATCTATAACATCGGCGGCTGGGCGCACCAACAGTTCGCGGACGATCCACAGCCCTTCACGCGCGAAGAGCTGGATCGGATCGCACCGGACAATCCGGTTGCGTTGCAGGAGTCTTACTATCAGGTGTTTTTGAACAGCCGGGCGTTGCAGGTTCTTGGAATTGAAGCTAACGCCTCCGACCCCCAGGGTTTCGTGAAAGGGTCCATCCTGCGCGACGCTGCCGGAAGGCCCACCGGCGTGATCAAGGGCGACATCCCGGCCACTCGCGCTGTCTCCGGCAGACTTCCCAAGGTAGCGCCGGACCAGCTTGAATCCAGCAGTGCGGCCTTGGTCAAAGACATGAATCGAGCGGGCCTCACTTCCTTCGGCGTCCCTGGTTGCGACACCGACGTCCTGGAAATCTTTCAGAAGTGGAAGGCGCAGGACCGGCTCAATGTCCGGGTCTTTTGTATCGGTGGGGCCGCGGCCGGCACTCCCGCTCAGGTGGACCGGTCCATACAGCAAATCGCTGGGATGAAGCTGTTTCAGGGTGACAGTTACATCGACAATATTTTCTTTGGGGAAAGCGTGTACTCGCCGCTGCATGACCCGATGTTCGCGCTCAAGTCCGACCCACAGCCCGATCAGCTCGAACAGTGGCGCCGTATCGCCTCGGAGATCGCCAAGGCCGGCCTGCCCCTGCACGTGCATGCGGAGCTGCACGACACCATTAACGCCTTCCTCGACCAGATCGAGGCGGTCAATAAGGAACATCCCATCAAGAACCTGCGCTGGGTTCTCGCCCACATCAACCAGATCGACGCGTCGCAGCTCGAGCGCATGAAGAAGCTGGGAATGTATGCCGCCGTAAATCCCTGGGCCGTTATCAATGGCGCGATCATGCACGAAGGGTTCGGAGACGGCGCCTACGACATGCCGCCGCTGAGCACGATTCAGAACAGCGGCATCGTATGGGGGCTCGGGACCGATGGGAGCGCTGCCAATCAATACCTGCCCTTCATGACGCTGTATTTTGCCGTAACCGGCAAGATGGCGGGCGGCGCCAAAGTGCTCCGTCAAACCATCGGCCGCGAGGACGCACTGATCGCGCACACGCGCAAAAATGCAAGCCTCGTTTTTCAGGAGAACACCCTGGGTTCCATCCAACCCGGCAAGCTGGCGGACCTGGTTGTACTCGACCGCGATTACCTCACCGTTCCGGCGGATCAGATCAAGGACATCAAACCGCTGATGACCATGGTGGGAGGCCGTATCGTCTACGGCACGGCCCTTCAAACGCCGGCCCGATAGGGAGTATGCATGATACGTTACACGCGCATCTTCGCGCCGGCTTTGACGATCGTTATCACAGCGACGATTCTGGTCGCAGCGTCCGCGGCAGCGCAGTCTCCAGCCCGGCAAAGCAACATGGAACTCGCCGGCTACAATGACCTGCAAGCCCGCAGCGCATATCAGCCCGTCATCCAAAAGCAGGGTGACCGCTGGATCGCCTACATCGGCCATCACGCTGGAGTGCAGCTCAATCAGCTGACCGGGCAGCAGGAGCAGAACGGGACCTCGATTGTCGACGTCACCGACCCCTCGCGGCCCCGCTACCTTGCTCATATTCCCGGCGAATCCGCCCCAGCCGCCGGAGGAGGCGGCGGAGCGCAAATGGTGCGCGTGTGCAGCGGCAGCAATCTGCCGCGCGCCAATAAAAACAAGTTCTATATGCTGCGCAGTTTCGGCGCCAGCGCTCACGAAATGTGGGACGTGACCGATCCGGCCAAACCCAGCCGCCTGAACGTCATCGTCGGCGGGCTCCGCGACACTCACAAGAGCTGGTGGGAATGCGATACCGGGATCGCCTACCTGGTCGGCGGCGTGGTCGGCTGGCGCACGCCTCGCATGGCCATGATCTACGATCTGAGCGATCCGGCCAGCCCCAAGTTCATCCGCAATTTCGGTCTGCCGGGCCAGCAGCCCGGTGCGCGCGGTCCTACGCCGGAGAGCCTGCACGGCCCCGTCTCCACTGGACCCAAAGGCAACCGCGTGTACTTTGCTTACGGCAATTCGAGAGACGGCGTTCTCGAAATCGTCGACCGCGAAAAATTGTTGAACGGACCCAAGGAGCCGACCGACGAAAACCTGCGTTATCCCATGGTCTCGCGGCTCGATTTTCCCGAGGACGTGGGCGCGCACAACGCCTTCCCCTTGCTGCGCGTGCAGCTCCCCGAGTTCGCCAAACAGAAAAACGGCGGAGTCAAGGATTTTATTGCTGTGATCGGTGAGACAGTGGCCAATGAGTGTCAGGAATTCCGGCAAACCATGCGCATGATCGATGTCAGCGATGAATTGAAGCCCATCGGCGTCTCCACCTGGACGGTTCCCGAAGCCGGCGGGAATTTCTGTAGTGCCGGCGGCCGATTTGGCGCGCATTCCTCCAACGAGAATTTCACGCCGATTTACTACAACCGCATCCTGTTCCTCGCGCATTTCAACGCGGGCGTGCGCGCCGTCGACGTCCGCGATCCGTTCCATCCCCAGGAAATCGGCTATTACATTCCCGCCACCACGGACAAGACCGACAAACGCTGCGTCGGCCAAGGCGCGGAACAGCAATGCAGGGTCGCGATTCAGACCAACAACGTGGAAGTGGACGACCGCGGATATATCTATGCTGTCGATCGGGCCAATACCGGCCTGCACATTCTCGCGCTCACCGGCCCCGCGCGCCAGGTCGCCGATTTCAGCCGCCAAATACAGTGACGCCGCCTTAAACCCCCGGAAGCCGCGTCCCAAATCCATTCTCCGCCCGGGCCCGCCACACCGCCCGCGCCATCAGCGACACGGATGAAACCCTCGGAGAGATTCGAGGGCCTACCCATCACGTCCGATAGCGCATATACTTGATACAAACATGGAGGCCGAGATGCATTTTCGAAATCTCACTTTCGTTGGTGCGGTAGTTGTTCTATCGCTGGTCCAAGGACAAGCCATGGCGCAGGCGGTCAATGCAAGACCCGCTAATACCGCGACCGGGACGTGGACGGCGCCCCGGACTGTCGACGGACAGCCGGATCTTCAGGGGGTCTGGACTAACAACATCGCCACTCCGCTCGAGCGGCCGAAGGAATTGGAGGGGCGTGCGTTGCTGACGGATCAGGAAGTGGCGGCGTTTAAGAAGAAGGCGCATGAGCTCTTCGGCGGCAATTCAGACGCGGCATTCGGCGATAGCGTCTACCGTAGCGTGTTGGCGAATGTCAATGGAACAGCATCGGGTTTCAAGAGCCTCGACGGCGAGACAGGCGACTACAGCTCGGCATGGACGGTCGAGAGGGAATGGGAAAATCGAACCTCGCTAATTACCGACCCGGCAGATGGGCGGCTACCCGCTATGACATCGGAGGGACAAAAGAGACGAGCTGCCTCCGCGGCGGCGAGGACCCGTCGGCCCGACGGCCCCGAGGATCGAGCTTTGCAGGAACGTTGTATCACCTACGGCTCGCCGCAGCTCACTGCGGGTTACCAAAGTTATTCTCAGATTTTCCAGACATCCAACGCGGTGATCATCGAGACGGAGATGATTCACGACGCCCGCATCATTCCACTCGATGGACGTCCGCATCTTCCACCTGCGGTCCAGCAGTGGCTTGGGGATTCGCGCGGCCATTGGGAAGGCGATACGCTCGTTGTCGATACGACCAACTATAAACCTGAAAGCTTCATGTCCATGTCGAGCGAAAAGCTTCACGTGATTGAGCGCTTCACCCGCACTGGCCCGGAGAGCCTGAAATACGAAATCACGATCAATGACCCGGGGACGTGGACGAAACCATGGAGCCTGATGATCCCCTTGAAGCGCTCTCCGGATCCGATCGTCGAGTACGCCTGCTAGGAGGGGAACTACGGCTTGCAGGGCATTCTCGCGGGCGCCCGCGCTGAAGAGAAGGTCGCCGAAGGAGCCGAAAAGACGAGCCAACCGAAATAACTCAATACGCTCAGGGATGCTTCAGATTGAGAGCTTTCCAACAGCACCCGTTGTGAGTTAGAAGTCCGGGCTGAATGAGCACGAGCACCCTGAGGCATCAAAGCGTCCACGCCAAGGAAGGGCGTTCGAGTACGTCTGCTCACCGGGAGGAGTCTTCCCCCAACCCGACCTCGGGACAAGTGGCGGGAACCACTTCATAAGAGTGGGGCGTTTTGCGGCAGGATGACGTGGTGCCGGCTTCGCCAATAGGATTCGGTACTGCCGGATCGATCCCTATCGATATTGCTGCGCTTCAAGGCTGAAAATCGTGCTCTTCGGCCACTGTGCGTCGCCGATCGTGATTTTCGTGTGACCCGCATCCGCGACGCCCATCGTCCGCAGCGGCACGCGCACGTCCAGGAAGTTGTCTCCGGCCTGAACCAACGGATCGGGATGTAAGCCCGCCCACGCCTGGAAGATCATCTGGTCGGCGTGCTCTAGCATAAGCCAATACGCCACGTAATGCCGATGACTGTTGGCGCGGCCACTCTCATCGAACGTCGCCTGGTCTCCGATGTTCGCTGTGGCGTGCAACACGAACTCGCCAACGCCGGAAACGCCGACTTTCATCACCGGCCATCCCATGGGCGGCTTCTCCGCCTGGCTGCCGGGCGCAGGTATCGGCGCCGACGATTCGATCCGAATATACAAAAACGACTCATCGTAAGTTGCCCGCACCTGCCAGCCGTGCTTGGCCGCATCCGCCTTATCGAATGCCGGCGCGACGTTCTGCCATGGCGCCCCCGCGCGCTCGAAGGCTCCGGCGGCGGGCGGAATCGCGGCATAAACCGATTCTGCGGGGTACGCCTTATCGCTAAAAACCAGGTCCTTGATCTTCCAGCGCCCGTCTTCCTTGACGAAACGCATGCTCAGGAATTGGTCTTTGTCAATTTGTCCGAGCAACGCCGCCTCGTCTCCCTGCACGAAAGTCGTGGACGACGTGTAATGCGCATCGGGACGCGGGCGCAGATAGGGCCGCATCTTCTCCGCGTCCGACGCGGATTCGCGGGACCACAATCCGACCCAGGTGTTCGCATCGCCGCTTTGCTCGGCCTTCTCCATCTGCCTGTATACGGCGAGGACTTGGTCCTCAGGCCGCTGCGCCCGGCACCCGATCGTGCAGATCAAGAAACAAAGAAGAGTCCGCATCTGCTGGATGATATCGGCGGGATCAGCGCCCCGCTTTATCCCGGAGTGGTCGGCGGAGACGCCCCGGCTCTGCCTGAACCAGACACGGAATCCTGTGTCAAGCCGGAATCCACTTGGACGCGTCGGCAAACCGTCGAAGCGGCCGGATCGTCGCTTCTCGTTCTGATCTAATGTAGGAGAGGACGAGAAGATGAGACTTTCGATCGGTGCAGTCGCAGTCGCGGCGGCTTTATGTATTGGTGCGGCGGTGGCTTTCGCGCAATGGCCCGCTTATTCCTCCGGCGGTCCGAAGACGGCTGAGGGAAAACCGGATCTCACGGCGCCGACGCCGCGAACCGCCGACGGCAAGCCGGACTTCACTGGAACGTGGAATCTGGCCGGCGGCGGCGGCCGGGCCGGGGCTCAAGACAAGGCCAAACAAGCTCCTCCGCCGCCCCCGCCGGCCGACGGCCCGCCGTTGGCTACCTTCTTCAATATCGGCGCCAACTTTAAGGACGGACTGCCGCTGCGGCCCTGGGCCGCGGAACTACTGGCCCAACGAAGAGCCGATAACGACAAGGATAATCCCGACGCGCACTGCCTACCGATGGGCCTGATGCAGTTTCACCTTCATCCCCAACCGAGAAAGATCATTCAGACTCCCAAGGAAATCGTGATCATTTACGAGGCGAATCATGGGCTCCGGCAGATCTACACCGACGGGCGAACCTTGCCAGGCGGCGATCCGGATCCGTGGTGGTATGGCTATTCGATCGGCCACTGGGATGGAGACACGCTGGTAGTGGAAACCACAGGATACCGCGACGACGTGTGGCTGGATGTGTGGGGTACTCCCATGACCAGCGCCGCTAAGACGATCGAGCGCTTCCGGCGCCCAAATTACGGCACCATGCAAATCGACGTCACTATCGACGACCCGAAAGCTTATACCAAGCCGTTCACCGTCCGCGTGAATCATCGTCTGTCATCGGACGCCGAGCTTATAGAGTTTATCTGCCAGGACCGGGACGCCGTGCATTACGTCGGCAAGCAGTAGGTCAGCAACAAAGGGCCGTATTTTAGGCATCCCAACGGAAGCGAGTGAACTGGCTGCTCGATGCGGACATTCTTGGGTTGTTTGACGGAGCGATCGTGGATGGTCATCCCGCAACAGGGGATCCTACCCAGTTCCGGGCCAGAAGTTGGGTTCTGGGAAATCACTTTGACGGTTTGTCGCTAGCCTTGGTCGGAAATGCCTCAGCCCGCAGTATACTGGGCGAGAAAGCTGGAGGCGCTATGAAGAGACTAATCATCGCTGCGTTTTTTCTCACGTCCGTGGTGCTGATGGGGCAGGGCGTGTTGGGGGTGGGGAATTTTATCCACGTGGTGGGGAATCTGGACCGGTCGATTGAGTTTTATCACGACGCGATTGGGCTGGAGATGACCGGCGCTCCGGGGCCGCACGCGTTTTCGGCGAATGCGGTGGTTTCGAGCTTGTACGACGCTCCGGGCACGCAGAGCCGGGTGGCGAGCTTTAAGATTCCGGAGTCGCAGATGGCCGTGGAAATTGTGGAGTTTCAGGGCTTGAATGCGACGCCGGTGCGGCCTCGGTCACAGGACCCAGGGGCGATCACGTTGACTTTGCCGGCACAGGATCTGGAGGCGGTGAAGACTCGGCTGTCTCGGATAAAGGGGCTGGAGTGGATCAGTGCGGGCATGGGCCAGGTGGTGGTGCGCGATCCGGATGGGATTTTCGTGGAGCTAGTGCAGCCCCGCACTACCCTCCCTGAGCCTCCCAAAGAGGTGCGGCTAGCGGTCACTGTGGCGGATCTCGACAGGACGACGCGGTTTTATTGGGAAGTGCTCGGGTTTACGGGCGGCAGCTCAGCGGCACAGGGAATTGCGAGGCTACGGGTTCCGGGAGATGCATTTCCGGTGGACTTTGCGGCGCCCAAGTATGCCGACCGGAAGCCGGTGCACTCGGCGATTCACGATCCGGGGTCGGGCGTGCTGCGGCTTCGCGTCGGCGATTTCGACGCGGTGGTGAAGGCTCTGAAGGCGGAGGGGGCGACGGTTGTGTCGGCGGGCGGAGAGCCGGTGAATTTGGGGCGGAACCGCGCGGTGATCCTGCGCGATATGAACAATTTTTTCTTGCAGGTGCTGGAGTCGGCTCCAGGGGCGGGGAAGGGGCCCGCAGCGAAATGAACGAACTTGCTTGATGATGATGCTGGCGGGGGGGGCGGGAACGCTGAGAGAGATACTCCTGACCATAGGCTGGCACGTCGCGGAGTGCCTAGATCCTGAGCGTTGCCGATTGTGCCCGAGTGACGCCTAATCTGTGGATGTGGAGCGCTGGTTGTCCCGAAGTCGGGTTGAAGGAAGTTTGCCGGGGCGGGCTGTGCAGGCCAGCATCGTTTCCTCGAACGCCGTATCTAGGGAGAACATGGCCGGACGGACGTCTGACCCGATGGGCCAACCTGTTCTGGTAGCGTTGAAATACAATGGCCAAACGATATACGCCAGAGGGGCTTCAGCGACTTTACAATGACCTGGCGGGTCCTCGATTCTGGGTTCCGGCGGTTTCCACCCAACGACCCTATGTCGGGCCAGTATTTGCGGTTTACCTGCGCTACTCGGAACTCTTTCCCGAAAAGACGGACGCTGCCGAGCGGCTCTGGCCGCTACTCGCCGAGATGCCGATCGTAAATGCGATCGGCGTGTTCGCAACGATCAACAATATTCTCTCCGTCACTGGTCGTGATCAGGCGGCACACGGTCAGCTCAATGTCCAGCTTCTGGAGCCGGATCTTGTCGAGCGCGTGTCTCGCAACAGCCCCGAGCCGCCAGCCTTGGGCGCTGTGTTCAACCGGCTGGGAAACCTCGTTGCAATGCGAGATCAGCACAGGCGATGAGGACGTGGGATATCTACAACCCTCGCGACCCCGCCTAATCCCTGACGCGCATGTATCTCATCTTGACGGAGATTCTTCCGGGCAACGACGCCGTTATCGCCAAATTACGAGACCGGCCTGGGCTCGACAACACCCGTGGTGATGGGCTCACTTTGCCAGAATTCATCGCTATGGCGTTTGCCATCTTCTCGTACGGCAATGCCGTTCAGAATGAAAACGCGTCTCGCGTCGTGCTGGACCCAGCGGTTTTCTTCCGCGAATTCCCCAACGCGCGAGAACTGCTCAGCCAGTTCCTCAATGCGCGCGCGTTAAGCGTGGAACAATTGCAAGAAGCATTTGCTGACTCCGCGCCAATTACGCGCGACCGGTTCGTTGCCGAACTCGCCGAGAAGACTGCCTTGGATGAGAGCCTTCGGTGTTCCGTCTCCGGCCTTTCATGCGGTTGAGCGATGGGCGCGTGCTGATCCTCGACCTCCAATTCGCGATGGATCTTGTCACAACAGGCATGTATTGGGTGATTTTCGATGCGTTGCCGGCCTCACCCAGGCCGGATCGAAACATTTTTCGGGATTTGTGGGGTTATTGCTTTGAAGCCTACGTAACCCGTCTGCTGGCGAAGTTTTACCCGCCTCTTTCGCAGTGGTGGACGCGACGGGGATGGGCGCGCCGGTGGTGGACCTGTTGCGCTCGGCCGGGCTGGGCTTGAGCCTGACGACGGTGACGATCACCGGCGGGGAGCGAGCTCGCGGGCAAGGGGAGCGGTGACAGGTTCCACGAGGCGATTTGCTGGCGGGGCTGGAGGTGCTGCTGGAAGCGGGGGAGTTGAAGATTTGCAGGCGGCTACGCGAGGCCGAGCGGCTGGTGCGGGAGCTGGAAGCCATGCGGCTGACGGGTGGCGGGGGCGAGCATGACGATTTGGCGTTCGCGGTGGCGCTAGCGGTGTGGCGGGCCCGGCGGGCGGAGAATGGATTTGGGACGGAGCGGCTGCCGGGGGTTTAGAGCGGGCGCGGGGGAAGAACCGGGGGGCACGCCAGCCCGGCGTGTCCCCAGTCTTTTCGGATCCGCAGTTTCGCGAAGCTTGAGACTGCCGCAATCGCTACTGCTTAATCACGATAAACCACGCAGCGACGATGGGACCCTGTGGACCGCGGCCGCGGCCACGTCCGCCCGGCGCCGGTGGCGGTGCGCCAGCGGGTGGCGCCGGAGCCGGACCACGCTCAGGCTGGAAGAGGTATGCGTTGTGCGACTTTGGATCGACCGCGATCGTCTTGGCGCCGGCGAACGTGTCGACCGTGGCAACCGTCGTGTACTTGTCGGGCGAATCCTGATGGACGACCGTGACGTTGCCCTCGCCCCCATTCGGAATGAAAATCAGTTTTTTCGCCGGATCCCATCCCAGGGCGTCAACGCGCGTGCCGTTCTTGATGGTCGCGACGACTTTGCCGGTGCTTGGATCGACGACCACGGATGTATTGCTGCAACCCGAGAAAATGCGGTTCGACGCTTTGTCATACGCGATGCCCGTCGGCCCTTGACACGGCGCGAGCGGCCACGAGGCCGTCGCCTTCCAGGTCTTGACGTCGATCACCTGGATCGTGCTCTTGCCTTCGTTGTTGACGAAGATGTGTCCCTTGCCGTCGGCCGCGGCGCCTTCGGGCGCCGTGTCTTCGAGCTCGGCGGTGCCGACGATGTCACCGCTCTTTGGATCGATCGCGGTGAGAGTGCCGATCGGGCGGCTGTGATTCGTCAGAATGATCTTGTCGTCGGGCTCATCGTACATGATGCCGTCGAGACCTTGGCCGACCATGATCTGTTTGATCACGGCCAACGTCTTCAGATCGAACATCGTGACGGTTGAGTCGCCGCCGTTCGTCGTAAAGCCGTGACCCGACTTGGTGGCGATGCCGGCGCCATGCACGCCCGGCGTGTTGGGAATGTCGCCGAGTACTTTGCCGGTGGCGCCTTCGACCACCATCATGTGGGTGGCGCGCGAAACGAACACGTGTCCGGTGGCGGCTTCGACGGCGACATAGTCCGTGCCTCCGTCACCCTTGATATCGAACTTTTCAACCTTGAACGTCTGCGCGTGCCCGATGTTAGGCGCGGCAAGGCCGATCGCGAAAAGAACCGCAGGCGCGGTCAGTGAGAATCTGGTCATAGGGCCTCCACTTGCGGTTGCGCAGGTTATGGAAAAGCCTTCATCCGGGATTTCCACTGCGGCAACCAGCTTGGAGTATTATACAGCAACCACCCGAGCATTATTGCCCTTCCGTGCGCAACGGGAATGTACCCGTACCCGCACCGACGCCAGACGACGGCTTTGCGGCGTGCCGCTCAAGCTCGCCCGGCAGGCTGACGCGCAACTTGGTACCGCGCGGCGGGGGCGGATGGATTTGGGCGGGCGGATTTAGAACGCCAGCCCGGAGTGTCCTCGGTTCTTTGAGTCCTCAGTTTGTATTCGTTTACCCGCCTGAGAGACCTGTGAAAACACCTTCCCGAGGATTTCGCTGGCCTGAACTAATCTGAGTGCGCGGCAACTGCACCCGTTGCACAAGTTGGAACGCAGCCTCTTTCCCAAAACGCGCCAAAACTGGCGCTCAGTATCGGCGCGCTGGAGAACAACACCGCACCACCGGAAGCTACAATATCGCCAATCGGGACCGACAACGCAACGATCGGCATCGGGACGGTGGGCACTCAGACAAACGCCTACATCGCGCGCTGCACAAGCGGCTGCTCAAATGGGGAAAACCAGCCCGCGCGGTGGTCGCCGAGGTGAATACCAGGACGATACAGGCCACCCCTTAATTTAAGAAGCTTGCGCCAATGCTTAAGTGTCGAGTTCACGCCGGGCCGGGTCATGACGGTTCTTTACGATCCCAAGAAGCCGTCATCCGGCGCGATGTATCCCGTGGAGAGCTTGGAAATTGCCGTACCGGCAAACTCATGACCCACTTGGGCGCAAGGAATGTCTGCACGGTGGCATAACATAGCATAGAAGTGGAGCACATACATGCTGAAAATGCCAGCGCTGACGATACTGCTTTGGATTCTTGCGATTCCCGCCCACGCCCAGACGGACGCCGGCAAAGCGATCTCAGGAAAGTGGGACTGGATTGGCGGCCAGGCCTTGAAGGTGAACACCGATGGTAGTTTCGAAATATATCAAGGCTGGGGCGGCCTCTCGATCAATGACGGTCGATGGGTCAAACTGAGCGGACAACGGTACCGGCTCACCCAACGCCTGGGCGGCTACGTCGACACGGTGAGCCTCGCGAGCGACGGCAATTCATTAGACGGAACCAGTAATTCAGGCCTGAGCCTGCACGGATCCCGACGGAGCGACCAGGAGGTTACGCGGGCTGCGCTGCCCTCGACGACCAGCGAGCCTTGGTTCAGCTTCCCGCCCTATCCCGGCGCAGTGGGGCTGTGTCAGAACCGGAATCTCGTAGTTGAAGCCATAAGCCTTCCGCCGCCTCCTGGTTATAAACCGGTATGGACCCAGCATGGCACCGCAATGACATTCGTCACAACGCCGGACGCCCCGAGCAAGGTGATCGCATTCTATGCCGAAGCTGTAGGCAAAGACGCTCGATCGGGAGGCCAATCTATCGTGATCAACCAGCCGGATGGCACGCTGTCCGTCCACGCTGCCTCCGACGAGGATTACCCAGAGCACCGAGACTGCATGCGAAAGCCATCTCCCGGTCAGAAAACAGTGATTGTTGTCGGTGGAGCAATAATGTATTGGCGTTGAGCATGGAGCGACCGCTGGGTTTACGTTTATTTCATCCGCTGGCGCGCGATCCGCGGCAGCAGCCATGCGGCGATCTCATGCGGTAAACAAATACCCTCGTTTTTAGCGGCTGAGCTTCATCTGGAACGGGGTGCTCTTGACGACGCCCAGAATCAGGGATGAAAACCGATAGTCGTTGACGCCGGCGTCGCGCACGATGTTGCGGACGGCGGGCATGTCGTAATACTCGACGCCGCGGCCGAGAGCGTAGGTGAGCAGTTTTTCGGTCATGACGCCGACGAAGGTCTCGGGCCGGCTCACCAGCATTTGCCGGAGCGCGGCGGGGCCGTCCACCTGGACGCCGTTGAACAACGTTCCGGACGGGTCAATGGGGACGCCGTCGTCGGTGGCGCGCCAGCGTCCGATAGCGTCGAAGTTTTCCAGGGCGAAGCCGATGGGGTCCATTACTTTATGGCAGCCCGCGCAGACGGCATCGGCGCGGTGCGCCTGCATGCGCTCGCGCAGGGACTGGGGTTTGCCGTCGCCGCCGTTGTCCTTGAGCTCCGGCACATTCGGCGGAGGCGGCGTCGGCGGCGTGCCCAGGATGTTGGTCAGAATCCACTTACCCCGCTGCACGGGAGAAGTGCGATTGGGATACGCGGTGACGGTGAGGATACTGGCCTGGCCGAGCAAGCCGCGCCGGGCTGGGTCGGTCACCTGGATGCGCCGGAATTGGCTGCCGTAAACGCCGGGAATCCCGTAGTGGCGCGCCAGGCGCTCATTTACAAACGTGTAATCGGCGGTCATCAGATCCAGGACGTTGCGGTCCTCGTGTAGGATGCTTCCAAAGAAGAGCTTGGTTTCCTCCAGCATGGCCTGGCGCAAATTGTCATCGAAATCGGGGAAGGTGTCGAGGTTGGGAGCCTTGGTCTTGAGATTGCGCAAGAAGAGCCATTGTTCGGCGAAGTTGTCGGCGAGGGCTTCGGAGCGGGGATCGGCCAGCATGCGTTTCACTTGCTGCTCGAGAACCGCCGGGTCCTTCAGTTTCCCCTGGCCGGCGAGATTCACGAGCTGGTCGTCGGGAACGCTGCTCCACAGGAAGAACGATAGGCGGGAAGCCAGCGCCAGATCGTCGAGACGATACACAGACTCGGCGGGGAGGCCGGCGGGATCGGGTTCAAAGCGGAAGAGAAACTCCGGGCTGGCCAGAATGAGCTGGAGGGCGGACTCGATTCCGGCGTCGAAGGTTCCGTGGTTGTTGCGGCCGCGCTGGTAGAAGCTGAGCAGGTCCTCCAGATCGCTGTCCTTGAGCGGCCGGCGGTAAGCGCGGCGGGCGAGCGTGGAGAGGATTTGGCGGGCGCAGGGCAATTCGTCGGTTGAAGCAGCGGGCCGGCAAACAAAGATTCGGCGGCGGGAGGCGGTATCGCCGGGGCCGGTTTGATGGAAGGGACCCTCGATGCTGAGCCGGTCGATGGAAGGGTCGCCGGTGATGTCGAGCCCGTCGATGGTGGTCCGCAGGAAGGGCTTGATGAGGTCGTCCTTCTGGGCGTGGCTTCGTAATATGGTGGCGGCCGAGACGGCGCGCGCGCCGGCCTTGACCGGCAGGCGAACGGTGAGGCGCTGGTCGACGTCCGCGTCGAAGGCTCCGGGGTTCTCGGCCATCTTGACGAAGTCGTCCTTACCGCCAACCGTAATCAAACCGACTCTGGCTCCGTCGAGGCTGATCTCGATCTGGTGGGGATCTTCCATGCCGCGCATCAGGTCAAAAGTGTTGCGCCAGAGGCGGACCTTGACGATATACTCGCCGTCCACGGGGAAGTTGTGGCGCACGAGAATTCCGCCGCGCGTGCCGAGAGGGAGCCCCTCGATGTGCTGGTCTTGCGAGAGGTCGGGCCGGACGCGATAGGTGGCAGTGGCGGGCGCGATACTCAGGTTTCCGACAGCCAGGCGGCTGATGTTCCAGGAAGCGGACAGATACCGCTCCATCAGCGATGGCGAGACGCGCAGCACGTCGGCGATGTTATCGAAGCCGCTGCTCTCATCATCGGGGGGCAGGAGGGCGGTGGCGTCAATCTCCAGCCCGAGCAGGTCGCGAACGGCGTTGGCGTACTCGGCTCGATTGAGGCGGTGCATGGTTGCGCGCCCCGGGTTGGGCTTGGCGGCAGAGGCGCGGTCGAGGGCAGTTTCAAGAAACGAGGCCAGTCCGTCCAGGGCCGCTGTATCGGGTCGGGGCATTCCCTGAGGAGGCATCGCGCCGACGCGAACCTTGCGGATGACCTTTTCCCAGGTTTCCGCGGCTTTGGGGATGTCGGTGAGGGTGGAGCTCTCCAGCGAGACTCCGCCGGTGCGGAGTTCATCGCTGTGGCAGGTTACACAATATTTGTCCAACAGGCCCCGTTCTTGCAGATCGCGCGGCTGCTGCCCGGCGCACAGGAAAGGGAGAGCGGCGCAGCATGCAAGAACCCGAGCGACGACTGAACTGGACAAGGAGGGCACCTATTTTTCCGGGGGAGCGCCGGGCCCCGAGGATCCCACAAACAGTTTCTTGCCGTCGGGAAACGTGATGTCCTTGCCATTGGCCCGCTCCGCGCCGTCCTTGGCTTGATAACCATCGACCACGATCTCCATGCCTTCGGGCAGCGAGTTCTTGGTCCAGCCCATCCGCAGCAGCGCATTGGGAGGACCGCCCTCCACCATCCAATTCACCACGGCGCCATCTGGGCCCTTCACGTCCAGGTGAATCCATACGTGCGGATTGATCCATTCCACCTGGGTCACCCTTCCGCGCAAGGTCACGTGTTTGTTGGCGTCAAACTCCGCCGCAAAGGAGTGATGCGCCCAGGCGGCCGCCGTGGCCAGGAACATCGCGATCACTATACGCAAGGTCATTTTCGTCCCCTCACTTTTGTTGAGCCGCGGCGCTTTTCTTAGCCGCTTCGTCCGCCGCTTTTTTCTCCTCCGCCCGAGCCGCGCTGAGGATATTCCTCAACCCATAATTTCCCTCGTGGCAGGAGTATTCCAGGACCGGTTGCGAATCGTCAATAGTCAAATGCATCGCAAAGGTCCAGGGCTTGACCCATGTCTCCGGGTCATCCACTGTGACGGACCACAAAACCTTATCCGCGGCCACACGCCGGAAGCGCTCGATAAGACGGAGGGTCGCGCCGTTGGCGTTGCGGTAGGCGCTTTCATCCCGGAAATTGGTGGTGTCCACAACCAGCGTGTCGCCCTCCCAATGGCCACGTGGATCGCCCATATAGGACCGGATTTCCGGGGCCACATGCGTACTGCCATCCAAGGGAATCACCCTGGTCTCGTGGATCATTTCGTAGCGGATCACAACGAAGCTGGGAGCTTGCACGATCTGGTAGGAATTCCCGTAGATGGCCGGCATCATAGAGCCGGGCAGCCCGCGCGTGATGCAGCGGTCATACAGGCTGCGGTCCTCCCAGGAGTCGGCCGGGCCGTGGCCGCGGCGGGCTGCGGTCCGCGCCGCCGCGCGCTCCCTGGCTGCCGGAGTTGTCGCGGGGATCTTGCCGTCCAGCGGATCCACTACCAGCCATGCCTGCGTTCCGTCAACGATTCTAAGAGCGTCTTGCCACCAATGCTCGGGAGCGCTGAGAGGGTCGTTTTTGAATTGGTTGACGGTTCGCTCCTGCGCCTGGCGCTTGATGGCCGCGAGCTCCTCGCCCTTCACGTCTTCGAGACGCCGACCCTCGAATTGCGCGGGCCGCTCCAGCGGCGTTCCGTCCTCGGTTCGGTTACTCAACCAGCCTTGTATGTCCGGGTCGCCCCAACTGGTGCGCGGCGGCGTGAACTGCTTGGCTTTCGCAGGCGCCTGTGCAGGGGCCGTTGCAGGCGCACTCGGGGCGCTGGGGGCGTTCTGGCCGGGAGCCGGGAGCGCGATCCACAGCGCCGCTCCCACAACCACGGCGGTAACCAGGAACGATCTGAAAAGGCGGCTGCTCATGCAAAAACCCCAGTGCTCTTTTCGCTAAACTCTCACCCGATGCTATGCCTACGGTTCGCGGGTGTCAACCATTGGCAGGTCGATTGGCAGGTCGGGGACCTGCCCCACTATTGGCGGAAGTCAGCGGGACGCCGGCCGCCCGAGACTTTCACTTGCCCGTTTTCCTCACGGTTCTTCCTAAGCTCAAGAGCTTGGAACTGACGCGCAGTTTGGCCTCGTCCGCCGCGTCCAAATTGAATTCCAGCCGCACCCTGCCGGCGTCCAGCAGGAACCTGGCGATGCCGCCCTCGTCGGTGAAGTCCTCGGTCTCTCCCACCGTCAGAACGTGGAGCGATTTGACTTGGTCCAGAGTCTGGAGCAAGCGCTTTTTGTCCGGCAAACTGAGAAACAGCACCTTGCAATCGCCCGCGTGGCTGGAGTCGGAAAGCTCGCGGAACACAAGTGGTCTCTGGCCCACGACTTTTCCCGCCAGCGCATCTTCCAAGGGCCGGCTCAGCGGAGTCTGCCCGAGCACGCAGAACACAATGGGCTGCGAGGGAGTTTCGAACGCGCCGGACGGCCAGTCGACGAACTTGGCGAGGTTGTACATATACGCGGCCTTCACCTGATACTCGTCTGCCGTTTGTGCCTGTGCAGCGCCAGGAACGATCAGCCCCATTAGAAGGACCAGGGCGAACAGGGTTTCCGCGACTGCATTCAGAAATGCCACGTGATCTTTCCGACGATGCTCCGCTCCACCTCGGTCGGATTGACCTGATATCCGTTCAGGAACTCGAAGTGGCGCGGACTAAGAAGGTTCTGCCCGCTCACGCTGAAATACACTGACTCACCCATGGTCCAGCCCAGGTGGGTATCCAGGCGGGTATAGGCCGGCACAGGGCCGTTGCCCAAAGCCCCAACGAAGTATGCCGAAGTGTCCCATTCCACGCGATGGCTCAACTTCACGGAGGAGCGCAATTGCGCCTGATGCTTCGGCGAGGCGCCGACAGAGGCGTCGGCGAGGTCGGTGATCGGCGGCACCGGCGTGATGTTCATATGGAGAAGACTAAACCCGGAACTGAGCCGCCACCGGCTGGTGACGTCCCAAGACGCAGACAGCTCGGCGCCAAAGTCCCGCGCTCGCGCCAGATTTCCCCACATGGAGGGAAACACTAAGTGCGGAGGCCCGGGATTAAGCGTGAAGAGGGGCGCACCCGGGTCCGTAGTCCGAAGGTCCGTGTAATTGCTAAAAAAAGTGGAGACATCAAACGACATCTTCCGGTTCACTTGGTTTCGGTACCCCAGTTCATAATCCAACATGCTCTCCGCCTTCAGGTCAGGATTTCCCGAAACCTCAGCCACTCCGAATGCGCCAGGCTGCAAGGGCACAATGGCCGCGGCGATGTTGACGTACTCATCCAGGAAGGATGGCTGCCGTATCGCCCGCAAGACGGAAAACCAAACACTCTGCCGATCCTTCGGAGTCCAGACTAGTTGCGCACTCGGCTCGTATTCGAAGCCGGTAAAGGCGTTGTGCTCCAGCTTCGATCCCACAGTAAACGTCAGGTTGTGCGTCAGCTTGATTTCATCCTGGAGAAATACGCTGAACAGGCTAACGCGGCTGTGGTCGGGCACGAAGAAGGTGTCGTATACCCCTATGTAGGTGCTGTCCGTCAGGCGATAGCCGGCTCCCGCCATAAAATCGTTCCGCGAACCGATCTTAAAGTGGTACTGAAGCCCGGTGTCAATGTCCTGTTCCGTATTCTCCGCCTCGTCGTAGCGATGGAAGCGCTGGAAATATGTCCGCCAGGTCAGCTCCGAGCCATTCGAAAAGACGTGGTCGTATTGTGCGTGTAAATCCCCGGCGCCAACCGTTACGCTGTCGTTAAAGGTGCGCTGAAGGGGGAGTTGATTCACTAAAATCGAGGTCAGCGTCTGACCCTCGCCCGTTTGGGACAGGTTGCCCTGAACTGTCAACGTATCCTTAGCCGAAAGATCCCAGTCGGAGCGGAAGCCTCCCGAGGATCCGTGCCATCCATCCGCGGAGGTTACTCCGGCGCCCAGAGGAGCAGCCGTGACATTGAAATCATTGCCAAATACGCGATAGGTTCCCTTGTCGCCGATCTTGCCTCCGTATTGAAGCAAGCCTCCCAGGTTTTCCGCGGAACCTGTCTGGGCAGTAAGAAGACCGCCCTGCGTATCCTTGGAGCTTTTGGTGATGATGTTGATCACGCCGTTGACGGCATTGGCGCCCCACACGGTGCCTCCGGGTCCGCGGATCACCTCGATGCGTTCGATATCCTCCAGCGGAACATTCTGCTGATCCCAAAACACGCCCGAGAAATTCTCGCTGTAAACCGAACGACCATCGATAAGGACCAGGACTTTGTTCGAATACCGGTCGTTGAACCCGCGTATGCTGATGGCCCACGTATTCGCGTCCAGCCGGGCGACGTTTACGCCGGGCGCCATGCGCAGGAGGTCGGGGATATTCATCATCCCGGAGCGGCGGATGTCTTCCTGCGTGATCACAAACACCGCGGCTCCCGCTTTGGAGAGCGACTGTTCCTTTTTGGAAACCGAAGTGACTTGAATGTTCGCCAGTTGCTCCAAACTGGCCTTGGTGAGATCGTCGGTGGAATTTTGACCCCACGCGGGCGCGCATAGACAGGCGGCCAGGGCAAGCGCGGTCAGCCGCCGATCATAGGTGTTGGTCTGTTTCATTTCGGCAACCCCATGCTCATCGATTCCTTTCGATCTAACTCCAGCCCGCGTGTTAGAGCACACTGGTCGCCAGAGGATGCTTCACAGGGATATAGTGCTGAATAATGGTTTTTCGCATCCCTTTTTTTGAGAGCCGCAAGTCGCCTACGACGAATACCTGAGGAATACTACCTGTGACGCGGCCGTTCTTAGGTCCGCTTTGGTGGCGCCGGTTGCCAACCTGGTTGCCAACCGGCGCGCAGGATGCCATCCTGCCCCACCTCGAGAACCAAATCACGCGGTCACAGGCCTAGCGGGATCTGGCGTCGGGGGCGGCATCGTCCGCGTGCCCGGTGGTCACGCGCCTGCCGTCGGGCAAAGTGACCGCGTCCGTCTTGGCCAGGTTCGGCTGGTCCTTGGCCATGTAAGCCCGAATGGTGACCGTATCGCCGGTCTTCAGAGACTGCTTGGTCCAGCCCAGAAGCCGGAGATAGTTCGGCGCGGCGCTTTCCAGCTCCCAATTGGTCACCTTTCCGGTGGCGTCCGCGACATCGACCCAGAGGTGTACATGAGGGTTCATCCAAGCCACCCTGGTGACCTTACCTTGCAACACAACCGGCTTGGAGGTGTCGAACTCAGCGGCCAACGAATGATGCGCCGGCAAGCGAGCCGCTGAGAACAGCAGCAGCACAGCCAAGGTGAATCGTGGGACCATACTCCGTCACCAACTATTATCGTCCTCGACTGCGGCCCCGCGGCGTGATAGATTGTTATTCGCCCGAAATTCTGGGAGGCTACTCAATGAAGCTGTATTTTCGAACGTCCCAATTCGCCATCGCGTCGCTGCTGCTCACCGGACCTGCCTTCGCGCAGACCAAGGCCAAAGCCGAACACGTGCCCGAAATCGCCTACGAATCGGTTCCGAACTTCCTGAAGCTTCCAACCGGCATGTATTTGGGCGAAGCCATGGGCGTGGCCACCAACTCCAAAGGACACGTCTTTGTCTTCACGCGCAGCGCCAACACGCGCCTGTTCGAGTTCGATCAGAACGGCGCCTACGTTCGCGAGCTGGGCGAGGGCAACTACGGCTTCGAGTTCGCGCACTCGGTCCGGGTCGATCCGCAGGACAACATCTGGGCCGTGGACGAGGGCACCAACATGGTCATCAAGTTCAATCCGGCGGGACGGATCGTGATGGTGCTGGGCCACAGACCGGAGGTTGTCGCGGGCGCCGTGGCGACGACCAATGGCCCGGCGCCGCCGGCCGAGAAGTATACGCTCGCCCGCCCCACCGATGTCGCGTGGGACCCGCAGGGCAATATCTTTGTGTCCGACGGATACACCAATCATAGAGTGGTGAAGTACGACAAGAACGGCAGGTTCCTGAAGCAGGTGGGCAGCGAGCGGCCTGGATCGCAACCTAACCAGTTCAACACGCCGCATGGCATCGCAGTGGATCTGCAAGGCAACGTTTACGTAGCCGACCGCGCCAACCACCGCATCCAGATTTTCGATAACGACCTGGTGCTCAAGAAAATCTACGATAACATCGGCGATTCCTGGACGGTCTGCGTTTCACCGGGCCCGCACCAGTACCTGTTCACCTCCAACTCCAATCCCAACGGCAATACGCCTGGATCGTGGGACATCACCGGGGAGATCTACAAGATGGAATTGGACGGGACCATCCTTGGCAGGTTCGGCCACGCCGGCAAGGACCTGGGGGGCTTCCAGGTGGTGCACATGATGGATTGCCGCAACCCCAACCAGATCATCGTGGCGGAAATTGAGTCCTGGCGCGTCCAGAAACTCATGCTGAAGCAGCCGGGCAAATAGAAAGGAAGAATCGTCATGAAACGCTTATTGCAGAATTCACTCGCCGCGATGCTGCTGGCCGGGATTCCGGCGGGCGCGCAGTCGTCCGCTCCCGAGATTCGCTTCGATTCTTCCGAGACGCTAAAATTCCCGGACAACATCCATATGGGTGAAGCGGCCGGCGTGGCGACAAACTCCAAGGGAGACGTATTCGTCTACACCCGCACGGGCCATCCGACCATCTCCTTGGGCACCTCGCGCCCGTTCGCCCACGGAGGCTCGCGGTTGTTCCAGTTCGATAAAACCGGGAAATACGTTCGCGAGATCGGCAAGGACTCGTACGCCATGCTGGTCGCTCAACAGGTGCGAGTCGATCCGCAGGACAACGTTTGGATCGTCGATCAGATGGCGAGCATGGTCATCAAATTCGACCCCAACGGGCAAATTCAACTGCTGCTGGGAAGAAAGTCGGAATCCGAGCGCGTTCCAGCGGCGGCGCCCGGCGGTGGCCCTGCTGCCGGTCCTGGTGGCGCTCCAGGTGCTGCTCCAGGCGGTGCCGGGGGCGGACGGGGCCGCGGTGGACCAGGGGTGGCTGGCGCTGCGCCGGGCGCCGAGGCGCCCGCGGGCCGAGGTCGAGGTCGGGGTGGACCTCCCGGCGCCGGCCAGCAGAGCGACGTGTTTCAACGGCCCACCGACGTGGCGTGGGACGCCGCTGGAAACATTTATGTGGCCGACGGCTACGGCAACGCCAGGATCGCCAAGTTCGACAAGCACGGCAAGTTCATCAAGTCCTGGGGATCCAGAGGCGCAGATCCGGGCCAGTTCAACACGCCGCACGGAATCGCCATAGACGCGCAGGGCAACGTGTACGTCGCCGACAGCGGAAATAAAAGGATTCAGGTCTTCGACAGCGAGGGAACCTTCAAGACCCAGATCGCCAATGTGGGGGCTCCCGCGGCGATTTGCATCACGCCTGGGCCGCGTCAATACCTGTACAGCTCAAATTCCAATCCGCAGGATGACATCGATTCCGATGGCGAGATCTACAAATTGGAGTTGGACGGGAAAATCCTGGGCAAGTTCGGCAAAGCGGGAAAGCTGCCGAAGGAGTTCGGCAGCGTCAACGCCATCGATTGCCGCGGCGAGAACGATCTCTATGTAGGGGAGATCGGGAACTGGAGGGTGCAAAAACTCACGCTGCACCCGTAGCTCGCAGGCTGGGGCTTTCTTTGTATTGTAAAGTTGTTTGCGGTGTGTTATGATTGCTCATTCAGCGCGAAGGATTCTGAATGAGCATTTCACCGACAAGACAGCCGAGTGCCTTCATTCCAATCGCCATGTCCATCGCAGCACTTGGCACGGTGCTGTATCACATTGCAATGTTCGGCATTGCCCCCCAGCGCGACGAAGGCGCCGCTGCCCATATCTGGCAGCTACTCATGGCTGGACAGGTACCAATCGTAGCGTTCTACGCGGTCAAATGGCTACCGCGGGCGCCGAGAATGGCGCTGCCGGTCCTCGCAGTGCAGGTCGGCGCTGCACTCGCAGCACTTGCTCCCGTCTACTTGCTCGGGTGGTAATCCGTCATTCTTCCTGCGGCGACACACGACGGATACGCGGGTGCAAAAACTCGCGCTGCACCCGTAGCCTCGCAGGCCGGGGCCTGCGCCACATAGCGAACTACTCCAAAGAAAAAACGACGAGCGTTCCGCCCAGATTGGTATAGTCGGCGAGCGAAGTCGTAAGACCAACCGCGCCGAGCCCTTCGGTGCCCTTGGTAAGACCTTCGGCGAGACCGATCGCGGCCCATCCGCCCACACCCGTGAGAACCGCAAGGTATTGCTTGCCCTTGTGCATATAGGTGATGGTGTTGCCGATGATGCCCGAAGGCGCGTGAAACTCATAGAGCGTCTTGCCCGTGGCTTGATCGGCAGCCTTGAACCAGCCGTCCAAGGTGCCATAGAACAGCACGCCGCCATCGGTAGTCAGCGGTCCGCTGTAGACCTGGAACTTTTCATTGACGGCCCATTTGGTCTCCCCCGTGATGGAGCTGTAGGCGATCAGCCGGCCGCGCACATCGCCGTGGTCCGCGGGGAACATGCTCAAGGTGGCGCCCACATACGGAAAGCCGCCCCGGTACTTGACGCTGAATGCCTGGTAGTCCATGCATATGTGATTGGTGCCCACGTAGAACAATTTGCTCTTGGGATCGTAAGAGGCGGGCTGGTGATTCTTGGCGCCCTGCGCGGCCGGGCAAATGTCCTTGACGTTGACATCTTCCTTGGTCATCTTGTCGGGGTTCAGGACCGGCCGGCCGGTCTTCAAGTCGATCTCACTAGCCCAGTTCGTGCTCGGATCGAATTTATGGGCCTGGAGCAGCTTGCCGTTGCGCCGGTCCAGCAGGTAGGAAAAGCCATTGCGATCGAAATGCGTCAGGGTCGGGATGGTGCTGCCATTGACGACGCTGTCGGTGAGCACGCTCTCATTGATGCCGTCGTAATCCCACGCGTCGTGAGGCGTCATCTGATAGGCCCAGGCGGCCACTCCCGTATCCGGATTGCGGGCCAGGATGGTGGTGGACCATTTGTTGTCGCCGGCCCGCTGCGAGGGATTCCACGTTCCGGGGTTTCCGCTTCCGTAGTAAACCAGATTGAGCTGCGGATCGTAAGTGTACCAGCCCCAGGTGGTGCCGCCGCCGAGCTTCCATTCGTCCTGGTTCCAGGTCTTGAGACTGGAATCCTTGCCCGCCGGTTGTTGGGTTGCGCCATCGATGGTCTTGGCGGGATCGAACAGGATGTCCGCGTCGGGACCGACGTTATAGGCACGCCAAGCCATCTTGCCGGTCTTGAGATCGTATGCGGTGAGAAAGCCGCGGACGCCGTATTCTCCTCCCGAGATGCCGACGATGACTTTGTCGTGGACCACCAAGGGAGCGATGGTCATGGTTTGGCCCAGTTGAGGATCGCCGTTCTGTACGCTCCAGACTACCTGGCCGGTCTTGGCGTCAAGCGCGTAGACGTGCGTGTCCAGCGTGGTAACCAGGATCTTCCCGTCGGCGTAAGCGACGCCCTTGTTCACCAGATCGCAGCAGGCCACCGATGGCGAGAATTTGTCCTGTTCCGGGGCGAATTTCCAAACGATTTGCCCAACGTTGTCGAGGTTGACGGCGTAAACGAAGTTGGGGTAGGAGCTCTCAAAGTACAGCATGTCGCCGACCACCAGCGGCTGGCCCTCCTGCCCTCGCAGCGTGCCCGTGGACATGGTCCAGGCTACCCTCAGTTTTCCGGCATTCCTGGCGTTGATCTGGCTCAAGGAACTGTGGCGGATGCCGCTGTAACTTCCCAGCGGCAGGACCCACTGATTGGGGTCCTGCGCAGCCTTGTCCAGTGCGTCGTCCGCCCACGCGAGCGATGTGGCGAGCGCCATCGCTATTCCGAGAAATCTCAAAGTCTTCATATCGGATCTCCTTTAATCCTGAGTAGACGGGGGCCTGCCGGAAGGCACAAGATCGAGGCTGCGGCCCTTTACGTACTGGTAAATGTGAACGACATCGTCACCACTGAGGAAGCCCGCCCAGCCTGGCATTCCTTTTTCGGTTCTTCCTGTGGCCACCACGGACAAGAACTCCTGGCGCTTCATCCCGGCGGAAAGCGAGCGCCGCAAATCCGGCGCGAGCTGGCCGCCCGTCGCATCGGTCCCATGGCAGCGGTAGCAGTAGGAGTTGAACAGTTGATAACCATGGAAGACTTCCTTCGTGACTTTCGGCCCCGCGCCCTCCGCGTAGAGGGGAAAGTCCAGGTTGACGGTCGTGCCGTCTTTGAGAGTATAGGGGAACGCAACTTGGGCGCGCTCCGTCCCACCGGCTTGCACCAGAATCCACCTGACTATTTCCCGCCGTTGCGCGTCCGTCAAATCGGGATGAGGAGTCATGCCGGAGCCGCCGTCCCGAATTTTCGCCGCCAGCTTTTCGGCGGCATCGGATTGCCCCGCGTAGCGCTTGGCAACGGCGCTGTAAGCGGGTCCGACTACCTCGCGGTCCACCGCGTGACAGGAGGAGCAGTCGCTTCCCTTGATCAATTTTTCGCCGTTGTCCGCCTGCGGAGCGGCCGCGCGGAGCGCGCCGGGGAACCCGCCAGGGACGCGACGAGCATCATCGCCGCCACCGGTATGGCGCGTCCGGTCATCTGATTCCTTGCCCCGACGCGTTGGAGATCACGCCGTTCTCGGCCAAGATCGAGGTGAGCTCCCCCTGGTGTTTTTCGATCACGTCGTCGAGTCTCTTTTTCAAAGCGTCGTTGCCTTCGCGAACGCCCATCGACATGGGAAAAGCGAACTGCTCGGGCGGCCCCAGCGCCCGCGAATTCGGGACGGTCACCACTTCCAACCCAGGATAGGAGCGAAGGAATGCGCCGATGGCCGGCAGCCAAGTGATCAGGATGTCGATTCGCCCGTCTGTCAGCGCGGTGAGCATGGTGGCCGGCGATTCGCCGCCCTCGCCGGACACGTCGAAGGCAACGATGGAGCCAGGGCCGGCTCCCGGAATCATGCCGCGCATCTTCAAAGCATCCTCGGCAGGAGTGTCCCTTTCGAAACCGACCTTGAGCCGTTTCAGGGCCGGAGAGTCCATGCTGGCGAGGTCGTAATTCTTGCTCTTGGCAAAAACAAAAACATAGGACGAAATATAGTAGGGCCGGGTGGTAAGCTCTTCCCGGCTTGCGTACGGAATGCTCATGACTACGTCGCACTTTTTCGCATCGAGCGTGGAGGATAGGAATTGGGGAAATCCGCCATGGCCGCGGTGGCTCGCCCAGGTGTACTCCACGGTTTCACCAAGCGCCTTGGCAACGGCCTCGGCAATCTTGTTCTCAAAACCAGCGCCGGCTCGATTGGAATACGGCAGGTAATCGGGATCGGCGCAGACCCCCAGCGCCTGGGCGGGAGGCGGAAGCAGAAAAAGCCACAGGCCCGCGAAAACCAGCAAGCTGACGATGGCGCTTGGTCTCCTGAGTGCTCTCGCCGGAATTGGTTGTCGCACCGAACCTCCTTCGCCCGCCGCCTTGATCCGGCGGCGTCCGCTACACATCATATACCGCTTTCGGGAATCGCGCAGGCTGACTAAGTTAATGTCACCCTGTCTTATTCTGCGCCGCGATCAGCCGGATAAAGTCGGGCATCTCGTGTAAGGAAACGATTCCTCCCGCCGGGTTGTGCATAGCCAGGCGGCGAGCCTCGTCCGGATCGTTCATCATCAGGATAGGGTGCACGCCGGCTCCGCGGGCGGCTTTGATGCCCTCCACGGTGTCGGTGAGAAACATCGTTTTCTCGGGTGGAAGAGACGCACCGGCGAGCGCGGCGAGAAGCGGCGCCGACTTGACGCCGCCGGCGGAATCGTCGCGGGTCCATACTCCCGAGAGGAATTCACCAAGCGAATGGCGTTCGACGAAGCTCATCGCCGCGGCGCGTGAAAGCGACGTCGCGATAAGAAGCCGGATGCCCATGGTCCTGAGCTCCGCAAGCACGGGGACGACATCTTCATAGATCAACGAGGCCGCTACCGCCTCGGCTTCCAGTTCTTCTGCGACGCGCGGCGCTTCGGACGCTTCCATCAGGTTGAGCAGATGCCAATAGGACCGGCTGCCGGACGGACTGGCCTTCCCCTTGCGGCCGAAGAAGCGCACGGCGATTTCATGGAACGGCCCGGCAGGAAACTCCGCCAGACACCCGACGGGCTCCAGCAACAGGGCCTCGATGGTTTGCA
This sequence comes from Bryobacterales bacterium, assembly GCA_963813465.1. Taxonomy (GTDB): domain Bacteria; phylum Acidobacteriota; class Terriglobia; order Bryobacterales; family Bryobacteraceae; genus Palsa-187. Next base: position 424,794 of record CAWEZD010000014.1, on the reverse strand, counting down.
TGCTACGCGTTCAATCTTGCCAGGCCGGAGGCGAGGAGTCCCTTGGCCATGTCGATCTTGGTGGCGTTGTACTTGAGCGGCGCGGCATTGGCGAGGGCCACGGATATGGCTTGCTCACCCAACTCCGCGCTCAAGGTCTTGCCCTTGAGGAAGGTCTCCACCGCCGTTTCACGCAAGGGCCTGCCGGCGATGCCTCCAAAGACCACGCGAGAGTCGTCGATGGTCTTGCCGCGGAGCTGAAGACTGATCGCCAGCGAGGCCATGGCGAAGTCCCATACTCCGCGAGGCCGGAGCTTCTCGAAGGAGGCCCGCACGCCGGGCTTGGGCGGGGGAATGGTCACAGACGTGAGAATCTCGTTGAAGCGCACGACATGCGACTGGATTCTGCCGTCCACCAGCATGTCTCCGGGCACCAGCTGTTCGATGGACAGCTCCTTGACTCCCTCAGGCGTCGCCAGTTTCGCGCGGGCGTCGAAGGGAATCAGCGCGGTGGCGGCGTCGCCGGGATAAACGGCGTAGCACAAACGCCCGCCCATCGCCGAATGATAGTAGCTGTTATCGCCGATGGCTCCGTAGCAAATGTATCCGCCATTTCTCCAGCACGAATAACCGCCGCGCAGATACTGGCACCATACTTCCTGCAACAGGTCGCCGCCGAGAGTGGAAGCGTTGCGCAGCTCCGGCGAGGAGATTTTCAGAATCGCCTCCACCAGCATCGGATATTTTTCCTGCAACAGCCGCGAGTCGGCCAGTTCCGCCAGCTTCGTGGCCGCACCGATTTCGACGCCGCCTTGCGCGTCTTCCTTGATATAGCGCAGATGATCGATTTTCTTGATGTCCACCAGGATAGCTGGGCGCCTGCTCCAGGCGGTTCTTGAGGCGAATCAGCAGGTCGGTGCCCCCGGCGTAGACGGACGCGTTGGTCCCATGCTGCGACAGGATCTGGATGGCTTCATCGACAGTCGAAGGCCGGTAGATGGAAATGTTCTTCATGCCCGCCTCCCTGACGCCGCACGTTTACTGGACAAACCAGCCATGATTTTTTCCCGCGTGACCGGATGCTCCCGAATGCGCACGCCAGTGGCGTTATATATGGCATTGGAGATGGCGCCCGGCACCGCGCCAATGGTGGTTTCACTGAAGCTTTTTACGCCATAGAACCAGCGCGGCTCCAGACTGTCGATGTACACTTGCGTGGATTTGGGAAGGTCCATGATGGTGGGAAGGCGATAGGACAAGTAGCCGACGCTGTAGTGCCGCGTTCCGGGGAATTCGCGGTCCCAAGGGATCGGGTCGGTGGTCACCTGCGTGCTCTCCATCAGCGATCCCACCATGTCGGATTCGGCCACCAGCGGATTGATTACCAGTCCGGTGTCGTGCGCATATACGGCTCGAAGGAAGCGCCAGTCGCCCGTCCAGGTGTCGACTTCCACTTCCACGAAGCACGCGCCGACGCCTTTGTTGGAAGCGGTCCTTTCTCCACCGGCAACGCCGCGGCCGGTCTGGCGGATGAGGCCGTTGTTGGCCTTGGCCAGCGCGGCGAAGGTGGTGATCTTCTTGGGATCTTCCGCGGAAGAGATAACGCCGTCGCGGATCTGAAGCTTGGCGGCGTCGGTTTTGAGGACGCCGGCGGCGCGCGCCAGCAGATCCTTCCTCAGCTTGTCGGCCGCGCTGCAAATCGCCGCCCCTTGCAAGGTAACGGTGCGGCCTCCGAACCACTCATCGCTCAGAGGCGCCATATCGGAATCGCCCCAAATCAGGCGGATATGGTCGCGAGTGGTGAATCCCAGCATCTCCGCGACCAGAGCCGCCTGCGCGGTGGCTGCGTTGGAGCCGCTGTCGGGAAGCGCGATCTTCATGGTCACATTGCCGTCGGCGGCCAGATCCAGTTCGGTGGTGAAAATGTTGGCCTCGGGCGCGGCCGCGAGTTTGGCGAAGGCTTCCTCGCCTTCGTGGTAACCCATAAGCCCGCCATGATGCTGCGACATGCCGAGGCCGAATCCGCGCTTAAAACGCCCGATGCTTGGCCCGCACCCGGATTGCGTTTCTCCCATCCGAAAGCCTTGGCCCCTTCCTGCAACACCTCCACCGTGGCCATCGATTCGTAGGGGTGACGGGTGTCCCCAGGCGTGAGGCGCGTGATGTGCATCAAGCGATACTCGACCGGGTCCATGCCGGCGGTCTCGGCCATCTCATCGATCATGTTTTCCCAGGACCACTTGGTTTCCTGCTGGAGGTGGCTGCGGGATGGGCCGGGACGCGGCGCGTTGGTGCGATAGGCGCACCAGGTCGATCGCCAGTGCGCAACCTGCGAGGTGTATAAATCCAACTGGTTGGTGGCGTTGCTGGGACCGTCGGCGTGTACGCCGAACTCCAGGTCGCCAATGCTCACGTACACTTCGTGGTCGAGAGCGACGATATGCCCGTCTTTCCTCGCTCCCACGCGGAACTTGGTGATGGTCTCCGGCTTGATCTGGAGTTGCGCCAGTTCCTGGTCCTTCGGCAGCATGACCTTCACGGGCCGGCCGGTGACCTTCGCCAGATGGGCGATCATGGGATAAAATCGCTCCGCAGCCATGCGCGCCGCGCCGAAAGTGGAACCGTTGTATTTGTTGATCAAGCGGACCTTGGAGGGGTCGATGCCCAAGGCGGCGGCCAGCGTGGCCCGCACCGGATAGATTCCCTGGCCCATGCCCCACATCGTCAGCCGGTCGCCGTCCCATTTAGCTACGCTGCCGCTGGGCTGCATGGGAACAGAAACGCCGCCGGTGAAGCGGTAGGTGAACTCCTTGACCACATCCGCTTCCGCCAACCCGCGTTCGACGTCGCCGCGCTGATCCGCCCAAGTGGCGTGCGGAAAGTCCTTGGGCGAATCCGCATGCCGGATGAGGTTTCCTCTTCCTTGGCCAAGATCCGGGGCATCCGCAGCCATGCTGTCCTTCAGCGTTGCAGCGAAGGGCAGAACTTCGTAATCCACCTTGATCGCATCGGCGGCATCCTGGGCAAGATCCTCGGTCTCGGCCACAACGATCGCGACCGTTTCACCTTGCAGATTCAGCTCACGCGGCAGCGGTTCGGGCAAGACCCGGCCCCGGGCTACGTTGGGACGCTGCAACTTCGGGGCATTCTTGTAGGTGAGAATGGCGTGCACGCCGGGCATCTTCTCCGCGGCAGATGTGTCAATGTCCTTGAGGAGAGCGCGCGGGTGCGGCGAGGTGAGGAACCTGGTATAGAGCAGATCGGGGAACCACACGCGGCTGGCGTACTGCGCCTTGCCGGTGAACCTGGGAATGGAAACCTCGGGCAGCGGCGGCAGCGGTTTGCCCAGCACGTTGAGATTCTCGGGTGGATAGCCCTGCCACTTTTTCGTGACGGTCCTGCGCGAGCCTTCGATAACTTCGTCGCCCGGCAGATGTCCACCGGTGGTGGAGTAATCCCGCACCATCGGCATCCTGATTTGAACGATAGAATCCGGTTGGGGTTGGATGGGTGTCTTGCTCCCGCGCAAAACGGCCGCCGAATCCATCACCGCACGGATGATGTTCGGGTAGGCCGAGCAGCGGCAAATGTGGCCCGCCAGAGCGGCTTTCACCTGGTCCTCATTCGGATTGGGATTTTTGTCGAGGAGCCCCTTCGCGGTCACGACCCATCCGGCGGTGCAGAAGCCGCAATCGGCGGCCACGCGAATATGGCCGATGCGCTGAAGTGCGTGGGGATTCCTTTCGTCGCCCACACCTTCTATAGTGAGGATTTTCCTGCCCACGGCTTCGGTCGCCAAGGTGTGGCAGGAATAGAATGGCGTGCCGTCCACCAGCACGCTGCACGCGCCGCAACTGGCGCGATTGCAGCTCCGGTTGGTGCCGGTCAGGCCGAGCTTCATCGAAATCACTTCCCACAAGGTAGTGCGCGCTTCGTATTCGGCGGCATACATCTTGCCGTTGACGAGGAACGAAGCCTTTTCCTTCGCAAACGGCATTGGAAGAGATGAAACGGGGGCCGGAGCAGCGACCAGCCGGCGGGCAGGCGACAAGATCGCCTGCCCCACCAGTGCAGCCTTGAGAAAATCTCTGCGCGAGTAGCTTTGGATGGACTCGCGCAAAACGGAATGCGGCGCGGAACAATCCCTGATTTTCACGGCGGTGCGCGCCGCATCCTTTGCGCTCATTTCGACCCTCCGATCTTCAACCCTTCGTCCCGGGGAAACACGTTCGGCCGGTATTGTTTGTGGCAGGTGGTGCAACTCGCGTCCAGGGCTCCGGCGAGCGCGGCGAGCGCGTTGCCGTCCTTGGCCTGCGCGGCCTTGTATGCGGCGTTTCCTACGTCCACGAGCAATTTTGCATCCTTCATCCAGTCCCCCTGATCGCGTGCTCGGCCCGGCATCGTCAACATGTTTCCGGATTCCGCAAGCGTGAGGGCGGCGCGCCGAACGGAGGCCCACTGCTCGTCATGATTGGGCCCGCCGCGGTAGATCGCAAGCAGGATCTCGTTGGACGAAGGATGGATGAGATCGAGCATAAGCTGCTTGACGCTGGCCGCGGGCGGGAACGGCGGAGCCTGGGCGAAGGCGGGCATTCCACTCACGAGCGTTCCGCCCAGAAGGAGCGCGGCCCTGCAGTTCGATTTCATAGACGGATTCTCACGGCGATGATCCTAGTTTACTGCCGCGATGTCAACCCGGCATCGGTAAGGCAGGCGGGCCGGCCTCACGAATTGGATTCGTTTAAAAGGCGGCAACCATTCCAGCGAAGAACGGAACTCATTCATGACAACTGGGATCCCTTTCAGACTTAGCCTCGGAATTGGTTTCGTTTGGAGAATCGTCGTCTTCAACATTGTTGCCCCAGGTTTCGGTCGCGAGCAAAATGGGAGGAAAGCGAGGAGCGCTTGAATCCAATTTCGAATTCGGGGTTTCGCGCAGTTTCAAAAGAGTGGCGAAGGCGCGGTAGTATTGGCGGTCATAGGCGGCTTCGAAGCGGTGCTGGAGGGCGAGGACGCGGGAGTTGTCGGCCAGGCTGCGAAAGGTGGCGGCGGCGAGGACGGCTCCAGATCCGGCGGAAGGGTCTTGGCGGGCCATCTCCTGTTGAAAGCCGGCGGTTTGAATTCCCCACATGCGCAGCAGACGCCAGCGGGCGACGGCCATGGCCTGGACCAGGAATGTTTCGGCGGAGTTGCGGGGTTGAAATTGGCGGGTGAGGACTGCGGCGAGGTCGTTAAAACGGCGCATGGATTCGCCCTTGAGGACGACGGTGCCGGAGATGAGGCCGTGACGGTCCGCGTTTTGTGAAGAGATGCGCTTGCCTTCCGGGGTGACGGGTCCGGTGCATTTAAGGGCGTTCGCTCGATTCGCTTTAATCTGACGTTCGGTTGTCATACTGACCCAGCGTAAACGGCGGCGGCGGCGATGGGGTGGATGAAAAGCGGGAAAGGGTTCAGGGGAAAGAGGAACGGGCTTGGAGCGGGAGGGGTGATGGCGGATGACGGACGATGAAGTTGGGCGGGTCCTTGCAGGTTGCTGAACGTGCGCCTCGGCCGGCTTTCGGGTTTTGTTGAATGTCAGGATCGATCGTACGCACGCAAAAAATCATCACGGGCGATGCCGGCCTGCGTCAGGATGGTTCGCAAAAGTGGAAGCCTTGATAGTGGAGTGGTTCGGCAGAGTGAGGAAATCAGAACCTCCTGTCCGGTTGGGACGACGCATGGCAATATGTTCAGCCTCGCGCACCAGCTCGAATCCGAGAACGCGAAACGCGGCGATCACCCTGGCTTTCGGGGCATCGACCGGAAATTTCGCCATCAAGCTGGGATGGTCGCTTCCGCGACGAATGCCTCCAGGAGCGGGGAGTCATCGCGCAAGACCTCGGGACCGAACGTCTCGATGTGAAACCGGATCGCGGATTTGACATCGGCCAGCGCTTCCTCGTAGGTGCTGCCTTCGCCGACCACGACCCCTTTCATGCCGAGAGGGTAGGCCACATAGCCATCCGCGTGCTTCTCGACTATAATTTTGACTTGCCTCATCGTTCCCCGGTTGGAGTCTAGCATGACGTGCCGGCAAGGCCATTCAGCGAATCCCGAAGCGCAGAGAGAAGATGGAGCGAGTAGCCCCGCAGTATGGATCGCGGTTTCGGGAAATTGAATGCGAGCGAACACGTTGCCAGGAGGAATAAGGATGAAGAGAATTATTTTTCTCGCCGCCGCAGTTCTACAGATCGCGCGGGCACAACCGGTGATCTTCACCGCCTTATAGCGCGTCCTCGACGAGTGCACTGCTCTCGCCTGGGTCGTGGGTAAGCATCTACGGCGTCAACTTCGCGGCAACGGCTCAGACGGCGCAATCCGCTACGTTGCCGATGACATTGGGAGGGGTGTCGGTCACCGTCGGTGGCGTCGCGGCATCGCTGCGCTACGTGTCTCCCTCTCAAGTCAACGCTCTGATCCCTTTCGAGGTAGCAATCCCCTCGAACACTGTTGTGCCCCTCGTCGTTACCTCCGCTGGAGGCAGCGCCTCATACAACATCCGCCTGACCCGCGATGCACCGGCGATTTTCAGCCAGGACGGCAGCGGCTTCGGACTCGCGCTCGTATTTGACGCCAAGTTCAATGCGGTTGCCACGGTGCATCCCAACGACGTCCTCATTCTCTACGCGGCGGGGCTGGGCCCCGTGGATAGCTCAAGCAAAGTAGTGGATCCGGTTGAGGTCTATCTTAGCGAAAAGCGCAGGTGTTATCTGCCGGTCTAGCCCCGGGGCTCCCGGGCGTTTACCAGTTGAACGTGATCGCGCCCACGCTGGCGACCGACCGGCTCTATCTTCGTTCGGGTGGATGGCAGAGCAACATCATGTACGTCGGCACCCAGGCGGGCGCGAACACCATGAATGTCCAGGGCATGATCGACGGCCTCTACCCTTTGAGTGATCCGAATTACCCGCTGGTTCCCTGCAGCAATTCGGGAGCATTCAGCCCGTGCGGGTCCGAAACGTTCTCCGTTATGTTGCACGCCGGCACCTTCAGCACGAGCTTCGACATCGCGCCGTCCGCTGGTCCGTTCGATGTTGCCGCTGTAGGCGAGGCCGGAGGTGTCATCATCTCCATTAACCCGGCGGCCGGGACGTACGCGGCATCCGTTACAACGGTGACCATGGCTGCAAGACAAGGGGACTTCCACGACTCCGTCGTTCCGTTGTGGGATTACGCAAGCTGTAATGCGACGACTGCGGTGTGTTTTCCGTTCCCCGGTCCCAGCATCTTACCGTTGAGCGGGATTTCCCCGTTCTGGGTTAGAGCGATGCAGGCGCTTCCAATGTCGAATACCACGGGTGAGGCGCCAAATGCATTCACGCAAAGCTCGGGCACCGTGAGCGGATCACACTTCGCCATCGATGCCCAGAACAACAGCGCTCTCTCCAAGTTCGGCGGTATTGTTCAGGTCCCCTTTGGTCCATTCGACCTGCTTGGGTCCACGTTCACGGTGTACGTCGATGGAGTCGCCATAGCCGCGAAGAGTCTCCCTTATGTTCCAGCCTACAGGTGTGTCCCGATTGGACCGTTTTGCTGGACCGCTCCGGGTCCTGTAGTCTATCCACCCCAGTTAATAGGACTGTTTTAGGAGGAATCATGATGAGCCTAAAGATCATTCTCAGGGCGCTGTGAGTTCTTCTGTGCGTCGGCGGGCGGCAGCTTGGGCGCAGCAATCTGTGATTTCGACGATTGTCGGTGGTGGGCCCCTGCCTACCCCGATTGCAGGCGTGAACGTCTGCTTTGGCAGTCCACGCGTTGTGGTGGCCGACTCGACAGGGAACGTCTACCTCATCATTGCCAACCTCAACTGCGTCTTCAAGCTCGACCGGAATGGAGTCCTCACGCGTTGCAGCCGGCGGCGTGACGGCGCGGTTGGGCGGGTAGAGGTCCAGTTCTCTTGAACGCTTTTGATAATCACGCTTAAGTGCTCCAGTGGCCTCCTGGGCGTGGGCTGCCAAGACCGGCGCGTGTAGCGGAAGCCGACGAACCGGCCGAGTGATTTCCGTGAGCGGCGTTCTCAGGACAATTCGGAGCCCATCGACACGGTTACTTCGGAGCGACGATCCCCAACCGTGCCGCCGTGATCGGAGGACCGTACATATCAAGCGGTCGGCCCTGAGAAGCTCTCAGGTTAGAAGCCCACGATACGAACTCCCACACTCGGGCTCCTTCCGCTTATGGCCGCTGAATCAGCTCAACGCGGTTCCCGGCCGGATCGATCGCGAAACCGAGGACGGTGCCCGTGTTTTGGAATGGGCGCGGTTCGCCCGTCATCGTTCCGCCCGCGCCTTTGACGGCGGCGACCGTTTTGGCCATGTCCTTTACGACAAAGATCACGTGCGGAACCGGGTCCTTCACGTCGTCGGAATCGCGATGAAAGAGCACCATCAGCGGATTCTTGTTGGCCTTCGCGGCTTCGACCGTGGCCCCGAAGTTCACGAAGACCTCCGTGCCTCCCGGGTTTTCGATCCGATTGACCTCCTGCATGCCGAACGCCGCCTGGTAAAACTTCGCCAGGGCGACGGTGTCTTTCGCGGCGATGCGCACCGAGTCGAGGGCCACCTGAGCGTGTGCGGCGCTGGCGAGCAGCACAGCGGCGCATATCGCGATCGCAGTTGTGTGAAGTCTCTTCATCAAAGCCTCCGTTGGCAAATCTCATTCATGATAGACCACGCCGGCAGCGCGCTGGAGATAGGACGTGAGCGGCGTGCGCTACTTCAACGAGGAAGTAGAAAAGTTGGACCGCTGGGCCGAAGACTTGAAGACCGGGCTCGAGCGCGAAATCAAGGAATTGGATCTACAGATTCGCGAAGTGAAACGCCTGTCCACATCGGCGCCGAGCCTTCAGGAGAAACTGGAGCACCAGAAGCGACTGAAAGAACTGGACACCGAGCGGCGCACCAAACGGAAGCGGCTGTTTGAAGCGCAGGACGAGATCGACGCCAAGCGCGATGGCCTGATTGCCGGTATCGAGCAGCGCTTGCAGCAGAAGGTTTCTTTCAATCCGCTATTGACAATTCGTTGGGCGGTCGGGCGCGAGAATGAGGCCCGCGGCCGGTCCCGTGAATAGTTTACCGTCGAGGTAAAGTCCGTGCGGAACCCCGCCGCCGGAGAGGACTCGCCCGATCAGGATCGTTCTATCGCGGGCGCAAGCCAGTCCGGAGGATCGTCGCAGAGAAAGCGAAGCGCGCCTTTTTCGCTTTCCAGGATTAGCCGGGGTGGTCCCCCAATCGGCGAGTTGTCGTAGACCCAAAGATCGTCCATCTCGACGACGGCCCTGGCAAGGTTGGCGAGACTCGATCTGTGCGCTGAAAGCAGCGTCGCTTCAGGTGCGCTGTGCCCGCCCGCGTCGGCGCGGGCTTTGACGCGCTCCAAATGCATCGCGAAATCGCGCAAGGCCAGGTAGCGCATCTCCGTTGTGAACCAGCCGCCTTTGCCCGCGCGGCCTGTTCAAAGGTCGCGCTGGAGCGCAGCGTCGTTTCGATCGCGAAACTTGTTCGCGCCTCGATGCACGCCTGCACGAATGCCTCGAATTCGCGATTCACTTGAGATCGAATCTGCTTGGGGATGCCGGCGTAGGAGCCGCGGTTGAGTTCGGCGGCGCGATCGTCGGCATTGAAATATGGGACTCCGAAGCTCGCGACTGGAAAGATGGAAGATTTGCCGCTTCCTGGCGACCCGGCCACTACAATCATACGGGCAGGCATCAGCCGCCAAAATCGCGATCCTGGCCTTCCCGCATATCGGTCGGCCGGTCTTTGCGGATCCGGCGTCCCTCGGCGTCCGTGATCCCTGCCTGTTGCAGCCGGCGGGCGGCTTCCTTTGCGCGCTCGACGGCCGCCGGATAGTATGGATCTGCTTTCGGCTTCCGGGCCTTGGTTCTCGAAATCGGGGATGCCTTCACCGCCTTTAGGTTAGCGCGGATACTGCATTGCTCGCTCGCTGGCTTGTTCCGTTGCCATAGCGAAAGATTCGTCGCGCTTCATAGCTTCAACAGCGGTCAAAGTCCTGGCGGAAACCTTGACCCATCCCGATTGAAGCCGCTGCTTTGAAATGACCCGTTCGCGACAACAGGTCGTATATCCTTTAGTCTGGAGAGAGAGCGGAAGTCCGCCATGTCCGTACAACTCACTCCCGAACAAGAGCGGCGAATCCGGACCGTCGTCAACGCAGGCGTGTATCGTTCCACCGAGGAAGCGCTGGACGCCGCCGTCGCCGCCCTGGAGACTGCCGCCGCCCCAGACTTTGAGGGGACGCAAGATGAGCTGGAAGAACTCTTCTGGAGGGCCTCAATTCCGGCGATCCTGTAGAAGCGGATGAAGACTTCTGGAATCGCCTGAGAGCGGAAACGGATATCGTCGCGGCCGAGCATCAGTGTGCGAAAATCCATCCGTGCGAAAATCCAACGTAAAGGCTGAGTTCTACCCCCCGCGCGCCAAGGTAGACGTTCGCCAGTTCCGCTACTACCTTCTGGTCCAGGATGCGCCCGCCATGGCGTTTCGTTTTCCCGAAGCCGTCAAGCCTCATCCAGGAACCAGCCTGCCGCCCTAAACCAGCTCGATTGTGACGCGGCGGCCCACCATGGCCGCCGCGCGTTGAAGGCTGGACAGTGTGATGTCGTCTTTGGCGCTGAGGAGCCGGTCAACCTGCGTCCGGCTCGTTTTCAACAGCGTCGCCATTTTGTTCTTCGAGATTTTTTTCTTCTTCATGGCCTCAGCCAGCTGCCAGGCTACCACCTCCTTGACCGCTTGCGCTTGTGCCTCCTCGAAAATGCCCTCTTCCTTGAGGAAGTCGTCAACGGTCGAACCCATGTGCTTCTTGCTCATCGCTCTAACTCCTTTTGGCGCTTGCGCGCCGTAGCCAAATCTTCATCCGGCGTCGCTTGCGTTTTCTTGATGAACCCGTGCAACGCAACCAGGTGCTCGCGGTAAAGGCAGAGCAATACACGCGCAGTCCGTTTCGTCGGAAGGTCCGTGCGGATCTCCCACAAGCCGCCTCCCATCGGGCGGCACAGCGGTATCCCCACCGGCCATCGCCATTGCGCCCGCAGCAGGTCCCTCCCTATCGCCTGGCGCTCCGTTTCATTCAGCCCTTTGAGCCATTCCCGCACCGGCTCGCTACCCGCCCGCGTGCGGTAGAAAATCAGGGGGATTTTTTGCGGCTGTGGACCATCCATCACCCTGCACCTTATCTAGTACAGTGTACCTTATAATGTGCAGGCCAGACAAGGCCCTTGTCGGCAAAGCGATAGAAGAGCTTTTTACAGGTGGCCAAAGTCTTCGCGGAAACCTTGCCCCATCTCGACTGAAGCCGCTGCTTCGAAATGGACCGGATATCTTCGCACTTGATGAAGCTTACAGCCTTCAAACCTCCCTCGGGAGGATCGATCTGAACATGCGAGGCAATGCCTCGGTCTGTGCGAGTGATCGGCAGAACGATAACAAGGTGGGCTCGGCTACGATTGAAGCGGTCATCGGAAAGAACGACGCAGGGGCGCTCACCACCCTGCTCGTGGCCCACAATCGGGTCGAAACGGGCATACCATACCTCCCCGCGCACGGGCTCCGGGGCCGACGGGCTCATTCCTCGTCGAGGCCATCAGCCAGGGTAGATTCCCAAAGACGGCGATCGTCGAGCTCTTCCTGCCAAGCTTGGGAATCGGCCTGCAAGCGGGCGTAGCTCTCGTCGAGTTCTCGAAAAAATCGGTCCCGGCGATACTGTTCAATGGCCTCGTCCAGGACATTCTGCATGGGCTTTCCATCGTGTTCGGCCAACTCGCGGAGGGCCGCTTTGGACTGGGGGCTGATTCGAATGTTTGGACTTTCGGCCACCTTGCTCATATCGGTACACTACCATACATACCACATATTTGAAAACCAAATTGTATACTGATGAGTATCCACGAAGCGTCAGACAGGGGCGGACTGCATCCGCGCTTTGGGCGCCTCGGGTCAAGTTGACGTGACGGCGACTTACCAGGAGTGATGGCCGAAATGACGCCTAAATGGTGACCATTCTCCGAGTGGCCGACCATCCACTCAAAGCTGGCACAACCAGATCAGCGAGTCGGGCGTAATGCGTCAAAGTGGGCGAAGCGACGTTGCACAAAGGGTCCTTTGCGCCCATCGGGCCGGGGACCGTCCCGGTTGAAACCGTGAAAGTTATACGACCCAATCACGTTTCGGGTCTTTCACGTATAAAACGTTTTACAGTGCCGCAAGAGGTGCATAGGTCAGCAAAAAGGGTCTCCCTTTTGTCCCTTTCGGGGGACCATCCGAAAAAGCGCTTCTTTTTCGCTTTGCAGAGGAGGCCGGGACGTACGTCACCCTGACCACCAGAAGCAGAAACACTGAGACCGCTGATGAGTTGTGAACCGCCGCAGTGTTCACATGTATTGTTGGGCATGGTCAACTATAGCCCATGGGGGTAACTCATGATCTCCCGTACCGTCCCAAAAAGGGTAAGTTTCGAGACGAAATCGGGAGGCCCCAAAATCAGGGCTTCCAGCGTCTCAAAACTCTGTCCCGAAATTGATCCGGAACTCGCGCCTGCGGTCCAGCGGTCGCGTTTGCGGTCCAGTCTCAAGACTTTGTCCCCAAACTTGAGCCTGATTGTTGCCGGATTGCTCCCCAGGTGTAGAGTGTTCGCCACCTCCGGCCGTGTAACGCGCTACTCGGAAGTTGGCAAGACGTCGGGTCGGAGGAAGTTGGCAGACACCTGTCCAAAGTGCAGGTGAGCGGGTGAACGGAAGCGCAGGACAAAGCTCGTTGATCCAAGAAGATTCGGAGGGTGTCTGTAAGGCACGCCAGATCGTGACTGGCACCCGGCGGCTCTGGCGTCCGAACCGCCGTGCTCAGATGCCTTCAGTCCTGTGCTCCGCAAACCCATCCGCAGGCCGAATACGTTGAAACCAGAGGATCTTGTCCGGCTGAGGATGGGTGTAAAATTGTCCCTGGCTATACCTCGTTCGATCCTCGCGGGAGAAAGTAGCGTAACATGATCGTGCATGGAGGCTTAACGATGCGAAAACACACACATTTGATCCTTTCGTTGCTGGTTCCAGCCTTTTTAGTCCTCGGCGGATACGCCGCCCTTAAGGCTCAACAAAAAACTTCTTCGACGACCAGCGGGAAACGCTGGTCTGATCCAGCCACTTGGCCTGACAAAAAGGTGCCAGCCAAAGACGACCTTGTCACCATCGGGAGGGACATGGACGTAGTCCTCGATGTCACTCCGCCGGCGCTGCACGGTTTGACAATCAACGGCAAACTGAGCTTCGCAGATAATAAGGACCTCGAACTGACCACCGAGTGGATCATGGTGCACGGGGAGTTGGAGATTGGCACGGAAGCCAAGCCCCACACGCGCAATGCGACCATTACCCTCACTGACAACGTCAAGGGCGAAGATTTTGGTGGGATGGGTGGAAATGACCGCAGTGACCGCGGGATCATGCTCATGGGTGGAATCCTGAACCTGCACGGTCCGGAAAAGAACACCTGGACCAAGCTGGCCAAGACAGCCGAAGCAGGCAGCAACTCGATTGAAGTCCTGAACGCCGCCGGCTGGCGGGCTGGCGAGGAGATTGTCCTTGCGTCCACGGATTTCGATCCCAGGCAGGCAGAGCGGCGAACCATTTCGGCCATCCGCGGGAATACGATCACGCTAGACAAGAAACTGGACTACATGCACTTCGGCAAGATCACCTTCGACGTGGATGAACGCGGCGAAGTCGGCTTGCTGACACGCAATATCAAACTTCAGGCATCGGCCGACGCGGAACAGTCATTCTTCGGCGGGCACGTCATGGCGATGGTTGGAAGCAAGATGTTTGTCGAGGGCGTCGAGCTCAATCGCATGGGCCAGAACATGACTCTTGCCCGGTATCCGATCCACTGGCACCTGATCGGCGACGCACCGGGGCAGTACATCCGCAACTCCGCGATCCACGACAGCTACAACCGCTGCGTGACCGTGCACGGCACGAACTTCCTGCACGTGGAGAACAACGTGACCTACAACACCGTCGGCCACTGCTTCTTCCTCGAAGACGGGATCGAGCACGGCAACGAATTCATCAAAAACCTGGCAATCCAGACCAAGTGTCATCCGACATTGGACTGCGTGCCCACGAATCTCGCCGCCAACGGAGAGAGAGACGCCAACTATGCGAATCGTCAGGCCTACAGGGAAATGAGCTTCCACAGCAAGAACGTTCTGCTGCCTTCGGACAACACGGTGGCGTCCTTCTGGATCACCAACCCGGACAATAGCTTCATAGACAATGTAGCGGCCGGTTCCGACGAGAACGGTTTCTGGCTGTCTCTGCCGGAACACCCGCAAGGGAAGTTCAAGGATTCGGAAGTCAGCAAGACCATCTGGCCGCGCCGAACGCCGCTGCGCGCATTCAGAGGCAATGTGGCCCATTCCAACTTCGACGGGTTCATGTTCGACCGGAACATCTACGAAGATAACACCTTCGGTCTGGCCACCATTCCGTTCCTGCCGTTGTCAAATCCTGCTGACCTGGATAGCGAAGTGGTGGAGACGCACTTCGAGAGCTTGACCAGCTACAAGAACCGCAATGGTGGTCTCTGGAGCCGGGGCGACCTCTTCGTATTCAGCCACTTGAAACTCGCTGACAATGCCATTGGCATGACGTCGTCCGCTGGCGACATCGGCAGCTCACGGTTTAAAGCACGGCTGGTTGATTCGCTGGTCGTGGGCGAGACCGGCAATAGCGGCAATCCCAAGACGCCCGAGGAAGTTGCCTATGGCCGCAGCCTGCCCAAGAAGCTGATCCCTGACTTCCCGATCCGCGGTTACGAATACTATGATTACCGCGATGATGTGGTCAACACGACGTTCGTGAATTTCCAGGACAACGATCGGAGAAAAACGGGAGCGCTTTCCTGGCTGTTGTTCGCGAGCTCGGGGGTCAGTACCGGAAGCACCGTCAGCGGTGCGAAATTCGTCAATGCCAAGCCTGTGTATTTTCCGAAAATCGATTCCAGATTCGATAACGACAACCGGGGTGGCGTGGGCTACCGGACCCTGTCCATCCACGACCTGGACGGTTCGGTGACCGGCATCCCCGATTCCCACATCATGCTCCACGACGGCGAGAACGACAGCGTCGTCACGGACGACAGCTGTGCGATTCATCCCACCTGGAACGCCTCTGTGTGCACGGGTGATGTCGGTCGCCTGAATCTCTCGGACAGTAGAGGAGAACTTGCAGCCACAGTCGATATCGAAACTCGGACCGCCCGGTTCGCTTTTCTCTCTTCGATCGGTGGAAATCGTCCAGCCGCCGGTTCGGCTCCAGCTGCTAGTTCCGCTCCGGCCGCTCGTCCTGCTCCGGCCGCTCGTCCTGCTCCGGCCGCTCGTCCTGCTCCGCAGGCGCCCATCGCGCTTGTTCGAAATGGCAAGGAATTTCACATCACCGGCAACCAGAGCACTGTGCGTGCCGGCACCGAGATCCTGGTGAAGACCGAAAGACAGCAAGTCTCTCTCAGTCTGGCCGAAATGGACCAGTGGTCATGGGTCATATTTGAGCTGCCGGGTTTCACCAAAGCAGCCTCCGGAACGGAACAGACCAGCATGGACGCATTGCGCAAGGCGAACGCGACGTCTTATTTCAGGGGCGGGGATGCCCTCTGGGTCAAACTGGTTGTGACCAAGCCTCCGTTGCCGATCGTTCGTCCAACGGATCTGCAAGCCAGTATAGCGGTCAGCAGATAGGATCTGTTTCGGAATCCTAAACGACGGCGGTGTGATTCGCGTAGTGTACCCGACACGCTCACTCCAGGAAACCGAGTGGCGGTTTGACCGGGCTAACCAGATCATGGGTTTTGGCTGGTGGAAGATGAACTGTCACACGACCACGGATTTCATCGTCGGGCGCATTCTGTACATTAACTCAACTAGGACGCCTAGCGTTTCTCCGGTGGCGTGTAAGGTCGTGCCTCTCCAAATGGATTGGCGATGGATGTTTCGATTGTGGGTCCAAAGACCGCTTCCGCAATCCTCTCAAGGTCTGGCGTAGCACGCGGTATCCCGCGAACCCAGCGGAGATCAAATCCCTCATCGTTATCCGCATCAAAGGCAATCCCCAGCGCTTCGCTGAGGCCATACTTCAGCAGCGCAGCTTCTACCAAGGTGCCCAGGTTTCGGATTCGATCTGTTCGGGACATCTTCGAGAACCCGCAGAAGACAAATACCATTTCCTCATACAGGCGCTTGTGGGCAACACAGCCACACTTGCCCGTTCCCTTGAGCCCCGTCAACATTTCATCCAGTCGCCTTCCGATGTATGCCTTGTTTGAAGTCGGTAGACCGTTGAGCATGGCGGCCATTTTCAGATAGCCGGATCGATTTTCCGGCTTCTCGATTTCTTTGATGAACTCCGTTGGTACAAACGATTCCATCTCGGGATGGCGCGTATGCAACTCCCGAATGACCGAGTTCACATAGTGGGAGAATCGATCGCGTTCGGAGTAATTCTGAAGATTATCGAGCATGTGGAGTTGAAACCGTGCTCCGAGTTCTTCTTTGTCCGCGCTCGCGAAATCGGCAAAGTCATGGGCCTTCAGGACGTAGTATGCAAGTGGGAAGCGCTCGCCATTTATTCCACTGAAGGTGTTGCGTATTGCTGCGCGTTTGTCAAAGTACTGAAACACGTCCCAGACGGAACCAAGCCAGAGCGTTGTGTTCAGCAGATCGTTAGCCGACAAGACATGAATTGGGAGCGAAGACTCGGGTTGGGTGATCTCAAATTCGATTTCCTTGAAGGGTTCCTGAGAGCATTCGAGCACACATATCCCGCAGCGGGCCTTGAGACTTCCCGCAGGAAATTCTCGACGTTCACCCCAAAGGTTCTCCGCGCTGAATGGAATGTTTAGCCGTTGAATGCCAACCTTTGCTGCTTGGCTTCCATCCCAGCATTTCTTCTTGAGCCAGAGCTTTAGTTTCGCTTCCGTCTTCGGTTCACCGTCAGTACCCTTGACGCTGACGACGATGCATTCATCGCCAAGCACAAACAGCAAATCGGCAGGATGCGATTTGAGCTGCCCTCCAGACATGAACTTCACGTTTATATACACGAAGTCCTTCATGAAGAATTGGGAACTGAAGTTGCCGATGAACTGCTCAACCATCAGTCCGCGCTCCATCCCATTTGGCGGATTGTTATCGGCGGGCCGTTCGGTCAATCTATAATGATTGTCGCAAATGTCCGCCCTAGGTCGCGTTGATCTCCTGAATGCACGCCCGTATGGCGCTCTCCACCGACGCGCTCATCCGGGTACGCTGGACGGCGCGCAGAAGCCCGACCCACGCATAGGCGTTGCCCATGCTCTCCGTGACGCGCGCGGCTGCTGCCCGAACCTCGGGCGCGCCGTCACTCACTCGCCGCAGCACCGCGCGACCGATGCTACGAAGGTATTCTTCATCAAAACTGCCGCTTGGATGGGAAACCCCCACCGCGACGGCGGACACTTCCACCGTTGTCATCGATTCTCTCCTCGATCAGATAAGTGAACGCTCGCCCATAGACGGTCTTCATCAGATCCGGCGAATGGACGTTTTAAGGCCGCCGGCAACTCGCGCCACAGGTAGACCGGGACACCCAGGCCGGACTCCATCGCGCAGTCGATCTGCTGCGTGACGCGGAGCACGTCCGGCCCGAGCGCGGCCTTGATCTGCATGTCTTGTGCGGCGGTGATCATTGCCCCATGTGCCGGGTGCCGCTCACCACGACGGAATCGCCGTGGCTGTCGGCCATGAACGTCCACTGGCCCAGCTCTACCTTGGGAGTATTTACGGACTGCTCAGGCAACAGCAGTTGTTCCCCTTCGGCGGTGATCGCGCGGATCGGGGCTGCATTGCCGCCAAACGCGCGCACGGTGAGTGTGAGGAAGTCGTGCTCGGGCGCAAGTGCCGTTGCCGGAGTCGCCACATCGGTAGCGAGTTCAAATTGATCGATGTTGAATGTGCTGATGGGTTGCATGGTTAACTGAACGAAGCCCTGGGCACAAGTCCGGGGCTCTTTCGCGGATAGTCCGACCGAGAGCGGCGCCTTAGCGTCGCGGTGCGCCGAAAGTGCCCGCCATCCAGCGAAAGAGGTGCACCGAAGGTGCCCGACGTTCAATGAAAGATAGGTGTAAAATTGTCCGTGGCTACCCGTCCTTCGACTCTCGCGGGAGAAAGTAGCGCAACACGACCGATCACGGAGATTTGGCGATGCAAAAACGTTCTCTCTTGTTCCTTTCGTTGCTGGTTCCAGCCTTTTTAGGTCTTGGCGGATATGCCGTTGTTCAGGGGCAACAAAAAGGCTCTCCCGCGGCTGGCGCGAAGCGCTGGTCAGACGCGGCCACGTGGCCTGATAAGAAGGTGCCGGCCAAAGACGCCCTGGTCACCATTACTAAGGACATGAACGTCGTCATGGACGTCAGCCCGATGCCGCTGCATGGGTTGACGATCGAAGGCAAGTTGAGCTTCGCCGATGACAAAGACCTCGAACTGACCACCGAGTGGATCATGGTGCACGGGGAACTCGAAATCGGCACCGAGGCCAAACCCCACACCAAGAAGGCGACCATCACCCTGACCGACAACGTCAAAGGCGAAGATATCAGTGGCGTCGGTGGAACGACGGATCGCGTGGACCGCGGCATCATGCTGATGGGCGGAACGCTGAACCTGCACGGTTCGGAAAAGAGCACCTGGACCAAGCTGGCCAAGACCGCCGAAGAGGGCAGCACCTCGATCGAGGTCCTGAGCGCTGCGGACTGGAAAACCGGTGAGGAGATTGTTCTAGCATCTACAGATTTCGATCCTCGGCAGGCCGAGCGTCGCACCATTACCTCCATCAAGGGCAACACAATCACGCTCGACAAGAAGCTCGACTACATGCACTTCGGCAAGATCACCTTCGACGTGGATGAACGCGGCGAAGTCGCGATGCTGACGCGCAATATCAAGCTGCAGGCATCGGCCGACGCGGAACAGTCTTTCTACGGCGGGCACGTCATGGCGATGGTCGGAAGCAAGATGTTTGTCGAGGGCGTCGAATTCAATCGAATGGGCCAGAACATGACTCTCGCCCGCTATCCGATCCACTGGCATCTGGTGGGCGACGCACAGGGACAGTACATCAAGAACGCGTCGATCCACGACACCTACAACCGCTGCGTGACCGTGCATGGCACGAACTTCCTGCACGTCGAGAACAACGTGACCTACAACACCGTCGGTCACTGCTTCTTCCTCGAAGACGGCGCGGAGCACGGGAACC
This sequence comes from Bryobacterales bacterium, assembly GCA_963813465.1. Classification (GTDB taxonomy): domain Bacteria; phylum Acidobacteriota; class Terriglobia; order Bryobacterales; family Bryobacteraceae; genus Palsa-187. Next base: position 405,479 of record CAWEZD010000014.1, on the reverse strand, counting down.
AGTTCGTGCACAACCTTGCGATCCAGGTCAAGTGCCATACCTCCAAGGCCTGCGTCCCGACCAATCTCGCCGCAAACGGGGAGAACATGGGAAGTAATTCGCTGAATCGCGCGACCTACAGGGCGGACAGCATGTCCGGCAAGGACACCCTGCTGCCTTCGGACAACACGGTGACGGCTTACTGGATCACCAATCCGGACAATGCCTTCATCGACAACGTCGCAGCGGGTTCCGATGAGAATGGCTTCTGGTGGTCGTTGCCGGAACACCCGCAAGGGAAGTTCGTTGGCACGGAGATCAGCAAGAATACTTGGCCGCGTCGAACCAGGATGGCGGAATTCAGGGGCAACGTTGCCCACTCCAACTACGACGGATTCATGCTGGACCGGAACATCAATCTGGAAGGCGTCTTCGGGTTGGCCGGCCCCTCGCACGTTGCCAAGGAAAACCCCGCTGACGACAACAGCAAGAGCGTGGAATCGCTCCTCCAGGATCTCACCGCTTATAAGAACCGCAATGGCGGCGCCTGGAGCCGCGGCGAGCTGCACGTCTACAAGAACTTCAAGGCGGCGGACAATGCCATTGGGTTCACGAGTTCAACGGGTTCCTTCGGCGCTGACACATTTACCTCACTGGTGGTTGATTCGCTGTTCGTGGGCGAAACCGACAACATCGGCAACCCCGTAACGCCCGAAGAAAAGGCCTACGGTCGCAGCCTGCCGAAACGCCTGATTCCGGATTACCCGATCCACGCTTACGAGTATTACGACTACCGTCATGACGTGGTCAACACGACATTCGTGAATTTCCAGGACAACAAACAGCGCGGATCAGGCGCGCTTTCCTGGCTGTTGTATACGGGCGCCGGGGTTACCACCGAAAACACAGTCAAGAGTGCGAAATACATCAATGCAAAGCCCGTGTATTTCCCGAAGATCGACCCCAGGTTCGACAGTGACAACCGGAGTGGTTCGGCCTACCGGACTGCGGCGATCCACGATCTGGACGGATCGACGACCGGCATCCCTGATTCCTATGTTCTGCTCCACGACGGCGAGAACGACAGCGTCGCTACGGACGACACGTGCAAGATCCAGCCAACCTGGAACGCCTCGGTGTGCGCGGGGGATATCGGACGCCTTCAGTTCAGCATCAGGAGGGGCGGAGCCACAAGCGGTCTTGGTCTTGCGCTGAAAGATGTCGCTTTGCGGGGTGCTGGTGCTGCGCGGGGTGCTGGTCCTGCGGGGGCGGCTGCTCCTGCGCGGGGTGCTGCTCCCGGGCGAGGTGCTGGTCCTGGGCGAGGTGCTGGTGCTGCGCCGGCGGGTGCTGCGGGGGCGGCTGCTCCGATTACCCTGAGCCGCAATGGCAAGGACTTCAAGATCACGTCCAATCAGAGCACTGTGCGCGCCGGTACCGAGATCCGTGTGAAGACCGAAAGACCGGAAGTTGCTATCAGCTTGAGCGAAATGGCCAAAGACTCATGGGTCGTGTTCGAGCTGCCGGGTTTCGCCAACGCGACCTCCGGGAAGCAGCAGGACAGCATCGACGCCCTGCGCAAGGCGACCGAGACTTCGTATTTCAAGGGTCCGGATGCCGTTTGGGTGAAACTGGTAATCCCGACCGCCCCCAAGGGCATTGGCATCGATCAGTTTGGCCCGTTGGATACTCAAACCAGCATTACGGTAAGGCGATAAGCACCTTATTCGCGAACTGAACAAAGCCCCCGGCGCGAGCCGGGGGTTTTTTGTTTCGTACCGCACCGCAGAGCCAGCCGCGGGCGAATCCGATCGTCATTGTCTTCGGGTAGCAACGCCCAACAGCATCCCGTGGTCATCGACTGCGAAGTTCTCCAAAAACGGCGTTCTCGTTGCACGACTCCGGGTGAGTTACGCGCCACTCGTACAATGGTCCAGCCGAGAGCGCAGGCCGCACGGCAGGGCGCTGACGGATTCCTCCTGTGAAACGCCGCTCACGGAAAGCACTCGGCTGGTTCGTCGCCTTCCGTTACACGCGCCGGTCTTGGCAGCTAACGCCCAGGAGGCCACTGGAGCACTTAAGCGTGATTATCAAAAGCGTTCAAGAGTACAGCTGGGCCTCTACCCGCCCAACCGCGCCGTCACGCCGCCGGTTGCGGCTCCATCCTCCCCCTGCGCTTCGGGATTCGCTGTATGGCCCTGCCCTTCTGCTTCCGCGCTAAGTCAAGCTCACAGGAGCTTTGGAGGTTCATCCAGAAATCAGCCGACATCCCGAAATACTGGCTGAGGCGCAGGGCCGTGTCCGCCGTCATGCTCCGCTTTCCAGACAAAAGCTGATACAGGCGATTCGGCGGTACCTGGATAACATCGGCCAATCTTTTCGCCGAAAGGCTGATCGCCTCCAACTCGTCGCCGAGGATTTCTCCAGGGTGAATGGGTGTGCGTGCCACAATCTTCTCCTTTCATTTTAGTGGTAGTCGATGAGCTCCGCGGCGAGCGAGAGCTCTGGGAGCGCACCGTTCCCGACGGATTAGGTCGGTTAAATCGGAGCGCTTCAGATCAAAACTGCGGTAGTAGACTAAAGACGGGATGGGTTTCACCATCGTCGGCGAGATCACCGGCATGGAGGTCATAGCCAGAGGAAGCGCCATCCGGCGGCTGAGAACCCTGGTCAAGCGCTACGGTGGAAAGAATTGGCGAAAATGAAGGGCGTCGCGACCATCCAAACGGCGAGGTGGGTCGACGAGATGGGCTGAGGTCCATTGGTATGAGGCGCATGGCATCGGTCGCAAGGGATGGAAGATCAAGCGATTTTTGGATTAATCATGAGCAAAGCTACATCGCATTCCAGATTTGTACTCTGTGTTCGCCCAGGTGACTCTGAGGACTTGGAGGCAAGGAGAGTTTATCAAGTCCTTCCGGATCGGAAGGCAGCCAAGGAAGGCTTCTTTCGCATTGTTGACGAAAGCGGAGAGGACTATCTGTACCCAGCGGAATGCTTTATCCCTTTGAAACTACCGGCCGCGATCATGCGGGAACTCGTGTCGGCGCTGAGTCCCGCAGCGCCGGGTCTCGCACGCGCGCCGGCCTCGGTTCGGCAGTAGGCGCCGCCAGCCATCGTAACGCGGACGGGAAACGATGAGGCCAGTCAAAATCATTGTGGTCGGCGCGGGCAGCGTCTGAAAGAGGAACCGCTCGCCGATGTTATATACGCGATCCGGTTTCACATCGAGACGTTCTGCCCCCAAGTCCTGCCCGATGATTCCCGTCATCCCCGCTCCCGCCGCATCAACATCCCTTTTCCCCTGAACCCTTTCCCGTTGGTTAATCCACCGGGTGCCGGCTGCATGCCGGCCAATCCCCATCGGGAGTATCATAACGAAACGGGACCATGGACCATTCGTTCGGACAACAGGCCGCGAAATTCCTCGCGCATTTAGATGGAGACAGGGAGCAATTACTCAGCGATCATCTGCTTGGTGTTTCCCTGGCTGCCCGCCGGCATTCCGACAAAATCGGCCTTGGTCCAGCGGGTGCAACCGTAGGCTTACTGCACGATCTTGGCAAGTATTCGACCGCTTTTCAGCTATATTTACGTCGAGTGGCGCTCACTGAAGATACCGAACAGCCGGACGCGGAACGTGGGAAGATCGATCATTCAACGGCTGGCGCGCAGAAGATCTGGCAAAACCTGAAGCCACTGGGAGCCATGGAACGAGCCGTGCGTGAAATCCTCGCCATTTGCGTGGCCTCCCATCATTCCGGCCTGATCGATTGCATCGCGCCGAGCGGATTCGACAACCTTTCGCGGAGGATGGACAAAGCGGACTCGGAGTCGCATCTTGCTGAGGCCTGGACGAGCACAGAACAACAGGTAAAGGAGGCGCACAGCCAGCAACTCGACGACCCGAATCTCGTCGGAGCCCTCCGCGCCATGATCGCGAAGATCTGCCAAACCGATCCCAACGAGACCATTCGACGATTCAAGATCGGCCTCCTGACTCGATTTTTGTTCAGTTGCCTGATCGATGCCGACCGGACCGATACCGCCGACTTTTCGGACGGTGTTGCGGCCTCCCTCCGCCAACACGGCCGCTATACCGAGTGGCCCGCGCTCGCCAGACTTCTGGAGCGTAAGCTCCAAGGCTTCTCCGACGCCTCCGCGATCAACAAACTGCGCAAGCAGGTCTCTGAATCCTGCTTGTCCGCCGCAGTCCGTCCGAAAGGGACCTACCTCTTGACCGTCCCCACCGGCGGAGGCAAGACGCTCGCCAGTCTGCGTTTTGCGCTCAACCACGCCGCGAAATGGAACATGGATCGTGTGATCTATGTCAGCCCTTACACGTCCATCATCGACCAGAACGCCGATGTCGTCCGCAAAGTCCTGGAGCCTAAAGGAACCAAATTCGCGAGCGTCGTCCTTGAACATCATTCGAATCTGACGCCTTTGAAGCAAACACAAAGAAGCAAAATCCTTTCGGAGAACTGGGATTCGCCGGTCGTCTTCACGACTGCGGTTCAACTATTGGAAGCCCTGTTCGGTTCCGGCACTCGCGCAGTCAGGCGCATGCATCAGATGGCTAACTCGGTCCTTATCTTCGACGAAATCCAAACCCTCCCCGTCCGCTGCGTTCACCTCTTCAACAATGCGCTGAATTTTCTCGTCGAGCAATGCGGCGCCAGCGTCGTACTCTGCACCGCAACTCAACCCCTGTTACATCAGGTCGATGTCAACAAGGGTGCGATTCGTCTTGGCCAGAACGCCGAAATCATGCAAGACGTCGCGTCGCTTTTTGCGCGAATCCGGCGATACGAGGTCTATGATCGGCGCAAGGCAGGAGGATGGGACCACGCCGAGGCAGCGAAACTAGCTGTCACCGAGACGCGTGAGTTGGGGAGCTGCCTGGTTGTCGTAAATACCAAGCGCGAAGCCCTCTCGATCTTGAAGGAATGCAAGGCCGCCGCGAGTCACGCGACCGTGCGTCACCTAAGCACAGGCATGTGCCCGGCTCACAGGATAAAGATTCTCGCTGAGCTTAAGAAGCACCTCGACAAGCACACGCCAGTGATATGCGTCAGCACCCAGTTGATCGAGGCGGGCGTGGACATCAGTTTTTCATCGGCCATCCGCGCCTTGGCCGGAATCGATTCGATTGCGCAGACCGCAGGCCGGTGCAATCGGAACGGGGAGATCGGAATGGGGCGCATGCACGTGATTGATCTCAAGGGCCAACTATCGAAGCACCTGCTCGACATTCGGGCTGCACAGGAGGCCGCGCAAAAGGTGCTCGATGAGAACGCCGGAAAATACGAGAACCGGACAGTAGACCTCTCGGACCCGAACTTGATCGCGCAGTACTTCCTTTACTACTTCTTCGCCCGACGCAACAAGATGGACTATCCAGTCGGCCCGCAAGAAGCGGAACGATGCGATACCCTTCTCAACATGCTGGCCGAAAATGCGCTGGCTGTTAAAGGACGTGCGTCTCCTCCGCCGGTCCACCTGAGACAGGCATTCAAGACGGCGGCTGAGGCCTTCTTGCCAATCGACGCCAACACCCGGGGAGTGGTGGTTCCCTACTCGTCCGAAGGAATGGACGTGATCGGAGAGCTATGCGGCGCAGCATACGAATTCAGAAAGAACCAACTTCTCAAGCGGGCACAGCAGTTCACCGTCAATGTTTTCCCCTGGGTTCTGGACAAGCTCCAACAATCGAACGCCGTCTACGAAGCCCAGCCGGGAACCGGGATACTTTGTCTGCGTGAGAAGTGGTACAACGACGAGTTCGGATTGAACGAGGAAGGCACGGAGGAAATGGAGTTTCATGATGCATAGCACGCCAAAGAATACGCTTGAGTTTCGTACTTGGGGACGGTACGCCATGTTCACCGATCCCCTAACACGGGTGGGTGGAGAGAAGTGCTCGTACCATGTGCCGACGTACGAGGCGCTGAAGGGTATTGCCAAATCGATTTACTGGAAGCCCACGTTCATCTGGTTCATCGACGCCGTGCGGGTGATTAAGCGGATCAGGACCCAAACCAAAGGAACGAAGCCGCTCGACTACAGCCGCGGAGGCAACAGCCTTGCAATCTATACCTTCCTCACGGGCGATCCTGACCCGATCACCGGCCCACGTGTTGAGTATCAGGTTCGGGCGCACTTCGAATGGAATGAGCACAGGCCGGAACTGGCGAAAGACCGGATTGACGGCAAGCACTATCAGATCGCACAGCGTAGCCTGGGCCTGGGTGGCCGTCAGGACATCTTCCTCGGCACACGTGACTGCCAAGGATATGTGGAGCCGTGTGAGTTTGGCGCTGGCGCCGGCGACTACGACGGCAAAGGGGAGCTAGGCTTCGGCCTGATGTTTCACAGCTTTGACTACCCCGACGAGACCGGAGCTAACGTGTTGCGCAGTAATTTCTGGCGGCCCAAAATGGTGGACGGCGTATTGAGGTTTCCACGACCCGAGGAATGCCCGGTCAAGAATGAAATCCGGGAGATGCTGCCGAAGGGCTTCGGCATCGATCATAATCTTCGCAATGTGACCGCCGAAGCTCAGGAACTGGAGGTCTGATGTGAGCTGGATACAAAAGCTCTACGAGACCTACGAACTCTGCGCCAACGCGCCGCAGTTCGAAAACGAGCCGCTAATGCCGGTTAGCCACACCGAGCAGCAAGCGCACATCGAAATCGTGCTCGACCAAAACGGTGAGTTTCAGCGGGCGGCGCTGGTAGAAAAAGAGAAGACCGTAATTCCGGCGACCGAAGATTCGGCTGGGCGTACGAACAAAGTGGCGCCTCACGCCATCTGCGACAAGGTTCAGTACTGTGCCGCCGACTACGAGGCTCTCGGAGGAACAAAAGACTCTTTTTTCCAACAATACATTCAACAACTCCGTCACTGGCACGACTATGATCCGAATCCAAAGGTGGGCGCGGTACTCAACTACGTGGAAAAGAAAAACGTAGTCGCCGACCTGGTTCGTGCGGGAGTGCTGCATTGCGGCTCGGACCAGAGGCTGCTCACGGAGTGGACGTCGGACGGAACTGCGCCCGCCATTTTCAAAATGCTGACACCTAAGGACAAAAAGCGGGACCAAGGGGACGCATTCATCCGATGGCGCGTCCAGGTGCCAGGAGATCCAGTATCCGCAGTCTGGGAAGACCAGCAGGTTCGCGATTCCTGGATTCGGTTCGATTTGTCACAAAAGACCAATCGCGGGTTGTGCATGGTAACGGGCGAAACAACCATCCTGGCGGAGAGTCATCCAAAGAGGCTGCGGCACGCCGCCGACGGGGCGAAGCTCGTCTCGTCGAACGATTCCTCCGGCTTTACCTTTCGCGGTCGTTTCGACGATCCAAGCCAAGCCTATGGCATCGGATCGGTTGTCACCCAGAAGGCGCACAGCGCGCTACGTTGGCTCATTAGGCGCCAAGGAGAAAAGGCCGGAGATCAAGCGGTGGTCTCTTGGGCAGTGAGTGGCAAAAGCATCCCGGACCCACTCGCGGACACAGCGAGACTGTTTGAGATAGCTGGCACAGACAACTTGGCAGAAGGGGATGTCCCGTACGAGGGGGACGCGGGACAGCACCTTGCCCTACGCCTTAAGAAGGCAATCTCCGGCTACAAGGCAAAGTTGGAAGACTCGGAAGACATTGTGGTTATCGGACTTGATTCCGCCACGCCAGGACGGATGGCGATCACCTACTACAGGGAGCTAACCGGCGCGGAGTTTTTGGAGCGCGTTATCGACTGGCACGAACGATGCGCGTGGTTTCAGAACTATTCTAAAGACAAGCGCTACGTCGGCGCGCCCGCCCCAAGGGAAATCGCCGAAGCCGCGTACGGGAGGCGTCTCGATGACAAGCTTCGCAAGGCCACGGTAGAGCGGCTATTACCTTGCATTATCGATGCCCGGCCCTTACCGCGCGATATTGTGACGGCGTGCGTGCGGCGTGCGTGTAACCGCGCCGGACTGGAAAAGTGGGAGTGGGAGAAATACCTCGGCATCGCGCTGTGCACTTATTCGTGGGAGCAGAAAGAAAGGGAAAGACTATCAGATGGCACTGGAACAGAATCGAACCACTAGAGACTACCTGTTCGGGCGCCTCCTGGCGATCGCGGATAACATCGAGCAGCGGGCTCTGCACGTAGCCAACGAAAAGCGGGACACAAACGCCGCAAAGCTGATGCAGAGGTTCGCGGATCATCCGTTCTCGACCTGGAGAACCATTGAAGGAGCACTGGCTCCATCCAAAAGTCGCCTGCGGGCGAATCGTCCATCGGTGCTCCTGGAGAGAGACAAACTGTTGGACGTCGTGATGGGAATGTTCAGCAGGGAAGATTTCGTCAGTGACAGCAAGTTGTCAGGCGAGTTTCTGCTCGGTTATCACTGCCAGCGCGCCGCCCTATGGCCCAGCGGCAACGCGGGTAGCGGGGAACAGCAAGACGACCAATCGGCAATTGAAGGAGAGAAACCATGAGCAGTCTTCAGAATAAGATCGACTTTGCAGTGGTGCTTGGTGTGAAACATGCCAACCCGAACGGCGATCCCTTGAACGGCAATCGGCCTCGCACCGACTACAGCGGCTACGGGGAGATCACGGACGTCTGCCTCAAGCGTAAGATCCGCGACCGCCTCCAGGATTCGGGATTAGACATATTCGTACAGTCCGACGATCGAAAGAACGATGACGCCACCAGCCTCCGGGATCGCGCTGACAAGGCTCTCGGAAAGAAGTTTGGTTCGAAGGAAACGACGACTCTGGCGTGCGCGAAGTGGATAGATGTTCGGGCGTTTGGGCAACTCTTCGCACTGCCGAAGAAGGGCAAACCCAAAGGCGGCGAGGACGAAGGCGATACGGGAATTTCGATCCCGATCCGCGGGCCGGTAACGGTGCAGTCCGCCTTTAGCGTCGACCCAGTGGAAGTGACGAGCACTCAAATCACCAAGAGCGTTAGCGGCGAAGGCGACGGAACCAAGCGCGGCGCGGACACGATGGGAATGAAGCATAGAGTCGACGCTGGTATCTACGTCTTTTACGGGAGCATGAATCCCCAGTTGGCGGAGAGGACCGGCTTTAACGACGCCGACGCGGAAGAGATCAGGAAGGTTCTGCCAAAACTATTCGAGAACGACGCATCGTCCGCTCGGCCCGAAGGCAGCATGGAAGTTCTCAAGGTGATTTGGTGGAAGCACAACAGCAAGGCCGGCCAGTATTCTTCAGCCAAGGTTCATCGTTCACTATCGGTCAAGCCCGATGGCGCGACGGTGCTCGCGGAACTGGACGGGCTACACCCTGAAATCATCGAAGGCTTTTGACGCGCCGAGACCCATGTACTCCGAAGACGATCTACTGCCGCTCTCGGGACTCCAGCACATGGCGTTCTGCGAGCGGCAGTGGGCCCTCATCCATATCGAACAGCAATGGGAGGAGAACCACCTGACAGCCGACGGTCGCGTCCTGCATGAGCACGTCCACGAAGCCGGCTCCGAGAGCCGCAAGACCCTGATCGTCGTGCGGGGATTGCCGCTGCAAAACCTCCGGCTGGGGATCTCAGGACAGGCCGACGCCGTGGAGTTTCGCGCTACAAACCCCGGCGATCCGGGCGGCGTGGCGCTCGACGGAAAGCCTGGCCGGTGGCTGCCGTCGCCGGTCGAGTATAAGCGCGGGAAGCCGAAGAAGCAGATCTGCGATCTCGTCCAAGTCTGCGCCCAGGCCTTGTGTCTTGAAGAGATGTTCGGCATCGCGATCCCCGCAGGCGCGTTGTTCTACGCCACGCCGCGTCGGCGGCAAGAGGTCGCCCTCACGCCCCAGCTTCGAGCCCAGACGGAGAGACTCTGCGCGCGCATGCAAGATCTCTACCGCCGCCGCGAAACGCCCCCGCCGGTCCACACCAAAGGCTGCGAGAGCTGTTCATTGAAGAACATCTGCCTGCCGCGCACGCTGGCCGCGCCGCGCGACGTCCAGGCGTACCTGGCGGGAGCCATGAAGGAGTAACCTCATGCGCCAATTCTTGAACAGTCTCTATGTGACCACGCAAGGCGCGTGGCTCGCGTGCGATGGCCAGAGCGTCGACGTGCGTGTGGAAAAAGAAAGCAAGATGCGAGTACCGATCCAGACGCTCGCCAGCATCGTTTGTTTCGGGCAGGTTTCGTGCAGTCCATTTCTGCTGGGGCTATGCGCCAAGAATGGGGTGAAGGTGGCCTTCCTTACCGAGCATGGACGCTTTCTGGCGCGCGTGGAGGGGCCGGTATCGGGGAACGTATTGCTGCGGCGGCGTCAGTACCGGTGGGCCGATTTGCCGGAGCATGCGTCGTCCGTGACGTTCTCCATCGTGCTCGCGAAGTTGGCCAACTGCCGGAGCGTGCTGCTGCGGGGCTCCAGGGACAGTGCGGCGGGCGAGGGCGCGGAAGCGCTGGATCGGGCGGCGAAACGTATGGCTCAGCTTGCGGGCGAGTTGAAGCCCACACTGCCGGTGGCCGAGTTGCGCGGTTACGAGGGCGAAGCGGCGCGTACTTATTTTTCGGTGTTCGACCATCTGATCGTCGGCGATAAGGAAAGTTTTTTCGGCTCTGAGCGGGAATTCGACGGAGGGCCATTCTATGCCGCCTTTGTGACTTGTTGAAGTTCGACAAATTCGGCATTGGTCACGGCCATGCGTTTGGCCTTCAGCAGCAGGTAGCGGACGTTCTTATAGCCTCGACCACGATTGATCAGCATCCGAATGTTTCCATTGAGCGCTTCGACCACACCGAAGCGAACTTTGGTCCGGCAGTAGTTCAAGATTCCCTCCAGATGCTTCACCAGCATGTCGGCGAGTTCTTCGAACGGCGTGAGCCGTTGCCACTTCAGTTGGTCCATCCACTTCTGCAGGTAGTTGAGCATCGCGCCCTCGTAGCGATAGTCCCAAAGCCGCTCCAAGCTCTCTTTGAGAAGGTAGGCTTTGAACACGCGCCGGTTCAGTTGGAACAGCCGGTTGAGTTCTCCGCGTTGAGAGAGAGTCAGGTTCTTCCACCGGCTCATCAGGAGCCACTTCTTTCCCTTGATCAGTCCGCGCTTTTGTTTTCCCTGCCGGAAGAACTCCGCCTTCCGCACTTCGTCGATGGCATCGTTGGCATGCTGGAGGATGTGGAACTTGTCGTATACGATCTTGCACTGTGGCGCCCATTCCTCAATGCTCAACCGAAACGGTTCCCACATGTCCAGGCACGCCGCCTCAATCCGCTTGCGCTGCGGCTTCCGTAACTGGCTTCGAAAGAATTCATCCAGCGTTTCCTTCTTCCGCGTTTTGCCAAACCACAGCGGTTCGCCGGTTTCCAGATTGCACACCACTGTGAGGAACTTGTCCTTCTTGCCGCGGTACAACTCGTCGACGCCCATCTGCCGCAGCGGCGGCTTTCGACGCTTGGCCTCCCAACGCTCCAGGCACCGCAGATCGATCGCGCGCACCGTGCTTTCGGCCATGCCCAATCGCCGCGCGACTTGTCGCGCCGACGCACTCTCGCAGGCCTGCCCCACTGCTTCTTCGAATCGTTTGCTGAATGGCGCTTTGCTCGGCAACTGAGTCACCTTCTCTGCACGGAATCCGCAGCGGGGGCATTTCATCCGATACGTCTCCACCACGATCGTCGTCGAGTACTCGAAGCACGGCAGGTCCCGTACCTCCCGCTCGCTGATCTCTTGGATCCGGCTGGCCGGTATGTGCTGACCACACCCGGAGCAAATCAATTTAAGCCCCGTCTTCTTCCGCCGCACCCACAGCTTCAGCTTTTTGCCCGACTCATCGATTTCCCTCTGATACACCTGGTATCCGGGCCATCCCAGGACTCTTGTCCAGTCACGCTCCTTCATGCCCTCAGGCTAGCGCATACGTCAAGCCAGTCGAATTCCCGCTCACAGCCGTTTTTTCTTTGGTAACCGGTCGCGTCGTCCCCCGCTGGACAACGTGAATGCCCTGCTATCGTTCGTCTACACGCTGCTGACTCACGATGTGACGGCAGCGCTGGAGACCGTGGGTCTGGACCCGGCGGTGGGGTATCTGCACGTGGAGCGGCCTGGGCGTCCGAGCCTGGCGTTAGATCTGGTGGAGGAGCTTCGGCCGGTGATCGCGGACCGTTTGGTGCTGACACTGATCAACCGGCGTCAGGTGGCGGCGGATGGTTTCCTGCGAGCCGAGACGGGCGGCGTGGTCATGAGCGACGCCACGCGCAAGGAAGCGCTGGTGGCCTATCAGAAGCGAAAGCAGGAAGAGATGATGCACCCATTCCTGCTGGAAAAGATTCCGTTCGGAATGGTTCCTTTTGTCCAGGCGACTTTGCTGGCGCGGCACTTGCGGGGCGACCTGGAATCGTACCCGAGTTTTCTCTGGAAGTGATCTTATGATGCTGGTGGTTGTGGCCTACGACGTCAATACCGAGACTGCCGAAGGGCGGCGGCGGCTTCGGCGGGTGGCGAAGATATGCAAGGACAATGGGCAGCGCGTGCAGAACTCGGTCTTTGAGTGCTGGATCGACATGGCGAAGTGGGTCGTGTTCCGGTCGCGGCTTTTGAAGGAGATTGCGGAAGATCGGGATAGCCTTCGCTTCTATTTCCTGGGAGATAACTGGAAAGGGCGCGTTGAGCATGTGGGGGCAAAGGAGTCGTATGACCCGGAGGGGCCCCTGATTGTGTGACTGAGCGAAGCCTGACCGCGCGGACCCGAAGCGCACAGCGAAACGCGGTGAGGTCGGCGCTGCCAGGTAAGGTGTGGGAAATCTGCAGGATCGGCGAGGCCGAGTAGGTGGGGTGCGTGATGGAAGCGAGCCGTAGAAGGAGGGTCCGCGATAAGATGCTGAAAGGGCCAGCGGTTTGAATTATTTACCAGTAGGCCGTCGCCCCCCGCGCGGGGGGCGTGGATTGAAACGGCGGTGGGATGCTCACGGAGGCGGATTTGTATGGTCGCCCCCCGCGCGGGGGGCGTGGATTGAAACCAGAAAAGAGCACAGGAGCGAGAAAGAATAGAAAGTCGCCCCCCGCGCGGGGGGCGTGGATTGAAACAACCTCGAAGGGATGTCCGTAGCCGCATCCGGGGCGTGGATTGAAATATTCTCGGTCGGCTCCGTGAAGCTTGCGGGGGGGCGTGGATTGAAACTACGCAGGGGTGTTCTTCGCGCTGAAGCGGCCGCACGTCGCCCCCCGCACGGGGGCGTGGATTCCGCATCCCCCGCTCCCGCCGCATCAACATCCCCTTTCCCCTGAACCCTTTCCCGCTTTCCCCCGACCCCTATCGCAGCCACTGCCGTTTACGCTGGGTCAGAATATGGCAACCGAACGTCAGATAAAAGCCAATCGCGCCAACGCCCTTAAATCCACCGGACCCGTCACCCCGGAAGGCAAAAGAATCTCCTCGAAAAACGGGGCTCTTCCCAAACTCCTTTCCGGCACCATCGTTCTTAAGGGCGAATCCCTGCGCCGCTTCAACGACCTTGCCGCGGCTCTCATCCTCCAATTTCAACCGCGCAACTCCGCCGAAATATCCCTGGTCCAGACCATGACCGCCGCCCGCTGGCGTCTGCTCCGCATATGGGGAATTCAAACCGCCGGCTTTGAACAGGAGATGGCTCGTCAGGACCCTTCCGCCGGATCGGGCGCCGTCCTCGCCGCCGCCACCTTTCGCAGCCTGGCCGACAACTCCCGCGTCCTCGGGCTCCAGCAGCGCTTCGAAGCCGCCTATGACCGCCAATACAACCGCGCCCTCGCCATGCTTCTGAAACTGCGCGAAGTTCCAGATTCCACCGCCCCCTCCTATCCTCCCATTCAGCTCGCCACTGAGACCTGGGATGACGATTTTCAACGCGAAGCCAATTTTTCCGCCGCATCTGAAACGGATCTCACTCGTAATGAATAAGCTGCGTTCATCAACGGCGACTTCTAGCGCTTTTTTGCGAACCCAATTGTGGGGTGGTCCCCGACCTGCCATGCCGCGCGGGTCCTCCTGGGCCTGCTCCGGCAGCAGATTTGTGGGGCAGGTCCCCGACTGCCGTGCCCCCACCCCCCTATCCACCGCCCCGCAACCGAGCGATAATACATCAGTACCTGGAGTCCGCTCAAAAGGAGCCAACCGGATGAGATTCATCACCAAGAAGCATCTGCCCCGCCGTACATTCCTGCGCGGTTTGGGAGTCACCATGTCGCTGCCCCTTCTGGACTCCATGATTCCGGCCCAGACACCGCTGCTGAAGACCGCCGCGAACCCGCAACTCCGCTTGGGGCTGTGCTTCATCCCGCACGGCGCAGTCATGGCCAACTGGACCCCCGCCGAGGAGGGACCTCTCAAGTTGTCGCGGACGCTCATGCCGCTCGAACCGTTTCAGGATCAAGTGGTGGTGGTCAGCAATCTTGCGCATGCCATGGCGGCCCCTGGGGGTCCCGGCGATAACGGCGGCGACCACACGCGTTCCCCTGCCGTCTTTCTGAATGGGGTCCACCCCAAGCGCACCGACGGCGCCGATATTCACGCCGGCGTCACCATCGATCAGATCGCGGCCGCGAAAATCGGCCAGGAAACTCCCTTGCCCTCGCTCGAATTGGCCACCGAGGATTACAGCGGCCTTGTGGGCGCCTGCGACGTAGGCTTCAGTTGCGCCTACATGAACACCATCTCCTGGCGCACGCCCACCACGCCGATGCCCATGGAGATCAATCCGCGCCTGGTTTTCGATCGTCTCTTCGGCGACGGCGCCACCCCCGAAGAGCGTCTGGAGCGCATCGAACAGCAGCGCAGCATTCTTGACGCGGTTACCGGCCAGGTGCGGCGTTTGCAAGGCGGACTGGGCGCCAACGATCGCAGCCGCGTTTCCGAATACCTGGACACCGTCCGCGAGATCGAACGGCGCATTCAGTTGGCCGAGAAGCAGAACACCAACTCCGGCCTCGCCGTTCCCGACTCTCCCAGCGGCATTCCGGACGACCACGAAGCGCATTCCAAATTGATGTTCGATCTGATGGCTCTGTCGTTTCAAGCCGACATCACGCGCATTTCCACCTTCATGATGGCTCGTGAGGTCAGTTACCGGACCTTCCCGATGCTGGGCATTTCGGAAGGCTTTCACCCGGCTTCGCATCATCAGAACAACGCGGCTCGTCTTGAGAATCTCACCAAGATCAACACCTATCACGTGGGCCTCGTGGCTCACTTGCTTGAAAGGTTGAAGGCCACTCCCGACGGCGACGGCAATCTTCTGGACCATTCCCTGATCCTCTATGGAAGCGGAATGAGCAACAGCAACGTTCACAATCACTCGCCCCTGCCGGTCCTGCTGGCCGGCGGAGCAACCGGAAAGTTGAAGGGCGGCCGTCACCTGAAGTATCCCGAGAACACGCCCATGGCGAATCTGCTCATGACCATCCTGGATAAAGCCGGCATCCCGCAGGAGAGCGTCGGCGATAGCACAGGCCCCCTATCGGAGGTGTAGCCATGCGAGCCCTCACCGTCATACTGTTCAGCGCTGCCCTGGCCGCCTCCAGCTATGCCGCGGCCGCCGAAAGCGAAACCGCGCAAGCCGCCGATGCCGTCCAGAATCGCGACGCCGAAGCTCTGCGCTCTTTGATCGAACATCGCGTCAACGTGAACGCGCCCCAGCCCGACGGCACCACCGCGCTCCATTGGGCCGCCCACTGGAACGATCTGGAAGCTGTCAATCTGCTGCTTCGCGCGGGAGCCAATGCCAAGGCCACAAACCGCTACGGCGCGACGCCCCTTTCGGAAGCCGCGGCTCTGGGAAACGCCGCCATGATCGAAGCGCTCCTGAAAGCCGGCGCCGACCCCAGAACTTTGACGACTCCCGACGGTGAGACCGTGCTCATGACCGCGGCTCGCGCCGGCAACGCGGACGCTGTCAGGATTCTGTTGGATCACGGAGCCGACGTCAACACTGTTGAACACTACAAGGGCCAAACCGCGCTGATGTGGGCGGCGGCCGAGCACCATCCCGATGTGGTGAAGCTGCTGCTCGATCGCGGAGCCGATTGGAAAGTCGTCTCCTTCGACCGCGAAACGAAGTTACCGAAATTGAGCGCGGCCTCTTCGGTGACTCCGTTCGCCCGTGGCGGTGTGACTGCTTTTCTGTTTGCCGCCCGGGAGGGCGATCTCGACTCCGCGCGGGTGATGCTCGACGCCGGCGTCGATGTCAATCAAGTGGATGTGGATGGAAACAATGCGCTGATTTTCTCCGTCATGAACCAGCACTATAGTTTCGCCCGGTTTCTGCTGGAGCGGGGCGCGGACCCCAACCTGCTCGAACGTCAAGGGCCGCGGGGCTCTGTACGCGGCCGTCGATATCCGCAACGAAGACTACTCCGCGCTGCCTTCCCGAAAGGAGAACGATCCGCTGCCGAGCCTGGAAATCGTCAAGGATCTTTTGGCTCATGGCGCCAATCCCAACGCCCAATTAACGAAGAATCTGCCCGGAAGAAGCGGAATGGATTCGGGCGATATCACTTTGGATGAAGGCTCCACGCCGCTGATGCGCGCCGCCCGCGCCGGGGATTCCGCGGTCATGCGGCTGCTGCTCGATAAGGGAGCCGACCCGAAGCTGACCACCAAGGACGGCAGTACCGCTTTCATGTTCGCCGCCGGCGTCGGTTATCGCGATAAGAACACCCGCGGATCGGAGAGCGAAGCTCTGGAAGCTCTGAAGGTGGCTCTCGCGCAAGGGCCCGATCTCAACCAGGCCAACACCAAGGGCGAGACGGCCCTTCACGGCGCGGCCTTGCGTGGGGCAGATACGATCGTTCAGTTCCTGGTGGAGCATGGCGCGAAGTTGGACGCCAAAACCAAGCAGGGATTCACGCCTTTGGATGTCGCCATGGGAAAGAACAGTTTCGCGGCTTTGCCCGTTCCCCATGACAGCACTGTGGCTCTGATCCGGAAGTTAGGCGGCGTCGAAGGCAAGGATCCCAAGCAGACGGCGGCAAATTAGCGGCCGGCCGCGTCAGTTCCGCCGGGTTAGTTCCTCAGATGCGGCGCGTCTTTCTCGTTTTCCTGGCAAACGAACTCGATCAACTCCGCATCCGGCAGGACGCGCTGATGCACGGTGACGGTCCAAGGCTTGGTGTAAGCCTTGGGATCGTCAATGGTGACCTCGATTTCCAAATGCCCGTAGTCCACGCGGCGGAAGCGCTCGATGAGTTTCCCGGACTCGGTCAAGGGACTGCCTTCGACGTCGAGCCAGCCGAGATCGCGGAAGCCCGCCGTTTCCACCACCAGCGTATCGCCGTCCCACTTGCCGGTGGAGTAGCCGAACCACCACGGCTGGGGGTCTTTGGGCAAGGGCCTGCCGTCGGTGAAAATCTGCCGCACGCCCCCGTTGGCCTCATAAAGAATTACGATCACACCCGGGGTCTGGATCATCTTTCTCGGTTGGCCGTGGGTGTGAAGCTGCATCAGGCCCAGCGGCAAACAGTGCGCGTCGGGGTTGTCCTCGCTGTTGCGCGCGACACGCTGTCTGTGCAGCTCCGCGGCCCAGGGCTGGAAGGGCAGACCGTCTTTGAACGAGGCTCCGAGGTTCCAGAATTGGCTCAGCCTCACGGAAAGCGGGACAAGATCGGGGGGTTGGGACGTGGCCGGCGCGGTAGCCGCCGGAGGCGCCGCTGGCGCGGGTGTTCCGGGCGGCATCGGCGGCCGCATGTATTGCCAGATTCCGGAAAGATCCGGCTTGCCATCCGCCGTCTTTGGCACGGGACCAGTCAAGTTGGGCTTTCCGTCGGCGCTCTTGGGAACTCCAGCGGCGGGATAAGCCGGCCACTGGGCGAAAAGTCCCGCGGGCGCGAATGCCACAAGCATCGCCGCCGCGGCAAGAGCCTTGTTGAGATTAAACCAGGGCGTCATCACAGGCATCCCTCAAAAAGTACTCCCGGGCCGTGCTCCTGTCAATCCTCCCCATTGAGGCGTCGCGATGACGCCGCCCGAGACACCTACGAAAGTTCTCGCGAAAGCCCTTGCTTCCGGCGTAGCGGCGAACTACCATACCTCCGATGAGAGAACATTTCCTGAGTTCCTTCGTGGCCGCGGCCGCCTTGCTTGTGGCGTGGCTGTTGACGCCACCAGCCGCTATTGTGCATGCGCAGACTAAGAGTAAGGGGGCCGCTGCCGCCGCGCCGGCTGGCCCCGCGCCTCATCTGCCAAGCGGGAGAGTCAACTTCTCCGGTCTCTGGCGCCCCGCGGATATTTTCTTAATCGAAGACATTTCCCTGGGTCTCAAGCCGGGCGAGACAGTCCCTCTGAAGCCCGCGGCCGAAGAAATCATGAAGAAGCGCTTATCGCGGGACGATCCGGAGGCGAATTGCCTGCCCACAGGGGTCCCGCGGCACGCTCCCTATCCTTGGAAGATCGTGGAGACTCCGCCCTACATCTATTTTCTGTTTGAAGGGAACATCCACAGCTACCGGCAGATTTTCATGGATGGGCGCAAGCATCCCGCCGATGTGAATCCCACCTGGTACGGGCACTCGATCGGGCACTGGGACCAGGACACGCTGGTCGTCGACACGGTCGGGTTTAACACCCTTTTCTGGTTCGATTTTGTCGGGCATCCGCATACCGAGCAGCTTCATACCACCGAACGCTATACGCGGCCGGATGTGGGAACCTTGCACGAGGAAGTTACCATTGACGATCCCGGCGATTACACCAGGCCTTTTACGATCAACGCCTCGCATCGCCTGCTGCCGAACGACGAGTTGATGGAATATATTTGCCAGGAGAACCAGAAAGACACGGTTCACCTGATCGGCCCGGCAGGGCGCCCTTAAGAGATCGTGCGCGGCCAACCCCGCTACTGTAGGGAAATCACGACACCGGAAGGGGTCTGCACGCCGCCGACGGTTGCCTGAAGGGAAACATCACCCGTGCCCGATGGAGCCGTCAGGTTGAGCTGGTCCAGGCCGGCGCCCGACAAGCCCGCAAACAAGAGGGTTACGCTCAGGTTGTTGATCCGGAGCGTCACCGGATTGGTGGTTGGCGCCGATCCGGAAAATGCCTGGCCGGCCAGAACGGCCGGATTGGTCGGCCCAAACCCGGTGCCGAAAAGCTCAATCTCGTCACCTGCCTTGGCGGCAACGGTTTGATAGCCGAGTGAAGTTCCGGTCGGCCCAAGGATGTCGTAGCTGCCCCCGCCGTAGGCTCCCGAACCGTCGGATCTCAGGATGATGGCGGCCACGTGCGTGGAGTCGAGCAAGAGGAACGAAGGGCCAAACCGAGCCAGCGTCACGGTGGAGGTTGCACTTCCACCGGCGGTTTTGACCACCACGGGCACGGGGCCGTTAGCTGTGTCATTCGGGACTTGCAAGTTAATCTGAGTGGGGTTAACAAACGAGAGATAAGCCGCTCTGCCGTCGATCGTTACGCTGGTGCCGCCGAGGGACGTGGGAAAGTTCCCGGTCCAGGTTGCATTACCGCTGGCCAGATTGGTCCCGTAAATCGATGCCCATTCGCCAGGCTGAATGATTCCTGTAGTGCCGTTTAAGGGTACGACTCCACCGGGAGTAATGGCCGGGGGAAGTTCCCCCGTTGCCGGGATAATGGATACCGCGACACCCATAGGGTTGACGCCTACGCCCACCGTGGCGACCACGGTATTGTAAGCTGAGTCGGTCTTCGAGGTGTCGATCACGGAGACAGATTTGGACTGCTCGTTCGCCACGTAGGCGCGAGTTCCATCCGGTGTGATAGCTATTCCCCAGGGGGCGCTCCCCACGCCCACCTTAGCGACCACGGTGTTATAGGCTGGGTCGGTCGCCACGATGTCGACTACCGCAACGGTCGTGCCGCCGCCGCCGCCAGTATTTGTGACATAGGCGCGGGTTCCGTCCGGTGTGATGGCCACCCCAGCGGGTTGGTTCAGCCCGACCACCTTGGTGACCACGGTGGTGCTCGACGTGTCGATCACCGAGACGGCATTGCCGCCGCTATTCGTCACATAGGCCCGAGTTCCGTCCGGCGTGATGGCCATCCCGGCCGGAACCAACCCCACGATCGCGGTGGCGACCACAGTGTTGCTCGACGTGTCGATCACCGCGATGGAGCCATTGCCGATGACGGAGGAGCCGGCGATCGTCACATAGGCACGAGTTCCGTCCGGGGTGATGGCCACCCCATTGGGATTGTTGGGTACACTTATCGTGGCAACGACGGTGTTGCTGGACGTCTCGATCACCGAGACCGACGATGCGTTGCTATTCGCGACGTAGGCGCGGGTTCCGTCCGGTGTGATGGCCACCCCAGCGGGGCTGTTCCCCACACGCACCGTGGCGACCACAGTGTTGCTCGATGTGTCGATCACCGAGACGGAGGAGGACTGGCTGTTTGCCACATAGGCGCGGGTTCCGTCCGGTGTGATGGCCACCGCAACGGGGCTGTCCCCCACACCCACCGTGGCGACCACAGTGTTGCTCGACGTGTCGATCACAGAGAGGCCTAGCAGGGCTTGAGTACCTAAGGGCGAGCCGAAGTCGGTCACATAAGCGCGAGTCTGCGTGTAGGCAACCCCGCTTGAACCGCACATCCCAATCGCCGCCAGGATCGAAGCAGTAGAGAGAGATGCCATTTTCCGTGGAATCTTTTTCTCGGCCATCCGTAACGAAAGTATATACTCTCTTGTCCAGGCGAGCCTTCGCACGGCCGGGACCATTCGTCTGTTCGTAGAGACGGCTTTTGGTCGCGGGTGCGCTTCGACGCCAGGCATCCGAGGCAGGAGCCTACCGCGACAAAAGGTTTCAACGCGCACGAAGAGGACAAGCTGAAGCATGTCCTACCATCAAGCACTTCCAAGGATATGCTTTAGCTTGTCCAGGACTTCTACCACAGGTTGCCGCTACTCAATCCCGTCCAGGATTGCCTGGCAAACATATTCTTGCAAATCCCAGCTCGGGGCGAGAGTGAAGACTCGGGTGAACGTGTACGGTTTGGTCAGGGCCTTTTCATCTTCGATGGTGAGTTGAACATTCAAGTGCCCCAGGTCCGGCCTGCCGTAGCGCTCGGTCAAATGCATGGCCTCGCTATGCGGCTTACCTGTGGAGTCCAACCAGGTCTTATCGTTGAAGCCCACCGTGTCGACGACCAGGGCATCGCCATCCCACTTGCCGATGGATTGCCCAGTGTAGCTCTCGGGTTCTATGTCGAGGTTATGAGCGCGGCCGTCCAGGAAAAATCGGCGGTAGCTGTGGGTATTTCCCTCCCACAGCAGCGCCACCATTTTGGGGCCCTGCACGATCTTATAGGGCAGGGGATTGATCCGAACCGCGCCATCGGGCAGGCAAATCCGCTCAGGATCGTCCTTGCCTTTGTTGGCTTTTCGTTCGTCGTATATTTTCTTGGCCCAGGGTTGATATGCCGGATCGTTCGGCAGCACCGTGCTTCCCGGGACCCAGACTCCGGATAGATCCACCTTGCCGTCCGGCATGCGAGGAGTGGGTCCGGCGGGAGGCGCGGGCGCCTTCTTGGCTTGGACCGGCGGCACGCCTGCCAATTTACCCTTGTCCAGTTTCTCGCTCCCGGCCGTGGGCGTCGCGACGATGGCGTCCAGGTGTCCGGGGTCCTGATTGTTTTCGTTGCAGACGTACTCCGTCATTTCGAAGTCGGTTTCGAGAGTGGTGGTTCGATTGATCACCCAAGGCTTGGTAAAGACTCCCGGATCCTCAATGGTGACTTTCATCTCCATGTCCCCGAAGTCGGTGCGATGAAAAGCTTCGGTCAGATGCATCGCCTTGGTATGCGGAGTACCCGCAAAATCGAACCAGGACTTTTCAAAGAAACTGACGGTGTCCACCACCAGCGTGTCTCCGTCCCAGTGGGCGCGCGAATCGCCATAAAAGGTGGGCTTCAGATCCTTGGGGTGACTGCTCCCGTCCACGAAGAACTGGCGATACATGTGGGTGTTGCCCTCAAAGAGCATCAACACGAGCTTGGGGGTGGAAAATAGCGAAGTGTGATAAGGAGCCGCGCGC
Source organism: Bryobacterales bacterium (assembly GCA_963813465.1). GTDB lineage: Bacteria > Acidobacteriota > Terriglobia > Bryobacterales > Bryobacteraceae > Palsa-187. The sequence continues at coordinate 383,510 of CAWEZD010000014.1, read as the reverse complement.
GGAGGCCCTCCGGGAAGACAACGCGCTTCGTAATCTTCCGCGCCTCCTTTGGCCCGGTGGTCCGCAACAATCTTGGCCGCCCACGGCAACATATCGGGTGCGTCCTGGCCGCTGCCGCCGAACCCGTTCCAGACCCCACTGAGGTCCGGCTTTCCGTCGGATAAAAGCGGTACTGGACCGGGCGGCCCTTTGCGGGCGCCACGTCCGCCGGCTTTTCCTTTACCTTTCCCTTTCCCTTGTGGCGGAACGGCGCCCTTGTCCTGAGTCGCGGCCTGGGGCGCGGCAATTGCCACCGCCAAACCTAAAGCCGCCGCCACGGCAACGGCCAACAATGTCGTTAGATTCTTCTTCACACTGAGTCTCCTCGTGGGGCTGAAGCGCCCGTTGCAGGCTAAATTCCGCTTGACCTATTGATCCTGTCCGTTGTTTGGGCCGGCTGACCCTCCGAACACCCTCCGTCCGCCCGGCAACGTTACGCTCCGGGCATTGGCGCTGCTGGAGTTGTCCTTCGCCGCCGAGCCCTCCACCGTGACCTCGTCTCCGGCCTTCAGCGAATTCTTGGTCCAGCCCTGCTTCAAGAGAACGGGGATGGCGCCCAGTTCAAAATTCCAATTGGTAGTCTTTCCGTCCGCACTCTTCACGTCAACGTAAAAACGTGCATGGGGGTTCATCCATTCCACCTTGGTGACGACTCCAGAGATCTTGATGGGCTTGTTCGAGTCGTACTCCGCTGCAAACGAGTGGTGCGCGAACAAGGGAGCCGATCCTGCCAGCAAGCTAAGGCCAGCCACAAAAACGCCCAACCCGACTCTCATGTAACTACCTCCATAATTGAAATTCGTCCAGACGCGACTGCTAGTGGTTCATCATAATCGATTTACGGATCTGAGTCGAGGGGCCTCGAATGCCTGAGATCCGCGACCACGCCAAAATGCTTGCCCATTCTGTTTTGACTCCTTCCGACATCCGGCTCCAGTTCTAAAACTGGAAACGTGCGATGATCTGGCCGACCCGCGGCGGGAAGGCCGTAGTTGTTGTGTTGATGGTTCCGAAACCGGAAACAGTCTGCAAGCCTGGCTGGCTACAGGCTCCGTTCATGCCGTTCGGCTCCTGACAGACCGGCGCCGCCTGCGGACTGATGCCGGCCCCGCTGAGAGTCGGGTTATTCAAATAGGTGCGGTTGAATATGTTGACGAACTCCACCCGTAGGTTCATGGTGACTCTTTCCTTGATCCGGAACACCCGCGCAAGACCCATGTTCTCCACGGGGCGGCGCTCTCCGCTGAAATGGGTCGTGTTCGCCGCACCACCAAACTGACCAGGGCCCGGGTTGGCCCATGCCGCCGGATTCAACACAATCGTCTTATTGGGATCGAAACAGTGGCAGTTCAGGCTGTTCAGGAACAAAGGCTGGCCCGCCACCTCAAACTGCGGGTTGGCGTTGGGCTGGAATGTAAGACCAGCTATCGTAGCTAAATTGAGGTTCGAAGGATAGCCTACAGTGTTCGCGGCGGGGATGGCAAAGAGCGTTCCGCTGGCGTACTGGAGAAAGCCGGTAACCGTCCAATCGCGGACTACCTGTGACACCCACTTGTTTGGGCCCCACTTGGGCGTCGTGTAAGCCCAGGAGATTTTACTCACCAGCGGCTGATCGGTAGGATCAAGTTTCCAGTCTAACCCCCGGTTTTGAATGTCCGGGGTTCCCCCGAAGGTATCCATGTTCTTTTGCCACACGAACGAATAACTGAACTGAAAGCCGTGAGAAAACCGCTTGTTAACCTGCGTCTGGAGCGCATTGTAGGAAACGTCGCCCAGCGGCGCGCTCAGAACACCGAGGCCGGAGTTGAACTGAGGGAACGGCCGCAATGACTGGGCTACGGTGGCGGTGAGCGGGAAACCGGTGAACGGAATCCTATTCTGGAAGGTTCCCGCAGCGGCCGAACCGATCGGCGCGAGCAGAGTGGCCAAATTGGCAGGATTGTTCAGGCTGAGACCATTTTGGCTCAAAATGGCATTGCTCAGATAGTTGAGGTTGGTCAGGGCTGACGTGTACCACCAGATCCCGTAGTTCCCCACGTAGGATGCCTCCACCACAAGGTCCCGGGCAACCTCTCGCTGGATCCCGAAGCTGTATTGATATTGCCGTGGCGGTCTTCCCCCATTCGGGTCGTACGACTGCGGCCCGCCTCCGGGGAGGACGCCGCCGATCGGGTAATAGCTCGGGCTTAAGTTGGGCCATGCAATCGTACTCTGCGTAATCGGAGTGCCGTTTACAGCTATATTTCCCAAAGTCATGATGGGCGCGCCGGGAACCCCAGCGGGGCCGAACGGATTATTGGCTGAGGCGGACCCGTAGATGCCACCACCGAAGGTCCCGCCCTGACCGGTACCGGCGTATACGATACCGAAGCCGCCGCGGAGCACAGTCTTGGGCAAGAACTGGTAGGCGAAGCCGAGCCGCGGCCCGAAGCCCCAAGGATAGTTTTTCGCGAATTGGCAGTTGCAGGTGGATTGGTATTCGGTTGCGCCCGGATGGCCGCCGGCCACGGCATTCGGCGCCGTCTCGAGGAAATTCGGAGCGCGCCCGTATTGCTCCTGGTAATACGTCGAGAAGTCGTAGCGCAGGCCCAGATCCAGCGTGATTTTGCGAGTCACCTTCCAACTGTCTTGCGCATAGCCCGCCAACGAATGCTTTCCGAAGCGCGCATCTGAGGTGGGGTTGATCGTGGCGGTATTGACCAAGCCCAGCAAGTAACTGGCGTAGGGCTGGCCCGTGTGGTACGCGCCAATATTCGCCGCGCTGACACCCGAGACGGTCGTAACGGTGTACGGCATCGCCGTTTGCACGTTGCTGAAACCGTAGCTGCCCTGGAGGTCCGAGTGGTTGACTGAATAATTTCCCTGAGACCGCAGCTCGCCGCCAAATTTGAAGGTATGGTTGCCCTTGACCCAAGTCAGGCTGGCGATGGAGTTGAACTGGTTATAAATCGAATCGGTGCGCCCTGTGTTGCCGATTCCCCCACCGCCATTGTTCATGCCACCGGCCGTGGAATCGAGGAGACCCGTGAAGCTGGGAAAAGCAGACGGGAGAGTGAATGACGGGCTGCACAGGTTGAGATTCGAGCAGGCGGGGTAGTTGGGGGTCACCAGCGGCCGGCCCAAGTCGTCCGAGTTGTATCCAATGCCCAAATGCATCAGCAGCGTCGGCTGGAGAGTGTGGTCATAGTTCAAGCGGAGCGCTTTCGAATAAATACCGCCGCCGAAGGTGCCGGAGATGGGCTGAGCCATCCCGTCGTCGCCGTAGCACGTCAGGCAGTAGGTCATGGTGCGGTTCCAGAAGAAAGAGAGCTTATCCTTGGCCCCGATCACGTGATCGAATTTGAGCGAGGGAACCTCGGTTTGCCGGTGCTCGAACTCCGTATTTTGAAAATTGTTGATCGAGCCCAGCGGGTTGCAGGGCGGTCCCGCTACGCAGAAAGGCTGCGGGAGCAGACTTTGGATCTTCAGCGCAATCGGATCCAGGCGCGCTGTCGGGATGGCGTTGCCCTGGAACTGAGTTGCGACGATCTGGCCGTTCACCGGCTGCCGAGTGAGGGGATCGTAAATCTCATCGGCAAAGATCGCGCCGCCAAGAGGATCGGTCCCGATATTCCGAGGGCCAGTCGCCGTTCCGGCCGCGACCAACGCCCCGGCGAAGTTGCCCAGGCGATACGCCGCCGTGGGAACGCTCGTCGCGGCACCCAATACGTATTGATCCCGAATGTATTGCTCCCAGTTGAAGAAGAAGAAGGTCCGGTTGCGGCCGTTATACACTTTCGGAATCCACACCGGGCCACCGAAGGTCATACCATAGTCATCCTGCGTGTTCGCCGGGTTTACGAGTTTTCCGTTACCGTTATTCGTGAACGGCTGCCCCGCATTCAAGTATGCGTTCTGCCAGTTTTCGAACACGCTGCCGTGGAATTGGTTGGTCCCCGATTTCATGGTCACGTTGTAGACCGCCTGGCCGGCTTGGCCAAACTCCGCGGCGTAGTTGCTGGCCTGAACCGTCCATTCCTGGATTTGATCCTGGCCGGGCTGGGCCTGCGCATCTGCGCCTTGGCCCAGGGCGTTGGTTGCATCCATGCCATCAATAAGAACAGTCTCCGATCCAGTCCGCCCGCCGTTAATTTGGTCGGGAGATCCGACGGCGCCAGGAGTCGGCGGCGCGAAATAGGCCCCCGGCACCAGCGCAAGAAGGTTGTACGGATTCCGGATGCCCGCGCCATTGGTCCCGATCTCCAGGAGCGGAAGAGTGTCCATGGTCTGCGTAGAGATCGTCGAGCTCACGGCGCCACTCTCGGTCTGGAGCAAGGGAGCTTCCGCATTGACCGTGACCGACTCCGAGGCGTTGCCGACCGCCAGCGTGGCGTCTACACGTATGGTTTGCGCCGCCTGGACGATCAGGCCCGGGCGGACGTATTTCTTGAAACCCGATACGGTGACGTTGAGCACATAAGTGCCTGCGGGCAATTCGGCGATGGTGTAATTGCCGGTGCTGGAGCTCGCCACCGGAAAAACGGATCCCGTGTCAACGTTAGTGGCTTCAATCGCCGCGCTTGGGACCACCGCGCCTACTGGGTCGACGATAGTGCCGGTAATGGTCCCGCGATCGCTCTGGGCTAAGGCCGTCAAAGCGAAGAAAATGGTGCTTGCAGAGACTAACTTCAAGCGCATAGTTCACCCCCACCATGAAATGCAACGCAACAAACAATATACCTTCTGCCCCTGGCCGTCAAGGGGGGTCTAAGGTGTGCGTGTGTGTCGCTGCCGCGGGCTGAAGCACCCGTTGCAGGCTAAATTCCGCTTGACCTATTGATCCTGTCCGTTGTTTGGGCCGGCTGACCCTCCGAACACCCTCCGTCCGCCCGGTAGCGTCACGCTGCGGGCATTGGCGCTGTTGGAGTTGTCCTTCGCCGCCGAGCCCTCCACGGTGACGTTGTCTCCGGCCTTCAACGAGCGGTGCGCGAACAAGGGAACTGATCCGGCCAGCGAGCTGAGGCCGGCCACAAAAACGCCAAACCCGACTCTCACTGGACCGCGGGAAGTCGCGCGCGGCGTGGTACAGTACGCCTGTGGAGACTTCTCATTCCCGGCCGGCGTGGCTCGCCGCGGCGCGCCGGACCATGGAAATCGAAGCTCAGGCGATTCAGGCCGCGGCTGTCCGCCTGGACGACAACTTGTTGCAAGCGGTGGAGCTTATCCTCCGAGATCCAGGCAAGGGCCATTCGGGCAAAGTGGTGGTCTCCGGGATCGGCAAATCGGGCCACGTGGGCAAGAAGATCGCGGCGACCTTACAGAGTACCGGAACGCCCTCGGTGTTCCTGCATCCGGCAGAGGCCATGCACGGCGATCTGGGCGTGTGCCAGGACCGCGATCCGGTGGTGATGGTGTCGAAAAGCGGGAGCACGGCGGAGATGCTGGGGCTAGTTGCGCCTTTCCGGGAAATGCGGTCGCCGCTGATCGGAATTCTGGGCAACGTGCAGTCGCCTCTGGCGGAGGCGATGGACGTGGTCCTGGACGCTTCGGTGCAAAGGGAGGCGGACCCGGGCGGGTTCACTCCTACGGCCAGCGTGGCGGTGGCGCTGGCGGTAGGTCACGCGCTGGCGGTGGCTTTGATGGAGTCGCGCGGGTTTTCGGCGGAGCAGTTCTCGCGCTTCCACGCCGGCGGCCAGTTAGGTCGAAGCCTGCGGATGCGGGTCTCAGACGTGATGCATCGGGGGGACGATGTCGCCTGGGTCGCGCCCGGCGATTCGTTGAAGCGAGTGGTGGTGGAGATGTCGGGGCATCCCTTGGGCGCGGCCTGCGTGGTGGGGTTGGATGGCACGCTGCTGGGATTGATCACCGACGGCGACGTGCGCAGGGCGCTGGAGCGGCACGACGACATCCGCGCGCTGGACGCGGCCGCGATCATGACGCGTTCACCGGTGAGCGTCGGTCCGGAGGCGTTCATTCACGATGCGCTGCGGCTGATGGAAGACAGGCCCTCGCAGATCTCCGTGCTGGCGGTGGTGGAGGGAAAACGTTGCGTAGGGTTGGTGCGGATTCACGATCTGTACCGGCCGTATCCGTAATCCGTCCGCTACGTTACCGCTCCTTTACAGTCGCGGCTCGGAATGGGCCTTGAGCGAATGCGCAGCTCACCGAGCCGCGACTGTCAAGGAGTGGTACTCAAGGCTTCGGCGCCGGAGGCTGATCGAAGGGGACGCTCACGGAACCAACGATCCCAGTCGACGTATCCTCGATCACCACGCGCAGGCTGGCCGCCTGGTCCCCCATGACCACCTTCCGCCGCAGCATATAGCCGTCTTTCAACGCCGCGCGAAGCCGGTCCTCCGTCAAGCTCAACCGGATGGTTTCGAGCGTGCCCTTCGTCGATGCTGACGGCGAGGGCAGCGTGCCGAACGCGATGGAGGCCACCCATCGGTCCTTCCGATGCTCCAGATGCAGGCCATCCAGGTCCAGCGTTATCTCCAGCTCATAGACGCCGGCCGCGCCTTTAACCGGCGTTGCCGAAGCATGCAATCCCAACTGCGTGGCTTGGAGCGGATTCTGCATCGATTCGTTGAGCCGCTCGCGCCAGTGGCCGTTTGCCGAGTTCTTGGCATCCAGGGCAAAGTAGCCCTTGCGGGCTCGCACATCTTCGATAGGAGTTCCCTTGCGCGCGACCTTGACCGAGATCGAGTGAAAGTTCCCGTCCAGTTTTTCATTGGATGGATAGAATCCCAGCCGGTACGTCACCTGGCCGTCTTCCATGATGGTCTTGATTGCGCCCGTCGCATCGTTGGTCGCATAAAATGCCTCTCCACCGGTCCCGCCCGCAAGCAGGTTCATGGTATCGATGCCGGGAGCGGTTAAGGCCCCGGCGGCCAGCTCGCCATTGGAGATAACCCCCTTGACTGAGGCGGACTGGGTGCCGGTGGTCACTCCGCGGGGGTCGATCGGATACACGGCGACATTGGCTCCGTTCAAGGCCCGAATGGCGTGGTTGATTTGCGGCCCGAAATCCAGATATTCGTTAGACGCTAGCGCCCCCGCCGAATTGATTGTTGAACCAGCGGATGTTGATGCGGCGCCTAGGGCGCTGCGTTGGGTTTGCTGGATCGCGGGGAAACTGCCCGAAATCCATACCAGCTTTTTCCGCCCCGGGAGTCCGGAAAGGTGCTCTGCGATCGCTTCCAGCGCGGCTTGTGTGATGTAGACCTGGTCCCGTAGCGCATAATCGGTCATCTCGCCGGCGGCGGCCATCGCATTCGTTTGCAGGAGTGCCAGACCCCCGCCCTGGATCATCGGGTTATTGATTTGACTCTGGAGATCGGTCAGATCGGGCGCGGAAAGATCGGCGGACTGTTCCGCGTTGGTGCGGCGCACGGCTTGAATCAAAGGAAACGGATCGTCGGTGAAATCCTGAATTACGCGCAAGTTCCTGACCAGGATATAGACCGCAACGGGGTCCCCCGGATTCATCGTCTGGAGATACTTGATCACCTGGTTGCGGACCCAGGCTTGGTCGGCCGTCTCGGTGTTAAGAGCGTCCCACAGAATCACGATCGGGCTGGCGGGCTCCTCGCCTGCTCGCGTGAGCCGGTTGGAGACGACTCCGGGCGCAAGCGGTGAAACCTTTGCGGCGTTCCGCGCCGTGGAAGATTGAACGCTGAAGAGCGAGATTTGCTGCGGCTTCCCGTTGTCCAGGATGGTGAAGTCGTCCTTGGTGAGGTTTGCAACAGGCCCGTGCTTGCCGTCCACCACGACGTCCACTTCAACCAGTTGCGTGTTTACGTGAAATACGGACGGAGCATCCTCCGCGCAGCACACCGCGGCCCCGCCGAGGGTCGCCAGCGCGAGCGGCACAATCCATCGGCGCATGACCATAGGTTTATTTTGCGGGCAACGGAATGCGCACCGATCCAGCCTCGCCCGTGGCCTTGTCCTGGATCACGACACGCAACGTGGCTGCCTTGTCGGGCGCGGGGACGGTATTGTCGATGGTCACCCCTCCTACCAGTCCCTGGCGGAGCTGATCGTCAGACAGGTTTAGACTATTCGGGCTGACTGAGACTCTCGGCTCGCCGCCTGACTCGATGGCCAGCGCCAGATCGAACGAAGTGAACCATTTGTCGGCGCGTCTTTCGAATTGCAAGTCCTTCAAGTCGACTCTGACCTGTACCGCGTCAACGCCCGGGCGGTTGGGAGCCGGCGCCGCGGCAGCCATGACGCCGATCCGATTTGCGTCGAGCCGACCGGCGATCAGCTCTTTTATCTCCGGATGCTGCCGGCGGGCGTTTGCCAAATAACTCTTGCGGTATAGGAGCTTGGCTCCCGATGTGTCCGCCTTCTTCGACAACTTAACGCTCAAGTCATGCTTCTTTCCGTCCAGAGCTTTGCTGTCAACGTAAAAGCCGAGCGTATAGCAGACATCAGCGGAGTCAATCGCTTCGCGGATGGGCGCTGCAATATCGTTTGTGTTGATGAAGGATTTGCCGCCGGTTTGATTGGCGATCGATTCCATCGACTCCGGTCCAGAGAGACTTCCCGCGGCCTGCGTGGTCGTGTCATCGAGCTTGCCCATTGATTTTCCTCCCTTGGACTTGCTCTGGTCAGGCGCGCTGTTGTTACCGGCGGAAAGACCGGTTCCCGTTCCGCGTGGATCGATCGCGTACAAGGCGATGTTCGCCTCACTGAGCACGCCGGTGACGTTGTTGACCTCCGCTTCACCCTCAGCCCGGCGGTTGGCATCGTCTCCATACGTCAAAGGGAAGTTGCTGGCGATCCAGATCAGAGTCTTTCGTCCGTCGACGCCATCTAGGCGCCGTGCAATCTCGCGGAACGCATTTTGCGTGATTTCAGCGCGGACGCTCCGGTCGAGCGTCTGTCCTGGCGTCAAGGCGTCGCGGAGCTTCGTGTCGAACGCCTGCTCCGCCGGCGTGCCCGCGGCCTTGGGCGGAGTGGCGCTCAAGCGTTTGGCCGCCTCAATCAGCGGTCCTGGGTCATCCGTGAAATCGCGCACCACTGTCAAATCCTGAAACAGCGAATACAAGCCGACCCTCTCCGACGGTTTCAACGACGCCAGCACTGCCAGCACCTGACGTCCCGCTCTTGATTGCGCTCCGGCGGCCAACTCGCTGTTGCTACTGGTGCTCGACGGCTCCAGGATGTTGATGCGGTCGAAGAGAATCACGGTCGCCGTTTTCGCGGTCTCGCCGCTCGAGTTGATGCGATTGGAGACCACGTTGGGAGGCAGAGGCGTGGCTTTACCGGTGTCCGTTCCTTTTTCGTTCATCGCGAAGACGGCGATGGCTTGCGCCTTGCCCTTGTCCTGGAGTGTGAAATCGTCCTTCGTTAGGCCCTTGACCAGCCCCTTGTCGTTGTGAACGACGACATCGACTTGGACCAATTGAGTGCCGGTGCGGTAAACGGGCTCGACCTGTTGGGCGGCGGCGAGTACAGCCGCGCAAAGCAGCAGAGTATGACGAGACATTTTCGGCTCCAGTCTCCGCCAAGCTTATCGCAAGCGTGCGGAGAAGACAAATGCCCGACAACTTTTACTTGGCCTTCGTTGCACTAGACGCGGCATCGAATGTTGCGGTTTCGCCGCCACAGTGCATAAATCCGAGCCGCACCGCGAGGACTCGGCCGGTCCAGACGGGCTGCGAGGGCGGCGGGGACATCGCCATCGCCGCGAGCGCCGAGGTAAGGCCGCCGGGCGGCAGGCTGGTTTTCGCGAGCACGCCGCTTTTTGCCAGTACACAGCCAGCCCAAGCGTCGGCCCGCAGTTCCGGATTCCAATTCGCGGGAAGCCAGGTGGACGGTGTGACTTCGTCGATGGCATGCCCATAAACATGAGCGATGAGCGCGATGATCCCGCCCTCACCGTACTTCCCGTACACGCCAGCGAAGAACTGCGGCGAGTACACAAGTTTCGCGTCGTCTTTCGTCACGATCAGCATCACGTTCGCCGCCGTAGGATTACGCAGCATGGCAACCTCGGGGCATTTCGGAAGACAAATGGGTCTATACGCCGCATCCACACGGCGGACGATTTGCATGGTGTCCGCGCTGGGCCGTTCGTCGGAGGATGGCTTGTAGGCAGAGGTCCCTGTTCCCAGCGCGCACACGATTTCGGAGGAGGCGGCTAGCGGAAGCAGAAGGATGACCGCGACGGCTGGAATGCGAAACGTGCGGCTTTTCATATCTAAACCAAGATATTTTAACAGGTTGACGAAAAAGCACAATCAGCCGCGAATGCACGCGGATGCACGCCGATAAGGACTCTTTTTTCAATTCGCGTTGATTCGCGTTGATTCGCGGCTATTGGCCTTAAGGAGTTTTCCAGCATCCCGCTAAACCAGCATATTCTCAAAACGTCAGCGCCGCCCGTTGAAGCAACTCACGCAGCGCAGCGATCCGCTCGCCTGTGCCCGTCAGCAATCCTTCGGGAAACTTGCGATACGAAAGAATCTCGTGATACATGCGCGCCGAATCCGCGGAGTTCAAGCCCAATCCAGCCAGGTATTGGAGGCGCATCGAAAGGTCGTCATTGATCCGCGCATCCGCGAGCATGGGCTGCAAGTCCAGAGCCCGGCCCGCGTAGGTCGCCAGCAAATCCACCGCGGATGGGAGGCCAACCTCGGCGAGAGACGCGGAGACGCTCGCGTATGCGGGGGTCTTCAAGCGCCGGTCTATTGCGTCCACATCGATCCTGGCGTCCACATCAATCGCGGATTCCTCCGCCCGGCCCAACAGCACCAAGTCGTATCCGTCTCCATCCAGGTAGTTGCTCCAAACGGTGCCGCCGGGGAAGACGCTGAAAAAGGTCGCCAGCTCGGTTCTGACGGTATCCTCGTCGCTCTCATAGAGCGGTAGCCATTGCGCCGCGACGCCGCCTGGATTCAGGTGACTCTTTACCAACTCGTAAAACTCCTTCGAATAAAGCGCCGACGTGCCTTTAACCCATGGATGAATCGGATCGGTGGTAATCACATCGAACTTGTCCGGGATGGTGAGGATGTAATGCCGCGCGTCGTCGTAAACCACGCTTGTGCGAGGATCAAGCAGCACATTATTGTTCTGTTTTGCGAAGAACTTTCCGGAAGCGGGCGGAATCAGAGGCTCCAGTTCACAGACCACAATGCGCTGCACTTCCGGATAGGGAACAAACGACCCCGCCGTCACTCCCGCTCCGAATCCAACCACGAGCACCGAGCGCGGATTAAGATGCGTCAGCGCCGGGAGATGTCCCATCATGCGCTGCAAGCGCATATCAATCGGCGCCGAGGAAGCCTCAGACTTGCCGCTGACATAGAAGAATCGCTGATCGCCGCGTTGCGAAATGACCACGGAGGAGTTGATCCCTTCCCCCACGAACAAAGGCACCTGGGGGTTTCCCTCAGTTCCAGAGTGAGCCGCTCGCAGAATCGGCGCCACGCGGCGGCCGTAGGCGATCATTTGCCAGGGAACCTCGGAGATCGTGGAACTCGCCATCCATGCCAGCGCCGCCGCAGCCGCACAACCGGCGGCTAGGCGCAAAGGGCGACGCTCGATGAAGCCCAAGGGAGCCAGCGCGGCGGCTGCGCTCACTGCCGCCACCCAAACTAAAATTTGTTGCGATGCCGCGGTTCCCGCGGAGGGAATCAGGACCAAACTGAACAGCAGCGCGCCCGCAATTGCGCCGGCGGTATTCGCGGCGTAAACTTCCCCGGTCAGGCGCGCCGGATCTTCTCCCTCGCCCGCCGCACAGGCGAGCGCAAGCGGAAAACTTGCGCCCCACAGCAGCGCGGCCGGTAAAATTGCGAAGGCGCATCGAATCACATCGATCTCGAAATTCATCCACGGATTGATAGAGAGCCACGGATCCACCGGCCAATAAGGCAAGGCATAGGCGAGTGTGTACGCTGTCCAGGCGCACGCGAGCCCGATCAGGATCTGACAGCCCGCCAGCGCCAGCCGCGGGTCGCTGAACCGGCGGATTGCGAGCGATCCTGCGCCGCTGCCGGCCCACAAGCCGGTGAGAAACACCGCCAGAATAATCGAGAAGGTGTATACAGTCGCTCCGAGAAGGAGCGACAGCAGCCGCGTCCACACTACCTCAGCGCCGAGGGCGGCGAGTCCCGACAATCCAATGCTCACGTAAATCCAGATTGCACCGCGGGCACGACGCAGGCCGAAGGCCTGCTCCACAAGGTTTGCAGAACCTCGATGTGGCTCTGTGGAGCAGGCGTTTTCGCCTGCTCCCGACGGTAGCAGGAAGGCGATCAGCGCCACCGCCGCATTCATTGACGCAGCGGCGTACGTCGCCACAGCCAGATCGTGAACCCGCAACAGGTAGAATCCAGCTAGAACACACCCAGCCACCGCACCGCAGGTATTCGCGCTATAAAGCAGTCCGAGCCGGGAAGCCTGCCCGGATTCCACCCAACGCGCCGCAGCCGGAAAAGTACAGCCCATCAGCAGCGTCGGCAGCAGCAGGCATAGGCCGGCGATCGCTCCTCGAAACACCAATCCAGCCAGACCATTTGCCGGCCCCGCTAGATAGAGACGACCGATGAGCGGAACTCCGAAGAGAGCGATGATGCCAAATGCGCCAATCCCGAGTTCCAGCAGCGCATACACGCGCCGCGCGTCGAAACGCGGGGACACCAGACGGCCGAACGCCGCGCTGCCCAGGCACAACCCGCCCATATAGAACGCCAGCAGCAATCCGAGCGACACCGCCGAGGATCCGATCACCAACTGCAACAACTGGAACCAAACGATCTCGTAGATTAGCGCCGCGCATCCGCTTCCAGCCAAGAGGAGCAAGAGCGGCGCAAATGCATACGGCAAGGGGTCCGGAGCTGTTTCGAATTTGGCCGGCGCGGCCTCGCTTTTTGGGACCTCCCGCCGGACGGCAACGCGGTGTTTGGACACAGCTCTCCTAGCCTAACAAAGGAACGGGCGCTTATGAAAACAAATCCGCCCCGCGACTCCGAAGAGCGCGAGGCGGAAGTGAATTGCCGCTGGTGCGTAGAAGTTGCTGTTTAGAACGTTATTCTGGCGACGAGCTGGGCCTGACGCGGTTGGGCGCCCGCGCCGTTGGTCGTATTCACGAGGCCGAAGCCGCTCGAAAGCGCGCCGACCGCCCCGGTCTGGAACTTATTCGTGTACAGCACCGGAGAACTCGGATTGGAGGCCGACGGCGACGGCAGGAACGTCCGATTGAAGAGGTTGCTGGTGAACTCCATACGGATTTGCAGGTTGACCTTGCTTTCCTTAGAGAGCGGGAAGATGCGGCCGAAGCTGGCCGACTCGGCGGGCTGGCGCTGCCAGCGGTAGTTGTTCAAGAACGCCGGCGCGGTGCCGAACTGACCCACGCCCGCATCGCTCCACGCCGCTGGATTCAGAACCAGGGTCTTGGTGGGATCGAAGCAGCCGCAATTCGGATTCTGCGTGAACAGCGGCTGGCCGGCAACGATGTTTTGGAATCCGGTGGCGCCGCCCCAAAGGGCCGGGTTGTTGGACGTGCCGCGCTGCAACTCACTCAGGAAGTTGTTGTTGGAATTCGGCGTGGCAATCAAAGCGCCGCTCTGGTAACGGAACAAGCCAGCGATCGTCCAGTCCTTCGTGACCCACGAGGCAGCTTTTATCCCCTTGCTGTCACCCCGCAGCTTGGGCGTCTGGTAGGTCAAGGAGATGATGCTCACCAGTGGATAGTCGAAACCATTGAGCTGCTTGTTTTGATTGAGGTTATAGACATCGTTGATGCGCGGAGTGGCGGGAGTGAAATAAGAGGTAGAGGCGCCGGATCCGTTGTCCAACTCTTTTTGCCACGTGAAGGCGTAATTGGCGGTCAGGCCGTGCTGGTAGCGCTTGGTGACCTTCATCTGCATCGAATCATACCAGGTCTGGCCGAGCGGCGGACCGAGGAAGGGAGGAATGCCGTCCCACTGCGGTTCGGCGCGCAATGCTTGACCCAGTGTTTGGGTAGCCGGGAAGCCAGGATAAACCGAAGGAACAACCTGCAAATGGCTCGGCAGCGTCACAATCTGCAAACTCGGGAATGCCTGCTGCACCAGCGGAGAGGTAATCGGCGTGTTGAGCAGCGACAAGCTGGCGGCGCTGTTGAGATTCAAACCAGCGGCTGTAACCTGTGACGGTTGCAGCGCATTGTAGTTGGGCGCATCGAGCACGGGAGCGGCCCACCACACGCCGCGGTTGCCCACGTAGGCGATGTCTACCACCAAGCCTCTGGAGATCTCGCGCTGGACACCGAGGCTCCACTGGATCTGGCGCGGAAGCCGTCCGGCGTGGCGGTCGATGGAGATAAACGGCGACTCCGGGGGGGCGTACCCGGGAGCAGATTGGAACGGATAGAGCGGCGAGAAATTCGGCCAGATCAACGGCGCGTTGCCGAACGAATTGCCTACGGCGAACGGGTTGCCGTACTTGAGCTGCTCACCAGCCGGGACACCCGCCTGAGGTTGATCGCTGTAGGTATAGAAGTCCGGCACGCTATATGTCAGATACGCGTTATTGGACGAGGCGCCGTAGGTTATACCGGCGCCCAAACGAAGCACTGTCTTTTTGTCGATCGAGTAGGCGATGCCAAGGCGTGGACCGAGTGCGTAGGGATAGTTGCTGTTCAGACCATTACACCCCGGGACTGCCTTGCAGTCGCCGCCGTAGACCACGGTACCGATGCGGTTGGCGATGGCCGGGTCCGGCAAACCAAACGCGGCGTCCTGCATACGGCCATGCTCTTCGGAAAGGAGCGTGGCGTAGTCGTAGCGCAGACCGTAATCGATGGTCAGTTTGTGAGTGACCTTCCAGGAGTCCTGAGCGTAAAGACCGAAAGCGTGGTTGCCCAATTTTAGGGTATCCTGCGGCGAAACCGCCAAGCCGCCGTACGAGCCCAGCAGGAAGCTGGCATATCCAAATCCAGTTTGGCCGTTGGAATAGGTCTGGCCGGTGGAGAACGGGTCGGCCGTTTCCTGCGTGCCAAACGTAAACGAACCGTTGGCGCGCGACGTGTTCGCAATCGGCAAGCCTTCAAAGATCAACTCGCCGCCGAACTTGTAGGTGTGGTTTCCCTTCACCCAAGTGAAGCTATTGGTGAAAGTAGGCTTGGTGTCCTTCTGGAACAGCGCCCCGAAGCCCGCCCCCATGGGGGTGCCCAAACCACCCAGGGTGAAGGAAGAGGTACCCCCGATGCTCGGGAAATACGGGACGTAAAAGCTGTTGTTTCCGAATATCTGGCTTTGGTTATAGGTCTGCTGCGGCAGCGTATAAACGGTGGTCTGAAGCAGGCCCGCGCCCACGTGCATCAGCAGGGTGGGGGTAATGGTCTGGTCGAAGTTGATGCGCGTGGTCTGCGACAAGCTATTGGTCGGCTCCGCGCCGGTGAAAGCTTGCGGGTAGCCATTATTCCCCGGTCCATACTCACGATTGGCGGAGTAAAACATCGAAAGTTTCATCGTCGGGCTCAAATTGTGGTCGAGCTTCAACGTCGGGATTTCGGTGTGCGTGTAGTTGGTGTACAGGGGAACCGAGTAGTTGTTGATCAGAAGATTCGGGTTGGGGTTGTTCGCCTGCGGCATCAGAGCCAGGATCGCCGCCGAAGCAGGATCAAAGCGAGTCAGCGGAATCTGCTGGTTCATGAACGGCTGCCGGACCGTTTGTCCGGCAACGACCGTCTGGGTGAGCGGATCGAAAATCTGGTTGGCGAACAGGGCTGTACCTAACGCATCCTTCTGCGCCACGCCGCCGATCGTAAGCGCGGGCGTATCAATCGCGGGGAGGGCGAGGTTGCCTTGCAGCATGGCCGCCGTGGGCACCGTCCCCAGGCCGTTGGTGGTGTTAATGTTATTGTCGTACTGCTCATAACTGAAGAAGAAGAAGGTTTTGTTGGTTCCGTTGTAGAGCTTGCCCAGCCGCACGGGCCCACCGAAGGTGCCGCCGAAATCGTTGCGGCGGAGCCTGTTACGCACCAACTGATTGTCCTTCAGGGAGTTCGTCAAGCCCGCGTTGGTGAAAGGCGTGCCGGCATTTAACGCCTCGTTGACAAAATAGTCGAAAGCCGTGCCGTGATACTGGTTGGTGCCGGACTTCATGGTGTAATTGATGTAACCGCCGCCCGCCTGCCCGTATTCGGCCGCGTAATTCGAGGTCTCAATGACGACCTCCTGAATCGCATCGACGCCGGTCTGGTTTTGGGAGTTGATCTGATTCCAGAAACCGCTGGTGGCGTCCTGGCCCTCAATGCGGATGCTTTGCGAGCTGGAAGGCATTCCATTGATTTGAAGTGTAGCGTCGGCGCCGTAATTCGCGCCAGGAAGCAATAGAAACGCGGCCAGAGGATTGCGAACGCCAGCGCCGTCGCTCCCGATGGTGAGAATGGGAAGACTGTCCATGCTGGCAGTGGTCACGTTGTGGCTCAACTCGCCGCTTTCGGTCTTCAGGAGCGGAGCTTCCGCCGTGATGGTGACCGATTCCGCGGCTGCGCCAACTTGCAGCGCGAAGTCCACGCGGAATGTGGTTGCGGCGGCCACCTCCACACCCGGCCGGATTTCTTTCTTGAATCCCTGCGCCGACACGGAAATGTCGTAGGTGCCGGCCGGCAGTTGAGAGAGCGTGTAATTGCCGGTACCGGATGTTGCGGCCTTATAGACAAGACCGGTGCCGGTGTTTTTGGCTTCGACCGGAGCGCCAGGGACAACCGCGCCGGCGGGATCGGCAACTGTTCCGGTGAGCGTCCCGGCGCCTTGTTGGGCCATCGCCAATCCGGCACAAAGAAGCGCCACGCACGAAATCGACAAGGATCGCATGAAATTCCCCCCCTTCAGCTACATGGCAGGCGAATACCCACTGAAGACAAGCCTGCGAGAAAACTGCATGCAAGTATACCCTGGGTTGTTTCGGACGTCAACACCCAAAAAATTGAATCGACATATATGAAAACCTGAAGGCTTTGCCCTGTCCCGGAAGCTCAAGCGGAGCGGCTTACCACCGTGTGCCTGGCCCTCGAGATGGAGGCGCGCTACTCAGACCGCCACAGGTCGCCGACCTGCCCAACATCGAGCTGTTAGGGAAATCCGGCATGTTAAGTAGAAAAATTGCGGTGAAACCGCAAACCACCAGCCGCGAGGATGCAGAGTGCCGTCAGGGACGCTCCAAGGTAATATCCAGCTTCGGCACGTCTGGGTTTCCCAGCGTATCGAGCTGAACCTGGATTCTTTCAATATCCGGAGTCGTAGGATCCGATTTCATGTAATTCGCGATATGTTCTTTGGCGCCGTTCACGTCGCCCTTCGCTAGGGAGATCATCCCGAGCACGTACTCGGCCCGGGTCAACCTGTGGGCCGCATCGAGACTCAGAGTCTTTTTCAGGCTCTCCTCGGCGCCCGCGAGGTTCTTCAATTCAAACCGGGTGATCCCCTGCTGAAGATAGATCTCCGGATAGAAGCGATCCTCAATTTTCAGCAGGGCATCTTCGTTCTTGGCGGCGGCATCCCAGTCACCCAGCTTGTTGGAGACTCGCGCGAGCCTCAAGTACGGCGAGGCCAGCTTGGGATTCGCTTCGATTGCGTGCTGTAAAGCGTCCCGTGCTTCCATGAGCATCGGCTTCTGCTCATAGAGCGCGCCGAGAATATTCCAGCCGTCCGCGAATTTGGGAACGGCCTTCACGGCCAGCTCAAGCTGTTTAATGCCCTCATCCGGCTGGTTAGCGTCCAGAGCTTTACTGGCCGCCTTGTACTGGGTCCGCGCTTTGCCCGGAACTTCGTCTTCGGGAATCAGCACGGTTCTGTTGTACTCTCCTGTATCGCGCGGCTGGAGAATCAGGTCCCCTACCTTCACGACCTTGTTCTGCTGGAAATCATTGAGATTTATCTTGTCTAGGTCGACTCGGGTGGAGGTGAATCCCGGCAGCGTCGCCCGCAGGAAGCACACGCGGGTGTTCTCAGGATCCAGGTCCATCTTCCAGGTGTAGTGGCCTTTCTTGTCAGCAAGGGGGCCGGGCGCCGATGCCTGAACGTCGCTGCACACCCGCTCGATTCCCACGGTCTTGGGCGGAGGCGTGCCGTCCGGCATGACCACGTTCCCCTGCACGATAAGCGTATAGTAATCGGCGGATGCCGGCTGGATGAAACCAAGCAGGCCTGCAACCAGGCAGGCTTTCGAAGAGACGCGAGTCAAGACCATGGGAACCTCCACATCCGGGATTTAAGCGCCCGGCGCAGTACGCCACCGCACAACTGGATGTTACTATACAACTTTCGGTTCTGCCCGTCGCAGGCAATGCCAATCCATCACCTGGGGCACAACGTCTCCAAGAGGACAAGCTACCGCATAGAGTACGGCGCTGCCAGAGGGAATGTTACTATACAATTCTAGCCTCTTCCCCGTCGAAGGCAATGGCAATCCACCACGAGGGCCACATGGCGGGTGTTTCCAGCCGGCAAGTTCTGCCGGCTCCCTTCCACGAATACGAGCTTGACGCCGCCTACGACGAGATGGTGGCCGCGGACGGCTCCGTGCGCCCGCACTACGGGCGCTTGTATCAGGGCATCCTGAACCTGGAACCAGGCGAGCTGCGGCGGCGCCAGCAGATCGCGGACCTCTCCTTCCTGCACCAGGGCATCACCTTCACGGTATATGGCCGCGAAGAGGGCACCGAGCGGATCTTTCCCAACGATCCTCTGCCGCGGATTCTGACGCAGCAGGAATGGTCGCGCATCGAGCGCGGCCTGGCGCAGCGCATTACGGCGCTGAATCTGTTCCTGAAAGACATTTATCACGAGGGACGGATTTTGAACGACGGCGTGGTGCCCCGCGACATGATTTATAGCTGTAAACATTTCCGGCGGCAGATGCGGTCCTTTCCGGTGCGCAAGGACGCCTACGTTTCGGTGGCGGGGACGGACCTGATCCGCCTGCCCTCGGGCGAATTCGTGGTGCTGGAGGACAACGTGCGCGTGCCCAGCGGGGTCAGCTACATGCTGGTGAGCCGGGAGGTGACCAAGCGCATTTTCCCGCGCACGTTCCGGGAGTGCGGCGTGGCGCCGATCGAGCACTATCCGCAGGCGCTGCTGGCACATCTCCGGGGGCTGGCCCCCCAGGGATGCAACGAACCGGCGATCGCCCTGCTGACTCCGGGGGTGTTCAATTCGGCCTATTTCGAGCACGCGTTTCTGGCGCGGCAAATGGGCATCGAGCTGGTGGAAGGCCGCGACCTGGTGACGCACGACAATTTCGTATACATGCGCACCACGGCCGGGCTGCGCCGAGTAGACGTGATCTACCGCCGCATCGACGACGACTTCGTGGATCCGCTGGTGTTCCGCCACGATTCCTCCCTGGGCGTGCCGGGACTGTTCAATGCTTACCGCGCGGGCAACGTGAGTCTGGCCAACGCGCTGGGAACCGGCGTCGCCGACGACAAGGCCATTTACGCGTACGTGCCCGCCATCATCCGCTATTATCTGAACGAAGATCCGGTGCTGAACAACGTCGAAACCTACCAGATGTCGGTGCCGGCGGAGCGGAACATGGTGCTGGATCATCTGGAGCGCTACGTGGTGAAGGCGGTGGGCGAATCGGGCGGCTACGGCATGCTGATCGGGCCGCATTCGACCGCGGCCGAGCGCGACGACTTCCGCCACAGGGTGGAGGCCGATCCGCGCAACTACATCGCCCAGCCGACCATTTTGCTCTCTCGAGCGCCGTGCCTGATCGACGGGACGGTGCAGCCGCGCCATGTGGATCTGCGGCCCTACGTCCTTTACGGCGAGAGAATCACGATCGTGCCGGGGGGGCTGACGCGGGTGGCGCTGCGGAAAGGGTCGCTGGTGGTGAATTCGTCGCAAGGCGGCGGCAGTAAGGATACCTGGGTTTTGCACTGAGGACTTCGCACCGATATGCTTTCACGCGTCGCCGACAGTTTGTATTGGATGAGCCGGTATCTGGAGCGGGCCGAGCACACCGCTCGCGTCATCAACATCCAGTTGAACCTGATGCTGGAGCGCGGCGTGGGCTCCGACGACGCCTACTGGGCGCACGTGCTGCGCACGCTCGGCATCGAGCTCAGCCCCGCGGAGGCGGCCGAAGCGCAGATGCTGGCGGTGTCGCTGGTGCGCGACTCCCGGCACAAGGCCTCCATCGTGGGCTCCATCATCGCCGCGCGGGAAAACGCGCGTCAGGTGCGGGAAAAGATCAGCTCGGAGATGTGGGAGCAGTTGAACCGCCTGTTTCATTCGGTGCGCGAGCGCGGCGACGGGACCTGGGACGCGCGCGAGTTTCTGCAATCGGTGAAGGAAGGCTCGCATCTGTTTCAGGGGATCACCGACTCCACGATGACCCACGGAGAGGGCTGGCAGTTCATCCAGGCAGGACGGTTCCTGGAGCGTACCGTGGCTGTTTCGTCGCTGGTGGGCGAGCATTTCCGCGAGCTGCCGGTGGCGCGCGAGGAGTCCGAGTCCGACCCGGTGCACCTGGAGTGGATCGGCCTGCTGCGCTCCTGCACGGCCTTCGAGGCGTACTGCAAAGCCTACACCGCGGACCTGCAACCGGAGCGGATCGCCGAGTTTCTGGTGCTGCATCCCACCTTTCCGCATTCCATCCGCTTTTCGGCGGGCGCGCTGGAAAAAGCGGTTCGGGAGATCGGCAGGGAGGTGGCCGGCAGGAGATCCTCGCGCGTGGAGCGTATCGCGGGCCGGCTGCATGCGACGCTGAGCTTCGGGCAAATCGACGAGATTATGCACGGCGGCCTGGACACCTATCTGGAGACTGTGTTGCGCCAGACCGCGCAGGTGCACAGCGCGCTGCATCAGACCTATATTGCGTATCCGATCGAGGTTGCGCTGGAGGCTTAGCATGAAGAAACCGCTCCCTATGGCCGCGGCTCAGAATCGCGACTCGACGTTCGGCGTCACTTACAGAGCCGCGACCACAGGGAGCGGTGCAGTTATCAAGGCGTAATGTTCTATTCCATCCGGCACCTGACCCGTTTCCGCTACGAATCTCCCGTGAGCGAGAGCCTGATGGAGGTGCGCATGCACCCGCGCACCGAGGGCAACCAGCGCTGCCTGTCGTTTCAGCTCTCAGTGGACCCGCGCGCCCGCGTAAGCGTATACCGCGACTATCTGGGCAACAGCGTGCATCATTTCGATGTTCCGGGGAAGCACACCGAGCTGGCGATTCTGGCGGAGTCTCTGGTGGAGATGGAGACGCCGGCGGAGCTGCCCAAGGGACTGGGATCGGGCGCGTGGGAGGAGTTGGACGACGTGGTCGCGGCCGGGGATTACTGGGAGATGCTGATGCCCAGCTCCTTCGCCCGCCCCAGCGACGCGCTCCAGGATCTGATCGCGGAACTGCGGGTACACCGCCGCGGGGATCCGCTGGCATTCCTGCTGGAACTCAACGCCGCGATCTACGATTGGTTCGATTACGTGCCCAAATCCACACAAGTGGATTCCCCTATTCAGGACGCGATCGAGGCCCGCAAGGGCGTGTGCCAGGACTTCGCGCATATCCTGATCGCGCTGGCCAGGCACGTCCGGATTCCGTGCCGCTACGTGAGCGGCTACGTGCATCCGCGGGAAGACAAGATACGCGAACGGTCCGCCGACGGAGCCACGCACGCCTGGGTGGAAGCGCTGCTGCCGGGACTGGGCTGGGTTGGCTTCGATCCGACCAGCAACCTGCTGGCGGGCGAGCGGCACATCCGCACGGCCATCGGGCGCGACTACGCCGATGTGCCGCCGACCAAGGGCATCTTCAAGGGCGACGCGGCCAGCGAACTGGCGGTCTCGGTGCGCGTGGCTCCGTCGGATGCGCCGCCTCCGCCGGATGCCGGCTTACGCGCCACGCCCGACTGGATCTCCGTCGCCGCTCCGGTGGACTCGCCGCTCGATGAAGTCAGCGCGCAGCAGCAGCAGCAGCAATGATTAGGCTGCCAGGGTTCCCGTCCAGGTCTGGATGGTCGTGCAACAATTCCCTAACTCTCTTGAAGCACGGATCGCAGGTGCTTGGTCAGATTGCGTTCCACCTCGGGTTTCCCGCCTATGGTGTCGTCGTAGAAGATGACGCGGTAGCTATGAATGTCAAATGGCAACACACGACCCCTGCGGGCCAAGAGGATGGTGGGTTTATTGAGAGCATGGGCATAGCCCAGTTCGTAAAAAACGTTCTGGTTAGGGGCTGTGATTTCCGCGATCACCACCTTGGACTCGGAGATCTCCCGCTTGATGTCTTCAAAAATGATCCCTGGGCCAGTGAGTTCGTCAACGCGAATAACGTCGAGGCCAAGCCGTTCTCCTTCGGGTTGAATGACCTCACGGTACATGGTATTGAACGGCTCCTCAAATGGCATTGCTACGAATGCGCGTGGACGCTCGCTCAACACTTGAAGTTTTTCAAACGTGATCCTTTGACGGCCCCAGGCGTAAAGCCCAATCTGATTTCCCGCCAATGGATTCGTTAAGACTTCTTCAAAAATCTGAATTCCATCCACCAGCATCAAAATTCTTTGGCCTGCCTGCCGCACTTCTAGCTCATAGGCTCGACCGGGCTGCAGATTTTGGATTGATCCCGCGCGCTTGATCGCCCTGAACCCTTCCCCAGGGACGAATTCGCTCATGGCATACGCAGATTTCCATCCGCCGAGTTGGGGATTCATGTAGCTCCCCGTCTCCGACTGGAAGCCAAGTACGATCCCCGCGGATGTGTTTGCGGACGGATCGACAAGATCGACAAGATTGTCAAAAACAATGGTCACCGAGGCACGCCCGTCCCGAAGTCGCAGCTCGCTCAGTGCCAAACCGTACGGTTGCTGCTGATCCTCGAGAGGCCCCTCATAGATGGAGACGCCAGAATCAAAGGACCAGCGACCTGTCAGGGCTGCCCAGTGGCCTGGGATGATCAGCCCCAACGGAGCGGCGTGACCATTGCCGTTTGTCAAGCGGGAGTCGTTCATTTCTGGCTTTATGCTACCACCTCTTACTGCAGGTGGACTCCGGCCAAACAACGTACAGGGCTTCTTCGGCGAGGCGCCTGGCGGCCATAAGGCTCGGCGCTGTCCAAATGGGGACTGCTGTGCGAATTCAGAATCCCGTCGTACGCCCTCGATCTGACGGGTTATGTGACTGTCGGACGCCTCAATCCTTCTCCGGATTCAGAGGGGCCTGATTCAAATGCGCCGGATTCATCGCTGCAATGTAGCCTAAGTTGCGGTACAGCTGCTTGTAATCCAGGCCGCATCCCACCACGAAGCGGTCCGGGATTTCGAAGCAGCGGAACGCCACCGGCACCTGCACGATGCGGCGCACGGTGCGGTCGAGCAGTGTGCAGATGGCCAGCGACCGGGGCCCGCGGCCGGCCAGCGTCTGCAATAGATAACGGGTGGTGAACCCGGTGTCGACGATATCCTCCACTAGCAGCACGTCCTGGTCCTCAATCGGATCGTCGAGGTCCTTAGCGATGCGCACCATGCCGGGATCGCCGCTTTCGGCCGGACCACTGAAACTCGAAATCGCCAGGAAGTCGATTTTGACTGGGATGGAGATGGCGCGAGCCAGAGCGGTGAGGAAAAACACCGAGCCCTTGAGCACGCCGATCAGCTTCAAATCCCGGCCGCGAAACTTCTCACTGATCTCCGCGGCCACCTCGCCGATGCGTTGGGAGACCTGCTCCTCCGTGAACAGGACGCGCTCGATTTCAGGCGGCTGGGTCACGACGCAGGCTCCGGGGAAGTCATGCGCGAGCCGTATTTGAACACGAGATCCTGAAAATCCTTTTGGTAGAACACCTGGATATTGACGTGCGGATAGATCGCGCGAAGCAGCTTGACCTTGCGATTCTTACGTGTGACCAAAGCTTGTTTCATGGTGGTGAGCTCGACGTACAAATCGAACTCGGGAAGATAGAAGTCCGGCGTGAACGCCTCCATGACGTTGCCGTCCTTGTCCCATTGCAGCGGAAAGCTGCGCGGCTCATATTGCCATTGGATGCGGTAAAAGTCGAGGAGGTTGGCGAACATTTCCTCGCTGGGATGGCCGAAGGCCGCGCTTTTGAGACGGGCCCGGCCGGCCGGGACAATTCCGTGGCGGGCGAGATCCAGGCGCGTGCGGAACTGAATGTGCGCTTCGGCCGGCGCGGATAAGAGGCCTTGCTCGGCGAGACAGCGGGCGGCGGCGGCGGCGCGCAGCACCTCGGCCATTTGTCCGGCGTCCATGAATTCGGCGTTCAGCGTGATATCGAAGTCCCCGGCCCGAGGCGTGGACCGTCCGAAGCGGGCGCGCCGCAAGCGTTTGGCGGCGGCGTCCAGCTTGGCCAGCTCCGCCTTGGCGGCGGGGCGCTCCAGTTGCTCATCGAGCATGACGTTGCCGGCGCGGCGCACCTCCGGCGCGACGATGCCGGCGCGCAAGAGCTGCGGCATGGGATCGAACAACGCTTCGGCGCCGGGAAGGGCGACCACCAGATGATGCTCGGTGGCCATGCGCGCGACGATGGAGACAACCGCGGGACGCCAGGCGCGAGGGGGAACCGCGGCATCGCCAAACTCTTCGGCGATCCACTGCGCCAGGCGCGACTCGGCGACCAGTTCGAAGCGCAGCAGTTGCGCCACGCCATGCGCCACCTCCTCAAACCGGGAGGCGGGTTCGCCCGAGATGGTCAGCAATGCCATCCGATAGCCAGCATACTAGCGCTGTTCTAACGCCGCCACGCCGGGGAGCTCGATGCCCGCGAGAAACTCGAGCGAAGCGCCGCCTCCGGTGGAGATGTGGGTGATCTTGTCCGCGACGCCGGCCGATTTGATGGCCTTTTCCGAATCGCCGCCGCCGACCACGCTGATCGCGCCGGAAGCGGCCACGGCCTTCGCCAGCGCCACCGTGCCGCAGTCGAACGGCGGCATTTCGAAAACCCCCATGGGTCCGTTCCAGATGACCGTTTTCGCGGCGGCGATGACAGCCGAATACTCGGCGATGGTCTTGGGTCCGATATCCAGACCCATCTTTCCGTCCGGTACGCGCTCCACCGTCTGGCTCTCCGCGCCTGGCTTCATTTCCGAGGCCACCACGTGATCCACGGGCAACAGCAGCTTGGCGCCGGCCTGGGCCATCAGCTCGCGCGCGAGATCGATTTTGTCGGGCTCCACCAGCGATTTCCCGGTGGATTCGCCGCGCGCGCGCAGAAACGTGTAGGCCATCGCGCCGCCTATCATCAGCCGGTCCACCACCTTCATCAGGTTCTGAATCACCTCAATCTTGTCGGAGACCTTGGCGCCGCCCAGGATCGCCACGCACGGCCGAGCCGGATTGCGGACTGCCTTGGTGAGGTATTCGAGCTCCTTGTCCATCAGCAGGCCAGCGGCGGCCCGCGGGACGAACGCGATCATTCCCACGGTGGAGGCGTGGGCGCGATGCGCCGAGCCGAAGGCGTCATTCACGTACACATCGCACAGCCGCGCGAGCTGGCGCGAGAATTCGGGATCGTTTTTCTCCTCCTCGGCGTGGAAGCGCAGATTTTCGAGCAACAGGATCTGGCCCGGTTCCGGCAACATCGCCTCCACTTGTGGGCCGATGCAATCCGGCGCCATCGCCACCGGCTTCCCCAGAAGCTGCGCGAGCCGTTCCGCCACCGGCGCCAGACTCATTTCCGGGTTGGGTTTCCCCTTGGGCCGCCCCAAATGGCTGGCCAGAATCAGGCCCGCGCCGTGGTCCAGCGCGTATTGAATACTGGGAAGCGATGCGCGAATGCGCTTATCGCTGGTAATCTCCTTACCGTCCGCGGCCAAGGGAACATTGAAATCGACGCGCATGAACACGCGCTTGCCTTGTAAATCCAGGTCGCGAATCGAGAGGGCGCTCATGTCAGTTTGACTCCGAACAGAAGACGATATTTTTTCGGCAGCTTGGTCGCTTTGCGATCGCGCCCGCAGAAGACGTGCTTGGTGTATCCCTCGGCCAGCAGGCGGCCGTCCTCGCCGGAGCTGATCCGGTAGCAGAAGCGGACTGCTCGCGGAGTGGCCTCCTCGATGCCGGTCCGGACGATTACTTCTTCGTCGTAGAGCGCCGGCGAGAGATACCGGCAGTGGGCCTCGACCACCGCCAGCAGAACGCCTTCGGCTTCCAGATCGCGATAGCGGAACCCGGAGGCGCGGCAGTACTCGACGCGGCCCACCTCCATCCACACCAGGTAGTTGGCATGGTAAGCGATGCCCATCTGGTCGGTTTCGGCGTAGCGCACGCGAATCTTTGCTTCTACAAAGCCGGCTTCCACATGGTCCGTCGCTGCTGGGTGTGTCTCCGATTGGTGTCTTTCTGCTTGGTGGTTTGGGGGGATTGACATCGAAGCCCTATTCTACCGGAACCGCTGAAACCGGAAGGCCTTGGAAACCAAAAAGCTGCGGAAACAGTCTGATACTATGACAGCAACGTGCGAATCAGGGTCTTATTCTTTGGCGTTCTCCGCGATGTAGTGGGCCTCCGCGAGGACTCTCTCGACATTCCCGAGGGATCCCGGCTGGGTTCGGTCTTCGAGCTTTACGCCGGCCGCTTTCCCGGGCTGCGCGGGATGGCGGCGAGCATGGTGCTGGCGCTGAATCAGGAATTCTCCACGACGGCGGCGCCGCTCCAGGAAGGCGACGAAGTGGCGTTCCTGCCTCCCGTGAGCGGCGGCTCCGGCGGCTATATCCAAGAGATCCGCGACGAAGACGCCGGCAACTTCTTTGCGCTCACCCGCGAGCCGATTGACGGAGGCTCGATCGCCCGGAAACTGCTGCGCGGCGAGGACGGAGCGTTGGTCAACTTCGAAGGCGTGGCGCGCAACAACACCAAGGGCCGCCCCACGCGCTACCTCGAATACGAGTGCTACGAATCCATGGCCGTCAAAATCATGGCCCAGATCGGGCGCGAGATCGCGGCCGAATTTTCCATCGGCCGCATCGCCATGGTACACCGCCTGGGCCGCCTCGAGATCGGCGAGACCAGCGTCGCCGTGGTGGTCACCGCGCCGCACCGCAGAGCCGCGTTCGACGCGGCTCTCGAAGGCATCAACCGCTTGAAGCGTCTGGTGCCGGTGTGGAAGAAGGAGTATTTCGCGGACGGAGAAGTATGGGTGGATGGCGAATGGGACGATTCGGTGGTGAAGGCCCACGTATGAGCCGCTGGGGCTTGATCGTCGGGTCGATCATCGGCGTGCTGGCCCTGCCTGTGGCCGCGCAGACACGTCCGCAACCGCCCTACAAGGTCGATGTGAAGCTGGTTCATTTGCTGGTGAACGTGAAGGACGCGAAGGGCGAGCTGGTCGGATCGCTCGAAAAGAAGGATTTCACGGTATACGATTGCGGCGTCAAACAGGACATCTCCGTGTTTGAGCCGCAGACGGACCAGCCCTTGTCGGTGTCGGTGCTGATCGACACCAGCGGTTCGACGCTCAAGGATGTGCGTGAAGAAACCACCTCCATCGAGAAGTTTTTCAAGGCGCTGCTGGGCAGCGGCAATATCAAGGACGCGGCCTCGGTGTACTCGTTCAACTATCAAGTGACGCTACTCAGGGATTTCACGCGCAGCCGGTTGGCCCTCCGCAGTTCGCTCCGCGATCTGAATTCCGTGGGAGGCACTTCGTTGTTCGATGCGATTGTGCTCTCCACGCAGCGGTTAACCAGTCGCGAAGGCAGGCATGTGGTGGTGATTGTCACCGACGGCGGCGACACCACCAGCAAATACCACTACCAGGACGCCATCAGAGAAGCGCACCTGGCGGATGCCGTGATCTATCCAGTCGTGGTGGTTCCCATCAGCAACGACGCCGGCCGCAACGTCGGCGGAGAGAACGCGCTCACTCTGATCGCGCGGGACACAGGAGGCCGCACTTTCTCCGCCGGCGTGGGCGCTCCGCTCGACCAGGCTTTCGCCGATATTCTGCGCGACCTACGCAAGCAGTACTACTTGGGTTATTATCCGCGAAGTCTGCCGCTGGACGCGCCCGCCTTTCACCCGGTTCGCGTGGAGATGGGGCGTCCGGATTTGCGGCTTTCCACACGCGCGGGATATTATGGGGTCAAGGACCCCTGAGCCTTCCCGGTCCATCATCCGTGCCTGGAAAAGTCAGTCAAGCCAAAGCTCCCGACCAAACCCTGGAGGAAGTGAACTTCCTGAAGCGTTTGATCGAGAACCGCGTGCGTGTGTGCGTGCGCTTGAGCGATAACCAGGAAGTGGACGGCATTATCGAGTTCTACGACACGCATTTCATCCGTTTGACCCGCGAAGGCGAACCCAACCTGTTCCTGTACAAGCACGACATCAAGTACCTCTATGAGCTGGCCTAGTGGGGCGGGTCTCCGGCCTGCCAATTCTAATTAAAGGATCGGGTGCCTTCTTTTCTCGAAATAGCAATTGAGATCGGACGCGAGGCCGCGGGGCTCATCGCAGCCGCAGTAAAAAGGCGCGGCGAGCACGACCACAGCTTCGAGCTCAAGGGCGAGTACGATCTGGTGACCGAAACCGACCGCGCCAGCGAGCGGTTGATTGTCGATCGCCTGCAAAGTCACTTTCCAACGCACTCGATCGTCGCCGAGGAAAGCGGCAAACACGCCGGGTCGTCGGAGTATCGCTGGTATGTCGATCCGCTCGACGGCACCACCAACTTCGCGCACGGATTTCCGGTGTTCAACGTGACCCTGGCCCTGGAGCGTGCGGGCGAGCTGGTCTGCGGCGTGATCGTCGATCCGACCCGCAATGAGGTGTTCAGCGCGGAGGCGGGAGCGGGCGCGTTTCTGAACAACCGGCGCATTCGCGTGTCGGGCGCGGCGCGCATCGAGGATGCGCTCGCGGCCACCGGCTTTCCTTCGCGCAAGCGGCACCAGAACGTGAACGTGCATTTCTACTATCAGCTCGCCATGCTTTCGCACGGGGTGCGGCGCGCGGGAGCGGCCGCGATCGATTTGGCTTACGTCGCGTGCGGCCGCCTGGACCTGTTTTGGGAATTCAGCCTGAATCCGTGGGACATGGCGGCGGGAGTTCTGCTGGTACGCGAAGCCGGCGGCACCGTCACGGACATGCACGGAGGGCCTTTCGATCTGCGTGGAGAGCATCTTCTCGCCGACAACACCCTGGTGCATCCGGAAACCGTCGCGCTGTTTGCCGAAATCTTCGAAGGCCGCTACCGCACGCCGCTGCCGGAGATGCGCGACTAGGAGCCTGTCCGAGTATTCTTGAACTTCGCGGGTTCAAACGGAACAGAAACGGTACATAATGTTTCATGCCAAAGGGCTACCGGACCTACCTGCCGGAACAAGAGTTGCTGTTGCCGCCAAGCTTGCGGGAATGGCTACCTGAACATCATCTGGTCTACTTCGTGAGCGATGTCGTGGACCAGCTCGATCTGTCGGCGATGTACGCGGTGTACGAGAAGGAAAAGCGAGGGCAGCCTCCGTACGATCCGCGGCTGATGACGAAGTTGTTGGTATACGGCTACTGCACCGGGGTATTCAGTTCGCGTCGGATACAGAAGCGGTTGCAGGAAGACATCCCGTTCAAGGTGTTGGCAGCGGGCAACGAGCCGGACTTCCGGACCATTTCCGACTTTCGTAAGATCCATATCGAAACGCTGCAGAACCTGTTCGAGCAGGTCTTGGCGATGGCGCTGGAATGTGGGGCGATCAAACTGGGCCGTATATCGCTGGACGGGACCAAGCTGAAAGCCAACGCCAGCAAGCACAAGGCGATGAGCTATGCCCGAATGCAAGAGAAGCAGCAGCAACTGAGGGAAGAAGTGAAGCAGTTGCTGGACCAGGCCGCAGCCGCCGACGAGCAAGAAGACGGCCAGTACGGCAGCCAGCGCGGCGACGAATTGCCGGAGGAACTACGGCGGCGCGAGAGCCGCCTGGCCAAGATCAAGCAGGCCAAGAAAGTCGTCGAACAGCGGGCGCGAGATAAGGCAGTCGAGGAAGGCAAGAGCGCCGAAGAGGCCAAATTGGCCCAGCCCGAGGATAAGGATCAATACAACTTCACCGACCCGGAGTCGCGCATCATGAAAAGCGGCGACGGGTTTGTGCAGGGCTACAATGCGCAAGCGGCGGTGGAGCCGGAGCTGCTGCTGATTGTGGGGCAATCGGTGACAGAGGCGACCAATGACAAAAAGCAACTGAAGCCGATGGTGGAACTCATCGAACAACAGTCAGGACAGCGTCCGGAGGGGATTTTGGCCGACAGCGGGTATTGTTCGGAAGAGAACCTGAAGCACCTGGAATCGACCGATCAACCGGAGCGAAAGATCGAGGGATTCATCGCAACGGGCAAACAAAAGCACGGCGAGCATCGACTCCCGGCGAAGCGCGGTCCGTTGCCGAAAGACGCGACGAAAGTGGATCGGATGAAGCGAAAGCTACAGACCAAGGTGGGCAGAGCCGTCTACGCGGCGCGCAAATGTGTGGTGGAACCGGTGTTCGGGCAGATCAAACAGGCGCGCGGGTTTCGCCAATTCTTGCTCCGCGGAAAAAAGAAAGTAAAAGGGGAGTGGGCACTGCTGTGCCTGACGCATAATGTTCTACGGCTCTTCACCGCCATGCAGTACTGCTGAGAGGCATTCGGGAATGATTTTCGGTCAAAATCGCGGTCCGAACGCTCCCAGAACAAAATCGGCCGCCACGACCTTCAATAATGGCTGACTCGGGGAACGTCGTGCCACACGAGCACACGCCGTTCGAACCCTCCCCGTCGCTATACTCGGACAGGCTCCTAGCTGGGCGTCGTCGCGCCGGGTTCTCAGTTCTCAGAGGCTTTCTGCACACTATCGATCACCACGACCTCAACCGGTCCTTTTTGTGCGTCCAACTTGAGTCCGAGTTGCTCCTGCAATGCGGTGAAGATTGAAGGACCATCGGCGTCAAGAGGGGGAGGGCCATCGGCTCCTCCGTCTCCCGGTTTCCGCGGTTGTTGCCCCAGCCCCAGATCAGGTGCGAAGGTCATTTTGAAATCATAGTTTCCCTTGAGCCCGGTCTTATCCACCACGGTGCGGCCAACCTGGTTAGAAAGGGACTGAACCAAAGGGGCCAGAGCCACGTTTTTACCGGTGATCTCTATTTGGCCGGACTCCCCCCTTCTACCACTCAAGCCACCGCCGGGACCCCCGTCATCTGTCGCCGCCTGGATTTTGGGCCCGTTCTTTGCGACAACTAGCTCATATAATGGGAGTTTTTTCGTCTCCCGGTGAACTTTCAGTTGAAAACCACACCTGTGCAAATTAACTTTGTGAGGATCGGTGGCGGTGCCTAAGGGAGGGCCGAGCGATTCGCAGAGGATAGGCAGAGGCTCTGCTACCGTTGAGATCGGGTTCGGCAAGAACCGATCGAAATGGGGCGACAGGAGGCCTCTGCCATGACACGAGTATGCAGCATATTCCATCAGATTTTGCAGTGGTTCCCACGGCTGGAATTTGACGCCGCGGTACGGGAGCACAAGGCGGAGCGGCATGCGCGCGGCTTCACCTGCTGGCAGCAGTTCGTGGCCATGCTGTTTTGCCAGTTAGGGCATGCGCAAAGCTTGCGGGAGATCTGCGGTGGTCTGGCGGCGACGGAAGGCAAGCTGCGTCATCTGGGAATCCTGGATTGCCCGAAAACAACCACGCTGTCCTACGCCAATGCGCACCGGCCCTGGCAACTGTATCAGAGCGTGTTCTACACAACGCTGGAGCGCTGCCGGGCCGAGGCGCTGAGGCGAGGTCAGCGGAAGTTCCGGTTCCAACCCAAGCTTCTGTCGCTGGACGCCAGCATGGTGGAGTTGTGCGCCGAGTCGTTCGACTGGGCCAAGTACAAGCGGACCAAAGGTGCGCTCAAGTTGCACCTGGTCTTGGACCATGACGGCTATCTGCCCTGCTACGCGGTGATGACGGAAGGCAAGACGGCCGACATCACGGAAGCGCGCAAGATGCATTTTGAAAGCGGCACGCTGCTGGTGTTTGACCGGGGATATAGCGACTACGACTGGTGGTTGAATCTTACGCGCGCGGGCGTGAACTTGGTCACGCGCCTGAAGGACAGCGCGTCGTAGGGAGTGGTGGAGAGCCGCCCAGTACCGGAGAACTCCAACGTGATGCGCGATGAAGTGATCGTTCTGGTCAGTCAGCAGGAAGTGGGCTCCGAAGCTCGGCTGCGCCGCATCGAAGTGTGGGTGGAAGAGAAGAACGAAAGCATGGTCTTCGTCACCAACAACCTCAAACTGGCGGCGCGCACCATCGCCCGGATTTACAAAGAACGCTGGCAGATCGAACTCTTCTTCAAAGCCCTGAAACAGGGCCTGAAGATCAAGACCTTCGTGGGCACCACGGAGAATGCCGTGCAGATTCAAATCTGGACGGCGTTGATCGCCATGCTGATCCTGAAGTACCTGCAGTTGAAGAGTACCTTCGGCTGGAGCCTGTCCAATCTGATCGCCCTGCTGCGCCAACAGTTGTTCGTCCACCGCGACCTCTGGAAATGGATCCAGGATCCCTTTCAGTCGCCGCCGGAGGTCGCGCCAGACCTTCAAATGGCCCTGCCGATGTAATTTGCACAGCACCTAGCGGGGAACACCGCAAAACCCAATGCCTACATCAATGCAAAATCGATCTTTTGGATAGCAGGCCAAGCCCAAGTCACTCACGCTTGTGAAATCCCGCCGCCAACCGTGCCTTGCAAATCGCGCCAGCCCTGGGCTATGTCCAATCGCTCCAACGTTACTCAACCGCGGCTTCAGCTAATTTGCACAGCAGTGGTTGAAAACGGTCCGCCAGCAGCGCCTGAAGTTTCATGAGAAGCTGTTTCTGGATGAGCTTGCGCTGTTCATCCGTCATTTTGACGATGTTGTCCTCCGAGACGCCTATACCATTCCCTTTTGCGACGATGTCGTATTTTTCGGTATTCATCCAGCCGGGTCCCCCGGAAACTTGGAAGTCTCGAACGTCATAAGCGTCTTCGATCAGACCTTTGACGGTTACGTTCTTTGCGGTAAACCCATCGGGAGAAACGCTAAGCTGCATCCCGCGAGCCGCGGGGTCGCTGGGCTTGATGGATGCCACCTCAAACCCCGCTGACGCGGCGGCGGATTGGCCAAGGGCCGTGCATGCTGCGAAAACGATCAGATTCATGGTTGTGAACATTCGTGTCATAAAAAAGCCTCCTTTGGCGAGATAGTTGTTAATCTGAATGCCGCATTGGGTCAGGCGGCAGCGCGTTCTTGCTTTCCACCCTGTAGTAGATGAGGTACGCCAAGCCAACGCTGATGGGAACCAGCCCCAGCAGCGCCACGCTAGCAGGCAATCCGCCTTGCGGGGTGTTATCGTTTTCCGCCTGCTTGATCTCCTCTTCGGTCGCGCCTAAGTTTTTCAGGTTGCGGGCGCGCCATACCCGGTCTTCCAGGCGCGGAGCGTGGTTTGTGCTGCCGGCGATCGCTCCCAGAAACACCGCAATGGAAAACCCGCCGAAGAGCCACATCATTCCTCGAAGCAGGTAGGGACGCGGTGACCAAACTGGCCGTTCTTCTTGAAGCACCGGCAGGGGCATGCCCTTTTCCAAGGCCGCAAGTCTCTCCTTGTGCTGCAACTCCCTCTTGCGGTAACGCATCAAGAGAGAATAGAAGATCAAGACGCCAACCGAAATAATCAGTAAGGAAAGAACTTCCTCGGCTCTCATGTATGTTTCTCCTGCCCATTGAGACTTTCGCCAGGCTGCAAAATGTTTCAACCGCGGAACTGAAACATAGGGCGACATCGTTCAGGTCTAAAGAGGGGCGGAATCCGCCTATTCGGCCTGGAACGCAAATGGACGAGGAAATCCGTGCATACATCGAGCGGGAGCGATGGGCCGAGGCCTTTGATCTGGTGCTGCGGGAATATCAAACCAAGGTGTTTCACTTGGCTTTCTCCATTCTTGGCAATCGGGAGCAGGCCGAGGACGCGGCGCAAGAGGTCTTCATCCGCGTCTGGCGGGCTCTGCCCGGTTACCGCGCCCAGGCGTCGGTGTCCACGTGGATTTACTCCATCGCTCGGAACGCCTGCCTGACGGCGCTCAAATCGGCGGGGAAGCGCCGAACCGTCTCCCTGGAAGATCCGGGAACCCGCGCCGCGGCGGAGAAGAAGGGCGATCCACATAATTCAAATTCATCCGAGCGCCCCCACGCACCCGATCTGCGGCGATTGGTCGGCGAGCTTCCCGAGAAGCAGCGCGAGGTGGTGATTCTGTTTTATCTGGAAGAGAAGTCCTACGATGAAGTGTCGCGGCTGCTCGGTATTCCCATGGGAACCGTGAAGACCCATCTGCACCGCGCTCGTAGGGAATTGGCGCTAAGATGGCGAAAGGAGCACACCGATGCCGTGCCCGGCTTTTGAGGATCTACTGAGCGGCTACGACGAGTTGACCGCCGGCGAACGGCAACGCGTCAGTACGCACCTGGCCGTCTGTGGCGATTGCCGCGAGTACCTGGAAACGCTCGCGGATCTCGATCGGGAACTGGCCGGCCTTTACGGAGGACTCCAGCCGCAGTCCGGGTTTGCCGCTGAGGTAATTTCACGCGCAAGCGCGATCCGGAAGCCTCTCAGGCGGCCCCGCCCTCCTTCCGCTTGGCCGGAGGTTCTGGACTTTTGCGGCTGGGCCGCCATTGTGGGGATCGTCGCATTGCTCGCGGTGACGGCAGCGGCGCAAGCGGGAATCGCGCTTCAGTTTCCTGCCTATGCCGGCTGGTATGCGGCCGCAGCCTTCGCCGTCGCTGCTCTGCTTACCCTGACTTGGAGAGCGAAATCCGGGGTTAGTTTCCGAGCCCGGTGATATCGCGGGTTGCTCCGTCCGCGGCGATCTCCAGCACGCGCGTATGTCCGGCGGCGACAGCGGCCCGCAGATCTTCAAGAGAAATATCCGCGGGCACGCGCCAGACGCGTTCGGCGCCCACCAGCAGGAAGGGATGATCGTCGAAGCCTGTCTGGTACAGCTCGTCATCTACGCCTTCGAGCGCGATCGCGTCTCCGGGATGCGCCGCGACGGCCGCGCCGACGCCTTCCACCACCTTGCGCATGCGCTGCGAACGGGATTGAAACCAGCGCGTCTGCGCTTCAATGCCGGCGGCGTTCCCCACGAAGTACGCCGCGGCGAGCCCCAGCACGGCCACCCGCGTCAAGCCTCCCGCGGTCCAGCCGCGCACAATCCCCCATCCGGCCAGCCAAGCCAACCCGATCGATGGGATCGTCAGATAGTAGGAACTCACATGATCCGGCAGCAGCAGCATCGGCGCCAGCAGCAATACGAACCAGCCGCAGAACAGTCCGGCGATCCATTCCCGCCGCCACAAACAACGCACCGCGAACCACCCCACCGCCACACCCAGCATCATTCCCAGAAGCAATTCCGGCGCGTGGAACTGTTCCGCGTGCGAGCGCAACGCGGAACTGCCGGGCTCGAAGGTCCACGCTAGATAGCTTGCGATGGTCGAGGGCAGGCGGGTATCCAGCGAGAGCACGTACGGCCCGGATGCGGATTTCGGAATAAACCAGAAATGGACAACCGTAAAGATCGCGGCGGGCACAAACAACCAGAGGGCGCCACGCACTTGCTTGCGTCCCATGGCCAGTGCGCAGAGCACGGCGATCACTGCGTACATCGGGGCGATCTCCATTGCCCCGAATGCCGCCAGATAACAGGCCCACTCCGCTACCCGCCATCCTCGCAAACGCGAGTACAGTGCCCCCAGCAGGCACACCGCGCACAGCAACTGGTAATAGGCGGAAGTCAATACGATGGACGGCACGGAGTTGGCGCTGGCGGCCCACAGGAGCGCGGCCAGCACACCCGCCGCCCGCGATCCCGTGAGTCTTTCGCCGATCCATAGCACCAGCGTGAGTGCGATGATCCACGTGGCAAACCCGCAGACGCGGTAGGGTAGAAGCCGCGAATCGAACCACCCGGACAGAGCCAGGAAGTGAATCCGGTCCAGCACCCGCACGGTGCCCTGCGCGAAGGGAGTGAACAGGGCGTGCCACAGGCCGTGCTCGTGCAGATCCCGCCCCAATGAGAGCCAGGCGAAATCGTCGTTTTGAAACCACGTGGACGGAACGCGCCAATACAGCAGCAAGCCAATCAAAGGCGCGGGCGCGAATCGCGCGACGGCGGACGACGAAGTCATTGCCACATTCTAACCGGAGTGCAAAACCCCGGAATGAAATCGCCCGCCGCCGCCGTCTTCGCGGTGCGTTCGTAATCGCCCGTTCCTGGTGGGGCCGTCCTCCGGCCGGCCGGGCTTCTCCCGCTACACTATAGATAGTCGAGCCTATGCCCCACTTCTCGCTGCCAGTGATTCCCAAGGTCACCGTCACCTCGGTGCTCGATGTCCTGGCTGTGGCCGTGCTCATCTACAACTTCTTCCTGATGGTTCGGGGACGCCGCGCGGCCCACGTGTTGAGCGGCATCTGGGTGCTCCTGCTGGCTTACGTTGTCGCCGTGTGGGCGCACCTGGACCTGTTGCGCACCGTGCTCGCCGCCATGGCGCCCTATACCGCCATCGCGCTGATCGTGATGTTCCAGGCCGAAATCCGGCGCATGCTGGCGCGCATCGGCCGCGTTCGCTGGCTGGGTTTGGGCGGACAACTCGAGCAGCGCGAGGTCGTGGACGATATTTTGCTCGCCGTGCGCCAGATGGCCGAGCAAAAAACCGGAGCCTTAATCGTCATCGAGGGCGATATCGGTCTGCGTACATTTATTGAAAGCGGCGTGGCGCTGGATGCCCGCGTTTCGCGCGACATCCTGTGCTCCATTTTTCAACCCGGCGGCGCGTTGCACGATGGCGCGGTGATTATTCAGGGAGACCGCATCTCCGCCGCGGCTTGCTTCCTGCCCCTGACCACCAACCCGGCGCTGTCGCGCCAGCTCGGCACGCGCCATCGCGCGGCTATCGGCGTTACCGAGGAAACCGACGCGCTCGCCGTGGTGGTCTCCGAAGAGACCGGCCAGATCTCCGTCGCCGCGCGCGGCGATCTGGAGTCGGATGTCAACATCGAGCGCCTTCAGGAGTGGCTCACCCGTTACAAGCCGGCCGGACCGGCCAGCCTGGACCGCCCTCCTGAACCGGAATGGAAGCGGGCGCAATCGTGAGCGCAAAGAGCGCCGCGAGCGCAAAGAGCGCCGCGCGCCCCGCCAGACCGATGGAGAACCGTTCGCGCCGGACGGAGCTTACCGGCTGCGGGTTTTGCGCGAGTTCCTTATGAGCGGCAAATGGATCTGGCGCAGGCTGACTCATAATTTCGTCTGGAAGCTGGCTTCCCTGGCGCTGGCGGTCGCGCTGTGGTTTGCCGTGGCCGGAGAACCGGAGTTGGTGGCGATCCACTCCATCCCTGTGCTCTATCGCAATCTTCCGCGCAGCTTGTTGCTGCTCAACGACGCTCCCGATCAAATCAGCGCCGAATTGCGCGGGCCTTCCGGAAGACTTACGCCGGCCACGCTCTCCGATGCGTTCGCGGCGCTCGATCTGGCCGGTGTGGCCGCCCCCGGCGATCAGACCTTCACGTTTTCTGCCGCCGATTTCAGCTTGCCGCAGGGTGTCCGGTTTGTTCGGGCCGTGCCCTCGCAGGTGCGCCTGCGCTTCGACCGCATGTTGACCAAAGCCGTGCCGGTCGAGGTCCAGTTGAAGGGGCAACCGCCGCCCGGCTATGTGGTCGCGGCCGAATCCGTTCAGCCGCAAACGCTGAACATTTCCGGTCCCGAGTCGAGCGTCAACACCATTGCCGTCGCCCAGACCGACCCGATCGACGTGAGCGCCATCACCCAAACCACCGAAATAAAGGTGAATGCCTTCATTTCTGAACCGCGGGCGCAGTTTGAGTCGCTGCCTGAGGTAACCGTCCGGCTGACCGTCGAAAAATCGGAGAAAATTCCCTAAACAATGCGTCAATTATTTGGCACCGACGGAATTCGCGGCGTCGCCGGCGATTACCCTCTGGACCGCCCCACTGCCTTTGCCGTGGGCGTCGCGCTGGCGCAGTGGATTGGAGCCCATCATCTCGACACCGAGGTCGTGCTCGGTATCGACACACGCGAAAGCGGCCCCTGGATCGCCGAACATGTTGCCGGGGGGCTGGAGAGTGCAGGCGCAAGAGCGCGCTTCGCCGGTTTGATCACCACGCCCGGTCTGGCCCACGCCGCCAAAATCGGCCCCTTCGCCGCCGGCGTCATGATCTCCGCCTCGCACAATCCCTACCAGGACAACGGCATCAAGATCATCGATCATTCCGGCTTCAAGCTGCCCGATGAGCAGGAGCACGTCCTCGAGCAACACATCTTCGCCTGGCTTGAATCAAGTGGGACAGGTCCCCGGCCTGCCAAGCCCCTGGTGATCGATCCCGGCCTCGACCGCGAGTATGTGGACTACCTCGTCGCCACGCTTCCGGACGGCCTCGCCGGCGTTCGCATCGCCGTCGATGGCGCGAACGGTTCGGCAACTCATCTTGGGCCCGAGTTGCTCACGCGCCTGGGCGCCCGCGTCGAAACCATCTGCTGCTCCCCCGATGGACGCAACATCAATCTGCATTGCGGCTCGCAGCATCTGGAAGGTCTGCGCGCGAAGGTGCTCGCCACCGGCGCGCATCTGGGAGTGGCTTTCGACGGCGATGCCGATCGCGCCTTGTTCGTCTCGCATTCCGGCAAGATCGTGGATGGCGATGCGGTGCTGCTACTGACCGCGCTTCCCCTGCACGCCCGCGGCCGCTTGACCGAAGTGGTGGCCACGGTGATGTCCAACCTCGGCCTGGAGCGCGCTTTGAAGAGCCACGGCATCGGCCTTGTGCGCACCGCTGTCGGCGACAAGTACGTCCTTGAGGAGATGCTCCGCCGCAACGCGCCGCTGGGCGGGGAACAGAGCGGCCACGTCATCTTTCGCGACTACGCCACCACCGGCGACGGCTTGCTCACCGCTCTGCGCGTCCTCGAAGTCATGCGCTCCACCGGCCAGGATCTGGACCGCTTGACCGAGGAAATGAAAACCTACCCGCAGCGCCTCGTGAACGTGCGCGTCAAGGAGCGCCGACCTCTGCACGAGCTCGACCGCGTCACTCAGGAAATCCGCCGCACCGAATCCGAATTCGGCGATGCCGGCCGCGTCCTGGTCCGCTTCTCCGGAACCGAGCCCCTTGCGCGAGTCATGGTCGAAGGCCCCGCCCTCGACCGCGTCGAGTTTCACGCGGATGCCATCGCCGCCGCCATCCGTGGTGAAATCGGCGAGTGAGCTGAGCCGCCGCCATCCGCGAACCGCCCCGCTTCCGAGCCGCGACTGTCAAGGAGCGGTGCTCTCATCTACCGGTCAGCAGTCGCTGCGGACGGCATCTTGCCTGCCAATAGCGCCTCCACCGCGGCCAACCGTTCTTCGAGCGCGCGATTCTGTTCGGCCTGCTTCTGAATCTGCTCCGCCTGCTTCTGCACCTCGTTCAGCAGCATGGGTGTCAATTTCTGATACTGGACAGTTTCGATTTGTCCATCCGCGTCTTTCACCACCAGGTCGGGATACACGCCGGCGACTTCTTCGGCGATCAAGCCGTAGTCGATCGGCTTCGATCCGTCGGTATAGGGCTGTTTGTAGCGGAAGGTGACGGGTCGCAAACGCATCAGGGCGTTGCTGGCGTCGCCCATGCCCTGGATATCCTCCTTAAATCGGCGTGACGAACTCATCGTGCCCAACTGGCCGTTGGCGTCGATCAGCACGGGGACGGGGCTGCCGAGCCCAGTCGGGACTCCGCTAACTCCAGTCACGAAGAAGGAAGTCTGCGTTCCCGCGGTCCCGATCCGGATGACGCCGCTGTTGGCGGCGGCGCCGTCGCCGCTGAGGCCCTGGCTGCCGATGTGGATGTTGTTGCTGTTGCCGCCCGAGACGTTGGAGGCCGCATAGGACCCGATGGAAATGTTGTTGTTTCCGGTGGCGTTGTGCTGCAGCGCGGCGTAGCCGCTGGCAGTGTTGAGGCTCCCGGTGCTGTTGTCCAGCAGCGCGTCGGCGCCGGTGGCCGTGTTGCTGGCCCCGGTGGTGTTGTTCTGGAGCGTCCAGAAACCGCTGGCTGTGTTGGCGCCCCCTGTGGTATTGAGCTCCAGCGCCTGATAGCCATTGACCGCATTGTAGCTTCCGGTGGTGTTTGAATCCAACGCGCCGACACCGCTGGCCGTGTTCCAGTACCCGGTGGTATTCGCCTCCAGCGCGGACTGGCCGAGGGCCGTGTTTCCGAACCCGGTGGTGTTGAACGCTAGCGCCAGCCAGCCGGCAGCGGTGTTGCTGCTCCCGGTGGTATTGCTATTCAGCGCCGAGACACCGCTGGCGGTGTTCCCACTCCCGGTGCTGTTCTGCTGCAGCGCGCCGGCACCGCTGGCGGTATTGTTTCCCCCGGTTGTGTTGTTCCGCAGCGCGTAGTAGCCGCTGGCCGTGTTGTCGGTCCCGCCGGTGTTGCTCAGCAGCGCGGATTGGCCGAGGGCCGTGTCGTTGTTCCCGGTGGTGTTGCTCCCCAGTGCGCCGCCGCCGCTGGCCGTGTTATAGCTCCCTGTGGTGTTGTTCTGAAGCGCGCCGGAACCGCTGGCCGTGTTATAGACCCCGGTAGTATTGCTCGCCAGCGTTCCCGCCCCGATGGCGGTATTAAAGTTCAAGTCGGACGGCGCGGTGTAGTAGCCGTTCATGTCGATCACGATATCCGTCGCCGCGGGGCCGGTGGAATGAAAGCTGAATCCTCCGAAGGGTGTTCCCGCCGGAACAATGGCCGAGTTTTGCGCGATGATCCCTTGTGGATCGTTTAAGGTCGCGACGATTGGTTGTGTGCTGCCCGCGGGCCACAGGCTGACGTTATCCACAGGGCCTCCCGCCGCCGGCACAACCGTGAGATTAATCGAATACGCCGCGGCGAAGGAAGGAATCGCGCCGCAGGGCGCGGGCGCGGTGGTGCTGGTTTGGGCGGACGATTGCACCGGGAAGGTGAGGTTTCCTCCTCCGGCCGGAACGCCCGGCCCATTAAAAGGAGTCACGCCTATAAAGCCGGCAGCAGCGCCGCGGGTGTCCACCAGGCGGCAGGGCGTGA
The DNA here is from genome assembly GCA_963813465.1 of Bryobacterales bacterium. Lineage (GTDB taxonomy): Bacteria > Acidobacteriota > Terriglobia > Bryobacterales > Bryobacteraceae > Palsa-187. Next base: position 342,440 of record CAWEZD010000014.1, on the reverse strand, counting down.
TCGCCACGAACGTCAGAGCGTCGTTGGAAATCTGATTCGTGGAAAACTTGAGCTCCGGCAGGGCTCCCGCAGCGGCTTCTCTCTCTGCCTGGTTGGGGCGCCAGTACAACGGAGCCGCCCAATTCTTGAGAGGCGGGTTCGGAGGCTGTTGTGCGTAAACCGGCGCCAGCGTAAAAGCGAGCGCAATGGCAATCGCAGGGGCGTAGCGACGCATTGTGTCATTCATTTTTTTCTCCCTTTTTTGAGCTGCTTTTCCAGCACCGCGAGGCGCGCCTTCAATTCGCTCATCTCTTCCTGCTGCGCCTGAGCCTGTTGGTGCTGCTTTTGAACTTCATTGAGCAACATCGCATTGACCTTCTGGTACTGCACGGTCTGGACCTCGCCCGACGGCGAATAGGCCACCAGGTCGGGATACACGTCGGCCACTTCTTCGGCGATCAGACCGTAATCGATGGGCCTCGATCCGTCGGTGTAGGGCTGTTTGTAGCGGAAGGTGACGGGTCGCAAGCTCATCAGGCCGCTGCTCGCGTCGCCCATGTCCTGGATATCTTCTTTAAATCGCCGCGATGAGCTCATCGTTCCCAACTGGCCGTTGGCGTCGATGAGCACGGGGACTGGACTGCCGAGGCCCGTGCCGACTCCGCTAACGCCGGCCACGAAGAACGCAGTCTGAGTTCCGAGTGTTCCGATCCTGATGACGGCGTTGTCGCCGGAGGCCCCCTGGTTGCCGATGTGAATGTTGTTGCCGTTGCCATTCGCGACGCTGATGGCCGCGCTCTGCCCGATAGCAATGTTGTTGTTCCCAGTGGTGTTGTAGAACAGCGCGCTGAAGCCGCTGGCTGTGTTGTTGCTCCCGGTGGTGTTGCTATACAGCGCGCTGACGCCGCTGGCTGTGTTGTCGCTCCCGATGGTGTTGTTCTGCAGCGCGCTGACGCCGCTGGCTGTGTTGCCGCTCCCGGTGGTGTTGTAGAACAGCGCGCTGACGCCGCCGGCCGTATTGTTGCTCCCGGTGGTGTTGCTATACAGCGTGCTGACGCCGCTGGCTGTGTTGTCGCCCCCGATGGTGTTGTTCTGCAGCGCGTCGACGCCGCTGGCTGTGTTGTCGCTCCCGGTGGTGTTGCTCCCCAGCGCGTTGACGCCGCTGGCCGTGTTGTCGGCTCCGGTGGTGTTGGCAATCAGCGCATAGCCGCCGCTGGCTGTGTTGCTGCTCCCGGTGGTGTTGTTCTGCAGCGTGCTGACGCCGCTGGCTGTGTTGAGGTTCCCGGTGGTGTTGTTCTGCAGCGCGCTGACGCCGCTGGCTGTGTTTTCGCTCCCGGTGGTGTTGAATTCCAGAGCCTGCCAGCCGCTGGCTGTGTTGAAGCCCCCGGTGGTGTTTTGCGCCAGCGCGTTCGCGCCGCTGGCCGTGTTGAAACTCCCCGTGGTGTTGTTGAACAGCGCGTCGACACCGCTGGCCGTATTGGAGCGCCCGGTGCTGTTGGCCTGGAGCGTGCCGGCGCCGATGGCCGTGTTGTTGGTCCCGGTGGAATTGTTCCCCAACGCTCCGAAGCCGATGGCGGTGTTAAGGTTCAGGTCGGACGGCGCGGAGTAGTAGCCGTTCATGTCGATGATGATATCCGTCGCCGCGGGGCCGGTGGAATGAAAGCTGAATCCTCCGAAGGGTGTTCCCGCCGGAACAATGGCCGCGTTTTGCGCGATGATCCCTTGTGGATCGTTTAACGTCGCGACGAATGGTTGTGTGCCGCCCGCGGGCCACAGGCTGACGTTATCCACCGCGCCTCCCGCCACCGGCACAACCGTGAGATTAATCGAATACGCCGCGGCGAAGGAAGGAATCGCACCGCAGGGCGCGGGCGCGGTTGTGCTGGTTTGGGCCGACGATTGCACCGGGAAGGTGAGGCTTCCTCCTCCGGCTGGAACGCCCGGCCCATTAAAAGGAGTCACACCAATAAAGCCGGCAGCAGCGCCGCGAGTGTCTACCAGGCGGCAGGGCGTGATGGCCACGAACGTCAGAGCGTCGTTGGAAATCTGATTCGCGGAAAACTTGAGCTCCGGCAGGGCTCCCGCAGCGGCTTCTCTCTCTGCCTGGTTGGGGCGCCAGTACAACGGAGCCGCCCAATTCTTGAGAGGTGGGTTCGGAGGCTGTTGTGCGTAAACCGGCGCCAGCGTAAACGCGAGCGCAATGGCAATCGCAGGGGCGTGGCGACGCATGGTGTCATTCATCTTCTTTTTCTCCTTATTATTTGGCGACTTGTTTCGACTTTAGATCCGACTTCAACGAAGTATATACCAATTCCGACGTGCATCGCGACCCGTTAAATCACGGGGACGCGCAAAACCGAGAACGGAGAAATTGCGGCTACCTGGCCTTGGAGATGCGCTTCGAGGCCCTGCGAGCGCGAAAACGGAGACGTGGTGCCGTGCGAAGCCCGGCCTTGGAATTGGTAGAGGACAAATGGTAGAATCATATTCCGTCGTGAGAGGAAGCCATGCAGAGGTACTACCAAGCAAGAATTACCGCCTTCGGCTACGGAAAAGACAATGCGTACAAAAACAATCTAGATGGAGGCGACCGTGTCGCACGGACTCGGGATCCTAAAAGAAACTATGGACATGCCGCGCATGCGGTATTAGGGTCGGGAACCTTTCATTATCCGACCTCTATGTCAGTCAAACCGGACAGCGGAATACCGTTTGGGTCAATGGTCTATGTCTTCGGGATGGGGTGGTTTGTAGTGGAGGACGTAATGGCTAGGGGCTTTGCTGGCCCGAGGTTTGACATGTGGTCAGGCCCGAGCGAGAGTGACGAAAGGGCGTCCTTAGATAGCAAGATGGACGTTGTCGTCTACTCAAACGCCAGCAACATCCCTAGTGACCTTAGAGCGCTGGGACCATCGCCGACGTGGACTGCCCACTTCAACAAGATGCGAGAAAGAATCCGGATTCAAAAGCTTAATCTCTTTGTATCACCCTAGAGGGCGTGCAACTATAGAGAATTTCTCAAAACCGTTGTGGGTGCTTTCATTCGTCCAGCCCCGTCGGGGCCATTGGGGGGCGCATCGGCACGCCGTAGATCACTTGCATTCAGCTCCTCTTTCGCCGCCGGAATTCGACGAAGCGCGATAGCCCATCAATGAAAGTCAAGAGAACATCAATTAGGTTGTCGGGTGCCGTAGCGGTCCGGGTTGGGCTATTAAGCTGGGCGTCCGCTGCCCCGTACAGTTGACTCAGTTCCTTCTCGGCGTTGTGCATCGCCGTTACAAACTGCTTCGAGAGAGCGCGGAATTCACTTCCCCACTGAGCGGCGGGCGGTGGGCCTCCGGCAGCAGGAGGCCGGGAAGAAAGGGAGCGAGAAAGGGACGCAACATGACTGGTAGCGTTCTGGAAGTCGATTCGATTGGCTTTGAGTCCACGCAAGAGATTGTCGGCTTCCTGCAATAGCACCAACGCATCGATTGACTTTGAAGACAACCGCAGCATCCGCGCATGAGTTGCAAAAATGTCAACTTCATTGCGCAACTGATGCAACTGCCGAACGATCTGCCTTGCTTGAATCTCGGCCAGTCCGCTCATTTGGATGCCTTCGGGGTAAGCTTATACGTTGCGGTTTCCCCTGTCAACGAGCCGCTTCGGTCGCATCGGTCACGAGCGGCTTCGGTCACGAGCGGAAAAACGCGTTTGGCCCGGAATTCGCGCTGCTATTTGCACGGATTGCGGCCTGAGCCTCCAGTACGGGCGCGCTTACATCGGCACGCGCGACGAGCACCAGTACCTGCTGTCCTTCGAGATCTCCAATATCGGGTCGGTGGGGACGCTGAACCGGCAGGAGCGGCCGTTCTAGCCCGGCAAAGAAGTTCGTTATTTCGGAGCCGCGAGGGCTTCGAGCTCGTTCTCCAGTTCCGAGAGGCGAGCCTTCAAAGCGTTTATCTCCGCGCTCGTCTGTTCCTGCTGCGCCTGCGTCTGCTGGTGCTGCTCCTGAATCTGTCCGTTCTGTTGCAGTATTTGTTGGTGCTGCTTCTGAACCTCATTGAGCAGCATCGCATCGACCTTCTGGTATTGCACTGTCTGGACCTCGCCCAACGGCGAATAGGCCACCAGGTCGGGATACACGTCGGCCACTTCTTCGGCGATCAGCCCGTAATCAATGGGCTTCGACCCGTCGGCGTAGGGCTGCTTGTAGCGGAACGTGACGGGCCGCAAGCTCATCAGTCCGCTGCTGGCGTCGCCCATGTCCTGGATATCTTCTTTGAAGCGCCGGGACGAGCTCATCGTTCCCAACTGGCCGTTGGCGTCGATCAAGACGGGGACGGGGCTGCCGAGGCCCGTGGGGACACCGCTTACGCCGGCCACGAAGAACGAGGTCTGCGTTCCCGCGGTTCCGATCCGGATAACGCCGCTGTTGGCGGCGGCACCGTCGCCGGCGAGGCCCGGGTTGCCTATGTGGATGTTGTTGCTGTCGCCACCCGAGACATTGACGGCCGCCAGAAACCCGATGGCGATGTTGTTGTTTCCCCAGGCGCTGTCCACCAGCGCCTGGTAGCCGATGGCCGTGTTGTCGTCCCCGGAGAGATTGTCCTCCAGCGCGCCGACCCCGCTGGCAGTGTTGTTGTTTCCAACGACGTTGTTCTCCAGCGCGATGTCGCCGGTGGCAGTGTTGCCGCTCCCCGTGGTGTTGCTAAACAGCGCCCAGGCGCCGCTGGCCGTGTTGGCGCCCCCTGTGGTGTTGAGTTCCAGCGCCTGCCAGCCGCTGGCCGTGTTCTCGCCCCCGGTGGTGTTGAGCTGCAGAGCATGGGCCCCGCTGGCCGTGTTGGCGGACCCGGTGGTGTTGTCCTGTAGCGCCAGGTAGCCGCTGGCCGTGTTGTCGTTCCCGGTGGTGTTTTGCGCCAGCGCGTTCGCGCCGCTGGCCGTGTTAAAATTCCCCGTGGTGTTGTTGAACAGCGCGTCGACACCGCTGGCCGTATTGGAGAGCCCGGTGCTGTTGGCCTGGAGCGCGCCGGCGCCGATGGCCGTGTTGTTGGTCCCGGTGGTGTTGGTCCCCAACGCTCCGAACCCGATGGCGGTGTTAAGGTTCAGGTCGGAAGGCGCGGCGTAATAACCGTTCATGTCGATGACGATATCGGTCGCCGCGGGGCCGGTGGAATGAAAACTGAATCCTCCGAAGGGTGTTCCCGCCGGAACAATGGCCGAGTTTTGCGCGATGATCCCTTGTGGATCGTTTAAGGTCGCAACGAATGGTTGGGTGCTGCCCGCGGGCCACAGGCTGACGTTATCCACTGCGCCCCCCGCCACCGGCACAACCGTGAGATTAATCGAATACGCCGCGGCGAAGGAAGGAATGGCACCGCAGGGCGAGGGCGCGGTGGTGCTGGTTTGGGCGGACGATTGCACCGGGAAGGGCGGTAGAACAGATCTCGGGCAACCGAGGTGGTCTTGGTGTGAAAAACGAACGGTTCCTCCAGCCCCATCTCCCGCGCGACGCTAGCCGCAAGCTGGGTCTTGCCCGTCCCAGGTTCCCCCGTGACCAGCAGAGGCAAACCCAGAGTGAGGGCGACATTCACCGCGTCGCGCAGGGGCGCATCGGCAAGATAGAACCTTGGGTCGTCGAGCGCGGTGGGCCGTTCGAAGGCCGGCAAAGCCAAGTTCCTGGCAGTGATCGTAGTCCCATCCCCAGCGTAAAGCTGGAAACCGCTCCGATTCCCGGATTGATCGTTCATAAATAGCCTCTCTCTGAGACAAACGTGTGATAGGCCTCGCGGAGGAAAACCTCGACCTCCGCCATGCGGCGGCGCAAGCCCGACTGCTCCCGCGGAAAAATACGCTCGGATCTTACTAGCCGGTCTTCCTCGGAATCGCCAATGTCGTGCAAGCTGAACCATTCCAGAACGTCGTCGCGTGTTACAGGCGCGAGTTCACTCAGCACGGTGCATGGACACATGCGACTGCTTTCGGGAACCGCCGCCAGCTTGCGAAGATCCAGTTGGATTCTTCGCCTACCCATCGCGCGCACAAAACTCTTCAAATTCAGTGACGATCTGCGAAGGGGAGGATAGATCACGTTTAGAAATACCAGCAGCCTCGGCATGGCCGCCGAAGACGGGATCTCCGCCAGAAACTCCCGGTAACTTTGAATCAGGTGCTGCGTCATCTCATCCCAGCGGGCGGCGCGAATGTCGTGCTCCAGCACAACAAATGAAGCAAGTTGCTCCGTCAGCAGGCGTGCGAGCGTGGTGGGTGACGCCTCCGTCGTCCGCAAGCGCTGCGGCGAGCCCAGTTCCTCGATCAGCCAAGCGAAAAGGTGTCTCTTGCGGGATTCCAAGTCGCCTTCGTACTGCCACGGAATCCTCTTGAGCTTCACAGGCGGCCTCTCTTCGGTCCTAGCGTCTCCTGCGAGGAGTTGCACCTGGTACGTGAGGCGCTCGACAAGACTCTCGTGGCACTCGCCTTCTTCCCCGTGCAGGATGTACATCTGCGCGTTGAGGCTGGAACCCTTGGAGCTATTCAAGAACAAGCTCTTGAATTCATCCTCCTGCGAACGCCGATCGCACATCTTGGTGACCAGCCGGCCGAGATTCGGCTCGCGGCCGGCGGACGGCGTTGTGCTGCGCAGGGCCTGCCCGAGTTCGTCTCCGAACTCGCATGCGCGCGAATGCCGCTGTTTGGGCGAGAACGCGAGGGCACGGAGAATCGCCTTCTCGGCCGCAATTGGGATCTCGCGGCGCAAGTCGCGAGGCTTCCTTTGAACACCCAACTTCTGTACGGAGTGCAGTTGGGCCGGTGTCCCGGCCTCATAGGGCAGCTTCCCCGTCAGCATTTCATAGGCCAGGACTCCAAACGCAAACACATCGCTCGTCATCTCTGGCTTGCCCATCAGTTGTTCCGGCGCCATGTAACGGATGGTTCCGGCAACTGGATTCTCGGAGGCTGATGGCGGGCCAGTCGGCGGATTTACGGTGGCGATTCCAAAGTCGATAAGCTTCACCTGGATGTGGCTGCTGGTGAGCCCTTGTACGAGGATGTTTTCCGGCTTCAGGTCGCGATGTACTACTCGCTCCTCGTGAGCGGCTGTCAGGGCCGCACCGATCTGCTGGACAACCGATGCAACGTCCGCGAATTCCATTCCGTTCTGCTTAAGACAAGCACGGAGCGTCAGGCCATTGACGTACTCCATAACGAGAAACGGACGCCCGTCGGGGGTTTCGCCGCTATCCGTGATCTGAACGACGTTGGGGTGGTTGATTCTCGCGAGAGCTTCAATCTCTTCCTGAAATTTCTTAAGCCGCCATCGATCGGTTCGGAAGGATTCTAACATGACCTTGATCACAACGCGCCTTGCATGCAGTTGTCGATCCACGGCATGGTAAACGGCCCCAAACCCCCCTCGCCCAAGCTGAGCGGAGACTTCGTACCGGCCGTTGAGCAAACCCCATTGGGGTCCAGTCAGGGGGAGCGTCAACGTGAGCTGTTCCACCACAACATCGTCGAGCGGCCCTCCTGCCAGGCCATCCCGCATCAAGAGTGACTCGACCTCTCGGCGCAGTTCAATATCTCCCGCGCAGGCTTCTGTTAAGAATGCGCCTCGCTCTTCAGGCGCGCGCTCCAAAGCAGCGTGGTAAAGTTGCTCGATCTGCCGCCAGTGCTCAGGGTTCATGGCAGGTGTCCGAAAAAGCTGTCTTCAATATTACTGCAACGCTGCACCGATACGACTTGTAACAAGTCCTCCAGAAACGCCCATGCGCTCGTACTCACCCTTCTTAAACGCAACCAGCACCCGAAAACTGCCACGGCCGGGAAAGTTTCGGCTAAGTTACCTGCGCACGCCGAGAAGAACACCCAAAGCCACTCTGACAGGAACCAATCGCACGGGCGATTCAGGTCTCTTTCCGGTGGTCCATCTCGCGGCGAAGAAAGGACTTAGCGAATCGCCAGTCGCGAGCGACAGTTTCCGGCGACACGTTGAGCATCCGGGCCGTGTCATGGACGCTCAAGCCGCCAAAATAGCGCAACTCAACTACCTGCCCTTTGCGGGGATCGATCTTGGCCAAGGCAGTAAGCGCCTCATCCAGCGCGACGAGTTCGGCGGCAATACGGCCGAAGGCCGGTATGCTCTCCTCCAGCGACAAGATTCGGACCTCGCCGCCTCGCTTGACCGCTCTACGGGCGCGCGCGTGGTCCACCAGGACGTGACGCATGGCCTTGGCGGCCACGCCGAAGAAATGCGCACGATTCTCCCACTCTTGTTCAGCGCCCCCCGCCAGCTTCAGATAGGCCTCGTTTATCAGGGCCGTGGCTTGCAAGGTGTGGTTGGGACTTTGGTGCTCCATGTAGCCCTTCGCGATCTTATGCAATTCCTTATAAACGAGGGGCATGAGCTGATCGAAAGCGGTGCTTTTACCGCTGGCCCACTGGTTGAGCAATTGAGTGACCTGGTCTCCAGAAGGCGACATGGGAAGTCGATCTCACGAGTATAGCAGCGGTCACCAATAACGAGGACGAAAATGAATGCGCAATTTAGCTTATGATGGCCAGGCGCGCGAACTGCGCCGATACGGCTGTTTTCTCACTTGGATCGCTCGACTATTGCGCTCCAACCACCAGGATTTGCACGTAGACGACGAACTGCTTCCTTAGTTCGACTCGAAGCTTCCCGGTGAAATCGTACTGCGGATCGGTCAGGGTTTTGTCCAACTTCGCCTCCGTATTCTGCAATCGCAGCTCACCTTTCTTCACGGTCAAGGTCATATGCTGCCATTGCTTGAGATCGGTGTTGATCTTGAAATTGCACTTATCCGGAGACTTCTGTTTCGCAACGGTCGCGTAGCACTTGAGGGATTTTCCGTTCATCTCGAAATCCCAGAAGTGCTGGTCGTCGCGATACCCCATCTGCCACTTCAGGCGATCGTCATTCGACCAGTTGTTAAGCGTGACCGTTCCCAGTCCAATGTCCTTGGAGTATGCGTGAAACCCAGGGATTTTGAATAAGCAACTGGCCTTATCTTCCTCTCCGCCTTCCCACCCTGCACAGTAAGCAGCGACGGCGGCGGTAGTCGCTTTTGCTTCTAACACAGGAGCCTTGGGCTTGGCCGTCAGATGGAGCGCAATCGGGACGGACCGCCCCGGCTGAACCTTCACTTGATCCGAAGTAACGTCGTTGTATCCCTCGAGTTGCGCGCGGAACACGTAATTGCCTTCCGGAAAGTCCTTAGAAGTTCCTTCAAACGGTTCCCATTTGGGATCGCTCGCCTGCTGAGCCCAGAACGCAACGCTGTTGGGGGGATCCTTCTGGAGCACCACCGTTCCCACGAGACGCGCCGGCATGAGTTGCAAGGTTTCGATTTGGTTGTCAGCCAAGTCGCGCTCGGCCTCGGCATCGCGATAGCCGTCCAGATGAGCCGTGAACTTGTAGTGTCCCGGGGCAAGAGTGTTGAACGCGCACTTGCCGCCGGCATCCGCTTGCTGCCTGGGCGATCCGTTAACCAGGCAAGTGGCGCGGGCCAGCGTGGCGATCAGCATGGCGGCAGGCACTGACGTCTTCCGAAAATCCATGGCGACGACCTGGTTGGCGCCTTTGCCAATGGTGACCTGTTGCGCCGCGGTCTTTTCGTATCCCTGCGGGGGTATCGCCTCGACAGTGTACGCGCCGGCTCGCAACGGGGTCTTCCATTGTCCATTCTCCGCCGTTCCATGCAGGTCCTTGCCGCCGGGGATCTTCACCACTATTTCCACCGGCGCAGGCACGTTCACCCGCACCACCATGTTGCCGATGTTCGGATCCGAACCCAGACTCACGGTCAGCGCCTGCGACCGGTCAAACGCGATTTCGCGGCTCTTGACCTCTTGCCCCTCCCTCCACTCCACCTTATGGTTTTTTTCGTCCAAACCAGCCGGCAGTGCGAGACCCTGCTGGCTCAGGCTGCCGAGCGAGCTTCCGTCAATCTTGAAATCCTCCAGACGGCGGTTGCTGTATATCAAGCTCTTGTCCTTCGAGGTGCTGACCAGCAACGCGAGGACGTCCTGGTCTCCCGTGAATTTCAGGGCCGCGGGCTGGCCCGCCTCGCTGGTAAAGGTGAACCAGAGGTATCCGTTCGAGCCGGTGGACACTTTCACGCTATGCTCACCGCCGACCGGGAACTCCTTGGTGAACACCTCCGCGAGGTCTTGTTGCGGCGCGCCGTCCAGGCCGAGTTTTCCAGTGCCGAGGATGAGGAGCCTCTGGATCTGCGGCGCGGGCGCAACCGCGGGTTCGGGTTCGCGAGCCACCTGAACCACAACCGGTGGCGTGGGCTTTTTGTGAAGCTTCGGCAGCAGAATCGCCGCTCCCAGCGCCAGCGCCACCGCCCCGGCAACACCGAACACCCACGGCGAACGCAACCAACCTGCCTGGATGTGGGCCGCCGGGTTCTGGGCGGCCTGATTCCGGGCGCCGCCGGATGGAGGCGGAGGCGGAGGAGGCGGAGGCTCTTGCATTCCCTTCATCGATTCGGTGAGGGGCTCGAGACGCTTTCTTACCCCGTCGATCAACGGCTCAAACTCAGCGTCGCCTTGGTAGCGGGTGACAATCGTCTCCAGCCGCCGCGAATACTTTTCGAGCGACTCGAGATCCTGGGTCGTGGTCACATCCCTTTCGATGCGCCGGGCTTCTTCCAGGTCGTGGCGGCGCGCGATTCCCAGCGCCATTTTGAGGTTCCCGCGCAACTGGATCAGCCGCTCTTCGTCCGGGTACATCCGTAGCAATACGTCGACCTCATTCAAGGCGCTGTTGAGGTCGTTCTCATTCTGCAACTGGCGCGCCCGGGAAAGGCAGCGCTCCACCTGAGCAATCCTGCGTTCGTCCTCAATGAGGCTCAACAGCCCCTTGGCCAGGGCGTGATTCGGTTCCAGATCCAGCGCTTCGCGCAACAAAATCTCGGCCGCGCGCGGCTCGGCCTCGTGCGCGTCCTGAGCGCGCCGGACCAGCGTCTCCAGCAGCGCCGATCGAACGGCGGGGTTTCGATCGTCCAGGCCGATCGCCCGGCGGAACAGCGTGGTGGCTTCGTCAAATCGGCCGGACTGGTACGCTTCCTGCCCGCTCTTGAAAAGTCTTTGGGATTCCTCGGTTCTCTCCTGGCCGCGTTCGACCAGTATGCCCAGTTCCACAAGCTCGGCATCGTCGGGGAAATCGGTAAGCGCGGTCTCGAGGATTTCCCGAGCCCCGCCAAACTCATTCCGCTGCAGCTTCCGCTCCACCTGCTCCACGGAGCGGCGCTTCCGCTCCGCGCGTTCCTGTTGCAGACGCCGCTTGCGCAGGCGTTCCAGCTCCAGGGGGATGCTGGGGTAGCGGGGATATATGGTCTGCAACGTCTCCCACTGGGTAATCGCCTCGCCGAATTGGCCGCGTTCTTCTTGACCCCTGGCCTTGGCGACAATGGAATCCACCAGTCCGCGCTTATGACGCGTCAACTGAAGTGCGCGCTCGAAGTGCGGCTCACCGGGATACTCCTGGATCGCCTCTTCCAGAATGTTCACCCGCAGGCTCAGGTCCGGCTCCGCCTCCACCTTATGATCGATCTCGGCGATACGCGCCGAGAGCGCCTGTCTGCGCTGTTCCTCAATATCGACGCGCAAGGCCTGAAACAGGTCATGGTTAGGGAATTTTCGAAGATGCTCGTCGCACATCGCGAGGGCCGCGCTATAGTTCCGGTTGGTCAACTGCGCCCGCGCCTCCGCGTAGGCCGACCTCAGAGAGTCGTGCTTGGAACGAATCTCGTTATAGAAGTTCTGGTAGGCCGCGCCGCGGTCCGGCGCCATCGTTTCCGGCGCTTGCTTATCGAGCTCCAGCACGCGCTCGGCCTTGCTCAGAGCGGCGCTGAGCTCTCCGCTTCTGAAAGACTCCACCGCGCCCCTGTACAGCTCCTCCTTTTCCTTCCGTAAGGCGACGTACTTCTGTTCGTGACGGTCGACTTCAGCCAGCATCTGCACCGCCCGCGGCTCGCGCGCGCGAAGCTCGAGAATGCGCTGGAGAGCCTCCCGCGCATGGGTGTAAGCGTGGTTTTCCAGGTGCTGGTGGGTCACCCGGAACCACTCCTCAATATCGGCTTCGGTGCGCCGGTTGTCGATCCGGCTCTTCAGCGCCAGGGCTTCGGTATGGCGCGGATTCAAATGCAGGATGTCGGAAATTTTTTGCAGGGCCAGCGGATACTCATGCTGCTCTTCCCGGACCCGCGCGCTCTCCAGCAGTTGTTGAATCTCGCGATCCATTACGGAGCGTTCAATTTGCTGTTTCAGCTCTATAATTTCCGGGGCCAGATGGCCCTCCGCCTCGAGCTCTCCCACGATTTCCGAGGCAAGCGCGAAGTCGCTGCGGGCAAAGGCATCCCTGGCGCGCTGCAAGCGCGTCTGGATGCGCGCGGGATTAAGACTCTCGATGGGCTCATTCCGGAACGCCTTCTGCAGCATCTCGGCGAATTCGCGGGCGCTGGAAAACCGGTGCCGCGGCTGCTTCGCCATGGCCTTTTGGATCACCTGGCTGATCATCGGATTGACGTCGGGATTAAAGGTGAACACCGGCGGCGGCATTCGTCTAAGAATGGCTTCGACCACCTCCTCTTCCGCGGTGCCCTCGAATGCGCGACGCCGGGCGAGGGTTTCATAACAAACCGCCGCCAGCGAGAAGATGTCGGAAACCGCCGATACCGGCCTGCCCTCCAATTGCTCGGGCGACATGTACAGCAGCGTGCCCTTGCGTCCGACGGTCTTGGTTTTGTCCAAGCGCCCGGCGACTCCGAAGTCGATGATCTTGACCGCGTCGTCGCCCATCACGAAAATGTTACTGGGCTTGACGTCGCGATGCACGATGCCGCGATCGTGAGCGGCCTGGAGTCCGCGGCAAGTCTGGGCCATGATATCGACGCACCGCTCTACCGTGAGGCGCTTGCTGGAGCCTTTAATTAAGGCTTCCAGCGTGACGCCGTTCAGCAACGGCATTACCAGGTAGGGCCGGGTTTCTCCTTCGAGCTCGATCTCGCCCACATCGAAGACCTCGACGATGTTGGGATGGCTGAGCGAGGCCAGATCCTGCCACTCGCGCTGGAACATGCTGATCGCGCGGGGGTCGGACAGATCGTGGATGGTCTTGAGCGCGACGAGCCGGTTCATCACGCGGTCCTGGGCGCGATACACCACGCCCATCCCGCCGCGGGCGACCACGTCCTGGATCTCGTACCGGCTTTTGGCTTTCATCTAGCTACACGACTGCTTAACATATGATGATATTCCAAATCGGATGGTTGCGTGGGGGGATGCCGGCGAGAAGTAAAGCCAAAAAGATTGTCCTTCCCATAAGACCCTCCTGGAGATTCATTTCCTGGCGCCTGCTTCGAGACCCCTGGCTCGCTGCTTTTTCGAAGCGCCCGCATTGCGTTCCGCGGCGCGCGAGAGGAGCAAACTCAAATGATCGCGGAGCACCGCTACCGATTCGTCAAACGGCCTTAGGTCATTCGCGGCGCGCGCCTGCATCAATCCTCCTTCCATTACAGTCAGGATGAAACGTGCCAACTGGGCGCGGTTTACGTCGGGTGGTAACCTATCGCCGGCTTCAACCAGCCAGCCTTCGACGCGGCTGGCCCAATTTTCGAAATTCCGGTGGATCAACCGCCGAGCGTCCGGATTTCCATCACTGACCTCCAACGCCAAATTCCCGATGGGACAGCCCATGCGGCAGCCATGCCGCACCATCCCGTCGCGATACTGGTTGAGCAGCGCGAAGATGCGGGCGATCGGATCGGAAGTCCCGCTCTCGACGGGTTCCATCACAGCCGGTCCAAGATAGCCGATGGCAAATTCAAGCACGTTCAAAAGCAGCGTGTCCTTGCTCTCAAAGAAGTGATACAGGCTGCCCGGATTGATCCCCGCCTCCCTCACGATTGTGGCGATGCCGGTGGCGTGAAAGCCCTGCTCGTGAAAGAGCTGGAAGGCAGTTCGAAGAATGCGCTCCTTAGTTTCTGGCTCGGATGCCGGCTTCAGTTGAGCGACCACTCAAACAGTATTGAGTGAATGCTCAAGTGTTGTCAAGCCCGTCCAGATACGAGGAGTCAGCGCCTACAGGGCCATCTTCTCCAGCTTCCGGTACAAAGTCTTGCGCTCGATGCCCAGAATCTTGGCGGCGCGCCTTTGTTGCCGTTGGTAGCGGCCAAGCCGGCGATCGATTCATGATACTTGATCTGCGGCCGGTCGTTCGCCGCTTCTTCGAACGGCTTACAGACGGACTGCGGGAGATCCATCGTGTGCAGGGCAAACTCGGCTTCAACGTCCCCCTGATTCGTCTCGGGGGAACTGGCAGCCACATGGTTTTCGGGCCGGGGAAACCTTGCAAGCGCACGCCGCGCGGCTCGATGCCCGCATCCGCTGCGGCGCTCCATCCTATGCGGCGACTGTCTCGGTGCGCTGCTCTGCGGCTATGTAGGCCATGGCCATTGTTGCGAGATACATTGCCAGAACTTCGCTGTCGGCCAGGTTCACCTCGACGAAGCCCTCGATGAGAACGGCCAGGGTGACGGCGATTCCACCGTGGAGAGCGAAGCGGGCGTTGCAGCGGCCTGGGGGTAGTTGGCGAAGCTTGCGTGCGAATACGACAACATTTCCCAAAACGAACCAAAGCATCGCGATCAGGGTCGGAACACCGCGCTCGGCCGCGTACTGCAGATAAATGTTGTGCAGGTGGCCGTAGAAGCCCTCCGGCTTCTGCTTGGGCAGATCGGGCGGCATGTAGTGGTCAAACTGGACCTTCACCTGGTCGGGTCCAAGGCCGAACCAGGGATGCGCTTCCACCATCGCGACACCGGTGCGCCAGACGTACACGCGTTGCATATTGGAGTCCGCTTGGCCGTGCGGCTGGTAGAGGGAGGTGATGCGCTGGCGCACAGCCGGCGGCCCGGCCCACGCGACGATTAGCAATAAGGCCGGCACGAGCGGAAGGTGGCGTGGCCGCCACACACCGACCAGGTAAAGCAGACCCACCACCGTGGCGATCCACACGCCACGCGTCAAGCTGATTACGAGCGAGCCGGAGATGAGGGCCAGCGCGATGGCCAACCACCAGCCGCTCCGCAAACGCGGAGCGAACAACAGCAGAGACGCCACCAGCATCGCCACGATCATCTGCTCGCCGGCGAATGTCATCCAATGATCCCGCAAACCGGTAACCCGCGATCCGACGTAGGTAAGATAGAAATCCGCATGGGCGGCCCGCGCGGCTTCCCACTTCCGGATAAACTGCTCGAAGCTCCACGCCGCAGTCACGCTGGCCAATGCCGCCCACAGTAGTCCCACGCGACGCACGTCGGACGTATGCCGCACTGCGCTGTAGAAGAGAGGTAGCACCAAAAACACCCAGAACTTCTTCACCTGCGGCCAGCCCGCAACGGGGTGGGGCGACAGAGCCACAGCAAGCAGTGTCCCGATGAGGAATAGCAGGAGCGGCAGCCAAGTGGGCGATGGAAGCCGCAACGGAATGCGCGCCCAGATGAAAGCGAGCAGCGCAGCCCCCAGCAGAATGCTGAACGCCGCGGGCGACGCGAACATCGCCGTGGGCGCGAGCACGGCGAGCCACATGGCAGCGCGTTGCGGCGTGGGTCGTGGTGTCATGGCCGCCGGGTGTATCGATTCAGCCTGATCCAACGCGCCCCCCTTAATCGCCGCGTTTCGCGGCGAGAACCACCAGACAGAAGTTTCGAGGACCGCTGTACGCGTCAAAAAGCTTGATCATGTCGCTGAGCGGAGCTCGCTGGTAATCGTGATTTCCGATCACCCAAAAGTACGTAAACATCGCGGAAACGAGGCTGACGAACTCACGCGGGGTGGTGCCCGCCCGATCGAGTCCATATGGCCAGAATTCGAAGATAACCGGGATACCTCTTTCGAGAAATGTTCGGGCACCGCGAAAGAAGTGTCCTTCGTGCCCTTGAATGTCGACCCAACAAGCGTGTACCGGCTCAGTTCTATTTTCGAAGAAGCGGTCGAGAGTCTCTCCGGGTGCTGAGATGGTGCGCCGTGTCTCCTCCCGATAAAATCCCGGACGGTCTGTGTGACGAATCCGATGGTCGCCTGAGTTGTCCGCGGAAAGCTCCAACTCCAATGGTCCGGTGGTGGAGGAGAGCGCGACGGGAAACGCCTGAATTCTCTCCCGTAACCCATTTTGATCGATGTTACGGACCAGTAGACGGTAATTTCCAGGATCGGGTTCGAATGCAATTGCACGGTCGAAATACCCTGACTTGACCAAGGCGATACAGGTCATTCCGATGTTCGCGCCGACGTTTACAATCGTGTTGCCGCAATGCCCGATCAAGCCCTCTGCCGTCAACAGTTCTAAAGCCGATCGAATTTCGTTTTCCTCATGCGCTTTTTTCACGTAGAGATATTTCCCGATCAGCCAATTTCGGCTGTCGAAGGTGAGAACGCCATTAGAGGTGTCGACCGTCACATCGCGTTTGGGCCCCACATGAATCATCCACCAACGGAGTAGTCGCCATAATTCCGGGCCAGTGAGCCCGTGGTAGGACAGCACCTCTTTAACTTACCCTCCGAAGTTGGTATGCGCTACTATATCCCATGCTGTCCGAATCACTTGGCCCGGATTGATCCCCGCCTCCCTCACGATTGTGGCGATGCCGGTGGCGTGAAAGCCCTGCTCGTGAAAGAGCTGGAAAGCAGTTCGAAGAATGCGCTCCTTAGTTTCCGGCCTAGACGTTGGCTTCAGTTGAGCGACCACTCAAACAGTATTGAGTGAATGCTCAAGTGTTGTCAAGCCCGTCCAGATACCAGGAGTCAGCGCCTACAGGGCCATCTTCTCCAGCTTCCGGTATAGAGTCTTGCGCTCGATGCCCAGAATCTTGGCGGCGCGGCTCTTGTTGCCGTTGGTGGCGCCCAGGACGCGGCGGATCTGCTCGGCTTCGGTGTCGGCCAGGGTTTCGCTGGAGCTTTCGCGGGAATCCATCTGCTCGATGGCGTGACGCACCGCGGGCGTGTCGATGCGGCCGGCCGGCGCCAGAATCGCCAGCCGCTCCATCATGTGCTGGAGCTGGCGGATGTTGCCGGGCCAGCTATATTCCTCGAGCGTCTTCAATCCGGAATCGGTCAGTCGCGTGTCCAGCTTATAGCGCTCGTTGTAGCGTTTGAGGAAGTAATGCACCAGCAGCGGAATATCGCTGGGGCGCTCGCACAACGGCGGAACCACCAGGCGGACCACGTTGAGCCGGTACCATAGATCCTCGCGGAACTTGCCTTCGTCCACCAGCTTCTGGACGTCGCGATTCGTGGCGGCGATGATGCGGACGTCCACCTTGCGGGCGCGCGCCGAGCCCAAGGGGCGCACTTCACGCTCCTGCAAAAACCGGAGTAATTTTAACTGAAATCCCAGATCGATATCGCCGATCTCGTCCAAAAACACAGTCCCGCCGGCCGCGGCCTCGAACACGCCCATGCGGTCGCGATCGGCTCCGGTGTAAGCGCCCTTGAGAGTGCCGAACAGCTCGCTTTCGAGCAGCGACGGCGCGATGGCCCCGCAATCCACCGGCGCGAAGGCTTGCGCAGCGCGCTTGCTGTTGCGGTGAATCATGCGCGCGATCAGCTCCTTGCCGGTTCCGGTTTCGCCTTCGATCAACACCGTCGCATCGGTGGGCGCCACGTGCGAGATGGTCTTGTAAATCTCGATCATTCGCGGCGAGCTGCCGATCATCTCCGTGTCCGGCAGATCGTCGATGGCGGCGGCTTCGTCGCCCTCTTCGCCGAGCAGAGACTTTTCGGCGCGTTTGATGGTGTCGATCATGTGCGCCATCTCGAAGGGCTTGGCCAGATACTCAAAGGCCCCGCCCTCGGTGGCGGCCATGACCGTTTCCATGCTGCCGCGGCCGGTCATCAGAATCACGGCGCAGTCGGGATTTTGCCGGCGAGCGGTGCGCAGCACGTCAATTCCCGTGCGCTCGTCTAAATAAATGTCGGAAATAACGATGGGATAAGACTGGTGCTCCAGGCGATCGATGGCCTCATGAGTCGAGGCGACGGCTTCAACCGAGTAGCCTTCGAGTTCCAGGCACGTGACCATCGTGGTCCGTACCGACTGGTCATCCTCTA
Source organism: Bryobacterales bacterium (assembly GCA_963813465.1). GTDB lineage: Bacteria > Acidobacteriota > Terriglobia > Bryobacterales > Bryobacteraceae > Palsa-187. The sequence goes on along the minus strand of CAWEZD010000014.1, from coordinate 324,338 downwards.
CGATCAACAGTTTTTGCATTTTCCGGAGCCGGCGCGTGTACTTTCATTACCATGGTAAAGCATGAGCCGCGTCCCGGCTGGCTCGAAACGTCGATGCGCCCGCCGTGGCGCGCGACAATCTGCTCTACAATCGACAGGCCGATGCCGGTGCCCACTTCGCCGGAAGCCTCCGCCCCCTTGGTTCGATAAAACTTTTTGAAGATGTTTTGGACTTCTTTCGAGTCCATTCCGATCCCTTGGTCCTTTACCGCCAGACGCAGCTCACCGCCATTCCGTTCCGAAAAAACGCGGATCTGAGTTCCCGAAGGGGAATATTTCACCGCATTGGTAAGCAAATTATAGAATGCGTACTCCATTAATTCACGATCGCCCACAAGCACGCCATCCACCGCGCCTTCGAGCGTCATTCCGATGCGCTTGCGCTCGGCCAGCGGCGTGACGCGCTGCATGCAGGCATCCACCATCGCGGCCGCCTCGAACGGCTCGCGTTTCAGGTCCATCTGACCTTCCGCAAGACGTTCCACGTCGAGAAACGTTTGAATGATGCGCGCGAGCCGCTTGGACTCCGAATTGATCATGCCGCTCAACTGATTGCGTTTCTCCTCCGGCAGGTTGTAGCGGCTCATGATCTCGCTGGAGCCTTGAATCGCCGTAAGCGGGGTGCGCATTTCGTGCGCGGCCCAGTGGATCGCCTGCTGATAGCGGGAGCGCTCCGATTCGGTCCGGTCCAATTGCCGCCGCACGAAGAAGTGCTGATAGGTGGCCGCGCCGGCCGTACACAGCCACGCCACTGCCACCGGCGCAAAGTACGGAAACACGAGGTTGTGTTGGAACAGCCACACCGGCAGCATGTGCGCGAATCCCAGCAGAGCCGCGCCCGCCGCATAAGCCGGCCAGCCCGCCAGCATCCCGAAGATCAACCCCGCCGCTACGGCGATGCCCAACGAAACCAGCAGTACGGAATAGTCGCGAGCCCGGGTCAGATAGTCGCCGTGCATCAGGGTCTCGAACGCCTGCGCGTGCGCCTCGACTCCCGATACGCTCTCGCCGTCCGGATTCAGGAGCCGGTCGCGCGAGGCGGAGAGCGCCGTTTCCCCCAGAAAGACGGCCTTGCCGCGGATCGCGGAGCGCTTCTGGTTCACATCCAGCACGGAAATAATCGGGATTCTTCCATAGGGCAAATAGCGAATCAGAAGGGGCCGGCCCGGGGAGCCCTTCAGCACGGGGATGGTGAGATCGCCCACCTGCACGTCGTCCGACGCCGTCGAGGTGACGATGGGCTGGCCTAACGCCGCGCTCAAGGCGGCCAGCGACAAAGCCCAGCGCTGCTGATGCGCCGCACTTCTCTCCAGCGGAATCTGGCGCGTCACGCCATCCAGACGGTCCGTGGCCCATTCGACGTGTCCGAGACGGCGCGGATCCGCGGGAGCGAAGCGGGGCAACGGGTCTTCCCACTGCTGGTCCACAACCTCGGACGGGAGGATGAGGTTGGGCGTGGCGCGCAAAGCCGGCTCCAGGCGCGCGTCCTCAACGGGGTCGCCCGCATCGTGCAGAATAATATCGATCGCGACCAGCTTCGGCTTCGCCTCGGCGAGATCGGCAAGGGCCCGGGAAAGAATCGTCCGGCGGGCGCGTGGTCCGCCCAGCGCTTCGAAGGTTTTTTCGTCGATGGCGACCACCACCGATTGCGGCTCCCAATCCGGCTGCCACCGCGAGCTCATCAAGTCGTAGGCGTCGTTGTCGATCCGCTGCGCCACCGTGGACAGGCCGAAGGCGATGGCGAAGCACCCCGCGACCACCGCCGCGTAGCGCCATGTTCCCCCGCGCGACTTGCCGGCGCCAGCCACCGCTTTCATAAATGCATTCTCGTGTTCCGCGAGGACCACTCCCTTCGGTCACGGCTCAGAATGTGGCGTTCTACTCCGAGACCAATGGTCGGTAATGTAATGGAAGAACTCACGGGTTTGTTGGTTTGAGAGCGAGTTCAAAGCCGAGGTCTGAGGCGGTGATTTTAAGGCGATTAATGCGAGAGGCGTGGTAGCGCTTTTCGTAGGCTTCGGCTCCTTCATCCACGTAGGCCTGCCCCCAACGGAGCAGGCGATAAATCAGTATGCCTAATTTTCTAGCCGTGGCAAAGGCTGCGACATCGGGTCCCAGGCGTCGGGCGGTTTGGCGAAAAAAAGCTCCGAGGGCGGTTTGACTGTGGCGCAACGATAGCGCTGCCGAGCGAAGTGCAGCCGACACACGACTGCTGGCGCTGCCGCGCTTCTTCTTTTTGAGCGCCTTGCCTCCGCTGAAGCCACCCCTGGGAACCAGCGTCGCGTGGGAGACGAAATGGCTCTCCGTCGGAAAGCAACTCAGGTCGGAACCATATTCAGTAAGCACACACTGAACCACCCCAACTCCTACGGCGTCGATGGCCGTGAGATCGACCCCGCTCATCCGGTAGAAAGCCTCGCGCATCGGTTCTTCGCCGCGTTGGCGGATCATTTTTGCTTTATTGGTGTTTTTCAGCTGGGGTGGTTGCTTCCCCTCATAATCGGCTCGCTCCATCTCCCGCAGCCGCCGCAGAGTCTCTTTGTCGTATTCCTGCATCGTTTCGCCTATGGCATCGTACATCTTCAGACTCTGCTTTAGGCTGAACAGATGATCCTCTCGCCAATGCCCGCTTAACTGTTCGGCGATTTCTTCCACGCTCTTGCGGCAACCGGGTTCCCGCAACCTCGCCAACACGGCAGGGTTCCGCTCTCCTACTACGATTGCCCGGATGATCGCCATACCCGTTGCGCCCTGGATGTCGGAGACCGCCCGGTGCACCCTTACATTCATCTGGTCCAGACTCTTCTGCATTCGTCGGAGCCAGTCTGCCCGCTCCGCTGCAAGCGTGTTTCTGTCGCGTACCAGAGTCCGCAACATGCACACCTGCTCAACCGGCCGGAACGAGCCTCGAAGCAGCCCACAGCTGTGCAGCCGCTGAATCCACTTGCAGTCTACCCGGTCCGTCTTCTTTCGCCCCGGCACCTGCGCGAATTCCCGCGTGCTTACCAACAACACTTCGAATCCCTGGCGCTCCAGGAATTCGTGCACAGGAATCCAGTACACACCCGTGCTCTCCATCGCCACCGATTCCACCTTCCGCTCCCTCAACCATTGCGCCAGCTTGGCCAACTCTGGTGTTGTGGCTCCGACTTCCTCTACTTCCCGCTCCGAGCCCTCTATCGTTGGCCCACATACCCAGTGGCTTGTGCTCCCCAGATCGATCCCCGCCACGTTTCGTCGCAACACCGGGAAACCGTCGCCTTCCATCCCTCGATCCGAATCCTTCTCCTGACCTCGGTTTCGCTTCATTTGTCTCCTGCCTTCCCGAACACGAACGCCCAGGCTGGCTGATCGCAAAATCTACTCCAGGGGAGTGTCATCAAGACCTCGCCAATGTTCAATCGCCTTCCTGGAGCCAAGCTGAGCAAGGGGCATCACGCTCCAATGAAAAAAGGGCCTTAACTGCAGTCGTGTTCTTTTTGAAGCCTACCCCAACAAGCGCCCCGGTGCATCCGGTCTCTTACCGTTCAATCCGGCAATGCCGGAGGCCCCGCTGAGCCGCGACCACAGGGAGCGGTTGGACACCTACTTGCCAATCCGCTTCTCAATTTCGCCGGGCTCGCGCGGCAAAGCGCCGCTGAGGAGCCTGGCGCCGCTATCGGTCACCAGAATGGTGTCCTCGATCCGGATGCCGATGTTTTCTTCGGGAATGTAAATGCCCGGTTCGATGGTGACGATCATGCCGGCCTGCAGGGGCCAGTTCAAATCGCCGGGATCGTGCACGTCCAGGCCGACGTAGTGGCCCAGTCCGTGGGTGAAGTATTTGCCCAGCGAATCGCCGTGCAGATCCTTGCCGTGAGAGTCGATGTAGTCGTGGGCGATTTGCTGCAAGGAGCCCTTGCCTCCGCGCATGACCACGCCCGGTTTCACCGCGGCGATAGCGGCCTTCTGCGCGCCCAGCACGATGTCGTAGATTTCGCGCTGGCGCGCCGTGAATTTTCCGCCCGCGGGCACGGTGCGCGTGACGTCGGTAGCATAGTCGGAGCACTCCGCGCCCACATCCATCAAGACCAGTTCCCCCGAATCCACGCGGCGATGGTTGGTCATGTAATGCAGGATCACGCTATTGGGTCCGCTGCCGACGATGGGCGCGTACGCGCTGCGCTCGCATCCGCGCTGGAAGTAAAGGTTGGTCATGGTGGCGGCGATTTCGTATTCGAATACGCCGGGCTTCATCGCTTCCCACGCCGCCAGGTGAGCCGCCACGGTGGCGTCGGTCGATTCGGCGATCAGCCCGATCTCGGCGGGCGATTTGACGACGCGCAGCCTGGCGATCTCCGTAGCCGCGTTGCGCTCGTCGTGCAGCGGGGCCAGCGATCGCAGCTTCTTCGCGCCCGCGTCGGAGGGAAGCGTGTAGATGTTGCGGGAGGTCTCCAGCAATCGTAGATACGCGGACTCGATGGCCGAGCGCGGCAGCACCTTTTCAAAGCCGGTCTTCTCGACGGCGTCCTTATCGTCCGCGGAGGTCCTATGGCCATTGAAGATTTCGGCCTGGGTATTGTGCGGAGGCAGGAAGAGAATCTCCTCGCCGCGCGTCAGCAGCATCGCGGCGCCTGGCTCGCGCCAGCCGCTGAGATACAGAAAATTGCTTTCTTGGAAAAAGGATGTGTGCAAGTCTTCCGGGTCTTCCGCGCCGAACAGCACCATGACGCCGTCCAGCGACTTGCGCACATCCGCGCGGCGCTGCTTGTATTCGGAGGGCGAGACTCCTCCGCCGAAAAGAGGCAGAAGGCCGACAAAGAGAGCCAGTGCGGGCCGCATGATGCAAGTATACCGTCCGAGGTAAACTAGAGTCATGGCTGCGGCGCCCGATGAGAAAATCGACGAGTTCCGGCTGGACCGCACGCAATTCTCCGTTGTTCGCTTGACGGATCCCGACGACGCGCTTGAGTACTGGTTATCCCGTCCAGTCGAGGAGCGCCTGAGGGCGCTCGAACACCTGCGAAGGACCTTCTATGGCGCCGCCGCTTCCGGACACCTTCAAAGGGTTCTTGAAGTCGCTAAGCTCGAACAGCTTTGAATGCGCGTCGATTGGCGGGGACGTGGCGGGCATCTATCGTCGTGCCCTGGCGAAGCTTAGCGCGTTCGGGTTCGCCGCGCTCAGGCTGGACACTGGCTTGTTTCTCGTCCGAAATAATATCGTTCGTATGGGCGTGCCTCCCATTCGGATTGAGATCCTCACGTCTATTTCCGGAGTCGAGTTCGAATCCTGCTACGCCGAAAAACAGATGATCCAGATTGAGGAAATGCTAGTTCCGGTGATCAGTCTGGCTCGTCTGCGGGAAAACAAGGCGGCGGCCGGGCGGACCAAGGACCTGGCGGATCTGGAGAGCTTGGCTAAGTAGCTTGCGTTCCTGAATCGTGCCCTTCCCGCTCAACCGAGCTCGCCGCCCGATTGGGGCGTCCGCTGATGATGCCGCGTCAGCCAAAGATCGATCAACAGCAGTCCTGCGCCGATGTTGATCATCGTGTCCGCCGCGTTGAAGGATGGAAATTCATACGATCCGAAAAAGAATTGTAGAAAATCGGTGACGGTGCCGTGGAACAGCCGGTCCCACAGATTGCCCAGCGCGCCTCCGAACACCAGCGCCAGAGCGGTGCGCATCAGTGGCGTGTTAGGCGCTCTGCCGCGGGGCGGACGCCACAGCATCACCCCGATCACCGTCATCACTATCGCCGAAACGCCCACCAGCAGCACTCCGCGCCAAAGGCTTTGGGAATCCGCGAGCACTCCGAACGCAGCGCCCGGATTTTCTATGTGCACGATGTTGAAAAAGCCGGGGATCACCGGCTTTATATCGGAGAACGAAAAGGCGCGCTGGATATACAGCTTGGTCGCTCGGTCCAGCGCCACCACCGCGGCGATGATAGCGACCTCGCGCATGTCAGCCCAGCATTTCCTTTAGCACCGGCGCGCAGTGCTCGCACACCGTGGGGAAGTCCGCATCGCTGCCGACCGCCTCGGAATACTTCCAGCAGCGCTCGCACTTCAGGCCGGCGGCGCGCTCGACGAAAACCGCTCCGCTCTCGTCTAAGACGACCTGGGACACGATAAACAGCGCGGGGAGATCCTTCTCGTAACGCTTGAGCAGTTCGATCAACCGCGTGTCCATCCCCCGCGTGCCTATCCGCACCCGAGCCTCCAGCGACGTTCCGATCAGCTTGGACCGCCGAGCCTCTTCCAGCACCCTGAGCACCGACTCGCGAGCCGCGATCAGCGCGTCCCAATCGGCGAGCTTGGCGGCATCCAGTCCAGAGGCCGCTTCCTCAGGCTCCGGCAGCAGCGCCAGGTGCACGCTGTCGGGAGCGCCTGCGGGTTTGGCCGTGAAGCTCCAGGCCTCTTCCGCGGTGAAGGAGAGCAGCGGAGCCATCAGACGAACCAGCGCATAATGAATCCGGTATAGAGCCGTCTGCCCGCTGCGCCTTGCGATGCTGCGCGTACCGGCAGTATACAGCCGGTCTTTGAGAACGTCGAAATACAGCGCGCTCAAATCCGTGGCCGCGAAGTCGTAAATCGCTCGGTACACCTTATGAAACTCCAGCTCGTCGTAAGAAGTCCGGCAACGCCGGATCAGTGTTTCGGCGCGCGAAAGAATCCAGCGGTCGATGTCGAGCATCCGTTCCACGGGCACGGCGTCGCGCGCAGGATCGAAATCGAATAGGTTCCCGAGCGCGTAGCGCAGCGTGTTGCGCAACTTCCGGTACGCCTCGATCAGGCGCTCCAGTATCGTGTCCGACAGGCGCACGTCTTCGGTAAAGTCGATGGAGGCGGTCCACAGGCGCAGGAGGTCGGCGCCATATTTGTTGGTGATCTTCTCCACCGCCTCGGACCCGCGCGATTTGGACAGCGCGTGGCCTTCGCCATCCAGGGTCCAGCCATTGGTGGCGGTGGCGCGATACGGCGCGGCGCCCTTCAGCGCCACGGCAATCAGCAGCGACGAATGGAACCATCCGCGGTACTGGTCGCCCCCTTCCAGATACATATCCGCGGGCCAAGTGAGATGATTGGCCTCGGTCAGCACCGCCAGATGGCTCACGCCCGAATCGAACCAGACATCGAGAATGTCGTTTTCCTTGAGGAAGGCGGCTCCGCCGCACTTTGAGCAAACCACCCCGGGCCCGACGAGCTCTTCTGCGGTCGTCGAATACCACGCGTCGGCCGTGTGTTTGCGGAAGAGCTCCACCACGCGATTCAGCACCTTGCGATCGGTCAGGGTTTCGTTGCACGCCTCGCAATAGAAGACGATGATGGGCACGCCCCACGCCCGCTGGCGCGAGATGCACCAATCCGGCCGCGTGGCGATCATATTGGAGATCCGCTCCGCGCCCCACTCCGGCTTCCACTTCACGGTCTTGATGGCATCAAGCGCGCGCTGCCGAAGATTGTTTCTATCCATCCCGATGAACCACTGCTCGGTTGCACGGAAGATGGTCGGGTTGTGGCAGCGCCAGCAGTGCGGATAACTGTGGTCGATTTTCTGCGAAGCCGCCAGCGCTCCGGCGTTCTTCAGCAGCTCGATCACGATGGCGTTGGCGTCCCACACGGTTTTGCCGATCAGCGCTTCGGGAAGTGTTCCCGGCTCGTCTTCGACGTGATAAAAGCGGCCGGCGGCGTCCACGGGACAGTAGGTCGGGATGCCGTTGGCCTGACTGATGACGTAATCTTCCTGGCCGTGGCCGGGAGCAGTGTGTACCGCGCCGGTTCCCTGCTCCAGCGTTACGTGATCGCCCAGGATGCCCAACGAATCGCGTTCGATGAAGGGATGGCGAAAGACAGTGTGATTCAGACGCTCGCCCGCAAATTCGCCGATGGTCTCGGCCGAGACCCAGCCACACGCGTCCACTGTTGCAATTAGGAGATCCTTCGCCACAATGTACACTTCGCCCGCAACGTCCACCGCAACATATCGGTACTTCGGGTGGAACGCGATTGCAAGGTTCGCCGGAATCGTCCACGGAGTGGTGGTCCAGATTAGCCCGAAAACGCGGCGCCCCGCCAGCGCCGGATCAATCGCGGCCGGATCGGACGTCAGCGCGAAGCGCACCCAGATGGACGGGCTGGAATGCGTCTCGTACTCGATTTCAGCCTCGGCCAGAGCCGTGCGGTCGCGGATACACCAGTTAACCGGCTTCAGCCCCTTGTAAACGTAGCCCTGCTCGAGAAATTCGAGGAACGCCTGGGCGATGACCGCCTCGTATTCGGCGCTCATCGTCAGGTAGGGATCTTGCCAGCGGCCCATGATCCCCAGCCGGATAAAATCCTTGCGCTGAAGATCGACGTACTTCTCGGCGTACTTGCGGCAGGCCGCGCGGATCTCCACCTGCGACATCGAGGCCTTCTTCGAGCCCAGCTCGTTATCCACCTGGAACTCGATCGGCAGGCCGTGGCAATCCCAGCCGGGGATGTAGGGCGAGTCGAAGCCCTCCATGGTCTTCAAGCGCACGATGAAGTCCTTGAGCAGCTTGTTCAGGGCGTGGCCCAGGTGAATGTTGCCGTTGGCGTAGGGCGGGCCGTCGTGCAAAAAGTAGGTCGGACGGCCTCTGCGGGCTTCCCGGATGCGCTCATACAGGCCGATGGCGTCCCACTGCGCCAGCAGCTTGGGTTCGAGCTGCCCCAGGTTGGCCTTCATCGAAAACCCGGTCTGGGGCAGGTGAATCGTCTTCTTCAGATCTACTTTGGCGGACTCCATGCGATTCCTTCATGGTACCTTAAGCCCGGTGGGGCAGATCTCCGACCTGCCAATTTCGGGACGGAAGGACCCGTGGCTTCCAACAAGGCCCTTTACATCAATAACTTAGGCCCTCAATCCAAACGGCATACTTTCTTATTGACAGGGGATTAAACTCAGCTTAAGATTCTCTTTGCCTGTATCAACGATTCGAATGCGGGCAACGCCGGAGATACCAGCGCTGAGGGATTCCACGATGAGGACCGTAGCTCCGCATGAACTTTCAAGTCGGTGAGAAGGTAGTGTACCCCAACCACGGGGTGGCGACGATAGAGAACATTAGCAGCCGGGCCTTCGCGGGCCAGTTCGAGCAATATTACCTGCTGCGCTTAACTTATAACAGTCTGACCGTGTTGGTGCCCTTTTCTCACGCGGATGAGCTGCGTCTGCGCAAGCTGACGCGCAACGGAGAAGTGGCCCGCGTCATGAGCTTTCTTTCCGAGGGCCGTTGCCGCCGCTATCAGGACTGGAAGGACCGCTTCAAGGAGAACTCCGAGCGGATGCGCGACGGCAGCCTGCTGGCTGTGGCCGAGGTGCTCAAAACGCTGCTGATCCTGCAATGCCAGAAGCCGTTGTCGTTCCGGGAAAAGAAGATGCTGGATCGCGCCCGTCACATGGTGATCACCGAGCTTTCCACTTCTCGCGGCCTGCCGGAGGTGGAAGCCGCGCAGATCCTGGATCAAGCGCTGGCCAAGGCTCGCTTGCATCTGCCCGAGCCGCTGTAGCAGGTGGGGCAGGTCTCCGACCTGCCATTTCACCTCCCCCGGCGCGCCGCCGGCAACGCCCCCACCCTATATCCCCGGCAGCCTCTTCTGGACCCTCTGCCCTCCATCCATCCTTTGGGCGCGCCAGCACGCCAGCGCCAACGCCATCGCCAAGTCGTCATGCTCGCCGGAGCCGGCGGCTCCAATCCCCACCCGGCCGCCCGCCTTTGGACTCACCCGGATGTCCGTTAGCCCAACCTTCGCAGCTGCGATGAGTGTTGCGGCAAAAGCGAGCGGATCGTGGAGATAAAGTTTTCTTGTTCAATAGAACATTTTCAGAAGTGCTTGTAGTGGAGACCTACCCTCTATGCAGCCGGGAAAGATTCTGGCATTCTGCAAGGGACAATGTTTCTGCGCCACAACAAACGGATCAAGGATGGCAAGGAGCACCGCTACTACACGGTGGTGGAAAGCCGCCGCCTGCGGTCCGGGAGAGTGGCGCAGCGGCAAGTGTTGTATCTGGGTGAAATCAACGACAGCCAGCAAACGGCCTGGCGCAAGACGCTGGACGTGTTCGATGAACAGCAGCATCGCTTCACGCCGCTGAGTCTGTTTCCCGAGGACCGTCCGGTTCCCGCCGACGCGATCGACAGCGTGCAAGTGAAGCTCAGTGAGATGAAGCTGGAGCGAGCCCGCCCCTATGGCAACTGCTGGTTGGGATGCGAACTATGGCGCCAATTGCAGTTGGACCAGTTCTGGTCCGAGAAGCTGCCGGAGGGTCGGGAACGGGTCGCCTGGGCGCAGGTGCTGGAGTTGCTAGTGGTGAACCGGCTGATCGATCCGGGCAGCGAGTTCCGGGTGCACCGGCAGTGGTTCGATCAAAGCGCGATGGACGTTTTGCTGGGGCAGGATTTTCAAGTAGCGGAAAAAGACCGGCTGTACCGGTGCCTGGATCGAGTATTGGCACACAAGCAAGAGCTGTTCGTGCATTTACAGCAACGCTGGAAAGACCTGTTCGAAGCGGAGTTCGATTTGCTGCTGTATGACCTGACCAGCACGTACGTGGAAGGGGAGGCCGAGCAAAACCCCAAGGCCAAATACGGCTACAGCCGCGACGGCAAACCGAACTGCAGGCAGGTGGTGATCGCGCTGGTGATGACGCCCACGGGCCTGCCGATGGCCTACGAAGTGATGGACGGCAACACCTCCGACAAGTCCACTTTGAGCGGTTTTCTGGACAAGATCGAAAGCATGTATGGCAAGGCGCGGCGGGTGTGGCTGATGGATCGCGGCATTCCAACCGAGGCTATTTTGGCGGAAATGCGGACCTCGCGCCAAGAGACGTTTTACCTGGTGGGAACGTCGCGGGCCAAGGTCAAGCAGTATGAGAAGAAGTGGCTGGAGTTGCCCTGGCAGAAAGTGCGCGAGTCGGTGGAAGTGAAGTTGTTTGCCCAAGACGGCGAACTCTACGTGTTGGCGAAGAGCGAAGGACGGCAGGCCAAGGAGGTTGCGATCCGCCGCAAGAAACTGGCGCGCTTGCTGCGCAAGTTGCGCGCAATGCGGCGGAGCGCACCGAAGCGAGATCAGTTGCTGATGCGCGTGGGCGCGGCCAAGACGGACGTGGGCCGGGCTTTTGGATTCGTGAAAATCAATCTACCCGCGGCGGGCCAAGAAGTGACCCGCGAGACGTTCACGTTTCGACTCGATAAGACCAAGCTCAAGGAAGCCGAGCTGCGCGATGGCCACTACCTGCTGCGCACCAATCTGGTGGCCGAAGATCCCGCCGTCTTGTGGGATCGCTACATGCAGTTGACGCAAATCGAAGCGGCCTTCAAATGTCTGAAGAGCGATCTGGGCATTCGTCCGATCCACCATCAACTGGAGCATCGGGTGGACGCGCACATCCTGGTTGCCTTCCTGGCTTACTGTCTGAGTGTGACGTTGAAGTACCGCCTCAAGGCGCATGCTCCCGGACTGACATCCCGCGCGGTGCTGGAAAAACTCGCCGCCATTCAGATGCTGGATGTGTCTTTCCCAACCACCGATGGCCGGCGCTTGGTGATGCCGCGTTACACCGAGCCGAGTCCGGAGCAGGCTCTTCTGCTTCATCAACTGAAGTTCGTGCTACCGCGGCAGCCACCTCCTCGTATCACCACCACTGCCGTCTCCGCTCCTCTTCCCCAACTCAAAATGTAGTGGAGACCTTTGACATGCCTTTGCTGAAAACAAAGGGCATCCCAGCTTCAAATGCCCTGAACTGCGAAGGTTGGGTTAGCTCGCGCACCAGCGTCGCGGCTTCGTCCAACTTTCGCGGAATCTTCAACCGGCCCTCTTCCAGGAGCACCTGTAAGCCCGTCATCAGATGCTTCTTCGGAACATGCCACTCCTCGCCGCGTCCGTGTACGCTCGCTCCGGCGGTGATCGTAACCGCGGTCACCCGGCACGGCGGCCGAGCCGCCCGCAGAATCTCCACCACCGGAGCCCCCACGCCCGTGGCGTCCACCACCAGCCGGCTTCCCCGCGCCAGCGCCGGATGCCGCATGATTTCGCTCACCCGCTTTACGACGCCCGCATACGGAGTCCCCAGCGGCAGCCGCTCCAGATGCCTCACCCGCATGCATTGCCGCTCCTCGCGCTCCACCACCGCCACCGCGCTGAAATCCTGCTTCTGTCCCAAATCCAGCCCCACAAAAAACATATCTGTGTTGATCCGTGTTCATCCGCGGCTAAAATCCAAAGGGCTCATCGTCGTCATCCAGGGCCGCCATCACAACGTCCCTCCCGAACATCTGGTGCTGTTCCTCGATGAACTCGCACAGGTACTCCTGCCGGAACCACAAATCTCCCATCTGCCTGCGCTCCTCCTCCAGAAACCCGCTCGCGATCCGCGGGCACTCCGTCGCCGGCACCGCCGTCCGCACCCAATCCTCGCTCCCTCCCGCCCAGTTCTCATAAAAGAATCCCCTCTTCCCGAACGGAGTGCTCAACAGCCACGGGTCTCCGTTCACCACCGCCAGCATGGGGCGCAGCGCCTTGTACACCGCGTCGTCCACCCGCGAAGCCTCGTCGATGATCAGCAGGGACACGGCCGAGAACCCGCGCAGCGTCGCTTCCTTCCCCGGAATCCCCACGATCCTCGACCCGTTCGGAAACCGCAGGCTGATTCGATTGCTCCCGTCCCTCCGCTGCCTCAGCCCCAGCTTCTTCATGAAATCCCGAGCCTTCCACACCAGCTCCGCGCTCTGCTTCTCCGTCGGGCACGCCACCACCACCAGGCTCTTGGCTCGAAAGTACGCTCGATGAACCGCCATCACGGCCGCCAGCGTGGACTTGCCCCACTGCCGCGTGCAGTTCACAATCCGTCTGTGGCCCAAGCCTGTTGAGCCAGACCCCAGCTACTCCTCTTGCAACTGGTCAGGAAAGAATCCCAAGCGCGATCGGGCGAACTCCACCACCCCCTCGGTTCCCGCTTCGATGCTCTGTCTTGGGACGCCCGTCTTCTGACTCCCATTTGGAAAGGTCCACACCCCGATACTTGCACCCAATCTCCGGAATCACCGTGGAGTCAAAAGCCCAACCGCCTGTAAACACGCCACTAATCCCATCCACATTCATCGGTAACCCTTCGGCAGAGAGGAAGATTCGATGCGTAAGAATGGCGGGAAACCGCATCACAATCCCTGGCAAGTTCGAGACCCTCATGATGAAACACGCAAGCATCACAAGGGGGAAATCTAGGCTATCGCCGATCACGTCAAAAACGTGGAGCATAACCCAGCCATGCCTCAGCACGGTAACCTGTAGAAAGGAGCGTTCTATGGGCCTCAACATCTCGCGGCAAACCGAAGCTCGGCTTACGGAAGAAGCTCGCCGCCAGGGCATTACCGTGGACGCTCTGCTGGAGCGGCTCATCAACGAGCGCGCATCCAGCGCCAGCCCCGCCAGCCGGAAGGCGCCTGAACTGCCGGTTTGGCGTCTCGGCGTGATCGGCTCGCTCCACAGGCGGGATATTTACAACGATGTCCCTTGAGCCGGGCATCGTCGATGCGAACATTCTTGTCTATGCCATGGCCGCCGACGCTTCGCAACATGCGGCATCACGACGTTGCTCGATGTCGCGCGTGACGATCCGGCCACCACGCTCTATGTAACGTCGCAAATCCTGTGCGAATTCTATTCGGTTGTCACCAACCCGCGGCGGGTGACGCAGGCGCGTTCAACAACAGACGCCCTGCAAGCTATTACCGGCTTCCTCGCGTTCCTGCACGTATTGCCGATCCCCGCCCGTGCCGTTGAAGGCTGGCTGGACTTGCTCCGGCGGCGGCCGGTGATGGGTGCGGATGTTTTCGATTTGCAGCTCGTGGCGACGATGCTGGCCAACGGCGTCTCGCGCATCTACACCTTCAACGGGGCGGACTTTGAGTCCTTTTCTGAACTCGCGGTGATAACCCCGTAACGCCCCCGGTACCTTCTCGAAAAAGGGTCCGTTTTCCTGCTCGTGAACTTGTTGGGGACCGGGATGAGCTCTCGTTCCTTCCTATCCGTCCCATCATAATCGGGAACATCCCCCAGCTTTTGCAGGTCGCGGTGAAGCACAATCTGTCGCTTTACGACACCTGCTATTTGCAGGCCGCCCTTGCCGGGAAACTCCCCCCCTCGCCGCCAACGACCCGCTAGAGCCCACCCTTGTCCGAGTGGCCGACAATCCGCCCGCTGGTCCCGGTAAACACTACGGCGTTACTCGGGAGCAATGGTCTGATCCTTCCGCTATGAATCTGTTCTAGAGGCGCTCCGGCCACTCGGTGGAGAAGTAGCGTTCGGGTGTCGTCGTGGTCACGTGGCGAGCGGTCGCGCCCGGCGTGCGGCCACTCAGTGAGTGGCGGGCAGCCCAACGACGATGAGAACCGCGTAGTCCTGCTTGCGGCAGCCGTTCACGACGGGCATGGCCGCCCCTGGATTCACCGGAAAACCCGTGGTCCGAACGTTCGAGGGCGAGCATGAGTTGTTAGCCGTCGCCGGCGTGTAGCGTGCGGAGCGGCATCCGAGATGGGTGACATCGTAGAGGGTCGCGCCGTCGGCGAGTTCCCACCGCTGATTGCCGTCCTTGTCCTTGGGCTGAATTGTCAGCACGGTCGTCACCTTGCGGTCGCCCGTGACGAGGTATTTCCCAGGAGCCAGCGGAAAGGTCGGCTTCTCCATGATCAAGCCGTGTTCCTCCAGCCACCAGTCCGCAGCGTCGAATTTCCACTGTGACGGCGCCACGCCGCCGGCCGCCTTCAATTGATCGTAGTGGTCCAGCTTGCAACCGCGCGGGCCTGGGTCCTGGCTCCAGAGGCCCCATGATTGCGCGGTGTTGCCGGAGGTGGCCCCGGGGTCTCCCAGCGCCGCGATGTACTGCGGCTCGATGAGGATCCTGAACTTCGAGAGGTCTGCGCCTGACGCGTGAACCGCCAACATGAGGGATCCCATGGACAGGAGCCGGCGGCTCACGGACGGCACGAGGTGGCGGACATTCATGCGATTTCTCCTTTGGACGATCTAATGACATCCTACACCAACGCGCGCCCCGGAGCTGGCCTCCTCGTGGTGGATCTCGACCTCAGCACGGCCTAAGGACTCCTCGCGTCACGGTGCCGCACCTCGCCGATGTAGCGCGCTTGGTATACCAGCTCGATGGTTCCCGGCACGCGGTATCCCTACGGTAGTCGGTCCGACTCCGGCGCGCCGATGAACGAGAGATAGGTTCGGGCGGTCCGGTCAAGGCGGTGCTCAAACGCTGAAAGCACTACACCTCGAAGCTCTGCTGGTACGCAAGTTCTGCGACCCCCTGGAGCGTCTTCTCGCCGTCGATGGCGAGCTTCCTTAAGCGCACCGCCAACGCCTCCTTTGTGCCCAGGCTCTTGTCGATAGGTCCTTCTTATGTCGGCCAGCGTTTACCGAGGTCTTCGCGGTTGCAAGTGAGATGCCGCGGGCGGATAACGCGCAACACGAAGAGAGTGTTTGCAGCTCCGTTGTGTGTCTGACCTCCGTACGGGTTGCCGACGACTCACCCGCAGAGAGCTCTTCGACACAAGTCGTTGGTGCCTCCGTGCTTCGTTAACCAGGCTGTTAGACCGGTTCGCTTGGAGTGTCAATGATAGATCGAGATCGAGCGTTTTATCGTTTGATGGCCGCCACGCGCAAGAGAAAGGCCGAAGACCGTCACGCTAGGGAAGCGCTCGCCCAGGACAATCTCTATCCCCGCATTGCCGCTCTCAGTCGCCGCGTTCTGCGGAGCGAAAAAGTGTAATCCATGTCTCCGGAAGGTTCTGTTGGGTCAAGGTGAATGGCCAGTGGCTCTACAAGACACGCCAGATCGTGACTGGAAGGAATAAGCACCCGGCGCGTTGGATGCTCTGGCGTCCGAACCGCCGTGCCCAGATCCCTTCAGCCCTGCGCTCCGCAAAACCCATCCGCTGGCGAATACGTTGAAACCAGAGGATATTGTCCGGCCGACGATAGGTGTATAATTGTCCCGTGCTACACGCCCTTCGATCCACGCGGGAGAAAGTAGCGTAACATGATCGATCACGGAGATTTAACTATGCGAAAACGTTCTCTCTTGTTCCTTTCGTTGCTGGTTCCAGCCTTTTTAGTCCTCGGCGGATACGCCGTCCTTAAGGCCCAGCAAAAAGCTTCCACGCCAGCCAGTGCAAAGCGCTGGTCCGATGCAGCCACTTGGCCTGACAAGAAGGTGCCAGGCAAAGACGCCGCTGTCACCATTGGAAAGGACATGAATGTTGTCCTCGATGTTAGCCCGATGCCGCTGCGCAGTTTGACGATCAACGGCAAACTGAGCTTTGCGGACAATAAAGATCTGGAACTGTCCACCGAGTGGGTCATGGTGCACGGGGAACTGGAAATCGGCACGGAAGCCAAACCCCATACGCGCAAGGCCACAATTACCCTCACCGACAACGTCAAAGACGAAGATATGAGTGGAGTCGGTGGAACGAATGACCGCAGTGACCGCGGGATCATGATGATGGGCGGAACCCTGAACCTGCACGGTAACCGGACGAACTCCTGGACCAAGCTGTCCAAGACCGCCGAAGCAGGCAGCAACTCGATTGAAGTCCTGAACGCCGCTGGCTGGCGGGCCGGCGACGCGATTGTCCTCGCATCCACGGATTTCGATCCCCATCAGGCAGAGCGGCGAACCATTGCTGCCATCCGTGGCAATACGATCACGCTCGACAAGAAACTGGACTACATGCACTTCGGCAAGATCACCTTCGACGTGGATGAACGCGGCGAAGTCGGCATGCTGTCGCGCAATATCGTCGTCCAGGCTTCGCCTGACGCAGACCAGACGCTCTTTGGCGGCCACATCATGGCGATGAACGGGAGCAAGATGTTTGTCGAGGGCGTCGAGCTCAATCGCATGGGTCAGAACATGCATCTGGCGCGGTATCCGATCCATTGGCATCTGATCGGCGATGCGCAGGGGCAGTACATCAGGAACTCGGCGATTCACGACACCTACAGCCGCTGCGTGACCGTGCATGGCACAAATTACTTGCACGTTGAAAACAACGTGACCTACAACAACATTGGTCACTGCTTCTTCCTGGAGGACGGCGTGGAGCACGGCAACCAGTTCGTGCATAACCTGGGGATCCTGACCAAGTGTCATCCTGACGCGCCGTGTGTCCCGACAAACCTCGCCCCGTTCGGATCGACCGGCGGCAGCAACTTCGATACGGCCGGCCAGAACGCCAAGGATATCCTGCTCCCTTCCGACAACACGGCGTCGACTTTCTGGATCACCAATCCAGACAATATTTACCGGGACAACGTGGCCGCGGGGTCCGATTCGACAGGTTTCTGGTTCGCCTTGCCGCAGAACGGTACGGGTAAGTTCGAAGGCACGGAGATTGGGATGAAGACCTGGCCGCGTCGAACCAAGGTGCGCGAGTTCAAGGGCAACACCTCCCATTCGAATTTTGACGGTTTCCTGGCCGACCGCGGCCCCAGACCCGATGGCCATTTCGCCACCGGCGGGCATATGTCCCTGTCCAATCCCGCTGACGCGAACAGCCCTCAAGTGGAATCGGTCTTCGAGGATTTCACCGCCTACAAGAACCGCAATAGCGGCATGTGGACCCGCGGTGAGATGCACACATACAAGAACCTGAAGCTGGCCGACAATGCCGTTGGCTACACGCATGCGTCCGGCAACAGCGGTCGTTCCGCCTTTACGTCACGGGTGGTGGACTCGCTGTTCGTGGGCGAAACCGAGAACATCGGCAACCCCAGCACGCCGGCGGAAAAGGCTTACGGACGCAGCTTGCCGGAGCCCGCAGTCCCGGATTTCCCGATCCGCGCTTACGAGTACTACGATTACCGTCATGAACTGGACAATGTCACGTTCGTGAACTACCAGGACAACGCCACCCGCAAGACGGGAGCGATCTCTTACCTGCTGTTTACCAGCTTCGGAATGAGCTCCAACAACACCATACAGCGCGCGAAATTCGTCAACGCCAAGCCGGTGTATTTCCCGCCGATGGAGTATAAGTGGAGCAACGATGATTACGGCAGTGGGAGCTATAGGTCCTCTGTGTTCCACGACAAGGACGGTTCGGTCGGCGGTGTCCCCAATTCCTACATCGTCATCAACGGCGGAATCGCACCCGACGAAGCCTGCGAGATGAAGCCCACCTGGAACGCTTATGTGTGCAAGGGTGATGTCGGGCGGATGAATATTGGTGCCGGCGGTGGACGTGGCGGTGCTCCTGGCGCTGCGCCTGCTGGCGGTCGCGGCGGTGCGCCCGGTGGTGCTGCTGGAGGTCGTGGAGGGCGGGGCGGACCTGGCGCACAAGCTGCTGCCCCGGGTGCGGCTGCAGGTCGCGGTGGTGCTGGCGCCGCTCCGGGAGGCGCTGGCGGTCGTGGCGGCGGTGGTGTTGGTGCAAGGACTGGTCGCATCGGAGAGCCTGCGCCGCCAGTAGCCGTTCTCAGCGTCAACGGCAAGGATTTCCCCGTCTCCGGTGCAACCAACGTACACGCAGGCGCCGAGTACAAGGTAACCACCGAAAGGCCGACCCTGTCCCTCAGCGTGTCGGAACTGGATGCCGGTTCGTGGGTGATGTTCGAGCTGCCGGGATTCACCACCGCAGCCTCGGGTACGGCGCAGGACAGCCTGGATGCGCTGCGCAAGGCCAGTGCCACCTCGTACTACAAAGGCAACGGTTCGCTTTGGGTCAAGCTGGTCTCCTCCGGTGACGTCCTTGGCAGCCAGGCCGCCGGCGCTAGTGGCGGAGCCAGCCTCCAGGCCAGCCGGTAAGCTGAACCCTGCTGTTTGAGCATGAGCCCCCGGCACAGGCCGGGGGCTTTTTGTTTCGTACCGCAATGCTGCGCAATCGGTTCCCGGAACAATGCGCATTGAAGGATTCCAACCGTCGCCTGTCCCTGCACTGGACGTCACTTGCTGAAGGAAATGCGAACTTCTCGATCGTCATTGTCTTCCGGTACGCTGACGATCTGATGGTAGGCTTTGAACACCGAGAGGAAGCCGAGCGACTCCAAGGAATTAACTAGCACGCTTCCGCGCCCTCAAAGTACGCAAGCAGAAGGAGGGTAGGCGTCTACGCCATGAATCCCGAGACTCGCCCTCTTTTCCTACGATGTACGGCGGACGGGAAGCGCTTCCTGATGACCACAAATTCCGAGGCCAGCGAGGGAGAGTCCGCGCCCGTTACCGTCGTCCTCAACTGGGCCGCGGGACTGAAAAAATAGGCGAGACGTCACAGCGAAAGACCAACCTACAACTCACCTCCGGGGCATTGCTTGTAAAGTTGCGCCGTTCACGCCGGGCAGGTGAGCGCACGAAGAAAGCTCCATCGCGCGGTGGACGCACAGGTAGCAACGGCCAACAGCATCCCGTGGTCATCGACTGCGAAGTTCTCCAGAAACGGCGTTCTCGTTGCACCACTCCGGGTGAGTTACGCGCCACCCGGAGAGAGCGCTCGCTGCGTCCGCTCTGTTCGACCTCCGTACGGATCGCCGACCGTCCGGACGGAGCAGGGACACCATCGAGATTTTGCCGCTCCCGTCCCTGCCTGCCAGCCTCTCTGAAACCTGATATCGTGGACCAGCTCAATTGTCGGATAGTGATTTACATCGAGGGTCGAGGTTTAACGATGCGAAAACATAATCTCTTGTTCCTTTCGTTGCTGTTTCCAGCCTTTTTAGTCCTCGGCGGATACGCCGTCGTTAAGGGCCAGCAAAAAGCTTCTACCTCAGCCAGCGCGAAGCGCTGGTCCGATGCAGCCACTTGGCCTGACAAGAAGGTGCCCGGCAAAGACGCCGCTGTCACCATTGGAAAGGACATGAATGTTGTCCTCGATGTTAGCCCGATGCCGCTGCGCAGTTTGACGATCAACGGCAAACTGAGCTTCGCGGACAATAAAGATCTGGAACTGTCCACCGAGTGGGTCATGGTGCACGGGGAACTGGAAATTGGCACGGAAGCCAAACCCCATACGCGCAAGGCCACAATTACCCTCACCGACAACGTCAAAGACGAAGATATGAGTGGAATCGGTGGAACGAATGACCGCAGTGACCGCGGGATCATGATCATGGGCGGAACCCTGAACCTGCACGGTAACCGGACGAACTCCTGGACCAAGCTGTCCAAGACCGCCGAAGCAGGCAGCAACTCGATTGAAGTCCTGAACGCCGCTGGCTGGCGGGCCGGCGACGCGATTGTCCTCGCGTCCACGGATTTCGATCCCCATCAGGCAGAGCGGCGAACCATTGCTGCCATCCGTGGCAATACGATCACGCTCGACAAGAAACTGGACTACATGCACTTCGGCAAGATCACCTTCGACGTGGATGAACGCGGCGAAGTCGGCATGCTGTCGCGCAATATCGTCGTCCAGGCTTCGCCTGACGCAGACCAGACGCTCTTTGGCGGCCACATCATGGCGATGAACGGGAGCAAGATGTTTGTCGATGGCGTCGAGCTCAATCGCATGGGTCAGAACATGCATCTGGCGCGGTATCCGATCCATTGGCATCTGATCGGCGATGCGCAGGGGCAGTACATCAGGAACTCGGCGATTCACGACACCTACAGCCGCTGCGTGACCGTGCATGGCACAAATTACTTGCACGTTGAAAACAACGTGACCTACAACAACATTGGTCACTGCTTCTTCCTGGAGGACGGCGTGGAGCACGGCAACCAGTTCGTGCACAACCTGGGGATCCTGACCAAGTGTCATCCGGACGCGCCGTGCGTCCCGACAAACCTCGCTGCAGCCGGAGAGAGCCGACCGGCGGGACGGAATGGCCAGAGTGCCAAGGACATCCTGATTCCCTCGGACAACACGGCGTCGACTTTCTGGATCACCAACCCGGACAACATCTACCGGGATAACGTGGCCGCGGGTTCCGACTCGAACGGCTTCTGGATGTCATTGCCGGAGCACCCGACGGGTAAGTTCGAAGGCACGGAGATCAGTGCGAAGACCTGGCCGCGTCGAACGCCATTCCGCGAGTTCAAGGGCAACGTCGCCCACTCCAACTACGACTCGTTCATGTTCGACCGAAACGTTGCGCCCAATGGCACTTTCGGTGTTACCGGCAGCTCGCATACCGGCCATGAAAATCCCGCTGACGGGAACAGCAAGGCGGTGGAATCGGTCTTCGAGGATCTCACCGCCTACAAGACCCGGAATAACGCCATCTGGGGCCGCGGTGAGTTGCACGTATTCAGGAACGTGAAGCTGGCCGACAACGCTATCGGCTTTACGCACGCGTCTGGCGAATTCGGTCGTTACGCCTTTACGTCAAAGGTCGTTGACTCGCTGTTCGTGGGCGAAACCGAGAACGTCGGCAACCCCAAGACGGAAGCGGAAAAGGCTTACGGCCGCACCTTCCCGAAGGTCGATCTGCCGGATTACCCGATCCACGGCTACGAGTACTACGATTACCGCCATGACGTGGTGAATACCACCTTCGTGAATTACCAGGACAACGCCACTCGCAAGTCGGGAGCGATCACTGTCCTGTTTTATGCCAGCTTCGGGGTCAGCTCCAACAACGCCGTCGATCACGTGAAATTCGTCAACGCCAAGCCGGTGTATTTCCCGCCGATGGAGCGTAAGTGGGCCAACGATAATGGAGGCAGCGTGGCCTATAAGACCGCAGCGATCCGCGACCACGACGGCTCGTTCGGCGGCGGTCCGGAATCCTACGTTCTGATCAATGACGGCCCCAATGACAGCATCGCAGTCGACACAGGAGCCTGTGAGATCAAGCCCACCTGGAACGCTGCTGTGTGCAAGGGCGATGTTGGGCGAATGAACATTGGTGCCGGCGGCGGCGGTGCTCCGGGCGGCGGACGCGGCGGTCCTGGCGGGCCTGGCGCTGCCGGAGGTCGCGGTGGCCCCGGCGCTCCTGGCGCAGCGGGCGGTCCTGGCGCTGGCGGCGGTCCTGGTGCCGCTGGAGGTCGCGGTGGCCCCGGCGCTCCTGGCGCAGCGGGCGGTCCCGGAGCTGCCGGAGGTCGTGGTGGCGCTGGCGGCAGAGGAGGAGCCGGAGGCGCTGGTGGAGCTCCTCAGCAGCCAATCGTTCTCAGCCGCAATGGCAAGGACTACACCGTAACGAACGGCACCGTACGAGCTGGTACCGAAATCAAGGTGACCACCGAACGGCCGTCCGTGTCCCTCTCCCTGACGGAAATGGAGAAAGGCTCGTGGGTGATCTTTGATCTGCCGGGATTCACCACCGCAGCCTCGGGTACGCAGCAGAACAGCCTGGATGCACTGCGCAAGGCCAGTGAAACCTCGTACTTCAAGGACAAGGGTGAACTCTGGGTCAAGGTTGTCTCCCCCGGTGACCCCGGCAACGGCGCCCCTGGTGGTGGAGCCAGCATCAGTGTCAGCAGGGATGCTGCCGCTGCTACTGTTGCTGCTCGATAGGCAAGTTGCCACAGCTGTGTAAGGAAGAGCCCCCGGCGCAGGCCGGGGGCTTTTTGTTTCGTACCGCAATGCTGCGCAATCGGTTGGTTCGATTCTTGGCAGGCCCGCCTCACACTCCACGTGGGAAGCCCGGGTCACAGTGGCGCACGTTATACCTTATGGAATTCGTCGGCAACGAAAACGACTACATTGCGGATTTATCGATGCAGAGGATCGGCCTGAAACTGATTGTAAACACCACCACTTTGCATATCCCTCCACGGATGCGATTCCAATAGCTTGGGCCCAGGGGGTCGGGACACCCACCGTCTGCGCCATCTCGGAAGAACTTCCTCGTACCTCGCGCGTGGAAACGCCCCGACTCCCCAGCGTGTGCCGACAAAGCGATCCGCGCCTTTCGAGAGGGCAGACTTCCATTCCCTGAGGGAACGATCATCGCCCGACTCGCATGGAGCTCGGGCAGCGCGAATACCATACACCGTTACACCTGACGCCCGCGCAAGCGGACGCCAAAGACTTCCTGTGGATCTTGAGGCGTGTGGCAGGCACAAAAGAGACTGCGGAGGGTCCGACTTACTTTTCGTCCCACGTAAGCTTCGCGCTCGGATAGAACAGCGATATCGGATTGTCGCCAGAATTTGAATCATCAAGAGCACGTCGGACCTGTGTTGCAACTTCAGCAGTGTAGGTCTGCACTTTGGGGAGAAGAGTATATGGATCACGGGTCTCAATCGAGATCGTATTGTATTGATTGAGGTCGAAAGGCAGTTTGTCAACGGTCCGCTTCACCTGAACTGTTGGAAGCCGCGTGGCATGTCGCAAGCTCAGTTCGTAAAACACGTTGGGATTGTGGAACGACAGATCCGCGATTACGAGTCTGGCCTTCAAAATGTGCTCGATTACCTGCTTCCCAATCATGCCAGCCTTGCCCATCTGGTCAGCACGGACAACATCAAGATTGAACTCTTTAACGGCAGGCTTGATGATGTACTCCATCATGAAGTCTGAATGGCGGCGCTCCTCTGAATTTTCTTCCCCAATGGGAGTGATGTAGAAACACACCTTGCTGAAGTCGCCGCCCGATTCCGTGCCTTCGATTGCTGATGATGCAGAATTGGGGTGCGAGCCATTCCCACTGCCTGAGGTAGCCGAAGAATGAGGGGGCGCGGGTGCTGACGGTGCTTCCTCAACTGTTTGTTCGATAGAAACGATGCGCTCCGAGCCTGCGATAGTTCTGAGCAAACCAAGGAACTTTGCGTTCAGCGTGAACGTGTCAATGCACTCCGGTTTTTCGTCCTCCTCAACGTTCGCCTCAGTGAGGTAGTCTGCCAGCACTTCGGTCGCTGGCATCTTGCTGCCCTTCGTCTTCTCGTACAGGAAGAAGAACGGTGCCTGATTCTTGATTCCTAGATTGAAGCGCGCTTCAATCTTCTTCGCTGATGAGATATCCTCGCCGGTTGCTTCCTTCCCCTCCGTCGTGATCTCCAAGTATTCGGCGGTGTAGCTGCCCTTCGTCAATCCATATTGACCTGATGCGGTGATAAGTTTCTTCGAGTCTCTGCCGTCCGGGGATTTGTTCAGCTTTTCAAACAGCGTCAATCTACGGACCTTCTGGCCAGCCGCGTACTTCTGGATCGCTTCAGGCAGAGCGAGGGCTTCCTCAAAAGTGAGCGCAGGGAACTTTCGCTCCTTCCGCACTCTCTTTGCAGGAGCGTTTTTGGCTGCTGCTTTCGTGGGTGCCTTTTTCACTGCCATCTGATTGTTCAATTGTACATGGAGGCGAGTGAATGTTCTAGCGAGAGTAAATTAGGACGGCCTACCCACCCCGCCTTTCTCCACCACTTCCCAGCCCATCCAGCCTTACGAATGCCTTACGAGAAACTTGGAAAAGCAATAGAGCCGGGTCACCGGCCCCCGAAGCCTGCGCTTTTGTTGGGTATTTTGGTCGGGGCGGGGCGATTTGAACGGTGTCGCGTAGTTCGGTGAGCCGGGAAGCGGTCCAAGCCAGCGCGCGCTCCCATCCCTTGCCAGCCCCTCTGGAGCTTGTTATCGTGGAAGGGGTCAATCGCAATCGATTTCTCGATCACGGAGATTTAACAGTGCGCAAACATTCTCTCTTGTTCCCTTCGTTGCTGGTTCCGGCCTTTTTAGTCCTCGGCGGATATGCCGTCGTTCAGGCTCAGCAAAAATCTTCTTCGACGGCCAGCGGGAAGCGCTGGTCTGATGCAGCCACCTGGCCTGACAAGAAGGTGCCAGACAAAGACGCCATTGTCACCATTGAGAAGGACATGGACGTTGTCCTCGATGTCAGTCCGCCGCCGCTGCACGGTTTAAGGATCAACGGCAAGCTGAGCTTCGCCGATAATAAAGATCTTGAACTGACCACCGAGTGGATCATGTTGCACGGGGAGTTGGAGATTGGGAGTGAAGCCAGCCCCCACAAGCGCAATGCGACAATTACCCTGACCAATAACGTCCCAGGTGAAGACATTGAAGGAATGGGTGACCGCGGGATCATGCTCATGAGCGGAACCCTGAGCCTGCACGGGAATCGGAAAGACTCCTGGACCAACCTGGCAAAAACAGCCGCCGCGGGTAGCAACACAATCGAAGTCTTGAATGCCGGTGACTGGAAAAAAGGCGACGTGATTGTTGTCGCGTCAACGGATTTCGATCCCCACCAGGCAGAGCAACGAACCATCTCCAGCGTCTCTGGAAAAGTGATTACGCTGGATCAGAAACTTGAGTATATGCACTACGGTCAAGTCACCTTCGGCGTGGATGAGCGTGGCGAAGTCGGTATGCTCACGCGCAATATCCGTATCCAGGCTTCAGCCGACGCAGAGACCTCATTCAGTGGCGGGCATGTGATGGCGATGGCCGGCTCAAAAATGCAAGTCTCCGGTGTCGAGTTCTTTCGAATGGGTCAGCACGAGAACCTTGCGCGGTATCCGATCCATTGGCATCTGGTTGGAGATACGCAGGGGCAATACATCGAGAACTCTGCGATTCACGACACTTACAGCCGCTGCGTGACGGTACATGGGACGAACAATGTGCGGGTTGAGAACAATGTGGCGTACAACAACATCGGTCACTGCTACTTCCTCGAAGATGGCGTGGAACACGGGAACCAGTACATTCGAAACCTGGGGATGCTGACCAGGTGCAATCCCACGCGGCCCTGTAATCCGACAAATGCACTTAACGGCGGAGCGGCCGGTCAAAATGCCACCGACCAGTTGATTCCTTCCGACAACACGGCGTCCACCTTCTGGATCACGAACCCCGACAATACGTACCGCGGTAATGTGTCCGCAGGCTCTGAGGCAACAGGCTTCTGGATGGCTTTCCCAGAACATCCAACGGGTAAGTTTGAAGGCACAGAGGTCAGTAAGGCTACCTGGCCCCGTCGGATGCAACTGAAGGAGTTTTCCGGCAACGTCTCCCACTCCGACGTCGACGGGCTGATGTTCGATCGCGGCCCCAATGCACAGGGTAAATTCAACCTTGGCGGGAACACGCATCTGCCCTATACGGATCCCAGCGACACCAACAGCGCGAGGCTGGAAACGGTGATCAAAGACTTCACCAGCTACAAGAACAGTGGCGCTGCCATCTGGGCCCGTGGCGAGAATCATGTGTTCACCGGCCTGAAACTGGCCGACAGCGGTATCGGCTACACACATGCGTACCCTGGTGTGGCCCCGTACCACGGCGACTTTACCTCGAAAGTCGAGGACTCCCTGTTCGTGGGCGAAACCGACAATAAAGGCACCCCCAAAACCGAAGCGGAAATCGCGTATGGTCGAACCATGCCTCGCAAGGACGCGGATTACCCGATCCGCGGCTTCGAATACTACGACTTCACGCACCATGTGATCAATACCAAGTTCGTCAATTTTGTGGACAATGCCACTCGCAAAACCGGAGCCATCTCTTACCTGCTGTACACCAGCTTTCCAATCAGCACCAACAACGATGTCGAAGGCCTGAAATTCGAAAATGCCAAGCCGGTGTATTTCCCACCGCAGCAGGATCGCCGCTGGTCCTTCTCCGGTGAATTCGGAAGGTTTTCAGGCTGGAATGGCGCGGTGTTCCACGATATCGACGGGTCGGTCGGCGGCGTCCGCGATTCCTACATTGTGATTGACAACGGGATCGCGGACGATCCTGAACACTGTCAAATCAAGCCGGACTGGAACGCTGCCGTGTGTAAGGGTGATATGGGGCGCATGCAGATTGGCGCCGGCGGAGGCGGAGGTGGCGCTAGAGGCGGAGCTGCCGGTCCTGGCGCTGCTGGGGGCCGTGGTGGACCTGGCGCGCCTGCCGCTCCCGTCGCAGCGGGCGGTCCTGGCGCTGCTGGAGGTCCTGGCGCAGCTGGAGGTCGTGGTGGAGCTGGCGGTAGAGGAGGTGCCGGTGGAGGCGCTACACCGGTCGTTCTCAGCCGCAATGGTAGGAAATTTACCGTCAGCGGGGACACCACGGTACTCGCCGGTACCGAGATCCGGGCGGAAAGCGAAGCGCCGTCCCTGACCGTTAGCCTAAGGGAGCTGGACAGCGGCTCATGGGTTATCTTCGAATTACCGGGATACTCCAGCGCAGCCACGGGCACGGCACAAACCAGCATGGATGCACTGCGCAGCGCCAGCAGCACCTCGTATTACCGCGGAGAAGGCACACTTTGGGTAAAGCTTGTCTCTAACGGTGGCGGCGCTCGCGCCGGTCGTGGCGGCGGAACTGGAGCCAGTATCCAAGTCAGCAGGTAAGCTGACCGCCGCTTTATAAGGAAGAGCCCTCGGCGCAGGCCGGGGGCTTTCTATCCCGATCGCTTTCGGGAAACTGGGACGTCGTTCGGAGATAAGCCCCGCTTGAGAGAGCCCCGCGATCCAGGTTGACACGGCCGGAACTGAAGCGCCGATTCCACAACTGTTGTTCATCCGGTTTCTGCAACCGAGAGGCTGGACCGTGGTTCCTGAAAACCTCATCTGCGTTTGAATTGTTGGATTTGCAGCGCGATGCTGGTACGCTGCTTCGGCGGAAGTCCGCCTCTGGCCGAGTCACCGGCCACTCGGAGAAAGCCGATGCTGAGCGCCCAGAACGGGCTCAGGAACGAGAAAACGCCTCAGTGTTGCCTAATCGTGTCAGCCCCAATTGATCCGCCAGCAGGAACTCCCGGGCCGGAGCGGCTGTCGCGGTACGGGCCACTGTATGCCGAGGTGACGCCGCCTTGAATCCGCAAACACACCGCTTCTGCCTCCCCAAAAGTACCTTATCCCTCACCCACTTCCCATAAATCCTCCGCCCCATCTCCACTTATCGATGCTAATCTGCGGCCAGATAGGCCTTTATGCCAACTGATAAACAAATTCAAGCATCCAGAACCAACGGAGCCCTTTCCCGCGGCCCCGTCACCGAACAAGGCAAGCGCAATTCGGCCAGCAACAGCACCCGCCATGGACTTCTCGCCCAAACCGTCGTCCTCGATGAAGAGGACGCGGACCGTTTTCAAGAGATCCTCGCCTCCTTTATGGACGAATACAAGCCTTCCACCGCATCCCAAGTCTCGCTGGTGGAGACCATGGCGGTGGCTCGCTGGCGTCAGTTGCGCGTATGGGGCGTGCAGAAGGCCGGCATGGACCGCGACATGGCCCTTCAAGATCCCGCTATCGGACCCGCGTCCGTCCGCGCTCTCGTGGCCTTTCGCGGCTCTCCTGACAGCTTCTGTTCACCTGAAGTTCTGGCCCGTTATGAGATCGCCTTCGACCGCCAATTCTCCCGAGCCCTCAGCCGTCTCCTCACCCTTCAGTCCCGTCCGGCCGCCCGGCAATCCATCCCCTATCACCCCGAAACTCCCGCCGGCCAAACCTGGAAGGAAAATATTCCACTGCAAAACGAACCCGCCAAAGGATTGAAAACAGATGACTGACACCACCCCCCATCCCAGCCAGTGGCGCAGGCCTGCGGCCTGCGTTTCCTGCAACGACCCACGCCCCCGGATCATCTACTCGAATAGCGGGCGCAACCTTCTCCGCTCGGGTCGTCGAGTGTGCCAAACTAAAGGCATGGAACCCGGATCGCCGGGCAGGTGTCCAACGAGCATATGCGGTACTGGGTCTATCTTGTCGCAAAGCTGGCTGTAGCGGGAGCGATTCTCCTGGAGCTGCGGAAAGCCGTCGCCTGGATGTTTCACCCCCAGAGATTTGCATACGACCTGCCGTTCACCTTCGCGATGATGCTGTTTACGCTTTTTGCCGCAGGCGTGCTGTGGCTAATCGTTTGGGACCAGCGCTACCGCTGCCGAACCTGCCTGCGCCGCTTGCGCATGCCCGTCGCGACCGGGTCCTGGACGCACATCCTGTTCATCGGGATACCGCGCACCGAATACATTTGTCCGTATGGGCACGGTACCCTGAAGGTAGCCGAGCTGCAAATTACCGGGCGCGAGAATCCGGATTGGCAGCCGCACGAGGATATCTGGAAGGAATTAAATCCCGAGTTATCCCGGGGGGCGCGATCGCTGTATTCGCTCGCGGAAACGAAAAAGTGAGATCGCTTGGCCGTTAAACTCGAAAGAACCTTGTTTACCCGGTTTCTCCTGACGAGATGGGGAAGGGCGGTACTCCTTGCGGCAGCGCTGATCCTGGCCCTGGGCACCGGGACCTTCACGTATTTCTACGTCAAGTACGCCCGCCTCACCGACGAAAAGCTGAGGAGCGGTCCGTTCTCCAACATGAGCGTGCTGTATGCGGCTCCGCGGCCGGTCCTGCTGGATCAACCCGCGCGGGCCGACGAAATCGCGGAGTATCTGCGCCGCTGCCAGTATTCGGAGTCCAACAGCAGCCGCGCGGGCTGGTACCGCGTGCGCCCGGATGGGATCGAAATCAATCCGGGCCCCGACGCCTACGACCACGAAGGCGCGGTGATCAAGATCGCCGGCGGCCGCGTCACCCAGATCATTTCCCTCGCCGACCACACCGACCGGACCGAGTACATGCTGGAGCCGGAGCTGCTCACCAATCTCTTCGACCGCAAGCGCGAGAAGCGCCGCATTGTACACTTCGACGACATCCCCAAGGTGATGGTGGACGCGGTGCTCTCGGCCGAGGACAAGCACTTTTTCCAGCACCCCGGCATCGACCCCATCGGCCTGCTGCGCGCCGCGTTTGTCGATCTCAAGGACCGGCGCTTAGCGCAGGGCAGCTCCACGCTGACGATGCAACTGGCGCGCACGATGCTCCTGACGACAGAGCGAAGCTGGCACCGCAAGGCCGCGGAGTTGTTCATCACCCTGCATCTGGAACAGAAACTCACAAAGCAACAGATCTTCGAGTATTACGCCAATTCGATCTACCTGGGCAACCAGGGTAGCTTTAGCATCAACGGCTTCGGCGAGGGCGCGCAGGTTTATTTCGGCAAGGATCTAAGCAAGGTGACGCTGCCGGAGGCCGCCATGCTCGCCGGACGCATTCAGTCCGAGATGTGGGACCCGTTCCTGCACCCCGATCAGGCCAAGTCGCGCCGCAACCTGGTGCTCAAGAACATGCGTGAGAACGGCAAGATCGCGGAGCGGGAATACGAGGAGGCCGCGGCTTCGCCGCTGAAGGTCACGCGCGGGACCACGGCGTCGACGGAAGCTCCCTACTTCGTCGACCTGGTGAAGGAAGAGCTGCTCGGGCAGTTCCAGGATCGCGATTTCCAGAACGATTCCTACCGCGTGTATACCACGCTCGACATGAATCTTCAGCACGACGCGGAGGAGGCCGTCAGGGCCGGTATCAAAGAGACGGACGACCAGTGGAAGCGCCGCGCCAAGAACTACGGCACCGAGGAATTTCCGCGCGCGCAGGTGGCCATGATCGTGCTCGACACCGAGACGGGAGAGGTAAAGGCCCTGGTGGGCGGACGCGACTACGGCGTCAGCCAACTGAACCACGCCCTGGCCAAACGCCAGCCCGGTTCGTCCTTCAAGCCTTTCGTCTACACCGCGGCCATGGAGACGGCCCTCGACCCCAACGGGGGTCCTGTGCTCACGCCCGCCTCTACCGTGGTCGACGAGCCCACCACCTTCTGGTTCGAACAACAGCCTCCCTGGACGCCCGCCGATTTCGAGGATCATTATGAGAACCGCGCGGTCACTCTGCGCGAGGCTCTGGCGCATTCCATGAACGTTCCGGCGGTCAAGGTCGCCGAAATGGTGGGCTACGACAAGGTCGCGCAGACGGCGCGCCGGGTGGGGTTGAATGTGGAGATCAAGCCTACGCCGTCGATCGCCCTGGGCGCCTACGAAGTCACGCCGCTGGAGATCGCCCGCGCCTACACCGTGTTCCCCAACGGCGGCCAGTTGATCGACACCAGCTTTATACGGGCCATCCGCGACCGCCAGAGCGCTACCATTTTCCAGGCGCAACCGAAGAAGCGCCAAGCCATCGATCCCCGCGTCGCGTACCTGATCGAGAACATGATGGAAGAGGTGATTCGCTCGGGGACGGCGGCCTCGGTGGCGGGCCGTGGTTTCGATCTTCCCGCCTGCCACGGTGCGATCTTCTTGTGCGCCGCCGGCAAGACCGGCACTTCGCGCGACGGGTGGTTCGCGGGATTCACCTCCAAGCTGATTTGCATCGTATGGATCGGCTTCGACGATAATCGCGACTTCAAGCTGGAAGGGGCGCACAGCGCTCTGCCCATTTGGGTGGAATTTATGAAGCGCGCGCACCAGCACCGCGAATACCGCAATGTGCGTCCGTTCGAGGCTCCCGACGGCATCGTCTCTGTGGATATCGATGCCGATACGGGCGAGTTGGCCACGCCGCGCTGCCCCCGTGTCCGCAGCGAGGTTTTCATCGCCGGAACCCAGCCCGTGCAAGTGTGCCGCCTGCATGGCGACGGGAAAACCCAGGTAGCCGGATGGGAGCCCGTGCAATCGCAGCAGCCCGATTCGGCGAGCGTCCGGCCGGTCGCCAGCACGCGGGTCCCCGATCCCGGGGCCTCGCGCGTGATCCACGTTACGCCCCAGCCCGCACAGCCGGAGGAGCCGCCGAAGAAGAGCATTTGGCGCCGCGTGGGCGATCTATTTAAGTAATCGGGATGATTCGTTCTAAGCCAATCTCCCATCAATCTCCTATCCAACTGCGGCGCAACCGGTGGTAGAGTAAAGAAAAGGCGAGGACGCTGTTTTATGCTTTATCGTTCCCTGCTTCTCGTGACGGGATTTGCGCTTCCGGGCTTGGCGTTTCAAAACGCCGCGCCGCCGCCGCTTCCGCCCGTCACCCCGGAACTGCGTTGCGACATCATGATGGCGCGCAAGTTGTACCGCGACGCCGTCGATTGCTTCAAGGCCGGCTCGGGCGCCTCCCCCGTCATGGCTAACAAAACCGGGATCGCCTACCACCAGCTCGCGGATATGGACAACGCCCGCAAGTATTATGAGCGTGCCATCAAAATGAGCCCAAGCTACGCCGAGGCGATCAACAATCTGGGAACGGTGTATTACGCCCGCAAGTCCTACCGGCGGGCCATTTCGCAATACCGCAAGGCGCTGGAGCTGCGGCCCGGTTTTGCGCCGTTTCTGGCCAATCTGGGCACGGCCTACTTCGCGCGCAGGCAATACGCGCAGGCCTCGATGGCCTACTTTCAAGCCTTGAGCGTCGACCCGGATGTCTTCGAGCGCCGCAGCACCCAGGGCACCTCGGTTCAGGATCAAACCGTGGAGGAGCGCGCCAAGTATCACTACTATGTCGCCAAGACCTACGCGCAGGCCGGCGTTAAGGATCGCGCCATTCAATACATTCGCAAGGCCCTCGAAGAAGGCTTCAAGGATCGGGAAAAGTTCCTCAAAGAGCCGGAGTTCATGGTGCTGCGGGAAGATCCTGAATTCAAGCAACTGATGGCCACGGAGCAGAAGGTTCTCTGAATCGGGCCCCGATCGTTGCAGCCGGACGCATGGTTGCCGCCGGCTTGATCTGCATGGGCTTCACCGCGTCCTGTTCGCGACGGGCCGTCCCCGAGCTCACGCGGGAAGCCTTCCTCACGTTCGATAATCTCACTGGAGACGCGTCGCTCGACTGGATCGCGCAAGCCGCGCCGAAAATGCTGGAAAGCGATCTGACGGGCCTGCCTAAAACCGTCCCGCTCACCGCGGCCGCCGTTCCCGACGCGTATCTTGAGCGCGCCACCCGCCTGGTCCACGGCTATTTCGAGATGCGCTCGGGCAAGCTTCATTTCGAAATTGAGGTGGAGGATGCCGAGAAGCATCGGATGATCCAGACCGCCGCGGAAGACGGCGAGTTTTTGGATGCGATGAACCGCGCGGCGAAGATTCTGGACCCGGCCGCACATCCGTTTCCCGCTTCCGCCGACGCTGCCGCCGCGTGGGGCCAGGGACGGTACGAAAGCGCGGTTACGCTCGATCCCGATTTCGCGCTGGGGTGGCTGGGGTGGATCGAGCAGATGGCCGCAGCACCCGACCCCGCTCGCGCGAACGAGGCCAAAGAGATCGCCGAGCGCGCTCTGGCGCGGCCCGGCCTGCGCTCCCCCATGGATCGGGCGCGGCTGGAATTGGCGGCAGCCACGCTGCGCCAGGACAACGCGGCGCGGATCGCGGCCATGCGCAAGCTGGTCGAACTGATTCCGGCCGATTCTTCAGTCCTCGGTGCTCTCGCGGAGACGGAAATGAACGCGCGCCGTTTCACCGACGCCGCCCACGACTACCAGGACTTCGCCCGCGCCGATCCGCGCAACGTGGGCGCGAGCAATATGTTGGGATACGCCCAAGCTTTCGCGGGCGACCTGGATGGCGCGCGCAAGGCCTTCGAGGCGTATGGACGCCAGCCCGGCCAGGCCGTCAACGCGCTGGATTCGCTGGGCGAGGCGCTCTTCGTGAACGGAAAGTTCGACCAGGCCGAGCGCGCCTTCCTCGACGCCTATCAAAAAGATCCGGCCTTCCTGCAAGGAGCGCCGGTATGGAAAGCCGCGCATGCGCGCTGGCTGGCGGGGGATCTGGCTGGCGCGGATAAGATCGCGGAGCGATACTGGCAGGATCGCGCCAAGGCGCACGACGATCTGCTGGTGTGGCGTCGTGCCAACTGGCTGTATGAGACAGGACGGCGCCAGCAGGCGGTCGAGTTGTTGAGGATGGACATTCCGGCCGCGCGCGCTCCCCAGGAAGCCGCGGACGTGGCCCAGCGGCAGCTTCAGGTGTGGAACACCCCTCAATCCGTTCCGTCGGATCTGGCCGAGCTGGAGAAGGACTACCAGCGCTCCAAGCCGGCCGGCGACGGCCTGGTGCGCACGCTGTACGCCGAGGCTCTGGTCCGCGCCGGCAGGAAGGCGGACGCCAGAAGTCTGGTGCGGCTCTGGCCTCTGCCGGAGCAGAACGATTTGCTTCAGGCGCTGATGTATCCCAAGTTTATAGAGCTGCGCAAGCAGCTCCAGCCGTAGATCCCCGGCATGCCCAACCCCTATTGCGACGTCAGCCTCCCGGTGCCTCTCGATCAGCCCTTCACCTACCGGCTCCCGGAGACCCTGCGGCATCGCGTCAAAACCGGCTGCCGGGTTCTGGTTCCGTTCGGAAAGCGCACCATTGCGGGCGTGGTCCTGCGCACCCACAATGAGCCGCCCGCGGCCGAGCCCCGCGAGGCTCTGCGGCTTCTGGATGAAGAGCCGGTGCTCGATCCCGGCCTGCTCAAGCTGGGCCGCTGGATTTCCGAGTACTACTGCGCGCCTTTGGGCGAGACTCTGCGCGCGATGACGCCGCTCGCCGCCGATATCCGCCACGGCAAGCTCTATTCGCTCACCTCCTCGGGCCACGACGCGGCGCGCCAGTTTCATTTCGACGACAGCTCGCCCGATCCGGCGGGCGAGTTGCTGCGCCTCCTGGAGGTCCGCCCGCTCACCGGCGCATATCTGGCGCGCAAGGTTCCCAAAGCCGCGTCGATCCTGCGCGCGCTCGAGAAAAAGGGACTGATGGAGTCGGAAGACCGCACAGGGCAGCGCCGTCACAGGACCAAGCTTGAGCCGGCGGCGGCCCCGCCGCCTTCATCGGCCGCGGAGCCAGTTACAGAGATCGCTCCACGCGCCCCGCGCACGCTCAATGCGCATCAGGCGATAGCCTTCGCCTCCATCCACGCGGCTTTGGAATCCGGCGAGTTCCGCGCGTTTCTGCTCGAAGGCATCACCGGCTCCGGCAAAACCGAAGTGTACCTGAGCGCCATCGAGGCGGCGCTGGCGCGCGGCCGGA
Source organism: Bryobacterales bacterium (assembly GCA_963813465.1). Taxonomy (GTDB): domain Bacteria; phylum Acidobacteriota; class Terriglobia; order Bryobacterales; family Bryobacteraceae; genus Palsa-187. The sequence continues at coordinate 289,597 of CAWEZD010000014.1, read as the reverse complement.
GCGCGTTGATGCTGGTGCCCGAAATCGGCTTGACTCCCGCCGTCGCGGACCAGTTCCATCGGCGCTTCCGCGATCGCGTTGCCATCCTGCATTCCGCCTTTCACGACACCGAACGGGCCGAGCAATGGCGCCGCATCCGCTCCGGAGGGGCGACGGTGGTAGTGGCCACGCGCTCGGGAGTGTTCGCGCCGCTCCAGGATCTCGGCCTGATCGTCGTAGACGAAGAGCACGACCAGAGCTACAAGCAGCAGGAGGCGCCGCGTTATAACGGCCGCGACGTCGCCGTGGTGCGGGCCCGCAATGAGGCAGCCGTGGCGATCTTGGGCTCGGCCACGCCCAGTCTTGAAACCCGCTATAACGCCGAGCGCGGCAAGTATACGCGCCTGGAGCTTCCCGAGCGCATCGAGCGCCGTCCCCTGCCTCAGGTCGAGCTCATCGACATGCGCCGGGAATTTTTGGAGACCCGCAAGCAGGTCACCTTTTCCCGAACCTTGATCGACGCCGTCACGGCGCGCCTGGCCAACGGCGAACAGACCATGCTCCTGCTCAACCGCCGCGGCTTTTCGAGCTTCGTGGTTTGTCGCGCGTGCGGCCAGCGCGTCGAATGCGTGAACTGCTCGGTGACGCTGACATACCACCGCCGCGACCGCCGCATGCTGTGCCATTACTGCAATTACTCGACGCCCGTTCCCAAGCGCTGCCCCAAGTGCGAGAGCGAATTTGTCCAATTCGTGGGAGTCGGCTCGGAGAAGGTGGAGGAGGAGATTCACACGGCGTTTCCGCGCGCCCGCATTGCCCGCCTGGATCGCGACACGGTGCGCGGCAAGCACGATTACGAGACCATCCTGGCCGGCTTCCGCGGCGGCTCCTTCGACATTCTGGTGGGCACCCAGATGATTGCCAAGGGTCACGATATTCCCAATGTGACGCTGGTGGGCGTGGTGAACGGAGATGTCGGGCTGGGCCTTCCCGATTTCCGCGCGGCCGAGCGCACCTTCCAGCTCCTGACCCAGGTGGCCGGACGCGCCGGACGCGGCGACATTCCCGGCATCGTGCTGATCCAGACCGTCAACCCCGAGCATTACGCAATCCGCTGCGCCGCCGCGCAGAATTACGAAATGTTCTACGCTAAGGAAATCGAATTCCGGCGCCTGATGTGGTACCCGCCCTTCGGCGCCTTAGCCAATGTGGTGGTCCGTGCGGGGCGCGAGGAGGAGGCGCTCACCCGCAGCGGAGCTCTCGGCCGCCTGCTCCAGCCCCCTCCCGAGGGTGTTAAGGTGTTGGGGCCGGCACCCGCCGCCGTGGCGCGCCTCAAGAACGAGTATCGCTTTCAGATGTTGCTCAAAACCTCCAGCCGCGCGCGCCTGAGCGAGATTCTCTCGGAGCTGCGCCGCTTTGCCGCCGACGAACGCTGGCCTCCCACCTCTCTGCTCATCGACGTCGATCCCATGACTTTGCTCTAATATGTCGCTGCTCTAATATGACGCTGCTTTTGAGGAACACGCCCGGCGGATTCCGGATGGTCGAAAACAATCTTCGCGTGGCCATGCGCTTTTTTGGGAGAGCCACCGGCACTGGAGAAGTTTGTGTCGCCGATGGCCTTGAGCTCGTATACTCGGGCCTGGACTATGGAGTCTTCAACATGGCCCTGCTGGCCCGGCCGGTCTCCTCGGAGCGCGATCTGGCGGCGAGTCTGGCTGCCGCCGGACGCTTTTATCGCGAGCGCAAATCGCGCTGGTCGTTCTGGCTTTGCGAGGATCTGCTGGACCCTACGGCGCGCCGCCACAGCCGCGAAATCTTCACCGAAGCCGGTATGCGCGCCATCTCTCACGCTCCCGGCATGCTTGCGCCCGCGCTGCCGGCTCCCTCGCGCCCCCTTCCCGAAATTGAATGCCATGCCGTCTCGGCCGCCGAATTGCGCGCTGCCTTCGCCGGACTCACCGTTAGCTGCTTCGATATTCCCTTCAGCGTAGCGCGGGCTGTGTATGAGCCGGAATCGGCCTGGCAAGGAGCCTATCGGGGCTATGTGGGCATGGTGAACGGCTCCGCCGTGTCCATCGTGGCCCTGGTGCGGGCCGAGGGTGCAGTGGGAATCTACTCTCTGGGCACCATCCCGGCACATCGCCAACAGGGGTATGGGGAGGCTTTGCTGCGTGCGGCCCTTGCTCAGGAAAACGCGGCTTGCGAGAACGCGGCTCGTGAAAACGCCGTCCCTGAGCCTCTGGTGCTGGAGTCGACCGATGCCGGCTACCGGCTTTATCGCCGCATTGGCTTCCGCGACGTCACCAATTTCACGGTGTACCTGACCAGATAGGACCCCGCGGACCGGACGGCGTCCCACCGGATTGCGCGGGACGCGACGCTGTGAAGTATCATTGTGAGACAAGATCATCCGAACGGCAGTCATGGACCCCGAACGGTGGCGGAGAATCGAGCGGCTTTACCATTTGGCCCTGGAACAAGAGCCGGCTCAGCAAGATCGTTTCCTCGCCGAAGCTTGTCAAGGCGATGCCGAGCTGCGCGGGCAAGTGGAATCCCTATTGGCGCAGAGTGGCGGAACGGAAAGCCTGGTCGATCCGACGGCATGGGCTGAAGCCGGCGACCTGGCGGCGACGCGCACCAGCTTGACGCCTGGCGCGAGACTCGGCCCGTACCAGATTCTCGGCCTGCTGGGCCAGGGCGGTATGGGAACGGTCTACCGCGGGCTGGACACGCGCCTGGGCCGCGCTGTAGCCATCAAAATCTCGGCCGAGCAATTCAGCAAACGATTCGAGCGCGAGGCACGGGCGATCTCGGCGCTGAACCACCCCCATATTTGCACGCTCTACGATGTTGGCCCGAACTACATGGTCACGGAACTGGTGGAAGGCGAAACCTTGCGCGATTGGATCAATCGCGCGCCTCCCGTGGAGCGCAGCATCGAAATTGCGAGGCAGGTGCTGGAAGCTCTTCGCGCAGCCCATCGCGCGGGCATTGTCCATCGCGACCTGAAGCCTCGGAACATCATGGTTCGTATCGATGGCTATGCGAAGGTGCTCGATTTTGGCCTGGCGAAGCGAGTCCCGGCCCCAGGCGAACTCCCGGCAGAAAGTACCGTATCGATGGGTCCCAGCGTCCCCGGTCAGATCCTCGGGACCGTTGCGTATATGTCCCCGGAGCAGATCCTGGGAAGGGAGGTCGATCAGCGCAGCGATTTATTCGCGTTCGGGATCATTCTCCACGAAATGCTGATGGGGCGGCATCCTTGGCCTCGTAACTCGCCAGTGGATACGCTCCATGCGATTCTTCACGATGACCCGCCTCAAGTGAGTGCCCCTTCTCTTGCGTTAGAGGCGATGCTGCGGAAGCTTCTCCGCAAGAATCCCGGGGAGCGGTACCCCTCAGCCGAAGCGGTTTTGGAAGCCCTCGCTGGCTGTGCGGCTGATCGACCTTCCACCTCGGTTGGGCAGGACACCAGACCCTTGACTTCGATTGCCGTACTGCCCTTCGTTTTCCTGAGCGAAGTGGAAGAGCGAAAGGCGTTGTCGCTAGGCTTTGCCGACGCCTTGATTACGATGCTCGGGAGTCTTGAGGATCTGGCCGTAACGCCGACATCGGCCATCCTGAATTATGCCGCCGGTACGGAGCCTGCCCAAACCTGCCGCGATCTGGGAGTCCGTCACGTCTTGCAGGGGAATGTTCAGAAGCATGGAGCACGCTGGCGCGTCTCAACGCAACTCTTCGATAGCACGACGCAAAAGATCACCTATTCCGAGAAGCATGACTTCGTGCGAGAAGACGTTTTCGAAGTGCAGGACGAAATTGGCCGCCGGGTGGTGGAATCGCTCCAAAGCCGGTTCTTGCGCGCTGTTCCGAAGTCTCGTGACCGGTACAGCGGCGATCCGGAAGCGTTCGAAGAATTCATGGTGGGGCTCCGCGAGAGTTACTCCGACCGGGAAGAGGTGCTCCGAAGCGCGGCCCAACACCTATCGAGAGCGGTCGAGCGAGACCCCGAATTTGCTCTGGCGCATGCCACGCTCTCCTATGTCTCGATGCATATCCATTGGGAGTTCGACTCCGAGCGCACCTGGCTGGACAAGGCGGAATACCACTGCAGCCGCTCGCTAGCGCTTGATGGGGCCTTACCGGAGGGACACTCGGCTCGGGCATTTATCTGGTGGAGCCCGGCCAAGAATTTCCAGCATGCCGAAGCCATCGCGGCGCTGGAAGAAGTGCTGGTGGCGCAGCCGAATAATGAGCGAGCCCACAACCGGATGGCCAACATTTGTTCGCATATTGGGCGATTTGAAGAGGGGCACATTGCGCACCAGCGGGCGCGGCGCTCGAATCCCAAGACCCGAGCCAATAACCTCGAGTTCCTGTACCTATGGAGTGGGGACTTCGCGCGGGCGGAAGAGGCGGCGGAAGCATGGATCAGAGAGAAGCCAGGAACCAAATATGCTCTGTGGTATCATCCGCTCCCTGCGCTGATGCTTGGGCGCCTGGACGTGGCGGGGCAACGGTTGGCGGCGGCGCTGAACCTGTACGCGAATGAACCCTTGATCGTCAGCATGCAAGGCATGCTGCACGCCCGCCGCAACCAACCTGGTCCCGCGCTCGAGTGTGTTCGCAAGGCACTCGATTCCCCGCACTCGTTCGGCCATACACACCACACCTACTATCAAATCGCTAGCGTGTGCGCCGTATTGGGCGAAACGGAGAAGGCCATGGCGTGGCTGGAACGCAGCGCCGAAACCGGTAATCCCTGCTGGCCCTTCTTCAAGATAGATCCACATCTTGAGAACCTCCGCCCGGAGCCGCGATTTCAACGGCTCGTTGCCGGCCTCGAGCGCCAATACACCGCCCTCAAGATCGAGCGGCTGTAGCCGTTTGCTTCCGGCGTTATGAACCCGGGTCGTCGCCCGAAGGGCCGTAGATCGACGGAACCTGGCCTCCCATCGGTCGAATATACGTGCTCAACTGGCCCCGGTGATGGATGGCGTCGAAGAAGAGATACCACAGGAACTCGCCCAAGGGCCCTTCGCGGTAAAGCTGGTCGTTGATCAGAATCTGGGCCTTATTTTGCCAGCCGCTCTCGCTGAGCCGCGCAATGCGATCGTCCAGAGCCTTATAGTGCTTTTGAAACGCGCCGACGATGGCTTCCGGATCGGCCGGCGGAGGCTCCGGTTTCCAGTTAAACCGCCCGGTGTCGACCAGGTCGCAGCAAGCTTTGGTCTCCTGGGCCAGCGTCCAGGCGATCTCCGCCGCCGCCGGAGAGCGTTCGTGGGGGCGATAGTCGAATCGACCCGTTGGCATCGCTTTCAGAACTTTTACGAATACCGGGTACTCCGCCTTTCGCCGGCTTTCGAGGAATTCTCGGGTAGTCATCCTACTCTCCTTCGGTGGCGGAGCCGGAAAATGCCACCGGCTCCGTTCGCGTTTAACAGAATACACCGCGGGGCCACCGCGCTCAACAGGCAAGGTCACTGTTTTGCGGCTGTGCCGCTTAGTGCAGTGCCTGGGTCTGTCGCGATAAAGCGTAGCTCGTTGAACCGGTCGCCCTCCGTGATAAAGAAGTGTACTGTTGCGACGCCGGGGATGTCGGCGGTTTTGGTCACGGTGCAGTTGTCTGGATTCACGGTGTAGGTCCCGGTCCACGGGATCACCGATGTAACGGAGCCGTTCAGGCTGATTTGAATGAGGCCTGCGGCATGACCGTTTCCGTCGTACGTTGTTTGTCCAGCGGCGGCAAAGGCCCCGCCGCCCATCGTCCCGGAGACTACGAAGCTGTAGACGCCGCGCAAGTCGGCATTGGAACATTGGCCTTCCGCACGGATCTGGGGCATCATGCCGCAGAGCAACATGCTGGCGAAAATCGTGATTCTCTTCATGGCTGTTCTCCTTTTCTTGTGCCCACCCGAGTGGTGGGCCGCAGGTAGTCGTTCAAACGGCCTGCTCAACCTAATAACGGGATTTGGCTCTGGAAAGGGTCACCGGCGGCGTAAAACTTTCGTGCTACAATCCTCGCCATGCCGGGTGAGAGTTCACTGGACATCACTGAGCTGCTCAGGGCCTGGGGTAGCGGCGATGAGGACGCGTTAAGCGATCTGATGCCGATGGTGTATCCGGAGCTCCGGCGAGTTGCGCGAAAGCACCTGGCGCGTGGTCTTCCGGGTCAGACGCTGGAATCGGCCGCTTTGGTGAATGAGGCGTACCTCAAATTGATTCGCGGCCACGGGATCCACTGTGAAAACCGGTTGCAGTTCTTTGCTCTGTGCGCGCAAATCATCCGGCACATTCTCGTGGACCATGCGCGCAACCGGCGCTATGCCAAACGAGGTGGCGGCGCCGTGCAGATCCCACTGGATGAGGCTTTGATCGGAACGCGTGGCAGCGGAGCGGAAGTGCTTGCGCTCAATGAGGCGTTAACATCGTTGTCGAAGATCGATCCCCGCAAAGGCCGGGTCGTGGAACTGCGCTACTTCGGCGGTCTGAGCGTCGGGGAAACAGCCGGCGTCCTGCGCATTTCGCCCGAGACCGCGAAACGCGACTGGAAAATGGCCAAGGCGTGGTTATTGCGCGAACTGAACGGACGCTGAGGGCGCGCCAACCCGTGAGGGGCTGGCGGGCCGGTCTCCGCCCGTTAGCCGGATTGTTAACTGGCGTTGAAGCCCGAAATGATTTTCGAAAAAATCGTGCTAACGGCAGGCATGATCGCCGGCGGCAAGAAGCCTGCGACCACCACCGCGATGGACGCGGCCAATAGGGCATATTCGATCATGTCCTGACCGCGTTTATCCAGCAGCAATTGCCAATCCAGCCTCAATTGCCGCGCCGTACGAAACAGTTTCGCCATGCGAGCACCTCTCCTGCATACCCATCATGAGGCGAGTCGGCGGCGTTCACAAGCCTTTTGTTACCTTAGCGGTACAAGTTGAAACTACCTATCGTCGAGGGCTAAAGCAGGGGCCTTAGTCGCGCCTGAGGGTTTCGCCGGGTTTCGGCGGCCGCTAGACCTTGTAGGGAGTCCGCTCGCGCTCAAACGTGGTTTCTTCCGGAACTCGGGGGCGCAGCCGGCGGCTGCCCGGCCACTCCAGGCGCATGTCCCGGCAAACTTCATCCAGCATGTCCACCGTACAGATCTTGCGCTCCAGGGCGAAAGCGGTTAGCAACAGGTTGTCGCAAAGGGCGTTGATGAGGCGGGGGATGCCTTGCGCGCGAACGTGAATCTCGGCCATCAATTCCTCGGAAAACACGGTCTGCCTGGGCATGCCCGCCTTTTCCAGGCGCGATTCCATATACTCCACCGCGTCGCGCAGCGTGAACGGCTGCAAATTGCAACGCAGCACGATGCGCTGCTTCAGTTGGCGCAGATTGGGAGCATCCAGCTTGCGGTCCAGCTCCGGCTGGCCGGAAAGGACGATCTGCAACAGTTTCCCGTTGCGGTTCTCCAGATTTCCGAGCAAGCGGATTTCCTCCAGAACCTCCCATTCCAGGTTGTGCGCCTCATCCACCAGAAGCACCACCGTCCGGCCCTCTTGTGCCTGCTCCACCAGGAGCTGATTCAGGGCGAACAGCACCTCGGTCTTGGAAGTGCGCTGGCACGGCAAATTCAGATCGTAGGCGATCATCTCGAAGAACTGGTCGGAATTAATGCGCGAATTGAACAGGAATGCGAACTCGATGTACTGCGACTCCAGATAGTCGCGCAGGCATTCGAGCATGGTCGTTTTCCCCGTGCCCACCTCGCCCGACAGCACGATAAATCCCTTGCGCGCCTGCACGCCGTAAACCAGGTTCGCCAATGCCTCCTCATGCTGCTCGCTTCGGTAAAAAAACGAAGGATCGGGACTGAGGCTGAAGGGGCTCTCCGAAAAGCCAAAGAACGCATTGTACATAAGCTGGGGCTGAAACCCTCTCTGTTATCTCGACTTACCTCGATGGTACCATGCATCGGAACGAGCGCCAATGGTTTTTAGGTTCTACCCGTACTACTCCACAACTTATTCTGTAGAAATGACTTCTCGGAACATAGGCCAAGGCGGACGATAGCGGTTCCAAAACTCGCCCAAACAGTCCGGAACCGGTAGGGCATTTCGGTATCTCCTCCTACAGACGGGGCCTAAAAATGACGATCCTGCCACCAGAAGCCGCCCTCCGGTGTCTGCGGCAAAGGGACAAGGATAACAAAGCGCTTGTCGAAATCGATCGTCGTCGCGGTTATTTCGCCGAATCCGGAAGCTCAGGATGTCATTGTCCGGGCGCTCGAACGCACCGGGAGCATCGACACGGTGTGGTCCCTGCTCGCCTACCCCGACCCCTCCCAGATCAAGGATTTACCGCAGGATCGGGGCGGGTGCGTCATGTTCCTGGATTGTTCCGACCGGCTACCCGCACGAGCAATCGCGGCGGAGGTGCATGCCTCGCATCCCACCGTCAAGGTTGTCGGCATGCTGGCGGGCCCAAATTCGAGCTCCGATGCGAGCAGCGTCTCAAGCGATCTGGCGGCCCTTTCGCGGTTGGGGGTCCGCGACATCGTGGGATTGCCGCCCGTGGCGCACGAAGTGCTCCAGGTGCTCGCTAAACTCCCCGCCGCGGACGAGCTTCTGCCCAAAGAAGGCTCGGACGGGAGGATTGTCGCCTTCCTTCCGGCCAAGCCTGGGGCCGGGGCCACGACCCTGGCGGTGCATACGTCGGCTGCGGCCGCGCGCCTTCTGGGCGAGCGAACCCTGTTGTTGGATTTCGATTTTCGCCTGGGAATGACTTCGTTTCTTCTGCGACTCACGGGATTGTATTCAGTCCTGGACGCTCTGGAGGAGTGCGGCCGGCTGGAAATCCGCTGGGAACGGCTGGTCAACCGGCGCGGGATGCTGGACATCCTCGGATCGGCTCCCCAGAAATTCAACGACGCCGATCCGGAACGGGCCGCGGCATTCCTGTTGGGCTGCGCCCGCAAGGAATATAAGACGGTTGTCGTGGATCTTCCGGGCGAAATGCGCGACTACGAGATCGATACCTTGCGCCGCGCCGAGGAGTGCTTCCTGGTCTGCACTCCGGATATCGGCGTCATGCACATGGCCCAGCGCAAAGCCGAGCATTTGCGCTCGCTGCAACTGGAACAGAAGACTTCCGTGATCATGAACCGTTCCGGAGGGATGGGATTCATGTCGGCCGGGGACGTGGAATCGATCCTGCGGTTGCCGGTGCGATTCAGCGTGGCCAACGCGGAGAAAGAGATCGCCGAGGCGACCAAAGAGGCGCGGGCTCTGGAAGGGCGCGGAGCGGTGGCGGCCCAGATCGAAAACATCGCGAGATGTCTGTTGCCGGCCGGGGCTGGGAGGGCCGAACAGCCCGGCTCTCGGAGGTTTCTGGAATTCTTCTCCACTGGACCGGCGCGCGGACGGACCCGGGAATGGTGAGAACGGAAACCAACTCATAAGAGAAAATCATGGAAACCTTGTTGCGGCGGATAGGAGATGAAATCCGGGAGACCCTGCACCAGATCATGGGCCTGATGGAGCTCATGACGGACGAGCCCCTGTCGGAGCGCCAATCTCAATATCTGGCGCGCTGCCGGGCCAGCGCCGATCGGTTGCTGTCCGGCGCCAACGACCTGGCGGAGCTGGCTCGCGTCGAATTCCCGTCCGCGGAGCCGTCTCCGTTCCGCGTGGAAAGTACCATCGAGGAGATCGCGGGACTGATGTGGCTGCTCGCCAATCGCCGGGGAGCGGCTTTCCACTGGAAGCTCGACGCGAACCTGCCGGCCATGGTGCATGGGAACGCGAGGCTGCTCCAGGATCTGCTGCGCAGGACCATCGAAACCGCGCTGCGTCTGGCTCCGGAGGGCGAGGTGCAACTGGCGGTTAAGATGGCGGGCGAGCATGCTCTGGCGTTTGAAATCACGGCGGAGGCAGCCGGCTCGGCCTTGTCCGATCCGGACTTCGCGACTGCGGACGGCCTGGGATCCGCGCTGGGGCTGAGCATTGTGCGCAAGCGGCTGGGCCAGTTGGGCGGCGAGCTTACGACAGAGGTTGAAGACCGCAGGGCGACGCTGCACATGACCATTCCGTATCGGTGCGCCGCCAAGCCGGACACCCATTCCGGCGATGGCTCGGCCAAATCCCCGCTGAATATTCTGATCGCCGAGGATTCCGACGACAGTTACTTCCTGCTTGAGGCTTACCTGGCGACTGAGGGCCATCGCCTGACACGGGCGCTGGATGGGGCGCAGGCGCTGGAGATCGCCAAATCGGGCAGCTACGATTTCATCGTAATGGACATCAAGATGCCCGTGATGGACGGCTATACCGCGACGCGTCTCATCCGCGAGTGGGAAACCGAACAAGGCCGCGCCCGCTTGCCGATCCTGCTGCTGTCGGCGGAAGAGGCGGCCCGGCAGATGCGTATCGGCGCCAACGCGGGCTGTTCCGGCTATTTGACGAAGCCCGCCGCCAAGGCGCAAGTGCTGGCGGCTCTCAACTATTACGCGCGCCCGGATACCCGCGCGGCATCCCGGTAGCATCGCGTGACCATTTCCGCTCCCTGGTTGGCTGCCTTGATCCTGGTGTGCGCCGTGGCGGCCCTGTGGCGGACCAGCCGCTCTCGCCTCAGCCGGATCGAGGCCCTCGAAACCATGCGTTCCGAGGAGCGGGCCAGACTCCAGGACGCCTTGCAGGCCGAGATCGCCGCCCGTAAGAACGCGGAAATCGCGCTGCGGGAAAGCCAAGCGGAGGTCCAGAAACTCAACCAGGCCAGAGTCACGGAGTCGCCCGACTCGGAAAAGCACTTCCGTCTGATGGTGGAAGGACTCGAAGACTACGCCATGTTCATGCTCGACACCGATGGACGAGTGGTGAGCTGGAATCTTGGCGCGGAGCGAATCTATGGCTACTCAGCCGGGGAGATCCTCGGCAAGCATGTTTCGATCTTCTGTCCTGAGGAGGACCTTCGGCAGGGCGACCCGGACGAAGAGCTGCGGCTGGCGGCGATCGAGGGACGGGTCGAAAAAGAGGGATGGCGGGTGCGGCGGGATGCCGCCCGCGTGTGGGCCAGCGTGGTCATTACGGCGGTTCACGACGACTCCGGCGATTTATGCGGCTTCTCCAAAGTCATCCGGGATATTACGGAACGGAAGCGGGCGCAACAGCAACTGGAGGAGCAACGGGCTCGGGCGGAACAAGCCAACCAGGCTAAGAGCCGATTGTTTGCCGCCATGAGTCACGAGATCCGCACCCCCATGAACGCCATCCTGGGGATGACGGAGCTGCTTGGGGAAACGGAGCTGAATCAAGACCAGCGTCATTATGTCGAGATTTTCCGGAGTGCCGGCGCCAATCTCCTGGATCTGATCGACAACATTCTGGATCTTTCGCGGATCGAATCGGGACGTTTCGAGTTGGAAAGAGTCGCGTTCAACCTGGAAGGTGTCGTGACCGGCGTAGTGCAATCGCTCGACTCAAAGGCGCGCGATAAGGGAATCGTGCTGCGCTCATATCTGACGCCGGGCGTGACCAAGCTCTTGATCGGCGATGCGGCGCGTTTGCGCCAGATCCTGGTCAACCTGATGGGAAACGTCATCAAGTTCGCCAATTCCGGGGAGGTGGCGATCTCCGCAGGCAATCGTGAAGGAGGCCGTCCGGGAGAGATCGGCTTTACTGTTTCCGGCGCCGGCACGGGCATTCCGCCGGACCAGCTCGAAGCCATTTTCGACCCATTCAACCAGGTGGATTCCTCCACGAGGTCCGGCGGGACGGGACTAGACCTGGCAATTTCCCGCCGCCTGGTGGAGAGCATGGGCGGCAGCCTTCGCGTGGAGAGCGAGCCCGGACGCGCCTTCCAGTTTACGGCCCGGTTCGATGTGGCCGGACCCGCTGCGAATGGCGGCAACGGCGCGGCGTCGGTGTCCGCCGCCCGGGAGATTCTGGTTGCCGACGATTCGCCGGACAATCGGTTCGTGATCCAGGCGTATCTGAAGCATCACCCCTACGCCTTGGTTTTTGTCGCCGATGGGAAAGCGGCCCTGAAGCAATGCTCCGAGAAAGAATTCGACGCGGTCCTGATGGACGTGCAAATGCCCGTAATGGACGGTCTGGCCGCGGCTCGCGCCATTCGGGAGATGGAGCGGGAGCGAGGCCGGCGGCCCGTTCCCATCCTCGCGCTGACGGCCAACGCGGGTCGCGAGGAGGAACAGGACAGCCGCCTGGCGGGATGCAACGCGCACTTGTCGAAGCCTGTGTCCAAGGCGGCCTTGGTTCTGGCTGTGGAAGATTTGCTGGCGGCGAGTGAGTCCGCACACTCTAAAGTAGACATCCCGATCACGGTGCCGGAGGGCCTGGAGTCTCTTGCGCCGCGCTATCTGTCCGCCCGCCGCAAGGAGCTACAGGAGATGGTGGCGCTACTTGCGGCTTCCGCTTTCGAGGAGATCTCCTCGCGCGGACACAACCTGAAGGGAACCGGCCGTTCCTACGGATTCCCGGATCTGACCGACATCGGCGCGGCGCTGGAGCGCTCCGCCAAACATGAGGACAAAGAGGCTATCGACAAACAACTGCTGCGCCTGGCAAATTACTTGGAAAGCGTGCGGCTGCCCGGTGGGCGCAACCGCCGAGCTTAGGTAGTGGGTCCATTTGAATGTTAAGGAAATATAACAGGGCCCAGGGCCCGGTTGCCTTGGTTGCCTAGCTATCCTCTGAGGTGATATGCTTGCGCCCTAAACTCACAGGGAGAGTCCAAATGAAGAGAAGAATGATCGCCTGCCTTTTCCCGTTGTTTATGGGGACTGTATTGCTCACGTCTGTTATCAACAAGCCGCGCTTCGAGACCTACCAGAGAAGTGACGTCGTGATGCTTTTCCTCTCAGGATGCCTCTTCACGGTAGGTTTGGCGTTGCTATTTGGCATGGTCAAACGTCGAGGCGCATAGCTCCTGGACTGGTAGTGTCCGTCAAAGCTTAAGAGAACTTGACGCCGGCAATCACCAACAGCGGCAGCGCCTGATTCCAGCTATCGGGGATTTCGTCGAAGGGGAGCCGGAAGGATTTGGTCTCGCCGGGCTTGAGCCCGCCCATACGCGCGCTGACGATGGGCACGCGCGGCCGAAACGCCAACTGCCCGTAGGTGTCGTAGAACACGCAGTAGATCTCGATGACCTCGATGGAACGGTCGCCGGTGTTGCCGATCTTGCCCTCGATCTCCAGCAGCGTCTGGTTCGCAAAGCTTCCGGTCGCCTTCATGGTTATGTCGCTCAGCCTAAGGTTCTTCGCGTAGGCCTTGCCTTCGGGCGAAAGGGGAAGCGCGGCAGCGGGACGGCGCGGGCCGTATTGCAGGTACGCGAACGCGGCTAGGCCCATCACCGCAATCGCCCCTGCGACATACACGGGAATCCCCGCCATAGGACCTTTGCCGGCTAGGGGCTCAACGGCCACTGATGGTCATCTCCTGAATCATGATTGTAGGCGATGCGATGGAGCCGCGGAACTCCAGGTTCGAAGCCGTCTGGCCTAGATCCATCAGCATTTGTTTCAGATTGCCCGCGATGGTGATCTCCGACACGGCGTAGGCCAATTCGCCGTTCTCGATCCACAGGCCCGCCGCGCCGCTCGAATAATCGCCCGTCACGGGGTTCGCCGAAGCCCCGATCAGCTCCGTGACGTAGAGCCCCTGGCGGACTTGAGCGATCATGGCCTTTTCCGCGATGTCCCCGGCTTCGATGTAGAAATTGCCGGAACCGATACCCGCATTCCCGCTGAGCCCCCGCGCTGCGTTGCCGGTGGTGTTCAATCCCAGCTTGTGCGCGTAATACGTGTTCAGCAGGTAGCTTTTCAACACGCCGCGCTCGATCACCACGGTGCGGCGCGAAGTCACTCCTTCATCGTCAAAAGGACTCGAGCCGAACAGGCCGGGCATGGTGGTGTCGTCGATGACGGTGAGGGCCTCGGAGGCGACTTTTTCACCCAGCTTGCCGGTGAGAAACGACGCGTGTTTGTAGATGGCGCCGCCATTCACGGCATCGCACAGATCGCCCAGCAGGGAGGCGGCGACGCGAGGCTCGAAGATCACCGGCGCCTTTTGCGTGGCCGCCTTGCGCGCATTCAGGCGGCGCAGAGTGCGAGCCGCGGCGCGCCTGCCGACCTCCTCGGCGCTCTCCATCCCGGCGGCTCTTCGCGAAGCTGTGTGCCAGTAGTCCCGTTCCATGTGGCCGTTGCTCTTGGCAATCGGCACCACGCTCAGTCCGCAGCTCGAAGTGCGGTACGATCCCGTGAAACCGCGCGAATTCGCGAACGCCCGCGCACCCAGATAGGAATTGAAGGAAGCTCCCTCGGAATTGGTAATGCGCGGATCGGCGGACAAAGCGGTCTCTTCGGCCAGGCGCGCCTGGCCGATCTTCCAATCCGTTTCCAGGGCCTCAATGGCGGGATCGTAAAGCGCGAGATCGGTTTGGATTGCGCCCAGATCGGCCGCATCGGGCAAGCCCGCATGGGGGTCTTCGGTGGTGACGCGAGCCAGGTCCAGCGCCGAGCGCACCATCTCCTCGATGCCCTTCGGCGAAAGATCGGAGGTTCGCGATGAGCCGGTGTTGCGGCCCGCCAGCACGCGGATTCCCGCGCCGCGCGAGCCCGCCTGCTTCAGACTTTCGACTTCGCGCATGCGCACGCCGGCGGAAAATTCCTCACCCTCGGCCAGTGTGCATTCGGCGTCTGTCGCGCCCAGCTCCAGCGCGCGCGCCACCGCGCGTGAGGCGAGTTGCTCCAATTGGTTCAAATCCGGCTCATTCACGCCGCGGTGCCCCCCACCGTCATGCGGTCGATCTTCACGGTGGGAATGCCCACGCCCACCGGAATGTTCTGCCCTTCCTTGGTGCAGGTGCCGATGCCTTCGTCCAGCTTGAGGTCGTTACCCACCATGCTCACGTACTTGAGCGCCTCCGGGCCATTGCCGATCAGCGACGCTCCGCGCAAAGGGCGCGTAAGCTTTCCGTCTTCGATCAAATAGCTCTCCGTTGCCGAGAACACGAAATTGCCGCTGGTGATATCCACCGAGCCGCCGCCGAACGCCGTGCAGTACACGCCTCTGGAAACGCTGCGGACGATATCCCCGGGATCGCTTTCGCCCGCGAGCATGTACGTGTTGGTCATGCGCGGCATGGGGATTTGCTGGTAACTTTCGCGGCGTCCGCTGCCGGTGGAGGCGGATTTCATCAGGCGCGCGGCAAGCTGATCCTGCAAGTAGCCGCGCAGCACGCCGTTTTCGATCAAAACATTCTTTTGCGTGGGCGTGCCTTCGTCGTCCACGTTGAGAGATCCGCGCCGGCTGCCGATGGAGCCATCGTCGATCACCGTACACAGGGGACTGGCCACCTGCTGGCCAATGCGCCCGCTGAAAGCCGAGACACCTTTGCGATTGAAATCGGCCTCGAGCCCGTGTCCCACGGCTTCATGCAGCAGGATGCCCGGCCAGCCTGGTCCCAGCACGACCGTCATCTCGCCCGCGGGGGCGTCGACGGCGCCCAATTGCACGATGGCCTGGCGCGCGGCCTCGCGAGCGAAATACTCCGGCGACTTCTCTGCCAGGAAGAAATCCAGGGCCACTCGCCCGCCACCGCCCGCGTGGCCGTATTGCGGAACGCCGCCTTCTTCGCGAGCCAGCACCATCACGTTCAGACGAGCCATGGGCTGGCGGTCGAAGCTCAAGCGGCCGTCGCTGGTGGCGACCAAAACTTCGCGGACGCTGTCGCCGTAGCTGGCTTGCGCCTGGAAAACCCGTTTGTCGTAGGCGCGCGCGGCGAGGTCGGCGCGCTTGACCAGATCCACGCGTTCCGCCAGCCCGGTCTCGTGCGGGCTCTGGAGCATAGGATAAAGATTATGTTTGCGCGCTTCCTGGAAGCCGGTCTTGACGATGCTGGCAGGCCCCTTGGCGATGCGCGCGGCGACTCGCGCGGCCTTGCGGATCTTGTCCGGACTCAGATCGTCGCTATAGGCATAGCCGGTGCGCTCTCCGATGAGGACGCGCACGCCCACCCCCAGCTCGACTCCCTGCGACGCGCTTTTGACGATGCCTTCGTCGATGCCGATGGAGCTGGTGGCCAGGTATTCGAAGTACAGGTCGGCGTACTCGCCTCCGGCCGAAAGAGCCTCGCTCAGGTAGGACTCAAGGTCGCGCTCCGTGATCCCGAATCGCGACGCAAAAAAGGACTGCGAAAACCCCATGATTCGAGCGTAACATGGGGGCGGCAGAGGACCTGTCAGTGGGTAGTGTCTTTCAGACTACCCGTCAGTCGGGCTTGTACCCTCCGTCAGCCCGAGCCACTGTGCGACCACAAAGAGAACTTTCGTAAACTGATCCGGCTTGAGCGTGCCGAGTTTCCGAATGGCGTGCATGCTCGGCTGGGTTACGATGCCCTGGGCGAGGAAGGCGCCCGGCTGAAGGAAGGGGACCCGTACAGCGACTTCAAACCGGGAGCCGCGGAGGCTCGTTGTGTGCGGCACGACTGTTATCAGAGCTCGGTCGAGATCGCCATAATCGACGCTGACCACCAGCGCGGGCCGGACCTTAGCCGCCATGCCCAGGTCGAAAAGCCAAACCTCACCGCGCCGGGGCGCCATCCTCTTCCTGATCGAGGAGGGCGAACAGATCCCGGCCAGCCTCGCCGATTTCTTCGTCCTCCAGCGGGCCGGAGTTAAACGGCAGATCCCGAGTCCGGCGCAGAATCTCTACCGCCAACTCTTGCTTTTCTTGACTCGGAAGCGTGTCGAACTCATCCAAGAGTCGTTTGGCTTGGCCGCTCATGCTTCAATCTTATCACCCGCGCCTCTAACGCCCGGCCACAGGCTCGATGCTTGCCGCGGAGCCGAATCGACTGGCTGGGTGGGCTTTTCGCTGCCGCTCCGTCGACAACGGTCCACACCCTTTGAGCCCGCTCCCTCACCCTTGCAACAGTGCGATCGCATCTGTCGCCGCCCGCTCCCCTATCTCTAAGGATCTTTCGCGCAGCGGAAACCGACATCGCGTGCGGAGGAGCCTTCGGGGATCGGCCGTGGAGGTCTTAGCACACCGGCAAAGATCGAAAGCGCCTGAGCGCCGGGCGCACCCGGATTCTCCACCAGTTCCCAAATATTGCCAACCATCCGATATGCAGGGTTCGCGTCGCGGGCCGCCCGCTCCCATTCGAGCGCGGTGGGCAGGCGCTTGCCCTTGTAGCTGGCGTACTCGCGGGCCTGCGCCACAGTCATGTTGACCGCCGGCAGATCGGGAGCCGAAGGGCTCTCCGCACAATGGATCACCGCGCAAAAATCGGCGTTCGTAACCTCGGCGGTATCGATGAAGAACGGCTTGAGCGTAACCGGATGCTTATCGGCGCCGGACAGAAACGTCCCGCCCGGGATCGGAATCATGGGAGAAACCAGCACGCCCCCCACCCCGCGCGGCGAAGGCGCGATAGGTATGTCGGCGGCCTTGCGCATCCACAACCACGTCCCCACCGCGATCGCGGTTGTAAGCAGCACCGCTGCATACACCACCAACGACACGCGCAGAATCGAAGGAGTGGGCGATTCCCTGACTCGGATCACGATATAGAAGCGGCCTTCGTGCTCGCCGAATTCGAGCACACTTGCCTCCCGCGCCTCCTCGATGAAGCGCGCCTTGAATTCCGCATCGGAAGAAGCTTCCACGCTAAGAATTTTCAATACGACGGGGCGGTCCATCGCCGTATCGCGGGCGCGGTACACCTGCGCCGTGCTTCCGCCGAGAAACTCGATCAGTTCGTACTTGCCGATTAAGGAAGGGACTTGCATCAAATCACGTGCGTGATCGCCAGAATTGCGAACACGACTCCGGCCAGAAGCACTACCGCGGCCCCAGCCAGCAGCATCAAGCCGTGATGACTGCGCAGAGGCGCGGGCAGCCGTTCGAGAAACCGGAGGACCGCGGCCGGCGGCGGCTGGACGGCAACCCGTGGGTGGGTCATTGCCGCAACCGAGGACCGGGCGGGTGCGGAAACGGGCGCGGGGCGATGCGCGGGCCGCAACGAATCCAGCATTCCCGTCAGCTCATCGCACACCGGGCTGAGGTTCTGCGGCCTCTGCGCCAGTTGTTTGGTGGTGCAGCGCGCGATCAAATCGCACAACGAATGCGGCGCTCCCAGCCGCGCCAGTGGCTCCAGGTTCAAGGGCTCGTACAGAATCTGGTGAAAGATCTTTTCCACCGATTCGCCGGTCACTCCTTTGGCCCCCGTGACCATTTCGAACAGCAGGATGCCGAAGCCGTAGACGTCGGCTTGCGGCGTCAGAGCCTTGCCCAGAACCTGCTCGGGCGCCATGTAGTAGGGCGTCCCCAGCGTAAATCCCGCGCGGGTGAGCTGCACCCCCTCGCTTTTGGCGATGCCGAAGTCCATCAGCTTGACCTTGCCGGCCGCGTCGATGTGGATGTTTTCGGGCTTGATGTCGCGGTGAATGATCTTGCGCGCATGAATATAATCCAGCGCCCGCGCCACTTGCAGCGCGATGTTCAAGCGGCGCTGGAAATTCCCCAGGTGCCCCTTTTTGATGGCCTCGCGAAGGCTCTCGCCTTCGAGAAACTCCATCACGATGAACGGACGCCCCTGGTCCTCGCCAAAATCGTAGACGCTGATGATGTTTTCGTGATTGACGCTGGAGGCCATGCGCGCTTCCAGCAGAAATCGCGCCCTGGTTTCCGCGTCGGCCGAGCCTGCCTCAGTCAGGATTTTCAGCGCGACCCTTCGCCCCAGCACGCTATCTTTCGCGCGGTAGACATGCGACATGCCGCCGCCGAGAAACTGTTCCAGCTCGTATTTTCCGACGCGGGAAGGATGTTCCATCAGCGCGCCACCGGAAGGACGCCCGATTTCAGTGTAGACAAAATTTCTTTGGCAAATGGTACTAGTCCGGTGGAAACCGACATTTTGAACGACACCGCCGCCAAACGCGCCAGCAGCTTCAAGGCCGTGAATACGCCGATTCTGCGATCGACTTCGTAGCCGGTCTTCAGATTCTCGTAGACGGCTTCGGCCTGAGCGGCTTCAACTTGGCTGCCGAACTTTTCCCCGAGGATGGCGAGATGCGCCAAGCGGATCAGGCGCGCCGCGTCCTCGGATCCGGGCGGCAGCACCGAGGTGATGATTCGCTCGGCCCCATCCAGCCGTCCCCATAACATGTCGTTGTCGCGCCATTCGCGCTTTAGAAACGCGCCGAAGTGGAACAGAACGGTTCCGGCGAGCTTGCGGCGCCGCTCCGCCGGAGACAGTTCGTCGATCACCGTCCTCGCGTCCAGGGGACTGATGCGGAAAACCTCGACCGGTTCGGTCTCGCCCACCTCCGTCTCATACAAGATGGGAAACGTCACTTGATCGTAGTCTTCGTAGCGATCGAAGTAGTGCTTTAATGGGTGCCCCGCGAGGATTCGCTCGATCTGCTCCGCGGCCGGGATCGTGATTCCCCGAAACATGCCGCGGATGACGGCGGCGTCGTCGTCGATCGGAGTTGCGCCGAAATCGAGCTCGCGCACGCGGCGCTCCAAATCGGCAAGGCTTTTGGCGACGCGGCTCAGCTCCTGGCGCATCTCGGGCGGACCATCCATCTCATCCAGCTTGGTGAGCAGAAACCGCACTCGCCGCTGCCGGTAGCCGAGATCGAAATACAGCAGAAACAAGCTCTCGCTGCGGCCGGCTTTTTCTTCCGAATATGTCCGCTTGCGCCACTCCTCGACCTCCGAGGCGCGTCCAATGATCCCGGCCAGGGCGTCCGTGACCGCCCGCACCTTCAGGCGATGATAGCCGGCATAGCCCGGCCCGCGAGCGTGAATCTCATCGGCAAGCGTGCGGCGCGCATAGGCGGGACCCGCGAGCCGGGGCGCGGCTGGGTTGCCTCCGCGCTGCCAGGTCTCGACATCCTGCTCCATCAGGCTGGTGATCTCGCGCACGCGGCCAATCAGCCGGTTGCGGTCGAGCGCCTCCCGCAAGTCCTCGCGGATGGTTTCATATTGATGCAGCGTGATGAGCGCCGCGAGCGAATTCCGAATCGCACCCGGCGGCGATTGGGTGGAATTGCCGCAGGGTTGCTCGGGCGTGGGCTCAATGTATATCAGCATCCGCCGCACCGGCAGGTCGCTGACGCGGCGGGGGATTTCGCGGAGAGCGTAGTGAAACGGCTTGTTGTTGAGATAGCCGCCGTCTCCGAAGGCTCGCCGCGAATAATCGGCGCCGGCGGCGGCGTAGGCGGGGAAAAATCTCGCCGTGCCCGGAACATCGCGCGAGGCATCCTTAGAGTCCTGGAGCCGCATCGGCTCGAAAGCGGCCGGAAAAGACGAGGTCGCGCGGGCCGCGAAAGCCAGAAACGGATTCATGGCGTGCGAAAAGTCGTTCCGCGACTCGCTATTGAATTCCAAATGGAATACGTTCTTGTGGTTCTTTTCAACCACTGCCATGTCGGCAATCTGAATGGGCAGCTCCAAGCCTTGAATATCGGTCGCGGTGATGAAAACGTCCATTTCCGGTTGCAACGGGCCGGAGCCTCGGCTTTCGTCCATATCGTTCAGCGCGTTGAGCAGCATGGCGTATAGTTCACGGCCGCTCAACAGGCTTCGAGGAGATCGCTCCTTGTTCCACAGGCGGCTCACCGAGGCCTCTTCCAACCACAATCGGCTCAACCGGTCGAGCGACTGTCCATTCGCCAGCGCTTTCCCGAGGAAGATGGCGTTGATTCCGCCGGCCGAGCTTCCCGAGGCGATGTCCACGACGAAACGGGAATGCGCGATCGCGGCCAGTTCTTTGTATACGCCGGCTCCTCGCACCAGATTCAGAAACTCCTGCGTGACGCCGTTCATGTAGACCGCCAGCGAGACGCCGCCATAGAGCACCAACGCAAAACGAACTTCTTGTTCCATACTCGTGCGCATGATCTCGCACGAATACGGAAAGGCGTTGGCCGGCAAAACGCGATGTTATTCGAACATCAGGAGTTGCACGCCGTCATGAGGGCGTTATCGCTTGTATCCAATCTTGCGAAGCAATCCGTGACGCCACTCGGCGTCCTCCGGCCCTTCCACTCCCTTGGGCGGGCTGCCGTCGATCACGCCGAGGACACCGCGGCCCTGTTCGGTCTCCGCGACGATCACCTCCAGCGGGTTGGCGGTGGCGCAGAAGATGATGCACAGCTCGGGAATCTCGCGGATGCGGCCAAGCAGGTTGATGGGAAAGCCGTGCCGCAGGGCGATGACGAACGTGTGCCCCGCGGCGACGGCTTGCGCGTTGCGCGTCGCGTTGGCCTTCAGATCGTCATCGTTGCCGTCCACCCGCGTGAGGCACGCTCCGGAGGCTTCGTTGAAGGCGATGCCGAACTTCATCTGCGGAACCGTGTTGACGATGGCCTCGTACAGATCCTCCACGGTCTTGATGAAATGGCTTTGCCCCAGGATGATGTTTCCGTCCTCCGGGATTTCGAGTCGAATCGCCTTGAGTTCCATGACTTCCCACTATAATCGAGCTTGATCCTCGACCACATTCGCAAATTGCCGCACGGGCGGGCGACACTCAAACAACTGCTGCGCGAGCTGGCGCGCCAGGGCATGACCAAGGCCGAAGTCGAAGCCGAGCTCGACCGGCTGGCGGCGAGCGGCGCAATCGTCGAAACGCGATCGGGGCAGTATGTCGCAACCGGCGCCAGCCGCGAATTCACCGCCGGACGCCTCAGCGTTCATCGCGACGGCTTCGCCTTCATCACGCCGGATGTTCCCATCCCCGGCATTAAAGGCGGCCTGAAGGGCGACATCTATGTTCCCAAGGAAAGCGCCGGCCGGGCCATGCACGGCGATCGCGTGGTGGCGCGCATCGGCCGCATCGAACCGGATGGCCGCGCGCATGGCGAGATCCTGCGCGTGCTCAAGCGCGCGCATCCTTCGGTGGTGGGCGAGTTCCGCATTCGCCGCAACGGCAACTTCGTGGTCCCTCACGACGACCGCATCCGGCAATGGATCGAGATTCCCGACGACATGGCCCTGCCCGCCGCGGGCGAAACCGCGCATCGGGTGGGTGCTCGCGCGGTGGAGGTGAAATCCGTTGAGGATCTGGACGGCATGATCGTCACAGCGGAGATTGTGGACTTCGGCGGCGCGGACGAGCGGCCAGTGGGACGCATTATCGAGATCCTGGGGCGTCCGGACGATTTCGGCATCGACGTCGAAATCCTGATCCGCGCCCATCATATTCCGCATCGCTTTCCGGACGACGTGCTGGAGCAGGCGCGGGCGCTTCCAGGCGCCATCTCCGAAACCGAGATGGCTCGCCGCCGCGATTTTCGCGCGCTGGATATCGTCACCATCGACGGCGAGACCGCGCGCGATTTCGACGATGCGGTTTGGGTGGAGCGATTGCCCGACGGACGCTTCGCGCTGCAAGTGCACATCGCCGACGTGAGCCATTACGTGCGGCCCGGATCGCCCATCGACCGCGAAGCTCTGCTGCGCGGCACCAGCGTCTATTTTCCGGACCGCGCCGTGCCCATGCTGCCGGTGGAGCTATCGACGGACCAGTGCTCGCTTCGCCCGCACGAGGACCGGCTGGTGCTCTCCGCGCTGCTCGAGATCGACGCGACCGGCGACGTGGTGGCGCAGGAGTTCTGCCGCGGCGTCATTCGCAGCGCGGAGCGCATGACCTATACCGCCGTGCACGGAGTCCTGGAAGGCGACGCCGCGCTGCACGAGCGCTATGCCCGGCTCGCGGAGCGGTTTGAGCTGATGCAGGAGCTGGCGCTGATCCTGAACCGCAAGCGGCAGCGCCGCGGTTCGATCGACTTCGATCTTCCCGAGCCCTTGCTCGAGTTCGACGAATTCGGCGAGATGACGGGCGTCACGCGAGCGCCTCGCAACATCGCGCACCGGCTGATCGAAGAGTTCATGCTGGCCGCGAATGAAGCGGTTGCGTCGCACCTGGAGGCTGCGGGCGTGCCGCTGATTTTCCGCATTCACGAACGGCCCGACCCCAGGCGCGTGCTGGAATTCGAAGAGATCGCCGCGCACTTCGGATATGCGTTAAGCGCGGGGGCCGCGCCGGTGAAGCGATTTCCAGATAGGGGGCTCGAGATAAAAACGCCAGGAGCATTGTTGTGCCGGAGGATAATCCTAACCTGACCTCGCGCAGTTATCAGAAGCTGGTGCGCAAGATCGAGGGCAAACCCGAAGAGCGCATCTTGAGCTACCTGATGTTGCGCTCGCTGAAGCAGGCTCGCTATAGCGACCACAACGTGGGGCATTTCGCGCTGGCCGCGCCCAGCTATACGCACTTTACCTCGCCCATCCGTCGCTATCCGGATTTGATCGTGCATCGCGTGCTGGCGGCGCACCTTCATGGGACAACCTACGGCCCCGACTTGGCTGGCATCGCGGCGATGTCTTCGGACACCGAACGCCGCGCCGCCGAAGCCGAGCGCGAGCTCGTGGAGTGGAAGAAGGTCAAGTTCATGATGAACCGCGTCGGCGACGAATTCGCCGCCCTGATCATCTCCACGACACGCTTCGGATTTTTCGTCGAGCTGGAGGAAATGTTCATCGAAGGCCTGGTTCCTCTGGAGACCCTTCCGGGCGATCGTTACACCTACCACGAAAACGTGCGCAAAATCATCGGCGAGCGAAGCCGCCGCCAATTCTCCATCGGCGAGCATGTAAAGGTCCGCCTGGACCGCGTGGATGGCGTGGAAAAGAAGCTGCAATTCTCCGTAGTGGACGCAGCGCGTCCGCGGAAAGCAGGTCGGAGACCTGCTCCACCAAGCCACTAATCAATGGGGTTCGTACCGAAGACGGAAAGCTCCGGCGTGAAGCCGCGGTCGTTCATCTCGAGCACGGCCTTGACCATGTGCGCGATGTCCTCGGGGCGGAGCTTGGTCGGGTTGTCCTTCTGACTGAAGCCCGAAGCCGCGCCGAAGTTGGTGATGACTTCGCTGGGATTGATGAGGAACACGCGGATATTGTGCTTACGCAACTCGGCTCGCCAGCATTCCGTCATGCCGCGCAACGCGAACTTGCTGGCGTAATACGCGGTGCCATTCGGCGCCCCGCGCAGCGAAGCGGTCGAGGAGATATTCACGATATTGCCGCGCTTGCGCTCGATGAAGATTTTGGCGGCGGCGCGAGTCATCAGCATCACGCCGGTGACGTTGGTGGCGAAGGTTTCCTCGAAGCCCTTCAGGTCCATTTCGATCAGGGGCTTGAAGACGCCGCGGCCGGCGTTGTTGACCAGAATGTCGAGGTCGCCGAATTTGGCGAGGACTTCCGCGCAGGTGCGCTCGACATCGGCTTCCTTGCTGACATCGGCCTGGATGGGATGCGCGCCGAGAGCCGCGGCTGCCTGCATCAAACGCTCCTTGCCGCGGCCGGTGATGGCCACGCGCGCGCCGCTGTCGACGAGCGCTTTGGCGATTCCATAACCGATGCCGCTGCTGCCTCCGGTCACCAATGCGACTGCGTTCTTCAGATCCATGAATCCTCCTTGGGTTCCCTGCGAAGGATTCAGTCTACCGCAATGCTCGCTCTGGCTTGGCGACGTATTGGACAGGATGGCAATGTTACCGCCTCCCAGGTCGGGTCCGATGGCGAGCACTTATTCATTCAAAGCGCGCGTTCCGGATCAAACTCCATAACGGCTTCGACTGCTCCAGAGCGACCACGACCTCTCCGCTCCGAGCCGATACCAATCCCACCGCGCCGGCCAACCTGTTTCATGTCTATTGGTGGGCCGCAGGCCCCACGAACACTCCATATCAGTTATCCGTAGGCTCGCGGTCGATTGAGTCGATGATGAGCTGGGGGAAGGAGTGGGTCGAGGATTCGAGCTTCAAGCCGAGCTGCTCTTGTACGGCGGTGAAGACGCTCGGTGCGGGGTCCGTGGCGACTCCGGTGTCGGTCGGGCGGATGATCCACTCGTAGTGAATCTTGAAGTCGTAGTGGCCAGTGAGGCCGGTTTCGTCGACGACGGGCCGCCGGGCCATTTGCTCCAGGTGTTGCGCAACGTCCGCAATGGGGACGTCTTGAGACGTTGTAAAGATCTCGCCGGGGACAGGCCAACTGAGCATGCCTGTGTAGTTTGGCGGGAGAATTATGAAACCCTGCGCGTCCCTGTCTCCGATGGGACGGGAGGGGACGGTTGCGTCGTCAGGGCGGCGCACGGTTTCTTTGAATTTGGGTCCGTTCTTGGCCACGCGCAGCGCGTAGACGAGGATGATCTTCGAGTCCATATGGAAACGCAGATGGAAGCGATCACGCAGCAGATTCCCCAGCATCACGTTGAACTGTTCCTTTGTGGCGCCCTCGGGGATGTTGGCGACAATGTCGTAGCGTTCCTTGTTGACTTTGAGCCACGCTGCTCCGGTAATCTGGTCAGCTCGGACCCCAAAAGCCTGTGTCATCAAATTCATGAGCCATAGTCCGTGCCACGCAAAGTGGGTCGGGTCCGAGGTGCCGATGCCGCCGGTGGGGAAAAACACCGGGACTCCCTTGTCAGCCGGGATCTCGACGCGCCTGACCGAGGCGACTTCGAATCTCTGGTTAAGGTCAGCCTGCGCGCGAAGCAGGGGCGCGTTCGTAACGCCAAGGATCACCGGAATCGCAACGGCCAGGATTCCGGCAGCCGGCAACCGCGCCTCTTTTGCGAAGCTCAGCTTTAGAGTAGAACGGTTGTTCATAATCACCTCTTTTCTTTAGATTTGCTCCTTGCACGCGGGAGCCGTGCGACGGCCCAGGCGCGGGGTCGGTTGTGCCCGGGGGCGTCCGGCGCTGTCGCTATGCCAGCGTTGATAGGCGCCGTAAGAGCCGCGATTCCCACAAATGCTGAGGCCGCCGTCTTCTTTGCGAAGCTTTGAGTACGCTCAGTTCGGTTTTTCATGGCACCTGGATGATGAGCGCCACCTGTGCAGACCCCATCCTGGTGAAGTAGGCCGTGGCGTTCCTGTTAAATTCACGGACGGCCTGGAGGGACGCTGCGATGGAATCCTGCGTAAGAGGATGGCGGATGAAGAGGGGGAGCTTGGCTAGCAATTGGTCTCTCTCGTAGTCGGTGACTCCAAGTATGCGAATGTCGCCGAGCGGCGCTCCGGCAAAGTCCGACGGTTGGGCGTCCAGTGGTCGCCAATCCCCCAAGCTTGCCCTCAATGAGTCGATCTTTTCCTGCAACTGAGCTGCTCCACTTGGGGAGGCGGCGGCCTGTTGATACATCAACATGGAGAGCTGGCCCTTCAGCGCGATCGTGCTCTCGGGTCTATATAAGATCGCGCCGGGCTGCCAGTTGGGTATCCCTTGCGCCTGGAACCGGAGGCTCCGCGGCGTGGAATTTGGATCCGGCGGCTGGAACTCGATGGAAACCTGGCGCGTGCTCCCGGCGGCGTCCTGGGTGAAGTGCCAATTGAGGACCGATTGGAGAGCGCCCTTGCGCAGCTCCTGCGGACCCGAGAGCACCCGCGCATCGCTAACGTCCCCGCTCTGGTCAACGGTCACCTCCAGGTAGACGGTTCCCTGCACGTTGCCGGCTTGAGCCCGAGCCGGATAAGCAACTGGCGCAAGGCGATTCACGGTGGCACCCTGAAGATCGACTTTGACTCCAGACTGATTTCCCGGCGGCACCGGTGCCTGGATCTGCGCCATTTGCACTGGAGCTTTCGGCCGCAGAGGCGCGGGAGCCTGAGCATCCGCGCGCTTCATACCCGCGGGAAGGCACACCACGGCCAGCAGGATCGCGACGATCCCGGGCAGCCGCGACGGGCCACGTTCGGGTTCGGCGTATTGCGGAGTCGCGCCCAGCAGCCTCTGGATGCGGTGCATTAACGGACCGTCTTTGACGCCGAGGGCGAGGCTAGGAGTCATGACGCGCGTGCGCTCCAGTGCGGTCAGCGCGCGGGCGTAGCCGACGGCGTCGCCGCAGCAGCGCACTGCGATATCGTCGCAGCACAGTTCGCGCTCCTGGCGGATGCGGCCGGAGATCCACCACACCGCCGGATGATAGAACAACAACGTCTCGATCAGCATCTGGACGATGTTGACCAGATAATCGTAGCGGCGAATGTGCGCCAGCTCGTGCGCCAGGACGGCTTCGAGCTGCTCGGGAGTCAGGCCCAGCAGAGTGGCCGCCGGCAACAGGACCACCGGCTTTAGCCATCCAATTACGCTGGGGCCATCGGCAAATGACGAGACCAGCACACGCACCGTGCGGGTGACGCCGACGCGCTCCGACAAGCGCGAGACCATCGCGAGCACAGCCGGCTCCGCCGCATCGCCGCTTCGCCTCAGTGTGGAAACCTTCGCGTAACCCCACAGCAGGCGAATCGAAAGCAGCGCGACGCCGCAAGCCCATACCGGCAAAACCCACGCCTGCGCAAGGGCGAGCCAGTTTGTCTCCGCAGGCAGTGGGCTGATCGAGACTATGTTCGTCAGCACAATGATCGCGCTCCCGGCAGCGGGACGCGTGTACACCACGCACGCCGTGACCACAGGCATCGCCGCCAGCGCGCCCAGCGCAAGGCAGCTCACCAGGTACCGGGCGTTCGCCGAGTGCCTCCGCAGCATCGCCAGCGCGATCCACAACACAAATGCCACCACCACGCCCTGCCACACCAGGTGCAGCAGAGCCGAATTCAGAGCTAGTGCGAGCGAGGTCATTGGGGTCCTCCTTTTGCATCTCCCTCAAAACGATCCAGGAGCTTCTCGATTGCTTCCAGTTCCTCCGGCGACGACTTCTTGGTCGCCAGAGCCTGCATCACCAGCGTCCGCACCGACCCGCCGAAGGCCCGCTGCAACAGATCGCGCAGCAATTGCCGCTGCGTGTGCTCCTGCGAATAGCGCGGGCGATAAATTTGCGGGCGAACCGTTTCGTCGCGCTCCACCAGGCCCTTCTCCGTCATGATCTGGAGCGTCTTCAGGACGGTGGTGTAGCAGGTGGGTTTGATTTCGTTCAAAGTGCGGTGAATGTCGCGCACGGAACACGAACCGAGCTGCCACAGGGCCCGCAAAATCCCCAGTTCGGCCTCGGTGGGACGAGGCGGCTTAGTTGGCATCGGGCTTCTCCATACGATCGATAATAAGCATCTCGATGGGCGCTTTTGTCGCCTCCAAGGAGAGCCCCATCTGTTCTTCGAGCGCGATTTTTGCGTCAGGTCCGGCGTCTGGCGGAGGCTCGTAATTGGGGTTGGGGTTGGAAATTGAAAAGTTCAAATTGATTCTGTAGAGTCCATCCAGGCCGGTTCTATTCACAACCGGACGGTTGACCGCAATGCGGAGAAAATCAGCCAGGTTTTCCATGGACCATCCAGGAGCCTTGAAGTCCTTTGGCGTACCCGCGGGTGTGCCCATCGGCCTCCCGTTCATGACGATCCTGTTGCCCGTCGAGCCCTCCTCCGACGCTAGTTTCAATTTCGGCCCCTTCTTCCCGACCACCAGCGCATACACCGGCATCTCCCTCGACTCCCGGTGCACCACCATTTTGAAGCGGTCCGCCATGAGCGTCCGCGCCATGAGTTTGCACATATCCTCCGTTACAGGGCCGGATGCTTTTGCTTCGATGGCGTAGAGACCGGTGTTGTCGTACATGACTGTTGGATCCCAATCGGGCACTCCCATAAGCTGATAGGGCTTGAGGTTATACGCCCAAAGAAGCAGCCCGCGCAGCGGTCCGAGGGAAACGAACCGCCCGTTCGAGCAACTGGAGACAGCCGGTCCGTGATCCGCGGCGCCGCGAGGTCTCACCGATGTAACCTCGAACGCGGGCGCGGCCCGCGTCTGAGCCGGAGGTGTCTGAGCAAAGACCGGCGACAGGATGGCCACGGTGAGAAACGTTGCCTGTTTCCTCATGGCCGCATTATGACGAAGTCTTTCGTCATTGTCAAACGAAATCTTTCGTCAGTTGGGGCCGCTCCGGCAATCGCCTGGTTGCTGTGATAGACTGAATCTGATTTGGAAACCTACCCTGAGAATTTCCGCTACACCAAAGAGCATCAATGGGTCCGCGTCGAAGGCGGCGTCGGCACGGTCGGCATCACCTTCCACGCGCAGAAGGAGTTGGGAGACGTGGTCTACGTCGATCTGCCCAAGCCGGGCGCGATCCTCGAACAAGGCCGAGCCATGGGGTCGGTGGAATCGGTAAAAGCGGTCAGCGACATCTTCGCGCCGGTTTCAGGCGAGGTGATCGAAGTCAACGAAGCGCTGGCCACGCACCCCGAAAAGCTCAACGAGGATCCGCACGGAGCCGCGTGGATGATCAAGATCCGCATGTCCGCGCCCGCCGAAACCACGACACTGCTTTCAGCCGCCGAGTACCAGAGCTATGCGGGAGCCGAGTCCGACGGCTAGCGTGGTCAGGTTGCGGGGCAGGTTCCCGACCTGCCGATTTTGCTGTTACGCCGCCGGCGGCTTGGCTTTCTTCAGCACCTTGTCGAGCACGCGGATGGCGCGGTCAACGTCCTGTTCGGTCAAGATATAGGGCGGCAGCGCGCGCAGCACCACGTTGTGCGTGCAGTTGATCAGCAGGCCTTCGGCCATGGCGTCCAGCACGATCTGCTTGCCGGAAAAATCCAGCTCCACGCCGATCATCAGGCCGTAGCCGCGCACCTCTTTGATGAAGGAATGCTTTTGCGCCAGCTCTGTCAGCCGCATGCGGAAGTAGCTTCCGGTTTGGGTGATGGCGGGCATCAGCGTGTCCAGAATGTCGAAGAATTCCAAAGCGACGCGGCATGCCAGCGGCCCTCCGCCGAAGGTGGTGCCGTGCATTCCGGGAGCAATGTTCGCGGCGGCGCTCTCCGTGGCTGCGACGAAACCCAGCGGAAGCCCGCATCCGATGGGCTTGGCCGCGACAATCACATCCGGCATCACCACCGGCTCGCCCATCTGATAGGAGAAGTAGGTTCCCGTGCGGCCCACTCCGCACTGCGTTTCGTCGAACACCAGCACAGCGTTGTGGCGATCGGCGAGCTCGCGAGCCTTGCGCACGTACACGGGATCGAGCGGATGAATGCCGCCCTCGCCCTGCACCAGCTCGAGCACGATGCCTGCGGTGCGGTCGCCGACGGCCTGCTCCAGCGCGGCGATATCGTTGCGCGGCGTGAAGCGCGCGCCCGGCAGCATCGGCTCGAAGTCGCGGCGGTAATTTTCCTGGCCGGTGATGGACAGAGCACCGAAGGTGCGCCCGTGAAAGGAGTCGAGCAGCGCGACGGTCTCGAACTTCTCCGCGTCGATCTTGCGGCCGTGCGCGCGGACGATCTTCAACGCGCCTTCAACCGCTTCCGTGCCGGAGTTGCAGAAGAACACGCGATCCAGTCCGCTGGCCTTGGCGATGCGCTCCGCGAGCGGCCCTTGATACTCGTGATAATACAGGTTGGAGCAGTGGATCATGCGAGCCGCCTGCTCGCGAATCACCTTCATGAGCCGCGGATGCGCGTGTCCCAGCGCGTTCACGCCGATTCCCGCGATCAGATCCAGGTAGCGCTTGCCCGAGGTGTCGTAGACGTGGCAGCCCTTGCCGCGGGCCAGCAGCAGCGGATACCGCGCGTAGTTCTGAAACAGGTACTGCTTTTCGAGGTTGACGGCCGAAGGAGGCGCGGCGGGCGCGATGACGGCGGAGTCCATTTCTTCATCATAGTGGGGCAGGTCTCCGACTTGCCAGCCCGGTTTGCGAAACTGGTAGGGATGCAATATACGCGAATGGGCGACACCGGTTTGATTGTTTCGCGCCTGGCCTTCGGCGCGATGACGTTTGGAAGCAGCGGAGGAATCTTCGCCTCCGTCTCAAAAGTCGGAGACGCGCTCGCGGATGAGCTGGTGCATAAGGCTCTGGACGCGGGCGTCAATTTCTTTAACTCGGCCGACGTTTACACCGAAGGCCAATCCGAACAGATGCTGGGCAAGGCGCTCGGCTCCAAGCGAAAAGATGTCGTGATCGCGACCAAGACCGGGTTCCGGTCGGGACCCGCTCTGGTCCATCAAGGTCTGTCGCGCCATCACATTCTGGCCGCGGCCGAGGGCAGCCTGCGCCGGCTGGGCACCGACTACATCGACGTATACCTGGTGCACCGCTTCGATGCGCACACGCCGGTCGAGGAAACGGTGGAAGCTCTGGACAGCCTGGTGCGGCAGGGCAAGGTCCGCTACGTGGGTTTTTCGAATTGGCCCGCGTGGCTGGCGGCGACCGCCGTCGGCATTCAAAACAAGAACGGCTTCGCGCGTTTCCGCGCGGCGGAGATGCCGTCTGCGCGCCATCGCCGCGGCTCACGGGGCGTCGCCGGCGCAGGTGGCTCTGGCGTGGCTGCTGAGCAAGCGCGCGGTCGCCTCCGTACTGATCGGCGCGAATAAGATGGCGCAGCTCGAGGACAACCTGGCGTCGGTCAACGTGCGGCTCGGCGGCGAGGAGCTGCGCGAGCTGAACGAGCTTACCGCGCCCACACCGGTCTATCCCAACTGGTTCAGCGCCAGGGTGGTGGATGTGCCGGTGAAGGAAGCACTGGCAAGCGCGCCCGCGCGTTAAACGCTGTACCACTCCCTCTGGTCGTGGCTCAGAAACGTTACTGCGCCGTGACCGAAGGGAGCGGGTGCGCCTAGCGCCTCACCGGCACCATCGCGATCAAGACCGAATCTGGCGTCGGATTGGGATCCGATTTCGTGCCTGAGGAAGCATCCGGCGGGCTGGTAATATTCTGAAAACCCGCGGGCATTTCGCGCGCCGAGAAGATCACCAGCGCTGAAACGCAATCGGCCGGAAGCGGGACCTCCGTCACGGAGCCGGCCTGAACGGGGCGGCTGTTGAACAACGTGGACATGGCGCTCCTGTTATTGGAGCCCACGGTGAGGAAGCCATTCGATGCCGGCACGATTCTCAGAATGCCCTCCGGCGTGACGCTGTAATCGAAGGCGAAGCGCACGGGCGCCACGGTCGCTTGTGGGCTCGCGATAATTCGGTTGGCTCCGAGATTTCCGCCGCCGCCTCCTCCTCCCCCGGCGCCGCCGCGGCCGCCGCCGCCACCGCGCCCGCCTCGTCCGGCAGCCGCTGGAACTCCGCCCAAAGCGTTTTCGGGGGCGACTGTCACGCTGTCCTGGGTCGATTGCGCCCCCGCCTGGGCCTGCGCGGCAGGGGCGGCAGGAGCGGCAGGTGCGGACTCCGTTTTCAGCAAGGATGCCTCCCCCGTAACGGTGACAGCCCCCTGGGTCGCTACAGGAGCCGCTGCCTCCGCCGGAGGCTGGGTTTTCTTGAGCGCGGGCGCCGGAGCAGTGGGCGCAGCTTGATTGAGAACGATCGGCGGGGGAGCCGCCGAAGGGGCAGCGATGGGCGGAGGAACTGGCGCAGCCGGCGCAGTCACCTGCGCAATCTCTACCTCGCGCGGCGTCTTGAACAATACGATGCCCGCGATCACGGCCATCGCGAAGGCGCCCGCCGCCGCCCACACCCAAACTCTTGCCCACATTGGCCTCGGTCGCGGCGCGAGCGCTGCCAGCATACGCGCCTTCACCCCAGGCCCGTCCAGCAATTCCTTGAGCGCCTGCTCGCCCGCCAGCTCATCGAACAGTTCCTGGTCGTCGAGAGCGGCTTCGAACAACGCCTTGCGCTCGGCCGCGCTCAGCGAGCCCGTGGCATAGGCGCCGATCAAGCCGCGAATTTCGTCGCGCGTCATGTCTTCTTCCCAACGCCCCTTTCCGGGGCGGCCCAACTTCCGCCCAGCCGCTCCAGAAGTTGTTTGCGGCAGCGGAAATCCCAAGTATAAAGCGTGTTCAGCGTCGCCACTTGCAGCCGCGACACTTTGAACACGGCTAGGATCTCCGGGAACGTGTAGCCTTCCAGTTTCAAGCGAAACAACTCGCGGCAGCGCTCGCCCAATTCAGCCAGCGCCGCTTCCAGCCGAGCCGCACGTTCGCTGTGCGAGGCCTGCTCGAAGGGATCGGCTCCGCTCGCCGCCAGCGGCAGTTCGTCCACCGGAATCTGCCGATCCTCGCCGCGGCGCGCGCTCTTTCTGCGCGCGGCCCAAATCTTCAATCGTGCGATCTCCAGGGACAGCGGCAGCAGGTCCTCGAGGCGGTAGAGCTCGGGATATTTTTCGTGCAGCACGATCAGGACCTCCTGCGCCAGATCCTGAGCCTGGTCCCCGGTGGAACTCCCCTGTAGTTGGGATGCCGCGTAGCGCACAATCCTTTCGCGGAGTCGCGTCAGTATTTCGTCCCGGTCCATTTTCGCTTTCTATCCGTGGCGCGCGTGGCTCCATTATCCCGTGCCCGCTCTATTTCCGTGAAGGTCCCGGTTTGCAAGGAGTTATCCGGCTCTGCCAGAATAAGGCCCATGCAGGTTCGGGTAGTGGCATTCGTATTGGCGGGCGGCAAAGGGACGCGACTCTTTCCCTTGACAAAGGAACGAGCCAAGCCGGCGGTGCCTTTTGGCGGGCGCTACCGCATCGTCGATTTCGTGCTCAGCAACCTGATCAACTCCGGTTTGTACTCGATCTACGTCCTGATCCAATTCAAGAGCCAAAGCCTTCTGCAACACCTTCGCGACGGCTGGGAGGTGACCGGCCTGCTGAAGGAGCACTTCATCATTCCCGTGCCGGCGCAGATGCGTTCGCCGGGCGAGGACTGGTACCGCGGCACCGCCGACGCCATCTACCAGAACATCAACCTGATTGAACAAGCCGATCCGCACTATGTGGTGATCTTCGGAGCGGACCACATCTACCGCATGAACATCCGCGAGATGCTGGAATTCCACATGCACAAACGCTCGCAGGCCACCATCGCGGCCATCCCCGTTCCCCTGGAGCAAGCCGGCGAATTCGGCGTGATCCAGGCCGCCGCGGACGGCTCCATTGTCGGTTTTCACGAGAAGCGCGCCGACGCGCCCCCCATCCCGGAAGATCCCGGGCGGGTGTTCGCGTCCATGGGCAACTACGTTTTTTCCACCAGCCTGCTGCTGCGGGAACTGTACGCCGACGCGCAAGATCCCACCAGCACGCACGACTTCGGGCGCGACATCCTTCCTTCGCTGGTGGGGCGCGCTCCCATGTTCGCCTACGATTTCCAGACCAACCGGATTCCGGGCGATCCGATGTTCCAGGAGCCCTACTGGCGCGACGTCGGCACCATCGACGCCTATTACGACGCCAGCATGGATCTGCGCGCGGTGACGCCGGCGTTGAATCTGTATAATCGCCAGTGGCCTTTGCGCACCGCCGGCTATTCCGACCCGCCCGCCAAATTCATCTTCGACCAGCAGGGCCGCCGCGGCCAAGCCATCGACTCCATCGTTTCCGGCGGCACCATTCTCTCGGGCGGCATGGCCAGGAATTCGGTGCTGGGCCGGCATGTGCGCATCCATTCCGGAGCCCTGGTGGAGGATTCGGTGATCTTCGATAACTGCGACATCGGCCGCCGCGCGCGCGTGCGCCGCGCCATCCTGGACAAGAACGTCCGCGTCCCCGAGGATGCCGAAATCGGTTACGACCTGGAGCGCGATCGCGAGAAATACTTCGTCACCGAAAGCGGCATCGTGGTGATCGAGGGAACCCGGACGCCCGTCGACGTCGCCACGCTGCTGGTGTGATGGCTGCTTCATGGCTGTTAAAGCGGTGGAAGCGGGAATTCCAAAGCTGTATCACTATGAGAGCTTTCGGCAGGAGTACCTGGTAGATACACTCGTCAATCAGCACGTCCATTTTTCAAATCCCGAGAATTTCAACGATCCGTGGGATTGCTATCCATGCTTCGACACGACGCGCGTGGACGATCCCACCTATCGAGCAAAATTCATGGCGCTCCTTCGACCATTGCCAATCCCTGGCCTTTCTGCGGCCGAACAACGTCACGCTGAGGCGAGCCTACAAGCGGATAGCCACTTACTCAAGGAATTGATCCAAACAACAACGGAATCCAGTCGAAGAACAATTCTCGAGCGGTGGCGAATCTGCCTTACTCCCCATCCCGACAATCCCCTGATGTGGTCGCACTACTCAGACAAGCACCGAGGCATATGCTTGGAGTTCGACGCGGGCCACGCAGTGATCGGAAACGCATGGCAGGTTCAGTACCGCCAGGCGTTGCCAGTCTTGGATATCCTCGAACTAGCCACCGATAAGGGCACCTTCGAGATTCTCGTGAGCAAGTCCTTTGACTGGCTTTACGAGGACGAATACCGAATCCTGGCGCGCGATGGGGAGGCACCCGATGTTTCTCCTCAGTTCCTGCCGATTACGAACAAGGACTTTCTCCCGCTGCCCCCGGGCGCACTGACTGCGGTTATCGCAGGCTGCCGAGCGAATTTCGATGAGATCAAGGCGCTAGTGGAAAAGCACACCCCCGGCATGCCGGTCAAGCGCGCAGTGCAGGTTTCGGATAGATATAGCCTGTCGATCCAGACCTAATGTTCTGGTTGTTCGGCGAGAATCGCCGGGCGCGGCTCAGCGGTAGGCCTCGCGGCGGTTACGGACGCCAGTGACCTCAATCGTGTTCTCGTCTTTGTGATCGAAGAACACTCGATAGTCGCCCAGCGCAGGCGGAAGCCGGTCTGCGGCGGTTTGAGCTTCTTTACGTCGCCGGCGCGGCTGGTCAGGTAGCGATCCACGCAGTACAGAACTTGCATCGCGGTTTCCCGTTTGATCGCTCGCAGCTCGGCGCGGGCCTCGGGCGACCAGATCACCGCGACCCGATCGGGCCCGGCGTTGTCGCTCACGAGTTCAGCCCGAACTCGCGCAAAATTTCTTCGTGCGAGATTCCCTCGCCACGAGCAAGCGAAGCGCGCGCGCGGTCGAGCGCCGCGGCCGTCTCCGGTGTGATCTCTTCCTCTTCCACCACGGCCTCGGCCAGCGAACGCGTCAGCGGCTCCACCATCACCTCAAGCAGACTCCGCACGGCGTTCAGCTTCTCGGGCGGCAGCATATCCAACAGGGCGTGAGCCTGCTGGCGCTCCCGATTGAGATCCGATTCCATCTACTGTCAGTATACGATCGGCGCGGCGCGCCATCCGCTCGCGTTAAACCACCGGCTCCATGCCGAAGCGTCGCAGCAGCAGGAATTCCGAAAGATTGTCGGTGGTGAGCAAGCCCGTCAGTCTGGTTCCGTGCATCACCAGCGCGCAGCGGCCCGCCTGAGCCATCAGAGGCAGCACCTCGGCCAGATCCGATTCCGGCTCCAGTTGCAGAAACTCGCGATCCATCACGCCCGCGACGTAGGCGTCGGGACCTTCCGCCGCCAGCGCCTTCAGCAGCAGATTCCGGCCCAGCAATCCCACCACCTGATCCCCGTGCAGCACCGGGAAATCCTGCTGCGCGGTCGAAAGCAGCAGATTGGCGGCATCGCGCACGGTATTGCCGTGGCCCAGCGTGTGGAACTCGGTAATCATCGCGGCTCGCACCGGGATTCCATGAGTGAGCGTTCGTCCCAATGCCGCGGCGCCTTCCTGGGCTGCGCCCAGATAGATGAAGAAGGCGAAAAACACCAGCAGGAAATCCTGCGCCACTAGGCCGTACAGCCCCATGCTAATGGCCAGCATGCGGCCCATCCACGCCGCGATGCGCGTGGCTTCCTCCTCCGGCCGGATATAGCCCAGCAAAGCCCGCAGCGCGCGCCCTCCATCCATGGGGAACGCGGGCAGGAAATTGAACAGCGCCAGCAGCAGGTTGCCGCCCGCCAGCAGCGGCAGCGCCCCCAGATCGGTGGGATGCAACAGATCGGAAAGGCTTCTGGGCATCGGTTGCTGGGAAGAATAGAGGTAACTCAGCAACCCCGCCGCAATCAGCAGATTCATGACCGGCCCGGCCATGGAGATCCACAATTCCTCGGTGGGCCGCAGCATTCGTTCCATCCTCGACAATCCCCCGATGGGGAACATCACGATCTCGGTGGTGCGGACTCCGAATCGCGTCGCTACCAACGCATGCGCCATCTCATGCAGCAGCACGCTGGCGAACAACCCCAGTAGAAACAGGGCATAGTTGGCGCCGGATTGGTGGCTTCCGAATACGGTAACCACAAGGAAGATGAGCAGGATCAGAAATGTAAAGTGCAGCCGTACGGGTACTCCCAAAAGGCGGAAGCCCCTTACGGTTCCCGACGTCCGGCGATCAGTTAACGCAGTTACTCCATCCACAGTTCAACGATAACAAAACACTAAGAGTTTAGGCCTAGGAGAGATTGCGTAGGAGGTCGCGGAAAAAGAACTTAATCGACCGGTGCGCACCGGCCTACAGCGGCCAGCGGCCCTTCCTTAGAAGCGCGCACTGGGCCGGCTCGGGCCCGCCAAATCGTCAGGAACTGGGAGAGTATCCGCCGAGCCAGGCTCCGTTGTGCGGGCGAGTTTCCCGGAAGCAGGCCGCACAGGGCCGGCTCGGGCCCGCCTCCGCCTGGCCGAGCAGGACCGCAGTCACCGATCCGCGTCCGACGGTTCAGCTTGGCTGTCCCGCCGACGTTCCGCTCAGGGTTTGTCACGTCAGACGGGGTTTTGGCTACGAACAGGCCTTTCGAGTTCGACTTACTCCGCAGACGCCTTTGAGGAGTTCCACGAGAGAAACAATCACCCGGCCTCTTTCGGCAGGGCGGTGCCACGTTGGTTGACGCTGACAGGCCATCGCGAATCGGAGTTCCGGTAGCAGGCCCAGTGTTGGAGGCGCCGAGGGACTCCCATTCGCCGTTCAGCGGTGCGGGCCGCGTAACCGGAACGGCACGATGAAGGCGATCGTCAGGGCGCGGCCGGCATGCGTATCCGTGCCGCTGACGAATGCGGTGTAGGTGGCGAACAGATCAAACTGAGGGAACGAGTAGCCGAGGCCGCCGCCGGCGTGCCAGTAATTGTCCCGCAGTAGACGGTCGTGCTGGTTCAAGAGGTCCGGTGTGTCGACTTCGCCCGGGAACACCAGGTCGGCGGGTGCCGGAGATCCGAAGCGCAGCCCGCCATGCGTTCGCTGCCAGAACACCTGACCGCGCACCAGCAGCTTCCTCTTTATCACATAGTCGCCTTCCAGGTTGGCATTGCTGCGGTTGGTCGAGATACCCATCACTTTCTCGACAAAGGAGTAGGAATAGGCGCCCTGCACGGAGAGGTTTCTTAATATCGCATCCAGGCGGCGCCCGGCGTCGAGCCCGATGCGCACTTCCGTGAGGTCGCGCCCCAGCGCGCTCTCACCCCGGAAATTGTAGTCGTGGCTGGGCGTGCCGAGCGAGACGGATGGCGTCAGCGCAAAAGCGCCGCTTGCTCCACCCGCCAAGTTGTAGCGCGCGGTAATGCCAAAGTCTTGCAAACCCGATTGCCAGCAGCGGCATTGGTCCGTAGGAAGAAAGGGAATTGGCGACGGAGGCGGATTCGGATCCGTGTATTTCGCGAATACATACGGCAGGCCGGCGGTCACAGATAGACGATTGGTGAAAGCGTAATCGGCTTCCAGGTATAGCGACATGTCAAGGCTGCGACCTTTTGGCACAAGAAAACCGTTGGTGCGGCGATGGCCTGTGTTGTCGATTCTCTGGTAGATGAAGCTGATGAAGCCTTCTCCACCGGGTTGCACCCACGCCTGGGCTTTCACGTGATTCGCGGTTGCGAGGAATAGTGCGATGGCGATGCACGCAGGGGAGAAGCCATCGCGGCGTCTCATGATGGCGACTGGATGTCCGCCTTAGACGGCTTCGGTTGAGAGTGGGAACGGATAGGCGCCCGATCCCGGGCGGAGCCGCTTCGGGAATCGCGATCGTACTGGAACGTGGGTCCGAAGTACCGGAGCCGTGCGTCAGGATTTAGCACCGGTTCTGACCCGTAACTTCATTGCTTCATCAATTGCCGTCAGAAACTGGAACTCGTCGGCGGGGGTCTTGAGGGCGAACTTGTACTCCCTTTGGGCGGCGGCAAGCTCGGCTTTTGAAGCCTTGAATAGGATCGGAACGATGACTGGCTTTGAGGGCGCCGACTGAAGCAGCCGGCTGATTCCGCCGAGATCGGCAAAATCGACGAGCACCACGTCCACTTTCCCCGATTTCAACGCTTCATCCAGTTGCGAACCGTCCTGGACGATTTGCAGCTTGTGTCCGGCCCGCTTTAGCGTGGTCTGCAGCCCGGTGCTGCTGAGAGTCGCGCCATTCTGGGCTCCATTGGAGTAGATCACCAGATTGGCTTGGCGCTCCGCATAGGCACGTTGGAACCGCACCCCGCGACCGATAGCCAGGAGCTTGTCGCCGCAGGCGAGGGCGGCGGTTCCGCTCAACAGCGCAATGGCAACCAAACCCGCACCAGCGACCAATATTCGCATGTCCCCAGTCCTTTTCGCTAAGTATAGAAAACGTCTCGCTAGCGTGTCAACTCTCTGAGCTGGATCAATGGATCGATTATTTCAGGCTATCCACCAAATACAATTCCGTAAGTGTTCTCCAATACGAGTACACATACGATTTCCCATCCGGGGTCATATGGACCGCTGCGGGCTGAATGCCAATGAGTCCGACCGGGTCGGCTGCCGCAATCGTCTTCCATGGCTCCCGGCGCCCGGTAGAAAGATCCAGTCGAAAGAACTCAACTGCGGAGTCACCCGGCTCCCGCAGATAAAGGAAGCGGCCGTCGACGCTCCACTGGATGAGTTCGTCGCCGGGCAAGGCGCCACGAATCGCCCGAGGTTCCCCGCCGTCGACGGGAAGCAATTCGAGGGCTCCCGCAGCACCGACGGCAGCCAACAGCTTTCCGTCTGGGGAAACTAAAACAGCTTGCGCCGTCGCGTCAGTGATCGCGCTGGCTTCGCCGCCATTTAGATCCTGAACGTAGGAGCGTGGCTGACCATCCGAACCCCCGGCGACAAAGAGTATTCGTTTCCCATCGGGGAACCATGTTGCCGAATAGTACTCGTTGAGGCCGGATGTCGGCAAGTGCTTCTCCTCGCCAGGGCCCGTCGGTAAGAGAACGAGTCTGGGCGGCGGCCCTGCTTGAAGCGCAAGCGCCCACTTCCCGTCGGGCGATAACGCCAACGCCCTGCCTTCGCCAAGACGAATCGCATCGCCCCCGCTGGTATCGCGGAGGTACACTGTTGAATTCCCCGCCACTCCTTCTCCCCATTCGTAGAAGAGAAGTTTCTTGCCATCCGCCGAGATGTCGGCGGCAGTCGACCAGTCGAACCAGGAGAGGTCCCGTTCTGCCGAAGTGTCGGGGAGCTTGCAGACAATGCGGCTGCGTGGACTGGCCTGGAGCAGCAATACGCGGCCATCTCGCGAGATCTCTTGCAGCCGCATCCAACCAGGGGCCTCCAGAACCAGACGCTCCTTACCCGCGAGCGTCACGGCGTAGACGCGCTGCGACCGCGTCATTCGGTCGGCGGAAAACCAAACTTCATCGCCAGCCGGGGACCAAGCCATTCCCTTAAGATTTTTCCATCCGGTGGAGAGCGTTGTCTTGTGCCCACTGAGGTCCACCAACAAAACCGACCCGTCATCCTCGCCTAGAGTGGGGTGGTCCAGGAAGGCAATCCGGTCGCCTTTAGGCGAGAAGCGAGGGTAGGTGATCCAGCCGGCTGATTGATAGAGAACGTTGCCGATCGGATATTCCAAGCGAAAGCGTCCGTCCACGGGCCGGACCACCGCCAGGTTTTTTCCATCCGGCGCCCAGTCGGCATAGAAAACGTCTTCGAGAACCGGGCGCGGGGCGCCCCCCGTCCAGCGGCATGCGGGCCAGCGTGCCCCGGCACTCCGCCCAATTCAGCTCGCAACCTTGTGAAATGGCCAATTCCCCGGCCGACGAAACTGCCAATACGCCGGTCGACGACAAACCGAGCGGCCGGGATTCGGGGCCTCCGACCCGCGTGCTGAAGACCTCCACCGGTTTGCCATCCCAGCCCGCCGAATAAATGACGCTCTGCCCATCGGGAGTAAATCTTGCTCCGGTGATCACGCCCAACCGGTAGGTCAAGCGGTGAAAACTTGGAACGGGACGCGGCTGGAATCGCTCCAGCTTGCGACCCGCGAAGAACGAAACCAGCGCCAACACTGCCGCAGCCAGCGCGATACCAATCGCCGGCTTCTTCCATCCGGGTCGGCGCGCCTTCTCACCAGGAAGTAAAAGGGCTTCCAGGTCGAAAGCCAAGTCCAGAGCGGATTGAATCCGTTCGTTAGGGTTCTTTTCCAGACAGCGGCGCAGCAGGCGAGCCAGGCCGGGATCGAACTTGCCGCCGCTTTCCGGCACCTCGATTGGGTCGTCGTTCTGGATCGCGTGTAGAATCTCGCTGGTGGAACTACCTCGAAACACTCGCTGCCCGGTGAGCATTTCGTAGAGGATCGCACCCAAATTGAAGAGGTCGGAACGATGGTCCACCACTCCGCCTCGGAGTTGCTCCGGCGCCATGTAGCCGGGAGTACCGAGAATGCTCCCAGATTCACGATGAGGTGAGGGGGTTGCCCCGCTTGCTGCCTTGCTCGCTTCGACGCCGATTGATGCTTCCGGCAATGTGAGCTTGGCCAAGCCGAAGTCGAGGATCTTGACCCTGCCATCGAGAGTAAGGAACAGGTTCTCGGGTTTTAGGTCCCGATGTGTAATCGCCTTATCATGAGCGGCCGCCAGGCCGGTAGCGATCTGGCGCGCGTACTCGAGGGCCTTGCGGCGCGATAATGCTCCCTTGCGAAGGCGATCGCGCAAGGTTTCGCCCTCCAGTAGCTCATACACCACATAGGGTGCACCATCCTCGATGCCGACATCGTAGATGGTAAGAATATTGGGGTGATTTAGAGCGCCAACGGCCCGGGCCTCCTGCTCGAACAGCCGCAACCGCTCGGGATGCGCGGCGATACCGGCCGGCAGAACCTTGATCGCCACGTCGCGTTCAATGCGGGAATCTCGCGCCCGGTAGACCTCGCCCATGCCGCCGGCGCCCACAAAGGCGACTACCTGGTAGTGCCCCAGCATTCGTCCGAACATCGATTGGGCTCGCCCTTCAGCGAGCGCCTCGGCTGTCACCTCGAGTGCGGGCGCTTCCAGGAACCCCTCAGCCTGTTCCTCACATCTGAGCAGCGATTCCACTTCGCCGCGCACCTTTTCATCGGCACAGGCTTCTTGGAGGAACCGATCTCGCTCGCCGGGTTCACGTTCGCGGGCAGCATGATAAAGCTGCTCGATTTGGCGCCACGCTTCAGTCTTCATTCGCCTTGCCGTGGCTAAGCTGCCGCAGAAGCCAGACCTTAGCCAGCCTCCAATCGCGCAGCACGGTCTCCTGGGAAACGTTGAGAGCTTCTGCCGTTTCCTTTATACTCAGGCCACCAAAAAAGCGCATCTCAACAACGCGGGCTTTTCTGGGATCGATATCCGCCAGAGTGCGCAACGCATCGTCCAGGGCCACGATGTCCGTCCGCCGATCCTGAAACACAGCCACAGCTTCGTTGAGCGGGACATGACGCGATTCGCCTCCGCGCTTGCTGTAGGAGCGCGACCGCGCGTAATCCACCAGGATGCGGCGCATCAATTGAGCGGAAACGGCAAAAAAATGAGCGCGGTTCTGCCAGCTCACGCTTTTCAAGTTGATAAGCCGCTCATAGGCCTCGTGAACCAAGGCCGTGGATTGCAGCGTATGTTCGTTCCGCTCCCGCCCCATATACCGGTGAGCGAGCCGGTGCAACTCGTTATAAACCAGCGGAATCAGTTGCTCTAACGCTGCCTGCTCCCCGTTGTTCCACGCCTTGAGCAACTGGGTGACATCCTGGGGCGAAGGAGCCGCCATTGAGTCCTTACCTCCACGCCAGCGGTTAGCCGTGCGCACTATCGAGGTTGAATTATACCATCCGTCGGACGGCTGAGAAAAATAAATTCAAATTCTTTTACAGTTCTCGCTCCGCTTTCGCGCTTTAGTTTGTACGCCAGCAAATCGAGCAGCACCTCGATAGTCGTTGGTCGACTCCGCAAAGCAGAAAAGGAGCATGAAAAATGAAACAGGTGTCGAAGGACATGTCAAAACGAGTGTTTTCTTTCGCATTGGCGGCCATCTGTATGGCCGGAGCCGCGGCAACGACGGTTCAGGCCAAAGAATGGGAGCTGATAGCCGGCGCGGAGAGCCACGATCGGGGAAGCGAGGCGCTGGCCTTTTTGCCAAATGAACTTTGGATCCAGGCCGGCGACAGCGTTCGTTGGACCTTTCTCACGCACGAACGCCATACGATCACGTTTCTAAAACCCGGCCAGACACGACCGCCCGCCTTTGGTCCAACCTTCGGCGTCCCGGTCGGATGCCCGGGGAT
The DNA here is from genome assembly GCA_963813465.1 of Bryobacterales bacterium. Classification (GTDB taxonomy): domain Bacteria; phylum Acidobacteriota; class Terriglobia; order Bryobacterales; family Bryobacteraceae; genus Palsa-187. The sequence continues at coordinate 246,422 of CAWEZD010000014.1, read as the reverse complement.
TACACCTGATGGATCCAGCTTTGATGGCTCCGCCTGCGTCACCTCGGGAGTCTTTATGTTGGGTGACGACACAGGGCCGCCGGCAAGCCCGCTAACATATTCCGTAACTTTCCCGTCTGCGGGCAACTTCAAGTTCGTTTGCCTGATTCATGCGGACATGACCGGAGTGGTCCATGTTGTCAGCCTGTCCGAGACCCTTCCCCACGACCAAAACTTCTATGATCAGGAGGCCCAAGGCGAACAAAACCTGTTACTTGCGGATGCTTCTCGCCTCCAAGGCCGGGGAACTCCCCCGAATGGAGGGCAGAGCAACGACGTGGCCGTCGGTATCGGCGAAATTGTGACGACGACCGGAGCAGGTTCACAGACCGCGTCACTGATGCGCTTTGTGCGGGACACGATCGTCATACGAGTCGGGGACACGGTTGAGTGGACGAGTCTCGACCCTTCGATAAACCATACGGTGACCTTTGGGACGGAGCCCGCGGATCCGCGGCCGCCGTCGGCAACTGTGACGGCGACCTCGGATGGGGCCAGGCAGGCGGTAATAGCTTCGCCTTCCGACAGCGTGAATTCGGGATTCTTGTCTCCTGCACCGCAAGATAGGGCAAACCTGGCGCAGGCGTCTCCGGGTATAACTCGATTTCGCGTGACCTTCACGTCTCCAGGCACTTTCAATTACATCTGTGCCGTTCATGACCAACTCGGCATGGCAGGGAAAGTGATTGTTCACTAAAAGGGGCTTCCCAATGAGATCTCGCATTTTGGGTTTATTCCTGATTCTCGGGTGTTTGGCACCGGCGCAACAACGAAAGAACGACACCTACCGGGGCGGCCTGGTCACGCCGCCTTTGCCGAAGCCGAGATTTGTTCTCACTGACACGTCCGGGGCTCCGTATGACTTCTGGAACAGGACCTCAGGGTCGGTCACGCTCCTGTTTTTCGGCTATACCAATTGCCCCGATGAGTGTCCCATGCACATGGCAAATATTGGCGTAGCCCTTAAGAAACTTCCCCCCGGTCTTGCCGATCGAGTCCAGTTGGTTTTCGTTACCACAGATCCCGCACGGGACACCCCTGTGCAACTGCGCCGGTGGCTCGACAATTTCGATAGACATTTTGTCGGCCTCACTGGAACCGCAGCCGCTCTCGAGGCGGTCCAGAAGGCTGCGGGGGTTCCTGTAGCCCAAAAAACGGAGCCCCATAACGGCAATTATTCAGTGGCGCACGCCAATTTTGTTGTGGCGTACACCAAAGACAATCTGGCCCATGTTATTTATCCCGGCGGCGTAAGTAAGGACGATTGGATACACGACCTGCCCCTTTTGATTAAGGAGAATTGGTCGGGCCTATGAGCTGATAACAGCGGACGCTGTGTAATTGTTAGACGTATCGCCCGGCAACCCGGGCGTACAATCCGATTGAGTTTTCGTTCGTGGCCTGCCAGGCGTCAACCGCGCATGCCTTCGTGTGCATAGGACGCCCGTTTGGAGGCTGATGTGCAGCATTATCGCCGTCATCTCGGTTTGCCAAGGTGCCCCGGAGCGGACGGCGCAAGACCAGGGAGCGGCACCTCCCTACTCAACGCGGCGAAAGTTAAACGACCGCAGGGACACGAAAGTTTCTTAGGCGGGCCAGCCCCGCTTGGGAGCATTAGCACGGCGCAGAACTCACCAACCGAGGACGCCGCAGCCCACGCTTCGATGCACTTGCATCGGCAATCCACACCGACCTCGAACATGTCTGTCAAACACAGTAACAACGCCAGAGCGTCGAGGCGTCCACTCGGAGCGTGGGTTCATATCGGTAGCTTCACCGAGGTCGCCTCTGGTTGCCGGAAGTGACGTAACGTCTTAGTGCTATATCCCAAACGCTTCGGCGAATAAAAATCATGTGGTGCGAGCTGCCGGATGCCGGAGAGTTTTTGATATAGCGACGTGAAGGAAGGCCGTTTGGAGGTTCGGCGCTATGGACTTTGAATCTCACGGACCGTATCCTCGGTGCGGTAAGACCGTGAGTCGGAAGGGCATCGGAAGCCAGAAATGGGAAGTGAGAAGCCGCGTGGGTCCGAGTTTGAGAAAGAACGAGTCATCGCAAGGTCTCGACCAGCGCGGGTGGAGATCGCAATCGAATCTGAGGACCACAGTCGCTGATCCGCGTCCGACGGCTCAGCATTCCGGGCAGATCGTAACCGTCGTGCCGTCGAAGCGCGTCAGAGTGAAGCCGGAGAAGTCCTCGTGGTAAATGGTCGCCACGTCGCGAAGAATTGACAAGGCTATTTCTTCTCCCAGGTTGAGGCCGGCGTCGCCATCGGAATGGTAGTGAACGCCGGCAGCAAGGCGGCCTAGAGACATGTTCGAAGCGAGCTTGTTCAACTCTCCACCCACGGTGAGCGGAGGTCCGATGTAGGGCATCAAGGTGAGGCCGTCGTCGGACGCCACAACCGGATTCGGGATCACGAAGGATTCATTAAACAGCGCCTTGAGCATGGTTACGCCGGCGGCCGCAACTACACTGTGCGCCGCGGGATACGACGGATGCGCCGGCGACCCTACCGGGTACGCCTGCGGCAGGAGATAGGTTTTGTGGGCGGTGTAGAGAGCCTCCAGGACACCCGAGTTCAGAATATCGGAGTGGATAGGATATTGGGCCGCTCCAGTAATCATATTGTGAATCCGACCCGCAAAGGCCTCCGGGCGAATCCGCCGATGCACCAGCCATTTCTGATAATAAGCGGAGCGCAAGGCCGTGTCGGGAGCTCGCGAAACAAGATCTGTCGCCCATTGCGAACCAAAGGTGATGCCTGACGAGGTCTTGCTCAAGCTGAGGTAGGGGTTGTTCGGCGAAAGCGCGGGATTTCCGTAACTCAACAACTGAAAGAGGGCCAGAACATTTGCCTGCCCCATGAAGTCCACCAACAAGAATTGCGCCAAGTCGCGGGTATTACGAACATAACGGGGAGTTGTCGAAGACATTCGAGCCGGCGGCGACGCCCATCTGCACATTGAGCCAAGACGAATAGCTGGTCATGTAATCGTCGCCGGCGACGCTGGTGCGGTAAAGCTGAGGAAATTGACCGCCGCCGATGGGGACCGGCTTCCACAAGAACTGCGAAATGTAGGGACCGTTGAGGTCACCCGGAGTATTGCCACGGAAGATGACAGCAGGCGTTACCAAGCCGTTGACCTTGGGCGCGCGGTAATCCGAAAAGTTATTCAAATCCGCAATGGCCTGGTTGATCAGAGAGTTGGCTGGGTATTGACTGAACGGCACGTCGCGGGTAAGGGCATACCAGTAATCTTCACCGATCTCGGCCGCCATTTGAGCGCTGCTGAATTCCGGGGCAGGTGGAATGGAGATGGCCCAGGCATCCGCGCCCTCCAGGCTGAAACAGTACGACGACTGCGGATTGTTCAGCTTGACCGTGCCGCCGAGGGGAATGGCCTCGAAATCGTTTGTAAGACCGCTGCTGAGTGCGCCGGTCATGGCGCTGAAGGCATTGAGATCGACCTCGCCAAGACTGTTGTGCGGCAGAGCTTTCGTAAAACTGGCGATCTTGCTGGAATAACGCTGCTCGTCGCCGTTGGAGATGGAAGGCTGCCCGGCGCGGTCTCTCTGGAAGATGGCCGCATCGCGGCGAATGACAAAGGCGCGCTGCTGGCGCTGCGCCTGGGTGGCCGTATCGGCAAGCGCGCTGGGGGCGTCCAGCGTAGAGAGCAAGCTGGCGCCGCCGAGGCTCATCAAGCCCGGGGCAGAGCTCAAGTAGCCCAGGAATCTCCGCCGGTTGCCGCCAAGCTTCTCGGGGCCTGCCGCGGTCTTCTTTGGTTGTGACATCGTAATCTTTCTACTCCCATCGTGATTGACTTCTGCCAGCGTGTGGCACGATGACCGATTCCGGCAAATACTGCAATGCCACGCGGGCGAAATGTAGGTGACACGGGATCGCATTGATTCATCTGTGTTTGTGATCCTTGGTGAAGTGTTAAAATCGTGGACCAACGATGTGGACGGGATTGGCGAGGACGGACCCGGGCGCCCCGCGGCGGATTGTCCGCTTTGCGGTGTTCGAATTCGATCTGGGAACCGGCGAGTTACGCAAACACGGGCTGCGGATCAAGCTGGGTGGCCAGCCGGTCGCCGTGCTGGCGATGTTGCTTGAGCATTCCGGGGAAGTGGTCACGCGGGAGGAACTACAGAAGCGGCTTTGGCCGGCCGACACCTACGTCGACTTCGAGCATAGCCTGAACGCCGCGATCAAGCGGCTTCGGGCGGCTCTGGGCGACTCGGCCGACGCACCGCGCTTCGTTGAGACGCTCGCTCGCCAAGGTTACCGCTTCATCGCTCCCCTAAGCCGTCCCGTGGAAACGCGACCAGACGCGAGCCAACCGGCGAGCGACGCCCCTCAGCCCGCCGTCCAAAACCCTGCCGATCAAGCCCCGGCAGGACGGTGGCGCTGGCTTCTCGTGGCAGCAGCGGCGGCCGTGGTGGTCCTCCTGGTCATGATTGGGCTAAACGGAATTGGAATAAACCCAGCCGGCTTGCGCGACCGAATTCGGAGTCGCCCTGGTACCGGTCCGATCCGATCTGTGGCGGTGCTGCCGCTAGCCAATCTTTCCGGCAACCCCGACCAAGACAACTTCGCGGACGGGATGACCGACGCACTCGCGTATTCCCTGGAGGGCATCAACGGTCTTCGGGTGATTTCCCGAACCTCGTCCATGCATTACCGGGGCACCAGCAAGATGCTTCCGGAGATTGGGCGCGAGCTGAACGTCGATGCTGTCATTGAGGGCTCGGTATTGCGCTTCGGCGACCGGGTACGTATTACGGTCCAATTGGTTCAGGCCTCCACGGACCGGCGCCTCTGGGGCAACAGTTACGAGGGGGACCTGCGGGAGCTTTTCGCGCTCCAAAGTGAAGTCGCCGGGAGCATCGCCGCCGAGATCCACATCGCGCTGACGCCGCCGGACCGCGCACGGCTCGCCCGAGTCGGTGCGTCCAATCCGGACTCCTACTTCGCGTACTCCAAGGGCAGGTTCTTGTGGAATAAGAGAACGGAGGAGGATCTGAAGAGAGCCCTCGGGCAGTTCCAGCAGGCGATTAAGAAAGATCCCAACTCCGCGCTGAACTGCGATGGCCTGGCGGATTGCTGGGTGGCGCTGGGGTGGTACGGTTACCTTTCGCCGGGGGAGACTTTTCCGCAAGCCAAGGCTGCGGTGACCGAGGCCCTTCGCCTGGACGACTCGCTCGCTGAAGTGCACACCTCGCTTGCGTTCGTTAGCCTGTACTGGGACCACGACTGGACCAGGGCTGACACCGAATTCCGGCGCGCCATCGACCTGAATCCGAATTACGCGAACGCTCACCACTGGTACGGCGAGTTTCTGTCACTGGCCGGCCGGCACGAGCGGGCAATCGCCGAATCGCAGCGTGCGCGGGAGCTGGACCCGCTGTCGAACATCATCAACACCTGGGTAGGATCGCGGTACTTCTTCGCGCGGCGATACGACAAAGCCATCGAACAGTATCGCGATGCGGAAGAGATGGACCCTAATTTCGTTCCGGCGCACCTGGTTCTCGGACAAGCCTACGAGCAGAAGGGGATGCTAAAGGAGGCCAACGCGGAGCTCGAGAGCGCCGTCAGTCTATCGGGCAGAAGCCCCGTGTACGTAGCGTCCCTAGCCGAAGTTCGTCACGGTTGAGGTCAAAAACCAGTTAACCCGTTCAGAATCAGTTCAGGCTATAGCGGAGTCTGCACTACATTGGCGATTAAATTGGAGATGCTCGGGCAGGCGGAGGCCGAGTTGGTGGAGCAGGGATTTTTGCTCTACGGTTGGCTCGGTGATGCGGCGCAGGCGGATCTCGCGCCCGTCGGTGGTGGGAAGAACGATGTCGGCGCTTTGGAGAGTGGAAAGCAGGGCGATGGCTCTCATCGGCGACATGGGTTGAGCGTTATCGACTCCACTCGCCGACGGTTTGGGAACCACGGCGGGCCGGCGTTTCAGCACATGCTTGAGCGTGACCCATAAAGCGTAGCCGAGAAACGCCACCATCACATGAGCCTTGATGCGCGGCTCCAATTGATGAAACAGCGGCCGGATGGAGAGCTCGCTCTTCAATGCCCGGAACGACGCTTCGGCTTCGGTCAACTGCATGTACTTGGACCACAGCTCTTCGGCCGTCTCCGCCTTGAGATTGGTGCGCAGCAGATAGACGCCCTCACGGGATTCGCGCCAGCTTTTGCGATCTTCTTTGATCTGCCAGAACAAGCGGACGCCTTCGGCTGTATCCCGCAGAGCGAGATCATACAGATCGTTCACCTGCGGATGCCGGGCCTGGATCTTTCCCAGCCGCCGCTCCATCTTGTTGCGGTCTTTCAGCCGCCCCGCGAGGATGGTTTTCTCCAGACCTTTCAGAGCGGTTTCCATGCTGTTGGAAAAACGATTCCGGATCGCCTTCTCTTTTTCCTTGCGGCCCGAGGTGCGACACAGGATGTAGGTCTCCTCACCCTCCGGAATGGCCACCTTCTTCACTTCCACTTCGGGCCGGACCTGCGTCCAATCTTGCCTCAACAGGTCCGCTTCAAACTGCTTCATCTGGCTGCGCGGCGTGCCCGTCAGATATTGCCCATCGCGTTTGCGGATTGCCGCGAGATTCTCCTCGCTGACGATGCCGCGATCGAACACCCAGATCCTTCGCGCCTTGCCATACTTGCGTTCGACCATGCGCAGGATCGTTTCCATCGTCGAGACGTCGCTTCGATTGCCGTCGAATGTTTCATAGCTGAAAGGGAAGCCTTCGTTGTTCACAATCAGTGCGATCACCAGTTGCTCGCAGTCGGGTCTGTGATCCCGGGAGTAACCGCGGCGCACCATCGGATTCTTTTCCGCCGCACCCTCCACATACGTACTGGTCAGGTCGTAAAGCAGCACGTCGAACTCGGCTCCGAACAAAGCGCCGTAGCGTTCCTTCAGATGCCGCTCCAGCCTCGTCTTGTGCGGCAGAATGCGGTCCAGACAGCGGTACAGGCGCGTATCGTTGATTTTACCTTCCTCGATCTCCAACAGATCGTCCAGCGCGGTGGACGGATACCAGCGTTGCTCGATAGCCAGTTCGCTGCCCGGCGCGCAGAGACGATTGATTGCCAGCAAAGCGGTCACGCGCGACCAGGGCACATCGGCCGCCTCGCGATCCACGGTCTGTTGGAAGAAGCGATCCAGTTCCAGGCGCTTCCACAGATCCAGCCCCAGAAAACAGGAGCCGAACTGCCGTGTTCTTTCCAGCCGTACCTTGTTCAATAGCACCCGCGCTACTTGCGGATCGTCCGGGGGCGGCGCCACATGCGATGGGAACAGTTTCAACTGCTGCGCCTCGCCCTGTTCATTGAAAACCTCAACCGTTCTCAGCCAGCGTGTCTGCGCCGAACTGTTCAGCTCCCCCAGGTAGCAGAGAGTTTTCTGACGCGGGCCGTCCGGTGTGCGTACCGTTTCAACCAGAGACCAATAGGTATGGTCCTTGCCGTCCTTGTTGCGACCGTGCGACCGCAAAAACATTCTGAGTCGATCGTGTCATGATGCCCCTTCGCTTTCAAGACGGTAGGTCTGCACTACATCGCTATCTTCCAAATGCGCCACTGATCCGCCACGACTTAACCCAACCTTCGCAGTTCAGGGCATTTGAAGCTGGGATGCCCTTTGTTTTCAGCAAAGGCATGTCAAAGGTCTCCACTACATTTTGAGTTGGGGAAGAGGAGCGGAGACGGCAGTGGTGGTGATACGAGGAGGTGGCTGCCGCGGTAGCACGAACTTCAGTTGATGAAGCAGAAGAGCCTGCTCCGGACTCGGCTCGGTGTAACGCGGCATCACCAAGCGCCGGCCATCGGTGGTTGGGAAAGACACATCCAGCATCTGAATGGCGGCGAGTTTTTCCAGCACCGCGCGGGATGTCAGTCCGGGAGCATGCGCCTTGAGGCGGTACTTCAACGTCACACTCAGACAGTAAGCCAGGAAGGCAACCAGGATGTGCGCGTCCACCCGATGCTCCAGTTGATGGTGGATCGGACGAATGCCCAGATCGCTCTTCAGACATTTGAAGGCCGCTTCGATTTGCGTCAACTGCATGTAGCGATCCCACAAGACGGCGGGATCTTCGGCCACCAGATTGGTGCGCAGCAGGTAGTGGCCATCGCGCAGCTCGGCTTCCTTGAGCTTGGTCTTATCGAGTCGAAACGTGAACGTCTCGCGGGTCACTTCTTGGCCCGCCGCGGGTAGATTGATTTTCACGAATCCAAAAGCCCGGCCCACGTCCGTCTTGGCCGCGCCCACGCGCATCAGCAACTGATCTCGCTTCGGTGCGCTCCGCCGCATTGCGCGCAACTTGCGCAGCAAGCGCGCCAGTTTCTTGCGGCGGATCGCAACCTCCTTGGCCTGCCGTCCTTCGCTCTTCGCCAACACGTAGAGTTCGCCGTCTTGGGCAAACAACTTCACTTCCACCGACTCGCGCACTTTCTGCCAGGGCAACTCCAGCCACTTCTTCTCATACTGCTTGACCTTGGCCCGCGACGTTCCCACCAGGTAAAACGTCTCTTGGCGCGAGGTCCGCATTTCCGCCAAAATAGCCTCGGTTGGAATGCCGCGATCCATCAGCCACACCCGCCGCGCCTTGCCATACATGCTTTCGATCTTGTCCAGAAAACCGCTCAAAGTGGACTTGTCGGAGGTGTTGCCGTCCATCACTTCGTAGGCCATCGGCAGGCCCGTGGGCGTCATCACCAGCGCGATCACCACCTGCCTGCAGTTCGGTTTGCCGTCGCGGCTGTAGCCGTATTTGGCCTTGGGGTTTTGCTCGGCCTCCCCTTCCACGTACGTGCTGGTCAGGTCATACAGCAGCAAATCGAACTCCGCTTCGAACAGGTCTTTCCAGCGTTGCTGTAAATGCACGAACAGCTCTTGCTTGTGTGGCAATACTCGATCCAGGCACCGGTACAGCCGGTCTTTTTCCGCTACTTGAAAATCCTGCCCCAGCAAAACGTCCATCGCGCTTTGATCGAACCACTGCCGGTGCACCCGGAACTCGCTGCCCGGATCGATCAGCCGGTTCACCACTAGCAACTCCAGCACCTGCGCCCAGGCGACCCGTTCCCGACCCTCCGGCAGCTTCTCGGACCAGAACTGGTCCAACTGCAATTGGCGCCATAGTTCGCATCCCAACCAGCAGTTGCCATAGGGGCGGGCTCGCTCCAGCTTCATCTCACTGAGCTTCACTTGCACGCTGTCGATCGCGTCGGCGGGAACCGGACGGTCCTCGGGAAACAGACTCAGCGGCGTGAAGCGATGCTGCTGTTCATCGAACACGTCCAGCGTCTTGCGCCAGGCCGTTTGCTGGCTGTCGTTGATTTCACCCAGATACAACACTTGCCGCTGCGCCACTCTCCCGGACCGCAGGCGGCGGCTTTCCACCACCGTGTAGTAGCGGTGCTCCTTGCCATCCTTGATCCGTTTGTTGTGGCGCAGAAACATTGTCCCTTGCAGAATGCCAGAATCTTTCCCGGCTGCATAGAGGGTAGGTCTCCACTACAAGCACTTCTGAAAATGTTCTATTGAACAAGAAAACTTTATCTCCACGATCCGCTCGCTTTTGCCGCAACACTCATCGCAGCTGCGAAGGTTGGGTTAACCTCATCGCCACGTCGAAAAAGCCTGAAACGATCAGCGTGGTGACGAACTTCGGCTAGCCCACGCGCGTGGGCTTGCAGGCAGGCGCACTGAGGCCATGAAGTTGATCGAGGACCTGAAGGAAATGTCGGAGCATAGATTCGTGTCCGCCTATGACTTGGCTCTCGCTCACCTTGGAGTGGGCGAAAAGGATCGTGCGCTGGCGCTGCTGGGCCAAGCGGTGGAGGAGCGCGCGCCTCGCCTCGAGTTCCTGAGAATAGAGCCTCGATTCGATGGGCTGCGTTCCGATGCGCGATTCCAGAAGCTGATGAACCGAGTCGGCTTGTCACCATGAGCGTGGGGCTGACACCGGCGTGCCCGTACTTCTCAACGCTTACGCAGGATGCGCCCAATCTCCTCGGCAGGCATCGCAATCCGTGAGGATGCAGGCATACTTTCCCGGATCGGATTCGAACTGCGCCGGCGCGGCCTCGAGCGTGTCGGCCTAAGATCATTCCAGTGTGCTGGGAAACGTTAACGGTTGCCAAGTGAATCGGCATCCGCCGAGCCATGCTCCGTTGTGCGGGCGAGTCTCTCGGAAGGCCAACGCTTTTGCTATAACGGCCAGCGCCGGGGCGCGCCTTGATTTTTCTGGCTGGGAAGCGGCCCGCTGCCTTCGCCCACATTCCGCTTTGTGGGCGAGTTGGAAAAATCCAGCTCCGATTCGCTAAAATCCACGTTCCGGTCCAGGACCATTTCGATGGTGGTTCCCTTGGCCAGCACCGCATCGGGCCCACGCGTAAACAGAACCGTGACTAAACCAGCCGCGGCGCCAGCCGCTGCCCCGATGCCCGCGCCCATTCCGGTCGCTCCCGCCACGCTCCCCGCCAGTGCGCCGACGCTGGCGCCGGCGACGGTGCTCTCCAAAACCGTGCGCGTGTCGCCCGACTTGTTGCCCTCGCTCTTGATCGAGCCTTCGTTGCGATCCAGTTCCTCGCTGGCGCGCCCATCCAGGCCGGACACACGAGCCCGGAAATCCCGCGTGACGCCGTTGGGCAGCGTCAGCGAGTCGAAGCGAAGGTAGAATTCCCCGCGCCCCTTTACTTTCCCCGGTCGCTGCACCTTGGTGATCGTGCCCGCCACGTAGCTGCCGGGCGGAATCACGATGCGTCCGTCCACCAGGATCGGAAACACCGTCTCGAGATACACCCGATCGCCAGGCGCGGCGTTCTTGGTGCTGACGCTATTGATCATGCTCAGCGGAATCCGCGTACTGGTCTCCACCTGGAAAGTCTTCGGTTCCGGCTTGGTCTCCGGCGGCGCGGTGGCTTCCGTCGCCTGCTGAGCGGCAAGCGAGACAATCTCGAAGGGAACTGGGGTTGAGTTGCCGAGTACCAACTCCCCCTGCTTAGCGTCAGCGCCAATGGGGAAGGCATAAGAAAGACTCCTATCCTCCCCCGGAGGGACCGTAACAACTATCTCTTTGACCTTCTTACGATCTGCGTCACCCATTGCACACAATTTAGAGCCATATCCAACCGCAGCGAAATCATTCCAGCTCTGTGAGCCAGTGATCAAAGTTATATCGCCGATCTTGAAAGAGGCGGTTTGTTGAGTCGAATTGGCGACTGTAAGCGTAATCTTGATAAGCTTTCCGGTCTTTGCACTGACTTCACCAGCCATGAAAGCGGGGCCATTATTGGAAAACGATATCAGCGGGACACCGTCGCCACCTCCAATGGTGTCAGGAGGAGAAATGTTGGTACCGCCCCCGACATACGCTACAAATTTTGTTGCAAGCGCGGTGCTGTCAACAGTTAACTTGAGCGGGCTCGGCACGGCCTCTGCCACTGCTTTTTTCTGAGGGGCGGCGGTCTGAGGGGCAGCGGCAAGCCACGAAGCAGCAGTGAGGAGCAGGGTGCCCATGGCGGCGCTGAGCAAGAGATGGCGCAAGTACTGCATGGGAGCGATTATACACCCGTTGATGGGAGGCTGGGCTTTGACACAGCAAAGCCGATCCGCGTAGTCCTCTACCCCGGCCCATGTTTTCAGCAAATGTTCAGAAGGCGGGATAGATCAAACGATTTCCTCGCAGTCGGCAGTTCTTGCGAACTGCGAGGCTGGCCAGTAGTGCATGAATCGGTGGACCGCCACGGCGCACCTGCTGGCCGGCAAGCGAAATAACCCCCGCCAACGAGAGTAGAAGTGCGCGCATAAAGCATGCAAAACGCCCCGTGTAGCCTGTAAGTGCAAAGGCTGCGGCGCGCACCACCAGAGGGATCAGAAACCGTTTCGCGCCGCATCCGTTTTGCGCGAGCTCCGGAGAAGCGTAAGACGCGATAGGGCAAAAGAGGTTACTGCACCGGAAGAAACCGCTGCGCCGGACTCAGATTGGTTCCGAAGCCAATCCTGATTTCGGGATTCGCCGGGGAGTTCGCCGGCAACTGCAAGTTGATCTGGAACAGGCCCGCGAACCCCGGAGCCTGGCCCGCGTACTGGATCAGACGCGGATCGACAGCCGTTCCGTTAAGCAGCACCTGAAAATCGGGCAGGTCCGCAAGTGGCGAGGCCATCTCCGGAAGGAACCCGCAGATCGCGGCGGGCGCGGTCTCCCCCAGCCCGGTGGCATACAACACCACGACCTCGCCTGACACAGCCGGCGAATCCGCGGTTACCAGAGGTCCGTTGCCGTGGGTGGCGATCACGGTCGTCGGGTCGGATTGAAACAAAGCCGGCGCCGCCGCCGCCAGGGTAATCTGCACCGCCGGCCCGAACACACTGCGGTTTTCCAGCTCCACCGTCACCGGCCCAGGCGTCAGAAGCAATGGAATGAGAACGTTCACCTGATTCGGCGACACGTAATACATGTAGGCGGAAATACCTCCCACCAGCACAGTCACTTCGGTTCCGGTCAAGGCCCACGGAAGCTGGCCCGCGTGGATGTCGCCCGGTCCGATCGGCTTGGTAACGTAGGAAAGATTGGTCCCGTAAATGGTGAGAAACGAGTTGGGCGAGTACAGCCCGGCGACGTTTGCGGCGGCGTTGGCGATACTCGCCGCCGTGTAGCACGGCGCTCCCGTGGGTTGCACCTCTAGGGGGCACGTCGAATCGGCCAGCAGCGGCCCCAGCGCCAGCGCCGCCAGAAAGAATGGAGTCACCATCTATCCCAACGTGCGTCAAACCATTAAATGTTCTCAGTACGCTGGGAGAATCGCGGAGAGCCCTTTCGTGTCTATCGGATACATAACTGTGTATAAAATTCTTCCACAAATCATATCTTTGGTCCGTTTATTTGAGTTAAGTCTTGTAATATCAATACAAAAGAGGCAAGATAGGGTTGGGCTTCGGCGTGCTCTGTAGGTTTTCGGTGGAGTGTCAGCTTCGGGGGTATGAGGGAACTTAAGCAACAACTCGTCGGCGCTTTGCTGGTGATTCTCACGGTTGCGGCGGTGATCGCCGCGGCGGTGAATTTCGAGCAGCAGAGCAAGTACCATCTGCCCGATGACGGCGTTACCTGGCTGGACCATCCGGCGGGAGAGCGGCAGCAGGCGGTGGCTGCGTTTGTGCTCCCGAACAGTCCCGGCGAAAAAGCGGGCATCCACAAGGATGACGTTCTGGTTTCCATCAATGGCGTGCGCGTCGAAAACAGCGAACACGCCACGGCTATTCTGGCTCGCCTGGGCGCCTGGCGCAAGGCCGAATACCGGATTCTGCATGGGGGCATCGAGGTCCCGGCCAATGTCGTCATCGGCGAGGCCCAACACGATTCCACCATCTATAATTATCAGTACGCCGTGGGCTTGGCCTATTTAGCCATCGGCCTGTTCGTGTACTTCCGCCGCGGCAACGCCCCTCGCGCGCAGCATTTCTTTCTGCTGTGTCTGGCGTCCTTCCTTCTGTTCACTTTCCACTACACCGGCAAGCTGAACCCCTTCGACAAGGTGATTTACTACGGCAACGTGCTGGGGGGGATTCTCGCGCCCACGCTGTTTCTGCACTTCTGTTGTGTCTTCCCGGAACCCCAGGGGTGGGCTCGATGGGGGTGGGCCCGATGGCGGCCCTTGACCGCCTTGTTATACCTGCCCGGAATCGCTTTGGCTGCGGTGTATCTGGGCGTATCCCTGGGATGGCTGCGCACCAGCGAGCCGCTTCTGGAAGTCCGCTGGCTGCTGGACCGCGTGTGGATGGCATTCCTGTGCGCGATGTACCTTGGCGGCGGCGCGGTGCTGGCGCTGCAAATGCGCCACGCCGACGATCCCGTCGTCCGCCGCCAGTTGACTTGGCTGCGCAACGGAGCCGTGCTGGGAGTCCTGCCATTTGCCGCGTTTTATGCCATCCCGTACGCCCTGGGAGTGCAGCCCGGCCGCGCCATGAGTCTGGCGGTGATCCCGCTGGCGCTGATCCCGGTCACCTGGGCTTACGCGATTCTGCGCTACCGCCTGATGGACGTCAACGTCATTTTCCAGGAAGGCTACGTCTACACGCTGGCGACCCTCGCCGTGCTCGGCATTTTCTCCAGCCTGGTCTTTTCGCTGAACAACGCGGGCGAGCTTCCGATAATAGCCATGATCCTGATTGCCGCGTTCGTGTTCCAACCCATTCGCGGCTGGATTCAGGAGCAACTGGACCGTCACTACTTCTACAAGGATCGCTACGACTACCGCCGCACTCTGATCGAATTCGCGCGCGAGCTGGGCGCGACTACCGATCTGGACTCCATGCTCGAAAGCGTCACCGACCGCCTGACCCGCACGCTGGGCGTGCGCCACGTCGCCGTGTTCGTTTGGGATGAGGCCGAGTCCGTATTCCAACTGGCGATCGCCGCCAACCGCCGCGGCCCCCAGTCCGAAAACGTTCCTTATGGATTGGACTTGAGCTTCCTGAGCCGCAATCCCGCCAAACCGTACCTGTTCTTCGAACGCACCCGCGCCATGCTGGACGTGGTCTCGCACGATTGGCCCACCGGTGTGCGCCGCTCCATCGCGGAGCTGGAATTGACCTATTATCTTCCCTGTTCCGCGCGCGGGCGCACCATCGCCTATCTGGGCGTCAGCCGCACCGAATCCGGCGACTTCCTTTCGAGCGAGGACGTGGAGCTGCTGGTCACTCTGTCCGGCTACGTCGGCATCGCCGTCGATAACGCGATGCTGTACCAGTCGCTGGCGCGCAAGGCCGACGAGTACGAGCGGCTCAAGGAATATTCCGAAAACATCGTCGAATCCATCAACGTCGGCATCCTCGCGGCCGATCTCGAAGACCGCGTCGAAAGCTGGAACTCGCGTCTGGAGAGGCTCACCGGCATCTCGCGCTCCCGCGCCATCGGAAGGCCTCTGCGGGAGCTGTTGCCCTCCAGCTTGTGCGATCAACTGGAAGCCCGCGCCGGCGAATCCGGCGTCCACAGCCTTTACAAATACGCGATGCGGGAGCGCGAAGCCACGCTGAACATCGCCATCGCGCCGCTGTTTTCGCGCGACGGCGCGCGCATCGGCCGTCTCATCATCTTCGACGATATCACCGACCGTGAGGAACTGGAGCGCCGCCTGGTGCAAGCCGATAAGCTCAGCTCCATCGGCCTGCTGGCCGCCGGCGTGGCGCACGAGGTCAATACCCCTCTGGCCGTCATCTCCACCTACGCGCAAATGCTGGCCAAGCAAATCTCGGGCGACGCGCAAAAGGCCCCGCTGCTCGAAAAAATCGCGCGCCAAACTTTCCGCGCCAGTGAGATCGTGAATTCGCTGCTGAACTTCTCCCGCACCTCGCCCACCGAGCTGGTTCAGCTCGATCTCAACAAGATCGTGCGGGAGACGCTCACGCTGGTGGAGCACCAATTGACGGCCGCAGGCGTCCAGATCGAGCTTTCGCTCGCGGATTCCCTTCCGCGCATTCGCGGGAATTCGGGCAAGCTCCAGCAGGTGTTTCTGAACCTGTTCCTGAACGCGCGCGACGCCATGGAATCGGGCGGCCGGCTGGCCCTCGCCACCGCCAGCCGCGACGGGCTGGTGCGCGTCTCGGTGAAGGATTCCGGCGCCGGCATCGCGCCTGAAAACCTGGCCCGCATCTTCGATCCGTTTTTCACCACCAAGGGCGCGCGCAAGGGCACCGGCCTGGGCCTCTCCGTCAGCTACGGAATCGTGCGCGAGCACGGGGGCGATATCGAAGTCGAGAGCGATCCCGGCCAGGGCACGCGCTTCCTGCTGTCGTTCCCGGAGATGGTGTCCGCCCCAACCCCGGCCGCAACGCCGCAACACTCGATCGGAGTAGAACCACAATCCGCGCCGGCTGCCGTCTCTATCACGTCGATTTCCGCGCCGGCTTCCGCGGCCCCGTCTTCTGTTCCATCGGTGCAGGTCGCGCGGTCTGACAGAATCATCCAATAATGGCCGGAGCCCTCGTGAATCTACCGCCCGATATCGTCGCCGCCGAAACCTTCCGCGGCCGCATTCTGGTCGTCGACGACGAGCCCGATATTCGCGAAAGCCTGGAGGCTCTGCTGTCCCAGGAAGGCTATCGGGTGGGGCTCGCCGCCAACGCCGCCGAAGGTCTCAAGCGTCTGGAAACCGGCCTCTACGATCTGATCCTTCTGGACCTGATGATGCCCGACAAAAGCGGCATGCAGGTGCTCGAGGAAATCCGCGCGCGCGATCGCGAAACGCCCATCTTCATGATCACCGCCTACGGCTCGATCGAGGTCGCCATCGAGGCCCTCAAGCGCGGCGCCAGCGACTATTTTTCCAAACCCTGGGACAACCAGAAGCTGCTGATCGAGATCGACCGCATGCTCGCCTCGCGCCGCCTGGAGCGCGAGAATACCGAGCTCAAGCGCGCCCTGCGCCAGCGCTACAGCTTCCCCAACATCGTGGGCAAGAGCGAGCGCATGCTCAAGATCCTCGATCTGGTGGGCCAGGTCGCGCTCAGCCGCGCCACCATCCTCATCACCGGCGAAACCGGAACCGGCAAGGAGCTGATCGCCAACGCCATTCACGCGCACTCGGCCCGCGCCAGCTATCCGTTCGTCCCCGTGCATTCCGGCTCGGTTCCGCCCGACCTGCTGGAATCCGCGCTCTTCGGCCACGTCAAGGGCGCCTTCACCGGCGCCATGTCCTCGCACAAGGGCTATTTTGAAACCGCGCACCGCGGCACCATTTTCTTCGATGAAATCGGCACCATTACCCTCGAAACCCAGACCAAACTGCTGCGCGTGATTCAGGAGCGCGAATTCATGCCGCTGGGCTCGGCCGAAACCATCAAGGTCGACGTGCGCATCGTCGCCGCCACCAATGCCGATTTGAAGAAGTTCGTCGAGGAGGGCAAGTTCCGCGAGGATTTATACTACCGGCTCAACGTCATCAACCTGGCGCTACCGCCTCTGCGCGAGCGCAAGGAGGACATTCCCGCGCTGGTCGACCACTTCTTCACCAAGTACTGCCGCGAAAACGAGAAGTTTTTGGACGAGCATTCGGGCTCCCGCTTGAGCTTCGAGCCCGAAGCCATGCAGATCCTGATGGATCACGCCTGGCCCGGCAACGTGCGCGAGCTGGAGAACGTAGTCGAGCGCGCCGTGGTGCTGGCCTCGCAGCCTTCCGTTCCCGCCGACGTTCTGCCGGAACATCTGCTCGAATCCCGAGGCCTGCGCATCCGCCGCGACGAAAGCGGGTCGCTCGCGCCGGACGCTTCGCTGTTCGAGATCGTGGCCGACTTCGAGCGCCGCGTTATCTTAGAAAAACTGGAGGCCTGCGACTGGAGCCAGACCGCCACGGCCGAAGCCCTGCACGTGCCGCTCTCGACGCTGAATCAAAAAATCAAGCGCCTGAACATCGAGATCCGCAAACGCGGAAGCTGACGCGACGCTAGGCCGCTAAAATCAAGCAATGATGCGGATGCTCGCGGTTGCACTCTTGCGAGAGAAGGTGCGAGACCAGTTCGTACAAGATCATGGCCCGCTTCCTCTCGCGGCCGGAAGTCTACCTGCGCGAGATCTTTGAGGCGGATCAAGATGAAGGCGGATGATCGCCGGCTACGGCATTTTGTCTTGATCTCCGGTCTCCCCGGCAGTGGCAAGACCACTCTGGCCCGGCAACTTGCGCCTGCGCTGCATCTGCCCGTGATCGACAAGGACGACATCCTCGAACATTTGTTTGAGTCGAAGGGCGCTGGCGACGACGCGTGGCGCCGGACGCTGAGCCGGGAGAGCGACGCGATCCTCGAAGCCGAGGCTAGAGCTTCAGCCGGGGCCATTCTGGTGTCGTTCTGGCGGCAGGCCGGAATGCCCTCGGACTCCGGAACTCCAACCCAATGGCTCGTGGATCTTTCAGGCCGCATTGTCCAGGTTCACTGCGCGTGCGATCCCGAAACTGCCGCGCAGCGATTCTTCGATAGACAGCGGCATCCAGGGCATCTTGACGACGCAAAATCCTACGCCGAGGTTTTGGCTGGTATTCAGGCGCTCTCCGATCTTGAAGCGCTCGATATCGGGCCGAAGATGACCGTTGATACGTCCCAAGCGCCGCGCTTAGACGATGTCGTCCGCGATATTCGCAAATGCCTGAGCTATGAGCGCGGGTGCGCCTGATAGAAGGAGACTCCCTTCATCGGGTAGTGCTTGCGGTTCCGAGTCCAAAGCTCGGCGCCGTGGATGGCCGCCGCCGCCGCGATGAGAGCATCTCCTAGACGAAGGAGCAGCGGGCCAATCTACTTCGCGTCGCCGAGCCCCTCAGGGCAGGCGAATTCCCGAAGCTCGTCGGTTCCCGCCGTTGCCTTGCGGTAGGTTTTAACGGTCTCCCAGGGTTTGGTGAGCGCCTTGGGATCGGTGACCGTGATCCGGTCTTCCAGCAGGCCGGGGCTGAGGAACCGCATGCGCTCGTGGACCGTCATCGCGTCGCTATGCGGCGAGAAACCTTCGATGAAGGAGTTCTCGTGCAGCGCGACAGTGTCGACCACCAGCGTGTCCCCTACCCAGCGGCCCGTTGAATAACCGGCATACGTGGGATCGTCCAGAATCTTCTGCGTGGGCTTGCGCCCATCCAGGTACACGCGCCGCAACGCGTCGTTCAGCTCGCTGAAGAAGGTGATCTTGTCCTTGGTCTGCATCACTTCCATTCCGTAGGCCATGCTCATCATCGCCGGCATGCCGGGCGGCAGACACTTGGCCGTGTTGTCGTACTCCGAGGAGCCGGCCATGCGCGACTTCCGGATCACTTCCCACTTCGCCATGTACTCGGGCGTCAGCGACGGCGCATCCGCCGAGCGGCCCTGTGAGCCGTCCGCCAGCGGCGCCGATTGGGTCGGCCGTGGCGGAGGACCTTTTTGCTTTCCAGCGCCAGGCGGCTGTTTGCCTTTGCCATCCGCGGGACCGCCGCGGCCCAGTGCGTTCGCACCGAATGGATTGATCGGATAGTACACGCCTGAAAAATCCGGCGGCGCCGCGGAGCTGTTCTGCGCGCGGAGCACGGCCGGAGCCCATGCGATCAGGCCCAACGATAAAACAACGTATCTTTGCGTAGTCATATCGATTCCTATTGCTAAGCTGGCCTATTGCGTCGCGGGCGGCGCATTGGCCAGAATCGTGCCATCCGCCTTGGTCACACGCGCCACCAGACCCGTTTTCGAGCCGTCCTTGGCCGGGCTCATGTCGACCGTAATGGTCTCGCCTGGCTTGAGGGAGCTTTTGGTCCAGCCGGCGCGGAGCAGCACGCCCGGCGCGCGACCCTCCACCGCCCAATCCACCTTTCCACCCTTGCCGTCATCGACGGTCAGGATCACCCAGGTATGCGGATTCCTCCACTCGAAGGCCTTGACGACGCCCGTGATTGTGATGACTTTGGTCACCTCGAATGCCACGTTGCTGTGGTGGGCCAGTCCCGGCGTCGCCTCGAAGAGCGCCGCCCCGAACACGGCCGCAAGAGCGATCAAAGGTGCCTTCATCGTAACTCACCCCCAAGAGTCCTCCCCAACATATCAGTTGAGTAGTACTCCCGCAAGGCTCGGCCCGGCCGCGTATCCTTAATGCCGCATGTTTCTCGCAGTTGATCAACCACGGCATCCCGAATCGACCAACGACCATGCCGAACCGCAGCCCAGAAGGTCTCCTCAATGGGTATCTGCACCGTGCCCTCTTCCGACGAGCATTGAAGATGCGCTCTGCCTCCGCGACGTCCTTGGGCCTGAGCATCACGCAGAAGCTCTGCGGCTTCTCGTCTTCCCCCGGCATGGCATCACAGCCCTCCAATACGCCGTCGCCTGAGGCGAGCCCGGGGTGCAGAATCTTCTTGGCCCAGCCCGGCGGCGCTTGGGCGGCGATTGGAGAACCCTCCCATGTCATCATGAAGGTGATCTTGACGCCGAAGCATTTCTCGTAAAACTTAAAGGTCCTCCTCGTACTCGTCGTTAGAATAAAGGTAGGGATTCAACGACATTCGTCATGCTCCTCGCTCATGGGTGGCCCGCAATAAGTTATGATTCGGCGAGTCTGACTTGAGGGGACCGCAACCGCCCCCAGCCATTCCGGCCCTTGAGTCGGCGCTCGGGTTCCATCGCTGGAGAGCCCTATCCAGAGTCGCGTAGTTGCGCCCAAGCCTCGACGATTCGTGTTTCCCGGCCGCGTGAAACCTCGATCAAAATATCGGAGTCGACCAGAACCACTATTTATCCCGTAGACGTTCCAGGCGCCGGATGTAGGAAACCGGATCGCGAAGGTCCGCCCTGTCCTTCCAAATCCCGATGAAATCGGTCATGGCTTCCTGCCGTGCCTCGGCCTTGCCAAGATAGCGCTCACGCACGGCCTGACGAACGAGCCTCGGAGACGGGTGTTCTTTCCTGGCGGGACCGAACCTGAAGCGCATTCCACAAGTCATCGTCAAGATAGAGTTGGGTGCGCTTCACGATGTATAGGATACATCGCGCACGTCCAGCGTTCGCCCTCGCACCAGAATGGTGCATAATGGTGTCGTGAAGAACGCAAACAAGGTGGTCCGGCAGAGCGTGAGTTTGCCGGCAAACGTCGCCGCGCAGGTTCGCAGTTTGGCGAAGGCCCGCAGACTAAGCGCCAACCGGATGCTGCTGGAGCTCATCGAGAATGGCATGGATTCCGAAAAGAGCAAACAGCAGCAATTCTTCGACCTCGCCGAACGCTTCCGAAACGCCACCGACCCGGAAGAGGTCAAACGCCTGGGCGACCAGATGGGCCGAATGGTCTTCGGCGACTGATGCCGAGAATCGAGAGGTGGGGCAATCTGCCACTCGCTCTTCTTGGCTGCGGATCGTTGCCGAAGACGTCTCTACTGTGTGCGGCGCTTTGCGTGGGGCGGACGCCCTGGTGTCAAGTTCCAGGAGACTACTAGGCGCTTTCTTCCGCGTGGTCGATGACCTCCACCCCCCTCCATTTGATGGCGTCGCAGCAGCGCGCGCCCGCCGCCGGCACTACGGTCGGGCCTGGCAAACTTGGCGGCGGCGAAGGTGAGGGCCGAAGTTTAATTCGGGGCTTTCAAGTAGAGCGTGAAGAGCTGGCTTGAGGCGTTGCCGATCTGGAGCCAAAAGCCGATGTTTTGGCTGCCAATTCCTGAATAGTCGGGCAGGCGAAAGTTAACCTGGGTCACGCCCGCAACCATCCCCACGGCATCGCCTGCATAGACGACCTCGAGTGACAGAGGGTCTTCCCACAGT
Source organism: Bryobacterales bacterium (assembly GCA_963813465.1). Taxonomy (GTDB): domain Bacteria; phylum Acidobacteriota; class Terriglobia; order Bryobacterales; family Bryobacteraceae; genus Palsa-187. The sequence goes on along the minus strand of CAWEZD010000014.1, from coordinate 225,111 downwards.
CCGAATGGGAATAGTGACGAAGAGAATGCCGTCACTGGAAGAATTGGTTGGCCTCCGATCGTATTAATCCCTCCATCGGTTTGCCCATAGCTTGAGAGTCCGGCTCCGCTGACCCAAACGGAGACGATGGATCCTAATGCGGCGGGCTTCGCGGCCGAGTTCACCGAACCATCCTGATTCAAAGCAGCCGCGGGCGGGGCTGCTGGAAGGAACATCCCGGGAGCAAGCGCCGCGCTCAGGACTACACCTGGTTGCGATGGACGCACCTGCATGGTGGGTCCGTTGAGGCGACCGGAAGGCGTGAGGATCTGGATGGTTGTGGTGTCGTGTCCATAGACTTCCGAGGGCACGATCGCGTCGAGTTGAGTTGGTCCTGCGTACAGGAGCGGAGCGGGCATTCCGTCAAAGAGAACTTGCACGCCATTTAGGTCATTGCCAACGGCGCTATTGACCACTTGAGCGGCCAGTGGCGTCTGAGGACCGATGCTGAGGCCGTAAATCGAAATTAGCTCGTAAGGCGCCACCTCGTCGGAGGTAGCGAAACCGGCCGAATTCACTATGCCGGTCAATGACGGCGACTGCCCCGGGCTCGCCGTGAGTAAAGCACCAGTACTACCCAGAGCGGTTGCGCCATTTGTGGCCAACGCAATTGCCTCCCCAGCAGCGCCGGTCGGAGCGGTGAATATGGTCAAGAGGGTTGAACCGTCGGAAGATAGTCCGGCGAGGTATTCCTCTCCCGAGTCAGCAGTGCCGGCGGCCACCGGCAACTCGCTGGGCGATGATGTACCTGTCAGCCAAACAACTCCTTGCGAGTCTATGGCGAGTGCCTGTACTCCGCCGATGACGGAGGTGGTGGGCACAACGCTTATTGATACTTCAGGAACTTCGCCCGCGCCGCCGAAATACGTGCAAAAGCGAACTTGTTGTGCACTCGAATCGAATTTCATTAGGAAGCCAACGTTTTGCGGGAGCTGGCTCTGTATTAATCCGGGAAAGGAGTGCTGTAGCGCGTCGACGGTAATCGGTAACGGGCTTGAGCTGCTTCCAGCGGCGAGGACATTACCGGCCGCATCTAGACCCAACGTCGTGATTTGAATTATTGAAAAAAACTCAGAGTTTGAGATGACCGGGAGGAAGGTCCCCCAAATCAGCGTCGAGCCGTCGGGAGAGAATTTCGCGAAGAAGCCCGCCTCGCCAGGCAATCCGCAACCACCACAGTTCATTCCGAAGGTTCCAGAGGTGACCGGGAGGCCAGAGGCGGTGGTGCTTCCGGCGATGATTACGTTCCCCGACGGGTCCAAGACGATGGCTGACCCCACCGTAGTGGTAGGCGGACAAAGATCTTGATTCTTCGGACAGGATAGTGCGCTATCGCCGAAATAGGTTGAGAATGAGAGGGCCGTCCCCCCTGAGGAAATTGCAGTGACGAACGCATATTCAGCCGGGCCGAGAGAGCCGTTTATGGGTGGCTGTTTTTGGAACGCTCCGGGAGTGATCGGGAAGTCTGTGTCGTAAGTTGCCCCGGTTACATAGATGTTGCCCGCCTTGTCTATGGCGACTGCTTGGATTGTGGTTTCCTCCTGAGTGCCACCCAATTTGGTTGAGAAAAGAATGTTGTTGAGCTGCGGGTTAACTTTGGCGATAAAGCCCGCAGGGGACTCCGGAGTAGACATCAGTGGAGAAACAAGAGGAAAATCGGGCGAGAGAGTCGAGCCCACGATTACGATGTTTCCCGCCGGATCGATAGCCATGCCGCCCACGTAGTCCCCGCCACTGCCTCCAAATTCGAAGTTAGCCAGTGGGGTTCCATTGAAGTCGACTTTATCGATGCGCAACTGCGGCCGGCCGGAGGGTTCGGTAATATTGCTGACGATATAAAAGTTGCCGGCAGCGTCGGAGGTGAAGGCCGCTGGTTTCGCGCCGTCCGGAATATTTCCGAAACGCAGGTTGGCGTGGAACGGTTGATCTGCAAACACAGCCACCGTTAACAGCAACAACAATACGAGAGACCTCGAGGCCGTCATCTCTCGAAATAGCGTAGCAGCTTATGCTGGATGCCGTGCGTATGAAATACGCAGCGTTGCGTGGGGCGGACGCCCGTCCGCGCCGGACCCTCTGGTCCGGCTTGCTGGGAGTGAAGCGTGGGGCCGACGAGGGCGTCGGCCGCGGTCCAGGGGGACCGCGCCACAGTCGGATAGGAATCTATCCAGGAGACTACCAGGCGCACGACCGACACGCGAACATCGCCAGAATGAAGATTTCGACAAACTGCTCGGTTGCGCCGAGGCAATCGCCGTTCACGCCTCCCCGGCGTTTGTAGAAATACTCGCGGGAAAGCCTTGCGATCAGGAAGGTTCCCACCATCAATACGGCTCCCGCGCGAGCCCCGCACAGGAACGCCGCCAGGACTCCTTGCGCGAGCGCGGCCACAGCCGCGGGAGTCCTGAGTGTCGAGCACAACGCGTAACCAATGCCTGTTCCCGCGGGCCGCGAGACCCAGGCCAGTCCCACGATGGCGGCTCTGGGCACGGCCTGTGCGGCTATGCAGACTACGAGGATGCCGGGTCCCGCGAAATTCTCAAGCGCCAGCCATCGGGCCGCCGCACTGAGAGCGACGGCGGCATACGCGAGTCTGCCCTCGTGCAACACCCGCCCCGCGACGGCCCAGAATACGACGCAGGCCAGCGCGGCGACGGAGGAGGGAACGATCAGATAGATTCCCGCGCCCGCGGCTCCCAGCGCCGCGCCCACCAGCGGAAACCACACCGCGGCCTTGCCGGGCTCGGGAGGAATGCGGCCCAGAATCAAAAACTGAATCGCGCTATTCAGGCAGCACGTCCGCGAACACGAATCCGTCGCGCTCCACCACCTCTCCGGACTGGACTTCGATGGGACGCGAGAACACCGGCGCGGCATACACGAACGTGTGAAATTCCCCGTTCTCGCCGCACGGATCGATCCCCTGAGGCAAATCCTCCAGGAAATCCGGCGCGTAGTCGCGGCCGGCAAAAGATTTTGCAAGCTTGGTTGGATCCACGCAGGTGACTTTCGCTTTCACTCCCGCGGCGATCATCTCCAGGGCCAGGTCTCCGGTTGGAATCCCCCACACCGGAAACATCGGCTCGATCCCGGTCCCTTGCAATTGCCGAACGCGGTAATCGCGAATGTCCTGAAGAAACAGGTCTCCGAACGCCATCGCGGCGATTCCTTCCGCAGTGGCGCGCCGGCACACGGCGCTCATCCGGTCCTCATACTCGGAGTTGGAACACGGCCAAGGCAGCTCCACGGACCAGAGCGGAAGTCCGATGCGCTCCGCCTGGGTCTCCACGAGCGTACGCCGAACGGCATGCATCGCCACCCGGTCCGCCTGGGAGTTGAAGGTCGTGACCAGCGCGGCCACCTGAATGTCCGCGCGCTGCCGCAGCAGATGCAGCGTCCAGGCGCTGTCTTTCCCGCTGCTCCACGATAAGAGAACCTTTTTCAAGCCTGGGATACCATCACGTGCGCTTGCACCCGGCGCCAATGCAGGCCCTCGGTTCGAGAACCGAACTGGACCCCGTGCAGGATCTCCGCGACGATCTCCGCGGTTTGGGAGATGCTCATTCCGGAGCGATTGAAGAAGAGGTTGCCGTCCGCGAATGCGAGGTTGCCGTTGCGCACCGCTCGCAGCTCCGGCCACCACGGATGCCGTTCCAGGATGGCCTGTTCCCGCAGGGCTCGCTCCAGGTTGAATCCGCAGGGCGCCACAATCAGGTACTCCGGGTCCGCCGCGCGCAACTGCTCGGCGGGAATCGCCCTCGAGTATTCGCCCTTGCGCCCCAACAGTAATTCGCCGTTGGCGATTTCGACCAGCTCCGGACCCCAATTTCCCATCGCGAACACGGGGTCGGTCCACTCCAGCATGACCACTGTCGGCCGGCGGAGGCGCGCCGTTTGCTCTCCCACGGTTTCCAGTCGCCGGCGCTCGCGCTCCACCAGCGCCTGTCCCCGCTCTTTGAGACCGATCCGCCCGGCGATGTGCAGGATGCTTTCGAAGATGCCCTCCACCGTCGAGGGCGACAAGCTCAGTTGATCGAACCGTTGGGCGGGGCCGAGACCGCAAGCTCCGCTTCGCTCCACATCGGCGGGAGTAACGGCGCACACTTCGCAGTGCGCTTGCGTGATCACCAGATCGGGAGCCAGCTCGCGAATCAGCTCCCCGTGAATGAGGTATAGCGGCTCGCCTGCGCGGAGCCGGCGCCGGACTTCCGCGTCGATTTCGCCGCTCGAAACAGAAACGTCGAAGGCGGGTTGGCTGCACTCCGGGAGCCGCCGCACCCAGGCGGGATGATCGCATTCGTGCGATCGCCCGACAAGCATTTCGCCCGCCTCCAAGGCGCACACGATTTCGGTAGCGCTTGCCAGCAGCGAAACGACGCGCACGTTCTAGGCAGTCTGCTGCGCCGGCCGCGCCAATCGGCTGAGGACCGCGTAGCCGCCGAATAGCGCAACCGCATAAAACGCGTCGCCCAGCAGTTGGTTCCGATAGAACGGTATCCCGGCCGCAAAACAAGTCGCAAGGCCCGCCATCGTGCGCGGGTACAGGTTCTGGGTCGCCCAGACCATGAAATTGGTGATCAGGAAGAAAGAAAGACTGGAGCCGAGACCCGCGGCAACAAGTGTACCCACGCCAGTTCGGTTCCGAGCGAGTCTGCCGAGCAGAACCGGAATCAGCGCTGCTCCGTACACGTACCAGAAGCTGCTATCGAAACCCAGCACGGCATCGCTCAGGGCCAGCGCCGCGATCGTCGCCAGAATACCTGTGTAGGCCGAGCGCGCTTGATTTCCCGCAAACAGGCCGATCGCGATGATCGGCGTGAAATCCCAAGGATGCGGAAGCAGCCTCGTGCATGCGGCCAGAATCACGATTCCAATCCACATTCGTTTTGAAAATTCCATTGCCGGACTCCTTTTGTCATTGTAGCTGAGAGAACCTACCACGTAATCCTCATTCCCACGGCTCCATTACGCGACAGAGCCGGATAGCCCAGCACCTCCTGATAGTTCGCGTTCAGTAAATTATTCACGCGAACAAACGGCATCAGGTGCTTGGCGGCCTGCCACGATGCATCGGCGAAAACGAAAGTATAGCCGGGATTGCGGTTGATGGCGAAGAAGACGAAATCGCCCTCCTGGCGCTCGCCCACGAAACGCGCGCCGGCCGCGAAGGTCCAGCGCTTGGGCGCAAGCTCGATCGAGATCGAGCCCGAGTTGCGCGGCCGCCGCACCAGCGGGAGGCCGATCTGCGTGGGATCGGCGTCGTTGACGACGCGAGTCGCGAGTTTCGTGTACGCGGCGCGTAGCGAAACGAATCCCACCAACTTTGCGGAGCCGGAAAGCTCCACGCCGCGGGCCCAGGCTCGGTCGATGTTCACCCAGGTGGCGGGGTTCTGCGAGAAATCGAACTCGATCAGGTCCTTGAAGGAATTGCGAAAATAGGAAGCCTCCGTGCGCACTCGCCGTGAAAGCCATTCGCGAGACAAACCCGCCTCGAAGCTGTCGGTGGTCTCGGGCTTCAGGTTGGGATTGCCCACGTAGAACGACGTGTTCGCGAAGTTATCGATCAGCTCCGGCTCCTTGATGCCGCGCGCGGCGCTGACGCGGAAGTAGGTGTTGGTGGGCAGGCGAAACGTGACGGCCGCCCGAGGGGTGAACTCGGTTCCGAAGGCGCTCGATTGCTGCAAGCGCGCCCCCGCGGTCACGGAGATGCGCGAAGTCAGCGAGTATTGTTCGTTCACGAAGAACCCGTTGTCGTAGCGCGCGACGTTGATCGGCGAGAGCACGCCCGCCTGACGTTCGTATTCATATCCGAAGACCAGCGCTCCGCGGTGATGTGTCAGCGTACCCTGGTAGCTGACGTTTTCTCGCGCGGTCAGCTCCAGGCTGGAGAACGGAAAAAATTCATAGGGACTATCGACGAAGAACGTTCCCGGAGGAGCGGTGGGGTTGTTGGGATTCGCCAGCGCCACCAAATATGTATATGGATAAGACTGACTGGGAACCGTGCGTAAGATGGCGGCGACGTTGTCGGTCTGCGTGCTCGGATCCATGAAGATGTCGCGATAGCGGTGATAGCCGAACAGCACGTGCTGGACGAATCGGCGTCCGCGCTGGTCGTCCAGCCGCACACTGACCGTCGAGTCGCGCACCCGCTCATTGGCCAGATAATCCACCAGGCCGTAGGCCGCTTGTCCGGGGTCGCCGGTGTAGGCGTCGAATTCGCGAAACACCGCGCGAAGCTGAGTGTGATCGGAGAGGCGGAAGCCGAGATTCGCCGTTCCCGAGGTCACGCGATGGGCGTCGTTGGGGAACTCGCCGGTGGAGCGGAACTGGTCGGCCGCAAACGCGTAGTCCAGCCACTTGGCCCAGCCTTTATGTTTCGCAAAGGCCCCATCCAGCGAGCCGGACCAGTGGTCGGTGGAAAAGTTGCCGCGCTCATAGCTGGCCGAGCCGTGCGGCGTGTCCGATTCGGAATCGCCGCGCTTGGTGAAGATCTGGATCACGGCGCTCGAAGCCTCCGCGCCGAACAGAGCGCTCTCCGGCCCTCGGATCACCTCCATGCGATCGAGGCCGGCGGTGGTGAGGTGGCCGAAGTCGATGGCGCCTCCCGGCTCCGTGATCGGCACGCCGTCCAGCAGCACCAGCGTCGCGTCGTAATCGCCGCCCCGGGCGAACAGGCTGGTCAGCGCGCCGCTCTGCCCGGTTTGAACGATGTTCAAGCCGGGGACATCGCGCAGCAAGTCTTCGACGAAGGGCGCGTGCGGAGCGTGAAAATCGGCGGAAGTGAAGACCGTGGCCGCGACTCCGGCCTGTTCCAGCGTCACGGGCGCGCCGGTCGCGGTCACGACGACGCGGTCGCTCGAAGGCGCCAGCGCCAGGGTGATCTGGCTTACGTCCGGAGTAATATCCCCGAGCAAAACCTTCGCGGGCGCGAATCCCGGCTTCGTGATGGTGGCTTCGCAGGCGCTGGGCATCTCAAACGCGCCATTGGAATCGGTGGAATGGATTTCGGTTCCGCAGGCGGCTTGGGCGCCTTCGACCGGGTGGCCCGTTGGGTCAGACACTACGCCCCGGACCTCGAATAGGAAAAGGAGAAATACAGCGGTAGTCATGAGACGTTCCCCCTCGAAACGTGCTTCAACGCTATGGTTCGAAGGACCGGTCTCCTGACTTCCGGCTGGCGAACAACTGGAGTTGGTCTTCCCGCTTGCGCAGTGACCTTCTCCTCGCCGAATTACATGCCGGTTACAGTTGCGGGGCAGTGGCGGACTTTCACCGCCTTCCCGAGCATCCCTCGAATTCTGGTAACCTCTGAAAGATTAGGGCTGGAGGGCGCCGGTTGTCAACAAAAATCTCGTATCTCATTAATGAGAAAGGGCTTCATTAATGAGAAAGGGCTTCGCGGGGATCGCCATTCGCCACGCCAGGATGCCGTCCAATGCAGCCAGCGGCACTTCGATTCATTCATGTGGCTCGGGGCGGAGGGCCGCGCCTATACTGTATCTTCGTAGTACCACAACTACTTAACGGGAGAGGCGCACTTTGACTAAGCCGATCAAGCACGTCGAGAAAGCCATCGCAGTGGGCGCCAACGCCGCCTGGTTCGTTTTTGACAAGCTGAATTCGATCAGCCGCAACCCTGGGTTCATTCCCAAGTGGTCGGACAAGCCGCTGCTCAAGAGCTGGGAGAAGCAGAAGCCCACGCTGGGCTGGCCCCGCGAGACGGATTCGCTGTGTCCCCGCTGCGTGCCGGAGATCCGCCAGCAGATTCTCGACGGCAAACTGCCCGTGGAGATTCTCAAGAACCAGAAGGTCGGCGAGATCAAGGCCAACATTATCGAGCGCGACGGACAGATCGTGATGGTGAAGGAGTGCGCCATCCACGGCCAGTTCGACGACGTGATGTCCATCGATCCGGCGTTTTCCAAGCACCTGGAAGACGTGTTCCCGGGCCGCGACCAGCGCGCCCACAACGACGAAAAGCTGCACGACCACGGAACCTCCACCATCACGCACGGGCGCGGCTCGGTGCTGACGGTGGATCTGACCAACCGCTGCAACATGATGTGCGATCCGTGTTTCATGGATGCCAACCAGGTGGGCTTCGTGCATGAGCTGACCTGGGAAGACATCAAGACGCTGCTGGACAACGCGATTTCGATCAAGCCGCGGCGGCAGTTGTCGGTGCAATTCTCCGGCGGCGAGCCCACGCTTTCGCCGTACTTCCTCGACGCCATCCGCTACTGCCGCAAGCTGGGCTACCAGAGCGTGCAGGCGGCCACCAACGGTATCGAGTTCGCCAAACGCCCGGAGTTCGCCAAGGAAGCCGCTGAAGCCGGCCTGCGCTACGCCTACTTGCAGTTCGACGGCATCGGCAACGCGGCCAATTCGCATCGCGCCATCGGCAATCTGTTCGACGTGAAGCTGCGCGCCATCGAGAATCTGTACTCGGCGGGCGTGGACATCGTTCCAGTGATCACCATCATCAACGGCATTAACAATGAGCAGGTAGGCTCAGTGGTGCGGTTTGCCCTGGATAATCCCAAGAAGATTCCGTTCCTGAGCTTCCAGCCGGTTTCCTTCACCGGCCGCGATGAAGCCATTACCGACGACCGCAGAAAAGCGCAGCGCTACACTCTGTCGCACCTGGCGCACGACGTTAAGAATCAGACCGGCCTGGGCGAGCCGACCCGCGACTGGTTCCCGATTTCCTTCATGAGCACGTTCTCCGATTTCGCCGATCTGGTTCACGGGCCGGAAGCCGAGTGGGGCCAGTTGAGCTGCGGCTGCCATCCCAATTGCGGCACCGGCATGGCTATCATGTGCGACAAGGAGACCAAGGAGTACCGCCCGGTGACGGCGTTCCTGAACGCCGACCGGTTGGCCAAGGACATTGCCCGCATCAACGACGCCGCGCGCAGCAAGAAGCTCTCGGTGCTGGGCGTTTCCCTCGCCCTGCTGCGCAACTATAATCCTTATGAAGCTCCCACGCACTTCCGCCTTTCCGATCTGATTCAGAAGTTCGACAAGTGTTTCGGCATGACCAAGAAGAAGTACGGCAAGGTCACCGGCGACCGCACCATGGCCGACATCGAGAAGCGCCGCGGAGACCGCTGGAACTTCCTGTTCATCGCGGGGATGTGGTTCCAGGATCTGTTCAATTACGATTTCCGCCGCACCGAGCAGTGCATTATTCCCTACGCCACCCAGGAAGGCGAGATCTCCTTCTGCGCGTACAACACCGGCGTGGGCTGGCGCAACATCATCGAAAAGATGCACATGACCGCGACGCTCACCAAGTGGTACGAGGAGAAAGGCCGGCACGAGATCATCGCCGGCGGTAAGGCGGTCAATCTGCCTTCCAAGGAGCATACGCTGGTGCTGCGCGCCGAGGATGTGAACCACGGGCTCCAACACGACCTGGACGAGCTGGGCATCGCCAAGACGGCTCGCGAAGAGAAGAAGCGCGCTCGCGACGCCAAGCAGAAGCAGGAAGAGGACGCTCGCATGCTGAAGCTCTATCGCGAGCAGGTGCTCAAAGAGGCTCCCGGCCCCGAGCTGGTGCAGATCGGCGGCATCGCCCCGGCCCCGGCGCCTAAGCCGGAATTGGCTAAGGCCGCCGAAGTGGGGACCGAAGTCGGCTCCTTCGGGGACTGATCGGCGGCAATTAAAGTCCCGCTTCGGGGAACGGAGTGAGGATGCCGGATCGACTGGCCGCGTTCGTTCCTACTCCACGCCGGAAGGTTTTTCGATCAACTTCGCTGGTCTACGGCGACAAGGACGCGAAGAAGTAGGCCAAGAAACAGGGGATGACGGCCCCATTTCATTGGAATCGGAAAAATGAGACGGCCAAGGGGCAAAGCAGAGGAGAGGCGTGGCCGTAATGCGCAAGTGTGTGCCGTCGACCTGTTTTGTGGTGTGGGGGGGCTGACACACGGCCTACAAAACGCAGGCGTAACCGTTTTAGCGGGGGTCGATTTGGATCCAGACTGCAGGTTCCCGTTTGAGACAAATAACTCTGCGCGGTTCGTCCACGCAGATGTCGCAACCCTTCGCGACAGTGATCTTATGGCCCTCTTTCCTGAGCGAGGCCAGAGGGTGCTCACAGGTTGCGCACCGTGCCAGCCGTTCTCAAGGTACGCACGGGGAAATCGGCCCGTCAACTTTCAGAGGTGGGAACTACTAAATCACTTTCTGCGGCTGTCGCTGTCCTTGCGACCCTCTCTGGTTACGATGGAAAATGTTCCCGAGATTTGCCATGATGCGATTTTTGGCAACTTCGTGGAGCGACTGCGAGGCAGCGGCTACCAAGTTAACTATTCAAACGTATTCTGCCCCGATTACGGAATCCCACAACATAGGACTCGTCTCGTACTATTCGCCTCTTTGTTCGGCAAGGTGGCCCTTGGACCTCCGACGCACACAGCGAGGGACTACTCTACGGTTCGTCAAGCAATTTCGCGTCTTCCACCGCTGAGGGCCGGCGAGGTCGATCCTGGCGACGGACTTCATCGATCACCGCGACTGACGCCAATCAATATTGAAAGAATTCGCAGATCCAAACCCGGTGGTTGCTGGCGAGATTGGCCCGCCCGTCTAGTTGCCGAATGCCACCGTGCGAAATCTGGGGAGACGTACCCCGGCGTGTACGGCCGAATGGAGTGGGACTCTCCAAGTCCGACGATCACAACACAGTTCTTTGGCTACGGAAACGGCAGATTTGGTCATCCCGCCCAAAACCGAGCACTTTCCTTGCGCGAGGGGGCTATCCTGCAGTCCTTCCCGAACGACTACACTTTTGTGGCACCATCAAGTACGATGTCGTTTGCTAAACTGGGCCAGTTGATCGGCAATGCCGTTCCCGTCAGGCTGGGCGAAGTCATAGGGAAAGCGATCGCCACGCACCTTGGGGCCGTCACGCCATGAGCGAGGACGCATCTCCAACAAACCTTGAGACAGGACCGTTCACCGAACAGCGGCAGAACGAGGCCGAGGAGCAGGTTGTCGAGCACCATAAGACGATCGATTACGATACCCGTGAATACCCAGTAGAAGTCTTGGTACAAAAATATCTCAGCCGCCTTGACGAAGACGAGAACGACCTGTTCGTTCCGGATTACCAACGTGAGCACACCTGGCCAGAAGAGCATCAATCTAAGTTCATTGAATCCGTTTTGATAGGTCTTCCGATTCCCTATCTTTTCGTCGCTGATGTTCCCGGCAAACAAGGCCGCCTGGAGATAGTTGATGGATCTCAGCGCATCCGAACGTTAGCCGCATTTCTAAAGAACGACTTGACGCTTTCGGGCATGAAAAAGCTTACAAAGCTAAATGGGTTCAAGTTTAAAGATTTGCCGCTGAGCCGGCAGCGTCGGTTCAACCGGCATACCATTCGCATGATCGAATTGACGGAGAAGGCCAACGAAGAGGTCCGCCGGGACATATTCGAGCGGATTAATACGGGCAGCCAACCGCTCACCGACATGGAAGTCCGATGGGGCGTTAACGAAGATGAGTTTCTTAGGTTTATTCGCGAATGCTCTGAGAACGAACTATTCAAACAATTGGCACCGCTCAACGAGGCGTCCGTGAAGCGCCGCGAGCGGCAAGAGTTCGTCCTGCGATTTTTCGCATACCTGGACGATTACAAGAGCTTTGATCGGCGCGTAGTGGACTTCTTGGACGAGTATCTAAAGCGGACCCAACTCGCATTTACGGACGCCCTCAAGATGAAGATGAAAGGCGAATGGGAGAGCATGCTGGCATTTGTAAAAAAGAACTTTCCCCATGGTTTTAGAAAAGAAAAAGGTCATGTCCGAACACCCCGGATTCGCTTCGAGTCGATAGCTGTCGGCGCTGCTCTGGCGCTGAGGGAAAGACCAGATCTTGAGCCCAAACCCGTTGAGACATGGCTGAGCTCTAAAGCCTTCGCACAGCATACGACATCGGGATCGAGCAATTCCCGACCCAAGATCGTAGCCCGAATAGAGTACGTCAGAGATAAGCTCCTAGGATAATCCTCCATGTTCCAGGTCCAACAGGAATTCCAGGAACGACAGAGGGAGGTCTCCAGATACTTCGATTTTCTGCGGCACTTCAACGACGGACAAATATCGCTTAAGATACCGGAGGCGGCGGCCACTACGTTGCCGGCAGAAGTCGACGATCTATTCAAGACTCTCAAGGCAAATGGGTTTCTTTTGCTGTACAACTTGATTGAGTCAACCTTGAAGAACGCAATCGAGGCTATATTCGACGAGTTCAGGCTCAAGAGCATCTCGTTCGACTCGTGCCGCTTGGAGGTGAGAGAGGTTATCCTGAAGAATCTCAGGCGGCACAACGTTAAGAAGATCGCCGCATCCTTATCGGCGATATCGACCGATGTCGTCGTGGCCACTTTTCAGAAAGAAGAATTGGCGGCGGGGAACGTCAACGCGCGCCTGATTCGGGAGATCGCACGCCTATACGGGTTCTCTTCTCCGAACCTGAAATCTGATGAACTCTTAACTGTGAAGATCAACCGAAACGACCTCGCACATGGGCTAAAGTCCTTTGCGGAGGTTGGTCGAGACTTCGACCTGGAAAGGTTGGAGCAGATCAAATCCGAAGTGGTCATCTTTCTAGCGGCGCTCCTCAGCAGCATTGCCGATTATCTGGCGAAGAAATCGTACCTCGCCGTGAAATAAGGAATTATGACCTGCACGCTGAGGGACGGAACCAACGAAACAACCACGGTGCCGGGCCAGCGATGCGGCGTCGCGGGCCAGGTCTATTTCTGGGCGTGCTCCGTGTCCTTCTCGTTTTCGCAGACGGTTTCGATCAGATCCGTATCCGGCTGAAGCACCGCGGCGATCTTGACGGTCCACGCCTTCGTGTACGCCTTGGGGTCGTCAATGGTGACTTCGAGCTCCATATGGCCGAAGTCGCGGCGGGTGAAGCGCTCGATCACGCGGCCGGCGTCGGTTTGCGGATGACCCTTGAATGTGTCCAGCCACGCGCGGCCGTTGAAACCGGTGGTCTCGACCACTAAAGTGTTTCCCTCCCAATGCCCCACCGAGTATCCCAGCCAAGTGGGCTGAGTATCCTTGGGCAGCGGGCGGCCGTCGAGGAACGCCTGCCTGTAAGTCGAATAGGACGAGGTTTCGTAGAGCAGCACCACCAGCCCCGGCGTCTGCACGATCTTAAACGGGTGCGTGGCTTCGCCCGCATTGGACGTGTCGATGCGCGGGACGCCGGGAGGCATGCAGTTGGCCATGGGATCGCCCTTGTGATCGTTGGTCTCGCGCTCGTGTGAAAGATCTTTGGCCCAGGGAAGCATGGGAACGTCTTCTTTGAGGCCGGTTGCCAGGTCGCGGAAAAACAGAAAATCGGTGGTCCAGATTCCGGAGAGATCCGGCTTGCCGTCGGGCATCCTGGGCGCTGGAGCGGCAAGATTGGCCTTGCCGGCGGCAGTGCGGGGAATCCCCGGCGTGGGGTAGTTGAGCCATTGCGCCTGCATGGCGGCCGCGCCAACGAATAGCAAGGCCGCGAACATGGCAGCCGTCGAGAACTTGTGTAGTTGGTTGTGAAGCACGAAGTTTCCTCAGAGTCTAGTCTATAATGGCCGAAGGGGGTTCTTCGTGGCCCGAGACCTTCGATTTCTCCTGCCAACGCTGCTGGGCGCGGCGCTGGGTGTTTCGACATCTAGCGCTCAATTCCCCAGCCCCTATCCGACCACGCCGTATCCTGGCGGGCAATATCCGGGTGGTCAATATCCAGGTGGTCAGAATCCAGGCGGCCAGTATCCGCAGCAGGGGCAATATCCGCAAGGACAATATCCGCAGGGCCAGTATCCGCCGGGACAGTATCCGCCGGGCACTATCGGGTTGCCGGGCGGGGTCGGCGTTCCCATGCCGAGGGTCCCCAGTAGGAAGCCCAACGACAACGGCTCGAACACCAACAGCAACAACGTGAGGGTGCCGCTTCGCGCCGCGGATGGAACCCTGCGCGAGCTGGGCGAAAAGGATTTGTACCTGGAGACCGACAAGCACAAGATCCTCAAGTTCCGGATGTTGGCCACGACGCAGTTTCGCGATAAAGAGGGCGAGAACGTTCGCGACTCTTTGTTGAAGCCGGGAGATCAGCTATCCGTGCAGGTGAACACCGACGATCCCGAGACGGCGCTGCGAGTGATTCTGACGCGGGCTGGAACGCAAGCGGAAAGGACGGCCGCCGCGAGACCGTTTGATCGCGATTCCGCCAAGACTCCCGTGGAAGCGGACACGCATTCGGCCGGGACGATGGAGGTCGCGGGGGAGCCTTCCCGCGGATCGACGACTTCATCGAAGACAAGCGATAGCAGCGCAGGCGACGAGAGCGCCACTGCATCCGTGAATCCGCCGGCCGCGGACGATTCCCGGCCCACGCTGCATCGGGCTCCCGATGCGGACGCCCCGCCGCAGCCTGCGCTGCCACCGGCGACCGCTGCGGCGACAGCCCCGCCGCCACAACCCGCTGAAAGACCCAAACCGCCCCCGCGTACCGGACCCGACGATAATGTCATCGACTCGGCCAAGGACGCCGCGGACAAACTGATCGACAACCTGCCGAGCTTCACCGTCCAGCAGAACACCACGCGGTATTACAGCACCAGCTTTCCGGCCCAGTGGCGCGCGCTGGATGTGGTCACCGCCGACGTGGTGGTGGTGGACGGCAAGGAAGACTATCGCAATATTCAAGTGAACGGCAAGCCCTCGAACCGGGCGGTGGAGAAGAGCGGGGCATGGTCCACGGGCGAATTCGTGACCATGCTGGAAGACGTTCTTTCGCCCTACACGCAGGCCGCCTTCCGCAAGAGCACGGATGAGACTCTTGGCGGACGTCCCGCCTACACCTATAACTTCCGCGTGCTTCAGGAAAACTCGAATTGGGACATCTACGCTCCGGATGGCTCAAAGGCCACGCCGGCCTACACCGGAACAATATGGATCGACAAAGGGACGTTCAATATCATGCGCATCGAAGAGCAGACGGGGCCGATGCCATCCAACTTTCCTTTCGACAAAGCCGAATCCGTGGTCGAGTACAGCTTTGTGCGCATCGACACCAAGAACTATACTCTGCCGGTGCATAGTGAAGTGTTGACGTGCCAGCGCGGGAGTGCCGCGTGCACCAAAAACGAAATCAACTTCCAGAATTACCGCAAGTTCACGGCGGATTCCAAGATTACGTTCGACAAATAAAGACACTACCGCTGAGGAAGACACTTCACCTGAGGAAGGTGTCGCGGCGGCCGGGGCTCTCGGACTTATCGCCGTGCGTTACCGGCCGCCAATGATTTGAACCGTCTCTCGCGTGGGCCCACTAAACAGCTGGCTGGCCGTCCGATTGTCACGCTTCGAGTACCAATTCTCTGATATCCGGATCTTACCCGGAGTTATAAGGATCGATCCCTAAATTCTTCCGCCTGGCAAAAACCGCTATCCCGCGCGGAAGTACAGCACCACCTAACATGCGACTCTTCGAGGCCTCGAAGAAGAACCTGTCACGCCTCCAGTTTAGCGCGGCCCACCTAGCGAACCTGCGGTAAATCATTGAGGGAATTCGTGAAATAGGTTGTGACGGGAAAACCGCTCCCTCACGGTCACGGCTCGGTTAGCGCGCGAACAGCCCGCTGAGGACCGGATAGACTTGTTGGGCCAAGCCCAGAGCTGCCGTCGTTGTGGCCTCATCCGAGCGGTCGTTGTTCCACACCACCACGCGGACAAGCGAAGTATCGGTTCTCTGCTCCTTGAGGCGGTCCACGATCACCCAGAATTTGGCGGCCCATTCGCTGGCGATGACGCGGCTGCGGGTTTGATACCAGTACAGAACCACCACTCGCTGGAGTCCGAACGTGGCGATGTAGCGGTTCACGGAAACCTTGCCTGCCTCCGTGTCCATCCCCACGTGGTCGGCGACGATGGGCGTCCAGCCTGCCGCCGGTAAACATACCTGGGGCGAATGCGGCTGGCTCGCGCCGCCGCGCTGGGATTGGAACCACGCCACGAACAGACTGCCCAGCCAGCCTTCCGGCGGATGGGTATAAATCAGGCCCAGGGTGCTGTCGGCGTGAAGCACAGCCAAGGAGTCGGGGCTGATGGGGTCCTCGCCGGCCTTGCGCCAGTCGCCGAGCGTGTCGGGGAAGCGCGAAAACTGCGGTGGCGCCGGAGGGCGCTCGCCACCGGCGGCCAAATAGGCGAGTCCGGTTTGAACCGCCAGGAACGCCGGAACCAGAAGCGCGAGCCGATTCATCATAGAGGCTAAGCGTGATACCTTCCGTACAGCGAATTGAAGAGGCCGCGCAACGGCAGCAGCATTCCCAGCGTGAGGGTGAAAATGACCCAGCCCAGAACCTGGTGCGGAGTGCCCGAATCGAGCGACGGCTTCCATGCCGACGCCGCCACGCGGAACGCGTTGGACACAATCGCCAGAGGAACCGTGGCGGCAAGCACGGCCACTCGCATCCATGGCTTGGGGTCGGCGAGGTAGGCAAACAGCACCGCCACGAATCCGAGAGGGAGCAGGAAGCGGATGCCATTGCACGCCTCCGCCACCGCCACGCGATGGCCATGCACATCCAGAATGTTGCCTTCGCGGATGACTCCGATGCCGGAAGTGGTCAGCATGGCCGCGGCCAGCTTGCTCGCCAGCAGTTGCAGCGGCAGCGTGACCTGGTTGTAGACAATGGCCAGCTTGGGCAGCATGAACAGCGCCAGGAGAAAGGGGAAGGTCCAGGAACGCAACAGGCCGAATCCTCCCAGGCAGACAACGGCGCCCGCGGCGGAGACCAGCAACGCCACGGAGCTCACGAACAGGCCCACTCCCAGCACTCCCGCAACATGGATGGCCGCGCCGGCCAGCAGCAGCGCGAAGCCCCATGCGCTCGGCCGCAGCGGCAATCGCCGCCAGCGTGCGCGCTCACGCCAGACGATCCACAGGATCACCAGGGGGACGATCATGCCGTGGCTCATATCCTCGTCGCTCATCCATTGGTCGAACATGCCGCGGAGGGTGGAAGCATAGCAGGCGAGCAGAAGCAGGATGGTGATCGCCACCAGCGCCGTTTGCTTATTGGGCCCTTGCATCTTAAAACATTTTAGCAAGGGGGCGGCGCCTATCTAACGTGTCCAACCGCTCCCTTTGGTCGCGGCTCTGTAACGGGATGTGAACGGGGAGCGCCGATTTCTGAGCCGCGACCAGAGGGAGCGGTTGTGACGGGCGCTCAGCGCAACTGGCCGATGGTGTATTGGAGCAGCGCGTACTGGCTCTGGTAGTCGTACTTCGCGTTCAGATTCGCGATTTGGGCCTCGGTCACCTGGAGCTGTGCTTGCGTGAGCACGACGATGTCGGACAACTGGTTGTCATAGCGCAATTGCGCCAGTTGAATGGCTGAGGCGGCTTGCCGCAGGAACTGGGCGGTCACGTCGATGCGCTGGTACGCGGTGAGGGCGCCGCTCCAGGCGATGCGAACGTCGCGGAAGATGCGATCCTGCTGATCGCGCAGCTTCTGTTCGGATTCAAGGGCGCGCTCCTGCGCGGCGGTGCGGCGGGCGGCGAACAGGTGTCCGTTGAATACGGGGATGCTCAAATTCGCGCCGACGCCTTCGTATTCAGCGGGAATCGTGGTGCTGCCTTCCTGCTTGATCAAAGGAAGAAAGCCGGCCACGGCAACCGCGCTCACGGTCGGCCGGGACAGATCCTTCTCGGCTTCGGCGAATTTATTGGCGGCATCCCGCGCCAGCCTCAAACTGGCCAGCTCCGGCCGGTTCGCAACCGCCTGCGCGATCAAATCGTCCACCGCGTTGGGAGGGCTGGCGGGCATGGGCTCATCGGTAAGCTGGTAGATGGCGGGTTGGCCGGAGCCGAGCGCCGCGCCCAGCTCCGCCTGCGCCTGCTGCACGTCGTCCTGGGCCTGGAGCAGCAACAGCTTGGCTTCCGAAACCTGCACGTCGGCGAAGCTCACGTCGAGCTGGGATCTGAGAAGGTTTTTCCCCAGCTCGGTCACCTGGTCGTCCAGGCGCTGCCGCGTCTCGACCGTCGCCTGCATTACCTTGACTGTGGCTTGCGCGCGCTGCAAGGTGAAATATGCGCGATTCACTTGCAGCAGAACGTCGTACCTGGAGGACTGAAGATCCTGCTGGCTGGCCTGCGCCTGAAGGCGCGAGCTCGCCACCAGGCTGGGTGTGCGGCCCGAGTCCGTAATCAACTGCTGCGCCACGACGCCCTGCCCGAAGCGGTCGAACAGGCGCGAAGACGCCAAAGCTCCGGCTCCGATGCGCGCGTTGTTGTTTCCCTGCGATCCGGTAAGATCGCCCGCGATCTGGGGATAGTAAGCCGAGCGGGTGATGGTGATTTGTTGACCGGCGTAGGCGGCCTCGTGCTGGGCTGCCTGAACCTGCGGATGGTTCTGAAGCGCGAGGTCCTCGGCCTGCCGGAGCGTAAGCGTGGGGAGCGGCTGTGCGTACGCCGCCGCCGCGATAAAGGAGATTGCCGCCAACGCCTGCCCCGCTCGCTGTGGTCGCGGCTCTGTGAGTGGCTGTGAATAGGGAGCGCCGATTCTGAGCCGCGACCATAGGGAGCGGTGCGTTGCTGTAAGGATTGCGAATGGAGAAGCTGGACATGGGCTGATTTTGTGTTCCGGCTTACTGCTTGTCCCGATACTGCATCACGCTCACAATTTTCGGCGTCACCTGTTGGCCCGCCTTCAATCCGCTGGTGTCCCCGGTCACCACCAACTCGCCCTCCTTCACGCCCGACACGATCTCCACGTCCTCGGGGGTCTCGATGCCGGTGACCACGGGGCGGATCTCGATTTTGTTGGATGGCCCCACTACGTAGACCGTTTTGTTGTCTCCCACCTGATTTAGAGCCTGCACGGGCACCGCCACCGCGCCGTTCTTTTGCTGGAGCCGGATGGTGGCGTCGGCGTACAAACCCTGTACCAGACTGTGGTCCGGAGGATTGTACACATCCACTTCGGTGTGCATCGTGCGGGTGTCTTCCTTCACGTCGGTGGAGAACCGCGCCACCTTGCCCGGGAAGCTCCGGTTCAACGAGGATACGTTGACGGTCACCGGGTCGTTCAGATGAATATATTTCACATAGGACTCCGGCACTGGAATCACCAGCCGGAACCGGTCGTCTTCCGAGAGCCGCACCAGCGGCATCGCCTGCGTGCTCGAATTCGTGCCGCCCTGCATCAAGGTGCCGTAATTCGCGTACCTCTGCGTGACCACGCCATCGAAGGGCGCGGTGATTTTGGCGTAGTCGAACAGGTCCGCGTCGCGTTGGCGCTTGGCGACCGCGGCTTCCTTCTGACTCTCGGCGGCCTCCTGGTTGGCTTTTGCCGCTTCCACGTCAGCCTGCGCGGTCAGGTCTCTTCCCTGCGCGTCGTCGATTTCCTGCTGCGCCAGCAATCCGGGGGTTTTCGCCACCTCCGCTATACGGTCGTAAGCCAGCTTCAGAACCTTGCTGCGCGCTTCCATGGCGTCGACCACTTTTCCCAGCCGCCTCACCTGATCGTCGGCTTGCTTGATGGCCGCGTCGTCCGCCTGCAATTGGTGCTCGAACTCGGGAATCTCCAGCACCGCCATCACCTGGTCCTTCTTAACGTGTGTTCCGTAATCCACGTCGAGCGTCTTTACGAAGCCGGACTCCTTGGCGTAAACATCGATCTCCTGGTACGGCACCAGCTCCGAGGAAACGGTAAGGTGTTGCTCCAGCGTCTTCCTGACGGCCTTGGCTACGGCCACCGAAACGGAATCGGCCGGCGTCGAGGAGTTGGTGGCGTTGACCTTGTCACCATTACCGCACGAAACCAAATTCGCGCCGATCGATAGAATCAAGGCGGCCAAGCACCCGCGCTGTACGGGCGAGTTCCAAGGAAAGTTCATGAATGTGTCTCTTTGAATATAGATGCCCAGTGGATCAAGGTCCCTACCGGAAGACCGGTATTTTTCCACCTATTCAAGGGTAGCAGCGGCGGGAGCCGGCAAAGATTCGGCGGCCGATTGGCGGTGATCGTGCTCCTCGTCCAGAACCACGTGCTCAACGACATCCCGTTCAGCAGTGACCGCTCCGGGACGCTGGCGCGGGGCCCCGAAATTGGCAGGTCGGAGACCTGCCCCACCACGGTCAGTCAATGATTTGCAGCTCTGTGGCGCAGGCCCCCGGCCTGCGAGCGACTGCTGCTTTCTACCGTCGAGGCGGCGTCTAAATTAGCACGGATCTGGTATGTTCTATTCTGCCTTGAGGACGTAGACTGGGTTCACTCCCCGACCGGCGGGCGCATCTTTCCACTCACCCACCCTCCGATAATGCGTCCACCGGTCCTGTAATGTCGAATCGCCCTACCGGGAAACCGGTATTTTTCAATCTATTCTCCGGTAGCGGCTCTCCCAACCCGCCTTTCTCGGGTAGTCTGTAGGATGTGGGGGAACGCTTTCGCGGGCGCTCGGCGCTGATTGTGGGACTCGGAAGCCTGCTGGCCATCATGGCGGTGGCCGGGATTGGCGCGTTACGTGTCCTGGAACACGTCCGCGGCAGCGATGAGCAGATCCGCCGGCAGTTCCTGTCGCGGAACCACCTCCTCAATGACATCCGATCGGAAGTCTACCTCTCCGGGACGCTCGTACGAGACTACCTGCTGGAGCCCGAACCGGAACGGGCGGAAACGAATCTTTCCCGTCTGGAGGAGATCCGGCGGCAGATGGACTCCGCGCTCGAATCCTACGGCCGGCAGATCGATCCGGAGGATTACACAGCCTTGCGAACCGAACTGGCAGCCTATTGGGAAACGTTGGCGCCGGTGTTTCAGTTGGACCCGGCCGAGCGCGGCCGCCTGGGCTATCGGTTTCTCACGGACCAGGTCTTTCCCCGGCGTGAAAAAATGCTGGAGATGGCGGATCGCATCGCCGAGATCAATGAGCAGCAACTGACGGCGGGCAACGCGCAGGTGGCCGCCTTGCTTTCGGGTTTCCAGAGCCGCCTGGCGGTGACATTGATCGCGGCGTTGGGCTTGGGTCTGGGGATGGCCGCCTTCAGCGTCCATCAGATCTTGAAGCTGGAAGCCCGGGAGCGCGCCCGCTTCGAGGAAGTCGCCGGGGCGCGCGCCCAACTCGAGGATTTATCGGCCCGGCTGGTGCATGCGCAGGAGTCCGAACGCCGGGCCCTTTCGCGAGAATTGCACGATGAGGTGGGCCAATCGCTCTCCGCGGTTCTGATCGAGCTGCGCAATCTCTCCTCGGCGATCGGCGTGCGAGCCACGGAGGAGACCCGAAGCCAGGTGGACGTCATCAAAGGCCTGGTGGAGAACACGGTCCGCGTGGTTCGCAATATGGCCTTGCTGCTGCGGCCGTCCATGCTCGACGATCTGGGCTTGGTCCCGGCGTTGCGATGGCAGGCTCGCGAGGTTTCCAAGAGCACCGCGATGGATGTGAGCGTGGCGGCCGAGCTTACCTCCGACGATTTCCCGGACGAATACAAGACCTGCATTTATCGCGTGGTCCAGGAGGCGCTGCACAATTGCGCCAGGCATTCTCACGCGCACGCTGTCCGGATTCGGATCCAGCAACGGCCCGGCCTGCAGGGGTCCGAGGTCATTACGCTCTCGATTCAGGACGATGGCCTGGGCTTCGACGCCTCGCAGACTAAGGGCTTGGGTCTGTTGGGAATTCAGGAACGGGTGAACCGGCTGGGTGGCGTTTGCCGCGTGCATTCCGAGCCGGGGAAGGGAACCGTGCTGGCGGTGGAACTTCCTTTTGCCCCTGCCGAACGCGCCAGCGAGCCCGTGCATATATGAGCCAAATCCGCATTCTGTTGGCCGACGACCATACCGTGATGCGCCGCGGCTTGCGTCTCCTGCTGGAGAGCCAACCCGGTTTCAGCGTGGTTGCCGAAGCCTCCGACGGCCGGCAAGCCGTGGAACGGGCCGAAGCCACTCATCCCGACGTCGCCGTGCTCGATATCGCGATGCCGAATTTGAGCGGGATCGAAGCCGCCCAGCGCATCTCGGCTCTAACGCCCGCCATCGCGATCGTGATCCTGAGCATGCATTCGGATGAGGGCTATGTGCTGCGGGCTCTCAAAGCCGGCGCCCGCGGCTATTTGCTCAAGGACGCCGCGGAGGGCGATCTCATCGAAGCCATCCAGGCCGTGAGCCAGGGCAAGACCTTCTTCAGCGCCGAGATCGGCAAGATGCTGGTGGAGGATTACATTCGGGAAATCCGCAGCCGGGGCGTCGAAGACAGCTATGAGCTGCTCACCTCCCGCGAGCGGGAAATCCTTCAATTACTGGTGGAAGGGAATTCGAATAAGGACATCGCGGCTTCGCTGAACGTCAGTCCCCATACCGTTGAAACTCACCGCCGCAATCTTCAAGACAAGCTCAACCTGCACAGCTTCGCGGAGCTGATTCTGTATGCCATCCGCAAGCGCATCATTTCTTGAAGCGCTCAGGTCTTGAAACTCTTGAAGCGCTCAGGTCTTGAAACGCTCAGGATCTATAACGCCGCCAAAGATCCCACATCACCCTGAGGCCCCCGGCCGCGACCAGGAAGACGCCGACGTTAGGATCAAGCAGCCCATTCACCAGGGAGCCTGCTACGTAGGCGGCCGCTCCGATTCCCCATGCAAGATCCCACATATTCCTTACCCCGACTGCTTCAATGCCATCGCGGTTTCGCTGCGCCAATAAGACAGGGCCAGGTTGACGGCTCGCCGGGCATCCTCGGCTTGGAGCGGTTTCGCCAAGATGTCGAATCCGCCGATGCGGAACACTTCGCTCCACAAATTTTCATCGGCGACCTTGGATACAAGGATCACGATAGGGCGATGGGGCAGAGCGGAAAGAGTCCGCACGGCCTCGCGCCATTGGGTTTCCGGGAGATCGCGGTCGCAAAGAATCACGGGAGCGGTCCCCTTGTTCGCGAGGGTCCGCGCCTCTTCGCAGGAGTTCGTGAACTGGACGTCCCACTGCTCGCTGTCTCCGGCCTCGCGCAGGGCGTCGCGGTCTTGGTCGCCGGCGCCGGCCACAACGATCGGAACCCCCCGCCGAGCCCGTTGACGGGACGGCCGCAATCTCAGCATGTAGGCGAGGAGCTTCGTCACGGATGCACGTCCAAGTAAAGATTACGCCTGCCGGTTCTTCGTCTGGAATACCCCAATGTTGGTATTCCTGGAAGCTTCGTTCAGGTAGGCGCCTGCGGGGCGCCACTAACCCGAACGGCTTGGTGAAATTACCGGAGAAACAGTATGGAAATGTCGCGCATCCAGAGTTAAGTTAGAGCTTATGAGCACCCCGGAAGCGAGATGGGCCGTGATCCTCGCGGGTGGAAGCGGCACGCGGCTTCAACCTTTGACGCGGCGGATGTTCGGCGAAGGCCGCCCCAAGCAGTTCTGCAATCTGTTCGGTGACGGCACCTTGCTGGGTGACACGCAAGCCAGGATCGCGCGCGTGGTTCCGCCGGAACGGACCATGTACGTAGTGGTGAAAGCGCACGCCCCGTATTACAGGCAGGAGTTAAAGGGTGTCGCGCCTTCCCGGGTGCTGGTGCAGCCCGTGGACCGGGGAACCACCGCGGCAATCGCGTATTCGCTGGCGCGGATCGCGGAAATCGACAACGACGCGATCACAGGATTCTTTCCAGCCGATCACCACTTCACGGATGAAGCCGCCTTTACGAGCGCTGTCGATAGGGCCTTCGGCTTGGCCCACAACTGCGTCGGGAAAATACTGCTGCTGGGCGCGCAGCCCGATCGCCCCGAAGTCGAATATGGCTGGATCGAGCCGGGCGCGCAGATCCATGACGCGAGGGATTCCGTGTTTCGCGTGAATCGCTTTTGGGAGAAGCCGTCCCTTGAGGTTGCACGCCGGCTGCTCGACCGCGGCTGTCTCTGGAATACGTTTGTGATGATCGGGCGAGTCCGGACCTTTCTCGAAATGCTGAGAGAGGCCCTCCCGGCCGGTGATTTTTCGAAGCAAGTGCTATCGGCGCTCCCGGACCGTTTGGCGGTTCTACGACTGGACAACGTGGGCTGGAGCGATCTGGGAACGCCGGAGCGGGTGATGGCCGCGGCGGGTGGCCGTCTGACGCGGTTCGGAATGGAGCCTCTGACCGCCGCCTGATTTACTTCTTCTTCCCGGTTTATTTCTTCTGACGATTAAATTGTTCGAGAATAGTGTCGAGGTGCTTGGCGTCCTTCTCGTTCTCCGTGCAGATGTACTCCATCAGCTCGTAGTTCATCAGCGGCGTCATCTCGGTGACGCTCCACGGCTTGGTGTACATCGCCGGATCGGTGATCGTAAACTCCCACTTCAGCGTTCCGTAATCCGGACGTGAATAGCGCTCGGTGACGTGCAGTTGATCGGAAGCGGGATGCCCCGCCAGATCCAGCCAGGTCAGTCCATTGAATCCCACGGTATCCACCACCAACGTGTCGTTATTCTCCCAGTGGCCGATCGAATCTCCCCACCAACTCGGGTTAATGTCCTTGGGGTGCTCCTTGCGATCCAGGAAGATTTGGCGGAAGCTGTGCAAGTTGCCCTCGAAAAGGACGACCACGACGCTGGGCGTCTGGAGGATCTTGGAAGGATAGGGATCGCGCCGCGGCACGCCGGTGGGCAGGCAGCGAGCCTCGGGATCCTCGACGCCTTCGTTGGCCTGCCGCTCCTTGAACAGCTTCTCGCCGAGCGGCGTGAACGGCACCTGCCCGACGTCGTAGTCTTTCGCGATGTCGGAGGTGTAGTTGGCATAGCCCCACACTCCCGTCAAATCGACCTTTCCGTCCGCGGTTCTGGGCACCGGCCCGGAGGGTCCCATCTTGATCTTGCGGCCCTTGCGTTTGTCTTTGGGAACGGTGCTCTCCGCCGGAAACTGTCCCTTGGCGGGAACAAAGGGCAGAAAGCCGGCCAGCAGCGCGGCAGCGGGCAACAAAGCGCCAATAAGCTTCTTTCGCATGCGTCACATTATTGTAGCTCACCTGAATCCTGGCCGGGGACGAAGGAAAAAGCGTCTCGACAGTAGGCCATCCAATATGGTAGACTTCTCTTGGATTGGCATGCTTCCCATCATCCAACTCGATCCTCAGGAAGGGACGCCGATTTACAGACAAGTCTATGATAAAATTAAGTCTGCCGTTCATTCCGGGGATCTGACGCGGGGCGAGAGGCTCCCGCCAACTAGGGAATTGGCTGGCCTTCTTGGGCTAAATCGGACAACTGTGGCGGCGGCGTACGAGCTGCTGGAGGCCGAGGGGCTGATTCGCGGCCACGTGGGGCGGGGAAGTTTCGTCGAGGGTCCGGCGGCATCGGCCACAAAACCGGGGGCCGGCAAACTAGATTGGGAGGCGCTGATTCCTGCCGAGGAGTCGCCCGCCGCGCCGACTTCGCGCGCGGGGGCGGCGAAAATCAGCTTCGCGTCATCCAGACCGTCGGAGATGCTGTTTCCGCTGGACGAGTTTCGCGCCACCTGCCGCGAAGTGATCGACTCTTCCGAAGCCGCGCAGATTCTACAGCTCGGCCCCGCCGGCGGATACGGCCCTTTGCGGCGGTATCTCCTCGAAGAAGCGCGTAAGCGTGGAACGGCGGGGCCTGACGACGATATCCTGATCACCAGCGGCTGCCAGCAGGCGTTCGACCTGATGCAGCGCGTGCTGGCCTCGCACGGCGAGACGGTGTTGCTCGAAGACCCGGTTTATCCCGGACTGCGCAACGTATTTCTGCGCGGCGGCGCGCGGGTGGCGGGGGTTCCCGTCGGCGAACAAGGCGTGGACATCGACATCCTCGCCCGGATGATTGAAAAGGAGCGGCCTCGCCTGGTGGTGCTGACGCCCAATTTCCAGAACCCTACGGGGACCACCATGCCCGAGGCTTCTCGCCTCGCGGTACTGGGAATGGCGCGGCGGGCCGGTGTGGTGGTGGTGGAAAACGATTTGTACGGGGATCTGCGGTACCACGGCGCGGAAATCCCGCCGCTCAAATGTTTGGACGCCTCGGGCGACACGATTCTGCTGTCCAGCTTTTCGAAAGTCGCGTTTCCGGGATTGCGCGTCGGCTGGGCCATCGGCCCGCGGCACTTCATTGCGCGCCTCACCGAGGCCAAGGAGTCGTGCGATCTGCATTCGGATCAGCTCTCGCAAGCGGTGCTGCTGCGCTTCGCGCTTTCAGGCCGTCTGGGAGCCCATCGCCGGAAGATGCTCGCGAGCGGCGCGGAGCGCCTGGAAGCCTGCCTGGACGCCTGCGAGAAGACGCTTCCGCCAGGCAGCCGGTTCACGCGGCCGGAGGGCGGAATGAATGTGTGGGTGAAGCTGCCCGAGCCTCTGGACGCGGCGGAAATGGCCGCGCGGGCGGAGCGTGAGGGGGTCAGCTTCCTGCCGGGGCGGCACTTCGCTGTCAGCAGGCCGCACACGCAGGAGCTGCGCTTGAGTTTCGCGGGTCTCGATCCGGAGCAGATTCGCGCCGGAATGTCCGTGCTGGGCGGGATTTTTCGAAGTGAACTGAATCGTGCGTCACGAGAGAGGAGCGGGGATACACATGTTCTTGTCTGAAGAGTTTCGATTGAAAACCGGGTTGGCGGAGATGCTCAAGGGCGGCGTCATCATGGACGTCACCAACGTGGAACAGGCCAAGATCGCGGAGAAGGCCGGGGCTTGCTCGGTGATGGCGCTGGAGCGCGTCCCCTCCGACATCCGCAGGGACGGGGGCGTGGCCCGCATGGCCTCCATCCGCATCATCCGCGAGATCATGAACACGGTCTCGATTCCGGTGATGGCCAAGGCGCGCATCGGCCACTTCACGGAAGCGCGCGTGCTGGAAGCGCTGGGCGTCGATTACATCGACGAGAGCGAAGTGCTCACGCCCGCCGATGAGGAGCACCACATCGACAAGAAGACGTACAAAGTCCCGTTCGTGTGCGGGGCGCGCAATCTGGGCGAGGCTCTGCGCCGCATCGCCGAGGGCGCGGCCATGATCCGCACCAAGGGCGAAGCCGGCTCCGGCAACATCGTCGAGGCGGTGCGCCACATTCGCACCATCGTCAAGGAGATGCGGCATCTCACCATCCTGGGCAAGGAAGAGCTGGTACACGAGGCCAAGAACCTGGGCGCGCCGCTCGAATTGGTGGAATGGGTGGCGGAGCACGGCAAGCTCCCGGTGCCGAATTTTTCCGCAGGCGGAATCGCCACTCCCGCCGATGCGGCTTTGGTGATGCAGCTCGGGGCAGAGGCGGTCTTCGTGGGCAGCGGCATTTTCAAGAGCGAAGATCCGGAGCGGCGGGCGCGCGCCATCGTCAAGGCCGCCACGTATTTCAACGATCCCGAGAAGTTGCTCGAAGCCAGCGAGGAATTGGGCGAAGCCATGCCCGGCCTGGATATCGCCAAGCTTCCCGAGGCCGAGTTGATGCAGACGCGGGGCTGGTGAGGGCGATGAAAACTGTTGGCATTCTCGCCTTGCAGGGCGATTTCGAGGCCCATCGCAAAGCCATCGAGCGAGCCGGAGGTCGCGCCGTGGAAGTTCGCACGGCCGAGCAGATGCACGCCTGCGACGGTTTGGTGCTACCCGGCGGCGAAAGCACTACCATGCTGAAGCTGCTGGAGATCGAAAATCTTGTCGAGCCGCTGCGCGAATTCGGGCGCAAGAAGCCAGTGTATGGAACCTGTGCGGGGGCGATCCTGCTGGCCCGCGAGGTTTCCCATCCTTCGCAGGCGAGCCTGGACCTGATGGACATCGGCGTCGAACGCAACGCCTACGGCCGCCAGGTCGATAGTCACATTGCGGCAGTGAAGATGGAAGAGGGCCCGGAGTTGGAAGCGGTGTTCATCCGCGCGCCCATCATCCGCCGCGTGGGTGAGGGCGCTCGCGTGCTGGCTCGCCATCAGGGCGATCCCGTATGGGTGGAACAGGGCCGCCACATGGTGACGACGTTCCATCCGGAGCTGACCGAAGATGCGCGGGTGCACCGCCACTTCGTCGAGAAGCTGTAGGGGTGTGCGACATAAAAGTGGAGGTCAAGCGGCACGGCGCGACTCCCAATAGTCCTCAAAGTGTCCGTTGAGGTGGCAGCAGCGCAAGGCGATGATGGCGTTGGCTCCGCGAACTGTCCAGAACATACCGGACTGTTTAAGGCGTGAACCGATAAGGGTCTTGCAACCGGCTTCAATGACGCCCGAACCGACAAAGAGATGCTGGCGCCGGAACTTTGGGTAGCGCAGGCGCTCGGCATTCTTCTCGAAG
The DNA here is from genome assembly GCA_963813465.1 of Bryobacterales bacterium. Taxonomy (GTDB): domain Bacteria; phylum Acidobacteriota; class Terriglobia; order Bryobacterales; family Bryobacteraceae; genus Palsa-187. The sequence continues at coordinate 196,823 of CAWEZD010000014.1, read as the reverse complement.
TAGTCCGCCTCGATGCGAATTTTGTCGATGACATCCGGGTTGATTGACTCGATGGACCGCAGTGAGAGCACCAGCTTTTCGATTTTTCCCTTGTCGAGCAGCCGCTTCTGGTGGATCTTCATCCAGGCTTTCTGGCTGGCTTCGTCGTGGGGATGCAGCTGGCGGGCAACTTCCCACAGGTGTTGGCGGGAGTGATAGAGATCGACGATCTGAATCGCACCGGGGAAATACTGGTCGGCGTTATTCCAGATCCATTCAGCCCCGTCCGCGATGACGACCTTCTTTTCGGCGCGGCTCCAGCCACGATTCCAGGCTTCCAGATAAATGCGTTTGCCAAACTCCTCGGCGGTCTCGATGGCCCCCGTATAGGTGGTGGAATCGGCATCGCGAATCGCATAGCCTTCCGAGTCCCAGCCGGCCTGCGTGAACACGCATCCCAACTTCACCTCCCGCGTAGGGGCCGGTTGGCCGGCAGTCTTGCCTTTCCTGCCCGCTGTTTCTTTCTTGACCACGGGTACTCCGGTCCGGTCCATTTGCACATACAGAATCGGGATGGGTTCGCCGACGACGATCGGCAGGTCCAACTGCATTGCCCGCTGGATTTGCTCTCGCTCGCCTGAGTCGACATCTTCTCCAATGGCTTCCGCCGTCCGCTCCACCGCTTTGGCCGTGACGTTCCAAGCCGGCCAGCAGTGCGATCTGGCGGCGGCCATGATCAAACGGCGCTTCCGAACCAACCAGCGCCAGCATGCGGCGAACACCGGGTGACAGGTCCACCTTCTCCATGTCCAAGGCGGCATCGGCGGGACACTGTCCGTGATGACATTGCGGACATAAATACCAGGGCCGCAGGAACTCGATCTGGCCCACGGCGGTCAGCACCCGCCGGGAACGCATCTCGCGGTAACGGGCTTTCTGGCCGCAGGGACAGAGTATTTCGCGCTCGTCTGGACCGGGAGGTTCGCATCGAAGCAATTGGCTCAGCGCGGCCGCCCCGGCCCGGTGCATCGCGGATCGCATCGCCATCTCGACCGCTTCCAGATCGAGCCTGCCGGTCTTGCGCTGGTCCTGAAAGACGAGCCGGAGCAGCGCGCTTATTTCCCGTTCGACTTCCTGCCGGATCGCTTCCGCCGTTTTTTTTCCTGCGGTGTCAGAGTGTCTTGGACCGGTCTGGCGCGGCAGATCTTCTCATTGGTTTCGATCAAAGTCCGGCTCAGTTGCTGATAACTACGGAAACCGGCGACCTCGCGTTCGGCTTTACGCTGCGCAGCAGGATTGGGAAAGCTTTCCGTAACGGTCTTGCCTTCGACCTTGTAGGTGAGCCGGTAGTTGGGGCCATGACCGGGATCGTCCGGCTTATGACAGTGGCAATTCGGAGTGCCGCAACGGCCTCCGGTGGCTGAAATCGAACCACCACGGAAGTCGCCCAACGCAGCGATCTCCGCCAGCACTTCGGAACGACGCTTCTCTAATTCCAAAAGGGAATCCGGCATGGGAAACAAGCCTCCTCACCTAAGCGTACTACATACGCTCGGGTTTGAGGCGCAAAAAAAGAAAACTCCGTCGCTTCCTCTTTCATCTCGCACACCCCCGCCTGCCCATGGACCCCGCCAGGTGACCTGACGGGTGTTACCATGTCGTTTTGTTTATGCTATCCGGACAACACTCGATACGCCTCAGTTTCCTCGCGGCCGCTTTGTTGCTGGGTGCGCTGGCCCACGCCGCGGACCCTCCCGACACTGTGACGCTCAACGACGGCGAGATGCTGCTGGGGAAGCTGGTGCGAGCCACCGGCGCTGCGGTGACGTTTCATAGCGACTCGGCCGGCGACGTCAACATCCCGTGGGCCAAGATCAAGGAACTGACCTCCTCGCGCCGCTTTGCCGTGATCCCCAAGGGCATCATCTTCAAGCGCAAGGAGATGGTCTCGAAGATTCCGCGTGGCGTCCTGGGTTTTACGGATGGAAAGATCCAGATCACGCCCGGCAACGGCCAGCCCGTGCAGACCGTCGCCACAAGCGATACGGGCTTCATCATCGACGAAGACGCCTACCAGAAGGCGCTCCACAATCCCGGCTTGGGCGAGGATTGGAAGGGAGCGATCACCGGCGGAGTGTCCTTGATGGAGGCGACGCAGACAAGCGAGTCGTTTACCGGCGAGGCGCATTTGACCCGTGCCATCCCGACCGAGGATTGGCTGGCGCCGCGCGATCGCACGCTGGTGAATTTCACCGCTTCCTATGGAAAGATCGATCAGCCCAACACGCCCGAAGTGAAGACCGACATGGTTCACTTCGACGCCGAGCAGGATGAGTACTTCTCCCCACGCCTGTACGCGCTGGAGCAAGCCGCCTTCGATCACAACTTTTCCCAGGGGTTGTCGCTCCAGCAGACCTATAGCGGCGGCGTGGGCCGGGAGGTGATCAAGTCGGACAAGCAGACGCTGGATCTGAAGGCCACGATGAGTTACATCTCTCAGCGCTTCAATCGCTCGACAAACGTCCTAGGCAGCAAGGACCAGAATCTGATCGGCTCTGTCCTCAACGAGACCTATCACCGCAATCTGCCCGCGGGAATCAAGTTTGACGAGCATATAACACTGGTTCCAGCCTGGAACAATACCAACGCCTATTCGTGGAACGCCGGGGCCGGCGTCGCCATGGCGCTGTACAAGCGCCTGAGCCTGAACGTCAGCGCGTTGGATACGTTCCTGAACGATCCTCCGCCGGGATTCAAGAAAAACTCGCTCCAGTTCACCACCGGCGTTACGTATTCGCTGCCGTAAAGGCTCACGCGACCGAAGCCGGCGTTTACCGCTTCCGCGCCGGCTGCAAGCTCGGCGTGTTTATCTACGATTGGTTCCGCAGGCACGGCACAATCTGCGCTGCTTGGAATCGCAGTCACACCCGCTCTCGAGATCGTCTTCGACACGTTGAAGAGCTCCCGCAAGTATCCCAACCTGATCGCACGGCCCGCGTGCTCCTTCGTGGTTGGCTGGGCTGGCGAGCAGACCGTGCAGTACGAGGGCCAAGCGGAGGAGCTCCAGGGACCGGAGTTGAATCGCTGTCAAGGCGTGTACTTTGAAGCCTGGCCGGATGGTCCAGCGCGGATGGGCTGGCCGGGTATCGTTTACTTCCGGGTGAGACCGCGATGGATCCGTTATAGCGATTTCGATCAGAGGCCGCCGCTGATCCGCGAGTTCACCTTCGGGTGAACCACGCAATACGATGTATCCGCGATGTTAGCGGCTACAATCGCGAGTTTTCTTCCGCTCCCGCCCTGAAAAACTTTCCGAGTCGAGCCCGTCCGGCGTCGTGGAATCAACAACTAGCGGCTTTGGCTCTGGGATTGCCTCGCTCAAATCGAAGAGGGGTGGAGCATGCCCTTATAACAAGGAGGATTCCATGATCTTGAAGCAGGTCTTGGTGGTGACAATTTGCGTGGGCCTCGCAGGATTGTCCGCGTGTAAACGGAACGGCTCACCTGTGGTGCAGGCCAACGCCGATCCGGCTCCCGCAGTTGCTCCGCCGCCCACTTTCACTCTTGACGCGGGCGCCCAAATACCGGTGCGGTTGCAGCAGACGCTGGATACCCGGAGGAATCGCGCCGGGGACCAGTTCACCGCCGTTCTGGATGCGCCTCTGGTTTCAGGCGATCAGGTGGGAGCTCAGGTTATCGTTCCGAAAGGCACGCTGTTCTCCGGCCACATCACCCAGGCGGCAGCTTCGGGAAGGTTCAAGGGACGCGCGGTGATGGCGCTTACGCTCGACTCGTTCCAGTTGAACGGTCAGACCTACCCGGTCAGCTCGACCAGCACGTCGCGTGTGAGCCGCGGGCATAAGAACAGGAACTGGTTGTGGATCGGTGGCGGCGCGGGCGGCGGCGCGGCGATCGGGGGCGCGGCTGCCGGTGGTCCGGCTGCTCTGATCGGTGCCGGAGCAGGCGCGGCGGCGGGCACGGTCGGAGCCGCCATCACCGGCAAGCGGCAGGTGGAGTTGCCCACGGAGACACGCGTCACCTTTAAGTTGCTGTCCGCTGTCCAGATTTCTGGATAGGCCGCGAAACAACTCCGCCAGATGGGATTGCTTACTGATAGCGGAATGACCGCGACAGGACATACCCGGCGGCCAGAGCCGACGCGGCGGTCACGCAAACATTCAGGAGCACGCTCGCGGGCGATGCGCCGAAGCTCATCAGCTTATGGAGAGCATCCATAGTCCAGCCGGTCGGAAACGCCAGGGCGAGCTTTTGCGTCCACAGCGGTGTGACCTCGATGGACCACCAGCAGCCGCCCAGCCCGGCCATGATGTTGCTGGCGATCACTCCCAATGCGATGACCTGAGCTTCGGTGCGTCCGAAGTTGCCCAGCAGCATCCCCAGCGCTGCCGCCAGCGATCCGTATACCAGCATCACCAGCACGACCATCGGCAGGTTAGGGCCCCAGCGGACGTGGAACAGCAGGCTCCCGGCGATCATCGCGAAGGCAATCTGGATCGCTCCCAACGACATCCTCGCGCCCCATTTTCCCAGCACGACCGCGCCGCGCGACATGGGCGTCGAAGCCAGCCGCCGCAGAATGCCGTTGTTGAGCTCGAGTGTTAGTGAGACGCCCCCGGTGGTGAACAGCACCAGCAGGGTGAACATCACCATGGTGCCGGGGACCGACTGCTCGAATCCGGAAGGAGGATCGAGGCGCTTTCCGGCCGGCTGCACGTCGAGAGTGAGCATGCGCGGCTCGGCGGCGAGCTTCTCAAAGGCTTCCTTCGAAGCCTCTTTAGTCGGCGACGCCTGGGCATTCTCGCCTGAGACCACGATCAAATCCGCGAGCGTGGTATACACCGCGCGATACAGCCGCACGCGGTCGTAATCCGCGCTCATGTCCTCGCCAGTGCGGTCGAAGCGAATCGTCATGGGCTTGCCGGCGAGCACCGAATCCGTGAATCCCGCCGGAATCGAGAGCCTGCGGCGGAAGCGCAGGAACTCCTTCGGCTCCTGGGCGCGAATCAGATGGTAGCCGCGCTGCTCCAGACGCGCCAGCAGCCGATCTGCAAGAAAACCAGAGTCTGCTGGAACGCTCACCGCCAGCTCGTCTTTGCCAGGACCCGAGGAATTCCCGGCGATGGTGCCGATGAAGTAGAAGAAGACGATGGGCATGATGAACGTCCACAATAACGCTTCTCGGGTGCGCAGCAAGCGCGCCGTGTCCATTCGTGTCAGATAGAGTGCGTCTCGAAACATTGCGGTCCTATAGAAACTTCCGCAGGCGGCGCATCGTTATGAGGAATAGCAGCGATCCCACGGCGGCCATCCAGACGGCCCCGATCAAAAGATCCTTGGTGTGAGCGGACCCGGAGACAAACGCCTTGAACACTGTGATGGCCCAGCCGTTGGGAGTGTATCGCCCGATCGAAGCCATCCAATCCGGCATCATCTCAAACGGAAAGAACGACCCGCCCACCAGCGCCAGCGGAAACACGACCAGATTTCCAATGACGTTCGCCGCCCGTTGACCCGAGGCGTGGATGGCGATCATGAGAAGGAACAGGTAGAACGCCGTGCCCGACAAGATGAGCCAGAGCGCAGCCAGAGGAACGCTGGCCACAGGAACATCGGCGAACCAACGCATGCCCCCGACTCCCACCAAGGCGACGCCGCACAGAATCAGCGCCAGCGAGATCAGCCTCCCGCCCAGGAACGCCCCCAGCGAAACAGGGGTTGTGGCGAGACGGCGGAGCGTGCCCCACGACTGCTCCTTCCAAATGTCCAAGGCGTACGAGTTCGCAACGAACAACAACCCCATGAAGAGCATCGCCGGAAGAAATATCGCACCGACGTTTTGGTTTTCCCGCTTCTCGGCGGTGACATTCAGTTCCAGGTCGATCAAACGAGGATTCAAGTACTTGGCGAGGCTCCGGCTAAGCCGGTTGAACTCGACGCTGATTCGTGCGACCGTGTCGTCGCTAAGTTGCTGCCCGGCGACGATACTGCGCAACGGAATCGCCGCCAGTCTCTGGAGGTAAAATCCGCCATCCACCATGACGGAGAGAGTCTCCTCGGCGATGTTCGGCAGAATCGACTGCGCCGGATTGGTCACGAGTTGTAATTGGGCCGGCTGGCTTTGAAACACGGCGTCCTGAAATCCCTTGGGGACGATGAGGAGCGCCGAAGCGTCGCCGCGATCCATCCTGCGCCGTCCTTCCTCGCGGCCGGTGGTCTCCATCACGAACATCTTGGAGAGCGGCTCGCGGGTGAAGGCGCCGGTGAGCGCCTGGCTGAGCAGAGTCCCGTCCTCGTCGGCCACGAGCAGCCGTCCTTGCGGAGCGGCCTGGCCGCCACCGAAGACCAAGGTGACCAGAACAACCAAGACCAGCGGAATCCCCAGCGAGGTCGCCAGCGACAAGGGATCGCGCCGCAAGCGGCCGAGGTCCTTCCTTACGGCGGTCCACAGAAACCGCATCGTTATTCCCGAAGCTCCTTGCCCGTGAGCTTGATGAAAAGACTCTCGAGGCTGGGTTGCGTGAGTGTGGTGCCGCGAACCTCGGCGCCGGCGGCGGCCAGGGCAGCGAAGATTGCGGGCAGCTTCTGCGACGCTCCGACGAGCGACAGCAGCCAGGCTCTCGTCGCCTTGCAGGATCTCCACCGCATCGATCTGCTGCATCGCCGCGCGCGCAGCGTGCGGGGCGAACACGCCGGTGAGCCGCAACAGATCGCGCTCGGCCAGCATGGAGCGGAGCTGCGCCAGCGTGCCCGCCGCGATGACCTTGCCGTGGTCCATGATCGCCAGGCGATCGCACAGCGCCTCGGCTTCCTCCATGTAGTGCGTGGTGTAGAGCACGCAGGTTCCCGCGCTCGCCTCGGCGCGGACCAGATCGAGCAGCCGCACCCGGCTCTGCGGATCGACTCCCACGGTCGGCTCGTCCAGCAGCAGGACCTTGGGGGTGTGCAATATGCTGCACGCGAAATTCAGACGCCGCTTCATTCCGCCGCTGAACTGCTTCACCGGCTCGCGGGCGCGGTCTTGCAGGCCGGTCAATTCCAGAACTTCCTGGATGCGCTCCCGCAATTTCGGGTTGTGCATGCGCTGCGCCCCGCCCCAATAGGCCAGGTTCTCGTTGGCGGAGAGGTCCTCATAGAGCGCGATCTCCTGAGGAACCACGCCCAGGTTCGCCCTTGCGGCTGGGCCGTCGCGAACCACGTCGTGCCCCATCACCTTCACGTGTCCGGCGCTGGGCGTAAGCAGGCCGCAGATGCAGCCGATGGTGGTGGTTTTGCCCGCCCCGTTCGGCCCTAACAGGCCGAAAATCTCGCCCGGCTGCGCGGCGAACGAGACGCCGTCCACGGCGATCAACTCACCGTAGGATTTGCGCAGTTGTTCGACTTCGAGCATGGGCTGGGTCTGAGGGGAGTGGTGGACTTATTCTATCAGCGCTCTTCGATCAGAGTAGCTGGAGAATGGATTCGATAGCGATGGATCGCATCTGCGCAACCTCCGAGACGATGCCATGAAGTGTTCCGACCTTCAGAGGATCATGCCAAGGGACTGTTATGACATGGACTGGAGGTCCCTCATTTTTGAGCCTGATGTGGCTTCCCCGCTGGCGGATTGCCTTATACCCGAGGCGTTCCAGAGCTCGGATCAGCCTATCCGCGGATACTCCGCGCGGCAGCTTCATGCGGCTTCGACGGGAATTAACTCGTCCTTAACGTAGTGGAGTTGCACCATACGGGGCCGTTCAGCCGCCTCCTCAAAGTGCAGCGATACTGCCTCAAGAACATTCTCGCGGAGTTCTTTCCATGTCTCCGCTTCCGTGAAGATCGGGTGGCCGAGCGCGCGAGCACAATAGCCGCCTTCCTCCGCGTCGCGAATCTCGAAGATCAGCTCCATGCCTTTAGGGTACCCGAGATCGAAGGGAGTCATCAGGATCGCACCAAGAACGTTGCCGTTTGGGCCTTCCCATCCAGAATCACCTCGCGCTTAAAGGGTCGCTGAGTTCACCGGGGACGTCGCTTTCGCCGTTCAGAGCCAGATTCATGAGGGAAATCGTCCGTAAGTGGTTGCCCGAAGATCTCGATCTGAAGGTCGCGGAGTTTAGCGTCACCCAGAGCTTGACGCGCGTCTCTCGACCCCTCAACTGGCTGCAGCAACCGCAGAGCTTCGCGTATGATTTCGCTTGCGGACGCATAACGGCCGCTCGTGACCCCTTGCCGAACATACTGCTCGAGTTCTTTAGACAAAGATACATTCATGCTCGCGATGCTTCCTCGGGAATACTGCCCTCCGGTTGCCGACGGTGTTTAAGCGACTCAATCAGTGAATCAACTGACGGCCCTCGTCGCACTCTCGTCAACGCACATATGAGCCATATTACCGTCAGAATCGTGAGCACCTGAAAGATGGCATGCCACTGCTCTCCCGAGACACCGAGCGCCCCGTGGAACGTCGGTGTCACAGACGCTGCAGTTTCAGTCAAAAGCATTCCCGCCGGCGTGTACCACTCTCGGCTTTTCTTCTCGATTCGGAGAAAATAGTCCAAGTGGAGCCGCATCTTATCCTCTGTGACGTTGATCATCTCCTGGGAAACGTTGATGTGAACGGTGGATTGCCGCATACCCTCATGCACGAGGCCAGTGGCCCAGGCCCTTGATGGGGGATGGGAAATATCACGCACCACGGTCGCCGCATTCTTTTTTCGCTGCTTCACTTGGTTCCTTCCCACGTCCATGATGCACCAAACTTGGACCATCTGAGCCCTTGACATAGATTAAAGGAGTAGCTTTTCAACAGGCGCAACGCATGCTTTTACAGTAGGATACGAGAGTTCCCATGTGACTTACCTGTGGATAGAACAATCTCCCTGTATTCTGTTTGAATCGGAATGCACCCAGGTTGTGAGTCCATAGCGTTTGTTGCCGCCTCCTTCTCTCACCTTGCCTTATCGAAGTTCGACGGATCGGGTGACCTGTGATTAAGAGTCCCTCCGCGCCCCCGTGCTATCGTATACTTTTCGGTCTTTTTCCCTAGACAACTCACAACAACACATGGCAACCCGCACCCCTATCACTGTCGCGCACGGCGACGGCATCGGCCCCGAGATCATGGCGGCCACTCTGCATATTCTCGAAGCCGCCGGAGCGCTGCTGGACATTGAAACCATTGAAGTGGGCGAGCAGGTTTATCTGTCGGGCAACACCACCGGCATCGCGGCCAGCGCATGGGATTCCCTGCGCCGCACCAAGGTGTTTCTCAAGGCTCCCATCACCACGCCGCAGGGCGGAGGATACAAGAGCCTCAACGTCACCACCCGCAAGATGCTGGGCCTTTACGCCAACATCCGCCCCTGCGTTTCCTACCATCCGTTTGTCCGCACCAAGCACCCGGTAATGGATCTGGTCATCGTGCGCGAAAACGAAGAAGACCTTTACGCCGGCATCGAGTATCAGGCCACACCCGACGAAATGATCGCGCTCAAGGTCATCTCGCGCCCCGCCTCCGAAAAAATCATTCGCTACGCGTTCGAGTACGCGCTCCAGTACAAGCGCAAGAAGGTCACCTGCTTCACCAAGGACAACATCCTCAAGATGACCGACGGCCTGTTCCACAAGATCTTCGATGAGATCTCGCCCGAGTATCAGGCGATCGAAAAGGAGCACTGGATCGTGGACATCGGCGCGGCCAAAATGGCTGACACGCCGGAAGCCTTCGACGTGATCGTGATGCCGAACCTGTACGGCGACGTGCTCTCCGACGTTGCCGCCCAAATCGCCGGTTCGGTGGGCTTGGCTGGTTCTTCCAACATCGGCGATCATGCCGCGATGTTCGAAGCGATTCACGGCTCGGCTCCTCGACGGGCGGGGCAGAACATGGCCAACCCTTCGGGTCTGCTGCACGGAGCTCTACTGATGCTGGTGCACATCGGCCAGCCCGATATCGCGGAGCGTATCCATAACGCCTGGCTCGTCACCCTGGAACAAGGCATCCATACGTACGACATCTTCACCGAAGGCAAGAGCAAGCAGAAGGTCGGCACCAAGGAGTTCGGCGACGCGGTAATCGCGCGCCTGGGACAAAAGCCGGTGACGCTCCGGGCTGTCGATTACGCTACCGCCCCGCGCCGCCCCAGTCCTCCGCTCGCCGTCCATCCCATGCCGAAGAAGGATCTGGTCGGCGTCGACGTCTACATCGAGTGGCCTTCGAGGAAACCCGACGACCTCGCCGCAGTCATCGCCAAGGCTTCAGCCGACGGATTGAAGCTGGAGATGATCGCCAACCGCGGCGTCAAAGTGTGGCCCGAAGGCTCGCCTCAAACCTTCTGCACGGACAATTTCCGCTGCCGCTTCCTGGGCGCGTCTCCGGCTCAGAAACAGATCGTCGCCCTGCTCGAGCGCGTGACCGGACTCGGCCTCGACATCACCTCCACCGCCAGCCTGCGCAACTACGACGGCAAAATCGGCTTCACCTTGGCGCAGGGCCAGTAACAATACGATGGACCCGAAGCCGCTTGTGGGCGTAATCATGGGCAGCAAGTCCGATTGGGACACCATGCGCCACGCGGCGGAAATTCTGGAGGGCTTCGGCGTTCCTTACGAAAAGAAGATCGTCTCGGCGCACCGCACGCCGCGGCTGATGGCCGAGTATGCGTCCACAGCGGAGGATCGCGGCCTGGAGGCGATCATTGCGGGCGCGGGCGGCGCGGCGCATCTGCCCGGAATGGTGGCCTCGCACACGACGCTGCCGGTACTGGGAGTGCCGGTGGAGACGCACGCGCTGAAGGGCATGGACTCGCTGCTCTCCATCGTGCAGATGCCAGGCGGGATTCCGGTGGCGACCTTCGCCATCGGCAAGGCGGGCGCCATCAACGCGGCCCTGTTCGCGGTGGCGATCCTGGCGCGCAGCCGGCCGGATCTGCGCGACAAGCTGCGCGCCTGGCGTGCCGGGCAAACCGATCGCGTACTGGGCGACACGCTTTCTTAATCATGTTCCGGCCAGCGCGTTTTGACGCCATTCTGCCCGGAGCCACACTCGGAGTGCTGGGCAGCGGACAGCTCGGCCGCATGTTTGCGATAGCCGCGCGGCGCATGGGCTATCGCGTACACACGTATTCTCCGGACGAAGATACACCTACGGGGCAGGTGGCCGACCTCGAAATTCAGGCGTCCTACGACGATCTGGACGCGGTGCGGCGCTTCGCGGCCGGTGTCAGCGTGGTGACCTTCGAGTTTGAAAACGTCCCGGCGGCCACCGCGCAGGCTGCGGCCGAGCATGCTCCCGTGCATCCAGCCGGCGCGGTCCTGCACACCACCCAGCACCGCATTCGCGAAAAAACATTTCTCACCAAAGCCGGGTTCCCTCTGACTCCGTTCCGGACCGTGGAGACGGCGCAGGATCTCGCCGAAGCGGTCCGGGAACTGGGATGCCCATCGATTCTGAAGACCGCGGATTTCGGTTATGACGGCAAGGGGCAAGCGAGGATCGCGTCCGCTGAAGAAGCCGAAGCAGCGTGGATCTCGATCGGGCGCAAGCCGGCCGTGCTGGAGCAGTTCATTGCGTTCGAGCGCGAAGTCTCGGTGGTGGCGGCGCGCGGCGCGAACGGAGCCTGCGTGGATTGGGGCGTGATCGAGAACCAGCATCGCCGCCACATCTTGGACGTATCGCATGCCCCGGCTCGAGTGGCGCCTGAGGTAGCCGCCCGCGCGCGGGAGATCGCCCATGCGGTGCTCGAAGAGCTGGACGTCATCGGGGTGTTGTGCGTAGAGTTTTTCGTCGAGCCGGGCGGACACCTGCTGATCAACGAACTGGCTCCGCGGCCGCACAACTCAGGGCACCTGACCGTGGATGCCAGCGCCACCAGCCAGTTCGAGCAGCAATTGCGCGCCGTGTGCGGCCTGCCTTTGGGATCCACCGCGCTGCTGCGCCCGGCCGCGATGGCGAACTTGCTCGGGGACCTGTGGGCCGAGGGCGAGCCGGATTGGCTGGCTGCGTGCGCGTTCAGCGAAGTAAAGCTGCACTTGTACGGCAAACTGGCGCCCAGGCCGGGGAGAAAAATGGGACACCTGACCGCGCTCGCGCCGGCCGGACACGGAGACGCGGAGACCGCGCTCGAAACCGTGCTGCACGCGCGCCTGGCTCTCGCGCGGCATGGAACTTTAGTTCGCAAGGACTAAGTAGAAGTTCCCACCTCACCCGGGACCTTTCGGTGATCAAGTTCCTCCGCGAGAAACCCTATAAGTATAAAGATGCAGGCCCCTCCGTTTATCGACTTTTACGAAGTGCTGCAAATCAGCCCCAACGCCGATTCGGATACCATCCACAGGGTCTACCGCATCCTGGCGCAGCGGTTTCATCCCGATAATCAAGCCACTGGAAACCAGGAGATCTTCCACAACCTCACCGCTGCCTATCACGCCCTGGCCGATCCCGAAGGGCGCGCCGCCTACGACGCCCAGCATCGCGACTTGCGCCGCCTGACCTGGAGGATTTTCGATCAATCCACCGCGCCGATGGGCGTGGATGGCGAGCGGCGCAAGCGGGACGGCGTGCTGACGCTGCTGTATCGCAAGCGCGTCGCCCAGCCCGAGCAGCCGTTTCTCATGCTGAAGGAACTGGAGGAGCTGCTCGGCGTGCCCAAGGAGCACCTGGAGTTCACCGTGTGGTATTTACGCGAAAGCCAACTGATCCAACGCGCCGATAACGGCCGCTTCACCATTACGCTGAAGGGCGTGGATGCGGCGGAAGGGGTGCAGGATCACAAGGGTGGTAGGGTCTCGCTGTTGCCCGCGGCCCCGACATTCCCCCTGCCCTAAAGCTAACCTGTAAAACGGTCGATAAGCCATGGAGGCTTTCCGTGAGCTCCACCTCCATTGCGAACCCATCCGGCCTTGCGACGCCAGCGCCCCTCGCGACCCCAGCCACTGCGTCCGGCCAGGAGCGCTTTCGATCCACGTGGATTATTTCACAGCGTGAGGATTTGACGTGGTTTATCGGATCCGCGCTGGCTGGATACCTGGCGGTGGCGCTGATGTGGGCCGGCTTTCCGCTTCTTCCGCTGCAAGCCGTCTGGTTCTTTGGCGTAGATGGGCCGCACGTGTTGGCCACAGTCACTCGAACTTACTTCGACAAGGCGGAACGGAAAAAGCTGGGATGGTTCCTATGGATTCTCGCGCCCCTGCTGCTGGTGGGTCCGGTGGCGGCCATGACCGGGCACGCGGCGCTGTTCTTCCTGGCGGCCTTCGTGTGGCAGCAATTTCACGTGGTCAAACAGCACTTCGGCTTCGTGATGTTGTACAAGGCGAAGAATCGCGAGCGTTACGATATCGATCGCAAGCTGGACCGCTGGTTCCTGCTTGCATCCCTGTTCGCGCCCTTGGGATTATTCGTGCTGAAGACCCAACACCTGTTGGAGGGAACGCCGCTGGAGAGGACCACGCTGGCTACCGTGGTGATCGGGGCCTACGCAGTGTTGACGGCCGTGTGGCTGATCCGGCAAGTCGTCAAGTGGCGCGAACACGCGCAAATGAATTGGCCCAAGCTGGCGCTGCTGGCTGCGGTGGTGCCGCTGCAATGGCTCGCGCTCGGCTTCGCTGTCCGGTTCGGCACGGCGGGCGCGCTACAGGCGGCGATTCCTCTGGGTCTTTTTCATGGCTTGCAGTATCATCGCCTGATGTGGTTCCACAACCGCAATCGCTACTCGGTGCCCGGAGCGGCGGAGCGCAACGGAATGGCCGTGCGCCTGGCATCCAATGTCGCCACCTACCTGACCGTGGCCCTCGGGCTGCACTTCCTGCTGACGTTCATGCCTCAGGTTCTGTTTCCGGGCCAGACCATGCAAGCCGCGATCTGGGGTATCGCCTTCACCCATTACTGCCTGGATGCGAAGATCTGGCGCGTGCGCAGCGATAAGGAACTGGCCGTGGCGCTGCGGCTGGCGTAATCCGGATCACTCCACTTCGAAGCTCACTACCTGCGTGGTGATCTTGCCGTCCCTCAGATTTCTTACGGAGACATCCAATCTGTACATCCCGGCCTTCAAGGGTATTTGCTTCTCTACCAATTGACGGTAATCGACTCGCTCGTCGAAAGAAGTTACAAACCTTCGTGCTAGCGTCGTTATCCGCCCAGCAACTTCGTATTGCCCTGTGGGATCGAGCGGAATGGAGATCTTCGTCATTCGGACCGAGATCACATCGACGTGAAGGAGTGATTCGTCCGCGGCAGATGTCGCTGGCGCAGGAGCCGGTGCCTGGGCCACGAACCTTGGCGGAGTTCCCATAGGCAACGCCGGCTCCGAATCTTCCTGGAGCTGCTTTTTCTGCTGCTGAAACTGTTCGTAGTTGAAGAACCAGAAGGTCTTGTTATGGCCATTGTAGACCTTGGGGATATAAATCGGACCGCCCACCCCGAGAGTCTGCGGCGGTTGAGGGCTAGGCGGCGCATCCGCCGCGGGAGGTTGCGGAGGAGCAGGAGCTGCCGATGGCGCGGGCGCCTGCGGGATCGCCACGACAGGGGGCGGTGCGGGCGGCGCGGGCGGCGGAGGCGGGGGCGTGGGAGCCACCACGGTCTGCGCCGGGGCGAGCTGGATCGCAGCGCTCAGGTACATCAACGGTGCGGCGAGGAGCGCCAGCGCGGTCCACCCTCGGCGGCCCAGAGCGCCGGGAATGCGCCGGGTTTCATCTAAGATCCGATTGATTCTGGTTTCCACGTTGGCCTCCTTCGCCATGGGCGCGGCCACATTGGACACAGCCAGCACCCGTCCCTTCGAGAATTGAATCGCGCGAGCGATATCGAGCAGCGTTCGCGCGTACTGTTCGCGATCCCGAACCACCGCAAGCGCCGCATCGTCGCAAGCCTGTTCCGCCAATCGCGCAAGCTGGCGCTCCAGCCACCACGCCAGAGGATGGAACCAGAACACGCACCGGTTCAGCCGCGCCATCGCGGCAACGGCCCAGTCGCTGCGGCGCACGTGGGACTCCTCATGGGCGAGAACGGCTTGCAGCTTGGTCGAGTCCCAATCGCGCCAGGACGCAGGCAGCAGAATCCTGTTCCCGATAGTCAGCGGCGCAAAAACGCGACGGGACTGAAATCTTCCATGCCCCGCGGGTTCACTGTAGCGCACCAGCCGACGAGCAAACAGCAGTGCGACGACGAACCGTGCCGCAAAGAAGAGCAGCCCGCAGAAGTAGACGGCGGCGGCAGCGTTAGCCCAGGATATAGCTGGTTGAAGGCGGGGTGACGGAGTCGCCTCGGCAATTGGGATGGACTCGTTCGTGACCGCGATCGCAACGGGCTCCGCCGGGCGCAGCACTCGCACAGGGATCTCGGGCAGCAGCGGGCTGAGCGCGAACTGGAGCAGCATGCTCGCCGTCACCAGCGTCCAGACGGCGTGCCGGATCGAGGCGGATTTCACGCGCCAGAGGCTCAACGCGGCCACTGCGGCCAGCAGCACCGAACGGACCGAGGCTTGGAGCAGATGATCCATTATTTACGCCGGGCGATTTTTTGAGCGAGCCGCTGGAGCTCGCGCTCGCTGAGCACCTCGTCGTCCACCATGCCGATGAGGAGCTGTTCCACCGAGCCACCGCAAAGACGCTCGATGATCTGGCGCACTGCGCCAGCGGCCACGCTTTGGGGAGCGTCCAGGCCGCGATAGACATTGGTGCGCCCGTCCACGCTGTGGGTCAGGTAGCCCTTTTCTTCTAAACGTGTGAGAACGGTCCGCGCGGTGGATTCCTTCATGGGATGGCGCGTGGCCAGAGCCTCGCGGACCTCTTCGCCGGTGGCGGAGCCGCGATCCCACACCACGGACATCACCAGGTGTTCGAGGCCGCTGAGCGGCTTGCGGCGGGGCTTCTTGTCGCTAAACATGGTGGTCAAACATGATCGCTATAAGTGTCGCGCTACTACTTGTAGCGCACATCGGCGGCCGTGTCAATCCCTAATATTTCAGGGATAGAACGCGGCGGAAATTGGCTGTGGTGGCCGCCGCAATCGTCTCCAGAGTCCCTCCGCGCAGATCGGCCAGCTTCCGCGCCGTCTCCACCACAAACGCCGGTTCATTGCGCTTCCCGCGCCGGGGCACCGGAGCCAGATAAGGCGCGTCGGTCTCCACCAGAATCCGATCCGCCGGCGCAGTCCGCGCGGCCTCTTGCAACTCCAGCGCCTTCGGGAACGTCACGATGCCGCCGAAGCTCAGATAAAATCCCAGCTCGATGCAGCGCGCCGCCTCCGCCGGGCTTCCGGAAAAGCAGTGCATGATTCCGGGAAGCCCTCTCGGGCACCAATACTGTTCAATGAGCCCCAGCGTGTCTTCCCATGCCTCACGAGTGTGGATCACAATCGGCTTCCCGGCATCGGAAGCCACGCGCATCTGCTCCACGAACACGTCCCGCTGCACATCGCGCGGCGAAAAATCGTAGTGGTAATCGAGGCCGATTTCGCCCAACGCGACGACCTTGGGATGCCGCAGCAGCTCAGCCAGATGTTGGAGCGTCTCCGGTGAGGCCTTGCTTGCGTCATGCGGATGCACGCCAACGGTCGCGTAGATCGCCGGATACCGATCCGCCAGCCGGATGCCGGTCTCTAAATCCGGCGGACCATCCCCAGTGCCGATTGCGACCATTCGCTCGACGCCGGCCGCGAGCGCGCGGTCAATCACAGCGTCACGGTCACCATCGAATTGTCCGTGATCCAGATGGCAATGCGAATCGGCGAGCATTATTTGCTTTGAACTATCTAAGCCGTGCGCCGATGGGAACGTCTTCCAAAAAGCTCGCCAGCACAGGTGAGCCATCCTCGAGCGACGCCGCCACAATCATGCCTTGCGATTCCAGACCCCTCAGCTTCCTCGGCGCAAGATTGGCCACGATCACCACCTTGCGCCCCACCAGAGCTTCGGGCTTGTACGCCAGCGCGATGCCCGCGACGATGCTGCGCGGCTGGGCCTCGCCGATGTCAACCACCAGGTGCAGAAGCTTATCCGCATTCTTCACCGGCACAGCCGACTTCACCACGCCCACCCGCAAATCCACTTTTGCGAAATCGTCGATGGTGATCTGGCCGCTGCCGTTCGCCGCTGGGGCTGCCTCGGCCGCGGCATGCAAAGGCGGCTGAGCCGCCTTGCCCAGGAGGGTCTGCTGCCGCGCCAATTCCACCGCCTCCAGCTCCTTCATCTTCTCGATCGAGGCTTTCGCATCCGCCCGCGGAAACACTGCTTCCACGGCGCGTAGTTTCTGTCCCGCCGCCAGGTGCCCCCAATGCAGATCGGCGACGCGCACGCTGTCCAAATGCCCCGGCATGCCGAGCTGAAACCAGATCTTCTCCGTCGATTGCGGCATCACCGGGTACAGTAATGCGGCAATGACGCGCAGAGCTTCGGCCGCGGTGTACAGGGCGGTGTCCAGTGCTTCGGCGCACTCCGGGCCGCCCTTGGCCAGTTTCCAGGGCGCCTGTTCCACGATGTATTTATCCACCGCCGCGATCAGCGCCCACACCGCCTCCAGGGCCTTGGAAAAATCGAACCGCTCGAATGCCTCCAGCGCTATCTCCACCGCGCTGTCGGCGTTGGCCGCGACGTGATTGTCGCTGTCTCCCGCGGGAATTTCGCCGCCGCGATACTGGTGAATCATCGTCAGCGTGCGGCTGGCCAGGTTCCCCAGGCCGTTGGCCAGATCCGAGTTATAGCGTCCCACCAGCGCGTCGTAGCTGAAGCTGCCGTCCTGGCCGAACACCACCTCGCGCAAAAGGAAATAGCGCAGCGCGTCCGTGCCCAGCACCTTATGAATGGGCGTGGCCCGCACGATGTTGCCGCGCGATTTGCTCATCTTGTCGTTTTCAAACAGCAGCCAGCCGTGCGCGAAAATGCGCTTGGGAATCTCCAGTCCGGCGGCCCACAGAAACGCCGGCCAATAGACCGCGTGAAAGCGCACGATTTCCTTGCCGATCAGGTGCAGGTCCGCGGGCCACAAATCGTCGGCGGCCACCGCGCTCATGTACGTGCTCAGGGCGTCGAACCACACGTAGAAAACGTGCTGGGCGTCGCCGGGTTCTTCGCCCGGCAAGGGAATTCCCCACTTTACGCTGGTGCGGCTGATGGAGAGATCCTTCAAGCCCTGCCGGACAAAGGCCATGACTTCATTGCGGCGAATCTCCGGTTGAATAAAATCGAGCTGATTCATGTATAAATCCAGCAGCCGGTCCGTAAATACCGATAATTTAAAGTAGTAATTCTCTTCGGTGACTGTCTCGGTGGGACGGCCGCAATCGGGACACGGATCGCCGGGCTTGGCGTCGTTAATATAGGCGTTGTCGAAAATGCAATATTGCCCGGTGTAGTGGCCTTTATAGACGTAGCCGTTCTCTTTGCAGCGCAGGAACAGATTCTGCACCACTTGAGCGTGATTGGCGGCGGTGGTGCGCTGAAACCGGTCGATTCCGAGTTCCAGGATTTGCCACTGCTTCCGGAACTCCTCCGCGATGACGTCGGTATATTCCTGCGGGGTCTTGCCGGCGGCCAGCGCCGCCCGCTCCACGTTGACGCCGTGCTCGTCCGTGCCGGTGGCGAGCGTCACGTCGTAGCCCTGCATAGTCTTCATGCGCCGGATCGTGTCGGCGGCGATGGTGGTGTAGGCGTGCCCGATGTGCGGCGCGGCGTTGGTGTAATAAATCGGTGTCGTGAGATAGTATTTCATGTCGTTTTTCGATAGGCGGCTGCGGCCGCCGCCAGCACCTGCTTGAGCGGGGTACCTGTGCGTTCGGCAATTGCCCGGCAGTCCTCGTATTCCGGTGCGAAGAGTCCCGGGCCGGAGACCTTGCCGCTGACTTTTCCGCGAACCGGGCCCCAGGGCGTCTCCACTTCCGCAATGCGCCGCTCCTCCACGCGCCGTTCCGCGGCATGCATGCGCAGCCCCAGCGTGGATGTCTCGGCGAAGATCACTTGCGCCAGACGTTCCTGATCCTCCGGCCTCGCGATCACCCGCAGCAGGCAGCCCGGCCGGTTCTTCTTCATCTGAATGGGCGAGAGCGAAGCATCCAACGCTCCGGCCTGCATCAACCGGTCCAGAGCGTATCCCAGGACTTGCGGGCTTGAATCGTCAATGTTGGCTTCGATCACGCTTACAAGTGTTGCCTCAGGTGCCGAGGTGCGTTCGCCGATCAACGCGCGCAAGACGTTCGCATGCTGCGGAAAATCCCGATCCCCCGCGCCGTGTCCGATGCTCGATATGCGCATCGCCGGAAGCGGGCCGAAGCTCGACGCCAGCGTGGCGGCCAGCGCCGCGCCGGTCGGCGTAGTCAGCTCCATCGCGGGTCCTCGCGCATACACGGACATGCCTGTAAGCAGCTCCGCCGTCGCAGGCGCGGGAACCGGCAAAGTCCCGTGCTCGGTTTCCACCGTTCCGCTGCCCACATTGATGGCCGAGATGTGCACCTCTTCGACGCCCATCAGATCCAGCGCGACGCACGCGCCCACGATGTCGGCGATCGAATCCGCCGCGCCCACTTCATGAAAGTGAACCTTTTCGATGGGCACGCCGTGCACCTTAGCCTCGGCGTAGCCCAGTCTTTCGAATACCGCGCTCGAGTTCTTCTTGACCCGCGCTCCCAGAGGAGCCGCATCGATCATCGCGAGTATGTGCGAAAGATGCCGATGTTTGCGCGGAGCCTGCTCCAGATGGACGCGAAACTTGGACGCGGTGATTCCCCGCCGGGCGGTCTTTTCCACTTCATAGCGCGCCCCGGTATCCAGACTCCGCAGAGCGTCCAGAACATCCGCGGCAGGCGCGCCCGCATCCATCAGAGCGCCGACAGCCATGTCGCCGCTGATCCCCGAAAACGCATCCAGATAACAAATCTTCATGCCGCTTCCTCATTATAGAGGGTGGGATATAATGCGGTCCGGGAGTGTGTTTCGAATTTATGCGGATTCTGATGGCTTTAACAATGGCGGCGACAATGACGGCCTCGGCCCAGAAAGTCCCCGCCGCCCAGTTGATCGAGATGGCCAAGACTCACGCGCTGGGACTCGAACAGGCTCTGCGCGATACATTGACCGACGCCAATATCCAAAAAGGCGCGGCCGCGGCGGGAGAGATGGGTGAGTTCGTCTGGGCGGTTACCGCCGGCAAGCAGCCCAGCCTGGTAATCTCGGCGCCGCGCACCGGCGATGCGCCTCCTGTCGCCGCCACCAAGCTCGGCGGGCTGTGGGTCTATCAGGGCAAGCTGAAGACCGGGACGGCGTACAGGTACACCTGGCTGGTGGATGGCAGAGCCATCGGAGGCACCAACGATCTCGCCGCGTTCGGCCCCGATAGTTACGCGCAACCCGGCGCGCCGCAAGGCAAGCTCACGGGTCCGATGGTGCTCGAAAGCAAGATCTATCCGAACATGAAGGCCAACGCTTGGTATTACGTTCCGGCGCAGTGGGACGGCTCGACGCCGCTGCCGGTCCAGATCTGGGGCGACGGCCAGATGTACACCGGCCCTCGCCCGGATTCGCATCGCGTGCTGGAAACCTTCGACAATCTCACCGCGCAGAAGCGCATTCCGTTGATGGTCAACATATTCATCCAGCCGGGGACGGGCGCGGCGCAGAATCAACGCTCGATTGAATACGACACCGTCGACGACACTTACGCGCGTTATCTTCTCGAGGGGGTTCTTCCCGAGATCGGCAAACACGTGAATCTGCGCCAGGACGCTTACAGCCGCGCGATGGTGGGCGAAAGCTCCGGCGGAATCTGCGCCTTCAACGCGGCCTTTCTGAAGCCCGATCAATTCTCGCGAGTGCTGAGCTGGATCGGCAGCTTCGCCGCGCTGCAAACCTCGGCCGAACACCCGGCCGGCGGAGCCGAGTATCCGGTGATGGTCCGCCGCACGCCTCGCAAGAATATTCGAGTGTGGCTGCAAGATGGAGCCGAGGACATGGAGAATGCGCGCGCCGGAAGCTGGCCGCTCGCTAACGTCGAGCTGGCCAATTCGCTCAAGCTCCAGGGCTACGATTACCACTTCTCCTTCGGCGTGGGGACGCACAACCAGGCGCAAGGCTCGGCCGAGCTGCCCGAGACGCTGAACCTGGCTGTGGCGCGATTACGATCCTGCCAAGACCTCGCAGGATTTCGTCCAGGACCCCGCCGAAAAGGCCGCGCCGCTGTGGCGCGTTACCGTGAATCGGCAGTAGGCGCTTGGGCTATATTCCAAAAAGATACCGAGTGGTTCGTTGCGGAACTAGTGTTTGGGGCCGCCCGAAACGGTTGTTGATCGCAACCTCATTCTGGTGCGAGCGAGGAATCCGGAAGAAGCTTATCAAAGAGCGACCTACTGGGGCCACTGGGCCGAGAGATCGCATGAAAACCCCGCCGGCCAGACTGTGGAGACCAAGTTTAGGGGAATCTCAAAGCTGGATGCCGTTATCGAAGACATCGAAGATGGCGCAGAGATCGCCTGTGAGCGAATCGAAGGTGTGCCCTCTGCCGAGATCGATAGCTGGATCCCCCCAAAGGAGCGCCTCGAAGCCTTCATGCTCAATGTGGAGCTTTTGAAATCTTCTCCAACGCCGACCGGGCGGCGGCCCTGGTAAAACCGGGCAGGTAGGCGCCAAAACAGTGTCAAACCGGTATCACAAAAACGGCCTTCTCCTCAGCGAGCAGCAAAGGCGTCTCGCTGGAGCTGCACCGAGCTGGCCCCTGCGAGGATTATGCCGAAAGGTTCGCGGCCTTTGATCACGCTGCCTTGTCTGTTTCCGGGTCCGCTAGATGTAGATTCAAGTTGGCGATCGGTTGAGGATTTCGCTGGCCGGATTCGCGCTGAGCCTTCATGGCCGGACTGCGGTCCTTGCTTTTCATCCAGACAATCCGTGAAACTTCTCTCTTGTCTTCGACACCCTTGATGTCATGCCCCTGGATCGCCTGCCTAGCAGTCTCGTTCGTCTCTTTCATCAAGGCCGCCATGTCTCGCAAGTTGGGTGGCTTGACCTTGGTCGTGGTTTTCTTGCCGGTGACTTTGTCGTGCGTTTGCTGGATGACCTCGGTGAAGGGAGCTGCTCCCGTCCTATCCAGAGCCGAGTCCATGTTGCGAACCCGATTCTCAATGCGGTCTTGTTCTTCCACTTCGAATCGCGAATGCCGCTCTTGAAGTTTCCGGCGCTGTTCGGCTTCTGCGCTGCGCCTGGCCATGTCGACCAGATCGTCATGCTCCTCGGCACGCTCGACCCAGTTAAATTTCGTTGACCAGGCAGCCCAATGTCCGGGGCGTCTCCCTGATCCGCGATCCTTGCCTTGGTCGGCGCAAAAGCGCTTCCATGCCCGATCGAAGCTTCGCTCGGGTCCCAAATCGCGGTAGCGACAGAAGGCTGCGTAAGCGCGGGAGGATTCGCCCTTGAGGCGTTCCTGGGTAGGGGGTTGTGTTTCGATAACTGAATTCATTTGATTTTCCTTTTGATCGTGAGGTGGCATGATCGCGCCAGTCTTCAGTTGGCTTGACGTCAACGAGGCTGTTTCCAGTGGGATCAGCACAACGTGGTCAAGAACTGGGAGAGGCACCAGGCGTCTGTCCCCGAGTGTGAGGAGGTCTCCTTCAATATCCCGTTTGTCGTTCAGGACGATCCAAAACACTCGCAGCGGGAGCCCCGCTTTTATTGCCTGGGCCAGACGGATGCCGGCAGGCCGCTTTTCCTGGTATTTACGATTCGCGGTTACCCTCATCCGAGTGATCTCGGCCAGAGATATGAGCCGAAAAGAAAGGGAGGTTTATCGCGGTCATGAGCAAGAACGTTAAGAAGAAGGCTCTTCCCAGATTCCGGGATGAGAATGAAGAGCGAGCTTTTTGGGCGGCTCAGGACTCTACTGAGTACATCGACTGGAGGAAAGGGGAGCGAATCGCACTTCCGAACCTAAGACCTTCTCTGAAGACGATTTCCCTGCGCCTTCCGGAAGCCACGATTACCGAACTGAAGATTCTGGCAAACAGACGGGACGTACCCTATCAGTCCTTGCTGAAAGTGTTCCTGTCTGAGCGAATTGCCCACGAACGAAGGCTTCAGTCATCGGCTGGCAGGAAGCGGGCCTGAACTCCGGATCTAGAGACAAACCTCCGGCCCGGTGGGTACGAGGAGAGTTCAAATTTTAGAGACGGGCTGTGCAGGACGAAGTTGCGCGCGGCTGAGAGGCTCTCCATGCAGGAGCGGCCCCACCCTATCGCTGAGGGATCTTTCGCTTCTGGGTCTTCGCCTGGAAAAACTCAGCGGCGATCGCGCTGGGCAGTACAGCATCCGAATCAACGATCAGTTTCGCCTCTACTTTGCCCGGACATTTTTGCTCCCTCCTGCTGAACGACCCGAATTACAACTATGCCTCACTTTAGTGTCGGCGAAAAGTAGCCTGGCGACCGCGAATTCCGGCAGAACCCGGTTCGCGCGTCCGGCTGCCTGATTTATGTCATGACATTGTCAGGCACATGTGCTATGATTAACGGATGAAATAGCCAGAAAGGGGGACAACCATGGCGCAGACGGAAACTCGCAACGAGAAGCTCGACCTCCGGCTCACGCCTTCGGCGAAGAAAACGTTGCAGACTGCGGCTCTGGCCGCGCACCGGTCGGTGAGCGAATTTGTACTGGAGAGCGCTCTAGCCCGTGCGGAGGAAACCCTGCCCGATCGCCAGCGCTTCGGGTTGACCGCCGCGCAGTGGGAAGCCTTTCAAAAGGCCCTTTCCGCCCCTCCCCGCCCCTCGCGGCGCCTGGCGAAACTCTTGAAGGAGCCGAGCGTGTTTGAACGCGGGGGCGTTTAGTGACCCCGCTCCGGATTGAAAAGCTGCAGCGCAGCCACGCGGTCGATGAATTCGATTGCAGGCGCGAAGCGCTCAACCGCTTTCTCGTGCGCTACGCGCTCCAGAACCAGCAGGCCGGCGCATCTCAAACCTACATTGCGCTTGCCGATGACGCCGTCGTCGGCTACTACACGCTCGTCTTCGGTCAGGTCGAATATGCCGCCGCGCCGGAGCGTCTAACCAAAGGCCTCTCCCGCCATCCCGTTCCAATCATGCTTCTCGCCCGCCTCGCTATTGCCACATCCTGGCAGGGCAAGGGCCTCGGCTCCGGGTTGCTCAAGGACGCGATGCACCGCGCGCTGCAAGCCGCGGACATCGCCGGCATTCGTGCATTCGCGGTTCACGCCAAGGACGACGAGGCCAGGGCGTTTTACGAGCATTTCGGCTTCAGCCCGCTGCCGAGCGACCCGTACCATCTCTTCCGCCTGCTCAAGGACATTCGAGCGGGCTT
This sequence comes from Bryobacterales bacterium, assembly GCA_963813465.1. Taxonomy (GTDB): domain Bacteria; phylum Acidobacteriota; class Terriglobia; order Bryobacterales; family Bryobacteraceae; genus Palsa-187. Next base: position 172,560 of record CAWEZD010000014.1, on the reverse strand, counting down.
GAAATCCTGAGCGCGGCCGGCGCCCACGCCCGCATTCTTGCCGGCTCACTCTCTGTCACGATCCGCCTTCTTTCCTGCCGCCTCATAGACAGCGGGGCGAAGGCACTTTAGCCCGCCGCGGACGTTCTCCGGCCTGGATGACCGCTGCATCTGCACCAAACCGCCGGAACCGCAACCGCGGAATTAACCACTCGCCATCGCGTCTCAAGAATCTTCTTCTTCGTTTAGGCCCCCGCCTACGGTACGGTCGGCGTCGGATACTCCCGCGATCCCGCGTGAACTGGCCACTTGCGGCAGACCAACCCGTCCGCACCGGAGTCGGGTTTTTACCGCCTTATATATAAAGGACGGAAAGGCGGTATTGATTGCGACATGGGCGCGCCGCCTTGGCGAGCTTTTGGGCAGGCGGCGGAAAACCCTAACTTGTTGTCACTATGCTAGAAACCACCTAGATGGATGACCGCGCGTACGGTGAACTGATCTCGACTTGGGACAGTCCGCAAAGCGAGAAGAAGGAGTACCCAGGGACGATCAAGGCAGCGCAAGGGACATGCAAAGGAACTCCAGGTGCGTCGAAAGGGTTTTCTTCCGAACTTCATCGATCGCGTTCCCGTCACCGTTTCCGGCTTCTCCAATCACGCGAGGCGTCGCGCTGCGGCACCTTTCCGCGCCGACAACGGCTGCAGTACTGTCGAGACCCACGGGAAATCGGACGTTCGGGAGTAAAGGCGGCCTTACAGCCGGCACATCTTGCCAATTCGTCGGACCGTGCCATCGCATGCGCCAACTGAGCCGCCAGGACCCCGAAGAGGTTGCTCGCGCCGGGCCGAATCTGGAACTGACCGTCCGCCACATCCAGGATTCGGTGGCCACGTGCCGCAGCAAACCAGGCGTTTAGGGCTGAGGCGGCATGCGCTGTTTGCTCGCGAGCGCTGAGGTGAAATTCGTCGAGGTTGCCGGCCGGGATCGACGCACAGATGGTACGCCAAGCCTCTTTGCTGACCGTCCTGTCAACGAGGCAACCAAGGGACACGCAAACGAACCCTCTGGCAGTGGTCCCTTATTCATTTGCAAATTCAGCAGGATGGAGGACACGAAGATCGTTGAAGCGCCGAAAGTCCCGGATATTGATGGTTAGCAGCCGCCCGACGCCATGGACATACATGCTTGCCGCCAGACGGGCGTCATGAACCTGAACGCCCTGAATGTCATGCGCCACCAGAAGGGCCCGCCAGCGGTCGTGAACATCCTTGCTGTCCGGCAGAAACTCGAAGTCCCGCTCAATCACACGGGCCAACCGATCCGTCTCGGCAACAGTCAAACCGAAGCCGTTCTTGTCGAGTGGGCGGGTGGAGGCGTTCCAAAACTCGGCCAGCGTCTGTGAGGTATAGCAGAGCCGCACCCCCTGCCCGACCAAGGCGCGAAGCGCATGGCCGATCGCGGCATGCTGAGGGTCATCGCTCTTGCTGATCCGCAACAGGATATTGCTGTCGAGCAGACAGGCATCGCCCTCTGGCATCAGTCGCGATCCCGATACAGGCTCTCGCGCGAGAAGGCTTCATCCGGAAGCAAGGGGATCTTGTGTGAAAACTGCGCAAGCTCCTGAAGCGTCCGATCAAGCTCGTCCTGGCTGAGCTTCCTCGATCCGGCGGACACATGCGCCGCCTCTTCGAGTAGGCTTGCAGCGTAGGCACCGATGTCAACACCGTGGGCCGCGGCTTGGCGGCTCAGTTCGGCCTGAACTTCGGGCTTGACGTTAATGATGATCGTCATCGCGGTCCCTTTCTTCCTCATTATCCCGCATCGGAAACGGCTATCGTCCGCCTGTCACAGATTTACACACTCCCAGCCACCGATTCCTGGTGTCCGATCATGTGACAACTCGCGCTGCGGCGGCCTTTGCGCGTCGCCAACGATTCTGCGAAGATCTGCCCTCTTCCGAGCTGAGCATCCCCATGCAGTACATCTCACGCTGTTGTCCTAAACCCCACCTTCGACTAATGGGTGTGACCTCGAACCCGTCCATGCGGCATCGACCAAGCCCCCCGGTTTGCATACCTGCACCTGTAAGCCGCCACCAAAGGCGCCCCCGGCATGAAGGTATACCCACTGCAAACCGTGCTTCCTCCAGCCCAGGTGCGTGAAGATGTGTTCTTGTGGAATCTTGCCGGACAACCACTGAATGGCGGCGCGAGCATGTTGTTGCTGCCCCGGGTAGATGATTGCCTGCGGCCCCAGCTTGTTGAGAACCCAGCCCATCCGGCTGAACTCCGCCGCGGACAGATCAAAGGCAACCCTTTGTCCGCCCAACTCGGCCTTCACACCGAAATTGCGCCTTTGATCCTCGCCATCGTCCAGGATGAGATCGCGCACGATCCGGGCGTTGAAGTTCGCGACCGGCGTAGACTTCGAACCATCCGCGTGCTGTTCCACGCGGAGGATGTCCGCGCCCTTTTGCTCGTACCGCAGCCGACGGCGAGGTGCCCCGGTGGCACTCTCCTGCGCGAGGCGGGCTGGGTCGTCGTCCGGGCCGAGTAGAACGAATCTGAATTTCATACGTGACGGCTGCGAATACTCACCGCGGATCCTTTGACCTATTTCAGCCTGGTCTACATACTCATGGCTCTTCGGGGAAGGAGCAGTCAACTCTCCCCCAGGAGGCCAGATCCGGCGCCGCGCGTTCCGGTAAAAGGTGGTGCGCTCTATGCGACGGAAAGAACGAATCGCCCTCTCGTGCGGCTTCGTGGCATCGGTTTGATCACAATGTGAACATCTCGGCCCAAGCAGGTCAGGCATTCCAACAAACGATGCTCCGAAATCCCACGAAATCGCCCTTTCAGGAGCGCAGAAATCTTGGGCTGCGTTAATCCCAGAATCTCTCCAGCATCCGCCTGCGTCAGCGCCCTCCGTTGGATTATCTCGGCAATCTTGGCGGTCAGTTCGGCCTTCACCAGCATGCTCGCGCTATCGGCATAGCCGAGATCGGCATACACATTGCCCGAACCCTCCTCAACAGGAACACCGCGCACAACTCGCTCTTTCTTCATGGCAATAGCTCCCCAGAAAGTTTCTCTGCGATCTTGAGCCGCTCGCGGATCAGATCGATATCGGCCTTCGGCGTGGCCCTCCCACGCGTTGACTTCCTCTGGAATACATGCAACACGAAAACTGCGGCCTTGAACCGTACTGTATACACGGCCCGATACGTACTCCCATCCCAATCCTCAGCAACCTCCAACACGCCGGCGGAACCAAATCCCTTGAGAGGCTTGGCCTGGTCGTGTTTCTTCCCTACCTGAGCGAGGTAAAGAGCATATCCAAATAGGTCCTCGACCGGCCCGGGCAGAGCTTGCAACTCCCGCTTTGACCTCCCCATCCAATGAAGTGGCTTCAGGTAGGGAGTCCTATCCATCGTCATTCACATTATACCCAGATTGGTATAAGCGGGATTGAGTTCCGTTTTGAGCGAGACATCTTGTTCATGCGGCATCCCCCTTGCTACGTCTTGGGATTGTGGCCGGCTTCTTGAGCGTCCCTCGGTACTCCTTTTTCTCGCTTTGCGGACGGTCCCAAGTCGAGATGAGTTCACCGTATGCGCGGTGATCCATTTAGGTGGTTTCTAGCAAAGCGACAACAAGTTAGTGTTTTCCGGCGGCGCTGAGAGTCACCGCGCATCCGCGGAGCGATCTCGCCGGATCACATCCACACGCCTTTGTCGGCGCCGCCGCATCTGGCACCGGCAAAACTGGGGCAGTACATCAAAGGCCGGTCGTCTCGAAAACTGCAGGAGGAGTTCCCTGAGTTACGAAAACGGTACTGGGGGCAGCACCTGTGGGCGCGGGGATACTTCTGTGCGACGGTGGGCGCGGTGGATGAGCAGACGATCAAAGCCTACATCGAAAACCAAAAGTGGGACGAAGACGAGCAGGGATTCAAGATCACCGTGCCCACCGAGCCTTGAGGCGGCTCTGAGCCGCAGATGCTTCAGGCGGCTTCAGCCGCAAGCCGACTTTCAGTCGGAATAGGAATCTACCGGCTTTAGCCGGTAGCCTTTAAACATCAATGGGCTCAAGCTTTGCAGGCGCCACGGCGATGCCATCAATCACGGGGATGGGATGCCCCAAGCGGAGCCCGAGAACGATCCAATCTTCCAACACACTCTGGAGTTCTTCGCGACAGACTTCTAGCGTCTCACCCGTGGCCCACACGCTGGGGCATTCGGGGATGCAGCCGTAGAATGACCTCGGATCGTTGATGATCTCGTAGCGCGCGTGGCGCATGGCTGCGTGAATGTAGTCCGTCAGCATATCTCATTCTAGCTCGCGTTTTCTACCACTCCTTAGATGAATGCAGGGTGCTGGTGGACCAGCGAATCCGCATCCACGGCGGGAACGTCTTTCGAGGCGGCCAGGATGTCCTCTTGAGCACCCGGCAAACCCGACAAATGATGGAGTACGGCTCTTCATGATTGAATGCGACTCTTAACAAGGGTATTGCTGTGTCCCGCTGGAGGCTGTAGCGAAAACGTCGGAGAGGTTTTTACCCGCAGCTCCGCCAGCACACTGGCTTTCAGGTGGAGCACTTGTCTTGGGCTGCCCTCCAGAGTGCGGCGCGCCTGTACCATCTGGCGTCCTTCGTCAATGCTGGCCAGAAGGCCTCGCTCGCGCAGCCGGTGGCGTAGAGTCTGCTCCCTTACCAGGGTGAACAGCGATCACCTCGGTTACTTGGGGTGGCGAATGATGTCCTGAAGAATATAAGCGTCATCTTCGATGATGAAGTAAAAACGCCAGGAGCCGGTCACCCGCGCCTGCCAGCGATCGCGGCCCTAATCGTATTTCTTGGCGTGCAGGGAAGGATGGCGGAGATTCTGCAGGAGTAGCAAGGACTGCTTGTCGAAGGCCCGCTGGATCTCCTTGGCGCCTTACTGTAACTCCGGACGAAATGCGTCGTCCGAATGAGCCTCATCGGACCGGACGCTTGGTTTTCTTCGCGCCCAGCTTCTTGGCTTCCTTGTGCAGTGAGGCGATAAACTCCTTGTGGCTATCAAAGGGACCCTGCACACGGCCTTGCTTGATGTCTTCGTCAGCCTTCGCTAGGCGCGCATCGATGATTCGGCGCTGGGCCGGTGTGTATTCCTCATCGGCGGTGGGGAATTTGGAACCATCAATCACCAGTTTTGGGGTAATGACGATTTGGCCGCGGGTAAAGGTGAAGTTCACCAGGTCGCCCTTGGAAAGACCGGCTTGGCGTCGCACGCTGGTGGGGATGGTTACCTGACCTTTGTGCTGGATTTTAGCGGTGGTGTTCATAACATTTGTGCTAGTTTCGGACTCCGGAATTCTGGACTTCCTGCCGGTAGAATAGCAGACGTGCGCAATCCGTCGCCCGGCCCGCCATACAACTGCCACGCACTACCGAGTATCCGTTCAGACCCGACAAACCCGACAAATGATGGAACGCGGCTCTTCATGATTGAATACGATTCCTAACAAGGTCTTGTCGATTCGTGTGTCCCGCTGGAGGTTGGAGCGAGAGCGTCCGCGAGGCTTGCGTGTGCGGCTCCACCAGCACGCTGGCCTTCAGATGCAGTACCAATCTGGGGCGGCCCTCCAGAGTGCGGCGCACCTGTACCATCTGGCGTCCTTCGTCAATGCTGGCCAGAAGGCCGCGCTCCCGTAGCCGGTGGCGGAGAGTCTGCTCACCTACCAGGCGATCAGTTCCTGCCAGTTCCCGGGCCACTTGATAGCTGGTCGCAGGCTCCAAGAACAGGTCGCTCCCTACCATCCAGCCGATTCTGGCGCCCTGTGGGACCCAACCCTGGCCGGAAGGTTTGAGCCGCCAGCCCCAGATCGCGGGAGACTCCGGTGCCTTCCCAAAACGGTTCGCCACGTGGGCGCGGCCAGTGGCCAGTGCCGCCCTCAACAGAGACACAAAACGCAAGGCCGGATCGGCGGCCTGATGATATTGGATTTGAAGGGCCAGCAGTTCGCCTAACGCCTTCACATTCCTCTGTTTGAGCTGCGCCTGTTCCAGCGCACTGATGGCGCCGATTTCGAGCGCAAATTGGAGCCAAATTTCAAATCCGCACTGGATCTCTGCCACGGTCGCCGGAAGGCGAGGGTGGGCGGCGCCGCGGTAGTGGTTGCGCAGCTCGCGCGCCCGCACCCCGAGCTCCTGGCGTACTTGCTCGTAGCGGCCCGCGGTCCAACACAGAAACGCGCCCATCGCGGCAGCGAGGCGCCCCTGGCTCGCGGCTCCCTGACATTCGTCGAGCACCGTCCGGTCCACCTCTCCCGCCCGCACTTCCACGACCAACAGGCGGGCGCGAAGACTCTCCCCGCGAGGCACTTCTTCCCCGGTTGCCAGCACCAGCGCACGGGGCGGTCGGGACGAGCGCACCCGGCCGTTTCCCCCCATCCGGCTGCGACCCTGCCGGTTGCCTACGGCTCGGAACAGGCGCTCGGCTACGCGTTGGAGGGCGCCGTCCGCAGGCCCGCCAATCGGCACGAAGTCGTCCACCACCAACAACGCGTCCTTGGCCGTGAAGGCGAGACCCTCCAAAGCGTTGGCCGTCGAAGCGAAATTGGCGGGCAATTGGCTGGCGTCCATTTCCGCTCCGAAGTGCTGCTGGCTCAAGACTGCCAGAGTGGTTTTGAAGGTGCCGGTTTGTCCCGCGAGAAAGAGACTGAAATCTACCTGCCCCAGCGCCGCCCGGTACACAGCCGCAAGCAGCGGAAAGCTGATGCGGTCAGGCGCTAGCGCTAGGAAGTGCAGGCTGGCGCGGACCGCGCTCACTCGCTCACCGGCTTCGGCGGGCGTTTGCACGAGGTAGTGCTCAAGGGCCGCGGGCAATTGAACGTGTACGTCGCATCGGAGTCCGTGCGCGCCCACGGCTCCCCCGGCCTGCAGGTACAACCAGTCCGCGCCCTGCTTGGTCCAGCCGAGATGAGCGAATATGCGTTCCCGCCGGATCGGGCCGGATAGCCGCTGGATGGCGGCGCGTGCGTGCTGTTGCTGCCCCGGATAGATAATCGCCTGCGGCCCGAGCTGCTTTGGCACCCAGCCCATTCGCGCGAACTCCGCCGCCGGGATCACAAAGGCGAGCTTGTGTTCGCCCACTTCGGCTTCCATGCTGACCTCGTGCCGCTGTTCGGCGTCATCGTCCAGGACGAGGTCGCGCACTATCCGGGCACTGAAGTTGGCAAGGACGGTGTCTTTGACGCGCCCGTTCTCGAGGTGCTGCCGGCGGATCATTCCAGTCCCGCGGCGCTCATAGATCGGCGCAGCTGAGCGGGGCGGGGCTACTGTGGCATGGGCGCGCACCGGAGGATATCCGTCCGGGTCATCGTCCGGCCCCATCCAAACCAATCGGAAGTTCATACAACGGTATCCAGGCGCGGCAGGAAGGAGTGGCCTCTCCATATGTCGCACTGGAAATGGCGGCCGGCCTGGTCCATCCTAAGTTCATCGTGTGATCGCATATTCTACCAACATGGGATTCCCCATGCGCTTGGACGCATCCAGGATCTCAAGGCCGACGACGTTCCCGTCCTTGTCGTAATCGAGGATGACCCCGGGCTTATCCTCATCGCTTTCCTCAACCGGAGCCTCGCTCAAAACAATGCTGAGAACGTCGACTTCCTGGTCGTATTGAACCTTCATTCCGGCCTCCAGTATTTCTCGATTTTGCTGGTTCGGTAACCGGCTTCCCGCGGCAGCGGCTCGCGCTGATAAGAACCGCGTCCAGACCTTCGATGGTGGTTTAGCGGGTTGATTAATCAAATTAACCCCGCTTCAAGCATCGCGGAAGAGAGCGCGAAAGCCTTCCTGCTCAAAGTGTCGATCATTGGTAAGAGCCTCAGTCAGTCCCTCCCGGCGCATGGTCTGCATGGAGATGCAATCCGTCAGGCTGTAGCCTTTGTCGGGACGCGTCTCGTAGAGGCTCAGCCCTGCTAGAAACGACTCGCGGCTCTGCGGGATGACACGGACCTCCGGGTCGGCAAGAAGGCTGCGCACCGTCGCTGCAGCCCGGTTGCGCTGCCAAGGGTCTGCAGAAAAGAACGTCATAAACTCAGTCAAGATCTCATCCGTTGTAAAAATCACCGCGCCGGCGAGAACACTATCGAGAGCCAGGGCGTCCTGGTAGCGGGAGTCGTCCGGGTTTGTTAAGGCAACCCAGTAGAATGTGTCGGCAAAGATTGCTCTCACTGGTCTCTCTTGGGCAGTCCATAAACGTAGTGATCGATCTGGCTGGCTCCATCACGCGGCAGCCTGGCCCGCACATCGACGGGCATATCGCTCCAGATCTCCCTGATGGATTGCGAAATAGGCCGTCGCACGAGGCCGACCTTGAGGTCGTGCTCCAACACCAGTCGTGCGTACTGCTCGGCTGACACACCTTGCGCCCGTGCCTTGGCGGCCAACGCCTTAACTTCTTCGTCCGGAAGGTCAATGGTTAATGTCATGGCGGTCTCTCTCCAGGTTACCCGACAAACCCGACAAAATGACGGAGCACGGCTCTTCATGTTGGAATGTGACGCTTAACAAGGGCCTTGTTGTGTCCCGCTGGAGGTTGGAGCGAAAACGTCCGAGAGGCTTTTACCCGCAGCTCCACCAGCACACTGGCTTTCAGGTGGAGCACTTGTCTTGGGATGCCCTCCAACGTGCGGCGCACCTGTACCATCTGGCGTCCTCCGTCAATACTGGCCAGAAGGCCTCGCTCGCGCAGCCGGTGGCGTAGAGTCTGCTCACCTACCAGGCGATCGGTTCCTGCCAGTTCCCGGGCCACTTGATAGCTGGTCGCAGGCTCCAAGAACAGGTCGCTCCCTACCATCCAGCCGATTCTGGCGCCCTGTGAGACCCAACCCCGGCCGGAAGGTTTGGGCCGCCAGCCCCAGATCGCGGGAGACTCCGGTGCCTTACCTAAACGGTTCGCCACGTGGGCGCGGCCAGTGGCCAGTGCCGCCCTCAACAGAGACACAAAACGCAAGGCCGGATCGGCGGCCTGATGATATTGGATTTGGAGGGCCAGCAGTTCGCCTAACGCCTTCACATTCCTCTGCTTGAGCTGCGCCAGTTCCAGCGCACTGATGGCGCCGATTTCGAGCGCAAATTGGAGCCAGATTTCAAATCCGCATTGTAGCTCTGCCACGGTCGCCGGAAGGCGAGGGTGGGCGGCGCCGCGGTAGTGGTTGCGCAGCTCGCGCGCCCGCACCCCGAGCTCCTGGCGTACTTGCTCGTAGCGGCCCGCGGTCCAACACAGGAACGCGCCCATCGCGGCGGCGAGGCGCCCCTGGCTCGCGGCTTCCTGACATTCGTCGAGCACCGTCCGGTCCACCTCTCCCGCCCGCACTTCCACGACCAACAGGCGGGCGCGAAGACTCTCCCCGCGAGGCACTTCTTCCCCGGTTGCCAGCACCAGCGCCCGGGGCGGCCGGGACGAGCGCACCCGGCCGTTTCCGCCCATCCGGCTGCGACCCTGCCGGTTGCCCACGGCTCGGAACAGGCGCTCGGCCACGCCTTGGAGGGTGCCGTCCCCAGGTCCGCCAATCGGCACGAAGTCGTCCACCACCAACAACGCGTCCTTGGCCGTGAAGGCGAGATCCTCCAAAGCGTTGGCCGTCGAAGCGAAATTGGCGGGCAATTGGCTGGCGTCCATTTCCGCTCCGAAGTGCTGCTGGCACAAGGCTGCCAGAGTGGTTTTGAAGGTGCCGGTTTGTCCCGTGAGAAAGAGACTGAAATTTACCTGCCCCAGCGCCGCCCGGTACACGGCCGCAAGCAACGGAAAGCTGATGCGGTCAGGCGCTAGCGCTAGGAAGCGCAGGCTGGCGCGGACCGCGCTCACTCGCTCACCGGCTTCGGCGGGCGTTTGCACGTGGTAATGCTCAAGGGCCGCGGGCAATTGAACGTGTACGTCGCATCGGAGTCCGTGCGCGCCCACGGCGCCCCCGGCTTGCAGGTACAACCACTGCGCGCCCTGCTTGGTCCAGCCGAGATGAGTGAAGATGCGTTCCTGCCGGATCGGGCCGGAAAGCCGCTGAATGGCGGCGCGTGCGTGCTGTTGCTGCCCCGGATAGATAATCGCCTGCGGCCCGAGCTGCTTTGGCACCCAGCCCATTCGCGCGAACTCCGCCGCCGGGATCACAAAGGCGAGCTTGTGTTCGCCCACTTCGGCTTCCATGCTGACCTCGTGCCGCTGTTCGGCGTCATCGTCCAGGACGAGGTCGCGCACTATCCGGGCACTGAAGTTGGCAAGGACGGTGTCTTTGACGCGCCCGTTCTCGAGGTGCTGCCGGCGGATCATTCCAGTCCCGCGCCGCTCATAGATCGGCGCAGCTGAGCGGGGCGGAGCTGCGGTGGCATGGGCGCGCACCGGAGGATACCCGTTCGGGTCATCGTCCGGTCCCATCCAAACCAATCGGAAGTTCATACAACGGTATCCAGGCGCGGCAGGAGGAGTTGCTTCTAATGCAGCGCGCCGACCCGTCAGTCCAAGGCTGCGAGCACCATTTCCATTTTCCACGTGGCGCACTGGAAGTTGCGGCCGGCCCGGTCCATCCTAAGTTCATCGTGTGATCGCATATTCGACCAACATGGGATTCCCCATGCGCTTGGACGCATCCAGGATCTCAAGGCCGACGACGTTCCCGTCCTTGTTGTAATCGAGGATGACCCCGGGCTTATCCTCATCACTTTCCTCAACGGGAGCCTTGCTCAAAACAATGCTCAGAACGTCGACTTCTCGGTCGTATTGAACCTTCATTCCGGCCTCCAGTATTTCTCGATTTTGCTGGTTCGGTATACCGTCACGATCTTCACCATGGAACTCGCCCTCTACCTTGCACTTGGAAAACTACCCGTGCCGGAGCTTTACTGACGAGTCCATTTATCTTCCCTTCACCGGGGATGCTCGTCCTCGGGATGAGTGGATTCTTCGTCGAGGATTTGCTCGATTTGTTCCCGCAGGACGGGACATCGATTCTTAGCAGCGCCCCACACCACATCCCAATCGATCCCAAAGTAAGCATGCACGAGAATGTTACGAAAGGCTACGATCTGGGCCCAAGGCACCTGATGGTTCTGGGCCTTCAGCTCCTCAGAAACACGCGCTGCGGCTTCGCCGATAACAGAGAGCTTGTGAACCACGGCGCTACGCAGCAGCTCTGACTTCTGAAATGCTTCAAAATCGATTCCTGCGATGAACTCCGCAATATAGTCCGCAGCTTCAACGATATCGGTGAGGTAGAGGCCCTCATGCCGCATACAAGAGCCGTGCCTCTTTGAGCACGGAAGCCCGGATCAGCGGTTTCAGTCCTTTCTTCGACACCAGGTCCACTTTGCTCCCGATTAGCTGCGACAGATCCAGCATCAAGCTGGCGTAGTCCACCAGATCGATTTTGGCGTCCGGTAGGAACTCAACCAGCAAATCGATGTCGCTGTCGGGGCGCATGTCGCCGCGGGCGGCTGATCCGAAGACGGAAAGTTCCCGGACGCGGTATTTCCGGCAGAGACCTGCTAGCGCGGCTTCGTCGACCTGCGCATACCCAAATTGGACCTTATGGCTCATGCTTGCCTCTTCATTATTATGCCCGACTCCGTCTTCGGCGCGCCGGCAGCTTGATCATGCTGCATTCTCCTTATCCCGTTTTGCGATTGTGGCCGGCTTTTTGATCGTGATCTGGTCCTCCAGCCCCAGGGCGATTTCCTCCACCATGTCGCAGTGGAGCAAGCAGTCTTCACGATCGACCGTGTCGTGGACCTCGTCGTATTTGCACTCGCAAACCGGCGGCCATTCTGGTTCCTGCATGCTGTAACTCACCATCCCCCCTTCCGGTTCATGAGGCCTGGCCAACGGCCATGCGCTCCCGCCCGCATACCTCCCGCATCCTGCGCAGAGCCGGCGGAAATCCATTGCTGATCTTGCCGAGCACGTACCGCTCGCCTTCGAGATGCGCGACGAAGCAGCCCGCCTCCAACCGTACCAGAGGCTTCAAGTTCAAGCGGGACACGATTGCTCGGATATCCAGGTTGTGTACTTCGGAGAAGCTCCGCGGACCGAGTCTGTGGTAGCTGTCGCTGCCGGTCCGGTGATGCTTTGCGCAGAGCGGTATGGCGGAGTAGTCGGAGGACTTCTGGCCCAGTCCGTGAGGGCCGGTGTGTGAGGCTTCGATCCCCCGGGTTGATCCACAGACCACGCACGGGAGCGTGCGAATCCAGGCCAGGTAGCGAGGGTTCCGTGGGGGCTTCATGTTTCAGGAACCTCTCCGCCCCATTCGTGTTCGCAGACTCGCCAGTGGGCACAGCTACGGCGGGAGCAAAACATCGACATTCGGTTGGGCATGTAGTGTTCGGACCGCATGGCCTGACTGGCCCTGGCGTAGATGGTACGGGTTGCCCGTAAGTCTTCCTCTGTGACATCGAAGTTTTGAAGAACAATCTTCGGCGTCTTGGTTTTGACCAAAGTATCGAGCCGGCCCTTCCCCGAGGCAGTGGGCGCCAACTGGCGGTAGGTCGCGACCTGGAACCGATGCATGGGCTCAATGGAGCTGGGACTCGCCTTGGCAGTCTTGATGTCGATGATCCGGCCATCGACGTCCAGCACGTCGATGAATCCCTGGACCCTGACGCCACCGATTTTCCCTTCGACGTGCAGCTCCACCGCCGCTGGCTCGACCGCGGGTGCAACCTCGTCGAGGTACTTCTCGACCAGCGCCTCACCGGCGAAGGCCAGTTGCGAAGGGTCCTCGTCGTCGCGAAACTCGGCCTGATCACGCTCGAATGCCCAGGCCTCGCGAAACAGCGCCAGCACACCAGAGGGCGGGAGGTCCTCGTAGGTCTCAATCTTCTGGGCGAAGTTCTGGGTGAGCGCCCAATGAACCGCCCTGCCCAGGGCCAGATTCCCGTTGGGTGGGTCGGGGTGCTTGAGCGTGTACTTGAACCACCATCGCGCGTGGCAGTCCATAAAGCACCGGATCTGTGTGGGAGAAAGAACCGGCGTGGGAGCAAGAACCGGCGTGGGAGAAAGAACCGGGCCGGCTTCTACAGCGCTCATCGGTGATTTCCCCCGCTCATGTTGATCAGCACCGTAATCGCCATGGACTTGATGGCGTCCGCATCGAAGCGCACCACGTAGCCCAGTTCCGCGCCGAATCTCTCGGCGTTGTGGGCGGCCGAAATGGCGGTTTTGAGAGCGTGCTCCAGCTTGGTCGGAGGGGCCGGTGGGCTATTTGGGTGTGTGCCATTGTGGCCGTTACCATTCCTGGCGGCGGCCGCAGAATCGATCGAGGCACGCAGGTCATGCTCGAGCGACGTCTCGGGCTCGGGATCAGAAGCCAGGATAGAACCGGGTGCGCCTCCCGAACCATTTGGAACTTTAGAAGCTTCCGCCGGCTCCGTTGTGCAGGCCAGCTCCTCAAAAGGGTCGAGACGCCGTACAATCCATTCGATCGAGCGCCGGCTGCCTTTCCTCACTTGGGTCTTGCACAGCTCAAAGCGCTCGCCGGCGGCAACACCCTCTGCTTGAATCTTTTTGGCAACGAACGGCGGCACGTACATCACCCGCCCGTCCGCCAGGCTGAACATGACGCGATCCCCGTAGCGGCCCTGCACCAGTGTGCCTTCGGGCCGTTCCAGGGTAATCTCCGTGGGTATGTTGAGATGAAAGGGCAAGATGTTCATGGGTTTTTCTAGCGGATGCGGTATACGCGCTCTCCTTGACGTTTGAAGGACTCCACTTGAAAGCCCAGCCGTTTGGGCTGGGTGCAAATGAAGCCGCGCACACTGTGGGCCTGCCACCCCGTCGCAGCCAGGATCTCGGCGAGCGAAGCGCCGGAGGGTTGCTTGAGCAGGCCAATGATGAGCTCGGTTTTGGTGGTTGTTCCCGGCGCCAGAACCTGAATGGCTGCCCAGATGCGACGGAGGGCGGTGCTACGGTTTGTAAACTTGCGCACCGGCGTTACGCCGGGAAGTTTGTTCCAGATCGCGACCAGTCGGAGCATCGGCCAGTCCCTTGAAACCGACGCGAAATTCTTCTCGGTAGCGAACCGTGTGCCATCACGGCACCGACGGGCCTGTTCGCTCGAAGCGTACACCTTTACCGAATTGGCGGGATCGATCACAAATGTTTTCATGGCTGTTTTCACCTGGCAGGCCGCCGAAAACTGATACCTTCCGAAGGTCCTGCGCTGTGACGACGTTCGCTCCACAGGCTCGAACAGTCAAGCAGAATCTGCCCGCTTTAGAGCAGATTTATCGTAATTATTCGGACCTGGAATTGCACGGGATGTGGGTTTTGACAGAGTAACCACAAGTGGTTACCATTGAAGTGTGAAGGCGAGTGAGCTCAGACGGTGGCTGAGGAAACAGGGCTGCGCGTTCGTAGAGGAATCTCGCCACACGCGGATCGTTCTGGGCTCGAAAGTTTCGCGCATGCCCCGTCATCCGGCGAAGGAAATCAAGACGGGGACATTGCAAAGCATTCTGAAAGATCTCGATCTGACGATGTGAGGACTAAAATGGAACCTTATCTGGCATTATTCGAACCCGACCCGAAGGCTGGCGGCTACGTCGTGACATTCCCGGATTTCGGCTACGGAGTAACGCAAGGCGAAACCGAGGAGGAAGCCATGGAAATGGCGCAAGATCTTCTGATGCTGACCATCGGTGACTGCATTCGGGAATCCAGAGCGTTGCCTGCGCCCCGGCGCCACCGCGGCTCGAAGTTCCGTCCCGTGGTGTTACCGGCCCTGCAAGCCGCCAAAGTCGATCTCTACAAGGCATTTCTGGGGTCGGGCTTGAAGAAAGCGGAATTTGCGCGCCGCATCGGGATACACAAGACACACATCGAACGTCTGTTTTCTCTCCGGCACCACTCCCGCCTGGACCAGATCGAAGCGTCATTTGCTGCGCTCGGCAAGCGTCTACACGTCGAAGCGCGCAACGCAGCCTGAAACATCACGTGGCTTTGGGGCGTTGACAGGAAACTTTGCCATCAGGCTGGAATGGTTGCTCCGCGACGAACGCCTCCACGAGTGGCGAATCATCAGGCAGGCTCGATGTAAGACCGGATCGCGGATTTAAACTCAAACCAGTCGTAACTTCGACGCCGGAAGAGCTGGCTGCGGCGCTCGGGCTCTCCGCTGCGGCGGCAAAGGAGTGGCAGGTCCAGCATGTGCTGCTCAAGCGCCTGAAAGAGATTGTTCGCAGGCAAAGGATCACCAACGCAGAGATTGCAAAGCGGGCAGGTATTTCGCGAACCAGAGTGACTGCAATCTTAAACGACGATCTCGAACACGTGTCGAGTGACCTTCTTGAGGGTCTCTGTGTTCAGATCCAAGAGCGCCGCCTAACTGCCAGGCCGCATCGCGGAAGCTAACCGACGACGTTTACCCCAAAAGCTTGTTTCTGGTCTCCGATGGCCTCGCTTGCAGGGGTCTCTGGGCATACCCAGCTCCGACAGTCGTTTGCAGTGAGGACATTTTTGTCCGACACTGGGAGTGTGAGAGGCAGCGAGTTTGTGCGGCGCAGCCAGGCTTTGGGCAAGGAGCGCGGCGTGGCCCATCGCGGCAAGGAAAGCCACGGACTTCTCTACTACGGTTCGAAGATGACCACCGTTCGCAATCTGAAGGATGAAGTCGACAAACGTGCCTATCACAAGATGCTCAAGCAGCTTTGCCTGAGCGAAAGAGACTTCGAATGAAGGAGGTAACGATGCGCACGTTCGTGTATCCAGCCAGATTTGAGCGTGGGGACAAGCCGGGAGTTCTCGTGATCACGTTCCGGGACGTCCCGGAGGCCATCACGCAGGGAAAAGGGGAGAAGGATGCGCTTTGGCAGGCCGCGGATTGTCTGGAGGAGGCAATCGCAGGGAGGATTGCTGACGGGCGGGAGATCCCGAAGGCTTCGAGAGCAGCGCGGGGCGAACGGATGATTCCCATCCCAGCGCCGATGGCTGCGAAAGCGGCCCTCTATCTCGCGATGGGAGAGGCCGGAATCACCAAGGTGCAGTTGGCACGAAAACTCGGTTGCCACGAGAAGGAGGTACGGCGGATGCTCGATCCCAGACACCCCACCAAACTGCCACGAATTAAAGAAGCGCTCGACGTTTTTGGAAAGCGTCTGGTCGTGAGCGTTGAGGAAGCGGCTTGAGCTCGTCCGGTTGCACCGCTGTTCTCAGGGTCATCACGTGGGTGTCAGGGTACCGAGGGCCACGGCGAGGCGATTCACGCTCATGCCGAGCGGCACGTCCCCATTGTCCCAAACGAAGCACAACCGGTAGCGGTCGTTTATCCGAATGCTATGTTGCCCTGCGCGGCCGTCTTTCAATGCCTCCACGGCGCTCGAAGATCGTGGTGACTCCTGGCTGGTCCACCGACCTGCGCATGGCCACACGGTTCCTCGTTTGACCTCTCGGTCTTCATTTACTCGTAAAGATGGCCGGTTATCAGCCGGCTTCCTTCAACCCCTCGCGAATCGCTTGCTTGAGCACGGCCTGGTAACCGACGCCTGTCTTGCCGGCAATCCGTTTGGCACGCTCAAGATCCGCGATGGGTATACGAATTGAAATAGCGCGAGTTGCCCTTTCCCTGGCCTGTTCCATGAGCTGTTCGAGGGCTTTCGCATCGGTCTTGGCGACCTTCAAGCCGGATGACCGGCTGAGGGTTCCAGCCCGCAGCGCGCGAACGAACTCGCGCTGCGTCTGCCGACGGCCCTCCGGGGTCGCGTACCAGTCGGCCTCCTCTGCATCGGATTTGGACCTTGAAACATTAGTCGACTTGCGGGGCATACTTCCTCCTCTCGGTAGCATTCATTTCGTAGGCCGTCACGGTACGGAACAGCTTGCGACGAATTGAGAAGACCACGACCAGGCAACGGTTGGACGCTGTTTCCCGAAGAGCTTCCATCGCTCTTCACCCCCTATGGTCTTCGCAGGGATAGTCACGTGCGGGCGGACCGCGGCCTCTTCAACCTCGAAGGGAGTGACCCCGTGGCGCAGGATGTGCGCTATGTTGGCGGAGTCCCAATCGAATCCTTCGATTTCAGCCATCCCGTGCTTAGTATATATAATTATCGTATATACAGTCAACGGGACTGTTCACGCCGTCCAGCCGGTGAATTGCGCAGTAGGTGCGGGTTGACAAGAAGCCTTGTTGGCTTCCTTGGCGAGCGGCGGCCCAAAAGAGTCCACCTGTAGCCTTCTCCGTTCTTGGGCGCGCCGGTGCCTGAGTGCCCATCTGGAATGTGTGTCAGCGCCGTGCAAAAATCGCCATATAGCCGCTTGAAATTTCCCACCCCCTGACGGGGGTATAAACCGGCCGATCCTCCCGATGAGGAGGGCCGAGATTGCTAAGGGGAAGAGACGTGCAAGAGCTCATGGAGATGCGACGAGAGGGTCTGAGCACCCAGGCCATCAGCAAACTCACCGGCTAGCTGCTCACCCGCGATGTCGCCCGTTATTGCAGCTACTTTCCGACAGCCGAAAATCCTCGCTCCCTCACAGAGCGGGATGTGACTAGGAGAAAGCAGGATCGCTTCGATCGAAGCGTACATCCTACGTGGCTTACTGCTCCTACCTACCTTGACAGCTTGTATGCTTAAAGTACGAAGCTGCTCTATGCGGCGGAAGCTGAACTGCATGGTTTTGATCGAGTTGCTCCCATGAGTTACGAGTATCAGCAGTCAATCGGCGGCGTGTGGCGCGACGCATCGAATGGCAAGACCCGGGACGTCCTGAATCCGGCGACAGAGGAGGTCATCAGGACGGTCCCCTTCGGTAACGGCGACGATTGCCGGCTGGCCATCAATGCCGCTGCCTCCGCACTTCCTTCCTGGTCTAAGAAGACGGCCTACGAACGCGGTGCGTGCCTGAAGCGAGCCGCCGAACTGATGCGGGAGCACAATGGCGACTTGGCACGCACAACCGTGCTCGAGTGCGGCAAACCGTTGCTTCAGGCGAAAGGCGAGTGGAGCGTTGCCGCGGACCTATTCGAATGGTTCGCCGAAGAGGGCAAGCGCGCCTACGGTCGATTGGTCCCTTCTCGCAACTCCGCCAAGCGGCAACTGGTGGTCAAGCAGCCGGTGGGTGTCGTGGGACTGATCACCGCGTGAAATTTCCCTGCCTACAACGTTGCACGCGCCAGTGCGGCAGCATTAGCGGCCGGCTGCACAGTGGTCATTAAACCCTCCGAATACACGCCGCTAACGGCGATGGAGATGGTGAATATCTTGATCGAGGCTGGTGCTGCAGGCGGCACCGTGAATCTGGTGAGTGGCGACCCCGAAAGCATAGGTCAGGAAATGCTGCGGCATCCGGACTGCGCCAAGATCCATTTCACCGGTAGCCAGCGGGTAGGGAAATTGTTGATGAACGGCGCCTCCGAAACAGTGACCCGGCTCTCCCTTGAATTAGGCGGTAACGCGCCCGTGCTGATCTTTCCGGACGTTCGACCTGGAGCAAGTTGCCGCAAGTGCAGTAGGCGCAAAGTTTCGAAACGGCGGACAGGTATGCATCTCACCTCAGCGGTTCTTCGTTCATGCCGCGATTGCGGAAACATTCACACATCGTGTGGCTTCAATTGTCGCCAAGCTTCGTGTGGGGGAAGGACTAGAGCCCGAATCTAACGTCGGTCTACTGATCAATGCACGCCAGCGTGACCGCGTTGAGGAGCTGGTGGAGGGAGCCCGCAGCTCCGGTGCGGAGATCGCGGTTGGGGGCAAGCGTCCCGCCGGACGCAGGCGAGGCTACTTCTACGAACCAACCGTTGTCACCAACGTCGCAACCGAAATGCCGCTTTTTCAAACCGAGATCTTCGGCCCAGTGTTACCCATCGCGACATTCGACGATGCCGACCAAGCCATCGCACAGGCGAACAGCACCCGTTACGGCCTATCGGCCTATGTGTGGACGAACAACCTCCGTGCCGCGATGCAAGCGGCCGAGCAACTAGAGTTCGGCATGGTCGGCGTGAATGAGTGGGCCCCGCAGAGTACGGAGGTCCCGTTCGTGGGATGGAAAGAAAGCGGAATTGGCCGCGAATCTGGCGCGGAAGGCCTGGAAGAATATTTGGAGACCAAATTGATAGCGTTCGGCGGACTAGCCTGAACGGCGCTTCAACGGTGATTGGGGAACAGCCTGGCCGAGAAGTTGGGCGTAAGCAAGTCGACGGGGGTGGCGACTAGCGCTCGGCGCTTGTCAGCGCGAGCACCGCGAATGCGGTCGCTGCGTCGCTCATGAAGAGCCCGGTGGGAGACGAGGGCGCGCGGCGGTGGTTTAAAGAGTAACCGGGCCATCGGCCCTCGGACGGGTTCTGGTTGCGCATCAACCAAGTCAAGCCCCGTTGCAGGTGGACGTTCTCACGGGGGAAACCTGCTTGCTCGATCGCAAACACAATCAGGCCCGTGGCATACCCGTCACTCTTTCCATCGAAGGGGGTGTCTTCCGACCGAGTCCACAGTTTGACGAGCGATTTCAGACTTGATCCCCTCCACGTCCAGGCCAGGGAAGATAGGCTCCAGCCTCCGTCCGACTGTTGCTTGCTGAAAACTTCATCGATAATAGACGCCTGCTGCTTCGGCGCCAGTAGCCCCGGCAATTTTGCGGAAGCCCACAGCAGTTCAACCTGGTTGATAAGGGATTGGCCGGCGTATTCGCGGTTGAGGTAATCGCGTAGTAGCTTCACATTGTCTTGAATGTCAGGGCTCGCCCGAAGGCCCTCAGGAGCTGTACCCACCGCGACCGCCGCGAGACACGCTCCATAAAACAGCGAATCTTGCGCTTCAAAAGGCTTATTTCCAAAGTCAAGCCAGGGCCAAGCACCCTTTTCGTTTCCGGCCGTCTCTTGGAGCGCCCACATGTTCCGGAAAGCGGCGCGTGTGTCCTCGCTGAGTTTACCGCTGCTGGCGTCAAAGCTAGCGAGGATCAGGGCGTTGAGGACCGACTCGGTCCCGCGGGACTGGAGGCTCTTGTTGGCGCCGTTTCGATCATCATAGTATGGCTTTGCCTCCTTCCAGACGCGCACGCGCTTGATGACGTTGTCCAAGAGCCAGTGCTCGTTGGCCGACGGCGCCTTTTCACCAAGTGTCGCCCGAAGCGCGGGGCGCGAGAGCGCGTAGGGCAGAGCGGTATGACAGGATACGCAGAAGGTCCCTTGATCTCGGGCAGCAGCAGGCCAAGCCATCCACCATCCAGCTCTTTGATCAAGGTACGCGGCGGCGGCCCTTGGATTCCAGGAAGTGGACGCGGCAGGAGCGGCGGAGCCGGTGGGAAAAAGCCTTATTCCAAGCCACGTCGCTAGGATACCTGTTCCCAGCGTCGTCGCCGTCCTAAGGATTGTCTTCATTTGACAAGCGCGCCGTAGCCGCTCCGCGTCTCCACGTATAGCTCAATCACGGACGGTGTCGGTAAGACGATTATGTGGTCCGATGACAATTTACCACGCATTCGCAAAGTTTTCTACCTCGAACTCTCCCGACAATGCTTGGGGACCCGCCGCATTCCTCAACTCGATCTCCTCACGACCCGCATCAACTCCTGGAACGTCAAGGCCAACCACGACCGGACCTCCATTCACTGGGAGTTCACCAACAAAGCGCGGCTCGAACCAAGTTCGGCTACAAAAGGAATACTTCGTTCCGCCCGTTGTGCTCTGTGTGACCGCTGCACTTTGACGATCCACACTCAAAGCGGCAAAGGTCGTATTGCTTTTGTAACGCCGCACTTTGCTGGAGGCGCTCGCTCGCGACCGCGGCGTCGAGCTTGCGCCCCACGAGCATAGGCGAAACTTGACGACGCGCGGTGTGCCGCTCAGCCATCTCGTGGGGCAGTACTTTCGTATCGGCGACTGCGTGCTCTACGGCGGGCGGCTGAACGTGCCCTGCCTTTACCTCGAAAACCTAGTCGCCAAAAAGGTGTTTAAGCCACTGCTTAACCGTTCGGGTCTCAACTGTAGAATCATCGTCGGCGGAATCATCCGCACCCACGACCTCATCGACTGGTGCGATCCGAGCTCGCTTGATGTCTCCGTGCGTCTGGCGAACGAAGCAATTCCGCTCGAACGCCCGCCAGAAGCCTGATCGAGAATTCGCGACGGCTCCGACATAAATTTGACACTACCGAGGTGGCAGGGCATGAGGGTAATCTCATTGGCCACCAACTCAAAGCCAAACGAGCATCCTTCGCATCGATTCGACATAGTCAGTGATCTGCGCCTGCGAACCGCCGAGTTGGGCCGCCTCACATCTGAGGTGTGTGGCGGCGAGCCGGAAGTGTGCCACCTCGTGCTGGGCCGCTCGCGAAAAACTCCCTATCGATTCGGGCCGTGTTCGTGGTACGTGAGCGATTGCTCCACTAGGTCGCACAGGATGTGCCCCATCATGATGTGCGACTCCTGAATAAATTGCGTGATAGCGGAGGGCGCTCGAAGCACGACTTCCGCCGCCTCCGCCAGCTTGCATGGGCAATCGCCGGTAAGCGCGATGGTGCGCATGCCACGGGACCGCGCGTAACGCACTGCTCGCAGCACGTTCTCCGAATTGCCCGACGTCGAAATCCCGATCACCACGTCTCCGGGCCGCCCCAGCGCCTGCACCTGCCGCTCGAAAACTCCCGCGAAGCCGAAGTCGTTCGCGCTGGCCGTCAGCACGCTGGTGTCGGTTGTGAGTGCGATCGCCGCCAGGCCTGGCCGCATGAAGCTTTGGTTGAGCACGCTGACGAATTCCGCCGCGATGTGCTGCGCATCGCCCGCGCTTCCGCCGTTGCCGCACAGCAGCAGCTTGTTACCGCCGGCGAGGCACTCCCTCATCACGCCAGCTGCCTCGAGCATCGGCCCAACGCCGCTCTCCAGCAGCTTCCGCTTGGTTTCGATGCTGGTTTCGATATGCCGCCGCAGCCGCGTCTCGGCGTCTGTTGTTAAAGACACCATTGCCTGAATCCTTTCCGCCGCCGCGGCCAGATCGTCCGCCACGAAATCGGCCTGCAAACCATCCTGTTCCCACTGCCCGCCGTAACCGGTTCGCACCAGTACCGTGGTCGCGCCGCAGGCGCGGCCCATCTGAATGGTGTGCCGAGCATGTTCGACAGCTCGAAGGTGCAAGTCCTTTTCACAACCTGATGGAGGTGAAGTGATAGCGAAGCGCAAGGGCGTTCCGGCGACGGAGGGTCTGAAAGAAGCGTGGAGCAAACGTGCGAGCCGATGTACAAGAACCGGATCAGAGGCATACGGCGCCGGGCGAGCTGGCCAATGACAGCGAAGCCCATATCCATCAAGGGCGCTGGTTGTAAATTCGGCGGTTGCGTGCGGAAGGCGGTCGAACTTACCTCGGGAGATCTTTTGTGCGTTGCGGATTCGTGACTGAGAGCATCGTAAGATGCTTTGATCTCACAGCAGAAGTCAGCAGAGGGCATATTAGTCCAGCAACGGATGAAGGCCCGAACCGTGATCGTGGGTAGTAGTGCGCAGCTCTCATGTGGGCCATGCGCCAGCCAATTCGCTTCGGCGGAGCTTGCCAGGGACGGATAGGGTGAAGCCCGAAAGGAACCTGGAAGTGGCGAAGCCTCCATCGGCGAAAAGCGACACGAACCTCCAGCCCTCACCGGCTCAAGTCACGGAACCGCCGTATGCGGACCCGCATGTACGGTGGTGTGGGAGGGGAGGAGCCGCGAGGCTTCCCCCTATCCCGATTCCCCGGGCTGATCGCCGATCACGAAGGCCTCGCGTAACTCGAAGCGCAATTCGGCCGCGGCCCGCTGGGCCAGTTCTGGGCTCGGTTTGCGGCAGGTACAATTCTCATCGGGTCTGTGCGGACAGATATAGATGGCTTCGAGTCCCGCGCCTTCCACCCGCAGCCGCCTCAGCATCTCCTCGTGGATCCGCCCCAGTTCCTCCATGCTCAACATCCCCCGGCCGACCACGCTCTGGTTAGTCACCACCACCGCGCCCACCCCAGCGGCCTCTAGCCGACGGAGCCCCTCCGCTGCTCCGGGGAGCAACTCCAGTTCCTCGATTGAGCTTAGGTGATGCTTCTCCACGATCAAGGTACCGTCCCGATCAAGCAATGCGTAACGGCGGCTCATGTTTGGCTCCCAGCAAAGAACTCCTGCGCAGCCCGGTATGAATCCGGTGTTCCTATGTCGACAAATCTCGCCCTTCGCGCAAAAATGTTAATTCCCCTCGCGATCCATCCCGGAAACGCCTCCCGCTCCAGCGACAAGGGCGTGGCCGCGCTCAACGCGTTGAGAAACTCCGGCGTCAAGCCGTAAATTCCAGCGTTAATCCAGCGGGTGCTGCTGCCGTCTTCCTTTTCTCCGAAGCGGGTGAGCCGGCCGGACTCATCCCAGACCAGGCTCCCGTAGCGGCTTCCGTCGGCGACCTCAACGGCCGCCAGTGTCGCGGCTAGGCCCGAGCGCCGGTGGTCCCGCCAGAATTCGTTCAGCTCCAGATCGCAGTAGGAATCGCCGTTGGCGACCAGCCACCCATCAGCGTCCGAACCTCCGTGGCGCTGCCAAGCCAGGCGCCGAGCGCCTCCGGTACCCAACGGCTGATCCTCGATCGAATACGCGATCTCGGCGTCCTCAAAACGGCTCCCGATCTCCCGGTCCACCTGCACGGACCCGATATCCCGTGCAGAGCACGATGCGGCGCGCCCCCGCCTGCTCCAATTGCTTCAGCAGGTGGATCAGAAACGGCCGCCCCGCCACCGGTGCAACGCTCTTAGGCGAATCCGGAACCGCTTCGCGAAGCCGCGTCCCCAGCCCGCCTGCAAGGATCACGGTGGTTGGAAATCTCGCCATGCTCAACGCCATCCTCAGTATAAGCGCGTGTGTCCAACCTCAAGTGCGTTGTAGCCATTTTGTTCAAACCTTGCAGGTAACGCCTTGCGGTTCATCAGATCAACGTCGAGCTCTTGAGATCTTCTCCAACGCCGAGCGGGCGTCGGCCACATAAGTGAAATCCAGACCGCTTTTTAACGCGAGCTGAAGCGACCGCTCGGCCGGCTGCGGATGACCGGCAGCCAGATGAGCCATTCCCAGGTGGTACTGGAAAACAGCGTTATCAGGCGCCTTCTTTGCACATTCCTGCAGCAGGGGTAAAGCTGTGTCCGGCGATCCCAGCTTGTAATAGGCCCATCCGAGAATGTCGCTGGCGATCACCGAGTCGGGCATCTCTCTTTTTGCCATCTGCGCCAGTGACAGGGCGGCGTTTACATCGCCTCCGTGCTCCAGGTAGAGAAACGCCAATTGAGCTGCCGCCGCCGGCGCGGCAGGATCTACCTCATGCGCCTTCTCGCAGATCTTCTTCGCCTCCGGCCAATTCCCCTGCTTCTGATACAGACTCGCGAGCGTAAGGTAATTTGTGATATTTCGAGGATTCGCTTGAATCGCATTCCGGAGATCCGCTTGCGCTTTGTCAATCGAGCCCTTCACCGAATCGATGTTGGCGAGCAAAGTGTACGCATCCGGCGTGTTCGGGTCGAGCGCAAGGCAGACGCCAGCGCCTCACAACTTGATGCTTCCTTATTTCCCGCCGAAAAAGGCTGATCGGCGATTCCAACTTCAACCCGAGTTTTTACCGCCCTATAAAAGAATAAGGGGCGGTATTCATTTCGACCGTCCCGGGCATTCGAGCCGGGCGGGGCAGCTTTCGACTTCAGCGTCATGCTACTGATTTCACGGGAAGTGTTGATCTGGTGCCATGGCCGCGCGCGGTAAAGTTAACCCATCGTGCGACCGGGCGGAATCGGAATTCAGGGAGCTTCAAGGGAGCAGCAAAGAAGCGCAGAGTGCATCCTGGGGAGGAGTCGGGAGCAGGAAAGTACGAAAGCTCACGCCTTACCTCGTCCGCCGGCGGCGTGTTGAAAGAGGAGGATGCTGCGTCGCTCGGTTCGCACCGGCGAGATTCCCTCGGGCTACGACATCCTCACCGGGAGCACAGGCGGAAAGCGGCGCGTCATAGGGCAGAGGTGATGTCGGTTTTTCGAAAGTCCTCCCCCTTGAACAGGAGCGGCTCGCCGGTGAGCTTGGCGAGAGCATAGGCGAAGCAGTCGCCGAAATTCAGTCTCGCTGCGTGGCGGCCCTTGCCGAAGTCGTGGAAGGCTTGGCGAGCGAGATGCGCCTGCTCGATGGTCACGGGCTCGATCACGATGCCGATACGGCGAAACAGCGCGTCGCATTGGCGGCCCACCTCCGCGTCGAATTGACTCTCGATGACGATCGAAAGCTCGATGAAATTCCCAGCAGACATGCGGCAGCGCGGCGCGCGGCTGATGGCATCGACATAAAGTTCTGAGTCCGGCTCCTTCGCGAGGATAGCGACGAGCGGCGAGGTGTCGAGGATCATTTGGGAAGGCCGTGTTCGTCGTAGAGGAGCTCGGCGTGATCGAGATAGGGGCGCTTGATGTAGGCGGCGGCGCGATCTGCGATGGCCCGGATGTCGGCGGCTAGGGCTTCGTGATCGTGCCGGTGGAGACGTTCGTAGCGTTCGCGCAACGCCTCGGTGACGGCCCGGGTCAGGGTCTCGCCGGTGGCCTCTGCAATGGCCTGGGCGAGCCGGTGGGCTTCCGGGTCTTTGATGTTGAGGCTCATGGTGTTTCTTCCCTTCTGTCCCATTCGTCTACCCTTCTATCATACCGTCTCCGTGGTGTCGTAAGAGCCTCGGCTTCAGAGACATAGCATTGCAATGAATAGTTCATCGGCATTATGGTAAACTAAACATGTTAGGTAGTTTCACGTCGGTTTCCGTTGGCCTCATCGTCAAGATGAGGACATTCCAGGGGTCGCGAATAGCCCACGGGCGTCGCGCCTCCGGGGAGCCCCCCTTCCTTTAGGAGGACCGCATGCAGATCCTGCATTGGTCCATCAGTAAGTTAGTCCCCTATCGCCTCAGCCTGCGCAAAAATGGTCACGCTGGAGCGGATGGTGGCTTCGATCAACGAATTCGGGTTCAAGATCCCGATCCTGGCCCGCAGCAGCGGCGAAACAGTGGATGGTCATCTTAGGCTAAAAGCTGCGCAGAAACTGGGACTGAGCGAAGTCCCGGTGATCCTCTGCGACGAGTGGACCGAAGCGCAAGTCAAGGCGTTCCGGTTGATGGCAAACCGCTCGGCAAGCTGGGCCGACTGGGATACAGACTTGGTCAAGCTGGAACTCGGAGAGCTGAAATCTCTTGATTTCGATCTGAACCTCACGGGCTTCGATACACTCGAGATCGACGAATTTCTGTTCGGCGATTCGGCAGAAAAGCCCGAAGAGGTTCCCGAACCACCTGCGGAACCAGTTTCCCGGCCCGGTGATCTGTGGGTTCTGGGCAAGCATAAGGTGCTCTGCGGCGACGCCACCTCAGCCGAGGTGGTGAATCGCCTGGTTGGTGTTGACAGACCGGTATTGATGGTCACAGACCCTCCGTACGGCGTCGATTACGATCCGCGATGGCGGGAACGGGCCGGACTCGGCCGCCAGCGCCAAACCGGAACGGTAGCGAATGACGATCGCGTGGATTGGTTGGCCGCCTATGGGTTGTTTCCCGGTGATGCGGCTTACGTGTGGCACGCCGGGGTCCACGCGGCGGAGGTCGCTGCGACTCTGGAATCCGCCGGCTTTCGCATTCGTGCGCAGATTATCTGGGCCAAGCAACACTTCGCGCTCAGCCGAGGCGACTACCACTGGCAGCATGAGCCATGCTGGTACGCCGTGCGTGAAGGCAAACCCTCACGCTGGAGCGGAGACCGAACTCAATCGACCCTTTGGAACGTTGCGAACCTGAATCCGTTCGGTGGCTCGAGCGAGGAAGGGGCAACCGGGCACGGTACGCAGAAGCCGGTGGAACTGATGCGCCGACCGATCCTGAATAACAGCGTTCGCGGCGATATCGTGTACGACCCCTTCCTCGGTTCCGGTACGACGTTGGTCGCCGCACACTTAACCGAGCGCATCTGCTATGGCCTCGACATCGATCCTCGATATGTGGATGTGATTGTCAGGCGATGGCAGGGCCTGGCCAGCCAACCCGCGGTCCTTGATGGAGACGGCCGCACCTTCGACCAAATCGCTGCGGAGCGATGCTCGGTCACGGAGGGGGTCTAACATGCCGAGACCGAAACTGAAGCCGACCGAGGAACAACGTCGCCAAGTCAAATCCATGGCTGCGGTCGGCACGAAGCAAGAGGACATCGCACGAGTCATCGGCATCAAGTCGCCGAAGACTCTGCGACTACACTTCCATGAGGAATTGGATCGAGGAGCGATCGAGGCCACTGCGAACGTTGCTCGGACGCTCTACGGGATGGCGACATCGGGGAACCACCCTTCAGCCACGATCTTCTGGCTCAAGAGCCGTGCACACTGGCGAGACCAGCCAGCCTCGGCTCCGCCACCCCCTCCTTCGCCACCATTCGTGGTCACGCAGGATGCCGGAGGCCAACCGTTATGATTCGGCTGAAACCTCCCCAATGGACCGTGTTCAACAATCCAGCCCGCTTTCGAGTCTTGGTTGCCGGAAGAAGGTTCGGAAAAACCTACCTTGCGCTCGTGGAACTATGTCAGGCGGCTTGGAAATCAGGCCGCCTGGCCTGGTACGTCGGCCCGACGTACAAGCAGGCGAAGAGGATCGCGTGGAAGCCGCTCAAAGAAATGACTCGCCCGTATTGGAAATCGCAACCGAACGAAACGGATCTTCGGATCGAGCTCATTACCGGCGGTACGATCTGTTTGCGCGGCGCCGACAATTACGATTCTCTGCGCGGAGATGGGCTCGACTTCCTGATCCTCGACGAATACGCCTCGATCGCCAGGGAAGCCTGGCCCGAGGTGCTGCGTCCGGCGCTCGCTGACAAACAGGGGCGAGCGCTCTTCATCGGCACGCCCCGGGGCTACAACCATTTCTACGAAATGTATCAGGGGGCACAAAGGCGGCCGGGGTGGCAGACGTTCCAATTCACCACTGCGGAAGGCGGCAATGTGGCCACGGAGGAAATCCAAAGCGCCACACACGAACTGGATGCTAAAACCTATCGCCAGGAGTTTGAGGCCAGCTTTGAAAATCTCACAGCAGGCCGGGTTTACCATGCCTTTGACCGAACCCAGAGTGTACAAGCGATACGCTACGACCCGCGGCTGCCGTTATTCTGGTCGCTCGATTTCAATGTGAATCCCATGTGCTCTGTCATCGGCCAGAGGGAAGGAGACTCGGTCTGGGTGCTGGACGAATTGGCTCTGCCCGATTCCAACACCTGGGCCGCCTGCCAGGCATTCTTAGCGCGCATTGGGCAGTACGGCCAGCTTTCCCCCTACACTACGCGGATCGAAATCTATGGTGATGCCACCGGTCAGGGGCGTCACAGCTCCGCGTCGCGCACGGATTGGGAGCTCGTGCGCGAGTTCTTTCGCCGCCTCCCCTACCCGTATAAACTCCACGTTCCCTCTTCGAATCCTCGGTTGAAGGACCGGGTGAACTGCGTGAATGCGATGCTGTACAATCAGGCCGGCGATCACCGCCTACAGATCGCGCCGGGGTGCAAGGAACTGATTCTGGACCTTGAGCGCGTGCATTGGAAGAGCGACCAGAACGGGAATACTCTTGCTGACATCGACAAGTCCGATCCACTCCGAAGTCATGTCAGTGACGCTTTGGGCTACATGATCGCTCAGGAGTTTGGGATGCGCGGCCGATTTGGCGACATGCCCACTTTTTTACAGTAGACGTGAAGAGCTTGGGCCCGCTGCCTTGCACGCCCGCATACCAGGAGGCGTTCTCGGGACAGCACGACTGCGCCGCCCCTTGAGCCTGGGATCCGTTCCGATTCAAAGGGCCCCTGAATCAGATCTCGTGGGAGCGACGAGGTTACTTGGGGTGGCGAATGATGTCCTGAAGAATATAAGCGTCATCTTCGATGATGAAGTAAAAACGTCAGGAGCCGGTCACCCGCGCCTGCCAGCGATCGCGGCCCTCATCGTATTTCTTGGCGTGCAGGGAAGGATGGCGGAGATCCTGCAGAAGTAGCAGGGACTGCTTGTCGAAGGCCCGCGGATCTCCTTGGGCGACTTACTGTAACTCCGGACGAAATGCGTCGTCCGAATGAGCCTCATCGGACCGGGCGCTTGGTTTTCTTCGCGCCCAGCTTCTTGGCTTCCTGGTGCAGTGAAGCGATAAACTCCCTGTGGCTATCAAAGGGACCCTGCAGGCGGCCTAGCTTGATGTCTTCGTCAGCCTTCGCTCTAGGCGCGCATCGATGATTCGGCGCTGGGCCGGTGTGTATTCCTCATCGGCGGTGGGGAAGGAACCATCAATCACCGGTTTTGGGGTAATGACTATTTGGCTGCGGGTAAAGGTGAAGTTCACCAGGTCGCCCTTGGAAAGGCCGGCTTGGCGTCGCACGCTGGTGGGAATGGTTACCTGACCTTTGTGTTGGATTTTAGCGGTGGTGTTCATAACGTTTGTGCTAGTTTCGAGTCCAGAATTCTGGACTTCCTGCCGGTAGAATAGCAGACGTGCGCAATCCGTCGCCCGGGCCACTTGATAGCTGGCCTCCGGCTCCAGGAATACGTCGGTCCCAGCCACCCAACCGATTCGGGCCCTGCAATCGCATTGCCTGCTCATTCCGGTATAGGTGGGTGAGGAGGTAAGGCGAGGAGTGCTTCGGTGTATACTATAGTCATATACTGGTCGAGATGTTAGGATCCGAGATCGTATCGCAGTGCACGGGTTTCCAGTGGGATCAGCACAACGTGGTCAAGAACTGGGAGAGGCACCAGGCGTCTGTCCCCGAGTGTGAGGAGGTCTTCTTCAATATCCCGCTTGTCGTTCAGGACGATCCAAAACACTCGCAGCGGGAGCCCCGCTTTTATTGCCTGGGCCAGACGGACGCCGGCAGGCCGCTTTTCCTGGTGTTTACGATTCGCGGTACCCTCATCCGAGTGATCTCGGCCAGAGATATGAGCCGAAAAGAAAGGGAGGTTTATCAGCGGTCATGAGCAAGAACGTTAAGAAGAAGCTTCTTCCCAGATTCCGGGATGAGGATGAAGAGCGAGCTTTTTGGGCGGCTCAGGACTCCACTGGGTACGTCGACTGGAGCAAAGGGGAGCGAATCGCGCTTCCGAACCTAAGACCTTCTCTGAAGACGATTTCCCTGCGCCTTCCGGAAGCCACGATTACCGAACTGAAGATTCTGGCAAACAGACGGGACGTACCCTATCAGTCCTTGCTGAAAGTGTTCCTATCTGATCGAATCGCCCACGAACGAAGGCTTCAGTCATCGGCTGGCAGGAAGCGGGCGTGACCTCCGGATTGTCAACGCCGGTTCACAATTCCCCCATTTCGCCGGTCGACAATTCCCCACCCCAGAAGGCTCCGGCCCGGTGGTTACTAAGGTGGGACCGGTCGCAGATCAGCCAACTGAAAACAATTGCCTTCCCCGCATCTATCAGCCGTCAGGCTCCTGATTCCCAATCGTCGCGTGAGATACCAGCCAAGCGAAGGATTCTGATCAGAAGATCGGTTCCGATGTCGCCCTCATGTGGATTCGGAATTGGCACACGGAGCGCGTTTCGGACCAGAAACGGGTGCTTGCCTTCCTGATAGGGTCCTTCAAAACCAAGTGCCCGCATTCGCCGGACTAGTTCCCGTCGAGAGACAGGGCGCAGTTTAGACATCAATGGGCTCAAGCTTTGCAGGCGCCACGGCGATGCCATCAATCACGGGGATGGGATGCCCCAAGCGGAGCCCGAGAACGATCCAATCTTCCAACACACTCTGGAGTTCTTCGCGACAGACTTCTAGCGTCTCACCCGTGGCCCACACGCTGGGGCATTCGGGGATGCAGCCGTAGAATGACTTCGGATCGTTGATGATCTCGTAGCGCGCGTGGCGCATCGCTGCGTGAATATAGTCCGTCAGCATATTCTCATTCTAGCTCGCGTTTTCAACCGCTCATGACCGCGTCGTGTCTTTGGGAGCAGCAACACTACCCATGATCGGGTGGTCGGATATTTTGTCTGACTATCCGTGACCGCTGGTCTACCACCTGAGATGAATGCAGGGGGCTGGTGGACCAACGAATCCGCTTCTACGGCGGGAACGTCTTTCGAGGCGGCCAGGATGTCCTCTTGAGCGCCCGACAAACCCGACAAATGTAACGCTGCTCTTCATGGTTGAATACGCCCCTTAACATGGGGCTTGCCGCGTCCCGTTGAAGGTTGGAGCGAAAGCGTCCGAGAATCCTGCGCCCGCGGGTCCACCAGCACACTGGCTTTCAGGTGGAGCACTTGTCTTGGGCTGCCCTCCAGAGTGCGGCGCACCTGTACCATCTGGCGTCCTTCGTCAATGCTGGCCAGAAGGCCTCGCTCGCGCAGCCGGTGGCGTAGAGTCTGCTCGCCTACCAGGCGATCGGTTCCTGCCAGTTCCCGGGCCACTTGATAGCTTGCCTCCGGCTCCAGGAATACGTCGGTCCCAACCGCCCAACCGATTCGCGTGCCCTGCGGTACCCACGGCCGGCCGGCAAGTTTGCGTTTCCATCCCCACACCGCCGCATCGTCTGGCGCTCCGCCCCGGCGGTCCGCCACGTGGGCACGTCCGCAGGCCAAAGCGGCTTGCAACAGGGCCACAAAACGCAGCGCCGGATCGCTGGTGTCCTGATAGGTGGCTTGGAGCGCGCATAGCTGCGCCATCGCTCGTTGCCTCCGCCCTTCGAGTTTGTCCTTTTCCGCCAGGCCGATCGCACCCACTTCGAGCGCGAACTCCAAGAATAGCTCCCAGGCGCCCTGCAACTCCGCCAGGGTTCCAGGCAGGCGGGCATGAACCGTACGCCCGTGGCCCTGGCTGCGGATTTCGAGCACCCGAGTCTGCCGCCGCTGTTGCCGTTCCTCGTAATGCCTTGCGATCCAACTCAGGAATGCGCCCATCGATTCGGCGAATCGTCCTTCCTGCGCGGTGCCCTGACACTCGCTCAGCCGTGTCCGGTTCACCTCTCCGGGTCCCACCTCTACAATCAGCAGGCGGGCGCGAATGCTTTGACCCTGGGGCACTTCTTCCCCGGTTGCCAGCACCAGCGCGCGGGGCGGTTTCGCAGCGCTCAGTAGTCCGTTCCCACCGAGACGGCTGCGCCCCTGCTGGTTGCCCGCGGCGCGGAAAAGCCGTTCAGCGACTTGATGCGACTCTCCATCGGCCTGCCTTCCGCTAGGGGCAAAGTCATCCACCACCAATAGCGCGTCCTTGGCATGGAAGGCCAGCGCCTGTAGCGCGTTCGACGTCGATGCGAAGTTGGCCGGCAGACGGCTGGCATCCATGGCGGCTCCGAAGTGCTGTTGGCAAAGCGCTGCCAGAGCGGTCTTGAAGACGCCGGTCTTACCGGCGAGAAAGACGCTGAAATCTACCCCGCCAAACGGCGCCCGGTAGACGGCCGCCAATAGCGGAAAACTGATCCGGTCCGGTGCCACAGACAGGCAGCGCAAACTCGCGCGTACTGCTCGCACCAGTTCATCCGGATCTTTCGGCCATTGGACTTGGTACGGCTGCAAGGCCGCGGGTACCTGCACCTGCACGCCGGAGAGCAACCCAACGGCAGCCACGGCGCCCCCGGCATGAAGGTACACCCACTGCGAACCGTGGTTCCTCCAGCCCAGGTGCGTGAAGATGTGTTCCTGTGGAATCTCGCCGGACAACCACTGAATGGCGGCGCGAGCATGTTGTTGCTGCCCCGGGTAGATGATCGCCTGAGGCCCCAGCTTGTTGAGCACCCAGACCATCCGGCTGAACTCCGCTGCGGACAGAGTGAAAGCAACCCTTCGTCCTCCCAACGCGGCTTCCACACCGAAATGGTGCCTTTGCTGCTCGCCATCGTCCAGGATGAAATCACGCACGATCCGGGCGTTGAAGTTCGCTACCGGCGTAGATTTCAAACCATTCGCGCGCTGTTCCACCCGAAGGACTTCCGCGCCCTTTTGCACGTACCGTACCGCCCGGTGAGGCGCCCCGGTGGTACTCTCCTGTGCGACGCGGTCTGGGTCGTCGTCCGGCCCCAGGAGAACATATTTAAAGACTACCGGCTAAAGCCGGTAGATTCCTATTCCGACTGAAAGTCGGCTTGCGGCTGAAGCCGCCTGAAGCATCTGCGGCTCAGAGCCGCCTCAAGGCTCGGTGGGCGCGGTGATCTTGAATCCCTGCTCGTCTTCGTCCCACTTTTGGTTTTCGATGTAGGCTTTGATCGTCTGCTCATCCACCGCGCCCACCGTCGCACAGAAGTATCCCCGCGCCCACAGGTGCTGCCCCCAGTACCGTTTTCGTAACTCAGGGAACTCCTCTTGCAGTTTTCGAGACGACCGGCCTTTGATGTACTGCACCAGTTTTGCCGGTGCCAGATGCGGCGGCGCCGACAATAGCATGTGGATGTGATCCGGCGAGATCGCTCCGCGGATGATCACCACGTCCCGTATCTGACACACTTCCCGAATCAAGTCGCGCGCACGCTCAGCTATCCGCCCCCGCAATATCTTGTAACGGTACTTTGCGATCCAGATCACGTGATACTTCAGATCGAAGGTCGCGTGCGCGCTATGCCTGTATTCGCCCATCCCTCCATTCTCGTAGAGCCGCGCTGAAGCTCACCGCCTAAAGGCGGTGGGATTAGACCTGGAAGACTGAGCTAAATTTCATACGTGACGGCTGCGAACACTCGCGGACGGCTAACAGTTCCTGGGCGCGGGTCCACGATGGACATGCACATCATCCGTTCAAACCCCAGGCGTCATCGAAGGTGGTGAGGCGAGTGCAGCACTGCTCGCAGACCAGGAGATGCTCTTCAACCTGGCCCAGTTCCGGCTCTTCAAGCCGTCCTTCGCTGTACTGCGCGAGCCGTTCATCGGAAATGTGGTCGGACATCATCGCGGGGATACTCCTTTGGGAGATGCCGCGCGCTTACCGGAACCTGCGAGCGCTTTTTCCAGCTTGTGACGGATGCGGCCGAAGTGCGCCAGATCGCGCTCTTCACGGTCTTCGAGGATCTGGAGAATCTCAAAGTTGAACCAGGCACGGGTTTCTTTGAGTGTAGCCTGGCAAATCGCGATTGACTGCCGCTGGAATCGGCTTCGGAACAGTCCCAAGTTACGAAGCCGATCGACGCGAACCAGAATCTCGTCGAAGTTGCGACTGAGGGCGAAGAGCGCTTTGTAAATCGCAAGGATCTTTGCGCTGCCCCTTGGCGCTCCCTCACGCGTTGAACCTGCTGTCTTCTTGCCCATAAAGTCTTGCCTCTGTCAGGAAGCGCGCGGAGGGTCCTTCAGGAGCACTACCGGCGCCGGCTGATCCCCTGCGGTTTGGGGAAGTTCGGTGATTCGGGCTGTCAGATCATAGGCGAAGCGTTCTCCGCCGATGGCGACGATCATTCGATGGGTGATCGCGTCCGATGCAATCAGGCGTTGGTCGTTGGTGGCCTTCAACGCTACCCGGTCGATAGAGATCACCTTGGCGTGTTTGTTTCTTGGGCGCGGCTTCTTGATCATGCTGCGTTCTCCTTGTCGCGCTTTGCGATTGTGACCGGTTTTTTGGGTACGGTCTGGTTCTCCGCCGGCTCTGGATCGTCCTGCATGTCGCAGTGGAGCAAGCAGTCTTCACGATCGACCGTGTCATGCACCTCGTCATACTTGCATTCGCAAACCGGCGGCCAGTCGGGTTCCTGGAAGCTGTAACTCACAAGCTCATCCTTTTCGCTTCACGAAGCCTGGCCAACGGCCATGCGCTCCCGCCCGCAGACCTCCCGCATCCTGCGGAGAGCCGGCGGAAATCCGCTGCTGATCTTTCCGAGCACGTACCGCTCACCTTCGAGATGCGCGACGAAGCAGCCCGCCTCCAGGCGCACCTGGGGCTTCAGGTTCAAGCGGGACACGATGGCTCGGATATCCAGGTTGTGTACTTCGGAGAAGCTACGCGGACCGAGTCTGTGGTAGCTGTCGCGACCGGTCCGGTGATGCTTTGCGCAAAGCGGTATCGCCGAGTAGTCGGAGGACTTCTGGCCCAGTCCGTGAGGGCCGGTGTGGGAAGCTTCAATCCACAGAGTCGATCCACAGACCACGCACGGCAGCGTACGAATCCAAGCCAGGTATTGCGGGTTCCGTGGGGGCTTCATGTTTCAGGAACCTCTCCGCCCCATTCGTGTTCGCAGACTCGCCAATGGGCGCAGTTGCGGCGGGAGCAAAACATCGACATTCGGTTGGGCATGTAGATCTCCGATCGCATGGCCTGACTGGCCCTCGTGTAGATCGTACGGGTCGCGCGCAGGTCTTCCTCGGTGACATCGAAGCCTTGAAGAACGACCTTCGGGGTCTTGGTCTTGACCAGTGTGTCGAGCCGGCCTTTCCCCGAAGCACCCGGCGCCAACTGGCGGTAGGTCGCGACCTGGAACCGATGCATGGGCTCAATGGAGCTGGGACTCGCCTTGGCCGTCTTGATATCGATGATCCGGCCATCGACGTCCAGCACGTCGATGAATCCCTGGACCCTGACGCCGCCGATTTCCCCTTCGACGTGCAGCTCCACCGCCGCTGGCTCGACCGCGGGTGCAACCTCGTCGAGGTACTTCTCGACCAGCGCCTCGCCGGCGAAGGCCAGTTGCGAAGGGTCCTCGTCGTCGCGAAACTCGGCCTGGTCGCGCTCGAATGCCCAGGCCTCGCGGAACAGCGCCAGCACACCCGAGGGCGGGAGGTCCTCGTAGGTCTCAATCTTCTGGGCGAAGTTCTGGGTGAGCGCCCAATGAACCGCCCTGCCCAGGGCCAGATTTCCGTTGGGTGGGTCGGGGTGCTTGAGCGTGTACTTGAACCACCATCGCGCGTGGCAGTCCATAAAGCACCGGATCTGTGTGGGAGAAAGAACCGGCGTGGGAGCAAGAACCGGCGTGGGAGAAAGAACCGGGCCGGCTTCTACAGCGCTCATCGGTGATTTCCCCCGCTCATGTTGATCAGCACCGTAATCGCCATGGACTTGATGGCGTCCGCATCGAAGCGCACCACGTAGCCCAGTTCCGCGCCGAATCTCTCGGCGTTGTAGGCGGCCGAGATGGCGGTTTTGAGAGCGTGCTCAAGCTTGGTCGGAGGGGCCGGTGGGCTATTGGGGTGTGTGCCATTGTGGCCGTTGCCATTCCTGGTGGCGGCCACAGAATCGATCGACGCACGCAGGTCACGCTCGAGCGGCGTCTCGGGTTCGGGATCAGAAGCCAGCACAGGACCGGGTACGCCTCCCGAACCATTTGGAACTTTAGAACCTTCCGCCGGCTCCGTTGGGCAGGCGAGCTCCTCAAAAGGGTCGAGGCGCCGTACAATCC
Organism: Bryobacterales bacterium; assembly: GCA_963813465.1. Classification (GTDB taxonomy): domain Bacteria; phylum Acidobacteriota; class Terriglobia; order Bryobacterales; family Bryobacteraceae; genus Palsa-187. Next base: position 136,266 of record CAWEZD010000014.1, on the reverse strand, counting down.
ATTCGATCGCGCGCCGGCTGCCTTTCCGCACTTGGGTCTTGCAAAGCTCAAAGCGCTCGCCGGCGGCGACACCCTCTGCCTGAATCTTGTTGGCAACGAACGGCGGCACGTACATCACCCGCCCATCCGCCAGGCTGAACATGACGCGATCCCCGTAGCGACCCTGCACCAGTGTGCCTTCGGGCCGTTCCAGAGTAATCTCCGTGGGTATGTTGAGATGAAAGGGCAAGATGTTCATGGGTTTTTCTAGCGGATGCGGTATACGCGCTCTCCTTGACGTTTGAAGGACTCGACTTGAAAGCCCAGCCGTTTGGGCTGCGTGCAAATGAATCCACGCACACTGTGGGCCTGCCACCCTGTCGCGGCCATGATCTCCTTGAGCGAAGCGCCGGAGGCTTGCTTGAGCAGGCCGATAATGAGCTCGGTTTTGGTGGTTGTTCCCGGCGCCAGAACCTGAACGGCTGCCCAGATGCGACGGAGCGCCGCGCTGCGGTCGGTAAACTTCCGCACCGGGTTTACGCCGGGCAGCTTGTTCCAGATCGCGACCAGTCTGAGCATGGGCCAGTCCGCCGAAGCCGCCGCGAAATTCTTCTCGGTAGCGAACCGTGTGCCATCACGGCACTGACGTGCCTGTTCGCTCGAAGCGTACGCCTTCACAGAATTGGCGGGATCGATCACAAATGTTTTCATGGCTGTTTTCACCTCGCGGGCTCCGGAAACTGACACCTTCCGAAGGTCCTGCGCTGTGACGACGTTCGCTCCACAGGCTTGAACAGTCAAGCAGAATCTGCCCGCTTTAGAGCAGATTTATCGCGCGTATTCGGACCTGGAATTGCCCGGGAGTGCGCCGGCCGGCCGTGGAGTCAGCGGCTCATCTCGGCCATGCCGACACGGGCATGACCGGACGGTATGCCCGGGTGGTGAAGATGCCAAAGCGGAATCCGGCGCTGCTCATTCCGGTGAAGCTTCGGTGAGCGGACTTGGCTTCCGCGTCAACGGTACATACAATGGGTATGTACATGGCGGAAATACGGTTCGAGTGGACTGAAGGCAACACGAACCACATCGCCCGCCATGGTGTGACTCCTGTGGAAGCCGAAGAGGTGATTGCGGGTGACCCAATCGTCTTGCAGGTTCAGTTACGGAACGGGGAGCGACGCGTGCTGTGTGCGGGGCGAACGGCCAAGGGCCGTGCGATCACGGTGGTCTATACCGTTCGCAAGGGCCGCGTCCGCGTGGTTACGGCGTTCCCCGCCAAGCGAAGCGTGAGGGAGGGGTTGTGAAAAGGAAGAAGACTCCGGTCATGGTTGACGCGCCGAGGTTTCGTTCAGAAGCCGAGGAGGCTGAATGGTGGGACAGTCACCAGGATCTGGTAGCGGACCTCCTGCTGAAACATGGCCGCCGCGCCGCGATACCGACTAAGAGCATCACCGTTCGTATACCCGTGACGGATATCGAGAAGGCACGCCAACTGGCGGAGGCGAAAGGGATTGGCTACCAGACTCTCATCAAGGTGTTGTTACACGACGCTCTTAAACGGGAGGAGCGGACGGCGTAATGAAGAAGGCCGCTTGCCAATCTAAATACCATCTGCCATGCTAAAGTGGTATGACATTGAGAATAGACAAAGCGGGCCGGGTGATTCTGCCCAAGCCGGTGCGGGATCGACTCGGTTTGCACGCCGGGAGCGACCTTGAAATCCAAGAAACCCCGGAAGGCGTCGTGCTCAAGCCCATCGACCGAAAGCCTTCCTTGGTCAAGAAAGGGAGTTTTTGGGTTCACACCGGCGAGATCCCCCCGGGCTACGACATCCTCAAGGCGATTGATGAGGATCGTGAAGAACGGATGCGCAAAGCATGGGGCTTGTGAACTGGTATTTCGATACCTCAGTGCTCGTGTCGGCAGCGGTGACCCGGCATCCGCACAACGCCCCGGCTCTCGCCGTCCTCGAAGAGCTACTCAGACGGAAGCATCGCGGATGTATCAGCGCCCATGGTCTGACCGAGATGTACTCGGTGCTGACGCGAACCCCGTTCAAGCCGCCTCTCTACCCGAGTGAGGCGTGGCAGATCATCGAGGAGATGATTCTCCCCTATATGGACCTGGTGACCCTTACCGCGAAGGAGTATCAGGAAGTCGTTCGCCACTGTGCCGTCAGCGGTTGGGCCGGAGGCCGGATTCACGATGCAGTTCACTTGCGCTGCGCGCAAAAGGCGGGATGCGATCGCATCTACACCTTCAACGTGAAAGATTTTCGCGCCTTGGCACCTTCCGATCTTGCCGTAAAAATCTCCGCCCCATGAGGACCGTTGGTCTTGCGCAGGCGGGCTACGCACCCGGTGAGTTTTATCCAGATTGGCTGCGGCGGTTTTTTCAGGGAGCGGATTTCGCCTACGGCTGCAGGCGTCAACCTTGCTGCGTACCTGATGCGAACGACACTTCTGCGAGGAGGGGGGTATGCGTCCGACTTGATCGACACGTTACTTTGGGGTACGGTCGCACGCTCCGAAGGGTCGAACGGGCCTGATCTGGCCAAGGCCACGCGGCTAAATCCCAGGCATTTCAAAGGATCGGTGACGGATGGAAGTGGAGCGATTGCGGGGAAACGCTGTGATACAGTCGCTGAAGTGGCTGGAGCCCGACCGGGGATTGCTCGATATTTTCTCGCAGCAGATCTGATCATCGCCGGGTTTGGGGCCGGTGCTCTGGCCATCGCCCAGGAAGAGACTGTCCCCACCTTTGGAACCACTGTATTGGTACCGGGCGGACTCCTCGGCGTGATCTATCACATTAGCCCCCTCACCAAGTTTCTTCCTGATTTTCAATGGCTCGATCCTCTTGGGGTGATCTACACCTCAACGCTCAACGTCACTCCGCGAGGCTTTCGGGAGGGATTCCCCGGCGTCACGGATCGGTACGAGTGGTTCGCCATTGATTACTCCGGCCGGTTCTGGATCGAGAAGCCGGGGCTGTATCGTTTCGAACTGACGTCGGACGATGGCTCCAGGCTTTACATAGATGGCCGAGTTGTTGTAAATAACGATGGTGTGCATCCGCCGGAAACGCGGATTGCGGCGTTGCCGCTCGAAGGTGGAATCCACCGGATTCGAGTGTCCTATTTCCAGGGGCCGCGGGATCAAGTGGCGCTGGTTCTGCGGGTGGCGCCGCTGGGCGAAGAATGGCGCGTCTTCAGCACGGACGAGTTCAAGCCTCCGCCGGATCCGGCGACCTGGGTGCATACGGAGTACCAAGTCCCATAGTGGGGGCCGTACCGCTACGAGGGGAGGACGGCGTCCTGCGGGTAGTTCCATTACACGGCGGCGCGCCGGCGCCCTTGCTGGGGGCGATCTCATGGTAGCGACGCAGAACCTTCGTCGAGCCATCCGGCTGGAGCTCGTCGGCGTAGTAGCGAAAGATCCACTCGCCGAGCGGGGCACAGTGAAACCGAATACTTCACCAAGCGCGAGGCACTACTTTGGTTATGGCCAGGAACTCCTTGTCGACCGGCCCCGGGAATGGCCAGAACCCCTGAGGAGACTCAACGATTTTGCGACGGTCCAGCCCTTCGTTTTCTGAACAAGAACAACAGACCAGCAAAGCCCGCTGCGGTTAGTCCAAACTCAAGTGGGAAACTCGGCTCCGGCATAGCGATTACCGCCATCACCGGGCCGCCGAACGCCCCGGCTGCGAAGCACAGAAATGACGCCAGAAGCGCCAAATACCCTGCCTTACGGGTCAGCTCGCTCATTTGACCTCCCCGTCTCTTCGAGGCTCGATCTAATCGAGTCGAAGTTCAACTAACTTAACATGGCACGAGTCCTGATTCAAGAGAAAAGTTCACCCCCGCGCGCCGCCGGAGAAAACCACCATGAAGCCTGAGCGTCCCTCAGGGCAATTGGTGTGATTGGCCAATGAGATACCCGATGCAGGCGTTCGTGTCCTGCAGATACATCAACGTAATTCCGCGCGTCGAGCTTTTGAGATCTTCTCTAACGCCGACCGGGCGTCGGCCACATAAGTAAAATCCAGGCCGCTTTTTAATGCGAGCTGAAGCGACCGTTCGGCCGGCTGCGGATGACCGGCAGCCAGATGAGCCATTCCCAGGTGGTACTGGAAAACAGCGTTATCGGGCGCCTTCTTTGCACATTCCTGCAGCAGGGGTAAAGCTGTGTCCGGCGATCCCAGCTTGTAATAGGCCCATCCGAGAATGTCGCTGGCGATCACCGAGTCGGGCATCTCTCTCTTTGCCATCTGCGCCAGTGTCAGGGCGGCGTTTACATCGCCTCCGTGCTCCAGGTAGAGAAACGCCAATTGAGCTGCCGCCGCGGGCGCGGTAGGATCTACCTCATGCGCTTTCTCGCAGATTTTCTTTGCCTCGGACCAATTTCCCTGCTTCTGATACAGACTCGCGAGCGTAAGGTAATTTGTGATATTTCGAGGATTCGCTTGAATCGCATTCCGGAGATCCGCTTGCGCTTTGTCAATCGAGCCCCTCGCCGAATCGATGTTGGCGAGCAATGTGTACGCATCCGGCGTCTTCGGGTCGAGCCGCAGCGCTTCTTTCAGGCTCGATTCGGATCGATCAAAATCCTTCAAATCAAAGTAGGCGAGCGCTAAAAGGAAGTGGAGTCCAGCGTTGCCGGGATGTTCCTGGATGAGAGTCGACAACCGCCGCGCGGACTCCTGGCTCTTTCCCTGGGCCGCGTTCAGCTTTACCATTGTCGCCAGGGGAGGTAAGAACGTGGGGTCGCGTCTCAGCGCTTCCTCAATTTGAGCCTCGGTCTTTTTGGCATCCCCTCTCGCGAACGAAACCTCGGCATTCGTCGCATAAGCCGGCGGCAGGTTCGGATTGGATTGCAGCGCTTTGGAGGAGACCTGGGTCGCGTGCTCATAATCTCCAGTGCGGGCGCTCAACGCCGCCAGAGCGGCGGAAGCGTCCGTGAATCCCGGATTCAACTCCAATGCGTGTGAAAACGAAGCCTTCGCCAAACCGGGAAGACCCGCCGCACGCTGAGCCAAACCCAAGAAAAAGTAGTTCCGGGCGGATTTTGGATCGGCTGCCGTGGTTTTCTCGATCTCGGTTACTGCTTCCGACGTATGCCCCTCGAGCAGAAGAATTCGACCCTTCGATAGCAGCCCCGCAACGTCCGACGGCTTCGCGGCCAGCATCTCCTGGTTCAGTGATTTAGCCTCATTAGGCCGGCTCAGATCAATCAGGGTTTCGACGAGCTTGGCTTTGACGGCATTGTCTTTTGGTTTCTTGGCCAGCACTGAGCGGAACTCGCTCACCGCTTTCTCTTTTTGACCGATTGACGCGTAGAAAAACCCCAGCGCTTGGTACGCCTCCGGATCGTCCGGAGCGATGGTCTTCAACTCCTTGAAAGTTTTTTCGGCGTCGTCCAATTTGCCGGTCTCGGCGTAGATCCGCCCCAGGAAGACCCTGGGCGGCACCGCGCGGGCGTCCAGTTCGGCTGCGGCACGCATCTCCGCCGCCGCCTCCGCGGTTCGGCGTTGGGAAAAATAGAATTGGCCCAGAGCGACGTGCGCCTGACCCGATTCCGAGTCGCGCGCGATTGCATTCTTATGGGCGGCCTCGGCAGCCGAAGCGTCACCCGAAGCCAGCTTCAATGCGGCCAACGCAGCATAGTACTCGACACGGGGTTCGATCTCGATCGCCACTTGGATTTCACGGATGGCGTTCGGCAGATCCATGGCTTCGGCATATCTCCGTCCCAAAATCGCATGGGCCTGCGGATTTCTCGGATCGTCCTTGAGTACTTCGCGAATCAGCGCCTCGGCTTTATCAAACTCCCGGCCGGCGATGAGCAAAGGAGCCAGCTCCAGTTTTGCGTCGCGGTTTTGAGGATCTAGAACGAGGACTTGCTGAAGCTCACGAAATGCGTCCGATCGCGAGTTCAGATTCAGATATGCCCGCGCGAGCTCTAGGTGTGCGGCCGCGAACTTGGGATCAATACCGGTAGCATTACGAAGCTCTACAACCGCTTCCTCGTATCTGCCGCGTGCGAGGTAGTCTTTGCCGCTCCTGAGATACTTGTCTTTTTGGACGTTCGGGTCAGTAGAGCAACCGGCGAAAGCAAGAACCGCCAGAACGGTCAGAATCGCCCGCAGCCGACTACATGAATATGGCATTTGCTTATTGCTAAGTCAGGAACCCTGCTAGACGTCTTTCCTGCGGGGAGTGGTGCGCGATCAGCCCTTCAACTTATCCGAGCGAGCCAGCCGTAGCGACGGGCAAAAAGGATCAGCCCTGCGAGGCCCAGCAGATCTACGCCGAGAACAGCAGGGGCAGGCGGCTCAGCCACTGTGGTGACCGTGATGAATTCTTGAGGCTGGCTACAAGAACTACCACAGGCTCCGTGTGCCCCGGTGTCGTAGGAGTAGATCGTTACGTCATAGTTGCTTAGATTGACGGTGCCTGCCTTTACGGCAGTGACAGCGGTGCTCAAGTAACTCTTCGCGTTGCTCAAGTCAGTGTTGTCCCCGTAATAGGCTAGCTGCCCGAAGGCACCCAGATCCTGGGAATTACTATCATTGCAGGTATTAGTGCCATTGCCGCATGGATCAAAAAGCGCCCAAAGTGCAAAGCTATAATCTTGTTGTGCGGTACCTGTGCTTGTGAGGATGTTGACGGATAGCACAGCCGCCGCTTCATACGCCTGAGCTTGGGATAGAGAACCGTCGTATACCGAACTCCCCCACTTCAGCTCTGAGTTGTTCGTCGTCTCCGAAGTAATGCTGGACAAGGAGTTTACATAAGCCGTCCACATCTCGGGGACATAGCTTTCGTCCGAAAAATCGTCGCAGATCACATTGACGATTGGACCGCTGTTGATTGAACCGGTATAAGGACTCGTGTAGACACCCGCCAAATTCGCCCCCGAGCCTACACCGTTCAAATCGAAATTCGCCAATGTCGGCGCAGCAGCCAGAGGGCTGGTCGCCAAAAGCGCAAGAGCGAGTATGGCCGCAACCGCGAGCGCCGATTTCTGCATTCCGTTTCTCATTCTTCCCTCCGATCCCCTGTGCGCCCCAATAATCCTAGGGCGTCCTGCTGGCAAACTCCGCTCGTGACGTACCGTTTCCTTGCCGCGACGGAGCGATAGATGATGCACGCGAGCAGCCGTAATCTAAGTATTTGAAAGTTAAGGGCGTACAGCACACTCTCTTGAGAAAGATTATGAATTTTTCCCAAACTTTTTCCCGCAGGCCAAGATTTCGGAGCGAGTTGCCCGGATCCCGGTGGGTAGCTGGTTTCAAGGGAGACGGCACGGGAACTGTCCTCGCAGCGTCGCCGGGTTGCTCCGATCAAGTCGAATGAGGTTCTTCTCGCGCTCAAAGCTATTTCCTATCCTCCGACTCCCAGACTACCGCGTAATTCAACGCCCTTCAGCCGGCTGCTAAACCAGATAAGGTAGCTTACCGGTGCAGGAAGCAGGCTGTCAAGTCCTCCAAGTGCTAAAACTTTCAGGCAAGTACCCGAATCGGCCGCAAATTGGATGAAAGGGGACCTCGACGACACTTTCGGGGTGGCCCCTGTCCCGCGCTGGGCAGTTTGTCTCAAAGTTCAAATCCTAGTCATCAGTTCCCAAATTCTTTCTCATTTCATTCTGGCCAGAGGTCGTGGAAGTCTTTATACAACAACGCAAGATCCCGCAGAAGGGGTTTGGCAATGGAGCTGCTACTAGGCTAGTCACAGGATTTCCCCGAGCGTTCCAAATGAAGCGCCGATGGGACTGAAGGGGCGGTAGCTTGCCCAATTCCCGTCCTAAGGTGCTGAAGCTTGCGATTTCCCGAGGCCAACGTGGACATAACGCCTCAGTGGTTTGCCCTTCGGGTGCGGTCGCGGTGCGAAAAAGTGGTTGCGGTGGCCGCTCGCGGCAAGGGCTTCGAGGATTTCCTACCGCTGCATAGGCGGAGGCAGCGCTGGTCTGATCGCACCAAATGCGTGGACGTTCCGCTGTTCCCTGGCTATCTCTTCTGCCGTCTGAATCCGGAAGACCGGTTTTCCCTTCTGACCATCCGCGGCGTGATGCACATTGTTGGCATCGGCGCGATCCCGGCTCCAGTGGACGAGCAGGAAATCTTGGCGATTCAGCATGCGGTTCGCTCGGATGCCCAAGTTGAGCCGTGGCCCTTCCTGGAAGCCGGGCAGCGGGTCCGTCTTTCAAACGGACCATTGGCGGGTCTCGAAGGAATCCTGGTTGAGACCGACGAGCAACGGCGGGTCGTGGTCGGCCTAACTATCTTGAAGCGATCGGTGGCGGTGAAGATTGAACGCGACTGGGCAGAGTTGATCTACTCCGCTGAGGCAGCCGTATCCTAAAAGCTGCAAATCTTGACCCTGCGTAAGCCCCACAGCCATGGTGACTAAAACGATAGTGGATTCTGTGTTTCTCACTGAGGAAGCCTTCGTCCGCAAGCTCCATTTGGAGCAAAGAAGAACGGAGCGTTCGAGGAGGCCCTTTGTCCTTGTGCTCTTGGAGGTTGGGAGCCTCGTCAAGGCCGGGCAGAAGCTAGGCGTATGCGAAAGGATCGCGGAGGTATTAGCGACCTCGATCCGCGAGACCGATATCAGGGGATGGTACGAAAAGGGATCTGCCATTGGTGTGATTTTCACGGAGGTCGAGTCGGGCGACGGCGCCTCGATTGGGAACGCCCTGGTCACCAAAGTCCATCACTTGCTGTCGAGTAAACTTACCGCGCACCAAGTGGGGCAGATCACTCTCTCCTTCTATCTTTTTCCAGAGGACTGGGACAAAGGAAGCAAAAACGGGGGAAGAAAAAATGGGTCTGCGGCGGCGATCCTGTATCAGGATTCGGCGCGTGCCAAGAAGACCTCGCAGGTCATGAAGCGATGCGTGGACATCGCCGGGGGCCTCTCCGCAATCATCCTCGGAGCGCCCCTGTTTCTGGCGATCGCAGCCGTGATCAAGCTGACATCGAAAGGGCCGGTGCTCTTTCGGCAGGAACGAGTGGGGCAATACGGCCGCAAGTTCACGTTCCTGAAGTTTCGTTCCATGTACGTGAACAACGATCACTCCATACATCGAGAGTATGTGACGAATTTGATTGCGGGCTCTGTGGATTCAACGGATGCTCCCGGCCGGCAGCAGAAAGTCTACAAGCTTACGAACGATCCACGCGTCACGTGGATTGGCGGATTCCTGCGGAAAACCAGCTTCGATGAGATGCCGCAGTTTCTCAACGTCCTGCGGGGAGAGATGTCCCTAGTCGGGCCACGGCCGCCGATCGCCTACGAGGTCGAAAACTACGAGATCTGGCACCGGCGTCGCTTGTTGGGGGTGAAGCCAGGTCTTACTGGCCTGTGGCAAGTTACCGGGAGAAGCAGGACTACTTTTGACGAGATGGTTCGGCTTGACCTGCAATATGCCAAGTCGTGGTCGTTATGGCTGGACTTGAAGATCTTGGTACAGACACCACGCGCGGTGGTTGCCGGCGACGGCGCTTATTAATTTGACGGGAGGGTACGGTATGATTCGATTTGGCGTTATCGGCTACGGATACTGGGGTCCTAACGTAGTCCGTAATCTGCATGGTCTTGATTCAGCGAAGGTCGTTGCGATCTGCGACCAAAGCGAGACTGCCTTGCGCCGGGCCAAGCAGGTTTACCCGGGCATTCGCGCCACCACAGACTGTTCGGAACTACTATCTGCTCCGGACATTGACGCGATCGCGGTGATTACGCCGGTCTGGACGCATTTTGAGCTGGCCAAGAGCGCGCTCAGCAATGGGAAGCACGTTTTTGTGGAGAAGCCCTTCACGTCTACTTCCGCTCAGGCTGAGCAGTTGATCGATCTGGCGGAGCAAAAGAATCTTCAAATCATGGTGGATCACACCTTCCTGTTCACCGGCGCCGTGAAAAAGATTCGCCAGCTTATAGATGACAATACTCTGGGCAAGCTCTACTACTATGACTCCACGCGCGTGAACCTGGGTCTCTTCCAGCATGACGTGAACGTGTTGTGGGATCTTGCTCCTCACGATTTGTCCATCGTCGACCACCTGATTGGGGAGCGGCCCGACGCGATCGTCGCAACAGGCGAGAAACACCTGAACGGGCACGCCGACGTCGCCTATATCACCGCCTACTTCCCGGACAACGTCATTGCGCACATCAATGTCAACTGGCTCTCCCCGGTCAAGGTTCGGACCACCCTGATCGGAGGAGAAAAGAAGATGCTGGTGTGGAACGATCTCGAGGCGGACGAGAAGATCAAGGTCTACGACCGCGGCGTCAACATGAACAACCGTGAAGGGGTGTATAACCTTCTGGTAAGCTACCGCTCTGGCGACATGTGGTCGCCCAAAGTCGAAGCGGTTGAAGCGCTCAAGGCTGAACTGGCCTACTTCGTGGAGTGCATCCATAGCGGCGATGCGCCCATCAACAACGGGCTAGCGGGGTTGCGGATCGTACGAATGCTCGAAGCGGCCGAGGAATCCTTGAACCGCAAGGGCGAGGCGGTGTACGCGTGAGCGACTTCAGATGCATCGCCGCGGACGTCAAGCTCGGAAAGGATGTCAAGCTGGCGCAGTTCGTAAACCTCTACGGCTGCGAGATCGGGGATGAGACCAAGCTTGGAGCGTTCGTCGAGATCCAAAAGAACGCGCGAGTGGGGGCCAGGTGCAAAATCTCCAGTCACACCTTCGTTTGCGAAGGCGTGACCATCGAGGACAACGTTTTCGTCGGACACAACGTGGCCTTCATCAACGACACCTACCCGCGCGCCACCGCTTCGGGCGAGTTGCAGACCGAAAAGGACTGGAAGGTGGAAACCACGCTGGTGAAGAAAGGCGCTTCCATCGGATCAGGAGCCACGATTCTGGCCAATGTGACCATCGGCGAGAATGCCCTGGTGGGCGCCGGAAGCGTCGTCACCAAGGACGTGCCAGCCAATACGGTGGTAGCCGGCAACCCGGCTCGCGTCTTGCGAAGTATGGCTGCGGCTGCCGGAGGTGAGTTATGAGCAGAGCGAACAAAATTCCATTCCTTGACCTCGTCACTCCTCACGCGGAGTTGAAGGATGAGTTGTGCGAGGTGTTCTCCGCGGCTCTTGAGTCGGCCGGCTTCATCGGCGGGCCTATGGTTCAGGGCTTCGAGCAGGATTTCGCGCAATTCTGCGAGGCCGCGCACTGTGTTGGCGTCGGCAGCGGCACGGACGCGCTGAGGTTTGCTCTGATCGCGGCTGGCGTGGGTTCGGGCGACGCCGTCGTCACCGTGCCGAATACCTTCATCGCCACGACAGAAGCCATTTCGCAGGCTGGCGCAAGCCCGGTGTTCGTGGACATCGATGAAGCCACGTACAATATGGATCCGGAAAAGCTTCGCGCGTACCTTGAAAGCCAGTGCCACCGTGATTCGAAGACCGAGGCTCTGGTCAACAGGAAGACTGGGAGTCGCGTGGCGGCAATCATTCCGGTCCACTTGTACGGTCAGATGGCCGACATGGATGCGATTCTGGAGCTCGCCGAGAAGCACAACTTGATCGTTATCGAAGACGCCTGTCAGGCCCACGGCGCGGAGTACTTTTCGAGGAAGCAGAACCGCTGGTGTAAAGCTGGCTCGATGGGACGGGCCGCAGCGTTCAGCTTCTATCCCGGCAAAAACCTCGGCGCTTGCGGAGAAGCCGGCGCGGTTACCACGAACGACCCGGAGGTCGCCCAGAAGATTCGGATGCTCCGCGATCACGGCCAGGCCCAGAAGTATTATCACGACATGGAAGGTTACAACGGACGGCTGGATTCGATTCAAGCCGGGTTCCTGCGTGTGAAGCTCGCGCACCTTCCGGAGTGGACACAGGAGCGGCGCGCCGCGGCAGCTCGGTATCGGGAGTTGTTTTCCGCAGTTGACGCTACGATTGTCTTGCCGTACGAGCCCGAATGGAGCAAGGCGGTTTACCATTTGTTTGTAGTGAGGGCGCAAGATCGGGATGCGCTTATGAAAAACCTCGCTGCGGAGGGCATCGGCACGGGAATCCATTATCCGATCCCCCTGCACCTTCAGAAAGCGTATGAGACGCTGGGTTATTCGAAGGGCGATCTTCCTGTTACGGAGAGGGCGGCAGCCGAAATTGTTTCGTTGCCGATGTTCCCGGGGCTGCAAGCGGATCAACAGGAAAGAGTCGTAAGCGAAGTGATGAACTTTGTTGCCGCCAGGGTTTGATTGATCCAATGCTGCGGGCGGACGCCTTTGCAACTCTGTACTTTTTCCATCCGCTCAGGCGGCTATCCCTGAGGGGTCCGCGCCTGCCGATCCTCATGTACCACAGCGTCTCGAACCGGGAGGAGCGCACTCACCCGTACTATCGGACAGTCACCTCTCCTGAAGTGTTTGCGGAGCAAATGCAGTACCTGCACGAAAACGGATACGTAACGCTTCGCCTGAGTGAAGCCGTCAAGTGGCTGGAAGCGCCTTGCAACGGAAGAGGGCGGCCAGTGGTCATTACCTTTGACGACGGCTTCCAGGATTTCTACTCGAACGCCTTCCCGATCCTGAGCAGACACAGTTTCAGCGCCACAATGTTTCTTCCGACGGCCTATATCGGCAGAACCCCCCAGAGTTTCAAGGGGGTGGAGTGCTTGACCTGGGGGCAAGTCCGCGAACTGCGAAATAAAGGAGTCGAGTTCGGCTCCCACACTGCGACGCATCCCCAGCTCAAGTCCTTGCCGGCGGTGGATGTTGAACACGAGGTGCGAACTTCGAAGGACACGATTGAACAGGAGTTGGGTTTCGCCGTGAAGTCGTTCGCTTACCCATATGCGTTTCCTGAAACGAATCGGCCGTTCATCACTCAGCTCCGCGGCTTTCTTGAGCAGGCTGGGTACGCGAACGGTGTTTCGACGATCATTGGGACGGCCGATCAGATGAGCGATAGATTATTCATGAAGCGTTTGCCCATGAACTCCTGCGATGATGCTCCGTTGTTCGGAGCGAAGCTGGCGGGTACCTACGACTGGCTGCATTCGGTCCAGTATGCTTTCAAACTTGTGGCGACTAAGCGTTAGCCCGATCCTGGGACACTTCGTCGCGGAAATGGGCACCCCATTCACGCGTTTCCGCACGGACACTATGCCTACGATGTGCATCAAGCGGACGTGAGTAGCAAGGACCCGGTTCGTGTGGTTCGTGGCAAGGCTGGCAAAGTCTCCGACGCCCGTAACGGGTTAGAGTTCTCCGAGATTAGTTCGGAAATCGAGGACTTCCGGCAGACAGTTTCAAGCCTGATGTAGCCACGCACACTCAATCAAGCGATAGTAAACACATGAGCAATCTAAGCGCAGTCGATAACGCAGTAGGAGCGTACGCTTCGAAGGCCCTAACGTATTTCAGCGGCGCTCGCTACGACTATGTGGGTGCTCTACCGGTTAATCCTGACGCCAAGATCCTGGAAGTTGGTTGTGGTAACGGTGGGAGCGGAGCCCTTGCGTTGTCGCAAGGAAAGTGCGGAACTTATTGTGGCGTAGAAATTTGCGATGGCCCTGCGGAAATTGCGAGAGCGAGGATCACCACGGTTATTCACGGGGACATAGAGGAGATAGAACTGCCATGGGAGCCAAGGACCTTTGACGTTCTTATCCTGAGCGAGGTTCTAGAGCACCTTGTGGACCCTTGGAGGACTCTCAGGAAGCTGCGTCCGGCAATCAAGGCCGGAGGGTTGGTATTCGCCAGTTCACCGAACGTCTCCCAGTACAGAGTACTGGCCATGCTGTTGCGTGGAGACTGGACGCTAACAGATTGTGGCGTGATGGATAGAACCCACCTGCGCTGGTTTACGCCGAAGACATATGCCGGCCTGTTCGCAGCAAGCGGTTATGTCGTCGATTCAGTACATGAGCTAATGCCGTTTGGGGTGATGGCTCGACTAGCCAATCTGGCGACGATGGGCCGCTTAAGGCACCTGTTCGTCAGGCAGATTAATCTGAGGGCTCATTGCCCCTAAGTAATATTGTGGCGGAAGTCACTCTCGAAAAGGGGAGCGGCAGGGCTCTTCTGAATTCGCAGTGCCAATCACGTGCCAGACGAGATAGTCGATACGTCCAATTTGGGGCTGACCGCATCTGAATCGTGTCCGCAATGACCGAGGCAATATTGAATTCACCAGCTCCCACTCAGACCAGGTCGGAGACGTTCGTCCGACTCTTGCGAGATACCTCTGCGGTGGAACAACTCCGCCCCGTATGGCAAGCCTGGCAGGGTCATCCGAACATAGATATTGACTTCTACCAAATGGTTCTCCGCGAAAGATATGGAATTGTTCGGCCTCACGTCATGGTCGTCGACCAAGGCGATTGTCCGGCGGCAATGCTTGTGGGCAGGATTGAGGGCAAGAGGTTGGCGTTCAAAGCAGGTTACTTTACGCTGTTGCGTCCGAAAGTGCGCTTGCTGACGTTACCGTTTGGGGGGCTGCTGGGAGGAGCGTCCAACCAGAACTGCAATGCGCTGGTTCACGAAGTGATCAATTCTCTGCGTCGAGGGGAAGCTGATCTGGCCGTGTTCGAGCCAGTGGACACTCAGCGTGCGCTGTTTCACTCTGCGCGGACTCTTCCGTCTTGGTTCTGCAGGGATTACTTGCCTATCAGTCACTTTCATAGAACCATGACGCTGCACGGAGGTGTTGAGGCGTTCTATCGATCGCTGTCACCAAAAGTCAGGAAGAACTTGAAATGGCAAGCGAAGAAACTCCTGGCCGACTATTCCGGCGAGGTCAGAATTGCCTCCTTTGCGTCGAACACGGACCTCGACGTCATGATTCGTGACATCGAGGCAGTGTCGAGAAAGACGTATCAACGCGGCCTAGGAGTCGGATTTATAGATAATGCGGAGACACGCGCACGGCTGCGGCTCGAGGCTGAAAGGGGCTGGCTTCGAGGCTTCGTTCTTTACCTCGCCAACCAGCCTTGTGCGTTCTGGTTGGGCACAATCTACAAAGGAACATTCCATAGCAACTTCATGGGTTATGACCCTGCTCATGCGAAGCACTCGCCGGGTATGTTTCTGATAACCAGGGTGGTTGAAAGCCTCTGTGGGGCGGAAGAGGCGGACAAGCTCAGGGAAGTCGATTTTGGCCTCGGCGATGCGCAGTATAAGGAAGTCCTTGGCACGAGCGTTTGGCAGGAAGCAGGAGTCTACATCTTCGCCCCCTCTGCAAAGGGGATCCTACTGAACTTCCTCAAGACGTCGCTCGGGGTTCTTGATCGAATCGGTAGGAAGGTATTGGGTCGCACCAAGCTTCTTCCGGGCTTAAAGAGTTTTTGGCGGGGGTTGGTAAGAGAACGGTTTTCAGCCGCCCGCACCTAGTGCCTTTATGGAGAAGCCGAAAGCGCTGGTGCAGCAATGGGTTATGCGGGAGGGCGGGCGTTTTCATTTGAAGCGGCGCATCTGGTACTATAGCAAAAAGGGCTAAAGTACCAGCGTCAAGCTGCCGATAAGTTCCAGTGGAGGTTTCGAAGTGAAGTTTTTCCATATGTCGCGTGTTCTCCTGATGGCTTGCGTTCTCGTGACCGTGATTCCCACTCAGGCGTCAGTTACGAATATCTATGTGGGCCAGACCGCGGCAGGGTCTGCGAACGGTACGTCATGCGCCAACGCTTTTTCAATTCTGTTCATGACCACCTACAGTAATTGGGGAGCCGGGTCAGCCCAGATTGGGCCGGGCTCGACCGTCCACCTCTGCGGGATGATCACAACGCAGTTTCCCGTAAGCGCCAGCGGCACCAGCGGCAACCCAATCACGATCTACTGGGAGTCCGGCGCCAGACTGAGTGTTCCGTATTGCGTCTCGACGGGCGGTTCGAATCCAAGTGGCTGCATTGACTTTCAGGGGAACAGCTATATCACGCTCAACGGAGGAACGCCTTGCGGTCCAGGTACCTCATGCTCAGCAACCGAAGCGGCAAATCCAACCGGATACCCGGCAGGGATTACTGGTATTATCGAGGCCACGGCTAACGGATCCGCACTGGCGAATCAACAAAACGGCACAGCCATCGCGGCCTCTGGCGCAACGGGCATTGTGATAGAGAACCTTATCATCCGTAATATCTATCAGTTTACGGAGTCGTCGGATACGAACGGAGGCAGTACGGAAGCCATCCTGACAACAGGCTCGGGATGCACCAATTGCTCTTTCCACGATCTAACGATCCATGACGCCTTTATCGGTGTCGACAATGGAGGGGCACAGGACACAAACGTGAGCCTGTACAGCGCTTTTTTATGGAATACGAACTGGGGTTTCTATCGTGGCACAAGCGAAGGGAATACCCAGACCAATATCTCCGTCCACGATAGCCATTTCGGTTCGGTTTCCAATTGGGATCAAGTCGCCGACAACAACCACCATGACCGGATCTTCATGGCGGATGGCATCGCCGGCCAAGGCAACTTCAACGGGCTTTACATTTACAACAATCTCTTTGACGGAACGTCGGGCTGTTGCTCGACGGCGATGATTTACTGGGGAGGCGGTACCGAGCAGAATGCCTACGTTTTCAATAATGTGTTCAACGACAGTCAGGGCGTCAATTCGATGAATGCACTCCTTGAACTCACCGGTGGTTCAGGTGACACTGCTTGGGTGTACAACAACACGCTCATCGGTGCGGGCACAAGCATTGAGGGCAATTGTGTGCAATTGGAGGGTACGGTAGTCTTTGTGAACAACGCCATCACTAGCTGTGCCGCGACGGTGTTGGCCAAGTCCGATATCACATTCTCGATGATCGATTACCATTCATACGCAAATGCGAATTCGAGCTACATTTGGGAAAGCGCCGGCGGTACCATCCACTATGTCAGCCTCCCCGCTTGGCAGGCCTTTACGGCCGGCGAAGCTCATTCCACGTACAGCGCCAGCTTGTTGCTAAGTGCGACTGGCGTTCCGGAGATGGGGTCCCCCGCGATCAACGCGGGCACAAATCTGACACCCTTGTGCACCGGTGTCTTGGTGGCCCTTTGTAGCGACACAAGCGCTGGGGGGACTCGGACGCCGAGCACGCGGCCTTCGGCCGGTTCCTGGACCGCAGGAGCCTTCAACTACAGCGTCGGGTCTGGTCCGAATCCGCCCACCTCCCTAAGCGCATTGGTTCAATGAAGCCTGACCTTCACAGGCTGAAACCCCGCCTGGATAGCGCCTTGATATTTTAGCGATGTCTGAGCAGGATGGGACCACCGGTGTTCTTCGAGCGAACGAGCACCGCGACCGCTCGTAAGGCCTGAAACTCTAGCGTCCGCCCCGACAATCGCAGTCCAAGCTCGAAACAAAACATGCTCGGTCCTGGCCCAATCACCTTCGTCGTGGCATCAAATGACGAGCAGGTTCTTGCAAACAACCTTCTACTTTCCCCCTGCTTTAATGGAAATCATCCACATCAAATCTTGATACAGAGGGGATTTGTCTCAGCTTCGAAGGCCTTCAATGACGCGCTCGATAAGAGCATCAATAACCTCGTCGTATTTGCACATCAGGACATTATATTCCCGCAGAGCTGGATGCAAAGCCTTGTCGATGCTTTCCATTTTCTTGAATCAGCAGACCCAAACTGGGGCGTATTAGGCTGCTACGGTGAGACTCTGAATGATGGCGGCCGCGGATTTATTTACGAAGCTGATCGTGGCTTTGTGGGCAGGCCCCTTTCGCAACCGGAGCCAGTCCAGACGCTGGATGAGATCGTCCTGATACTTCGACGATCAAGCGGCCTACGATTCAACCCGCGCCTCCGCCATTTCCACCTTTACGGCGCTGATATTTGTATGGTGGCGGCCCAGAGAGGAATGCGGAGCTACGCGATTCCAGCTTCGTGCGTACATAATGCACAGCTGAGTCCCGTGCTACCTTGGGAATTCTACGCTTGTTGCAGAGATTTAAAGCGTCTTTGGTACGATCACTTACCAATACAAACCACATGCATGCGCATTTCGAAGAACAACTTCTTTTTTCATAGGCGGAGATTGCATGACACCTATCTTCGATACGTCCGTCGTGTAAAGAGGAAGGTGACGCGTCTGGACGACGTGGGACCTTTCTTACAAGCCTTGGAAGCCGAAGTAAGTCGCCTGAAGAGCTCCCGGACTGCCAGCGAAGAAGCACGGCTCGATGTCGCATAAGCCGATAATTCAACCCGTTGCTCCCGCCGATGTACCTAGTAGGGCTCTGCTCTGGGCCAGCGGCGTACGACGATCGCAGGCGCCGGCAGGCGTACCCGTGAGATTGCCTTCAGGCGACGAGGGCGCGCTGCGCTTGGCCAAGAGATTGTATGCTAGCTCGTAAGCTAACGAAAACGGTCAAAAGACTGGTCGGCAGCGGTCCACTCGTCAGCAAGGTCACGCGTGGGGGGGTGTGGCTTGGCGGAGGAAGCGTCGCGGAGCAAGGTGTCCGGTTCATTAGAAACATCATCCTCGCACGCCTGCTCGCTCCCCAAGCATTTGGCGAAATGGCGATCGTCCTATCACTGGCCTCCCTGGTTCATACCCTCACCGATATGGGCGTCCGGGAGTCTGTGATTCAGAATGCCAGGGGAACCGAAGACAATTACATCACCGCGGCCTGGTGGTTGGGATTCGGTCGGAGCCTCTCGCTGTATGCGCTGCTCTTCCTCGCTGCACCATTCATCGGCAGTTTCTATCACAATCCCGAGCTGGTCGGACTTCTGCGATTAGCCACCGCGGCGGTTCTACTAGATGGGGCGTGCAGCGCGAAACTTATTGTCGCAATCAAGATGTTGAACCTCAAAAAGGTAGCCACCGTCAATCACGGAGGCGCAATCATTGGAGTAACAATTACCATTATCTTGTGTTATTTCATGCGGGACGTCTGGGCACTGGCCGCAGGATATTGTGTGGAGAGCGCGGTTCGCTGCGGCCTGTCTTATTGGATGTGGCCCCACTTGCCCTCGACCAAATGGGATCCGCCGGCCTTCCGCGATCTGTTGATGTTTTCGAAAGGAGTCTTCGGGCTGGCGTTCCTGAACCTCCTCTTTGCTCGAGCCGACGTCTTCGTCTTGGCAAAACTATTTCCAGCTTCCGAAGTCGGAATCTATGCGCTGGCCGTCAATCTTGTTCAGACTCCAGTAACCTTCATCATGAACCTCCTCGGCACGACACTCTTGCCGGCGTTCTCCCAAGTTCAAGAAGATAATAAGCGCTTGAATCGTATGCTCTTTCGGATCACTTCAGTGATTATCCTCTTTGGAGTTCCTGCTATCGCTTCTGTTTGCTTCGCGGGCCGCTCCCTCTTGATCATTGCGTACGGACCACCATACCAAGCGGCGTCTGGTGCCATGCTCGTGGCCAGCGCCGTGGCGCTGATAAACTTGTTAAATGCCCAAATAACCATCGTTTTGTACGCTAAGGGACTTCCGCAGTTGCATCGCGGCAGCGTCGCAATCATGGCAGCATCTGTTAGTGCACTAATGTATCCCGCCATCAGGCACTTCGGACTTGTAGGCGCTCAGCTCGCATGCCTGACGGCCGTGATAATTGGCTATCTATATCAAATCATTCGTGTGCGAAGGCTTACTGGATTTGTCGCCTCTCTGCATTTTAAGAGTCTCCCGCATGCCTTGGTCCTGTCTTCCTGCGTCATTTTCGTATGTTTAACTGGCCGCACGCTTCTGCCGGTGAACAGACCCGTTATTCAGGTTATTCTCGCCATAGCCGGATGTGCCATCGCCTGTTGCGTTGGTATTGGCTCGCTTCTTCGAAGGGAGGAACAGGCCCGTGGATAGTCACCGCCAATTGTATCTTGGAGCGTTATGTCTCTCACTAATTTAAGGTCACATCATGCTCACGTGAATTCCTATAACTCGCGCCAGATTATGGTCGATCAGTTGACATCCGCTTCTGTTCCGTGTCCAGTGTGCGGCGGCGGCACCGCATTCGAGTATCTGCAAAGCACCGATAAATTTCACTGCAGGAAAGAAAGATATCGCTTGTTGCGCTGTCCAGCATGTTCACTGGTCTGGTTAGAGCGCCCGCCCGGTCCAGACGAGATGGATCAACACTATGGCGCCGAGTACGACCGTGCTATTGCCGCTGCGGGCGAGAGTTCACCGGATCGGTGGGAGGCACGAAAGGAAACGCTATCCCACCACAAGAGTTGCGGTGCACTCCTGGACATTGGATGCAGTTCCGGTTGCTTCCTCGAGACCATGAGGTCCAGCTCTTGGGGTCTCCATGGTATCGAGATCTCCCCTTCAATCGCCGAAACGGCCAAGGA
The DNA here is from genome assembly GCA_963813465.1 of Bryobacterales bacterium. Lineage (GTDB taxonomy): Bacteria > Acidobacteriota > Terriglobia > Bryobacterales > Bryobacteraceae > Palsa-187. The sequence continues at coordinate 116,011 of CAWEZD010000014.1, read as the reverse complement.
ACGCTCTGGAGCGCAAGTCTTTGTTGGCGATATCCAAGCCGCCCCGTTCCCTCGAGGCAGTTTTGATGTCATAACGTGTTTTCACGTATATGAGCACCTGTATGAGCCCCTCAAGGTAATGGCCAAAGTTCGTGATTGGCTGAAGCCTGGAGGAATTTTCTACTTCTTGGTCCCGAACATCGATTCCGCTGCGGCCAGGGTATTCGGCCGCTATTGGTATGGGTTAGAACTGCCGCGACATCTGTTCCATTTCTCACCGACGTCACTTCGAATAATAGCTAAGATGTCAGGTCTCGAAGAAGTCTCACTTTCGACACATAGAGAACCCTTCATTGAATATAGCACACGATATATCTTCGATTCAGCGCTGGAAAAACTCGGAATTCATCGCCCTCCACTGTCCAGGGCCATACCGCGAAGCATTCCTCGACGATTGGTCCGCAAGGCATTCCGAATGACGGCACTGCCAGTGTTATCAGCGGCCCTCTCCCTTGTCGGCGAGGGTGAGAGCATTCATGCGATACTTCGTAAGCCGATATAGGCGTTAGCATGTTAATAGGCCTGGAGCTACCGAGGTTTTAGAGGATGCCAACTGCTGTTTTCGGAGGTGGAGCGACTGAAACTGTAATCTCGCAGCCCGCGTCGATCCTCCTTTGCATTGCAATTATTCTAATTTTATCGCTGCCCAAACAGCATGTGATCGTGGCAGTTCTTCTGGCAGTATTTTTGATTCCGATCGGAAATGTGGTCGTCGTATCCGGAGCTGCACCTTTTGCCTGTTCGCGTGATATCGCTCTTCGGATGCCTGCGCTTGACCGTCCTTAAGTTTACGTCGCCGGCCAAGCTGCGTGCTGTTCAGTGGAACTCGTTCGACACAATCTTTGCTACTTGGGCCGTATGGCGTTCTCTGGCGGTGGTTTTGGTATGGCGAAGTGCGCCGGCGATAATATTAGAGTGTGGGCATGTCTGGAGCGCTATGGGGATGTACCTGGTTCTGAGATATTTCGTGCAGGACCACGACGATGTATTCAGGGTGATTAAGACCTTTGCGGTTATAGCAGCTATTAATGCCGCAGGCATGGTATACGAGCAGACTAGACACCAAAATCTTTTCGGAGTGTATCTGGGAGGCGTTCCGGCTGTACCCAGTGTTCGAAATGGGCGATTGCGGTCCCAAGGAATGTTCTCACATTCCATTTTGGCAGGTGTCTTTGGCGCCACGCTTGTGCCTTTGCTGCTACTGCTCTTGAAAGAGACAAGGTCCAAGCTGTTCTCAGTTATTGGGCTTCTATCGGCGCTTGTGATGGCGGCAGCATCCTCCTCGAGCACGCCGGTCGGAGTTCTCTTGGCGATACCCGTCTCGCTCGCGTTATTTCCGTTGCGGAGAAGCATGAGAATGGTGCGCTGGGGTATCGTTTTGACTCTTGTAAGCTTGGATATGGTCATGAAAGCGCCGGTTTGGTTCTTGATCGCTCGCATCCAATTAGTGGACGGTTCGACCGCCTTCTTCCGCGCGCAGTTGATCGACGGCTTTGTTAGGCATTTCTCGAGTTGGTGGATGATCGGCGTCCAGAGCACCTACGACTGGGGCGAGGACATGTGGGATCTTAGTAATCAGTTCGTGGCCGAAGGCGAGACCGGAGGATTGCTGTGTTTTGTTTTATTCATCTGGCTGATAAAGATCTGCTACTCCAAAATTGGAGCCGCTAGGAGAGCTCTGTCCGGCAATCCACGGAGAGAATGGTCTATGTGGTTGCTCGGGTGTGCCTTTTTCGCCCATCTTAACGCATACTTCGGCTGTAGCTACTACGATAACACTCAGTATGCATGGTTTGCGCTGCTCGTGATAACCATCGTCTTGACCCGGGATACAGGAAGGTGGATATGGCAGCATGCGGAAACTGAGCCGCTAGAAGCGGTTACGTTCGCCAGTCACGGATGGGCAGCAGCGACATGAGCTCAGTACCTCGATGACTTTTGATCGGGTTTACGGAGTGACCAAACCTGCTTCCTTGAACAATCTGCTTCCATATGAACAATTCGTGGCTCGGAAACTCGAGCGAAACGGCTCACGCTGAGCCCATGCTTCGGGAGCTTCTATTATGAAGGTGAGTGTTATCATTCCCGCGTATAACGCCGAGAAGACTGTCTGCGCGTCGATAGAGTCGGTGCTTCGTCAGACGGTGCAACCCTATGAGGTCTTAGTGCTGGACGACGGCAGTTCAGACAGTACTTACACCTTGCTCGATTCCTACAAACCCCGGATTACGGTGTTCAGGGGAGAACGGAATCAGGGCCTTTGTGCCGCGCGTAACCAGCTTTGCAAGAGCGCTACTGGCGACTGGATTTCCTTGCTGGATGCGGACGACGTGTGGCACCCAGATTATATTCGAGTTAAATGCCGGCTGTTCACTGATTGCCCGGAAGCCGCGGTGTTTTTTGTAGGCCACAGGAGTTTCTGCGGCTACGGGGAGTATGAATGGAGGCAAACATGGTCTGAAGAATCTCCATATCGTCCTGAGGTGATGGAGCCCTTGACGTTCTTCCGGCGATACAATAAGACGCCAGGCCTCTTTTACCCCTCTGTGTGTTCGTTTTCAATGAACATCCTGAAGAAGCTTGGCGAACAGCCATTTAAGACAGCCGCGGAAGATGCTTACTTTATGTATTCCGCGATCTTAACAGGGCCGGTCGCCTATGCTTCGATACCCCTGGCCGCGATCAGAATTATAGATGGTTCCCTTTCGAGTAATAGCCTGAAAGTGTATGGAGGGCAGGTAGAGGCCTTTGGTCTCCTCCAAAATCGCTACGAGAGGGAAACGCCGCAGGCGCTCAGAAGAGCCTTCAGACAAGACTTTGCTGGAACAAGACGGCAATATGCCAAAAGGTTGATGGGGGCGAAGAGCACACGGGGGGCGAGAAAGGAACTGTGGCGATCATTAGGAAACTCCGGAAGCCCGTTGTCGCTGGCGAAATCTGCTGGATTGCTTGCGGCGTCATTCCTACCGAGGGCGCTCCAACCGCGGTGGCCGTCCGCGCTGCGAAAAAGTCGGGAAGCCAGTGCAAGATGAAGCTTCAAGCGAAACCGACGGTGCTTGACCGTAATCCGTAACCGGTTGGCTGGGAAGCACGCCTGAAACGAACAATAATCGACAACGCTCCGGCAAGGAGGTCGGAAGCTGCAGGGCGTTTCCCCGCAGGGCGTAGGAGAGTGCTGGCATCGAATAATCTATGAATATATCCTCTGAAATCGGGACACCTCGCATAGTTTACAGCTTTCCCCATCCGCTGGGAAGCGGTAGGATTGCAGATACCGCCTGGTATCAGGTCAAGGGAGTGGCCGACGCTGGTGGAAACATCACCGTGTTCGCGGCGTCAAATCGTAAACCCCTTCCTGACTCAGTACGGATTCATTCTACGTTATCTCGCGGGCGGCTCCGCATTCCGTATAGGCTATTGGGAAGGCTGCGCTCGTTTGCGTTGCACGATCTTCTCGTTTCCCGCCAGATTGAGAAACTCGCAAGGCAAATCGATGTGATACACGCGTGGCCGCTGGCTTCATTGCGCACTCTCAAGACTGCCGCGAGACTCGGTATTCCCACCGTGTTGGAAAGGCCCAACGGCCACACAAGGTATACGTATGAAGTCGTTGCTCGAGAATGTGACCGCCTGGGAGTGGAGCTACCTCCCGGGTACGAAGCTGCCTACAATCCAGAAGTGTTACGCCTAGAAGAAGAGGAATACCGGCTTGCCTCCGGCCTTCTATGCCCATCAGACTTTGTCCGCCGGACCTTCGTCGATTACGGGTTCACCACGGACCAATTGATCCGACATCAGTACGGGTTTGACGAGGCGGTCTATTACACTGACGACAAGCTGAGCAGAGACAAACAGGGCTTCACTATGCTCTTCGTCGGCATCTGCGCGGTAAGGAAGGGCCTGCATTACGCTCTGGAGGCGTGGCTACAATCGCCGGCCTGCAATGACGGCACGTTTCTCATCGCGGGACAGTTCTTGCCGAGCTATTTCGAAAAACTCTCATCAATGTTGGCACATCCTAGCGTGCGCGTGTTGGGGCATCGGAATGACGTGCCAGATTTGATGCGGAAGAGCGACGTGCTTGTCCTTCCGAGCCTTGAAGAAGGAAGCGCACTGGTCACATCCGAAGCACGCGGAAGTGGATGTGTCCTCTTAGTTTCGGAATCAGCCGGCGCAGTTTGTCAGCACATGGAAAATGCGCTCATTCACCAGGTAGGCGATGTTAGTTCGCTTCGCGAACACATCACCACTTTGCATAAGGATCGGGCGTTATTGAAAAGCTTGCGTGCGGCATCACTGCGCACCGCCCACGAAATCACATGGACTGCGGGAGGCATGAAGCTTCTTCAAATCTATCGTGACGTCATCGTAGCCCACTCGAGGCTAGCGACTTCTCAAGTGGCCCCAATTGGGGCATCACTGAGCAGCGCAAATTGTTGACAAGTTCAGGAGCTCTAAGGAGATTCAGGTCATGCTTAGACTGATCGTCGGGGTATGTCGGCGTATTGCTCATATTTTCAGTATTCCAATTGTCCTCTCAGGGTATTTTGATCCTAATACTGGTAAGGACTACGGTATCAGCTTTACTACGAAAATTCATCTGGTTATCAAAATGATGCGAAACCATCGGCGCATCGCCACGGCCTCCTATGTCATTGAACACTTGATTATGGCGACCCAGATTCTCCGAGTTCCAAGAGTGGTCGTCGGCTGTGTGGTCGAGTGTGGTTCATTCAAGGGAGGCAGTGCAGCTAACCTGTCACTCGTCTGCGCTCTTTCTGGCCGCCGATTGAAGATCTTCGATTCTTTCGCGGGCCTTCCAGACCCGGAAGGTGGCGACAGCGCACACAGACTTGTAGGTCTAAGACAGATACACACCTACGCCAAGGGCGCATGGGCGGGTACCATCGACGAAGTCAAGGGAAACATCGCGAAATACGGGGTTATTGAGGTCTGTGATTTTAACGTCGGCTTTTTTGAGAACACACTCGGGGAATTAAAGGAACCCTGTGTTCTTGCCTTCGTGGACGTAGACCTACGGGAATCCCTGGCAACTTGCCTCGCAAGCATCTGGCCGCTTTTGCAGAATGAGTGTTATCTCTTTACTCACGAGGCGCCCCATTTTGAGATCTCGTCGCTGTTCTTTTCTGAACAGTGGTGGACTTCCAGGATGCATTGCGCTCCCCCAGGTCTTGTAGGCGCCGGCAGTGGCTTAGGACTCCTTCCGGAAAGCGGTGGTTTCAGGAGCGACATAGGGTATACCATAAAGAACTCTGAGGCCTCCATCTTCTCAATAAACCCGCAGACGGGAACTGAGAGAACCGCTGGCGCTCGGCTACGATCCGCCGACTTGGAGCGTGTCTCATGCGCGGCTCCAGATGGGTCCAATATTTCGATCAATACATCAGTTAGCCTTCGGCGCGATCAGCCGTCTGAGAGAGCGTGACCTCGGAAGGGTTGCAGGTATACGAATAGGAACCAAGCGATGAAGTTGTCGATTGTAATTCTCTGCTGGAATGATCTCACCGTTATTCAAGACTGCCTCCAGTCTATCTATGCTCAAACGAGACTTGGTGACTTCGAGGTGATTGTATCCGACAATGGATCCACTGACGAGTCGGTCGCATTTATTCGGAAGACGTATCCGACAGTGCGAGTAGTTGAGAATCGGGCGAACTTGAGGTTTTCCAAGGGCAACAACGTTGGCATACGGATCAGTAGAGGTGAATATGTGCTCATCCTGAACCCAGACACGATACTTCACGAAAAATCCCTGGATCGCTGGATTGAGTTTGCAGATCAACATCCTGAAGCTGGAGCCTTTGGATGCCGTGTGCTTAACTCGGACGGCTCTTACCAGGGATCGGCCCAGCCCTTTCCAAGTCTCGGCAGCGAGTTGGTAGGCGCGCTATACCTAAGGGCTTTGGCGCGTTTCTTGCCGTTCCTTCCTTCGGATACCTACATGGGGTGGAATGGCGAGAGTGAACGCACGATCGATTGGCAGTGCGGCTGTTGCGTGATGCTTCGCAGCGACGTTCTTAAACGTATTGGGGGCTTCGATGAACGATTCTTCTACTACTACGAGGATGTGGATCTTTGCCATCAAGTTTGGAAGGCTGGCTATACAGTGAGATACACGCCAGAGGTTATTATCACACACATTGGCGGACAATCAACGCAGCGCGCACCGCATGCGTTCGAAATCGACAAATACCGGAACCGCTACCGGTACTTCTACAAATATTTCGGACCGAAGGCTGCCAACCGGTGTCGCCAAGTCTCGCTTACTTGGTTGGTTCTTCGGTATTGTGGATACAGCATGCTCGCGGTAGCTAGGCCCACCCCACACCTGAAACATCGGCTGGGATTATATCGAACCGCAATCCGATGGAACTGGAAAGTGGATCCCGTACGCCTTGTCGAAGAAGGTACCGACCCGTTGGGCCAGACGGTTCCGCTGCCGCAGGCCTGATCGCTCACCGTACACGTGAGAACCTCCGTTGCGCCCTGGATACACCAATATATGAAGTTTAAGATCGAAACCACATCCGTTAGTGACGTTATTGTTTTCGTACCAGAGATCTTTCAGGACAGCCGCGGCTTCTTCATGGAAACCTTCCGCGAGGATGTCTTCAAAGAGTTTGGACTGCCGACGCATTTTGTTCAAGATAACCACTCCCGGTCATCCAAGGGTGTCATACGCGGCCTGCACTTTCAGTGGGATCCGCCGATGGCCAAGTTGATGCGTGTCACTCAGGGCAGCGCGTTTCTAGTTGCCGTGGACATCAGAAAGGAGTCACCCACCCTCGGTAAGTGGGTTGGCATAGAGGCCTCTGCGGAGAATCGGCGCCAAATCTGGGCGCCCGCCGGCTGCGCGCGTGGGTTCTGTGTGCTATCCGACTTTGCGGAAATCCAGTATAAGTGTACCGGCTTGTACAATGGTAAAGCGGAAGCTGGCATTCGTTGGGACGACCCCGACATTGGGATTACATGGCCCGGAACCGCCTTCGCTCTCTCTGAAAAGGATAGGACGGCTCCCTCACTCTCCGAATGGTTAGCATCCCCTCGGGCTTCTGCCGTAGGGTGGTAGCTCATCTGTAACCACCTGCCTCTGTTTTTCCGATATTGAAAGGATATTATTTATGAAGATCCTCATCGCAGGAGGCGCCGGGTATATTGGCTCGGTGCTAATTCCAAAGTTGCTTCAGCGTGGATATGACATTGACGTCGTCGATCTGTTTTGGTTCGGTAATCAGCTTCCCGCCGACGTTCGCATTCTCCAGAAAGATATCTTCGAACTTGCAACCGCTGACCTTAAGGGCTATGATCAGGTCGTGTTTCTGGCTGGCTTGTCAAATGATCCAATGGCTGAATTTGCGCCCAACAAGAACTTTACCTTCAATGCCGCAGCACCGGCTTACCTAGCATATATTAGTAAGCAGGCTGGAGTAAGGCGCTATGTCTATGCATGCTCATGCTCGGTTTACGGGTACACGGAGAACGAACTATATGATGAGACACGTCCCGCGACATCGCCTTATCCGTACGGAATTTCTAAGCTGCAAGGAGAGCAAGCCGTTCTTCAACTGTGTGATACCAATTTCTCGGTGATTTCCTTAAGAAAGGGAACAGTCTCTGGCTACAGCCCCCGAATGCGTTTTGACCTCATTGTCAACACGATGTTTATGACAGCCCTGAGAGATCTGGCCATAACGGTAAGCAATCCGGCGATTTGGAGGCCGATATTGGGAGTTGGAGACGCATCTAGCGCGTACATTCGAGCAATAGAGGCGAGCCCAGAAGTCTCCGGTATTTTTAATATAGCCTCTGCGAATCACACGGTTGGCGAGGTCGCTGACCTTGTGAGGGCGTCAATCGAGGAAGAGCTCTCCATGCCTATCCGTTTGAATATACGGCAACTTCAAGATGTGCGTAATTATAAGGTTAGTACTGAAAAAGCCAAGAATGTCCTGAGCTTTCATCCTCACGAGGACGTACCGTCCATAGTGAAAGGCCTGCTAGCGAAGCGTGACTCCATCGGCGACTGGGAAAACGAGGTTTATTACAACATTGCAACCCTCAAGGCGCTGGAAGCGCGATCTGAGTTCGCGTCGCGAGCGGGAAGGGGAGTATGATGTAGCTTGTACCATCATGCATACGATTGCGGTTAAAGCAGGTGGCGCAGGGAAAGAGACGGCTGTAGACGTGACATCGCTTTTAGGATAGACGGAAAAAAAGTTGATATATGAAGGTACTTGTAATTGGCGCTAGCGGGCAACTGGGATCCGACGTCTGTCGCGCATTCGAAGGGGCGGGCGACGAAGCTTTCGGCGCAACGCACGCTGACGTCGAAGTTCGTAGCGCGGATAGCGTGGTTACATTGATTCGATCCGTTGGACCGGAGGTCGTCGTCAATACGTCAGCGATGCACCACGTCGAGTCCTGTGAGAGCGACGCGGAAGGCGCCTTTGCTGTGAATGGCCTGGGCGCTCGAAACCTTGCGCTCGCGTGCGGAGAGATGGGCGCTGTTCTGATTCATGTCAGCACAGACTATGTGTTCGCCGGCGATAAGAAGTCTCCTTATGTGGAGTCGGACCTGCCTTGCCCACTGAACGTATACGGCACGACGAAACTGGCCGGGGAGTGCTTCGTTCGCAGTATTTTGGAGAAGTACTTTATCGTGCGGACCTCCGCGCTTTACGGGTGCTTTCCATGCCGTGCAAAAGGCGGCCTGAACTTTGTGGAGTTGATGCTGAAACTGGCGAGAGAAGGAAAAGAGATTCGCGTCGTCGATAGTGAGAGCGTATCCCCCACGTTCACGATGGAACTTGCACGGCATATCGTGTGCTTGTCCCGAGGTGAAAGCTATGGTCTGTACCACGCCACGGCGGAAGGGAGCTGCTCGTGGTACGAATTTGCGCAGGAAATTTTCTCGCTTTCGAACATTCGCCCGCAGCTCATGGCAGCGAGAGCAGGCGAGTTTGCAGGAACTGTACGACGCCCATCGTATTCCGTTCTTGACAACGCCGCGCTGAAGACGCGCGGTATGAACACCTTCCGGAGTTGGAAAGAAGGGTTACGGGAATATCTGCACGCGAGGACTGGTGAGGTTTTCAGTGAAGCTAAGGGCGAGAGTGCGGTCTTAGACAGCATGGGAAGGAAGTCTCCAAACCTGCCACTTGCTTAGGAGAAGTCGCAGGGTAAATCGCATCATGATTTCAAAATACGTTGTCATCACTCCCGTGCGCGATGAGGAAGCCAACCTTCAGTTCACGATTCAGTGCATGCTTGGCCAGTCGATGCGTCCCACGGAGTGGGTCATTGTAGACGACGGCTCGACCGACAAGACGGGGAGCATCATCGACGAATTCGCATCCCGGCATCCATGGATTCGGCCTGTCCATCGAGCGAATCGCGGATTCCGCAAATCCGGCGGGGGCGTCGTCGAGGCCTTCAATGACGGGTACAGAGCTGTGGAGTGCGTGGACTGGGAGTTTATCGTCAAGTTTGACGGCGATCTTTCCTTTCGGCCGGACTACTTCGAGAAGTGCCTCGCGCGCTTTGCCGCCGATCCCAAACTCGGCATTGGCGGCGGAGCCATCTATCACATGATCAACGGAGAGGAAACGCTCGAACGGTGTCCTGAGTTCCATGTCCGAGGGGCGACTAAGATCTACAGGAAGGCGTGTTGGGAAGCTATTGGAGGATTTTGGCCGGCGCCGGGATGGGATACGGCAGACGAAATCAAGGCCAACCGCCTCGGCTGGGCCACTCGGAATTTCCCTGAACTCCGGCTGACCCATCACCGCAAAACAGGCTCCGCCGATGGTTTGTGGAAAGGGCCGGTCAAGAACGGCCGAGCCAACTATGTTTGCGGGTACCATCCCTTGTTCATGCTCGGCAAGTGTCTTCGGCGCCTGACGATGAAACCCTACATCGTTGGGTCGGCCGCGCTGTTCTATGGCTTCATCAGTGGTTATCTCAAGCGAATCCCCCAAATCGACGACCCGGACACGATTAAGTACCTGCGCCGCCAACAGCTCGGCCGGATGACTGGCGGGGAAACCATCTGGAGATAGTGCTCCTGGCGTATCGCGCTGTCGCTGAGAACCCTTAAGAGTATAATCCTGTGTGCGGAATCTGCGGAAAACTGATCTTTGACCGGGACGCTACCGTCTCGCCAGCGCTGATTAAAGCCATGGCGGACACGATAGAGCACCGAGGCCCGGATGACGAGGGGTACTACGTCTCAGGCCAGATTGGTCTCGGGTTCCGCCGGCTCTCCATCATTGATTTAAACACCGGCCATCAGCCGATCTCGAATGAAGACGGCAGCGTGTGGATCGTTTTCAACGGCGAAATCTACAACTATCAGGAACTTCGTGAGATATTATTTGCCAAGGGGCACCGATTCACGACTCACACGGACACGGAAGTTATTGTCCATCTGTACGAGGAAGTCGGTGAAGCGTGCGTCGAGCAACTCCGGGGTATGTTCGGCTTCGCAATCTGGGATTCGAGAAATGAGACACTATTCCTCGCGCGCGACCGCGTCGGGATCAAGCCGTTGTATTATTGCCTCTCGGGGAAGGCGCTGTTGTTCGCATCGGAGATCAAGGCAATCCTGGCCGATCCGGATGTGATGCGGGAGCTTTCCCCCGACATGATCGACAGGTTTCTTACCTTCAAGTACCTTCCTGGGAGCCAAACCTTACTGAGGAACGTCCGCAAGCTCCCTCCCGGCTCCTACATGATCGCGAGGAACGGAAGGACGAAGATCAAACAATATTGGGATTTGAAAGTCGAGCCTTCAAATCTCAGTTTGCGCGACGCGGAGGTTGAACTTGCACGAATGCTGGAAGAAACCGTCGGGCTGCATATGATCAGTGATGTCCCGGTTGGATTCCTTCTGAGCGGGGGAGTCGACTCTACAGCGATGCTAAGCATGGCCTCAAAGTTAAGTGGCCGACGGCTCCACAGCTTCACGGTCGGTTTCGATGCGCCCGGCGTGGTTGACGAGCGGCCGTACGCCCGGTTGGCGGCCAAGACGTTTGGAACGGACCATCACGAGATCACGATCGGCTCGAAGCAGTTCGAAGCCTTCCTGCCTGACTATGTTTGGCACATGGAGGAACCTGTCTGCGAGCCTCCGGCGGTCGCCTTGTACTATGTCTCCCGTCTTGCCAGGGAGTCGGTAAAGGTCTTGGTCTCCGGCGAAGGAGGAGACGAAGCGTTCGGAGGGTATCAAGTCTACCGGAATCTGTTATGGCTGGAGCGCCTCAAGAGCGCACTCGGGCCGTTTCGGAGTCTTGCATCTTCCGCTTCAAGCGGTATAGGGCGGCTATTGGGATCTGCCGGACTGGAGAAATACTCCAGGTATCTGGAGATGCCGCCGGAGGTTTCTTACTATGGCGGACTTTCAAACGCATTCGGAGATACCCGCCGGAATTTTGATGAGTTGTATACTGCGAACTTCCGTGAAGTTCTGGATCGGAAGTCATCGGTCGGCGCCGTGCGCGCAAGTCTGAACAACGCTCCTGCTCGTGACCGGGTCAACCACATGCTGTATGTCGATACGAAGACCTGGTTGGCGGATGACCTACTCCTAAAAGCCGACAAGATCACGATGGCCAACTCCATCGAACTCCGTGTGCCGCTGCTTGACCACAAGGTGCTTGAGTTTGCTGCATCACTGCCGGGAAGTTATAAGGTGCATGGACTAACCACTAAGTACTTGCTAAAAAAACTTCTGCGCAACCGAGTGCCGGAAGAGATCCTAAAACGCAAGAAGGTCGGATTCCCAATACCTTACGCAAGTTGGTTGCGGACAGAAATGAAAGAATGGCTCGCGGGCATTCTTTTGGATCGGAAGACCCTGGATCGGGGATATTTCGACAAAACCAGCATCGAGCGTTTGTTGTTGGAAAATAGGCAGTCGGGTGTTCATGCTAAGGAACTATTCTCGCTGGTCACCCTGGAGCTTTGGCACAGAAGATTTCTAGCCCCCACGGTGATCCGTAGTGTTTGTCAAATCCCAGCGTGATCGCCAGCAGCCCGCTCCAATTTACAACGAACCCAACACGTTTTCGACAAACACTTGGAGAGCGCGGGAAAAAAGACCAAACGGACCGGCCCGAAAGGCGGAGACTAAGCATCTGTATGCCAACTTGTGATGTAGCGATCATCGGCACTGGCCCTTACGGGCTGTCCGCAGCCGCACATTTACGCATGGTAAAAGGCCTGGAAGTCCGTCTGTTCGGCGAGCCCATGGAGTTCTGGGCAAATAGAATGCCAGCCGGGATGCTCTTACGTTCGCCCCGAGTCGCGTCTACGATTTCGGATCCACGATCTGAGTTCACCTTAGATGCCTACGAAGCGCTATGTGGGATAGAGCCTGCTACGCGAGTTTCCCTCGAAACCTTCGTTGGCTACGGAAAATGGTTTCAAGGACAGCTGGGCTCTGCTTTGGATGGGCGAAAGGTCTCCGAGGTCCGTCGGGAGCACTCGATGTTCAGAATCATATTAGCGGACGGCACGACTCTCACCAGCCGTCGCGTGGTCGTTGCTGCGGGAATCGGCCCGTTCAAGAAGATACCAAAGCCCCTTTCAGACATGCCGAATTCCCACGCTTCGCATTGTTACGACGGCCGTAAACTAACAGAGTTCTCTGGACGTCGGGTGGCTGTCATCGGGGCAGGACAAAGTGCTCTGGAGTCTGCCGCATTGCTGCATGAAGCTGGTGCCCATGTGGAAGTGATCGCCAGAATCCCTACCCTGCGGTGGATCGGCATGCACAAGTGGTTGCATCAGATGGGGCCGATTTCCCAGCTACTATACTCTAAACATGACGTCGGCCCTGTCGGTGTAAGTCGGCTTGTGGCACATCCCAAATTGATGTTCCACATTCCTTTGAGGCTGAAAGACCGCATTCGAACCCGCGCAGTACGCCCTGCCGGTGCTCCGTGGCTGTCTCCGCGACTTCCTGAGGTGAAGATCACCACCGGCCGGATAATTTCATCTGCGAAAGTCACCGGAGAGGAGGTCCAACTTACGCTGGACGACGGCAGCGAACGGCGAGTGGATCATGTCCTCGTGGGAACTGGCTATAGCGTTGATATTTCTCGGTACGAATTCTTATCGCCGTCACTAGTCGGTGATATCCATCTGCTTGAGGGATACCCGGATGTTGCCGCTGGTTTCTCCACGTCTATTCCCGGACTTCATTTCATCGGCGCAACGGCGGCTCGAAACTTCGGACCCTTATTATACTTTGTCGCGGGTACGGAGTTCACTTCTGAGAATTGACCTCTCGCATCCGCCAGAGCAGGAGCTGACTGAGGTGAGCGAAGTGCTACATTCGACTCGCGAGCCCAGATCTGTTCGAGAAACCACTAGTGTGACTCCGGACGGGACAATTGGAGCTCTCGTGGTCGGCGGGGACCACCCCGGCTTGGGGATCGCGCGCAGCCTGGGTCGTCGGGGTATTCCAGTGTATGTCTTAGATGACCAATACTGCATTTCCTCTTTCTCAAAATACGTCACCCGCGTCGTAAAAGTTGAGAACTTGCGCGACGAGCGGAAGAGCATTGATACCATTCTTGGCGTCGGGCAGCGTTTCAATCTTCGGAATTGGGTCCTGTTCCCGACGCGGGATGAGACAGTGGCCGCCTTCTCTCGGAACCGCGTCGAACTCTCACGGTTCTTCAGAGTCACGACCCCAAGCTGGGAGTGTGTCCAATGGGCGTGGGATAAGAAGAAGACATATGAGATGGCCTCGACTCTAGATATCCCTTGTCCCAAGACCTTCAACCCGAGGAGTTCCGACGAACTACGCACCCTCTATTCGAGCTTGCCTCTAGCGATTAAACCGGCCATAAAGGAAAACTTTTTTTACGCCACGGGAGCAAAGGCCTGGCGGGCGAATACCGTCCAGCAACTGCACTCCTCGTACGACAAGGCTCGGCGAACGATTAAACCAGAAGAAATTCTGATTCAGGAAATCATTCCCGGAGACGGGCGCCATCAATACTCCTATTGTGCGTTTGTTCAAGATGGGCAGCCGCATAGTACCCTCATCGCACAGCGGGCCCGCCAACACCCGCGGGAATTCGGACGAGCCGCGAGTTACGTGGAGACCGTTGAACTGCCCGTGATTGAAGAGTTGGCCGCGCGGTTCTTGAAATCTATCAGGTACTCTGGTCTGGTGGAGATCGAATTCAAGCTGGACCCGCGGGACGGGAGGTACAAATTACTGGATGTGAACGCTAGGACCTGGGGCTTCCACACCATCGGCTCGGCGTGTGGAGTCGACTTCCCTTACTTATTATTCGCGGATAGATTGGGGCGACCAACGGAACAGGCTCGCGCCAAATCCGGAATTGGCTGGCTTCGAGGCTTAACCGACTTCCCTGCGGCATTGTCAGACTTCGCACACGGAAGCTTGCGCGTCGGCTCATATCTACAATCACTTCGCCGCGTAAAGGTGGAGGCGGTCTTTTGTCGGGAAGATCCACTTCCATTCATTGCAGAGGTAATGCTTCTTCCGTACTTTGTTGCCAAGAAGTACTTGTAAACCGACTGTCGAACGACTTGTGACCGAAGGAAACGACTGTGCCGAAACCCGACGGTAACCTACCTGAACCCGAAAGCAATCTGAACGATTCCATCGACCTCGTTTTGGGCATCCTAACGCGACGCCGTTGGTGGATCTTGACCGCCGCTTGCTGCATCCCCGTGGTGGTCGTCGCAGTCGCGCTTAAGCTGCCGGATCGTTACGTCTCGCAAGCGACCCTACTGGTCGTGCAACAACAGGTTTCGCAGCGCTACGTAGAACCAGATAACACCACGACGGTTGCGGGCGCCGTCGAAGCAATGAAATTGGAGGTTCTATCTCGCAACCAATTGGTCAAGGTTATCAATGACTTGGGCCTGTATGCAAGTGAGAAGGAGCACCCGGCTCCCGAATCACTCGCGGAAAGAATGCTAAAGGATGTCGATATCCAGCCGCTGGAAACGACTCCTGGGCGAAGCGACTTTAATGCTTTTACCATTTCCTTCACGGCTGCAAGCTCACGCTTGGCTCAAGAAGTAACCAGTCGGTTGACCTCTCTCTTCATTGAACAGAACTTGAAAAACCGTGGGGAGCAGGCTGCGAACACGACCAGATTCCTGAGCGAACAGCTCGATGCTGCCAAGCAAAGGCTAACGGAACAGGAGCAGCGCCTGCAAGCCTTCAAAACCGCCAACCTTGGCGAACTGCCTGACCAGCAACAGGCAAACCTGGCTGCCCTGAGCAATGCGAGAGAGCAACTTTCGGCCACAACCATCAGTTCATTTCAAGCTCAACAGCAACGCGCCTCCATAGAATCGGCGATAACATCGTTACTCAACGACCGGCTCACTCGTCTCCAATCGGAAAAGGCTGCCTTGTTGACCCGTTACACGTCGCGGTACCCCGAAGTGGATAAGAAAGACAAGGAAATTGCGCGGATGCAAGCTGTGCTTGAGCGCGTTAATAAGCGCGTTCCAGAAACGGGGAACGCGCAGGCTCCGGATTCTCCCGATGACCCAGCACTCGCGGGACTCATACGGCAAGCCGAGGCCAGTGCAGCCGAAGTGGAGACACTCTCCAACCAGCAAAAGAAGCTGAAAGCGGATAGTGAGCAATACCAGACGCGCCTCAATCTGACGCCGGTCAGGGAACAGCAGCTCGCCGAAATCCTCCGCGACTATGATCTGTTCAGACAAGACTACACGGGCCTGCTCAGCAAGAAGCTCCAATCCCAGCTAACAACCAGCCTGGAGGAGAACCAGGAAGGCCAGCAGTTCCGGCTCGTGGATCCGCCCACTTTGCCCGTCACGCCCTCAGGTCCGAACCGTTTGAAGATATGCCTTGGTGGAATGGCCGGGGGTATCCTATTCGGCGTCGTACTGGGATTCTTGATCGACACGCGAGATAGTTCATTTCATGATGAGAAGGCCCTCGGTCAAACCTTCGCGCTGCCTGTAGTATTGGGCATGCCGTTAGTCCTCACACCCGCCGAAGGCCGCGCACGTGGGTGGAAGAGAAGCCTCGAATGGATAGCCGGATGCGTAATGATTGTGGCGATGTTTGCCGCTGAATTCTACGTGTTTCGGCACGGCTAAGGCCCATGACATCATTTCTCGAAAATAGACGAAGAAGCGCGTCGTGATCAACTTCTCGGAACTTCTCTGGAAGGCGGGCGGGACAAGAGAACAAGGATCTAGAGCTTCTGCGGTCACTGCATCGGGCGAGATCCAAGTCGTCTCTGGGCTCCACCACGCACCGGTTGAGAAGGCGCAACTCGATTCCGGGAGCAGAGTCGCATTGCTCACCGATTCTCGTAGCGCCGGCGCAGATCGTCTTCGGTTTCTGAGAATGCGGCTCCTTGAACTCAGGCAATTGGCAAAACTTCGGAGCATTGTCATCACCAGTCCCATGCCCGAGGACGGCAAGTCTACCATTGCAATGAGCCTCGCGACCAACCTTTCGGAGCAGGGGCAACGCACCGTTCTATTGATAGAAGCTGATTTGCATAAGCCGGCTTTGGCTAGGAGCCTGGGCCTTCGCCCGAGACCTGGATTGGCCGAGTGTCTGGAAGATGGCTTGGATCCGCTATCACAGCTCCGGAAGGTGGAACCCCTGGGTTGGTACTCGCTACAGGCGGGAAGTCCGCGAGGCAATCCCACGGAACTGATTCAATCGGATGCGTTGAAGGCGCTGATGGAAAGACTCACGCCGTATTTTGAATGGATCCTAATCGACACACCCCCAGTGCTCCCCCTAACAGATGCCCTGTCATTTTCCAGGCAGGTTGATGCCACGCTGCTCGTCGTCCGGGCAGACCGCACTCCCCGCGAGGCCATTGAGCAAGCACTCACAGTGATTGGACGAAAGCACGTGCTCGGCATTGTTCTGAACGGTGCCGAAGGCCTCGGCCGACTCTATTCACAGTACTACAGGCATTACGGAAAGAAATGACCATTGCTGTTCAGCTCTTTACCTCAGCGCCTACCAGCGTACTTGTTCGAAAGTATCCGCTGCTCACCTTGCACGATGATGTACCGGCACCTAGGAGCCTGTCCGAGTAAAGCGCCGGGAAGGGCTTGAACGGCGTGTGCTTGGGTAGCACGAAATTCCCCGAGTCAGCCATTGTTGAAGGTCGTGGCGGCCGATTTCGCTCTGGGAGCGTTCGGACCGCGATTTTGACCGAAAATCATTCCCGAATGCCTCTCAGCAGTACCGCATGGCGGCGAAGAGCCGTAAAACGTTATGCGTCAGGCACACCAGTGCCCACTCCCCTTTTACTTTCTTTTTTCCGCGCAGCAAGAATTGGCGAAACCCGCGCGCCTGTTTGATCTGCCCGAACACCGGTTCCACCACACACTTGCGCGCCGCATAGACCGCTTTGCCCACCTTGCTCTGTAGCTTCCGCTTCATCCGATCCACCTTAGTCGCGCCTTTCGGCAGCGGTCCACGCTTGGCCGGAAGGCGATGCTCGCCATGCTTTTGCTTCCCCGTCGCGATGAAACCCTCGATCGTACGCTCCGGTTGTTCGGCCGATTCCAGCAACTCCAGGTTCTCCTCCGAGCAATATCCGTTGTCGGCCAAAATCGCTTCCGGACGCTGCCCCGATTGTTGCTCGATGAGTTCCACCATCGGTATCAGTTGCTTTTTGTCATTGGCTGCTTCTGTCACCGTTTGGCCGACGATCAACAGCAGCTCCGGCTCAACCGCTGCTTGCGCATTGTAGCCCTGCACAAACCCGTCGCCGCCTTTCATGATGCGCGACTCCGGATCGGTGAAGTTGTATTGATCCTTATCGTCAGGCTTGGCCAGCTTGGCCTCTTCGGCGCTCTTGCCTTCCTCGGCTGCCTTGTCCCGCGCCCGTTGCTCGACCACTTTCTTGGCCTCTTTGATCTTCGCCAGCCGGGTCTCCCGCCGCTGCAGTTCCTCCGGCAACTCGTCGCCGCGCTTGTCACCGTACTGGCGGTCTTCCTCCTTGTCGGCGGCTTCGGCCTGTTCCAGCAACTGCTTCACTTCTTCCTTCAGTTGCTGTTGCTTCTCTTTCATTCGGCCGTAGCTCATTGCCTTATGCTTGCTGGCGTTGGCCTTCAGCTTGGTCCCGTCCAAAGATACTCGGCCCAGTTTGATCGCCCCACATTCCAGCGCCATCGCCAAGATCTGCTCGAACAGGTTCTGCAGCCTTTCGATGTGGATCTTGCGAAAGTCGGAAATGGTCCGGAAGTCCGGCTCGTTGCCCGCCGCCAACACTTTGAACGGAATGTCTTCCTGCATCCGCTTCTGTATCCGACGCGAGCTAAACACTCCGGTGCAGTAGCCGTACACCAACAGCTTCGTCATCAAGCGCGGATCGTACGGAGGTTGCCCTCGCTTTTCTTTCTCGTACACCGCATACATCCCCGACAGATCGAGTTGATCGACAACGTCGCTCACGAAGTAGACCAGATGATTTTCAGGAAGCCATTCACGCAGGCTTGGCGGCAACAACAGGTCTTGCTCCGGCAGGTACGTTCGGTAACCCTTTGCCATAAATCATTATGTGCCGGTTCTGTTCCGTTCGTACCCGCGAAGTTGAGGAATACTCGGACAGGCTCCTAGGTTAGCCGACTCCGTCTGAGGCGACTGACCGCCCACGGGTTCCAAACTCATGATCGTAGATCGGGCATACTATTTGATCAAACCGTTTCTCCCATGGAGCGTGCGGATCTTCCTGAGGCGCCGCCGCGCCAAATCCCGGAGGGCGGCCTTCGCAGATGTGTGGCCGATCGACGAAGGGGCCGGAGCAACACCGCCGAATTGGCCTGGTTGGCCTGAAGGTAAACAATTTGCAGTCGTTCTAACCCACGACGTGGAGGGCACCAAAGGTCTTCAGCGCGTACCGCAATTGATGGAAGTCGAGCGTAAGTACGGATTTCGCTCGTCTTTCAACTTTGTGCCTAAGGGGGAGTACCGCGTCCCTGACGAGTTACGTCAGATTCTCGAATCCGCCGGCTTCGAGGTTGGCGTACACGGACTAGAGCACGACGGAAAGTTGTATAGCTCTGCGGCACGGTTCAGGGCGAAAGCCGCTGCTATAAAAGAGTATCTCCGAGGCTGGAAGGCCTCGGGATTTCGCTCACCGCTTATGCAGCACCGGCTCACATGGCTGAATCAATTGGAGGTGGAATACGACGCCTCCACCTTCGACACGGACCCATTTGAGCCTCAGCCGGACGGCGTCCGGACGATATTCCCATTCTGGGTGCCCGGCCCAGCAGGAAGGGGATACGTGGAACTGCCATACACCCTTGTACAAGACTTTACCCTGTTTACGATTCTCCGCGAGCCCACGATAGACATCTGGAAGAAAAAACTAGATTGGATCGTGGCGCAAGGCGGAATGGTGCTCCTCAATGTCCATCCGGACTACATCTGCTTCGGGGGACGCCAGTCACAGGATGAGTATCCAGTATCTCACTACGAAGAACTTCTCACATATCTCGCAGACAAGTATCGCGGCCAGTTTTGGCACGCGTTACCTAGGGAAGTGGCGCGATACTACCGCTCAAGGGTGGCACTGGATCTACGAAATACACGCCGCAAGATATGTATGCTAACTCACAGTGTCTATGAGAGCGATAATCGGGTCCGCCGATACGCAGAAACCCTCGCAAAAAGGGGCGACCAGGTGGACGTGGTCGCGGTTTGCGGGGAGAACCGTCGGCCGAAGATAGAAACCATCTCTGGCGTGGTCGTCCACCGTGTTCAACGACGTAAGCACAGCTCCGACCAAAACAAGTGGACTCACGCCTGGCCCCTTTTGCGGTTTTTGGTTGTCTCTTCTGCATTTCTGACTCGTCGCCATCAGAGAACGCGGTACGATTTGATCCATGTGCATAACATACCCGACTTTCTCGTATTTTCTGCCTGGTACCCAAAGTGCGATGGGGCTAAGCTGATCCTGGATATTCACGACATCGTGCCGGAACTTTTCGCAAGCAAGTTTCGCATCAGACGGACTAACATCTTCTTCAAGCTGCTGAAAGTGATCGAGAAACTGTCGACCAACTTCGTCGATCACGTGATCGTGTCAAACCATTTGTGGCAAGCCACGCTCGCTTCCCGGTCAGTTCCAAAGGAGAAGTGCTCGGTATTTCTTAACCACGTCGACCCGGCCATCTTTTACCGTCGGGCCCGCGCGCGGACGGACGGACGATTCATAGTTGTCTTTCCCGGCACATTTCAGTGGCACCAGGGCCTCGACATTGGAATCCGCGCATTTGCTCGCGTCCGACAAACTGTGCCGAACGCCGAGTTCCACCTCTACGGCGGCGGAGGCGGCCATCATGCGGAAGAGGACCTTCGCTCCCTAGCGAACTCGCTCGGTCTCAACGGAAGTGTCAAATTTTTCAGAGGCGTCGCTTTGGATCAAATCCCGCAAATTATCGCCGATGCCGATATGGGTGTGGTACCAAAGCGAGCGGACGGTTTTGGAAATGAGGCGTACAGTACCAAGATCATGGAGTTCATGTCGCAAGGTGTGCCGGTTGTGGCTTCTAAGACAAAAATCGATACCTTCTACTTTGATGAATCGACTGTCCACTTTTTTACGTCCGGGGATGACAAGGCAATGGCGTCAGCGATGCTGGAGGTCATTCAGGACAGCCAGCTCCGCAGGGCCTTGGTTGAAAATGGTTATAAGTACGCCGAACGCCATGGCTGGGATCAAAAGAGGAAAGAATATCTTGATTTAGTCGACTCGTTGTTGACGGAGACGTTTTGAGAGGGTGAGCGTCTGAGGATGAACGGCGTCATAAAGGGCGATGGAGATTGTGCCGGGCATAATCGGCGACAGGGTCAACGAAGGAACCACGACGGCACGATTGCCGTTGCCGTATCCCAGCATGGTCGGCATGCCACGATTGCGAATTATAATGCACAGAAGAGGGAAGCACGCGCCAGTAGGTTTTGGAAGATCCCACGTGTGGTTTCGAATAAGACCACCCCGATACAAGTTCCCAGGGTGTTCGTTATGAGGTCGTTTGTTCCTGAATCTCTCGTTGGTAGATATGCCTGTAGGATCTCAATTGAGAGGCTGACCAGGAATCCCAAAATGATGGTAATAGCTGGTCCCCGATGGATTCGTAGTACGGACACGAAGTAAGCGCAGAAAAAGAATCCGAGCGGCACGAATCCGATAATGTTGAGGGCGACGTTTTTCCAGCTATCCCAATATTCCTTCGAAAAAGGTTCAAGCATGATCTGGTGCAGCACCGCGAACCTTTCGGGTATGTACAGATCGACCCCTGAACTGACTTGATTGTGGATCACGTTTCCAGCGTGCTCGTCAAAAAGGTAAAGGGCAGCGGTGCCTTCCGTATCAACAAGATGGGGCCGACCCTTGTTTACCCATGTTTCGTAATGGTGCAATACCTGCGTCGGCGTGAGCTGCCGATAGTAAATTGCGAGCCCCCTCAATTCTCCGATCCAGGTGTCATTGACGAGAGGAGAATTGCTGATGATCAGCTGGCCTGTCAAGTCGCTACTGGAGATCAGGAACCGCTGGGACTGGTAGAGCAAAACCCCATTCGCGAAGACCGCGGTTTTCTGGGCTCCTGACGTGATGGTAAGGAAAACCGGTGTTTTTTCGCGGAATACGTTGTCAACCACGAAGTGTTCGTCCTTGGGTGAACCCTTCTGCAATAGCAATTCTGCACCAGACTGGTGCAGCGAGAGCCCGAAGGTATTTTCGGGCGTATAGAACGCGAGGAGAGTGTTGTTGTCAGGGACGAGACCTGGCTCCATCCAGAGTTCGAGGCTGCAGGATGAATCATCGTCAGAGTGGCTCGGTGCAAATGTGCCGGAACTGAATAAGGTCCCGTAATCGCCGAGGTGGAGACCATTTTTGTTGTTCAACCAGTTGACTGTGTTCTTTGGCGCGTGGAAAGGCCAAAGTCCGGCTACGAGGATGCAGCATAAGATTGCTATGCACAGGGGACCTAACACCAGGTTGGCGCTATGCTTTCTTGCCCATTGGCTAGTCATAGGACTGGAAAGTGATGGTTCTTCAGGGCGCTCATTCCCCGATGACGGACCCGCAAATCCCGGACTTCTACCTCCACCGTGGTCAGAGCACGCGGCCCTGAGAGTTCGGCGATTGCCAACTTTCGCTGGGCCAGCTCTGTTGGCCGAAAGGACCGAGGAGGCTTGATTGCAATCACGGATCAAGAAGCCGATGGCGACATCTAGTCTAGCATCCCGCTGCCTTGGATGGGGAACGGCGTCGCTCAGCGGGGTTCAAAACCCGGTAAGATCCTACGCTCTTTAGGCCGTTAAGAAAAAATGGCCAATGGTCAGCGAATTTCCCGCCAAGCTCCAAGATTGAAGAATGCGGCACCCGCATGAGAAACAGTAGTTACTACCTCAAACCAAACGTCATGGCGGAACCCCTTGTGGACGGGTGGTATGCCTGGTCGCATCTGATTCCACCAGCAACGTCCGCCAGAAATCTCACCGAGCGCCACCTCCGGATCATGGAATCCTATATCGAATCCCCCGAAATGCACGAGGCGGCAGCGAAGAATCCCGCCCTGTTGGGGGGCCCCTTCATGGATTTTAAGGGGAATCGCGTCGAAGACGTTCAGCGATTGCGCGATCGGACCCTGGCGCAGCGCGGTCACTTGGTGAATCTCTCCCGCGCCATCGAGCGATTGGACACTCTGCTGCGGGAAAAGGCGACAGGCTACAGTCTTGAATCCCTGTATCCGGAAGTGCCGGGGTGCCTGCAGGGTTACGTGGAGCTAGTCTACGATTTGAACAATCACCCCTCCTTCCGGCTGATCGAGCCACTGCTCTACCATAGCCCGTTCTATGACCCGTCGATACAGAGTGTAATGCTGTCGGAACTCGGCGGCGACGACCGCCCGTTTGTGTTGAGCACACCGCGATTGGATGATCCGGGCCATTCAGTGGAACTACGGACGCCGTTTGCCAGTAGGACGCTGGACGCGCTTTTCCGAATGAAAACAGAGCCTTCCACATTCGAAGCAATCCGGGAGATCCTTGACCTGGACGAAGAAGACTCGGACCGGTTCTGCTCGTTTGTAACGACGGAGAAACCCCGACCGTATGCGCGGTACGAGGGTGACGGAGCGCGGTGGCGCTATTTTGGCCATGCTTGCATTTTGCTGGAGACGCGCGAGGCCAACGTGCTGTTGGACCCCGTCCTGAGCTACACCTACGAGAGCCAGGTCTCGCGCTACACCTATGATGATCTCCCCGAGGTGATCGACTACGTCCTGATCACGCACAACCATCAGGACCACCTCTTGTTTGAGACGCTGCTGCAACTCCGGCCGCGCATCAGGACGATCATGGTACCACGGAACAGTGGCGGCTCGCTGCAGGATCCGTCCCTCAAGCTTCTGCTCCAACAGTGTGGTTTTCCCAATGTGATCGAGCTATCGGAGATGGAGGAGCTTCCGTTTCTCCGCGGCTCGATTACAGCAGTGCCATTCCTGGGCGAACACGGCGATCTGAATGTCTTGACCAAATCTGCTTACCTGCTGCGGGTCGGCAGGCATGCGCTGCTATTCGCAGCCGACTCCTGCAACATTTCGCCCAAATTATATGAGTACGTCCACCGTCTAATCGGCGACATCGACGTGTTTTTCGTCGGGATGGAATGCGACGGAGCGCCGGTTTCCTGGCTCTACGGCGCCCTGTTCACACAGCGCCTGGAGCGTCCCATGGACCATTCGCGACGTCTCGAGGGGATCCAACTATGAGCGGGCACTAGCGATGGTGGAACAATTCCGCTGTAAGGAGGTATATGTCTACGCGATGGGACAGGAGCCATGGCTCAACTATGTGATGAGTATCAAGTACACCGACAAGTCGAACCCAATCATTCATTCTAATCACCTGATTGAGACTTGCCGCGAGCGCGGCATCGTCGCCGAGCGTCTCTTTGGCGAAAAGGAGATCCTCCTTCCGTAACCAAGTCCGGATTGCGCTGGAGCGCTGCTATGACACACGAATCCTTTAATCCGGCAAGTTCGGGGGCGGCTTCACCTGAGCCTTGGCGCGTCTGGAACCGGACGGCAACGGACTATCCGCGCGGCAAGACGGTCGCTCAACTGTTTGAAGAAGTCGCAGCTGCACAGCCGTCTTCGGTAGCCGTGGTATTCGGTAGCGAGCAGCTGTCCTACGCCGAGTTGAATGCCCGCGCAAACCGGTTGGCGCACCGGCTGCGCCGCCTGGGAATCGGCCCGGAGACCCTGGTAGGGTGCTGTGTGGAGCGGTCTCTGGAACTCGCGGTGGCATTGGTGGGCGTGTTGAAAGCGGGTGGCGCTTATGTTCCTCTCGATCCCTCCTATCCGAAGGAACGTTTTGATCTGCTGCTGGAAGATACGCGCACGCCAGTGATGCTCACCCAGAAATCGCTGGCCGCGACAGTCTTGAGCGGACGCCGGACGCCGACTATTTTTGTGGACGACGCCGGAGAAAACGCCGGAGTCGGCAGCGAGGAAAATCTGCCACCGTCGGGCGGACCGGATAATCTTGCCTATGTCATGTACACTTCCGGCTCCACTGGAAGGCCCAAAGGCGTCATGGTGGAGAACCACTCCATAGTCCGCTTGGTCCGCGATACGGACTTCTGCCGGTTTAGCGCCGATGAGGTCTTTCTCCAGTTCGCCCCAATTTCATTTGATGCCTCCACCCTAGAGATCTGGGGTCCACTGTTAAACGGCGGGCGGCTGGTGATGATGCCGCCACGCGCTTCTTCGCTGGAGGAACTCGGAAAGGCAATTCGTCACTACGGAGTGACCACTCTCTGGCTAACAGCCGGCCTGTTCCATCTCATGGTCGAGCAGAAGCTGGAGGACTTGCGGCCGATCTGTCAGCTCCTCGCCGGCGGCGACGTCTTGTCTGCCCGGCATGTTCGCACGGTCCTCGAGAACCTGCCCGACTGCCGCTTGATCAACGGATATGGTCCGACGGAGAACACCACTTTTACCTGCTGTCACACCATGTGGCCGGGTGAAAGCGTGCCGGAGAGGATCCCCATCGGCCGGCCGATTTCGAACACTCAGGCTTACATCGTCGATGAGCACGCCCACCCGGTGCCGCCTGGACAAGTCGGCGAACTGTATGCCGGTGGCGATGGCGTAGCGCGCGGTTATTTGAACAATCCCGAGGCGACTGCCGAAAGGTTCCTGCCGAACCCGTTTGTTCCCGAGCCGGGCGCGCGAATGTACCGCACCGGCGACTTGGCGCGGTGGCGGGAAGACGGCGTGATCGAATTTCTGGGGCGCGTGGACAACCAAGTGAAAATTCTGGGCCATCGCATCGAACCCGGAGAGATCGAGGCGGCGCTGGAAGTGCACTGCGGCGTGAAGCAGGCTTGCGTCGTGCCGCACACCGACGAGAGTGGATCAAAGCGCCTAGTGGCATACTACGTCGCTGCGGAAAACCCGACTTTCTCTCCTTCGCAGTTGCGGGAGTACCTCCGGGAAAAACTGCCGGCGTACATGGTCCCTGCGCTGTTTATCCCGATGGTTTCGCTGCCCCTTTCCCCAAACGGCAAAGTAGATCGGTCGGCGATGCCGAACCCCGCCCTGACGCTCGAAAACAGCGGCCCCACCTCGGGTCCCGCGACCCACCTGGAACAAACCATCGCCGAAGTGTGGCAGCGGATCCTCCGGCTCCCCCGCGTCGGACTGGATGACAATTTCTTCGACGTCGGCGGCGATTCTTTGCTGCTGGTGGCCGTCCATTCAAACCTGCAGAGGATTCTGAACGTTGAAATTCCGGTCACCGATCTATTCGAGTTCACGACGATTCGGACCCTCGCCCGGCATCTCGGGGAGCAAAAGGCCGCTGCGCCTTCCTTCTCCGGGGTCCAGCAGCAAGCGCAGAAGCAGCGGGAAGCCTTTGCCCAGGCACGTGAGCGCCGGGCCAGCGGTGCAGCATGAGTTCCACGGAAATGCAAGGCCCTCTGCTTCAAGGCGTCGCTATCATCGGGATGGCCGGACGTTTCCCCGGTGCGCAAAGTGTCGCTGAATTCTGGCGGAATCAGCTCGATGGGGTCGAAGCGATTTCCCATTTTCGTGTTGAGGAGCTGGAGGTTCCCAACGCCACGGAACTTGTCCAGGATCCCAATTATGTCCGGGCCCGCTCGATTCTCGACGACGTCGACCTCTTTGACGCCGAGTTCTTCGGCATGTATCCGCGCGAAGCCGAGCTGACGGACCCGCAACAGCGGCTCTTCCTGGAGTGCTGCTGGCAGGCTTTTGAAGACGCCGGCTACGATCCCTTCAATTATCCCGGTGCCGTCGGTGTCTACGCAGGCAGCAGCGTGAGCACGTACTTTCTCTCCCGCCTTTGTACGAGGCCGGAATTCATCGAGAAGTTCACCGGCGGCTACCAGGTAGGAAACTACGCCGAGATGATGGGGAACAACCTGGATTTCCTAGCGACGCGAGTCTCCTACAAGTTGAACCTGCGGGGGCCGAGCTTCACGATGCAGGCAGGCTGTTCGACTTCCCTACTGGCCGTCACTCAGGCTTGCCAGTCGCTACTTACTTATCAAAGTGACATGGCGCTGGCGGGCGGAACTTCGATCACTTTCCCTCAGAAGCGTGGCTCCTATTATCAGGAAGGCGGGATGATTTCGCCCGACGGCCACTGCCGCACTTTCGATGCCGAGGCCCGGGGCACAGTCTTCGGCGGCGGGGTGGCAGCGGTGCTGCTGAAACGACTGGAAGACGCGGTGCGAGATGGCGATCAGATCTATGCCGTGATTCGTGGTTTTGCGGTCAACAACGACGGGTCGGCCAAAGTCGGCTACACAGCGCCCAGCGTGGAAGGCCAGGCGCGCGTCGTCGCCCTCGCTCACGAAGCGGCCGGGGTGCATCCGGGGACCGTAGGCTATATCGAGGCCCATGGCACAGCAACGACACTCGGTGATCCCATTGAGCTGGCGGCATTGACGCAGGCGTTTCGCGCCCACACTGATCGCAAGCAATTCTGTACAATTGGCACGGCCAAGACCAATGTGGGTCACCTAGACATCGCAGCCGGTGTCACCGGCTTAATCCACGCAGCGCACGTGGTCCGCCATGGGGTCTACCCGCCCACGCTGCATTTTCAGAAGCCCAATCCTAAATTCGACCTCGACAGCAGCCCGTTCTGCGTTCACACGAGGCTTTCCCCGTGGGCATCCGGGAACAGCCCGCGGCGAGCCGGCGTTAGCGCCTTCGGTGTCGGAGGAACCAACGCGCATGTCGTGCTGGAGCAGGCGCCCCCCCGAGTCTCGGAGCCTTCGCAACGGCCCACACAATTGCTGGTCCTCTCAGCGCGCTCAGAAACGGCCCTCGAACGGGCCACTGAGAATTTGGCAGAGTACTTCACCGCTCATCCGGATGTCAATCTGGCGGATGCTGCGTGGACGCTCCAGGTCGGCCGCCGAGCGTTCCCCTGCCGCCGCACCGTCGTTGCGCGAGACGTGCCGGACGCGATCAAAGCCCTGACGGTGCGCGACCGGAAGCGCATGCAGACTCGCCTGCAGCGGAGCGAGCACCCTGAGATCAGCTTTCTCTTTCCCGGCCAAGGCTCGCAGTACCCCAACATGGGGCGTGAAATCTATGACACCGAGCCGGTTTTCCGCTCCACGGTGGACCGCTGTGCCGAAATTCTGCGGCCGCATTTGGGTGCGGATCTGAGAACTCTGTTGTACCCACAGGAGGGCGTTTCTGAAGAAGTCCGGCGGCGTGTCACCGATACGATTATCGCTCAACCTGCCATCTTCGTCGTCGAGTATGCTCTCGCGCAGTTATGGATGAGCTGGGGCGTACAGCCCCAGTCCATGCTCGGCCACAGTATCGGTGAATTCGTTGCGGCTTGCATCGCGGGCGTGTTCTCGCTGGAAGATGCGCTGGCTCTGGTCGCGGCCCGCGGGGAATTGATGCAGGCGCTGCCGGCGGGCGGAATGCTTTCGGTGCGAATGCCGGAGCCCGAAGTGCGCGCGCGGCTCAACGGCCGCCTGTCCCTCGCCGCCGTAAACTCGCCTTCGTTGTGCGTGGTGTCCGGGCCGTTCGACGCCTTGGACAGTTTGGAGCAGCAACTCGGAAGGGAAGGAATCGCCTGCCGAAGGCTCGTCACCTCCCATGCATTCCATTCGGCCATGATGGATCCCATCATTGAGCCTTTCACTGCGCGCGTAGCGCAAATGCGGCTGCATGCTCCGCAGATGCCCTATGTATCCAGCGTCAGCGGGCAATGGATCACCGAAACAGAAGCCACTGACCCGGCGTACTGGGCCAAGCATTTCCGCCAAGCCGTGCAGTTCTCGGGCGGAGTTGCAGAGCTGCGGCGGAACGCCGACCGGATTCTGCTGGAAGTTGGGCCTGGCAATGTGCTTAGCACGCTGGCGCGCCAGCAAGCCGGCGACCAGGTGGTGATCTCGTCACTGTCCGACGGTTTCTCTGGCCAAGGTGACGCGGCCAGTCTTATGAACGCACTCGGCGCGCTGTGGCTAGCCGGAGTGCAGCCGGATTGGACGGCGGCCCAAGGGCATCACCGTCGGCAAAGAATCTCGCTCCCGACCTATCCGTTTGAACGCAAGCGCTACTGGCTGGAACCCGCGGTCGGCGAGACTTCCGAACCGCCGCTGACAATACAAGTGCCCTGTGAGCAGCCCCGTACCGAAAATCATGCTGTAACACCGGAGGCAGCAGCCGTGAACCTTGTGCAATCATCTTCACCTGGAGTCAATTCTCCTAGCCGAATATCCAAAATCCGCCAGACGCTATCTGAGATTTTTGAGGATCTCTCAGGCATGGACCTTTCGCAGGTTGACGGCTCGGCAACTTTTCTGGAGCTAGGCTTCGATTCCTTGTTCCTCACCCAGGTGGCTCAAGCCGTGTGGAGCAAGCTCGGATTCAAGATTGCGTTTCGCCAGCTCCTCGGCGATGAATCCACGTTCGACGCGCTGGCTGAATACGCGGACCGGCAGCTTCCGGCGGAGGTTTTTGCCGAACCCGCTCCCGTTCCGGCCCCTGTCGAGACCCATGCCAGTTCACCTTCACCCATGCGTCCACCGTCGGAAACAGCGGCAGTCGCCCTAAATGGAAATGGAGATGCCCAAATGTCGGATTCGTCTGTGGAGCGCTTGATGCGTGAACAGCTCCAGGCCATGACTCAATTGTGTGCGAAGCAGCTTGAGTCCTTACGCGGTGCGCCCGTGTCATCGGCGTCGTCACCTTCCCTTGCTACTCCGCTTCCGGCGACCTTGCTCCCTGTCGCAACGCCCGACCCGGCGTCGCCGGCGCCGGTTCACCTGGCTCCGGCCGTCGCCGCGAAGGACGAGTTTAGACCATTTGGCCCCTATAAGCCGCCACAAAGGGGAAGCTCCGTAGAGACTACCGACCGGCAGAGGCAAGCACTCCAGGAGATCATCGAGCGGTACACCAAGCGCACGGCCACGTCCAAGAGCATGACGCAGGAACACCGGCGACAGTTGGCCGACCCACGCGTGGTCGCCGGCTTCCGATCGCAGTGGAAGGAGATGGTTTATCCGATTGTCACGGTGCGCTCGCAGGGCTCGCGGCTCTGGGACGTAGACGGCAACGAATACATCGATATACTGAACGGCTTCGGGCCGATCATGCTCGGGCACCGCCCGGACTTCGTCGAGAAGGCGATTGAACACCAGCTCCACGAGGGTTTCGAGATCGGCCCACAGACGCCCCTCGCCGGCGAAGTCGCCAAGATGTTCTGCGAGCTCACCGGCAACGAGCGCATGACCTTCTGCAACACGGGTTCGGAAGCGGTCGCAGCCGCGCTACGAGTAGCGCGTACGGTGACCGGACGCAGCAAAGCCGTATGTTTTGCCGGCGCCTATCATGGGATGTTCGATGAAGTCCTGGTGAAGGGATTCAAAAACAAGTCCGGCGCGCCGCAGTCAGCGCCGGTTGCTCCGGGGATCCCCCGCGAGAAAGTTGCGAACCTGATGGTGCTGGATTACGGCACCCCGGAGTCGCTGGAATGGATCCGCCAGAACGCGAAGGACCTCGCGGCTGTGCTAGTCGAGCCGGTCCAAAGCCGCCATCCTCACCTCCAGCCGGTCAAGTTTCTCCAAGAGATCCGGAAGATCACGCAGGAGTCCGGCGCCGCGTTGATTATGGACGAAGTCGTAACCGGCTTCCGCGTTCACCCGGGCGGCTGCCAAGCGCTGTTCGGCATCCGGGCGGATCTGGCCACCTATGGAAAGGTGGTTGCGGGCGGCATGCCCATTGGCATCTTGGCGGGTAAGGCCGAGTTCATGGATGCGTTGGACGGAGGTCCCTGGCAATTCGGCGACGACTCGTATCCGGAGGTCGGGGTCACGTTCTTCGCCGGCACTTTCGTGCGCCATCCTCTGACGCTGGCTGCGGTGAAGGCCGTGTTGCAGCACTTCCAGGAACAAGGCCCGGCCCTGCAGGAGCGGCTGACCCAGCGAACGACCGAGATGGTCCGAAGGATCAATACCTTCTTCGAATTGAACTCGGTTCCTACGCGTATCGAAAGCTTTGGGAGCATCTTCTACTTTGGCTTTCCAACGGAGGAGCGTTACGCTAGCCTCTTCTACTACTATCTTCGGGCCAATGGGATTCACGTTCTCGAAGGCTTTCCCTGCTTCCTGACGACTGCGCATAGCGACACGGATGTGGAGCAAATCGTCAGTGCCTTCCAGAACAGTGTCCAATCCATGCAGCAGGGCGGTTTCTTCCCAGAGCCTGCGGGCGCGCCGAAGGCTGAGCGTGCGGAGGCGGAACCGGAACCCGCTCGCGAAGCCCCGGTCACCGAGCCGCAGCTGGAGGTGTGGCTCTCCGATCAGCTGGGTGAAGAAGCGTCCTGCAGTTATAACGAGTCCTTCACTTTGCACATGCGCGGAAATGTGGACGACGCTGCGCTCCGAGAAGCGCTCCAGCAACTCGTCGCCCGGCATGACGCGCTGCGGTCGTCATTCAGCCCGGAGGGCGACCGGCAGCGGTTTGCCCCCGAGTTGAAGCTCGAAATTCCCACCGTTGATCTGATCGGCCTAACCCCTTCCGAACGGGAGATCCGGGTGCGGCAGATCATTATCGATGACGCGCACACGCCCCTCCGGATCTCCGAGGGCCCGTTGGTTCGCGCTCAGCTGGTGAGACTGGAGCCGGAACACAAGCTCCTCATCTTTACCTCCCACCACATCGTTTGCGATGGCTGGTTGACCAACGTACTGCTGGACGAGTTGTCCAATATCTATAACGCGATCCGCCGGGACGCCGCATGCGGTCTTCCTGCGCCCATGAGTTTTGCCACCTATGCGACGTTGCAAAAAGCATACCTGGACAGTCCGGAAGGTGCGAACGTAGAGAAGTATTGGCTGGACCAGTTCCAGCAACCAGCTCCGCTGCTGGACCTTCCGACGGATAGACCCCGCCCGTCCGTGAAAGAGTTCCGAGGCGCTACCTATCGCCGGAAAATCGATGCGGCGATGTATCAGAATATTAAGAAGTTCGGAGCGAAACAGAAGTGTACGCTGTTTGTAACTCTGCTTTCCGGCTTTCAGATTCTGCTGAGCCGACTGAGCGGGCAGGACGACATCGTCGTTGGCGTTCCCACCGCTGGCCAGTCCCTGCTGGAAGACGCCGTCTTAGTTGGCCATTGTGTGAACTTCATTCCTCTGCGCGGGCGTCTTGCATCCCGTACAACCGCGGCGGAGTTCTTGGCGCAGATGAAGCAGACGGTGCTGGCTGGCTATGAACACCAGAATTACACCTACGGCCGACTGGTTCGCAAGCTCTCGCTGCAGCGCGATCCGAGTCGCCTTCCGCTGACTGAGGTCCAGTTCAATCTGGAACGCGTCGGGACGGACCTCCACTTCGACGGATTCGAGACCGAAGCCGATCCGAATCCGAAGAGCTTCGTCAACTTTGATATTTTTCTCAACATCGTCGAATCGAAAGATGGCCTCGTTCTCGATTGCGATTACAACACGGGACTTTTCAATGAAGAGACCATTGCCAGGTGGCTGAGCCACTACGAGGCGTTGCTGGATGCCATGGCGGCCGATGCTCAGCAGCCCGTGGCGAAGCTGCCCTTGCTGTCCGAGGACGACCGCAGGCAGTTGGTGATCGACTGGAACTCGACAAGCGCGCAGTATCGCCGGGACGCCTGCGTACATCAGTTGTTTGAAGCGCAAGCGAAGAAGACGCCGGATCGGCCTGCTGCTGCGTTCGAAGGCGAGGAGTTGAGCTATG
Source organism: Bryobacterales bacterium (assembly GCA_963813465.1). Taxonomy (GTDB): domain Bacteria; phylum Acidobacteriota; class Terriglobia; order Bryobacterales; family Bryobacteraceae; genus Palsa-187. The sequence goes on along the minus strand of CAWEZD010000014.1, from coordinate 83,659 downwards.
CGGAGTTGGACCGCCGGGCAAACCAGTTGGCTAGACATTTGGGAAGGCTAGGTGTCAAGCGCGGCGTTATGGTGGGCGTCTTCGTCGAGCGCTCCATGGACATGATCGTCAGCCTGCTGGCCGTGCTGAAGACTGGTGGAGCTTATGTTCCCATGGACCCGACCTATCCGCAGGAACGCGTTTCCTTCGTGCTGGCGGACGCCAATGTGCCGGTCTTGCTGACCCAACGGAAACTGGCGCAGAATTTCGCAATCGCGGGCACCACTCTGGTCTACCTGGACGCTGACGCGATTGGGCGCGAACGTGAGGACGCGCCCGAAGCCGCCGTTGGTCCCGAGGATCTCGCCTATGTGATCTACACCTCAGGTTCCACTGGCAAGCCAAAAGGCGTACAAATTCAGCACCGCGCGGTGGTCAACCTTCTCTGCTCCATGCGCAAGAAGCCGGGCCTGGACGCGCGCGACACGCTCCTAGCGGTGACCACGCTATCCTTCGACATCGCGGGCCTGGAACTGTTCCTACCCTTGTGTGTCGGGGCAAAACTGGTGATCGCCAACCGGGAAGCTGCGGCCGACGGCAACCAATTGCTGACGCTGCTGAAGACCGCCGGAGCCACGGTGATGCAGGCCACCCCGGTAACTTGGAAGTTGCTGCTGGAAGCCGGCTGGGATGGCGATCCCCGTCTCAAGGTCTTGTGTGGGGGCGAGGCATTTCCGCGGGAACTGGCAAATGCACTGGTGAACCGCGCGGAATCCGTGTGGAATATGTACGGGCCTACCGAGACGACCATCTGGTCGGCAACGGGAAACGTGCAGTCCGGCGAAGGGCCCGTGCCCATCGGTCCCCCGATCGATAACACGCAGCTCTACGTGCTCGATGCCAATAGCCAGCTGACGCCTATTGGGGTTGCCGGCGAATTGTACATAGGGGGCGATGGTCTGGCGCTCGGCTATTTCCGGCGCCCCGAGTTGACAGCCGAGAAATTCGTCGCCAATCCCTTCAGTCCTGCCCCCGACGCGAGGCTTTACAAGACAGGCGATTTGGTGCGCCGGCTGCCCGACGGTGGTATAGAGTTCTTGGGTCGGCTCGACTACCAGGTCAAGCTGCGGGGTTTCCGCATCGAACTCGGGGAGATCGAAACAGCGTTGGCTCGGTACCCCGGTGTGCGCGAAGCCGTCGTAACTGTGCGCGAGGATGTTCCTGGGGACAAACGGCTGGTGGCGTACGTCACCAGCGACCAGCGAGGCATGACGGTTTCCGCGGTGCGCGAGTTCCTGACTGGGAAATTGCCCAACTACATGCTGCCGTCTTCCGTCGTGCGTATGGACTCGTTGCCGATCACGCCTAACGGGAAGATCGACCGGAAAGCCTTGCCCGCGCCGGAAACCGCTGGCCTGACGCGGCAGAGAGAATACGTGGCTCCCCGAACCAACGAGGAGAAGCTGCTGGCCGCTATCTGGGCCGAGGTTCTGCACCTGGACGGAGTGGGCATCCATGACAATCTGTTCGAACTGGGCGCTGACTCCTTGCATATCTTTCAGATTGCCGCAAGAGCCGGCAAGGCGGGCATTGTGATCGCGCCGACGCAGTTCCTTAGGCACCGGACCATCGCCTCCCTGTTGGCGCAGATGACAAATGGCGCTACCACCTCGGGCGCTGTGAAGAACGGTATGACTCCCATCGTGCCGGTGTCACGTGAGAAATATCGAGTGAAGCTGTCCTCATGAAAATCACGGAACTCGACAGCAGACTCGCTGCAGACCCTGCAATCGTGCCAGCGGGCGCCAGCACAACCAGTATGGACGCTGGGGATGTTTTCATCCTGCCCACATCCCTGGGGCAGGAGCGCTTCTGGGCGCTCGACCGCCTGGATCCTGGCAATCCTACCTGGAACGTTCCGGTCCGCTTCCGTCTGCAGGGCGCCCTGAATCCGGCGTTCGTGGAGCGCGCGTTCAACGAGATCGTGCGCCGACATGAAACTCTGCGCACTGCCTATGCGCTGGTCGATGGACAGCCGGCGCAGGTCATCCAGCCCAGCTTGCGGCTCAACGTGCCGTTGGTTGACCTTCGAGGTCTTCCCCAAGCGGAGCGGGACGCCAAAGTCGACCGATTGTCTTTCGAGGAAGCCCGCCGTCGTTTCGACTTGACCGTCAGCCCACTGCTTCGAGTCAGTCTGTTGCGGATTGCGGACGAGGAGAATGTCCTCCTAGTGACCCCGCACCATTCAGTCGCGGACTACTGGTCGGTCGGCTTGATCTCCAACGAGCTGGGCGCGCTCTACGAAGCCTACTCGCGCGGAGTGGACCCGGTTCTCCCCGAGCTCCCCGTCCAATACGGGGATTTTGCTATCTGGCAGCGGGAACAAATGGCGGGCGCGCAGGTGCAGAGCGATCTGACTTACTGGAAAGAGCAGCTCTGGGATCTTCCCCTTCTTGAGTTTCCGACCGACCGCCCCAGAGCTGATTTCCCGACCTACGACGCCACCATCACCTCTCTTCTCCTGCCAGTTCCGTTGACCGACGCTGTGAAAGACATCGCCAATCAAGCCGGCGCAACCTTTTTTAATACAATGCTGGCTGTGCTGGGCATCCTTCTGCACGAGTACACCGAGCAAACGGACTTTGGCGTGGCCACACAGGTTGCCGGCCGGGACAACGTAGAAATCGAGCCGCTGATCGGCTTGTTCATCAACACGGTAATTCTGCGCATGGATTTGACGGGAGACCCGTCGTTTCTCCAGTTGCTGGAGCGGGTTCAGAATACGGGTCTGCAGGCGCTCAGCCATCAGAATGCCCGCTTTGAACATCTGCTCCGGGAACTGCGGCCGAGAGACTATCCCAGCCATCACACACTGTTCCGCCTCAATTTTATTTGCCAGCGCGACCCGGTGAAGCCGCTGGAGTTCTCAGGGATCAAGCTGACGGTGATCCCCTCGAAGTCCCAGGGCGCGCTATACGACCTGAACGTCTTCCTGGTCCTGCGGAACGAAGGCTGGCGTCTGGCTTGCGAGTATAACACGGACCTGTATGAAGCCAGCACGATCACGCGGCTGTTGGAAGACTACCGCCGGCTGCTGGAAAGCCTTGTTCAGGAACCGGATAGTAGGCTGTCGCAGTTGTCTTTGCCCTCAGGCGCCGCCCGTGCCCGGGCGGTGAAGGCTGCCCTCTTCGCGGTCCCGGACGGGCCGACCGGGGCGGCCGTTTCGATAGCTGCCGCGGAGACGTTCGTTGCGCACCCCGCTACTGATAAGGGCGCAGCAGAAGCTTACGTCATGCCGACGAGCCCGGCGCAACGACGGTTTTGGGTGCTGGAGGAGTTTGCACCCGGGAATCCGGCTTTGCATATGCGAGCATGTGTCCGGCTGACAGGCGCGCTGTCCGTTCCGGTGCTCGAGAAGAGCCTTCAGACCCTTGTGGACCGCCACGAAATGCTGCGCACAACTTTCCAGGCGCAGAACGACGAGATTGTTCAGGTGATCACCCCTTCCAGGAGCATAGCGCTGGCGGTGACGCCGCTCGCGGACGTGTCGGAGGCCGACCACGAATCTCGGTTGTGGGAAGCAATTCGTGCAGAAGCCAGCGCGCCGTTCGATTTAGTCCGAGGCCCTTTGATCCGCGCGCGCCTATTCCGCCTGCGTTCTCAGGAGCATGTGATGGTTATCACCACCCATCATATCCTGACCGATGGATGGTCTCAGAATGTGATCCAACGGGACCTGTGGACCATCTACGAAGCACTAGCAGAAGCCCGTGAGCCGTCGCTGCTGCCGTTGTCCATTCAATATGGCGACTTTGTGCAATGGCAGCAGAAATGGCTCGAGTCAGATGATGTGCAGGTGCAGTTCGACTTCTGGAAGCAGAAGCTTGCGCCACCGCTTCGTGTGCTGGATTTTCCCACTGACCTTGCATCAAAGAAGGGAGCTGCCTCCCAAGCCCCAATGGAAACTCTTCTTTTGCCGAACAATTTGATCCGGTCTCTGAAGAGCCTTGGCCAATCCCTCGACGCGACGATGTTCATGGTGATGCTGACGGGCTACGTCGCCCTGCTAAATCGATACACCGGTCAAGAAGACATCTTGATTGGTTCGCCAGTTGCTAACCGAAAACCCGAGACTGAGCCACTCATTGGACCTTTTGCTGGGCCAGTAACGCTGCGATTGAATTTGTCCGGGAATCCGACACTACGTGAGTTGGTCGGACGCATTCGAGACGCTACCCTCGAAGCGCTCACCCACGTGGACCTCCCTTTCGAGGTGCTTCTTGAAAAACTGAATGTCCCGTCGGTACGCGGTCGAAACCCACTGTCCCAATGCTACTTTTTCTATCAAACGGCCTTTCTGCAGCCGCGCGAGTTGGGCAATTTGACCGTAGCTCCGCTGCCGGATTTCGGCTTGGGGACTCATTTCGAGCTGCAAATGGGCCTGCTGGAGAGGCGCGAGGGGGTCCGGGCACAACTCGAATACAACGCCGAACTATTCGAGGCAGCGACTATCAAGGAAGTCCTCCATTTCTATGAAATGGTCCTCCACACATTCGTAGCAGATCCTGAACGTCGTTTATCACATCTTCCGCTGCGCGGGCAGACCGCATCAGAACCTACTGCGCCGGCTCGCGCGTCCGAGCGTGAGATCAGGCTTCCACAAGACGATACCGAAAGGCAACTGACGAAGATTTGGGAAGAGCTTCTCGGAGTACGACCCATTGGTCCCGATCAAAACTATTTCGAGCTCGGAGGAAGCTCGCTCCTAGCTGTCCGCTTGTTCACTCAGATCGAGAAAAACTTCAACGTCAAGATCCCTCTATCGACCCTCCTCGAGGCACAAACAATCGCAGATCTCGCTCGCGTCCTTCGGCGCAAGGGAGAAGTGTTCAACTGGTCTCCATTGGTCGAATTACAGCGTGGCAGCTCCCGCCCCCCGTTCTTCTGCGTTCATGGAGCTGGCGGAAACGTATTGATCTACCGTGATCTGGCCCGACACTTGGGATCCGATCAGCCCGTCTATGGTCTGCAAGCTCAGGGACTCGATGGGGAGCATACAGTGCTCACCCGGATTGAAGACATGGCGTCTTTGTACGTAAGTGAGGTGCAGCGCGTTCAACCACACGGCCCCTACTTCCTCGGTGGATATTGCATGGGGGGGACGATCGCGCTCGAAATGGCGCAACAGCTCAAGGACCGCGGTGAGGACGTCGCACTCCTAGCTTTGCTGGACACGATGAATTGGTCGCAGGTCCGCGCCGATTCGATCGTGAGTGAGGCACGCCATCAGGGCCAGCGGCTAGTCTGCCACGTCGGAAACTTCCTCCTTTTAAACTTCAACGGTAAGATCACATTCTTACACGAAAAACTGAAAGTGCTGCGAAGCAGATCTAAGGTATGGCTGGGCATGCTCCTCCGACGATTCACAAGCAGTAATTCTCTGCCAAAATCAGATTTTCGGTTATTCGCCCAACTCTGGGAAGCCAATGACAAGGCGATTTTGAGCTATGTCCCGAGACCCTATCCTGGAGTCATCACCGATTTTCGCCCAATGAAGCAGTACACGAGATACGCCGGGCCCGAACTGAAGTGGGATCGACTGGCGCTTACGGGCCAGGAGGTCGTTACATTACCCGTTTATCCTACGGGCATGCTCCTCGTGCCCTTTGTGCAACACTTGGCAGATCAGCTAAGGCGCTGCCTCGACAAAGCCAGTCGCGCAAACGTCAAAACAGAAGGTATCTCTAATCCTTGCCGCACCCCGACATTGGAACCTTCCGCGGTTGCGGGCTCGATAGTGCCTGCGCCCCTGCCCGGAAGCAACTTTGTGCATAAAAATCGGGGGTTCTTCGGATCGGAGAGACAGCTGAGGAGTCCAGTGCAAATAAAGCTAGCACGAAAGGAGCCCTAACATGAGTGCTACCCAATCGCAAGCTGATACATCGAATCGCTGGATCGTGGCTGATGCCGAGCAATTCCGCGCAAACTTCAACCGGTACAGCTTTGAAGTAGGGCACCAACTGGCCATGCATCCTCTGTTACAGCTACCGCAGTTGATGGAACTTGCCAAGCGCACTCTTGAGTCGCGCCCACGTGCTCTTCACTACGACGCGGGCAACGTCAGAGTTGATCAACGGTGGGATGAAATCCCCAAAAGCCAATTCTCGGCGCAGGAAGCCCTGCATCGACTCGAGAATTGCGGTGCCTGGTTCGTCCTCAGTTCTGCCCAGCGTGATTCCTTGTACCGTTTGTTCCTGGACCGGGGTTTGGCGGAAATTAAGGCCTATATCGGTCCTTGGGTCGACCCTCAGATCATGGTGGAAGATATTATTATTTTCATTACCTCGCCCAAGCGGGTCACGACTTATCATATCGACCGCGAATGCAATTTTCTGTTGCAAATCCGAGGGACGAAAACGCTGCATGTTTTCGATAGAGACGATCGCCAAATCCTTTCCGAGGAAGAACTGGAGCGTTTCTGGTCCACAGACTTCAACGCCGCGGTATACAAACCTCAACTGCAGCATCGGGCCAAATCGTACAAGCTCCTTCCCGGCACAGGAGTCCATATTCCTGTGAACTGCCCACACTGGTTGGAGAATGATGATAATATTTCTATATCACTCAGCGTTAACTTTCAATTTGACGATGCACTGCGAGCAAACGCCTACCGTGCGAATTTCCTCCTTCGCAAACTCGGAATGCATCCTAAACCGCCAGGCGAATCTGCCGCGCTGGATACGGCGAAGTCATACGCCGTCACGCCACTGGTCTGGGCGAAGAAGAAGTACAAGCAAATTCGTCATCGGAGTCAATCGTCCTGATGTGCAGGGAGCGCGCAGCAAGATCTACCGATGAACTTAAGAAGTAAGATCGTTCGCAATTGCGGGTGCCAGAGACTGGCTCGGGACGGGGAGATACGTCGGAGATGTACAGCCGCTGAGCAGAGACAACGCCACCTTTGGCTTTTCCACTTAGGCCTGGAGCGACTGCTGGTGAGGTCATGACTAGAAGTACAGAGTCTAAGAAATTGGGATCATCGCACGTACATCTGTCCTCTATTGGACTGGGAACCTGGAGATACACGGGAGGGGTCGAGCCTCTTCGCGTCGGAATTGATAACGGTGCGTGCCTAATCGATACGGCCGAGATATATGGCACGGAAGAAATCGTTGGCCGAGCAATTCGCGGCCGACGCGATGAGGTGTTCATTGCAACGAAGGTTGCACCCCGACATTTCCGGCGTCTAGAGCTGATCGCCGCAGCGGAAAACAGCCTCAAACGTCTTGACACGGAATACATTGATCTTTACCAGCTTCATTGGCCAAACTACACTGTTCCTCTGGAGGAAACTCTAGCGGCGATGGAAGCACTTGTAGATGCAGGTAAGGTGCGGTTCATTGGTGTCAGCAATTTCTCTGTCAGAGATCTTAAGATAGCTGAGGCGGTCTTCTGCCGATACAAAATTGTATCGAATCAGGTGCGCTACAGCCTAATCGACAGAACGGTTGAGGGAGGCCTGCTAGAATACTGCCGCCAAAAGGAAATCACTGTAATTGCCCATAGCCCGCTCGGCACGAGCTTCAACAGCTTACGGGCCGCCGACCCCAAAGGAGTGTTGGGCCAAGTCGCCTTGAGTGCCGGAAGAACGGAAGCTCAGGTCGCTCTGAACTGGCTCATCGCGAAGGATAACGTTATCGCCATCCCGAGAGCTTCCACGGCGGCTCACGCCCTCGAAGATTGCCAGTCTGTAGGCTGGCGCCTTTCACCCAACGAAGACAGTTTATTGGAAATGGAACTGAGGTATAAGCGCCGCGGATTGATAGCATCGAATCTAGCGCGTTGGAAGAGGCAGGTGGGCCAGCGACTTGGCAAGCAACTCTGAGTTCAAAGAGTTTATCCTCATCTCGGGTATGACGCTGTGAGAACCTCCCCACCATTCACAATTTGACGCGAAAATCAAGCATCGGTAGAAATTAATCCAAAATGAAAATATTTCCAACCCAGAACGTCATAACGTCGGATGTGCGTCGCTTGCCCGCAATACGCGTACGTGGCGGCACTGCTGCATGGCGCCATCAACTTGTGCCAGCGGCCGAAAGGTTGACGCGATGATAGAACGAGGTCCATGCCACGCGCGATGGCATTTCACACTGAACCGAGATAGTTGTGTGAGTGGAGAATAAATAATATGGACAGAGCAAAAGCACCTGTTTTTGTCGTGGGCTGTACTCGATCTGGTTCGACGCTTCTGTATGATACCATCTTATCGTCCGGAAATTTTGCGATTTACCGCGCTGACAGCGACGTATTTAACAGACTTGCGCCGGCTTTCGGAGATCGACGCCTGCGGTCAAAAGCGAACCGGGCCAAGTTGATGAACATGTGGCTTCAAAGCGATCACTTCAAGAGAACTGGTCTCAACGCTGACGAGATTCGCGCGGAAATCCTATCGGACTGCAGGAATGCCGGGGAGTTTTTGCGAATCGTCATGGAGCGCACAGCTCAAAATCAGGGCGTCGAGCGTTGGGCAGATCAAACTAATTCGCACCTTCATCACATGCCGCGGATCAAAGTAACTATCCCTAACGCCCTATTTGTTCACATCATTCGGGACGGGAGGGATGTTGCGATGTCCCTGAACCATTTGGGGTGGCCATTCGAGCCTCGCTGTCCCTGGGATAGAGGTCACGGGTTGTTGGTTTCAGCGCTTTACTGGGAGTGGATGGTCCGGAAGGGCCGGGGAAATGGCCGGCGCCTCGGCCCGGACTATCTTCAAGTACGCTACGAAGACCTCGTGCGTCACCCAAGGGAGACGCTAAAGGTTCTGAGCGCGTTTATCCATCACGATTTGGACTATGAACGCATCCGGCAGAACCCGATTGGCACGGTTAGGACGCCGAACTCGTCTTTCAACGGTGCTACGAGCAGCAATACCTTTAAACCTATTGGGCGGTGGCAAGGACTCGAAGGATTAGAAGCGGAGCGTATGGAGGCGTTGTTAGCGCCACTTTTGCAAGAATTGGGGTACGACGTAAGTCAACGTGCAAGGCTAGATTTTACAGCTTTGAGGATGCGCACCTTTTACCGAATCTACCGTGAGTTGAAGCAGGCGCTTAAGCGTATCCCACTTGCTAGATTCGTAACCTGTATGGATCGCTTCGAAACTGGCTTCTTGGACCGGGAGACGGGTTACTTTGAGGCGCTCCAAGATTCGGCTCGTCGCACCCCACGAAATCAAGAGCCGCAGCTCACTAGTCTTCCGGGCGGCGGAAGCAAGACCTCCGGTTGAGCCACACAGAAATCCGACCTGGAATGCTGGGCCCCTGTCCCAAAAGTATGATTAGCGTTCGACGGTCAGCATCCATCGGCGCGCGGCAGTGATAGACTCGCTGCGAGAAAATTCTCGGCACTGCGGAACCCCAACCGGTCGTGCAGGTTTCATTCCGGCCATCCCGCCCCAGCCTCCTATATCTAAAGCCTTTAAACCAATCACACTTTTGGGAGAGAAGCCGAAATGCTGGATGCACACTTCTTAGCCAGACAAATTAAAAGAGTCGGGGGGGGCATCTGGCAGCACTTGCCAACCGGGCTGCAAGAACGGCCACCTGCCAGCTCCGTCAACCGCTGGATCCATACGCTATCGCGAAAGTATAGCCCGAGGAGGCAATCAGAGCTGAGGCACCCCCCACAAACGACTCGCTTCCTACGCTACCCACCAGCGCTGCAGACTATTTGCGACCTCATCAATGCCTGCGAGTTTGGCGACTCTGTTCGGTTGTGTGTCACGGGTTGCAGCACCGGCGCGGAACTTTACTCGATCCTTTGGGCGGTTCGGAAAGCACGCTCCGATCTGAAGATCTTGCCAATAGGCATCGACCTATCGGAGTCCGCAATCGAGAAGGCGAAAGCCGGGCGGTATTCTGCGACAGATCCAGAACTAAGCGGACTTCCCGAGGAGTTATGGTCTGAGCTATTCGACATAACTCAACCAGAACTCAAGATCAAAGACTCGCTCACAACTGGAGCTGAGTGGATTGTGGGAGATGCCCGCGATGATGGACTCCGTGCACAACTGGGACTCCAGGACATCGTCGTCGCGAATAATTTTCTCATCTTTATGAGCGAAGGTGAAGCCACGGCGTGCCTGCGCAAGGTAGTTCAGCTCATCAGACCGGGTGGTTTACTCTTCTGCCGGGGAGTGGATCTGGATGTCCGAGAGCGGGTGGCGCGGCAGTTCGGGTTGGAGCCAATTTCGAAGCGAATCGAAGAACTTCATGACATTAATTTGCGTGAACGACGTGGTTGGCCTTGGGAGTATTGGGGGCTGGAGCCTTTGGATAAAACACGCAAAGACTGGGTTCGCCGCTATGCAACAGTTTTCCGGGTACCCTGCCCGTCAACCGGCGCCTCGCCAAGTGAGGGAGATGTTCTTCGCTGATTAGGTCTATGGTTTCGGTCGATATCTACCCGGTGCGCCTAGAAGCGGACGCCGCACGTCTGGATTCCCTGTATGAGGTTCTGGCGCCTGAAGAGCGCGAGCGCGCCACGCGTTTCCGCTTTGCTGAGCATCGGCGTCAGTTCATCGTCTGCCGCGGCATGCTGCGCGAAATCCTCTCGGGTTACCTGGAGCTGCATCCGGCCCGCATCGCCTTCGTCTATAATCGTCATGGCAAGCCCTCCCTGCGCGATTCCGATGTTCGCTTCAATGTTTCGCATTCCGGGGTCTGGGCGCTACAGGCGGTGACGCGAGGGAGCGAGGTCGGAATCGACATCGAGCGCATCGATCCGCGCTTTGCCCACGAGCAGATTCCGGAGCGCTTCTTTTCGCCCCGCGAAGTGGCTCAGCTCCGCGCGCTTCCAGCCGATCAGCAGACCGCCGCTTTCTTTCGTTGCTGGACGCGCAAGGAAGCCTACATCAAGGCACGCGGATTGGGGCTGGCCTTGCCGCTGGACAGCTTCGACGTTTCGCTTAAGCCGGATGATCCGCCGGCGCTGTTGCGCGGCGCGGGCGGCTGGTCCGTTCAGGATCTCTCGGTTCAGGATTTCAATGTCCCGCCCGGCTATGCCGCGGCGGTAGTCGCCAACGGCCCGGTTTTCAGCACCGTTTCTTGCCCTCTGCCTGAAGCGACCGCGCTTCTTCCGGCCTAAACACATCCCGCCGTGATGCGTCGAGCGGATCAGTTTGCGAATAGTTGGATGGTGCTTCGTCGCCGCGGCTGTTTACGTCGGCATCGTTGGGATTCAGGGGAAACAGTTGACGATCATACCGAGTGCGATCGCGGCGTGGAAGCCACTCAGGTCATTGGGTGCGGCGCTGGCGCTGCCGGGCCTCAACTGCCGAGTCGACCTCCGTTTTGCGGTGATGGCAGATTCTCGTCAGCGCAAGGCCTGATTGCGGCGGCTCCCGATCTCGATCTCATTGGGGGGCGTGCCTTTGGCATCCCGTACAACAGTCTTCTTTCACACCGCGGTCTCTTCCATTCGCCGTTTCTTCTGATCCTGTTTTCTGCAGTTCTGGCGGGAGTCGTCACACCGGCCACTCCTGCAAGAGCGTTCCGCGCCCGATGTGTGAATGGAGAGCCGTTCGCAAGTACGGGGTGAGCCGTGAGGAATTCTGCGATCATGCCATTTGAGCATGCTGGTTTCACCGTGTGGTTCACCGGCATGTCCGGCGCGGGAAAGACCACTCTTTCGCACTTGCTGGCGGAACATTTGCGCGAGCAGGGTGCCAAAGTGGAACTGCTCGACGGCGATGTCATCAGGACCGCTCTATCCAAGGGGCTCGGTTTCAACAGGGAAGACCGCGAGGAGAATATCCGCCGTATCGGGTTCGTTTGTGAGCTGCTCTCTCGGAACGGCGTGATCGTGATCGTGGCCGCAATATCGCCTTACCGGGCGATGCGCGAGGAAGTCCGGGCGCGTGTCCGAAATTTCGTCGAAGTGTACGTCCAGTGTCCCTTAAAAGTGCTTATGAGCCGGGACACCAAAGGGCTCTACAAGAAAGCAGTCGCCGGTGAGATCCCCGAATTTACGGGTATCTCCGCTCCATATGAGCCGCCAGTAACCCCAGAGATCACGGTTCGCACTGCCCAGGAGTCCCCCGATCAAGGCCTGGAGCGGATCTGGGCTACGCTTGAGAATCTTCGTCTGGTTGCGGATGGTCGATCTCCACTCTCATACAAACAAATCTGACGGGACGTGCTCGCCTGCGGAATTGTTGCACGAAGCGAGACGCACCGGTGTCCGCACGCTTGCTATCACAGACCATGACACTTTCGCCGGCTACGATTTGGCGCGGCGACTTGCCGGCAGCGAAATCGAGCTTGTTTGCGGAATAGAGCTTTCCACCAAGTTGGGCCCCCAGACCGTCCACCTGCTCGGTTACTTCTTGAACGGCAATGCACCGGCGAGATTCCGGGAATGGGTCCTGGAGCTGAAAGCTTCGCGCCAAGATCGCAATCACCGGCTCGCCGCGCGGCTGCGGGATTTGGGGATGGATATCACGCTCGAAGAGGCCGAGGCGCGTGGCCGCGGCATGACAGGACGGCCCCACTTTGCGCAAATCCTTAAGGAGAAGGGCTACGTCTCGACTTTGCAGCAGGCGTTCGATGATTATCTCGACGAATCCGCAAAAGGCTACGTTGACCGCAAGGAGCCGCAGCTTGGCGAAGCAGTCGCCAGGATTCGCGATGCGGGCGGCATCGCCTCTCTTGCACATCCAGTTCGGATCAAGGGCGGCATCGATACGATTCTTCCCGATCTGCGCATGGGAGGCCTAAACGCAATAGAGGCGTATCACAGCGACCATACTGCGGCTCAGACAAATGCCTTTCTCGATCTGGCTCGGATTCACGGACTGCTGGTCACGGGAGGCTCGGATTATCATGGCGCGACCAAGCCGGGCCTCGAACTCGGTACCGGCTACACCGGGAATCTTAAGATCCCGCCAGATCTTCTGGAGCATCTGAAAACCGGAGAACGGTCTACTGCATACACGTCGAACTGAGATGGTTAACGGGGTCGAAACCATCCGTGGAAGTCATGAGAGGATGATTCATCCCGAACCAAGCTACGGCAGGAAGGTGAGGGCGGGATCGCCGAGCATTTCGCGGATGGTCATAAAATCTGTGTGATCCTGGGCGACAATATCATTCAGGGCAGCATTCGCTCGGTACAGGATTTCCTTCAGCAACAGCGCGAAGAAGCCCGTGAAGATTCCGGGTGGCAACGCGATGGCGCTGGCTTCAGGCGATCGGTTTCGGATCATCCCCGGGTATCTTTCGCTCGCTGGGATCGCGATGGACGCGCTGTTTGGCCAAGTGCCTGGAGAAAGACGCCTATGCGATGCCGTTCTCTGAGGCCGCGTCCTTGTTGGTAAGCTTGCGTAGGCCAGCCACCACTTAACAACCGGTCAGCGTCGAAGGCAACAGCGGAGGAGCTGCAGTGGCAACATGCGGCGACTTCCAGCATTTATCGCCACCGTGATTCCATCTTGGATTTCTCACAAAACGCTTCTCGGCAAGGCCGTCCGAGTTCCTCTAAAATTGGTTCCGACGGGTGCAGTAGTGCCCATCATGCGAGGGCCGGCGCGCGGTAAGCGATGGATCTCGAATTCGGCGGCGCACGGCTACTGGCTGGGATGCTGGGAGATCGAACAGCAGCGTCGGTTTGCGGGCCGCCTAAGGTCTGGAGAGGTGGTCTACGAAATCGGCGCACACGTGGGATTGTATGTGCTGGGCTCCAGCGACAAAGTGGACCTCAAAGGGCACATTTATGCATTCGAGCCCTGGCCGAGGAACGCGCAACTTCTGCGCCGCCACATCGCACTGAACCAGATCTCGAACTGCAGCATCATCGAAGCTGCCGTCTGCAATTCCATAGGTTGGCGGCGGTTTGACGCAAGCGCCTGCCACTCCGAAGCCCACCTTTCCGAAAGGGGCGTGGCTCTGGTCCCGACGGTTTCGATTGACGGGTTTTTGTCCGATAAATCAAGCGCACGACCGCCAAATGTGATGAGGATCGACGCTAGAGATGCGGAGGTGGAGGTGCTCTTCGGTGGGCGTCGCACCATTGTCGAATTCTTACCGCTGATCTTGCTCTCAATTTACTCCGAAGAAGCAGGCAGCCAGTGCCGCAAGTTGTTAAGCTCTTGGGGATATTCCTTCGATTCCCCAGCTGGTGACGTCATTTGGGCCGAGAGAAGACGCTGAAAACCTGGCATCGTAGAACCGTGTACTTAACTTAACCTAAAACTATCGTAGTCGGTTGAGGAAGGGATGAGAATTGTGACTCAGCGTAACAGGCGATTGAGAACTCACTGTTGTCGTTTCACCTTTGATGCCGATGCGATCTTGTTGAAAACCTCAACGACTTAGTCTTCGTATGCTTCCTCAGCTATTTCGCCCTACAGTCTCTTCTGTTCTCGCGAGAACCCTTGGGCGGGTGAATCTAGAACGCCCAGGAGCAGGCTTAGCTTCAATCACTTACTGGTGCCACCTCTCGCGATGGTGCAACCTACACCCCATCCCGCGACTCGCCAATGGGAAGTACGGCAAAGGCCGTGAGTGGCTCTGGGAATCTGTCATCCAAAAAGAAGGCTTGGACCAGGTGCCGATCCAGTATTTGGAATTTGGCGTATACCGCGGCGATTCGATCTCGTGGTGGCTTCACAGGATCCCCCACCCAGTCGCGCGTTTTGTTGGATTTGACACCTTTACCGGCCTTCCGGAGAGGTGGCGGAGGAGCGAACCGCTAGGTGCGTTCAACGCTGGAGGAAGGGTACCTGACATTCAAGATCCGCGCTGCACCTTCGAGGTCGGACTTTTTCAGAAGACGCTGCCCCTCTATGTCAGACGAACTGAACTTAGCGGGCGATTGGTCCTTCAGTTGGACGCCGACCTGTATTCGTCCACCCTCTTCGTTCTGACGTTTCTGGCACCCCATCTCAAATCCGGCGACCTTCTTTTCTTTGATGAGTTTTCCTGTCCGCTGGATGAATACCGTGCTTTCCACGAGTTCGTCAGGTCGTTCCGCGTAGAATACGAATTACTCGGGGCCGTGTACGGGTACACGCAAGTTTGCATCAAGATTTTGTAGCCAAGATATTTGTAGTTCTGCAGTTTTAGAATTTGCTGGTCGTGTAAGGCCGCGAGCGTATTAGGCGGCATGACAAGGAGGAAGCGGGCGATCAGACCGCTGCCCAAGAACCCTGTACCAAACGGTCTTGCGAACGGCCCTGTTTTCCAATCCCGTGGCCGCAAACGGACCGACAAAAGCTGATGGCATCTCAAACTATGTTTTCGTCTAGGAACTGGCTGGCGACTTCGGCCCGCGTTTGATTGTGCCGGAGTGCGCACGGGGCGTGGGCGGGCTGTCACGGCTATCGATTTTCCAGATTTGATCGATGGTGTTGCCTTGAAACCCTTCTTTTTGTGGCCCGATGATCGCGGGTATTTTCTGGAGGTGGCCCGCATGGGACAAGGTTTGACGGCCGGGTTTCCTTCGGGTTCCACCCAAGTCTCTGCCGCGCTGAGCTATCTTGGCACCATCAAAGCCTTCCACTACCACCGGCGGCAAACCGACTATTGGGTGCCGGCGATGGGGATGTTCCAGGTGGCGCTGGCTGATTTTCGCAGTGAGTCTAAGACCTTCGGCAGGAAGAAGACGCTTTTCGTCGGTAGCCTTCGCTCGTGGCATATTCTGATTCCGCCCGGCGTAGCTCACGGCTACAAGGTCATCGGTGCCGAGCCTGCCATGCTGGCCTACATTACTGATCAGTTCCACAATCCCTCGGATGAAGGCCGCATACCCTACGATGATCCATCCATCCGATACGATTGGGAAACCCAACACAAATGAGAATTCTAATCACTGGAGAGCCGGAAGGGTGAGAACCAGAATTACTACACCCGCAACTACGAAAACCGAAACGACATGCTCGCGGTGATTGTTGGCGCTTAGAACTCTTCCGGCGAGCACCTCCCAACCCACCCCGCCATTGACAATGGTCAATGGGTTGAGACAGGCCGCAGTTTGATCAGGTTTTTCGAAGTCACCAAACCGAAATTCGGGTCACGAGTGGGACTGGAAATGCCCACGCGAAAGCTAGAGGCAGAGGTAAGGAAGATGGCTCGCCAAATCCCGCAGTGGAGGTTCGTCGTTTTGGCGGTCATTCCCATCGCGGCTCTCACCGCGTTTCTCCTGCTAAATCCCGGTGGCTGGCGAACGCGAATTCTGGCGAGATTGCTGCGCGTCAACAACCCACCAGTGGTTGTCTCAGCGCCACCGAGCTTTCAGCCGCGAGTTCCACCAGGATTCAAGGCGTCGGTCTTCGCCACAGGGTTCGATCAACCTCGATGGTTGGCAGTCGCCCCCAACGGCGATGTTTTTGTGGCCGACTCGGTGGCCGGACAAGTTGTCGTATTGGGTGACCGAGAGAGGCGAGGCAGGGCCGAGTCGCGCGATGTGTTTGCTGGATCATCTGAACCTACCTTTTGGGATTGCCTTCCACGATGATTATGTATACGTTGCCAACACGAACGAAGTCTTGCGCTTTCGCTATGACCCAAAGACGTCGAAGCGGCTGAGCAATGCCGAGCACATCATCGACCTTCCCGGACTGGGATATAACCAGCATTGGACGCGCTCGCTAGCGTTTAGTAGCGACGGCAAGACGCTGTTTGTGGCGGTAGGATCACGCACCAACGTCTCAATCGAGTCCGATCCCCGCCGTGCAGCGGTGCTTGCCGCCGATCCGGATGGGAAGAACATGCGGATTTACGCCAGCGGGTTGCGAAACGCCGTTGGCCTTGCGTTCAATCAACAGACTGACCAATTGTGGGCCACCGTAAATGAGCGCGACGACATCGGTGATGATGTCCCATCCGACTATTTTACCCGTTTCAATGAAGGTGGGTTTTATGGGTGGCCTTACAGCTATATCGGCCCGCACGCGGATGACCGCGTAGCTCCAAGGCCGGATCTGGTCGCAAAGGCAATTGTCCCGGACGTGTTGCTGGGCTCACATGTTGCACCGCTACAGTTTGTTTTCTACGAGGCACAGCAATTTCCTTCGACTTACAGACACGGTGCATTTGTCGTTGAGCACGGTTCTTGGAATCGACGCACCAGGAACGGGTATCAGGTCGTGTTTATCCCATTCAATAATGGCTCTCCCTCCGGAGCACCGTCTCCGTTCTTTTCTGGATTTGTATCCTGATCCCGCAGGTAAGGATGTCTATGGGCGCCCGGCGGGTGTGGCCATCGAACCGGACGGTTCCCTATTGATTTCAGACGACGGTGGAAAACTCATCTGGCGAGTGTCGTATGATCTCGACTCGACCGCCGCAGTAAACCGCCCATAAACATATTCACCAAACCGGAATGTATCTGCCCAGCGCTTTTGCTGTAAGAGATCTCTTGATGCTTCATGACTTCATGGAGCAGTACAGTTTCGCGACCGTTGTCACCCGGCATTCCGCCGATCTGATCGCCTCCCACATACCCTTCGTGCTCGATCGTAACGCCGGGCCGAAGGGCTGCCTCCGCGGGCATGTCGCCACCAGAAACCCGCAGCTCGCGCATCTTGCAGCCGGCTCCGAGGCTCTCGTAATCTTTCAGGGACCGCACTCCTACATCTCCCCATCCTGGTACGCCACGCCGGGAAACGTGCCGACATGGAACTACACGGCGGTCCACGCATACGGCATTCCCAAGATGGTGGATCGAGCCGCCCTCGTGGTCCTACTAAAGGATCTCGTCCGTCAAAACGAGAGATTCTTCGAACAGCCGTGGGATTTCGACTCCGAAGCTTCCTGGATTAAGAATATGTTGGGTGAAATCGCGGCCTTCGAAATCCCGATTGAGCAACTGCAAGGAAAGTTCAAGTTGAATCAGAATCGTACTCCTGCCGATAGGGCACGAGTCATCGACATTCTCTCCGCCAGCCACGATCCCGCGCAGCGCCAGATGGCCGGCTTGATTAAGCTGGCGTCCGAATAGTCGCCGCTGCTGGCGGGCAACCGGGGCCGAACGACGGCCCAGACGGGCATCCCCGTTCACGAGCGCACTGCCGGAGTACCTCAGACTGGACGGCTCATTGAGACGATGATCGCGAGCGCGGAACTCACCTTTCGCGCTCTTCGCAAAATTCGCATCGGATTGAAAAACCCTTGAGGCTTTGAAAATCCTGCCCGAAGGGGAGGAACACTCGCTCACGGGGAACGCTCGCTCGCCATTTCACGCTGAACGGGCACAGACTTATTTTCGACGAATCGAAGTGCACTCATCCAGCAGCTCGACGACTTGCTGCCTCATTGTTGGGCCGCCGCTGGCTGTAGTGGACCTCTCCTTGTCGGATCGACCTCGTTTTAGCTGCCCGCTCTGCTTGGTATTCATGATGCATGCGGAGATGCGCCGATTCCTTACTTCCCTGGCTTTTCTGGGGCTGGCTCCGCTTATACTCTGCGCACAGCAGCTATCCTTGCCCGTGCAGTTCGCTGGCCCTGGAAGCAGCCTGCTAGCCCCAGTCGCATTTACAGCTGGATCAGGCGCTGTGAGCGGGCTGCAATTTGACGTCCAGTATGACAGCTCCGCCATGACCTTGGTCGCGACCCCGGGCGATGGTGTCAGGAGTTCCCAGAAGGAGATTTATTACAACGACTTGGCTCCCAATACGAGACGCTTCATTGTGGTTGGACCGAACCAGAATCCGATTCCTGGCGGCGCTCTCCTGAACCTCTTCATCGATCTTAACCAGAACGCCCCGAGCGGTCCATACGTGCTGACCTTCTCAAATATTTGGAGCACAGCTCCGTCAGGCCAACCTGCGTCTGCCACGGGCACGAACGGCTCCGTGACCGTAGGGGGGACAACTGGGTCGCGCCTTGAACCCGCGGGTGTTATGAGCGGGGGAAGCTTGACTTCCGGCCCCGTTGCTCCTGGGGAAATCGTCACGCTCATTGGCGCTGGGATCGGTCCAGCCGTTGCAGCGCAGCCTGCTTCGTCGCCGACCAGTGTGTTGCTGGGCGGTACCAGCGTCCTGTTCGATGGAACGCCCTCACCGTTGCTTTACGCTGGGCCAAATCAGATCAACGCCATCATACCGTATGGGGTTTCGGGACAAGACGTTACACAGATGTTGGTGATGAGCGCCGGCCAGGTGATCGCGGGATTCCCGCTGCCCGTAGCCCCATCGGCGCCGGCGATCTTCACGGTGGATGCGAGTGGCGTCGGACCGGGAGCGATTCTGAACCAGGACTCGACCGTAAACTCCCCCTCGAATCCAGCCAACCGCGGTTCCGCGGTATCTCTATTCGCAACGGGTGCCGGGCAGACCGACCCGCCGGGTGTGGATGGTCAGGTCACCGGGGCGGTCTTATCGCACCCCAGCTTGCCGGTGTCGGTTCAGATAGGGGATCTCAACGCTGCAGTTCTGTATGCAGGAGCAGCACCGGGATTGGTCGCCGGCGTTCTTCAGGTGAATTGCACGATTCCCGGCGACGTGCAGCCAGGCGATTCGATACCTGTTACGCTGACTGTTGGAACGGCCACGAGCCCTGCCGGCGTAACGCTGGCAATACGATGACCGTCCGTGGCTTAACTGTAGCCTCGGGGCGTTTCCTGGAGCGCTTGCACTATCCTGGCGACCACGGCGCGGTAACCTGATTGTAGTGAGCGGATGATTTACGAGACACTTCAAGGGACAACGTCCCCGCGATCCGAAAGAGCCCGCCTGGAAACTAGCCAGCCGGCGGCGCGGCACCTCCTATTTCTGTGTGCCTGCGTCGTCGCGCTCATTGTGTTTCGTGCCCCGCTGGAGGCACTGGTCCGTCTCGCCTTCCAAGATGCCCGCTATACTTCCACCCTTACGGTCCCGTTTATCAGTTTCGCTCTCATATGGGTGAGGAGAAGAACCATCTTTGCCGACGCGCGCTATTCCCCTGGGCCTGGACTCGTGTTCGCGCTGGCTGGACTAACCCTCTTCGTGATCGCTGCGCTTTCGTCGCGTATCCGAGCAGAGTACGTTCTCTCCGTTAGGATCTTCGCACTCCTCGTCGTCTGCGCAGGAGCATTTGTCTGCTGTTACGGGATGCAAACAGCCCGAGGCTGCATGTTTCCACTCGTCTTTCTTCTCTTGGCGATTCCACTCCCGGCGGGCGTTTTGGATCATATTGTCGTCGCTTTGCAAAGGGGATCCGCTGAAGTTGCCTACCGGCTGTTCAAGCTCGTCGGGGTGCCGGTTTTCCGGGAAGGCATGTTCCAATTCTCGCTGCCCGGGGTCACAATCGAGGTCGCCCAAGAGTGCAGCGGCATACGCTCAACTCAGTCGATGTTCATTGGCAGCATCGTGGCTGGCTACCTCACGCTTCGATCCGGTTGGTCACGGGCTTCGTTCGCTCTGGTAACAATCCCCATCGTCATCTTCAAGAACGCGGTGCGCATTGTGACGCTCTCGTGGCTCGCCGTCTATGTGGACTCCGGGTTTCTGTACGGTCGGCTCCACCATTACGGCGGCTTACCATTTTCTCTTTTGGCTCTGGTTTTGGTCGCGCCAGTGCTGTTCCTTCTGGTGCGAACTGAGCGGCGTGATGAAACCGGCGCGTGATCAAAGGAGGGTCCGGCTCCACATACTACTGCCCTTAAGCCTCGTCTGGCTGCTGTTCGGTTCCCTGGCGCTCTACGGGCAATCGTTGCGAGTATCGTCTATCGCGGGTGCACCAGGCCAGACGATCGCAGTCGAGATATCCCTGGATGCGCCCCCGGGAAAAGCGCCGGCTACACTGAAGTGGGAAACCGTTTTTCCAGCTCAGCTTTTGGAGGTGGACGGCAACGGGCCGAGCCCCGGCAGCGCGGCAACGGAGTCGGGCAAGTCGCTCACCTGTGCTACACCCAAGGCGTATTCGTATGTTTGTATTCTTGCGGGAGGGGCGAAACCAGTGGGAAATGGCCCCATTGCCGCCTTCCGTTTCAGAATCCGGCCTGAAGCCCGCATTGGAACTGCGACCGTCACAGTCGAGCACGCAGAGGCGGTCTCCGCGGACGCAAAATCGAAGCTTGCTCTGACGGACGCCGAGGGATCGATCACCATCCGGTAGTGTTCTTCCAAGGAAGCGCGCGCACCAACGATCATGGGGAAGGGATGAGCGCCGAAGTTTGGTTCGAATACCCGCTCTCGTTATTGCTAACATCCACAGCAGTAGCCACGTAGTAGTAGGTCAGCCCGGCTACGACGCCGGTATCGGCATAGGTGGTCGCGGAGATTAGAGTCGAGTTGATTTTCGCATATGGTCCGCCCAACGTCGTCCCACGATAGACGTTGTAGCCGGCGACGTTTGATGAAGTGCTAGCCACCCAGCTCAGTGTGGAACTGTGAGCGTTGTAGACCACACAGGCTTGCCCCAAAGACGCATTGACGACGCGCTGTATCGTGATGACGGTGCAAATGTCGAGCCCTTCAACATTGGCGGTACACTGCGTTGTGCCGAGGGCCATGTTGACGGCCAGAGTCACGTCCGCACTGTTGACGGTGCCGGACTTATCCAGATCGCAAGGGCTTGTCTGAGCCCACGCCCCGGTAGCGATCAGAAGCCCGGCTAACAAGGAGCCCGAATTCCTCAAGCGACTAAAGTCACACATCACGAGACTGCACCTCCAGATTTTCCAGATCGAGGGTTATATGCCAGCAATTCTTGGGCCGACATTTTAGTACTTCCGGCAGAAGAGTTCTGTCATCCAGGTCATCGACAACCACCCGGGTCTTCTTTAGGTACTAGGTACAACTTTGCCGGCAGCGCGTAATTCCCATATACCACTTAATCTTCTATGGCTTACGCCGATCACCGATGTTCCGACGGTGCGAAGCCCACTTTAGGCGGAATGTTGCCTCCGCAGTTCACTGGCTGGAGCATAACCGAGCGGCGCTCCGAGGAGGCGTGACTATATATGGTCATTCCGACCAAAAGGGCCACTGCCATTTGGAACAGAACCAAATCGAAAAATGGATAGAATGTTTTTTCCACAGAACATCCACAGGTATTAGCTTGTATATCATTGATACTAAAATGGTTATTGTTGTGGAGAATTTGGACTTGGGGCTGGACTTACCGGCTGGAACCGTGCCAATGTTTCTAGGACGTTACACAGGCCTCTCAGTTAGGCCGTCGAACAAAAGCTTGCCCATCAGGGTTGCTCACGCCCTGCTAGGCGCAACCGATGCGATCTAATCTATTAAACGTAGCGCACGCTTCAGAACCGCGTAGGATTTACCTCATCCCATGCGGCAAATTTACTTCGGCAGGTAGTCTCGACGTATGGGATTTGTAATCCTGTGGTCTTTCATATGCTTCTGCCTAAAGTCGTGACCGGCGTTGCGCCGGATCGTCGTCAACGTCCGCGCTTGAAACTGGCGTATCCTATTCGCTTGCATCAACCCGGTGAGGAGGTGCGTGTAGAGGCGAAAACCGAAGACCTCAGTTGTGAAGGCTTCTTTTGTATCTCGGACCGCGTGTTCTTACCGCATGAGAGGCTTGAGTGCGAGCTCGTAATCCCCAGCCCCAAACCGGGACAGCCGGGTGAACAGAACATGGTCCTACGCTTTCGCGCTGAGGTTGTCCGCATCGTGCCGCAGGACGATGGCGGCGCGTTTGGTGTGGCTTGCCGGTTCGCGGACTACACGATTGCCCAACAGATCGTTGCAGGGAATCTGCTGGCAGAATGCTCGATCTAGCCAGCCCGCGCTAGCTGGCGACCTCGGCAGACGAGTTTGTTGGAACCGCCCGCCTTCTAACACACGACCGCCAACCGGGCACTCAAGGAGCGAAATACCCGACGATGTCGATAATCAGGTCGGTCGGGTCGCCGGCGACAACAGTGATCGCCCCGCCGGTTCCGGCAGGCACGATGGCGGCGTTCGCGATGGTGTAGCCGTCTGAGGAGTTCATCGTCGATACCCCCGGGTAAGGCTGTCCCGCGGGCCATGCCGAGAGGAAGCCTAACGGTCCTTGCGGCGCCACCGTCATATTCAATGCGTACGCCTGCGCGCTCGCCGGAATGCCGCAAGGGCTGGATTGAATTGGGAAATTGCGGTAGTTGTACCCCGTCAGGCTCGGCGGCCCGAACGCGCCCGTGAAGTTCTGGCTGCTTCGCGTATCGGCCACTCTGCAAGGCGTTACCGAATAAAATCGCAGTCCTCCTGCCGCCGGCGCGGCGAACTTCCCGTTGATGTCGATAATCACGTCGGTCGAGTTGCCGGCCACCACCTCAACGTCGCCGCTGGTTCCCGCTGCAGCGATCGTCGCGTTCGCCAGCACGGCGCCGTCGGGTGAGTTCAGCGTTGACACCCCCCGGTAGGGTTGTCCCGCGGGCCAGATCGACAGGAAGCCTAGCGGTCCTGGCGGAACCACCGTTACGTTCAAGGAATATGCTTGCTCCGAGCCGGACAGGCACGGGCTGGTCGCGAGCGGGAAATCCCGCGTGACATACCCGGCCAGACTGGGCGGCCCGAAGGCGCCCTTGAAGTTCTGGGTGGTGCGTGTGTCGGCGATGCGGCAGGGAGTGAGCGGGAAAAACTCCAGCCCGGAGGCGCCCGGCGGAGCGAAATATCCATTGATATCGATAATCAGATCGGTCGGATCTCCGGCGACTACGGTGATACTGCCGCCGGCACCGGCAGGAATGATCGCCGCATTGGCGATCATGCTACCGTCGGTTGAGTTCAGCGTCGAGACGCCCGGATAGGCGTCCCCGGCGGGCCACGCCGAGAGGAAACCGAGCGGCCCGTCCGGAACCACGGTAAAGTTCAACGAATACGCTTGTGCGGTCAACGGAATGGAACAGGCTGAGGAAAGAATCGGAAAATTGCGGCCCGCATAGGCGGCCAGGCTCGGTGGTCCGAACGCGTCCGTGAAGCCTTGGCCGGTTCGCGTGTCGGCGACGCGGCAGGGCGGGACCGGGTAGAAAGTCAGGCTGCTCGCAGTCAGCGAAACTGTCAGGACGAAAGTCTGAGATTCGCCGCCCAAACTCGCCGTAAGAGTTGCCGTCTGCGCCGTCGAAACTGAGGCCACCGTAGCCGTGAAAGCGCCGGTCGTTGCTCCCGGCACTACGGGCACGCCCGGGGGAACGGTAACGCTGGCATTGTTGCTGGACATAGTAACGGTTGCACCCCCGGCAGGAGCGGCGGCCGTGAGCGTCACCATGCATGCGGAGGTTCCTGGTGCGACAACGCTGGATGGGTTACAGCTCAAACTGCTCACGGTCAACGTTGGCGAAATCGTCAGGACGAAAGTCTTAGATACGCCGCCCAAACTCGCCGTAAGTGTTGCCGTCTGGGCCGTCGAAACTGACGCCACGGTAGCCGTGAAGGCGCCAGTGGTGGCTCCCGACGCTACTGCCACGCTCGCGGGAACGGTGACGCTGGTATTGTTGCTGGACAGAGTAACGGTTGCACCTCCGGCAGAAGCGGCGGCGCTGAGGGTCACGGTGCATGCGGAGGTTCCTGGTGCCACGAGGCTGGATGGGTTACAGCTCAGGCTGCTCACGGTCAGTGTTGGCGAAATCGTCAGGACGAAGGTCTGAGATACGCCGCCCAAAGTCGCCGTAAGAGTTGCCGTCTGAGTCGCCGAAACTGAAGCCACGGTAGCCGTGAAGGCGCCGGTGGTGGCTCCCGGTGCTACGGACACGCTCGCGGGAACGGCGACGCTGGTATTGTTGCTCGACAGAGTAACGGTCGCGCCCCCGGCGGAAGCGGCGGCGCTGAGCGTCACCGTGCATGCGGAGGTTCCAGGTGCGAGGACACTAGCGGGGTTACAGCTCAGGCTGCTCACGGTCAACGTTGGCGAAATCGTCAGGACGAAAGTCTTAGATACGCCGCCCAAACTCGCCGTAAGTGTTGCCGTCTGGGCCGTCGAAACTGACGCCACGGTAGCCGTGAAGGCGCCAGTGGTCGCTCCCGGCGCGACGGCCACGCTCGCGGGAACGGTGACGCTGGCATTGTTGCTCGACAGAGTAACGGTTGCACCTCCGGCAGAAGCGGCGGCGCTGAGGGTCACCGTGCATGCGGAGGTTCCAGGTGCGAGGACACTAGCGGGGTTACAGCTCAGGCTGCTCACGGTCAACGTTGGCGAAATCGTGAGGACGAAGGTCTGAGATGCGCCCAAAGTCGCGGTAAGGGTTGCCGTCTGAGCCGTCGAGACTGAGGCCACGGTAGCCGTGAAGGCGCCGGTGGTCGCTCCTGACGCCACGGTCACGCTCGCTGGAACGGTGACGTTGGCATTGTCGCTGGATAGCGCCACGCTTGTGCCCACGGTTGCGGCGGCGCTGAGAGTCACCGTGCATGCGGAGGTTCCTGGTGCGAGCACGCTGGCGGGGATGCAGCTCAGACTGCTCACGGTCAGCGTTGGCGAAATCGTCAGGACGAAGGTCTGAGATGCGCCCAGAGTCGCAGTAAGAGTTGCCGTCTGGGCCGTCGAAACTGACGCCACGGTAGCCGTGAAGGCGCCAGTGGTCGCTCCCGGCGCGACGGCCACGCTCGCGGGAACGGCGACGCTGGTATTGTTGCTCGACAGAGTAACGGTTGCACCTCCGGCGGAAGCGGCGGCGCTGAGGGTCACCGTGCATGCGGAGGTTCCAGGTGCGAGGACACTAGCGGGGTTACAGCTCAGGCTGCTCACGGTCAGTGTTGGCGAAATCGTGAGGACGAAGGTCTTGGATACGCCGCCCAAAGTCGCCGTAAGTGTTGCCGTCTGGGCCGTCGAAACTGACGCCACGGTGGCCGTAAAGGCGCCGGTGGTCGCTCCCGACGCTACTGCCACGCTTGCGGGAACGGTGACGCTGGTATTGTTGCTCGACAGAGTAACAGTTGCGCCCCCGGCAGGAGCGGCGGCGCTGAGCGTCACCGTGCATGCGGAGGTTCCCGGTGCAACGAGGCTGGTTGGGTTACACGTCAGGCTGCTCACGGTCAACGTTGGCGAAATCGTGAGGACGAAGGTCTGAGATGCGCCCAAAGTCGCGGTAAGGGTTGCCGTCTGAGCCGTCGAGACTGAGGCCACGGTAGCCGTGAAGGCGCCGGTGGTCGCTCCTGACGCCACGGTCACGCTCGCTGGAACGGTGACGTTGGCATTGTTGCTGGATAGCGCCACGCTTGTGCCCACGGTTGCGGCGGCGCTGAGAGTCACCGTGCATGCGGAGGTTCCTGGTGCGAGCACGCTGGCGGGGATGCAGCTCAGACTGCTCACGGTCAGCGTTGGCGAAATCGTCAGGACGAAGGTCTGAGATGCGCCCAGAGTCGCAGTAAGAGTTGCCGTCTGAGCCGTCGAGACTGAGGCCACGGTAGCCGTGAAGGCGCCGGTGGTTGCTCCCGACGCTACGCTCACGCTCGCGGGAACGGTGACGTTGGCATTGTTGCTGGATAGCGCCACGCTTGTGCCCACGGTTGCGGCGGCGCTGAGAGTCACCGTGCATGCGGAGGTTCCTGGTGCGAGCACGCTGGCGGGGATGCAGCTCAGGCTGCTCACGGTCAGCGTTGGCGAAATCGTCAGGACGAAGGTCTGAGATACGCCGCCCAAACTCGCCGTAAGAGTTGCCGTCTGAGTCGCCGAAACTGAAGCCACGGTAGCCGTGAAGGTGCCGGTGGTGGCTCCCGACGCTACTGCCACGCTCGCGGGAACGGTGACGCTGGCATTGTTGCTGGACAGAGTAACAGTTGCGCCCCCGGCAGAAGCGGCGGCGCTGAGAGTCACCGTGCATGCGGAGGTTCCTGGTGCAACGAGGCTGGTTGGGTTACACGTCAAACTGCTCACGGTCAGCGTTGGCGAAATCGTCAGGACGAAGGTCTGAGATGCGCCCAAAGTCGCGGTGAGGGTTGCCGTTTGGGCCGTCGAAACTGACGCCACGGTGGCCGTGAAGGCGCCGGTGGTGGCTCCCGACGCTACTGCCACGCTTGCGGGAACGGTGACGCTGGTATTGTTGCTGGATAGAGTAA
This sequence comes from Bryobacterales bacterium, assembly GCA_963813465.1. Taxonomy (GTDB): domain Bacteria; phylum Acidobacteriota; class Terriglobia; order Bryobacterales; family Bryobacteraceae; genus Palsa-187. Next base: position 56,700 of record CAWEZD010000014.1, on the reverse strand, counting down.
CAGTTGCACCTCCGGCGGAAGCGGCGGCGCTGAGCGTCACCGTGCATGCGGAGGTTCCTGGTGCAACGAGGCTGGATGGGTTACAGGTCAAACTGCTGACGGTCAGCGTTGGCGAAATCGTCAGGACGAAGGTCTGAGATGCGCCCAAAGTCGCGGTGAGGGTTGCCGTCTGCGCCGTTGAAACCGAAGCAACGGTGGCCGTGAAGACGCCGGTGGTCGCTCCTGACGAAACGGTCACGCTCGCGGGAACGGTGACGCTGGCATTGTTGCTGGATAGCGCCACGCCTGCGCCCCCAGCAGGAGCGGCAGAGCTGAGAGTCACCATGCATGCGGAGGTTCCTGGCGCAACGAGGCTGGATGGGTTACAACTCAGGCTGCTTGCCTGAACGATCGTGATCAATCCGCCAACCCCCGATCCGGGAACCGACGTACCTAGTGCGTTGACCGCCCCCACGCTGGCGACCGCAACTGGCGCGGAGGTGTCATGTGTCCCTGCCGCAATGGTCAGCGTGACTGTAGCCAGAACTCCGCTGCCCATCACGTTATCGTTCACTCCGTACACGGCGCACCGGAGGCTGCCCACGCTGCTTGCGCACGTTACACTCTTACCCGCCGCTGTTGCGACGGCGCCGGGCGTCACGGTCACACTGGAGACGTCGGCCGCCAGATAGGTCATGGTCCACTGAAGGGCAGTGGGTTGCGCTCCTCCCGATACCGTCGAGGACAAGTTCAAGCTAACGCTGCCGCCTGCGGTGGTGCTCCCCGAGCCCAACGACAGAGCTACTTGCTGTGCCGTCGCCACGCCGGAGGCCGCCGCGAAGAGACTTGCACTAGCAAATAGATTTACCAGTAAGCTGCGGGAAGATCTAGCCTTAAACATTATGGCTCGGACCTCCTTGTTTGGCTGTTACGCGAAACAATCTCGACGGAGATCCACACGCTACTCTTAAACTGTCGGAAGCGTAGGGCTTTCACCCAAGCAATTTTTAGGCCGAGTTTTAGTACTTCCGACATCAGAGTTCCTTCCCTCACCCCATCGGCAACGGTATAGACCTCCATTAGGTACTAGGTGCAACGTCTTCAGGAGTAGGTTGAACACACATATCCTACTTAGCTCCTTTGACTTACACCACTCACCGGATTGCCGCTGCGACGCCAGCCTGGCTCGTCACAATCGCTTGTCAGGAACCCGCAATTCCCACCCGCGGAACGCCGAAAATCAATCCGGTTGCTTCCCCAATCCCTGAAACGTTCACGCTCCTTTTGACCGGTCCCCGTTATTTCTACCAGGTGTAACTCGGGGATAGTGTCACTTGCCAAGGGGACGATCACGTCACGAAGACGCAAAAACATTTAAGACGAAGTATGTTTTCCACAGGAAATCCACAAGCCTTCGCTTTATGTCAGCGATGTGAAGTTGACTAGGGGTCAGGACTACGTCAAGAGGGCTGACGTTGCTTTATGGTTGCGTGCTGTTGGCGACGGACGTGGGTAGGCTGAAGGGGATTTCCAGGACTACGTCAACATCCACGGGCAGGCCGTTGCGAGTCGCGGGCTGAAACTCCCAAGAGGTCAAGTCCTGAAGTATGGCGCGCTGCACGGCGGGTGTCGCCTTGGTGAGCAAACTGATGCCGTCGAGCTTGCCATCCTTTCGGAGCATCGCCGCGACCTGAATCCGCTCTTCCGTCCGGCCGCTACGCGGCACCTCGATAACAGGCTCGATCTTTCGGAAGGGAAGGGGAGATCGAACCAGAGGGGTTTCTCCCGGCTTTGATTCCCGATCGGCAAACCACATGATCCAGTCTCCGTCATAGGCCGGCATGTTTTCGATCGGAACCGCCAGCGTATACACATTTCGGCCCTGAAAACGCGCCTCCACCGAGCGCGGGATCATCCGGTTTGCAGGTCTCAGCGGAACAGACAGCGTGGAAACGGAAGCGCTGCGCACCGTCTCCGCGTACAGGACCGCTTTCACCGGGGTTTCTGGAGCGGCCTCTTTCTTCGGTTGACGGATCGTCAAATCGGGCACGCTCAGTGTAGCTGCAACATCGCCGCTGGCTGCTGCGCCCTGCGTGGGAGCTTTCGAGAACTGTGCGGGAAGCTCCCCCTTCGGTAGCCGCACGTCAGCCGTTTCCGCGGGATGAAGGCTGGCCATTGCGATATCGGCCTTGGCATTCCCCTTGTTCGCCGTGGGAGCCACCGGCTCGTCCTTGGGGGGCGCCGTAAATTCCGACAATGTCAGCGTTGGCTCCAGCACAGGCGCGGCGACGGCAGGAGAATTGAGGGCGGGCGCTTGCGTCTCCAGCATGGGGACTTGCATCGGTAGCTTGGGTTCGCGGTTGAGCGGTGGAGGCGGAACAAATTTCTTAGGCTTCGGCGGAGCCGGCGGGGGCGGAAACGAAGTCTCGAGTCTTGCCACCAGGAGCGGCGCCGGCAGGTCCTGGTCAATCTGGATGTTGGGCGCCGGGACAGAGATGAACACCTGCTTCGATCTTGGTTTAGGCGAGGTTGCAATGATGCTTTGTTCGGACAGTTCGGCTCCGCGCGGTTGCGCGGGCAGGCCGGCCTTCTTGACAGGATCGACGTCCGGCACTTTCTGGCGGAAGTCGTAGAAGAGGATCTTGTGCTCCTGCGGCCGGATGAATTCCTCATAGAGGGGTCGTTCCGGCTGTCCTCCATTGAAGGACACGAACAGGAGGGCCGCGATCACCAGGCAGTGCGTCCCCACGGATAGAAAGAACGAGGAGACGCGAAGCGGATAGTCAGGCCGGGGCGTCTCAATCTCAACGGGTCTCCTCACTCGGGAGTTCGATTGAATCTTGAGGCGCATAAACCTTGGCGTGCTTGTCTGAAGGATACCAGAGACAGTCTAGGGCGTGAGTCGGTGCATGCAGCAGCCAAGCACTGCTTTACAAACTCCCAATTTCCTCTATGTCAACCACTAACGTAAACAATCGCACAGAGCAAGGCTTGTTCCCCCAGTCCGTTGGTCCCGCTCTAGTACTGGAACTAGCTGGCCCTAACTGCCTAATGACGCGCTCGCAGTTTCCCCCACAGAATTGGAATCGAAAGGTTGGTTCCAGGACTCTGATGCGATTGCGTCGTTGCCTTCTCAGCGCCTTGCCATTGTGCGTCTCCCTTTGCGCGGGCCCTATCGATTCGTCCAGTTTCGCGAGTACTGCAACTCTCATCGATTTTGGGGGCATGACGGGAGGGAACTGCAATCTCTGCGGCCCGTCCGTTACCGGCCAATACGGAGCCCTCGGAGTGACGTTCAACAACCCGAGCTACCCCGGGCAGGACACAGCGGACACGAATTTGACCTCACTCATACCGGGCGCCGCGCCTCCCAATGCTCTCTATGTTTACCAGGGTGGCCTGCTCAGCGATCCTGTAGCCGAGCCTTTTCAGATCCTGTTCTCCGCTCCGGTCACGAAGATGGGATTCGTCTTCGGCAGCAGCCTGGATTCGTTCCTCGAGTTGGATGTCTACGACAGCACGAACAAACTGCTGGAGACCCTGGATTTCGCGGGAAGTTCGGCTCCCATTGGCTTGGCAGGGTTCGCGGGCGTCGAGGAATCGACTCCGATCGCGCGAGTAGACGTTTCCTACCACCCTGACAGCGATCCGCACCGAACGTTCAATTTCTCCATTGATGGCCTGGAATTCGAGAGTTCCGTGCCGGAGCCATCGACGCTTGCCCTGATGGCCGCAGGCTTAATCGGGATCGCTCTTGGCCGCCGGAAGCGACGGGTAGCGTGTACCAGCCGTCCAGGCGACACCTGCCCGCTCCGCCGGTCTGTCCACTAACTTTGACGGTAGCGGTGGCCGAGAGGAAGGTGGGATAATCATAACTACCGGGGAATCCTGCCATCGGGCGGGAAAGGACGCCCGACGGCGCGGCTCCGGCGTTGAGTATTCATGTACGAGAAATTCTTTGCACTTACGAGGGCCCCGTTTTCGCTGGTTCCGGACCCGGAGTGCGTTCACCTTACCGCCCAGCATGCGGACGCCATCAGCGGGTTAGCTTTCGGAGTTCTAGCGCGCAAGGGATACTTAGTTCTCACCGCGGAAGCCGGGCTGGGCAAAACCACCGCTCTTCGATCGCTCTCCCAACTCTTGAGCGAGTCGAATGTGCAGTCGAGTGTGATCTTCGCCCCAACTCTCACGGCTCCCGAGTTCCTCGAGTTGGTGCTGCTCAACTTCGGGTTCAAGGATGTTCCTGTAAGCAAAGCGCAGCGCCTCAAGCTCCTCGAGGAGTTTCTGATTCGTTCCGACGCCGACGGGAAAATTCTCGCGCTGGTCGTTGATGAGGCCCATCAGTTGAGCCCGGACCTGCTGGAAGAAGTCCGTCTGCTGGGCAACTTCGAGACCAATGACTGCAAGCTCCTGCAGATTGTTTTGGTGGGGCAAAATGAGCTCAATGATCGCCTCAACCTTCCGCAGCTATGGCAGTTGAAGCAGCGGATCGCGATCCGCCTTTCGCTTCGGCGGCTCGACCGCGATGCGGTCGAAGAATACATCCGATTCCGGTGGGGGAAAGCTGGAGGTGAAGAGCCGAACCCATTCACCAATGCTGCCCTCGATGGAATCGCCTGTTGGTCGAACGGTATACCTCGCCTGATCAATGTCATCTGCGACAACGCGTTGCTGATCGCCTTTGCCGAGACCAGCAATGTTATCGATATTCAGACGGTTCGCGAGGCTTGCGAGGAACTCGCATTGCCCACGCCGACCATCACGCCACGCTCGTCTACTTTTGCCGGAGCCAGGCCATTCGTGAGGCCCGCGGAACAACCTTCCATCGAGTCCCCCGAGCAAGTGGGTCCAGAAACGCCTACGAATGGGTGGGTTGCTTCCAGACCATCTCTGGTAAAGCGCTGGTCGCGGCTCACGGACTCACAACAGCGCCGGCCGACCCGCTCCAAGTCCGGTATTCTGTCGCTGAACGAACCTTGGCCATAACGGCATCCGGTAAGAATGAAGTCCAAACTCTTAGGTGTATTGTGTGTCGCGGTGCTGTGCATTATTCTAACGCTCGGTTTGTGGCCCTTCCATTCACCGAAAAACGATGTCACATGGTTGAAGAACGCTAGCGGACTTTCTTTTGGGCGCTACGGCGCCGTCCACAGCTCAGGCGCTTTGGGGACGACGAGCACGGCGCACGGCGTCAGCGGCAGCCTCGAGATCTGGGTTCAGCCCGATGAGTGGAGCGGCGGCACGATTCTGGCCTTCTACGAGCCCGAGAGCCGGCGTCTTTTTGAGTTGCAGCAGTCTCTTTCCGACCTCAAATTGGAAACCGAGGTCCAGGACGTTGAAAACCAAACCGCCAAAGCGCGCTTGTACGCGGGCGACGCGTTGCTCCATTCTTTGCAGGAGAAGAAGCCGATCTTCGTGACCGTCACTTATGGTCCCGACGGAACAAGGGTGTACCTTGACGGCGCTTTGGCCGAAACGGCGCCGCGCTTGGGAATTCCGCAGGATGCCTTCACGGGCCGGATCGTTGTGGGCGACTCTCCCTGGCAACCAGATAGCTTTCAGGGGAAGATCCGCGGCCTGGCGATCTACGATGCCGAACTGGCGGAATCACAGGTCTCCGGGCACTACCTGACCTGGACGACCAAGGGACGTCCGGACATTACGGAAAGCGAGCGCAATACCGCGCTGTATCTCTTCGATGAAAGGGCCGGGACGGTGATTCATAACGATGTCGCAGCCGGTGCCGACCTCTATATTCCAGAAAGATACACAGTCGCCAATAAGATATCCCTGGAGCCGTTCTGGAAGGAATTCAATATGTCGCAGAGTTATTGGAAGAACAATCTCATGAACGTCGTTGGCTTCCTTCCCGTTGGATTTGTCTTCTACGCCTATTTTCGGGTCGCGCGTCCGATCGGAAGAGCGATGCTTGTCACGATTGCCGTGGGGGCAGCCACAAGCCTGACGATCGAGATCCTGCAAGCATTCCTTCCAACGCGCGATTCCGGAACGACCGATCTCATCACAAATACTCTTGGAACCTATGTGGGCGTGCTATGCTATCGAGACATCTACCCCATCTTCACCCAAAAATTCCCGTGGTTAGGCTGGTTTCTGGCCCCGCGCAGTGAAGAGGCTACTGTAACGCTGCCGTAATAGAACTGGAAGAACCCACCGCGTTGCTCATCGTGACAGAAACAGATGAGATGGCGCTGAGTATCGATTGGCCCTTAGGCACCACGCCCTGGAATGTGAACGGAACGGCTATCGTAAATTGGCTGCCAAAGGTCCTGGAGGCGGTGCTCTGGAACCAGACTGTGGCGATCGGATTCACGTCGATCGTGAACTGGGTAGTGGGCATGGAGAATCCCTTGGCGATGGTGAACTGCACCGCTAAGGATGTCACGGACCGGGTTGTCGTGAAGCCCGTCACCTGAATCGTGAAGCCGCTCGTGGACGGCCCGGTGACGGCGACGGCGGTGGTTTGCCCCGTGAGTTGGACGGCGACCAGCCCAGGGGCGGCCGGCGCAATTGTAAATTGCAGCCCGTTGGGCGCGGCAGGGGTCAGGTTTACGTCGCCGGCCAGCGTGGCAAACGCTGGTGTGATCGTAACAGTGCTTGCGACCGTGCCCGTCTGTAGGCCCAGTTGCGTCCCTTGAGCGCCAAATACAGCGCTCGTTTGATTGGCAGGGATGGTGAATGAAACGGTGGCTCCACCGCTCGCAAACTGGACTCCGGGATCGGCGGGCAGATTTCCCGTTACGCTCATCGTCAGCGTGCCGGAAATCGCGATAGGATAAGGGCTCGCAAGGGTCAACCCGATGGCCGGCTGGGTCATGGGGGCGACATTTCCGCTTGGCCCGGATATTGTGTAGGACGGAAGCGGCGGCGGTTGCGTCCCTGAACCCACCAGCGCAATCGTTGTGGTGTCGAGCACAAGACCCGTGTTGGAAAAACCCAAGGTCGTGGGCGTGAACGTAATCGTAAGCTGAAAGTCCGCGTTGGGAGCGAGCGTAACGGGCAAGGGAGGTTGACCCGACAGAGTGAAGGGACCGTTAGTCTGTTGAATGCCGATATTCGAGATCGTCGCGGGCAAGGTTCCCGTGTTCTTGACGTCAAGACTTAACTGTTCGGACTGGCTGATCGCCACCGGGCTGAACACTACAGAATTATTCGTTCCGCTCAGGGTGATCGCGGTTCCGCCCGCCACATAGGAAAATGTCAGAAGAGGTCCCAATCCGACGCCGCTCAGCTTGAAGGTGACCGAATTGATGATGAGAGTTCCGGATGAGGTTCCCGGCTGGGCCGGGGTGAAATTCACGGTGAACGTCAAGCTGGCGCCGGGCGCCAATGTCTGCGGAACAACCACGGTGCTGAGCCCAAACCCTTGTCCGACCACGTTGATCGAACTCACCGTGCCGCTGGCGTTACCGGAATTCAGAACCTGAAGGGTGACAGAAGTGGTTTGCCCCAGATTCGCACCCGGGAGCGTAATCGTGCCGCCCGGAGACACGGTCGTGGGCGGAGTGGTATTGAGGAGCTGATAGGTAAAGCTCGGGGCACTGCCGCTGCCCGTTAAATTGATGGTGACAGGCGCGCCCGACGCGAATGTGATCGTAATCTGGCCTGTATCCGTGTTGACGCCGGTTGGTTGGTACACGACCAGCACTGGGAGAGTTTGGCCGGCGGCTACAGTTAGGGGAAACAGTGGCACGTCCTGCAAGAGAAACGCGCTGCCAGTAATCGTGATCCCAGTGACGCTCCCAGATCCGCTGCCTGTGTTCGTTATGTCAAGCGCCGCTTGCGACGTGGTGCCCACCAGCGTCGGGGGGAAAGGAATGTTTCCGCCAGACTGCAAGGGAACGACGTTCAAGTTCGTCCCCAAGACATAGCTCAAGACGAAAGCTGGTCCGGTGCCTTGGAGCGCCAGAGTGATTGCACCGATGTTGGTGGTGCTGGGAGGCACTGCTTCCACGAACGGGAGATTTAGCTGCGCGTTGCTCTGCGTCGCATTCGTGGGAGAGAAGGTGAGGGCAATCGAAAGACTGCCTCCGGGACTCAGCGTGAGCGGCAATGTCCCAGCAAGTTTCGCTGTGAACGCCGTTGAGCCCGACACTATGGGCTGTTGGGAAATCGTAACCTGACCGGTTCCGGAATATGTGGCTGTAACCTGAGCTGTCTGGGATCCTCCAGGGGCAGCCGTAAAAGCGAGTCCTCCACCGTTCTGGAGGTTTACGGCATTCTGTCCTTGAGTTACCAGCAACTGAAAGGGGATCGCTTGGGCGCTGGCGGACAGGGCAAGAGCTATGGAGAGCACTCCACCGAATGCAATTCGACGGGGGTTCACCTGTGTCGGACCTCCCGAGGGGGTTCAGAGTCGTTCGCGAGAGGCGTTGCAGGCACAAAGTAGACGATTGGTTGCGAGCCGTTGGTGAAGGACCAAAGGGGGTCGCCATTGCTGGTTCTGGATCTGAGCAAGAAGCTATTGTTCCCGAGTGGCTCAATCGCCGTTGGCGCAAAGGAAAGCGGAACACTGACGATCTGTTGATGAGTCGATGGATCAAAAGCGAGAAGCAAGTGATCGCCTCGGCCGGCTACGTAAAGGACGTTCAGATTTGAAGCGTTGCGGGCAATTTTGATAGCAACGGCATCCTCAGTCCCGAGAGGGAACGTCTGGGTGGCGGAACTGGCCATGTTCGGTTGAGAAACGTTGAGTATAGAAACTTGATTTGTGGCGGCATCCAAGGCATACAGCGTGCTCGCATCCTCCGAGAACGTCAACGCCACTGGGTTGGATATGTTCAGCAGTGGAACAAAACCTTGGCCGCCTGTGCTTGCGTAAACCCCGGCGTGATCTCCGGTGACCCCGATGGCAACGCTCCGGCCGTGGAGATCTGTCGCAATTGCCGACAGCGAACCACCTAACGCAGAGATACTGATTTGAGGCCCCGGGTTCACCGTAGCGGGGAAACCAGTGAAAGTCTGAATCCAGCTTCCCGTCTGCGAATACAGAACGGCTACCGAGCCGTCATCGGACCAGACCACGCCATCCGGAGCAGATGACGGCTCCTGAAGGCTCGCTACCGATATTTGGCCGGCGCCCAACTGCGAAACAAACAGGAACTGCCCGCGGCGAAACGCAACCCCGTAATCCTGGCGGGGAGCCACCGATGCAAAATCCAATTGATCCAAAGCCGCCGGCCCCAACGACGCGGATCCCAGCGAGCCGATGACCGCGCGAATGCTCCGGGTCGGAGCATCGAACGTAAATCCCTCCACAGGGCCCGGAGACACCGGACGGCTGCGCCAGAAGCGAATGGATCGACGACAGCCCGGCGAGGAACAGGAGCACTCTGTGCATCGCTCTATTGAGGCCCCCCGATCGTCGGAGAACCCGGCGTCGCCGTAATTACAGTGGGACCGCTCGAACCGTGAGTCGCCAAAATAATCGCTGCGATGATTCCGGCCGCGCCTGCCGCGATGCCAATCTTGGCCCACTTTGATGACCACCAGTGTTTCTCACGTGACTTTGCCGCGCCCGTAATCCGGGTCACGTTGGTCATGGAAATGGTCGCGGAGCCCAGTTCATTGCCGCGGGAAGCCGTCACCTGGACCTGAAAGGTTCCCACTTTGCCGTTTGCCGCCCATCCGACAGCGGCCGCTTGGCCATCGGCATTCGTCCGGAACGTCTGGGAGCTTTTCTGGTTGGCGAAGCTCGCGCTGGGGCCGTCCAAGGGGAAACGGAAGACGACATCCGCACCGTCCACGGGCTGATCGCTCTGATCGACGACCTGCACGACGAGAGGGACCATGACCTTGCTTTCCAGGTCGTTCATCCCCTGGTTGCCCGATAGAAGAATCACTTTGAGGCTTTGCACCGTGGCCGGCTGCGCGGCAGGAGCCCCCTGTGGAGTAGATGCGGGCTCTTGTGCGCTGACGTTCGGCGGCAAAACCAAGAGTCCCGCCAGAGCATAAGGCAGCCAGCGCTTGATTCGGCGCACATTGCCAACCATATGTTATTTAGGGTACCCCAATCGATGCTACTCTTCGTCTAGAGCACGCCTGATATAGCTAAGCTGATGATCAGATACGGAAGGCTCGTCAGGATGCCCGTGCCGACCGGTGTCAGCAAGGCACGCACGGAAGCTCGTGGAACGTAAAGCACGTCGTTGGGCAACAAAGGGAAGTCGTTGTCCTTTCCTGCGGTCACTCGATTGAGATTAATTTCGATCACCGCGCGTTTGCTCGTGCCCAAAATTGGTCGAAGGACGGTTACCTTCCCGCGATTCGCAGTCTGAGTCAAACCTCCCGACTGGGCCAACGCCTGCAACACGGATAGCGACTGCTGCTCGCCCAGCGGGATGGCAGCCGACCTGGTGACGTCGCCAAACACATAGACCGGTTGTGCGGTTTCGGCGGTGATGGTGTCGTAGGCTTTGAGGATGATGTTTTCGGCCGGATTTACGTTTTGCGTCAGACTGTCCAGGCTGATCTCGACGGTGCTTACTTGCTTCGCCGGGTCTTCGACGGCGTAGGAAAGCGGAATCGGACCGTACTCAGAACGGCGCGTGATCCTGATCCTGCGACTCGCGTTGGGTTGCATTCCCCCCACCGCCGCCAGCATCTCCACCAGCGTGCGGCCTCCTAGAAGAGGGAATATGCCGGTTGTCCGAAAGGCGCCATAGAATGTGACTGGCTCACTGCGGTATCCGACCACTTGAACGCTCACATGCGGGTCGCGTGCGAAATCGCGAGCCCGAGTGGTGATCTCCGCTTCCAGTCCCTGAACCAGTAGGCCGCCAGCTCGAACCCGGCCGATAAGGGGCAGGTTGATGAAGCCCTCCGAATCGATCCGGAACGGCCGCTGATTGATTTCTTCCAACTCAGGAAGGCTGATCATGATCTGATCGTTGGGGCCGAGCTCGTAGTCCGGCCGAAGCAGATTGGCAGCCTGAGCGGGATTCAGCCTGCGGAGCCTGAGCCAGGGCAAGCATGTTCGCGGCAACCAGGACGGAACAGACTGCTAGACAGCGGCGACTGGTCATGTACTCATTAAACGTAGCACAGGCCTGCTAACACAGGGTTACCGGAATTCCCGAGGAACTCTCCGGTATGCGCCGAACATGGCGGGACGAACCGAGCGGCCGTATCCAGGTTCGATCAACCTCCGCCGACACCGACCGCTGAAGCAAGCGGAATTGACACAACCAGCCGAAACGTCTTCTTCTTGATCTCCTGAAGAATCCCTTCAACGCCTGTCAGCGGACCGCGCTCGATCAGCACCGTCTGCCCCACTTCCAGAAACGGCCACGGTGCGACCAGCAAGCCCGATCCGATCATCCTGCGAACAGCTTCTATCTCGTGGTCCGGCACCGCTGACGGCCCGTTCCCGAATCCGACCAGCCCGACGGTCCCGGGGATTGTCAGCACCGGCAATCGGTGCTCGGGATTCAGCCGGCAGAAGACGTAACCGGGAAACAGCGGTAGATCAATCTGTTTCTTGCGGTCGGACCATTGGCGCTCAGTTTTATACGTCGGCGAAAACTCTTCAAAGCCGCGGTCCCGCAGGTGGATGGCTGCAACGTTTTCGTAATTGGAACGGACCCGTAAGGCAAACCAGGAAAAAACCGCATCGGCATCCGGCTCGCCCAAGTGGGTTTGGGAAATCATACTCTAGCTTCGCCCTCCGAACTGATGAATCGCTATACCTCTAGCATGACTGATCTGGAGCCCGTCGTCAATAGGCGCGGGGCTCTATTGACAGAGCGGCTAGCGCCGGAGGCCGGCGTCCGGCCACGGCGGTCTTGCATGAAATCCCTGCGGTTCATGGTGTGCTCCTTGGATGTTCCAACCGTCGCAGCGCCATTACCGAGGCCGACAGGAGTGCGAGGCCCACAACGGAGAAGGGATACCCGCCGTAATGATGAAGGTCGCCGTGGAGATAGTCCCGATTCACGTAAACCGCAAGCCAGGAGATCGTAACGATGCGTAGTGCGTTCTTCGCAATTAGCAGAGGGACCATCACCGCGATTAGCAGAGCCTTGCTCCAGGTGGATCGAAGGAATAAGTAAGCCGACAGCAGTCCGGTGATGAAAAGAGCCAGGCTGGAATTGATCCCGCTGCATTCCCGGGCGATCTCGATGTTGACACCGGGCAGGGAAAAATGAAGTCCCTCGCGCAACGTTGGGACGCCCAGGACCTTGAATAGAACGTACGAAGCTTCCGCGGAACCGTTTTGCAGGGCGATGACAATTTGATCCAGCCAGGTTGTGGGAAGCGGAACCGTCAAGAGAAGAAAGCAAAATGAGAAGAGAGCCGATCGGAAGGCTTGCATCCCATAGCAGAAGACAAATCCCGCGGTCCAAACGAGAATCGTCGCCAAGACGCCAAAGGAGAGCGCGGTATCCCCGTTGGCAGAGAAAACCGTGCGGCGTAGGACAGCTAGGAGCACGGCCGCGGCCAACAGGACCGCTCCCAGAAGGGGGCACCACTGGCGGACGGGGAAGATCCGCCTTCTTTCCGAATAGATCAGAAAGGCGCAGACTAGCGGGATGACGGGGATATAGCGATAGCGCTGGTCTCTCATCGAGAGCGCCAAAACCGAGGTTAACGGCGTGCGGAAGACCAGGAGAGACGCCATCCAGAACGCCAAGTAGCAGAAATGGCGCTTTGATAGCGTATCCGGCACGCCAACGCCGGGCTGCTTGAAATCGGTGGGGTCCAACGCCGCGGGTGTAGCTTCCGTCAAATCGGAGCTCATGCTTCTTTTGCTACCGCCATGCACTCGGAAACGAAGGTTGGCGCCTGGGGTAGATGATTGTTCACGGCGAATAGGGCGAGCTCCAGGCGGCTTGAAACGCCGATTTTGTTGAAGATGTTCGTCAGGTGTTGCTTTACCGTTCGTTCGCCGATGGAGAACTCCTGCCCGATTTCCCGGTTCGACCGGCCAATGACGATTTGGGTGATGACCTCCATTTCGCGCCGGGTCAGGCCGTAGTCCTTGGGAATTGCCCCATTTTCGTGCATCAAGAAGTCATGTAAAGTTTCCGCCAGCACGGCGACACTCTGGCTGTCGATGCAGTAGTTGCCTGCGATTACGCTTCGAATACTTGTGCTCAACGCCTGCGGCGCCGATGTCTTCAGCACGATGCCGTGCGCTCGCAACTGGAAGGCCTCGATAATCTGATCTTTCTCGATTCCGGTCACCATCATGATGACGTTTCGGGTCGGAAACAAGTAGCTGACCAATCCACCGGGAGCCCGCAATTCCTTCCGTCTCGTCAGCGCCAGATCGAGCAGAACTATATCAGGTTTGAATTCGCGTGCCACCCGGGCAGCAGTTAGAGCGTCGGATGCCTCACCGATGACCTGGAAGTCGCGTTCCGCCTCCAGGAGGCGACGCAAGGCATACCGGGAAGCCGACTGTTCGTCTGCGACGAGAATTCGAATGAGACTCATTTCGCTGCCCAGAGGGGTTGGTCGCTATGTAAGAGTCTCGACCGGAGCCGGCCGGCAGACAGGCGAGAGCGGATGCGGTAATTGGGATTTGGATCGGTCTTCCAGGTCGGGCGACCCGTTTCGGTTGTACGGATGAGAAGTTGTGAACACAGGCTGGCCACGAGGCTGTGGCGTCGAAGACAACTCGGCCCCATAGCAGGTGCTCGCATCTCGTTTTTCCGTTCGGAAACCAGCACTCGTAGGGCCAATTTCAAACCCATCGATTATGCCCGGGGTGAGGTTCAATCGCATCTTGCTGAAAACAACAATCATACGCCTGCGCGAACGGCGCTGTGACCATAGTAGAATCTCTAGGGATACCGTACAAAAAACCAGTGCAACGCCCTATAAGATGGTACTCCAGCCCAATTTACGGGCCGTGGGGCCCCCGCGCGGAGTCACAGCGGCAACTGCCATGTTGTGGCCCTGATCCAGGCAACCCGGACCTCCGCAAGGACCCGCGCAGCGACGGTCTTAACATCGTCGAAAATCGGCCTCAGAGGCGCCAAGTTCTGCTTGACGTTCCATTGCCCTTTAGTACGATTGACTTAGAATACCGACTCGTCATAATAGCAACGGGGTAATTGCAGGATTCATGTGGCCCTTTCGCAGTGTTCTGCTCCCCAAGGGAGCGTGGAAAGATGAGATCGTTTAGATTTGGTTTCTTGATTCTTTCGGTGTTGGCAGTCAATGCCTATGCCGACGCCATTCTGGGAAGTGCGAGCAACTTCGCCGTACTGGGGGCCACGACGGTGACCAATACCGGATCGACCACCCTCACCGGGGATCTCGGTGTCACAGGAACCTCGATTACTGACCAGACGCAGATCACCGTCGATGGGGTGAGTGCCGTTACCAGCCCATTCGTATTCATTAACGATACGACTGCGACTACGGCCAACAACGATGCAACCACGGGGTTCAATTACCTGGCGGGCTTGTCGGACACTGCCACCCTGGGGGCGGATCTGACCGGGAAAACCATCGGTGTAGGTGTCTATGATTTCGCCGGGGGCGCGGCTACTCTGAACGGAGCCCTCACTCTCGACTTCCAAGGCAAAAGCAATGCGATCATCGTCTTCCAGATGGCGAGCACGCTCATTACCGGAAGCGCTGACGGCGCTAGTGTTTCGCTGATCAATGTCGGCTCAAATGACCAGGTGTATTGGGAGGTTGGTAGCTCCGCGACCCTCGGAACATACACGTCGTTCGTGGGAGATATTGTTGCGCTCACGAGCGTCACCATGGACACCGGTGCAATAGATGCGTGCGGTAGCGTCATCGCGCGGACCGGCGCAGTGACGATGGATACTAACACCGTCGGGAATGACTGCAGCGTCGTCAACTCAAGCGGAACAGTTGTCGGAACACTCGGTGGCACCGTTACGGGCACCGGCTCAGTAAATATGCCGGAAGGCGGCAGCACCTTCCTATATTTGTGCATCTACCTTGTACCGATCGGAGCGTTGCTGGCTTTTCGCCGTCGAAGAAGTATTTGAGATCGTTCAAAGAAGACCAGTGTGGAGTAGTGCAGGCGGACGCTACATGCAGAGCGAGAGGACCGCATTTGATGTCAAAGAGATGGCTCTTTTACGCCTTGGCGCTGGCGGTGATGTTGTCCGCCTGTACTCTTGATCCGAACAAGAAGAAGCTGGGTTACCTGAACCGCGGCGAGAAGTACTTCAAAGCGGGCAACTACAGCGCGGCGGAAGTTGAATTTCGAAATGCAGTCGCGCTCGACCCGAAGTTCGAGCAGGCGCATCTATCAACTTGCCAAGACGTACCTGAAGCTGTCCTACTTTACCGACGCTTTCCGCGAGCTGGAGACGACCGTCAGTCTGAACTCTAAGAACTCTGAGGCCCAGCTACAGCTCGCCGACCTGCTCTTTGTCGGGAAACAGTTCAAGCAGGCCCAACAGCTCGCTGAAAAACTCATTGCGGCAGATCAGGGCAATGTTCCCGCTCGCGAAATGTTGGCCGTGACGTACGTGGCGACACACGACTTGCCGAAAGCCCTTGGAGAATTTCAAAAAGCCATTGAGACCGACCCCCAACGGGTGGACAGCTATCTGAACCTGGGCGCAGCTCTATGTTTCCGCGCGCCAGCCCGCCGAGGCCGAAGGCGTTTACAAGAAGGCGGTGGAGGCAAACCCGAAGTCTTCGCAGGCGCGCGTGGGATTAGGCCAGTTCTATTTCTCTGTGGGGAAAATGGCCGACGCTGAAGCGGAGTTGCGGGCGGCGATCGAACTGGACCCGCACGCGGTGCGCCCGCGGCTTTCTCTGGCGCCGGTATACTTCGCCACCGGAAAAATGGCCGAGGCCGAAAAACTGTTCGCAGAGCTGAAAACGATCGCACCCGACAATCCGGAAGCGTACCGAGCCCTGGGTCTCTTCTACGTCTTCACGGGTCAAAAGGAAAAGGCGGCGGTTGAATTTCGGGCGCTGTCGAAATCCAAACCGAAGGACAATACGGTTAGGATGCTCTCGATCGATACCCAGATTGAGCTGGGGCAAATCAGGGAGGCCGAGGTTATCAACAAGGAACTATTGAAAGCCAACCCGGGCGATCCGCAGGGCCTGTTGTTCAACGGTCGAATCCTCATCGCGGAAAGGAAAGTATGAGCAGGCGGTGCCCGAACTCGAGAAAGGCCTCCAGGGCGAGCCCAAATCCGCCGCTGGCTATTACTTCCTCGGTGTTGCCCAAAACGCGCTCGGTTCCCCCTCCCAAGCCAAGTCTTCTTGGGCGCACGCGCTAGAATTACAACCCCAAATGACCGACGCTCAACTGGCTTTGGCGGAGCTTGAGGCAAGCAGCGGCAACTACGACAAAGCCCTGCAGTTGACTGGGGACGCGCTTAAAGTGCGTCCTGAGTTACTGGCAGCCCGTGAGTTACTGGCGGCCCATCTGATTCGTGCGAAGGCGTTGCTTGCGAAAGGAGACAAGAAGGAGGGAGAAACGGAGCTTCAAGCCGCGTTAGACCGCGACCCCGTCTCTCTGCCGGCGCTGACAATGCTGGCGAACCTTCTCGTAGCGGAGAAAAGATCCCCCGAAGTATTACGGCGGATTTCGAAGTTGGTGGAGCAATACCCGCAGAATGCCGGTCTTCACCTCTTGCTGGCGTCCGTGTATTTCAGCCTAAGCGATTTAGGGAAGGCAGAAGCGAGTGCGAAGCAAGCGATCACGCTGGATCGGCAAAGGTCAGGTGCATACAGTTTGCTGGGTGACATTCACGCGGCCCAGGGCTCAACGGAGAGCGCTAAAGCCGACCTTCAAGCCGCGATTGACAGGAATCCTCGCGAGGTCGCGAATTACTTGGCCCTGGATACTCTTTACGAAAAAGAAGGTAACTGGGAGCAAGCAAAGAAGGTTTGTGAGAGGGCCCACGAGGTCGATCCCGATTCCCCACTCGTGGCCAATAACCTGGCTTATCTTTACCTTGAGCACGGTGGTGACGTCAACGTTGCGGTGTCTCTGGCGCAAATGGGCAGGCAAAAAATGCCCAACTCTCCTAACACGGCCGATACGCTCGGATGGGCCTACTACAAATTAGGATCTCCCGAATCGGCTGTCGCCCAACTAAAGGAAGGCGCTCAGAAAGATCCGAATAACCCTAGATACCAGTATCACTTGGGTATGGCCTATATGGCCGCTCATCATTTCGACTTGGCCCAGCGGTCTTTGCAGAATGCACTGCGGGACAATCCAAATTTCCCGGATGCAGCGAGTGCCAGGACAGCCTTGGCCAAGATTTCGAAAGGCCCAAAATCGTAATCTCTCCGGATCAACCGTAGGCCCCGAGTCGGTGCTGCCCGTCTCACGCCGACAGTGAAGCCCGGCTCGCCCGTTCCTCGATCGACAGCTTCCTCATCTTATACAATAGCGCCTTGTAGTCAATCTTCAGGAGCGCAGCAGCCTGCTTTCGGTTCCACCGCGAGCAACGCAGTGCTTCCAGGATTGCCGCTGCCTCGGCTTCCTGTTTCGTGTGGGAAGCCTCCTCCAAAACAGAACTCGGAGTGCTGGCCGCCTTCTTGCGAGGCAAATCGGCGATGGCCTCCCGCTCAGAGGCTGAAGCATCGTCCTTATCTCGCCGGCCGCTGATCGCCTCCAATTCGTTGACGATCAGCTTGGGGTCGCGGAGGACTGTGAGCTTTCTAACGATGTTCTCTAACTGGCGGATATTCCCTGGCCACGGGAATGCCAGCAATGCGCTCTTCAGCCCCGCTGTCATTGCTACGGGCGGAGCGTCGGGCGAACTGTGCCGAACGATCAGAAACTCCGCGAGGTCGAGAATGTCCTCCTTTCGCTCGCGAAGGGAAGGCAGAGTTGAGCGTGAAGACGTTGATCCGATAATAGAGGTCTTCGCGGAATGTGCGGTCCCGGATGGCGTCCAACAGGTCCCGATGAGTAGCCGCGATCACGCGGATTCGCACGCGAATGATTTCGGTTCCGCCCAGTCGCCGAAATTCCTGGTCCTGAAGAACCTGGAGGAGCTTCGCCTGAAGCCGGATGTCCATATCCCCGATCTCATCCAGGAAAATTGTTCCCTCATCCGCCAGCTCAAAGACGCCAGGCTTTTTCTGGATGGCTCCGGTGAAGGCTCCCCGCTCGTAGCCGAACAACTCGCTCTCTATCAGCTCCGACGGGACGGCGGCGCAGTTCAATTTTACAAACGGCATTCCGGCACGCGGCGACAGCCGATGCAATTGGCGTGCGAGAACCTCCTTACCTGTGCCGGTTTCCCCCTGGATCAGAACAGGAACATTGCTGGCCGCCACCTTCGGCAGACAAGACCTCAAAGCGCTCATTGTCGGGTTCCTGCCCCAAAATAGGCCCTGCCCCCAGTCCGGAGAAACCTCCTGTGGTAGCTCAGTTTGCTCCTCCTTGGATTTGAGGGCTTGGTCGATGGCTCTGATTAAGTCCTTGTGATCGACAGGCTTGGCTAGAAAATCGGTCGCACCGCTCTTGATCGCCTGGACCACGTTCAAGGGCGACGACATCCCCGACAGCATGATCACGGGCACGTCCATGCTCATCGAGCGGATGTCGCGCAGAGTCTCCCACCCGTCCTTGTTCGGCATCATGATGTCGAGCAAGACCGGGAGGCGACGCCGCCCTCGCGCAAGTAGCTTACGACCTCTTCTCCGTCCGCCGCCAATTGTACGTCATAGCCGCGGCATCGAAGCGTAACTTCAAGATAATCCCTTACTTCCGCGTCGTCTTCCCCGACGAGGATAGTTCTCCGTATCACTCCAGAATTCACGAGGCAACCTCCGCCTTTTGGTTTGACTTTATTGGAAACCGGATGGGAAACCGGAACTCGGGATATTTCCCTGAGATTCCGCTCGCCGATAGGGAAGCACGAAGGAAAAGGCGCCTCCGCGCTGGTGCGAATCTGCCCAGATGTGCCCTTCGTGGCGGCTCATGATCAGCCGGCAGATGGCTAGACCGAGACCCCCTCCAGACCGGTCTTGAGGCCCGGAGTAGGACGTATATTCCTCAAAAATATGGTTCAAGCGATCCGTGAGGGACGCCAGGGCCTGTGTCCCTTATGTCGATTCGGTAAGAGTTAGGTGAGGAGACGCGGCTTGAACGCCGCTCGGTAGGGGCGCCCCCCAACAGGAAGCGACGCTCCCAGAAGTAGGGGTATCCCAACACCTCAATGGCGCCTCCCCGATGAGTAAACTTGCATGCGTTATCTAACAGATTTAACAATACTTGCTCGATCTGAGAAGCCTCAAAGTAGAGGGGATTGGCGGGCGGAACCACATCCTCAGCCTGGATGGAAATCTGCTTGTCCCGCGCCAGTGGCAGGACCTCATGCACCGCCTGCTTGATCCGTTCGCGAATGTCGCCCTCGCAGAGGTTCGGCCGGGGATTGACCTTGGCGCCAATACTCAGATCAAACATCGCGGACGCCATTCGCGAAATGCGCTTGGTGCTGTGCTGCATGCGCTCCAGGGCTTCCCTCTGCCGGTCGTCCAAAGGACCCAGTTCGCCGCTGACAAGCAGACCGCAAAATCCCGATAGGGCCGTCAGGGGAGCTCGAAAATCATGGACGGCGCGGGCGATAAAGTTGGTACGCTGCTGGTCGTACTCTTGAAGTCGCAGGTTGGCGTGCAGAAGGCGTTGGAGAAGCTCATCGCGGTTCGCGCGCAAGGTGCCCACGTCCGCTGAGGCAGCGTTATCCATGGAGGGAAAGGCGGATGCGACGGGAACGGCCGAAGCAAGAAATGCGCGCAAGACCGCCCGAGTGACTGGTTTTAGGAGGACATGGCCTTCCGCCGCCGGCGCGCTTTGCAGTAAGGATTCCACCTGCGCTGGGGGTACCAGGTACAAGATTCTGCTGTTCGCAAATTCATCGCCTCCAGGGATGCGCCCCGCAGATTCGCAGTCCCACAGGCATACCTCGGTGCTCGGCATCGCCTCAGTGCCGGAGCGGATCTCCACTTCAGATGCTGCATCTCCAAGTTCGCGCAGGACTTCGCGGCAGAGAGCCACTAGCCTCTCGTCGGCCGAAACCACGGAAAGCGTGACCCCGGATCCAACCAATATCACGTACTTGCCGGTCAGAACCTGAACCGGGCTGGGCATAGCAATCTAAACAGTCGCCGACCGCGATTCCTAATAGAATACGCTCACTCCGCCCACGTCAGATGGGCGAATGCTTGACGTCCGTTTCTCCTCCGTTTTTTCTGAATCTTTGATATGACAGTCTAAACTTTCACCTCATCAGCGTCCGCTTAGAGCCTCCCGGCGACATCCAGAACCCAAAAGACACCCCAACTTCAAAAGGTTGGGAACAGATTCCTTCTTAATGGTACTCGGATAGAATAGACTCTTCACCCCAGGATTGTCAATGGAACTGGTTTTATGGACCTGGTACTGGTAAGCTCATGGCACGCTAGGCCGGTTTCATGATTAACGTAAACCTGCGGCAGGGAGGGTCCCCTGATCTAGCTGGTCTAGCTGGTCGCAGGTTTGGGACCTCGGCGAGTATGGGGAGGCATCGTCACCGCCTCGAAACGCCCGCCAGGTTCGAAAAGCCCTCAAAACTGGTTCCGGCTAGATTTCGTCGGGAAACTCCGCGTCCAGTATCCGCTGCAACCTGACGGCGCAAGTGGTCCAGATGGCTGCTTGCGATGCCCCACATAAGGGCACATCCAGGTCGAAGTACGCAGTCCTCAAGGAACCGCTCGTGGCTGGCTTGGGCCAAAAACTCTTCCGGTTCCGCGATCGCTCGGCATCGCCGGCGTAGGCCGATTTACGCCGCATAGATCACGGGGGCGTCGCGAAGCGCGTTCGCTCGTACCAGCGAGCGCTTGGCTCCGCGATCCACCTTCCCGCCTAGGATGCGCTCGAGGTCCTCCTCCAGTTCGAAGAACTCCCATCCGGTGTTTTGCGCCAGCTTGGAACTCGACCATGATGTCGATGTCGGAGCCAGGGGTGCATCGCGACCCTGGCCGCCGAGCCGAAGATAGCCATCTCGCGCACCTGGTAGCGTCGGCAAAGTTCCGCGATCTCCCCGCCCTGGCAGCCGCTTCTTTGGCCCAGACGGCAGCGCGTGGAGTCTCGTCATCCGAGTGCGGAACTTGATGATCGTAGCCGGCTTGCTACCGTGGGGATGCGCGGGGAAGGCTGCTTGCCAAGGACCTTCGATCGGCCTGTAATGACTACGATGACCGTCACCCTCAAACCGCAGACCGAAATCACGGTGCCGAAGAGCATCCGCCGCAAGGCCGGGTACCGGAGGGCGCACGAAGCGGTCTGGCTGCCAGAGCTGTAGGGCTCCCTCGATAAGATTGTCGTAGTTGGTCGTAATGAAGCATCGAGGGCCCAGCGACACAAGTTTCCGGTGAATCTCGTGCGGTTTTGCGACTCCGTAGTGGCAAGCGCTTCGAACAAACTCCCCGATCTGCGGTTTGGTGAGCTCGTAGAATCCGTAGCTCGCAGCCTGCAGCAGGTCACCTCGCTGGGCTTCGGCGCGCACCAAATTCGCGTTTGCACCCGAAGCCTCGACGAACGTGGCCAGCTCCTCGATGAATCCCGGCCACGATGGAAGACCGGACCACATCGAAATGCCCGAGCCAACGAACAGCACCGTATCCTTCTCAGCGAGAACCTGTCTCAGCTTTTCGTGGGCCATATTGAGGCTGAATGTGACAAAAAATCCCCAGGGGTAAGCGTCGATTAGGGGCCTTCCTGATCCCCAATTCTATACGAATGGCTCGCCGGTTTGGGCGCTTTTCGGTGAGCAGGCCCGCCCGCTCCTCCCGGAGCCCAGCACCGGCTCAGCCTGGTGAGCGCTTCTCGGAAATGCGGAACGACCCTCAGCGCAGGCAAGCTGGGCGAGTTTACAACAGCCTGCGGAACTGCTCTGGCGTAAGCCCGGCGTCTCGGACGATACCGGCCATCGTGTAAGGGTCCACAGGATCGTGCCGCGGAATCGTAAGAACTTTCCGTTCCTTCTGTACAACGATGTGTTTGCCTTGCCGCACGACGACGAATCCGGCCCTTTCCAGAGCGCGCACTGCCCTCTGGTGCGAAACGCCGGCTATGCCGCCCATCTCAGAGGGTCAGAGCGACCTCGCGGACCTCGCCCTCAGAAGCAAGCTCGCGGGCCACCGATAGGTATTCGCGAATCGCATCGCGAATACCGTCGAGGGCCTCCTCTTCCGAGGCGCCCTGTGACCAGCAACCCGGAAGCCCGGGGACCCAGACGCTGTAACCCTCGTCTGTTTTCTTGAGCGAAACAACGTACCTGGATTCCATAGAAGTTGGTGGAGGCGGCGGGAGTTGAACCCGCGTCCGAGAAAGTCCGGCGCGAAAAGGCTACGTGCGTTTCCGGTTCGTTGGTTTTCGACCGCTGCATAGGACACCGGCAAGAAGCAGCGGCTTAGCCTGATTGATTTCGGCTTGCGGCTCCAGACGGAAGCCTTGGGCCTACTCCTGCAAGATGACGCTCTCAGCCCGAGTGCAGGCCCATCGAACCAGAGCGGCTACCTAATTAATTAGGCAGCGTATGCAAACTGCGTGTTATTGGCAGTTTTTGTTTCCGATCGTTTTACGGGAGCTCGGAACCCGGCACGACTTCCCACGTAAGATGCAATCCCGTCGAATCCGTTGCGCCCCCTTTCAACTTCAGTTTACCATCGAATCTGGGTTGCGCACACAACGCCGCACCTACTTCGAAGATGCCCCGACCGACCACGCTGCCCGAAACGGGCGCCCAGCAAGGCGAAGAGCTCATCCCTCTTTTCCACGTCGTGTTACTCGACGATGACGAGCATACCTACGACTACGTGGTCGAGATGCTCACCAAGATTTTCTGCCTCTCGGTGGAAGCCGCGTTCCACCACGCCGTCGAAGTCGACTCCACCGGCCGCACCATCGTCATCACCTGCGAACGCCCCCAAGCCGAGTTCGGCCGCGATCAGATTCACGCCTACGGCGCCGACCCGCGCATGCCCGTCTCCAAAGGCTCCATGAGCGCGATAATCGAGCCCGCCAACGGTTGATCGAGGATGTCGGGCTTTAGTTGAAAACGGGCGACGACACCTTGTCACGCTACTCCAGCGTGAGGCGCTCGGATCTTCATCAGGTCGGTTCCGGTGCCCAACGCAGAGGAGGACATCTCGGCCTTGCTCGCACCGGAGAGCAACGTTCGGGTCCGCGCTCGCCGCGCGGCTTATGGCTGCTCGACGACAAATTTCGATTCGGCGTTGAACTTCTTATAATCCGTGAAGCGAAAGATCCCATTCTCCCTGCCCTTGAACAACAGGAATCGCGCGGAAAAGTGGACTTCCGAGTACGACGGCAACCACACTTCGTCATTCACCTTGGCTTGTTCGAACACGAAGTTCGAGCCCTTGTCGAGCGACGCCACCAGGCCGCCGGCAATTTTGAAGGAGTCGCTGAAGTGCGCCTCCATGCGCACCATCTCGTGCGCCTGTTCGTCAATCCACATTACCCCGGCCAAACTCTGGGCAAAGTGCTCCTCCATCGATTTTGGCTTGTAATCCGGGTTCGCGCCGAAATCGAAGGCGATCACCTCCTGTCCGTGGAGCCGCTCGCGACGCGGATTGGTAAAGCGCTCGGCACGCAGAATAGTCGAAATGTCCGCTTCGTCTTCCGCGTCTTGTTTCGCTTGCTCTTTCGCTTGCTTTTGGGGATTGGCGGCCTGCTCGGCCTGCTTTTTTGCCTGTTCCTTGGTCCGTTCTTCGTACGCCTTGTTGAAGCGATCGTCTTCTTTCTTCTTCTCATCGCCGCTGAGCGGCTTGCCGTCCTTGGCGATCAGATGCTCCACGGTTCCTCCCCCGGCGATCTGAAACACCTCGACTTCCCGAATCGTTTTGGACGTGGTCTGGCCCTTGGAATCGGCCTGTTCAGTCTCCGTGGTCATATGGTAGGTGTATTGCCTGCGCAGCTCTTCGACCGCCTCCTGATTCTTGGAAAGCTCCAGAAACAGAGCCTTCATATCCGGCAACGGGATTCCAGCCGCTTTCGGAAAATCGAATACGGCATTGTCCACCGAAGAATTAAATTCTGCGCGCGTCACGGAGATCTTATAATCGTGCCCGCCCTTACGAAGCTCAATCCGGTACGGCGTTTGAATCCCGTTTACCGGCCGGTAGTCCTCGTAATCGAACTGCTCCGCGGCGCCGGTTTCCCGCACCATCAGGTGCGTCTGGGTATCGAAGAACGCCTCGCGAGTGATGCCCGGTCCCAGCAGCGCGTGGATGTGATACGCGTCCTTTCCGCGCACCTGCTCCACCCCCGCCAGTTGAACGATAATCTTGTCCTTCTTCACCTCCGCCAGGCGGCCATTCCAATATAGGCCCGCTGCTTCGGCCTCCTTTGCGGCAGCATCCGTGAGAGTATGCACGCCCTCCTGCGACTTCGGTGCCCACGCCGACATGCCGTTGTACGCGTCCACATCCCGATCCGGCTCGACGATAATCTCCGAGTAGAACCGGTTGGGAGCTTTTACGATCAGCGAATACGAGCCGGTCTTGCCCGTGGTCTCTTCGCTCAGGCTGCCTGCAATCGTCTCGGTCTGGATTTTTGCGAGCGCCTTGGCGCCCCCCAAGGCCCGCACGTAGTCGTCGATCACTTTTTGCGGCGTGGTCTTCTGGGGTTGAGCCCCTAGAACAACGCCGAATAGCAGTGCGAGCACCCGCGATTTCATGCCGTTCTCACTACCCGCTGGATCGCCCGCGCCAGACGATCGAAGTCGTCCGTTTCCCGCGCCGGTTGCTTGCGGCCTTCCGGCGTCAGGCGGTAGAAGCGGGCCTTGCGGTTGTTCCTGGAGATGCCCCATTCGGCCGCCAGCCAGCCTTTGACCAGCATTCGGTTCAAGGACGGGTGCAGCGATCGACCGCTGCGGACCGTGCGGAGAATCGGCAAATAGAGGGTACCCGGCAACAAGTCCGGATAGGCCGGTGGCTTCTTTCCCATGTCGATACTATATACAGTCTAGACTAGGGAGCGAGTCAAGAGTGGCTCCTGCTGGACGTACGGGACGGCAGCAATTGCCCGATCCACAAGGGACGCCACAAACTGCAAGCGGGGCACGCCGCGCTGAAGCAGCACGAAAGTTCCCGCCGCCCGTTTTCAACCAAAAACCGGACTCCTCATTTGTTGATCACGAAGATCTCAAAAAAAATAAGTCCTTCCGCGTACGTCGATTAGCTCCCTTCCACCGGCGCGATGGCACCGCCTCCACCGTAAGCTTCAGTCGTGAAGAAGACGCAGAGAAAAGCGGAGGTGGTCGAGCAGATCATCGAGAAAGTCGAGCAGAGGCTTGGCGACGGAGAAATGAAGGCGACTTTGGGCGATTATATCCGGCTGGTGCAGCTTCAAAAGGAGCTGGAAGAAGAGGAGCCGGGGGAGATAACGGTCACATGGGTGGATCCGGACAAGTCGGAATCAGACACCGAGAAATAAAATACAAGCCGCTCCCGTCGCAGCAGATGTTTCACGATTCGCCGGCGCGGTTCAAGGGGTTTTCGGGCCCCATCGGTTCCGGGAAAAGCCAGGCGCTGTGCCATGAAGCCATCAAGCTCAGTTACCTGAATCCGGGCCGGACCGGGTTGATCGGCGCACCGACGTATCCGATGTTGCGCGACGCCACCGCAGCGTCGTTGCTGGAGGTTTTGCATCGCAACAAGATCCCGCACGAAATGAACCGTGCGGAGAATTACGTGGTGATCCGGGAAACGCGGTCGAAGATTTTGTTTCGCGCCGTGGAGGAGTTCGAAAGATTGCGCGGCAGCAACCTGGCGTGGTTCGGCCTGGATGAGCTGACCTACACAGCGGAGCAGGCTTGGCTCCGGCTGGAGGGCCGGTTGCGCGATCCCAAAGCGTCCCGGCTCACCGGCTTCGCGGTGTGGACGCCGCGAGGCTTCGATTGGGTCTATGACCGCTTCGTGGCGCGCAAGATCGAGGGCTATGAAACGGTGGCCGCGCAGGCGTTCGAGAACCGGCATTTGCTGGAACGGGTTCCGGACTATTACGAGCGGCTGCTGAGCAGCTACGATGAGAGATTTTTTCAGCAGGAAGTGCTGGGCGAATATGTCACTCTCAGCGCCGGCCGCGTGTACTACGCGTTCGAGCGCCACGACAACATCGCTGAGACGGAACTGGATCGAACGCGGCCTTTGTTGTGGTCGCTGGATTTCAATTTCAATCCCATGAGCTCGGTGGTGGCGCAGATGGAGGGGGAAAAGGTGAGAGTGCTGGACGAAATCGTATTGCGGCGCGCGACCACGATGCAAGCCTGCGAGGAGTTCGAGCGCCGCTATCCCAAGCATCCGGCGGGCTTGATCGTATATGCCGACGCCAGCGGCGGGACGCGGCAAACTTCGGGAACCAGCGACCTGGCGGTGCTCAAGCAGTTTTTCCGGTCGGGAGCGTATGGGGAAGTGACATTTCGAATTCCGCCCTCGAATCCGCTGGTGCGGGATCGGGTGCTGCTGATGAACGGCAAGCTGGCCTCCGCCGAGGGAGGCCGCACACTGACGGTCGGCAGCCGGTGCACGGAGTTGATCAAGGATTTCGAGCAGGTGACCTACAAGGACGGGAGCCAAGTAATCGACAAGGAAAAGGATTCCAAGCGGACCCACTTGTCGGACGCCCTGGGCTACCTGGTATGGCAGGAATTTCAGGGCAAGGCGGGAACCTTGTGGCGGAATCAGCGCTTGATTTGACCAGGAATGGATGGGAGAGGCGAAACCAGTGTTTGACATAAACCGTGAACATCCCGATTACATCCTCCGGCGAGTGATGTGGAGAAGGTATCGCGACCTGTATCTCGGCGGCGAGCACTTCCGGCTCCGCGTGCAAGACTATCTGGTGCCCCGGCAGAGAGAGCCCGGCGACGTGTACTCGGAGCGGCTGAGCCGGATGTTCTATCAGAATTACATTGGTTCCATCGTGGATTGGTATACGGCGACGCTGTTCCGCCAGGAGCCGATCCTGACCTTCGAAGGCCAAAACGACGCCGGCAAGCAGTTCTTTTCGCAACTGGTGGAGGACGCGGACCGGAAGAAGACCCAGTTGAACGACTTTTTCCGGCGCGTCTTCATCGAGAGCCTCATCACGGGCGGCGGCTATGTGCTGGTGGATTTCCCCAGAGCGCCAGCGGCCGGAACCAGGGGCGAGGAAGACGCCTCGGGGGCTTCTCGAGCATATCTCGTAGATTATGCCGCCGACGACATCATCAACTGGAGTCTGGATGAGTTCGGAAATTTCGAATGGGTGGTGATCCGCACGCGGCTGCTCAAGAAGGATCGCGTGGAAGACGGAGATTGGCGCATCGAGACGCGCTGGTCGTATTACGACAAGCAGACGTTCCGGATCTACGTGAGCAATCAGGACAGCGGCCTGCCCAGCGGGGCCGAGCTGGTGGACCAAGGCACGCACGGCCTGGCCAAGCTCAACCAGGTTCCGCTGTTCGCGCTGCGGATGCCGGAGGGTTTGTGGATTTTGAACCGCGCGGGCTCCCTGCAACTGGAGCACTTCAATAAGTCCAACGCGCTGGCGTGGGCGCTGACGATGGGGTTGTTCGCGATGCCGGTGGTGTACTCGGACCGGGAATGGAGCCAGATGGTGGGCGAGAGCTACTACATCCAGCTTGCGCCGGGGGACAAGTTCGGGTGGACCGAGCCGGAAGGAAAGGTCTATCAAATCGCGGCGGACAACCTGACGCAATTGCAGGAAGAGATTTACCGGGTTTGCTACCTGCCGCAGGCGGGAAAGGCGCTGGATAAGGGAACCATGCAGTCGGGGCTGGCCAAGCAGATGGATTTCTCGATCACGCAGGAGGTGCTGCTGGCCTATGGCGACGCGGTGAAGGACCAGGTGCGCAGGGTGCTGCGGGCGATCGCGGACGCCCGGGAAGACGGCCTGCAAATCGGCGTGACGGGGATGGACGAATTCGACATCTCCGATTTTTCGACGGAGCTGGCGGACGCGAAGCAACTGCTGGCTTTGGGGATGGACTCGCCGACGCTCAAGAAAGAGATCTTCAAGAGGCTGGCGTTGAAATTCTTAAGCGATTCACGGCAGGACGTCAAGGACCGCATCGCGGCGGAGATCGAAGCGGCCTGAGATTTCAATTAGGAGAAAAAGATGGCGGAAGAAAACGACGACATTCGAAGCATGATGCAGACGGTGATCCAGGAATTTGTCAAAGCGGAGCAAAACCGAGCCGAGCCGGCGCATAAGGCCGAGCTCGTGGAGGAGCGCCGACGGCGGGAAAGCTTGGAGCAACGCGTCAACGAGCTGGTGGCGGAAAACGAGAGGACTCGAGTGAAGGCGGAGGAGGCGGAGCGGTCCGCGGCGGTTCGCGCGGAGTTGCAGAGGCTGGGGGTGGCGAAAATCGAGCTGGCGTACAAAGCGGTGAAAGACGAGATTCACCGCGCGGAGGATGGGCGCCTGGTGGCGCCGGACGGATCGGACGCGCGGGATTACCTGGCGCGGTTCGTCAGCGAGAATCCGGAGCTGCTGCCGGCGCGTCTGGGCGGAGGCTCCGGCGCGACGGCGGGACAAAGGACTTCAGGGAGCGGGCCGGTGGACATGGACAAGATCCGGCCGGGAATGAGTGCGGAGGACAGAGAACGTGTGAGACAGGAGATCGCGAGGGTGGCGTCGCAGACGCTACGCGGAGTGTAGGAAGTTTCGGGAAGTCAATTTAAACAGGAGAAAAACATGGGTGCAATTACATCGACGAATGTAGCGACTGCGATTGTCAAGCTGGTAGCGGCGGACGCCTTGCCGGCCTTGATGGGGAACCTGATTATGGGGAACCTGGTCAATCGCGATTACGAACCGGCGCTGGCCAACGCGGGGGACACGATCAACGTGCCGATTCCTCCGGCGCTGGTGGCCAACAACATCGCGGAGGGCGGAACGGTCACGTTGCAGAATCCGAATCTGGGGAATGCGCAGATCGTGCTCAACACGCACGCGGAAGCAACCTTCCTGATTCCGGACGTGACGAAGGTGCTGGCGGTGCCGGACCTGTTGAAGCTGTACATGCAGCCGGCGGTGGTGGCGATTGCCGAGAGCATCGAGACCAACCTGCTGAACCTGTATGCCTCCTTCAGCGCCAACGCTCCCGTGGGCACGGCAGGAACGACGATCGTGGAAGCGACGGTGGACTCGGCGGAGACGGAGTTGTTTGCCGCGAAGGTTCCCCCCAGCGCCAACAAGTACCTGGTGGTGGACTCGAACACGTATTCGGCGCTGCGGCAGATTCCGCGGTTCAGCGAGTTTAACACGGCCGGCGAGGCGGGCTTGCGCGCGCTGGTGGACGGCGCGGTGGGCAAGATGAAGGACTTCTACATCTTCCGCTCGCAGTTCGTGGCGCATACGGGCAGCAGCCCGGTGATCACGCACAACCTGGCGTTTTCGCGGGACGCGATGGGCCTGGTGGTGCGGCGTCTGCCGCAGCCGCTTCCGGGCACCGGCGCGATCGCCGAGTACGCGGAACTGGGCAGCTTCGGCATGCGCGTGACCATGAGTTACCAGCCCAATACGCTGGCGCAGCAGTTCACCGTGGACGTGCTGTACGGCGTCGGGGTGCTGCGAAATGCGTTCGGAGTCCAAGTCAACAGCTAAAAGGAGAGGGCACAGGCGAACGCGTCTGTGCCCGCCCAAAACAATATGGATGTGCGGGTCTATTTTCAGAAACTTCGCAAGATTGAAGCGGCCATGCCGGAGCCTTACGTGGTGGTCGTGAGCCGCGAGACGCCGGATGGGGGCAAGCCGGGCGTGAAGACGGATGTGCCACGGAGCCTGGCGGCCAAACTGATCGTGGAGGATCAAGCCACGCTGGCGAATCCGGAGGAGACCGCGCAATTCCGGGCGGACCTGGAACGGCAGCGGCAGGAAACCGAGGGGTTGGAGCCGCCCAGCGCGAAAAAACCAGGCAAGAGGCAATAAATCATGCTGCTGACGGATGGAAGTCCGAACGACGAAGAATCGCTGCAAGTCTACGAATCGGCGATTCTACAGGTGTCCAATACGGAGATGATTCCGCTGAAGGCGAAGCTGAGGCTGGCGCTGGAGGAGATTTCCGAGGACGTGCTGGATGTGCTGCTGGCCCACGGAGCGCCGTCCGATCCGCATGCCACGACGCGGCGGATCATGGGCGTCTCCGACGTGGTGGTGACGCGGCAAATGAAGCGGTGGCACGCGGTACACACGCTGGAGGTCTTTTACCGGGACGCGTTCAACAATCAGTTGAACAACCGCTATCAGGCGAAGTTCACCGAATATCACGAATTATCGGCGGATGCGCGGGACAAGACGTATCAGTTCGGCATCGGACTGGCGCTGGTTCCAATTCCGAGAGCGCCGGCGCCGGTATTCAGCTTCGTGGCGGGGCCGATTGCGGAGACGATTTACTACGTGACCGTGAGCTGGGTATCGGCGAGCGGGCAACTCGGCGATCCCAGCGAGCCGACTACGTACGATTCACCGGCGGAAAGCTTGCCGGTGGTGACGGCGGTGAATCCTCCGGCGGCCGCGACGGGATTCAACGTGTACATGGGGCTATCGCTGGAGACGATGACGCTGCAAAACACGATGCCGGTTGCGGTTGGGGGCGGTTTCACGCTTCCTACTTCTGGATTAACGACGGGACTGGCGGCCGGCAGTTGCCCGGGATGCGGCCAGGCTCCGGACGTTTACGTGACGGGCGGAACGATATTGAGCCGGGGATAGAGTATGGCGATCACGGCAAGTGTGGCAGCACAAAAGATGGTGGGCTTTCTGACGGCCGCCGATAAAGGCGTGAACTCGGCGGTGGGGCAACTGGCCATCGACACGGGCGTGGCGCTGACGCCGGTTCCACCATCGCACATCATCAACCAAAACGTCCCGTTCGCCCTGGCGGAGAAGGCGAAGGTCGTGAAATATCCGGCGATGTACGTGTATACGGACCGGATTCGCAACCTGCTTACCGAGAAATTCCGGGCATTTTCCGGAAAGGTGCGCACGGTGACGGAAGTGAGGGTGTCACAGGACCGGCTCGAGGGGCTGGAGGATCAACTGAGGTTGTACGTGGACGCGGTGACGCAGGTGCTGGACGCGAATCGCGGGAGCTGGGGGCAGGGCGCGTTCTACACGGGCGGCTACGAAGCGACTTTCGAGCCGGTGCAGCACGGGGGCCAGAATTTCCTGCAAATCGCCAAAGTGAGTTTTGAAGTGGACTTTTCCGAATGAGAAGGGGAACGGGCGGCTTTTTCTATGGGATGTTACGTATCGTCCAATAACGAGCGAGTTTACACGATGCTGGAATCGGCGTACGGAGAAGCGCCGGCGATCACGGCGGCCAACCGGATCCCGCTGATCAAGCTGGGCGCGAAGCAGATTCCGGTGGCGACGGGGCGAAGAGATAAAACAGGAAGCCGCACATTTGTGGGACTTCCCAACACGATCCGCAAGACGACCAGCTTTCAACTGAGCACGTTCATGACGGAATGGGTGAACCAGACGGCCGCGCCGACGCAGGGACCGCTGTTTCAATCGGCGTTGGGGGGTTCGCCGATCCTGTTCTCGGGCGGGACGGTGGCGAGTGTCACCGGCCAGACGCAGCTCCAATTCACGGGGCCGCACGGACTGACGCCGGGGCAGGCAGTAACGTCGGGAACCGACATCCGGTTCGTGGCGGCAGTGGAGAACAGCACGACGGTGTTTATCAACGCGCCGTTCACGACCACGCCGGTGGGAGGAGCGGCGATCGGCGCGACGATCACCTACAAGCTGGCCGAGGATCTGCCGAGCGCCAGCATCTTCGACTACTGGGATCCGAACACGGCGGTGCAGCGGATTCTGAACGGCGCGGCGATGGACAAGATGCAGATAAAGGTGAACGGAGATTTTCAGGAGTTCGACTTCTCCGGGCCATCGCAGGATCTGATCGACAGCGCGAGCTTCACGAGCGGCGAAGGCGGGCTGACAGCGTTTCCGGCGGAGCCGGCGCGGACGGGATTCGATTACACGATCGTCCCGGGGCACCTGGGGCAAGTATGGATGGGGGCGACGCCGAACGAATTCTTTACGCTGACGGAGGCGGAGCTGACGCTGGAAAACAACATCGCGCTGCGGCTGCACGAATTCGGCAGCGACTTTCCGCGGTGCATCACGGCGGGGGCGCGGAAGATCACGCTGAACTTCAACATTTTCGAAAGCGTGGATGCGCAGACGGCGGGGCTGTATCAAGCGGCGCGGCAGAGGTCGCCGATCGGGGTAATGATCCAGTTGGGCGAACAGAGCGAGCAGTTGTTCGGGGCCTACATGCCGGCGATGGTGCCGGAGGTTCCGGAGTTCGACGACAGCGAGACGAGGCTGCAATGGAAATTCCAGAACAGCCGGGCACAGGGGACGGTGGATGACGAGTTCTACATTGCCTTCGGATAGGGGGCTTTCGGATAGCGGGCGGCACGAAAGCTTCGCGTGGTTCGACGCGGAGACGCACGCGGGGGTGCGCTACAGGATCGCGAGGATGTCGCTGGGGCGGCGGATCGGGCTGGCTCGAAAGATTCGCGAGGCGGGACGGAGGCTGGAGTTTCTGGAGGCCGGCGGCGAAGTGAGGGAGAAGCTGGACGCGGCCGTGCTCCAGGGCGAAGTGGACCGGGCGTACCTGGAATGGGGCCTGGAGGCAATCGAGGGGTTGGAGATCGACGGGGAAGCGGCGACGCCCGAATCGCTGATCGAGAAGGGACCACTGAAACTGGCGGCGGAGATTCTGGGCCGCATCCGGAGCGAGTGCGGATTGAGCGAGAGCGAAAGAAAAAACTAATCGTCGCATTCCATTTTCTGGGGGCGGAGGGAGCCAGTTCACGCAATCAGGCCGGGTGGAGATGCGAGCAGTGCAGACGGCAGGGGTTGGAGGCGCGACGGCGCTGCGGGTTTCTATCGGAGGAGCAGCGTGGGATTCCCAGAGTGGTGTGGGCGCGGGGAGGGGCGGCGGCGGAGGAGTGTCCGACGTCGCTGGTGACTCCGGCGAGCATCGAGTTTCTGGAAAAGTTTTTCGCGTGGAAGACCGTGGGCAGAAGCGAATTGACGACGCATGAATTAACTGCAAGGGAAGCGGAGGCGTTTGTGGCGCTGGAGCGGGAGTGGCGGATGGAGCAGACGAATGGCCAGCAATAATTCGACAACCGAGAAGCTGCTGAATCCGAATGTATTCGGGACGCCGGCGACGGTGAGTCAAGTGGTGGCGGGATCGCTTGCGCCGGTGGGCGGAGGCAGCTCAGCTACGGATCAGTCTTCTCAACTGGCGACGCAGATGCAGCAACTGGAGACGGTGGCGCAGGCGGAGACGGAGACGATCCAATCCAACACGCAAGCGATCAATCAAAATACGACGCAACTGGGGCAGGGGCCGCAAGGGGCATCGATCGCGAGCCAGGCGGGGAGCGCGCTGGAGAGCACGTTGGGAATGGGGCTGAGTCCACTGATTACGGGGATTCTGGGTTTGTTCGGAGGAGGGGGCGGCGGAGGGAGCCCGAGCGTGCCATCGGCGTTTTTGATGCCGCCCTCAGTGAACGTGAACGCGGGCATGAGCGAGGCCGCGCCGACGCAGCCGTTCGCGGTGGATTATGCGGCGGGAGGCTCGCCGCGGGCGGCAACGTCGGGTGCGGGGACGGGCTCGGCACAGATTACGGTGCAGGTGCAGGCGATGGACAGCCAATCCTTCCTGGATCACAGCGATGATATTGCCCAAGCCGTTCGGCAGGCGATGCTGCAATCGAGCGTGCTGAACGACGTGATTCGGGAGGTTTAAGTGGCAAGCTTTCCAACACTGAAAACGGGAGCGGTGGCACAGTATCCGTCGGATCGCGCGCCTCAGTTTTCGACGCAGGCGTATCGGTTTCTGGATGGCAGCGAGCAGAGGTTCCCGGGATTTCCAGGTGTGCTTCAGCAGTGGACGATCCGGCTGGATCTGCTGGATGAAGGGGAACTCGAAAATCTGCGGGAGTTTTTCCTCAGCGAAGAGGGGCGAGCGGGGAGTTTTTCCTTCACCGATCCGTGGACTGCGACGGTGTATGGGAATTGCAGCTTCGGGAGCGATACGCTTTCGCTGCAATTCAACGGGCCGCAGAATGGCGTGACGCAAATCGTGGTGAAGGAGAACCGGTAGGATGCTGGTGTTTCCACAACTGACGACGGGAGCCGTTGCGCTATATCCGGTGACGAGGCAAAGCGTTCTGAGGACGGTGGTGAACACGCTGGGCGACGGAAGCACGGTTGTGTACAGCGATCCGGACGCGGCGCAGACGATGTGGGAGATCCAAGCCAAGGGGCTGACGGCGGCCGAGTGGAATGCGATCGAAGCGCTGTTTGACGCGGTGGCGGGGCAATGGCAGACGTTCACGCTGCTGGACCCGGCGGGGAATCTGTTCGCCGACAGCGAGCTACTGAGCTCGGGGGCATGGACGAATGGAGCGCTGATCTCGCTGACCGTGGGGATCGGCGATCCGCTGGGGACGACGCGGGCGACCAGAGTGGTGAACGGGGGGATCGCAGCCGAGGCGGTGGCGCAGGCGCTGAGCGTGCCGGGGAATTATCGATATTGCCTGAGCACGTGGGCGAAGACTGTTGGCGGATCGCAAGTGACGCTGACGGCGTCGACAACGGGGGCGGTTTCGGCCGAGACGTTCCCGTTGTCGACGAGCTGGCAGAGGATTTCGATTCCTGTGAATTTGGGGCAGAGCACCACCAGCGTGACGTTCGGGGCACAACTGGCGGCGGGCGCGACGGTGGACCTGTTCGGAATGCAGGTGGAGGCGCAGCCGGGTACGTCGGATTACAAGATGACGGGAACGAACGGAGGGGTGTATGCGAGCGCGCGGTTTGCATCGGACAGTTTGCCGGTGAAGGCGCAGAGTACGGACGTGTACGACGCGACGATCAGGATTGTGAGCGGGGGGAGCTAGGCGAATGGCCACCATCGACATCCTTAAAGAACAAGTGACGCCGCCGACTCCGCTGTTTCTGTTCGACTGCGTGCTGGCGTCGGGGTCGACAGAGCGGTGGAGCACGCACGCGGTCACGTTCGGCGGCAACGCGTATCCAGCCCGGCTGCTGAAGCACAATGCGTTCGCGCTACAGGCGCCGGCGGACACATCGATTACGCTGGCGAACGCGGATTCACATTTTTCCGAAATCGAGCGCGAGACGGGATTTCGCGGATCGCAAGTCACCATTACGTTTCTGTTTTACGATCTGACGGCGAATGCGGCGGCCTCGGAAGCAAGGGTGATTTTCCGGGGAATCGGGAATACGGCGGACGAGATCACGGAATCGGGATTCCGAGTGACGTTCACCAACCGGCTGAATCTTTCGAGGATCGTGCTGCCGGAGGTCCGCATCCAGCGGCATTGCCCGTGGATGTTTCCGGAAACCGCGGCGCAGAGGCTGGAAGCGCTGACGGGCGGCCCGAATGCAGGCTACTCGAATCTATATCGCTGCGGATACTCGGCGGACCAGACCGGCGGTGTGGGCAATTTGAACTCGGGGGTTGCGTTCGCGACGTGCGATTACACGCGCACTAGCTGCATGGCGCGGGGGATGTTCAGCACGGATGGGTCGAGCAATGCGACACGGCGGTTCGGAGGGATGGAATTTGTTCCGCCGCAGATTCTGGTGCGGAGCTTCGGCGAGCAGGGATCGCATTTATCGCCAGAGGTGGACAATTTAGCGCTGTACAACGACTTCGTTCCGCTGGTGTACGGGACGGCGTGGTATCAGCCGCCGATCGTGTTTGCGCGCAACGACGGGAACCTGACGCACATGGAAGTGCTGCTGGGGATGGGTCCGATTCAGGGCGCGGTGACGGTGCTGGTGAACGGCATCGAGATTCCGATTGCGGTGGCGGGAACGGACATGACGGCGACGGGCTGGTACAGCATTGTGAGCCCGGGGACGCGAAACGGCGCGTTCAATCTGGATTTCACGGACGCGTCGGGGAATCCGCTGGGCGATCCGTACGGAAGCATGGCGTACATGAGCGTGGTGGTTCCGAACCGGATCAGCACGGGAGTGTCGCTGGCGACGGTGAAGGTGCTGCTACAGGGGTTGCAACTGGAGCAGTTCGATACGACGGGCACGTCGCTGGGAGCTTCGTTCACGAATAATCCGGCGTGGGTGCTGCTTGACGTGCTGCGGCGGAGCGGGTGGCTTACGACGGATCTGGACTTGATCAGTTTCGCGACGGCGGCGGAATATTGCGCGGAGACGATCACGTCCACAGATCTTTATGGGAATGCGGTGCTGACGCCGCGGTTCGAATGCAACCTCGTGATCGACAGCCGGAGAAGCGCGGCCGAGGTTGTGAAAGGGATCAAGCTCGGGTCGTCATTGATCCTTGGTCCAGACCCTCGGAGGGTTGCTGGAGCTGCGAGTGGAGAACACGCTGGCGTTGCAGCAGGCGAATGCTCCGGACGGCACCAATAGCACGGAGCAACTGAACGGCGGATGGCCGGCGTATGAATTCAGCGACGGGTCGGCGGCCTATTCGGGGATCTTGAGAAAACCGAGCGGGGAGCCGGCGATCCGGCTGTACTCGAAGAGCGGCGCGGACGTGCCCAACCGGCTGACGGTGGAGTTTCAAGACGAATACAACGGATACAGCCAAGACAGCCTGTCTCTGGTGGACGCAAGCGACGCCGTGCTGACGGGGCGCGACGTGACGGCCGCGTTTCAAGGAATCGGGTTGCCGAATTTCGATCAGGCGACTCGGATGCTCGACTTGCAGCTTTCGAAGTCGATTGCCGGAAACGTGCTGGTGGAGTTTCAGACGACGGTGAAGGGAATCGGGATTACGCCGGGCGACCTGGTCACGGTCACGTATTTAAAGGAAGGGCTGGAGCGGCAACCGTTCCGGGTGGTGCAGCTTGCGCCGGGGCAGAATTATCAGACAGTGCAGGTGACGGCGCGGTGGCACGACGACAACTGGTACACGACGGGCGGGGCGGGGACGGCGGGAGGGTCGCCAGGGGGCGGCGCGGGAGTGGGGCAGCCGAGGCCGCTGGTGGGAAGCGTGCTGGATGCGCACGGCATGGAGCAATTCGGGATCGCGGAAACCGACACGCCGACGGTGGGAGGAGGGTTCACGGCAACGCTGACGGTGGCGTTCGACACGCCGGTGAAGCCGCAGGTGTCGGGTGCGAACATTCCGCTGGTGAGTTTGAGTCCGGCGGTGAGCACGACGGGCGGGACGATCGCGGGAGGGCAGACGCTGTACTACGCGGTGAGCGCCGTGGATGGGAGCGGGGCGGAGAGCGGATTGTCGTTCGTAATGATGGCGGTGATCCCTTCGGGAGTCAACACGAATTCCGTGAGTCTGACGGGATTCAGTTTTTCGGCGGCGACGGCGGGGTTCAACGTGTATCGCGGGCCGAATCCGTCTGAGCTGCTGGAGATCGCGACGAACGTGACGGTGGCATCGTCGTACACGGATGCGGGAGTGGCGGCGACACTGACGGGTCCGCCAGATGCAAACTACGATCACGCGAATTTTTACTGGCGGCTGGAGTTGCAACCGGAAGTGGCCGTGAACCTGGAGTCGGCGACGACGATCGGCAACAGCACGCTGGGGATGCTGACCGGCGACTTTGTGGGGGCGCTGGTGAGGATCACGCGGGGCAAGGGAGCGGCGCAGGAGCGGGCGGTGGCGAGCAATAGCTCGACGACATTGACGGTGACTCCAGCGTGGACGGTGACGCCGGATTCGACGAGCTTCTTCGTGGTGGCGCAGGCGACGTGGAATTTCGGGGGATTGACGGCGACGAGTCCAGCGACGATCGCGGTGGCATTCGAGCCGGGAGCGACGGTAGAGATTTCGGGAAGGTCGGCGAATGCGCTGGATGAAGAGAGCGCGTACGAGCTGAATCCGCTGACGCGGTGGCAGATCGCGAGCGGGACCGAAATCGATACGGGCCCGCCGCCGCAGCCGGTGTTCGGATTGAATCTGCCGGGGCAGGGAACGATCGACCTGGTGTCGGTGGGGTTCACGACGCTGGTCAATACGCACACGATCATGGCGGGGACGCTGTCGCTGTTTTCGTGGAACGAATTGGGCAGCCCGACCGCGTATACGCTGGCGAGCGCGGCGGCGAGCACGGACACGACGGTCACGCTGAGCCCGGCGGGGACGGCGGCGGCGGGGGATTTGATCCAGATCGAGGCGGAGATTCTGGAGGTAACGGGGACGTCGGGCGGCGGGACGATTTACGCGGTTACGCGGGGATCGCACGGGAGCGCGGCGGCGGCGCACTCGACGGGAGCGCTGGTGTATCACCTGACGCGTAGCGTCACGATCGTGCCGTTCGTGAGCGGATTTTTCGGGAGTCCGGCGAGCGGGAGCTACAGCAACTCGATTTTTGCGCCCGATGTGCGAGTGGGTGCGGCGGAATTGTTCGTGACGAATTTGTTCGGGAGCGGGCCTGTGGCGACGGGGTCGTATGGAGGGACGACGGACGACGGATTGCGGACGCTGGCGGGCGGGCAGATGTCGATACAGGTGGAAGGCTACCTGGCGATCCAGACGGACGCGGCTCCGCCGCTGGTGGTGGAGTCGGCGCTGGCGATGCGGGATATGTTCGCGGTGGTGCATGAGGCTCCGAGCGGAGGCGCGATTACGCTGCAATTGAGGCAAGGGAGCACCGTGTTCGGCTCGCTGACGATCGCGGATGGGACGACGGTGTCGAACGTGGTGGACGGGTTCGGGCTGGCGGCGCTGGCCGCGAGCGCGCAGGTGAGTCTGGATATTTTGTCGGTGCCAACGGCGACGGGGACGCTGCCGGGACGGGATTTGACAGTGACGATTCGGCTGTAGGAATTGGCCACAGATGAACACGGATGAACACAGATAAGACAAAATGACGCTGCAAAAGCTTACTCCCAATCATGATTTGCAGTGCTACTTTTTTGAGCCATCGGCGATTGCGGCGCTGAGCAGCACGTCGGCGAGCGGATTCACGGTATCGGGGACGTGGCGCGAGCAGTTCGATTGGGCGGTGGTCGAATGGAACCGCGACAACGTGTTCGAACATCCGGCGCTGCGGAATCTGCCGGATGGAGACCTGAGCGGAATCACGCTGACTTATCGAGAAACGCGGACGAATTGCATCGCGATGGATTCGGATTTGTTCCATACGGTGAGCTGGCCGTTCCTGCGGGTGTGGGCTCCCGACGCAACCGGGACGGAGCAGGTGTATCAAGTTCCGATCAAGAGCTACGCGACGGCGGTGGCGGGGAGCTACAACAGCGCGTATGCGAATTTTACGCTGTCGGGCACGCTGACGGCGGGGGATTTCGTGGGGATCGCGTATTTGGGGAACTCGATCACGTATCAGGTGGGCGGCTGGGAGGGATCGGTCGGGGGGGTGCTGGACCAGATCGTGGCGGCGTACGCGACGGATCCGCTATTGCGGGCGACGCGAACGGGCGATACGCTGACGGTGTCCTATCCGGGGGCGGGGGCGAACGGGAACCGGTTCGCGGTGTACTCCTTCGCGTGCTCGGCGACGGGGGGCGCATCGACGCTGAGCTGGGATTCGGCGGGGCAGACGTTGGCGAACGGGACCTCGCCGACACAATGGCAGGTGACAATTCCATTTAACGCGCTCTCGGGTTATATCGATCCCGATTATGCGACGCTACATCCGATCATAAATCCAAACAAAATCAGGAAGCTGCGCTGGACGTATGCGGCGGATTTACAAGTGGGCTCGTATGCGCGGAGCGAGTTTCAGGTGGTGGTGAGCGGCTGGACGGTGACGGGAACGGGGCTCGACTATTCGGTGGCGGGTCCTGGGAGCTTGCGGTTCGACGATTATTCGGACCAGATGACGTATAGCGGAGGGTGGTCGCCGACGGCGGGAATGTCGCAAGGGAATTATTCGGGAGGGACGATTCACCTGACGACGACGCCGGGCGACGCGGTGACATGCGCGTACACGAGTCCGGTGGCGCACACGCTGTATCTGGGCACTCGATATTTAGACAGTGGGGC
Organism: Bryobacterales bacterium; assembly: GCA_963813465.1. Taxonomy (GTDB): domain Bacteria; phylum Acidobacteriota; class Terriglobia; order Bryobacterales; family Bryobacteraceae; genus Palsa-187. Next base: position 16,696 of record CAWEZD010000014.1, on the reverse strand, counting down.
TTCGGTGTCGATCACAGTGGACGGAGTTTCGGCGGGGACGCTGAATCTGGAACTGGCGGGCGAAGACGTGCTGGCGCGATATGCGGTAGGCACGTACGCGGCGGGGAGCCACGCCATCACTCTGATTCACAGCGGTACTCCCGGCGAGTTATTTTATTTCGATTTCGTGGAGGCGGCCGCGCCGACGACTACGCTGCCGACGTTTCCGAACGAACCTCGGATGACGCTGGCGACGGATTGGGACACGGAGCATTCGCTGGCGCTGGCTCCGGAGCGAACGGCGTGGCTGATGGACACGCTGGGGTTTGCGGCGCGATGCAACCACTACGTGGGAGCGCTGTGGTTCTACGAGCTGCTGGCTTCGGGGAACGTGTACGCGACGGCGACCGTGACATTCACGGGCGGCCCGGACACGAATTCGGCGGTGACCAATTCGGTAACGATCACGCTGGCGGGGGTGGCGCTGACGAAGCTGGTACACATGGGCGACACGGTGGATACGCTGGCGTCGGCGTATGCCAACGAGCTGAACAACGGCTACATGAGCTTTTGGGCGAGCGCGTCGGGAAACATTCTGACGATTACGGCTCGGATGCTGGGCTCGGCGGGGAACGCGCTCACGTTGACGACGGCGTCATCCGATCCGGGCGAATGGCAGTTGACGCCCAGCGGCTCGGCGCTGGCGGGCGGAGTAGATGGGCAGTGGCTGACGGATGTGACGGCGTCGCCTAGATTGAATCGGGCGGCGAGGGATTGGACCACGAGCTTCTTCACGGCTCTGCATGGATATGGGATCGACGGGACCGCGTCACTGAGCATGGAGCTGGGGAACGGAGATTCGTCGGTAGGGGCGGGGATCGCGCAGAGGGGTCCGCTGGGAGATCCGATTCTGCTGCCGACTCCGTCGTTGATGACCAATTTTTCGTCAACGAGCCTGGCGTTCTGGCAGGAGGCGTACGCGGAGATCGCGGCCATTCAGGCGAGCGCGGGGCTGACTCCGTTTGTGCAATTCGGCGAAGTGCAGTGGTGGTACATGCCGACCAACGGTCTGCCGTTGGGCGAAGGGCTGGTGGATTATCACGGGATGCCGTTCTACGACGCGTGGACGCAGAGCCAGTTTCTGGCGGAATATGGGTCGGCGATGGCTACGATTACGACGAATACGGTAAATCCGGCGAGTTATCCGAATGAGGTCGTGTTTTTACCTGGATTAATCGGGACTTTCACAAATGCGGTGATCGCGTATGTGCGAGGGAGCCAGCCGGCGTGCCGGTTCGAGGCGCTGTATCCGGTGGACGTGAATCAAACGGCGTTCAATCAGGCGATCAATTATCCGGCGGCGGCGTGGACTCCGGCGATTTTGAACGTGCTGAAGACGGAGGGGTTCGGGTTCACACTGGGGAGGGATCTGGATGGGTGCGAGTCGGCGATCGACGATTCGCACGGATTTCCGGCGGCGCAGCGGAGCCATCTGGTGGGGATCGGGGAGTCGACGACGCCGTGGCTGAAGGAGGCGCAGAGCGCTCTGGGCAAGGGGTTCGAGAGCGTGGTGCTGTTCGCGCTGGACCAGTTTTGTTTGATCGGCTATGCGCTGCCGCTACCTGTGGGGTTAAGAAGGAGCGTGAGGATGGGGAGGTAGCGCCGTGCGGGCCGTGGGCGGAACCCTGCGCGTTCGCGCAAAAAATGGGATGATGACCGGCGTGAGGATGGACAAGTGGCTGTGGGCGGCGCGATTCTTCAAGACGCGGGCCCTGGCGGCGAGGGCGTGCGAGCTGGGCAGGATCGAGTCCAACGGACAAACCGCTAAGCCAGCGCGGGAGATCCGCGTAGGCGACCTGCTTCAGGTGAAGACCGACAGCGGCGAATTTCAGGTGGAGGTTCTGGGTCTGAGTGAGATGCGCGGGCCGGCGGCGGTTGCGCAGACGCTCTACCGGGAGACAGAGGCAAGCCGCGAGGCGCGGCTCAAGCTGGCGGAAGAACGCAAGGCGATGCCTCGCATCGAAGAGCGGGAAGGCAGGCCCTCGAAACGCGATCGCCGCGAAGCCAATCGGCTTCGAGGGAGAAACTAACCCATTTCACAGGCGCCGTTTCACCGCGCTTGACGCGGCAATCGCAACATGCTAAAGATTTAGCATGGTTCGGACGATTTTCGTACTCCTCGCCTTCTGTACGCCGATGCTTGCGCAGACGCCGGCCGCCAAATCGGCAAGCGTGGAAGGGCAGCTTGTCGATGCGGGAACGGGAGCGGGCATCCGCAAGGGTTGGCTGACGCTTCGCGCGGCCGCAGGCGGCGCAGCCGGCTACACCACCGTCAGCGACGCGAACGGCAACTTCGTCTTTGAGGATGTCGATCCCGGGCGCTACTCGCTTTCGGCCGAGCAGGCGTCCTACCTGCGCGCCACCAATGCGCGTGGGCAAATCACGGTGGGCGCGGGAGAGACGGTCAAAGCCGGGCGCATCGCTCTGACGGCGCAAGGCGTCATCAGCGGCAGGGTCACCGATGAAGGCGGCGATCCCCTGCCCGGTGGCGTGCAGGTGCAAGTGTCGCGCTGGCGGTGGGACTCGCAGACGGGCGTGCGCACACTCACGCAAGTCAAGCAGACCAGCGCCGACGATCAGGGCAACTTCCGGCTGTCCGGCCTGGCGGCGGGAAGCTACTTCCTCAGCGCGTACGGCGGGCGCACCACGGCGGCATTCGACGATCGCACGGCGATGCGCGGCGCGGAGGCGTACACGACCACCTATTATCCCGGCGCGTCCGCACCCGACGGTGCGACGCCGATTGCGGTGGCGGCCGGCGGCGAGATGGCGAATATGAATCTGAATTTGCGCAAGGTGCGGGTGTCGCGAATTCGCGGAACGGCACGAGACATCTCCTCAGGGGAGATGGCCAACCAGATCGCGCTGCACCTGGTTCCGCAAGGCGCGTACCCCATCAGTTCCGTTACCAACGACGCTGTCGCGGTGGTTCAAAACGGCGCGTTCGAGTTTCCCCGCGTGGCGGCCGGGAATTACGTCATCGTTGCGCCGGACAATGCGGGATCGGCGCACCTGGTGGGCCGCTACGACGTGGCGGTGGCCGAGGCCGACATCAACGGCATCCTGTTCCCGCTGGGTCCGGGGGCCGCGGTCGAAGCGCGTTTCAAGATGGATTCCGGGGAAGCAGCGCCGGCCGGCTTCAATTTTTCGATTCGCTCCGCCGATGGCGCGGGCCTCAACCTCCCTTCCAGACCCGAGGGAACGGACGGGATGCAGCGCGCGTCCGGTATTCCGCCGGGCCGCTACTGGGTGGACATCCGCAACGCTCCCGGCTCCGCGAACACATACGTGAAATCCATTCACTTCGGCCAGGCGGACGCGACCCTGAAACCAGTGGACATCGGGGGCGGAGCGCAGCCGGTCTTGGATGTGCTGGTCTCTGGGAACGCCGCAACCGTCTCGGGCACGGTTCGAAACGACAAGGGAGAGGCGGCCGCGGCGGCGCAGGTGGTGCTGGCGCCTGCATCGCGGGAGTTGGGCGGGGTCCAGCGTCTGGTAAAGAGCGCGGCTGCCGCCCAGGGAACCTTTCGTTTTTCCGGAGTCGCTCCGGGAGACTATCTGGTGCTCGCGCTCGAAGGCGGCGACGCCGGCGCGTTGCGCGATCCGGCGTTTCGCGAGGCCATCGCAGATCGCGGAGTGAAGGTGACGGTGCAGGAAGGCTCCATGCCGACCGTCGATGTCCCGCTGATTCCCGAAAGTATCGCCGCCGCCGCGCTGGAGAAACTGCAATGAAACAAGTCCCAAAAATATCCGCAACGATTGTGCTGGCCATCGTGCCTGCGCCGTTGCTGTGGGCGCAGAGCGCGGCGCGGCCGGAATTCGAGGTCGCGACGGTCAAGTCGTCGCCTCCGCCGTCCGGCGACACCATCAACATCAACCTGGGTACGGTTCGCAACGGCAAGGTCACGATGACGAACGTTTCCTTGAGCGATTGCATTAAGTTCGCATACGGGATCGTCTCCGACGATCAGCTCTCCGGGCCGGACTGGATCAAGAGTAAAGAAGTGCGCTTCGACATCGTGGCGCAGGCGCCGGCCGACACCCCGCGCGATCAGCTCTTGCTGATGCTTCAGCCGCTGCTTGCGGACCGCCTGAAACTGGCGCTTCACCACCAGCAGAAAGAACTCGCCTATCTGGGACTGGTGGTTGGAAAGAACGGGCTTAAAGACTACCGGCTAAAGCCGGTAGATTCCTATTCCGACTGAAAGTCGGCTTGCGGCTGAAGCCGCCTGAAGCATCTGCGGCTCAGAGCCGCCTCAAGGCTCGGTGGGCGCGGTGATCTTGAATCCCTGCTCGTCTTCGTCCCACTTTTGGTTTTCGATGTAGGCTTTGATCGTCTGCTCATCCACCGCGCCCACCGTCGCACAGAAGTATCCCCGCGCCCACAGGTGCTGCCCCCAGTACCGTTTTCGTAACTCAGGGAACTCCTCTTGCAGTTTTCGAGACGACCGGCCTTTGATGTACTGCACCAGTTTTGCCGGTGCCAGATGCGGCGGCGCCGACAATAGCATGTGGATGTGATCCGGCGAGATCGCTCTGCGGATGATCACCACGTCCCGTGTCTGACACACTTCCCGAATCAAGTCGCGCGCACGCTCAGCTATCCGCCCCCGCAATATCTTGTAACGGTACTTTGCGATCCAGATCACGTGATACTTCAGATCGAAGGTCGCGTGCGCGCTATGCCTGTATTCGCCCATCCCTCCATTCTCGTAGAGCCGCGCTGAAGCTCACCGCCTAAAGGCGGTGGGATTAGACCTGGAAGACTGAGCTAAAATTCAGGCGGCGAAGCCTGACGCGGCCGCCGGAAACGCGGCGGCGCGGGGCCGAATCTTCGCTAATCAAATGCCGATGAAAGGATTGGCCACCCTGCTATCGCGTTTCGAACGTGAAACGGTCATAGACCTGACGGGACTCGAGGGACAATTTGAATTCAAGCTGGAATGGACTCCGGACAACGGCCCGGCGCCGCCGGATGGAGCGTCCGCTCCTTCACTCTTCACGGCCGTGCAGGAGCAGCTCGGGCTCAAGCTGGAATCGCGCAAGGGCCCGCTGGATGTGCTGGTGGTGGATCACGCCGAGAAGGTTCCCACCGAAAACCGATATGGCGCGTCAAAAGACTATTGACAGTCGCCGGGAAAGGTGCTAAATATTTAGCATGAAAGCGCGAGACTAGCATGGAGAAGTTGAGCCGGCGCGAACGGCAGATCCTGGATATCCTGTACGAGCAGGGCAAGGCCACGGCGGCGGGCATTCAGGCGGCATTGCCGGATCCGCCCAGCTACTCGGCGACGCGGGCCTTGCTGCGCATCCTGGAGGAAAAGGGCCACGTGACGCACGAATCCGACGGCCCGCGCTACGTCTTTCGTCCGCGAGTGGGCAAGGATCGGGCCCGCAAGAACGCTCTGCGTCACATGGTGCAGACGTTTTTCAACAACTCCGCCGGCGATGCCGTGGCGGCGCTTCTGGACGCTTCCTCGGCGCAGCTCAAGCCGGAAGATCTGGACCGGATGGAGGGGCTGATCGAGAAAGCCCGAAAGGAGCGCAAGCCGTGAGCTGGTTGATTGAGTTCTCCATGAAGGCCGCGCTGCTGCTGGGTGCGGCGCGCGTGGCCGCGTTCCTGCTCAGGCGCTCTCCGGCGGACGTCCGCCACCGGTTGTGGCTGGCCGCTCTGTTGGGCGTGGCGATCCTGGCGTTGCCGGTGAGGTTCCCGCAACCCGTGAGCATCGGCGTGCCGGTGCAATTCTCGATCACGACCTTGGGCGGCGCGCTTCCGGCGCGCGTGGGCACAGGGGCATGGCCGCTGTGGAGCGCGATCTGGATCGCGGGAATCCTGGCGGCTCTGGCAAGATTGCTGGCGGGGGTCGCAACCGTCGCGTTGTGGACTCGCCGCGCGCGCCGCAGGAACGGCGTGCTGCTGAGCGAACCAGCCGCGACTCCTTTGACGTGGGGCGTCTTCCGTCCTGTGATCCTGTTTCCGGCGTGCGCGGTGGAATGGCCGGCCGATCAACTGGAAGTGGCGCTGCGCCACGAGCAAGCGCACATCGCCCGGCGCGACTGGCTGTGGCAAATGCTGGCCAACGCGATGAACGCCGTGTTCTGGTTCCACCCGCTGGTGTGGCTGGCCAACGCCGAACTGCGCCGTGAAGCTGAAAGCGCCGCCGACGACATGGTGCTCGCCTCCGGCGTGGATGCGGCCGACTACGCGGAGCAACTTGTGCGCGTGGCGCGATTCCTCTCCAGCACGCTGCCGCTGGCGGCGGTCCCAATGGCGCGGAGCAGGGTTCTCGAATCGCGCGTGCGCGAGATCCTGGATCCGCTTCGCCGCCGAGGGCAGGCGTCCCTGGCGACTCGCGCCGCCGTAGCCGTGCTGGCGTGCGCGTGCCTGGTTCCTCTCCTGGCGGTGCAGGAAGAATCGGCGCTTCACGCCGTCTGGAATGCGGCGACTCCAGCGGCTCCCGCCCCGCCGCGGATTGCTGAAACGCTCAGACCCGCACAGGCCGCGCCGTCCACAATCGCGACGCCTCCAGCCGCCCGGCTTCAAACCGCTATGGCGCCGCAGAGCTTCGCTGCGCAGCCGGCGCCGGTCGCCGCCTCCGATCCGGGTGTAGTGATCCCGCGGCCGATTTACAAAGTGGAACCGACCTACACCGAGGATGCAAAAATCGCCAAGATTCAGGGCAGCGTGAGATTGAGCCTGGTGATCGACGAGCTGGGCCGGCCCGAGGACATCGAGGTCTCGATGAGCCTCGACCCTGGTCTCGACCAGCAGGCCGTGGAGGCCGTGCGGCAGTGGCAGTTCGCACCGGGAACGAAGGATGGTGTGCCGGTTCCGGTCAAGGCGTTAATCGAAGTAAACTTCAGGCTTTTGTAATTCCGAAGCGTAAGTCTTAAGAAGGAGCAAATCATGCATAGAGTGAAAGTGCTATTTATGCCGGTGGCCGCGATTCTTGCGCTATCGGCCGTTGTTCCCCTTGCCGCGCCCCTTACAGCGGACGACGCGACACCGAAGACGACCCAACCGAAGGTCCTCTATAAGGTAGAGCCGCAATACACGGAGGAAGCGAAAACCGCGAAGGTTTCCGGTTCCGTGCTTCTGAGTCTGGTGGTGGATGAAAACGGGAATGCCCAGGAGATTCAGGTGGCGAGGTCCCTCGACGAAGGGCTGGATCAGAGCGCCATCACGGCCGTGCGCCAGTGGCGGTTCGCCCCCGCAACGGAGAATGGCAAGGCTGTAGCCTTCCCAGTAAAGATCGAAGTCAACTTCACATTGCAATAGCGCGGTTAATCCCCGATGGGCACCTTATTGCCGCTATCGATCACGATGACGTCGAAGGGCTCTTTGTGCGATTCCAGCTTGAGACCGAGACTGGCGATGACGGTGAAGATCGAGGGCGCTGAGTCGTGTAGTGTTTCCTCCTGCGAGAGATCGTAAGGGAAATCGTAGTATCCGGTGAGACCGGTCCGGTCGAGCACGGGGGTGCGAAGCGTGAGCGATACATATTGGGCCAGGGCCGCCATGCTCATGCTCCTCATTTCCCTGCGGTCGCCGTTCACGACCGTGGAATTCTTCGGATTGCTTTCGTCTTCGACAAGCTTGAGCCGGCTGTTTCCCTGGATCAGCACATAGGCCGGCAGATCCCTGGTCTCGTGATGGAGCACCAGTTTGAAGCGGTCGATCAACAGAGTCTGGAGCATCAGCGGGAGCTGTTCCTTAGGGGTATTGTCGGGCGACTTGGCAACGATGTCGTAACGATTGTCGAAGACCCAGGAGGGTCCGACAACCTGATTGGCAGACGTTATTCCGAAGGCTCTGCCGAGCGCGTTCAGCAAGGTGGTGTTCATAAGCGTGACGCGATCTCCACTGGTCGACGCGCGCCCTCCGCCGGTTGCCGGCGCGGCCGGCCTGATGGTCGCGGCCTCGAATGCGGGTGGCGGGGACTGGCCGAATGCCACGGATGAGAACCAGACGATCAAGCTGGTACGGCGCATGGCCTGAATCATGATCTCGCAATTCCTCCCTCTTGACTTGTGACGAACGGAGGACCCGGATCGTTGAGGCCGGGTATAATTTTGGTGTATGCCGATGTTCCTCACGAGAAAGCACGTCTCGCGCCGCACCGTGCTCCGGGGGATGGGCGTCACGATGGCGCTGCCGTTTCTGGACGCGATGACGCCCGCGCAAACGCCTCTGCGAAAAACGGCGGCCGTTCCCCGAAGCCGGCTGGCGTGCATCGAAATGGTACACGGCTCGGCCGGTAGCACTCCCGAGGGGCTGAGCAAAAGCTACTGGAGCCCCAAGCAGGCCGGCGCCGATTTCGATTTTTCCTATACGCTGGAGCCGCTCGAGCCGTTTCGGGATTACCTCACGATCGTCAGCGGCATGGATGCGCGGACCGCGGAAGCGCATGCCCCGACCGAGGGAGGAGCGGACCATTTCCGCTCGAGCGCGGTGTTCCTGACCGCGGCGCACGCGAAGCAAACCGCGGGTCCGGATATTTCCAACGGCACATCCATCGATCAGATGTACGCGCAGAAGTTGGGGCGCAGGTTCGAGGATGCCACGCGTGTGCCGTCGATCCAGTTGTGCATTGAAAACTTCGGGCTGAACGGCTCCTGCGGTTTCAACTATAGCTGCATTTACTCGGAGACGATCAGTTGGGCGTCGCCGACGGAGCCGCTGCCGATGACGGTGAATCCGCGGGTGGCGTTCGAGCGGTTGTTTGGGATGGCGGCACAGGGGAGCGTGGTGGACAAGATCGTGCCCGAGGCGAACCGGCTGGGACGCGATCTGGGCGCGGCGGACCGCGGCCGGCTCAGCGCTTATCTCGAAGAAGTTCGCGGGATTGAGCGGCGGATCGAGCTGATCGAAAAGCATAACGCGGGCGCGGCGGCGCGCGAGCTGACGGCGGCTCCGCTGGGCGTGCCGGATTCGTGGGAAGAGCACGTCAAGCTGATGTTCGATTTGCAGGTGGTGGCGTTCGCGGCGGAGATCACTCGCGTCTCCGCGTTCAAAATGAGCCGCGACACCAGCAACCGGGTGTTTCCGGAAAGCGGCGTCAGGACTCCATTCCACACGCTCTCGCACCATAACGAGAAGCCGGAAATGATCGAGGAGTTCGCCAAGCTCAACCGCTATCACGTGAGTTTGGTTCCGTATTTTCTGGAGAAACTCAGAAGCACGCCGGACGGCGACGGCAACCTGCTGGACCACTCGCTGGTGCTATATGGCAGCCCGATGGGCAATTCGAACATGCATAACCACCGGCGGCTGCCGCTGTTTCTGGCGGGCCACGCCGGGGGCCAACTGAAGGGCAATCTGCATTGCATGACGCCGGAGGCGACGCCTCATGCCAACACTCTGCTGACAACCCTGCACAAGCTCGGCGTAGAGGCGGAGAGCATCGGCGACAGCACGGGGGAGATCGCGATTTAGTTAAAGCGCGACGAGGGCGTCGCGCGCGGGTCAGGGGACCCGCCCCACTTCATCCGCGGTGTAGGGCGTGGGGCGGGATTGCAGCAGCTCGCGAACGCGATCGAGCACCGCTTGCGGGGCCATCGGCTTGGTGAAGACGGCCTGCGCGCCGAGCATGTCGGCGGCTCGCAGCGTGGCGGGTCCGAGCACGGAAGCCGTGGCGATGGCGATGACACTGAGCTGAGACTGCTCGGCTCGCAGCGCGCGAATCGCGTCCAGACGCTCCTGCTCCGGGATCGCGAGACTCATGATGACCAGGTCGACCAGTGGGCCGTGGCGGTCGGTTGACACCTCATAACCGGCCCCAGTGAGGACGCCCTTGAGCCAATTGCGGGCGGCAAGGTCGGGGTCGGCCACCAGGATCCGCTTCACGGAGGAGCGAATGGCCATGGTCACTCCGTCGGGACTGCGGGAATCGCCGACGGAAAGAACCAGCGGAACGGCATCGCCGATGGGCGCGTTGGCGGGCACGCGAAAGTTCACCTGAAACAAACCGGCAACCGCATTGGGCGCGTCACCGGCATAGACGATCTCGGCCGGCAGCCCGCCGACGGTCACGCGCACGGGCAGCAGGGGCGCGGGATAATCGGCGATGCGGGCATGGATGGTCACGCTTCCGGTGATGCCGGGCGGCGTTGTCTGACCCTCGCCTGTCGCATACAGAACGGCGAGGCTGCCGCGCGTCGCGGGATCATGGGCGGAGTTGCAACAGCCGGTTTCATTCAACATGGCCGCTTGCCCCTTGCCGGTGGAATCTAACGTAAACAAGGCGGGCGCGCTCTCCACCACGTCCAGCGTCGCGGGCGGCGAGCGTTTGCCCCGGTATTCGACCACGACCTCGGTCTTGGCGCGGCCCGCGAGCTCGTACGGAACCACGGCCATCACGTCGCCGTTGAGCGAGTAGGCGAGTGGCGCGGCGAAGCCATCGAACCAGACGCGCGTTTCCGCGAGCAGCGTGGTCACGATTCCTTGGCTGTCGAGTTGAGCGCCGAGGAGCACGGGGGGTCCGGCATTGAGGGGATGGAGTCTGACGATCTCACCCGGGGCGACACGCCCGCTGAAATGGTCGGCGGCGCTTTCGACGGTGGGCGCGGAGGGCCCGGGCTGGGCGGCCGCGAGCAGGCAGAAGCACGACATCAGAAGGGGTGCGTTCACGGGATCACTTCTTCTTCACGGGATCACTTCTTCAAGGACGCTTCCCAGTTCATCACCACCGTGATTGGGGTGGCGACGCCCCGGTCCAACGGTTCCGCCATCAGGAACCGCTGGCCGTCTTTGCTGACATCCCAAGACGCTGCTCTACTGGAGCTTTGGAAAAGCTGCACAGGCGCCGAAGGCATCGGAGTATCGCCGGGAAACTCAATCTTCACGGCCATGACGGCATAGCTCGGGTAACTTCTGAAGAATAGTTCCTTCCCGTCCGAACTCCACCGGGGATGCAAGCCGCCATCGCGAGAGATTTGCGTCACCCCGCCAGGCCGCGCGGCTCCGGAGCCCGGAGCGTCGAAAGGCTGAACGTACACTTCGAACCCGCCAGACTTGTTGGAGACGTACGCGATCCAGCGGCCATCCGGAGAAAGCCGGTCCAAGCCTTCCTCGGCTGGCGTGGTAAGGATACCTTTGGGCTCCCCGCCCCCTTGGAGCGGGAGCGCGAACATGTCCGATCCGCCCGCTCCCTTTGGGTCGTCGTACAATAGAAATTTTCCGTCGCGCGACCAATCCATGGGATAGACGCTATGCCCCAGTTCTCGGAGCAGCTTGGGGTCGCTTGCGCCGTCCGAGTTTTTTTCATACAGGCCGGTGAAGGAAGAGTAGGCCACCTGCTTTCCGTCCGGGGACCAGACCGGCCAGTCATTGGTGTCGACGCCATGGTCAACCGTGAGAGGCGTCTGGATGTTGCGTTTCACGTCCAGCAGCCAGAGGTCTTTAGCTCGGAACAGCGCAACGCGAGTTTCATCGGGGGAAAGCGAGAAGCCTTGCAAATCTCCAGGGTCCCCGATTCTCTCCTGGACCTCGCCCTTCCGGCTGAGCCAGGTAAGCTGAGTCTTGTTCCCGGGTCCGGTGCGAAACGCCATTACGCCGCCCGGCGTCACCGAGAAATGAGCGTGGGAAATACCAGTGCCGATCTGCTCGACCACCGGCTGCGGCTCGCCCGTGAGCCGCATCGCCTTGGTGTCGAAGGGTTGCGCCATGAGCGTGCCATCGCGGACGAAGAACATATCGCCGGCGGCGGAATTGCCGGAGCGCACGAAGGTTACTCCGATTTGAGCGGGCGCGACTTGCTGCCGCGATTGCTGGTCCGGCTTGGCGTCAAGAGATCCGACGAACAGCGCAGGCGGATTACCCGAGCGGAGGTATAGAAAATGTTTGCCGTCGGGCAACAGAGAAGGCAGCGAGTGAAACCCCTCGCCCTGGGCCAGCGCGGTAACCGGCGCGGGTACACCGCCCGCGTTCGGCACGCGCTGCAATGGGCCTCGGCCCGCACCGCCAAAAACGATCTCGCCGTCAGGGGTCCAGAAGCCGCTGCCCACAGGAGTGGCCGACGTACACAGAACTTGGGGTGGGCCGCCGGAAACATCCACGCGCATGAGCTTGTCGGCCAGCCCGAACGCGATGGAACGGCTATCGGGGGACCAGAACGGGGCTACGCCACGTGCGGTTCCAGGCAACAGCCGGGCCTGGACCGATTCCAGGTCGCGAACCCAGATGCCGGCGTGTTCCCCGCTGGTGGTGAAGGCGAGCTTAGAGCCATCCGGGGAGACGCGTACGTAGAAGCTGGTCGGGTCGATCTGCACACCCTCGGGCAGGGCGATCTCGAAGCGGGTGACTCGGGCCGCCGGTTGCGGCTTGAACCACACAAACCAGGCGATGCCGGCGGCGATGAGAATCGCCACGGCTGCGAGGGAGGGCCACAGCCATCGCGGTCGCCGAGCGACTGGAGCGGGCAGTTGCGCACTTGCCGACGCGGTGCTGAGGTTGGCGCTGGTCGGAGCGTCCAGATCGATCAGCTCCAGCGTGGGCTTCAGGTCGCGGGCGGATTGCCAGCGATCGTCGGGTTTCTTCTCCAGACACTTGCGCACGACCCGCTCCAGCGCGCGGGGGACCACCGACGATTGTAACTGAGGCGCCTGCCACTGGCCCATGGGCGGCGGCTGATCCTTGAGGATGGCCGCGAGCACGCTGGCCTTGGTGTCGCCGGTGAAGGGGCGATGGCCGGTGATCATCTCATACAGCACCGCGCCAAAGGAGAAGATGTCGGAGCGTTCGTTGGTGTCCCTGGCTTCCACCTGTTCCGGCGACATGTAGTACAGCGTTCCGAGGATGGCTCCGTCGCTGGTGAGCGGCTCGGTGAGAGTGGCCACATCGGAGGAACCGGAGACGCCGCGCAGGCCCGCCGCAGTGAGCTTGGCGAGGCCGAAATCCAGAACCTTGACGCCGTTCTTGGTGATGATGATGTTGCCGGGTTTGAGATCGCGATGGATCACGCCTTTGGCATGCGCGGCGGACAGAGCGTCGGCAATCTGCACGGCGTAGCGCAGGACTCTGTCGAGCGGCAGCGGGCCCTGTTCCAGGACCTTCGAGAGCGTGTCACCCTCGACGAACTCCATGACCAGGTAGCCAGAACCAGAAGGCGACGCGCCGACATCGTAAAGCGTGCAGATGTTGGGATGGTTCAGCGAGGATATAGCCTGGGCTTCGCGCTCAAAACGGTCGCTGAATTCGCGCGCCGAAACCTTGATGGCGACGGGACGGCCCAGTCGCGTGTCCGTGCCGCGGTAGACCTCGCCCATGCCGCCTTGTCCGATCAGGGCGGTGATCTCGTAGGGGCCGAGTTTGTCGCCGGGGGAGAGCTGCATGGTTACTTTTTCCGGTTACCGCGTATCTTCCCTTCGACTGCTTCAAGCACAATGTATGTTACTTCGCCGCTATCGTCCTTGCCGAAATTGACGAGCCCGCCCGCGCTAGTGAAGGAAGTCTCCGATAACGGCGTAATCGGCCGCTTCGGGCCATTGCCCACCCCGAGCTGCAACGCGCCGTCGTCGATCGCAATCTTGATCTCGATGAATTCCTGGCCGGGCACGCCCAGCTCCTTTGCGTTGAGCTCGTAGATGCCGGCATACTTGCTCAGAATCTCGGGTGCGACCTTTACCGCATTCTTGATGTCGTCGGAGTACTTGCCCACCAGGTGGGGACGGTCTTTTTCGTTCTCGGCACAGACGTATTCGAGCATCTCGGTATCGGCGGTGAGCAGGCCCCCGAGTTTCACCGTCCAGCTTTTTGCGTAGATCTTGGGATCGTTGTATGTCACCTCCACATCCAGGTGCCCGAAATCGCGGCGGCGAACCCGCTCGGTGAGGCGCAGGTTTTTCGTGTGCGGATAGCCGCGCTCGAGCCAAGTCCGGTCGTTATAACCGGTGCTTTCCACAACCAGTGTGTCGCCATCCCAATGCCCGACCGAGTACCCCATCCAGGCCGGATTGGGATCTTTGGGCAGCTCGCGGCCATCCAGGAAGATTTGACGATAGGTGAGGTCTTCGGAGAGCATCACCAGCAGATCGCGAGATTGAACGATCTTTGCAAGGCCGCCGATAAAGCCGGTGGGCAGGCAATGAATGCCGGGGCTGTCTCTGAATAGATCTTCCTCCCGCTGCTTGAAGAGCGTTTGCGCCCACGGTTGAATCTCCGCCGGTTTGAGTTGGGTGATGCCGCCGCTCGATTGCATTAAGGTCCACAGGCCGGAGAGGTCCGGTTTGCCGTCGGGAGTCTTAGGCGCGGGAGCGGCCAGGTTCGGTTTGCCGTCCGCGATTCGCGGGATTCCGGCGGTGGGCTGGTGTATCCATTGGGCATGGAGACACGCGCTCGCCAGGCCGAAAGCAAGTGCGATCGAGCGCACAGGGCGCGCGGCCCGTTGTGCGCGAGTTGCTCCAAAGATCCGGGTCATGATGTTCCTCCTCATCACATCGCGGCTTCCGTTTTCACGGTTTTAAGCAAGTCTACATCATTTCTTCAGGCTCATTTCTTCAAAGCAGCCTGCCAGTTCATCCAGACCGTGACAGGCGACGGTGCGGCCGCTTTGCCCTCCGCGCGAACGAGAGCAAGAAACTTCTGGCCATCGGCGGAAGGCTGATAGCCGAAGTCGCGCGGACCGCCGGCTAGCCGAAGTTCGTCACGGTTGAGGTCAAAAACCAGTTAACCCGTTCAGAATCAGTTCAGGCTATAGCGGAGTCTGCACTACATTGGCGATTAAATTGGAGATGCTCGGGCAGGCGGAGGCCGAGTTGGTGGAGCAGGGATTTTTGCTCTACGGTTGGCTCGGTGATGCGGCGCAGGCGGATCTCGCGCCCGTCGGTGGTGGGAAGAACGATGTCGGCGCTTTGGAGAGTGGAAAGCAGGGCGATGGCTCTCATCGGCGACATGGGTTGAGCGTTATCGACTCCACTCGCCGACGGTTTGGGAACCACGGCGGGCCGGCGTTTCAGCACATGCTTGAGCGTGACCCATAAAGCGTAGCCGAGAAACGCCACCATCACATGAGCCTTGATGCGCGGCTCCAATTGATGAAACAGCGGCCGGATGGAGAGCTCGCTCTTCAATGCCCGGAACGACGCTTCGGCTTCGGTCAACTGCATGTACTTGGACCACAGCTCTTCGGCCGTCTCCGCCTTGAGATTGGTGCGCAGCAGATAGACGCCCTCACGGGATTCGCGCCAGCTTTTGCGATCTTCTTTGATCTGCCAGAACAAGCGGACGCCTTCGGCTGTATCCCGCAGAGCGGGATCATACAGATCGTTCACCTGCGGATGCCGGGCCTGGATCTTTCCCAGCCGCCGCTCCATCTTGTTGCGGTCTTTCAGCCGCCCCGCGAGGATGGTTTTCTCCAGACCTTTCAGAGCGGTTTCCATGCTGTTGGAAAAACGATTCCGGATCGCCTTCTCTTTTTCCTTGCGGCCCGAGGTGCGACACAGGATGTAGGTCTCCTCACCCTCCGGAATGGCCACCTTCTTCACTTCCACTTCAGGCCGGACCTGCGTCCAATCTTGCCTCAACAGGTCCGCTTCAAACTGCTTCATCTGGCTGCGCGGCGTGCCCGTCAGATATTGCCCATCGCGTTTGCGGATTGCCGCGAGATTCTCCTCGCTGACGATGCCGCGATCGAACACCCAGATCCTTCGCGCCTTGCCATACTTGCGTTCGACCATGCGCAGGATCGTTTCCATCGTCGAGACGTCGCTTCGATTGCCGTCGAATGTTTCATAGCTGAAAGGGAAGCCTTCGTTGTTCACAATCAGTGCGATCACCAGTTGCTCGCAGTCGGGTCTGTGATCCCGGGAGTAACCGCGGCGCACCATCGGATTCTTTTCCGCCGCACCCTCCACATACGTACTGGTCAGGTCGTAAAGCAGCACGTCGAACTCGGCTCCGAACAACGCGCCGTAGCGTTCCTTCAGATGCCGTTCCAGCTTCGTCTTGTGCGGCAGAATGCGGTCCAGACAGCGATACAGTCGCGTATCGTTGATCTTGCCTTCTTCGATCTCCAGCAGATCGTCTAGTGCGGTGGACGGATACCAGCGTTGCTCGATGGCCAGTTCGCTGCCCGGCGCGCAGAGACGATTGATGGCCAGCAAAGCCGCCACTCGCGACCAGGGCACATCGGCCGCCTCGTGATCCAAGGCCTGTTGGAAGAAACCATCCAGTTCCAGGCGCTTCCACAGATCCAGCCCCAGAAAACAAGAGCCGAACTGCCGCGTTCTCTCCAGCCGTACCTTGTTCAACAGCACCCGCGCTACTTGCGGATCGTCCGGGGGCGGAGCCACATGCGAAGGGAATAGTTTCAACTGCTGCGCCTCGCCCTGTTCATTGAAGACCTCAACAGTTCTCAACCAGCGTGTCTGCGCCGAACTGTTCAGCTCGCCCAGGTAGCAGAGAGTTTTCTGCCGCGGGCCATCCGCCGTACGCACTGTTTCGACCAGCGACCAATAGGTGTGATCCTTGCCGTCCTTGTTGCGACCGTGCGACCGCAGAAACATTCTGAGTCGATCGTGTCATGATGCCGCTTCGCTTTCAAGACGGTAGGTCTGCACTACATCGCTGTTTTCCAAATGCGTCACTGATCCGCCACGACTTAACCTCATCGCCACGTCGAAAAAGCCTGAAACGATCAGCGTGGTGACGAACTTCGGC
>CAWEZD010000013.1:0-403744 GCA_963813465.1 Bryobacterales bacterium | reverse complement strand
AAAAACCCTTTCCGATTTTGCCTTGTCAGAAGTCCGTTTTCCGGCCATTTTCGGATGACGCTCCCGCATGGCCAGAGACGATCCTTTCCGGCCATGCGGCATTCATCATACTCCAACGTGCGCGAGCGTCTCGCGGTAGTTCCACGGCATCCACTCCGCAGGTTTGGCCACCAGTTCCTGGGCGTGGCGCTGTAGCTCGGTCAGATAGTCGAACGAGTTGGCGCCGCACAACTGACAGGTGTGAATCAGGCTCATGAACAGGTCGCCCACCTGCGCTCCGTTCAGCGTCCGGTAGAACAATGCATTCTTCCTGTGAAGAACGGCCCTCTTCAATGCCCTTTCCACGATGTTGTTATCTAAGGGTGCCCCGGCGATTCGGAGAAACAGCGTCAAAGGCCGCCAGTGCCGGAGCAGATACGTGATCGCCTTGCCTAGCCCGGAGTTCGGTTCCGTCTTGCGCTCGGCAAACTGCGCCTCCAGCCAGCCGTGCAGTTGGTCCATCACCGGACCGCTGCGCTCCTGATGAAACCGCAATCGCTCTTCCGGCGTCAGACCACCTACGCCAGTTTGGGCATCGTGGCCGTACACCCGGCCCAGCTTCTCCAGTACGTAGCGGCATTGGTCGGGAAAGTTCGCCGCCACTTCGACGAACTGTCTTCTTCCATGGGCCAGACAGTTGGCCAACAGAATCTCCACTCCCGCGGGCAACTTCGGAACGTTGCGCGACAGAGCGTCGCACATCTGGATGGGCGCGGACAGTTCCGCCGCACGCTGCTTCAATATGTCGGCCATGTTCTCGCCGGCATGCTGGCGTCCGGTGAAGTACAGCGCGATCTTCCAGCCCTGGCCGGTGGACACGATGCCACTGGTGAACACACCCGTGCGTTGGTCCGACGGCTCGCGCGCGAGCCGTAACACTCGCATGCTGGTGTCGTCGTTGTGCACCACCTGGCCCTGCGCCGCCTGCCGGATCAACTCATCCCGCGCCGCTTTGATCAACTCCGCGGCCTCTTCCACAACCTCCCACTGGGTCGCCACCGGTAACGGAATCCCGAGCTGAACTTCCAGTTGTTCCAACCGGTAGAACGGAGTCCCGCTGCCGTACTTGAGTTGCGCGATCATCGCCGCGGCCGTCTCATCGTACTTTTCCGGACCCACTCCTTCCGGCTCCTGGGCCGTAAATACCTGCCCGCAGGCGCCGCATCGCAACCGCTCCAACGAGTAGACCGTGGCCGCCAGGGGCGCCTGTCCCACAATCCGCACCAGCGCCTTCGGCTCCTTCTGTCCGTATACGTTGCCTTTCCCGCACTCCGGGCAGCGATCTCCATGCGACAACTTCTGGTGCGCAATGTCGACCTTACGTGCGCCGTCAAACGCCTGTGCGCCGTTGCGGCCGTGTCCGTGCGGCGGGGCAGCGTTGGTGTCCGGCTGAGTTCCGGCGTCCGTTTCCGAGCCTTCCGATTCTCCCAGCACGGCGCTGGTCTTCTCCGTGTGGCGCGGTGGCGCGATCATCCCTGCAAGGGCATGCAAGGCGCTCTTGAGTTTGTCGTAATCGGCCTCGCTCAGCGGCGTTTGCCGCGCTCCGTCCAGCACCCGGTCCAGTTCGTCCAGGTTCACATCGACACGGCGCCTGGCGGACTTCATCCTGGTGCCCCCAGCAGTTCGCGGAACCGCTTGGTCAACGGATATCCCAGAACCTCTTTGATCGAACGGTTCGGCACGTAGCTGTTGGATTGCTTGCCTCGTCCCGTGGTCCGGCCCAGCAACACCCAGTTGGCCGCGCGGTAACAGGTGCCGCGGAATCGCGCTGGATCCACGAACGTTTCCAGATAGTAAATCGGATGTCTGTACATCCGCTGCCAGTCATCGGAAATCCGTGCTGCCATGCGGCCCAGGATATGCGACGCCAGATGCGCGACCCGCACCCACGGCAGGATCAGGAATCGCGTGTTGTAAGCGAGGAAGCGAATGTTGCGACGTCGCGCTTCGGCGCTCCAGCCGATGTAGAGGTCGCGGCTGCCCAGATGACGTGGAGCCGAAGACCATGCCAGGCACGCGACCGGCCGCCCTTGCGCCCAAACCAGGTACTTCAGGTGTTCTCCCACGGGCTGCTCGTAGCCGAGGTAATGATGCTCTTCCATCAAGCCGTTAAACAACGGCTCTTGGCAGGTGCGCCGAACCTGCTCGAACTCCAGCGGCTGGAGGGTTCGTAACGGATCTTCTATGGGCGTGGCATTGATTCCCGCCGGCTCCGGTCTGGCTCTGTTTGCCAACGGATTATGCCGCACGTAGCTCACCGGCGGCAATGCGATCTGGCCGGCCCGCTCCAGCATCAGAAGCAGGCCACGGCACACCATGTCGCGCAACGTGCCATTGGCCTGACGCCACTGCCAAGCTTCACAGAGCTGGGTCGATAGCGTGCGGCGGCTTTGGTGGGGAGATCGCTCGATCAGCGCGCGTATATAAAGGATGTCTTCCTGGCTGATCACCCGGCCCCGGTACTTGAACTCGACCGCCGCTGCTTCCATCATGCCCAGCAGTATGAGCCTGGTTTTCTTGGAACGCAAGGGGGGCCTGCTTCGCAGCATTTACTTCAGAACGCTGACCCTCCGCCACATCGGCGCCGCGCGGACACGAGACACATCGCCGGCCGCCAACAGCAACTGGGCCTCATATGCTTCCAGTGGCTTGGTCGATCCGGTGCCTTCCGGCCACCATACGAACCGCCCCTTGGAAAGCCGTTTCTGTGCAAGCCAGTATCCCTGGCCGTCATAGCTGAGGAGACGAATCGCCGTTCCACGGCGGCTCCGAAACACGAACACGCAACCCGAGAATGGATCTTCCGCGAGCTGGTCTTGGCAGAGCCGCGCCAAAGAGTCAATCCCCTTGCGTCCGTCCACCGGTTCGATCGCCACCAGCACCCGCATCTGCGCCGTGATCTGGATCATCTCTCGGCATCTCGCCAGAAGCGCAGCAGGTTTGTCCAGTCCGGCGGAACCGTGGTCTTCCACTGGATTCGCATCTTGCTCCCGCCAGCGGACTCCAACTCGATCACACATTCTTCCATCTGCCCGCGGTTTGGTGCTATCAGCTCGATGAATGCCGGCTTGGCTGCCTTCCGCCGGAAGCGCGGAACTCCACCCAGCCGTTTCTTCAGCCGCATGTAGTCCAGACGCAGAGGGTGTGCCACGGAATACACACCGTATTGCCGGGCCAGTTCAACCGCCGCCTGCCACAGCGATTCGGGCAGCTTCGTCCGCCCCGGCTGGGCACCGCGAAACTGATCCAACTGACGTTGCAGCTGCACGATTGGCTCGGGAATGGGCAGTGTTTTTCGGCGCGTCACGATTCGGCCGCCCCCTCGGCGACTGAATCAACTTAACAGTGCGAGCGAACGGGCGTCACGCACCCTTGCCGAAAACTCACGATGAATCCCTCGATCTTTCGCTCCGGTTGATCGGTCGATTCCAGGTGCTTCAGGTTCTCTTCCGAACAATACCCGCTGTCGGCCAAAATCCCCTCCGGACGCTGTCCTGACTGTTGTTTGATGAGTTCCACCATCGGCTTCAGTTGCTTTTTGTCATTGGTCGCCTCTGTCACCGATTGCCCCACAATCAGCAGCAGCTCCGGCTCCACCGCCGCTTGCGCATTGTAGCCCTGCACAAACCCGTCGCCGCTTTTCATGATGCGCGACTCCGGGTCGGTGAAGTTGTATTGATCCTTATCCTCGGGCTGGGCCAATTTGGCCTCTTCGGCGCTCTTGCCTTCCTCGACTGCCTTATCTCGCGCCCGCTGTTCGACGACTTTCTTGGCCTGCTTGATCTTGGCCAGGCGGCTCTCGCGCCGCCGTAGTTCCTCCGGCAATTCGTCGCCGCGCTGGCTGCCGTACTGGCCGTCTTCTTGCTCGTCGGCGGCTGCGGCCTGGTCCAGCAACTGCTTCACTTCTTCCCTCAGTTGCTGCTGCTTCTCTTGCATTCGGGCATAGCTCATCGCCTTGTGCTTGCTGGCGTTGGCTTTCAGCTTGGTCCCGTCCAGCGATATACGGCCCAGTTTGATCGCCCCACATTCCAGCGCCATCGCCAAGACCTGCTCGAACAGGTTCTGCAGCGTTTCGATATGGATCTTACGAAAGTCGAAATGGTCCGGAAGTCCGGCTCGTTGCCCGCTGCCAACACCTTGAACGGGATGTCTTCCTGCAACCGCTTCTGTATCCGACGCGAACTGAATACCCCGGTGCAGTAGCCGTATACCAACAACTTCGTCATCAGCCGCGGATCGTACGGAGGCTGCCCTCGCTTTTCCTTCTCGTACACCGCGTACATCGCCGACAGATCGAGCTGGTCCACGACATCGCTCACGAAGTAGACCAGATGATGTTCAGGTAGCCATTCCCGCAAGCTTGGCGGCAACAGCAACTCTTGTTCCGGCAGGTAGGTCCGGTAGCCCTTTGGCATGAAACATTATGTACCGTTTCTGTTCCGTTTGAACCCGCGAAGTTCAAGAATACTCGGACAGGCTCCTAGACATGCGACCCGCAAGCAATTCGCCGCGTATCTTCTGAAGGAGTTTGGCTTTGAGCAAGGAGTTCTGGTTGGAAACGACAAGGACGGTGGATTTGATATCCTGTGGTTCCCACCGTTGGGGGCGTTCCCTTTTCGGCCATGGTCTCTATCCAGTGCAAGAATTCCCCATACGATAGGGTTGAAGGATTTCAAATCAGTCGGAAGGGCGAAGCAGAGCTTGAGTCGTCATTCTCATGCGCGGGCCGAAGAAGCACATCTACACTGTGTGCTGTACAACGACTACATCGATGAGAAGGTGATGGAAGATGCTAACGCGGCACGGACTCAGAAGATGGGACTTCCTTCCTTCAACAAACCCTCCGAGAACCGAAGCGGGAATATGCGCGCAATTCGCTCATCTGGCAACAGGACAACCGAAATTCGGCTTGTCACGTTGCTGAGAGAGAATCAGCTTGAAGGGTGGCGTCTGCACCCATCGCACATCTCAGGACAGTCCCGATCTACTGTTCAAAGGATGCCGTGTTGCTGTTTTCGTCGATGGCTGCTTCTGGCATGGGTGCCCGAAGTGTGGGCATATTCCAAAAACGAATCGGGCATATTGGAAGGCGAAGATTACCCGCAATCTCAGCCGAGCCTCCCTCGTTGGCCGTACGCTTCGGGCCCCGGGTTTTAGCGTCGTGCGTCTGCGAGGGTGCGCTCTAAGGGAACGCCCCGGACAGTGCATACGGCGAATCCGCCGAGCGCTAGCTAGAACGGAATAGAGCGTAGGAGAAATCGCGGATCGGCCGGTCTATGCTCATTCGGCAAGGGACGTTTGCCCGCCGTGTCGGCGACCTGCAGAAACACCGCGACCGTCAAGCCCCGAGATGCGGCGCCATGGGAAACCGGGTGCAGCTAAATGCTCAGGCAATTCCTCCGGCCAGACGGCCTCCGATTCCCGTCAACGATTCGGGCGGGGCTTGAGGTAGGGCGCGCCGCCTTACTTGCCGGCGTTGAAGCGTTTTTCGGCTTCGTGCCAGTTGACGACGCTCCACCACGCGCCGATGTAGTCGGGGCGGCGGTTCTGATACTTCAAGTAGTAGGCGTGCTCCCACACGTCCAGGCCGATCACCGGGAACTTGGCTTCCATGATCGGGCAGTCCTGGTTAGCGGTGGAAATAATCTCGACGCCGCCGGGGGTCTTGATCAGCCAGGCCCATCCCGATCCGAAGCGGCCCACCGCCGCGGCGGCGAACTTCTCCTTGAACGTATCGAAGGCGCCGAAGGCGCCGTTGATGGCCGAGGCAAGATGCCCCACCGGAGCTCCGCCGGCGTGCGGCCCCAGAATCTGCCAGAACATGGAGTGGTTCCAGTGCCCACCTCCGTTGTTGCGGACCGGCGTGCGGATGGCCTCCGGCACGATGGCGCAATTGTGGGCGAGTAATTCCTCCAGACTCTTGGAGGCCAGCTCGGGCGCGGATTCAAGCGCCTTGTTGAGATTGGTCACGTAGGCGTTATGATGCTTGCCGTGATGAATCTCCATGGTCATCTTGTCGATATGCGGCTCCAATGCGTCGGGAGCGTAGGGAAGTGCAGGCAGGGTAAATGGCATCGTGGATTCTTCTCCTCTTCTATGATGCAGCGAATCGCTCATACGTGTCAGCTAGCCGGAACATTTCCGTCTCGTTGAAATGGCGCGCGAAAATCTGCAATCCCACGGGAAGGCCTTCGCCGGTTGTTCCACAGGGGACGCTCATGCACGGGATGCCGGCCAGATCGCCAGTGATGGTGTAGATATCGGACAGGTACATGGCGACGGGGTCGTCCACCATCTGGCCCAGCTTGAAAGCCGGGAAGGGCGAGACGGGGCCGACAATGGCATCCACCTGCTCAAACGCTTGGGCGTAGTCGCGGGCCACCAGCGCGCGCACCTTCTGCGCCTTCAGATAATAGGCGTCGTAGTATCCGGCGCTGAGCACGTACGTTCCGAGCATGATGCGGCGCTTACATTCGGCTCCGAAGCCTTCGTTGCGCGTCACGCGGTACATTTCCGCCAGGGTTGCCGATGAGGAAGCTCGCGCGGTGTAGCGAACGCCGTCGTAGCGCGCGAGGTTGGAGCTGGCCTCGGCCGTCGCGATCACGTAGTAGCATGCGACAGCGTATTGAGTATGCGGCAGCTCAATCTCTCGCACCTCGCAGCCGAGCTTCTTCAAAACGTCCACGGCGCGCAGAATCAGATCGCCGGTTTCGCTGGCGAGCCCATCAAAGAACTGTTTGGGCAGGCCGATTCTCTTGCCGCGCACGTTGCCGTCGAGCGCGGCGGAATAATCGGGCACGGGCGCGAATGCCGAGGTGGAATCCATCTCATCGCGGCCGGCGATCACCTGAAGCAGGCAGGCGGAATCGCGAACCGTCCGCGAAAAGGGGCCGATGTGATCGAGCGAGCTGGCGAACGCCGTCAGTCCGTAGCGCGACACGCGGCCATAGGTGGGAGTGACGCCGACGACGCCGCAGAACGAAGCCGGCTGGCGGATGGAGCCTCCGGTGTCGGAGCCGAGCGAGAGCGTCGCCGTACCCTGCGCGACCACCGCCGCCGACCCGCCGCTGGATCCGCCGGGCACGCGGTCCAGAGCCGCGGGGTTGCGCACCGGCCCGAACGCCGAGTTTTCGTTGGACGATCCCATGGCGAACTCGTCGCAGTTGGTTTTGCCCAGAATCACGCCGCCGGCCTGTTCCAGGCGAATCACCGCGGTGGCGTCGTAGGGGGGAATGTAGTTGGCCAGCAGGCGCGACCCGCAGGTGGTGCGCAGGCCGCGCGTCACGATGACGTCCTTGACGCCGATGGGCACTCCGGCGAGAGGACCCGGATCGATGCCCGCCGCGATCTTCTCATCCACGGCCCTTGCGGCCGCCAAAGCGCGCTCCGGAGCGAACGTCAGATATGCGTTGGTCTTGGGATTCTCGGCTTCGGCGAAGGTCAAAGCCGCGCGCGCCAATTCCTCCGCGCTAAATTTTTTCTCCAGCAGCCCGGAACGGATGGAATCGATGGTGTAACCCGCCAACGGTCCTGTCATGAGACTAGACTTGTCATCTTAACGTTCGATCACCTTGGGAACCTTGAAGTATCCGGAGCCGGCCAGCGGCGCGTTGGCCAGGGCGTCGCCATGCCTGAGCGGCGGGCGCTCGCGGTCTTCGCGCAGGGTTGGGGTTTCCTCGCCGGCATCCTCAGTGTGGACGAGCACCTGCGACATCGGTTCCACGCCGGTGGTGTCCAATTCGTTGAGCTTGTCCACGTGAGTAAGGATGCCGCTCAAATCCCGCGCCATGCGCGCGACTTCATCGTCGGTCAGAGCCAGGTTGGCGAGCTCGGCGACGCGGCGGATTTCCTGTTCGGTGATGTTCATGCATTCCCTTGGGAACGCCGGTACAGCAGCGCGAGCACCGGATCTTGGATGCCGTCGGTGTGCGTTGGGTTGGGCCGGGCTGAGGCAGCCGGCTGCGGTGGACGACGCGCGGGAGTGGGCCGGAAGTCGATTTCGCTCACCAATCCTGCGCCCAATTCGCGCGCCAGATTGCGGAGCAGAAAATGCCGCAACGTCGCGAGTTGCCTCTGCCAGATCGCGTCTCCCACTTCGACCACTAGAGTGCCTCGGACCAAAGCCGTGGCCTTGGTATGCATGGCGATCTTTTTTCCCGCCGCCACCGGCCAGGCTGCCCGCGCGCGAGTTTCCGCGTCGGCCACTTGGGGCGGGAGATTCATTTTTCCGACGAGCCGGCCGGCGCGTTCCATGTGGTTCTTTGGTTGCGGGGGAAGAACTGATTGTAGCATGTCACTAAGAAGTAGCATGGCACTATGGATCTGGTTCTAGCATCGCAATCGCCGCGGCGGAGTGAATTGCTCCGGCTCGGCGGCTTCTCCTTCCGCGTGCGCTCGCGGCCTGTTGAGGAAGTTCGCGGCCCGGGAGAGGCCCCGCGCGACTACGCGCTGCGGCTCGCGCGCGCCAAGGCGGAGGCGGCCTGGCAGGCCGGTAACGAGCCGGGAGGCGACGAGGTGGTGCTGGGCGCGGATACGATCGTGGTGCTTGGCGACGCGGTGCTCGAAAAGCCCGCCGATGCCGCCGACGCGCGGCGCATGCTCGAAGCTCTTTCCGGCCGCTCGCACACGGTGATCACAGGAATCTGCCTGCGCCACCGGCGCGGGGCGATCCTCGATAGCGAATCGACGCAGGTGCATTTCGCCGAGCTAGACCGGGGAGAAATCGACGCTTATGTGGCCAGCGGCGAGCCCATGGACAAAGCCGGCGCTTACGCCATTCAAGGCCTGGCGTCGAAGTTCATCGACCGGATCGAGGGCTGCTATTTCAACGTCATGGGGCTGCCGCTGGCGAAGGTGTACCGGCATTGGAAATCGCTGGGATCTGGTGCATAATGGACGGAACATTATGCCGCGATTCCAACTGATCGCCGTACTGCTTTTCGGCCGCGTCGTTTTTGGATTCCAGTCCGATGAAATCGTCGACGGAAGCAAGCCGGACAGTAGGGTGGTCAATCCAAAAGTGATTTCCCAGCCGGAACCGAAATACACGGAGGAGGGGAGAGCCGCCCATATCCAGGGAATCGTGCTTTTGCAAATCGTCATTGACGAGCATGGAAGGGCCATTCAGATCGAGGTTCTCAGCCCTCTTGGATATGGACTGGACGAAGCTGCGATTGACGCGGTGTCGCACTGGCGGTTCCAGCCGGGGACCAAGGGCGGAAAGCCAGTGAAGGTCATAGGGCAGGTGCAAGTCACGTTCCGCCTCCTGAACGATTCCTTTGATGCAAAAGCCGAGAAGCAGCGCACCGCCTATAATGCCGCGTTGCATGCGGTGCAGGATAAGAAGACCAACAAGGCGATCCTCGACTCGCTGCGGAATCTGGCTTCGGAAAAGTATTCACCGGGAATGTATCTTTATGGCAAGGTTCTTGAGGAGGGCGGCGGCGTAACCGCGGACCCGGATCAAGGCTTCCGCCTGATCCAGGAAGCGGCAGATAAGAAGTACGGTCCGGCGCTATATGAGGTCGCCGAGGCGCGACTCCAAGGGAGCCATCTCGATAAAGACCCAGCTAAGGGCCTGGAATTGATGCGCAGCGCGGCCAAGCTCGGCAGCAGGGCGGCACAAACGTTCCTCGGCCAAGCTTATGAGAAAGGCGATGGCTTCCCGGTGGACCTCGACAAATCGCGTCAGTATTTCCGGCTCTGCGCGGCCGCGGGCGATGCGGTCTGCCAGTTCCACTTGGGAAAATTGCTGCTGGAAAATTCGGAGCATCTGGACCGCGACTATGTGCAAGCCATCGCCTGGCTGCAATTGGCATCGGACCATCGCGTCGAAGACGCGGAAAAGGTTCTACAGCAGGAGGACACACGGCTGACGCCGGCCCAAGTTAAGAGCGCAAACCAGCTCAAGGGACAACTGGTGCATCAGCAGTAGCCGGGACTTGGCGCGGTCCGCGTTCGGGGGCATAATGGACTTCATGACGCGGGTTGTATGCGGGCTTCTCAGCGTGATGCTCGCCAGCCGGATCGGATACGGCTTTCCATCCGACGACGACGGCGAGATTTACCGGCCCGGCCCGGGCGTGTCCGCGCCCAAGGCGATTCACAAGGTCGATCCGCGGTACACGCCGCAAGCCCGCCGCGCTTTGATCCAAGGCGCCGCGGTGCTGGAAGTCGTGGTTGACGAACACGGCTCGCCCACGCGCCTTTCAATCGTCAGTCCCATCGGCTTCGGGTTGGACGACTGCGCGCGGGAAGCGGTGTCGCAGTGGGCGTTCAAGCCGGGTAGGAAGGACGGCAAGGCCGTCAAAACCATCAGCACTGTCACCGTCGATTTCCGGCTGTTCCATCGCGTCTTCGACCCCACCATGGAGGAACGCCGCACCTCCTACAATCTGGTGGTCGAAGAGATTCAAACCCACCGCCGTTCGGAGAAGACGCTCGAAACGATTCAGAGCCTGGCACAGCAGAAATATCCTCCAGCCATGTACCTGTACGCCAAAATGCTGGAAGCCGGCGACGGATTCCCGCGCGATCCCGACCAGGCTCTGCGCCTGCTTGTGGAAGCGGCGGGCAAGGGCTACGCCGCCGCCATGTATGAAGAGGGGCGCATGCTGCTGGACGGCCGCCGGCTGCCCCAGGACCCGGACAAAGGTCTGGAGCTGGTGCGCAACGCGGCCATTCTGCGCAGCCGTCCCGCGCAGTTCTACCTGGGGGCGGCGTATGAACGCGGCGATGGACTGCCGCAGAGTCCGGACCAAGCCCGGCAATATTATCGGTTGTGCGCTTTGCAGGGCGAAACAATCTGCCAGGTGCGGCTGGCGCGGCTGCTGCTCGACAAGCGGATTGATCAACACGATCGGGAGGAGCGCGACTTCTTGCAGGCCATCGCCTGGCTGGAGTTGGCGGACGAGAAGGGCGACCCGCTGGCCCGTGTGTGGCTGGACCAGGAGCGTTCCGGGTTGTCCGCCGCGCAGATCGAGTGGGTGAACCGGCTTAAGGCGCAGTTCGTGGCGACGCGGTAGAGTGGGGCTATGTTTCGCGGATTCCTGATTCTGGCGCTGCTGGGCGCGGGCTCGGCTTTAGGAAGCAGCGTCCAATTGCTTTCCTCGTTGCCGAATGGAGCGGTTTCAAAGGGCGTGCAACTCGATGCGGCCGGCAACATCTACCTGGCTGGATACATCACGCCACAGGCGCCAAAATCGAGAAGCGACACCAGCGATGCATTCGTGGCTAAGCTTTCACCAGACGGCTCGACGTTGCTGTATCTGACCAGTTTCGGGGGCTCCTCGATCGACCAAGCTGCCGCTCTCGCGCTGGGCTCCGACGGTTCGGTGTTTGTCGCGGGTTATACGACTTCCACTGATTTCCCCGTGACTGCGGGGACGAGCGCGTCTGGTGACGGGTTTCTGGCAACGCTGAATCCGGCGGGATCGTTGGTCTACGCCTCCATCGTCGGAGGCGGGGCCGCGACGGCAATTGCGCTGGATGACGCAGGCGATGTCTTCGTCACGGGCACGTCCAGTTCCGTATTCCCCGCGACCAGCGGCAGCGTGGCGAGAAACTTCCTGCCTAGTGGCGGCTTCATTCTGAAATTCGACCCCACGCTCAGCAGTGTGCTGCTATCGATCAATGGATACGGCAGCGGCTTGATCGCGCTGGACAGCCAAGGCAATATCTATATCGCCGGCCTTGCCTCGGTGCTCCCTGGTCCGGGCTTCGGGTATCTTCCCTCACTGTCGGCCAACGGGTTTCAGTCCACACATTCAATAATGCCCTGCTCTCAGTCATTCGGACCCTCCGGGTTCGGAGTCCCATGCAGCAATTATCAGTACGTCGCCAAGATCGACCCAACCGGCACGCAACTGCTGTGGGCGACCTACGTCACAGGCACGTATGGTGCGACGCCCGGCGGAATGGCCGTGGATAGCGGGAGCAACGTGATACTTGCCGGCACCACCAACTCGGACGATTATCCGGTAACGGCGGGCGCATTTCAGACGGCCTATGCTCCCGCCGCTGCGCCTCCACCAAATTTCGGGTTTCCTGAGATTGGCGCACCTGCGGCCACGGGCTATATCACCAAATTGAACGCGACGGGCACCGCGCTCGTATGGTCCACGTACTTCGGCGGCTCCCAGTCCGATTACATCGGCGGCATGACCGTCAACGCCGACGGAGATATCTACGTTTCGGGCTTGGCTGGATCCAGCGACCTCCCCGGGTTATCCGACACACCCCCAGGTTGCCGGCCATCGCCAAATCAGGGGCTTGGTTTCGTCGCGCGCATCACTCCCGACGGCGCCAGCGCCAGCAGCAGTCAATTGATCTACGACGCCCCCGCTTGCCTGTACGCGTCCTGCCCGCTTGGCTTTTCGGGCTGGCCGCTGGCTCTTCGGCCGGATGGAACGGCGGTGGCCGCGGGCACGAACGGCACCGTCGCCAGCGTGGATTTCTCGGCGAGCAGCCGCCTCGCTTGCATCGCCGACGTAACCGACAACGCGCAACTTTCGAGCGTGACGCCGGGACAACTTATTTCTCTGTTCGGAACGGATCTTGCTCCGGCTACGCCGTTTACGCCAACCGCCGGCGTTGAGGCTTCCTCCAGCAGCCTGAGCGTGTTCTTCAATGGAATCGCGGCGCCTATTCTTTATACGTCGGCGCAGCAGATCAATGTGCAGGTTCCCTACGAGATCGCGGGCCAAAGCGGGGTGCAAATGCAGGTGACGGGCACGTTGACTTCGCTTCCTGTATCGGAATCCCGCACACTTGCCGTGGCTCAACGACAACCCAGCGTTTTCCTCTCCACAGACGCTGTAGAAAGCCCGCTCGCCGGCTATTCCGTTTGCAGCAGCCTCATCCAATTGTTTGAGGTCGCGGTGGCTCTTAACGCCGACGGCACGCTGAACGACTGCACAAACCCGGCTGCCGGCGGCTCGATCGTGACAATTTTTCTGAACGGATTGGGGCCGGTGACTCCAGCTCAGACCACGGGCGCAATCTCCGCGGCGCCGGCGGTGGCCCTGACCCCGGCCGTGAACCCAAACGCCAGCGAGTACACCGACGTCCCTGTCACTGCGCTCGCCACTACTACAGTTCCCGGGTCGATTTCGGGCGTCGCACAAGTGCGGTTGCAGTTGCCACCGAGCGTGAATACGATTATTGCGGTGAAGATCACGCTGGCCGGCGCGCCGACGCGCGAACCAGTGGTACTGATCTGGACTCTCTCAAACTGAGTGTTGGGCCGCACCCTAGCGTCGGCAGGAGTGCCGACGCTGCACGCTGAAGCGTGCGCCACATCATCTAACTAATGCGGTAACGCATCGCTCTCTCGTGCTGGCACCGCCCGTGGGGGCCGCACGGCGACGATCCTGACCCGCGCAATCCGGTTGCGCTCCATCTCCTGCACGATGAAGGTGCGCGGACCGTAGGTGATCGCATCGCCGCGGGCGGGGATGTAGCCCAGCCGGAACAGCAGAAAACCGGCCAGGGTTTCGAAGCCCGCGTCGCCGGGCAGCTCCACGCCGTATTCGGAGGCCAGCTCGCGGATGGTGGTGCTGCCATCCACTTCGATCACGGGATCGCCGGCCGAGGGCATGCGGCGGCGCTCGTCGTGTTCGTCGCCGATGGGCCCGAAGACCTGCTCCAGCACATCTTCCATCGTCACCAGTCCGGTGAAGGTGCCGAACTCGTCCACCACCAGAGCCATGTGCGCGTGGCTGGCGCGGAATTCGTCCACAAGTTGATTGAGCGGCTTGGTTTCGGGCACCACCACAGGCTCGCGCAGGTAGCGGCGGAGCCGGAACGCGGGCGGGGGCACGCGGTGATCGCCGGCCATCTTACGCTCCTGCCAGGCGCGCATCAGATCCTTGTAGTGAATGGTGCCGATGACGTGTTCCGGCTCGCCTTCATACACCGGAAGGCGCGAGTATTGGTGTTCCAGTAGAAGACGCAGGATCGTGTCCAGGCCGGCGTCGGCGGACACCGAAACAACATCGACTCGCGGGGTCATGATCTCGCGCGCGCTGACGTTCTTGAGGTCCAGCAGCTTCTGGATGGCGACTTCTTCGAATCCCTCCAGGTGCCCCTCCTTGCGACTGGATTCGAGTATGAACTTCAACTCTTCGGTGGAGTGGCCGCCTCCGGAATGGCCGCCCGCGCCAAGAGCGCGCGAAAGGCCGCGGGCGGAGCGCTCCACCACGAATACGAAGGGCTCGAAGAGGCGGTAGAACAGCAGCAAAGGGGGCGCCACCAGCAGTGCCAGACCGTCGGCCTTCTCGATGGCCAGGTTCTTCGGCACCACCTCGCCCACCACCACGTGGAAGAAACTGATGGCCAGAAACCCCAGAGCGAAGCTGGCCCCGTGCACGTAGATCGAAGTGGCCGGCGTGATCCAGGGGCCGAACATCGAAAGGAACACCCGATACAGGGTTTCCTCTCCGGCCCAGCCGAGGCCCAGGCTGGCGAGCGTCACGCCGACCTGAGTCAGGCTTAACAGACGCTCGGGATTGGCCAGCAGTTCCAGCGCGGCGCGCGCGGGGGCGCGGCCCTGGCTGGCGAGCTCTTTCAGCCGGGAGCGGCGCACCGACACTAGCGCCACTTCCGCCGAGGCGAAGAACGCGTTCAGCGCAACGATCGCCGCAAGAATCAGAAATCGAACCGACATATTTCAAGCCGGCCCGGCTCTCTTGGCGCCTTCGTTACAACCCCCGGGCCTTCGCTACAATGCGAGCAGTGCTATTCCATACCCCGCTGCTGCGCGCAATCAATCTGAGCATAGCGGTTTTGCTGGTTGCGGTTCTCGCAATTGTGTATTGGTTCGGCTGGCGTAGCCTGCCCGAGACCTCGGGCACGATTACCGCGCCCATCGGCGGCAAAGCGGCCATCGCGCGCGACGCGCGGGGCGTGCCGCACATCACCGCTGCTTCCTGGGAGGATGCGATTTTCCTGGAAGGCTATGCCATGGCGCAGGACCGCATGTGGCAGATGGACGCGCTGCGGCGCATGGGGGCCGGAGAGCTCGCCGAAGTGGTGGGGAAGACCGCGCTCGAATCCGACCAGGACGCGCACCGCTGGCGCATGCAGCGCGTCGCCGAGAACCAGGAGCGCCACCTCACTCCCGACAGCCGCGCGATTCTCGCGGCGTATGCGCGCGGAGTGAATTACTTTTTGGAAACCCATCGCGGCCGTCTGGCGCCGGAATTCGCGGTGCTGCGCTACGATCCCCGTCCCTGGCGCGTGCGCGATTCGCTGTTGGTGGTCTTGCAGATGTATCGCCTGCTCGCCTCCACCTGGCGCGAAGCGATGAACAAGGCTCAAATGCTGGCGTCGGGCGATGCGGACAAGGTGAATTTTCTGTATCCGCGCCGCACCGGCAGCGAGGTCCAACCGGGCTCCAACGCCTGGGCGATTTCCGGCGCGCGCTCGGCCACCGGCAAGCCGATCTTGGCCAACGATCCGCACCTGCAATGGACGGTCCCCGGAGAGTGGTATTTGGTCCACCTGCGGGCTCCCGATCTGGATGTCTCCGGCGCAACGCTGCCGGGCGTTCCGGGCGTGATCATAGGCCACAACCGGCGCATCGCCTGGGGCCTCACCAACCTCGGCTTTATCGTTCAAGATTTGTACCGCGAGCAGATCAATCTGGAAAACGGGCGCTACCTCTTTCAAGGCCGCATCGAGCAAGCCCGCCTGGAACGCGACGCGATCGCCGTCAAGGGCCAGGCGCCGGTCGAGTTCACCCTGTGGGTGACTCGGCACGGACCCATCTTCCTAAACGACGCCGGCGCGCATTATTCGATGCGCTGGGCGGCGGCGGACGATGAGCCGGTGCAATTCCCCGTGCTCGATATCGACCGCGCCCGCAACTGGGATGAATTCAACGCCGCGCTCAAGAGCTTCCCAGGGCCGCCCCAGAATTTCGTCTATGCCGACGTAGACGGCAACATCGGATATCACGCCGTCGGACAGCTTCCGGTTCGCGGCAAGAACTGCCCCGGCGATGTGCCTGCCGACGGCGCCTCGGGCGAATGTGAATGGCAGGGCCTGATTCCCTACGAGGATCTGCCGCACGTATACAATCCGCCTTCGGGGATGATCGTCACGGCGAACCAGAATCCCTTCCCCGCGGATTATGCCTGGCCCGTGGATGGGCGCTTCGCGTCCAGCTATCGCGCCAAACAGATCGCGGCGCGTCTGGAGTCTCGCGCGAAATGGCAGCCCTCGGACATGCTGGCCGTGCAGAAGGACGTGTACTCCGCGCTTTCTGATTTCCTCGCCGGCCAGATGGTGGCCGCCTTCGATAAAGAGACGGCGGACAAAAAATCGGCGGCTAAAGCGGACACCGGCGGCGCGCAAGTTCGCGTCGCGGTGGACCTGCTGCGGTCCTGGAACGGGCAGATGGAGAAGGGAACGGCGGCGCCCATGCTGGCCTCGCTGGCCTTCGATCGGATCCGCAACGCGGTGGCCGAGCGGGCTTCGCCGGGCCATTCCGCAAACTATGAAACGTCTTTCCTTGCGCCGGAAATCGTCGAACGCCTGCTGCGCCAGCGTCCGCCGGATTGGTTCTCCGACTATGACGCCCTGCTGCTGAAGGCGCTAAAAGAGGCGGTCGCGGACGGCGAGAAACTGCAAGGCTCAAAAATTTCACGCTGGGATTACGGGCAATTCAACGAACTCACGGTCGAGAACCCCGTCTTCGGCGCGGCGCCGCTGATCGGCAAGTACTTCAACATCGGGCCGGCGTCCATGAGCGGCTCGGCGACAACGGTCAAGCAAACCTCGCGGCGGGTGGGTCCGTCGCTGCGCATGATCGTCGACCTTTCGGATCTGGACCGCTCGCTGATCAATCTCACCACTGGCGAATCCGGGCACGAACTGTCGCGTCATTACATGGACCAGTGGAACGCCTACTATGCGGGCCAAAGCTTCCCCATGGAGTTCGACCAGGTGCAGGCCTCGGGAGTATTGACCGTCACGCCTTAGGCTGTCCAACCGCTCAAATCTCAGTGAGCAGCTCGAAGCGGCCGTCGGGATGCAACCGGTAACGCCGGCCGCGCCAGACGATGGTCCTCCCGAAAAAGCCCGCGAACCAGAACGCGAAGGCCGCAAGGTCTTCCAGCGGCAGCAGCGCCCAGTTGAGCTTGGCCCGCAACACATGTGCCGACACGATATGAGCCGACGCCGCCCGCACCGCCGCGGTCAACAGGAGCGCCGGCCACCAAGCCGGATTCACCATGCACACCGCCAGGGCCCACGGCAGGGGCATGGTAAACGCCTGGCCCAGGTAACCCAGCGGGCGGGACCGCCTGGTACTGCGGGCCCATCTCAGCCGGTGCGCGGCATTGTGGCGAAAGTCCGAGATCCCGATATGGTGCTCCACGACGTAGGAGGAAAGGATCACACCCTGGCCTGCCTCGGCCGCGAATTTCCCGAGGATGAAATCTTCCGCCAGATAATCCTTCATGCGCTCGAATCCTCCGATGGACTCAAGCGCGCCGCGCCGCGCCACGATGGTCGGCCCCACCGCGAAGTGCATCCCCTCGATCATCCGCGCCACCAGGACGCCCGCCAGAAAATCGACGTTCATCCCGGTAGCCTCCAGGCGCGACCAAAGACTGGCGCCCGCCACCGCGCGGTAAGGGCAGGTGGCCACGCCCAACTTCCGGTCCTGGAATTCGGCGGCGGCGGTGCGCAACAGGCCGGGGGTTACGCGGATGTCGCTGTCGCTCATCACCACCAGGTCATGGGCGGCTTCGGCAAGCATGCAATCCAGACTGTAAACCTTGGCGTTGGGATAGGGCGGCTCACCCGTAACGATCAGACGCGTGGACACGCCCGAATACTCGCGCCGCAGTTTCTCCACCACCGCCACGGCCGGATCGTCCACGCAACGCACCGCGAATAGAATTTCGAAATCCGTGTAATCCTGTTCGAAAAAAGTACGCAGATTGGATTCCAAATCCAGATCCAGTCCCGCCAGCGGCTTGAGGATGCTGACCGGCTCCGCGGTTGCGGCAAGCGCCGGCGGGCGCACGCGAAGATACCGCCACGCGGCTACAATCGCCAGTGCGGAGTACGCCAGCGCAATGGCCAGCAGAATCACGGCCACAGCCAAAACCCACGTCACGATACCTGTAGGATAGCGCGGAGGGAATCTCTTCGGGTTCTTGCTACCCTGAGAGCTAAATGTCCATTTTCGAAGTCATCCTGCTGGGCATCGTGCAGGGCCTCACCGAATTTCTGCCCGTCAGCAGCACCGCGCATCTGGTGGTGATCCCGCGGCTTTTCGGATGGCCCGATCCCGGTCTGGCCTACGACATCGCGCTGCACGTGGGAACCCTGGCCGCCGTGCTGATCTACTTCTTCCGCGATTGGGTGCATATCCTGGCCAATGGGTTCGGACCGGGGTCAACCTCCGGCGGCGATCCGGAACTGAGCCGCAACCGGATGCTGCTATGGCTGCTGGTGGCTGGAACCATTCCCGCCGGTGTCGCCGGCCTGGCCTTGCAGAAAGCGGCGGATTCCACGCTGCGCACGCTGCCGATCATCGGCGCAAGCGCCATCCTGATCGGACTGTTCATGTGGTGGGCGGACAGCGCCGGGCGAGGGCGGAAAACGCTGGGGCACGTATCCTGGGCGGATTCTCTGTCCATTGGGTTCGCGCAAGTCCTGGCCGTGATTCCCGGAGTTTCCCGCAGCGGCATTACCATCTCCGCCGGGTTGCTTCGCAATCTCGACCGGCCCACTGCCGCGCGCTTCTCGTTTCTCCTTTCCACGCCGATCATCCTGGGCGCCGCCGCCAAGGACGCCTGGGACCTGCTCAAGCACAAGGAGGCCGTGCCGCCAGAGATGCAGACTGCTTTTGTGTTGGGGATCGTGGTCAGCGGAGTCACCGGCTGCCTGACGATCGCCGTGTTCCTGAGGTACCTGCGCACGCGCTCGCTGGCCTTCTTCGTCGGCTACCGCATTATTTTTGGCATAATGGTTATTGCTCTGGCCTTCTTCCGCTGACCGCGGAGGATGAAATACTTAGGACCCACCCGCCACGCGAGGCTCAACGAAGCCGTCGCGGTGGTGTTTTTATTCGCGGGGCTGTTTGTCTTCTTCAGCCTGGCCTCCTACCATGCCTTCGACCCGTCCTTGAACACGGCCTCGGCGCCCGCGCAGCCGGTGAACCTGACCGGGCTGGCGGGCGCGTACTTCGCCGATTTCTTTCTCCAGATCCTAGGGCTGGGCGCCTACGCCATTCCGCTTCTCATCCTGATCCTGGGATGGATGTGGATTCGCTCGGCTGAAATAGACTCCCCCGCGGTCAAGCTTACCGGCGCGCTCTTGCTGGTCGCCTCCACGTGCTGCGCTTTCGGGCTGATCCCGAACTGGCGCCCCATCGCCGGCGAGATCCCCGCCGGCGGTCTGATCGGGTCGGTGCTCGCGGACGCCCTGGTTGGCTCCATGAACCTCACCGGCACGATTCTAACCGTGACGGCGTGTTGGATCGTTTCCATCTATCTGGTCTCCAGGTTTGAAATGGCGCACGTGCTGGTCTGGTTCCGGCGGCCCGGGGAGTGGATCGCCGGAGCGGCCGCGCGTTTTCACGCCTGGCGCGAGGAACGCGCACGCCGGGCCAGACTGCGCGCCCAGGCTCGCGCCTTGCGCAAGACCCTGAAGGCGGAAAGAGGGGCGGCTTCCGCGAAGCCCTCCTCATCCGAGCCGCCGATCGTGGATCCGCTGACGCAGTCGCATTCGCATACGGCGCAACCGCCGCGCCAGATCCCTCTGCCGGTGGAACTCGACGATATTCCGATCCGCATTCTCGAACTCGCCCCGGTTGCCGAGGAGCCCTTTGCCGGCAATCCCGCGCCTGCTTCCGCCGCTCCTCCGCCGTTCCCGGCAGCGCGCCGCCGTGAACCGCCCCGCCGGGAGCGCTCTCAATTTCAACTGCCTTCCACCACGATTCTTCAGGAGGCCGCCGGCCGCAGCGCCTACGACACCCAGGAGCTCAAGGAAACCGCCGCGCTCATCAAAAGCAAATTCGAAGAGTTCAACGTGACCGGCTCCGTGACGCAGATCAATCCCGGACCGGTGGTGACCACTTTCGAATTCAAGCCTGAGGCCGGCGTCAAATATTCGCGCATCACCACCCTGACTGAGGATCTGTGCCTGGGCCTTCAGGCCGAATCGATCCTCATCGAGAGGATTCCTGGCAAACCTACCGTCGGCATCGAGGTGCCCAACTCCAAGCGCGAAGTCATCAGCCTGCGCCAGATTATCGAGTCCGAGGAGTTTGGCGCGTCTCCCTCCCCGCTCACGGTGGCGTTGGGCAAAGACATCAACGGGCGCATCAAGGTGGCCGCGCTCGATTCCATGCCGCACCTGCTCATCGCCGGCTCCACCGGCTCGGGCAAGAGCGTGATGCTCAATTCGCTGATCATGTCCATCCTGTACAAGGCCACTCCGCTTCAGGTGCGCATGATCATGGTGGACCCCAAGCGGCTTGAGTTCGGGCCCTATGAAGGCATCCCGCACTTGTTAACGCCCGTCATCACCGACGCCAAGAAGGCCACCTACGCTCTGCGCAACGCGGTGCTCGAAATGGAGCGGCGATTGAAGCTGCTGGCCTCCCGAGGCGTCCGCAATATCGACCAGTACAACCGCAAGATTCGCCAGCTTCAGGACCAGCCGCGCAGCCTGTTTGAGGAGGAAGAATCCGTCGAGGAGCAGTTGGAGCAGATCCCCTACATCCTGATCGTGATCGACGAGCTGGCCGACCTCATGATGCTGGAGCGCGCCAACGTCGAGGAGAGCGTGACGCGCCTGGCCCAGATGGCTCGCGCGGTGGGCATGCATTTGGTGCTGGCCACGCAGCGGCCCAGCGTGGACGTGATCACCGGCCTGATCAAGGCCAACTTCCCCTCGCGCATCAGCTTCCGCGTGGCCACGCGCGTGGATTCGCGCACCGTGCTCGACGTCATGGGCGCCGAACACTTGTTGGGCAAGGGCGATATGCTGTTCCTGCCGCCGGGCTCCTCGCGGCTGGTCCGCGTTCACGGTTCCTATGTGAGCGAGGCCGAAACCAACGACGTGGTGGAATTTTGGAAGCGGCAGGCCGCGCCCGAATACGACCAGAGCTTCCTCATCCCCCCGCTCGCCGACGACGACGAAGCCGAGGCGGAGGAAGGACCCGAAGACGCCATGTATCAGGAAGCCGTGCGCATCGTGTGCGAAATCGGCAAAGCCTCCACGTCCACGCTACAGCGCCGTCTCCGTCTGGGCTATGGCCGCGCCGCGCGAATCCTGGATATGATGCAGCGCGACGGCATCATCGGGCCGCCCGACGGCAGCCGTCCCCGCGATGTTCTGAAGCGTCCGGATTGGCTGGCGGAGATCGAAAATCAAGTAAAATAGAGATTCCGATGTTAAAAACGAAGCCCGCACAGGGCCGGCTCGGCCCTTCCTACAACCCGGAACCCGCAAGCACGTTGAGCCAGGCTCCGTTGTGCGGGCGAATCCTTCTAAAGACGATTGCAGTCGCGGCCGTGTTCACCGCGTCATTCCTGTTTGCCGTCACGCCGCGCCCCTTGGCCGACATGTCCATCTCCGTTCCCAACGGCAAACCCATCAGTTTGAAGTCGTACCGCGGCAAGGTGCTGCTGGTGGCCGTGATTTCCACGGATTGCGCAGCCTGCATCAAGTCCATCGACATTCTGAACCGTGCTCAGAAGGATTTCGGCCCGCAAGGCTTTCAGGTTGTCGCCGCCGCGGGGGACCAGAACGCGCAATACATGCTGGAGCCCTTCGTACAACGCTACCGCCCGGTTTTCCCGATCGGATTCCTGAACACGGACGAAATGATCCGCATTGGCGACGTCGCCAAGGACCAACGCCCCTTCGCGCCGATTTTCCTGTTCGTCGACCGCAAGGGAGTCGTCCGGCAGCAGTTTTTCGGAGACAGCCCCTTCTTCAAAGCCGAAGAGACCTCGACCCGCAAGCTGATTCAGGACATGCTCAAGCCGTAGATGTGGAGCAGGCCTTCGGCCTGCTCATGGCAGGTCGGAGACCTGCCCCACTCGAAACTTGATCCCCTGCGCCAGAGGCATCTCGCCCGACCAATTTACCGTCACCGTCTGACGCCGCATGTAGGCTTTCCAGGCGTCGCTGCCGGCTTCGCGCCCGCCTCCGGTGTCCTTTTCCCCGCCGAACGCGCCGCCAATTTCAGCGCCGCTGGTGCCAATGTTCACGTTGGCGATTCCGCAATCGCTGCCGCGCGGGCTCAAGAACGTCTCCGCCGATTGTACGCTGTCAGTGAAGACGGCCGAGGAAAGTCCCTGCGGCACATCGTTGTGCCAGGCAATGGCATCTTCCAGCGCGTCGAACTCGATCAGATGCAGCACCGGCCCGAAAATCTCCTCCTTCAGAATCGGCATGCCTGGATGGGACTGCACCAGCGTGGGCTCGACGAAGCTTCCGCTCAGGCGCTTCCCGCCGTAGAGAATCTCGCCGCCCTGCGCTTGAATCGTCTCCAGGCCGCGCAGCATATTCTCGACGGCGTCTTGGTCGATCAGCGGCCCCATCAGCGTCCCCGCCTCCAGCGGATCGCCGATGCGGATCTGCCGATACGCGGCGATCAACTTCTCCGTGATTCTGGCTGCACAGCCGCGCTGCAAGAACAGCCTCCGGATCGAGGTGCATCTCTGCCCAGCCGTGCCCACCGCGCCGAACAACACCGCCCGCACCGTCAAATCCGCATCGGCGTCGTTCATTACGATCACGCCGTTGTTTCCTCCCAGCTCCAGCAGCGACCGGCCTAGCCTCTCGGCGACGATCGGCGCCACGTGTCTGCCCATGCGCACCGAGCCCGTTGCGCTGATCAGGGGCAATCGATCATCGCGGATCATACGTTCGCCAACCACATCGTCGGCGCCGATGACCAGGTTCAGCACGCCTTCCCATCCGTGCCGCGCCAGCACCGCTCCGCAGATGCGCTGGACTTCCAGGGCCGTCAGCGGTGTCTTGAGCGACGGCTTCCACACCACCGTGTCTCCACACACCATCGCGATCAGGGCATTCCATGCCCAAACCGCAACCGGGAAGTTGAATGCGGTTATGATGCCCACCGGGCCCAGAGGATGCCATTGCTCATACATCCGGTGACCCGGGCGCTCGCTGGGCATGGTGAGGCCATAAAGCTGCCGCGACAACCCTCCCGCGAAGCCGGCGATGTCGATCATCTCCTGCACTTCGCCCTGCCCCTCGGCGAGAATCTTTCCAGCTTCGAGCGTCACCAGCCGGCCCAGTTCGACTTTCGCTTTGCGCAGCTCTTCACCGATCTCGCGGACAATTTCGCCGCGCTGGGGCGCCGGCAGCATGCGCCAGCGCTCGAACGTACGCGCCGCCCGGTCCGCAGCCTCCTCGTAATCTTGCTCCATGGCCAGCCGTACGCGGCCCAACTCGGCGCCCGTGGCCGGATTGTAGGAGACGATCTCGTTACCCGCAATGCGTCCGCTCATACAGCCAGTCTTGCAAAGCCGCGGGGCCCGGTCAGAAAGCCCGGAGCCACCCGCTGGATGCGCGCCACGATTTGGTCTTGAAATTCCGGATCGAGCCACGCCGCGTGCCCCTGTGCATCGGCAATCCGGAGCGCGGCCTCTCGCGTCGTGGCGCCCTGCCGCTTCACCGCGCGCACATGCAGAGGATCGCCGATCAACTCGCGCCCCGACGCTTCCTTGGCCTTACGCGCTAGCTCCTCCGGATCGCACGGCAGCAGCGGAGCGAGCGTAGCGTAGGTCTCTATGCCGGCTTTGTATAACGTGCGCACTGTGGCGATCCGCTCCGCGAAGCCGGGACACCGCGGCTCGTACAACCGCAACACCTCGTCACGATTCGTCGGGATCGAGAAGCTCACGCGCAGCGTGGTCCGTTTCGCGACGGCTTGCAGCTTCTCAAGATCCCGCAAGATCAACGGCCCTCGCGTCTGCAACACAAACACCCGCGGAGGGCGCTCGATCACCGCATCCAGAATCCCCGGCATCATCCGCTCCTCAGCCTCGGCCGGCTGGTACGGGTCCACCAATGGCGAGCAATAGATTGTCTGATGCTCCCGCAGCTCGCGCCGGAGCAGCGCCGCCGCGTTGGTTTTGAAGGTCGTGAACTGCCCCCACCGCTGCCAGTCCTCCGGTTTCAACCCGCCGTAGATTCCCAGCGTCGGAACGTAGCAATACGTGCAGCCGAAAGTGCAGTTTCGCGCGGGAGTGAGCGAATGCGTAAACCCGGCCTCGGCGATGAAGCCTGTCGTCGGACTGAGGATGCTTCGGGCTTCCACCGTGGGGCAGGTCTCCGACCTGCCAATTTCCGAACTTAGTCGTTTGCCACTTTCAAATCCACCATTGCCTGCAAATCGGCGATGAAATCTTCCAGCGGCTTCGCGCCCATATCGGCGTGCTTGCGGTGCCGCACCGACACACTTCCCGACTCCGCCTCGCGATCCCCCACCACCAGCATGTAGGGAACCTTCTGCATCTGCGCGTCGCGAATCTTGAGATTCACTTTCTCCTTGCGATCATCGAGCTGCGCGCGGAAGCCGGCGGCCTCCAGGCGCTCAAACACCGTTTTAGCGTAGTCGAGATGCCGGTCCGTAATCGGCAGCACCACCGCCTGCACCGGCGCGAGCCACACCGGAAACGCGCCCGCATAATGCTCGATCAGGATTCCGAAAAACCGCTCGATGCTTCCGTACAACGCCCGATGCACCATCAGCGGCTGATGCCTCTTGCCGTCCTCGGCCACGTATTCCAGGCCAAAGCGTTGCGGCAGTGTGAAGTCGAACTGCACCGTCGAAAGCTGCCACTTGCGCCCCAGCGCATCCAGCAGCTTCATGTCGATCTTCGGCCCGTAGAATGCCGCTTCATCCGCCATCACGGGAGCCTTCAGGCCCAGCCGGTCCACCGCGCGCTTCAACGCGTTTTCGGCGAGCGCCCACTGCTCCGCCGTGCCGACGTACTTGCCGCTCGCGCCGCCATCCCAAGTCGATAGCTCCGCCTCATACTGCTCGAAGCCGAACGCCTTCAGCGTGTCGATCGCGAATTCCAGGCAGTTCACCACTTCG
Organism: Bryobacterales bacterium; assembly: GCA_963813465.1. Classification (GTDB taxonomy): domain Bacteria; phylum Acidobacteriota; class Terriglobia; order Bryobacterales; family Bryobacteraceae; genus Palsa-187. Next base: position 378,603 of record CAWEZD010000013.1, on the reverse strand, counting down.
TCTTCGATCTGCTCCGGCGTGCAGAAGATGTGTGCGTCGTCTTGGGTAAATCCGCGCACGCGCATCAAGCCGTGCATCACGCCGCTGCGCTCATAGCGATACACCGTGCCCAATTCGCCTAACCGCACCGGCAGCTCGCGATAGCTCCGCAGCTTGTCGCGATAAATCAGGATGTGGCCCGGGCAGTTCATGGGCTTGAGCCGATATTCGGCGTCGTCCAGCTCCATACCCGCGAACATATTCTCTGCGTAATGCTCCAAGTGCCCCGACGTTTTCCACAAATCCGCGCGCATCACGTGCGGCGTGTACACCAGCGAATAGCCGCGCTTCAGGTACTGATCGCGCATCCAATCCTCAATCAGCTTGCGCACGCGCCCGCCCTTGGGATGGAAGAAAATCAGCCCGGGCCCGGCCAACTCCTGGATGCTGAACAGATCCAGCTCCTGCCCCAGCTTGCGATGGTCGCGCCGCTTGGCCTCTTCCAGCTTGTGCAGGTACTCGTCCAAATCCTTTTTGGAAAAGAAGGCTGTTCCGTAGATCCGCTGCAACTGCTGGTTATGCTCGTCGCCCTTCCAGTACGCGCCAGCTATCGACAGCAGCTTGAACGCCTTGATCTTCTTCGTCGACGGCACGTGAGGCCCCAGACAGAAGTCGATGAAATGCGGCCCCAGCGTGTATTCCGAGAAAATTTCGCCGGCTCGCTCCTCGATTAGTTGCACCTTCATGGGCTGATCCGCGTACAGCTTCAACCCTTCCTGTTTGGGCGTGTACTTGCGTTCGTACGGCAAATCCCGAGCCTGGATCTCCCACATCCGCGCTTCCAGCTTTTCGAGATCCTCGGGCGTAAACGCCGCGTCGCGCTGGAAATCGTAATAGAATCCCGTATCGATCGGCGGACCGATCCCGAGCTTCGTCTCCGGAAACAGCTCCAGCACCGCGGCCGCCAACAGGTGCGCGGTGGAGTGCCGGTAGACTTGCAACGCCTCGGGATTCCCCGTCTTCAGAATCTCCAGCTTGGCGTCCGCCTCCAGCGGCCGTGTCAGATCCCACAGACTTCCGTTGACCCGCGCGACAATCGCGTCATCCGCGAGCCGGGGACTGATGGACCTGGCGACGTCGACCGGCCGCGTTCCCTCCGGCACGCTCTGCACACTACCGTCCGGAAGAGTGATTTGGAGTTGATTCATGGGCTTCATTCAGAGTATCAAAGCCGCTCACTCTGATACAGTTCGGCCTGATACTATTGTTGAGGCGAGGCCGCCCGCTTGAGTACTACCCCCATCACTTTCGACGAAGCCGCTCTGGTCGCCCGGGCCCAGGCCGGCGACGGGGCCGCCTTCTCTGAGCTGATCACCCGCTACCAGAACAAAATTTACCGCCTCGCCAAGCACATCACCCAAAACGACGAGGACGCCGAGGACGTGCTGCAAGAGGCGTTTTTGAAGGCCTACGAACACCTGGATGGTTTCCAGGGAAATTCCAAGTTCTACACCTGGCTGGTCCGCATCGCCGTCAACGAAAGCCTGATGAAGCTTCGCAAACGCCGCGGTGACCGCACCGTTCCGCTGGATGAACCCCTGGACACAGGCGAAGAAACGGTGAAACGCGAGATTGCCGTCTGGGAAGACAACCCCGAGCAACGGTACTCGCAGGAGGAAATGCGCGCGATTCTGGACGAGGCCGTGCAAAGCCTCAAGCCCGATTTCCGCACCGTTTTTGTGCTGCGTGACATCGAAGAATTGAGTACAGAGGAGACGGCCGAAACTCTCGGAATCTCCATTCCGGCGGTGAAGAGCAGGCTTCTGCGGGCCCGGCTGGCCCTGCGGGAAAAGCTGACGCGTAAGTTCAAACGGAAAGGGGAGGACGTCTTTGCTAACCTGTAAGCAATTTCTGCAGGAACTTAACGACTATCTGGATCCGAGTATCGATCCGGAAACCAAGCGCCATCTGGAAAATCATGTGAGCCAGTGTCCCAATTGCTTCGTTGTCGTGGACACCACCTTGAAGACTCTTCAGGTCTACAAGGGCATGGAGCCGCAAGCTGTTCCCGAGGACCTCAAGAACCGCCTGTGGGCAGCCGTCGAACGCAAGATGGAGGCCAAGAGGAAAAAGGTGCAGAGTTAGGACCTCCCTTACGAGTGAGCAGCCGCCTCACCTGAAGTACCATGGGGCGATGCCCAACTTCGAGACCGTGCTTCTGGAATATCAGAACAAGTTACAAGGCCTGCACGCAGGTCTCGCCCAGGCCCAAGCAAGACAATCCGGAGCGATCCTGCTGCTAGCCGCGGTGCTGGCGATTTTTCTGTTCATGAGCTTCGCTGCGCATTCGTCCCGGCGAGCGGGGCCTGTGTGGCTTCCTCCCCTGGTTTTGCCCTTCGCGGCACTGCCCTTGCGAACCCTCTTCGCGAGCCGGCGCGAGACTTCAAAGGGTTTGCGCTTGCGCCGGTTCTATCAATCCGGCGTGGACCGGCTGAAGGGGGAGTGGGCCGGCAAGGGCGTTTCCGGCGAGGAGTTCAGTAGAGCCGAACATCTTTACGAACGGGCTCTGAATCTATTCGGCGCGGGGTCGATGTTCGAGTTGCTCTGCACAACTCGCTCGCAAGTGGGCCAGCGGCGACTCGCGTCTTACCTGCTGGATCTGCCCGAACTTAACGAAACCCTGGCGCGGCAGGAAGCCGTGAAGGAGCTTCAGCCCCGATCCGATCTGCGCGAACAAATCTGCCTGCTCGGGAGATATAGTTTTCAAGGGTGCGATTGGGAGCCGTTTCGCGAATGGCTGGATGCGCCTCCGGTCACCGTGCCACCCGCGATTCCGTGGATTCTGCCGGTCGTCGGTGGGACGCTGCTGCTCACGCTTCTGATCCAGTTGCTGGCGCCGCCTGAAGGGGGATTGCGGATCTGGATCGCGCCGTTTCTCTGGCCGTTAGCCGCCGCGCAAATCGGGCTCGCGCTCTTCTTGCGCGGCAGAGTTCATCCCGTGGTGGACCGGAATCGCAGCATCGGTTATGAGATCTCTCTTTTCCGGCAGGGGCTGGAGCTGCTGGCGGCACAGTCCTTCCGGTCAACAAAGCTGAAGGAGTTGTCCGTGCGCGTGAAAGGCGCAAGCGTCGCGGTTCGTGAGCTTAACCGGTTGATGCAAGCCGTGGCTCAATGTAACGAGGACTGGTTTTACCTCCCTTCACGGGTGCTGCTTGTGGATACTCAATTCGCGCTGGCCATCGAGCGATGGAAGGAACGGCATGGAGACGATCTCAGGATCTGTCTGGATGCCTGGGCTGAGTTCGAGGCCCTGAACGCGCTGGCCTGTTACGCGTATGAGCATCCCGAAGACGTGTTTCCGGAGATGCTGGACGGTGTAACCGAATTCGAAGCCGCCGGGCTGGGCCATCCTCTCCTGCCGGAGAGCGGATGCGTGCGCAATGATGTGCATCTCAACAACGAGCGGAGGTTCTACCTGGTGAGCGGCTCCAACATGGCGGGCAAGAGCACCTTCCTGCGCGCACTGGGCATCAACGCGGTTCTAGGTTCGGCCGGAGCGCCCGTTCGCGCGCGTCACGCGAGACAATCCTCCTTCGCCGTGTGCGCTTCCATCTCCATCGTCGATTCCCTGAACGAAGGCAAATCCAAGTTTATGGCGGAGGTGGAGCGCCTGCGCGAAACTTTGCGCGCCGCCGCTTCCGGGCCGAAGCCCGTGCTGTTCGCGATCGATGAGATTTTGAGCGGAACCAATTCGCACGACCGGCGAGTCGCGGCCGAATCGTTCCTGCGGCCCTGATCGGCACAAATGCGACAGGTACAAATGCGACCGGCACAAATGCGACCGGCGCGGGCGCGATTGGGGCGCTCTCCACGCACGACCTGACGTTGACTGAAATCGCCGAAGATCGGGATCTGGGAGGCTCGAACGTCCACATGGAGAGCCGGGATCCTTCGGATCGATCCCTTCGCGTTCGACTATCTTCTGAAACCGGGCGTCAGCACCCACTCCAACGCTCTGGCGATTGCCCGCATGGCGGGCGTGGCGATTTAGCGAAGCTTCGCCGGGCACAAGCCTTCATAGAATGAGCAGCGCCGGCACTGTTCTCCCACCTTCAGCGGAAACTCCAGGGCATTCTGCGCCGCCGCTAGCGCCCGCACGGCGCCTCGCGCATCCTCCAAATCCGCGCTGGACAAGGTCACGTCCAGAACCCTCCCGGAGCGCAAGAAACACAGCGCCGCGCGATCCGGCAGCCGCCCCGCGTATCGTTCCAGCGCCAGGGCATACAACCGCAATTGCAGAGCATACTCCGCCGCGCCGGCCTCGTCGCGGTCCGTCTTGTAATCCACCAGCGTCAGCTCGCCGCCTTCTTCAAACCACAAGTCGATCTGCCCTCGCAGAACCACATCTTCCACCGCCAGCAGAAAATCGAACTCGCGTTCCACTCGATCCGCCCGCGCCGCACGCTGCCCCAACTCGCTCTCCTTGAATCGCCGCGCCAGCTCTAATGCCTCGTGCGACAAAGCGATGCCCGACTCGACCGGCTGCCCCGCCAGCGCCTTGTGCACTTCCAGCCCCAGCTCGATTGCCTGTGGCGCAGGCCTCCGGCCTGCGAGCGCACCCGTTCCCGGACTCTTCGGCTCGGGCGTCAGTCCTAGATACCGCCCCAGATAATATTTGCGAGGGCATGCCGTGAACTGCGCCACGTCCGTCACTGCCGCGGATGAATCGTGTTGCCCTGTGACTGCGGCTGCCTCCAGCAAAAGCTCCGGCGCCGCAGTCTCGATGGGGCTCGAAGATTTGGCCTGGATTTCGGTTGCCCGATCCGCCTCCGTCTCCGCTCGAATTCCCGCTGCGGCCCGCTTCTGCCACTGCGAACTCCGCTGCCCCCGAGCATAGGAAAGAACCAGCCGGTCCTCCGCCCGGGTCATGGCGACGTACAAGAGCCGGTCTTCCTCGGCGTTTTCGTCATGTTTGAGACGATCGCTCAGCGCCACGTGAGTTGCGTCCTTCTGATCTTCACCCGTTGCCGGATTGCGCCACTTCGCCCCCAGCCCCAACTCCGCCGAGAACAGCAGCACGGGCGTCGAGTTCCTCCTGCCGGCGTGCAGCGCGCTCACGAACACCACCGGGAACTCCAGCCCCTTGGCGGCGTGAATGGTCATGATGTTCACCGCGTCGGCGGCCTGCTGCTGCGCCGGAGCCTCCGCTTCCGCACGCGCTGCCCGCATGGCCTCCAGATCCTCCAGCAGCTCCGCCAGAGGCCTCGGCCCGCGCATTGCCGCGCCGCGAAACTCGCGCCTGATCCAGTCAAGCAATTTGTCGAACGTTGGCCCGGCCCCGGTCACTCAGCCCCGCCGCATATCCGCATTCATCCAGAGCCATCGCCAGCAAGCGATCCGGCGCGATGAAACCGGCCAGCTTCCGCGCACGCCCAAACAATCTCTCGAATTCCTGCCGCCGGCCCTCCGAGCCCGCGCGAAGAAGTTGCTCTTCGCTCCATCCCACCAGCGGACCGCGCAGCACTCCCGCCGTCGCAATCTCGTCCAGTGGATTGACCATCGCGGCCAGCAGCGCCATCAAATCCAGCGTCTCGCGAGCCTCCAAGAACGTTCTTCCGCCGCTCACCAGGAACGGAATGCCCCGCGTCTCAAGCGCCTTTTCAAAATGCTCCGCCGAATGGAGCGCGCGCACCAGGATCGCGAAGTCTCCCCATCCACGCCCACCCCGCGTCTTCCATTCGGCAATGCGCGCCGCCACCAGCTCCGCTTCCGCCTCCGCCGCCCGCTCACGCGCTCCCACCAGGCGCTCCACCACTGGACCATCCGCAGCCGGGCCATCCCTCAACGTCGCCTCGCGCTTCGCAATCAGCTCTCGCGGCTCCACGCCGTCGCATCCCTCCAGCACCTCTGTCACGGCGGCGAGAATCTCCGGCCGGCTGCGGTAATTCTCTTTCAGCTCGTCGATCTTGAACCCCTTCTCGCGCAGCTCCGCCCGGTATCCTTCGAAAACCGTCCGGTCCGCGTGACGAAATCCATAGATCGACTGATTGATGTCTCCCACGGCGAAAAAATTGTGCCGGCGCACCAGGCCGATCAGCTTCCATTGCAGACGGTTGGTGTCCTGCAACTCATCCATGAGGACGTGATCGAACTGATTGACGATCCGCTTCCGCAGCGCCGCGTTCGACTCCAGCAGTTCGATGGCGATCTCTTCCAGATCCGCGAAATCCACCGACGCCTCGCGCCGCTTGGTTTCGCGATACTCCCGGTCCAGCCGCGCCACCGCTTCGCGCAACAGCTCCGGCAGCCCCGCGTGCCACGCTAGAATCCACTGCGACTCCAGCCTCGGAAGGACGACGTCTCTCAGCTCCTTTACCGCCGCTTGACCCTTCTTTTTGCCCCGCAGATTCGGCCTGAACCGCGCCACCATCTCGAAGTGCCGCCGTGTTACCGGCGACCCAGAGAGGTCGAGAAATGTAAGCGCCAGAAATTCGCGCACCCAATCGTGCAGATGGCTCCAGGCTGCTTCACGCCCCACCTCCGCCGCGAGGCTGCGCGTTTTCGGCAGAACATCTTCGCCCGCGCCGGCCGCATCCGGCAAGACGCGCACGCCCGCCAGGCGCATACTTTCGTGGACGTCCAGCAGGCTCGCCGCCAGATCCACCTGTCTCGCGTCATCGCCGGTCGAGAGCGCCAGACCCTCCAGTAGACGGCGCATCTCATCCGGCCGCTCCCGAAACAATTCGTCCAGCGCGTGTTCGGCGGCTTCGCGCCGCATCCGCTTCGCCGAGCCTTCATCCAGCACCGAGAAATCCGGCGCGAGGCCCGCCTCTATCGCGTTCTCGCGCAACAGCCGCGCGCAGAAGGCGTCGATGGTCGCGACCCACGCGCGCTCCACCCGCTCGCGCACGTCCTGGCGGTGCGCAAAACGCTCCACCAGCTTCCGCTTCATCATCGTGGCGGCCTTCTCCGTGAAGGTGATCGCCAGAATGCGGGCCGGATCGACACCTATGTGGCCGGCCGACTGCCGTTCCACCAGCCACGCGAAGCGCTCCACCAGAACGCGCGTCTTGCCCGACCCCGGGCCCGCCACCACGCATACGTCCTGTCCGCTACGCTCCACCGCCGCCTGCTGCTCAGCCGAAAGCTCCATTTACCCGCCCGCCCCGGCACCGCGCTCAGCCGTCATGGTCTCCACGCGGCAGATATCGCGATAGTCGCACCAGTCGCATTTCTTGCGATCCGCCGGATCAACCGCCACGCTCCCGGCCAGAATCGCCGCGTGCGTTTCCACAGCCGAGCGTGCCGCGCCTTCCGCCAATTCCCGCAGGCGCTCACGCGTCGAAGCTTCCCCGATACCCGCCAGCGCCGGAATGGCGTGCCAGCCCTCCCACGCCACTTTCTTTTTCACGCCGCAATACAACATGCCCGCCGGGTCCAGCCCGAATACCCGCTCCGCCGCCAACAAATACAATCCGCCCTGCACCAGACTGCCCGATTCGTTTTCTTCGACCCGATCCCGCACTTGTCCGCTGTATTTGTAGTCGATCACCAACCCTTCGCCCTTCGGCCCCGTCTCCAGACGGTCGATCCGGCCGCGAATCGTCAACTCGGGACTGAGCGGCAAATCAAATTTTTCCTCAACCCGAGTCTTCCAACCCAATTCCACCTCGTGGTTTTCGAGAAACATTTTGAAGTGCCGCAGCAATTCCAGGCGTACCGCTTCCGTGCGGTATGTGCGCGGGATGCGATGCCGCGCGCATTCCTCGTCGAAGACTTGCTCCAGCACCTCCGCGCCCAGCAGCGGCGCCCGGATCCACTCCGCCAGCGCCCGGTGCAGGATGCTCCCCTGCAACAACACATCCAGGCGGTCGCGCGGAGCCGCGGGCCGCTCCCGCAGCCTCAACGTTTTCTTCGCGAAGAATTGGAACGGGCATTGCAGAAAGCTCTCGATTGCGGTCGGCGACAGCGTCTTTCGTCGCGCCGCGATGTCGCGTAACAGCGCCTCGTCCTGAATCGGTGCTGGATCCGCCGCCCGGACTTCCCGTCTCGGCTTCGGCCGCACCCACCCCTCAACCGGCGCGGCTCGTTCTTCTGCAAGAAAGAACGACGGCAGCGTCTCCTCGCCCTTTTCGTCGAATCGCGCGTAGCTCAGCACCACCTGCTTCGTCGCCCGCGCCGTCGCCAGATCGAATAGGAACCGCTCCTCCGCCTGAGCGTCCACCGACGTTGGCAATCCCAGCCTCCGTCGGGCGGCATCGCCCAGCACTGCATTCTCGCCGTGGTATTTCGGAAACACCCGCTCCAAGAGGCCGCATACGAACACCACCGGCAGCTCCCACTGCCGCGCTTCATACACGTCCATGACGTGGACCACGTCGCGCCTGCGGTCCTCCAGGCGCAGAGTCTCAACCGCAAGGGCCGTCTCCACCCGCTTCCAGAATCCCTCCAGCAGCGTCTTTTCCGATCCCACGAACCCCGCTGTCTCTTGCACGACCTCCGCGAACTTCGCCAGCGCAGCGGCGGTCGAGCGCCACACATACACCTGATCGCGGTCCGCCCGCTCCAGTGTCGCCGGCTGCGCTACCAGCCGCCCCAGCGTCTTCAAACGCTGCGCCCACTCGGCCGGTTCCAACCGCTCACGACGCCACCCGCTAATTTCTTGGAACTCACGCAGCAGGTCCGGCGCTTCACGGACCGCCGCGATCGGCAAGCCTCTTCCCGGCAGCCTCTCGCGTAATTCGAAATCGAAACGGTCGCCTTCCGCGGTCGTTCCCACGCCCGAGACCGGCAGCCGTAGCAATGCGCCAAGCGTCGCGTGGTCCCAGCCTTCCAGCATCGACCGCACTACTCCGGCCAGATACGACACGGCCGGGTGCGAGGCCAGAAGGTCGTGGAAGTAGCCCCGCGCTGGAATCCCGAAACGCGCAAGCGTCGTCTCCACCAGCGGCCCATACGGATCGCGCGAGCGCAGCACCACGCCCATTTCGCGGAACCGCCGTCCCCGCGCCGTCTGCTCCAGAATCCTCCGCGCGATCTCCTCGACTTCTCTTTCGGGCGTCGCCGCCGAAAATAGCACTCGCTCAGGCGCGCGCCGGGCGTCCCCAAGGCGCGTTTCTTCGAAACCCGACTGGACTAACCGTCTCCGGGCTCCCTCGGTACTTGTTCCGTCCGGCAGCGTGACCGTCACCGCGCCGCGTCCGGCAAGCGCTTCGATCAACTCGAGCTCCACCGCGGCCAGCGTGAAGAATCCGTCGAAGATGGTCAGCGGCGGTGCCTGCACATCGCCCGAACGCAATTTGGCCGCCGCGGCGCGCAGCCGCCGGTTGCGCAGCGCAAAGCCCCGCGCCTCCAGTTGCGTCTCCACGTCATCGAAGATGCCCGCCAGATCCGGGGCGCATTCCCCCAGGTCGTATTCCCGATTTCCCGGCGCTTCATCGAGTAGCGTGGCCAACTCCGCGTGCAACCCGCGCGACTCGATCAGACGCTCGAATCGTGCAGGACGTAGCCGCTCCAGCGCCTCTTGGATCAGGATGTGCAGCAGCGATTCCGGCGGGGTCAATGGAAGACCCTGGCCATCGAAAAACCGTTCCAGGAACTGCGTCAGCGTCCCCACTCGCGATGGCCGTACCGGAAAACCCCCGCGGGCCAGCTCATGACGGATGTGTTCCGCCATCGTGGCGGTCGGAGTCGCCAGGAAGGAGCCGGGGGTGGAATTGAACTGCTGAACGGCGGCGGTGGATTTGCCCGAAGCCGGGGGCCCGGTAAGTAGGAGCTTCAAACTCCCACTATACGATCTATTTCGCCGATTTTATTTCGCCAATCTACTTCGATGGTGGAGTCTCGAGCTGAGGGGCCAGATCGCTCATGATCTTCTCGAACTTGTCCCTTTGGTCGGGATTGAGAATCTGAAGGATCTGGGTCCTGCCGGTGGCCCGCACATCGTCGAGCTGGTCCTGCAAGCTCTGATAATACTGCGTATAGTCCTCCAGCACGTTGGCAATCTTCCGCGATTGATCTTGCGAAAGCCCCAGCTCGGAGTTGAATCGTTGCAACACGGTTTCACGGTTGGGAGCGGCGCTGGCAACAGCGGCACGATGCAGCTTATCGTGCAATCCAAACTGCATCCACAACGCACCCGAACCCGCCCCAGCGAGAAACACCATCATCAGCGGTAAAACCACCCGCGGATTCTGCCAGGGAGCTCGGGCAACGGCTGCGATCATCTATTGCTCCCGGTAGGTGACCAAATTAAACAGCACCGCGTCGGGGTCCGGAGAGTCCGTCAGCATTCCGCTCGAATCCGGCGCGGTCAGCGCCTGGCCGGCCTCTACCGCGGCGCCCCGCTCGGAGGACACAAGATACACTCCCAGGCTCAGCGCCAGCACCATCGATGCCATCGCCAAGCCCCGTCCCACCGGGGATTCGAAGAACAGGCTCCAGATCGAGGCCGCGCCCTGCGACTCGATCCGTTCAATCACGCGCGCATAGAAGCCGGCTCTCGGCTCGGCCTCCTCGGGCAGGCGCAAACTCCGCAGCAGGCGCTGCTGCTCCCGCATCGCCGCTACCGCGTCCCTGCACTCCGCGCACTCGTCTAAGTGACTATCGTGCAGGCGCCGGTCGTCCTCAGTGCCGTTAACAGCATGGCCGCCGGTACCCGCAAGAATATCCTCTAGCTTATCCCGCACCCTTCGATGCATGACTTCCTTCCCTCGTAAAAAGCTCTTCGATCGCGGGTCTTTCTACTGCCCGCTGTTTACTTTCGCGATTCCCCGAATCCGCCCCAGCCGCTGAGCGGCTTTCAACAATTTTTGACGGGTTCGAAATAGCTTAACCTTGATCGTATTCTCATTCAAGCCGGTCATGGCGGCCAGTTCCTCGACAGAGTGGCCTTCCACTTCCTTGAGCAGGATCAAAGTTCGATCCTCTTCGGAAACCTTAGACAACAGTTTGACCACCAGATCCTGCTGCACGATTCTCCGGTCGATCGGAGCGGCCGTATCCACAGCCGGTTCCGAACTCTCCAGCCGTTGCGCGTCCTCAGCCGAAAAATCGCTTTCGTAGACCAGTTTGCGCACCCGCTTCTTTCGCAGGTAGTCGTAACACTCGTTTACCGTGATCTTATAGATCCAAGTCAGCAGCGAGCTGCGGAAATCGAAATTCCGGATCGAAAAATAAATCTTGGCGAACACCTGCTGAGCGATGTCTTCGGCGTCGTTGTGGTTCCGAAGAATGCCATAGATGATCGAGAACACCTTGGCTTGATACCGCTCCACGATCTCCCGGAAAGCCATCTCGTCGCGGGCCTGGACACGCTTGACAAGGGCTGCCTCGTCGGTATTTTTGTGGTCCACGCGAGTCCTGTTCGATCCAAACGAAGAGGGAAGCGCTCTGGTTCGGGCTCCCGTTGCTGGGAATTGAAGTACTTCGCTCAGGCCGCTCATAACTACCTTTCCGACGCAGCCTATCACAACGGGGTTTCAGTGCGTTTCCCTCAAGATAGCAGATCGGGTACAATCGAGGTGAGGAATGGGCTCGTTCGGCCGCACTTGAATCGGCGCGGCGGGAGATTTCATCCTATCTATAGCGAGGGGTATCGATTATGGTTCAATTGACGGAAACGGCTGTCGGTAAGGTCAGAGAGATCCTATCGACCCAAGAGCCCAAGCCCGCCGGGCTGAGAATTTCGGTTGTGGGTGGGGGATGCTCCGGCTTCAGCTACTCCATGGCTTTCGAGAACAGTCCTGGGTTCCTGGACAAGACCTACTCTTTCGGCGAGTTGAAGGTCTTTATCGACCAAGCGAGCATGCTCTACCTGGACGGAGCCGAGGTCGATTACGTGGAGTCCATGGAAGGCGCCGGCTTCAAGTTCAACAACCCGAACGTCAAATCTACCTGCGGCTGCGGCAGTTCCTTCAGCGCCTAGAGGGCCCGCACGGCGTCGGCGTTCGGGTATGCCGCTCGCTAACCCGGCATAGCCGGAACCACACAGGCTTCCTGGAACATCGGCAGGCCGCTCATGACTATCGCGGTTGGGTTTGGTTTTGCAAAAGTTGGACTCGTTCGCCGACCCCCTCCGAAGGCCCGGGGCCCGTAAGGAACTCCGGGAGCTTCCATCCCGGCAGGCTCACTAATTTGAAAACCGGGCTGGAGGTTCACTCCAGCCCGGCACAAGTCGAAGGAAAGATTGAGCTACTCGTTACTTTACTTCCGAAGGCGGCGGCCCAAGAGACCGAGACCCAGGAGGCCCGCGCCCACTAAGGAGAACGTCATCGGCTCGGGAACAGCAAACCCGCTATTCACCAGTTCGCTTGTCGTAGCGCCATCGTAGGAAAGATCCTTTTTGATGAAGACCGGACCTTCGTACCCCTGGTACGGCGGGAGCCAAGGAATTTGTGCGTTACTCACGACACCACCAGTCGAAATCACCACATAGTTCGCGAGAGTATTTCCGCTGCAAACACCGGCTACGAAGGCCGCGCTGCACGCTATCTCGGTGACAGTCTCGGAACCACCAGCGATTAATGGGCTCGCTTGGAGCGAGATGTCAACTCCCCCAACTCCACCCGTCATCTCATACTGCAATTCAACGTCACCCAGCGCGCTGGTCACGCCGCTACCTTGCAAGCCACCGATCTGGAACGCAAGATCAACGTCGTTACCAAAGACCCCAGTGCCCTGCAAAGTACCGCCGATTCCAATTTGCGCGGAGGTGAACCCGGAGCTGGCGCTCACCGAGAAGTTACTGAAAGTCAGCTGCCCCTCCTGGCATGTGGCACCCACAACATTCGATATGGTTCCAGTGTCGCAGGTGACGATTGTGGCGCTAGCCGTCGATGCGACTGCGGCTGCCATCACCGCTACAGCGAGCAAACCAGAAAATTTTGTTTTCATTATAAACAGCCTCCGACTCAAGTTTTCCTGCAAAGGCCAGCGTTCCCTTGACCTATGTCTAACGGTACGCTCTCAGTATACGGGCCGCTCGTCCTAACTGTCAAGCACAAATCTAGTCCTTTTTGTCCCTCTCTTTCGTTCTAAGGGGAATTCGGGACGTTTGTGTATCTCCTTTTTAATAAATAACTTACATTGTGGATACTGTAGTACTTTAGGCGCTCCGGTACCGGGTACTCAGCGAGGCCCTCTTGCCAGCAAACCTTGCGTCTCTCGCCTTCGCAATCGCCTTTGCATGACCCCCCCCTGTACAATGGTACGTAGATGCTGGATTACCTTCTAACCGAACATGAATTGGCCGAATGGCATACGATCCAGTCCCTTCCGGCCAGCGGCATCCTGGCCGCGATGAACGCCGCCGACGCTGCCGTTCCAGCCGCGGTCGCCCACGAGATCCCACGGATTGAAAAAGCCGTGACTGCGATCGTGTCCGCCATCGAGCATGGCGGCAATCTTATCTATATTGGTGCCGGGACCAGCGGCCGTCTGGGCGTTCTCGATGCGGCCGAGTGCCCGCCGACCTTCCACACCCCGCCCAGCCTCGTCCGCGCCCTTATCGCCGGTGGCGACGACGCTCTGCGCCACTCCGTCGAAGGCGCCGAGGACGATCCCGACGCCGGAGTTCGCGATCTCACCGCTTCGGGCGTGTCCCGGAGCGACGCCGTCATTGGCATTTCCGCCAGCGGACGGACTCCCTATGTTGTGGGAGCCCTCGCTCACGCCCGCCGCCTGGGCGCAATCACGTCCGGGATCAGTTGTACGCCGGATTCCGAGCTGTCCCGCATCGTCGAATTTCCCATCGAACCTCTGGCCGGACCCGAAATCCTGGCCGGGTCCACCCGTCTGCGCGCCGGCACCGCAACGAAACTCGTGTTGAATATGATCAGCACCACCGTCATGATCAAGCTCGGCTACACCTACGGCGGCCTCATGGTCAACGTCCAGCCGGCCAATCAAAAGCTGGAGGATCGCGCCCGCCGCATTATCCGGCAAATCGCGGGCGTCTCCCTCGATCGCGCGGCCGAGCTGCTGGATCAGGCCGGCCGCAGCGTCCCCGCCGCCATCGTTATGGGCAAAAAGGGCGTCTCCCGCTCCGAAGCCGAGCGCCTCCTGGCTCAGGCCCGCGGCCGCTTAGCCGTGGCTTTGGGAGAAAAGACTTTGGAAGAACAAGCTTCGGGAGAATAGCCTTGGACCGATTTCTCATCCACGGCGGCGCGCCGCTCGAAGGAACTATCGCCGTCAGCGGCTCCAAAAACTCCGCTCTTCCGGCGATCGCGGCCTGCCTCCTCACCGGCGACACCGTTGCTCTCGACCGCGTGCCGCAGGTACGTGACATCCGCACCATGCTCGATCTGGTCCGCCACATCGGCGCCGATGTCCGTGTCGAGGGCGGCCGCGTCAGCATGCAAGCCCGCGAAATCGTCCACCCCGAGGCTCCCTACGATCTGGTCAAGACCATGCGCGCATCCAGTCTCGTGCTGGGACCCCTGGTGGCCCGTTGTGGCGTCGCCCGGGTTTCGCTTCCGGGCGGGTGCGCCATCGGAGCGCGGCCCATCAACCTGCACGTTTCCGCGCTCGAGCGCCTGGGCGCCGAACTTCGCCAGGAGCACGGTTATATCGAAGCCCTCGCGCCCCACGGACTTCAGGGAGCCGAGATCAATTTCGACCGCATCACCGTCACCGGCACCGAGGACGTGTTGATGGCCGCCGTGCTCGCCAGCGGTGAAACGGTGATCGACAACGCCGCGCGCGAACCCGAGGTCGTGGACCTTGCCCGCCTGCTCGCCGCCATGGGAGCGTCCATCGAGGGCGCCGGGTCTTCCACCATCCGGGTTCGCGGCGTCTCGAGACTCCACGGCGCCGATCAGCCGATTATTGCCGACCGGATCGAGACCGGAACTTTCCTGATCGCCGGCGCGCTCACCCGCGGCGATCTTCTCATTACCGGCTGCGAGCCCGCGCACCTCCGCGCCCTCATCGCTAAACTCCATCAAGCCGGGGCCGAGGTCGCCGAACCTTCGCCCGATTCGCTGCGCGTCCGCGCTCCCCGCAAGCTCATGAGCGTCGATATCGCCACCGAGGAGCACCCCGGTTTCGCCACCGATCTGCAAGCTCAGTTCATGGCTCTGCTGACCCGCGCCGAAGGCATCTCCTTCATCACCGAGACCATCTTCGAGAACCGCTTCATGCACGCGCAGGAGCTGGCGCGCATGGGCGCCAATATTCGCATCGAGGGACGCCAGGCCATCGTCGCCGGGCCCACTCCGCTATCCGGGGCGCAGGTCATTGCCAGCGATCTCCGCGCCAGCGCGTCGCTAGTTCTGGCAGGGCTCGCCGCTCAGGGCGAAACCGTGATCGACCGCGTCTATCACATCGATCGCGGCTATGAGAAAATCGAGGCGAAGCTGGCGGGCGCGGGCGCCCGCATCAGGAGAATCTCGTGAGCATCCCCCATAAAGCGCATAACCCGGGTTTTCTGGCTCTGGTCAACGAGGCCAAGTCGCGGATCAAGCAGGTCGATATCGCCGAGTATCGAAAGATGCCGCGCGACGGCCACGTCCTGATCGACGTTCGCGAGGACCGCGAGTGGGCCGACGGCCACGCCGCTGGCGCAATCCACCTGAGCAAGGGCGTCATCGAGCGCGATATCGAATCCGAGATCCCCGACAAAACTACCACCATGGTGTTGTACTGCGGGGGCGGTTACCGCTCCGCGCTGACCGCGGCGGAGCTCCAGAAGATGGGCTATAACAACGTCATTTCGCTCGACGGCGGATGGCGCGCCTGGAACCAGGCGGGATTGCCGGTGGAAAAACCTTAGCCGCGCTCCAGGTGCTTCAGCCGCGCGTCCAGGGCCTCTTAGACTTAGACCTGGAACCAAAGGCCTTGAACCTCGCCTCCAGAAAGGCGATCCCTATCAAGACGAACACTCCATTAAACGCCATCGGAATCCCGATCATCAAAAGCAGTTGTTCGTTGGTCACCAAGAGAGAGGTTGCGCTCCGCTGGAATTATTCTCCCACAATGCGTGGGTCTCACAGCCCCCATGGTGAAGCGACCGCAACGCGCTCCTACTTTTTGTGGGCCTGGATGTAATCGAGCGCGAAAGTCTTCAGCACCGGGCTGGTCAGGCCGAGTTGCGTGGCTTCCTCCACCGCGCGATCGTTGTCCCACTTGTCGATCAGCACGCGCTTGATCAGCCACATTGCCGCGGCGCGATTTCCACTGGCGCAATGAATGAACGCCGGCTCAGTGCCGGGTTCCGTGATGATTTTGATAAAGCGATCGGCGACCGCGGGGTCGGGTGCGCTGCTGCTGAGCGGGAGGTGAACGAACTTGATGCCGGCCAGCTTAGCTGCGTCCGCTTCAGCGTCGATGTCGGCGCCCTTTTCGTCCGCCAGCCGCAGGTTGATGATGGACGCGAACCCCATCTTCTTGATCCCGGCCACCGACGCCGGCGTGATCGCCCCGGCGCACGCGACGGTTGTCTCCACCTGGGCGAAGTTGGTGATCCCCGGGATGGTTGATTTCTTGACCTGGGATTGCGCGGCGGCAACCGAAATTGCAGCCGTTACGGCGGCGGTCATAACAAGTACTCGTTTCATAGTCTCGCCTCCTATCATACAGAAGTCAGGCGCTCACGTTATAAACCGATCGTTTTATAAACCAATCGTGCGCGCCGCTCCCACCACCAGCCCCAGCGTCAATGCCGCGATCACAAACTCGCCCGCGGCTCCGACGATCAACGGCCGCAGACCCTGCTTGCGCATCTCCCGGAAATCGGTGCGCAGCCCCACTCCGGCGAAGGTAAGCAGGAACGCCCAGCGTGAAAGATTCGCCAGGTCGGTGGTCTGCGTCTTCGAGAACGCGCCCACCGTCGCCAGCAACGAAATCAGCAGAAAGCCGAGCACGAACTTCGGAAACTTCTGCCACAGGAACGCGCCCTTGTTCGCGATCTCCTTAGCTTGGCTCTTGCTAGCCCAATACAGCGCGTAAGCCAGCACCACAAATCCGATAGTCGCGTTGCGGGTGGTTTTCGCGAGCACCGCGAACTTCTGCGCGGTATCGGAATACAGCGCGCCCGCCGCGGTAGCCTCCGCCGTATTGTCCACCGCGAGTCCCGCCCACAGCCCGAAGGCGTGATCGCTCATGCCCAACCCGTGACCGATTGCCGGGAAGGCGAAGAGACTGAACGCGCCCAGCGCCAGAATTGCGGCCATCGCGTAGGATGCGTCTTCATCCTCGGCCTCGATCGCGCCCTTGGCCGCGATAATCGCCGAGACTCCGCAAATCGACGAGCCGATCGCCAGCAGGCTGGTCATCTTCGGCGGCAATCCGAAGCGCCGCCCCAACCAAGTCATCAGCGCGATCGATACCGCCAGTTCAATGGCCACGAAGCCCAGGCTCAATCCGCCCAACTTGAGCACGTCGCCCAGCAGGAAGCGAACGCCCTGGAACACGATCCCGATCTTCAGCCAGAATTCGTAGGTGTCCACTCCCGGCCGGAAGGCAGCCGGGACGCCGATCGTATTGGACACCAGTAAACCGAAGATGATCGCCCACAGCACGTATTCAATATTCGGGAGGGGCATATGATGGGCCTTCCCGTATGCCGCGATCGACTGCTCTGTAAACTTGCCCCCGTACCCCAGCGCCGCCAGCAACAGAATGCCCGGGGCCAGCCGTGGGATCAGCCGCAGGAATCCGCCGCTCGCCGCGGCCTCTCCGGTATTGGCAACAGGAATTGCTGGATTCATACGATGAGCCTCATAGCATCACCAAGGAATATGCGGCAGAATCCCTGCCCGCACCAGGGCCGCCACAAGCAGCGCCAGCAGCACGCTCCACCAATCCAGCGAAAGCTTCGGTCCGGATTTCACCATATTTCAAGGATTGTACCGAACCGGCGCGTCCGCGGCACCCCCCGAGGCGGCCAGCAAAAATCCGGTCACACACCTTCTGAAGGGCCTCGATTTGCCCGCTTTTGAACGCTTTGCCGCTTTCACTCTGCATGCTCCGTGCGACTCGTGCTCCATACTTCAATCAGGAGTTCGGTTCCCCCATCGGTTCCGGAACGCGGTAGCGCGGAGGAGTTCTCGAGAGCAACCCGTACGAACGCCAACACGATGGGCCTTTTGAACGCTTGAAGGATATCAAGTGTGAGGAGCTCCTCTTCGATCTTTGACAGTGTCACGGTGGGTGTGCGGCGCGGGCGCAATGGGTATAGCAGCGCTGCGTTAAAATAGTGGACACACTCACCGTGCAACAAATCGGGCGCTACCAGATCATCGGCGAGTTGGGGCGGGGCGGGATGGGGATTGTCTACCGCGCGCAGGATCCCGCCATCGGCCGCACCATCGCGATCAAAAGTATCCGTCTCAACGAATTCACCGACGAAGCCGAGCGCGAACGCCTGCGCGAGCGCCTGTTCCGCGAGGCGCAATCGGCCGGCATGCTCTCCCATCCCGGCATCGTCACCATCTACGACATCGCCGAAGAAAACGGCATGGCCTACATCTTCATGGAATTCGTGAATGGGCCGCCGCTGGAGAAAATGCTGCTGGCCGCGCAGACCCCCGACAAGGAGACTCTTCTGAGCATTTTCCGCCAGACCGCGGCCGCGCTCGACTACGCCCATAAGAAGGGCATCGTCCACCGCGACATTAAACCCGCCAACATCATGATCCACGAGGACGGCACCGCCAAGATCACCGATTTCGGCGTCGCAAAAATCGTGGCGCAGCAGATGACGGTGGCGGGCGTCATGATGGGAACGCCCAGCTACATGTCGCCGGAGCAGATCCAAGGCGGCCCGATCACCGGCCGCGCCGACCAGTTCTCGCTCGCCGTGCTCGCTTACGAAGTGCTGACCGGCGAAAAACCGTTCACGGCCGAGTACCTTCCCACGCTACTCTACCGCATTGTGCGCGAGGAGCCGTTGGCGCCGCAGCGGTTGAATACCACTCTCGGGCCCGCGGTGGAACCGGTGCTGCGCAAGGCGCTCGCCAAGAATCCCGCGGACCGCTACGAAGCCTGTGCCGATTTCATCTCCGCTCTGGCCATCGCCTGCAACTCAACTCCCGGATGGATTCCCTTGCCGCGGGGCGCGAGCCAAAACCTGCCTACCGGGGGGTCGCAGGAAGGTCTCGTCAAAACCGCAGCGGATGCTCTCCCGGAAACCGTCGCTGACGTCCTGCCGGAACCGCTCTCCGCACTCGCTCCCGCGCCGCCGGAGATCCCCCCGGTCCCGGCGCGGGCCGCGATCGCATCCGACTCTTCTCCGGGCGACTCCGGCCTGCCGCCGGTGTGGCAGCCGCGCCGCCGCCAGCCCGAATCCGAGCCCAGTCACGCTGCGCGCAACGCCGGTCTTTTTCTCCTGGCATTCGCGCTGGTGGGAGGTTTGTTCGTGGCCTATCGGCAATACGAGATCGGTCATGTTCCCCGCACTTCCGAGAATCCACCCAGCGCAACCGCCGTGCCCGCACCCGAGCCGCCGCCACCGCCGCCGCCCCTGCCGGCGGCAACTGAGCACCCAGCAGCCGAGCCAGCCGAGTCAAAGCCGACGCCCGTCGAAGCCAAGACCGAGCCGCCGCCGACTTCAAATGCCGCCCCGAGTCCGAAGCCGAAACTTGCGCCAATACCCGCCGATGGCGTCTTCCAGCTCACCGCCACGCCCGCCGGCGCCACTGCCATCTTCGACAGGAGCGCGGCGCTCAAATGCGTCACACCATGCAGCCTGACGCTGCCCGCGGGCCGCCATACGTTCCTGGTCCAGTTCCCCGGCTATCGCGATGCGCAGAGGATTATCGACATCCCCCACGACACCGGGCTCATCGTCAATCTGGAGCGCATGTCCGGCATGCTCACCGTCAGCACCAACCCTTCCGGCCTCGCCATCGTGATCGACGGACAGGAGCAGGCTCGCAAGTCACCCGCGACGTTTGTGCTTCTCCCGGGACCGCACAGCGTGGAAATCGTCAAGGGATCCGAGCGGCACCCGCTCGCGGTCGAGATCCACGACGGTTCGACCGTCGAACGCCACGTCGATCTGTCTCAATGACCGTGGGGCAGGTCCTCGACCTGCCATGAGCAGGCCGAAGGCCTGCTCCACCTGCCAGCGCAGGCCGAAGGCCTGCTCCACCTGCCAGCGCAGGCCGAAGGCCTGCTCCACTTAGGCCGGGACCAGCGCCAGCCGGTGCCGGAGCGACTGCCGGATTCTCAACAAGCGCACGCGGATGCCGGTCGAGGTAATGCCCTCAACTTGCGCGATTTCTTCCGCCGAGTAACCTTCCAGGCTCCGCTCCAGCAAGCGGCGGTCGCGCCCCGAACACCGCTCCAACAGCCGGTGTAACTCGACTTCCTCGAGGTTCATGGTGTACTGAGCCTCCACACCGTCCATTTGCATGAAGACTCTGGCGCGAAACCTGGCGCGGAACAGATTGCGCGCGATCGAGTTGACCCAAAACCCCACTAAGCCTGGGTCGCGGAGCTGATCGCGGAATTCCCAACCGCGCGCCCAAGCGGCCTGTGCGATCTCCTCGGCTTCCTCGACAGCGGCGCCCCGCGAGAGCAGGAACCGCCGCGTCGCTGGAAACCCAGTTTCAAACGCTTTTGCGTAATCATTCCCCTTCATCACGCCGCCCCGAGTGCAACTGCGGGGCCAGAGTTGAATTCCACACAAAATCAATCGGTTACGAGAGGCGCTCGGGAGCCGACCTAGGGAAAATTTACACAGTCTGAGACATTCGACTCTATTCCCGGTGGTTCCGTCATCCGATGAAACAAGAGTGAAGCCGTTATTCCTTCTCGCGATTACGGCGGCTCTGGCTGCCGCGGAGTCTCATCCGAGCTGGTGGACATATGCCTCGCCCGAAGCCACCACTTTGGTCGGAATCCGGTGGAGCAATCTGCGTCATTCGCCGTTTGCCGCAGCCATCGAAGCCGAGCTCTCCAGTACCGGCGCGCTGGCCTTCCCCGATCTGGATTGCCTCAGGCAGGCTCGCGAAATTGTGATCTCTTCGCCGGCTCTGCTGGCGGCGGAGGCGGGAAGCTTCCCCGCGGCGACAGTCAAGGATCAAGCCCAGAGGAAGGGGCTGCGCCGCGCGGTCTATCGGGGCGTGACCCTGTGGCTTCCCGAGCAGGCCGATAAACTCGGCGTGGCCCAAATCAGCGAGCAACTTGTGCTGGTGGGGGCTCACAAGACGCTCGAAGCCGCCGTTGACAGCAGTCTTTTGGAAACCGGGCGCCAATATTCCCCACTCCTGCCGCGAGCCGCTCGCTTCTCGCAAACCGGGGATCTGTGGGTGGTGGCCGTGAAGCTGCCGGATCCGTTAGCCGATCTGTTCGTGCCGCTGGACGCCGATGCATCCGAATTCCTGGGCCAAGTTTCGGTTCGCGACGGCCTCTCCATGGAAGCATCTTTCGACGCCGGCTCGAACGAAGCAGCCGCTGAGTTTGCCCGGGGATTACGGGCGAAGTCGCCATCCCTCCCTGCGGTCGTCCGCGGCGTCGAAGCCTCGGTGGATCAAAGCCGGGTCACAATCGCGCTTGAGGTGAGCCCCGAAGATTTGGCTGCGGCCCTGCATCCGGTGCCGGCGACTGTTCCTGCCGCGGTCGCCGCCGCGCGCGTGGCTGCTCCTGCTCCAGTGGAAATCGCGGCTGCGCCTCTTCCATTGGAAATCGCGGCTGCACCGCGAGCGGCCGCCGCGGCGACGACACCTCCGGAGCCGGTCAAGTTCAAAGTAACCCACGTTGAAGCCAGCGAGCCTCAAATCATTCGCATCTTCAACCTGGACGAAGGCACTCGCGAGATCGTTCTTCCCGCTTATTGATGGTCACTCGACTTCGGACAGCGGAATGGTCAGCGTGCCGATTTTCCCGGTAGCCAAATTCGCGAACAGCAGCCTCAACTCGACCGCCTTGTTTGGGACCTTCAGCTCGATGTTGCGGTAAGGGAGGCCATCCTGTACGGCCGCGTCGTAGGTGGTCTGGCGGAGATTCAAGGTCATGGTCTGGGAGAATACGTCACCCGCGACGATTCCGTCGGCCGTGGTGAAGCGGGCCACGACCTCGATCTTGCCCGTCCATCGATTCTCATTCTGGCGATTGCGATTCGGCGCCAGATCAAGGCCCTCTACATCGAGCGTAGCTTGCACGTTCAGGCGATCCTGTGTTCGCGTGACCGAGGCCTTGATGGGAATCGCGGTCGCGTTGACGGGCCTGCCCAGAGCCTTCGCCAAATCGGCTTTCGTGGCCGCGGAGACCGGCTGCGTGCCTTGGGTCTGGTAACTGGTGCGGTATCGCAGCGCTACGCCGGGTCGGCTGACATGCACGGCGAGCTGATGAATCTGGGGCGCGCGGTCGTCGCCGGATTGGTAGAAGCCGAGCGTATAACTGACGCGTCCGTCATCCATGGCCTCGCGCATGGCGACATCCAGATCGTTGCGGAGGTAGTAGGCGACGCCGCCCGTTTGCGCAGCGATGGCGTCCATCAGCGCCGTGGGCCTTGGCGGGCAGACCCTGCACACGCCGCCGACGTCCACGGGATAGATCGCGACGCTCGCGGCGTTGAGTTTTTGCCACGCTCGCGGACCGATCACGAAGCGAGTGGATAGCCAAAGCAGGTTCTTCCGCCCGGGAATGCCGGCGAGGTGATCGGCTACCAGATCTATCTCACCACTATCGATACTTTGGAGCGCCTCGATGCGCGCTGCATCGGCAGCGGCGTCACCCCGCATACCCGGCGGGTGCCGGACGACCGGGATGTCGTCGTCGGGGGTGTCGGCGCCCGGCTTCCACTTCTGGAGCTGACGCTCCAGCAAATCCCGATCCGAGGTGAATTCGCAGACGACCCGCAGTTTACGTCCCGTAGCATAAATCGCGATGCTTTCTCCCATTGGGATTGACCGCAGCATTCGGAGCGCCTGCACCCGGGCAAGGCTGTTGCCATCTTCGGTAGGATCGCCGAAGTAGGGGCTGTCAATCAAAATCGCCGAATAGCCGCTGCGCGAACCGGCGGAGGCAATCCGGTTGGTGAAGGCATTGAGCCCTTTCGGCTCCGGCGGCGCAGGGTTGGATTTCTCCGTTTCCGGGACAAATAGCCGGATTTCCTGCGGCGAGCCGTTGTCGAAGATCTGAAACTCCTCGCGCCGGAGATCGGCGACCGGCTTGCCCTTGTGGTCCTGTGCGACCACGCTCACCTGCACCAGCTCAATGCCCGTGTGAAACGTCGGGTCCTGCGCTCCGAACGCCGCGCGCGTCATCAATAACAACCCGAGGATGAATTCCCGTTTCAAATGAAAAGCCCGGAGCAGGCTGGCTGCACCGGGCGATCCTTTCAAACTGTGATGATGGGCTACTTCGTGTTCGGGTCGTCGGCAGAGGATGCGCCGCTGAAAACTTTCTTCCCGTCGTCAAACGCGACGCTGCTGGCGTTGACAAGGTTCGAGCCGTCCTTGGCCCGCGAACCGCTGACCTGGACCACCGCGCCGATCTGCAAGGAATTCCGGGTCCAGCCTTGCCGCATCAGGCCGTTCGGGCTGCCCAGCTCGAACTCCCAATTGGTGACCTTGCCGCCGTCGTCCTTCACGTCGACATAGAAGCGGGCGTGGGGATTCATCCACTCCACCTTGGTTACTGAGCCCTTCAAGGTAATCGGCTTGCTACGATCGTATTCGGCCGAAAAAGAATGATGGGCGAGCATCGGCACGGCGGCTAACATTAGACCACCAGCCATAACACTGAGCATTTTCGCTCTCATTGCAAAAACCTCCAACAAAAGAAATCGTGGTGCGCCGCCGTGTGACGGACTGGATCTATACTACACATGGGGGTCGTGGATGTCAACGGGCGTTGACACGGGCTTTCGCGGCCTCCTTCGCATTGGAACTAAGCCAGTTCTGCATGTAGAAGCGGGCTTCATTTCGTACCGGAAAGAGAGGCACCTCTCAATGGATTCCGCCCTGACCGTGGACCGCCTGCATTTCGCCTTCACCGCCACGTTCCACTACCTGTTCCCGCAGTTGACCATGGGTTTGGCGCTGCTGATCGTCTGGCTGAAGACGGTCGCGCTCAGAACCGGAGACGAGCATTACCACCGCGCCGCGCGCTTCTGGATCAAAATCTTCGCCATCAACTTCGCCGTGGGCGTGGTCACCGGCATCCCCATGGAATTCCAGTTCGGCACCAACTGGTCGCGATTCTCGAAGTCCGCGGGCGGCGTCATTGGGCAGACTCTGGCCATGGAGGGCGTGTATTCGTTCTTCCTCGAATCCAGCTTCTTGGGCCTGTTTATATATAGTGAAAAGATGCTGGGGCCGGTGGGCCACTTGGTGTCGGCGGTGCTGGTCTGGCTGGGTTCCTGGCTGTCGGGATTCTTTATCGTCGCCACCGACGCCTGGATGCAGCATCCCACCGGCTACACACTGGGACCGGGCGGCGAATTCGGCCTCGCCAGTTTTTGGGATTTGCTTCTGAATCCGTGGGGGATATGGCAGTACGCGCACGTCATGATGGGAGCGGTGGCGACAGGAGCTTTCGTCATGGCGTCCACAGGCGCATTCTATCTGATTGCGAAGCGCGATGAAGCTTACGGACGCATCTTCATCGCCACCGGCGTGGCGGGCGCGCTGTGCGCCTCCGTGCTCCTGATGGCCACCGGCGACGGCCAGGGCAGGAAGGTCGCGGCCTATCAACCGGTCACTCTGGCGGCCGCCGAAGGACTGTTCACCACCGAGCGCGGCGCGCCACTCACGATCCTGGGCCAGCCCGATACCAACGCCGAGCGGCTGGATAACCCTCTGCTCCTTCCGAGACTGCTCAGCTTCGTGACCTATCGCCACTGGTCCGCGGAGGTGAAGGGCCTGGACGAATACCCGCGCGACGTTTGGCCGGATAACGTGCCGCTGCTGTACTACAGCTTCCACATCATGGTGGGGCTGGGGACCATCTTCATCGCCGTGGCCGCGATCTGCGGGGTCTGGCTTCTGCGTGGACGGCTGTTCGATTCCAAGCCGCTGCTGTGGATTCTGATGCTCTCGTTTCCGTTCCCGTATATCGCCAACACCGCCGGCTGGATGACCGCGGAGCTGGGCCGGCAGCCCTGGCTGATTTACGGCCTCATGCGCACCGCGGCCGGCGCTTCTCCCTCGGTCTCGGCGGGCAACGCCTTGTTCACGCTGGTGGGGTTCATGGGGATTTACACGGTGCTGGGCATGCTCTGGCTGTTCCTGATCTACCGCGAGCTCGAACGCGGCCCCCAAGCAGAGATCAAAGCAGGGGAGGCGCATCCGTGATCCAGCTCATTTGGTTCTGTCTGGTGGCGGTGATGATCGCGGGATACGTGGTGCTGGACGGTTTCGATCTGGGCGCGGGTGCGATCCACCTGCTGGTGGCCAAGACTCCGGCGGAGCGCAAGCGCGTGCTGGCCTCCATCGGTCCTGTGTGGGACGGCAATGAAGTGTGGCTGGTGGCCGGAGGCGGCACGCTGTACTTCGCGTTTCCGGCGCTGTACGCTTCCAGCTTTAGCGGATTCTATCTGCCGCTGACGATGGTGCTGTGGCTGCTGATCCTGCGCGGTGTCTCCATCGAATTCCGCAATCACATCGATTCGCCTGTATGGACGCCGCTGTGGGACGCAGGGTTCTGTGTATCCAGCGGGCTGCTCGCCGTTTTTTATGGAGCGGCGCTGGGCAATGTTGTCCGCGGAGTGCCTTTGAACGCGAGCGGCGATTTCTTTCTGCCTTTGTGGACTGACTTCAGGACCGGAGCGCTGCCCGGTATTCTCGATTGGTACACCATTCTGATCGGCGTCCTCGCTTTGGCAGCGTTGGTGGCGCACGGCGCGCTGTGGGTGCGATATAAAACGGCCGGCGAGCTGAGCGCTCGCGCCGGAAAGGTTGCTCACGGAGTCTGGTGGCTGCTGGGGATTCTCACGCTGGCCGCCACCGCCGCGAGTTTCTCCCTGCAACCGCACATTGCGGCCAACTTCCGCGCCTATCCCTGGGGCGCGGCGTTTCCGCTCCTGGCCATCGCCGGATTCCTGGGGATGCGGCGGCGCGGCGAGCTGGCCGCGTTCCTCTCTTCTTGCGCGTATCTCGTCGGGATGCTTACCAGCGCGGCCTTCGGCGTGTTCCCGTACGTGCTGCCGTCGGTTGCCTCTCCCGATTTCGGGCTGACCGTCTACAACACCGCGCCCGCAGTCTACGGCCTCCAGGTCGGACTGGCGTGGTGGATTCCCGGCATGGCGCTGGCGGCGGGGTATTCGGTGTTTGTGTATCGGCGGTTCGCGGGCAAGGTGAGTTGAGCCTAATTCGCGGAGGGTTTCTCCACATGATCGACGACGATCGTCTCAACGGGTCCCTTCTGTGCTTCAAGTTGCAATCCGAGCTGTTCGACCGAGGTGAAGATGGATGGGCAGTCTGTCTCTTCAAGTGGTGACGGACTCCACTCCAGGGCGAAGTCGTACTCGCCCTCTAAATTGGTCTTGTCGATCACAATGCGTCCGAGCGGTGTCGTCAGCAACCGTGTGAGCGCAGAGATCGGCATTTTCGTTGCCTTGTACAGCGGGCACCTTTGGCCCGCTTCAAAGACTGGCCTTGCGTCCGCCTGTTCTTCCGCCGAGCTCGCGTGAAGTTTAGAACCGCGCTTCCCTACGACCAACGCGTAGACAGGCATTTCCTTCGTTTCCCGGTGAATCTTGAGCTGGAGGCGGTCCTCAAGCAGTGCCCGGATCATCGGCCGCATGCGACCGACGCCGGTAACGCCGTCCACCTTGGCATCAATGTTGAAGTGGTCCGACGGGGCGCTAGGGTTTATCCAGCCAGGTCCACCGGAAATCTGGAAGTCCCGCACATCGTATGCCATCATGACGATCTGCATCAAACTGGCGTTGGAGGCGCTGAATCTTCCGCTCCCTGGGAAGCCCGCGAAGCCCAGGGGCATGCCCGCAACGACGGGGCCGGTGTCGCTGGTGGGCTTGACCGAGGCGACATCAAACTGGACCGGAATGGGTTGCTGCGCCACCGCGCTTGCCATCATAACGATGGCGAAAATAAGAGCGCGCCCGGCGCCGCGCCGTGTCATCATGCTTCAAGTGTATCTGCCGCGAGCCGCGTCAGCGCGTCCCCTTGCAGCCGGTAGGAGTTCCATTCTTCGATCCGCGTGGCTCCCAGGCGCCGGTAAAACTCGACCGCCGGCTCATTCCAATCCAGCACCAGCCATTGCAGCCATCCTCCGCGTTCCCGCGCGAGCCGCGCCGTGGCCGCCAGCAGTGCGGTCCCGAAGCCTTGGCCTCGATGCCGCGGCTCCACGAACAGATCCTTCGAGAAAGATCCCGCGGCAGCCGCGAAAGGTCGAATAGGTTTCGAAGTACAACGCGAAACCCACGGGCTCGCCGTTGGAGTATGCCAGCAGAGCCTCTGCGACGGGATGTTCGCCAAACAACGCATCGCGAAGGTTCTCTTCGGTCGCGACCACTTCGTGCGATTTGCGCTCATACTCCGCCAGCTTGCGAATGAAGTTCAGGATCAAAGGAACATCGGATTCGGAGGCTTTCCGAATCCGGACCGGCGCGCGGTTCACTGCGGAGGTTGCGTTGGCGAGGGCGGCGTGGGAGGCCGTAGCGGACCAGGACCACGCAGGCCGCGCCCCCCCGGGATGTGCCGCAGGTTCAAGGTTGAAAATACAACCCAATTGGCTTTCTCTTTGCGCTCAACCAGGAATTGCCAGGTTCTTTCTTTCGCATCCCAGCTCCAGGTTTCCCGGATCGGCGCGGTGGGATAGTCGAAGTCGAACTCCAGTTTGTCGCCTGTGCGCTGCCCATACCCGGGGGTCTCCGCGTTGCGCGCGCCGAAGCTGTCCAGCCGGAAGACAACGAAGCGCTGGAGGACCCAGTCGTATCCGACATACACCACCGTTTCGGCTCCCCCTTCGTCGATTTGGGTGCGGTGGAATCTCAAGAACTGGTGACCCAAGACCCACTCGGAATCGGCAACTTCACGAACCGGCAGTCCCCGAACCGTGCCCGCGATGGCCCACCCGCCCACCAACTGATCCAGCAGATCGCTGGTGGGAGGCGGCTGGCGAACGCCCAAGCCGGGCTGCGGAACGCCCGGACCGGCTTGCGCGGCCAACATTGGAACTAAAACCGTCGCCAGCACCAGCGCGGCCAGGCAGCTCTTTCGAGATGAGCGGGGCATCGCCATCTAACGTCAACGTACCACAGTTGTTACGTCCCGGCGATTGCGCGATCCTGGGAAGTGCACCGGGTGGTCATCGCGGGAGGCGGCTTCGGGGGATTGTACGCCGCCAAGGCTCTGCGGCATGTCCCCGTCGAAGTCACGCTGGTGGACCGGCGCAACTTCCATTTGTTCCAGCCTCTGCTGTACCAGGTGGCGACAGGCTCGCTTTCGCCAGGCGAGATTGCGGCTCCGCTGCGGTCGCTGCTGTGTGATCAACCCAACGTGCGCGTGCTGCTGGGAGAGGCGGCACAGTTGGACTCCGCCGGGCGGAGACTGATTCTGGCCGGCGGCGTCGTTCCCTACGACTCGCTGATTGTGGCAACGGGCGCGCGTAATCACTACTTCGGGCACGACGCCTGGGCGGCCCACGCACCGGGTTTGAAGTCGATTGAAGATGCCACCAGCATCCGGCGCCGCGTTTTGTATGCGTTCGAGGCAGCCGAGCGCGAATCCGACGCCGAACTCCGCCGGGCCTGGCTGACGTTCGTAATCGTGGGCGCGGGCGCCACCGGGGTGGAGCTGGCCGGAGCGCTTGCCGAGATCGCGCGGGACACGCTGCGCCACGATTTCCGCTCGATTCACACGGATGAGGCGCGGATCCTGCTGCTCGACGGCGGCCCCCGAGTGCTGCCCGCGTTTCCGGAGGACCTTTCCGCGGCGGCCGAACGCTCCTTGATTGGTCTGGGCGTCCGGCCGCGCACGGGCGTGAAAGTCACGGCCGTCGATCATGCGGGCGTGACGCTGGAGACGCCCCAGGGGAGCGAGCGCATCCAGGCGCGCACGGTCATTTGGGCGGCAGGCGTCGCGGCGTCGGATTTCACCGGCGTCGTGGCTCAGGCCACGGGCGCGCCGCAGGATCGCATGGGCCGCATCCTGGTCGGCCCGGATCTAACCGTGCCCGGCCATCCGGAAATCTTCATTGTGGGCGATGCGGCTCATTTGGAATGGAACGGTAAGCCGCTCCCCGGAGTCGCGCCGGTGGCGATGCAACAAGGGCGCTACGCCGCGAGGATCATCGCAGAGCGATTGCAAGGCGTCGAGCGATTGCAGAACCGCCAGCCCGAGCCATTCCGTTATCGCGACAAAGGCAACCTGGCGGTGATCGGGCGAGCCGCGGGAGTCGCCGAGTTCGGACGCATGCGCTTTCACGGCTGGCCAGCGTGGCTGCTCTGGCTTACCGTGCACCTGATGTACCTGGCGCAGTTCCGCAACCGCGTGTTGGTTTTTATCCGCTGGGGGTTTCAATATCTGACCTTCGACCGCGGCGCGCGCCTGATCACCGGCGATCCGCCGGACTGGCGCAGTCCCGATTAGTGCGGCGTCTTGCGCACCACGAATTCGTCGCCTGTGTAATCCAGGATGTAATCCATCCCCGCGATCTGGTCTTCCGTCAAATGGTCCTGGCTCTGCTGAAAAATCCTCAACGAGTGATCGTTCCAGGCCAGCGCCGAGATGAAAGTCATGTCGAACGAATCGGGGAATGGATCGCGCAGAAAGACGATCCGGCTTCCGGGCTTGGGCTGGAGGCCCAGCTTCCCGAACTGGACCAGCATATCCGCCGTATGCTTGCCCGTGAGCAGATACCCGTAGACCTGGTAGCGATGGACAATCCTGGTTTGATAGGCGTACGCGGCGGCGCAGCCGAGTAAGCACAGCCCCATCGCGGCCATCCGCGCCGGACGTCCGCCGAACAGCTCCCTCGCCAGACGCCAGGACACGGCCCGGCACAACATCGCCACCAGCAATGGCCCAGCCCGCGGCCACAAGATACAGGAGTCCCGCGCCGCGTCCGGGCAGAAATGCGATCGGCAGCGGCGTCACCATGACCCAGACCCACAGGAACAACCAGCGCGGGTCGCGGCAGCGGCGCATGAGTCCGGCAATCCCGGCGCACAGCAGCACACCCCACAACACGACGACGTGTTCCATCGTGAGTCCGTCGGCGTAGAAGATTGTGTTGAGAAACCGCGTGGTCGATTCCGAGAACCGGGCCCATGTGAACACAGGCCGGTACGCGTCCATGACGGTGAGACTCTGCGCCCCCAGCGCTTTTCCCAAAATGAAGACCGCCGTGATCGCGCCCGCGGCAAGCGTGGGCCAGAGCTGCCGGGCAAGGTTGGCGAGTCCCCACTCTCTACGCTTCTGGAGCAACAGCTCATACGCCAGAACCACCACCGGCAGCGATACTGCCATTTCCTTGGAATCCAGCGCGCAGATATAGAGCGCCAGAAACACGCACCCCTGGGTCACGCTGAGATCGGCCCGGCCCCTGCGACGATGGAGGTAATACAGCAGCGCCGCGAAATAGAAGGTAGCGCAGAGCGTGTCGAAGATAAACGCGCCGTCGAAAGACAGGTTTCCCAGGTTGGCCTGATAAGCGATGGGGAACGCCGCCAGCACGGCCACCCACCATGACCGCGAGACCTCCAGCGCCAGCTTGTAAAAGAGCACCGTATTCAGGGCCAGCAGTCCGATCCGAACCCAGGTATACGGGACTGGATTGAACTTGAACAAGTGAAACAGAGGAAGATAATACACCGCGGCCATGGGGCGAACGAAGCTGCTCCAAAAACTCAAGTTGGCCAGAAGCACTTTCCATAGCGGGGGCAGCCAATAGTTGTAGAGATTCATCATCTCGTCAGGCCCAAAGTGAGATTTCAGAGCCCTCCCTTGAAACGCCCAAAAGAACGCGGCGAGCAGCATCGCGGCGGCGATGCGAGGGGCCTTCGCCAGAACGTACTTGGCAACCTTCTCGAAATTGGCAGGTCGGGGACCTGCCCCACAGGCGCTCTGTGGCGCAGGCCTCCGGCCTGCGAGCGGAAGCGGTCGGCGGAAGCGCATAAAAGCCATCGCCAGCAGCATCGAGCATAAGCTCAGCGCGGCTCCCGGAAGCAGCCAGCGCGAACGATACCGGAACTCCAGCAGATGTTCGCCCGGCCCAACCGGGACGCATTGAAGCGCTTCGTGACAGCGCTCGATCTCAACCGGGGCGCCATCGAGCGTGGCGGTCCAGCCCGGATAAAACTGTTCCGACAAACGGAACACGCCTCCGCTGGGCGAACGTTACTCGGAGCCCGCGCCTTTCGGGCTGCCACTCGGTCACGCTGGCCTCGCGTCCCTCGGAAGGCGGTTCCCATCCGAAGGGCGGCTGCGGATCAATCAGCTCGAAGACCTTGTAATAGGAATCGTCCGGCTGCATCAATCGGAAATTCGGATTCTCCAGGAGCCGCGCATATCCCGCCGATCGCTCCGCGCCCACGACATAGCCGACGCCCAGCAGCCGCAGCGCGGACACATTGTCGGGATTCAAATCGAACAGGCGGTTGGTCTGGAAGTGGCCGATCTGCTCAATCAACTTCTTGTACTGAGCCGGCAGGTTCGGGTCAAAGCCCTGCGGCGTAGCGAAGCCGAAATGCCGGAGATTCACCGGATCGGGGCCGAAATCCTCCAGCGCCCAGCGATACTCGCTGTGCCGCCGGAGAACCGCGTAGGTCGCTGGCGTTCATCGCCGGGTACGTCGCGCCGGTGTAGCTGACGAAATATTTCTGCGGCTCGCCGTTGAACTGCTTGCTGGTGCCGAACGCCTTGTATTCGGCCGCCGCGAGCAGGAGCAGCGCGGCAGCGACGGCCGAGCTGAGTGGGCGTCCAGCCCGCGGATACAAGTAGATCAGTGCGGCGCAAAGAATGGTCCCCCCGATGGCGTCCCATGCCGACGTTCGCTCCCGAGGCCACGCCCGGTCCGTTCCACAATACGAGCAGGCGCACCGACCACGCCAGCGCCAATGCGATTGCCACAAGCACACTCCACGATGGTGCCCTCTTGGCCGTGCGCGCCAATGCAAAATCAATACCGAACGCCGCCAATGCCGCCAGCGCGGCGGAAACTCCCGCGAGAAAGTCCCAGTCGACCATCACCTGCGCCAGAGGCGTATACTCAATCGCCCATCCAAGCAGTCCCGTAGGATTCACCAGAAAGAGCAGCGACACCAGCAGCACGGCGAGCAGCGGAGCCACATCCCGGAATTTCTTTCGCCGCAAAAGAAGCGCCAAGCCGACGATGCCAGCGCCACCCAGGTACAAATAGTCGCGCAAGGCGGTGGTCGCGGGATCGACGCCCAGATCGAACTTGAAATAGTTAGGGATGAAATAGGACAGGTAATATTCAGGATGCGCGAATCCGCTGATCCGGCTATATTTCAATTCCGGAATTTTGAGCCGCGTGGCTTCCAAGGCCGGCAGCAGCGCGACGGCGGAGAACAGCAGCGAACACGCCAGGGCGGCCGAGGTCCACATACCGAGACGCATTCCGGCGCGCCGCGCGAACGCGTAGGCCGCCGAGCACAAGGCGAACACGATCCAAAAAGGTGGATAGCCGC
The DNA here is from genome assembly GCA_963813465.1 of Bryobacterales bacterium. GTDB lineage: Bacteria > Acidobacteriota > Terriglobia > Bryobacterales > Bryobacteraceae > Palsa-187. The sequence continues at coordinate 346,058 of CAWEZD010000013.1, read as the reverse complement.
CCAGCCAACACATGGCCGACGCCAGCGCCAGCTTCCATAAAGGACGCCAATCGCCCTTTTCCTCCGCTTCATCGACGCTCAGAAACGCCAGCGGCAGCCAGGCGTAGCCCGCGAGCAACCCCAGGTGCTGCAACTGTCCCATCAAGTAGCCCCCGAACGCGTAGCCGCCCGCACCCAGAATCGACGCCAGCCAGTGCAATTTCCGGCGGCCGTGGAGCCAGGCGTAGCACAGCAGGAACGCGAGCCAAACGTGCGCCAGCGCCAGATATTCCAGCGCGCGGTAGGAAAGTTTTTCGGAGCCCCATTTCAGCGCGAACATCAGCCACGTGGGCGGATAGTAAATCCCCGTCGTAATGTTGTCCGCGAAGCTGAGACCGCAGTAGATAGTCGGGTCCCACTGCGGAAACCGGCCCTGTTTGAGCGCTTGAAATGCGTAGTCGGCCAGCGGATAGTGAAATTCCTCGAGGTCGTAAGGAATCCTCATCCGCGGCAGAAGCGGCGTGTATTCGATGAAAAAAAGGACCGTGAACAGCAGGGACAGCGCGGCCACGTAGCGGGTTCGAATCATCGAGACTTCTAGTATTCTCGCATTCGGGCCCCTCACGTTAAGCATGGACGCTAGAATGGAGTCTTGCAGCGATTCTACGTCAAGACCTTCGGTTGCCGCGCCTCGCAGGCCGATGGAGCGGCTCTGGAAGCAGCGCTCGCGGCGAAGGGCCTGTCGCAGACCTCGGGCGCCGGCGCAGCCGACCTGGTGGTGCTCAATACCTGCACCGTGACCGCAACCGCCGACGATGAGCTGCGCCAGACCGTGCGCCGCATCCATCGCGAAAGCCCGGACGCGCGCATTGTGGTGACGGGCTGCTACGCCCAGCGCGCTCCGCAAGAGATCGCCGCTCTGCCGGGCGTGTGGCTGGTGGCCGGCAATTCGCACAAGACTCAGATCCCGGATCTGGTCTCCACCGCCGCTCCCTACCATGGGCAGGTCGAAGTAGGCGACATTTTCGCGCAGCACGATTTTCTTAGCAGCCCGGTGGAAGACGCGTTGGGCGACCGCACGCGCCCCAATCTCAAGATCCAGGACGGCTGCAACAACCGCTGCTCCTTCTGCATTATTCCGTTCGTGCGCGGGCGCAGCCGCAGCGCTCCCGCGGATTCCGTGATTGAGCAGGTGCGGCGGCTTGCGGGAAAATACAAGGAGGTCGTGTTGAGCGGCATTAACCTGGGCCGCTGGGGCCGCGATCTCGACCATAAATTGCGGCTGGTGCATCTGGTGCGCCGTCTGCTTAATGAAACTCCGATCCAGCGGCTGCGGCTCAGCTCCGTCGAGCCTATGGACTTCTCCGATGAGCTTCTCTCGCTGATGGCGGAGAGCCCGCGCATCGCCGATCACGTTCATGCGCCTCTGCAATCCGGCAGCGACCGCGTGTTGCGGCGGATGCATCGCAAATACCGCCCTCGGCATTACGCGGATCGGATCGCCAAGGCTCGCGCGCTGATGCCGTATTGCGCCGTAGGCGCCGATGTCATGAGCGGATTCCCCGGCGAGACCGAAGAGGAATTCGAGGAGTCGCGCGCCTTCATCGAAAGCCTGCCGTTCACCTATCTGCACGTGTTCACCTATTCGGAGCGGCCGGGAACGCCCGCGGCGGAGATCCCGGCGCAGGTGCCCATGCAGGTGCGCAAGCGCCGCACGCATGTGCTTCGCGACCTGGCCGCGAGCAAGCATCGCAGCTTCCGCGCTTCGATGATCGGGCGGACGCTTTCGACGGTGACGATTGAGGACGGGCACGTCGCGCTCAGCGGGAATTACCTGAAGATCGCCCTGGCCTCGCCACGCGAGCCGAACCGGATTGTCGATGTGCGCATCGGAGGATTGACGGCGGAGGGGTTGAGCGAAGCGGGCGCGCTGACTGTGCTATAACCGCGGGCGGGTTTCGAGCGTAAGAACCCGGTCTTCCAGGGTCTCCACTCGGATCCGTAACTCCTGATCGACCGTTTCCATGGTGTGCAGCCGAGCGTGTTGGCCCTTGGCATAACTATGGAACGCGGTCAGGAGATTGGTCTCGATCTGACGCATGTGGTCGAGTAGCCGTTCCTCCAAAGCCGTCAGCCCGGCTTGGAATTCCCGTTGCGTCACCGGATGGTCGTCTTCCATAAAGCCTGTCCCCATTATAGTGCGGTGGAGGGCGATTTTTCTCTCCGGCTACGCCCTATCTCTCGACGACGATCGACGTTGCGCGGAACGTATTGTGTCCCAGGTCGAGGCCCACAGCTAGCACAGTCGTGCCCTTTCTCAATTTCCCCTGGTCCAGGTCGAGCGCGGTGCGAGAATCCAGAAGCACCGTCGTACGCCCGCGCACACGATCCTTCTTGACCACGATGCGGTGGGACCGCACGGAGACAATCGTGCCCTCAACCTTCGAGATATTCGCGTCGACCTCTTCGGCGGTTAATTCGCGGTTAGGGTATCCAACAGTGACCCTCGCCATCATATCGTCGCCAAGCTTGAGAGCGCTGGTGTCGTGAAAGATCTCTCCGCGCCAGATGTTCGCATCGGCGGTGAGGTGGATGACACAGACTCCGTCATGGTTCTTCACCGAGAGAGTATCCTTCGTGAACGCGACCAAGTGGCCGCCGCAGACGGAGATCTCCTTTAAATGATGCGGTTCCATGTCAACCCCATGGCCCCCTTCCACGGCGGCGACAACCGAGGCGATCACGGCGCTATCAGCATCTCGGGTGCATTTCATGTAAATCTCATCGCCCAGAACGAGCTGGTGGATGCTCGCGACATCCGTTCCGCGCCGCCAGACCTCGGCGTCCGGCGCGAGGCGAAAGGTCGTGATCTTCTCGTTGAACTTTAGGGTGATTGAATCCTGCTGGATCGAGATCAGCGTGCCGGCGAGGCATTGCTCCGTTGGCACTTCTCAGATTCGACTGCGCGAGAACGCCGACGAACGCAGAGCCGAGGCAGACGGAAGCAGTGTTCGCATGTCTACATCCTACATCTCGCGCCGGTTCTCCAGCGACTTCATCATGGTCACTTCGTCGGCGAACTCCAGGTCGCTGCCCACCGGAATGCCCATGGCGATGCGCGTCACCTTCATGCCCAGGGGCTTGAGCAAGCGCGACAGATACACCGCCGTGGCTTCGCCCTCCACCGTCGGATTGGTCGCCAGGATGATCTCCTTCACCTCGCTCTTGGCGATGCGATCGAGCAGCCCTTTGATCTTCAACTGCTCCGGGCCGATGCCGCGCAGCGGCGAGATGGAGCCGTGCAGCACGTGATACAGCCCCTCGAAGCTGCGCGTGGTTTCGATCGGCAGAATGTTGTGGACCTCTTCGACCACGCAGATGGAGGAGCGGTCGCGATGAGGGTCGCGGCAATACGGGCACAACTCCGCGTCGCTGATGTTGTTGCACTCGGCGCAAATGCCCAGATTGTCTTTGACGTCGAGCAGCGCGTCGGCCAGGCGCGCGGCATCGTCGCGCGACGCGCGCAGCACGTGGAACGCGAGCCGTTGCGCCGATTTCTGCCCGATCCCGGGCAGCCTTCGGAACTCATCGATCAGCCGTTGCAGCGGAGCCGCGAAATCGGGCATAGGAGTGGATGACGCGGATTACAGCAAGCCCGGCGGCAAACCCAGCCCGCCCAGCAGGCCGGCCGTCTTGCGCTGGGTTTCTTCGTCGACCTTCTTGGCGGCTTCGTTGCAGGCGGCCAGACACCAGGTCTTGCAGCATCTCCACGTCGCCGGCCACCTCGGGGTCGATCTTCACGCCGGTGACGTTCTTGTGGCCGTCCATCTTGACGGAGACCATGCCTCCGCCGGCCGAGGCTTCCACGCGAATCTGCGCGATCTCCTCCTGCATCTTCTGCTGCATCTTCTGGGCCTGCTGCATCATGGCCTGCATGTTTCCCATGTTTCCCGGCATCTTCATGCTTCGTTCTCCCTCAAATTCCGCACCGCGCGTACCTGGCTCTCGGGGAACAGCTCCTGGAACCGCTGCACTTCAGGATGCCCCAGCGCTCGTTCAGCCGCCGCGTCATTCGGGACCGGCGGAGGCGATTCCGCCGCAGCGGGTAGTTTCTCCCAGCTTGATGGTGATCCTCACCGGCTTGCCCAGCACCCGTTTCACCACCGCTTCAAACGCCGCGTCTTTCAAAAACATTTGATACATCTTGGGCGTGGTGAAGACCAATTCCGTTTCCGATTCGGCGAGTTGGGTGTGCTCCAGCGCATCGGCGAGATTCGCCTGCTTGGCTTCGATGAGCGCCGCGTGCAGGCGCCCGCGCAGGCCGCCTTCGGGCGAGGCCTTTGGAGTTTGCGCCACAGGCGCTCGCGGCACGGAGGTCTTCGGCGCTGAAATAGGGCCGGAAGGCCCCGCCGGGGAACGAGCCCCGGAAGGCCCCAATGAGGCGAGAGCCTCCTCGATCGGCTGCAATCGTCCGGCATGCACCAGCCGCAATAGTCCCATTTCCAGATGCAGACGAGGCTGAAGCGAGCTCTGCAAATCGCGGAACAAATCCAGCGTCAGCTTTAAGTAGCGCGTCAAATCCTCTTCGCGAAACGACGCCGCCGTCTGGAGCATCCGCGCCTGCTCGCCCTCGGATGCGCCCACCAGCCGCGTGGCGCCGGCCTCGATCTTCACCACCAGCAGATTGCGCATATAGCGCGCCAATTCACGCGCGAAGTGCTGCAAGCTGCGGCCGTTGGCTTCGAGCTCGGCAACCACTTCGAGCATCCTGTGCGCATCGCCCTCGATCAGCGCCTGCGCGATACGCTCCAGGCTCTCCACCCCGAACATCCCCAGCAGTCGCGCGGACCTGGGAGGCTTCCAGCTTGGTTCCGCAGCAGGCGATGGCCTGGTCCAGGGCGGAAAGCGAATCGCGCACGCTGCCTTCGCCCGCCTGCGCCAGCACGCCCAGCGTTTCCTTGTCGGCCTCGATGCCTTCCAGCTTGGCGATGTGTTCCATGCGTTCAACCAGCTCGTTAAAATCCACCGAGCGGAAGCTGAACTGCTGGCAGCGCGAGGCGATGGTCGAGGGGATCTTGTGCGATTCGGTGGTACACAGCAGGAACACAACCCACTCGGGCGGCTCTTCCAAGGTTTTCAGAAGGGCGTTGAAGGCTTCGCTGGTGATCTGGTGTGCTTCATCGACGATAAAAACCTTGTAGCGGTCGCGCGCGGGACGGAAGCGGACGTTCTCGCGCAGCTCGCGCATTTCGTTGATACCGCGGTTGGAGGCCGCGTCGATCTCGATCACGTCCATGGAGCCGCCGGCGGCGATCTCGGTGCAACTGGCGCACACGCCGCAGGGGTGGGGCGTGGGTCCTTTTATGCAATTCAGGCAGCGGGCCATGATCCGCGCCACGGTGGTCTTGCCGGTGCCGCGCTGCCCCGAAAAAATGTAGCCGTGAGCGATGCGTCCCTGGGTGATGGCGTTTTCGAGCGTGGTCTTGACGTGTTCCTGGCTGATCAGCTCCGCGAACGTCTGCGGCCGGTATTTGCGGGCGATCACCTGATACATGGGAGGGGGAAACCGAAGACCTTATGCCAGACCCCGGGTGATCCGCGGCACGAAGCACCGGAGCCTGACCCTCCATGCTATCAGCTTTGCTGCGGTGGTATGATTTACCGCAAATGAGCAATAAACGACGGTCAGATGCCTTGCTCCTAGCGCTTTCGGGAGTCCTCCTCTCCGCCTCCTGCGCGCATCGGCGAACAACCGCGCCGACCGCGACTCCATCGAGCACGCTGGCCCGGGCCGACGCGGATAGTGACCGGGACGAAGATGAGGCCGTCAGACACCCAGCGCCGTGGGAGCCACCAGATGAACCACAGGCCCGCCGGGCGTGGTTCCAGGCGCGGAAGCGCGAGGCCTCGAGCCTCCATGATTTGCAGACGCGCCTTGGCACTGCTTTGTCCGCCGCGTCCGCGCCGAGCACGGCCGTGAACCCGTTCCAATGGACCTTTGACGGACCTCAGCCGATCCTCATTCCAAACGGCACCACGCTCAACGGCTACGCCGGCTCCGTCCTCACGTTGGCGGTCAACCCAAACAACGCCTGCGTCGTGTACGCGGGCACGTATGTGAGGAAACTTTGGAAGACCGCCAATTGTGGGACAACCTGGCTTCCGCTCTCCGACTCCGGGCCTCTGGTGGAGATTCAATCAATTTGGGTTGATCCCGTCCTACCGAACGCGGTCTATGTTCTTGACGGTAATGGAATCAATTCACTCTACAAGTCAAGCGACGGTGGCATGACCTGGGTTGAAATCTCGATCGCGAACAACCCTGACTGTGACACGCTGACCTTTGCGATTCACCCGACAATCGGCGGCACGTGGCTCGCATCGGAGTACTGTTACGGAACGACGCCGAACTACGCGGCTATATATAGGTCCACAGATAGCGGCGCAACCTGGACTCAGGAACAGGCTGTCAACGCCCCCGCCGGCGGGGGCGTGATATTCGACGAGCTGCAATTCAACTCCGGAGCTGGCGGCTACGCGTATGCGAGCGGCCGTTTGTGGTCAAGCTCCTCAGGCCCCGCAGCTACCCTCTTCGAGAACGTCCTCGGATACCGGAGCCACCTGGGCGAATTCCACTGTCGCCTTGGCGGAATTGCCGTCACTGGACGGCTCCTTCGTTGAACTTGCGTCATCTCCATCGAACCCGACTACGATTTACCTACAGACCGAATACGAGTCGGCCACCCTTGCCTCCGTGGTAATCCAACTCTTTAAGACCTCCGACGGAGGCAAGACTTGGAGTGCCCTCACGAGCTTTCCACCTGACATCCCTCAGAACCCCCGCACGCCCTCGCTCGTATCGGTCTCCCCAGCCAACCCGAATGTCGTCTTTGCTGGTGGTGTGAATCTTTACCGCTCGATTGATGGTGGGGCGACGTGGCAAAATGTTAACGCCAGTTCTCTTGGAACGAATCTGCACGCCGACAATCACGCAATGGTCTTCACCTCCGATGGTACCCGAGCCTATGAGTCGAACGACGGCGGCGTTTGGACGGCGACGGAGTTTTCCGCTACCCCGATGGACTGGGCCAATCTGAACAGCGGCTTCGGTACAGCCGAATTCTATAACGTCAGCACCGACCCGACAAATACAAATCGAGCCTTCGGGGGCACGCAGGACAACAGCACCCTCCAGTTCAGCGGATCACTGGGCTGGACCCAAGCCGGCGTGTGCGGTGACGGTTTATTTACAGCGATCAATCCAATTAGTCCAAACATAGTGTACGCGGCCTGCAATGGCGGCATCTTTAGATCCACGACGGGTGGCGCGTCGGGAAGCTGGGTTCAGCTGACGAATGGCCTCCCAGCCCTCAACTTTATTGGCGTGGCGATGGACTTCGCGACGCCAAGTACGCTGTATATTAACCCCTCCCTTTCGGGCCTACCCAACGCCTTTCAGACGCTAGATGGTGGCAACTCCTGGCACACGGTGGGGCTCGCTTGCCCGTGCGGCTACCTCACGGTAGCGCCGTCGGACTCGAATACGGTTATAGCCTTCGATGGTTCCGGCAATCTTTGGGCAACAACAAATGCTTTGTCCGGCGCGTCCTCGACCTGGGTCGACCGCGGGCCACTGCCGGTACAGATTGAGTATCCTTTCACGCTCACCATCGATCCACACAACGCCAAGACCATATATACCGTTGGCTTCACTCCGACATTTTCGCTGTGCCTTTTTGAAAGCACCGACGGAGGCGCGACGTGGGACGCGGGAAAGGATCTTGCAGCCACTAAGACACTGTGCATCAATAAGTGCTCCGTTTGTGATATCGTGGACTAGTGGCTGGCTCCCTTGGTTCAGAGCAGAGTATTGCGCAGCGTTATAGGGGCCTTGCACCGGTTCTGAACGAACAGGGGTTGCGGCGGTTCGCGGCGACCGAAGCGCAGTCATATGGTCGAGGTGGAGTGAGCGCGGTTTCGCGAATAACCGGAATCGCTCGCAGCACGATCAGTCGCGGGATGAAGGAAATCGCGGAATCGCGGCAAGTGGAAGCCGGGCGAATCCGCAGGCCGGGCGGTGGACGCAAGGCAAAACTCACCGAAGACTCGACGTTGCTGGCGGATCTTGGACGGCTGGTGGAACCGGCGACGCGCGGTGATCCCATGCGACCTCTGAGATGGACCTCGAAAAGTCTGCGACACTTATCCGAGGCTCTGCGAAGCCTGGGTCATTCGGTTTGTCCTCACGTGATCGCCGACGGTCTGCGCAAACGGGGATTCAGTCTGCAGGCCAACCGCAAGACACGGGAGGGGAGCAGCCACGTGGATCGGAACGCCCAGTTTGAGTACATCAGCGATCAGGCCAAGGCGTTTCTGGCGGCGGGTGAGCCCGTAATTTCGGTTGACACCAAGAAGAAAGAGTTGGTGGGCAATTTCAAAAACAACGGTCGCGAATGGCATCCCAAAGGAAAACCGGAAGCGGTCAATGTCCATGACTTTATCGATCCGAAACTGGGGCGGGCGATCCCATACGGTATCTACGACATCGGCGACAACAAGGGATGGGTCAGCGTTGGCACCGATCACGATACCGCCAGTTTCGCCGTTCACGCGATTGGCCGCTGGTGGTTGAGTATGGGACAAGGCCGCTATCCCAATGCCACACGACTGCTGGTGACTGCCGATGGCGGCGGTAGCAACGGACACCGTGTCCGCCTGTGGAAAGTAGAATTACAGGAGCTAGCCAACATGCTTCGCGTTCCCATCACGGTCTGCCATCTGCCCCCGGGTACCAGCAAATGGAACAAAATCGAACATCGCCTCTTTTCCTTTCTCACGATTAACTGGCGTGGAAAACCCCTGCGGAGTTTTCAGACCATCGTTCAACTCATTGCGGCAACGACGACCACCACCGGACTTACCGTACGCGCCGAACTCGACGAAAACAAATATCCCAAAGGCGTCAAAACCTCCGATGCCAAATTTGCCGCCATCAATATCGCGCGCCACCCGTTCCACGGGGACTGGAACTATACCATTTCCCCATCGACACAATGAAGCGGTTATTTATGCACGAACGCTAACGCCGCAGCAATCCTTGCCGATTCTTTCTATACGGGGGTAGACGACTTCGCCGTCGATCCTGACATTCCCAACACGTTTTATCTCGGGACCTATCTGTCCATCTTCCGCAGCTCGGATGGCGGAGGGAGCTGGTACCCGCTCGCGTCCGGCTTCCCCTTTGTTTACGTCAGCAGCATCAATCTTCTTGAGGCGTCCCGGATTTTGCGCGTGGGCACGGGCGGACGCGGCGCGTGGGATCTCGCCGTGCCCACAACCGCACCGCGGGTAAGTAACGTGTCGGTCGCGCCGGCCGCCCCAGGTCCAGGATTTGTGATCACGGTGAACGGCGTCAATTTCGTTCCGACTTCCGTGGCGCAGATGAACGGGTCACCCCTCGCCACCACCTTCGTCAGTAGCACGCAGCTGACGGCAACCGTTCCGCCTGGATCGAGCCTGAACGCGAGCGGAAACCTTGTCGCGGTCAACACCCCGGGGAATGCGGGTGGTCTTTCAGACCCTGTGTCGGTCGCCATCGGTCCGACCATCTCGGCCGGCGGAATCCAAAACGCCGCGGCTTCGGTCAGTCCGGCAATTCTCACGCCTGGAACCTTCGCAACGATTTACGGAGTGCAACTCGCCGCTCAGCCGGCGCAGGCGATGGGAGCACCATTTCCTGTCACGCTCGGCGGGGTCAGCGTGCTTGTGAACGGCATACAGGCGCCGTTGTACTACGTTTCGCCCACCCAGATCGACTTCGTGGTTCCGTGGGAAGTGACGGGCACTCAGGCGACGATTATCGTGCAGGTGAGCGGGTTCACGTCGAACGGGGTGATCGTTGCGATTGCTCCGAGCGCGCCCCAGATTTTCACAGTCAATCAGCAGGGCACCGGCCAAGCGGATGCCCTGATCGCCGGCACTACTTCCCTCGCTGCGCCGGTGGGAGCTTTCCCTGGCTCCCGGCCGGTCCAGAGAGGCGAGTACATTTCTCTCTACGCGACCGGTCTGGGAGCGGTGCAAAACCAGCCCGCCGACGGCTCGGCGGCAAACGGACTTTCGCCCACGGTGCAGACGCCCTACGTCGGTTTCGGCTGCCTCGGGAAAGACGGCTCTGTCTTGATATGTGTTGATGGTCCTGTTCAATTCTCCGGTCTCGCTCCGGGATTTGTCGGCCTCTATCAAGTGAACGTTCAAGTACCGAGCTTTGCGATAACCGGCGACGCCGTTCCCGTCGTGATCCTTTCGAGTCTCACTGCCGGCCAAGTCGAATCGAACAAAGTTACGATCGCGGTGCAGTAGGAGCCGCTCGAAGGCCATCGGCAGTTCGACAGCGGGGGAAATCGAAGACTTTATGCCAGACCCCGGGTGATCCGCGGCACACGAGTTAAACCACTACCGTTGCTTCCTTCCGGACCTGGCGGGGTTCGCAGCCGCCCGTTGCACGAAGCCCGGGGCCTGACAACTTCTCATGCTAGCAGGTTCGGGGACAGAGGGGCGCGCAATCCGTGTTTATCGGCGTTTATCGGCGGCCAATCATTCTTCCGCGACGAAAATGGGCCGCTGATAAACACCGATGAACGCCGATAAGCAACCGACCCCCCCTGTGCCGGCTTTTGACGGGAGAAAATCCCGGCTCCCGCGCCACATCCTTGTTGCGGAGGCGACCCTGGCAGATGACTATCCCCCACCCTGAACCCTCGCGATCCCATCGCGTCCTGGTAGTGGAGGACGAAGGCCTGATCGCGCACGATATCTCACGCCGTCTGGAGTCGCTGGGCCACGAGGTCATCGGCCCGGCGACAACGGCCCAGGAGGCTCTGGAGCTGGCCCCCGGCGCGGAGATCGTGCTGATGGACATTCGCATCGACGGCCAGCGCGATGGAATCGAGGCGGCGCTGGAGATTCGCGCGCGCCACCACCTGCCCGTCGTCTTCCTGACCGCGCACGCCGACCGCGCCACTCTGGAGCGCGCCAAACTGGCCGGCCCGTTCGGCTATATCGTCAAGCCGCTGGGCCCCGCGTCGCTTCAAAGCGGCATCGAAATGGCCATCGCCAAGCATCGGATGGAACGGCTATTGGAGGAAAGCGAAGCCTGGCTGCGTTCGATTCTCGCTTCCATCGCGGACGCCGCCGTGGTGGTGACCGCCGAGGGCCGCGTGCGCCTGCTCAACCGCGCGGCGGAACGATTCACGGGATGGACCCAGGCCGAAGCCGAGGGCCAGCCGGTGCACAAAGTCGTGCGCCTGAGCCTGGGTCCGCTCGAGAATGAGCCGGGCGCGGGAGAGGCGGGCGAAAGCCTGTTCGATCCGATTCCGATCGCGTTGCTGCGCGATGCGCCGGTGGAGTTCGACCGCCGCGCCCGGCTGCTCTCCCGCGATGGGCGGGAGATGGACGTGGACGGGTTCGTCGCGCCGGTGCGGATTGAGGAGGAGGTCTTGGGCGTGGTGCTAACCTTCCGCGACGCCAGCGCCCACCGCTGGGAGGAGCGGCAACTGCGCCAGGCCCACCGGCTGGAAGCGGCCGGAAAACTGGCTGCCGGCGCCGCCGGCGAATACACCACTCTCATCGCCATCATCCGCAAACAGAACGAGCTTTTGCTGCGCCAGTTCGGCGATTACTCCGCCGCGCGGGAACCGCTCGAGGAGATTCATCGGGCCGCGGCCGCCGCCGACGAGATCACCCGGCGCCTGGAAGCCTTCGGCACCCGGCAGGTGTGGCAGCCGGAGGCCCTGAGCGTGAACGGGCTGCTGCGGCGCATGGCCCGCCTGATCGAATCCGCGGCCGGCAGCCGCATTCGCGTGGCCATCCGGCCCTCGCCCGGAGCGGGGCAGGTCAAGGCCGTCGTGGCCCAAATGGAGGCGGCCATCCTGAATCTGGTGACGCACGCCTGCGACGTCATGCCGCAGGGCGGCCAGCTCCAGATCGAGACCGCGCGCGTGGACCTTCCGCATGCCGCGCATGCCGAGCCATATGTTTTGCTGGCCATCGCCTACTCGGCTTCGGAGCCGGAGATCGAGCGCCTGTTCGACCCTGCCTCCGCCGGAGGTTCCGGCCTGGCGCTGGCGCAGGTGCACTGGCTGGCGGCGGAGTGCGGCGGCTATGTCTCGGCCCGCTCCGATCCCAACGGCGGCTCGCGCATCGAACTGCTGATCCCGCGGCTGGCCGATCAGACGGTGCTCGCCGTACCCGCCGGCGAGCCTGCGGCCATCCTGCCTGCCGCGATCCTGTTAGTCGAGCCGCGCGAATCCGTCCGCCTCGAGCTGCATAACTTCTTCGAAACCGCCGGCTACAACCTGATCGAGGCCAGCGACGCCGAGGAGGCCATCGTGCTGGGCGAAGTGCAGGAAGGCTCGCTGGATGTGTTAATCGCCGGCGGCGCGCAGGCCGGCGAGCTCTTGAACCACCTTCGCGGATTCCATCCTTCGCTCCAGGCTTTGAGCGTGGTCGAGCAAGCCCCGCAGGGGCCTTCTGAAATCCGCAGCCCCTTTACACAGCAGGAGCTGCTCGCGAAAGTCTCGGCGATGCTGGGCCAGCGCGCGGCCCGGGCTTCCGCGAGTAAGGTCGCCCAAAGCTAGGGCCTAATAGCGAGTCGCGAAAGTCCGCGTATGCCGCTTCCTTTCGGTCGCGGTTCGGAAACGCTTTCTGAACCGCGCGCGTTAGAAAGCGGTTTTGAGATCCGACCGCACGCTAATTTCCGCCATTTTGGTACTAGGCTCGGGACCGGCGCGCTTTGGCTGCGCCGAGAGCGCCAAATCCCAGCAGGAGCAGCCCGAAGGTGGCCGGCTCCGGCACGCTGCTGCCGGTGGTGACCGTCAGTTGCGAGTAGTCGATAATGTACCCATCGGTGCCGGTGGTGGTGATCTCAACGCTGTCATTCCCATCCAGCAAGCCGACCGGTACGGCGAACGTATAGGTCAGCACTTCCTGAAAAGCATCGGAGGCGTTATTCATTGGAATCGTGCCGATGCTGGTCCCATCGAATAATACGCTATAGGATAGACCTACATCCCCGATCCCCGCGATGCGCATGCTGAGGGTCGCGCTGGTCGCACCGGCGGTCGAGTAAGTCGGCTGGTTCCACGTGGGATCCGTGGGACCCGCCCAGATGTCCGTCAAAGGGGCGTTGGCTAGATCGTAGGCATCGCGATAGTCGTGGCCGAAAACACCCCCGAGTCCCGTTTCCCAATCCGATCCGTCCGGGCAGGAAGTCACGCCAGCCAGTCCGAAGCAGTTGATAGTGCCGTACAGGCTGGTCACCGTGCCGGCGTGTGCGGCCGTGCCGGCCAGCAGGCAGCCCGCCATCAAACAAAGCGCAGTTTTCATGTTTCCTCCTGGCCGCTGCCGGGTCCACTGTCTCAGGGCTCTGGCTCGGCTTTGAACCATTATATGGCAGCTTGGTCCGAGCCCGCAAGCACACATCAAAAGCCCCCCTACCAGATCTTGCACATGTGCTCGCGCACCATGGGCTGGCCGATTTTGCAGGAAAACGCCTTCTGAAATTCGGGCAGATTGGAGACTACGCCGTTGACCCGGTCCTCCAGCGGCGAATGCGGATTGGTGATGGCGTTCATGCGCTTGATCTCCGGACGCTCCGCGCCGCAGGCCCATTGCGCCATGCCGATGAAGTAGCGCTGATCCGGAGTCAGGCCGTCGATCGGGTTCGAGATTCTGGTCCTTGGTTACCGACTTCCACGCCAGAAACGCCAGCAGAGTGCCGCCCAGGTCGGCCAGATCCTCGCCCAGCGTCAGCTTGCCGTTGAGTTTGATGTCGTCGACCACGGTGTATTGCGAATACTGATCGGAAACGCACTTGGCGCGCTGCTCGAACTCCTGGCCGTCTTTCTTGCTCCACCAGTTCTTGAGATTCCCGGTGGCGTCGAACTGGCGGCCCTCATCGTCGAAGGCGTGCGTGAGCTCGTGGCCGATGGTGGCGCCGGTGTCGCCGTAATTGGGCGCGTCGTCGGACTTGGGATCGAACAGCGGCGGTTGCAGCACGCCCGCGGGGAAGTTGATGTCGTTCATCTGCGGATCGTAATAAGCGTTGACCGTGGGCGGAGTCATCTGCCATTCGGTGCGGTCCACCGGCTTGCCGATCTTGTCCAGCTCGCGCCGGGATTCGAAAATCGTGGCGCGCTCCACGTTGCCGAAATAGTCGTCGCGCAGAATCTTGATCGAGCTGTAGTCGCGCCATTTGTCCGGGTAGCCGATCTTGTTGACCACTCCATGCAGCTTTTCGATGGCCCGCTTCTTGGTGTCCTCGCCCATCCACGGCAGTTGCCGGATTTCGTTCTCCATGGCCGTTTCGACTGCCTTGGTCATGACCAGAGCCCGCTGCTTGGTTTCGGGCGCGAACGTTTTGGCGGCGAACACCTGGCCCAGGGCTTCGCCCAGATCGCCGTCCACCACGCGCACGCAGCGCTTCCAGCGCGGAGGCATCTGCTCCAGCGCCGCGCAGATACTTGCTGTAGAAATCGAAGTTGGCGTTCACGAACGGCGAAGAAAGATACGCGGCTTTGGCGTGAACCAGATGCCAGCGCAGGTAGGTCTTCCAGTCGTCCATGCCGTGCGACTTCAGCAAGGCCTCCAACTCCTTGTAAAACGCCGGCTCGCTGACGTTGATCACGACGATGTCTTGCTGGGCGGACGACCTGCGCGGCCGCGAAGTAGTCGCTCCAGCGGAACGACGGCGTCAGGGCTTCGCAGCTGCGACGGCTTCATCTTGTGGAACAGGTTGTGCGGATCGCGCTGTTCCACGCGCGTGAGCGAAGCCTTGGCCAGCGCGGTTTCAATGTCCATCACGGTCTGGGCGTGGGTTTTGGCGGTGGCCGGCGGCTCGCCCAGTCAGCTCCAACATTTTCTGGACGTGCTCCAGATACTTTTGCCGGGTCTCCTCGCGATTTGGCGTCGGTCTTGGTGTAGTAGTCGCGGTCGGGCAGGCCCAATCCGCCGGCTTCGGCGAAGGCGATGACGCGGGAAGCGTCGGCGTAGTCCTGGGCCGAATCGAATCCGAACATCATGCCGTCCCCGGCCATGGCCAGATGCTGGCGTCCCAGGAATGAGCCGAGATCGCGCACCGACTTCAGCGCGGCGATCTGGTCCAGAGCGGGTTGGAGCGGCGTCGCGCCGCCTCTTCTCGATCCCCGCCTCATCCATGCAGGCGTTGAAGAAGTCGCCGATCTCGGTTTCGACGACGCTGCGATTGGCGGCGGTCTTATTGGCATCAAGCTTGGCGGTCTCTTGAAGAATGCCCCACAGAAAACGCTCGTTGTCGGCTTCGAGCTTGGCGTAGACGTCCCAACGCGACTGATCGGCGGGGATGGGATTGGCCTTGATCCAGGCGCTGCACGAATAGCGATAGAAATCCGTGCAGGGATCGACCGTGCGGTCCATCGAACTCGGGTCCAGACTAGGGCCGTAGGGCAGCGCGAACAGCGGCGTCTCCTGAGGCGTGACCAACGATTGACCAGGGGCCGATGGGCCGAAGCCGGCGACGGCGCAGAGAATCGTGAAGGCGAGGCGCGAAGGGTTTCACACTGCTATCGTAACCCGCCTGCTGGAATTTCGGCGCGGCTATTTCACGCTCTTCATCCACTTGAGAATCGGGGCCGCTGACCGAAGTATCCGGCGAGCCGGGCGAGAACACCTCGGACATGTGGCTGTGGTCCTTGAACACCACGACGGTGGGATGATTGCCGGCCATGGTGAGCTGATCCTTCAAAGTGTCGATGAAGGAGCCCATGGTGGCCGGATCGAGATCGGCGTAGGCCAGGAAGAAGGAAATCTTGGCGGCCTTGAGACCTGGCAGAGTGGATCGAGCCAACTGAACCGCCGGATCGACCGGTCCGCGTCCGCGCCCTCCGCCTCCCCCGCCCTTGGCCGCGTCAGTGCCCTTTGCGGCTCCTGGTCCACCGGGACCTCCGCCGCCGCGTGCTCCACCACCAAACGCCCCGCCCGGAGTCGGGCACCCGCCGGCGGGAGGTCCACCGGCACGAGCTCCGCCGCCGGCGGTTCCTCGTCCACCGCCTGGTCCACCGCCCCCGACCGTAACCGGCGCGATGTCGAACGCCGCCGGCGACATCAGAATCGCGCCCTTCAGGCCGATTCCATACGAAGGATACAACTCCGGACGGCCGATGTAGGTTCCCACCGGAGGATTGCCGGCGGAATGCGACCAGATGAAGACACGGTTGGGATTGCCTTTATATTTCGCGATGTTGGTGTGCACCCAATTCACCACCACGCCGATGTCCTTGGCGGGATCGTCCCACTCGCCTCCGCCGCCGCGGCGCTGCACGTTGACTCCGGTCATGCCGTTGTTGACCGCCCACAGCATGATGTTGTCGTAGAAAGCTTCGCCATCGGGCACCGGCTCGATCTTATTGCCCGCTCCGCCGGATACAAAAATCAGGACGGTGCGGTTGCCGCCGCCTTTTTCCGGCGAGAAAACATCCATGATCTCCCTTGCGTCGGGGCCATAATGGATGTCGCGCTCGACCTTCACGCCCGGATACGGAGCCGTGGGCTGAAACGGGCGGTAGAGCTTAGCGGTGTCGGTGGGACACACGTTGCGGCCCATATCCACAAGTTTGGCGGCGATGTCCCTCGGCACCTGGGCCACGGCAACGCTCGCCGCCACGACGATTAAGCCAAAACTCTTTTGCAAACGACTCATCTGACCTCCTGAAGCATCCGCCTAAAGCATCCGGGAGACGAGTTTAGCACACCGGAGCGTGGGTTAGCGGCGGAAGCCGCGTCCGACGAAGCGTTCGCGATGGACCGGAGGAGCCCAGAATCCGGCGTGCCACAGCGGGCCGGGGGCGACGCCGACCACACCCGTCTCAACTACCGGGGGCGCAACATAAACCGGCGCCGGGGCCACAGGAACTCCGAGACCAATTCCAATCGAGAAGCGAGGACCAGCCAACGCGGTGCCGCTCGCCAGTATCAAACCTACTGGAATCAAAGCCGCCAGAATCTTTTTCATTTTCCTCAAGCCTCCTGCCTCTGAAAGAAGCAAGCGATTTGCCAAACGCTAAGGCATTGCAAATCGGCGGGATGAGAGCTGCGGGCGATTGGTGACTGGCCGAGCTTCACCGCGCGTGGTGGTTTTCGGCCAGTTGGAAAGCCGCGGCGATGTGATCGTAGCTGCGGACACGGGCGGCGTGATCGTAGAGAATGTTCACGACGAAAACTTCTTCTGCGCCGTACTCGGCGGCGACGGATTCAAGAGCAGCGCGGACCTGTTGCGGATCGCCGGCGATGATGCGGCGGCGCATCGGCAGAGATTGCGGCGCGACGCCTTCCTTGGCGAGAAATTCCTCCGCCTTTTCGACCGGCGGTACGGGGATCAACTGGCCTCGGAACAGAAGCAGCATCATCATGCGGGCGCTCAGCGAGAGGCGCAGAGCCTCCGCTTCGGTGTCGGCGCAGATGGCCCAGGCGCACACCGCGACCTTTGAGTGCAAGAGACGATGCGAAGGCCGGAAATTGAGGCGATAGGATGCGGCAAGGGGCGCGCCCTCGGGATTGATGAAGTCGGCGAAAGCGTAGGGCAATCCGCTTTCGGCGGCCCACACGGCGCTCTGCGGAGAGGAGCCGAGCAGCCAAATCTCGGGAGACGCGAAACGCCTGGCGGCGCCCTCGAAGTAACCCAGAAGCTCCGTTAACTGATCGGGAAAATCGTCGGGCGCGGGCAGCCTGCGGTCGCGCTGCAAGGCTCGCGCGATGGCCGCGCTGGAGCCGGGGGCTCGGCCGATGCCGAGGTCGATGCGGCCGGGAAACAAACCACTCAGCATGCTGAATGTTTCGGCGACCTTCAGCGGACTGTAGTGCGGGAGCATAATGCCTCCGCTACCCACGCGGAGGTAGGTTGTGGCCGCGGCCACGGGTCCGATCATCGCCTCCGGGCTGGCGCAGGCGAGGCCGGGCGTGGCATGATGCTCCGCCAGCCAGTAGCGCGTGTAGCCGAGGCGATCCGCCGCGCGCGCCAGATCGAGCGTGTTGCGCAAAGCGTCGCCCACGGTTGAGCCTTCCGGAATCGGCGACTGGTCGAGCACGCTGAGGCGGAAGGGAGGCATTCGCGGAAGCTACCGGCACAATAACATGCGGCGCCGACGAAACGCAGCAGGCTCGCCACCTCAGCGGCTGCAGAACATGCCGGACCCCGAAAACGACGCCTCTTTCCCGTTGTGGAAAGCCCTCAGCTCAGCGGGAACCGCAAGGGAGTCTGGAGCCTGCACGTCACGGGCTAGTGGCAGGACGGCGAGATACTGGTTGCCGATTACGAAGGCTATCATTGAGGAGAAGCCCTGCGGATGCTAAGCCCCGTTCATCCTGGCCCCTTTCTGCGGACCGAAATTATCGAGGCGCACAACCTTTCGGTAACGGATGCGGCGAAGATCCTGCGCGTGTCCCGCCCGACCCTTTCTAGCCTCCTGAATGCCAAGGCCGATCTATCCGGAGACATGGCCTTGCGCTTCGAGAAAGCGTTCGGCGTCGACATGGAGACGCTGATGAGGATGCAAAATTCCTACGACATCGCCCGAACGCACAGCCGCGAGAAGAAAATTCGAGTAGAGCGCTACGAACCGCACCCTGCGGCTTCAGCGCGATAACATATCGGGTGGATGAAGGGATTCGCGATTCTCGGGTTGCTGATGGCGGGCGTAGGCCATGTGCAGG
Organism: Bryobacterales bacterium; assembly: GCA_963813465.1. Lineage (GTDB taxonomy): Bacteria > Acidobacteriota > Terriglobia > Bryobacterales > Bryobacteraceae > Palsa-187. Next base: position 327,338 of record CAWEZD010000013.1, on the reverse strand, counting down.
GGCAATCGGCCGCGGACCTGATCAGATCTCTGACGACGCCTCCGCCTGAGACCCTGGAGCAAACGCTCGGAATCTTCTCTTGCGGCACGACTGAGGCGCAACGGGAAGCGAACCGCAAGGATCGCGAGGCTGCGGAATCGCTCGTGAAGATGGGCTCCGCGGCTGTTCCAGAACTTGGAGGAACGATGGCGATGGGGCCGTATAACGCCGGGCTGCTGCTGCATGTTTACGCGAGAATCCAGGGTCCAGCAGCACTCCCGAGACTTCGGATGATGATCCGGAATCCGGACCTGGATTCGCTTCAGTCTGCCCTCGCGGATTCGGCTGCGCTCTCGCTCGGGTTGACTGGCTATGTGCCCGCGAGGGGCATTTTGGGCAGGATCTTTTACTGCCGGGGTCCGGTCCCTCGGGACGGGTTCAACCAGTTCATTCGAGCCTGGGAGCGGAATGACCCGCTGTGGCTCGAAAGAAATCTCGGATCACGTGGTCGGGACGCACTTGACGCGATGCTGAAGAGCAGAACTTGGGACCGGATGCGCTCTGAGCTGTGGCCCGGGAAGTCTGGCGACGACGTGGCGGTGGGATACCGCATCGACATTGCGGGTTCTTGGTCGGCGCCGGAAGAGACACTCGGCGACAAGAGTTATTCTAAAGACGCGCCACTGAACCGGGTAGACCCTGAGCTCATGACCGACTTCAAGACCGCTTCGGGTGCCGATTGTGGGAAGTTTCCGTTGAAGTTCGTCGGGAAAGGGATGCTCCAAGGATTCGCGACTGACGGATACGCGATTGACAACTCCGACCTCGAAGACCTGCTGCGGCTGATCGCCGCTTGCGCGGAGGCGAAATAGGCTCGCTTACGGCAAGGCGAACACGTAGATCGCGTTGTGGCCCCGCGGAGTCTTCAGCTCCGGGACCTCGGCGGCGAGCTCAGGCACTTTCAGATTATCGCCGGTCATGATGCACACGTATTGCTTTCCGCCGGTCTCATACGTGATGGTGCTGACGGAGGGGTTGCCGCCGAGCATCGACTCCCACAGCATCTTGCCGGTGGCAGCGTCGAAGGCGCGGAAGCGGGCGGACATATCGCCGTGGAAGATCACATCGCCGGCGGTGGCGAGCATGGCTCCGTTTCCCGGCGCGCGGCCTACGTCGAAGCGCAGGATCTCGCCCGTCGACAAGTTGATCTTGGCGAGGCCGGTGAGCTCCTTGGGATCGGCGCCGGGACGCTGCACCACGTGCCAGCTTCCGCGCCCGCCCGGACCGGCGATGGTCAGGTCGCGGCAATTATCGATATAGGACGTGTACAGCGAATTGGTCACAGGCGAGTACGCGGTAGGCCAGTAGCTGCGCGTATTCCAGTAACAGATCACGTGGTTCTCGCCGGGCGCTTTGAACACCTGATTCCAGTTGATCTCGGTCTTGCCGGTCTTCACGTCGATGTTCGTGATCACGTTGTGTGGATCGTCGAAGGGGAATGGCGTGGCCCACAAGAACTGACCCGTCGCGCGGTCGAGCATGAAGATGCCGCCGGCCTCGCCGATGTTGACGGCGACATCGCGCTCCTCGCCGGGCTTAATGGCGGGATTGATCCACTTGACGAACTTGGGATCGGGATTGAGCTTGGTGCGCAGCAGGGTGCGCTCATGGGTGTAGTCGGAGTCCCAATCGTCGGCGGGAAGATGCTGGTAATACCAGGCCAGCTTGCCGGTGGCGGGATCGAGCGCGATGGTCGAGTTGCTGTACAGATCCGAGGGAGCGGTTCGCGAAACCGCGTCGGCATTGCCGTCGTGGCGGGCCATGCGCTGATCGGGCATGGGATTGGCGACGCCCCAATACAGCATCTTGCGTACGGGATCGTAACTGCCGGGCAATCCCCAGGTGGACGCGAGCCGGTTCTCCTCCTTCGCGCCGCCCCAGCTATCGTCGCCGGGCTCGCCCTTGGCCGGAGTCGTGTAGAACCTCCACAGCTCTTTGCCGGTGAGCGCATCGTTGGCAAGGATGAAGCAGTTCTCGCGTTTGCCCGCGCAAGCTCCGCCGCTGATCACTTTGCCTTCGGCGACAAACGGGCCGGAGGTGTTGCCGCGGCCGTCGGTCTTGGCCTCCCATCGAAGCTCGCCCGTGCGCGCGTCCAGGCCGACCACGGCATCCGGCGCGGTGTAGAGAATGACGTCCTGATAGACGGCCAGATTCTTGGTGCGCGCCTGGCCGGCGACATTGGCGGCGACCTTGCGCTTGTACTCCCACAGCAGATCGCCGGTGGCGGCGTTTAGGGCCTGCACTACGGCTCCCGGATTGACCACGTACATCACGCCGTTGTGAACGATGGGGATGGTCTCGGTCTGGCCCGCGCCCATGCCGCGCTCCCACACCAGGTGAAGCTGGTTCACGTTCTGCTTGTTGATCTGCTTGAGAGGGCTGAAGCGCTGCGCGTCGAAGGTGCGGCTGTACATCAGCCAGTCGTTGGGATTGGGATTTTCGAGCATCTGCTCGGTGACAGGCTCGTAATTCTTGACCACCTGGGGCACGGCCTGCTGGGGCACGGCCTGTTGAGGTAAAACCTGGGCCGCGCAAGCGATGCTCAACACGAACAAAGAGCCCTTCGTCATTGGGTCCTCCTTCGAGATACCGTTCAATTGTAACGTTTGACGGAGCCGCCTCAGAATCGGAAGATAAGATTCATTTGACTGGGGACTGCGTGACCATTCATCTGGGCCGGAGCGAAGACCCACGACGAAGCCGCGTGGGCGGCGGAGATCATCAGCGGAGCGTTCGCCGCGGTCCACCCGACCGGATTGACTTTTGTCACTTTACCGTGCGCGTCTATGTCCACCAGTACCTCCACTTGGGACCCGCCGGAAGGGATATTAGCAGGCGCTAAAGGGCGCACCTGCTGAATCGGTCTCGGTCCAACATAGTTCGCGGGCGACGGCGCCGGAGCTGCCGTGGGGGGAATCGGCGCGGGAGCCGGCGGGCTTGCAACCGGACTCGCACTGGCGACAACGGCGGCCGCGGGTGCGGGCTGGCTTCTTGAAGGCGGCGGAGCGGAGAACGCCACGGGAGGTAGAGCATTCAGAGCGGGCGAAGGCGCGCCGTCTGGATTCGCAGGCGGTATGTTCGGCGGCGGCACCGGAACGGCAATGGCCACTACGGACTGTAGTGGGGCCGGAGCGGAAAAGGATTTGACGGCGCGATCGGTCCTCGAAGCGACTGCTGGTTCCTGCGTTGGCGTTGTCGCCGGCGTGGAAGAGGCCGCGGCGGGAGGCCGCTCACTCGGCAGGGTCACGGCCGGTGCATCGGACCGCGCCTGGATGGGGGCCTTGGCGGGACCGGACTGCGGGGCCCGGTCAAAGGGACTCCGTGTTGCCGCCAGAACGCGAACCTGCTCCTCCACGTGCGATCCGCCACGATCTATCCGCAGGCCGAAGGTAAGATCGTTGTTTTGCGGCGTATAAAAGAGGGTCCCACTGGCGAGGTCGGCCGGCGCGAGGGGCACCTGTAGCAGGTAGCCGCCGTCCTCAATTGACAGAACCGCCCCCACCGGGTTCAGCGCGTCCATGACTGCGCGATCCCAAGACAGTTTCCAAACCGGACCCTCCCGGGCCGCCGAAAATCCCAAATGCGCCCGCGGAGCTTCTGTCTTCGCCGCTGGGACGCTCGGCGGGGGCTGAGGCTGCTGCCTGCGGGCCCAGCGATATGCGCCAGCGGCTGCCAATACGACGGCAACCAGACAGGCCGCGGCGTACAACCAGATTTGCGGACGCCGGACGCCCGTGCGATCCGCCGCCAAAGACGCCGCGGACTGCTCGGGTACACGACGCTCCGGCACACGATCCTCAGCCGGCGGTTGCCTTACGGAGCTGGGGACAGGCAACTGGATCGCTGGCTCCTCCGTTTGCAAATTGCGGGACATTTGCTGAAGGGCGGTCGATGGCGAAGCGATGATGGAGAGCGGATTGGACCGCAACGCGATTGGCTGCATTTCCTCCCAGCCGCTACCGTCGCGCATCGAGATGCAGGCTAAGGCCATGGATTCCGACATCGGCGCAAGAACAAGAAAGCAGCGAAAGTCCGCTGCAAAAGACGGGTGGGCTCGCTCAATCACATCCAGGATCTCGTGGTCGCTCTGGCGCATCGTCGTATCGCCGCGAGTTCGGCCGCGATACAGACCCACCACAGCCTTGGATTGGTCCTCCTGCACGGATTCCATCGCCGGCGGGATGGCGGCCAGATCGGAAGCCGACATGTGAAAGGACGGCCCGTGCCGGTATTCGATCGACAAAGGAATGATTTCGTCCACCACAACTGTATCAACTGTGTCTCCGAAAGCTTTCGACCCCACTAGCAGACCGCCCACTTCCAAGCCGCCGCGGGCCAGTATCCGCGAACCCTCGCTTACTTGCGCCCAGAGCCGCGCAATCACCGCCTTTGGAATCACGAGCGACGATTGAGGGCCTGTGCCGAATACAAGGTTGTCGCCGGCGCGTGAGGCTTCCTGTGGAAATTTCCCGATCCGGCTTGGCTGAGGCGACATAAAAAACCCTTCGGTTAAGTCTAGTGGATACTAATCCTCTTTGCTTGACTCCGCCGGGATGAGAGTACTGGTACTGCGGCCCTTCTATGCGACCACTTCCAGCATCACGGGCGCGAGTTTGCGCCGTCCGATGCGCACTTCCAGAGCATGCCGTCCGGGCTGGACCTCTTCGGGCAGGCGGAAGTTCACTTCGAAGACCTGAGGCCGGGGATCGACGCAGAAGAACTCCAGGTCCACCACGGGATGGCCGCCGACCGCCGCTTCGATTTCGTGCGGACGCGCGACCTCCTCCAAAGTCATCTTCACGACCCTCGTCTCGATCCGGTTTTCCGCCACCAGGTTGACGCCGTCTCGAATCGACCGCACTCGCGGAACCAACGGCCCCGGAGGAACGATACGCAATGTGGCGGGCGGGGCGATATTGCGGCCCTGCCGCCGGATTTCGACGGGGAGTAATCCGGTCGCCTCCAGCTCGGGAAGCAGCACCACCAGTTGCTGCAAGCGGGAACTGTCCGGCGGCCCGATAAAGGTCAGAGTTCCGAAGGAATCGCCCACCACAACGCGCAGATCGTGCAGTCCCGCCTCCGGCGGAAGATTTTCGATCCAGAGGGAAATGGAAGCGAAGCGGCCGCGGCTGGGCGCCACCGGCTCGGTGCTGCTGGCGTTGGTGATGCGGCGGATGCGGGTCCTGTCCTTCGATTCAGGGGAGCCCTCCTCCTCATGGGAACGGGCCTCCCAGCGATCGGTCTGTCCGGCATGCCAACCCTGCGGGCGCTTACGCCACGTGGTCCACAGGTATTGCGTGGATATTCCCTCCAGCGCGAGCACCTGAAAATCCTGGGACTCGGTGAATTCCAGGATGTCGCTCGAGGAAAAGCGCGCGCCGGCCCAGGTGTCGTAGGACTCGCTGCCGCGGGGCAGCCCGTTGAATTGCAGCCGCGCTAGGCCGCCGGTTTTCAAAACCCGGCGGATCTCGCGCAGATACTCGAACACGACGTCGCGGCTGGGGATGTGCTGGAACACGGCATAGGAATAGATGAAGTCGAAGGACTCGGCCTCGAACTGCGCCAGACTTGCTCCGTCGGTGACATGGGGATGAGCGTTGGGGAGGTCGCGCAGTTTCTCGCGGGCCAGCCCGATCATTTCGTCGGAGACATCCACGCCGTGAATCTCGACGAAGTGCCGGCTCATGGGACGCATCAGCCGGCCCGGCCCGCAGCCGATCTCCAGAGCCTTCCAGCCGACTCGTTCGGCGAGCGGCACGCGCCGCAACTCCCCTTCCAGGGCGTTGATCACCTCGGTGGCGGTGGCCAAGAATCCGGAGTCGTCCTGATCGCGCCTCCCGAAGGCGACGTAGTAGCCCGCGTCTTCACGGGCGCGCGCGTTCCAGTCCTCGCGCATCCGCGCGGAGATTTCAGAATCGTCCATGCTCTACTTGCGCCATTACTTGCGGCTGGAGAACTTGTTCAACTCAGCCATCAGCTCGTGGGCGGCCGCCGGGGGAGCGCCGCCGCCGTTGACGACATCGCGATTCTGGATCTCGCGCCCGTACATTTCCTTGTTCCAATCCAGGTCCTGGCGCAGAGTCGCTCCGTTCAAGGAGATGCCGGCGAACAGGCCTCGCGAACGCGACCAGGTGAGGATCTCCGCGGTGAGCGCCGCGTCCGTCTCGGCTTGGGTGGAACGTCCCACAGGCCCCGCCGCGACCACCGCGTCCGCGCCCAGGGTGAACTTGTCCGACAGCAACCGGTTCATGCCCTTCTGATTCATGACCAGCATGAAGGCGTCGGTCTCCTCACCGCCGATCTGAAATCCGAAGCTGCCGCCTTCCACCCGGACGCCGCCCGGCGCGGACCATCCCACCCCATTCTTCTTGCGGCAGGAGACGAATCCCTTGCCGTATTTCGCGCCGAACACGAAGGCTCCCTTCTTCAGGCCCGGAACGATGACGATGCATTCCGCCTTATTCAAAAGACCCCGCGGGATGGCCTTGTCCGGAGTGTCCATCACTTCCTTGAAGGTCTCCGCGGCAGCGGCGAGACGGTCCGCCGCATCCGATCCCGCATGCGCCAGGCCGGCGCCCAGCGCGAGCATCGAAAACAATTTGAGTCTCATATGTTTGTTCTCCCCGTTCACAAGAGTCCTCAAAGAAAATCATCTCACAAAGTGGGGCAGGTCATCGTCTTTTGTGGCCTGCCTTTTGCGATCCGAAAGACAGGCGACAAAAAACGATCGCCCGTCCCACCTTTACTCTCGCTCCACCAGATTCGACACTTCCGCCTGGCGGACCCCGTGCAGCTTCCGCACCTGCCGGCAAATCTCGGCGGCCACGCGCTCCGCGGACTCTTTCTCATCCAGCACCAATTCCACCTTCAGGTAAACGTCCATCCGCCGCATGCACCGATGATACGATAGAGTTATCCTCCGGTGAACGCTCCCTGCAAGCTGTGTGAAAAGAAGCGCGCGCGCCGGCATTGTCCGGGGCTCGCGGGAGATATCTGCCCTTCCTGTTGCGGAGCCGAGCGCGAAAACACGATCGACTGCCCTTCGGCTTGCGAGTACCTTCAAGAAGCGCGTTTGCGCGAGCGTCCCGCGCCGCCCGCCGAGGATACGCTCCCCAACCGGGACATCCGCGTCAGCGAAGATTTCCTGCGCGAAAAAGAACCTGTGGTGGTGTGGATCTCCGAGGCGCTCGCCCGCGCCATGGAAAAGGAGAAAGCCGTGGACCGGGACGCGCGCGAGGCCCTGGATGCGCTGATTCGCACCTACCGCACGATGCAGTCCGGCCTGATTTACGAGACCCGCCCGGCCAACCCTTACGCCGCGGCGCTCCAGGACGCCCTCAAGAACGCGGTCGAGCAACTACGCGAGCAGATCGCCCAAGCCTCCGGGATGCTTACTCTGCGAGACGCCGATATCCTGGGCGTGCTGGTGTTCCTGGAGCGGATCGAGTTTCAATATGCCAACGGCCGCCGCCGCGGACGCGCGTTTTACGATTTTCTGAACTCGCATTTTCCCGAAGCCCCGCCGGCTCCGTTGAATGCCACCGTGGAAGCCCCGTTGATTCTATGACCGGCGCCGGCTACATCGTCTTCGCCCATGGGTCCAGCGTGGAATCCGCCAACGAAGCCGTGCGCGCCGTCGCCCGCGAGCTGGCGCAGGCCGGCGGCTACAGCCAGGTGATCGCCGCGTTTCTCGAAAGCGGCCGGCCCGATCTTTCCTCGGCCGCGGGTGAGCTGGCCGCTCGGGGCGTCTCGCACATCGTGGTGATTCCCTACTTCCTCACGCTGGGCCTGCACCTCCAGCGCGATCTTCCCCGGCTCCTCGGCGAGGCTCGCCGCGAGCATCCCGGCCTGAAGATCGAGGTGACCGCGCCTCTCGACGGCCATCCCGCGATGGTGGATGCGCTTTTGGATCGCGCACGGGCTTCCATATGCAAGCCAAGCTGATCGAGTACGTCGAGGTCGCGCCCGGCCTGGGCCACTTTGTTTTTGAGGCCTTAAACGGCGGCGGCCTGGATTTCATCCCCGGACAGTTCGTTTCCCTCACCGCGCGGATCGTCGCCAATGGGACCGGCGCCAAGGAGATTACGCGCGCCTATTCGCTGGCCTCGGCTCCCCACAGCGGCGTCAACCGCTTCGAGCTGTGCCTGAACCTTGCGCCCGAGGGTTTGTTTTCGCATCACCTGTTCCGGATGAAGCCCGGCGACACGGTCGAGATGCGCCCGCCTCTGGGGATGTTCGTGCTGCGCCGGCCGCCGTGCGATTCGCTGTTCATCGCCACCGGCACCGGCATCGCGCCGTTCCGCTCCATGCTGAAGGCGCACCTGAGCGCGTCGTCGCCGCGATTCACGCTGCTGTTCGGCGTGCGCCACGAATCGCATCTCATTTATCGCGCCGAATTCGAGGATCTCGCCCGCCGCTATCCCAACTTTCGCTTCTGGCCCACGCTCAGCCGTCCTGAGCCCTCCCTGCAACATCCTTGGACGGGACGAACCGGCCACGTGCAGACGCACATTGAGGAAGCGCTTGAGGGACTCGCGCCAGGCGGGCGCCGCGACGTGGACGTGTACCTGTGCGGGCTCAAGCTCATGGTCGACGATGTGCGGAGCCGCCTGAAAGCCGCGGGCCTCGACCGCAAACAGATTTTCTACGAGAAATACGACTGATGGGACGAACGCTGCTTCTGGTGTTGGGCGTGATATTCGTGTTCGCCGCGGTCTCGGCGATCATGCTCCAGTTCATGCCGGCGCCGCTGAAGGATTCGGATTATCTGGTAATCGGCTCGGTGGCGACGCTGATCGCGCTGCTGTCGCTCTTCTTCGGCCTTGTGGGAACCTCGTTGAAGGGCCGCAACCCGTTTTTCAAGCGCCGCAAGAAAGAGCGCTAAGTGGGGCAGGTCCCCGACCTGCCAATTTCGGGACTAAACGGCTTCTCTCATGTCCAGCTACATCGGCGCCATCGATCAGGGCACCACCAGCACGCGGTTCATCGTTTTTGACCGCGCCGGCCGCATGGTTTCAACCGCGCAGCACGAGCATGAGCAAATTTATCCTCATCCCGGCTGGGTGGAGCATGACCCGGAAGAGATCTGGCGACGCACCCGGACGGTGATCGCCGAGGCCCTGGCTCGGCGTGGTCTGCACGCTTCCGATCTTGCCGCCATCGGCATCGCCAACCAGCGCGAAACCACCATCGTGTGGGATCGCAAGACCGGCGCGCCGGTGACCAATGCGATCGTGTGGCAGGACGCTCGGGTCGCCCCGGATGCCGCCAGGTTCGCCGCGGTCGAATTCGCCAGGGCAGGCGGCCCCGATCGATTTCGCGCCCAAACCGGGCTGCCTCTGAGCACCTACTTCAGCAGTCTCAAGATTCGCTGGATTCTGGAAAACGTTCCCGGCGTCCGCGAGCGCGCCGAAGCCGGCGACGTTCTCTTCGGCACCGTGGACACGTTCCTGGCCTGGCGGCTTACTGGAGGTCCCGGCGGGGGCGTTCACGTGACCGATGTCACCAACGCCAGCCGCACGCAGTTGATGAATCTGGCGACGCTGAACTGGGATCGCGAGATCCTGGCGGCGTTTGACATTCCCGAAGCCATGCTGCCGCGCATCGCATCCAGCAGCGAGATCCACGGCGTCACGCGCCTGCCTGAGCTTTCAGGCGTCCCGCTGGCGGGAATTCTCGGCGATCAGCAGGCGGCCCTGATGGGGCAAACCTGCTTCCGGCCCGGAGAAGCCAAAAACACATATGGCACCGGATGTTTTCTGCTGATGAACACCGGGGAGCAGGCGGTTCCCTCGCGCTATGGGCTGCTGACCACCGTCGCCTGCAAACTAGGAGATACACCCGCCCAGTACGCTCTGGAGGGCAGCGTGGCCATCGCCGGAGCGCTGGTGCAGTGGCTGCGCGACAACCTGGGCCTGATTCAATCCAGCGCCGAGGTCGAGCCGCTGGCGCGCACGGTGAAGGACAACGGCGGGGTGTATTTCGTCCCCGCGTTTTCGGGCCTGTATGCGCCGTACTGGAAAGACTCCGCGCGAGGCGTCGTCGCCGGCCTGACGCGCTACGCGAATAAAGGGCACCTGGCGAGGGCGGCTCTGGAAGCCACGGCGTTTCAAACTCGCGAGGTGGTGGAGGCGATGGAACGCGATTCCGGCATCCGGCTGGACGTTCTGCGCGTCGATGGCGGCATGGTGGGGAACGACCTGCTGATGCAGTTTCAGGCCGATATTCTCGATCGCCCCGTGGTGCGGCCCGCGATCCGGGAAACCACCGCGCTGGGCGCGGCCTACGCCGCCGGGCTCGCCACCGGATTTTTCCGCGATATCGAGGATCTGCGCGCCAACTGGGAGCCGGATCGGAGCTGGACCCCGCGCCTGGAATCGGCAGAACGCGAGCGCCTCTACGGCCTGTGGAAAAAAGCGGTCACGCGGTCCTTCGATTGGGTGGAACCGACGTGACATCGAAACATCTTGACAGCTTTGTGTCCGGGCTTTAGGATAGGAATATCACTGAGAAAGGAGGTGGTCCAGTCTAATGAAATCTGGTAGTACTAGCAACTTAAACGGGACTCAATCAACGCGTGAGGTGGCCGACTCTTAGATCGACCGCTCCTACGTTCAGGTATCGTTTCAGTGACGAGACCGCTGCTCAAGTGGAACGGCTCTTCACGCGAAAATAGAGGAACGATAGAAACAACCAAGGCCCCGCCCTGTCCAGGGTGGGGTTTTTGGTCTTTGGGGCATGTGATATACTGAGGTTTCCCTCACCGAGGTTCCCAATACCATGAAAGCCGGAATTCACCCCGCCTACGAAGAAGTCAACGTCACCTGCGCCTGTGGACACGTGTTCCGCACGCGCTCCGCTCACAAAGGCGACATTCGCGTGGAAATCTGCTCCAGTTGCCATCCGTTCTTCACAGGCAAGCAGAAGTTGATGGACACGGAAGGCCGCGTTGACCGCTTCACGAAGAAGTATTTGAAAGCGAAAGAAACTGAGGCGGCGAAAGTGGCCGCGAAGAAGCAGCCGGCAGTAAAGGTCTAAAAAAGCGAAGGCTTAAGTGGGACAGGTCCCCGACCTGCCAATTTTAAAAGCCCGGCCCGCCGGAACGCCCCGCGCGCCTCTGGTTCTGCTTTTCTTTTTCCTTCTCTTGCCGTTCCTTGCGTAATTTCTCGTACTGCGCCTGCTGCTCAGGCATCAGCATGAGGTTCATGCGCGTGACTTGATTGGCGCGAACGGCATCCAACTGCGGATCCATCTGGGCGTGGATCGCCTTTACCTGAGCTTGCGACTCATCCAGGATCACGTTCATCTTCTGAACCTGGTCGTCGGTCAGCTCCAGGTGCTTTTGATAGTAACCCGTGAGCCACTTGCGGAATTCCTCGGGCGTGGGCGGATTCTTGGCCGCCGACGCGGTCTTGCTGGCGCTCACCGTGGTTGCGCTGTACAGTCGATTCGCAAAGAATCCGAGCACGGCGCCGCTTAGGAATACAAGGCCCACGTAAAGCGCAATCGTGGCCCGGGACAACTTCATTGCAGATCTCCACTCTCCATCAACTGCGCTGAATCCACGGAGTGCGCGGCGTCCAGCACGTCCACATAGGTGGCCGTGTACACCGGCTCGGTTTGAATGCGCGGGATCAGGATCGCCATGGCCAGAGTGAGGGCTGCCGTCGCCAGCACGCAGACCTGCGCCAAGCGGCGGAACACCGATACGCTCTCCATCCGCCGAGCCTCGATCTTCTGCCACAGATTGGGCATGAAGTTCACACCGCCGTCCTGGTCCGGACAAGCGCTGCGATATTCCGCGAACAACCCGTCGAGCCTGGTCTCGATGCCGTCGTCATTCATGCGATCCATTCTACACCTCTCTGTCCGCCAAATGCCATGCCCTTGCGGCTGTATACCGTTCAGCCTGTATCCTTGCCTTCGCCGGCTCCATAGGCCTTCAAAACCCGCTGACGCGCCCGAAACAACCTGACCTTCAGGGCATTCTCATTCACCCGGTAAATCTTCTCGAGCTCCTTAAGCGACAGCCCTTCCACTTCCTTCAACGTCAGCAGAATCCGATCTTCCTCGGAAACGTGCTCCAACAACTCTTCCACTTGCTCACGAACCTTGCCCCGCCTCTGCTCCTCGGCGTTCTGCTTTCCGCCCGCCGCGGCGTCGGCCATCATCACCTGCTGCTCGCTCAGATCCGACATCCGGCTTTCCTGCCGCCGCTTCTGCCGCCTTAAATAGTCATACGCGGCATTCACCGTCAAACGGTACAGCCACGGCTCAAAGACTTCGGCGGTCCGCAACTGCTCCAGCGAATAATACAGCCGAAGAAATACTTCCTGCCCAACATCTTCAACGTCTTCCGGACGTCCGATCAAACGTGCAATCGTCCCCAGGATTCGTTTCCTGTAGGCCTGCACCACTTGGCTGAACGCACTATCGTCGCCACCGCGAGCCCGCTCGATCAGCTCGAACTCAACCAGCATGGCCACCGCGGTTGCCGGCGGCAGTCATATCCTTTTCGATCCAAACGAAAAGGCGCTTCGGCACTCTGTTAGGTTACAACACCCGCTCGGGATCTGAAAGCTCGCAGCATTAGCCGTGCTTATTTCTAGCCAGAGCCAGCCGAGGCGTGCTAAAATGTTGCTTTCCATGGATTTCCTAGAAGGCCTCAATCCCCGCCAACGCGAGGCGGTGGCCCACGTCGAAGGCCCCTTGTTGGTGCTGGCAGGGGCCGGAAGCGGGAAAACGCGGGTCATTACCCATCGGATGGCGCATTTGATGGCCGCCCATCGGGTTCCCGGCTGGGCGATTCTGGCCGTGACGTTCACCAACAAAGCTTCTGGCGAAATGCGCGACCGGGTGCGGACCCTCATCGCTTCGAATGCGGTCGCGGGCGCCGATTCTCTCCCCATGGTGGCCACGTTTCATTCTTTCTGTGTGCGCCTCCTGCGACGCGAGGGTGCGAGGCTGGCGGAGGTCCGCCGCGGCTTCACCCTCCTCTTTTCGATCTATGACGATGACGACCAGCTTTCGATTCTAAGATCGGTCTACAAACAGCTCGGCCTGGACGAGAAATTTCTGGCGTATCGGGCCGCGCTTTCCCGCATCAGCCATGCCAAGAGCCACAAGGAAACGCCCGAAGACCTGGCCCGCGCCGCCACAGATCCCGTCTCCACGCGTCTGGCCGTCATCTACGAACGGTATCAGACCCGGCTCCTGGAATCGAACGCCCTGGATTTCGACGACCTGTTGCTCGAAGCCGTGCGCTTGCTGGCGCACGATCGGCTTACTCGCGAAAAACTCAACCGCCGCTACGAATTCCTGATGGTCGACGAATATCAGGACACCAACCGCAGCCAATATGAGCTGATGCGCCTGCTGTTGTCTTCTAAGGACCCCGCCCGCACAACGGAGCCTGGCTCAACGGAGGACTTGCGGGTTCCTGAACTTTTGGAGGGCCGAGCCGGACCTGCGCGGGCGTCGTGGCGGGGCAACGTCGCCGTGGTGGGCGACGAGGATCAGTCCATTTACGGCTGGCGCGGCGCGAACATTCGCAACATCCTGGATTTCGAGCGCGACTTTCCGGGCGCGAAGATCATCCGGCTGGAGCAGAATTACCGCTCCACAAAAAACATCCTGGAGGCCGCCAGCGCGGTGGTCGCCAACAATACGGAGCGCATCGGCAAGTGGCTCTGGACCGAATCGGGAGCGGGCGAGAAGGTCACGCTCTACGAAGCCCCCGACGCCGAAAACGAAGCCCTGTGGATCGCGGACACCATCGAAGCGCACCTGAGCCGCAATCCGAAGGATCGCGCGGCGGTGCTGTACCGAACCAACGCGCAATCCCGCCAGATTGAAGAAGCGCTGCGGCGCTATGGCCGCAAATACGTGGTGGTGGGCGGCTTCAGCTTCTACCAACGATCCGAGGTGAAGGACGTTGTCGCCTATCTCAAGGCGCTGGTCAGCCCCCAGGACTCGATCAGCCTGCTGCGGGTCATCAATACGCCGGCGCGCGGCATCGGCCGCACCACCGTTGAGCAGATCGAGCAATACGCGCTGGCGCACGAACTGACGCTGTGGTCCGCGCTGGAGCGCATGCTGGAGGAACGCGCGTTTCCAACTCGCGCCGAAGCCGCGCTCGGCGGCTTCCATCGCATGATGGCCGCAATGGCCAGCGGCGTCGAGTCGCGCACCGTCGCCGAAACCGTGCGCGCGGTTCTCGAAAACACCGGCTATCGCAAGATGCTGGAGGAAGAACGGACGCAGGAAGCGCAAGGACGGCTGGGCAACCTCGACGAATTGCTAAACGCCGCCGTGGATGCCGCCGAGCGCGGCGAGACCATCCGCGATTTCCTGGACCACGCGGCCCTGGTCTCCGATGCGGATTCGGTGGATGAACGCGCGCCGGTTTCGCTGCTAACGATGCACAATGCCAAGGGGCTGGAGTTTCCGGTGGTGTTCATCGCCGGCATGGAGGAGGGTCTGTTCCCGCACAGCCGCTCCGTTCGACTCCGAAGGGGCGATGGAAGAGGAACGCCGTCTGTGCTATGTCGCCATGACGCGCGCCGAGAAGCGCTTGTATCTGAGTTGGGCGCGCTACCGCCGGCGCTTTGGGGGCGGCCAGCCGGAAGCTTCCATCCGCTCGCGATTCCTGCAAGAGGTTCCGCCGGCGCTGCTCGAAAAGGCTCGCGGCCAGAGCGGACAGGTGGATCTGTACGCCGAGCGGCACATGGTTCGCGAAACCGCGCGAAAGAACCTCTATACTGGGAAGACTTATAACTCGGTCGAAAACATCCGTCAATTCTTCGCGGGCGGCAAGCCGCCTTCTGTTGCCGCGAACGCTCAAGCCAAGCCGGGGGCCGCGGCCGGGCCGGTTGCAGTACCGAAGCCGGTTGCGCCGATACGGAAGAAAACGGGATTAGGATCGACCATTGAACACGTCAAGTACGGCCGCGGCACCATCGTGCGGTTGGAAGGCTCGGGCGAGGACGCCAAGGTAACCGTGAGTTTCCCCGGATACGGGTTGAAGAAGCTGGTTGCGAAATACGCAGGGATCAAGATCGAATGAACACAAAGCACATCAAAGACAGAGCAGAACGCAAGAAGACGAAGCGCGCCGCGCGCAAGGCCGCTCCGCCGATCGCTCCCCGCGCCGCCGACGTGGCGCGAGGCTCGCAGAAGCGCAAGGTGAAGAAGTTGGTCAAGGGCCAGCGTAAGCGGTAGAGTCGCTCGGTGGGGCAGGTTTCCGGCCTGCCATTTCTGGTTCATGTCGCTGTTCCGCACGAAGAGCATCGATGAACTGATCGCGGCCAGCGCGGGACCATCGATGCGCCTCCGGCGGACTCTCGGCCTGGGGAGCCTGGTGGCGCTGGGCATCGGCTCGGTCATCGGCTCCGGCATTTTCACGCTCACGGGCACCGCGGCGGCGGGACTCAAGTTCGAGTTCAAGAGTATTCTGAAGGCTCCGGTGCTGGACCTGCTGATGCACGGGCGCAACGCCGTGAGCCTCACGGGCCGCCCCGGCGCTGGTCCGGCGATTTCGCTTTCCTTCGTATTGGTGGCCATCGCCTGCGGTTTTGCGGCGTTGTGCTACGCCGAGCTGGCCTCCATGATCCCGGTGGCCGGCAGCGCCTACACCTACGCCTATGCGACGCTCGGCGAAATCTTCGCGTGGATCATCGGGTGGGACCTGATCCTGGAATACGCCGTCGCCAACATGGCCGTCGCGGTGGGATTCGGAGCATATCTCAACGACCTGCTGGACAACGCGTTCGGCTTCCACTTCCCCGCGGCTTTCTCCAATCCCGTTTTCGTCGAGGGCAAATCAACGGGGGCGATTTTCAATATTCCCGCGTTCCTATTGCTGATGCTGTTGAGCTGGATTCTGGTGCGCGGCGCGAGGGAAAGCGCCGGCGCCAACAACGCGATGGTCTTGATCAAGGTCGCGGCGATTCTGATCTTCATTTTCGGGGCGGCGCGAGCCGTGAACACCGCCAACTGGCATCCCTTTATGCCCAACGGCTTCTCCAGCGTGCTGACCGGCGGCGCGATTGTCTTCTTCACCTATATTGGATTCGACGCCGTCTCCACCGCGGCCGAGGAATGCCGCGATCCGCAGCGCGATATGCCTCGCGGGATTCTGCTGACGCTCGCAGCCTGCGCGCTGCTGTACGCCGGAGTCTCCCTGGTGCTGACCGGCATCGCGCACTGGGACACGCTGAACAACGACGCGCCGGTGGCCAACGCGCTCAAGGCCCTGGGCTACAACCGCATTCGCTTTATCGTGACGGTGGGCGCGCTGCTGGGCATGACCAGCTCCTTGCTGGTGGGCCAGTACGGGCAGGCTCGGATCTGGTTCGCGATGTCGCGCGACCGGCTGCTGCCGCCGCTGTTTTCGCGAGTCCATCCGCGCTACGAGACGCCGTACCTGAGCACCTGGGTCGCCGGCTTCGCCGTGGGCATTCCGGCCGGAATCTGGGATATCGGCACCTTCGGCGATCTGACCAATATCGGGACGCTGTTCGCGTTCATCGTCGTCTCCGCGGGAGTCATCATCCTGCGCCGAACCAACCCGGATCGGCCTCGCAGCTTCCGGGTCCCCTGGGTGCCGCTGCTTCCCGGGATCTCGATCGTGTGCTGCCTGGTGCTGATGCTGAGCCTGCCGCTCGAAACCTGGATCCGCTTCTTCGTGTGGCTGGCGGTGGGGCTGGTGATTTATTTCTGCTACGGGCAGAAGCGGACGTTGGCGTAACGGAAGCAGCTTCCTAACGGCACTTTCGGTGCCGATTTTTAACGGGGACGTTCTTATCGCGGGAAAGAAGTCCCGCGCTGTGTTTAATTAACAAGCCCCAATCCATTCGCCGCAAAGTAAGTGCTCTTGTTTCGCAAAGGGTAGGCTTCGCCACGTTCAACCCTCTGATACTACGAGATTACAATAAGTCGTGCCTTACCGAGTTCAAAAGCCATACATCATTTTCAATGGACAAAAACTCGTCAGCCCCACCGCTGTCCCACAACGGATGCCGTTTTGCGACAGCTGCAACGAGTTAGCAGCTACTAACGCAAGTGTTTATACTGAACTTGCCCCGGACAAATGGTGGAAGTGGTTTTCGTATCCACGGTTTTCATGCCAACCGGAAGCGTTAATGGGGTGTGAGAGAGGCACCCTGTCGAACCAGAAATTCGTTTTTTGGACGGACAGGTCGAACCATTCATCCGGGTTCCGTTGACGAGATGGCAGCGGATGACGGAACGGGATGCTCTTATCGTAGCGGTTGTTCTTGCCGTTGTCTTTGCCTTTGTCTTCGCCTTCGTTTTTGCGGTCATCCATTGAGGTGTTCGTTCGCCTCATTCGCCGTTAGAGGCATTGTGATCGCGGAAGGCGCTCGCTGTTTCAGAAAGGGTCCATTTTGGTCCGCCCAGCACCGGTCTGCTGGACGCGGTACTTTGAAAGGCGATGGCTGAACCACGAAAGATTTTGACCGTTCGTCTGTCACCAGCAGACCTTGTGCCGGTGATTCAAAGGAAGGGCGTCGAGCAAGAAGTTCAGGTGACGGATCGTTATGCGCATTATGCTTACGACCAAGCAAACTTGTTGCTCGCCGCCGAAGACCTCTACAACATGCTGTCTCGCGTTGTGAATGAAGCGAAGCGATTAAAAACGCAACACCCGCTTGGGCACAGCCTTTCTGATGCACTGTTGGCTGAAGCCACGGAACTTCTTAAACGCGTTCACCACAACAGCTAGTCTGTGGGCGACACTCTGTTTCACAAAGGGTAAGTTTCGGGACGCTGGCTTGCCGCTACCGAGCTGTTGCAAGTGGCAGGGTGCAGCAACAGTGAAGCTGAAGAAGGACAGGAGAGCCGAGGAGGCGCATGATGCGGCGTTGCGATAACCTGAAGAAAGGAGCACCGATCATGGCACGCATAGATACAGCCCCGGAGATCGACTGGACGCAATGCGAACTGATCGAACAAATACCCGGCAAAGTATCGGGACGGCCCATCGTGCGCGGCACACGCATCCTGCCCGACGCGATCGTCAACAGCTACGATGCCGGCGAGCCGCTCGACCTCATTCACGAAAACTATCCGGGGCTTTCCATCCCGCAAATTCAGCGGCTCATTGAATTTGCTCATGCTCGACGCGGACAGCCGGTCCCGTGAAAGTGTTGCTCGATGAGAATCTCCCGCATCTGTTGCGGAACGACCTCGGCGATCACGATGTTTTCACGGTGAGGTATAAGGGCTGGGCGGGGCTGAAGAACGGCGAGCTTTTGAAAACAGCCGAGGATGACGGCTTCGAGGTTTTCATCACCGGCGACCAGACCATTTCTTTCGAGCAGAACCTCGCCGGGCGGCGCGTTGCAATCGTGGTGTTGTCGTCCATCGACTGGCACATCCTCAGGGGAAAGTTGCCGCCCATCCTCGCGGCGGTCGAAAACGCTACTCCCGGCTCTTTTCAGGATGTCGAATGCGGCAGCTTTACCCGGAAGAAGCAGGCCGAGGAATAGCCAGCAAAGGGTGCGTTTTTGCAACACACGTTGGAGGCACTAAAATCGGGCTCTTGCCCCTCTCATCAGTCTGCCGCAGAGAGGAGGACTCGCGGAGCTGGCGCGGGCGTCCTTCGCCCGAGCTATTGGTAAGGGTTACGATGAAAGGAGAGCAGAGCAATCCGGAATGACCACCCTTACCGAGCAAGAAGTTCAGCAAAACATGCGCGCCGTCGCCCACGCGATTGGGCAGCAGGAACTCGAGGCTCTCATCCACTAGAACCTGCACAGTCTCGACCGGTGATGCATCGCAAAGCGAGAGTTTCGGGAGGGCGGGTGTCGCTGGAATGTGCCTAGGCCACGTTTGTGCCCGCCCCAAAATCCGGTCACAGGATCTTTTCAACTTTATTTCTTCCGCTGTATCAACACTTTCCCGGTTTCGCTCCTGGGCCATCGCTTGCCCCATCCCCCATAGTTGGGGCGTGAGAGGCCGGCGCTTTCCATTCGCGAACCGGTTCACCGGAGTGCAGACAGAGTCTTCGAAGCCACGCTGCACAAACGTCAGAACGAATGGACGGCCCATGACGAGCATGGGACGCCGGCTGTCCTGCGTGGAAGGCAGTCCCATGGTCCGGGGATATTGGCCAAGAGGATCTGGATCTTCGACGAGGTGGTGGCCGGCGCCGGCCACTGCCCACAATTTGATTCTCGCGGGACCACAATCCCGCTCGCGCAGAAGGGACGGAACGCTGGCGTAAAGGGTACGATGAAAAGAGGGCAAGAGAATGGAACTCGCGATTCGGATACAAATCGAGGAATTGCCCGAAGGCCTTTTCCTTGCGACTTCGGATGAGCTTCCCGGACTCGTTGCCCAGGGGAGAACCGTTGCTGAGGCCCTCGACATCGCTCGCGACGTAGCCCGAAAACTGATTGAAGTGCGGCGCGAGCGCGGCGGTGTTCTGAACCTGCCAACCACCAACGACCGGCGGGACTACACGATCGTAGTCGCCGCGTGAATGGGCCGCCTCGCGGGATTCCGTTACAGAGAGATAGTTCGAAAGCTGAGGGCGCGGCTCCGAGTTCGACCGCCAAGCCGCCGGCAGCCATGAAATCTGGTTTAGTCCCGCCAGGAATCGGTCTACAACGGTCCCTAATCATCCAGGCGACATGCCTGAAGGAACGCTCAGGGAGATTTTAAAGCCGGCGGGAATCGATCCGGATGATTTCCTGCGAGCCTGAATTCCGCTTGGTGGATAGTTCAGGGCTCCGGTGGATCGCCGCTATCGCTCTGCTCTCGCAGTGCGTGAGCAACCTTCGGCACGTTAAACCGACGAAGCAGCTCCTCGATTTCCTTGGGGCTCATCGGCGCACCAATCAGCGCGAACCAAAAGGCTCCGAGCAGCAATACTTTTCGCAATTTATTCTTGATCGACACGACTTCTCCAATGGCCGCTGGCTCGTGGGCGGCGCGGGAATCCGGGAAGTGCTTTCGCTGGATTACAGGATTGGAGGCGGGCGCGGGGAACGGATCGGAAGAAGGTGGAGGTCCTGTGGCTTGCGGGTGAAAGATGCGATATCCGCCGGGACGCTCACGGGAGCGGTGAAGATGAATCCCAAGGGAATCAAAATCACCGCATCGAACGAGGCGCCAGGCGTCAACGCAGCAAACAGAACGAGGGCGATACAGAAGAAGATGATCGGTCTGCGCCCAGTCACTGGCATTTTTCTCTCAAGTGTACCCTGAATCCCGCGAGCGGGGGCGCCGGGTCTGATACGTTATGGCGAAGGAGCCGGACGTGGCCTGCGTGAAGTGCGTTTTTGCCGGGATCGCAGCCGTTTGCATCGAGGTGTTGGCGATTGTTGCATGGCAACGATGGGCAGAGTACGAGATCAAAAAATCAATGCCAGGGATTCACTTTGTACGTATGTGGTGGACACCGCCCGACTGGGGGCTAATCATTTTTTCTCTTCTAGTCTTCGTAGCAGGCTTTTGGTGGCAACGCCGTAGGGCGCGTTAAAGGTGGCTGGCGCACTCGCGGAGCTGGAACGCGGCCTGATCACCCTGCCTACCGGCGTCCACGTTATCCCGCTTCCATAGTAGGATGGTACAGTTCGGAACTAATCCAAAGGAGGCGCGCCCATGTCCGTCTGGAACCGCCGCAAAGAAGAAGAGTTTACAACCCGGCCCGTAAGCGGACCGCCGGCCCCGTCCGAACTTGCCAAGGAGGGAATCCCCATGTCCACGCTTCCCGGCCGCAACAGCGAGTCGCACCATGAAACCGCGCGAACGGCCGTGCTCGGTAAGTCCGTAATCGTGAAGGGACAGATCTTCAGCCGCGAGGATCTCACCATCGACGGCGAGGTCGAGGGCACCGTCGAGCTCCAGGAGCATCGCCTGACGGTGGGGCCCAATGGAAAGGTCCGCGCCAGCGTCAAGGCTCGCGAGCTGGTGGTGCTGGGGACCATCCACGGCAACGTCGAGACCACGGATAAGATCGACATCCGCAAAGAAGCCAAGCTCGTCGGCGACATCAAGACCGCCCGCATCGTGATCGAAGACGGCGCCTATTTCAAGGGCAACATCGACATCGTGCGCGTCGAGGCCCCGCGCGCGGCCGCGCCGCAGCCCAAGCCTCCGGCCGTCGCCACGGCTCCCGCCGCCACCTCTTCCCCAAGCGCCGCGGCCTCTTCCGCCAGTCCCGCCCTGGCCGCCGGAGCCGGCGAGGCCAAGAGGTAATGGGATTCGCCGCGGAGCGTGTTGGAGACTCGCAACAGTAACGGCCTCGACCAATTCTGCTCCGCGCTCGAAGAGCGCTCCGGCATGGCGATTCTGGATCTGGCTGGAGCCAACCAAAGCACGGTCAGCTTCATCACCAACTACGGACACCGCCTGTACTCCGACGATTTCCTGCTGCAACTGGACCACTGCTTCGGCCAGGGGGACTTTTACGAAAACCAGACCAATCCACGCGCGATCGAAACATTTCTCCGCACGGCGCTCGATTTTCCCGATGAGGCCTTCGATGGCGCCCTGGTCTGGGACGTCCTCGAATATCTTTCTCCGGCTCTGCTGGGGATCGTGGTGGAGCGGCTGCGCTCCATGCTGCGGCCCGGTTCCAGCCTGCTCGCCATCTTTCATAACGAGGAGCGCGCCGAAACCGTGCAGTCATATTCCTTCCGCATTCACGGTCACCGCACCATCCAACTGGCTTCTCGCGGGCGGCGTCAGCCTGCGCAGTTCTTCAACAATCGCAGCCTCGAAAAACTGTTCCAGGATTTTCAGTCCGTGAAGTTCTTCCTGACCCGCGACCATCTCCGGGAAGTCATCGTCCGCCGGTAAATCCATGTCCCTTGAAGATAATTTATTCGAACAACGTCTCGACCGCGCGCGCCAGATTCAGGCTCTGGGCTTCCGGCCTTACGGCCAGCGCTTTGAGTTCACGCACACCGTGGCGGAAATCCTGGCCGCGCATGGAGCGGCGGCCGCGGAGGACCTGGAGCGCGACAAACCGCGCGTCTCGATCGCCGGACGCATCCAGACCATGCGCCCCTTTGGCAAGGCTGGGTTCCTGCACCTGATGCAATCGGGCGAGCGCTTGCAGGTGTACGTGCGCAAAGATGCCGTTTCGGAGCGCGACTTTTCGCTCTACGAGATGCTCGATATCGGGGACATCCTGGGCGTGGAAGGATATCTGTTCCGCACCCGCACCGGCGAGCTCAGCGTCCATGCCGAGAAGCTGACGTTCCTTTCCAAGACGCTGCTTTCGATGCCCGAAAAGTGGCACGGTATCGAGGACGTCGAGCTGCGCTACCGCCAGCGCTATCTGGATCTGATCGCCAATCCCGATTCCCAGCGCGTGTTCCGCGCCCGCGCGCGCATGATCTCGTCCATACGCCGCCAGCTCGAAGCGCGCGGCTTCATCGAAGTGGAGACGCCCATGATGCAGCCGCTGTACGGGGGCGCGGCGGCGCGGCCCTTCGTCACCCACCACAACACGCTGGACATGGATCTATACATGCGCATCGCTCCGGAGCTGTACCTGAAACGGCTCATCGTGGGCGGCATGGAGCGGGTCTACGAGATCAACCGCAATTTCCGCAACGAAGGCATCTCCGTGCGCCACAATCCCGAGTTCACGATGCTCGAGTTCTACCAGGCTTACACCGATTACCAGGGCCTCATGGACTTTACCGAGGAGCTGCTCAAGCAGACCGCCATCGACGTCACCGGCTCCGCCGTGGTCGCTTACCAGGGAGAACAGATCGACTTCCGTAACATGCGGCGAATGACGATGCGCGAAGCCGTCGGCGATTCTTCACTCAGCGGCCACGCGCTGATGGAGGCCTTCGAGGCCCGCGTCGAGCCGACTCTGATCCAGCCCACCATCATCTACGACTATCCCGTGGAAGTCTCGCCGCTGTCGAAAAACAAGCTGGAAGATCCGGCCTTCGTCGAGCGCTTCGAGATCTACGCCGCGGGGATCGAGCTGGGCAATGCCTACACCGAGCTCAACGACCCGCAGGAGCAATACCGCCGCTTCGAGATTCAACGCGCCCTGCGCGCCGCCGGCGACGAAGAAGCTCAGCCCATGGACGAAGACTACCTGCGAGCCATGTGCTACGGCATGCCGCCGACCGGGGGCGAAGGCATCGGCATCGACCGCCTGGCCATGCTGCTGACCGATTCCAAATCCATTCGCGACGTGATCCTGTTCCCCTTGTTGCGGCCGGAAGGGGAGATCGGCATCGCGGAAAAGCTGAAGTGAGTGGGGCAGGTCTGTGACGTCTGTGACCTGCCATGAGCAGGCCGAAGGCCTGCTCCACAGTTGCTAACTGTTGCCCATGTACTGGACGTGTATGTAGACGCCGGTTCTTGAGTTGTACGCCAGATACCAGCCAATGTGGTCGGGATCGTCGTAAATCACAATCGGATCGCTGTTCCACAGCCAATCGCCGCAGAAACCGATGTCGTACGGAGCCACGCTCCAATAGAAGTTATTGAACCAAAATCGATCTGGGCCTCCGCCGGCCAGACGGAAAATGTGTCCCGCGCCGATGCCGCCGGTGAAACGACCATGCTCAAAGGGACGATCCAGGTGGTAATGCGGATCGTTGGGGCCGGTGTCATGTCCCACCCATTTGTCGCCCTTGGCTTCGACGTGCGGAGCGGCGGGGTGGCCGGCTTTGTCCGCGGCGAAGGTGCGCTGTTCCGGCGCCCCGCCCCTGGGCGCGGCCGGCTGTTGGTTTCTGGCTGGCTCAGCGGCGGGTCGAGCCGGCTGCTGGCTCTTAGCAGGAGCGCGCGATGGCGCAGGACCTTTCGCGGGAACATGGCCCCCTCCAACCTCTGGAGCTTTCTTCCCTCTTGTTTGCCCTTGCGCGGCGGCAATAAACATCAGCGCGACCGCGAAAACCCCGGTTCGTCTCAGCATGAAGTCCTCCTGTGTATTGATACCACGGCGCTGGCCAGCGTTTCGGCCCGTCCTCCTGAGAATGTATCACCGTTTCCGGCATCAGTCTCTGGCATCATTAGAGACGCAGCCCCATGTTCGAACTCACCGTCGCCCTCCGCTACCTCAAGGCCAAGCGCAAGCAAGCCGTGATTTCCGTCATAACGGTGATCTCGGTGATCGGCGTGGCTGCGGGAGTGATGGCGCTGGTGATCGGCCTGGCCATTAACAACGGGGTTCATGATGCCCTGGAGCGCAGCCTGCTGAGCGCCACCGACGAGGTCAGCATTCAGGAGCGGATACCCGGCGGCGGAATCGACCAATGGGAACAGATTGCCTCCAGGCTCGCCCGTCTTCCTCATGTGCAATCGGCCGCTCCCGGACTCTATGAACCCGCGCTGTTGACCGGCGCTTCAAGCGAGGGTGTCGTGATCAAGGGC
Source organism: Bryobacterales bacterium (assembly GCA_963813465.1). Taxonomy (GTDB): domain Bacteria; phylum Acidobacteriota; class Terriglobia; order Bryobacterales; family Bryobacteraceae; genus Palsa-187. Next base: position 302,924 of record CAWEZD010000013.1, on the reverse strand, counting down.
ATCACAATCGCTCCCGGCGCGCCCATCCCCGCGCCGCTGGTTCATCTAAAATCGGGGTCGTTCGAGGGCCTGCGTCCCGGCGCCGGAAAGCTCCCCGGGATTATCATCGGCTCGCGGCTGGCGGAAAAGATCGGCGCGGTGGTTGGAAAATCCGGAATTAAAGTCCTGGTGCCCGATGGCAGAATCGCCGGCGGTGAAATCGAGCCAACCCTGGAGCCTGTGCGCGTGGCGGGCACCTTCGAATCCGGCTTTTACGATGTGGACGCAACCTGGGCCTTCATGTCGCTTCAGGACACGCAGGAGGTGTTCGGCCTCGATAACGTGGTGAATGACATTGAGCTGACGCTTGAAGATATCGACAAGGCCCCGCAAGTGGCCGCCGCCGCGAACGCGGTCGTCGGTCCCAAGCTCACCGCGCTCTCCTGGGAGGAGCAGAATCCCCAGATGCTGAAGAGTTTCAAATTGGACAGCATCGTGACCATCGTGACCATCGGGCTGATTCAACTGGTGGGCGCGCTCAACATCCTGATCGCCTTAGTCATGATGGTGATGGAAAAGCACCGTGACATCGCGGTTCTCATGTCCATGGGAGCCCGCGTACCACAGATCCGGCGCATTTTCGTGCTGGAGGGAGCGCTGATCGGAGCCGCCGGCACGATCATCGGATTGATCCTGGGCTACACGCTGTGCTATTTCGCCGATCGCTATCGCTGGATTCAGGTGGACGCGCAGATGTATGGCGGCCTTTCCTTTGTTCCGTTCGAATCGCACTGGATCGACGGCCTGTGGATCGCCGCCGCGGCAATGGCCGTCAGTCTCCTGGCGACTCTATACCCGGCTCGCAACGCGACTCGTATCGCGCCGGTTGAAGCCTTAAGATACGAATAAGAAGATACGAATAGACCCATGCCCAAACTGATCGCAGCGCCCAAACAGATCCCCGTCCCCGGAAACAAGCTCATCGAGGAATACATCGGCTGGGTCAACTCCGGCCACTCCGGTTTGAGCATTGCGCACATGCACAGCCCGCCCGGCTGGTCCGAGCCCGGCCAGACGCCGGAGTTCGACGAGTTCACCCTGGTGCTGAATGGCTGGATGCGCGTGGAGCACGCCTCCGGCGCGATCGACGTTCGAGCCGGACAAGCCATCGAGACGGCCAAGGGCGAGTGGGTCCGCTACAGCACGCCTGAAGGCGCGGAGTACGTGGCAGTCTGTGTTCCCGCGTTTTCGCCGGATACGGTGCATCGCGATGAATAGGGCCGGCGCAGAGGTTTTCCGAATGAAACTCCGATTCCACGACAATTCCTGCCTCAAGCACGACGGCCGCATCGAAGACGCCATCGCATTTGCTCCTGTGACGCAAGCCGGCGCGAGCTTTGAGGAGGGCCGCGCGCGAGTGGTCGCGCCGCGTGCTCATAAATCATGAATAATGGCGACGATGACAATGGCGACGATGAAAGCCGTGCGCGTGCATGAGTATGGCGGTCCGGAAGTGTTGCGCTATGAAGACGCGCCAAGGCCGGTTCCGGGCGCCGGTGAGGTTCTGGTGCGCGTTCACGCGGCGGCCATCAATCCCGTGGATTGGAAAGTTCGCGCCGGTCATGTGAAGAACTGGATTCCGTACACTCTCCCCATGATTCCCGGCTGGGACTTTTCGGGCGTGGTCGAATCCGTTGGTCCCGACGCCGCCCCGAGCGCACAGGGCGCGACCACGCGCTCCGTTGGGCGCGATTCAATATGGAAGGCCGGCGACGAAGTCTACGGCCGCCCGGATCTCCGCCGCGACGGCGCGTACGCGGAATATATCGCGGTGCGCGCTTCCGAGATCGCGATCAAGCCGAAATCCATCGATCATGTGCATGCCGCGGCGATCCCTCTGGCCGCGCTGACGGCCTGGCAGGCGCTGTTCGACACCGCGGACCTGCGCGCGGGACAAAGGGTTCTGATCCATGCCGCGGCCGGAGGCGTGGGGAACTTCGCCGTGCAACTCGCCAAATGGAAAGGAGCCTGGGTGGCGGGCACGGCATCGGGCCGCAATCAGGAGTTCCTTCGCGAGCTGGGCGTCGATCAGCCGGTCAACTACGAGACCACGCGCTTTGAGGAAGTGGTGCATGACGTAGACGCGGTTCTGGATACGCTGGCCGGCGAAACGCGCGACCGCTCCTGGCAGACGCTGAAGCCCGGCGGCATTCTGGTGAGCCTTCTGGGACAGCCTCCGGTGGAAGAGGCTACGGCGCGCGGTGTTCGCACAGCCGGAGTGCTGGTCAAACCGAGCACGGCTCAGTTGACGGAAATCGCCGGGCTGGTGGATTCCGGCAAGCTCAAAGTGTTCATTGAGGCGGTGTTTCCCCTGGCGGAAGCCGGCAAGGCCCACGCGTTGAGCGAGACCGGCCACCTGCGCGGCAAGATCGTCCTGCGGTCAGCTACGACTGCTTGGCGGGATGAATGAGCGGCCGGACCAGCAGCGTCAGCACGAATCCCACCGCCAGTCCCCCGGCCAGCACCTCCAGCGGCAGATCGTAAATATGCACGCGGCTCGCGCCTGGAGCCAAAGCGGCCTTGGCTTGATTGGATAGCTCGGTGATAATCACGGGACCGGCCACGGCCGCGGCGCTCCAGGCCGTCAGAACCGATCCGTGAATCGCCCCGACGTTGTCCGGTCCGAAGATATCCGCCAGGAACGCGGGGATGGTCGCGAAGCCGCCTCCGTACATGGTGAACACGATGAAGAGGCTGGGCAGGAAGAGGCCCCAACTTCCTTGCGCGGCCATGACCGGAATCAGCAGGAACAGCGCGACCTGCACCACAAAGAAGAGCGTGTACGTATTTCTGCGGCCGATGTAATCCGAACTGGAGGCCCAGAAGAACCGTCCGCCCGCGTTAAAAAGACTGATGATGAACACCACCGTTCCGGCTTCCACGGGAGTCTTGTGGAACATGTCCTGGAGCATCGGAGAGGTTTGCGATAAGATCCCAATCCCCGCCGTCACATTGATGAACAGGATGCCCCATAGCAGGTAAAACTGCACGGTGGCGAGCGCGTGGTTCCGGCTGATGCTGCGGTCGGTGATCATCGCCTTCTTCTTAACCGGGGGAACCCAGCCTTCGGGCTTCCATCCCTCCGGAGGGCGCTTCAAGATCGACGCGCCGATCAACATGATGACGAAATACGCCGCACCGAACAGGAACATCGTATTCGCCACGCCGTATTGGCCCACGAAGTACACGTCCAGCTTGCTGGCCGCGGCGGCCCCGCCTCCGAAGCCCATGATGGCCATGCCGGTGGCCATTCCCCGGCGGTCCGGGAACCACTTCACCAGCGTACTGACCGGAGCGATGTACCCCAGCCCGCAGCCGATCCCGCCGACGACGCCCATCCCCACGAAAACCAACACCGGCAGCTTGAGCATCAGGCCGAGGCCGCCGAGCAGCAGGCCGGGGCCGAAGAAACAAGCCGCCGCGATGGCGGCCACGCGGGGCCCTCGCCGCTCTACCCAGGGTCCGCCGAACGCCGCGCTCAAGCCCAACAGGACCAGGGCCGGAGTGAAGTTGATATAGGGCGAATGCAGCCATGTGGGGCTGCCGGGAAACAGCGCGTCAATGGGACGGTTGAAGTTGCTCCACGCGTACACCGAACCGATGCAGATGTGCACCAGAACGGCGCCCAGTGGAATGAGCCAGCGGCTCGAAACAGAACTGGGTTTCGATTCATCGGTTTGTGGCATGGCCATAAGGGTCTCTGGCAGTATACTAGTTCGCAAATGAATTTTCAGTGAATATTCCCGCTGGAGCCCCTTGCATTCAACTCCCGGTGGCATAGCCTTGATAAAGGATTATTGTCATCAGCTTGGCCCTTGCTGCGGGATGCTTGCATGCAGCCGCGGCTGAGCCTCGCGCCGTGCTCGACGAATACTGCGTCGTCTGCCACAACCAGCAATTGAAAACCGCGGGACTCATGCTCGACAAAGCGGACGTGTCGAACGTTCCGTCGAGCCCGGAGACCTGGGAAAAGGTGATCGGCGGGCTGCCTGCCATACGCTGGATGTCTCCACGCGGCCGAGCCCGAGGCCGCCGACAAGCTCGACGCCGTCGATGTCGTCAAGGCGTTGCTCGCGCACGGAGCCCAAGCCCAATGCTCAATTGATCGCGGTGATTCGGCCGCGAGGCATGCTCGACGGCGCGGACGGAACCATGGGAGCGGGCGCCACGCCCTTCCTTCGTGCGGCTAAATCGGACGATCTGGAGGTGATGCGGCTGCTGCTGGACAAAGGCGCGAACCCTTCGCTTACCACCGCGGCGCATAACACGGCACTGATGGTCGCGGCGGGAGTCGGCTGGCGCGACGGCAAGAGCCGAGGGACCGAGACCGACGCGATTGAAGCGATGAAGTTGGTGCTCGATCATGGCGCCGACATCAACGCCGCCTCCGATACGGGCGAAACGGCGTTCTACGGCGCGGCCTCGCGCGGCGCGGATTCCGTGATCTCATTCCTCGCCGCCCACAGCGCGGACATCGACGGCAAGGGCAAGAGGGGCCGCACCGCCCTCGACGTTGCCATGGGCGGCGGAGCCGAGGTCGGCGGCGTCCGCTCCCCGCATGAAAGCACCGTGGCTCTGCTGAAGAAGCTGACCGAGAACGTAATCATGCGCTCCGCCACGCAAAGGTGACGCCATCGGGCGGGACCACCGGTGCCAGTTGAGGTGCACACGGATGGGATCGGACGAGGTCCCGTTGCTGCCCTTCCCATGGAGTCATCGATATGATAGAATCCTCAACGTACTGTGAAAAAGTGGGGTAAATCGAGTCCCATAACTAAGGTTTTCACCGGGGGCTAAAAAGTGGCACCCCCGTGAATAAGAGTGGGTCTTTCAGGCTGATCCCCTTTTTCTTTTCACCTGGAGGTTGATGATGTCCGTCGTGGTGAGTGCCGAGGTTGGAACAACGCTTTGGGGAGTAAATCGGATTCGACCAGGATGCTCTCGTAGCATTGCTCGACGACCTCGTCATGCTTGAGCGTCAGGGGCTTGAGGAAGGCAAATGTGCGATAGTGCGGGCCGCCTTGAAGAGATTCACCAACGCGGCCACAGCCATACCCGACGACTCCTGGTGGAAGCGGCAGATCTGGCGAGAGCTCCAGGATTTTGAAGAGATCTATGTCCAATGGAACGACGTCAATGGGACGCTTCCTGAGAATATTAGGGAGCGCAACGTGCGCCTCAAGGCTCTTAGAAAGAAGCGGAACACAATCGCGACGAAGATCCGAAAGAATCAATACATCATCCAAAACGAATTGGACCTTCAACTGGTGAGAGACGGCTACGAAGCCCTGGGCGACCTCACACGCGCCCTTCCTGACATATTCCGTAACCTGGCGGCGGCAATTGCCCGTTTTAATTCGGGCGTCGAACCTAACGGCAAACGCCAGGGCCCACCGGAGCGGGGCAGGTGATCGTGGGAGACCGGACCATCTTTGTGACGGCGATTCCGAGGTAGTGACCTGGTGGAGAGTGAGCTTCAATGGGCCGCTCCGAACGATCAAAGACCTCAGTATTGTGTCCACCCGGACGAACTCGATTTTGTCAAGAAGAGGGATCGCGCAGCAATACCTAGTCCGAACTTCACGCTCGGATGACCAACGTGGCACCGGGCGGGTGCCGAATCACCGAGATCTGCTTGGCGGGTCCGCCGAGGCGCGCCGGCGGTAAGTCCAAACGGGTTGCGGTAGACTCGGACCATGGTCCGATCACAGCGCTTAACCGCGATCATCGAACGAGAAGACGATGGCTTTACAGCTCTATGCCCGGAACTCGATATTGCGAGCCAGGGCTCATCAGTCGAAGAGGCCCGAACAAACCTGGTCGAGGCGCTTACGCTGTTCTTTGAGACCGCAGCGCCATCAGAGGTGAGCCGGCGGTTCCGCAGCGAAGTCTTTGTGACGCAGGTCGAGGTGCCGGTTGGGTAAGCTTCGAGTCCTTTCGGGCTCGGAGATTTGCCGGATTCTTGAACAGAATGGATTCGTTGCGACCCGCCAACGAGGCAGCCATCGGGTCATGCAAAAGCGGATGGAAGGGACGACCGTAACCGTCCCGGTTCCTCTTCATGATCCGGTTCGACGCGGTACGCTGGCGAGCATCGTCCGGCATCTGAACTGCCCAGGGCTTTGTTTGAGACCGACCAATAAGGAGTCGCTCTTTTGAAGCCAGCTTCCGGCAGGTCAACGTTACGACGTGAAAGGGAACTATGTCTGCTTTCGAATATCCAGTCAGGCTGAGGGCCGGTAGCGACGGTCGAATCCTGGTTGAATTTGTGGATTTTCCGCGCCTCGCGACGGATGGGAAGGACAAACACGAGGCGTTTGAAGAGGCCATGGACGCACTCGGGTCCGATCTTTCGATCCGCCTTTCCCGCCGTGAGGAGATTCCCGCGCCCTCGGCCGCCAAGCGCGGCCAGCGACTGGTGCCCGTGCCCCTCTGGCTGGCGCCGAAGCTGGCTCTGTATCTGGCGATGCGGGATCAACAGGTGAACAACTCGGAGCTGGCTCGCCGCCTGGGTGTCCATGAGCGAGTCGTTCGCCGCATGCTCGACCCACGGCATGCTACCAGAACCGAGAAGATCCAGGCTGCCTTGGCGGTCTTGGGCAAACAGATAACGGTAGAAGTGCGGGACGCGGCTTAAGCGTCTCCGAAGACTCCGGCGAACGCCTGCGGCTATTTCTTCGTGGCGGGAAGAATCCAGGATGCGCCCGGAGTCTCATGCCGGATAAAGTGAAGGGCCAGCGCAACTGCGCAGCCTAAAACGACGGCGGCGGGAAACATATACCGCAGCACAGGAAGGCCGATGAGAAATATCGCCATGCTGGCGACGACGACAAACGCTCCCGCGATGCCTCCGCCAACCGGTATCTTCGAGACGTTGATTTGCGGATTTGGCGTGTCGTCTCTCATACTGCACCTTCCGGCATTCAGCATCACACATTTACGCCTCGGATGCTTTCCCCGCCGATGCTATCCTTAGATCACAGTGGCAGGCCTCTCCATCGTCATCCCGATCCATAACGAGGAACCCTCCATTCTGCCGCTCTACGACCGGCTCACCGCCGTGCTGGAGCGCCTGCGCAAACCCTACGAAATCATTTTTATCGACGACGCCTCCACCGACCGCAGCTTCGATCTGCTGGCCAATCTGGTCGAGACCGATTCGCGCCTCAAGGTGATCCGGCTGCGGCGCAACTTCGGCCAGACCGCGGCGCTGGCCGCCGGCTTCGACGAATCCCAGGGCAACATCGTCATCTCGCTCGACGGCGATCTCCAGCACGCTCCTGAGGACATTCCCGCGCTGCTCGAAAAGATCGAGGAAGGCTACGACATCGCCAGCGGATGGCGCAAGAACCGCCTGGATAACGCGGTCACGCGCAAGCTTCCCTCGCGCATCGCCAATTGGCTGATGGCCAAGGCGTCGCACGTGGACCTGCGCGATTTCGGCACCACCTTCAAGGCCTACCGCGCCGAAATTCTCAAGGACATCAACCTCTACGGCGAGCTGCACCGTTTCATCCCGGCGCTGGCGTCGTTCTACGGCGCGCGCATCGCCGAGGTGCCCATCCGCAACAATCCGCGTTCCAGCGGCGGCTCGCACTACGGTCTCGGCCGCACCTTCCGCGTGATGTTCGACATTCTCACCATCTGGTTCCTGCTCAAATATTTCACGCGGCCCATGCATTTCTTCGGCAAGTGGGGCTTGATCAGCGGAGGCTTGGGCGGAATCCTGCTCGCCTGGCTGGCCGCCTGGAAGCTTTGGACCGGCGCGGACATTATCGCGGAGCACGGGCCTCTGATTATCGTCGGCGCGCTGGCGCTGGTCAACGGCGTGATTCTTTTTTCGACCGGCCTGCTGGGCGAAGTCCTCACCCGCACGTATTTCGAGAGCCAGGGACGACGCATCTACGCCGTGCGCGAAATCCGCACCCGGCGCGAGGAAAAGGCCGCCGGCGGCTCCCGCAGCTAGAGGCTGACAGGATGCTAAAGAAGGTCTAAGATGAACCCGATTGATCTAATGGGCTTTGTCGTTTGCATCGGGGCAGTGCTGGTTGCAAGCAGGCGAATCACAACCGCCGGGAAGGTAGGGTGGTTCTTTTTGACGGCTGCCGCAAAGTTCTCTGCCGCGCTAGGCGGCCTCGCAGCCAGCGTGGCGAATGGCTCAGTTAACGCCGTGGCTGCAGGGGGAATGTCCTCGGAGTCGAGCGATTGGTTTACTTTTTCGGCGTCCAGCGCCGGAGCGGCCCTGATGTTCTACCTGGGCGATGAAAAGTCTGGTATAGCCAGCAGGGGGGATGCCTTATGAATCCGATCATGATGACGAACGCGCAGTTCTATTTCACGCTCAGCGTCCCGCTTGTGGGCATCCTGGTCAACGTCGTGCTGTTCCAGACGCTCAGTCATCGCCTCGACCGGCTGGAGGATAAGGTGCATACGGGGTATGACTTGCTGATCGGCAAAATCGGAGAGCTGGAAGTGCGCCTCGCAAGGCTGGAGGAGCGTTTGGCGAAGTGACCGCCGGCGGCTCGCGCAGCTAGGCCAACAGGAAAGGCCGCGAATGAACGCGGATTTACGCGAATTGAAAGCACTTCTCTTATCAGCGTGCATTCGCGTGAATTCGCGGCCAAATCACTGATGCCCGTCCGCGCCGTCATCTTCGACTTCGGAGGCGTGCTCTGCTTCCATCCTTCCCAGGACCGCTTCGCCCGCATCGCGGATCTGTTCGGGATTCCTACGCCCGATCTGCTACGCCTCTTCTGGGCCAACCGCATCGAGTACGACGCCGGTCTGGTCGATGCGCGCGCCTATTGGACCCAGATCGCCAAAGCCGCGGGGCGGTCAATGGATGAGGCTTTGCTGCGCACGCTGGTCCAGTATGAAGTCGAGCTGTGGAACAACTATGACCAGCGCCTCATGCGTTGGGCCGCGTACTTGCGTTCGAGCGGCATCCGCACCGCCATCCTCTCCAATCTCCCGCGCGTGCTGGGCGAAGCGCTGCGCGCCACTCCAGGCTTCCTCGATCCTTTCGATCACGTGACCTTTTCCTACGAGCTTCGAATCGTCAAGCCCGAAGCGGCCATCTACCACGACGCCGTCCGGGGCGTCCGCGTCTCGCCTTCCGAAGCCCTGTTCCTCGACGACAAGCCGGAGAACGTGGAAGGCGCGCGCGCGGTCGGCTTGCACGCCGAGATTTATTCCACCTGGGAAACGTTTCTCGCCGAAACGATGGAGCGCTACAACCTGGCACCGTAGTTCCAGGCTCTCTAGCTCGATCTCGGATGTTGTTACAATCGCCGTAGGAGCTTCCGCCGTCACTATGAAACCCGCTTCTGCCCTTCCGGACACTCTTGGCTCGCTTCGCTCGCATAAGAAATACGGGGATGCCTTGCCCGCAGCGGGAAATGTGACCTCGCGGACAGTTAAGGACGAGCTTCGCGAGAATCTGATCTGCAAGCTGGAACGCCGCGAGCCCCTGTTTTCCGGCATCGTCGGGTACCAGGACACGGTGGTGCCGCAGGTGGTGAACGCCGTCCTGTCGCGGCACAATTTCATCCTGCTGGGCCTGCGCGGCCAGGCCAAGACCAAGCTGATCCGCCTGCTGGTGACCTTGCTCGATGAGCATACGCCTTACATCGCCGGCTGCGAGATCCGCGACAATCCCTTCGCGCCCATTTGCAAGGCGTGCCGCGAGCTGGTGGCAGGAACAGGCGATGGCAAGGGCGACGACACGCCCATCGCCTGGCTTTCGCGCGAACAGCGCTACGTAGAAAAATTGGCCACGCCCGACGTGACCATCGCGGATATGATCGGCGATATCGATCCCATCAAGGCCGCGCGCAAGGGCCACAACATCTCCGACGAGTTGACCGTTCATTACGGCCTGCTCCCGCGCGCCAACCGCGGCATCTTCGCCATCAATGAGCTGCCCGATCTGGCCGGCAAGATCCAGGTGGGTTTGTTCAACATCATGCAGGAGGGCGACGTCCAGATTAAGGGCTATCCCGTACGCCTGCCTCTGGACCTGTTGCTGGTGTTCACCGCCAACCCGGAAGACTACACCGCGCGAGGCAAAATCATCACGCCGCTCAAGGACCGCATCGGCAGCGAAATCCGCACCCACTATCCCGCCACGCTGGACCATGGCATGGCCATCACGGAGCAGGAGGCCTGGCTCAAGCGCCGCACGCCTGTGGATGTGCGAGTTCCGGATTACATCCGCGAAATCATCGAGCAACTGGCGTTTTCGGCGCGCGAAGATAAGAAGGTGGACAAGCGTTCCGGGGTCAGCCAGCGCCTGCCCATTTCGGCCATCGAGAACGTGGTTTCGAACGCCGAGCGTCGCGCGCTGGTCTCGGGCGAAACGGTGGCTGTACCGCGCGTGCTGGATATCTACGCCGCGCTCCCTTCCATTACCGGCAAGCTGGAGCTGGAGTACGAAGGGGAGCTGAAGGGCGGCGATTTCGTGGCTCGCGAGTTGATCCGGCTCAGCGTCGGCAAGGTGTTCACCAAGTATTTCGACGGCGACAACATGAACGCGGTGGTCCAGTATTTCGATCTGGGCGGGTCGCTTCGCTTGGACGAAAACCTGCCCGCGGCCAAGATGGTTGCGGAGCTATCGCAGATCCAAGGGCTGCTCGAAAAGACCAAGAAGCTCGGCCTGAGCGCGAGCGAACCCGACGCCGTGCGGGCCGGCGCCGCCGAGTTCATCCTGGAAGGTTTGTATGCGCACCGGCGCATCAGCCGCAATGAGGAAGCCGGGTTTACCGCCGAGGTGCGCCGCCGCGAAGCGCCCGCCGACGATCCTCGCGCCAAGGCCGCCAAACGGAACTATCAGTAGGCACTGGAGCAGTTTAACGAAGGGCCTGTCAAGGAATAGAAAATGCAAAGGGACAAGAGTGGGACAGGCGATCGGTTTTTGTCGCCTGTCTTTCGGCCGCGTACACGGCAGGCCACAAGAAACGATGGCCCGCCCAGGCCCGCCCACCTTTCCTAAGCCATGAAGAGCGTACATTCCTCCCGCTGCACCGGCGACGACTTCGGCCTCACTGCCGAGGATCTGATGAAGGCGCTCTCCGACTTCTTCCTGCAAAGCGGTATGGGCGATGCTTGCCGCAGCAATTCAGCAGGATGCTCAAGGAGGTTTCCTTCCATGAGTACAATTAACGAAAGAAGTCCGCCGGAGTTTTTGGAGAGGAGCCTCATGTTTCCTTGTTCATTGTCCCGTCGGCCATCCGGAGGCACGCTCGTGGCCGTCACCTCCGCATTCGTCTTTTCAGCTGCAGCTTTCGGCGGGTCCTACACGGCGAGCGTGATCCCGCCGCCAAGCGGATTCATCGCGAGCATGGTCGGCATCAACAACTCCGGTCAAGTGACTGGGACCGCCTACAACTCCTACAATGCAACCATTGGTCAGGCATTTATTGGCAGCCCCTCTGGGAGTACTGTGATCCCTTTGCCGGCTGGTTGGGGCCAAGCCTATGGCAACGGGATCAATAATGTTGGTCAGATAACGGGGACCGGGTTCCTCCCTACTGGCAATCGGGCGTTCATCGGCACCGTCGCCGGCGTTACGGCGATCCCCTTGCCCGCCGGATGGAGCAGCACCTTCGGCAACGCGATCAACGATTCGGGCCAAGTGGTGGGGACCGTCACCAACAACGGGAGTGTATTTCAAGCCTTCATCGGCAGCCTCTCGGGCAGCACTGTGATCCCTTTGCCAGCCGGATGGCCGGTTTCCGCTGGCAACGCGATCGACAATTCGGGTCAGGTGGCGGGGTACGTCAATTCGGGTGTGATGGTGGGGGGATTACTCGGACTCAGCAATCAGGCGGTCATCGCCACCGTCTCCGGCACTACGGCGCTTCTTCCTCCGCCCTTGGGATGGAGCATCTCGGCCGGCACTGCGATCAACGACTCCGGTCAGGTCGCTGGGAACCTTTTTTCCGTGGGCGACGAACCGCCGTCTCGGGTGTTCATCGGCAGCGCCTCGGGTAGCACGGCGATTCCCCTTCCAGCGGGCGCGACCTACGCGGGTACAACCTCTGCCTGCCTCAACAACTCAGGCGTGGTAGTTGGGTACAGCGATGCGGGCGGATGGGCCTGGAGCGCCTCCAGCGGCACCCAGCTACTCAACACCATGGTGCCATCGGGATGGAGCATCTCGAACGCAATCAGCATCAGCCAAAACGGTCTCATCTTGGCCTATGGCTCGTTCAATGGTGGGACCAGTCAATACGTGGAACTCATTCCGACGACTCCCACGACACCCGCGCCGGGCGCCGGATTTCTCGCTGTGGTCGGGCTGCTGCTCGTTCTGGCGCGGCGGTACAGACTCCGTTCGTTGGCCTAGCTCGATCTCGGCGTGGGGCTTGCGGTATGTGCCTCCAGTTTTCATAACGGGTCTTTGTGCAACGTCGCTGAAAAGAGCAGATCGTGACCTGTCCGCCGCCCTACGGAAACAGGCAACACAGAAGGCAATTGACAAATAGTAACAAAAAGGTAACCATAGCTTAGATGTTCGAGCTTCGCGGCTATATTGACGAAACCGGCAAAAAACGCTTCGCCAAGTGGTTCGAGGGGCTGGACGCCATTGCCGCCGCCAACGTGACGATAGCCCTCACGCGGATCGAGCGGGGTAACCTGTCGAACACCAAAGGCGTAGGAAAGGGCGTTCTCGAATACAAGATTGATTTCGGCCCCGTCGCCCCAAAAAAAGCCGCCGCATCTATTTTGGCAAGGACGGCGAGCGCCTTGTGATCCTGATCGGTGGCGGGACCAAGAAACGGCAGGACAACGACATTGCAGTGGCTCAGGTGTGCTGGGCCGATTACAAACGGAGGAAAGAACATGCCCCTTACCCATGACTTCAAGGAAACCATCCGGGCGCGGGCGCAGCGCGAACCGAAATTCCGGCAAGCGCTCTTGCGCGAGGCCGTGGAAAGCTATCTCACCGGCGACCTCGAAACCGGAAAGTCCGTGTTGCGCGACTACGTCAACGCAACCATCGGATTTCAGGTGCTTGAAGAGCAGACCAACATTCCCGTCAAAAGCCTCATGCGCATGCTGGGGCCAAAGGGCAGTCCGTCCGCAGCCAACCTTTCCAGCATCCTCACAGTCCTGCAAAAAACCGAAGGCGTCCACTTCGAGCTTTCGCTGAGGCGATAACCCCGCCCGTGTTTCACAGAAGGTCCTTTGCGCCCCGAGCCGTGATCGCCTTGGGAGGTGTATGCTGTTGGTAGGAGACTGCACATGGGAGCGGCATATGTAGCCATTTTCTTTGCGTTATTTGTAGCCATTGTCCTTTGTTTCCTTCCGTTAATTATGTCGGGAAAGCAATGGAGAGCAGCGCAGGACAGGGCGCGCGCGCGCCGTATGGCGGAGCATAGGATGAATGCAAGACTCCTGAGACTCAACATTTGATGCGTTCCTAAAGGCTCTCCTCAACGTCTCGCAAAGGTCCTTTATGCAACTTGTCCGGCCCGTAAATAGAGGGCTTGCGCGTCTCACAATTCGGCTTCACAATAGAGGGTATGCACGCCGTATGCCGAGCGCCGAAGCTCACCACGTGGGAAACCCGCTAATCTGAGCGCCATACACCTGAGCACCACACCATGAAAAGCGTCCATTACTCCCGCTACACTGGCGACGACTTCGGCCTCACCGCCGAAGACCTGATGCGCGCTCTCTCCGATTTCTTCCTGCAAAGCGGCTTCGACAACCCCTACATGCAGTTCGGCGAGTTCAATTCGAACACGCTCGAAGATCTCAAGCGCGCCATCGAGCAGGCGCTCGAGCGCGGCGAACTCTTCGACCCCGAGCGCGCCGAACAGATCCGCCAGCAACTCGAGGCCATGTCCGAGGAGCAGCTCGATCAATTGCTGAGCCGGCTGGTGCAGAAGCTGGTGGATGAAGGCTACATCAACACCGAACAACCCACGGAGCAACCAGGCGGAGGCCGCGGCAAGGGCGAAGCTCGCGTGGACATCAAGGTCACCGACAAAAGCGTCGACTTTCTGGGCTTCAAGACCTTGAAGGACCTGCTGGGCTCGCTGGGCCGCTCCAGCTTCGGCGCGCACGACACGCGCGACATGTCCACCGGAGTCGAATCGAGCGGCGCGGCCCGCAAATACGAGTTCGGCGACACCATGAACCTGGATATCGGCCAGACCCTGTTTTCCGCCTTGCAGCGCGAGGGCGTCACGCTGCCGCTGAATCTGGAATACGAAGACCTGCACGTGCACCAGAGCGAATATCAAAGCTCCTGCGCCACCGTGCTGATGCTGGATTGCAGTCACAGCATGATTCTGTACGGCGAGGATCGCTTCACTCCGGCCAAGAAGGTCGCGCTCGCTCTGGCGCACCTGATCCGCACGCAATACCCGGGCGATACGCTCCGCTGCGTGCTGTTCCACGACACGGCCGAGGAGTTGCGCATCGAGGAGCTGGCTCGCGTGCAGGTGGGTCCTTATTACACCAACACTCGCGACGGCCTGATTCTCGCACAGCGGCTGCTGGCCGCGGAGCGCAAAGACATGAAGCAGATCATCATGATCACCGACGGCAAGCCCAGCGCGCTCACTTTGGAAGATGGGCGCATCTACCGCAACGCCTTCGGCCTGGACCCTCTGGTGATCAGTAAGACGCTCGAGGAAGTCAGCCGCTGCAAGCGCCAGGGCGTGCTCATCAACACCTTCATGCTCGCCAGCGATTACGGGTTAGTCCAGTTCATTCAGAAAGTGACCGAGCTGTGCCGCGGCAAGGCGTACTTCACCACGCCGTATACGCTCGGGCAATATCTGCTGATGGACTACATGAACCGCAAGACCCGGACCATTCACTGAGAGGTCGTTTATGCTCAAGGCCGCCATTTGCTGGCTCTTTCTGCCCGGCGCGTGTCTTATCGCTCAAACATTAGTAGGAGCAGGATACACGGCTCCCGCGCCGGTTTCGGTTGCGCCGGGCCAGATCGTTACTTTCTACGTCGCAGGGCTGTCGTCATTGACAGGCATCACCGCAACGCTACAGCAGGCCGGCAGCGTGGCCGTGCCAATCCAATCGATGCAGCCAATCTCCATGTGTCCCGATGCCACCGCGAGTGCACAGGGCGGATGCGCAACATTGGCTGCCATCACGGTACAGATCCCCTATGAGCTGATGCTCTATGGCTTGATCAACGTGGTTGGCGTGCCGTGTCCGCCTTGCGCCTATCCGACGAGAGTGTTCATCAGTCAGAACGGGCAAGCCGCAACCACCATTGAGGTGTTTCCAGTAAGCGACGAAGTCCACGTCTTGACGGCGTGTGATGCGGCCCTGGGTTCTTCGACCACCGCGCCTCTCCCTGGCCTTCCGTGCGCTCCTTTGGTCACGCATGCTGACGGGACCCTGGTTTCGGTCTACAGCCCCGCGAACGTGGGCGAAGAGGTCATTGCGTGGGTGTTCGGCCTGGGGCAAACCAATCCCCCAACCGCCACCGGACAGCCGGCGAAAACGGCTCCCACTGCGGAGACGTTCAATCTCGACTTCAACTACCAAGTGAACGCGCTTCCCACCAAGCCGTTCACCGGAGACCCGGATCGTGTGCCGCTGGTGCCCCTGTTCGCGGGTCTTGCGCCCGGATATGTGGGACTTTACCAAGTCAATTTCATCGTGCCGCCGGCTCCGCCTAACGGCATTCCTCAATGCACAATCCCGGGACCCTTCACAGGGCCGAATGATGCCCAGTCCAACCTCACCGTGAGCATCGGAGGCCGCTCGTTCGACGGTGCCGGGATTTGTGTCGCAACTCAGATTCCCGTGGACTGAGGTTAAACTGGAATTGCCCGCGTCATCAGGAGGTAGTGTATGCGTAAGGGCATCTTCTTCGGATTTCTTCTTTCCAATTCTCTTCTCATCGCTCAAGGTGTGGTCGGATCAGGCTACGTAGCGCCCGCGCCGGTTTCGGTTGCGCCGGGCCAGATCGCGACGTTCTACATATCAGGCCTACTCACCCCCGGCGTCGCGGGATCAGGCATCATAGGCGCGACGTTACAACAAGGCAATACGAACACTCCCGCGCCCATTCAATCTCTTCGCGCGATCTCCCTGTGCCCGGACGTTACCTCGATTACAGTGAGCTCTTGCGGATCGCTCCTTGCGGTCACGGTGCAGATCCCGTATGAACTGGCCCCGGTCTGTCCGCTGTGCGCGCGGCCGGTTTCCGCCGTCCCTCCACTGCTGGTCTTCAGCGCGAGCGGGCAGGCGCCCACGGCAATCGAACTGAATCCGCTGGCTGACGAAGTCCACGTCTTGACGGCTTGCGATGTGGCGCTGGGACCGCCTACGCCCTCACCACTTAACCTCACCGGTCTTCCTTGCGCGCCTTTAGTCACGCATGGCAATGGAACTCTGGTCTCCGCTTCCAGCCCCGCCAATGCCGGCGAAGCGCTGACCGCGTGGGTATTCGGGTTAGGACAAACCACACCAGCCGCCACCACCGGTCAGCCCGCAAAGATGGCCCCTGCCGCGGAGACGTTCAATCTGGATTTCAACTATCAAGTGAACGCGCTTCCCACGAAGCCGTTCACCGGCCGGCCGGATTCCATACCGCTCCTGCCTCTCTTTGCAGGTCTCGCGCCCGGATATGTGGGGCTGTATCAAGTCAACTTCGTCGTTCCGCCGGGTCCGCCTAACGGGATCGCCCAATGCGCGCTACCCGGGACTGCCGCGCCCGGGGCGAATATGGCGCAATCCAACCTCACAGTAAGCATCGGAGGTCAATTCTCGTTCGACGGCGCCGGGATCTGCGTCGCAACCCAAATCCCCGTGGATTGAGCGTTACCCGTGGATTGATTGTTATGCGATGCTGAAGCCATGAAACTCTCTCTTCTAACGGTAACGGGAATACTGGCGGCGGCGATCGCATCCGCGCAAAACGGGTTCAGCGGTCCTGGACTCTACGAGATCATGAATCTGAAATCGTCGCGGATGATGGCGCTGGACATGAAGGATCGGACTTCGGTGATCCAGATCGTGTCCCGCAGCCAGGAGGAGCAGCGTTGGATCGTTGAACCCGGGCCCGGCGGCGCTTTTCTGATTCGCAGCGCGGTCAACGGCCGGGCGCTCCAGATTACGAACAACGCTCGCAGCATTCCTGTGGTAGTCGCGCGCCTGGACGGGAGCCCGGCACAGCAGTGGCGCATCGAACCTGGCAAGGACGGCAGTCCGCTGATCGTTTCAGTTGCAGGTGGACGTGTTCTGGATATTCCCAACGGATCGAATCAGGAGGGGTTGCGCATCCAGATTTACGATCGCGACGGCGACTCGAACCAGCGCTTTGTGTTCCACCGTGTCAACGAGCGCCCGGAGCAGGACCGCGATCGCCGCACTCACTGGGATCGCTAGCGGGGCAGGCCGGTGACCTGCCAGTTGCTAGCGGCCCAGCACGCCTTCCACCGCCGCCACCAGCGAACAAATCGCAATGTGCGTCAGGAATCCGTAATGAATCCAGTGCCGGGTGAAGCGGATGATCAAGCAAACGTCCCGCATGGGCACGTCTACTCTGCGCCCGCATCCACCCCTGGAACCAATAGGACAGAGCGGTGGTTCTAAGAGGGAATGTTTTAGTACCCCTCGGTAATCTGCGGATGGATCTGGGAAACAGAACGGGGTATGCTATATGGGTACGAAAAAACCGCATCGGAAGAGGCGCGGAAGGTTATAGTCGCTACCTTTTCCGATGCGGTCCGCCCAAGACGGGCGCAGATCCTGGCTTCCGTCCAGCCAAAACTCCACTGAGGCCCGCGTCCTATTGTTCCCCAGCAGGCCAGCCCGGACCGAGACCTAAGATCCAGGAAGACTCATATCAGTTCGTTTAGACGCCCAAACTCGCTACAAAAAAACCCCTCTGTTGCAACACGCCCAAACGAAGGAAGGAGCGGTTGAACTTCAAAACACCGGCTCCCGCAAGCACGCTAGTATTTAGCCACTCGCTTCTCTCGTTCACGCCCGTTGCAAACAGAGGGCAGGTTTAAAGATTCACTTCATCAATTCAGGATTGAGGAGAGCATGCACTTGGCCAAGCGACAACCATTTCCTTTCAATAAGATGACTGCCCCGCGCGAGGCTTTGTGCGGGGTGTCGCCCCGGCGGGTGTGGCAGTGTGACACAATTGCTTTGAGATGCGCGCCGCATCCCTTGCGTTACTGACCGGGACGATTCTGGCCGCAACCGGAGCCTTGCAGGCGGCCGACGAGGATTTTCATGTCTTTACGGATGCGCCCAGGCTTTTCCTGACCAAGCAGCGCCTCCGCTTGCTGCAACGCGAGCGCGAGCGCGACTCGGTGCGCTGGCAGCAGTTTGACGCTCTGGTGGCGGGCGGAGCTCCCATGCCGGAGGCGGCTGTCGCGCAAGCCCTGTATTATCAAGTATCGGGTAATGTGGCGGCGGGCCGGAAGGCCGTCGAGTGGGCGCTGAGCCCCGCCGCCACCGACCTCCGCCAGCTCGCCTTGGTCTTTGACTGGTGCGGAAAGGTCATGACGGCTTCACAGGCCAATGCCCTGGCAGCCAAGATTGAGCGCGGAATCGGCGACCCGGCCGTCGGCGACATCCCGCATCAGTCCGCGCGGGCGCTGGCCGCGATCGCCATTGCGGACCATTTGAAGGATCAAGGGGAGTCGATTCTGCGTCCGCTCGTGGAGGATTGGTGGCGGGGAATGATCGCTAAAGCCCTGATTCCTCGCGAGCAGACCTACGCGGTCCTGGAGCTTCTGCACGCTCTTAGCGACAACCTCTCAGTGGATTTGCGCCAGTCTATGCCTTCTGCGTTCAAGGATTTGCCGTTCGACCATCTCATGGGCCACTATCCCGCCCCATTTCGGGGCCCCGACAACGATTTCCGGGTTCCCGTTTTCATCGGCGACGGCGAGCCCGATCCCAAGCAGGCGGTGTGGTCGCGGGCAGCCGGTCTCGCGATGGTGGCGTTAGATCCTAACTCTCAGGAAATCCAATACTTGCAGGGATGGCTGATGCAGGATCGCTACAGCATGCGGGATCCGCTCGGCGTTCTTTACGAGTTTTTGTGGGCCAATCCCTACCAGCCCGGATTGAGCTATGAACTGCTCCCGCTGGTGTTTCACGACGCCTCGTCCGGGCATGTTTTCGCCCGCACCAGTTGGGAGGAGGACGCCACCTGGATTGGGTACTTCGAAGGCCACCTGCAAGTCTTCCGGGACGGGAAACTGGAAACGCTCCGATCCGGCGTTTCAACGAGGCCTGTGCAAGTGGGGGATGCGGTGCTGTTGAGCGCTCCGGCTCCCGAGAGCGACGGGACAGTGCGCTTTAGGGCCGCAACCGAGGCAACAGTCGTTTTAGGATTGACGCCACGAAGCAGCTACGACGTCGAGATCGACGACCAAGAGCTGGCGGAGGGTGAAACGGATGCAGGCGGAACCCTGGTGCTGACGCTTCCGCCTGAAACGGAAGCGGGAGTGCGCATCCGCCAGAGACCACAAGCGAAGGCGCCATAAACGCACGCGCCCCGATCCCCATTGCCGGAGAGCGAGGCGGGTGAGATATCCCTAACTTGAAGAAACGCGGAAGCTACCTGGTATCGACTTGCTTTGAGTTTGGGCCCAAGTGGCTAAGATCGCGGTTGTTTTCCTGGCAGATATACTCCATAATCTCGCCGCCACGCATGGTCCACGGGCCGTGAGTGTTGGGAGTCCAGGTGATCTGGGTCACTGTGGTCCAGGGCTCGGTGTAGTATTCCGGATCGTCGATGGTGGCTGCGAGCCGGATGGTGTTGAAGTTGGTCCGAGTATACTTCTCGGTGACCTTCAACTGCTCACCGTGCGGGTGCCCGGTCGCGTCCATCCAAGTCTGGTGATTGAATCCCATCGAGTTCACGACCAGAGTGTCCCCCTCCCAATGACCGACTGAGTATCCCAGGTAGTCCGGGTTTATATCGTCAACTTTAGGAAGTGGCCTGCCATCCATCCAGATTAAGCGCCAGACGTGCGCCCCACCTTCGAAAACCATCACGATGCGGTCGGGCATCTGATAGATCTGCGCGGGATACGGGGTGTACATCATGCGAGGCACGCCGGGAGGCAGACAGAAACTTTCGGGATCGCCGGCCTCTTTGTTCCTCAGCTCGCGATCTTCCCAAAGGGCCAGGGCCGCAGGCTTGAAGGGCACGATGACAGGGCAACCGTTTTCAGCGCGCCCCTGGGTCGCCATGTTGACAATGTAAGGGACACTCCAATCGCCCTTAGCCAAACCGCCAAAATCCGGCTTGCCGGCTTGGACGCCGTATTGGGGCTCGTTGGGAATGCGAGGCACGGGGGGTAGCTCGGCGGGAGCTCCGCCACCGCCACGTCCGCCGCGACCGCCGCCACCTCGGCCGCCTGCCGCTGCTCCACCGCGACCGCCGCCGGCACCCCGGGCTCCTCCGCCTGGCGCAGCCGCGGGTGCTGGCGGGTTCTCCTTATCCAGCGCCGCCTGATAGTCCGCAAGAGATTTAACCTGCCACTCCGGCTGCGCGGGACAATTCTCGGGGGTGGGCGGTCCGCCGCCACGTTGCGCGACTGCGGGGACGGATAGCAAAGCCATGCCGCCCAGAACTGCCGTCGCAGTCAAAAAAGAATTCATAAGCCTCTTCAAGTGAAAGACCTCCTCAGAAATCGGGGATTATGCCGGGTGGAATTATATCACAGCCGGATGAAACCGTCCGTGAGCAAACAGTCCCTGCTCAACATCCCTATCAGATAAAGGACTTACGGAGAAGCGTCATGGTTACCGGGGCGCCTACAAAAGACGACCCGGACGAGGGGAGAAAACTCGTCCGGGTGAGAGAGAGCGCGCGTTCGGCGGGCCTTAGCGGCGTCCGCCACCGCCACCGCCGCCGCGGAATCCGCCACCGCCGCCGAAGCCACCTCCGCCGCCGTGGAATCCGCCACCACCGGAAACCCCTGCGCCGGAGAAACCACCACTGCGGACTGCGCCAGCACCAAAACCACCGCTGCGAGCTCCACCGCCGCCGAAGCCGCTACCGGCTACGCGCCCGGAGGACATCCCATGGGCCGCAGCGCCTTGAACCGCTGCCGCCGATGGCCGGTATCCAGGGCCAAAGGCGTGCAGACCACCCCGATAGCCGCCCCGATACCCGTAGAACGGCGCCGCGTACGCGAAGCCGGGCGAGTAGAAGCCATAGCCAAACGGGCTGAAGAAGATTCCGTCGTACGGGAGCCACGTGTAGGCGTCGAAGTACGGATCCCAAAACCAGCCTGGGTCATACCCGCCGCCATAATAGCCCGAATATCCATAGCCTGCATATCCGGGGCCGGCGTACCCGGGGCCCGCATTTCCGGGGCTATAGTTGCCTTGGGCAAAGCCGCGAGCCGCGTCTGCGTTGGCCTCGGCCAAGTAGGACGATCGCAAGCTGCCCCAACGGTAGAAGTTGTCCTCAGCCGCCTTCTTATCGAAACCGCTCGCCTTCAGCTTAGCGGCATCCAGATCGAACTGGTGTCCGCGCTGCACGGTAAAGGTCTTGCGGCCGAGTGCGACTTCCGCGCGTCCGTCGAACACGCGAATCTTGCCGCTGGCGGCGTCGAAGTCGTACAGACCGGTCTTCATGAGCCGAAACGAGGCGGGACCTTCATGAATGACGATGTGGTTGGCGGGTAGAATCTGATCCACCTCCACCATGGCCCGTCCGCCCTGAACCGTCAATTCGGTATCCGGAATATCGGGCGAATTCATCAGAACCGCGCTGTTGTGATCCAGCCGGAGCAAAACACCCGGAGTCAGCAGAATTTCGACTCTGCCGCTCTGCGTGGTCAAGGACTGCCCGGCCTGCAACCGCGCCGAGCCGGTCGAGCTCTGCGTGAGGGGCTGACCTCCCAGGGACGCTTGCCCTTCAATGTAATTCAACATTCCCGGCTGCGGGCTTGCCTGCGGCTGAATCCCGTTGGGATTCACGTCGGCCCAGATGGGAACACAAAGCACCCCGGCCAGGAGCGAGCTTGTAAATGCGCGCAAAACGGAGTGCGGCGCACCCTTTGCGCTTGTAACTGCCTTCCATGACCGCATATCTGTATCCAACCTTTCTACTGTTTAGATGCGCCCTCTTCAGAAGCGGCTCATCCCCAATAGAAGGTAGAAAACAACCGGGTTGAATAGTAGTAACCGCTTCCTTCGGGCGCGGCTCAGAATTCCCACTTCCACAGGTTCGCGCCGACGGTAAAGCCCGCGCCGACGGCGGCGAAGAGCACCAGATCGCCCTTCTTGAGCCTCCCGCTCTCCAGGGCGTCTCGCGTAGCCAGCGGAATGGTTGCGGCGGTGGTGTTGCCGTAGCGGTCGATGTTGACGATCACCTGATCCTCGCGCAAGCCGAGGCGATGGGCGGCGGCGGTGATCACCCTGAGGTTGGCCTGGTGGGGGATGAATAGTTTGATGTCCTGGGGCGTGAGGCCGTGGCGTTCGAGCAGATCGCGGCAGATTTCATACAGTTTGGTGACGGCGTACTTGAACACCGGCTGCCCCTCCTGCTTGACGAAGTGCTGGCGGTTGGCGACGGTTTCCGCGCTGGCGGGCAGGCGGCTGCCTCCGGCGGGCATCTTGAGAAAATCGCCGCCGGAGCCGTCGATTTCATTGAGGAAGCCGAGAAAGCCCTCGCCCGGCTCGGCCGGCTCGACCAGCATCGCGCCCGCGGCGTCGCCGAAGAGCACGCAGGTGGAACGGTCGGTGTAGTCGATGATGCGCGACATCGTGTCCGCCCCGATCACCAGCACTTTCTTGTGCGCACCGGCCGTGATCAGGTGCGCGGCGGTGGTCAAGCCATAGAGGAAGCCGGAGCAGGCGGCGACCAGGTCGAAGCCCCATGCGCCTTTGGCTCCGATGCGATTCTGCACCAGGCAGGCGGTGGAGGGGAACATCATGTCCGGCGTAACCGTACACAGCAGGATGCATTCGACATCCGAGCCGGGGATGCCTCGCTGAGCCAGCGTGGCGCAGGCGGCCAGCACGGCCATGTCCGAAGTCGCCATCTCCGGAGGCGCGATGTGGCGCTCCCGGATTCCCACCCGTTGCATGATCCATTCGTCGCTGGTGTCAACCAGTTTTTCGAGATCCTGGTTGGTCAAAACACGCGGCGGCACGTAGCAGCCGAGCGCCGTAATCTTCGCCCCGGGCATAAACTGCTATGTTACATTGCTTGAAGATGCCTTTGGTGGAGAACGCGCACGCGGCCATCGAACTACACCCCGCCGTGGAGCTTTATGAGCGCGTCTTCCGCCAGCTTCGGCCGCGCACTCCGCTGCCGGAGGTTCGCGTCGAGTTCCGGCGCTACGCCAACGCCAACGCGCAGGTGAGGTGGGCGGACGGAGTTTTGCTGGTGCGCCTGGCGGACACTCTTGCCGGCGCGCCCGAGGACGTGCTGGAGGCTCTGGCCGAGATCCTGCTTTCGAAGCTATTCCGCAAGCCCGTGCCGCCGGGGAGCAACGACCGCTACCGCCGCTACCTCAACCGCCGCGACGTGCGCCGGAGTCTGGATCTGGTGCGGCAGATTCGCGGACGCAAACAGGTGGAGCATCCGCAGGGGCGGCTCTACGACCTGGATCGGATGTTCGAGGAGCTGAACTTCCGCTATTTCTTCGGGCTGATGGCGCGGCCGCGGCTGGGCTGGAGCCCCAACGCCTCGCGTACCCTGCTGGGGCATTACGATCCGTCGCACAACGCCATCGTGCTCAGCCGGATTCTGGATGGTCCCAACACTCCGAGGCTGGCCGTCGAGTATGTGCTGTTCCACGAAATGCTGCACCTGCGCCACCCGGCAGAGCACCGCGGCGCGCGCCGCTGCGTGCATACTCGCGCGTTCAAGGAAGCCGAAAAACAGTTCGAGCGGCTGCACGAGGCCAAGACGGTATTGAAGAAACTACTGGGATGAACGGGACCGCATTGTCCTCTTTACAGGTCTTTGTGCGCGGTGGCGACGAACGGAGTGTTCATTCTCCTTCATTCAATAACAATCCTACCCGAATCGCCTGTTGCGCAAGGGCTATACCGTTGAGGTACCAGAGGCCGACCGAACGAGCATAGCGCTTCGCGGACGATGGAAGTCAGAGGTTGTCCAGAACGCAAAGACAAGCGGCGCCAACGTCGCCTTTCGAAAGGTCAGCGGATCTTCGTAGTCCGATGCTTTGTGGATCGCTCCTCCAACGAAGGACCGCAGATCGCCTTCGGCGACGAGATTTTCGCGAGCATATCGCTTCGCCTGCCCCAATACCAAAACACGGGCACCGATCGGAGCAGGCCCCTGCCCAGCAAAGAGAACTAGGTCGCGGGCCACAAAATCGACGCCGCCGTCTCCGGACCGCCCTGTCACCTTACAGGCACCTCCGAGCTGAGTCAAAAGTCTGGCACAAAACGCCTCAAAATCGGCGGGGCTGCGCGCGAGGAGCCGATTGATGAGTTGGGATGCTGGGCTATCTATCACGCGAATGTAGGTTGCATTCTCTTCGTCCGAAAGCTCGAACGTGGGCTCGATTCCGTCCTCACGCGACTCGCCCGCGATGCGTTCAAGCGATTGTATTATTCGCGGTGAAAGTTTTTCGGCGATTTCCGCCCGGTCTTCCATAGATCGCGTGGCCAAACGAATTGCCAGGATGTCGCCGACTACGTCGAGTATGGGACGAAAGCTCACGTTTGTAGCGTCTCTCGAAACCCACAAGGCGACGGTGTCGGGAGATGGATCGGCCATTTTTAATTTTGAATAAGGAGCTGACGATCATCAAGGACGCGAACAACTCGCTCTCGCAGGCCATTTAGCAATTCAACATCTGGTTCTGCTAACTTTCTAAGTACGTCGGGACTCAGGGCCGCTAGAACAGCTTCGGCATTCGTTACAGCAGTTGTCCATTCCTGAGGATGCTCCACCTCGAACCTCGCGAGGGCCCGCGTAAGGGTGCCGCCAGGCGAACGGAATACGGCGATTGCGCCAGCATCGTCAATTATCGTCCCAAGGTCACGGATGGCTTTTGCCTCTGAGAGTTTCGGTTCTCCCAACTCTCCTGCTTCGGCTGGTTCGCCGATAACCCAGCCGTAGAACTCGCGGAGTCGGGGTGCGTTCGTAAATCCGCGGTCGGCGTCGTTCCATTGGAGCCAATCTCGGACATTGGGACGCTTGAAAACCTCCTCGAAGAAACTATAGAGGGTCGGCTCTGCGTGTTCTCCGTATTCTTCGTCGGCACGCATTTGTTCGAGGGCGAGATAGGAACGCCACAACTGATTCGCTGCCCTTGTCGAGAGCCCCAAGCTTTGGGCCGCTTCTTGCGGACTCATGCCGGACTCCCTCAGCGCAAATACCGCTCTTTCCTTCTGATAGGGCCCCCACTCTTTTATCCCCGAGACATGCCTCAGGCCCGGCAGAATCCACCGGGCGCTATCAGGTGCAATCTCATCGTCAAGTAGTAGAACCTGAAGCTCAGTCAGGTTCTTAAACTGCTCAGCATTGAACGTCTCTCTTCCGGACTGGTGCAGTTCGACGAGCCACCTGAGGGCTGCGGTTCGGCGATTTCCTAAAGTGGACCCCGTTGTCAAGACCATTTTTTGTCCGCAATAAGCTAATGCTCGGCGGCGTCTTGGGTTTGAGTTTGGGACGGCGGGTGAGGCCGCCCCTTGCCATTCCGGCCCTTGAATCGGCGCTCGGGTCGCATCCCTGCGGAGCCCTATCCTCCGTTCAAGTGCTTTCAGTGTAGAACAACCATTCTGGCGCGAAAGCGATAAATCCCAGGGGTTCGGGGACAGCGTCCCCGATTCAAGCAAGGGGCCCTTCCCTTTTGGTTTGGCGATCACGCTGGCCCCTGGTAGATCGCTGCTGGAGTCCGGTAGTCGAGACTCTGGTGCAGTCGCTCGTGATTGTAGAATCGGAAGTAGCGGTCGATGCCGGCTCGCGCCTCCGTCACCGACGCGTAGTCCTTCAAGTACACCTCCTCGTATTTGAGCGAACGCCACAGGCGCTCGACGAAAATGTTATCCATGCAGCGCCCCCGCCCATCCATGCTGATCGCGATCTGTCGCCCCGCCAACTCCCCGGTGAACTTCTCGGAAGTGAACTGCGACCCCTGGTCGCTGTTGAAGATGTCCGGCCGTCCCCGCCGCAAAGCCCGCTTCAGAGCCTCGATGCAGAAGTCCACCTCCATGGTCAACGACAGCGACCAACTCAGCACGAACCGGCTGAACCAATCCATGACCGCCACCAGATACACGAAGCCCTGCGCCATGCGAATATACGTGATATCGGTGCTCCAGACCTGGTTGACGCGCTCCACCGTGGTCCCTCTCAACAAGTACGGGTAGATCCGATGGCCTTCTCCGGGCTGGCTCAGCTTCGGCTTTGGATACACAGCTTCGATGCCCAGCAACTCCATCAGCCGCGAAACGCGCTTGCGGTTCACTGCGTGCCCTACCGTTGCCAGCCACTCCGTCATTCTTCTGCTCCCATAGAACGGCGTCCGCGTGAACTGCTCGTCCAGCAGCCGCATCAGCGCCAGGTTTTCCTCGCTCTCGCCCACCGGCTCGTAATACAAACCCGAGCGGTTGACGCCCAGCAATTCGCATTGCCGCCGCACGCTGATCTCCGCGTGGCCCCGCTCCACCAATGGACGCAACTCCTCAATCGAGCATGCCGACTTTTTTTTTAAGCCAGTCCAGTTCCACCTTCAGCCGCCCAATCTCTTCGTAGAGTGCGTCGCTTTCCGCTTCCCCCTTTCGCCCCTTGCTCTTCCGTCCGTCCACGAAGAGCTCCGGCAGTTGCTCCAACGCGGATTTCCTCCACTTCGCGATCTGGATGGGATGCACCTTGAACTGCGATCCCAACTGGCTGAGCGTCTTCTCACCGCGGATCGCCTCGATCGCCACCCGCGCTTTGAACTTCGGACTGTACTGTTTTCTCGTCGTCGTCATCGACCTCTCCTTTGTCAACGACTCCGCCGAAATCTTAGCTTATTGCCTGGTCTGAAATCTGGGGTCCACTATATCCCTCAACCACAACGTATCTCACTGTGTCCTGTGGGCCAGCACGCCACTTCCGGACAACGATCCGGTCCATCGGGAGAAAGCCCAGGTTCTTAATCGTGTCTCGAAGCTCGGCAACATCGAATCGTGGCGTCTTCATTCGATCATAGGCCTGCTGCTGCACCCTTGGCTCGGCGAATCGTGCCTCTGGGATGGCTTCCAACTCCTGGCCGAGCTCGGCAAATCGCGGGTTGTTGGGATCCAGTAGTATTTCGTCCAACTGGACCGTAATAGGCGTCAGCAGCGCTGGCAAGCCGGGCATTCTAGGGTCTCCCTTCTTCGCTGTACGGCAGCATGCTGTGAAGTATACGACGAATCGTGCAGCGCCGCTGTCCGGCCCACGGATAGACGGGGAAACGAGAAATGTCACGCGGGTTCAAACGCATACCGCGTTCGGGTCAAGAGCAGCCGACGTGCGCCGTCCCGCGGAGCGCCGCGGGCGGCGCTGCATACCCACGGGCGTTCAAGGAAGCCGAGAAGCAATTCGAGCGGCTGAGCGATGCCAAGGCTACGTTGAGGAACTACTGGGATAGGCCGAGCTCCGAGCCCGGAGGATGCATTGCGCGATCAAGACAGCGCGATCAAGCAGCTGATCAAGCAGCTTGCGAGGCTCATTAGCCGTGGGGTACAATACAGCGATTCCCTGGAAGTCATCAACGGTAGGATCGAGCGGGAGCGGTGAATGCTTGAGCTTTCTGACTCGAATTTCGAGTTGAGAGGCATCCATAAATGAGAGTGACGGTTATGGTTCAAAAGGCCCAGATGCCGATTGTTCGTCTGTTCCTGTTCGGAATTCTTGCGAGCATCCCTGTCAATGCGCTCGTTCCGACGCAGGCAATTCACTTATTTATTGATCCAGACCTTCTGCGTGACGCCACGCTTCAGCAGTGGGGCAGCGAGGCGACTGAGATCGTGCGTTCAGCAGAAACTCGTCTCTGCATGGAGATGAAAAGCGCGAACAAGGGTGCGACATGCCTAGATTTCAACAATGTGATGGTGAGCGAGTTTGATCCGGGCCTCCAGGCTCAAATTCGTCAGGCTGCCCGGGCTGGAACACCTAAGGGCACCGTTGAAAAGCCAGCAGTCGATTTACTTTGGAGGCAGAGCGATCAATCTGAGCGACGGATCTACTTAGTACGAGCTCTCCGCTACTGCGGCGGGGCTGGCGACCGCGCCGGTTGCTCCCTTTTGGGGGGCCGTGTTACCATCATCGGCTTGGGCGGAATATTCAGAGGAAGCCCCTCGCAACCTAAGGACGTCGTTGATGAGCATGGGATCACACTGCTCCACGAGCTTGGGCATCAGTGCGACCTCTATGATCTTGAGGACCCGACCTATTTGATGTACATCGGTGCCCCACTGCCCAGGAGGGCAACGAGACTCGGCCGGTACGAGAGCGCGTTTTTCGATAGGCTTCTGCCTCAGTAGTAGGTTTCTTTGGTGGCTCGCCTAATGGCGGCCCAGCACTTGGTATGCCGTAAGATATAGAGCTTAATAGGGGAAAACCATCTTGCGACTGAATCGATTTGTGGTATCCTCATTACGAGAGGGCGGGCGAGTGCCTACCAAGTCACGCCCAGTCCGTCCTCTGGGTGATTTCGGTAGGTCGTTAGCTTGCGCCGACGCCTTTGAAAGGTTGGCATGCGTGTTTCGATGTATCGTAGTCACAATTGCATTTGGTTTATCCGTAGGTCAAGTTGCCGTCGGCCAGAGCGCCGCGAGCACTTCTGCGAAGCCACCCCAACCTGTTAAGAAGCATGCGATCCAAACTCTTGTCGAGGGCGCTGGGCAGCATGAAATCCAGCCTGAGGCAGTGAAGCACTGGCTTGGTGACCAGCTAGCATACCAAGCCCTCCTTAGAACACTGGACAACGACCCGAAGGATACTCAGGTCTGGCGAAATTCGATACAGGCACTTTCGATGATCTCAGTGGCCAGCGCCCAGCTTGCCCAAGCAACTCTGGATGAACTGACAAAATTCGTGGTGAACGATCGCCGCTTTAAATCTAGTAAATCTGCCCTTGGGACGCCGGCAGAACCCTCTAAGTTCATCGAAGCTGCGTTTTTAGCGAAGACAGTAGCCCCCCAAGCTTATGGCATCTTGGCCAAGGGTGCCCCGCCCAAAGTCGCGGAGGCGGCAGTACAGCTTCTTCAACAATGGGCTGAACCGGCGTACTGGGGCGCAAAGCAGTTTCAATGGCCTGCCGACGATTACGATAACGAAGCAGCTCGTAATACAGACTTGGCTGTGCTCAGTGTTCGAGCCCTCCGTCAAGCCTGTACCCCTGGATCCGAAAAGGCCCTAAATGCGATCCTTCTGCGGATTCAGAATCAGAAAACCCCATTTGGCAGGAACCCGAGCCCAGATACGCACACGGTGTTTTTGGAGCTGACTGCCCCCTCAGATTGCCCAGGAGTTGTGAACCACAAGTAGTTGCCCCTCGAAGGCGGGAGACCCGTTCTTAGGGATAACGCCAACAAGCTCTATTGACGCAGGTCCCGCCCCGTCATCTCCTTCGGCTGGCTTACATGCAGCATGCCGAGAATGGTCGGGGCGATGTCCTGAAGAGCGCCGCCGGAGCGCAGGGCACGCATATCTTCATCGACCACGATGAACGGCACCGGATTGGTGGTGTGGTAGGTGTGCGGACCCTTGGTGACCGGGTCGATCATGGTCTCGGCGTTGCCATGATCGGCGGTGATGATCCAGCGCCCGCCGGCGCGGCGCAGGGCGTCGTAGATTCCGCCCAGGCAGCCATCGACGGTTTCCACCGCCTTCACCGTCGGCTCGAATCTGCCGGAGTGCCCCACCATGTCGGCATTGGCGAAATTCATCACGATCACGTCGAAACGATGGCTGTCGATGGCTTTGATCGCGGTTTCGGCGACGCCTGCGGCGCTCATCTCCGGTGCCAGATCGTAAGTCGCGACCTTGGGTGACGCGACCATCTCGCGCTCCTCACCCGGGTACGGCTTTTCGTTGCCGCCGTTGAAGAAGTACGTGACGTGCGCGTATTTCTCGGTTTCGGCGATGCGCAGGTTCTTCCAATTCTCGGCCGCCATGACGTTGGCCAGAATATTGTTCGGATGCTCCTTGGGCAGCACGAAGGGCACGGTGAAGGTTTTATCGTACTGGGTCATGGTGGTGAAATGCAGCGGCGGAGCAAAGCCGGCGCGTATCGTCAGAGCCTCGGTCATCTGGCGTCCGCGGTCGGCGCGGTAGTTGTAAAAGATGCACGCGTCATCCGCACGGATCAGGCCAACCGGGTCGAGGCGGGCGTCGACGATGGTCACCGGCTCGATGAACTCGTCGGTGATGCCGCGCTCATAGGACCGCTTGACCGCGACCACCGGATCGGTGGACTTTTCGCCCGCGCCGGCGGTCATGGCGAACTGGGCGCGCTCAATCCGCTCCCAGCGCTTGTCGCGATCCATCGCGTAGTAGCGTCCGGAGACGGTGGCGATGCGGCCCACGCCGATGCGGCGAATCTCGCGTTGCAGGGCCTCGATGAAACCCGCTCCGCTTTCGGGCGGCGTATCGCGGCCGTCCATGAAGCAGTGGATACAAACGTCCCTCACCTGCTCCCGCTTGGCCATTTCGAGCAGAGTGTAGAGGTGCGTGTTCATGGAATGCACTCCGCCGTCGCTGAGGAGACCCATCAGGTGAAGTCGGCCGCGGGCATGATGCATCGCGGCCAGCAGCGTGGGATCGCGGAAGAAATCGCCCGAGGCGATCATAAGATCGATGCGAGTCACGTCCATGAACACAACCCGTCCCGCGCCGATGTTCAAATGCCCGACCTCGCTGTTGCCCATCTGCCCCTCGGGCAAGCCCACGAACGGCCCGGAGGTGTGGACCAGGGTGTTGGGATACTCGCGCAGGAGGCGGTCGTAGTTCGGTTTCCGGGCGGCGGCGATGGCGTTGCCTTCGACAGCAGGCGAGTAGCCCCAACCGTCGAGGATCGTCAGAACCAGCGGCCTGCCGTTCATGCCGGCTCCTTTGCTACTACCCCCGGGTGCGGTCATTGCCGGAAGGCCTTGCGGCCGGGATAACGCGCGGCGGAGCCGAGATCCTCTTCGATGCGCAGAAGCTGGTTGTATTTGGCGATGCGGTCGGTGCGGCTGGCCGAGCCGGTCTTGATCTGGCCCACGCCGGTGGCGACGGCCAGGTCGGCGATAAACGCGTCCTCGGTTTCGCCGCTACGGTGCGAGATGACCGAGGTGTATCCGGCGTCGGAGGCCATCTTGATGGCTTCCAGAGTCTCGGTCAGCGTGCCGATCTGGTTGACCTTGATCAGAATCGAATTGGCGATGCCGCGCGCGATGCCTTTGGCGAAGATCTCCGTATTGGTGACGAAAATATCGTCGCCCACCAACTGGATCTTCTTACCGAGTAAATCGGTGATGTGCTTCCAGCCCTCCCAATCGTCTTCGGCCATGCCGTCCTCGAGCGAGACGATGGGATACTGACGCACCCAGTCGGCCCAGAACGCGGCCATTTGCTCAGAGGTGTACTCGCTCTTGTCGGATTTCTTGAACACGTACTTCTTGCGCGCGGAGTCGTAGAACTCGCTGGCGGCGGGGTCGAGCGCGATGCCGATCTGATCGCCCGGCGTGTATCCGGCGAGAGTGATGGCTTCGAGGACCACGTCGACGGCTTCCCGATTGGATTTGAGATTGGGCGCGAAGCCGCCCTCGTCGCCGACGGAGGTGGAATAGCCGCGCTTCTTGAGCACGCCCTTGAGCGTGTGAAACACTTCGGCGGCCCAGCGCAGCGCCTCCGAAAATTTCTCCGCACCGTAGGGGATGATCATGAACTCTTGAGGATCTACGCTGTTATCTGCATGTGCCCCGCCGTTGAGGACGTTCAGCATGGGCACCGGCAGAATCGACGCCCCGACCCCGCCGAGATAACGGTACAGAGGTGTCTGCTGCGAGATCGCCGAGGCGCGCGCCGCCGCCATCGAAACGGCCAGAATCGCATTCGCGCCGAGCCTGGATTTGTTGGCTGTGCCGTCGAGCGAGATCATCAGGCGATCAATCGACGACTGGCGCTCGGCGTCCGCACCCAAAAGCGCCGGGGCGATCTCGTCGCGAATATTTTTGACCGCGGTGAGCGTTCCTTTGCCGAGGTAGCGCGACTTGTCGTCGTCGCGGAGCTCGACAGCTTCATGCTCGCCTGTGGATGCGCCGGACGGAACAGCCGCGCGGCCGATGCTTCCGTCGGCGAGGATGACGTCTGCCTCAACCGTGGGGTTGCCGCGGCTGTCCAGGATCTCGCGGCCGAGAATCTTGGTGATTTCCATGATCCAGCTTATCGTATCAAGCGCTCGTCGATAGGGCGCGCTACATGAGGAGCGGCGCCGGGTTACACCTACGAACATCTAGGAAGAAGCGGTGCGCGTCGCCGTCCCTGCGCCACCGTGGGCGGCCGTCGGGTCGACCGCGCTGATTCAGGACCCGCCCAGTCCGAACGACGAGCTTCATTACGATGTAAGTGTTGAACTCTCGGAAACCGAGTACCGTCTCGATTCGCTTGTGCTTCACAAAGTGCTGCTGCTCAATTTCTTTCTGATTCGACTCACTACATTGGGTAGGGTATCACGGAGGTCGTGCTCCCAAACTCTCATCACTCTCCAACCAGCTTGCTGAAGCGCACGAACTACACGCTGATCTTTGGCCCGGTTGAGCACCATCTTAGCCCTCCAGAAGGCCGCGTTGGTCTGAATCCTTGCCTTGTTGCACTTCTCGCATCCGTGCCAGAAGCACCCATCCGCGAAGATAGCGAGCCTTCCCTCAGGGAAAACGAAGTCGGGGCTTCCCGGTAGCCCGTCTGGCCTGACCTTCCATCCTCTGACGCCCTGTCGTACCAGCGCTAGTCGGAGCCTGCCTTCCGTCGTACGGTTCCCTGCCCCCTTGATCGCCCGCATGACTTTGGAGCGCGAAGCTGGCACGCCTGTAAAACTGCCGCTCGGCAAAAGACGTCTGAGATCCCTCTCCATGCTGTGAGAATAACTGAACCTCAGAGGCACGATAGCGATGTTCCCCATTTCCGAACTAAACTGGTGGAGTTAACAAATGGAAGAAACCCGTCTAACCGTTTTGGACCTGTTTTGTGGAGCCGGCGGCTTATCGCTTGGGTTCAAGCAGGCCGGCTTCGATGCCGTTTGTGCCGTGGACTGGGAAGATGCCGCAGTCGCGACGTACCGATTGAACCTTGGAGATCACGTTCTCAAACACGACCTCGCACAGCCGATTTCTCTGCCGAGGGCGTCAGTCATCGCCGGAGGGCCTCCTTGCCAAGGATTCTCGTCCGCCGGTATGCGGCGATCAGGTGACTGCAGAAACAGCTTGGTCAGTAGTTTCGTTGACCAGATCGTTCAAAAGCTGCCGACCGCGTTCGTGTTCGAGAACGTCGAAGGATTTCTGACGACTGACGAAGGCAAGCACGTTTTCGAACTATTGGAGCCTCTCGTCGAAGCGGGTTACCGCATCCACCTGCGCAAGGTGAACGCAGCAAACTATGGGGTGCCACAGCACCGAAAACGGGTTGTAGCGATCGGCGGAAGAGGATGGGACCCGACCTTTCCTGAACCGACAAGCAGCGCGTTCGGCGCTCCAGGCGCACGCTCGGCAGTCAGACACTTGCCCAGGACGGAAACGCTGATGGAGGCGCTTGCAGGGCTTTCCGCGGCAACGACGGAACCCGTCGGCGAACCACAGGGGCACTCCTACAAGCCCTTAGAGGGCATGGATCTTCAGCGAGCCCAAGTATTAAAGCCTGGCGAGACTATGCGGGATCTTCCGGAGGAACTGCATCACGAAAGTTACAAGCGACGAGCCTTCCGCCGGGTGATGGACGGCACACCGACTGAGAAGCGCGGCGGAGCACCAGCCGGCCTCCGCCGACTTCACGGTGACGAGCCGTCAAAGGCCATCACAGGCGGCGCCCGTTCCGAGTTCCTTCATCCGATTGAAAATCGTCCGCTCACGATTCGCGAGTGTGCCCGCCTGCAAACGTTCCCCGATACATTCGTGTTCTGCGGAAGTGCTGGCGAGCAAGCCCAGCTGATCGGGAACGCCGTCCCACCCCGCTTTGCGGCAAGAATCGCTCTCGTTTTGGCCGAAGATCTGGCGGCGAGATTTGAGGTCGGGGCGCGCCCTGGTAAGCTGCTGACATTCGTTCCGACGGCGTCGGAAGGTTTCAGCCCTGTGTTGCGGCACGTGACAGACAAAGTGCGCAGGCTGTTCGATCCGGCCCCTGAACCGCGACAGGAACTGCTGTGGCGCTGAGCAAAGTCCATCAGGCGCTCGTGGCCAAAGTCAAAGCGGTCGGCAACAGCGAGATGGCGATCCCGCTCGACGATGGGGTCTGCACGTACCTAGTCGGCATAGTGGCCCGCGATCTGGGGCTGTGGGCGCGGTTCCCCGAGTTTGTTCAAGAACCGCCGCCGTTCTTCGGCACACCCATTTTACAGGACTTACGCTATGAAGGTCTCGATTTTCCCGACCTTTTCGAGCGTCTGATCGAACTGAAAAAAGATGCAGATAGCTATTTCCTTTGTCTCGCCACGTTGCACAAAGCGCGGCTGAAGTACGAACGGATTCTCCAAGCTCAACCGATCCCGACTATCGACCAGATCGGACCAAGAAGCCTATTGCAGTTTGGCTCGCTCAGCCCCGGCGCCCTTGCGAGTTTTCTGTTCTGGCGAAAGTGGATCTTCGATATCGATAATCGTGCGGGGCAGGAAACAGGGTACCTTTTCGAGCCGATCATCGCTAGCGCAATCGGTGGTGTACCAGCGAGCGCGAAGCGCAGCCCTGTGAAACGACGAGGGACCGGGTCCGGGCGTCAAGTTGATTGCGTCCGAGAGATCGATAAACGAGCCTACGAGATCAAGATCAGAGTGACCATTGCCGCTTCCGGTCAAGGCAGATGGCAAGAAGAGCTCGATTTTCCCGAAGATTGCCGAGCAAGCGGCTACAAGCCAATGTTGCTCGTGCTCGACCCGACCGAGAATCCGAAGCTCACCGAACTGAGGCGAGTATTTCTTGAGGCGGACGGCGAATGTCACGTTGGGCAAGGCGCGTGGGACCACCTTGAGCAAATGGCCGGTGAAACGATGGCTAGCTTCATCAGTCGCTACGTCCATTACCCGATTCAAGAATTGTTAACCAACGCGCCCCAGGATCTACCGGAAATCAGATTCTCGATGAGTGAGGATGCGCTCACCGTCGACGTTGGGGGCGAGCGGCTCCTGGTGCAGCGCTTCGTTCAACCAGAATTTGCCTCCGACGAAGATGCGATTCCTGACGACGTCGGCGAGGGCGTCTAAACAACATCGGATACCGGGTCCGGCCTTCGCCGGTAGCGTGTCGAGGGCCGGCGCACCCATCGAGGATCGTCGCGGCGGCTCCGTTCCTGAAGTGGTTGACAAACGCAAAGGTCAGGGAAGTAAGCCTTTTGAGAAATCACGAGGCGCTCTCGCCATCAAGGGTGCCGGCCTACGGCCAAGTCCTGCGCGCCGTGGAAGATCCGCGAGATCTCAACGCCGTGCGGGGTTACCCGATAGACGGCAATGTATGGCAAGGAGGGAAACACCAATTCTCGCCGCCCGGCCAGGCGCAGGCTCACGCGTCCGCGATAGGGAAAATCCTTCAAGCTGGCGCAGCCCTCGTAAATCGTCTTGGCGATGCGCCGCGCCGCGTCCGGATTATCTTCTTCGATCCGTTCGCAGATGCGCTCCAGGTCCTCGGCTGCCAGCGGCCCCCGCGAATTTCCATCAAGACCGCAGAAATCGTTCCAGGCGCTTGCCGACTTGCTCGTGCGTCAGGAACTCGCCGCGCTGCAAGGGTTCCTCGCCGCGCTTGACTGCCTCGATAAAGCGGGCCTCTTCCTCGAAATATTGCGTCAGGACTTCTTGGATCAGATCGTCCGGACGCCTGCCCAGTCGTGCGGCGGATTGAGTTAGCTTCTCTTCGAGTTCGGGGGTAAAGCTCACTTCCATTTGCCTCAACTCCTTGCCTTTAGGTTACGCCAACAAGGTCTGGTCCGCCCGCATTGGCTTCTATCGTCCCTGCCGCGCCTTGGCGGCCTGCGCCTCAGCGAGCCGCTGCTTCAACTCCGGGTCGTCGGGATACACCGCGAGAATGCTTTGATATTCGGCGATGGCTTCGTCGTAGCGTGTGGCTTTCACCAGAGCGATGGCCAGATTGAAGCGCGCGTTGACGAAGTCCGGACGCAATGCGATGGCCTGGCGGTACTGCTCGATGGCCTCGGGCACGCGGCCCACCGCGGCCAGCGACGCGCCCAGCAGATTGCGCGCTTCGGCATCCTTGGGCTGGATGCGCACTGCGGCCTGGACCACCGGAACCGCGTCTTGAGCATGGGTGCGAGCCAGCATCAACGCACCCAGGATCATGTGCGACCGGAAATCGTCGGGGTACTTTTCCAAGGTGTGGCGGGACAGCGCTTCGTCCAGCTCCAGCCGATGATCTCCCGCGCCGCGCGGCAACACCTGAAGCCACAAGTGGCCCATTTCATCAGTTGCGTGATTGCCCGCCTGCACGCGCTTGGGCGGATGATTGGGATTGCGCACGTTGGCCGTGGAGTTGTCGTAGTGATAACGCATCGAAATCACCGTGCCCTTGGGCAGAAAGACAGGCTGGCGGTAGCGATACACGCTCTGCCAGTTTTGATCCCAGGCGGGGATGCGGATCAGCCATTTGCGCGTTCCATCGGGCAACGTGGCGTAGCCTTCCATCAGCGTTGCGAGATAGTGCGCGTGCGCAAACACGGCCAGCGCGTCCACGTCCATGGGAAGGCGAAAATCGTCGGAGATGGGAAAATCGCGGACGCCGGGCGGGATATTGATCGCGCCGTCATGTTCCAGTTGGAGCAGCATGGGGAACTTGGTTTGCGGCTTGTCGGTGAAGTACAGGCCAACGACCGGGCGGATCTGTTCCGGCTTGCCGCTGGGCCGCATGTGCGTGTTGACGATGAGGTCGTTGCCGGGATCGAGAGTCCAGGCCAACCCGTCCGGCTCGACATAGGGCGCGCCGCCGGGACGCCAGAACAGGAAATGGCCGTCGTCGGGATCGAACACGCTGCGGCGATTGGCCAGCTCCATGCCCGCGAAGCCGGCGCCCGGCGAGGTCTCCTGCTCGTGGCCCCAGCCGGAGCGGTCGATAATCACGTTGGCGTGGTGCACGATGCGCTTTTCGCCGCCGGGGCGAACCTCGATCGCCCGCACGAACCGCCGTTTGTCGATTTTGGGGGTCACCACGAAGTTGTGATAGACGTTGGTGCCGTCGGCCTGGAGCGTGAACGCTTCCGGCGCCTCCACGATCAGGTCCGGCGGACCGAGCTGCCAGCCGCCGGTGAATTGGGGCGCGGGCGGGATTTCGGACTCGACGCCTTCGGGAGCGCCCTGCGCGACCCAATCGGCGATCTTGGCGATCTGCTCCGCGGTGAGACGGTTCTCGTCGGTGAAGTCGCCGTAGCCGGCCTGGGGCAACCAGGGAGGCATGTAACGGCTCTGGGTGACGGTGACGATCTGACGGGCGTGCTTCCTGACGTCGTCGAAGGTCAGCAGCGGGAACGGACCCGACTCGCCGGGCCGGTGGCAAGAGGCGCAGTGCTCGTAAACGATGGGCGCGATGTCGCGAGCGAAGGTGAGCGGTCGAGCGGGAGCGGGCGATGGAGCGGGAGCGGCAGTGGGCGATTGAGCCTGGGCGAAGGTGAACGATGGACCCGCGCCAATGGGGGCCAGAAGCAAGGCGGCAAGGCCCGGAAGTGTCCGCTTCACGCTCTTAGGTTACTCCATCGTAGGGCGCGAAGCGCCTACTGGCCGCAAGTAGGCGGAGGCTGGGTGGAATTGCCGACCGCGATGGTCACAATGTTGCTTGTATAGATGCTCTGCGAGATCGTAAGCTGCGCAAAATTAGTCGGTGGAATATCGGGGTTGAGTTGCAGCACGATTTCATAAACGCCGACCGCGCCCACCAACAGGCCCGCGGAGACCACGTCGGCGGTTTTGGTGTCCGCGATCGATGAAACCGTCACATTGGCGTTGTTCAACGCCGGTTGATTGCCGGTTCCCGGATACGGTTGGCCGTCCAACGGGCCGATCAGATTTCCATTGAGGTCGGAAGTCAAGCCCAGACCCGTACCGTAAATGTAGAACTGCTCGCCGGGAAGCGCCGGGTTGTCGCTCGTAATCGGCGCGCCAGCCACACTGGAGCAGCACAGGAAGACATTATTAACCAGCAGCGAGAGGCTGGGGCTGCCCGCGGCGGGGCCCACGCTGGTGGCGCCCATGGGAATGCCGTCGCCTTCCGGTCCCGGGATCCTGGCCTTCAGCAGAATGCGCGTGAACGCGGCGCCGGGAGAGGCGTTGACCACTCTTTCCGGGTCGGCGTCGATCACGGCGATCAGCGCGTCGCGGACCGAGGTCAGGCTATCGACGCTCTGCACCGTGTAGCTGTAGGTGCGGGCTGCTACTGTGACCGTTCCGATGTCGCCCGCCGATATGCTGCCGGAAACTGTGATCGTTCCGGTGGCGTAACTGGAACTGTGAAAGGCCAGGGCCGTTCGTGGATCCGCTCCGGGTTGGGCGAAGATCCCGGGATTTGCGCCTCCAGAAGCTCCAAAGACGAACTGCGATGTGATCGGAACCCCCACCGCGGTGGTCACCGTGACGCTGCCATCGGCGTGCTGAGTGCGCACGTAGGCATTGATGCTGTTGCTGTTGGACACCTCCCACGGAACCTGGGTATTGATCTGCGTGGGAGATACCAGAATCAGCGGAGCGCGAATACCGTCGAAATACACTTCCACGCCTGCCATATCGATGGGAAGCTGAGCGGCGCCCGCCGGCGCCATGGCCGTGGTGTCCGACAGATTCGTCCCGAAAATGGTCACCAGGGTGCCCGGCGCGACCGTTCCGGCGCTGGCTCCGCCTTCCAAGGTGTTGTTGCTGGCCAGCACCGAAATCATCGCATTGGTGGATGTGGTCACCGCCAGAGTGATGCTGTTTCCAGCCGGACCCGCCACGCGGGACGTCAGCAGCAACTGCTGGAGCGCGGGCGGTACCGACGCGTACACGTACGGGTCCGCCGAGCCCGCGTTGATCAGATTCACCAGCGCCGTCAGAATCGTGGCGGTCGTATCGGCCGCAAGGATCGTGTAGGTGTAGTTGGCGCCGTTGATCGTGACGGTCACCTGGTCGCCGGACTCGATCGTCCCGCTGATGTCTACTTCGGCGGTGGCGAACGTTTCCAGGCTGGCGGAGTTGCGGATGCCGTCGTTGGGCACGTTGGGCGTGGCCGCCGTGTACACCAGGATCCGCCGGTTGCTGGGGTCCGCGACGTATAGATTGGTTCCGTCCCAGGCCAGCCCGGTCGGCGTCGGATTGACGTTGGCGGCGGATTGGAGCAGCAGCGGATGAAAGAGATCCGTGGTGCTGGTGACCACGCTGGCGTATTCGTCCGGCTGGCCCAGCACCAGATCGGCCTCCGCGCCGTTCTGCGTGGGGATGTGGTTGAAGACCAGCACGCGATCGTTGCCGCCGTCGGCGATGAACAGGCGCGTCCCGTCGGAGAGCGCGAAGCGCGGATAATTCAGCGTCCGCCCGCACCGGTCCGGGTAAGTCGGAGTTGCCGGTGTGACGCTGGTGTTGAGGCCGGCCTGCGGGCACATATCTACGTTGTCATTGGGGATGGTGTTGTTAAAGTTGAGCTGTCCCACCACCACGTCGGCCGGCTTGCCGTTCTGCGTGGGTATGGAGTTCCAGATGGTCACGCGGTTGTACCCCAAGTCCGCGACAAACAAGCGCACGCCGTCGCTGGTAACCGAAACCGGGTTAAGCATGGTTCCCTGGGTGGCGGTGAGGTTGGTGGCGTTAAGCCCGTTGATAACAGTGATCGGCGCCACCGCGCTGACCGAGGTGAAATTGGATTGCCCCAGCTCCACGTCGGCCGGCTGATTGTTCGCGTTGGGGATGGAATTCCAGATCAGGATGCGGTTGTTCTGCGTGTCGGCCACGAACAGTTTCCCGTTCTGGATCCATACGCCCTGCGGACCGCGAAAACTGGAAGCTGTGGCCACGATAGGCTGGACCGTGTTGAAATCCGGCTGGCCCAGCACCACGTCGGCGGGCTGTCCGTTGGAGGTGGGGATCGACTTCCACAGAAGCACCCGATTGTTCTGGGTATCGGCGACTGCCAGAATGTGCCCGTCCGTGGCGATTGCAGTGGGACTCCGCATGCCGGTTTGCGTGGTGTGGAAGTTGGTTCCCAGAAAGTCCGGCTGGCCCAGCACCAGCGTGGCTTGCCCTCCACACACGGGACAGGTGCCGCTATAGGCTGGAATTTGCGCCAACGCGGTCGGCAGAGTCTGCGACATGTGCTCGAACATCAGCACGCGGTTGTTGATGGGCGAATACCCGACCCGGTTGGAATCGGCGACGAACAGCGTATCCCCGGCAAAGGCGATACCCCCGGCTCCGCCCAGCAGTGTATCGGAAGCCCCAAAGTTCTGGGAGGTGAACGAGGTTTGTCCTAACACCAACCGGGCAGCCTGTCCGGTAACGAATTGCTGGGCAAAGGTCGCACCGGCACATAGTGAAAAAAGGGCACAGTATTTAAACATGGACGGAAGCGAACGGGGTTCTTATCAGTATAACAACCTACTGACGTTCTATTATCGATGCACGTTGCATTCCACTCCGGCGATTGCCTGAATGGCATTGGCCTGAAGATGCCGGCCCTGGACTTTCAGCGGTTACGCGCCTGCCTTCGCGCTACTTACTGGGCGCTACTTGTTTTCGAAGGTAATGCTGGTTGCGGCGTCGAATTTCTTGTAGTTGTGGAACTCGATGCGGTTGCGCGAGCAGGCGGTGCTGCCGCGCTCGCAATTCAGCACTTCCGCGTCGGCGGGCAACAGAAACTCCTGCTCCGCCGCCGCCAGCCGGATAAAGTCGTAGTCGGTTGCGGCCTCGACGGTGTCGAAAGGAAACAGCGCCGGCAGATTGTGCGCTTCCATCTCGATCCGCAGCACGCGCGAGGTTTCTTTGTCCACCCAGATGCTGCCGCGGATCGCGGGATAGTACAACTGCGAAGGCGCTTCGATCCGCCAATGCGACCGTTCCCGCGGGATTTCCAGCTTGAACACGATGGCGCTCCGCGCATGGATCGTGTCCGTCCCGCTGCGGCGGAACACCGCGCCGGTGGCCTGGCTCATCAAATCCTGAAGCATGGAGGAAAATTCCCCGGTCGAACGCGTGCCTTCGAGCTGATCCATGGATTGGACCGTGCCCTTGCCGCTGGCCTTGATGTTGCGGTAACTTTCCTGGCCGTTCAAATATTGGACGTCGGCGGTGACGACGTCGATGGTATCCCAACCCTGCCTGGGGTTTTGGCTCCCATAGCGGGTCGTGATCTGCTGGCAAAAGAAATTGGGCAGAGACGTGGAGAAGTTATATGCGGCCTCGCGCACCTTTCCGATCAGCGGGTCTTCCTGCGGCAGAATCGGCTGCGCGGCCGCGGGGCGGTTAGCCGCATCGCTGGATCGTCCCACCGGCGCGGGGCTATTGCCCGCCGTCTGGTTGTTACCCGCAGCCTGGTTGTTAGAGGAAGCGTTGGAAGCACTGGAAGCCGGGGGGGCGGCGGCCGGTTGGCGGGCGGTGGAGGCGCCTCCGCGGCGCAGCACGGGACGTCCAGGGTCGTCGGCGTCGGCCGGTGCGTCCGGGGGACGCAACTGCGTGGCCGGGCGAGCGCCGGCGGCGTCATCGGAATCCGGCGCTGGGTTTTGTGAGCTTTGTGCGGTGGCCGCCGGAGTCTGAGCTACGGGCGGGGCTGGCGGTGGCGCAGCCGGAGCAGGCGCCGTATCGTTGCTCTTCCGCCGCAGAATCGGGCGATCGTCGTCGCCCGTGTCGCCCACCGTGTCGCGGCGGCTGGACCCGGAATTCGAAGAAGCTTGTGAACTGGCCGGACCCGGCAGATCCCAGGTTTGCTGGGCCGCGGCTCTCTCGTCCAGAGTTCCCGCCTTTTCCCATTCGACCGCGGTCGCCGTGTAGTTGCCGTCATT
This sequence comes from Bryobacterales bacterium, assembly GCA_963813465.1. Classification (GTDB taxonomy): domain Bacteria; phylum Acidobacteriota; class Terriglobia; order Bryobacterales; family Bryobacteraceae; genus Palsa-187. Next base: position 260,752 of record CAWEZD010000013.1, on the reverse strand, counting down.
GTCTTCGCTTGATTCCACGCTCAGCCGGTCGCCGGGCTGAAAGCTGGTCGGATCCGCGCTCTTGCCGTCCTTCTGGGACATAGTTTGCGAGGTGATGCGATACCAGATCACCCGATGGTCGTCGGCCTCGATCACCAATTGATTTCCGGAGGCGCGCCGCAGCATCCCATCCGTGGTGATGGTGCTAGGCCGGTTGGAGCGGCGCCCGGAATTCTGTGGTTGTTGCTGTTGGGGTTGTTGCTGCGGTGTGCGCCTCCCGTTGGGATACCCTCCGGGATATCCGCCGGGGCCCTGCCCCGGAAACGGGAACTGCGCCAGCGCCGACAGCGCCCAAAACATCAAGCTCAGCCGCACTGTTCTCATGTAAACAGTATGACGCCGATTTTGCCGGCTGGGGGTACACCCCGGGCAAGCGCTGTTTCTCAGTGCTGGTGCTTGGCCACCATGCACGACTCTTCCGCCAGCGCGCAGCGGGCGTGCTCGAACTGAACGGTAGTGTGGTGGATCTCGAAACAGCCGGCCAGCAACTGGTTCACGTGGCGCAGGATGGAGTCGCTCGCCGACGGCGGCATGTCTTCGATCAGGACGTGGCAGCTCAGCGCGTGCGCTTCCGATCCAAGGCTCCAGATGTGCAGATCGTGCACGTCGATGACGCCGTCCACGGTGCGGATCTGGCGCGCTACCTCGGCCAGTCTCAGCCCTTTGGGCAGCCCTTCCAACAGAATATTGAGCGAGTCCCGGAAAATATCCCATGCCGTCCAGATGATGGCCCCGCCGATCAATATCGAAAGCAGCGGGTCCACCGCCAGCCAGCCGGTGTAATGAATCACCACCGCGCCCACGATGATGCCGACACAGCTTGCCGCGTCCCCGAGCATATGAATCCACACTGCACGCACGTTGATGTCGTCGCCGTGCCGCCCCAGAGCCCACGCGATCGCGAGATTCAGAATCAGCCCCGCGCCGGCCACCCAGATCATGATGCCCTCGGCGACCGGCTGGGGATCGAGCATACGCCGGTAACTCTCGTAGAACAGCGCCAGCGAGAGAGCCACCAGCAGCAGCGCGTTGATAAATGCCGCCAGCACGCCCGTGCGGTGATATCCGTAGGTTTTGACGTGATTGGCGGGGCGCGATTGCAGCACAAAAGCGATGGCCGCCAGCAGCAAACCAAAGGCGTCGGTGAAGTTATGGCCGGCGTCGGAGAGCAGCGCCAGGCTGCCTGCGCGCCATCCCGCAACCGCTTCCACCGCTACGAACCCCGCCGTCAGAATCAGCGAGGCAAACAGTGCTCTCCCGCGGTGCCCGGGCGAGTGGGCCAGCGGATGGGAATGGGAATGCCCGTGGGCCATCTGATTCCATCCTACCGCTACGATACGGATGCCGCATGGGGGTAGTGTTTTAGCGGGAGATGGCCGAACCGCCTTGAAACGCCGTAAAGGTCGTAGCGCTGCAGGAAAGCCGTAGCCACCGGCATCGTGGATCGAGTATGGATGGTCGAAAATCTCATTATGAATCAGCAGGATACATCTGTGATACGTTGACGCGCACCGTTTTTCACTTGACAACATAAGCCCGCATGCCCATCATTTAGATGCTAAGCTACTTACGATATTTACGCTATAGGGGGCGGGAAACCGCCCCTTTTCATTTTCCCTAAGGGGCGGGAGGCAGTAGTTTGTCGCAAGTAGCGCTTTTCATCGATTACGAGAACATCCACTGGACGATGGTCAGAGAATACCCATCTGGAGCCAGAGATATCCAAATTCATCGCAGTTCTCAAGGGGAAAGCGGAGACCCTTGGGCGAGTTTCATACATCGCAGCGTACGCCGATTTCGACAACGTAGACTTTCAGGGGTTGCAGAGCGAGTTTCAACGAAACAACGCAGAGACGCGCCACGTCTTCTCGAAGACCTACCGAGACACCACGAGGAAGAATGCGGCTGATATTGAAATGAGCTTAGACGCCCAGGAGATGTCATGGACCAAGACGGACATCGAACACTTTGTTTTGGTTTGTGGAGACCGGGATTTCATTCCGGTTGTCAAGCGGCTACAGCAGCGCGGTAAGACCGTACACGTGATCGGGCTACGTGTCAGCACCAGTCGCGACCTGATGAACTTCGTTGGGAGTAACTACTCGGCGGTAGAAGAATTACTGGGAATCATTCCTGCGAAGGGTGTTGTCGCGGCCAAGGCGCGGGAAGATGCAACGCTCTCAATGGAGACCGTGTGCGCGAAGTTGGCTGACTTCGAGCCCCGCCTGAAATTCGTAGCCGTTTCTCATTTTGTCAAGAACATCCTAGAAGGGGAGCAGTCTGAGAAAAGCGCCGTGTTTAACCGTGCGGTCGCTGCGGGCTTGATCGAAACCTACCAGATACCGAACCCAAAATCGCAAGAGCATCCAACCACATGTTGCCGTCTTGCCAAGAAAAAGGACTGACCTACCTCCCGAAGTGCGTTTTTGCGGTCATCACTCCGCCTTGGTGCCGGGCTCTCCTTCAGGCTTTCGGGGACGCTTTGTCCTCTGGATAAATCGATCAATGTCATGCACGAAATGATGGAGAAACATCATCGCGTCCTCGTCCTCTGGCCCGCCCATCATCTCATGCATGAAGCCGTGTCTTGTCATATCCAGTGTGCTGACTATCGTACGTCGGGCCCGCTCAATTGCGCGGGGGTTACCATCCTCAAATGCGCGGTACAACTGAACGCCAAGCTCGTATAGCCAGGGGAAGTCATCGCGCAACATACCGAAGGCCATCAGTACGGGGACGCCGGCGGCATCAGGGTTTTCGCGAACCATCGGATGATGCATAAGTTCCTCGATCATCATCGGATGGAATCGACGATGTTTTCTCATTCGCCGGATTCGCGTTTCAGAGCCGAGTTCACTTGCCACGCGCTCCGGAACGTCTCGAACGAGGACCTTCACCTCCTCGAAGAATTTTGCAACTGAGGTTTCGTCTACACGAGCAGATGGCTGTGTCGTTTCCTTTTTCCGTCCCTTGAGCAGGGTTGCAACTGACTCGCGGAATGCCTGCACTTGCCGGCGAACAGCCTCTTCTCGTGGAGCCGCCTGGGGATGGCGGCGGATAAGTTGAAGCACAAGCGTCGTGATCGCGTCCTCCTCGTCAGGAGAGTTTTGAAACTGCGCGAAGGGTCCAGTCGCCGCTTCTTCGAGGGTCACACCGAGGGCGATCCCAAATACTCGATCAGCCGCGCTGAGTTTGCCCTTCGCGACACCCGCTTCGTAGAGAATCCATGGTCGATTGATGCTGTGGCCCGTTAGGAGAGCGACGACGTCTGTAGCGTCATCAGCTTCTGCATGATGGCCCGGTACCATTCTTGTCCATACTCGATGCCAGCGTTCCCTTTGCGGTCGGACGAGCGAAACGACTTGAGGATACCGCCGCTGGCGTCCGTCAACAAATTGCCGAAGGCCTCCGCGAGATCCGCATCTCGACTGTCGTGGCTAATAAAAACCAAGGGGTTCTCGGTCGTTGGACGCTTCGGCTCGGGAACAGGTGGAAGGCCAGCCGGAACGTGTTTTTTTCGAGATGCCATTTTCAATCACCTAACGGCAGGATATACGCCCAGGTTGATGTTGCCGAGGACTCGCGCCCGGGCTGGAATCCCGCTACTTCTTAGGAGGCGCTAGGACGAGCGTGGTCGCGCCGAGCTTTACCAGCAGCTCCGCGGTATCCTGATGCACGTCGATGCGCTGGCCGCCGCGGCTGTTGCCGCCGGCGCGGCCCATGGCGGAATCCACCGGGGTCAGTCCGCGGTTGTCCTTCGCGTTCACATCCGCACCTTGAGCCACCAGGAATTTGACCACGTCGTTCCATCCCCAGAACGCCGCGCCATCAAGCGGAGTCTGTTGCGACCGTCCGCCCTTCCCGTTGATCTCGCCGCCGCCTTTTAGAAGAAGATCGAGAGAGGCAATGGATCTCTCCTGAATATCGGATGTAGTGTAGAGGCCCCGAGTGTCGGCGTCCACCGATCCCAATCCCGCCGCGGCCATGGTCGGCGTGATGCCCTGAGTGTTGGGCAGATTCGGCAGCGCGCCATGTTGCAACAGCAGAGCGATCGCGGGAGCATCCTGGGCCTTGGCGGCGCGCAGCAGCGGCGACGCACCGATGGAGATCATGCTATCCACGCCACGGTCTGCGCCGACATTCCGGAACGGCGGCAGCAGCTTCAATTGCAGATTCGGGTTAGCGCCGGCGTTCAGAAGCTGTTCGATCACCTGAAGCGCCGTGGTTTCGTCGAGCGAAGGGCCGTCGGCCCGGCCGCCATGAGGAATAGTGTTGTAATCGACAGCCAGCCAGAGCGGGCTTCTGCCCCACCAGTCCCATTTATCCACCATCGCGCCCGCCTTGATCAGATACGACGCGGTATCGAAGTGCGCGTTCCACAGAGCCGTCAGCAGAGGAGTGACGCCCTCGGGATCGGGCATGTTCAGATTGGCTCCGCCTTCTTTCAGAGCCACGACACACGCAACGCAGCCGGTCTTCGAGGCGTAGATCAGCGGCGTCAATCCGCCGTAGGAGCGGTATCCGGCGCGCGGCTCCGAGCTGACCTGGGCGATATCCTCGTTGACCTGTGAGCGGGCGTTCACGTCGGCGCCGTGCGCGATCAACTCCTTCACCATCCCGGCCTGTTTTTCGGCGGCAGCCCACATCAGCGCCGTCTGCTCCTTCTGCGATTCCTTCGCGTTCACGTGCGCGCCATGATCCAGCAACAGTTTCGCCGCGGCGACGTTGGTGCTGCGAGCGATCACCATCAGCGCGGTCTCGCCGTCGGCGTTGGGGGAATCGGGGTCCGCGCCCGCGTTCAGCAGCTCTTCGATTACCGCGGTATTGCCCGCGACGGCCGCTTCCGACATGGGCGTCGCGCCAAAATCGTTCTTGACCTTGACATCGGCGCCGGCTTTCAGCAGCCGGTCCACCAGTTCGGCGTCGCCGTTATGCGCCGCCCAAAGCAGAGCAGTGGAACCGTCGGCTTCAGGGGCGTTCACGTTAACCTTCTTCTCAATCATCGCGACGGCGATGGCGCGGTCCCCCGCTTTGACGGCTTCGGCCACGGAAGGTTCGCGAGCGAGATCCGCGGCGTAGCTCATTGTTGCTGCGCCCAGCGCGGCGCCCAGAGCCGTGATGGTGAAGATCGTCCGCATTTTTATACCTCCGCAAACTTGCCCGAGCTGTCGCCGAAGGATTCCATCGGTACGCCGGCGCGGTCGAGCACCGTGAGCAGCATGTTCGCCAGCGGCGTCCGTTCGGCCTCCATCAGGTGCTGATCGCCCTTGACGCTCTTCCAGCCGCCCACCAGCGCCGTCGGCAGCGGATAGTGGTTGTGCGCGTTGCTGTTGCTCATGTTGCTCCCGTACATGATGAGGGAATGATCCAGCATGGTGCCGTCGCCGTCCGGCATCTTGTCGAGCTTAGCCAGGAACTTGGCGAAGAGGTCGGTGTGATAGGTCTGAATCTTCACCAGCTTGTCCATCTTGGCCTGCTCGTTGTTGTGATGCGAGAGCGGATGGAAAGCGTCGGAGACGCCGATCTGGTTATAGGTCAGGCCGCTGACTTCGGCCGCCATCATGAAGCTGAAGATCCGGGTCATATTAGCTTGATAGGCCAGCGCCACCAGGTCGAACATCAGGGTGACGTGCTGCTCGAAAGCCGTGGGTGTTCCAGCGGGTGCTTCGGGGATGGTCACATGCGAGAGATCGTGGGCCTCCATCTTCTCCACGCGGCGCTCGATCTCCCGGACGGTATCGAGATAATCGCCGAGCATCGCCTTGTCCTGCGCGCCCAGACTGCGCTGAAGGTCGGCCGCTTCCGCGGAAACCAGGTCGAGAACGCTCGAATACTGATGCGCCAGCCGCTTGCGCTCTTCCGCCGTGTCGCCTTGGCCGAAGAGGCGCTGGAACAGCTTGCGCGGCTCCGTCTCCATGGGCAGAGGCGTGTTGGGCGTACGGAAGGAGATCGTGCCCGAGTAGCTACAGCCGAAATCCCGGTCGCACGTCCCGCCTCCGCCGCGTCCTTCAATGGCGCATTCGATCGAGGGCAGCGGCGTATCCTGGCCAATGTGCCGCGCGGCAACCTGATCGACGGTCGGCCCGCCCCAGGGGTCCTGAGTCGCACGCGGGCGCACGCAGCTCAGCCAGGTTCCGGGCGAGAGCGCATGCACTGGGCCGGTGGCCCACTTGTTTTCCAGGTTGCTCACCACCGTCAAGTGTTTCTTGAACGGCGTCAGAGGCTTGAGAATGGGGGAGATCTCAAAACCGGAGCCGGTGGTGGTGGGCGTCCATTGATTCATGATCGCCCCGTGCGGGAAATAGATGAACCCGAGGTGAGGAGTCGGCTTGGCCGCCGTTTGCGCCAGCGCGGTTCGCGCCGGGATCATGGCGTCGAGCAAGGGCAGAGCCATTGCCGTGCCTACGCCCTTCAAGAACGTCCTCCGTGGTAGATGCTTCTTGGTAATGAACATTCTCGCGTCTCCTTTGCCCGAACCGATTCCAATCGTACTACTTATCTCCCGCGGAATCCTCCGGCGGCACCACTCTCAATGACCCGGCCAAGCCGGTGGATGCATCTTGGACCACGATCCGCACCGCGGCTTTCTGCTCTAAAATCTCGCTGAAGTTTAAGCCGCGCTGGAGGGCCGTGGCGAACTCCGCATCCGTGAAGCTGAGCTTCACGTTCCGGGTTTGGATCTGCCCTGAAGCATCGTCGGCGAACGACAACGCCACCGCCGCCACGTGATGGTTGTCTTGCATCTCGAAGTGGATGTCGCGCAGATCCACGGTCACGGCGACCTGATATTTGCCGTCGGCCGAGCCCGGCACGGCGGTGATCCCGATGGCGCTTGCGTCCAGCGGATTGCGCAAAACGTCCTCAAGCGAACTCCTCGCAGCCACCGGCGGTGCGAGGCGAGTCGCGAGGTAGCCGGGGCGATAACGGACTTCGAGCGTCCTGCCGTGCGCAGCGCCTTTCTTATTCACATCCACGGTGAGCATGTGGAACTTATTATCCAGCGCCTCCTCCCTGGGATAAAAACCGAGGATGTAGACGTTCGCGGCATCTTCCTGAGCCGTGCGAACCGCCGCGGAAATATCGCGGCTATCGGTGAATCCGGACGCACCATTGGCGGCGGCCAGCGCTGCGTTGGCGTGCTGGTTCTCAATTTCGTTTCCGCTAGCCATGGGCAGCGAGGTGGACGCGAAAGTTCCGAGACCCAACTCGCGCTTGTCCCGCAGCCAGGCGACCACACCGGAAGATCCCACGCCACGCGCAAGCACTGGGTAAAGGTGTATATTTGCCTGACCGAGAAATTGGGATCCGGCCCAGCCCGGCGTATCCGAAACCCACACCAGACTCTTGCGGCCCGGCATGCCGGATAAGTGCTGGGTGATTTTCGCGATCGCCTGCGACGTAATTTGGCGCCGGATCGCCGGGTGGTCATCGTACATCGCCCGATCGATTGGGTCCATCAGTTCCTGGCTCTGGACGAGCGTCAGGAGACTGATCTTGGGGTCCCACTTCTTCACGGCCTGCCTGAGGCTCTCGCGATTGCCGGTGAAGTCCTGCACCACCCCCAGGTCTTTTCCAAGCAGGTAGATGGCGATCTGTTCTCCGGCGGGGGCGGATTCCAGGTACCGCAGGCAGTCCAGCGCGCGCGTAGGCTTGGTTGTCCAAGGATGTGTTGAGCTGATCGAGCAGCAGAACAGTGGCCCCAACAATCGGGAGGCCGGAGCGATCCGTGCGGTTGGAAACCACGCTGGCGGGAAGTGCCGATGCGCCCGGACCTGCGCCGCTCCCGCTTACGAGGCCATTACTGAGCCTCGCGCTAAAGACGGCGATTTTCTGCGGTTTGCCTTGATCCAGCACCGTGAAATCGTCACGGGTCAGCCCGGTCACCGGGCCATCTTTGTCGCGCACCACCACTTCCACTTCCACCAGCCGCGTGCCGGTGCGAATGACGGGCTGCTGCAGCGGCGGCCGCGCTGGCTTGGCAGGACGCTGAGGGGCCGATTGCGCCTGTGGCAGATTCAGGGCGCATAATCCAAGTACCGCGGTTGAGATCGCGGTCTTCGATGGAGCGAGCGGACCGAATCGACTTCCCATGAGTTCTCAGGGGCGTGCCGCGCCCGCTACCTGCTCCGCTGGTTGCTGGGCTTGCGGAATCCTGCTCATCTGAAACGGAGGGCTGGTCACGATGCCCATCACCAGCGATGAGAAACGGTATGTATCGGGAGCTGCGTCGCGCACGATCTTGCGGATGGTGGGCATATCGTAAGGCTCCAGAGTTCTGCCCAGCGCGTAAATCAGCAGCTTTTCCGTCATGGTTTGAACGAACTGCTCGGGGCGCTTCATCAGCGCGTTGCGCAGATCGTCGGGACCATTCACTACGGTCCCATCCACCAGCTTGCCGGACGCGTCGATCACGGTCCCGGCGAAGCGATCTTTGACCCGCCAGGCCCCGATCGTGTCGAAGTTTTCCAGCGAAAAGCCGAGCGGGTCCATGATGCCGTGGCAGGCGTTGCAGGAGGGGTTGGCGCGATGCTGCTCCATGATCTCGCGCACCGTCTTGGCTTTCTCCCCATCCTTGTTTTCCTTGAAGGCCTCGACATTCGGCGGCGGCGGCGAGGGCGGCGTTCCGGTAATGCTTTCGAGAATGAACGCGCCGCGCAGCACCGGCGAGGTCCGGTTGGGATAAGCCGACATCATCAGGATCGCGCCCTTGCCCAGCAGCCCGTAGCGCTTGGAATCGGGCAGGTTCACGCGCCGGAACTGATCGCCTCGTACGTCTGGAATCCCGTAGTGCGCCGCCAGACGCTCATTGGCGAAGGTGTAATTCGCCGTCAGCAGATCCAGCGCGCTGTGGTCTTCGCGGAAGATGCTTTCGAGAAACAGTTCCATCTCCCGCTTGAAAGCCGTGCGCAAGCTGGCGTCGAAATTGGGATAGACGATCATGTCCGGATCGAGCTTGTCGATCTCGCGCACGCGCAACCATTCGAAGCCGAAATTCGTGACCAGCGTCTCGGACTTTGGATCGGCCAGCATGCGCCGGACCTGTTGTTCGAAAACCTTGGGATCTTTGAGCTTGCCCTGTTCGGCGAGGTTCAAAAGCTCTTCGTCGGGGATGCTGCTCCACAGGAAGAAAGACAAGCGGGAGGCGAGATCGAGATCGCTGACGTGGTAGATGGAGCCGGGTTTGAGATTTTGCGGAGGCGGCTCGGCGCGATACAGGAATTTCGGGCTCGCGATAATGGCGATGAGTCCGCTTTGAATACCCGCGTCGAAATCGCCGATGGCTCTGGCTTCCTTGAAGAAGGCGAGGGGCGCCGTCAGATCCTTATCGGTGACGGGCCGCCGGTAAGCCCGGTGTGCGACGTTCGCGAAAATTTTGGTTGCGCAGGCGGTTTCATCGCCCGGATTAGACGGCTGACAGACGAAGATCTTTTGGCGGTTGGCTGTCTCGATCGGAGCGCCGGTGGGGTTGTAGGGGCCGGTGACTTGAAGACCACCGCCTCCGCCGCGTCCGCCGCGGCCTCCACCACCGCCGCCACCTCCGCCGTAAGCCGGTCCGCCGCCTGCGCCTGGGATTAACGACTCCAGCAGCGATTCGGATTCGATGAAGCTCCGTCCCTGGGTGACCGAGGCGACTTTATGTAACCCGGCCTTTATCGGAACTCTGCCGCTGGCAGGGATTTTCACGCCATCCAGCAACAGGACCGCTCCACCGGCCGGGGCTCGGAATTCGTATTCGCCGTCGAAGGGGAACAGATGCTCCACCACCGTTCCGCCGCGTGCGCCGAGAGGCAAATCGCTGGAATCGGCGCCGGGCGTTGCGGTCAGCGCTACCGTGACGGGCTTGGACGGAGGCGGTGCGCCGATGGCCTTGAGGCTGACAGCGCGCGCCGCGGTTATATATTGATCCAGAAACGAAGGCGACACCTTCAGCACGTTGGCGATGTTGTCGAAGCCATTGCTGATGTCGTCGGTGGGAAGCAGCGCGGCCGCGTCGACATCGATCGCGAATATGTCCCGGATGGCGTTGGCGTATTCGACGCGATTCAGCCGGTGCAACGTGACGCTGCCCGGATTTGGATTCGCGGCCGCAGCCTGATCCAGAGCGGCTTCGAGCGATGCCAGGAACGAATCGACGGTGGCCTGGTCCGGCCTGGGGGCGCCCGGCGGAGGCATCATGCCGCCCCTGAGCTTGCGCAGCGCGCGTTCCCAAACCGCTGCGTCGGCGCCGGCGTGACTGAGGTCCATGGTGTCGAACGTCAGGCCCGCGGTCTTGGCGCGCTGGTTGTGGCAAGTCACGCAATATTCATCCAAAATGGCCCTATTGAGAACTGGCGTGGCGGGAACGGATGGCGTGGCGGCTTTGGCTTGCTGGGCTGGCAGGCGGAAAGGTCCCGACAAGAGGATCGCAAGCGCGAAGGTTCCGGCCACGGCGAGGTGTCGCATGTATTTAACTCCGACTTATATTTTCCTAGACAATCCCGCCCAACTCGCGGACGTGACCCCACAAACCCCTGTAAGCATTGGCGATAAATAATTCCGGATCGCCCCACTTCTCGTCGAACTCCTTGGTCGGCTTGGCGGCGATCATCTCTTTAGGACCCATGCCCTGCTTCATCAGCTTCAAGAACCGGTCGCGAAGAGTGCTGCACATGTCGTTCAGCGCTTGCAGGTCGGCCTTGGTCTGCACAGGGCCGCTTCCCGGGATGATGCGGGTGTCCATATTGGTTAACTGCAACAGCGTCCGCTGTGCGTTCACCATCCCGCCGATCCAGCCACCCGTCGAGTAATCCAGAATCGGGTAGCTGCCCACGGAAACCACGTCGCCAGCCACCAGGATATTCGAGCCGGGGAAGAAAACGTAAATATCGCCGTCGGTGTGGGCCTGCGGCATCACCGCATATTCGACCTGCTCCTTGCCGAAGGTCGTCTTGCCCGACGTGTAGAAGGTCTGGTTGGGAAGCGCGGCCTTGGGCGAAGGCTCGTAGGTTTTCTTCTGCCAGCCGACGTCGATCTCCGTGCCTAGCCACAACTTGGTGTTCTCAGAGGCAATGATCTTTGCGCCCGCCTTCCCCAGAGCTTCGTTCGAACCGGTGTGATCCACGTGCCAGTGGGTGTTGAACAGCGTCTGCACGGGACGCCCGCCGGATTGTTCCGCGACCAGCTTCAGCAGTTCCGCCGAGCGCTCCTTGAGACCCCCATCCACCATCAGCACGCCGTCCGCGCCGATCACCGCGAGGACGTTCGATCCCGCTCCGGTAATCTGGATGAAGGAGTCGGTGATCTTGGCGGCGGCCAGGGGCGCGGCCTCGGCTCGGCACAGGGATGCGCCTGCGGCTCCGGCGAGCGCGCCCAGAAAGTGACGACGGTCAAGATTGGAAAACACCGCCAATCAGTTTACTATGAATGGCGCTGAAGCGACAGGGGTCTGCAAGATGGTTGCTAGACATCGAAAGCAAGGTGTGAGGTTTAGATAGCGACATCCATGAAAGCACTACAATAACCGCTTGACTCATCGGCTCGTTTGGGTTATAGTACTTTAAGCCTAGTGGGCTAAAGTCTAAGAGTCCTGAAGTCGGAGAATAGAGACATGCGAACTGCTGGAAGTCTGTTGAGCTTAGCTTTGTTTGGGGGCGCTCTGGCGATGGCGGGGACAATTTGCCCTGCCGGGAACGGCGCGACTCCATTTCCTTACAATCCAGATAACGCGGCGACCGGCTGCAACGCGGTGATCACGATCGCCGCCAACGGGTCGGCCACGACGGTGGTGAAGGACACCACTCCCTACGAGGAAAGCGAAGACGTGATGATAGGCGTGGTAAACAATTCTGGCACGGTCCTTGGCACGATGAACATCACGGGATCCGCGTCAATCCCCATCTTCGGCTTCGATGGTGATGGGATCTGTACGTTCACCTTTGTGGGAAGCACCTATTGCACTGCGAGCCAGAAAGCCGGGACCGATCCGGGCGATTACGACGGCCCCACTTCGACATTCACGAACATCTCGTCGAACCAGCAAACCGGGACTGTGAATTTCAGCCCGGCGATAGCCGCCAACGGCGGCACCACGTACTTCAGCCTCGAAGGCATCCCGACCGCCAGCTTGACCATTACCACGACGTCTACTCCGGCGCCGCCCGCCCTGCTTCTGCTTCTGATCGGTCTCGCTGCGTTGGGGATGTGGCAGTTGGGCCGTCGGTTTGCGGGCCGGGCGATCTAAGGGCGATAGGCTTCCTAGCTGTTCATCCGCCTCCAGGCGCGTCCGGCGTTACGCCCTCAAAACTGTATCGCCTGGGTGCCCTGGTAGGCGGTGATCCGGAAATAGGCGAAGCCGTTGTCTTTGGCTCGGATGATGGCGTTCTCAGACTTAGGCCGGCCTTCCAGTTGATCGAGGTATGTGCGGGCGAGCGCGAGGGTCCGGGGAGTGTCCAATAGCCAGTCGCCCTCCGTGTAGAATCCCTTCCACTTGCCGTATTCGGCGGCGCGCATCGCAGAGGCCGCAGCTTCGCCTTCCTTGATCGCGGCCTGGAGCTTGGCGATCTTACCGGCGTTCTCGGAAGCTTGCATCATCTCCGCCAGGTTCATCACCATGCGGTTGAAGTGCGTGTGCAGATCAACCTGAGTCAAAATATTCGCCTGAAAGAAATCGAGGCGGTCTTTCGGAACCAGCAGCTTGGCCTTGTCCGCTAAGAGGCGGGCCTGCTTCCAGCGCACGTCGGCCGCACGCCCGGCGTCAAGCAGCTTGCCGGCGAGCTCGTTCACGTCTTTATGAGGAATCCGGCCATTCAGGCGCGCCAGCAGAGGCGAGTCGCCTTCCAGCGCCGTTAGCAGCAAGCCTCGCGCGGCAGTGTGATACAGGTTGTCGCCGGCGGTGGCATCCTCGGCCTGGCCATAGCGGGCGGGAGCCGCGAAGTAGGTTTTGTAATACGCCGCGACGGCAGCCTCCGCGCCTTGACCGAACTCCTCCCGCGACCAACGGTCCAGATACTTGACGCTCTCGGCCGAATTCGGAGCGATCCACGCCGCCGGATTCCACGCCAGCTCCATCACCGCGCGGGTGGTCATCACCACGGGGCGAACGTTAGCCGTGTTGATCAGCAGCCACCGGGTTGCGCCCGCTTTGGCGGCGCGGCCCAGCTCGCGCTGGATGCGTTCCAGCGGGACCATCTCGCTGTAGTGATTCGACATGTAGTCGTACATGGCGGTGTGATAATACTCGCCCTGCCCCTTGGCGATGGCGCCCCGGTCCTCCAGAATTCCGTGCCCGTTATCGGGCCAGATCAGCGTGGCCTCGTCCGGTATCTTCAGCACGCCTTCATGAATGAAGGTGGCGGCCTCGCGCCAGGCGTTCATCAGGATTTCGGGCTGCGAGCGCGGACTGTTCTGCTGAAGACCGTGGACAATCTCAATCTGTTTGTCGATGGCCGCGCGGATGATCGCGGCTCGGCCGGCGTCGGTGGTGGGCGCGTTCGGATCGTCCTGCCAGAAGGGATAGTCGTTCTGGCCGCGGAAGCCGACGCTCCAGAGGATCTCCATGTTCTTGGGATATTGATTGGCCGCGCGGGTCCAGGCGGTTTCGAGCGATTTCGGATCGGACAGGTACGACATCAGCTTGGCTTTGGGCCAGCGATACGTGTCCAGGCCGAGCGTGTTGACGTGATGCTGCGTGACGATGAGGCCGCGCTCGCCGGCCGCGCGAATCTGCGGCTCATACGGAAAGATCCAGGTTCCGGGGACGACCATGTCGCCCTTGAGCCGCAGGATGGCCTCGAAAATATGATCCCAAGTGCCGAGCGAAATCCCGGTGCCGTCGGCGATGCCGGGCTTCCAGCCGGTAAACAGGTCTTCGTCGTTAAGGAACCAGCCGCGGAAATGAAACGCGGGGCCCTCGGTCAGCGAGAAGTTGTCCGGCACGCCGGCTTCGGTGAGGTGCGCGGGCGTGTGATCGGTCCAAAAATACAGGGGATCGACGCCCAGGAACTCCTGCGAGAACTGGTAGATGGAATAAATCGCGCCGCGAACGTCGGAGCCGGTCAGGACCACTCCATCGCGCGCGGGCGATCCCGAGCCCGGGTTGGTCACGGTTTGGATGTGGAGGCGTTCCCATCCGGTGGGCCGATCCACTTGCTTGGGCCGAGCGCCCTCGAGCGCGATCCAGATGACCGACGCGCCGGATTCGCTGGGATTGTGGACGACCTTGGCGCGCTGGCCGAAGACGCGTTGAAAGTCGTCAGCAAAGTCGGCGGCGGCCTTTTGCAGCGGAGCCGGTTCGCGGGCGTCGATGAGGATGGTGGTGGCGGCGTTCACCACGACGCGGCCGTAAGCGGCAGGGATGAATGGCAGCAAGACCAGTGCGCAGACGGAACGGAGCATCAAAGAGACACCTCGTGGGCGATCTTAGCGGGATCGTTGGGCTCTGCGCAACTCAAAGATCAAACCCCGAGATCAAAACATTACGAGGTTGGACCGGCGTCCTGCTTGGAGGTTGCATTCATCTCCGCCAACTCCCCCCATATGCGGCTGAGAGCTACCCAAATCCCGGCGAAGACAAGCCACAGCAGCGCGATATCGATCTTCATCGGAAACGTGCCATCGTGGGCGTCACCTTGGCTCAAGGCGATGCCAAGGTGCACCACGCCTATCAAAATGAAGGCTACGTTGAAGGCCCTATAAACCGTCTTTCGTTTATTTCTCTGAGCGGATGTTCTCAAGATATTCTCCTTGGTTTCGGGCGGTCAGGACATGCACCGCCTCTCGGCAGGAACCAATATACCCCCGGTCGCGTTTGCTGGCAATCTTTTCTTCACTTGGTCACCGCGCGCCCGAAGAAGCGGATGCGCACGACGTAGTGCCGGCCCTCCTGGCCCAGGAATTGAAGATATTGCGGCGAGCCGATCGTGTTGATCACCGCGGTGGGGTTGCCTTGATTGGTCAGGTTGTCGATTCCACCGCGCAGCGCGAAGCGGTATCCGCGCAGCGTTACCACTCGCTCCAGAGCCACGTTCAGATCGAAAGTGAGCGGATAGCGATGCGAATCCGCCGAGCCGACCACCTGGCCGGTCTGGTCCTGGACCGAGAACGGAAAGCCGCTGCGGGCGTCGGCGAGAATCGCGACCGCCCAGTTCTCTGGTTTCAGGGTCTTCTCATGAAAGATTCGGGGCAGATGCTTTGGAAATGGAAGATAGGCCCAGCCCAGTACCCGGTTGGGAGCGTTCCAGGGCATGGGCGCGAAATACGGTAGCGCCTGCTGAGGGTCCAAAGCGTTGCTGTCCAGGAAGGCGTTCGAAACCGCGCGGGAGTGTACGAACGACACCATCCATTCGTATTGCCCCGACAACGTCTGCCTCACGGAAATCTGCTCGGAATCGTAATCGTCGCGGCGAATGTTGCCGAGCTGGTAGACTCCCGGCGCGGCGCCGCCCGCGACGGGCAGCTCTGATGGCGGAGCTTGGGGATCGAGCGTGTTGAGGTATACGAAGCCGTCCGTCAAGCGGCGGCGGAGATATTTCGCGGTGACCAGAATGTGCTCGGTTACCTTGTGATCCACGTTCATGCTCCAGTTGGCGGCGCGCGGGAGCTTAAGTGAGCCATTCGGAATCGAAAAGGTGGTGAGCGCGGCCGGCCCGAACGGGATGCCCGCGGCATTGTAGTCCGTGGTGAGCGCGCTCTGATCGAGCGGACGCCCCAGCGTCTCCAAGGGAACCGCATCGCGCGTGACCGAATAGCCGCCGGCGATGCGCGTACGGCCGGATTTGAACGGGGCCCAGGAGAACGCCGCCCTCGGCGACCACGCCAGATCCGCCGTGCGCCGCTCCCAATCCTGGCGAAGCCCGAGGCTGAGCTGGAATCGCGGCGCGACGCGCCAGGTATCCAAAATGTAGGACGACATCTCCGCATCCGGCAGATGAAATACGCCCGATCCTTGGAACATCGTCTCCGACAGAAGCTGGCCGGTGAGGCCGATCACTTCGTAGCCGGTGCGGTGAAAGTCGGCATTGTAATGCAGCAAATCGCCGTCGGCTCCCACTTCGATCTGGTGCGTTCCCGCGAAGCGATACACCGGCAGGTACAGGTGCGCGAGTCCCTGATCGCGCGCCGCGCTCTGGCGCGAGTCGACGAAGTAGTTCCCGCTGCGCCCCGCCGGCGAAAACACATACAGGCCCGAGCCCTGCGGCGTCCGCGCGTCGTCAATGTCGTCGTGCGCGTATCCGAATTCAGCCACAGCTCTTGGTCCAGAAGCCCCGCGGCCCAAGACAATCTGGTCCTTGATACTGCCGAAGTACTGCCGCGTGCGCGTGTTCGAAGTGGTGGATATGGGATCGAGCACTCCCAAGCCAACCCGGTTCTGGTTGTTCACGGTCACCAGAAAATCCGCGAACAGAATTTGCGAGGGAGTGAGGTTCCACTGCATGTGGAACAGATTGCTGCCGGCCCAGCCGCTGCTGGTGTCCTGCCCCGCGGGAAGTCCGTTCACCAGCGTGTTGGTATATTCCGAATCGAAGGTGTCGGAGAACCACGCCTTCCCTCGCAGGATCGGACCCGACACGCCAAATCGAGGATACCAATTGCCGATCCGGACCCCCTTCTGAATCGACAGTCCGGGAATGAAATCGGTGGCGGTGTAGTGGAACATATCCGTACCGGTTTCCGTGCTGATGGCGAGAACGCCCGCGGAGCCCTTCCCGAGTTGCGGCGAATCGCGCCCCGAGCTGTAGGCGAGCTCCCGAATTCCCTCGACCGCCAGCAGCGTGCCAAACTGGTTCGTAATCGGATCGGTGATATTGAAGCCGTTGAGCACGTACTGCACCTGGCTTTCCTGCGATCCGTTGAAGTGCAGCGCGCCCCCCGGATCCAGCAGCACGCCCGGCATCAACTTCATGGATTCGCGCAGGCTGTGGCTGTTGGCGTAGGGCACGTCGTTGATTTCCGTCCCGGTCAGATGTTCTTCGTTACGGGTCTGCGCAATGTCGACGGGCGAGACCCGTTCGTTCACGTCAACGGATTGAAACACCTCCTTGACCGCGCTGATGGTCAGCGCTAATTCCTGGGCCGCCTCCATGTGAAGGGAACGATTCTTCAGCGCGTAGTAACCCTGGCGTTCGGCGTCGATCAGATAATCGCCGGGGCCGGGGAGCACAACCTCGAATCCTCCGCTCGGGCCGGTTTGTGCTTGCACAAGACCGAGGTCTGGGTTCGCAGCCGCGTGAATCGATATCTTTACGCCGCTGACGGGAACGCCGTCTTCATCCGCCACGCGGCCGCTCAGGCTCAGCTCCGCGGCGTAGACCGAGGCGGAGGCGGCCAGTAGCATCACGAGCCAACCGCGGGACACAACCTATTCTATCTACCGCGGAGGTTGCATCAGGCCGGTGTTTCGGTGTGTACTTTGATTGTGGGCCTCAAGTGCGCAGCCGCCTTGCTTCTATGCGGCGGCTGTTGCTTCGCGCAGAGTTACGAGTTCGGCGGCGCCATCGGCTATGGCGTCTACCACGACGGCACGATCTTCGGGCCCGGCGCGGAAATCCAAGCCGGCATCCGCAATCGCTTCGCGACCGGCGTCGCGATCGGCCAGGATCTTAACGACTACATCTCGGGCGAGATCCGCTACCTGTATCACGATGGCCACCCGTTTATCTCGTCCAACGGGGCCAGGACCGACATTCAGGGGCAATCCCACGCGCTCACCTACGACTTCCTATTTCACTTCAAGGATCGCAGTCACAAGTTCCGGCCGTTCCTGGCGGCCGGGCTGGGCGCGAAGGGGTACGTGATCGCGGGACCGGCCCCGTCGCCGCAGCCGGTCCCCAACATCGCAACCTTAACCACAACCGATCAGTGGAAGTTCGCAACCGCCGTGGGCGGCGGCGTGAAGTATCGGATTCAGGAGCACGTCCTGCTGCGCGTGGATTTCCTCGATTACATCACCACCTTCCCCAGGCGGCAGATCCTGCCCGCGCCGAACAATACGGCGCGGGGGATCTTCCAGCAATTCACCCCGCTGTTCGGGGTGAGCTACGTGTTTTAGGCTCCAGGTACGTTTTGGGATTCGGCTTCATTGCTGTCCCAGACGCCAGCCGAGCTTTGCGGCATCGAACCAGGAGATCTGCGTTCCGAACCATCGGCTTTTCGACGCCGTCGAGTAGGAGCCCGCGTTGCGCGAGCGCAGGATAAAGGCGCACGGCCCTTCGCCGAACTCATTCAATCGCTCCGTGAGCCAGGATGCCGCATTCACAGGCGCGGCCAGGATGACAGGCGTCCCGCCGAATGCCGCCAGCCGCGCTCCGAAGGATTCATCCACCTGCTCGACGGGCGCCGGCAGATCGAAAGCTTGGCGATACCTTGCGACCGCCGCTTGCAGATCCCGCACCGCAATCACCACTCGCGCGACACCGCTGAAATCCTGCGTCACGGGTTTTCCGCCGGGAAAAGCCCGCTGCTCCCGCGGCGTGAAATCGTGAATCAGGAAAGGGAGGAACGTGCCGTTGGGCTCGCTGCCCGCATTGGCCGACTCCCATTCCAGCCGCACGCCATCCGGCCGCTGCCGCCCGCTGCGCACGGGTTCGCTCACCGCGACACCAGCCTTCTTGAGACGCGCCACTTCCGGCGCAAGCTCCTTGGCGCGAATCGCCCATGCGGACGGACCGGCGTTGCCTTGCATCTGCCTGCTCCAGTAATGCGCGGCGACGGCTTTCGCGTCGGCGTCCGGCTGAATGGCGATGAGCTCGAGATACGATCCGTCGGGGAAGCTGGTCAGAGCCATCTCGGTGGCGTGGTTGCTGTGCGGCCCTCCGTATTCGGAGCGAATCCCGATGGAGGCGAGCCGCGCCTGCATGCTCTTGAGATCCCTTCCGCCGACGGTTACGTGATCGATGGTCAGGTCCGCCGCCGGCATCTGTGTCCCCAGCAGAATCGGCGTCATGGCGACAAGCAGAAGGCGCATGACTCTATTTTGGCGCGGCTGTGGCTGGGCTGATGGTGACCAGCGGCTGCGGGTGCTCCGGACGGCTGTCGCGGCCGAGGTAATAGTTAATGTAGGAACTGGTTCCTTCGAGCGAGCGGTCGCGCTGAGGGATGTAGACCTTCAAGTCTTCAACGCGGTTGGCGGCCTGCGCGCGTTCATACACCTTTACCCACACGCACGGCTTGTCGGGGAACACTTCGCACTGCCCGTTCAAGGTGCCTCCGCACGGGCCGTTGCGCAAATTTTTGGGACAGGTCATCGGGCACACATACTCCATCAGCCCCAGAACGCAATTCCCGCACGCCTGGCAGCCGAACTCCCGCGACTTAAAGACGAACTCCGCGCGTTCCAAGGCGTGGGCCGCCGAAGGATGACGATCGACCCAGCCGAGCACTGAGGTGAGAACCGAGCGCAGCGGCGCGGGCGTGTTGGCAGGCTCGATGACATCCATGACGCGTGTCGCGAATTCGCGCCGCCTCTTCTTGGAACTCGCCTCCGGCGAGGGCCCCGGCTCAGGCGAGTCGAAGAAATAGAAGCCACCCTTGGGCGCGTACACCAGCTCTTCGGCGTATTCCTCCCAATTCGTGGCGATCGCCTCGGACCGCTCGATGATCCATCGAATCCGCTCCGCCTGATGATCGCCGCCGATATACGCTCCCGCGTAGCCAAGCCCGCGCAGAACGGCGACCGTGCGAGCAGCCCGCTCCAGTCGCGCCGCCACGCCCTTGTCCGGCGCCTTGGCCTCTTCCTGGACGATTTCGAGCAGCTCCTGCGACACCCAGCAACCCGGAGGCTCGCCCTTCGAAAACTTTTTCGCGGCCCCGGCCGGCAGGATGTACACATTGCCGAACACCGGCGTCTTCAAGCCGCGCTCATCCAGGTAGCGCTTCAGCTCCCGGAACTTGCGGACATCGTAGCCGAGCTGCGTGATGGCGAAGTCCGCGCCGGCCGCGATCTTCTTTTCCAGCTTCAGGTATTGATAAGCGCAGTCGGCCTCGGTGTACTTGAAAGGCGAAACGGCCACCGAAATCTGAAACGGCAGACCCTGCTGCCGCATTTCGTGGATCAACTCGACCAGATGGACTGAGTCCAGATCGTAGTCCACTTTGGCCGCTGGATCGCCGGTTTTGGGATAGTCTCCGGTGATCGCGAACACGTTGTCGATGCCCAAGCCGTGGAGCTTCTGCAGGGACTGAATCAGGTCCTGCCGGCTGTGATTGACGCAGGTGATGTGAACATTGGGTGTGAGGCCCCGCTCCTTCACGATTTCGCCGATTCGAATGGGATCGTGACCGGCGGAGCCGCCTGCGTAGCTAGTGACGCCCGCGGCGATCAGGCCCGGCACCCGCGCCAGTTCGGAAGCCATTTCCTGCAGCCGCTCCTCGGTGGTCTTGGCGCTCGCCACCAGTTCCACGATGTAGCTGAACCGGCCGCTGCCGAGTGCTTCACGAATTGGATTCGGCGCAGGCATGCTCTATTTGCCCAGCTCCTGGCGCACGATTTTGGTTCCCTCCACCATCGCCTGAATCTTGGCGAAGGCAACGTCGCGAGGCAGATGGAAACAGCCGCAATCGGTGAGCACGTAAATTCGCTCGGCGGGCATCACCTCCAGAGCCTTGCGGATATGCTCCGCCACCATCTCCGGAGTCTCCACCTCGTGGTTCTTGACGTCGATCACGCCCAGGCCCAGCTCCAGCTTCGAAGGGAACTCCTTGAACAGATCCAGATCCTCGCCGCCGCGGCGCGCGAACTCCAGCGTCAACTGGTGTACTTTCGCGTCCAGAATGCGCGGGAACAGATACCGGTAGCTGCCCTCCCAACTCGGCTTGCCGTAGCGGTTTCCGTAGCAGATATGCACGGCGATTTTTGCGTCCACTCCTTCCACCAGCGTATTCAATACCTGCACGCCCCAGTCGAGATCTTCGGGAAATCCGGAATAATACGGCTCGTCGATCTGAATCAGGCGGGCTCCGGCTTTGGCCAGAGCCTTCAGTTCCAGGTTCATCACCTTGGCCAGGTCCGCCGCCAGCGCTGCTTCACTGGGATAATACTGGTTGCGAATCCGCTTGGTCAGGCAATGCGGACCGGTGATGCAGATCTTGGATTCGCGCTCCGTGTTGGCGCGCAGGAAACGGTAATCCTGTACCAGGCCCAGAGACGCGGTGGGCAGCTTGCCCTGCACCACTCCGTCGTAGAAATCGTAGTAGAACTTCTTGGAGGACCGGTCGATCTGCACCCCCGGCAGCCGCTCGACGAAATAATCCACCATGTTGTCGCGGCGCAGTTCGCCGTCGGTGACGATGTCCAGGCCCGCGATCTCCTGGTCCTTGATCGCGGCCTTGACCGCGGCGTCGTGGATTTCGTCGAGATCGTGGCGGCTGATGCGCCGTGCGAAATATTCGGTCTTGAGCCGCTCCAACCACCCGGGCATTGCGTAGCTGCCCACGATGGCGGTCGGAAGAATGGGAAGAGTCATCAATCTACTCCCTTTGGGTCGTATACAGAGTGGAGGTCTTGGATGCCTTGCGGTACTGGAACGGCACGAAGCGGACGTCGAAGCCGGCCCGTTCCGCTACCTTCCGCAGCAAGGCTCCATTGACCCAGTTCACGACGGAGCCGTCCAGCTTTCCCGGACCGTGAAAGCCCACACGGTATTGATCGAACTCCGTGACAAAAATATCCTGCACCTCTAAGTAGCCGCGCGGATACAGCAGCGGCAGAGTGTTGCTGAAGCTTTCCACCGCGCCCGAGCTCAGATGGAAGCGGATGTCGCTGGGCGCTTCTTCCAGCATGCCCTCCAACTTGGTGGCATCCAGGCCTTGGGGAAACGGAGAGTCGGGCAGATCATCCAGGCTCATGAGACGCTCTTCGAGGCGCACCGCGCTCCACACCTGCTGCCAGAAGGTCAGGCCGCGGCCATGATCTCCCAAAAAATCGGGGCCGGACTCCAGCAGTTTCTCGATCGTGGGACGGAGCTTTTCCAGGGGCAAATCGAAGGCGGCCGCAATCCGCACCGCGTCGCTCATGGGGATGTAGGCGCGCACATGGACAAAGTAGAACCGCCCGTCGCGCCGCAGAATCTCTTCATCGGGCAGATTGTCGTACATGTTGTTGGAGTGAATTTGCAGAATCTTGTGACGCAGAAAGGAGAGCGTCTGCAAGGGATTCAGCGCGTCCAGCACCACGAAGCTGCACAGATCGGCATGGTCCCTGACCGCCGGCTTGGACATTTCCAGCGTCGCCAGGGAATAGTCGCCCAGCAGCATCCGCAGCCGGGGGTAGATGCTCGTCCCCCGCTCCCGGTCCAAATCGCGAAAGCCAGTCAGCCATTGAGCGCAGCGCGATCCCGAGCCCACGCCGATCTCCAGCAGAAAGATCTCCGCGGGCAATTGCTTCTTGCTTTCCATATCGTGCAGCAGCGCCCAGAAATCGGCGACCCCCGCCGCGATCGCCTCAGCGGAATGCCCGTCGGACTGGCCTCCGGGAAGCGCCTGCTCATAGCCCTTGCCGGTGGCCTGCTCCCAATCGTTCAACCTTCGCCAGTACAGTCCGTTGAACCGCCAGGCGATGCTGTGGCGGAAGGATTTGAAATCCTCCAGCGCGATGCGATCCTGCGCGGCTTCGCGCTCGCTTTCACTGGAGAGCGCGCGAGCCATGGCCCGCAGGATCTCCTGGCGCAGGCATCCCGCGACCACCTGGCGCGTGTCCACGTGGATGTCCATGATGGTCTGGCCGCCCCGATCGTCCCGATTCTCCGCCACTGAAACCACCTCGCGGAAATTCTGCTTGTACTGAATCCAATCTAATTGGATGCGCAGCCGCGCAAATTGACTCTGCTCAATGAGGCCCTCCTCCAGCAGAGCGTAGAGCGTCTCCACCACGGCCTGCGCGTTGGCGGCCGCGGACTTGGCATGGAGGTGGTTGAGATTCAGGATCATGGCTAGGAGCGCTTAAGAATGGACGATCTAACAGGATAGCGCGATGGGCCGTTTTTTAGGTAAGGGCAGTCTTGTCTCATACAAGATGAGCCTGGAGGAGCGATTCCGCATGCTAGGACTTGACCATCAAAGTGGAAGCGACGGAACGATTGAGCCTGGAGCAGATACAGGCATTTCTAGAAAGCAGTGGGGAGGTCGGATTCAAAGGCCAGAAACGAGGGGAGGTTTACATCTGGGTGAATCAAACGTTGCGGCAGCAGGGATATGAAGGACTGAACCGCAGCGGGCGGGGAGTGGTGCGGCGGTACATGGAAAAGATGACTGGACTGAGCCGGGCGCAGACGACGCGGCTGATCACGATGTACTTGCGCGGGGAAGAAGTGAAACGGCAGCCCTACCGGCGGCGACGCTTCACGAAGGTCTATAGGCGGGAGGACATCGCCTTGCTTGCGGGCATTGATGAGGCGCACCAGACCCTGAGCGGGCCGGCGACAAAAAAACTCCTCCAGCGTGCCTGCTACAACTTCGACGACAGACGCTATCGGAGTTTGGCGGGGATCTCGGTGGCGCAGCTGTACCGGCTGCGAGGGAGCCGCGCGTACCGCGAGCGGCGCATCCAATACCAGTCAACCCGGCCGACGCCGGTGTCGATCGGCGAGCGGAGGAAACCGGCGCCGCAGGGGCGCCCCGGATACATACGCATCGACACGGTGCATCAGGGCGACCAGGATGGGGTGAAGGGGGTGTATCACATCAACGCAGTGGACGAGGTCACGCAATGGGAGGTGGTAGCGGCTGTAGAGCAGATCAGCGAAGCCTTTCTCCTTCCGGTGCTGGCGGCCATACTGGCGCAGTTTCCTTTCCGCATTCGGGGCTTTCATTCCGACAACGGCAGCGAGTTCATTAATCACATGGTGGCCAAGCTGCTGAACAAGCTGCTCATCGAACAGACCAAATCACGACCTCGGCACTCCAACGACAACGGGCTGGCCGAGAGCAAGAATGGCGCGGTCGTGCGAAAGCACATGGGCTATACGCACATTGCCATGGCGCACGCGGCCGCGATCGCAGACTTCTACCGAGAGCATTTCAATCCGTACTTGAACTTTCATCGACCCTGCGGAGTGCCGGAGCTAGTGGTGAACGCAAAAGGGAAAGAGAAACGCGTGTACCGATGGTATGCGACACCGTGGGAGATCTTGCGGCAGTTGCCGGACGTGGCCAGCCATCTCAAGGCTGACGTGACGATTGCGAAGTTGGATCAACAGGCAAAGGTCAAAAGCGATACGCAGGCCGCCGAACAAATGTGAGTTTTCGGCAAGGGTGCGTGACGCCCGTTGGCTCGCACTGTTAAGTTGATTCAGTCGCCGAGGGGGCGGCCGAATCGTGACGCGCCGAAAAACACTGCCCATTCCCGAGCCAATCGTGCAGCTGCAACGTCAGTTGGATCAGTTTCGCGGTGCCCAGCCGGGGCGGACGAAGCTGCCCGAATCGCTGTGGCAGGCGGCGGTTGAACTGGCCCGGCAATACGGTGTGTATTCCGTGGCACACCCTCTGCGTCTGGACTACATGCGGCTGAAGAAACGGCTGGGTGGAGTTCCGCGCTTCCGGCGGAAGGCAGCCAAGCCGGCATTCATCGAGCTGATAGCACCAAACCGCGGGCAGATGGAAGAATGTGTGATCGAGTTGGAGTCCGCTGGCGGGAGCAAGATGCGAATCCAGTGGAAGACCACGGTTCCGCCGGACTGGACAAACCTGCTGCGCGCCTGGCGAGATGCCGAGAGATGATCCAGATCACGGCGCAGATGCGGGTGCTGGTGGCGATCGAACCGGTGGACGGACGTGGGTGAGCGACATAAAAGTGGAGGTTAGGCGGCCCGACGGCTTTCCCAGTAATCTTCGAAGCGGCCGTTGAGGTGGGAGCAGCGAAGGGCGAGGATGGAGTTGGCGCCGGTCACAGACCAGAACATGCCGGACTGTTTGAGACGATGGCCAACGACGGTTTTACAACCGGCTTCGATGACACCGGATCCGACGAAGAGATGCTGCTTGCGGAACTTGGGGTAGTTCATGCGAGCAGCATTGGTGGCGAAGTAATCGATTTCGTTGCGGAGTTTCTTGGCCAGATTGGGATCAGGGGTTTGAATCAGGCGAAGCGAAGCGACGAGTCTGGCGATCTTGCCCTGGTCGAGCCAACGCTTCTGATGGAAGCCGATCCAGGCGTTGCGGCGCTTCGCGTCATGGGGATGGAGCAAGCGAGCCAGGTCCCACAGATGCTGGCGGGCGTGGAACAGATCGACGATTTGAATGGCGCCGGGAAAATCTTCCCGGGCCAGGTTCCAGATCCATTCGGCGCCGTCGCCGATGACGACCTTCTTCTCGGCGCGGCTCCAGCCACGTTTCCAGGCCTCGACGTAGAGCCGCTTGCCAAACTGCTCGGCATTTTCGATGGCGCCGGTGTAGGTAGTCGAAGCGGGGTCGCGAACGGCGTAGCCTTCCTCGTCCCAGGTAGTCTGCGTGAATACGCAGCCGAGTTTGACCTCGCGCGTGTGGGCCGGCAAGCCGTCGAGCTTGCCCTTGCGACCCGCCGTTTCCTTCTTCACGACGGGCACGCCGGTGCCGTCCATTTGGACATAGAGAATGGGAACGGGCTCGCCCATGAGCATGGGTAGATCGAGTTGCAAAGCGCGATCGATCTCCTGTTGCTCTCGCCGTGCGATGTCGGCGCCCATCGATTCGGCCACGCGTTCGACGGATTTAGTGGTGATCTCCAAGCCGGCCAGTAGTTTCATCTGCTCACGGCCGTGATCGAAGGGCGCATCCTGACCCACCAGCGCTTGCATGCGCCGCACGCCGGGGGAGAACTCGGTGTGAACGATATCGAGTTCCTGGTCCGCCGGAAACTGCCCATCATGACAGTGCGGGCACAGATAGTAGGGCCGGGACACTTCCACCGAGCCGACCGCCGTCAGCACGTTCTTCGAGCGCAGTTCGCGATAAAGCGCTGGTTGCCCGCACAGGCAAGGAGTGGAATGCTGCTCTGGCACGGGAAACCGCAGCAACTCGGTCAACGCACTAGCTCCGGCCTGATGCATGGCCGAGCGCACCAACATCTCGACGGCTTCCAGATCTAGGCTGCCCGTTTTGCGCACGCTGGTGAAGATGGTGCGCAGCAGTTGGTCTACTTCGCGCGCAACTTCCTTTTGGACGGCGTCCGCCGTTTTTTTTCCTGGACCGACGGCGAGGTTTCCTCCACGGGACGCAACTCGCAGATCTGTTCATTGACCTCCAACAGCTGATCGCCCAGTTGCCGGAAGCGCTGACACTCGGCAACCTCGCGCTGCGCTTTGGCCAAACGGGCGGGGGAGGAAAATGTTTCGGTGACGGTTTTGCCATTCACCTTGCGAGTCAGCCGATAGTAGGGGCCATGGCCGGGATCTCCGGCCCGATGGCAATGACAGTTTGGATTTCCACAACGCCCTCCTGTTCCCGTAATGGAGCCGGACCGCATGTCGCCCAACTGGGCGATTTGCGACCGAACGGCGGCGCGACGGCTTTCCAAATTAACCAGAGAGTCGGGCATGTAAAGGCCTCCTGTAAACCTAGCGTATCACTACGCTCGGTTTCGTGCCACAAAAAAGGAAACCCTGCGAGTCGTCACTTTCAAGTCGCACACCCGACGGACGCAAGGGGATTGACTCTTTGGCGCGGCTCTGCCAAGACCAGCTCGCGGAAGATCCATTCTCGGGTTGCGTGTTCGTGTTTCGGAGCCGCCGTGGAACGGCGATTCGTCTCCTCAGCTATGACGGCCAGGGATACGGGCTTGCACAGAAACGGCTTTCCAAGGGGCGGTTCGTATGGTGGCCGGAAGGCACCGGATCGACCAAGCCACTGGAAGCATATGAGGCCCAGTTGCTGTTGGCGGCCGGCGATGTGTCTCGTGTCCGCGCGGCGCCGATGTGGCGGAGGGTCAGCGTTCTGAAGTAAATGCTGCGAAGCAGGCCCCCCTTGCGTTCCAAGAAAACCAGGCTCATACTGCTGGGCATGATGGAAGCAGCGGCGGTCGAGTTCAAGTACCGGGGCCGGGTGATCAGCCAGGAAGACATCCTTTATATACGCGCGCTGATCGAGCGATCTCCCCACCAAAGCCGCCGCACGCTATCGACCCAGCTCTGTGAAGCTTGGCAGTGGCGTCAGGCCAATGGCACGTTGCGCGACATGGTGTGCCGTGGCCTGCTTCTGATGCTGGAGCGGGCCGGCCAGATCGCATTGCCGCCGGTGAGCTACGTGCGGCATAATCCGTTGGCAAACAGAGCCAGACCGGAGCCGGCGGGAATCAATGCCACGCCCATAGAAGATCCGTTACGAACCCTCCAGCCGCTGGAGTTCGAGCAGGTTCGGCGCACCTGCCAAGAGCCGTTGTTTAACGGCTTGATGGAAGAGCATCATTACCTCGGCTACGAGCAGCCCGTGGGAGAACACCTGAAGTACCTGGTTTGGGCGCAAGGGCGGCCGGTCGCGTGCCTGGCATGGTCTTCGGCTCCACGTCATCTGGGCAGCCGCGACCTCTACATCGGCTGGAGCGCCGAAGCGCAACGTCGCAACATTCGCTTCCTCGCTTACAACACGCGATTCCTGATCCTGCCGTGGGTGCGGGTCGCGCATCTGGCGTCGCATATCCTGGGCCGCATGGCAGCACGGATTTCCGATGACTGGCAGCGGATGTACAGACATCCGATTTACTATCTGGAAACGTTCGTGGATCCAGCGCGATTCCGCGGCACCTGTTACCGCGCGGCCAACTGGGTGTTGCTGGGCCGGACCACGGGACGAGGCAAGCAATCCAACAGCTACGTGCCGAACCGTTCGATCAAAGAGGTTCTGGGATATCCGTTGACCAAGCGGTTCCGCGAACTGCTGGGGGCACCAGGATGAAGTCCGCCAGGCGCCGTGTCGATGTGAACCTGGACGAACTGGACCGGGTGCTGGACGGAGCGCGGCAAACGCCGCTGAGCGAGGCCGATTACGACAAACTCAAGAGCGCCTTGCATGCCCTTGCAGGGATGATCGCGCCACCGCGCCACACGGAGAAGACCAGCGCCGTGCTGGGAGAATCGGAAGGCTCGGAAACGGACGCCGGAACTCAGCCGGACACCAACGCTGCCCCGCCGCACGGACACGGCCGCAACGGCGCACAGGCGTTTGACGGCGCACGTAAGGTCGACGCGCACCAGAAGTTGTCGCATGGAGATCGCTGCCCGGAGTGCGGGAAAGGCAACGTATACGGACAGAAGGAGCCGAAGGCGCTGGTGCGGATTGTGGGACAGGCGCCCCTGGCGGCCACGGTCTACTCGTTGGAGCGGTTGCGATGCGGCGCCTGCGGGCAGGTATTTACGGCCCAGGAGCCGGAAGGAGTGGGTCCGGAAAAGTACGATGAGACGGCCGCGGCGATGATCGCGCAACTCAAGTACGGCAGCGGGACTCCGTTCTACCGGTTGGAACAACTGGAAGTTCAGCTCGGGATTCCGTTACCGGTGGCGACCCAGTGGGAGGTTGCGGAAGAGGCCGCGGAGTTGATCAAAGCGGCGCGGGATGAGTTGATCCGGCAGGCGGCGCAGGGCCAGGTGGTGCACAACGACGACACCAGCATGCGAGTGTTACGGCTCGCGCGCGAGCCGTCGGACCAACGCACGGGTGTGTTCACCAGTGGTATCGTGTCCACCGGCCAGGGCTGGAAGATCGCGCTGTACTTCACCGGACGCCAGCATGCCGGCGAGAACATGGCCGACATATTGAAGCAGCGTGCGGCGGAACTGTCCGCGCCCATCCAGATGTGCGACGCTCTGTCGCGCAACGTTCCGAAGTTGCCCGCGGGAGTGGAGATTCTGTTGGCCAACTGTCTGGCCCATGGAAGAAGACAGTTCGTCGAAGTGGCGGCGAACTTTCCCGACCAATGCCGCTACGTACTGGAGAAGCTGGGCCGGGTGTACGGCCACGATGCCCAAACTGGCGTAGGTGGTCTGACGCCGGAAGAGCGATTGCGGTTTCATCAGGAGCGCAGCGGTCCGGTGATGGACCAACTGCACGGCTGGCTGGAGGCGCAGTTTGCCGAGCGCAAGACGGAACCGAACTCCGGGCTAGGCAAGGCGATCACGTATCTGCTCCGGCACTGGCGGCCTTTGACGCTGTTTCTCCGAATCGCCGGGGCACCCTTAGATAACAACATCGTGGAAAGGGCATTGAAGAGGGCCGTTCTTCACAGGAAGAATGCATTGTTCTACCGGACGCTGAACGGAGCGCAGGTGGGCGACCTGTTCATGAGCCTGATTCACACCTGTCAGTTGTGCGGCGCCAACTCGTTCGACTATCTGACCGAGCTACAGCGCCACGCCCAGGAACTGGTGGCCAAACCTGCGGAGTGGATGCCGTGGAACTACCGCGAGACGCTCGCGCACGTTGGAGTATGATGAATGCCGCATGGCCGGAAAGGATCGTCTCTGGCCATGCGGGAGCGTCATCCGAAAATGGCCGGAAAACGGACTTCTGACAAGGCAAAATCGGAAAGGGTTTTTGGCGTTTTTGGCCATGGGCAGAAACGGCCGAAAATGTTTCGCGCCGGCCTGTACGCCCGCGTTTCCACCAACGACCAACAGACCATCCCGTAGCAGATTCGAGCCCTGCGCGAATACGCTGCCCGGCGGGGCTGGACGATCGCCTTGCAGGTGAAGGAGATCGGTTCCGGCGCCTCGCAACGCCAACTGCGGGAGAAGTTGCTGGAAGCCGCGCGCCGCCGCGAAATCGACGTGGTGCTGGTGTGGCGCCTGGATCGCTGGGGCCGATCCGTGGCAGATCTTCTGGCAACGCTCCAGGAACTGGACCACCTTGGGGTCGGTTTCGTATCCCTGACCGAAGCCCTGGACCTGACAACCCCAACCGGCCGGGCCATGGCCGCGTTACTGGCCGTCTTCGCCGAGTTCGAGCGGGAGATTCTGCGCGAGCGGGTCCGCGCCGGTTTGGCCCACGCCCGCGAAAACGGCCAGCGGCTGGGTCAACCGGCAACGGCGGCACGGCACACCGGAGAGGTTCGGAAACTCTATCGCACTGGCGTCAGCAAAGCCGAGATCGCCGGCGATTGGACATCGGCCGGACCTCGGTGCGCCGGATTCTGGAAGCAAAACAATGAGAAAGCCGACCAAAGACCCGGTCCGCGAAGACCGCATCCATAACGAAGCCATCGTGGACGCTTACGGACCGGAAGAGAAAGCGATGAGTTGGTATTACTATCTGGAAAACAAAATCCGCTTTCCGTTCCAGGCAAAGTGCGTCGTCTCAAACCTCGTCTCACCACTCAGGAAAGGAGAGACCGTCGAAGTCCGCCGCCTAGCGAAGGACGATGCCCGCTCCACTGACATACTCGTGCTCATCCAATGGCAGGGCCGGAACATGGCTGCTCCTCTTTCCCAACTGGCCCCCGTCGATGCGGACGAACCCACCGCCGAAGCAATCGGTGATTGGCATTACTGGGTAGCCCGCGGCTACCTCTTCTGAATCACGCCGGCAAGCACATCGCCTGCCGTTCTTCGCTCGTTAGAATCGAACAGAGCCATGGCATCTCGATCAAAATCACAACCCACGTGGACCGCCGTAAAGGCAAAGCTCGCGAGTTTCGACCGGAGAGGCTTGCTGGGACTGATCCAGGACCTTTACGCCGCGCACAAAGACAATCAGATGTTTCTTCACGCTCGCCTCGGCTTGGGTGAGGACGTTCTGAGGCCCTACAAGGAAACGCTGGACCGCTGGCTCTGGCCAGACGTGTTGCGGAACCAGAATACGTCTGTCGCTAAGGCCAAACACGCCATTTCCAGTTACAGAAAGGCTGTTGGCGAACCTGCCGGGCTCGCGGAACTGATGGTGTTCTACTGCGAACGGGCTGCCGGGTTCAGCAGCGACATCGGCAATCAAGACGAGGGCTACTTCGATGCACTGATCCGTATGTTCGAGCAGGCTCTTACGCTCACGGATCAGATGCCTGCCAGCGACCGCAACACCCTGATCGCCCGACTGGACCGCGTACGTGCCGTCAGCCACAATCTCGGATATGGCGTCGGCGACTACATGGACTCCCTGCTTGCGAAATACATGAAGGTCTGATCCTCCATACGCCGCTGGTTCACTACCCGCACAGCCATACTACGCAGCCTTGCCGAAAACTCACAGAGCAACAACGATCGGCAGGACCGCGCCGCCCCCGATGGGCTGGGCTATAATCATGTACTCTGAGGTCAGGTGCTGTATGGAGCCTATGAAGACCAACATCCCCCAGTGGCCAACAATGAAGCCCATCAAAGGCGTCGAGTCGCTAACCAATCTGTTCAGAAATGAAAGTGCTTCAGCACGCGTAAAAGTCATTTTTGAACTCGCGCAAACATTTGTGTCCCATCACGTAAAGTTACCAGATTGGGAAGAGACCACGGAAGCCAAGACGTCGTCCTGATCTCGCAAGCGCTTTCCGCGTCCCTGCAAGCAGTCGTTGCGGGCGGGCGTTGTCGTTCGACAACTTATTTTTGGGCTGGAGAATTCCGCATAGACCTCTCCATCTGCGCTATAAGTTCCGCGGCAGAAACGCTCAGCACGTCGGCAATCTTAAACAGAACGACGATGTTTGGGCTTTGAATGCCTCTTTCCACCAAGCTGATAAACGAGCGATCCAGGCCCGCCGCTGCGGCGAGCTGTTCCTGAGACAGCCCCTTTTCCTGCCGGGCCGTCCGTAGTACGTCACCAAACGCCCGCTTCGGCCCGGTGGTCGGCTGGACTTGTGCCCGGTTTTTCGCGTTCTTTCGGGTGGCCAAGTGAACATACTGCGGTGTTCACCCTATCGAGAGTCGCAGATTTAAATCCGAATGATGCGATAGGCACCTCGGGGCCTGAGTTGATCGATAGGAAAGGAAGACTATGCTGCAGAGTCGTACCACCAAGGTCCATTTCAGGACGTTCTCATGGATCGCGGTGGTTTTGGGTGGCGGTGCCTTGGCACTGGCTCAGATCAACGCAGAGACCACTCTGAGTGCGATTCGAGCGGTTGCGGGCGAGTCACGATCTGCAATCTGGGAATCCGAACATCAGCCACCGGTCTCGATTACGTCGGTCAATTCGTCGCCCGCAATGATTTTTCCAGTTCGAGTCGTCGTGGATTCATCAGCAGGTAGGACGCGGCTTGTGATGACGATCCCTCCGTCGACCCCAGCCGGAGACTACACGATTCAGATCACCGGGAGTGACAGGGATGGTCGGACAGCGCGTGCGACGTTTCGGCTGACGGTTGAGTTGGTCACTGTTTCCGTTTCCGCTACCGGAAGGGTTCCGGTGATCCTCCTGAACGGGTGGCAATCCCTTTGCGGCGACACGGCAAGCACTCTTGTAGCGTCCCAAGATACCTTTGGCTCCCTATGGACGCAGCTTCAAGCGCAGGGTGTACCGGTCGCCTATTTCAACAACTGCGCCTCTCCAGATGTGCCGATTGAGAGCCTCGGCTCGGCTCTTGCGAGCTTCATTGCCGGCCTGACCTATACGGATGGAACTGCTGTGGCTCAAGTGGATCTTGTAGCTCACAGCATGGGGGGCCTAATCGCGCGAGCGTACCTCGCAGGCCTTCAGCAAAACGGCTCTCTCTCTCCTCCGCTTAATCCGCGAGTGCGGAAGTTAGTAGAGATCGGCACTCCAAATTTTGGGTCGTTCATCGCCGGTGATTTTTCGCTATTCACTGCGGGTGGAACACAAAGCGGCGAAATGCTTCCGGGCAGTTCGTTCTTATGGAGCCTAGCCAGATGGAATCAAGGGGGTGATGATCTGCGAGGCGTTGACGCGCTGGCGATCATCGGAAACCTAGGATCTTGTTGCTCAGTCCTGTTTCCTTCTTGGACGAGTGCGAGCGATGGCGTCGTATCGATTACAAGCGCTTCCTTGGGGTTCGCCTCGCTGGGTTATGCCCGCGATCCGTCGCGGACACGGATCGTCCCATACTGTCACACGACCGGCCTTCCAACTTGTTCTGGCCCGCCGATTGCCAACGTCGATCTAGCGCCCGACACGGGCGCGATTGTTCTTTCCTTTTTAGCCAACACGTCTAGTTGGCAGTCCATTGGAACCCCGAGTCAGACCAAATACGGCGGAGTCTATTTCGCACTTGAGAACGCGGCTGAAACCCAGTACACGTCCTTCACAAGCGTGTCGCTGGGGTCGCAGCCCCTTCAGAGCGGCGCAACAAATGCGGTTTTCTATAGCGAATTTGCCAGCGGGACAGGAACCTTCCAGGCAATCAGCACCACCAATCAAAGTACGAGCTGTGGGCCGTTTACGGTGGCAGGCGGCTATTATTCAACGTTTCGCTGCAAGTACAGCCCGGTGATTGCCTCGGTGGGTCCCTTGTTGTCAAATGCTTCCGGGGTGGTCGTGCAGTCCGGTGGAAGCATAACGATTAACGGAGTCGGTTTCGGACAACAGTGCTCCACCTGCAAAGTCTTGGCTTACCCCGGTTCCGTCCAATTGCAGCCTCTATCGTGGAGCGATCAAGCGATTACTGCGACTCTCCCGTCGTACAACGGCATCGCTGAAGTTATAGTGGAAGCCGCGGCCGGATTAGACTCGATCGCGTTCATGGCAGCGCCCGCGGCCTTACCTCCATCTATTTCCTTGTCGAGTCTCACGCTTCAGTTCTCGTCCACGGTAGGCGGTGCGCTTCCCCCGTCGCAGACGATCACGGTTTCCAATTCGGGAGGCGGAACGCTCACATGGTCCGCAGCCGCTAGCGCATCGTGGCTGACGTTCTCCTCCGCTTCAGGCACGCTCACTGTCTCCGTCAATCCCGCTGGACTGTCTGCGAACACGTACACGGGCGTCATCACGATCACGGCTACCGGGGCTTCGAATACTCCTCAAACTATTTCCGTCACCCTCACCGTGGCCGCACCCCTAGCCGCCGCGCCCTCGATTTCGCTCTCGACCAACCAAGCGAATTTTACATACACCGTGGGCGGCGCCGCTCCCGCGCCGCAGTCGATCTCAATCGCAAACTCGGGCGGCGGCACGCTCGATTGGGCGGCAAGCTCAAACTCCTCATGGCTCTCAGTGACGCCCTTCGGCTTCGCGCCGTCGACCCTCACGATTTCGGCTACTCCGGCTAATCTCACTCCCGGCCCGTACAGTGGTGTAATTACAGTCACCGCCCCTGGTGCAACGAACAGTCCGCAAACCGTCTCGGTTTTGCTCATTGTGGGCGCAGCGGCTCCGAGTATCGCCGTAACATCGGTGGCCAATTCCGCAAGCGGCGCATCCGGCGCTATAGCTCCAGGGGAAATCGTCACGATAAAAGGCAACGGACTAGGCCCGGCCAATGGCGTTTCCTTCTCCGTCGATCCGAGCACGGGCATGGTCGATACCACGCTTGCGGGAACCAGCGTCCTGTTCGGTTCCTTCGCAGCTCCAATCACGTACACGTCGGCGGGCCAAATCAACGCGATTGTTCCTTACGAGGTTTCCGGTCAATCGCAGGTCACTATGCAGGTTCAGTATCAGGGTGCAACGTCGGCAGGCACGACCCTGCAAGTTGCCAGCGCCGCGCCGGGCGCATTCGCGTTTAGCGGAACCGGCTCGGGCCAGGCGGTCGCGGCGAATCAAGACGGTTCATTCAATGGCGCATCCAATCCGGCGGCGACGGGGTCCTACGTCACGATCTATTTCACCGGTGGCGGCGAGACGAATCCTCCGGGCGTTACTGGTTCCGTGACGGGCGCGGTGTTGAAGTGGCTCATGCAGGCGGTCTCCGTCACCGTGGGCAACGTGCCGGCGACAGTGGCGTTTGACGGCGCTGCTCCCACATTCGTCGATGGCGTCGGCCAGCTCAATATTCAGTTGGCGAACAACACGCCGTCCGGGACGCAGCCGCTTGTCATCACAGTCGGCGGGTTCAGCAGCCCGACGACGGCGACACTCTCAGTTCAGTAATCTCCGCGCGGTGAGAAGGGCGCGGGGGGCTAGGATAATTATATATATATATACTATACGCGCGCGCGAGGAAATTCCCCACCTGCTCGAAGCAATCGTTCGCATCTCCAGACTAACTCGAAACGGTCGGAAAATGGGGGTTTTCGCAAGATTTGCAACTTTTGAGGATGCCTGCGCCCGCAACCGTTTGCTCCGTAATCGGGTCGGGCCGGGGCTTATTCTTTTTCAAGAAATACCTGCTCGGTACAAAGAAGGCGAAAAATGATGCCCCGGAGTACCGCCCAAGGCTTTGAATCCAAAACTCTAAGTCTTTTATAATGAATGGAGCTGGCGGAGGGATTTGAACCCCCGACCCTCTGATTACAAATCAGATGCTCTACCAACTGAGCTACGCCAGCGCTCGGGGTCGAAGTCTTCTCTACTGTAGCAAAACTCCGTCATTCCTTCGCCGCGATTCCCAGAGCCTTCATCTTGCGGTACAGATGCGAGCGCTCCAGACCCAGCAGGTCGGCGGCGCGGGTGACGTTGCCCTTGGCCTCATCCAGCTTCTTCAGGATGTAATCGCGCTCGGCCGCCTCGCGGACTTCATGCAAGCTGCCGAAGCGTTCGATGGGGCGGTCGAAGCCGGCGCGGCGGGTGCGGTCGAGAGGGATGTGGCGCGCTTCGATGCGCGGCTGCGGATTCATGATCACGATCCGCTCCATCAGGTTGCGCAGCTCGCGCACGTTGCCCGGCCAGGGAAACTCCTCCAGCGCGCGCAAGGCCTCCGGCGTCAGCTCTTTGGGCTTGCGGCCGTAGGCGGTGGTGAACTCCCTCAAGAAATGGTCGGCGAGCAAACGCACGTCCTCGATGTGTTCCCGTAGCGGCGGCACGTGAAAGGGAATCACGTTCAAGCGGTAGAACAGGTCCTCGCGGA
Source organism: Bryobacterales bacterium (assembly GCA_963813465.1). GTDB lineage: Bacteria > Acidobacteriota > Terriglobia > Bryobacterales > Bryobacteraceae > Palsa-187. The sequence continues at coordinate 224,898 of CAWEZD010000013.1, read as the reverse complement.
AGTTGCCGCGCTCGATCTCCTCCTCCAGATTTTTGTTGGTGCAGGCCACCACCCGCACGTCCACCTGGATCCACTCGGCGGCGCCCACCGGCTCGAAGCGGTGCTCGTCCAGAGCGCGCAGCAGCTTGGCCTGGGTCTTTAGGGACATGTCGCCGACCTCGTCCAGGAACAGCGTGCCGCTGTTGGCCTTCTGGAGCTTTCCGACTTTGTCCTCCACCGCGCCGGGAAGGCTGCCCTTGCGATGCCCGAACAGTTCGCTCTCGATGGCATCCTCGGGGATGGCGGCGCAATTGACCTCCACGAACGGTTCGGCGGCGCGAGGACTGGCCGCGTGGATGGCGCGCGCGATCAGTTCCTTGCCCGTGCCGCTCTCGCCGAAAATCAGCACCCTGCCGTTGGTGGCGGCCATCAGCGCGAGTTGCTGGCGCAGCGCCTTCATGGGCACGCTTTGGCCGATGATCCGCGGCGCGACGCCTCCGGATTCCTTCAGGCGCGCCACTTCCAGCTCCAGGCGTCTCTGTTCCACCGCGTTGTGGATCACCACCGTGATTTTCTCGATGGTCAGCGGCTTTTCCAGAAAGTCGAAGGCGCCCAGCTTGGTGGCCTTCACGGCGGTTTCGATGGTGCCGTGGCCGGAAATGATGATCACCTCGGGACGGTCCTCGATGGGGATCTCCTGGATCCGCGCCAGCGTCTCCAGGCCGTCCATTCCAGGGAGCCAGACGTCCAGCAGAATCGCGTCGTAGCTGTTGCGCGCCAGCTCTTCCAGGCACTCCTCGCCGCTGCCCGCGGCGGCGCAGACAAACCCCTCGTCCTCGAGCACCCCACTCAAGGATTCGCGGATGCCGGGTTCATCGTCGACGATCAGGACGCGCGTGGGCTTCACGCGCGAGCCTCCGCGATCACCTTCACGCGCGAGCCTCCGCGAACACCTTCACGCGCGAGCCTCAGCCTCGACCGCCGCAGCCGCGGGAACCTCGATATAGAAGCGCGCTCCCGCCGGCCGGTTGTCTTCCACGCGAATGCGCCCGCCGTGTTCGGCCAAGATGTGGCTCACAATGGCCAGACCCAGGCCGGTGCCGCGTCCCTTGGTGGAGAAGTAAGGCAGGAACAGTCTTTCTTTGTCCCCGGCCGAAATGCCGCACCCCGTGTCGGCCACCAACAACTCCACCGTATCGGCGGCGGTGGCGCGCGTGGCCACCAGCAGCCGCTTCACCAGGGCCTCGCGCATGGCCTCGGCCGCATTGTCCACCAGATTCACCACCACCCGCTTGAATTGCTCCGGATCGACGTGCACCGCGGGAAGATCCGGCGCCAGATCCACGCGCAGGTCGATCGCGTCCAGCCTGCCGGCGAACACGTCCAGAGCGTTGCGAACCACTGCGTTCAGATCGCCGGCAATGGGTTGCGCGGCGGGGAAGCGCGAGAACTGCGAGAACTCATCGGCCAGCGTCTTCACCGACTCCACTTCGCGGGAAATGGTGCCGGCGCACTCGCGCAGGATGCGCTGCGTATCCGGCGGAAAGCCGCCGCGGTCCAGCAGGCGCGCGATTCTTTCGGCGGAAAGCGCGATGGGCGTCAGCGGGTTCTTGAGCTCATGGGCGATGCGCCGGGCCACCTCGTGCCAGGCTGCCGCCTTCTGCGCCCGCAGCAGTTCGCTGGTGTCCTCGATCACCAGCACGAAGCCCAGTGACAATGACCGGGGAGCCAAGGGCCGCGCCGGCAGCGCCGAGACCGTCACCGCTAAATGGCGGACGTGCCCGGGCAGCTCCAAATCGAACTGGCTGGCCGCCAGGCCGGTGCGCTGCGCCCGTTTCATCAGATGGCGGATCTCCTTGGCGTCCTCCGCCGAAAATAAATCCTGAAGATGGCGCGCCGTCTCGATCTTCCGCTCCGGAAACAATCCGTGCAGAGCGCGGTTCACGCGGCGGATGCCGCCGTCGGCGCTCAGCGAGATCACGCCCGTGGGAATACTTTCGAGAATAGCCTCGGTGAACTGGCGCCGGCTTTCGAGCTCGCGGCTGTTGGCCTCCAGCGCCTGCATCATTTCGTTGAAGGCGCGCACCAGCGTGGCCAGCTCGTCGATCGCGGGAGTGGAAACGCGATAGCTCAGGTTGCCCTTGCGCACCTCGCCCGCGGCCACCAGCAACGCCGAAATCGGAACGCTGATCTGCCGCGACAGGATCAGGGCAATCCAGGTGGCCACGAACAGAATGAACACGGCGATCAGCACCAGGAACAGCATGTACAGTCTGCGGATGGAGCTATTACCCGCGGAGAGCCGTTCGTACTCGTGGATATATTGCTGAATGCTGCTCTGCGTTTCCTGGATCTCGATGCGCGGGCGCAGGCGCACCACCAGAGCGCCGCCTCCGGCCAGCGCGGCGCGTGCCGTGAACGGTTGTCCGCCGTCTTTCTTGTCTTCCTCCTCCGCGCACAACACCTGCCCCACGCCCCGGGAATCCTCTACGCTCAGTTCCGCGATGCGGTTGCTCAGGCACACCTGGGAAAGATCGGCCGCGCCGCCGATGGCTTTGGGCTGCGCCGGGAGCTGCGCCGCCAGCCCGTTGGCCAGCGCCTGCGCGCGGCCCTGCACCTCTTCCCCCAATGCAACCGCGGAGTGGATCAGTTCCGCCCGGATGTTGTCGCCGGGAGCGCTGAACCACTTCTGGAGGCTGCGGTTCAAGATCACCCATCCGAACAAAAACAGGAACAGCACCGGCAACAAGCTCAAGGCCAGCCCGCCGAAAACCAGCTTGGACTTGATGCGGGAGCCCTCCCGCCCGCTCTGCCGCTCCAGGTACAGCTTCACGGCGGTGCGGACCAGCCGCACCAGCAGCGTCACCGTCAGGATGAAAATGAGTGTGGAAACGGCCCAAAATGCGAATGTCTGCGCGGCGTCGGCGGGTCCGTACTCGCCGAACTTGAACGACACCTGCCACACCACCAGCGTCAACAGGAGCGCCAGCAGCGCCAGGCCGCCCCCGAAAACGTAACGTTTACGCATGGTATTTCAATTATGACTCCAAAATTACGAGCGCCATCGCCTGCCGCGCCGTATGCGTCAAAGATAGGGAGATATTACGCACGCCCAGGCGCTCCGCGAACTCCGCGGCCTTGCCGTGAAGGCGCAAGGCGGGACGGCCGGAGGCGAGATTCCAGACCTCCAGGTCGTGCCAGCTCAGGCCGTTCCGCCAACCCGTTCCCAGAGCCTTCATCCCCGCTTCCTTGGCCGCGAAGCGGGCCGCGTAGCGCTCCGCGCGGTTTGCCTTGCTCTCGGCGTAGGCGATCTCGCCGGAGGTGAACACGCGATCGCGGAAGCGCGCGCCATGCGGCGCCGCCATGGCCTTCTCGATTCTTTCGACCTCGCACAGATCGATGCCCGTGCCCACGATCATGGAGTCCTCATTCGTTCAATCCTCGAGACGGACTTTCGACAATCAGCGTGACCGGGCCGTCGTTGACCAGCGACACCGCCATGTGCGCCTGGAATATGCCCGTCTCCACCCGCACTCCCGCGCGGCGCAATGCCGCCACGAAATGTTCATACAGCGCACGAGCCTGCTGCGCGGGCGCGGCCAGATCGAAGCTGGGACGCCGGCCCTTGCGGCAATCGCCGTACAGCGTGAATTGCGAAACCGCCAGCGCCGCGCCGCCGGCTTCCAGCACACTCCGGTTCATCTTGCCCTCCTCATCGGAAAAGACGCGCAGACCGGCGACCTTTTCGGCCAGGAACTCCGCGTCGGCGGCGGTATCTGATTTGGCGACTCCCAGCAGCACCAGCAATCCGGCGCCGATCTCGCCCGTGACGGCTCCGTCCACCTCGACCTTAGCCTGAGTCACTCTTTGCACCACCACCCGCATAGCAGCAGTGTAGCCAAATGCACCGATTAAGGTTGTCCCAAGCAGTTCCTAGATGATTCGCCTTATCGCCTCCACCCGTGCCTCAAGCAAATAATGGATCGAGCTCCCGAGTATCGCTATGATCTACGCCAAGCAACGCAAGCGCAACCGCCTGCCCGGCGGATTCTTCCACCTGGAGGACGAAAAAACCAAAACGCGCGTGTTCGGCTACGGCCACGGCGACAACATCAAACTCAAAGACGAGTACGGCAACATTTGGCTGGGCTCGGCTGTGCGCGCTCCCGACAACTCCGTGGAGTACCGCTTTCGCGACGGGAAAGGCAACTCGTTGAGCGGCGTCGCCAACGATTCCGTGGTCACGTTACGAGACGGACGGGGCACTACCTGGAAGGGTTTCGTCGACTAGCGGACTCAGTTCTCGCCCGCCGTTTCCTGCACGATCTGCCACAGCAGCTCGACGCCGTCGTCGAGAGCTTTGGGGGTGATGCGCTCGTCCACGCTGCGAACGCGCGGCTCCCCCGGTTCCCGCAAGAATAGCGCAACGCCGTAGACCGGCACTCCGCGGGAGCGGAGGAACCCGCTGTCCGTCGCGCCCCTCGACATATAAGGAACGGTCACCGCGTCGCGCGGATAGATTCGCGCGATAGCCCGCTCCAGGGCCATGTACAAGGCGTTCGTGCGCGGACTGGCCGGCGCGGTAGGCATGGGCGGCCCGGGCGCGAACACTACGTCCACGGAGGCGTCGTTGATGATTTGATGGAGCCGCGCCAGCACGTCCTCGCGCGTCTCCGAGGGCATGCGGCGCACGTCCAACTGCGACTGCGCCTCGCCCGCCAAGGAGCTGAACGAGATGGTGGTGTGCAGCATCGCATCCAACTCCGCATCTTTGGCGCGAATCTGCGCCGCCGCGGCCGCCGCGGTCGCGGGACTGTCCAGCTTCGGCAACAGCGGAGCAAGCCAGGCGTAATCGGAGAGATTGGAAAGCTCGCGCAAATACCGGCGGGTGGTCGGGTTTACACGAATCGGCTGGTCGGCCTTCGAAAGATGATTGATCGCATCGGCCAGATGCACGACGGGATTGTCGGGCAGCGGCAGGGCGCCCGTGCCCACCCTTCCGCGCGCCGTCAGAATGACTCGCGTGGGAATCTTCTCCATGGTCTGGATGCCGAATACTTTGGCGCCGTCCTTCGCTTCCAGCAGCGAGCCGCCCTCATTCAGCGCGAACTCGGCGTCGATCTTGGACCACGCGTTTTGAATCAGCCATTGGATTCCGGTCATGCCGGCTTCCTCGTCCGCTTCCGAAACCAGAATCACATCGCGGCTCAGCTTCAGGTTGCGTCGCTTGATCTCTACCATCACCGCCAGCTCCGCGGCCAACAGCGACTTCGCGTTCAGAGTGCCGCGACCGTAAATAAATCCGTTCTTGAGCTCCGCGCCAAAAGGTTCGGCGGTCCATTGTTTGGCTTGGTCCGGAGTCACCGGGAACACGTCGCTGTGGGCCATCAGAAGCAGGGGACGGCCCTTGCTTCCGCTCCCGCGCAGCCGCGCCACGAAGTTCAGCCGCTTGGGATCGCCCAACTCCTCAGCCTGGATTCCGAAGCTGTCGGCGACCTTTTTGAGATAATCCGCGACGCGGGTTTCGTTTCCCGGTGGATTGGACGTGTCCAGGCGCACCAGATCGGTCAGGTATTGACGCGTTCGGTCGCCAAGTGAGCGGTTGTCGTCGGCCATCCCGAACGCCGCCGCTAGCAGCAGCACGGCCCATAAGCGACGCATTCGACCAAATCTTAGCATGTCTACGCCGCAGGGTTGTGGAGGCGAGGTCGCAGGCGTCGTGGACTGGACGCCGAAAAGCGTTCCAAACCGCGATCGGTTTCCGCTTCAAGCGCCTCGGAGGGTTACATCGTCAGGACATTCGCACGACGCCGAGCGACACCGCACACTCCGGGGCTTCCACCGTTACTCGCCGCCCGCGAACAATCGGCAGCCGGACCTTCTCTTCCGGATTCCAGACTCCAAGCCGGATGCGGTAGGTTTTCCCAACGTGAGTTTCCGCGATCCAAATCTTGAAGCTATACGCGACAAAGCCCCAAGGATCCTGGTTGTACTGCCACAATCTGTGGTCTCCTTGCATTTGTGTGGCGCCATTTTCATCCAGGAAGTGGATGAACACGATCCACTCAGGACAAAGTTCCGGCGAATGCCACCGAAAAGTGAAAGATATCTCTCGTGTGCCACTGAGTTTCACTTCAGCGCGCAGCAGCGTGAGATTCTCTCCGAATTGAGCGCCGAAAATAACGAGTTTCATCGATTTGATTAACGAACCCAACCACAGAGCCTGGCGCGGAAGACTCGGTGGATGCTCTAGCGTCTTCGGCGCGATACTGTGGCTGCCGCGAACGAGACGTGAATAGATGTCAAGCAGCTCCTCTGCGTTCTGATCGATAGTTCTAACTTCCGATATCCCAGCGCGGAGCCGATTGAGCAGCGACGGTTCTTCGATGAGCCTCCGCAATTGTGAAGCCAGATCGTCTGCGTTACCCATCTCAAATAGCAGACCATTTTTTCCATGTTCGACAAGATCCGCCAGGCTGCCGACGTTGGAAGCAATCACCGGCGTTTTAAGGGAGAACGACGACAACACCACTAACGGCGAGTTCTCATACCAGAGAGATGGCATCACCAAAACGTCAAGGCCGGCGAACACTTGGGGCAACTCTTCGTTTGGAAATGTGCCTTGAAACGAAACATTGTCAAGGCCTGCCGCCAGATTCTGAACGACCGTGTCATATTCCGGGAAATGTCCGACCCTGCCATACACCTGTAGCCGCACTTTTTCAGAAGGAAGACGGCGCATCGCCTTCAGCAGGACATGGAGACCCTTGGTGTGACGAAAAGTTCCAATATAGCCGACCCGCAGCGGCAAATCTTCGCGATCCCTGGACGGAATGGGCGTAGTGTGCGTCTCAAGTCCAAAACCCGACGTGCGCATCTCCACGGGCGCAATGCCATTGATTGTCAGGAGACGTGTGGTATTGGCGGTCGGAGCCAGAAGCACGTCGATTTGTGAAAGCGTCTTCCTCATCCATCCAGGCCGTTGGGAAAGCCAGACCAGATTGGCCAGCCAATCCGCCCGGAAGAACAGGAGCCTTCCCAGAGAGACCAGGACTGGAGAGAGCACCCGCGCTAGCCACGGGCGCGTTGCCACGCGGCGAATCCACGCACTGGAGGGCCCCGCGGTTATGCAGGCCAAGCATGTTAGAGGATGCGGTCCTCGGCAAAGAGACTCATCCCATTTCACAAGTTGAAAGGTTGGACAAACGTACCAAAAATCCGTCGCGGTAGAGATTACCGGAAGATTCAGTTTCTTAGCTGCCCAAATGGACGCCGTGGAGAGGTGCATGGCATGCACGACGTGAACTACATCAGGTAGAAGATGGGAGAAATACTCATAGATGTGATCTTCAACCTCCCGATTGAAGTATTCCTTGAGATGAAAAAACTCATAGCGTTTGTAGAATGAGATCCGATGGACTGGCAGCCCCTCGAACATCGTATCCCAGGCACGAATACCATCGAACAGGTCATTCGCCTCCGGTGGTTCGTAGCAAAGGACGAAGACCTCATGGCCGCGCTCTATCGCTTTGCGGGCTAAACTCCTCGCGTATACCTCCGTTCCCGCGTGCCAGTTCGGAAAGAAGGTGTGAACAACCAAGGCGATGCGCATATCAATCTGCCAGTTGACGCAAGAAGTCCGCTCGATCCATTCGATTAGGCCAGGAGCACGCCACCAAGTAAATCACAAGTTTCAATGATGCCATGGGAACTTTCGGAATTCCAAGCAGTCGAGCGGGAACGGCGTCTTGCCGGAACCTGAGCCCGAGGGCTGATGAGCGGCATGGCCGCCGGATCTGAGGAACCGTATCCGTCCAAGCAGGCAAGCGTGAAGACGGGCGTAACGACGGAGCCGGGTGGGGCTCGACCACCCATGTTATATTGCGGTGTAGCTCCCTGATGCAACGCGAGGCTTCCACTACATCCGAATACACCCTGCTCGATCAGCAACTGATGTCACGGGCCACGCGCTATTTCGCATGGCAGGCGCGGATCGCCAAACAATACCTGGGGCGCAGAGTGATCGAGACAGGATGCGGCACCGGCAATTTCACGCGCCACCTGACCGACCGCGAGCTGGTGGTGGGCATGGACGTGGTGGACGAGTGCGTGGAACGGACTCGCTCGCGCTTCGCAGATTACCCCAACATGCAGTTCCGTCATCTGGATGTGCAGGATCCGGAGTTCCTGCGGCTGAAGGCTCTGCGGCCGGACTCGATCGTGTGCTTCAACGTACTGGAGCACGTCCGCGACGACCGCCTGACGCTGGAACACATGCACCAGGTGCTGATTCCCGGCGGGCGGGCGGTGTTTCTGCTGCCGGCGTTTAAGTCGCTGTATGGCCCCATCGATCGAAACCTGGGGCATTTCCGGCGCTACTCGAAGAGCACATGGCGCGCGCTGGCCGAATCGGCGGGGTTCCGTGTGACGCACATGCGTTACTTCAACCTGCTCGGATTCTTCGCCTGGTGGGCCAACGCTCACATCCTGCGCAGGCAGACGCTATCGGAATCGCAGATCGATCTGTTCGAGCGGGTGGCCGTGCCGCTGCAATCGCGAATTGAGAGGTGGGTAGAGCCGCCGGTAGGCCAGTCGATCTTCACGGTGATCGAGAAGGCGTGAAGCAGGCCGCCTTTACCTGGGGTCGGTGATGCGGCCGGCCAGGGCCGAAGCGGCGACTGTATCGGCCGAAGCGAGATAGACTCGCGCCTTGGGATGGCCGTTGCGGCCCGGAAAATTGCGAGCCTGGTTGGAAATCATCGCCTCGTCCTCGCTCATCGCGCCCATGTTGACGGCCTGATTGGAGCCGGCGCTGGGAGGAAAGACGATCGCGCCGGCTTCGACCAGGGCCTCGATCAAGCCTTCCCGGATCGCCGCGAGATAAATGCCCCGGGTGGCGGGCACCACTTGCATGCGCACGCCGGGATGAACGTGTCTGCCCCTCAGGCGCTCAGCCAGAACGCGAATGTCACACAGCCGCCCTCCCGTGCTGCCGCCGATCTCCGCCAACTGAATCTCTAGCCCCAAGGCTTCGCCGATAGGCTTCACGTTGCCGACCGTCGGCGGACAAGCGACCTGCGGTTCGAGCGAGCCGACATCGATATCGACGATCTTTTCATACTTGCCGCCAGGATCGTTGACCAGCATTTCCCAGGCGCTTTCCGAACTGCGGCCGCGCGAATGCTCTTTTGCGAACTCCAGCGTCTTGGCGTCCGGGTTGATGAAGCCGGCCTTTGCGCCCAGATCGATGGCCATTAGCGGGAACAAGAGACGGTCCTCGATGGAAAGTCCTTCGACGAACGGGCCGGCATACTCGACGGCCTGATACACGGCGTTATCTTCGCCCAGATATCCTTCCAGGTACTGCGCGGCATCGCGCGGGGTGACGCCGCGCCGCAAGCGGCCGTGCAGGAATACCTGAAACGTTTGGGGAACGCGGAACCAGCACTTGCCGTGGGCGAATCCCAAGGCAGCCATGGAATTATTCCCGACGCCGGTGGAGAAAACTCCCAGCGCGCCGTAGACAGTGGTGTGCGAATCGCAGCCGATGACGATCTGGCCCGGAGCCCACAGGCCATTCTCGACGATCACGTGATGCAGGCTTCCGGACCCGGAGTCGAACACGCGGATGTGGTGCGCCGAGGCGAAGCGGCGAGCCTCCGTGAGAACCTCCGCGTCACGCTGCGAGGGCGGAGAAAAGGTGTGATCGAAGACAAAGACGATGCGCGAAGGATCGAAGATTTTGCCGCCGCCCATCTCCTGCTCGAACACCTTCGCGACCAGGTTGGAGCTCAAATCGTGCAGCACCATGCGGTCGACGTTGGCGACGACCACATCGCCGGGAGCGACCTGCTTCTTGCCGCTGGCCTTGGCGAGAATCTTCTCGATCATATTCATAGAACGGTTGTTCCTGTGCAGGTATCGCCGTAGTATAAACCCTCATGTTTCACGTGCAATGCGAAGATGGAGCCGCCTCCGGCTTCGTAGGGAAAGGGCCCCGAAAGATTTTCGATGTAGCCTTCGCCGGTCGCGAGCGCGGCCTCGAAGCGTGATCGCAGGGCCTGACGAGCGCATTCGGCGGGACCTTGCGCGCGCGTGACTTTGACCCATTGTCCGCTGTCTTCAAGCGCGATGGCGACCGAGTATTCATCTCCCAGCGTCGAGCCGTCCGCCGGACGCGGAGTTCGGCCGGAGGAACTGAGGCGAATTACGAGATCCTCGGCTCCGACGCGACGGAACTCGCGCTCCAGCTCGCCCACGAAGTGATGATCGAGCAGACGCGCGCCGTGAGGCAATTGCTTTTCGAGGATCCGGCGGCAGGACCTGACGACGGTGCGGCGCATGGAAAGCTCTGCTTCATCGGGCTCGCAGATTCCGGCCGAGCGAACGTCCACGGCTTCGATCTCGCGGAGGCGCGAATGAATTTCGACGGGGAGCATCGGCAGATCCAGAACGCCGATCTTGCGCCACTGCCGCTCCGCGCAAAGCTGATCGAGCGTCTGCATCAGTTTGCTCGCTGGGCGAATGTCTTCGAAAATCGTGACCAACTTGATCCACGGATATACTCGAGGCGAAAGAGCGCACAGCAGAACCGGAGGCGAGTCGAGAGGAACCACAACCAGAGATCGATTCCAATAGGGCATGAAGTTGGTCAGAAAGCGGGCCTGATTGGAGCGCCACACGTCGGTATAGACCAGAAGGGCGGGAAGATTCTTCGCCACGAGCGAGGCGCGAACTCTCGCTAGGCGCGAATCGAGGACTGAAGGCGGGAGCACGACGTGGTTCCAGAAGATGAGACCGCGTTTCAACTCGTATCCTTCACGAAGAGCTTTTTCTCTGTGGTATTCAAACGCACGTTCCCGTTTGCCGTCACCAGCAGGGTGTCGCCAAACACCATGTAACCGGAAAGCGGCAGATACGTGTTGGGGTGCACGATCAGCACCATGTTCTGCTTGATCACGTAGTCGATGTCTTCAAGGATGTGCGGCGTTTCATCGGGGAACAGGCCCAGGCAATGGCCGCGCACTCGGGTGTACTTGGAGCCCGTGTAATCACCGTAGCCGTGCTTGCGGAAGACGTCATTCTGGGCGCGCGCGGCGTCGGACGCGCGGATGCCGGGCTTGATCAGATCCTGGGCGGCCTGCTGAGCCTCGGAAAAAATCGCGAACGATTCGCACTGTCCCTTCGAAGGTTCGCCGAGCACGAGGGTGCGGCAGATCTGCGCGTAGTAACCGTTGATGCACGGTGTGAGCTCAGTGGTGATGGAGTCGCCGGGCTGGAATCTGCGTATCGTGGGCGGCTTCATCCCAACCACTTCCGTGCCGCCGGAGGCGATGAGCATGAAATTGTCCTCAGCCCCATTGGATTTGAGGAAGCCCTCGACCTCGGCGACCAGCTTGTACTCGCTCATGCCAACGCATGCGGCATCGGCGAAGCACTGATAGCCTCGATCGGCGAGAGCGGCGGCTTGCTTGAGGCACTCGATCTCGTCGGGCGTCTTGATTCTGCGTAGCTCTTCGACGTCGGCCGTGGCCGACGCAGGAGCGCCGTGGACGAAGCGCACTTCCATCAGCTCGAGCCCGGCGATGGCGGAGGCGTGGGGCAATGCGCTGGTGAAATCGGGATCGAAGGCGGCCGGGACTCCGGTTGTTTCGGCGATCAGCTCGCGGTCCCATGGATCGGCGACGATAACGGAAATTTCGCCTGAGCGGGAAATATGCGCAGCTGCGAACGGGCCGGAGTAATTGACGTTTACGAGGGAGCGGAAATAATCCTTGCGCCAGCCCTGCCCGTACAACAGGATCGAATCCCAGTTGCGCTCGGCCATCAGGTCTACTAACTGACGGCGGCGATGCTGATTGATCACGGAGAAACGCTCTCCAGGAACCACTCCGTCGGCAGTTCTCTTCCCAATCCAAGTTGCCGCGCGCGCTTCACCACTGCCGCGCCCACCGCCGCGAATTGGGTTCCGGCTCCGGTATTGTTGTTGAAGCAAGTGATCTGATCCGGACGCGCACGGCCTCGCGCCTTCCCGGCGACCAGGTCTTGCAGTTCGCCGATGGCGTCCCAGTTAATAATGCCCTTCTGCGCGACCTCCCAAACGTCGGGCGACTGATCGTTCCTGGCCACTTCCTTGGAGTGAACGAAGTACACGTCGGCTCGGCGAATGCATTCGTCGTCGATCTCGCGGCGCTTGTTGCTCGCGTCGGCGCCGCCGATGGAGGCGACGTACATTCCCTTTTCGACCCAGTGGCCGTCGAACACAGGGTCCCAGGCGGCGGTGGCGGCTTGAATGAAATCGCTGCCCTCGACCGCTTCTTTCGGTGTCGTCACGGCGCGCACTTCGCGGCCGAGCTTCTTGGTCATGGCCAGGCAGAATTCGCGGCAATGATCTCGATTGGGGCTGTAGACTTTGATTTCGGCGAAGCTGTATTGGGCCGCGAGGAATTCGAGATGCGCGCCGGCTTGCCATCCGCTACCGAACAGGCCGAGGACTTTCGGATTCTCAGGCGCGAGATAGCGCGCGCCGACCGCGCTCATCGCAGCCACGCGGACTTTCTGGATGACGCCGTCGGGCATGATGGCGACGGGCTCGATCTTTTCGATATCGAAGAGAATGACGAGTCCGCAATATTTGTTTCCCGAGGCGACGGGCAGGATGCGGCGGCGTTTCACGCCCGCGCTGAAAGAGAATCCCGCCATATCCGAGGTCACGCGCAGAGCCCATACGCCGCAGTCCAGGCTGCCGCCCTCTTGCGTTTTCATTCGATAGTGGAAGCCCGGGTGCTCTTTCGACTCGGCCGGCAGATAGACTTGCGAGCGCGGGCGGTTGAGCGCCTTGCCTTCGGCCAGCTCGCGGTAGATGCTCTCGGTGGCGGCGATGGCGTCGTGAGGAGAGAGTGCTTGCTCCACCTCTTCGTTGTTCAGCAGCAGAGTCATGATTCGAGAAGGGCTCGGCCGGCGTCGGACTTCAGCAGCGGAATCAAACCACCCGCGCGCAACATATCGAGCAGCAGGCCGGTGGGCGGCGTGCCTTGAATCGACGCGCTGGTAGTCAAGTTTTCGACGAGGCCGCGTTCGATGTCGACGCGAAGACGATGGCCGGTTTCGACGAAGTCGTGTATTCCAGAGACTTCGAGAATCGGCAGGCCGATCTCCGGGCCATTGCGATAAAACGTGCGCGAGAAAAATTCGGCGAGCACAGCGCCCACGCCGGTCGCCTTGATGGCCTTAGGTGCGATGGCTCGGCCAGAGGAGCAACCGAAGTTACGTCCGGCCACGATGATGTCGCCGGGCCGGACGTTACGGGGGAAATCGGGATTGGCGTTTTCCAAAACGTGTTTGACCATTTCCGTCATCCCGCGCATGACCACATGCGTTGGCGTGATCGTATCCGTGGGGATGTTGTGGCCGAACTTCCAGCAGTTGCCTTCGAGAATGAGGTTCACGCGATCTTCTTTACGGCGGCGGCCAGCGAGACGGGACGAGGAGCAGGGCGGCGTCCCACCGCGAAGAGCAAAACGAACGCCAGGATGCAGGATAGCAAGTCCACGGTGAATGCGGTCGAGTAGCTGTGGGTGTGATCGTAGATGGCCCCGGCGACCAAACCGCCGGAGGAGGTCCCGAGGCCGAAGAACATCATGAACAGGCCCAAAATCGTGCCCACGCGCTCCGTGCCGAAGTGCTCGAAGGCGATGATCGAAGGAGCGTTGAAGATTCCGCCATAGCCCAGGCCGAACACGGCCGCGACCAGATAAACCGCGGAGGAGCGGGGATCGGCCGCGAGCAGGCCGCAGACTCCGGCGATCAGGCAAAGCGTCGCAAGCAGCATGGAGACGCGCGACGAGAACCTGTCGGCCGCGGCTCCTCCCAGAAGTTTGCCGAAGGCGCTCGCGCCCAGCAGCGTACTCAGGGCTTGCGCCGCGTTCGGCGCGGTGATCCCTTGGCCGCGCAGGTAGAGCACCAGATGTTCCTGCACGCCCATCAGCGTGTGCGCCGCGAAGAACAGGCTGACACCGAAGATCCAGAACACCGGAGTCCTGACGATTTCGCTGAAATTCGCCACGGTGCGGCGCGCGTGCGCGGTCGGGTCGGGCGTCGGACTTTTTCCCGGAGCCAAAACCAGCGTCAACAGGAACGGGATCGCAAGGAAGAGACTCAAGAACAGAAACGCCTGCGACGCGCCGTATTGCGCGATGAGGTGCGTGCTGAGCTTGGGAAAGACATAGCCGCCCAGCCCGACTCCCGCGTTGATCACGCCGACAGCGAGGCCGCGTTGCTTTGAAAACCACGCGGCGATCAGCATGGATGCGGGCACCAGCGACACCGCCGCGATGCCGATGCCTAGCAGTGTGCAGAACAAGTACCACTGCGCCAGCGTCTGCGTGGTGGAAAGCAGCGCCATCGCCGCGGCGCAGGTAACGCATCCGCCCAGGATGACGGCCTTCGGTGAATACTTGTCCGCCAGCCATCCGACCAGCGGCCCCAACAGCCCGATCAGCAACAGCACGACCGAGCCGCCGCCCGCCGCCTCGGCATGGGACCATCCGAATTTCTTGGGATCGGCGAAGACCGGGTAAAACACCGGTAGTGAAAAGCGTCCCGCGCAAAATGCGACAGCCAGCACAGTGAAGGACACCAGCAGCCCTTTTATGCGCACGGATCGGTCGTACTTCACGTTGTGCTTCGCGGGGCTCGACACTGCTGAATTCTATCGCAGCCCAACCCCTAAGTGCTATACTCATGCTCGCCGGGGCGCGATTCGTCATGGGCCACACCATCGCAGAAAAAATCCTCGCCGCGAAATCCGGAAAATCCTCCGTCAAGCCGGGCGAGATCGTGGAGGCCTATCCGGACCTGGTGATGAGCCACACCGCTACGTGGCGCTCGGTCAGCGTCATGGAGAAGGTGGGCGCGACCAAGCTGTACGATCCGGACCGGCTGGCGGTGGTTCTGGATCACATCGCGCCGGCCAAATCGGAGAAGAACGCCTCCGATCACCAAGCCTGCCGCAAGTTCGCGACCAAGTTCGGGGTCACCAAGTTTTACGACGTCGACGCCGGCATTGCGCACCTGGTTCTGATGGAGGCGGGGCACGTAGCGCCGGGCGATTTGATCGTCGGCACGGATTCGCACTGTACCATCTATGGAAGCCTGGGCGCGCTGGGAACGGGCATCGGCTACACCGAGGTCGCCTCGGTATGGATCACCGGGAAGCTGTGGATGAAGGTGCCGGAAAGCTTCAAAGTGAGCTTGAGCGGCGGTTTTTCGCCAGGCGTGTATTCGAAAGACCTGATGCTGCACTTGATCGGGAGTCTGGGCGCGGATGGAGCGAGTTACAAATCGGTGGAGTTTTACGGCACGGCCGCGGGCCTCAGCATCTCCGAGCGGATGACCATGACCAATCTGGCGATGGAGATGGGCGTGAAGTGCGCCTTCGTTCCGCCGGATGCACACACGGAAGAATACTTACGCGGACGGCTGGAGGACGCGGCCCGCTACAAGCCCGTCCGCGCGGATGCCGATGCGGTGTACGAAAGAGAGATCGACGTGGAACTCGGGACGCTGGAGCCGATGGTGGCTTGCCCGCACGAGGTTCAGAACACCAAGCCCATCGGACAAGTGGAGGGCACGCGAATCGACCAAGCGTTCTTGGGGTCCTGCGCGAACGCCAAGTACGAGGATCTGGCAGTGGCGGCTCGCATCCTGAAGGGGCGCCACGTTCATCCAGGCGTGCGCTTCATCATCACGCCGGGATCGAAGAATATCATGCTGGAAGCCGCGCAGACGGGCGTGTTGCAAACGCTGCTCGAGAGCGGAGGCATGTTCACGAATCCAGGCTGCGGCGCCTGCGCGGGCGATGGAGGGGTAATGGCCGACGGCGAAGTGTGCCTGTCCACGGCGAATCGAAATTTCCTGGGCCGCATGGGGAGCAGCAAGGCGGAAATCTATCTTTCCAGTCCGGCGACTCTGGCGGCTTCGGCGATCAAGGGCTGCATCGCCGATCCTCGTGAATACTTCTAGACCCCTTATATAAACCATGGAATCCGTAATTCAAGGCCGCGCCTGTAAGTTCGGCGACAATGTCAACTCCGACATCATCATCCCCGGCCGGTATCTTATCTACATCGACGCTCAGAAGCTGAGCGAGCACGCCTTCGAAGTTTTAGGCCCGGAGTACCCGGCCAAGCTGCGCAACTTCCAGATCCTGGTGGCCGGCCGGAATTTCGGCTGCGGGAGCGCGCGGGAACAGGCCGCGACGGCCATTCAAGGGCTCGGGATCAAGGCCGTGGTGGCGTGCTCTTTCGCGCGAACCTTCTTTCGCAACGCGATCAACGACGGCCTCCCGATCATCGAATGCCCGGATCTGTATCCGGCGGTGGAAGAGGGCGACGAGATCAAGATCGATCTGGCTGGCGGCAAGATTCGGCATGAGACTCCGCAGGGCGGCAAGGAGTACGGCTTCCCGAAGTTGCCGGATTCGGTGCGCAAAATCCTGGAGCTGGGCGGCCTGGCGGCTTACTTGAAATCTCAGCTCGCTTTAACTCAGGGATAATCGTCCCCATGGCACTCGAGTTCACCACTTCCTACCTGGAGGACGCCACCTCTCTTTTCCGCTATTACAAGGGCCTGGCGGAACTCGCCATCGTCCAGGCGACCGATGAACAGCTAACGCTCGCGCTCGATCCGGAGATGAATTCGCTCGCGATCATCGTCAAGCACATGGCCGGGAACATGCGCGCCCGCTGGACCGGCTTCCCGTCGGTGGACGGAGAGAGTGCGACGCGGGATCGCGACGCCGAATTTGTTGACCCGCCGCAAAGCCGGGCCGAGCTGATGGCGATGTGGGAGGAGGGCTGGCGTTGCGTGTTCTCGGCGCTCGAAGCCGTTATCCGAGGCCGATCTCGGCCGCCGGCTGACCATTCGCGGAGAGGCGCATTCGGTGATGCAAGCCATCAACCGCCAGCTCGCGCACTATGCCTATCACATCGGGCAGATCGTGTTCCTGGCGAAGCAGTTTCAGCGCGGCGAATGGAAGTCGCTGAGCGTTCCGCGCGGTCAATCGCAGGAGTTCAATCGCCGCGTTTCGAGGGGGGAAGCCAGCCAGCGGTAGAAGGCTCTACTTCAAGACTGGAGCGTTGGAAGGCAGCCGCGCGGGCGCTTCCACAACGGGCGCCGGGGCGAGCCAAAGAGCCGGCACCAGCCGGAACCACAAACGCACCAATTGCGTAAGTGTGACGGCGAGCGACTTGACACGGAAGAATTGCGACCGGCCGTGCAGGCGCGGATAATGGCGCACGCCCACCTCGACAACGCCGCAGCCGGACAGCTCCAGCTTGCGCACCAATTCCACGCAGATGGTTCCGGAGGTGGAATTAAGGCGGATTTCATCGAGCAAACCGCGGCGGATGAGACGGAAATCGCAATCGACGTCGCGCAGACGGATGCGGAAGAGATAGCGCGCGAAGGCGTTATACACGCTGCCGATGCAGATGCGATGCCAGGGATCGTTCCGCTCCAGCTTGTAGCCGTTTACCAGACCCACGTTGCCACGCAACGCGGCCAGAAGGCTGGGTAGCTCGCCGACGTCATACTGGCCATCGCCATCGGTGTAAAACACCAGCTCCTTGGCGGCCGCCGCGAATCCGGAGCGCAAGGCCTGGCCGTAGCCGAGGTTATGGGAATGCGTGATCACGCGCAGGCGCGGGGCGAATTTCAGCGCGAGATCAGCCAGCACTTCGCCGGTCGAATCGCGACTGCCATCGTTGATGACGATCACTTCGTAATCGGAGGAACAGGCAGCCAGCACGGCAAAGGTTTTCTCGATCAACGACGGGAGAGAAGGTGCGTCGTTGTAAGCGGGGAAGAAAACGCTGAGCGACATGGCCGAAGCTGAACTCCGTTGAGACAACCCGAATACTCTATCACGAATCGGACGTATGCCGCATGGCAGGGCCCTGACGGCGGACGTTGATTGTAAAAATCGGTTTACTGCGGCTTATCTTTTGGTGGCGGCGCCGGCTGGGGTGGGGTATGCGGCGGGTGCGGCGTCAGGGTCTTCAGCGGGCTGAGGAGCACGTGCGCATTGCGGCCTTCCAGGCGCGGCTGGCCCTCAATGGTGCCGACCGTCACCAGATCCGCGGCAAAACGAAGCAGCAGCTTCTTGCCGATATCGACATGGGCGATTTCACGCCCGCGGAATTGCACCACCGCTTTGACGCGATTGCCCTCCTTAAGGAAGCGGATGGCGTGATTCTTCTTGAAGTCGTAGTCGTGATCATCCGTATTGGGGCGGAATTTGATTTCCTTGACCTGGATGATGTGCTGCTTTCGCTTGGCTTCGTGCTGCTTCTTTTTGTTTTCGTACTGCCACTGGCCATAGTCCATGGCCTTGGCGACTGGCGGCTCGGCTGTGGGCGCGATCAGGATTAAATCCAGGCCCATATCCTGGGCCTTGCGCACGGCAACATTCGTGGGCATGATCTCGACGGAGCCGTCGGGGAACACGGCGCGAACTTCGCGCGCACGGATCGCCTCGTTTACGTTTTCCCGGATCTTCGGCCGGCGGGGTGGGAAGCCTCTTGGAATCATCCGCGGACGGCCTGCGCTATCACAACAACCGGCGAGAGCATCATGACCAAATAGTACCAGATCCGGCACGGCCCTCCGCAAGGCGGCGATCGCAAGGCAGGCCGGGTTCTGGCGGCGGAAACTGGCGCGTAACCAATCGCCAACGGACGGCGTTATATTAATCGTAAGACGTTCCACAGAGACAACTCCCCGCGCAATGGACGCGGCCCGGAGTGAAAGTGGTTCTAACAAGACTTTCCACGAGAAGAGGAGGAGTGTGCCCATGTGGATTCAAGACGGAGATTCAAGGGAGACTTGTAGAGAAATGAGACGCAACCTTCTGTCCAGCATCATGCTTTCAACAATCATGGCCGCCGCGCTTCTGCCAGCCGGCTCCCTGTGGGGGGGCGCCGAACTTCGGCAATTCCGCCGCGCCGTACTTAAACCGGATCAACGAGCAAGCCTACCAGATTCAGGCTCGGGCCGACCGCCTGGAAGCGTATGTGCGTAGCGGCTCGCACGACTGGAACAGATCAGCCGGTTACACCGCCGACATGGCCGAGGGAGCGCAGAAGCTTTTGGCGCTGCTCGACCAGGTTGCGGCTCAGCCCGGCATCACTAACGACACGCGCCTGCAAGTGGAGAAAATGAAGAGCGCGACGGCCGAAGTGGTGGCGTTCACCGGCAACGCGCTTGGGGAGCTGGATACGCGCTCGATGGCGCTGCACGCGGAAAACATATTCGCCAACACCGCCAATATCGAGGCGCTCTGCAACACGATCCGCGGTGCCGCGCAATCGATCGGACATTGAGCAGCCGCGCACCGATCTGCGATCCCCCGCTGAGCAGGCGGCGGATGCTGGCCCCTCACTCGGGGCAGCACCGCCGCTTGTTCCGTTTTCACCGCGAATTTCGCGCGTTAGAATAACGTCCAGTGTCCCCCTCCTGGCGCCGTTACCTTCGCTCTCAAGATCTTATCTGGCTCTTGCTGCTCTCCACGCTAGTGGTCACGGCGCTGCTGATGGTGCACTACGAAACCAGCCCCAGGCCGGGACCCTTCGTGCCAGCGTTGCTGGTGGCGTTGTGGATCGTGAAGGTATTGGAGCCGTACATCGGAACCATCGTGGCCATTGTGATCGAGCTGGGTCTGTGTTTCGGCATCATCTGGGACAGCGGCCAGATCACCAGCAGCTTTTATCTGCTGCCCCTTCTTCCGGTGGTTTCCGCCGCCACCAATTTTGGTCTGCGAGGCACCGTGCTCTCCACGCTGGCCGCATGCGCGGTGAATCTATCGCAGCTTGTTTTTTTGAGATGGGAGCAAGCCTACATTCCTCGGGACCAATATCCCGAGCTGGTGCTGAAGCTTCTGTGGTTTCCGCTAGTCGGGTACCTGACCTATCAGCTCGCCAAGGCGAACCGGGAGGAGACGCGCAAGCTCGAGGCTACCGCCAAGCAGCTTGCCGAAGCCAACCAGAGTCTGAAGGAAGCCAAAGACGAGGTGCGGCGTTCGGAAAGACTCGCCGCGCTGGGACAATTGACCGCGGGCCTGGCGCACGAGCTGCGCAATCCGCTGGGCACCATGAAAAGCTCGGCCGAGCTGCTGAGGCGGCAAGTGGCGGGCGAAAACGAAATCGCCAAGGAAATGGCCGGATACATCGCCACCGAGGTGGATCGCACCAACTCTTTGATCACCCGGTTTCTGGATTTCGCGAGGCCGCAGCATTTGCGCCTGGAAAAGGGGGATATCGAGGAGCTGCTGGATCGCGTGATCGCGCGTTTTGAGCGCGAGAAATCGGGCGCGGCGGCCTCGGTTTCGATTTACAAGAACTATTCGCCCGACATTCCGCCGGTGGCCTTCGACGGCGAGCTCCTGGAGCGCGCTTTGCTCAACCTGGTGACAAACGCGGCGCAGGCCAGCGCGCCGGGCTCGGTGGTAACGGTGAAGACGCGGATGGTCGAAACCAGCACCGGACCGTCCGCAACCGAGGGCGTAGAGATCGCCGTGATCGACCGCGGCTCCGGCATCGATCCCAAGCATCTGGAGAGCATCTTCAATCCGTTCTTCACCACCAAGTCGGAAGGCGTGGGTCTGGGGCTGGCCATCGTCTCCAAAATCATCGACGAGCACGGGGGCCAGATCGTCGTCGAAAGCGCGCCCGGAGAAGGCAGCGTGTTCCGCGTGTACCTGCCGGCTGTGCGAGAGTAGAATTTCCAATGCCCTTGATCCTGGTAATTGAAGATGAGGAGAAGTATCGCAGGGTGATCAGCCTGCACCTTTCCTCCAGCGGCTACGCGGTAAAGGCCGCGGGCACGGCCGAAGACGGGTTGAAGCTCGCCGGCGAAGCGGACCTGGTTCTTACCGATCTGAAACTGCCGGGCATGGACGGCCTGGCATTCCTGGAACAGTTGCGCGCCCAGAACATGCTGACACCGGTGATTGTCATGTCGGCGTTTGGCACCGTAGAGAACGCCGTGGAGGCGATGAAAAAGGGCGCGGTGGACTTTCTGCCCAAGCCGTTTTCACTGGATCACCTATCGGTGGTGGTGGAAAAGGCCCTGGAGGTGCGCAAGCTGCGCGACGAGAATCGCGAGCTGCGCGAGGCTCTCGGGAAGAAGTATCAGTTCGAGAATATTATCGGGCACAGTCCGGCGATGCAGGAGATTTTCTCGACCATCACTCGCGTGGCGCCGACGCGAGCCACCGTGCTGCTGGGCGGAGAGAGCGGCGTGGGCAAGGACATGATCGCGCGCGCGATTCATGAGCATTCGCCGCGCAAGGGCAAGCCCTTCGTCAAAATCGAATGCGCCTCAATTCCCGAAAACCTGATGGAGAGCGAGCTGTTCGGCTACGAAAAGGGCGCCTTCACCGGCGCCAACATCTCTAAACCAGGCAAGTTCGAGAGCGCCAATACGGGGACGGTGATGCTGAACGAAATCGGCGATGTGCCGGTTTCGATCCAGGTAAAACTGTTACGCGTCTTGCAGGAGCGGGAATTCGAGCGTCTGGGCTCCAATCGTACCCAGCACATCGACGTTCGCGTGATCGCGGCGACCAACGTAGATCTGCGCGAGGCTCTGGAGGAGGGAAGGTTTCGCGAGGATCTGTACTACCGGTTGAACGTTGTTCGATTGAACATCCCGCCTCTGCGCGAGCGCAAGGAAGACATTCCCTACCTGGTGGAGCATTTCGCGCAGAAGTTCGGCGGCCAGATCAGCGAGGGGGCCATGGAGCGGCTCCTGGCGTATCATTGGCCGGGCAACGTCCGGGAGCTGGAAAACGTGGTGGAGCGCAGTATCTTGCTGGCCCAGGGACCGCGCGTCGAAGCCGGCGATGTGCGCATCGATACTTCCGAGCGGTCGCGGCCGGCGGCGCTCGCCTCGGGCGGGGCGGACCAGTTCCTGCCGGGGGGCATGACGCTCGATGAATACGAGCAGTCGCTGATTCGCGAGGCTCTCAAGCGCGCCAACGGCAACAAGAGTCACGCCGCGCGCCTGCTGGGGCTGACGCGGAACGCTCTGCGATACCGGTTGGCGCAAATGGGGCTGGAGTAGGAAGCTTACCTACGGCGCTTGATAAAGAGCGCAAGCAACGCCACAATCACCAGCAGGCCAGCCACCCAGCGGATTCCGCTCACACCTACATTGTGGACTCAATCACGCGTAACTACAAAAAGCGCTACAGTAGAGGGTAACGTACGAATGGGACGACGCGAAGAACAGCGGCAACTTTGCCAAGCACGGTCTGGATTTCGTGGATACTCAATTGGTGTTTGCCGGTCCCTGCGTCCACTTCGCAGATAACCGCTTCGATTTGGAGAGGAACGGTTTGTCACTTTGGGTTTGCTCGCCGGACGGCTGGTGGCGATAGCCCATGCTCCGCGCGGCGTGGCAACGCGCATCATCTCCATGAGGAAGGCAAACCGGCGTGAACAGAAAATCTATCAAAAGCGACTTGGCGCGGCTTGACCGTATGAAAGATTCCGATATCGACTATTCGGACATCCCGCCGCTCGGGGATGAGTTTTTCAAGAAGGCCACCGTTACGTGGCCCCCGGCAAAACAGCAGCTGACCATCCGGCTTGACGCGGACGTGCTGAATTGGCTCAAGGCCAACGGAAGGGGCTACCAGACGCGCATCAACCACATCTTGAGAGCAGCAATGGAAAGCAAGCCCGCGCAGCGCTCGCGGCCTACGACAGCATCGGCGCGGAAGAAGAACGCGAGAACACGCGGCGTACTGCGGCGAGACTGATGTTTCATAAAGGTTCCTTTGCACAACGTTGCGACGTTCGACATGATCGCCTCTTTCGCGTAACCCGGAACTCGGACGGGGCGAGGGCACTCAATACACTGCTTGGTTCCCCCTCGTGAATGCTAGGTTGGGAAAATACGGTAGGCTGGTACTGCATGGTGAAGTTCACATTTCTGCCAGTCTCAGATTCACGGCTTGCGCCAGAGCATCGGGCGCAATTTCTGACGATTGGCCAGTTCATCAAGTGGGAGTTGACCGATTCCTCCGGTACGTATTCGGGGCTGATGATCGTTCGAGAGCAAAAGACACCGCGGGGATTCCAGACAATGGCAAACATGACCATCGATCTTGGTAGGAGAGAGATTTCGCCAGCCAAGGTTCAGGAGCTTACCCACGTCGTGAATACGGAGTTTATCCAGAGAGCTGTTGTCTCTCTCGACGCGGGACGATCAAAGGTCCAGTGACGGACCTGTAGGTGATTAGGAAGCGGCAAGCGCCAACAAATCAGGGCTGCTCAAGAGCTCATGCCCGATTTGTCGGAGGTAAACCAAATGGGCATCCATGATGGGCATAAAGTTGCCCGTTTCGCCCGTTGTTGGGTAATGAAAAAAGCCGCGCTCGCCGCTAGTCATCAGGGTTTCGTAATCCGCCGTCAGCTTCGCATCGACGTGTGCGCCGCCGTCTTTGTCGGCTGCCGCTAGTACCAAATCTTTCCGAGTGCATCGCGCCGTTCCCAAGATGTAAACAATCTGGTTCCACCACTCCGGGACTGAAAGCTGCGTCTTAATGCTGTCTGAGCTGATCGAGGGCTTCCATTTTCCGCCGGCTGCGGTGGGGCCTGTGGTGAGGGTGAGGCGGCCCATTCCGCTAAGCATTGCTATTCGCGAGGGCGGAATGTGCGAAACGCTGACCGTGCTGGCCAGTCTTATATTCAGTCCTCCGAGGTGCTTGAGGAGCGAGGTGCAATTCCTAGTGTCGTGGACCAATATGCGGGTGATGGTGGCGATTCTCACGCTTTCGTCGGTGTGTCCGGCGTCGTAGCCCTCGCATGATCGCCGCAAAAACCCGATTTGCCGCTCAAGATGTTTCTTGAAATCTGGGGCCACGAATTAGACCGCACCTTCTCACTTCTTCTTAACGAACGGCGCGTCCTTCGTCACAAAGACTGAAGGCTTTCCCTCGCTTCGGACGAGAGTGATCCGGTAGCTAGCCCCGTTTGCCGTATCTACGAATATTATTCGCCACGATGAGCCGGGCGTCCTCTGTTCAATTTCTCTGGTAGTGAAGTGAACATCCGTAGCCGCCTGCTTCCAATCACGATCCGTCGAAGGGAGTGTTTGTCCGTTGTCGTAGAGAATCCAGTACAAGGCCTCTGCGAGGTCAATCGAGCCGCTGTCGTCATGGCTTGTGTAGACTGGCACCTCTACGCTTGTGACGCGTCCCTGCTCGACGTTGAATGCGCCAACATACTTGTCCTCAAAAGACACGTTCCACAATGCGGGATCGCCGGTCGCGGTCTTGAACGCATCGGCCAGTGCGTAGCCGCGCTTGGTTAATCCGGCGATAACGGGGTCGGCAGGCATGCCAATTTCGATATCCTCGATAGAGTCAATCGCCTTGCTGGCCTTAGGAGCCGCAGTCTGAGCTGAGACGGGAATAGGGACAACCAGCAGCAGGACGAGAAACGCGGTGTAAGGGCGCATAATGGCCACGATTTTACCACCGGCACGCAGAGCACGGGCGCTCACGCTTACATCTTCGACTTAATCACGTCCACCAGTTCCTGCACCGACCCGGCGCTCTTCTTCAGCGCGGCCGATTCCTCGTCAGTCAGCTTGATCTCATAGATCTTCTCAATGCCGCCCGCGCCCAGCTTCACAGGCACGCCGACGAAAAGCCCATTGATTCCGTACTCGCCTTCCAGGTACGACGAACAGGGCAGGATCTTCTTCTTGTCCTTGAGAATGGACTCGACCATTTCCACCGCGGCGGCCGAAGGAGCGTAGTACGCGCTGCCGGTCTTGAGGTGCTTGACGATCTCCGCGCCGCCGTTGGCCGTACGCGTGACGATCGCGTCCAGCCGGTCCTTGGCGATCAGCTCCGTAAGAGGGATTCCGGAGACGTTCGACAACCGCACCACGGGCACCATCGTGTCGCCATGGCCGCCTAGAACCACGGCGGTGACATTTTCGACGGACACGTTCAGCTCGGCGGCGATGAAGGTGCGAAAGCGAGCGGAGTCGAGCACTCCGGCCATGCCGATCACGCGATTCTTGGGAAACTTGGACACCTCGAAGGCGGTCCAGCACATGGCGTCGAGAGGATTGGTCACCAGCACCAGAATGGCGTTGGGCGAATGCTTCGCGACGGCCTCCGTCACGCTCTTGACAACCGCATAGTTGGCCAGCAGCAGGTCGTCGCGGCTCATGCCCGGCTTGCGCGCCAGGCCCGCGGTGATGACCACTACGTCGGAGTTGGCGGTGGGTTCGTAATCGTTGGCGCCGGTGATGGCGACGTCGTAGCCTTCAATTGGGCCCATCTGGAGCATGTCGAGCCCTTTGCCTTGCGGAACGCCTTCGACGACATCGACCAGAACGACATCGGCCAACTCCTTCAGGGCGAGGTTGACGGCGCAGCTCGCGCCGACGTTGCCTCCGCCCACAACCGTAACTTTTTTGCGCATAAGGTAGCGATTATAACATTGGCCGGAACCGCGCCTCCCACGATGAGTTGCGCCGTACCCTTCAAAGGACTACCATCGTCTATAAATTACAGAGACTCTGGAGGTTTGATGATCCGCAAGCTCCTGCCCGCCCTTGGCTTCCTCTTGTTGCCCACCCTGCTCCATGCCGAGGCGAGAATGCTTCGCCATCCCACTTATTCCAAAGGCAGAATTGCTTTCACCTATCTGGGTGACCTGTGGATCGTCAACGAAGACGGCAAGAACCCGGAACGGCTCACCGACAACAAGGCTCGCGACATGCTGCCACGGTTTTCGCCGGATGGCAACTGGATCGCGTTTTCCTCCAATCGCGCGGGTAACTACGATGTGTACGTGATTCCGGCCGCCGGCGGCAAGCCGCGCCAGCTCACGTTCCATTCCGAGGACGATGGGGTGGTCGGCTGGACGCCGGACGGCCGCAAGATCATCTTCTACTCGACGCGGGGCGACGGAGTTTACCCGGAGGTCCAAACGCTGTTCGAAGTGCCCCTGGACGGCGGCATGGAGCAGCCGTTGAAAACGGACTGGGGCGCCTGGGCCAGTTATTCCCCAGACGGCTCAAAACTAGCGTTCACGCGCCACCCCAGCGTGTGGAGCCGTCAGCATTACCGCGGCAGCTACGCGGCGGACCTGTGGGTGATGGATGTCAACGCCAAGAGCTTCGCGAAGCTCGGCGACCAGGATTACAAAGGCAACTACCTGTGGCCCATGTACGGGCGCAATGACGAAATTTATTACGTTGCCGACCAGCTTCCCAACGAGAAGAACATCAAGGCCGGCGGGCCGGAGGTGATGCAGAGCGTCAACAACATCTGGAAAATCTCCGAGCGCGGCGGCAAACCGGTCCAGGTGACGCATCACACCGACGGCAACCTGTTTTATCCCAGCATGTCCGCGGACGGCAAGACCATCGTTTATGAGGATAACTTCGGGCTGTGGAAGCTGGATTTGGGCAGCGGCAAGAGCACGGAGATCCACGTCGATATCAAGAGCGACCTCAAGGACAACAACGTCCAACTGGTGAACCTTACCAACGACGCCGAAAGCTTCAACGTGTCGCCCTCGGGCCGGCGCGTCGCCATCACCGTCCACGGGGAAATCTTCACCATCGCCACCGATCGCGGCGAAACGCAGCGCGTAACGGATACGCCCTGGCGCGATCAGGACCCCAAGTGGTCGCCCAACGGGAAGTGGATCGCCTTCATCTCCGACCGGACCGGCCGCGAGGAAGTATGGCTGTCGGACGAGTTGGGGAAGGATGTAAAGAAACTGAGCGACGCGGATTGCGAAAAGGGCGAGTTCGAGTGGTCGCCGGATTCCAAGTCGATGTTGTGGAATTGCTCCGACCACAAGCTGCGGCTGGCGACCGTGGAGACGGGGGAAACTCAGATTGTGGCCAGCAACGACGTGGGCGATCTGGACTCGCCGGAGTTTTCGCCGGACGGCAAGTGGATCTCCTACGCGAAGGAAGACAAACTGCTGCGCAGCCATGTGTTCTTAAAGCAGCTTGACGGCGGGATGGAGCGGATGATCACCTCGCCGGAATTCCTGATTTCGACCGGTGCGCAGTGGACGGCGGACGGGAAGAAGTTGCTGGTGCTGGGCGGGGTTGGCACGGCCAGCACGGTGGGCGGGGGCGGAACGGCGTTCCAGCTCTATAGCGTAGCCCTGGTGCCAGTCGACAAGGACCCCAATGATCGCGACATCAACACCGAAGCGCAGGCGGAAGCGCCGGCCGAAGGCGTCACGGGCGGGCGCGGAGGCGGCTTTGGGGGCGGCGGACGCGGCGGCAGGGGCGGCAGGGGTGGTGGCGGCGACGCGGAACCAGCCGGCCCGCAGGTGAAGATTGAGTGGGACGGTCTGGAGCATCGGGTGCAAGAATTGACCCGCGGCGTCGGCTCCGTGGGAAGCGTCGTACCTTCTCCGGACGGCCGCCTGTACGCAGTCGTGGCGGGCGGCGGCGGAGGCCGCGGTGGCGGTAATGGCCCTGGGATCTATACGGTGTCTGAAGATGGCGGCCGTATGACCCGGGTTTCGCAGAACCAGGGCGCGGGACGTGGCGAAGGCTTCGGCTACCCGCAGTGGTCCAGGGACGGGCGCACTCTCTACTTCCTGCAAGGCGGTGGCATCTTCGCGGCGCCCGCGGGCGGCGGGGGAGGCGGGGGCGAGACGGCGGCCGATAGCGGCGGAGGCGGGCGTGGCGGAGCGGGCGGGCGCGGAGGCGGGGGTGCTCCAACTGTCGCGAACGGGCCCACACCCCGGCGGATTCCGTTCACCATCCATCTGCAAATCGACGCGGCGGCCGAGCGCCAACAGGTTTTCGAAGAGGCGTGGCGCACCATGAAGTACCGCTTCTACGACCCTAAGATGAACGGCGTCAACTGGGAGGCTTTGAAGGATACGTATGAGTCCTTGCTGCCTCACGTCGCGGACATCGACGAGTTTCACGTGCTCATCATGGATATGATCGGCAAGCTCAATGCGTCGCACACCGGTATCAGCGGCGGCAACGCTCTGCCCGGCCAAACCCTGCAGGTTGGGGTGCAGACCCACTATCCCGGGTTTGATTTGGAGCCGGATTCCTCGGGTTATTACAAGGTCTCCTACATCTATCACAAGGGCCCCGCCGATCACGATTACGTGAAGCTGCACGTGGGCGATTTGATCCTGGCCTTGAACGGCAAGGAACTGAAAACCAGCAGCAATTATTGGGAGGATTTCAACGTCCTCACCGGCCAGAAATTCGATTTCACGGTGAATTCGAAGCCGGCGCTCGAGGGTTCATGGAACGTCGCCTTGGAGCCGCTCACCGCACGGGAGCAGGACGGCCTCCAGTACGAGCGGTGGGTGGCCAGCCACAGAGCCATGGTGGACAAGGCTTCCGCGGGAACGATCGGTTATTTGCATATCCGCGACATGGAGGGCGCATCGCTCCGCCGTTTCGAGCAGGAACTGATCGAGAACCTGGACAAGAAGGCGCTGATCATCGACGTGCGCTTCAACGGCGGCGGCGGTATCGACCAGGAGCTGTTGCAGATTCTGAACCAGCACAAGAAATATGAGTCCTCGCGGGCGCGCGATTCCTCGGATGTGCCAAGGCCGAGCGAGGGATTCTTCGGTCCCATGGTGGTATTGCAGAACGAGCGTTCCGCGAGCGACGCGGAGATGTTCCCGGACGGCTTCCGCTCGCTGGGCCTGGGGAAGGTGATCGGAGTTCCGACGTATGGCGCGGTGATCGGGACGGGAGAATACGAGCTGCTCGACGGCTCCTCGATTCGAACGCCGGAAATCGGCATCTATACCGCCGCCGGCCAAAACATGGAGAACTACGGCGTGCCTCCGGATGTGTACA
Organism: Bryobacterales bacterium; assembly: GCA_963813465.1. Taxonomy (GTDB): domain Bacteria; phylum Acidobacteriota; class Terriglobia; order Bryobacterales; family Bryobacteraceae; genus Palsa-187. The sequence goes on along the minus strand of CAWEZD010000013.1, from coordinate 196,023 downwards.
TCGACAATACACCCGCGGATTTTCTCGCCGGGCGCGACCGGCAGGTGGAGAAGGCCGTCGAGGTGTTGCAGAGCGAGATCAAGTAGCTTCCTCGCTCCGGCGGGCGCTCAATGAGTCTTCGAAGAGTTCGGAGGATGTCGTGTAGAATCGGCATCGTCCTAGCTAGCCGACGCGTCGTTCCAAGGCTTCAACCCTCTTTGCGATCTGATTGCTCCACGCCAGCATCCGGCCGCCCTGGACCTGGCTCGATACGGCGGGGCATCAGCACAGCGACATGTTACACGTCATCGAGAAAATGCAGCAGACACCCGACAATATCTCCTACGAGTTCACCGTCGATGACCCGATCAGTACTCCAAGCCGTGGACCCTTCAACGCACCCTTTCGCCGCTGAAAATGACGCCCGGATTGCCTGAACTTCTCGAGTACAACTGCGACGAGAACAACCGCGATGTGAAGCACCTGATCAGTACAAAACCAGCCCTTCGGGATCCATCCGCCCGGTGATGCGATGGCCGCCTCTGCCTGGCATTCCCGGTGAGATGGTTGGCGGCAGGTCTCGCGGGCGCCCCGATCACGGTGCGGAAGTGAGGGAAGCTTGGTCTGTTCCGCCCGCCCGCCTAAGATCGCGCGCGACCTCTGTGATTCCGCGGCCGTGGAGCCGTGCGCTCTCTATCGCGCTCCCGGCCGGCGCGAGGCCTGGCGGCACAAGGACCAAGTCAAGTCCGGCAAGGACGGAGCACAGCGAGACGAGTGCTGGATCGCTTGTTCCGGTTCCGGCCGGCTCCGCGGTGAATGCAGTTCCTACTCTCCCACTGAGTTTACCGGCGGACTGCACAGCCTTTAGCCCGTCGAGATAAGTTTTCAATTCAGGGGAGGACACCCCGTCCCGAGCCGGCATTGCGATCGCTAGAACATCCGCCCAGAGGAAATCTACCTCGCGAGGGGCGATATATTCTCTTGCCATTCGATCGCGGTTTTCTCTCCAACCCAAAACGCGGTCTACGGTCCGATCGTCTACACTCTCGCGCAGCCAACGCAATCGAATGTTGGCTCTCGCCTGAACGGCGCCCAGGGCGGCTGCCAGCGCAAGTTTTTCCGTCGAGCCGGTGCGCGAGCTGAAGGTAACGAGTGTATTGATATCCTGCATGATTCACACCAGCATGGTTCACGCGAGGTCGAAGAACAAAAACTCGCTGCCATCCTGGCCTCCGGTGAACGACAGATCCTGCTCGCCGCTGACCGCGGCCCCATCGCCCTCCGCCAGCGCTTCTCCGTTCATCGATACATTGCCGCGGGCAACCTGTACCCACCCATGGCGTCCCGGCGCGAGTTTCTGCTTGAGGTTCTCGCCCGAACCGAGCACCGACGCATATACGAACGCGTCCTGGTGGATCGTCACCGCCTGGCTCTCGCGTGAATCGGGGTGGTTACTTCCCTGGGGAACTGCCAAAAGCCGGAACCGGCCGCGCTTCTCCTGCGGATCGAACGAAATCTGCTGATACGACGGTTCAACGTCCATGACCGCGGGTTCAATCCATATCTGCAGAAAGTGTCCAGCCTCCTGCGCGGAGGCATTGAACTCGCTGTGAATCACTCCCGTGCCCGCCGACATCGCTTGAATCGTGTTGGCTCCGAAGGTCTGGATTTCACCCATGCTGTCTCTGTGGGTGAGACCGCCGTCCAGCACATACGTCAGGATTTCCATATCGCGATGGGCGTGCGCCCCGAAGCCCCTTCCCGCCGCGATTCGATCCTCATTGATGACCCGCAGTGCATGGAAACCCATATGCGCCGGATCATAGTAGCTGGCGAAAGAAAAGGTGTAATAGCTGTTGATCCAGCCCAGATCGGCATGCCCCCGCTCGGCACTTCGGCGAATTACGATCATTTTCCCGGTGTCCTTCCGAAGGCCCGACGACTCACGTCGAAGCCGCCTTGCTACACGAGGCAGAGATTCTCGTCATCCTCCACGGCTAGAGCCGGCTCCGCGGTTCTTCGGCCCTATAACATGTTACCGGTTTGCTTGGCCTCGTTTCCAGGAAGCCTTGGCAGGAGAGCGTTTCTGCAATAGTCTCGGTAACCGAGGCTATACGGAAGCTAGCCGCGACGCAGCCGCGCTACGCCTTCCAGCCCGCCGATGAACGCCTCGGATGCGAGTCCCAGGAATAAGCCGTGCTCGACCACACCGATGGTGCCGTCCAACTGGGTTTGCAAGGCAAGCGGGTCCGCTATGGGTCCATAGAAGCAATCCAGAATGTAGTGCCTGCCATCGGTCAGGAAGCTCTCACCGCCGGCGCCCAGTCTCAGAACCGGATCGGTTCCCGACCGGGTCAGCCGGTTCACGGTCGCCTGCCAGCCAAAGGGAACCACCTCAACCGGCACCTTAGCCTGGCTGCCAAGCCGGTGAACCAGCTTGCCTTGATCGGCAACGATGACCAGCCTGGCGCTGGAAGCCGCCACAATCTTCTCGCGCAGCAGATTGCCGCCGCCACCTTTGATCAGATGGAGCGTTCCGATTTCCACCTCATCCGCGCCATCGATGGTAATGTCGACCCGCGCGCAATCTCCTAGCGTGGACAAAACGATCCCCAGGCCTCGGGCGAGCGCTGCGGTTTGCTCCGACGTTGGAATGCCGACGATGCGCAGACCCTTCCGCACTCGCCTGCCAATGGCGGACACGGCCAGCGCCGCCGTGGTGCCCGAACCGAGTCCAACCACCATCCCGTCTTCCAACTGTTCGACCGCCGCGTTGGCGGCAGCCTCTTTGAACTGCTTCACAGCTAAGGGGTCCGGCGCCGGCGCTTTCGACATAACCTACCGGCCCTATTTTCGCTCATCGGGAACGCGCCGCGACGAAGACTCCTCTCCAGTCGTGGGCCTCGTCTTGCGGCCATCTGCACAATTCCACGAGACAGGGATAATAGAATCTAGCAGCTTCGGCTTCGAAGCCACCCATGGAACAGAACTTATCCTCCCAGCCGGGCCGCTCCACAACCGAGCGACTGTTTGACACGGCTGCGGCGCTGTTTTGGCGCGAGGGCTATTCCGCAACCACCACTCGGGAAATCGCCGCCGCGCTGGGCCTTCAGCAGGCGTCCTTGTACCACCACATGGCCAGCAAGGAGGACTTACTCTACCGCATCTGCCTTTCTTCGCTCGATCCCTTCCTGGTGGATGTGCCGGCCACAGTCCAGAAAATAGAGTGCCCGCTGGAGCGGATCCGCTTGTTCATCCGTGCTCATCTCACGACTCTGCTGCGGTATCAGCAGCGCAACGTGACGTTTCTGACGGAGCTTCGCTCACTGTCGCGTCGTCATCGGACCGAAGTATTGGCGTTGCGCGATGAGTACGAGCATTTCTCGCGATCTACCCTGGAGAGTGCCCAAGCCACCGGCGCGATACGGAAGGATATCTCCGTCAAGTATCTGAGTCTGGCGCTGATGAGCATGCTGAACTATGCCGCTCTGTGGTTCCGCAAGGGGAAAGCGCTGAACGAGGAGCAACTGGCGGAGATTTTCACGAAAGTGTACCTCGACGGAGCCGCTACGCTCGGCGTGCGCTCCCTGGTGACCCTGCCCGACTTTAGCGCGGAGGAGAAAGAACCGGTAGCGCGCTCGCGCAAGAGGCGCGTGGCTGCTGTGGATAATCCCGCGCTTGGGCGCGTTCTTGCCGCGGCCACCGGACTCTTTTCGCGCAAGGGTTATGCCGCCACCAGCACCCGCGAAGTCGCGAAGCTCCTGGGCATTCAGAAAGCCTCGTTGTACTACCACGTCGAAAGCAAGGAGGATCTTCTCTTTCTCATATGCCAGTCGTCGCTGAAGCAGATTCGGAACGACGTTGAGATGGCCGTTCGAGACGCTCAAGATCCTCTGGAGCGCACGCGAACTCTGATTTGCAGTCACATTGAGAGTCTTCTGCGGGACGGAGACAAGCATTCGACCACATTTGCCGAAATGCACTTTCTCTCCGAGGACCGGCTGGATCAGGTCCTCAAACTGCGCGACGATTATGAGGATCTGGTGCGCTCCGTTTTGAAGAAGGCGCAGGACGCCGGTGTTCTGCGAAACGACGTTGGGGTGAAGTACCTTTGCCTGATCCTGCTGGGGCTTTTGAATCGCGTGACGGTGTGGTATCGCCGCGGCGGACCGCTGTCGCCTAACCAAGTCGGCCGTTTGTTCGCAGTGATCTTCCTGAGCGGCGCAGCCACCAACGAGCCGAAACGATAAGGGGCAGACTGCTCCCGAGACGTTAGAGCCCGAACGGGTAGAATAGGCAAAGCAGGATGCGGGAGCCAATTGGAGTCGATCTTTTCGCAGGAGCCGGCGGCCTATCGCTCGGATTCGAGCAGGCCGGCTTCGATGTTGCCGCAGCAGTCGAGTACGATCCCATTCATGCCGCCACGCACGAATACAACTTTCCCAATTGCGGCACGATATGCCGCAGCGTTGCGGAGATCGATGGCGATTATATTCGGCGGTGTTCAAACATCGGCAATAAAGACGTGGATGTAGTTTTTGGTGGGGCGCCATGCCAAGGGTTCAGCATCATCGGCAAGCGCGCTCTCGACGATCCGCGCAATCGCCTCGTCTACCACTTCGTGCGACTCGTTTCCGAGCTGAAACCGAAGTACTTCGTTTTCGAAAATGTGCGTGGTCTCACTGTTGGCGAACACAAGAAGTTCCTCGAAGAGATCATCGCAGAGTTCAAGGGTAAGGGGTATAGGGTGCAGGAGAACTACCAAGTTCTCAATGCGATGCACTTTGGGGTTCCCCAGGATCGCCAGCGCCTCTTCCTTATGGGTGCCCGCAGAGGCCAACGTCTCCCCGAATATCCGGTCCAGACTCACCAGGTACCCGGATCCAATCTGGCTCTCGGCTTTACAGATGCCACGCCCACGGTATGGGAGGCGTTGGGCGATTTGCCAGAAGCCGACGATTACGACGAATTGCTTGGGCGCGATTGGGTCGAAGCCGAGTTCGAGAAGCCGAGTCCGTACGCGAAAGCACTGCGACAGAAAACAGAAGAGGGACGGTTCTGCAATCTCCTGACGTCCAGCCTTCGAACGATTCACACAGCTCTTTCCAAGAGGCGGTTTAGAGCGACTGCGCCCGGCGACACCGAACCCGTGAGCCGTTTTCTCAAGCTCGATCCGAATGGCGTTTGCAATACCATCCGAGCGGGTACCGCCAGCGATCATGGCGCGTTTACGTCACCGAGGCCGATCCATCCCTTTTCGCCTAGGTGCATCACCGTAAGGGAAGCCGCCAGGCTTCATTCCTACCCCGATTGGTTTCGGTTTCATGTTACCAAGTGGCATGGCTTCCGCCAAGTTGGAAACTCCGTCCCGCCGCTTCTCGGGCAAGCTGTTGCATCCAAAATCATGGAGCAGATTGGCAGCAAGGTGGAATCCGATCGACCGCGCCGTGTCGGCGACCCCATCCTTCTCGAATTGAAAATGGCCGGTGCCGCCGAACGCTACGGCGTGCCAATCACTGTCATCCCGCAGCGCATCAGAAAACTTGAGACTAAGAAGACTCATGCCTAAGAAGCAAGCGCTCTACGATGCGCTGATCGTAAGAATATTCAACAACCATTACAAGAAGGGCGCCGATGCATTCGAGTTCGACCGCACTGAGATCGAACCCGTTGCCGCCGAGTTGAAGCTTAGGCTCCCAAAGAATCTGGGAGACTTGATCTACTCCTTCCGCTACCGCAACGCCCTTCCGCAAGAGATCGTTGAGACCGAAGTTGGAAAGAAACAGTGGATCATCCTTCCAGCCGGACGGTCCAAGTACCGCTTTAAACTTGCGAAGCTCACGCAGCTCATTCCGAGACAAAATCTAATCGCCACGAAGATCCCCGACGCCACGCCGCAGATTATTGCCGCGTACGCTCTGACCGACGAGCAGGCGCTTCTTGCGCGGGTCCGCTACAATCGCCTGATCGACATCTTTCTAAGCATCGCGACCTACTCGTTACAGAATCATCTCCGCACTACCGTCACGAACATGGGCCAGATTGAGATCGACGAAATCTACGTTGGCGTCAACAAGACGGGCCGACAGTTCGTCATCCCCGTGCAGGCCAAGGGCGGTGCCGACAGACTCGCCATCATACAAACGACGCAGGACTTGGCTTATTGCGCCGAGAAGTTCCCGACCCTCGCGGCAAGGGCCATCTCCGCACAGTTCATGGAAGACGGCATCATCGCGCTCTTTGAACTTACTTTGGAGAATGACGAGATTAAGATTATCGATGAGCGCCACTATTGCCTTGTACCGGCGAATTCCATTACTGAAGACGATCTAAAGAAGTACGCCAATCGCTGAAGCGCGACGGTCCCCCAGTATGGATCACGTTTCCAAGGAAGTTCGATCCAAGATAATGGCTGCGGTCCGGTCCCACGGAAACACAACCACTGAATTGCCGCTCGGCAGGCTTCTTTGGGCCGCTGGTTTGCGGGGCTATCGCAAGCACTGGAAAGTGCCAGGAAAGCCGGATTTCGCCTGGCCTGGCCGCAAGATCGCCGTGTTCGTCGATGGCTGCTTTTGGCACGGCTGTGCCAAGTGTAAGTATCTACCACGCACCAATGTAGCTTTCTGGCGGAACAAGATTGAGGCGAATCGGGCGCGGGATAAACGGGTGAGAAGGCTTCTCCGCAATCGAGGGTGGACCACTCTCCACTTCTGGGAACATCAAGTCAAGCGTACGCCGGACCGCGTTGTCCTGAAAATTGTCGCGATCATGAAAGACGGCTAATTCCGTCCTGTTTTTACTTTTGACCCGCCTTCGCGGCTAGCCACGCTTTAGCCTGCTGCCCGACGATGTCGACCAGATTGCCCATCGCGAGGTTGACATCGATCAGATGCAGGCCCCAGTCGGTTGCGATCTGACCGTTCGCGCTGAGATCGCCAGTAATGTCGTCGGTGCGGGGGCCGGACGGATCGCCATGCACGGTGATCTCCAGATAGGTCGCGTTCTCGTTGGTGGCGCATCGCGCCGTGAGCAACCCAGGCACGCTCACCCACTTTGTGTCGATCGTATTTGTACCGATCGTGGGCGCTGGCCCGGCGTTTGGTTTGATCCACGGTTTGGGCGCAGCAACGGAGGCGATGGTCTGCCCGTCCGCGGAAAGATAGGCGTGCAGTTGGCCGCTGCCTCCGCCCAGCGCCGCCGGATTCGTGCAAGCAGCGGCCATGCTGGGGTCGGGCACTTTACCGAAACGAGTGTTGGCCGGAGGAGGAATGGTCGAGCGGAACGACGAATATGCGATGAGGCATCCGGTCTGCGACGCGGAACGACACAGAGGAACGTGCTGGTACTTGCCGCCGATGTCCTTCCCGCGCGCAACGGGAATGGTAGCGCCGGGCAGGATCGCGGAAACCATGCGCGACTCGACTGGTTTGCCGTCGATTTCCTGGCGGATGAGCTCCGCGAGAACGTAGGAACCTTGCGAATGTCCAATCAGGACATAGCCCCGTCCCTGATTATCGTGCTGGAGATAGTAATTCCAGGCGTCGCGCACGTCGTCGTACTGAAGCCCGCGGTCGATGGCGACGCCGCTCGCAGTTCCCGCGAGTAAGCGCCGCAGCCCCGCCAGCGTCACCTGCCGGTACATCGGCGCGTACAAGCGGCACTTCGATCCGAAGCGGGCGAACTGCTGACGGATGACGTTCAGCTCGGCCGCATCCGGGTTCATATCGCTATACAGCGTCGGGTCGGTGGAGACCGTGGGATAGACGTAGAAGCAGTCGATGGGCGCGTTCGGATCTCCCTTCCACGTCTCGTGAGTCAGCGTGCCGTCCGCGGCGATTACCGTGGTTGCAAGATCGACGTCGCAGGCGTCGTGCCGGCTCGGACGGCACAGCCAGGATTTCGCGTCAGCGTAGTTGTTGGGCTGCGGCGCCGGTTCTTGGCCGAAGGCCACGCACGCGGCCAGCGTCGCGAAGATGAGCAGTCTGGTCATCATGGCTCCTAATGCGCGGACGGTTTCGCCTGATCCGTGGGAACCGCGTCCTTGGGAGGCTCGCCCGGACCGGACGATCCTAGAAACATTTTGCGGCCATCGGCAAATGTGACGTTGCGGCCGTTGGCGCGGAGCACCGTGTGATCCCGCGCCTGATATCCGTCGACAACGATTTCGGTGCCCTCCGGGAGACTCGCCTTGGTGACGCCGCGCCGAAGCAGCGAATTCGGACTGCCGCCTTCCACCATCCATTCTTCCTTGGTCCCATCGGCCTTGGTGACTTCGACATGAATCCAGGCGTGGGGATTGACCCATTCGACCTTCACGACCTTCCCTCGCAAAAGCACGGGACGGTTTGCGTCGAACTCACCTCCAAACGCGTGATGCCCCGATGCCTGCACACAACCCAACGCGAGCATAACCAAAACCATTCGCCCAAAGACTGTAGGCTTGGCCATCACTTCCCTCCTTCCGCCTCTCGCACGCGCGCGCCGTGCAGAATGTCGCTCAGGGCGTAGTTGGCTTCGTGACAGGCGTACTCATAAATGCGAGAGTCGGTGGCCGGCCAGGCATATTCGCCGGTCCAAGGCTTCTCCCACGTGTCCGCATCGTCAATCGTGAAGCGGTACAGAAGCGTCCTGGCATCGACGCGAGTGAAGCGCTCCACCACATGCAGGTTCTCCGTCGATCCACGAAACCGCGTCTTGTCCGTGAAGTTCGTGGTGTTGACTACCAGAGTGTCGCCTTCCCAGTGACCTACCGAGTCGCCCATCCATCTGCGAATCGTCTTGGGCAGATGCTGCGCATTCATCCGGACCATGCGTGCATCGTGCACCATTTCAGTGAGAATCATCACGTTATCCTTTGTCTGCACGATCTGATGAAGATTGTTATAGAAGTAGTCCGGCAGCGCCGGTGGCCCCGACGTGGAGCCGAATCCGAGCAGGCATCGTTCCCCCAGAGGACGGCGCTCGGGATCGTCGTAGGCCCCGGCAGGTTCAAGTCCGGGATCGTTGCTCTCCTGCGTGTCGGAGGTAGGCCGCGCGCTGAGACCGAGCGCGCGCCGCCGCGCTTCCGGCCTGACGGCGGGCACGCGGCCATTCGGCGGATCGATCACGATGGAGCTGCGTTTTTGTCCATCCACCACGGTGTAGGCGGACCCCGGATCGAGCCATCCCGTGTTGTATCCGCCTACGTTGCCGGCGGCGCCCGTCGATCCGTCACCACCCTTGGGCGGAGCAGGCCGGTCGCCTTTGATGGATTTGTCGCCCTCTTCGCGCCGCTGAGCCGCAACACGTTCGAGTGCGGCGGCTTGCTCTTTGGTCAGCACCGCATTCTGACCCGCCGGCCGCTCCAGAGGAGTCAAGGTAGCCAAATCGTAGGTGCCTTGAAGGTCCGGATCTCCGTCCGGCATTCGCGGAGGAGAGTAAGATTTCGGCCCCTGCGCGGCGATGAACATGGCCGTGAGGACGAATACGACGAATTTTCTCATTCTGCCTCCTGACTGGTCGCTATCTTAAGGCTCAAGCGGCTTCTTCCGCAAAGGACCGTACAATAATTCCTCCACGAACTCGGGACACTTGAAATCCAGGATCTGCGTGTCCTGGCGTCGGTAAAGCGGCATGCGAATCTTCCATGGGCGAGTGAACACCTTCGGATCCTCGATGGTTGCCTCGTAGGCGATCACGTCCGGGCTGGTGCGCGTGTAGCGCTCGACGACGTGCAACGCGTCGCTATGAAAGTTCCCGGCGCGGTCGAACCAGCTTTGGTCGTTCATGCCCGTTACGTTGACCACCAGGGTCTCACCCTCCCAGTGACCGACCGATTGTCCCATCCAGGAATCGACTGGAGCAGGCCCAGGGTCCTTCATATATATATTGCGCACCGCGCCCGCATACTCGTACGCGATGAAGATCTGGCTGGCGTTCTGGAGGACCTGAAACGGATACGGCATGTAAGTGGCGCGCGGGACGCCCGGCAGGTAGCACTTGATCTCCGGATCGAGCGTCAGCCAATTCTCCTGGTTTGCCTTCTTCTTTGCCAGAGCCTCGGGCTTGTACGGAATTTCGTCTCCATCGACCACTCCCAGGCCGGGAGGCACGGAACCGACTGAGCCGAGCGCCAGCACTGCCGCGGCGGGCACTGGACCGTACGGCCCGGGGCGAAGCGCCATGGCGGGCCGCGCCAAATGAGCTTGCAGATCGTAGTTGGCTTCGTTGAGCGCCTGCCAGATTCCGTTCAGATCGGGCTTGCCGCCGTCGGCGCGCGGCGCTCTATACGCCGGAGTCTGGCCGGAGGCAAGCGCAGCAGCAAAAATAGCGGCGCTCAGCAGACGGCGATTCATTTCGAGATCTTGACGTAGCGCTTTAAAGCCTTCGGACCGACCTCTGCGCCGTAGATCACGCCGTCCGCATCGGCGGCGACACCCTCCGCCGCGCTCGTTGCCGGAAGCGCGCCGGTGCTTACCAGGGGATCGGGGATGAACGCGATCACCTTACCGTCTTTCGCACTCCCGATGCGAATGCCTCGCTTCCAGCCGGGATTGTACCCGTAGCCTTCCTTGTCGGTCGATTCCGAGTCGGTGACGTAGAGCATATCGTTCTTGTCGATGTAGATTCCGCTGGGCCGCGAGAACTGTTTCCACTGATCGAGGAACTTGCCGTCCTGATCGAAAATCTGGATGCGATTATTGGCGCGGTCGCCGACGAACAAACGTCCCCGCGAATCGAACGCGAGCGCGTGCGGCACTTCCAAGTCGCCTGGTGCCGATCCGTGCTGCCCCCATTGCTTGAGGAACTCCCCTTCCTTGTTGAATTTCAGGATCCGGGCCGCTCCCGTCCCTGAGTTATGCCCCTCGGCGACAAAAATGTCGCCGTTGGGAGCGATCGCCACGTCATTCGGTTGATTGAAGCCCGCTTGATTAAGCCCAGGTTGACTGGAGGACTCCCAAGCGTCGGTGCCACCGCCCGCCTTCCCGAGCGTCATCAGAACCTTCCCGTCGGGACTGAACTTAATCACCTGGAACCCCTTGCCGTCCCGTGCCTGGCCGTCGGTGACCCAGACGTTGTCGTCTTTGTCGACGGCGATGCCGTGCGGGAAGAGCAGCATGCCCGATCCGAAGCTCTTGATCAGCTTCCCGGAGGCATCGAAGTGCAGGATCGGATCGTCGGTTTTTCCGGCGCAACTGTTGGCGCCGCATCGTTCCGCGACCCAGATGCTCCTGCCGTCGCGATCGATTTCAACCGCGCTCGTCGATCCCCAGGTTCTTCCCTCCGGGAGCTTGGCCCAGTTTTCAATCGTCCTGTAGGGGTTGGGTTGGGAATTATTCTGGGCGAACACGCTCGCGCCCAGTGCAAAAAGGATCGCGATGACTTTCATGGCATTCTCTCCAGGATTACATTAGATCATAGCTCCGCTTGCGGCCGACAGTTACCTGTCGATAGGTTGACTGCGGCGATTAGAGCATGATAGCATTGGCGGCAAGAGAAGCGAGGAGCCACGAAGCCAGGAGCCAAGCCAATATGACACGCAATCTCGGTATCGGTGCTACGTTTGCCGCCGTGCTGGTAGGGCTGGGAATCTCGTCTGTTGTGCTGGACAGAAGAGCCGCCGTGGAAGCCGCAGGCGTGCAAGCGCCCAGGTTTGAAGTCGACGTCATGTGGCCGAAGCCGCTGCCGAACCACTGGATCATTGGAAACACAATCGGGGTTTCGGTCGACAGTAATGACCACATCTGGATCATTCACCGCGCCGGATCGCTGGAACGCATGGAAACATACGCCGCCGCGAATCCGCCGGCGTCGGAATGCTGCACGCCCGCTCCCGCGGTTCTTGAGTTTGACGAAGAAGGGAATCTCATCGGCCACTGGGGAGGCAAGGACGGTCCGGGCTACGAATGGCCCTCGTCGAATCACGGAATCACAGTGGACTACAAAGGCAACGTCTGGATCGGCGGAAATGGCGCGAACGCAGTGGTCGCTCCCGGCGGTGAAGAAGCCGGCAATGCTCCTGCAGGCGCTGGGGCCGGCGCTGCCCCCAATCAGGCCAAGCAAGCCGCGAAAGGGACGGGGCCGCCGGCGGGACGCGGCGGTCCGCCGCTCTATCACGACAGCATGGTCATGAAATTCACTCAGGACGGAAAGTTCCTGATGCAGATCGGCAAGGTCGGTCAGAGCAAGGGCAGCAACGATACGGAAAACCTCGGCCGGCCGGCGAAAATGTTTATCGATCCCAAGACCAACGAGCTGTACGTGGCCGACGGCTACGGCAACAAGCGCGTCATCGTGTACGACGCCGAAACCGGCAAGTACAAGCGCCACTGGGGCGCTTACGGGAACAAGCCCGACGACAAGAACCTGGGCCGCTACAATCCCAACGACCCGCCCGCGCAGCAGTTCCGCAACCCGGTCCACTGCGCCGAGCTTTCGAGCGACAACCTGCTCTACGTGTGCGACCGCGTGAACGACCGCATCCAGGTTTTCAAACCCGACGGCACGTTCGTGAAGGAGACGATCATCGCCAAGAACACGCTGGGCGACGGGTCGGTGTGGGACATCGCTTTCTCCAAGGACCCGCAGCAGAAATACATCTTCCTGGCCGACGGCTCCAACGAGAAGATCTACATCATGCTGCGCGATACGCTGGAAATCCTCACCAGCTTCGGCGACGGCGGGCGGCAACCGGGCCAATTCTACGCGGTTCACAGCATCGCCACGGATTCCAAGGGCAATATTTTCACCACCGAGACGTATCGCGGGCAACGAGTGCAGAAGTTCGTGTACAAGGGCATGGGTCCGCTGACGGCCAAGGATCAGGGCGTCGTTTGGCCCAAGAAGAAGTAATTGGCCCAAGAAGAAATAAAGGGAAGAAGGAGCGAGCATATGAAACTAGCCGCATTGATATTGGGCGTCGCCGGGACGCTGCTTCCAGCCTTCGCCACGGATTCGAACGGCGCGTCACCCACGTTTGCGAAAGACGTCGCGCCAATTCTTCAGGCCAAGTGCCAAAGCTGCCACCGCGACGGGTCCATGGCTCCGATGTCGCTGGTGACTTACGAGCAGACGAGGCCCTGGGCCAAAGCCATCAAGCAGCGCGTCGTAACCCGGAACATGCCGCCCTGGCACCTCGACAAGACCGTCGGCATCCAGCAATTTCAGAACGACATGTCGCTGACGGACCAGCAGATTTCCGTGATCTCCCGATGGGTGGACGCTGGAGCGCCGCTGGGCGATCCCAAAGATATGCCGGCTCCGAAACAGTGGCCCAAGGACGAGGGCTGGCAACTGGCTGCGCAATTCGGCCAGCCGGATCTTGTCATATCATCGCCGTCGTACACAATGCCGGCCAAGGGCCAGGATGTTTGGTTCAAGCCGCTGACACAGATTCCGCTCACCGAACCCCGATGGGTGAAGGCGGTGGAGATGCGTCCCGCAACCGCGGCCGGCCGCAAGATCACGCATCACGCCCTGGCCTATCTTCAGCAGGAAGAGCCTGGAACGAACACGGGAATAGCGACGCAGGGACTGCTGATGGAATGGGCGGTGAACAAGAATTACGATATTTACCGTCCCAATACCGGGAAGCTGCTGGTGCCCGGCGCGCGGATCTGGTGGGAGATGCACTACCATGCCGTGGGCGAGGAAATCAGCAACAACGTCGAACTGGCGGTTTATCTCTATCCCAAAGGCGAGGAGCCAAAGTACCGCACCTTCCTGACGGCGTTTCCCGCGACGCCTGGGAGCGCGGCGATGGGCACGTTGGATATTCCGCCGAATTCAGTCGCGGAGACGGAGGGTTTTCAAGCGCTGCGGGCGCCGGCGCGGCTCGAGAATTTTCAGCCGCATATGCACTTGCGCGGTAAAGCGATGCTGCTGGAAGCGATCCTGCCGGACGGATCGAAACGAACGCTCAGCTACGTGGATCACTTCAACTTCAATTGGATGACCAACTACATCTACGCCGACGATGCGGCCCCGGTGCTGCCCAAGGGCACTATCATTCATGTCGTCGCGTGGCACGACAACACCATCAACAACCCCAACAACCCCGACCCGGAACAATGGGTCGGATGGGGTGACCGCACCGTGGATGAGATGGCGCATGCGTGGGTCAACGTCACCTATATCAGCGACGAAGACTACCAGGCGTGGCTGGCAAAGCACCCGCCAGCTGGCGCCGCGTCCGCGCGCAACCTACAATAATGCGATTCGTGCCCGCGAAAATCGTCTTCGCGATCCTAGCTGCGAGCGCGCCGCTGCTGTGGGCGCAGCTCTTATGGGCGCAGCAAACGGTGCCCGTCGAGCCGCCCCACGACTCCGGACAGAGCGTGACCGGCGCTTATGAGGGATGGTTCCCCAATCCCGACGGAAGCTTCAGCCTTCTTTTCGGGTATATGAACCGGAATTTCAAGCAGGAGCCGGATGTCCCGATTGGACCCGACAACCGGATCGAACCGGGCGGTCCGGACCAGGGCCAGCCAACTCACTTCCTGCCGCGCAGGCAGTGGGGTGTGTTCACTGTGACCGTGCCCAAGGACTTCGGTTCCAAGAAGCTGGTTTGGACGCTGGCCGCCAACGGGAAAAGCACGGAGGTTCCAGGCAGCCTGAATCCTCTCTGGGAACTCTCGCCGTTCCAGGATGCGACGCACAACACGCCCCCCTTTGTGGCTTTTCAGGAGCAAGGTCCCTTTGTCCAAGGCCCGCGCGGTCAGACCACTGCCCTGACGGCGACCTTCCCAAATCCGGTGACGCTGGCGTTGTGGGTAGCCGATGACGCGAATGTCGCTCCCGGCGCGACTCGCCCTAGAACACCGCCGGTTACGCTCACCTGGAGCAAGTTTCGCGGGCCCGGTTCCGTGTCCTTCTCAAGCGATCGGCCCGCTGTTGAAAATGCCAGCTTCAAGGCGCCGGAACAAACTACATTCACCGGCCAGGCAACCACCACGGCCACCTTCAGCGAGCCGGGGGAGTACGTTTTACGCGTGGTGGCGAACGATTGGTCCGGCGACGGAGGCCGCGGATTCCAATGTTGTTGGACCAATGCTCAGGTCAAAGTCTCCGTCAAGCTTAAGTAGCACAGGCTTCAGCCTGTGTCGGTGCTCAGGAAACAAGAATATGAACTGCAAAAAAACTCGATCGAAGCTCATCGTATTTGCCGCATTGATCGCGATGGCCACCATGGCTCCGGGCCAAACTCGCGCCAAGGACTCGGAATGGCCCACCTATGGCGCGGACTTGGCCAACTCGAAGTACAGGCCGCTCGACCAGATCAATGCAGCGAACTTCGGGAAACTGGAAATCGCCTGGCGCTTCAAGACCGACAATCTGGGCACGCGTCCGGAGTTCCGTTTGGAGGGGACGCCGCTGATGGTGAACGGCGTGATCTACGCGGCCGGGGGCACGCGACGGTCGGTGGTGGCTTTGGACGCGGCGACGGGCGAAGAGCTATGGGTGCACGGAGAACATGAAGGAGAGCGCGCGGCGGTTGCTCCGCGCCAACTTTCGGGCCGCGGAGTCGCGTATTGGACCGATGGCAAGCAGGAGCGGATCTTGTACATCACGCCCGGCTACCGGCTGGTCGCCTTGGACGCGAAAACCGGCGTTCCCATCCCGGGCTTCGGCAAGAATGGCGTGGTGGATCTGAAGCTGGAAGACGATCAAACCATTCTTCCCGACCTCACCACCGGCGAAATCGGCATCCAATCCGCGCCGGTGGTCGCCAAGGACACCGTGATCGTGGGCGCAGCGTTCCGCGAGGGCATGACGCCCAAGAGTTACCGCAACAACAAGGGCTACGTCCGGGGCTTCGATGTCCGCACCGGCAAACGCCTATGGATCTTCCATACGATCCCGATGAAGGGCGAAGCCGGCTATGACACCTGGTTGAATGGTTCGGCGGAATACACCGGCAACACCGGCTTGTGGACTCAGCTCTCTGTGGATGAAGAGCTCGGTCTCGCTTACCTGCCCATCGAATCGCCCACCGGCGATTACTACGGCGGGCATCGCCCCGGCGATAATCTGTTTGGCGAAAGCCTGGTATGCGTCGATCTGAAGACGGGCCAGCGGAAGTGGCATTTCCAGTTGGTGCATCATCCTTTGTGGGACATGGATATTTCTTCCGCCCCGATTCTGGCGGATATAAACGTGAACGGCCGCGCCATCAAGGCTGTGGCGCAGCCAACGAAGCAAGGCATTTTGTATGTCTTCGATCGCGTGACCGGACAGCCGGTTTGGCCGATTGAGGAACGGCCCGTCGAGAAAGGTAATGTCCCTGGCGAGTGGTACTCGCCGACCCAACCGTTTCCCACTAAGCCGCCCGCTTACGCCCGCAATGGCGTCACACCGGACGTGCTGATCGATTTCACGGCAGCCATGCGCGACCAAGCCTTGACCATCGTCTCGAAGTACAAACTGGGGCCGGTTTTCACGCCGCCATCTCCCAGCATCGCCGGGGGCCCGCTCGCCACGCTCACCCTAGGGACGGCATCGGGCGGGACCAATTGGCCCGGTGGCTCCTACGATCCGGAAACCCACACCGTGTACGCTTCGGCGTGCAACGCCTGCCTGACTCCGATAGGGATGGTTGCGCCGCCAAAGGAATTCTCGGATATGAACTACATCTTGGGGACCGCCGGACAACGGGTGACGATGCGCACCGGCCCTGGGGAAGGTGCTGGCGCGGATGCGGCGGTTCGCACTCCCGCGGCGGCAAGAGGACCGGCGCCAGCACCGGCTCAGGCGCCGGCAGCAAACCAGGCGGCCGCGGCCCCCATTTCTTTCAGCGTGCAAGGTCTGCCGCTCATCAAGCCGCCGTACGGAACCATCTCGGCCATCAATCTGGATCGCGGCGAGATTATGTGGCAGGTCGCGCACGGCGAGACTCCGGATGTCGTTCGCAATAGCGCGGCTCTCAAAGGTCTGGACATACCGCGCACCGGCCAAAGCAGCAGCGTCGGCACGCTGGTTACGAAGACTCTGGTGATCGCGGGCGACCCGCAAATCACGACGACTCCCTCTCGTCCTCGCGGCGCGATGTTGCGCGCCTACGATAAAGCCAGCGGACGCGAGGTCGGCGCGGTCTATATGCCGGCTCCGCAGAGTGGGTCGCCGATGACCTATATGATGAACGGGACGCAGTACATCGTCGTCGCGGTGAGTGGCGGGAACTATTCGGGCGAGTATCTCGCGTACCGCCTGCCTTCCGCGGAATGAGTTCGCGGTTGCGGTTTTTGGTTGCGGCGATCCTCGGCCTGGGCCTCGCCAGCGCCCAACAATCGGCTTCAAGATCCGTGTGGGACGGTGTCTACACAGAAGAGCAATCGAATCGAGGCGAGGCTCTCTATCGCACCGCGTGTGCGAAGTGCCATGGCGACACCCTCACCGGCGGAGAAGCCGCGCCCCCGCTGACGGGCGGGGAGTTTCTCGCGAATTGGAACGGGCTGACCGTGGGCGACCTGTTCGAGAGAATTCGAATCTCTATGCCGGCCGATCGCCCCGGAGCCTTGAACAGCGCGCAGAATGCCGATATTCTCGCGTATCTCCTGCACATGAACCAGTTTCCGGCCGGGAAAACGGAGCTCGAACGGCAGACCGAGATCCTCAAGCAAATTCGCTTCGAGGCCATCAAGCCGTAAGCCCCTTCTCAAATCATTTTCCTTTATTCGCGTCGGGGAAGAACGCGGCGACGCGGTCGTTGAGCGTGTACTCCATGCCCAGGCCCGGATACTGTTTGACTATGCGTGCCCGCATCTCGGCCGCGTCTTTCGAGGCGGCGACGTTGGCGTCCCAGTCCGCGATGTACTTCTTCATGAACGCGATCGCCGACAGGTCGTGTTTCGCGCCCGGACCCTCATGGCCGGGGATGAGAATGGCGGGCTTCAGCGCGGAAATTTGATCCAGGGTCTTCATCCAATCTTCGCGCGCTTTGTCCTTGGGAACTCCGAAGTAAACCCGATCGAAAACCGTATCGCCCGCCACCACGGCTTTGAGCGAAGGAATATACACGAAGCTGTTCCCGGTACCGTCACCCTGCACGCCGCCGGTGATCGGGAATTGCTCGCCTTCGAGAGTCAGCATGGGAGTCGAAAGTTCCTCCGGAAGGACCGGGTCCGGGCCGGGGATGTTGTTCCCATAAGTGGGGAACCAGAACTTCTGTCGCGCGGGCCAGCCGGTCTTTATGGAGTTGATCGTCGCCGGCAGCGCGACGATTTTGGCGGATGGGAACTCCTGTTTCAGCACCGCGAGCCCAAAATAATGATCGGGGTGGGGATGGGTGACGTAGATGGTAGTCAGGTTCTTCTTGGACGCGCGAATCTCCGCGGCCAGACTACGGGCTTCACTGAGACCGAATTGCGCGTCGATCACCAGCATGTCCTTTTTGCCGGAGATCATCGTGGAGTTCACATCGTATCCATTCATGCCTCTGCCGGTGTGAACCTTCAACTGGAGCTTCGATTGTGCGCTGGCGGATGTGGCCAGCACGATGGCGGCGAGAAATATTCTTGTGTTCATTTTTCCTCATCTTGAGACGCGGGGATTTCGCAGAGGCCGGGTTGTGTGCCCACGGAAAGCAGCATACTCAGGATTCAGTTAAGTTTATCCGATCGCAGGGCCTCATCGCTCAGTGTTTCGCTGCTGGTGCGCGGTAAACTCGATCCAATAGGGACGAGAGACTGTAGGCCGCTGCCGGAGAGTACCGAATGGGCAAACAAAATCGAGATGAGCGCCTGTTGGCCGAAAATACCTTCCACTTCAACCGGCGACGACTCTTGCAGAGCTCCTTCGCAGGGATCACCGGCATGGCAACGGTTTGGCCTGTCGCTGCCCTAGCTCAGGAGAAGTCCCCAGCCAGCGCCCTGACGCTGGCCCGCTTGCTTAATAGGGTGAGCTTCGCCGATCTGCCGCCGGTAGCCATCAAGCACGCCAAGATGATCCTTGCCAGTACGCTCGCCAGCGCCGCGTCGGGATCGCGGATAGGATCGGCCCGCATCGTTCGCGACTTGGCCAAGGAGCAAGGCGGCAAGCGGGAGGCGGCCGTGTGGTTCGACGGCGCCAGAGTTCCGGTGACGGAGGCGGCTCGCGTGAACGCGATGCTCAGCGATTCGGCTGCGTCCGACGACAGCGATCTGCGCAACGTAGCCCACACCGGTACGTGCCTCACCTCCGTCGGCCTGGCGATCGGGGAGCGGGTGGGAGCCGCCGGTCAAGACACGCTCAGCGCGATGGTCGCCGGATACGAGGCAGCGGGCCGCGTGGGCGAGGCGCTGGCGGCAAGTTCCGGTTCTTCGGACCGGACCAGTGGAGCGATCGGCGGCAGCGTAGGCCGGGGGTTCCACGCATCTTCGATTGTCGCCTTTGGCGGCGTTGTCACCGCGGCCAAGCTCCTGCGGTTGACCGACGAGCAGACGGCCAACGCCATCGGGATCACCGCGACGACCGTGGGCGGCCTCTCGATCGGCACCAACAGCTGGGCGCGCGAATATCATGCAGGCAATGCAGCGCTTTGCGCGATCAACGCCGCGCTAGCCGGCGGCCGCGGTTATGCGGTCAACCGCGACATGCTGGAAGCCCCGGGCGGATTTCTGGCGGTTTTTGGCGGCGGAAAACCCGACCCAAGCAGCCTGGCTCGCGAAATCGGCAACGATTACCAGATCATGCGCTACCTTGCGATCAAGCTGGTCCCAGGCGCGCACGCGCTGCATCCCGCGGTGGAAGCGGCGGTCAATGCGGCGCGCGAATCGTCCGTGCGGCCGGAAGACGTAGCGAAAATTCTGGTAGCCGGTCCGCAGAGCCGGTTGGTCGCAGGCAAGGCCCCGACAGACATGATCGAGGCGATCCACAGCCTGTCTTACTTCATCGCCTCCGCCGTGGCCGACAAGGACTTCTCCTGGGTCCACGCGGAGCCGGAGATGATCCAACGCCCCGCCATCGTCCGCCTCATCGGGCTGGTCGAGCAGGACCCGTCCCCAAGTCCGGTGCGGTATGAGTGGGGCTGGGGCGCCACCGTCACGATCGTCACCAAATCCGGTGCGAGGTATACGAGCACCGTCGACGCTCCCAAGGGTTCGGCGCCGCGCGGCATCGAGTGGAGCGATATCGACGGCAAATTCCGCGCGTTGATGCCGCAATCCCACCTGCCGGCAGGCCGCATCGAGGAAACCTTGAAGCTGATTCATGACTTCGAGCACGTGAAGAAGGTGTCTCAGCTGACCAGCCTGCTCGCGTGAATCTGGCGAAAGTGGCCAAGAAGCGGAGCCAAAAGCGGGTCCCGACGGATCGCGACTGGCTGTCAACTGGCTGGATCTACACCGCGGCCGGGTGTATACTCAACAGTGCTAAGATTCCGAATGGAATTTCGGATCAGACCGGAGGTGGTATGAAACGAAGAGTTTTCATCGTTTTGGCGTCAGGTTTGGCTGCGCTTTGCACAGGAGTGCCGGCGTGGGCGCATCATTCGTTTGCCGCAACGTACGATACGACTAACCCGGTAACGGTGCACGGTGTGATCACTGAGGTGTTGCTGCGAAACCCGCATTCGTGGTTCCGACTCGAAGTGAAAGACGCCAACGGCAAAGTGGAGGAGTGGTCCTTCGAGGCCGGGACGCCGAGCGGAATGATTCGCAACGGCTACAAGCCGGACATCATTAAGAAGGGAGCTGAGGTCACCATCAAGGGCTTTCACGCTAGGGACGCCTCCCAGCCAAGGGGAATGTTGAGCCAGCTTATCACTGCCGATGGGCACGTGTATGGTATGTTCGGGCCCCAGGAGGGACCGGGAGCCAAGTGAGGGTTTGAAATTATGAAACACGCGATAGTGACGGCGGCAATCGCAACTACTCTGGCGTGGTACGCGGCGGCCCCAACCCGCCTCGCGGCGCAGGCAGGAACTCCCGCGGCAACTACTCCGGCAAGTACGGCTTCTGCGGTGCCCGTGCCGCGCATGGCCGATGGTCATCCGGACCTCTCAGGGGTCTGGTGGCGTGGCGCCGATGTCGGGGGACGTGCGGCGCCGGGCACGCCGGCCGCCGGCGGTGGACGCGGAGGTGCTCGGGGCGGCGGACGGGGTCCTGCGGCGCAGCCGCCACAAACTTTTCCCGGCTTGTATCAGCCTTCGGCCCAAGCCAAGGCCAAAACCCTGGCCGACAAAGACGACCCGTCATTGGGCTGCGTTCCGACGGCGTTCGGCACTTTGAATGTCAGCATGTTTGACGTTGGGGCAGTCGCACAGATCGTCCAAACTCCGAAGTTTGTGATCATGCTGACGGAAACCTACCACGGTTTTCAAATCATCCCCTTCGATGGAAGGCCGCATCGGGACAACGTGCCTCCTTCCAATCGGGGAGATGCGGTGGGCCGTTGGGACGGCGACACCTTCGTCGTCGATAAGACGAACTTTAACGACGAGACCTGGATCTCCGCGGAAGGCCGGGTGTCGTTCCATTCCGACGCGCTGCATATCGTGGAACGCTACCGCCGGGTGGACGCGAACACGCTCGAGATCGAGGCCACCCTCGAGGATCCGAAGGTGTTGACCAAGCCTTGGACCGTTCCCAAACAGACTCTGGTACTGGCGCCATTCGATCAGATCCTGGAACTGGCTTGCTTGAGCTCCGCATCCGAGTCTCTGATCGAAGCCGCGCAACAGAATTCCGGCGTGGCGCCCGGAGGCTCTAGTGTCAGCATCAAGGACGAAGTCGACACGGTCGTGAAGAGCGGCCGGTACACCGCTCTGCCCGCGCCGACGATTGATCGCACTGTATCGGTTCCAAACGGCACCGCGAGGTTGGAGATTAAGAACGACACCCCCTACGCCTTGACAGTGCTTCTCAGCGGCCCCACCGCACAGCGATTGCAGGTCGCCGCGCGATCCTCTAAATCCGCCGACGTTGCATCGGGCACCTATCGCGTAGTCGGCCGCGTCGATGCCGCGAATGTTTTGCCGTCATACAATGAGTGGCAGCTTGCAGGGGCTGTACAGGTCCAGTTTTACGTACGGTGATTTCCTGGCGTGGCGCACTGCTAGCCTGGTTGACTTAATCCCGCCAGCGCCGGACAAGACTGCCGGACGCTGATTTCTTGCGCTGAGGGCGTTCGCTCTGTTTTCCAATCTGTTGGTGTAGCGAGTAGCCCTCGATGCCATCGGAAAAGACGCCATCGGGAACGCAGTCCGCCGCAAAACAGAATTCCAAAAAAAAGTGATCCAGGTATCGGGCGCAACCCCTTGCGGCCTCGCCGCCGGCGTGCGCCGCGATTTGATCGGCGCGCATCAACCGAGCTGGGCGGGCGGGTCCTTCCAGTAACGCATGTAGTTGTCCTGGGTCGAAAACGAGCGCGGGCTCATCCGATCGATATACAGCGTGCCGTGCAAGTGATCGATTTCATGTTGTAGGATGCGGGCGTACCAGCCCTTCGCGTCGATCGCTACCGGCTCCGCTCTTTCATTCAGGCACTCCACTCTGACCTCCCTCATGCGGGGAACAACCGCGGTGAAGCCTGCCACGCTGAGGCAGCCCTCGAAGAACTCGGCAGATTCGGAACCCGTGATCGTGACCGCCGGATTGATCAGAACATGGAAGGGCACGGCGCTGCGCTCGCGTTCCGCAAGCTCCTCCGAAGAGAGCTTCTGAAGGAATCGGGGTTGATCTTCCACCACGACGAGCTGCACTGGAATCCCAACCTGGGGTGCAGCCAGTCCCACCCCGGGAGCGTCGTGCATCGTCTCGCGCATGGATTCGATGAGTTCCTGGATGGTTCGATCCAGGATCTCATCCGCTGAAAGAGGGCGAGCTTTTTGCCGTAAGACCGGCTCGCCCGCCTGCCGAATCTTAAGTATCATTTTTCAACGGTAGCAGTCCAGCCTCCAGTTGTCCGGTAACATCAAAGTACCTTGCGAGAATGTGAGAAAGGCTCATGACCGGAAATGCAAAACCGCGCGCGGCAATCGGGATCGATCTTGGCACTACAAATTGCGCGCTTGCCTACACCCAAAACGACACTGTGGAGCAGTTCGCGATTCCACAGTTCGTCCATCCGGGCGAAATGCGTGAGGAGCCGCTGCTGCCGTCCTTTCTGTTCCTGGAAAACGGCGACGCGATCGCGGGCGTACTGGCACAGAAAAAAGGTCTGGAAAACGCAGGCAGGCTGGTTTCCTCCGCCAAGTCATGGCTATCGCATCCGGGAGTAGATCGCACGGCGCCCATTCTCCCGCCCAACGCGCCGGAGGGCGTGCCCCGGATCTCGCCAGTGGAAGCATCGCGCCGTTATCTCCAGCACTTGCGCGATGCCTGGAACACGAAAAATCCAAAGGATCCATTCGACGCCCGCCAGGTGCTGGTTACTGTGCCGGCGTCTTTCGATGCGGTGGCCCGCGATCTGACGCTCAAGGCGGCGGAAGAAGCCGGATATCGTAACGTCATCCTGCTGGAAGAGCCACAGGCGGCTTTTTACGCGTGGATCGAGCGCAACCCGGATTGGCGCGAACTGGTCGGCATGGGCGATTTGATCCTGGTCATCGACATCGGCGGCGGCACCACGGATTTCACCCTGATCGAGGTCCAGGACCGAGCCGGCGAAATCGCGCTGGAGCGGGTCGCGGTGGGCGAGCACATCCTGCTCGGCGGCGACAACGTGGATGCAGCGTTGGCGCACACTGTCGCCGGGCAGCTTTCGAAGAAGCTGGATACGATCCAGTTCCACGCGCTGTGGCAGCACTGCCGCGCGGCCAAGGAAAAGCTGCTGACCCCGGGGTCAAAGGAAAAGGAAGAGCAGATTACCATCCTCGGCCGTGGAACGGGAGTAGTCGGAGGATCTCTGAAAACCAAGCTTAAGCGCTCCGATTTGGAGACCATTCTGCTCGACGGCTTTTTGCCGCGGGCAGCGATCGACGACGTGCCCCAAGGCCAGCGCGCGGCTTTGACGGAATTGGGATTGCCATACGCCGCGGATGCGGGGATCACACGGCATCTGGCTCAATTTCTGCAGCGCCAGGGGGCCAAGCCAACCCACGTTCTGTTCAACGGCGGAGTGCTGCGCGCCAACCTGGTGCGCGAACGAATCCTCGAGGTTCTGAACAGTTGGTTGCCGCGCCCGGTCACGGCGCTCGTTAGCGGCGATCTGATGCATGCCGTGGCTCGAGGCGCGGCTTACTATGGATTGGCCCGTCAGGGACGCGGGGTCCGCGTCCGAGGCGGCGTCCCGCGAAGCTACTACATCGGAATTGAAGCTGCCATGCCCGCAGTGCCTGGCCGGAAGCCTCCTCTCAAGGCGCTCACGGTGGTGCCATTCGGCATGGAGGAAGGCACCGGGCACCAACTCGGCGGCCGCGAGTTCGCCTTGAGCCTGGGCGGGCACGCGCAGTTCCGCTTCTTCCAATCGGCTGAGCGGAAGGAGGATACCGTCGGCCTCCTGCTCGAAGAAATCGGACCTGGCATGGAAGAACTCGCGCCGGTGGAGGTATTTCTTCCGGGTAACCCAGCCGACAGCGTCCCTGTGACTCTTGAAACTCTGGTCACCGAAACAGGCATTCTGGAACTGTGGTTTGTGGCGCGCGACGGCCGGCGCTGGAAGCTGGAATTCAACGTTAGGCCAAAAAGCCAGCGGGCGTCTTAGCCCTACGGATTCCACAGGAACCGCGATCTCCGCCGCAGCATCTAAATACCAGGAGAACAGCGGGGTTGCGAAATGAAGATCAAACGGCAGTGCGTATTTGCTGGGACGACCATCGCGGCGCTCATGGCCGCCAGCGCCATTGTGCGGGCTTCCCCGCCACATGCCGACGCCGTGCCGGCTCAATTGTCCCAGATGGTGATTACCGTTGAGCCGGCTCATCGGGGCGGCAGCATTCCGGACGGCCTGCAAGCCCGCGACCTGATGGTCATAGAGGGTAACACCTCCGTGCCCGTAGTCGGCCTGCGACGCTTTGCAGGCGATCTGGCGGGCATGCAACTCTTCGTTCTCCTGGACGATTCCACGCGGACGTACGGGCTCGGTCTCCACTTGCCCGAGTTGAGAGCGTTCCTCAACTCCTTGCCCGCCACAACGCAGGTGGCGGTGGGCTATGTGCGCAACGGAACCCTCGCTCTGCCACAGACGTTCACGGCAGACCACCAGATGGCGGCGAAATCTTTGCGCCTGCCGTTAGCCATCCCTGGCGTGAACGGCGGTCCTTACTTTGGGCTTTCGGATCTGGTGAAGCATTGGCCTTCGAAGGAACCGGCCGGCCGCCGGGCGGTGCTGATGTTGACGGACGGTGTGGACCGCTACTTCGGCACGGAGATCGTTGACGATCCTTATGTCGACGGGGCCATCCAGGACGCTTTGAAGAGTGGAGTGACGGTCTATTCCATTTATCTGCGTGGCGCTGGTCTCTATGGCCGCGGCGACGTGGTGACCAATTTCGCCCAATCCCGTCTCAGCGAGGTCAGCCAGGAGACCGGCGGCTATGCCTACTTCGACGATTTCATGGACCCTGTCACGATTACGCCGTTCCTGAACGACCTTCACGACCGCTTCGAGAACCAATACGAGGTGACGTTTCAAGCGTTGACGGAGCACGGCATGCAGCCTGTGAAACTGCGGACTGAGCTGCCCGGTTTGAAAATAGAGTGCCCCTCGCGGGTTTTTGTCCGGTAGTCGAGCCGGAGTTCCGCTCGCGGCGGTCTCACTGCAAGCGCGGATTGCCGGCGGTGAGGGCCTGATAAAGTAGTCACCCAGGGAGACCTCCTTATGAACGCCAGTATTCTTCGACGCAGCGTCGTGCGCATCGACCGCCCGACATTGCAAACGGGCATGACGCCCGAACATCGTGTCCGGCCGCTGGTTGCTTCAGGCGACCCCAAGGCGACCGACCCTTTTCTTGCGCTGATGGAGGACTGGTTTCCGCGCGGCGTGTTCGACAGGCACCCGCACAGGGGCATGGAGACCGTCACCTATGTGATCGATGGGCGGCTTGACCATTACGACAGCTATGGTAACGAGGGCTCAATCTTGCCGGGGAATGTGCAATGGATGACGGCGGGACGCGGCATTATTCACCTGGAACAGCCGGCTGAGGGGGTAACGGTTCACTCTCTGCAACTGTGGGTCAATCTTCCGGCTGCGGACAAGATGGTCGAACCGAGAGCTCAGAATCTGGTCGCTGCCGATCTGCCGCTACGGCGCGAGCGCGGCGCTGAGATCCGGGTCTTCTCCGGAAGGTCGGGAGATGCGATCGCGCCCACCAAGAATTATGCGCCGGTCACCATGCTCGAAATACAACTGGAAGCCGCGGCGCACGTTCGGCAGGAACTGCCTGCGGATTACAACGCGTTCATCGTCGTGCTGGAGGGCGATGGCTTGATCGGCGGCGACCGATCTCCGGTACGCGCCGGCGATGTGGCCTGGCTGACCCGGACAGATGACGACACCCTTTCGGAAGTGGATATCGCCGGCGGCACGGCGCCTCTGCGCGTTCTCCTCTTTGCCGGAACGTCCTCTTCGTGAGCCGGTCGTGGCGCGGGGTCCCTTCGTGATGAATACGGAAGAGCAGATCCGCCAAGCGTATGTCGATTATCGGGCGGGCCGGTTCGAGCTGAGCGGGGTGTAACCCCTGATGCAACCCCCGCCTCTTCAGTGCGGGGAACGGTTCATTTGCCGCAGCCATGCTGGGCCTGTTCGAACAGATCGAACAGCCGGCCTGCGTTCGGGCCCGCGAGGGTTTCCAAACGGTGGGGCTGTCCCTTTTCGACGGTGTAGTGTGCGGTCATGCCCTTGGCGCGGAACTCCGAGGCCTGCTTCCGCATCAGATCCTGCCACCCCATGGGGTCCAGCTCCCCGACGAACATGTTGACGCACATCTTGGAGATGGCCTGGATGTGCGCCGGAGTTCCTCCTAAAGATACCCTGGAAACGCAGTGATCGACAGGAAGTACTGAGGATTCAGCGAGGCCACGTGAAACGCGGCAATGCCGCCATTCGACGGCCCTGCGATATGGAACTCATTGTCCTGGATTTTATAGTCGGCCAGAAGCTGTTTCAGAAACTCGGGGAAGATACGCTCCCCGCCTTCGAAGAACAACTGGTCGTTCGGCGCCGCGGGGACCACGACGATGTAGCCGCGCTTCTCCGCCTCATCGCGGAAATTCCTGGCGATGACGTTGTCCACTACGTTCATGGTCTGCGGACCACCGCCAAACCCGAGGACGCCGGGATAGGCTTTGCCGGCATCATAGTTCTTTGGGAGCACGACCTTGTAATGAACGGTGGTTCCTCCAATCTTCTTGGTCTTGTCGAGAACCTCGGCTTTCACCGGATGGCTGGCCAGGATCACGAGAGCCGCCACGAGCGACAGGGTGGTCCGTCGGTGTTGTTTCATTTGCGTCCTCCTCGAACGTGCGCTCTTTATTTAACAGGGGCGGCTGGCGAAATTTTCCTCCGATACTCCGGATAAAGCGTCTCGGGCTTTCCGATGGCGGCGTCGCGCGGGACGCCGTACTTCGCAGTCATCTCATCGACGAAGGGATTCTTCTCGGGCAGGTAATGCGGAGCGGTTTCCCCAGTAACTCCCTTCATAGGTGGTGATACACGGCGGCCCGATTGGAGATAGAGGCGTTGCGCTAAGTTGAAAGCTTCTGGACAGGATCCATGGTTCGGCAAGGTAGATTGGATCCTCGACGATCGCGAGAACAGTCAGGATATCGCCGTGGCGGTAAAAGCGCGCCGTCATCGTCGCTTCATCGCTGCTGGGCGCACCGGTTTTTCGCAGGAACCCGGCCTTCATGTGTGTCGTGTAGGTGACGAGTGTGTTGCCTTCCCACGCTCCGGTGGTGAACCCGGCGCGTGTGTGCTCGGCATATTTGGACGGGTGAGGCCGTCCGTCCATCCAAATCGTCAGCGGCGCCCGATCCTCCCACCCGCCGATGGTATAGGAGATCACGTTTCCCTTGAGCGGGTCTGTTTCGCTCCAGATCTTCAAACCAAACGGTCCTTGGACAAAATAAAAGGCCGGCCAACCCTGGCACTGGCGTTCGACCATCGCGAGCTGCGACTCGGAATAACTCAGCGCTCTAATCCGCCCTTCCTCGTTCAGAGGGATTCCCGTGAAGTCTACCGGCAGACCGTCACCGGCAAGGACCTCATGGTTTCGCGCCGCCCATGAGCCGGTTATCTCCATCTGCGCGGCGGCGGTCCGGCACGCGAATAGGCACAGGCACACGCCGGCGAGTATCGTAGCGCCTGTTCGGATTATTTTTCGGCTCATTTTGCGGTGCACGGCGTTGGATCCCATTTCGAACCGTCGGCCTCCTTCTTGAATTGCGAACTCACGATAAACGGCTGCTGAAGGTACTGCGGGATCGTCGACGATGGTGGTGACCAGCAGCACTTGGCCGCCACTCGGGAGCGGTGCGATATCGAAGTATTCCGTAACGGCGGCGTTCTCGCTGTAAGGAACGCCGTTCTTTCGCAGATATCCGGAGCGCAGGTTGGTCGTCGCTACTTTCAGCGACGCCGGTTTTTGCCACTGTGCGGTTGAATAACCTTGCCATGTCCGCTCACCCGGCGGCAGCGGCGGTGAATTGAAATGGAAGAGCCGCGTCTGCATGCCGGAATCGCTGTCGACCCGCAGCGTGTTATCGTCCTGCCACGTAATGTGAAACCGCGCAGGCACCCGCATGATCGCCGCGGCTCCATACGCCTTGCATTGATCGCCCGAGGCTTCGTCGGCCGCCGGATCCCACGCATCCGCGACCTTCCGCGCCTGTTCGGTCATGGGAACAGCTTGGTAATCGCCTTTGTGGGGCGTTACCATCCGGAAGCGCCAGTCTTCGGTCACGAAAGCCACCCAATAACCTGTCATATCCATAGGCGCGGAGGCTTTTGCCGTACCCGCGCCGCCCGCTGTCGGGCCGCGGTCCTGGCCGGCCGCGCGCGGCTGTGCGGCGGCGGATGACAGCGTGACGAATGTCGCGATGAGGAAGACTCTCATTGCACCTTCTCGCCGATGCTGCGATACACCGCTTCCACGAAATCGTTCGTGGTCCAGGAACCGGTTTCCGACCCGTACCGGCGCATGTAGCCCCGAGCCGGCGAGGCGGCTTTGATTTGTTCCAGCGTAAGGCCCTGTTTCATCAAATCGCGGATGCGGTCGCGGATGATCGTCACCATGTCGCGGTATTCCACCACGTCGAGTTGATCGCAGATGCGGCCGTGGCCTGGAACGATCAGCGTGCCCTCCTCGCGGGATACGATCGGCACGGACGGAATGGCCGTATCGACGAGCTTCTGCAACGCTGCGATTTCGCCATGAATGCTGCCGCCCTTCGCGATATCGATGACGGGGAATCGTGTCGTGTCAAGGATATCGCCGGCCATGACAACGTCGGAACGGCGGAAAAAGACAATCGCATCGCCGTCTGTGTGCGCTGCCGGCTGATGGAAGACTTCAATGCCCTCGCCGTTGAGGTACATGTACTTCCGCGGCTGATTGAACGTTTCCGTCGGCCACGCGCCAACCGGAAATGGCGCGGACTTCCCGCTCGGTCCGCTCATTCTGCGTCAAGACCTGTTCGACGGAAAGTATCGACGCTCCGCCTCCCAGGAAATCGGCTCCGATACCGGCTCCGCCGTTTTGCGTGAATAGTGTCTTCCCGGCTTTCGCGACGGCCGCGTTGCCGCCTACATGATCCGGATCGGCGCTGGTGTCGATCACGTAACGGATGGGTTGTGCCGTGACTTTCTTGATGGCGGCGACGACGGCATCCGCGCTCGACGCGGAACCTGAGTCGACAACCACGACGCCATCCGCTCCGACCTGAAAGCCGATGTTGCCGCCGGCGCCCGCAATCATATAGAAGTTCGGCCGCACTTGAAGCACCTCAAGATTCGTGCCTGGAGCCTGCTGTGCCGCCAAAGCACCGGCAGCGACCAAGGCGGCAGCCGCTATCGCGCTGATGCCCGGAATACGACGCATCGCGCCGATAGCGGCCAGGATCTCGTCAGCATGCAAGCGAGTCCCACTGGAAAGGGGCATAGGTCTCGGAACAATTCTACTCTACTCCAGTGTCTTGCCCAACGAGCGCAGCATCGCCGTGCAAGTTCGCCGGCAGTCCGCCACGTTGCCGAACGCCCACGGTCAACGGCCCCGACTTTGTCCAGAGGCGCAGTCATACTTACCGAAAAGTTTGAAGGAGAGGATCATGAGGCCTCTCCCAACCACGTTGTTGGTTTCCGGGCTCGTCGCAGCCGGAGCATGGGCGCAGTCCGTCGCCACATCCCAGATTTCAGGAACCGTTAGGGATTCAACCGGGCTGGTGCTTCCCGAGGCACAGTTCTGGAATCTCGCGCCCCGCGTGAAGATACCAGTGCCGGTGCTCAACGGCCGCGACGATTTTCTGTTCCCCTTGGAAACCAGCCAGCGTCCTCTGTTTCGGGGCCAATGCGCGTCGCTAAGTTCCTACTTCACGCGGTGCAAAACGATCGCTGCCTGTGGCCCGCGCCCGGCGCCGCGACCACCACCACCTCGCGCAGCGCCATCGCCACCGGCCGGAGCGCCGCCAGCCGGAGCACCGCCGCCACCGCCAGCCGCAGCGTCCGGAGCCGGGCCTCTGCCTCCACCCGCACCGCCTCGCGCGGCGAACACACGACCCGTCAGAGTGACCGTGTCATCGTCCGTCATTTCAAGGTTCCAGGTGACTCCCCGCGGCTGCGTGACCCACGTAATGGTCTTCCCCGTGATTGTGCCCGTCTCGATATTCAGCACCGGCGGATTTCCAATCTCCGTCACTGTCCCGCTTATTTTGCCGGATGCATCCACCTGCAGATCCAGCATGATCGCCTGCCCCCCGCCTCCGCCGCGGCCGCCCCGCCCGCCCGCTTCGGTAGTGGCAGGAGCATTTTTCTGTGCCTCAAGTGCCGCGGGAACATTGTCCGTTTGCCACTTCCCCGTCAGTTTGGCCTGTCCATAAACGCCGGCGGACGCGGTCAATAGGCCCGCGGCGACCAGTAGAACCCTGTATCTCATCTGTATGCTCCTTCAGAATTGTCGTTCAGTAATATCATAAACCGCAAGCCGACTCCCCCGCCCGACAGAGTCGTCCAATGCAAGGTGATCCTGAAGCGGGAGTTGATTCCAACACAAGGCAGAGTTCCCGATTCTTGGCAAAACTTGCCGGAGGGCTAGCGCGAAGGGTCAGTGAGTTTGAGGGATACGGTAGAGGTGCCGCCGCGCTCGACCCGGATGGTTTCGGCGTTGGCGGCGAGTCGGCTCATGGCGTCGGTAGAGTCGTGATCGATCCTCGCCGCCATCGGCCAAGCGACAGCGCCGTACTCGCCGGGCGCAAGTCCGGTGATCTGAAACCTGCCTTGCTTGTCGATGAACGCCGGAGGCTGGCTGGCCACCGGCTGGAGGGACGGCGTGAACAGGGTGACCACGGCTCGGTCGGCCGGCTTGTCACCATCGGAGACCGTGCCGGTGATGACTCCGGGCTTGTCGTCGATGACGATCTCCAATTGGGCCATGCCGGGACTCAGCGTGACCACTCCGCCCGCTGGCGCGCCGTTGAAGCGAAATTCCTTGACGTAATACTGCTTGGTCAGGCCAACTACCAGGATGTGATGGCGCGGAAACTTCAGCCTGAGAGCGAACTTGCCCTCGGAATCGACAGACGCCAGCGAGCCTCCGGCAGCGAATCCGACGGTTTCCACCTTGGTGGAAACTCTGACGTTGTCGAACGGAGGCAAGGTTGCCCCGTCGGCAGCGACGAAGCGGCCGACGATTTCGGCCTCGGGCTGAAGGGTGAGCGCCACTTCGAGATTCCTGTTCGAGATGCCGACGGAAGCGAGCGCCCAACGGTCCCGCTCGGGCTCAAGCTCGCGGAGTTCGAACCAATACGAGCCTGGGGACAGATTGCGGAGCAGGAAATCGTGGGTACAAGGCAGGTCGCCGGAGAATCGCAGCGAGGCGTCGGCTAGCGGTCCGTGGGCATTGAGCAGGGAGAACTCCCACGTTTCGCCGGGCGTACAAACGCCAGTAGCAACAGAAACGTGCGCGCGGTGGTAGGGGACTTCGCGGACTTTGATCGTTCCGATGTTGGCGGAGACTCCGGGGTTCGCGGGAATGGTTGCGGATGGCTCCGAGGAGCCTCCCGGCCAATAAGATGTTTCGAGAGCCTGATCCACGATTTTGAGGTCGTCGTCCGAAAACTTGGGGACCAGGTTCTCCCGGTCGCTTGAGGGCGGCGAGATGCGCACGATATAGGAACCAGGTTGGAGATCCGGGGCGGTGAAGGTTCCGTCCTTGGCGGTGACGGCAGGGACTTTCCGGCCCAGTGATTTTTGCTGCACCGTGACTTCGAGATCCGCGACAGGCTGGCCATCTTCGTCGATGACCCGACCGGTGAGCTGGCCGGGGCGGGTGAGAAAAAACGGTAATTGCCCCAGGAAGCGCCCAGGCGCCACCTCTAAGGTGAGGGTCTTGTTGTACACCGGCGAATAACCTTCCTTCTTAACCTCGATAACGTATTCGCCGGGGTTGGGCGGATGAAACTCGAAGGCGCCGTTGGAATCCGTGAAGGTGGCCGCGACGATTTCCGGTCTGCCCGACGCGGACAGCGTGACTTGGGCTCCGGACACGCGGAGGGAAATTCCGTCGCCGCCGGGCTCGAAGACAATTCCGCTGATTTGCAGAGGGGCGGTATCTTGCGCGCGGACGAACTCAGGCGTCGCGGCGAGAGCAAGAATGATCGCGAAGGCATAGAGCCGGTACATGCTAGTGCAAAGGATCGCTCAGCGGGAGCGTAACGGTGGCCGTGCCGCCGCGCTCGACGGTGATGGTTCGGGCACGGGCGGCGAGCTGGGTCACGGCTTCGGCATATCCCGCAGGCTGGGGGCCTGTTGTCGACGGCAGAGCAAGGACCCCGTATTCACCGGGCGTAAGTCCGTTGATCTGAAATCTTCCTTGGTTATCGGTGCGGGCACCAGCGTCCGAGTTTGCGAACGGCGGGACTTTCGGATACAACCTAACCATCGCCCCGGCGGCGGGCTTGTCGCCGTCGGTGACCGTTCCAGCGATGACTCCGGGTTTGTCGTCAATCACGATCTCCAACTGGTTCGCGGCAGGACTCAACGTGACCGTGTCGCTGGGCGACGACGCACCGTTCAAGCGAAACTCCTTGACGTAGTAATCCTTGGTGAGTCCGGCAACAACAATCCGGTGGCTCGGAAATTTCAGGCTCTTGAGAACAAATTTACCCTCGGCATCGGGCGATGCGGGCGGGGGCCCACTGGCGGACGATATGGTGTAGACCCTGATTTTGTCGAGCGGAGGCAGAGTCGCGCCAGTCGCGGCGACGATGCGTCCGATGATCTGGGCCTCCGGTTCCAGGTTGAGCGCCACCTCGATATTCTTGCTTGAGATGTCCACGGAAGCGAGCGCCCACTCGGCCGGAGCCGGCGCATCCTTCTGAAGCAGGAATGAGTACGTGCCCGGGCGCAGATTACTCACCAGAAAGTCATTGGTGCAAGGGAGCGGCCTGGGGCGCTCCAGACTTACTTCGCTGGAATACCTCGCCCGGAAGGTCCATTTCTCGCCAGCCTGGCATTCCACGCGCGGCACCGAAACATGCACGCGATAATAGGGAACTTTGCGGATTCGGATGGTTCCCGCGCTCACGCTCCCGCCGGGGCTCACCGGAATGGAAGCGGTCGGCCGGGCGGTTCCTCCCGGCCAGTAGGTGGTTTCGAGATCCTCATCCACGATTTTGAGATCGTCGGGGGAAAAACGCGGGTCGACCTTTTCCTGTCCCCCGGCGGCGGATGAGATTCGCACGACGTGGGGGCCCGGTAGCACATCCGCGGCAGTGAAGGTTCCATCCGTCGCGGTAACAGCAGTAGCGTCACCCCCGAAGGCAAAACCCGGCAGGGCCAGTCCCGGGCCCTGTATCGCGACCCTTATATTCGGGACGGGCTGACCATCCTCATCAACGACGCGGCCGGTGATCGAGCCTCCGCTGCGCATCAGCGTAAAGGTTGATTGCGCCGTGGGGTGAGCCTGATCCAGTTTTACTGAAGCTCCATAAACCCTATTCGACGCGTAGCGGTAGCCTTCTTTCTTGATCTCCACGTAGTAGTCGCCCGTGTGTTCCGGATGAAACAGATATGCGCCCCGGGGATCCGTGTAGGTGGTCCCTACCGGCGAGCGGGTTACATTAGCGCCCACGTGGACGAATTCGATGAGACTCACCTCGACGCCGGCCACAGCGAGACTGGCCGCGCCATCGGAGCCAAGCTCAAGGACCGTGCCTCGAATTTCGAGAGAGTCCGTGGCCTGGGCGTAAGCCCGCCCATTGACAACGGCGAAAAAGCCAACAAGCAGCGCGGCGATTCGGGGCATGCTGCGGCCTCCGTCATTCATTTTCGCAATAAATCCTCCGCGTAGAGGGCGCCCGCGGGCGTTTCCTCGTGCTTGAAGAAGGCGTAGACGTCGCGGCCGCCGGCATCATTGGTGCCATTCAGCAGACGGTGGGCTCGCTGGGCGATTTCGGCGCGGTCCTCGGGGGAATAGTCGGGCTTGCGCAGGCGGACGTAGACGAAGGGGGCGGTCAGGACCTCCGGGACCTCGAACTTCTCTGATTCGGCCAGGCACAGGGCGACTCCATGCTTCTCCAGGAGCTTGTAGACCTCGTCAGTGAGCCAGCTTGTGTTGCGGAACTCGAAGGCGCAACGGATGTCTTGGGGTAGAGCCGCGAGGAAGGCCGCGAGCGTGGAAGGCTCGGCCTTGAAGTTCGGCGGCAACTGAAAGAGCACGGGGCCCAGGCGGCGGGTGACGCGCAGGGGATCGATGGCGCGGAAGAAGACCTGAGTGAATTCGGATTCCTTCAATCGCAGCAGATGGGTGATGCGCATGTGCGCTTTCAGCGCAAAAACGAATCCTTCCGGCGTGGCTTTCATCCAACTCTCTAAGGTGGAGGATGAGGGCAACTGGCGGAACGTGTAGTTGATCTCGACCGCGTTCAGGCGGGTGGCGTAATGCTTCAGAAAGTCCTTTTGCGGAAGTTTGGGCGGATAGAAATCCGGTTTCCAGGCGGGGTAGGCGAAGCCGGAAGTGCCGGCATATAGGGCGGCCATAATTGCAGGCTACACTTAAAACAGTGACACCAGGAATGGGCAGGATGGGACACGGAGAGCGGCGCGGACCCCGCTCGCCGGAGACACAGCTGGGACTCAAGATGTCCAAGGCGAAGGTAAGCCAGTCCGAGCGTTTCCGGGAGCTGTGGCCGGACATCAAGGGAATGATCCTGCCGCGGCGCGGCATCTTCGCGATGGGGTTCGTCCTGATGGTGATCAACCGCCTGTGCGCGATCGTGCTGCCGCTCTCCACCAAGCCGATGATCGACAACGTGATCTTGCATCGTCAGGTGGAGCTGCTGACGCCGCTGGTGGGGGCGGTGCTGGGAGCGACACTGCTGCAAGGCGTGACCTCTTTTTCGCTCACGCAACTGCTCTCCAAGGCCGGGCAGAGGCTGATCGCCGAGCTGCGAGCAGAAGGTTCAGGAGCACATCGGGCGGCTGCCGGTGTCGTATTACGACGCCAACAAGAGCGGCGTGCTGGTGTCCCGCATCATGAGCGACGTGGAAGGCGTGCGCAACCTGGTGGGCACCGGGCTGGTGGATTTCGTGGGCGGCCTGCTGACGGCGCTGTTCGCGCTGGTGGTGCTGGTGCGCATCAGCCCGTTGATGACGGCGCTGACGGCATTCTTCGTGATCGCGTTTTCCTTCACGCTCAAACAGGCGTTCACCAAGATCCGTCCGATTTTCCGCGAGCGCGGCAAGATCAACGCGGAGGTGACCGGGCGGCTGACGGAATCGCTGGGCGGCGTGCGCGTGGTGAAGGGCTATCACGCCGAAGAGCGAGAGGCGGAGGTATTCGCGGGCGGCGTGCAGCGGCTGCTGAATAATGTCCTGAAGTCGCTGACGGCGATGTCGCTGATGGGCCTGTCGGCCACGGTGCTGATGGGCATCGTGGGAGCGGTGGTGATGGTTCGTGGGAGCGCATCAGATGCTGGCCGTGCCTCCGAAAATGACGCTGGGCGATCTGATGACGTTCATCGCGTTTCTGGCGTTCCTGATCGCGCCGGTGATGCAGGTGGTGAACATCGGCACGCAGTTGACCGAAGCCTTCGCGGGTCTGGAGCGCACGCGTGAAGTGCTGCGCGAGAGGCCCGAAGACGAAGATCCGCAGCGCGCGGCGGCGCTGGGCGCGATTCGCGGCGAGGTTGATTTCGCCAACGTAGGATTCTCCTACGAAAAGGGCAAGCAGGTGCTGTTCGACGTGAGCTTCCGCGCCGCAGCCGGGAACGGTGACGGCGCTGGTGGGACCTTCGGGCTCCGGCAAATCGACCATCATCAGCCTGGTGGCGGCGTTTCACAGTCCCAACCAGGGAAGCGTCACCGTGGACGGCGTGGATCTGTCCACGGTGCGCCTGGACTCCTACCGGACGCAGTTGGGCGTGGTGCTGCAGGACACGTTCCTGTTCGACGGCACGATCCGCGAGAACGTCGCGTTCGCGCGGCCCGAACGCCGCCGAGGAGCAGATCATGGAGGCCTGCCGCATCGCCCGCGTGGACGAGTTCGCCGAGACGCTTCGAGAAGAAGTACGACACCATCGTGGGCGAGCGCGGCGTGAAGCTTTCCGGCGGGCAGCGGCAGCGCGTTTCGATCGCGCGCGCCATTCTGGCGAATCCGCGCATTCTGATCCTGGACGAGGCCACGTCCAGCCTGGATTCGGAATCCGAGGCGCTGATTCAGGAGGGTTTGAAATACCTGATGGAAGGCCGCACCACGTTCGTGATTGCGCACCGGCTTGTCGACCATCCGGCGCGCGGATCAGATTCTGGTGGTGGAGGGCGGACGAATCGTCGAGCGCGGCACGCACGAATCGCTGTACGCGCTGGGCGGGCGCTATTGGGATTTGTACACGCGGCAGCACGGCATGGAAGCGAACCTGTTTCTGGCGCCCGGCGAAGGCGACACAGTGGAGGAGAGCGGCGCGAAGGGCGAAGCTAAGGAAGCCGCCGCGATCGCCGAGGCGATGCGCTTGCTGCGGGGCGGGTGAGGCGTAGCCATCGCTCGCTCATAAGCGCGACCTGAGCATTTTCGGCGCCCGAGGTTTCCTATAACGCCGCTTTGGTTGACTTGGCGGTTAGGGGTAACCCTGAAGCCTTGGCGTCCCGTGCTTCCACTCCGGAGGAAGAGCAAATCCATCACGATTCGGCATCTTGACCTTCGGCAGACTCTGGGCGTCCATGACCTCGTCTTCCTTGATGACGTCGTTCTTGTACAGCAGGAAGGCGGTGAGGGCGTACACCTCATTGGGGGTGAGCGACCCCTCTTTCCCCAGAGGCATGCCGCGATTGATGTAATCCCATATCGTCGTCGCGAAGGGCGAGTGAACCCCCATGGTGTTTGCGTCGTTCACACAAGGGGCGAGACAAGGCATAGAAGGCATGGAAGAGGCCGCCTGGACGCCTTTCCTGCTGATTAACGTGGGAGCATGGCCTCCGGATCCCGTTGCCCCGTGGCATCCCGCGCACCCTTTCCGGACAAAGAGCGCCGCACCTTCTTTGGCAGTCCCCTGCCCTGGCGGGAGCTCTTTTCCCGTCGGGCTGATGGCGATATCCCAGGCGCGGATTTCTTCCGCGCTCGGGGTCCTCCCGACGCCGTAGGTGGGCGACTGTGTCCAGGCAGTCTGGCAAATCCCGAGGACCGCCGTAACCAGGAAAAGCCTAGGAAAGCCCATTGTGAACGCTCCCGTCGCTGGCGACCCTCCACGGTTGAACGGTATTGTCGGCCCCTTGAATCCGGACGTTGTCGTCCAAGGGTTTGTTCCAGTATTTCGCGACGTCGGCTCGCGTGGGTTGAACCGTGCCCAGTTCGTCCGTGCAGCGCGACATCAGCGTACACTCTTTTCCGTCCCAGTTCCAGTGGTAGCCAAATCGGGTATGCGCCATCGGATAGGCCGGCGACCGAAGGTCGGCATTCTTCCAGCTCAGGCCGCCGTCGGTGGATATCTCCACGCCGCGGATGGCGCCCGCGCCGGACCACGCCAAGCCAGCTGACTTCGTAGAACCCGGGGCCTGACAGCTGCTGCCCGCCGGAAGGAAAGGTGATGACCGATTTCGGTCCGATCATGTGAGTCAACGCGGCCACTTTCGGGTCCGGATTGATATGCCCGTAGTCGTCATAGGTCATGTAGTAACGGTCCACGACCTTGATTCGCCTCAGGTATTTGATCTGATAAATGCCTTCAAAGCCGGGAACCATGAGCCGCAGGGGAAAGCCCTGCTGCGGACGGATCGGCTCGCCATTCTGCGCGTAGCACACGATACAGTCGTCCATCGCCTTCGCGAGCGGGATGCTCGACGCGCCCTTCACTTCTTCCGCGCCTTCCGCGACGATCCAGGACGCCGCGTTTTGCACGCCGGCCTCCTTGAGCAGCAAGGACAGCGGCACGCCGGTCCATTCGGCGCAACTCGTCAATCCGTGCGTTTCCTGAACGGTTTTGTGCGTCGGCCTTGCACGGTTTCCCAGGCACTCGATGAAGTGAATGCGGGATACGTACGGGAGACGCTTGAGCTCTTCCATGGTGAAAACCAGCGGCCGGTCCACCATCCCGTGGATCATGAGACGATGCTCCCGGGGGTCGATGTCGGGAACAAAGGCGCCGCGGTGTGTCGCCGTATAGAAGAGCGAGGATGGCGTGATAATCCCGACCGAATCCTGAAGCGGGGTCAAGACGTGAAACGTGAGCCCGAATTCATCGGGCGAATGCCTCTCGGCCACGGGCATGCGTATCGAGGTGACGAAACGGGAGCGCTCGCCATAGGCGATCAGCTCGTCGATTTTTTTGGGAGGCGTCCCTTGTGTCTGGCCCTTCGCAAGTCGTGCGCCCCCCGCGGCCAGACCGGCCAACGCGGCGCCACCTTTTAGGAATCCCCTTCGATTAGGTTTTTTCGAATCCATGGGTTTCTCCTTCAAGATTGAAGTTTCCCGGAATTAGTTCTTCCCTTCCGGTCGTTGAAAGTATACACCCATTTGAATCCGACAATTTCTTGTCCGAAAAGGGCGATCTGCTCTTAAACAGACACCGTTCCTGCGGAGCCTTTCCTGGAATCGATTTCTTCACGGGACCACTGGTCCGGTGGCTCTACCCCGCTCGGACGTGGGAGCCTCGCAAGGTGCTGCGGCACCGGGGTCGCGGCGCCTCGGGAGTCGGGCCGATTCAGTTACTTCGCGGCTCCATGCTGCCGCAGGATTTCGGCGACCTCCGCGTGTCCCCGCCGCTCGGCCCATGCCAGAGGCGTTGCCCAGGGCTCGTCATCGGGGAGATTGGTGGGCGCGCCGCGGGCGAGCAGGAACTCGACCATGTCCGGCATGTTGGTCCGGGCCGCAAAGCCGAGCGGGGTCGAGCGGTACTCTTCCTCTCTTGCGGAGATCGAGGCGCCTGCCTCCAGCAGGATGGCCGCGCGCGCGAACGCCCCTTCCGTCTTGCCGCGCTTGCCGCCGCGGCACAGATCGTGCAGAAACGTCTGCCGTTGCCAGTTCGGCAGGTCCGGATTCATTCCGCTCGCGAGCAGAAGGCGGAGCATTACGATGTTTTCGAGAAGGTAGCTGCGACACCCGGTCACGACGGGAGGCACGCGGATGCCCGCTTCGAGAAGGCGCACCAGCAGGCCGTGCTTTCCGCGCGTGCATACGGCCGTGAACACGCCGCCACAGCCGCATTCCGCCGAGCGGGGGTCCTCCGTCACGCGCCGACGGACTTCGTCGTCCTCATCCATCCAGACCAGGTCATACGGATCGAGCGTGCCTCCGCGAGCGATGAGCAGCGGCCGCAACTCCGGTGACGCGGCCGAGGTGGCGCTGCCCGCCGAGTCAATGTCACTGTTTGGATCGGCGCCGTGCGCTAGCAGCAACTCCACCAGCTCGCGATCGCCCGCGCCCACAGCCATGCGCAGCGAAGCGCCCTTGGGCGCGCCAGCTTCGGGCCACCTCGGATCGGCCCCGTGATCGAGCAGCAATCGTGCGACGGCGCCGTGGCTGAATTCGACCGCGGCGGCTAACGCGCGCCTGCCATTTGCCCGCGCTTCGCGTATGAGGCTGGGGTCTTGATCCAGAAGCCCAGTGACACGATCGAGGTCCCCGAGCGCGGCGCAATCGTTAAATCGTACGCCGCCCCGCGCGCGAGCAGCAGCCGCGCGGTTTCGAGGTCGCGCCTCGGCGGGGCACAGAGGTTGGAGCCCCAGATCGCGAGGTCGATGGCTTGAACATCGTGCGCAGAGCGTCCATGGGTAGCGTGGATGTCGGCGCCGCGGTCGAGCAAGAGCGCAACCACCCCGCGTGCCGATCGCATCACCGCCCGATGGAGCGGCGTGGCTCCGGCGCGGTCGCCGCGATTCACGAGGGTTGCGTCGGCGTCGAGACGCTCGCGGACGCGCTGGACATCACCCGCCGCCGCAGCCAGATGGATAGGATGATCTTCAGCCGGGGCGATTCGTCCGCGGCGTTGGCGAGCATCGTCAAGAAGCTGCGCGACGGCTTCGTGACCCCGGTCCCGGGCCATCGCGATGAGGCTGCCGTCGTGCAACCCGTTCGACTCTGGATCCGCGCCCGCTTCGAGGAGCATCCGCACCGCCTCCAGATGCCCTTCGCGCACGGCGAAGTGAATCGGCCGGGTATACCAGTATTCCGGATGGCTCAAGCCGGGATCGCGATCGGGCAAGCGCCGTAGCGCGAGGGTGTCGCCGGTCGCGGCGGCGGTGATCGTGTCCCAGATGGCGCGACCTCCGTCAGATTCAAGTTC
This sequence comes from Bryobacterales bacterium, assembly GCA_963813465.1. Lineage (GTDB taxonomy): Bacteria > Acidobacteriota > Terriglobia > Bryobacterales > Bryobacteraceae > Palsa-187. The sequence goes on along the minus strand of CAWEZD010000013.1, from coordinate 155,221 downwards.
GGGCGGCTTGATCATTCGGATCACCGGCTCCGCATCATCTGAATAGTGGTTCGGGCTACTCGCCCAGCACGCACAAGTCGCGGAGATTGCGGTAGTCCTCGGCGAAGTCCAATCCGTAGCCGACCACGAATTCGTCGGGGATATGGAAGCCGACGTAGTCCACCGTCACGGGCCGCTGACGGCGGTCGGGCTTGTCGAGCAACGTGGCGACGCGCAGCGACTTGGGGCGGCGCTGCTGAAATACCTGCATCAGGTAGCTGAGCGTGATACCGCTATCGACGATGTCCTCCACCACGATCACGTGATGGCCCTCCACCGAAACGTCGAGGTCTTTGGTGAGCTTGACCTCGCCGGAGCTGGATCGGCCGCGCCCGTAGCTGGAAATCCCGACGAATTCCAGGCGAGCCGGAGTCTTCATCGCGCGGGCCAGATCCGCCAGAAAAATGCACGCGCCCTTGAGGATGCCCACCAGATAGACCGGCCCCGCGGGGTAGTCGCGGTCGATTTGCGCGGCCAGTTCGCGAACGCGCGCCTGAATTTGCTCCGCCGTCAACAGCACGCGAAGAGAAGACATAATTGCATGATTGTACCCTTCGCGGGGCGCTTTGCGCTGTAGTACGATACCATTAAAAGAGAGCCTAAAAAACTGCGCGCGAAAAAGCTGGATCCACCGGCACTGAAGCAGCCGGGACCGATGTGGAAGGAGGCCGTCAAGGCGGCCGATGCGAAGCAGGCCAAGGAAATCCGGGTTCTGGACCTGCGCGACATCAGTTCCTTCGCCGACTTCTTCGTAATCTGCAGCGGCTCCAATTCCCGGCAGATCCAGGCCATCGCGGACGAAATCCAGATGCGCCTCAAAATGCTCGGCGAACACGCCAACAGCATCGAAGGCTACACGAACGCGGAGTGGGTATTGATGGACTACGGTGACTACCTGATTCACGTCTTCTCTGAGAAGGCGCGTGCGTATTACGACCTGGAACGGCTGTGGCGCGACGCTAAGGTGGTTGCGCGGTAAGCGCCCCGGCTACTTCGGCGGTGTCCAGGAGTGGTCGGGATCGAAGCGGGTGAGAGGAGCCGGTAGCGAAGGTCCCCGCGCTTACTTGAAGTCGATGACCAGCTTGCCGGCCGGGCCCTGGTAGATCAGCGAAAGATCCTTGGGCTTCAGTTTGGTGTCCATAGCGAAGTACAGCAGGCCCTCGACCGCCGTTTTGATGTCCTTGTCCGGGAGCGTTTTCTCGGTGAGCACCTTGAGCAGGGGGCTGTCTTCCTGGGCGGTCGCGGTCCGTACGCCGGAGGAGTCGCCGTCGATGTTGGTGCGTTTCTTGGCAACGCTGACGCCGCCCCACACCGGGCCATTGACAGTAGTGCCGTCGCCGCGAGGCTGTTCCGCCGCGGGCTTGACCACCAGCACGGTGCCGCCTCCGGCGATCTGATGCGGCGAAAGCGCGGGGCTGCGCTCGCCGTTCTTGCGCGACAGGAGCGTGAAATCGCCGGGACTGATGCGCAGAGTCTGCTCGGATTTGGGCGTGACCTTCATATGCACGGCGATGTAGCCGGGCGGCAGGTCGGGGCCATCCAAGGCCAACTGGATGTCGTTCCGCACGATCAGGACCGTGCCTGACAGATCGATGTCGTCGTTGCCGGCCTGGTTGAAGAGCGGTTTGGGGTCCGCCGCGAGCGCGGCACCCGGGTTTAGAAGCAGCGGGCTTAAAAGCGGCACACCTAACAGCAAAATCGCAAGGAACTTCATAAACTCAGGTCTCCTGGTTTCTGACGAATCTCCATGCAGCCGCGGCCGGTCGGCAATACCTTCCCTGGATTGAGACGACATTGGGGATCGAAGAGTTTCTTGAACCGCGCGATCATTTCCAGTGTATCTGACGAAAACTGGTGCGCCATCATCTCGTTCTTCTCCATGCCAACCCCGTGCTCGCCGGTGATCGAGCCGCCTACCGAAATACAGTATTCGAGGATTTCGTCGCTGGCCTGCTTGACCTTCTCCAATTGTCCCTCGACGCGATGATCGAACAGGATGAGAGGGTGCAGGTTGCCGTCGCCGGCATGAAAGATGTTGCTGATGACGAGCCCGTAGCGCTGGCTCACGCCGGAGATGAAGCGCAGCGTGGCGGAAATTTGGGTGCGCGGCACCACGCCATCCTGGGTATAGTAATCGGGCGAACAGCGGCCCACTGCGCCGAAGGCGTTCTTGCGGCCCTTCCACAACAGGTCGCGCTCCTGGGCGTCGCGAGCCACGCGGAACTCGCGCGCGTGGCAGGCCAGGCAGGCTTGGCGAATCTCCTCCACCTGCTCCTCGACGGCTTCGGTGATGCCTTCGAGCTCGATCAGCAGCACCGCGGCGGCGTCGAGCGGATAGCCGGCGTGCGTGGCGTCCTCCACCATGCGCAGCAGCACGCCGTCGAGCATCTCCAGCGCCACCGGAGTGATCGCGCGCGCGGTGATCTCGGCCACGGTGTTGCCGGCGTCGTCGATGCTATCGAACACGGCCAGCAGCGTCTTCACGGCTTCGGGCTTGCGCATCAGGCGAACGGTAATTTTGGTGACCAGCGCCATGGTGCCCTCCGAGCCAACCAGCAGTCCCGTGAGATCGTAGCCCATTGAATCAGAGCCGTGCGCATCGCCGCCGGCGGTGTTAAGCACGCTGCCGTCGGGCAGGACCACTTCCAGGCCGAGCACGTGATTGGTGGTGACACCGTAAGCCAGCGTGTGCGGACCGCCTGAATTCTCGCTCACATTTCCGCCGATGGTGCAGGCTCGCTGGCTGGAAGGATCGGGCGCGTAGAAATAGCCGTCGGCTTCCACCGCCTGCGTCAGATCCAGGTTCACCAGCCCGGGCTCGACCACGGCGCGTTCGTTGGCGAGGTCGATTTCGAGAATCCGGTTCATGCGCGCGAAGGAGATCATCAGGCCGCCCTCGCGAGCGATGGCGCCGCCGCTCAAGCCGGTTCCCGCGCCGCGGCCGGTGACGGGAACGCCGTGTTCTTTCGCTAGCTTCACCAAAGCGACTACCTCGGCCGTGGATTGCGGAAAAGCCACCAAGTCGGGCTTGGCTTTGTCGATGCTGCCGTCGTATTCGTAGCTGGTCAAGTCCTCGGGCTTATACAGGTAGCCGCGCGGTCCCAGGATGGATTCGACCCCGTGGGGCAGGTCTCCGACCTGCCATGGTGTCCCTTTCAGCATCCCACTACAGCATCTTCTGGATGTGTTCCAGAAATTGCGGGGCCATCCAGTTTTGCCAGTTGATTATTTTTTCGACCACTTTACCGGAGGGGTCGATGATGTAGGAATCCGGGAACTGGAAGGTTCCGTAGCTGGCGCTGACGCTGGCGTCGGGGTCGCGGGAAGTCTCGAAGCTGATCCGGTAATGGGCCAGGAAGTCCTTGTAGAGTTTCTCGTTGCGGTCCCCGCTGACGCCCAGCACCACCACGCCCTTGTTGGCGAAGGTACGCGCAAACTGCTCGAGCGAAGGGGTCTCGGCGATGCAGGGAGCGCACCAGCTCGCCCAGAAATTCAGGACCAGAAGCTTGCCGCCGAAATTGGAGGGCGTGATGGTTTTGCCGTCCTCGGTGACGACGCTGAAACTGGGCGCGGTATCGCCGGCGTTGACCACCGGCGGCTCCAAAGTGCCCGCCACCACCCACACCAGAATCCCGGCCAGCACAACCAGGGTGCCGGCTAATATCCAATCGCCACGCTTCACGCTATTATTTTAGAGGATCTGGGGCTCCTGTAGGAGCATCTAAAACCCGTCGGCTGGTTGTTCACCCAAAAAATGCTGCTCACCCGAAAAGTAGAATTCTCAGCCGCGCTGGTGTGCTCCAACCCCGCCTGGAGCGAAGCCGAGAACCGGCGCGTCTATGGAGCCAACGCCAATCCCCATGGCCATGGGCATAACTATATGCTGGAGGTGACCGTGGAGGGGCAGCCCGACGCCGTCACCGGGATGGTGTTCGATCTGCGGGAATTAAAGGAGATCCTGAATCAGGAAGTGGTCGAGCCGATGGATCATCGTTTCCTCAACCGCGAGGTGCCTCCTTTCGATCGGGTGATCCCGACCACGGAAAACATCGTTCGGGAGATTTGGACGCGAATCGAAGCGCGAGTGCGCGGCCCCAACGTCCGGCTGCGCAACGTCCGGTTGTATGAAACCGCCGATCTGTACGTGGACTACGGAGGCCACGCCTCCCCATGACAAACATGCGCGTGACCCGACGCTATCGTTTTGCGGCGTCGCATCGCTTGGATTCCCCCGCGCTGAGCGCCGAGGAGAATCGCAAGTTGTACGGAAAATGCAACAATCCCTACGGCCATGGCCACGATTACTCGCTCGAAATCTCGGTGGAGGGCCCGTTGAACGCGGACGGCATGGTAGTCGATCGCCAGGCGCTGGACCGGCTCGTGGAGGAGCGCGTCCTGCGCCTGCTGGAGCATAAGAATCTGAATCGGGATGTGCCGGAGTTTGAGCGCGTGGTTCCGACCACGGAGAATCTTGCGTCGGTGATTGAGCTTCGTCTGCGCGAACATTGGAACCTGGCGCCCCGTTTGGCGCGCATCCGTATCTCCGAAACGGACCGCAACACGTTTGAGATGGAGGCTTCCGCCGAATGAAAGGCAAAGCAGTAGTCAAAGTGATGACGCCCGCTGGCCCTAGCGTGGCCGAGCGGATGAAGGACGTCCTGGAGATGCTGGGCGAGGACACTTCACGCGAAGGCTTAAGGCTGACTCCGGAACGCTACGAAAAGGCCATGCGCTACCTGACGCGCGGCTACGAGGAGAGCCTGGAGCAGATTGTCAACGGTGCGCTGTTTCGCGCCGAGTCCGACGAGATGGTGATCGTGAAGGACATCGAATTCTTCAGCTTGTGCGAGCACCACCTGCTTCCGTTTTATGGCAGAATCCACGTGGCCTATCTGCCCAAGGAGCGGGTCATCGGGCTCAGCAAGATTCCGCGCATCGTGAACATGTTCGCGCGGCGGCTGCAATTGCAGGAGCGGATGACCCAGCAGGTGGCCGAGGCGGTGGAATCCGCGATTTCTCCCCGCGGAGTGGCGGTCATGGCCGAGGCCCGGCACTTCTGCATGATGATGCGCGGGGTTCAGAAGCAGCATTCCGGCGCCATCACCAGCACCATGCTCGGCGCCTTCCGCTCGAACAAAGCGACACGCGACGAGTTTCTCGCGCTGGTGGCGAGACCGTCATAGGGGCGCGGGCGCCAGTCAATCCCGCTCGAGGAGGCCCACTTTGAACAGCGGGCGTCCGGCCACGGCGGTGTGGAAGGCGTACGCCGTCAGGGCGAGCACGACGGCCAAAGCGAAGATGGTGCTGCCCGCGTACCAGGTCGAGAAGTCCGTGGTCAGCGGGAAATCAATCAGAGTATCGGTGACCACCGGTGCGATGACAAAAGAAAGGACTCCGAACCGGATCAGTAGAAAGACGGCGATCCCGGAGAGGATCGCGTAGAAACTCGCGGAGATCGCTGGGTGGTCGCTTGCAAGGTTCAGGCCGGCGCCAAGAAGAATCACTGCGGCCACCGCCAACCATTGCCGGCGTAGCAGTACCCGGAACAGAAAGAGTTGAAAAAAGACTCCCAGCGCTACCCCGGTCTGTGCTCCCAGTAGCCATGGCAACACACCCATCATGCGCCGCGCGTCCAGCACCGAATCGAGTCTGAGGATGATTAGGAGCGAGCCGTATTGGGCCAAAAGGAGCCCCCGAACCAGATTTAAAGATGCCACGCTAACCCCGATGGCGACGGCGATAAGCAGGTGTCCTCCCACCAGCGGATCGCGAACTCCGCCGCTGAGCAGACGGCTCCAGGAGATTATGCTCTGTGGCCAGTACCGCCTCACATACGGTTCAAGGGCAACGTAGAGCGCCCACAGCGGGCCGGCGATAAACCCAGCCCACATGATCCCTAAAACGAAAAGGCGCAACTCGCCCTCAAGCGCGGCAACATGATGGGCTGAACACAGCCATGCGAGCATCTCGACGCCAAGGACGAACGCCGCCAGCCGGCTCGCTCCCCGAATGTCTCCTCTGCCGGCCCGAAAGTTACGCCAAGCGAGAACAACCGCCAACGCGAAGAACAGAATGTCCGGGCCGAGCCACAGCCCGATCGCCGCCGTGGCAGGCTGGGCCGGCCGCATTCTTTCGGGCTGGGACCACGGCCCAATCAATCGAAAGGCAACAGGCCTCCCACGCCACGAAGCGGCCTCGATGCGCAAAGGAATCTGTGGCGCATCCGGATACGACCCCGTCCACGCCGCCCGGGCGTCGAAGCCGCCCATCGAGACCCACTGCGGCTCGGCGGGTGTGAAGCGGGTAGCGTCCAGACCTGCGGCGGTGAACAGAGTTATCCAATCGTTACCGCTCCCTGACGGTCGCGGCTCAGCGGGGCCTCCGGCATTGCCGGATTGAACGGTAAGAGACCGGATGCACCGGGGCGCTTGTTGGGGTAGGCTTCAAAAAGAACACGACTGCAGTTAAGGCCCTTTTTTCATTGGAGCGTGATGCCCCTTGCTCAGCTTGGCTCCAGGAAGGCGATTGAACATTGGCGAGGTCTTGATGACACTCCCCTGGAGTAGATTTTGCGATCAGCCAGCCTGGGCGTTCGTGTTCGGGAAGGCAGGAGACAAATGAAGCGAAACCGAGGTCAGGAGAAGGATTCGGATCGAGGGATGGAAGGCGACGGTTTCCCGGTGTTGCGACGAAACGTGGCGGGGATCGATCTGGGGAGCACAAGCCACTGGGTATGTGGGCCAACGATAGAGGGCTCGGAGCGGGAAGTAGAGGAAGTCGGAGCCACAACACCAGAGTTGGCCAAGCTGGCGCAATGGTTGAGGGAGCGGAAGGTGGAATCGGTGGCGATGGAGAGCACGGGTGTGTACTGGATTCCTGTGCACGAATTCCTGGAGCGCCAGGGATTCGAAGTGTTGTTGGTAAGCACGCGGGAATTCGCGCAGGTGCCGGGGCGAAAGAAGACGGACCGGGTAGACTGCAAGTGGATTCAGCGGCTGCACAGCTGTGGGCTGCTTCGAGGCTCGTTCCGGCCGGTTGAGCAGGTGTGCATGTTGCGGACTCTGGTACGCGACAGAAACACGCTTGCAGCGGAGCGGGCAGACTGGCTCCGACGAATGCAGAAGAGTCTGGACCAGATGAATGTAAGGGTGCACCGGGCGGTCTCCGACATCCAGGGCGCAACGGGTATGGCGATCATCCGGGCAATCGTAGTAGGAGAGCGGAACCCTGCCGTGTTGGCGAGGTTGCGGGAACCCGGTTGCCGCAAGAGCGTGGAAGAAATCGCCGAACAGTTAAGCGGGCATTGGCGAGAGGATCATCTGTTCAGCCTAAAGCAGAGTCTGAAGATGTACGATGCCATAGGCGAAACGATGCAGGAATACGACAAAGAGACTCTGCGGCGGCTGCGGGAGATGGAGCGAGCCGATTATGAGGGGAAGCAACCACCCCAGCTGAAAAACACCAATAAAGCAAAAATGATCCGCCAACGCGGCGAAGAACCGATGCGCGAGGCTTTCTACCGGATGAGCGGGGTCGATCTCACGGCCATCGACGCCGTAGGAGTTGGGGTGGTTCAGTGTGTGCTTACTGAATATGGTTCCGACCTGAGTTGCTTTCCGACGGAGAGCCATTTCGTCTCCCACGCGACGCTGGTTCCCAGGGGTGGCTTCAGCGGAGGCAAGGCGCTCAAAAAGAAGAAGCGCGGCAGCGCCAGCAGTCGTGTGTCGGCTGCACTTCGCTCGGCAGCGCTATCGTTGCGCCACAGTCAAACCGCCCTCGGAGCTTTTTTTCGCCAAACCGCCCGACGCCTGGGACCCGATGTCGCAGCCTTTGCCACGGCTAGAAAATTAGGCATACTGATTTATCGCCTGCTCCGTTGGGGGCAGGCCTACGTGGATGAAGGAGCCGAAGCCTACGAAAAGCGCTACCACGCCTCTCGCATTAATCGCCTTAAAATCACCGCCTCAGACCTCGGCTTTGAACTCGCTCTCAAACCAACAAACCCGTGAGTTCTTCCATTACATTACCGACCATTGGTCTCGGAGTAGAGTCAATCTGCGGCGGCACAGCGTCGAACTGCATGAGGCGTCCTTGCGGATCGAGACGGAGACCGATCGACCCGGATTCGATGGGCGGCGGTTGGGTTGGGGAAACGACGCCGTCGGCGTCCAAATCGGTAGCGACCAGGGCTTGCGGGCTCTGGCGATACCAGAAATGAATCAGCGGCGGCTGGCCCTTGGCCAATTGATCCCGAAATACGGCGGGCTTCTCCTTGCGCTCCGCGTACTGCTGGTAATCGGTATCGAAGAGGAAACCATAGGCGCGATCCGCCGGGCGGTCGGCGTATCCGAAGCTCCGAATCAGATCCCGCGCCTTCTCTTCCAGAACCGCCGGTTGCTTTTCGAACGGAGTTTTCGCCAGCACATTAGTCTTCGAGCCCAACACGACCGCCGCCACCAATCCAACCAGAATCAAGGCCAGACAAACAACCGCGGACCTCACCGAAATTCCCTCGGTGCTCCCCGCCGCCGCTACCATCTCCGGCGAAGGAGTTTCGCCCGCAGCGAGAGCCTCCGCGAGCGGGTCTCCTCCGGGCAAAGACGCGGCCAGAGTGATCGCAGACGCCGGACGCTTCTTCGGCTCGGGATCGAGGCAACGGAGAATCGCGCGCTGCACGGCCGGGTCGATATCAGGAACCAGCGTGGACGGGTTGGTGACGCGGTTCTCCTGCCGCAAGCGCAGAAACTCGGCGAGCGTCCCAGCCTGGAACGGAGCCTTGCCCGTGAACATCTCGTACAAGACCAAGCCCAGCGCGTAGAGATCGCTCTGCTCTGTGACTTCGCGGCCGGCCAACTGCTCCGGCGCCATGTAAGCCGGGGTGCCGTTGCGCACCTCCATTCCGTCTAACTGCCCAGCGACCGCGGCCAGACCGAAGTCCGTGATCCGAACTTCGCCGTGGGAGTCGATCATGATATTGCCGGGTTTCAGATCGCGGTGCAGAACTCCTTTGTTGTGCGCCGAAGCCAAGCCCGCGCACAGCTTGCGCGCGAACTCGACTGCCTTGTCCACGGGCAGGCGGCCGATGCGGCGCAGCAGGCTGCCCAGGTCCTCGCCGTCGATGTACTCCATCGAAAGATACGTCTGGCCGTCGGCTTCGCCGATGTCGTACACGCGGCAGATGTTGGGGTGGGTGATCTGGCGGGCGAGGCGAACCTCGTCATAGAAGCGCGCGAGCCGGTTCAGATTTCCCTTCGCCGATTCGGGGAGGAATTTGAGTGCGACGGACTGGCCCAGGACCAGGTCCTCGGCGCGATACACTTCGCCCATGCCTCCGCGGCCCACCACGTTCACGATGCGAAAGCGCCGCGCGAAGACTTCGCCGGTGCGGAAACGGTCGGCTGGGGAGGGACGGATTGGAGGGGCTGGGACTTGGACAGCCGCGGCAACTGGGGCAACACGATCCAGCAGCTTGTCGCTGCCGCTCTCTGCGGCCAGCATCCGCTCCACTTCCTGGAGCAACGCGCCGTCGCCGTGACAGGCTTTCTCAATGAAGGCGCGGCGTTCCTCGCGTGGATGGTCCAGCGCGGATTCAAAAACCTCGCGGATGCGGCGGAAGTTCTCGGCGGTCAGAGTATCTTTGCCGGACTCTTTGTCGATTGGGCCCTTCATGGGAAAGTCTCCTCACTTTGGTAAGCGTAGACAGAGCCGTCCGGGTATCATAGCAGTAATTGTGGACGCGAACCTTCCGGCTTCCCAGCAGATTACGGCCTGGTTGACGAACTGGCGCGAAGGCGATCGGCAGGCTCCCGACCAGCTATTCGCGGTGGTGTATCCGGAATTGCGCCGCATCGCCGCCCGCTTCCTTCACAATGAGCGCGACCATCATACGCTCGAACCCAACGCGCTGGTGAACGAACTGTGCGTTCGCTTGCTCGGATCTCAACCGATTACTTACCAGGACCGGGCCCACTTCTACGCCATTGCGGCCCAGACCATGCGCCGCATTCTGATCGACTACGCCCGCGCCCGCATCGCCGACAAGCGCGGCGGCCAGCAGGAACGCGTGAGTTTGAGCGCGGTGGAAGGGTGGAACCCGGTGGCTCAGAGCGAGGACATTCTATTCCTGGATGAGGCCCTGACGAAACTCGAAAAGGCCGATCCGCGCGCCGCCCGAGTGGTCGAGCTGCGATTCTTCGGCGGGCTACAGGAAGACGAAGTCGCCGAGGTGCTGGGCGTCTCCATCATTACGGTAAAGCGCGATTGGAAGGTGGCCCGCGCCTGGCTGATCAGCCGGCTGCAACCGCATAGCTGATCGGCACGAGTCACCCGAACGCCCTCCAACTTTCCGGTTGACTTCCGCGCCATCATTGACTAAGTTATTAGTCACCGGAGGCGGCGCATGAGAAAGGCGATGCTCGCGGCAACCACGCTCCCGTTATCACTACTGAGCGTTGGTTGCGACTTATTACTTCGACCGGATACCACCGAGGTGGAGCGATCGACCATTATCGTGGGGGAGGTGAAGCGCGGCGACTTTGTGCTGCGCGAAGGCGGAGATGGCGTGCTGACGTCGGATCAGACCGCTGAACTGGATGTTTCTCTACTGGAACAGCAGGACGATGTGCAACTGGGGCAGCCCGCCGTCGTACGAATCGGGGGAGAGGGGGGAGTGAAGGTTGCTGGAAAGGTGACCCGGATCGATGCTCCAAAGCACTTCGCGAAGGATCAAATCACTCGACGAGTCATCGTGACCTTGACCGGCGTTCCCAAGGAAGCCCACGCCGGCTCAGAAGTAGAAGGAAGGATCGATGTAGCGAACGTTAAGGATGCGATCTATGTTCCCAGACCCGCGCTGGCGCCCGTGCAGACATTGCTGTACCGCTTGAGCCCCGATCAAACCAGCGCGACTCCGGTAAAAGTGGAGTATGGACGAATCGGCATCGAATATGCTGAGATCCGTAGCGGGCTGAACCCGGGTGATCGTGTCATCCGGAGTATCACGGCTCAATATGAGCCTTTTGGTAAGATCTCACTGCGTTAGGCCAGGTCCGCAAGTCAGCCCTGCGCAGGCAACGCCGTTGTAGACTGGAATCGATGGGCAATTTGAGCCGCTTCCTGTTCTGGGACTTCAAGAGAGCGAGCTGGCAGTACGACGTCATCGTGGTCCTGATCCTTGCCTTCATTTTCGCGACCCCCAACAACATCTTCCGCGATCAGCCCAAGGCCGCCAACGTGGTGATGCTGCCGGCCGAGCAGGGCACCGGTTTGTTTTGGATCGCGCCCCAACTGCTCACGGGAGTGCCCGCCGCGGAGCGTGTTTCCAAAGCTTCGGGGTTGGTAAAGGCGCAGTATAAGAGGCGCGTGACCGTTACCCGCGTGGAGCCGTTGATGGACTCGGAAGACGACATCACCGGCTACATGGCTTACACCCAACCATGAGAATCAAGACATGGCGGGTGCGCTTTTTCATGGCCCTGGCAATCCCGGCCATCGCGCGCCCCGATTCTCTCGACGACGTTCTGGCGCGCATGGATGACGCCGCCAAGACCTTCAAATCCTACTCGGCGAGCGTGAAAAGGCTGGACTATACCAAAATCATCAAAGAAACCGACGAGACGGACGGAACCATGCGGCTCCAGCGAACTAAGAACGGCATCGCGGGAGTCTTGGACTTCACCTCGGGGCCGGATCACTATCTCTGGGGTCTCAGCAGCACCACCTTCAGGAAATATTTGCCCAAGGCGAATGAGGTCCAACTCTACAACTTGAAAAAATCGGCGGCCACAGTGGACCAATTCTTGCTGCTCGGTTTCAGCACCACGCGTGAGGAGATGATGAGGGACTACGACATCAAACTCGGAGCGCCGGAAAAACTGGATTCGGTGCAGACCACGCACCTCGTGCTCACCCCCAAATCCGCGGAGACTCTGAAGCTGGTCAAAACCATCGAGCTATGGATCCCCGATGGCAAGGGCAACCCGATCCAGCAAAAGGGCACGGAACCTTCGGGAAACTACAAACTCGCGACGTTCTCTAATTTGCTGTTGAATCCGCCGCTTCCGCCCTCCGCTTTCGAACTCTCGGTGCCTGCCGGCGTGAAAACGGTCAAGGAAAACTAGCGGCGCACGCTCGCCACGCTCCGGACCGACATCGTGCTTTTCGATGACGTGGACCAATTGCGCTGGAATGGGCCCACGCCCGGCTTGGACGCGATCGCGGCACGATTCGACGCAGCGATCACCGAAGTCAAGCGGCCTGCGCGAGGCCGGCTGCACTGAGCGCTCTGGCTCTTGATCTAGCGGACCATCCGTCCCAGTGCGCTCCGGCGGAGGCGCCGATGGGATATCATGTGGACAATTCAGGATGGCGCGGCCAGCGCGGCTCCAGCGCCTGCACAGGAGAGTTCTGAACAGGAAAGCTCTGAACGGGAAAGCCTTGAACGAGAAGCAATGACGCGATTGAGGGCATGCCGGCCCTATCGGCATCTTTGCCTAGTAGCCGCAACCTGCGGGATTCTCACGGCTGGGCCCGCCGATGGCCCTTCAGGGACCGGTGGCCCGATTCAGGGGCTCGTCAGCCAATATTGCATAAGCTGTCACAACCAGACGCTGAAGACCGGTGGCTTGACGCTCGATCGCGTGGATTTGACACAGATTCCGGCGCAGGCCGAAATGTGGGAGAAGGTCATTCGCAAGCTGCGATCCGGAACCATGCCTCCCGCGGGGGTTCGCCGGCCGGATCGGGCTACCTATGATGCCACCGCCTCCTGGCTTGAGGAGCAGATCGATCAAGCCGCTTCCACTCGTCTGTTTGCCGGCCGGCCGGCTCTTCACCGGCTGAATCGAACCGAGTACGCAAACGCAGTCCGGGATCTATTGGACCTGGAAATTAGCGTAAACGAACTCCTCCCGCCCGACGATTCGGCGTTTGGTTTCGACAACAACGCGGATATGCTGGGCGTGTCGCCCGCGCTTGAAGAGCGCTATCTCACTGCGGCGGGGAAAATCTCGCGTGTCGCGGTAGGAGATCCGGCCCTGCCCGCGGGTAGTGAAACCTGGCGCATCCGCCAGGACTTGTCGCAGGATCGGCATATTGACGGGACGCCCCTTGGGACGGTGGGAGGCACATCGATCCGCTATACCTTTCCGCTCAGCGGCCGCTACCACTTTCAGGCCAAGCTGTATCGCACCAACTTGAATATCATGCGCGGACTGGAGACGCCGCACCAAGTGGAAATCAGCTTGGACGGACGCCGCATCCATCTCGCGACCATTGGGGGAAACCAAGATCTTGCCGGGCTGTTTGAGAAGCCCACCGACACGGGAGACGCCGTGGATGCCCGCCTGCAAGTGGACATTCCGGTGACCGCCGGTCCGCACACGATTGCGGTCGCATTCCTCAGCAACGCTCAGTTCGCGGAGCCCGTGAAGCTTCAGCCATTCCTCCGCAGTTCCGTGGACAACTTCGACTGGAGCGGGCATCCGCATCTTCAGACCCTCTCCGTAAGCGGACCCTTCGATTCGACAGGTCCCGGCGATACCCCTAGCCGCAGACGAATTTTCGTCTGCCGGCCGTGGAAGCCGAGCGACGCGGAGGAGTGTGCGCGGCGGATCGTTGCTACTTTGCTCGCGCGCGCGTATCGTCAGCCAACGGCGGCGGAAGGGGACGTCCTCCGCGTAATGGCGGTATATCGGTCCGCGAGCCGGGAGAAAAGCCCGGAAGCCGGCGGCTTCGAGGCCGGAATTCAGGCGGCTGTCGAGCGGATTCTTGCCAGCCCCAAATTCATTTTCCGCTCGGAGCGGGATCCCGCCGGGCTCGCGCCGGGCAGCACGTACCGCCTCCAGGGCGTGGATCTTGCTTCGCGCCTCTCCTTCTTTCTTTGGAGCAGCATTCCCGACGAACCGTTGCTTCGCCTGGCTGCCCAGGACCGCCTGAAGGATCCAAAAGCGTTAGATGCGGAAGCTCGCCGCATGTTGGCCGATCCCCGCGCCTATGCCATAGTAAACAACTTCGCCGGCCAATGGCTACAGCTTCGCAATCTGGCGAACGTACAACCCAACACCGATGAATTTCCGGATTTCGACGACAACCTTAGGCAGGCGTTCCGCCGTGAGACCGAACTGCTGTTTCGCAGCGTGCTCTTGGAAGACCGCAGCGTTCTGGATCTCATGACCGCCGACTTCACGTTTGTCAACGATCGGCTGGCCCAACACTATGGCATCCCGGACGTTTATGGAACGCGCTTCCGGCGCGTGGCGATCGTCGACGAAGCACGCAAGGGACTCCTGGGACAAGGCAGCATTCTCGCGCTGACTTCGCATGCGGAGCGGACTTCGCCCGTGGTCCGTGGAAAATGGATTCTCGAGAATTTACTTGGACTGAGCGTGCCGCCGCCGCCTCCCGACGTGCCGCCCTTAAAACCGGCACAGGAGGGAGAACAGAAGCGAACGATGCGCGAACAGATGGCCGAACACCGAGCGAATCCGGTTTGTGCCACTTGCCACAAGACGTTGGATCCCATCGGTTTCGCGCTTGAGAACTTCGACGCCGTGGGCGCGTGGCGGAAGCGAGAAGCGGGCAAACCCATAGACGCCACGGGTGAACTGGGCGACGGCACGAAGGTGGATGGCGTGGTCGCGCTGCGTCAAGCGATCATGAGCCGGCAGGAAGTATTTGTTCAAACAGTGACCGAGAAACTGCTGACCTACGCTTTGGGCCGCGGGTTGGATTATCGGGACATGCCTGCGGTGCGAGCGATCGTGCGGGAGTCCCAGAAAAACAATTATCGTCTGTCCAGCCTGATTCTGGGTGTGGCTGAGAGCGCGCCTTTCCGCATGAACACCGTCGGGCTAACCCAATGAGCCGCGCCAGCCCAATGAAAGAAGAGACACTATGTTGATCACCAAGAAAGCCCTCTCCCGGCGGAAGATGTTGCGGGGCGCCGGGACGGCCCTGTCCCTGCCTTTGTTGGATGCGATGTTTCCCGCCTTAACGCCGCTGGCCAAGGCTGCCGCGCTACCGCGCTTGCGATTCGGCGCCGTCTATTTTCCGAACGGCGCGATCATGCAGCAGTTCACGCCTAAAGAGTTCGGGCAAGGGTTCGAGTTCCCGGCGATCTTGAAACCCCTCGAACCGTTTCGCGGCAGCCTGGCAGTGATCACGAACCTGACCCGCTCCCACCCGGGGAGTCAGGTCGGCGATCATGCGGTCAGCGCTGCGGGTTTCCTGACGGGAGTCTGGCCGAAGCGTACGGAGGCCGAGGATGTTCTGGCCAACACCACCATCGACCAGATTGTGGCCAAGCAGATCGGGCAGGAGACGCCGCTCCCCTCCCTCGAACTTGCCACCGAGGACTTTACCGGCTACGTCGGCGGCTGCTCTCCAGGATTTAGCTGCGCCTACATGAATACAATCTGCTGGAGCGCCCCCGGCACGCCTTTGCCCATGGAGACGAATCCCCGATCGGTGTTTGAGAGGCTCTTTGGGGAACCGGGAAACGCCCAGCAACGATCGTCGCGCCTGCGGAACCAAAAGAGCGTTCTGGATTCGATTGCCGAGGATGCCCGGGATTTGGGACAGGGACTCGCGGCTCGAGACCGCGCGCGGCTGAGCGAGTACCTGGATAACATCCGGGAACTGGAGCGCCGAATCGAGCGGATAGAGACTCGTAACGATGGGGAGGTGAGCGCACCCGACGCTCCCATCGGTACGCCGGATTCCTTCGAGGAGCACGTCGGGCTGATGTTCGATCTTGCGGCGGCGGCCTTCGCGTCCGATACGACTCGGGTCTTCACGTTCATGATGTCGCGAGAACTCAGCCAGCGCACTTATCCGCAGATTGGCGTATCCGAACAGCACCACTCCGTTTCGCATCATTTGAACAAACCGGAAAAGATGGCGCAGGTGGTCAAGATTAACAGCTATTACGTTCGTCTTTACGCGAAGTTTCTGGAAAAGCTCCGCGCCACGCCCGACGGCGACGGCTCCGTGCTGGATCACAGTTTGCTGGTTTATGGCGCCGGGATGGCGGACTCAAATGGGCACGCCACCGATCCTTTGCCCATGGTGCTGACGGGCGGAGGAGTGGGCCAGGGGGATCGGCACGTGGAGCTGCCGGTTCGGACGCCGGTCGGAAATCTGTGGCGAAACGTGGCTGGGAAATTCGGCCGGCCGGTGGAACAGTTCGGCGATAGCAGCGGGATCACGGATGTTCTTTCGTAACGGCGCGCAGGCCGAAGGCCTGCTCCACAAGCTGCCCTGCCGTTGTGGAGCAGGCGTTTTCGCCTGCGCGATTCTTGGCCTGGTTGCGGCAGGGCCCTGCCTCGCGCAGACGGCGCCGCTGGGCGAGGCCGTCCGTAACGGCGACGCCGCCCGGGTCCGCGCTTTGCTGCGTCAACATATCGACGTGAATGCGCCGGACGCAGATGGATCTACGGCGCTCGATTGGGCGGTGGAAACGGATAACGCCGAGCTGACTCAGGCGCTGCTCAAAGCCGGAGCCAGCGCGGCGACGCAAAGCCGCAACGGCGTCAGCCCGCTATCGCTGGCCGCTCAAAACCGGAACTTGGAAATCGCGAAGGCGCTGCTCGACGCCGGCGCCGGCGCAAATGAATCGCTGCCGGGAGGCGAGACGGTGCTGATGATCGCTGCTCGGACTGGCAATGCGGAACTGGTGAAATTGCTGCTGGCGCGCGGGGCCCGCGTAGACCAAAAGGGCAGCGCTTTCGGCGAGACCGCGCTCATGATCGCCGCCGCCGCCAATCAGGACCAGGCAGCCAGCGCGCTGATCGCCCATGGCGCGGAGGTCAATGTCCGCTCCGCCACGCTCCAGTATCCTAAGGATCGCTTCGGCTTGGAGGGAGTCGTAACCATTCTGCCGCGCGGTGATTGGACTCCTCTCATGTATGCCGCCCGGCAAGGCTCGGCCGCGGCCGCACGAGTCCTTTGCGAAGCGGGCGCGGATGTGAACGCCATTGATCCGGACGGAACCTCCGCGCTCGTGCTCGCCATCGTCAACGGGCATTTCGATACGGCCGCTGTTTTGCTGGAACACGGCGCCGATCCAAATCTCGCGGACAACGCAGGAATGCGTCCGCTATACGCGGCGGTGGACATGAATACGCTCGGCGAAGTCTACGGAAGGCCGCCTCGCCCTTCAACTGGCAAGCTGACCGCGCTGGAACTGATGAATCTGCTCCTTGATAAGGGCGCCAATTCCAACGCTGGTTTGAAGAGTGCCACTCTCCAGCGGGCACACACGCCCGGAGAACCCACTCTCGGTGAAGGGGCCACGCCTTTGATGCGGGCCGCGAAGAACGGCGATGTCGCTGCGATCGAACTGCTTATCGCTCATGGCGCCGGCGTATCGCAGACTCAGAAGAATTTGACGACAGCGCTTATGTTCGCGGCGGGGTTGGGCCGCGGAGTCGGCACATTTGCAAAAGACTATGCCACGGATGCGGAGATGCTCGCCGCGGCCAGAGCGCTGATCGCGCACGGGGCCTATGTCAATGCCGTGAGTGCGGCCGGCCAAACCGCGATGCATTTCGCGGCACAAGCCGCCGACGCAAATCTTCCTCAGCCCTCCGATGAAATGGTGCGGTTCCTGGCCGCGCACGGGGCCCGGCTCGATATCGCCGACAAGCAGGGACGGACCCCTGTGGAAATGGCGCAGGGAAAGGGACTGCGCGGACGGGCCGGAGGGCCTGTAGCGCCGCGTGAGAACACAGTCGTTCTGCTGCGCACTCTGATGAGCGCGCAATCCAATTCGCGGTAGCGTCGCGCACCGCCTTCGCTCTGCCCGCGACCGATCGCTCTTCGCGGCCGTATTTCCTGACCCGCGCGATAGACTAGGGCTGTTCGCATTCGATCTGTTTATGGATTAGACTGGCTTGGAGGTCAGTGTGATGAGACTAACCATGCAAGTGAAATTGGGCGTCGTGGCTGCCGGTCTTGGCCTGTGGCTCGGGGCTTTACCAGCGTCGGCACACCACTCCTTCGCGGCGGAATACGATGAAAAAAAGCCGGTGAAGGTTACCGGAATCGTCAGGAAGGTGGAATGGACTAATCCTCATTCCCGTATGTATCTAGATGTGAAGGACGCCAATGGTACGATCACCGTTTGGAATTTTGAATTCGGCAGCCCCAACCATCTGTTCCGCGCAGGTTGGACGCGGGATACCGTCAAGGAAGGCGATCAGATCACGATCGAAGGCTGGGGGGCGAAAGACGGTTCCCACTTAGCCCAAACGCGGCAAGTAATCTTGGCGGACGGACGGAAGGTTCCCGGTTTTGCGGGCGGCGGGGACAGTGGCGGCGCGCCGCCTCAATAGTGTCGGTCGCCATGTGGTCCGACAGCCAGAAAGAGGATCGAGATGAGAACCCGTTTCGCTCGCTTAATCATCATTGCATTGGCGCTGGGCGTCTCAGGATGGGCGCAGGAACCGGCTGCTGCGGGGCGTCAAGGCGGCGGCCCCTCCGCGTCCACGGGACCCAAGGGACCAGCGCCGCGCCTGGCCGATGGAAAACCCGACCTCAATGGTTTGTTGAACGGTGGCCTCAGTTCCCAGGACATCAGTCTCAACCTGATGGCCGGGGAGCAAATCGTCCTCACCCCCGCCGCAGATAAACTGATGAAGGGGCGGCGTCCAAAAGACGATCCCGAAGCCAATTGCCTCCCTGCCGGAGTGCCGCGCATGGCCCCTTATCCGTGGCGGATTGTGCAGCAGGCCACCCACGTCTTCATCCTCTTTGAGGCCAACATTCACAGCTACCGCCAGATCTTCATCGACGGCCGCCCACACACGCCGGAAGCCAACAGGTGGCCGAGCTGGTACGGCGATTCCGTCGGCACTTGGGACGGCGACACGCTCGTAGTCGACACTATCGGATTCAACGACCGGTTTTGGTTCGACGCTAAAGGCCATCCGCATACCGACCAACTGCACA
Organism: Bryobacterales bacterium; assembly: GCA_963813465.1. Lineage (GTDB taxonomy): Bacteria > Acidobacteriota > Terriglobia > Bryobacterales > Bryobacteraceae > Palsa-187. Next base: position 136,234 of record CAWEZD010000013.1, on the reverse strand, counting down.
CCATCGAACGTTACACGCGCAAGGACCTGGGGACTCTTGTGGTTGAAACTACGATTATCGATCCTGGCTCCTACAGCAAACCATTCAAGGTCGGTTATACGGCCCGTTACGCCTTAAAGGACGATCTGATGGAATACATTTGCGCGGAGAACAACCAGGACGTGATCCACATCACCACTCCCACGCCGTAGAAGACATCGGTGTAATGTAGGTCTGTATCGGGTTAGGAGGTCCTGGCGAACGGGCGCGCTGTCAGACTATACTCGACCAGTGTCCTGGAGAACCCTATGATCTCGATTCGCTTCGGATTCCTGGTGGCGTTGACCGCCGTTGCTCAAAGCCCGAATGCGTCCAAGCCCGTACCCAATGGGCCGGCGCCCGGTGGAGCGAAGAACCCTGCTCAAATCGAATTCGTGAAGATCGCTCCCGGCGAATTCATGATGGGCTGCGTGGAGGGCGACATGGATTGCCTGGAAGATGAAGTGCCGCGCCATCAAGTGCGTCTGAGCAAGGGCTTCGAACTCGGCAAGTACGAAGTCACCCAGGCCCAATGGGAAGCCGTGACGGGGCCCGATTCTAATCCCAGCGAGACCAAGGGCCCGAAGAATCCCGTGGATAGCGTGAACAAAGCCGACATTCACGCGTTCCTCGACAAACTCAACGCGCAAAACGACGGCTACAAGTATCGGCTACCTACCGAAGCGGAGTGGGAATACGCTGCCCGCGCGGGCGCCTCCGACCCACCACGGGCTTCCCTGGGCGACTACGCTTGGTTCGCCGATAACTCTGACGATGAGTCGCACCCGGTGGGCTTGAAGAAGCCCAACGCCTGGGGCCTCTATGACATGCTTGGCAACGTACGCGAGTGGGTCGACGACCGGGCGGCCTACTACGACTACACCCCGCTGCCTGAGGTGAGCGTGGATCCCAAGGGACCTCAGCCCGGCCGCGGCGGTGGGGGTGGAGGCGGCGGCCGCGGCGGTCGCGGTGGCGCGGGCGGCCCACCCAAGGGTTTCGACGCGAGGGGGAGGCTCCTGATCAACGGCGGCGGCGCCGAAGGGCTCCCGCTTTTCCGCGGCGGCGGTTGGGATAATTTCGCCCCCTACCTGCGCCTGTCCTCGCGCTACTACTATTACGGTACGGATTTGAAAGTCGGCGACATCGGCTTCCGAGTGGTACGGGAAGCACAATAGAATACTCTGGAGGATCCTCATGAAGAAACTAAGATTGCCGTTCTCGCTCGGTGCCTGCTTGCTGGGCGCTTGGATTCCGATGTCCGCTCATCACTCCTTCCAAGCCGAGTACGACGATCAGAAGCCGATCGCCTTGACGGGCAAGGTGATGAGGGTGACGCCCGACAATCCGCACGGCTGGATTTATATGGATGTGCCAAACGACAAGGGCCGGGTCATCAACTGGGCTGTCGAACTGCCTCCGCCGAACCTTCTGCAACGCAACGGCTTCAACACCTCGGTGTACAAAGCCATGGAGGAGGCCCATGAGGAGATCACAGTGCAAGCGTTCCTGGCCAAGGACGGCTCAAAGCACGCCTGGGCCGCTGGCCTGACGCGTAGCGACGGCAAGACGGTCATCACGCTGGGCGGCCTTCCCTCGCAGCCCTACAGCGCCAAGCCTAACGGCGACCGCAAAGTCAAGCCGTAATCGGCAGCAACGCCCACAACCAGACGGCTCGCTCCTCCACGCCCGAATTCGCGGTGGTATGCTTTCCAACATGGTGCGTCCTGAAAGACGCGTTGTTCTAGCGGGTGAGAGTCCCGTCCGGGTAAGCGCCGGAGCGCCCGGTAGCAGACTCCGGCCGAGCGGAGAGATCCGCCCGAGCCGAGCGGAGCGTCAAAAGCCCTGGAAAGAGAGGGGAGCAAACCAGCGGGCCGCAACAATCAGTGAACGCAGTAGCCGCGTCAAAGTATCAGCCGAAAGGTGTTTGAGAGGGCCGAGCCGCTCATGTCACGGCGAAGGCAACAGACAGCATTCTAGACCGGAAGGGATGCTGGACCTCTTCGGGGTCTCAGGCGGTGGCACGTTGGGAAAGAGCAATGTGGAACAGGAGAGACCCTACCTGGCAGCCAAGTCGGGCAAAGACCGGGCGTATAAGGCCGGATGGCTGAAATCGCGCGGAGCCGGGAGGGAGTCCGAGGGGTTCGTAGTACCGGTGAAGGTGTGCAGCAAAACGCACTGGAGGGAAGGGACCCTACTTTGGTCACGTCGGCACGGAAGTAAGCGTGAGGGCATGCCGGAAACGGCCAACAACCTCTTTGTAAAAGCGCGACAACTTCGTTGCCCGGCTATGGATGTGCGCCAAGTGCGCTGCTCGGCGATGGACTCAGGCGAAGGCTTGCACAGGCGGAGTGACGATCCGTTGAAAGGCCCGCTTCCATCTGCGCGATGGCGACATGCACGCCACATCAAGAAGATCATCGTTAAGCCGTGTGCGGGAAAACCGCAAGCACGGTTTGAAAGGGGGTTGATGGAAACGGGTTGGCGTTAGACGCCGATACCGCGTCATAATCTACCTATGATCCCTCGAACCACGAATCTTGTCCTCGCCACCGCCGCACTGATCGGTCTGGCAGCCTGGCCCCCTGCCAACGCGCAAACCCGCAAGCCCACGCCGCCCAAGTCGCTGCGGCTCTATGTCCTCGATTGCGGGAAGATCACTGTGGCGAATGGGGACTCGATGGGGTTCAAGCCGGGCGAGCTGGCTACGTCCAACATGGTCACCCCGTGCTTCCTGATCGTCCACCCGCGCGGAACCATGATGTGGGACACCGGCGAGATCCCCGACAGCGCATTCAAGAGCGGCGTCGCCCCGCAGACGGCGGGCGCGTTCACCGTGGATCGTCCGCTTCTGCCCCAACTCGCCGCCATCGGCTACACGCCGGCGGACATCACCTATCTGGCGCTTTCGCACTATCACGGTGACCACGTGGCCAACGCCAACGCGTTCGCCGGTTCCACCTGGATCGTGCAGCAAGGCGACCGGGATGCTATCTTCGCCCCCCGCCCCGACACCGGCAAGAAATTGGGGGCCGTCGCCGATGCGGCCTACTTCACCGATCTGGCCAAGAGCAAAACCCTGCTGCTCAAGGGCGAAGATCACGACGTATTCGGCGACGGCACCGTCGTGATCAAGTTCACGCCCGGCCACACGCCCGGACACCAGTCGCTGTTCTTGAAACTCGCTAAGACCGGACCGGTGTTGCTCTCGGGCGATCTGTATCACTATCCCGAAGAGATCACTTACAAGCGCATCCCATCCTTCGATTGGGACAAAGAACAGACGGCCAAAAGCCGGGCCATGATCGAGGAGTTCGTCAAGAAGAACAACGCGCAGTTATGGATCCAGCACGATTACACCGCTGGCATTAAACGTAAGATTGCGCCAGATTTTTACGAGTAGGCCAGTAGCCAGAAGCAAACCGCTGCCCGAAAAACCGCGCCACTCGGTTCCGGAACAGGACCACCGGCGCGCCGGCTACAAGGAGGGACGCAAGTGCCGCACGATCGAACTAGCAGTCACAGCCGGCGTCAGACGCTCATGTGGCTGGGCGCGGGCGCGGCCAGCTTGTTGACTGCCGATGCCGCCGAGGCAGCCCCGCTGCCCCTGAACACCACCGGGCTCGAGCACGTCGGTTTCACCGTTCCCGATCCGGAAGCGACGGCCAAGTTTTACGGCCGCATTTTCGACCCCCAGCTTTTTCAGGAAAAGGATCCGCCGCCCCGCTTCTATGTGCGATTTGGCATCGCCTATGCGGCGTTCGGTGGATCGGCCGGTGTCGCGCCGAAGATCGACCACTTCTGCGCGCTGGTCAACGATTACAAGCCGCAGGAAATGCGGAAAGCGGTGGAAGAGGCGGGCATCGCCATGGGCACAGGTCCCTTGGGAATGCCGACCGACGCGGATGGCCTGCGGCTCCAGCTGTTAGGCGTGCCGGGCGGGCTCGCCAAGACGATCATTCCGGCCTATCGTGTAAATCAGGAGGATGCTGCGGTGCAACCGATCGGCTTGGACCACATCATGCTGCACGTATCGGATCTGGAACGATCCGTGGCGCACTATCGAAAGTTCTTTGGGATGGAAGCATCCCGGACCAGGAATCCGGCGCGGGTGTGGTTTGGCGCCGCCAAGACCCGGCTGGGATTGGAACAGGTGGCGGCCGGAGAGGCGCCCAGCGTCCATCATATTTGTGTACGCGTGGCGCGGGTCATTCCGGATAAACTTAAGGCTGTGGGTGTCGAGATCCTGCCCGCGAATGACGAAAAGCTGGTGCGATTCCGCGACCCCAACGGCCTTTTGACGGAATTGAAAGGGGATTCCTAAGATGCGAAATCGCGTCATTGCACTGGCCGCATTAAGCGTCGCCGCCGTGTTTGCCGCCGAACCCAGCCCCGGCGTCGCGGAAGCTGTCATGCACCAGGACCAGGCGGCCCTGCGTTCGCTGATCGAGAAGAAGGCAGATGTCAACGCGCCCCTCGTGGATGGGTCCACCGCGCTGCACTGGGCTGTTGAAAACGACGATGCAGGCACGATAGAGTTGCTGCTCCATGCCGGCGCGATACCGGATGTCAAGGACCGCTACGGCCTGACGCCGCTGTACTACGCTTCTTCCAACGGGAATGCCGCGATTATCCAAAAGCTGCTCAAGGCCGGAGCGAATCCCAACGTCGCCAATAAAGAAGGCGATACCGCGCTGATGGCCGCGGCGCGAGCCGGGAACCCTGAGGCGATCACGGCCCTTCTCGGACATGACGCAGCCGTCAACGCCAAAGACGGCCTCACACAACAGACGGCTCTGATGTGGGCCGTCCGGGCGAATCGCGCGGCTGCGGCGCAGGCTCTGCTGGAGCACGGCGCCGATGTCAGCGCGCGCACGCGAACGGGCAAGGCTCCGGAACGCCGGCTTCCCGGAGCCGGAGGCGGTCCGGGAAACGGCTCCCACGGGACCGGCATCGTTCGAGGCGGTTGGCCGGAACGGGGCGTCCAGGACGCGACACCGGGGGGAATGTCGGCGCTCCTGTATGCGGCTCGCGATGGACGGCTGGACAGCGCGAAATTGTTTCTCGCGGCTTCGATTGCAGCCAGGGCGGACGTGAATCAGACCGAGGCCAACGGAATCACACCGCTGCTGATGGCCATCACCAACGACCATGTCGACGTCGCTCAATTCCTGCTGGATCGGGGTGCGGCGGTGAACACGGCGGATTGGTGGGGGCGCACACCTCTGTGGGCCGCGGTGGAGGTTCGCAATCGCGATATGGGCCGCGGAGGCGAACACGACATCGACCGCGGAGCGGCTCTGGACCTGGTCAAGACACTGATCGAACGCGGCGCTGACGTGAATGCGCGGACGAAGGAATACGCGCCGATCCGGCGTTGGGTCACGCCGCTCAACGACATTTCCTGGGTGGACTTCACCGGCCAGACGCCGTTCTTGCGCGCGGCTCTCTCGGGCGACATCACGGTGATGCGACTGCTGCTGGAAAAGGGCGCCGATCCCAATATTTCAACCTTCTCCGGCACCACCGCGCTGATGGCCGCGGCCGGCGTCAATTGGGCCGAAAATCAGACCTACACCGAATCGAAGGAATCTTTGATGGAAGCGCTCAAGCTGTGCTTCGAGAAGGGCGCGGACGTGAACGCGAAGAATTCGATGGGCATCACGGCGGTGATCGGAGCGGCCAATCGAGGTTCGGACGACATGCTTGAGTTCCTGGTGCAACGCGGAGCGAAACTCGACGTCAAGGACAACGAAGGGCGGACGCCCCTGGTTTGGGCGGGAGGCGTTTTCCTGGCCACCAACCCGCCGGAAGAAAAGCCCAGCACCATGGCGCTCATCAAGAAGCTGATGGAGAATAAGACCGCGGCGAACGAACAATGAATAGGGCCATCACAGTCGCCGGCGTGTTGGCGATCGCGGTAGTGGCGAGCGTCGAGCAGCGCGCGCCTTCCCAAACGCAGTCCCTTCAGGCTTCTTCGAGCGAACAAGCGTTGCTCGACCGCTACTGCATCACCTGCCATAACGAGAAGACCAAGACCGCCGGCCTGATGTTGGACAAGCTGGATTTCACGCATCCCGGCAAGAACGCGGAGAATTGGGAAAAGGCAGTGCGCAAGATCCGGTCGGGTATGATGCCGCCGGCCGGCGCCCCGCGTCCCGACCGGGTCGCCATGGACGCGTTCGCGGGTAAGCTGGAAGCGGAGCTGGATCGCGCCGCGGCGGCCAATCCCAACCCCGGGTTCACGGGACTGCATCGTCTGAACCGCACCGAGTATGCCAACGCCATCCGCGATCTGCTGGCGCTCGACATCGACGCGGCCACGCTTCTTCCCGCTGACGATTCAAGCGAAGGCTTCGACAATATCGCGGATGCATTGGGAGTCTCGCCCGCCTTGGTCGAGCGCTACACTGCCGCCGCCACCAAGGTCAGCCGGATGGCCGTCGGAAACATGCTGACCAACGCCTTCACCACCACCTACAGAGTGCCGTCGGATCTTTCTCAGACCGGGCACATTGACGGATTGCCGCTGGGCACGCGTGGCGGCATTCTGGTCCACCATAACTTTCCGCTGGATGCCGAGTACGACATCAAAGTCCGGGCCCGCAGCGGCGGGATCGGGGTCGGCGGGATTGGAGTGAGCGGAGAAGAGTTGGAAGTGACGCTCAACGGCGAGCGCGTCAAAGTCGCCGGCGGGACCACCGTGGATGTTCACGTCAAGCTAAAGGCCGGGCCGCAAACCGTGGGCGCCGCGTATTTGAGAAGGAGCCCTCCCGGCGCTGACGACCTCTGGCAGATTTACGCGGCCAGCAACGTGGTTTCAAGCATCGCGATTACCGGGCCGCTGAATCCCACCGGTCTTGGAGACACTCCCGCGCGCCGGCGAATCTTTGTGTGCCGCCCTGCGTCGGAGGCCCCTTCGTCAGAGGCCGAAGACGACGCCTGCGCCAGGAAGATCGTCTCGACGCTGGCCCAGCGGGCTTACCGGCAACCGCCTTCGACGCTCGATGTGGACACGCTGCTCAGTTTCTATCGAAACGGCCGGAAGAATGGCGGATTCGATGCGGGCGTTGAGCAAGCAGTCTCACGAATCCTGGCCGATCCCCGATTTGTGTTCCGCTTTGAGCGCGAACCGGCGAACGTTCCCGCGGGCCGCCCCTACCGAATCAGCGATCTGGAACTGGCCTCGCGCCTGTCGTTCTTTGTGTGGAGCAGTATCCCGGACGACGAGCTGCTGGGCTTGGCGATCGAGAACAAACTTCACGATCCCGCGGTGCTGGAAGCGCAAACGCGCCGCATGCTCAAGGATCCTCGGTCGGAAACGCTGGTGACCGATTTCGGCGATCAGTGGCTGTACCTGCGGGAGTTGAAGAATCAGCGCCCGGAGGCCAAGGAATTTAACGACAATCTGCGGCAATCCTTCCGCCGTGAAACAGAGTTGCTGCTCGATAGTATTCTTCGCGAGGATCGCAGCGTCATCGATCTGCTGAACGCGGATTACACGTTCGTGGATGAGGCGCTGGCAAAGCACTACGGCATTCCGAACGTTCGTGGAACTCGTTTCCAGCGCGTTCCGGTGCAGGACGAAGCGCGCCGAGGCTTGCTGGGCCAATCGAGTTTTCTGCTGGTGACCTCGGTGGCGAATCGGACGTCGCCGGTGGCGCGTGGCAAATGGGTTTTGGAGAACCTGATGGGGACGCCCGCTCCTCTGCCGCCACCGAACGTTCCACCCCTGGACACGGGTGCTTCGGCGCAACAAGCCGCGTCAGTCCGGCAGCGGATGGAGGAGCATCGCAAGAATCCGGCGTGCGCGGCCTGCCACAAGATCATGGACCCGATCGGTTTCTCGCTGGAGAACTTCGATCTGATCGGACGCTACCGGACGAGCGATGGAGGAATCCCCATCGACGCCTCCGGCCAGTTGGTGGACGGTACGAAGCTGGATGGTCCGGCCAGCTTGCGGCTCGCGCTTTTGAGCCGGTCCGGCGTCTTCGTCCAAACGATGACCGAGAAGCTTCTCACATACGGCACTGGCCGGGCGCTGAAGTATTACGACATGCCCGTGGTCCGATCCATTGCTCGCGAAGCCGCGCGGAACGATAATAGGTTTTCGTCGTTGATCGTCGGTATAGTCAAAAGCGACCCATTTCAGATGCGAGTCAAGCAGCAGGAGACAAGACAATGAACTTCGTTACCAGAAAGCATATTCCGCGCCGCACGTTGCTTCGCGGTTTAGGCGCATCGGTGGCGCTGCCGCTGCTCGACTCCATGGTCCCGGCGCAGACGCCGCTGGGCAAAACCGCGGCGAATTCCAAGAGCCGCTTGAGCTGTATCTACGTCCCGCACGGAGCCACCATGTACAAGTGGACGCCGGACGCCGAGGGCAAAGGCTTCGCCTTTACCGAGACCCTCGCTTCGCTCGAACCGTATCGCGACCGCGTCACCATCGTAAGCAACCTCGCCCATCCGGCGGCGGGCGGCGTGGGTTCGGACGCCGGCGCCGACCATGCCCGCTCGGCTGCCGTGTTCTTGAGCGGGGTGCATCCGGAGAAAGATTCGATCCGGGTAGGAACGACCATCGATCAGATCGCCGCGGAGAAGATCGGCCAGGATACGCCGTTGCCGTCCCTTGAACTCTCGATTGAAGAAGTGGCATTGAGCTGCGGAAGCGGCTACGCCTGCGCGTACTCGAACACGATTTCCTGGAAGACGCCGGCCACACCGCTGCCGATGGAGAACAATCCGCAGGTCGTGTTCGAGAAACTGTTTGGGGATGGAAGCACCAACGCCGACCGTCTCGCGCGAAAGCAGCAGAGCCGCAGCCTGCTGGACTCTGTAATGGACCAAGTCGCGTCGTTGCAGAAGGACCTCCCTGCATCCGATCGGAGCAAGCTCAACGAATACCTCGACGACGTGCGCGAGATCGAGCGGCGGATTCAGAAGTCGGAACACGCGGTCCCGGCCGATCTGAAGCTGCCTGAGGCGCCCGTGGGCGTCCCGGAATCTTTCGACGAGCATTTCAAGGTCATGTTCGATCTGCAGGTGCTGGCGTTCAAGGCCGAGATCACCCGCATCGCCACCATGATGTACGCCCGCGACCTCAGCGGCGCGGTCTACCCGCAAAGCGGCGTTCGCGACGGGTTCCATGTCGCCTCGCACCATTCCAATGCCCGCGCGGCCATGGATAAGTATGCGTTGATCAACAAGTACCACGTGGAGATGCTGGCGTATTTCCTCGGGAAATTGAAAGCCACGCCCGACGGCGACGGCAATCTACTGGATCACTCCATGATTCTGTACGGCAGCAGCATGAGCAACGGCAACCAGCACGATCACGATCCGTTGCCGCTCCTGCTCGCCGGGGGTGCTTCGGGAAGTCTCAGCGGCGGCCGGCACATGAAGTACGCTCCCCATACGCCGGCGTCGAATCTGCTGCTGGCGATGCTGGATAAGCTCGGCGTGCATCAGGACAGGCACGGCGATAGCACCGGGAAGCTGGAAATCTGATGACGAAATCCAGGCCTTCAGGCGGCGCCGGAAATCCTGCCCATCGCGAGCAGATGAAATCCAGCTCTTGACATCGACCGGCCCCACCGGCGGAGAGACCCACCGTGTCATCCTATTACGAGAGCGATTTCCGAACGCACTTCGAGGGGCACTACGCCGCTTCGGGCGCGACGTACGAGGACCTCGCACCTTCGTACGAGTTCGGTTTTCAGATGGCAACCGACCCCAAGTTCGAGGGCAAAAAGTTTCACGACATCGAATCCAAGATCAAGCTTGCTTACCTGGACCGATTTCCGGACGGCGATTGGGAGACGAACTGGGACGCCCTATTCTATGGCTGGGAAAAGGCGGGCGGCGCGGCGGGCGGATGGGGATTCATCTAGGCCGCTATCGCCTTCGTAGCGAGGACCTGGTGGTGGCTTTACCCTGCGTCTGAAGCGCTTTGGGGCTGATCCGCCGCGCGCTCTGCCGCGCGGACCATTGCTCCGCCCGAACATTGTGGATATTATGAACGGGAATCGGCGCTCAGGAGGCGCTTTCCTTATGACTCACCCGTCAGCAAGATTCTTGCCCCTTCTCGGTCTCCTCGCCTTGCCACTCACCGCGGGGTCGGTGCCCGCCGCGAAACCCGAAGAAGTCGGGATGTCTTCGGAGCGGCTGAAGCGGATCGATCAGATGATCCAGCGCCGCATCGACGCGGGCGAGCTGTCCGGAGCCGTCACCATCGTTGCGCGCAAGGGCAAGGTGGTGCATCTCGAAGCGCAAGGCGTGATGGATCTGGAATCCAAGAAGCCGGTGACCAAAGACACGATGTTTCGCGTCGCGTCCATGACCAAGCCCGTCACCGGCCTGGCGATCATGATGATGATCGAAGAAGGCAAGGTCCGGCTGACCGATCCTGTATCGCACTATATTCCGGAGTTCCGCGGCATGAAGGTGGCGATTCCGCTGCCAACTCAGGGCAGAGGCGCGGCTCAGGCGGCGGGCGCTCAAGGGGGACGCGGCGCCGCGCCCGCTCCCCAGTTCTACACCGTGCCTGCGGAGCGCGAGATCACGATCCGCGATCTGTTGACCCACGTTTCGGGCCTGGCCAGCGGCGCTATGAGCAACAGCGAAGCGCAAAAGTTGAACCGGCGTCCGGACGAGAACCTAGCCAGCTACATTCCGCGGTTGGGCACCACACCACTGGAATTCCAGCCGGGATCGCGCTGGGCGTACAGCGCGCAGGCGGGCTTCGATACGCTCGGCCGAATCGTCGAAATCGTTTCCGGCATGCCTTTGGACCGGTGTTTCCGGGAGCGCATCTTCGATCCGCTGGGCATGAAGGACATCTTCTTTTGGCCGCCCGAGGACCGTTGGCCGCGCGTGGCCAGCGTGTACACGCGCGGCGCCAACGGCCTGCAGAAATCGCAGAACCCGAACTCCATGTCCAGTAAGGTGTACTTCATGGGTTCCGGCGGACTGATCAGCACGGCCGAGGATTACCTGCCCCTGGGAGTGATGCTGGCCAACGGCGGCCAGTTGAACGGAAAGCGGCTGCTTAGCCCGAAGACCGTGGAGATGATGCGCTCCGTGCATGTGCCGGACACGCTCCCGGGCCGTCAACCCGGCGAGGGCTACGGGCTGAGTGTTCGCGTGGTGAGTGACCACGCCAAACGCGGAACCCTGCTTTCCACCGGCAGCTTTGGTTGGAGTGGCGCTTATGGCACCCACTTCTTCGTGGACCCGGTGGAACAGGTGGTGGCTGTGCTGATGGTGCAGACCTCCAACCAGGAAGTCAATGGCGACTTTGAGACCATGGTGATGCAGTCGGTAGTTGATCAGTAAAAGCCGAACAATAGGTTGATCAGTAGCTACTGCGCGAGGTATACAATGCGTGCTCGATTGAGCACCGGTCTTTTGCGGGGCCTCCGCGATGGACCAGAGCCCTGTGTCGGGGCGGAGGCGCCCTAAGGCGATTGGGCCCCGGCTGCCGAGTGGCGCTGTAGCTTGAAGATCTCGTCGATCAGAAAAAGATCGGTAAGCAAGGCGCGGAGGTGGATGGACGCGTTTAGATTGTCGATTAGTTGGGAGCTGATGACGGGTTGTGCCAGGACCAGTTCCACGGCGGCGAGCGAATCCCTGGCGTCGCGATCCAGAACAGCGAGGAAGGCCCGGTACGCTGCAACCGGTACAATGCCTCCCTGTTCCATAGCCAACATGTCCACGATCAACGAGTAAGCGCCCGCGAGTCCCGACAGCGCCTTCGCAGCCCGGTCCAGAAAGGACCGGATCTGGCCGCCCAAGCCGCCGGAGTCCGCGCCGCTCACGCCCTGCGCGGCGTAGGCCAGCATGAACTCGTAGCACTCTTCGATTGCGTCACAGCGCGCCGTCAGGTCCTGAATCATTCCTTACTTCATCGACTCAGGGACCCAGCGCTGCGGATCGTGGTGTTCCAGGTAATGTTCGCGGTCGAGCGAACCAAAGACCATGGACTTGGTGATCACCAGTTTCTCAGGCCGGAGAGCAAAATAGACGTGAACCATGATCAGCCCGATCAAGCCCACGCCCGCCAAACCGTGCAGCACATACATCAGGCCCCAGGTCATGTCGCCGAATACGTAGGGATTGCGGGTGAAAATGGGCGTGCGGACGCGCTTCATCATGAACACGCCGGTGATGGTGACCGCGAGGCCGGCCAGGACAATCACCGCGTGATACATTTTGTTTTCCAGAGGGTATTTCGCGAACTTCCGCGGCGCGGGCGCGTCTTTCCCGGTGGCCCGCAGCCATCTCCGCTTGGCGTCTTCCAGGTCGATCCGGTCGGGCCAGATCGACCAGAAGTCCAGCCAGAAGGATGCGTGGATGATGTGAAAGACGATCGACGCGGTGAGGACCAAGCCGGCGATCCAATGCCAGGTCACCCAGGCAAACGGCACTCCGACTCGCGGCAGGAAGGCGGTGAATAACAGAACCAGCATCGCGGCGGACATGATCCAGTGAAAGAGCCGGGCCGCCAGGCTGTGGCGCGCGACTTTCTCTGGGATAGCACCGGGCTCCGGCACACTGGCGGTCGCGGAAGCCGGCGCATACTCGTCTCCGCCGGCGAAATACCGAGCCCAGATCGCATGCCCGATCAGAAACGCCAATCCTCCGATGGCGGCGACCCAGATCAGGAAAAACGAGATATGTATGGGAACATTCTGACCCCAGGGACTAGTGGCGAACTCGACTACGCCCACTTTGCCTCCTCCACGCCGCCGATGGCGCGTTTCACCAGGTTGCGCATGAGCGGAATCTTGTATCCGTTGAAGCGCAGCGGCTCCGCGCCCTCGACGGCGAGCTTTCCGCCGAACTCTCCTGTCGCGGCGTTGGGTGGTTTCCCGCGCACGGCGTCTTCAACAGCCGTCAGCCTGAGGGGGCGCGCGGCTGCCGCGTTCACCGCGATACGAATACGCTCGATGTTACCGCCGCTGACCACCATGGCGGAGGCCACGTTCAGCAACGGAAAATCCCATACCTGCCGGTCGCGGACCTTCTCGAAATAGAACCGCGCGCCGGCCCATGTGGCGGGGATGCGGATCGCGGTTAACAAGTCACCGGGCTTCAGTACGGTCATGCGCGTGATGTCGAGGGCCGGGCCGATAAAGTAATCCTCGGCGTTCACGACCCGCTCGCCGGACGAGTTTCGAATCACCATTTGCGCATCCAGCGCGATCAGCGCCGGAGCGGTGTCGGACGGATTCACAGCCACGCAGCGGTCCGCTCCCAGAATCGCGTGCTCGCGATTGACGGCCGTGGGCGTATCCGCGTAGCAGACGTTCCCGCCGGCGCGATAGCACTTCCATCCGCCTCTGTAATACCAGCAGCGGGCGTCTTGCGACACATTGCCGCCGATGGTTCCCTGGTTGCGGATTTGCGGTGAGGCAGCGGCTTCGGCCCCGGTCGAGAGAATACTAAACTTTTCCCGTACGACAGGATGGCGCACAACCTCGGTAAGCGTGGTCATGGCCCCGATCTCGAGCCCGGCGCCGGATTCGCGCACTCCCTTCAGCTCGCCGGCCTGGCTCAAATCCACCACCACCTTGGGCTTCTTGATGCGATCTTTCAGCCAATCGAAGCTGTCGAGTCCCCCAGCCAGGACCCACGCATCGCTGCCGTGTCGGTCGAGAAGGCCCAAAGCGTCCTGAACCGTTGCCGGCTGAAAGAGCTCGAACGCCGGCATGATGTCTCTGACGATAGCCATAGTCGGTTGTCCTCTCTTCCTCTAAATATGGGCGGTCAAGCCCTCTTCCATGGGCCGGCCGGCTTCGAGCGACGCGAGAATCGTATCCAAGGTAACCGGTGCGCGGCGGAAGATTTCATCCCCGAGCGCGTCGGAAAGCGCGTTGAGAATCGCCATGCAACCGGCGCCGACCGGCGGCTCGCCGATGCCGCGCGCGCCGACCGGCGTTTCAGGATCCGGAATATCCAGCGCGTCCCACTGCATGTTCTCCGGCGCATCTAAAATGGTGGGCGGCCTGTTGTGATGGAATCGCTTCGCCAGTGCGATGCCGTAATGCTGGTCATAGACCCATTTCTGCCCGATCGCATGCCCGATTCCCAGCATCGACCGGCCCAGAACCTGACCGCCGAGCGAACGAGGGTGAATGACGGTGCCCACGTCGGCGACGGCGAGATAGTCCACGATCCGGTACTTGCCGGTTTCCAGATCCACCTCGACTTCCGCAAAGCCGGCTACAAAGGAATGCGTCGCGCCGTCGCGTGGGAAGGTGTCCTTGGCCACCGCCAGCAGGCCTTGGCCCGGCAGCGCTTTGGCCGCTGCCGCGGTGAACTTATTGGTGCCCGGCGGGACTTCGTGGCCGTCATAGAGACCGCCGAGCTCGATGGCCCGCTTGGCGGCTTGCCCGAGAGTCATTCCCGCGCCGCCGCCCTTGCGGAACACCCGCTCGCCGGCGACCTCGTAATCTTCAGGCTTCCCGCCGAACTCCTTGGCGGCGATATCTTGCAGCTTCTTCTTGGCGTCCAGGGCAACCGCGTAGGCCGCGCGGGTCATCGCGTGGGTGGTCTGGCTGCCGCCGGAAGGAGCGCTGTTGGGCAGGTTCTTGGCGGTGTTCCCCCACACGATTTCGCATTTCTCCCACGGCACGTCGAGCACCTCGGCCGTGACGCGATGGGCGTCGCTCACGCTTTCCGTACCCAGATTGCCGATTCCGGACTGAATCGTGAGCGTGCCGTCCGGCTTGATGATGAACAGCCCGTCGAATCCGATCGAGCCGCTGACGAAACAACTGGTGGCCACGCCGATGCCGCGCGCCTTGGTGCCGCTACGCTTGGGCCGGGCTTTCCTTTCGTCCCATTTGAACAACTCCGATCCGCGATCCAGCGCCTCTTTAATAAACGTGCTGGTGATGTAGGGCCGCTTTCCGCCGGCGGCAGGCCCGATGGGAGCCTTGCCCTCCGGCGCGTTCATGTGATGGAGCGCCACCTGATCGATTCCCAGCTTGCGCGAAGCCTTGGCCAGGATCGGCTCCATGAGCGCGATTCCCTGGAAGCCGCCAGGCTGGCTTTGCGAAATCCGCGGTGGCGTGTTGGTGAGCACCGTGATACCGCGCCAGCGCATGGCCGCGGGTTGGTACATCAGCGAGAGCATGCGTCCCGCGTTGTTCGGATCGCCTTGCGGATCGTAAGGGCCGTTGTCGCAGATCACAAACATATCGACCGCGGTGATCTTGCCTTCCTTGGTAAATCCGACTTTGAGGCGGCCGTGCAGGCTGGGACGCGCGCGTCCGATGTAATGCTCCTCCTCACGGCTGACGCGCATCATCACCGGCGCGCCGGTTTTCTTGGAAAGGACCGCCGGAAGGATGGCCGAGATCGCGCTGGTGATCTTGCTGCCGAATCCGCCGCCGGTGTATTCGCTGATGACCACCACGTTGCTCGGATCCAGGTTCAGCACGCGCGCCAGGTAGGGAAGCGTCTGCTGCGTGCTCTGCGTGGAGCAATGCACGTAGACTTTCCCGTTTTGCCAATACGCCATGGCGGTGCGCGTTTCCAGTGTCTGATGGCTGGTGTTGGGCGTCACGAAAGTCTCGTCCAGGACCAGGTCCGCGCTCTTGAGACCCGCTTCCCAGTCGCCGAAGGACCATTCGGGATCGGTGGCCTTGCCCATGGGCAGCTTGCCGTCCTTGTACTCGGCGAAATCCGCTTCGGTCCATTTGACTTCCTGCACGTGGGGCGGCGGCGCGGGCGCGGGAGCGTTGGCCGGCGGCCGAATCCAGACGTTGCCCTGGACGCGCGCGTTGGGCCCGCCGGGGCGCAGGCTCACCAGCGGGTCCACCACGAACGGCAGCCGCTCGAAATCGATGCGGATCTTTTCGATGGCTTCGGCGCAGGTGAGCTCGTCCACGGCGCAGATGGCGAGTATCGGCTCGCCCTGATATACCGGCTCATTGGTGAGACCGCGTTCGCCCAGCGGGTTCGCCGGGATCACCTGGCCCAGGTCGGTAAGGGCGTCGGCCGGTTTGGGAAGATCGTCCGCGGTGAGAATGGCCTTCACGCCGGGCATCGCCAGCGCCTCGCTGGCATCGATGCTCCGGATGCGCGCGTGCGGCAGGGGACTGAGCAGGAGTTTTGCGAACAGCATTCCTTCGGCGCGATAATCCTCGGCGTACTTGGCGCGTCCGGTCACCTTCGCCACCAGGTCCGGCGTGGTGTAGTTCTTGCCGATCAGCTTATGGGTGGGTTTGTCAGGCATGGGCGTCCTTCCGCAGATTCTCCGCGCCGCGCGTCTTTTCTGCACCAGCCATGAGGGCGGTGAGGACCTTGTCATAGTCCTGGCACCGGCACAGGTTGCCGGAAACGCCGCGAGCCATTTCCTGGCGTGTGGGATTCGGATTCACTTTCAGGAACCCGACCGTGGCCATGATGAAGCCGGGCATACAGAAGGCGCACTGGAATCCTTGCTCGTCAATCACTCCCTGCTGCACTGGATGGAGCTTGCCGTCGGCTGCGGCAAGGCCCTCGATGGTCACGATGTTCTTGCCCCGCACCGTCTGCGTCAGCACAGAGCAGGAGTAGTGCGGAACGTCGTCCACCAGCACCGTGCAGGCGCCGCATTCGGAACGGTCGCATCCGATCTTGGTGCCCGTCAGCCCCAGTTTGTAGCGCAGCGTCATGGCCAGCGTTTCCTGCTTCATGACATCGACGCGCCGCTGCTGGCCATTCACGGTGAGCGTGACCAGGCGCTCCACCGAGCCTGCGGCGGACTGCTGCGCCGTCACGATGGAACTACGGAACAGGTACGCTGTCGCGGAGACGGCGCCGGCGGCGATCACGCCCTTGATGAGGTTCCGTCTCGATAGACCTTGGGGGTTTTCTTCCATAACAGCCCTCCTCGCGGCTGGCTCCAAACGGTTATCGATTATATACCTCATGAATGCCGGCGCATAGCCCGCTGAACCCCGAGCGTCAGCGAGGGAAGGGCATTTCGAACACGGATCGCCGCCCGCACTGCGTCTCCGGTCCACGGATAGCGCGTGCTGCCATGTCGCACACCTCTCGTGGTGGTTGGCGGAGTAGAATTGTTCCAATACTCATGGCCATTCATCTGAAACCTGTTGAGGTGGCCGTTGTCGGACTGGGGGCCGCTGGCGGCGTCGCAGTGCTGCCTCTGACCCGGGCGGGTCTTAAGGTGACGGCGCTCGAAGCGGGTACCTGGATGCAGCCTGATCGGTTCAAACCCGATGAGATTAACAACAACATCCGCGCGCTTGTGACCACTGGATCCAAAGCTCGAAGCGAGATTCCCACGTTCCGCACGGGCCCCGATCGACGCGCCCGCCCTGCCGCAAGCGGGATGACGATGATGAACGCCGTTGGCGGCACCTCGATTCACTATTACGCCAACAGTTGGCGCTTCCATCCTTGGGATTTCAAGGCGCGCTCGGAGTCGGTCAGACGCTACGGCCCGAATTCGATTCCCCAGGGGACCACGCTCGAAGA
The DNA here is from genome assembly GCA_963813465.1 of Bryobacterales bacterium. Classification (GTDB taxonomy): domain Bacteria; phylum Acidobacteriota; class Terriglobia; order Bryobacterales; family Bryobacteraceae; genus Palsa-187. Next base: position 118,729 of record CAWEZD010000013.1, on the reverse strand, counting down.
TTGGCCGCTCACCTACGACGACCTGGAATCCTACTACGGCACGATCGAACACGAGATTGGCGTCGCCGGGAAAGCAGGCAACATTCAGGGAAAGATCGATCCCGCGGGCAACGTGTTCGAAGGACCTCGCCGGCGCGAGTATCCGATGCCGCCCCTGCGCGGTACCGATTTCACGGAACTCATGCAGACCGCGGCTAGAAAACTTGGATGGAAGCCGCATCGCTCCCCGGCGGCCATCAATTCCCAGCCATACGGCGGCCGCTCCGCTTGCGCGTATCACGGCTTTTGCGAAGCCAACGGATGCCACGTCAGCGCCAAGAATTCGACTTCAGTGACTACGATTCCCGCGGCCCAAAAAACCAGGAATCTGAAGATCGTCGAGAGAGCGCACGTCACCCGAATCCTAGCCGGCGGCAATGGCAAAGTCACCGGCGTGCAGTTCCTGAGGGACGGTCGGGAATACTTCCAGCCGGCCAAGGCCGTCCTGCTTGGGGCCTACACCTACGAAAACGTCCGCTTGCTGCTGCTCTCTAAATCCAAAGCCTTTCCCAATGGGTTGTCGAATAATCACCGGCAGGTGGGTAAACACTACATCGGCCACTGGAACGGGCGGGAGTGCTTCGGGCTGTTCCCCTCCGACCTGAACGTCTGGTACGGCGCAAATGCGCAGGCAGTGGTGGTGAACGATTGGGCCGACGATAATTTCGACCACTCGGGCCTCGGCTTCATCGGAGGCGCGAGTCTTACCGTGAGTCACGAAGCTCATCCCATCGCGGCCGCGGACATGCCCGTTTTCGGCCGCGCGCCCACCTGGGGCTCGAAGTGGAAGGCCTTCGTTCGTCAGAATGCCGGCCGCTGGAGGGGAGCGTACGCGCAGTGCACTTCGCTTCCGTATGAGAACACGTACATCGATCTCGATCCCGAGGTGAAAGATCCGCTTGGAGATTCAGTGTGCCGGATTACGAGCGGTGCCAAGGAAAATGAGCCGAAGGCGAGCGCATTCGCCGCCGCCAAAGCGGAAGAGTGGTTTCGTGCCGCCGGCGCGATCGAGGTTATCGATGTCCCGGCGCCTTCCGAAGGCCCCAACCTGTCGTGGCACGCGGTCGGCGGCACGCGCATGGGCGACAACCCCGAAACCAGCGTTGTGGACCGGTGGGGCTTCTCACACGAAGCGCCGAATCTCGGCATTTTGGGCGGATCGGTAATGTGTACCCACGGCGCGCGCAATCCAACGCAAACCATTCAGGCGCTCTCCTGGCGGACGGCGGAGCACTTGGTGAAGAATTGGAAATCGATCGCCGGATGATGAACGGAAGAGACTCCCAGCCGCGACCGTGTTAGCATCGCTTCGAGATTCTCTATGCCTACCCAAGCTCCTTCCCGCCGTGGCTTCTTCAAGTCGGGCGCCGTCTTGACCACGGCCGCGTTGATGCCCCGCGAGGCCGCGCCACAAGGCCCCAACCACCGCATCCTCCTGAAGGGAGGCGCAATCGTCAGCATGGATCCGACGGTGGGCAACTTCGTGCAGGGGGACGTGCTGATCCAGGGGAAGAAGATCGCCGCTGTGGGAGCGAGTCTCCCGGCGCAGGGCGAGGTGATCGACGCTTCCAACACCATCCTCATTCCGGGCTTCATCGACTGCCACCGTCACTCCTGGGAGGGCGTGCTGCGGCGCATCATCCCGGATGGAGACATCGCGAAGTACATGAGCACCACTCATCAATTCTTCGCGCTCCACTACCGGCCGCATGACATGTACGTGGGCAATCTGGTCACCGCGCTGGGATGCATCGACGCCGGCATTACCTGTATCGTCGACAACTCGCATAATTCGCGTTCGGCCGCCCACTCCGACGCGGCCGTGCGAGCGCTATTCGACTCCGGCATCCGAGCGGTCCACGCATCCGGCGCTCCGCAGAACGGAGATTGGGACCACCAATGGCCGCAGGACCTCGCCCGCCTTCAAAAACAATTCTTCTCTTCCGAGGACCAGTTGGTCACACTACGCATGTTCTCCGGCCTGGACCGGGAGAACTTCGCTTTGGCGCGCCGCCTGGGACTGAGAATCACCGCGGAACTCCTGGGAGCGCAAACACAAGCTCCCATGGACCAGTTCCGCAATGAGAAGCTGCTGGGGCCGGACATCACGTACAACCACTGCAACGGGCTCCCGGATTCGGTGTGGCAGAGCATCCGCGAATCCGGAGGCACCGTGGACGTCTGTCCCAGGTCCGATCCGCAATATGCGCTCGGGGAAGGGATACCGGCCTTGCAGAAGGCGCTCGATCACGGCATGCGGCCGGGCCTCAGCGTGGATAACGAGGTCTCCTATGGAACGGACATGTTCACGGAGATGCGTGTCGCGTTCAACATCCAGCGCGCCCTGGCGGCCAATCGACGAGCGGGAGGCGACGCCAACGCACCCAAGCCGGTTACCGTTCGCGACCTTCTGGAATGTGCCACGGTCAACGGCGCCGCGTGCGCCGGCTTGTCGCGGAAGATCGGCGCCTTGACTCCGGGGAAGGAAGCCGACATCGTGATGATCCGGACCGACAGCGTCAATCTTTATCCTCCCAACAACGCGATTGGCACGGTGGTGGCGGCGGCGGATAGCAGCAATGTGGATACGGTCATCATCGGGGGCGTCATTCGCAAGCTCAAAGGCAAACTGGTGGGAGTGAACATGGCCAAGTTCCGGCAACAAGTGGATGAGTCGCGCGGATACCTTTTTGAGAAGAGCGGGTATCGGTTGGACATTTTCTCGTCATAGTAGTTCTGCGCGGAGTGGCAGGCGGGGCAAAAAGCTTGGTCGCGTTGAAGGACTTCCGCCAAGGCTAGCCGAGTCGGCGTCTTATCCCTGTCTTTCCATTTGTTCCTCGAAAGACTGGAAAAAGGCTTGTTCTTCGAGAGACAGCCGGGACGGGCCTGCTGCGGCCTCTCTCCCGCGCTCCCAAGAACCCTTAAGAATTGCTTCGAGCACCTCTTTCGGCACCAGCCCCAAAGTATGGGATTCCTCCCAGTTCATCCTTCGTACCTTGGCCACCCAGGCGTGCTTGCCCAGTTCCTCCAGCAGCCACCGGATGGCAAAGTGTTTCTCCCTCCCTCGGAAGAACGCTTGGAGTATGGAATCGCTCAGCGATTTCAGGAGATGGAGGCCGTCGAATGCGGTGTGGAAGAGCCGGGTGCCTCGGGGAGTGAAGAACTGGCCGTCGTATTCGTAGAGCCTTCCGACCAACGGGTCTTTCAGGATTCTGCCGATTTCTTCATCTATATCGAGGGCCAGCTTGTAGGCGTGCGTGGCAGTCTCTCGCGCCTCGTCCGCGGAAAGAAACTCTCTTAGCTCGTTCTGAATGCGTTCCCTGTGTTGTTGGTGGGGGCCCAAAGCTTCCCTCAAGCCTGGGGACTGCACCGAACCGAGGTTGAAGCTCGCCTGTTCGAAACGGTTAGCCATCTCCCCTAACCTTCTCCTGTATGTCATTTTATCACGCACCGGCTCTGGCCTTCCATCGTACGGGCGCCTTTACGAATGGAACATGGTGTCCGCCAGGATGCGGTTTTTCACCAAACGGGGAGTTTTAGTTTAGCTCAGACAGTTCCCTGAATTGTCCATTACTATCGCCCAGCGTCTCGGCCGGCACACCGAGCTTATTCAGCAACGTCAGGTGAAGGTTCGTGAGCGGCGTGTGTTCCGGATAGACGAGGTGGCGGCCGCCCTTCAACGCCCCGGCGCCTCCGCCCACGAGGAACGTCGGCAGCGGACCGTGCGTATGCCGGTCGCTGTTGCTGATGCCGGAGCCAAAAAGAAGGATGACATGATCCAGAAGCGAGCCATCGCCATCCGGTGTATTGCGCAACTTCTCGAGATGCTTGGCGAACAGCGCGATATGATACCGCTGAATGCGGGTGCATTTTTCCATCATCACCGGGTCGCCTTTGTGGTGCGTGACGGGATGGTGCGGTTCGGGCACGCCGATCTGCGGATAGGGCCTTCCCGTCTGCTCGCGACCATACATGAATGTGGTCACCCGCGTCAGGTCGGACTGGTAGGCCAGCAGTTGCAGGTCGTACAACAATCCGACGTGCTCCTCAAAACTATCGGGGATGCCGGCAGGCTGAGGCACGTCTGGTAATTCTTTGGAACTCTGCTCCTCCGCCTTCTGAATTCGCCGCTCCACGTCTCTCAACGCCGTGAGATAGTCGCTCATCTTGCGATTGTCGGGAGTGCCAAGTTTGCGCTGGAGCTGATTCACGCGATCGTTTACCGAATCGAGAAGGCTCCGGTCCTGCTGGAGGCGCGCCGCGCGTACGCGGGCGTCCGTGCTATCGCTGGCCCCGAACATCCGCTCGAAAAGCACGCGCGGGTTGTTTTCCGCCATCAGCGGCAATGTCGGTGTAAGCCAGGAGAGCGTGCTGCTATAGGCGCAACTGTAGCCCAGATCGCAGGACCCCAAGAGGCTGTTTTCGTCGGCCGTCATCTGAAGCGAGGAGAGCTGCGTGTCGCGCTCGAAAGCCTTGGCGGCGATTTGGTCCATGGAGACGGCATTCTCGACATTGCTGTCCGACTTCTTCACGTGCACGCCGGTAAGATAGCTGCCGCAAGCGCGGGAGTGGTCCCCGCCGCCGTCCCCGAGCGGCTCTGCCTGATCGCAGAACAGGCCCGTGACCACGATCAATTTGTCCTTGAAGGGCTCGAGCCCTTTCAACGTGGGGGAGAGCTCGAATTGGGAACCGGCGCCCGTCGGCAGCCATTTGTCATAGATTACGCCGTTGGGATGGTAGACGACACCCAAGCGGCGCACGGGAGCAGTGGTCGCGGCAGGCGCAAAAGCCGGAATCATGGCGTCGAGCAACGGCAATGCAACGGCCGTGCCTGCGCCCCGGAGTATGGTGCGGCGTGAAATGGACTTCTTCGTCACGAACATATTCCCATTCTCCTCTTACTCAACCACTCATTATTACTCAGATCCACTATTACTTACTCAGATGGCCTGGGGGCGGCGGTTCTCATTTGAAACGGCGCGCTCTTCACGATTGCCTGAATCAGGGACGACCAGCGGTACCCATCCGCCGCCGCGGAGCGGTCAATCGCGCGGACCGCGGGAGCATCGTAGTACTCAAGCCCGCGGCCCAGAGCGTAGATCAGCAATTTTTCGGTGACGGCTGTGGCGAATTGCGTTTTCTTCGCCACCAGGGCCTGCCGCAATTCCCGCGACCCGTTGACTTTCGTGCCGTCCAGCAGCACGCCGGAGGCGTCGATGGCGCGGCCCGCATCGGTTGCGCGCCACTGCCCGATCGCATCGAAATTCTCGAGGCTGAACCCCAGCGGATCCATACGCGCGTGGCAACCGGCACAGGTAGGATTTGCGCGATGCACCTCAAGCATTTCCCGCACCGTGCGCGGCTTGCCGTCTTTGCTGTTCGACTCATCCAGCGCAGGCACATTGGGCGGAGGAGGAGGCATCGGTGCGGCCAGGATATTCTCTAGCAGCCACTTTCCGCGAATCGTTGGCGAAGTGCGCGTTGTGTAAGAGGTGACGGCGAGCACGCTGGCCTTGCCCAGCAGCCCAAAGCGGTTCTCATCGGTGAGTTTTACGCGCCGGAAGTGGCTCCCGTAGATTCCGGAAATTCCATAATGGCGCGCCAACTGTTCATTGAGGAAGGTCTCATCCGACGTCAACAGGTCGAGGATGCTGTGGTCCTCTTTCAATTGAGCGTCGAGGAACATCTCCGTCTCGGTTACAAACGCGGTACGGAGGTTGTCGTCAAACCAGGGAAACTTCGTGCTATCCGGATTCAGCAGCCATACGTTACGAGTCTGTAGCCAATCTCCAAAGAAATTCTGCACGAGTGATGCGCGCGCGCGGGGATCGGCGAACATGCGCGTAACTTGTTGCTCGAGCACGGCCGGCTCATGCAGATTGCCGCGAATGGCCAAGTCCAGCAGAGTGTCGTCCGGAATGCTGCTCCACAAGGCGAACGACAATCGCGAAGCCAACTCGACATCGGAGATGCGATAGACGGCGCCCGGAGCGGCGCCCGAAGAGCGCACAGCCTGCTCTTGGCGTTGTGCCCGGTCGGAGGGAGGATCGGCCTCAATGCGGAACAGAAAATCCGGGCTCACCAGCACGCGCTCCAGCGCGAAGCGAATCCCATCGTCGAAGTTTCCGGCCGCGCGTGCACGGTTGTAGAAGCTGAGCAGCGTCTGCACGTCCTCGTCGGTGGTAGCACGCCGATACGCCCGGCGCGCCAGATTGGACAAGACCTTCTTCGCGCAGGGAGTTTCGTCAGCCGTATTCGCAGGACGGCACACAAAGAGAAGCTTGCGGCTTGGCGAGTCGAGCGGGACCTTCCCATCGTAAGGACCGCCGATCAACAGCGATGCAATGGCGATGGGCGAGTTTCCATTATCCGAATTGCGGCTGTACGGCGAAAGACGGTCCGGGCCCCCGCCCTCCGGCACTGCGTTGTCGGATTTGAGCATGGTCGCCATGACCTGACGCAGGCCGGCTTTCACGGGCACGCGCTTTTGCAGGGCTTCGTCGCCGTCATATTCAAAGGTCTTGGACGGCGATTTTTCGCCGCCGATCGTAAATTGTGCAACGCGTACTCCATCCACGCGGATTTCGATTTGATTGGGGGCGTTCAGGCCGCGGATGATGTTGTCCCAAGCCCGCTGCAAACGAATCCTGAACACATACTCGCCATCCACCGGAAAGTAGTGGCGCGCGGCGACACCACCCTTGGTTCCCAGGGGAAAGTCTTCGCCCAGACGCTCCGTCTGGCGAAGATACGTCAGGTCGTTTGCGTTGTTCTTCATCGCGCCGTAGCGCACGAACGCCGGGGGCATGTTCGGATCGCCCACGGCCCGGCGCGCGATGGTTGCCGCCGCGGATACGTACCGGTCTAACAAGGCCGGCTGCATCGAAAGCGCTTCAGCGTTATTCTCGAATCCGAACGCCTGCTCATCCGGCGGCAGCATCGCTTGGGCGTCCACTTCCACCGCGGTCAGGTCCCGCACGGCATTGGCGTATTCGGCACGATTGAGACGATGCAAGCTGGCGGTCCGGCCCGGGTTCACGCGAGCCGTGCGGTCGATTCCCGATGCTAGCCAATCGGCAACCGCATCGTAGGTGGCGTTATCCGGGCGAGGCATCCCGGGAGGCGGCATCATTCTGCTTCGCAGCTTCACAATGACCTTTTCCCACGCCTCCGCCGAGTTGGCGACTTGTTTAGAATCCGCACGATCCAGAGCGAGGTTCCCGGTCTTCAGCCTCTGGTTATGACATGAGACGCAGTACTGATTCACGAGTGCGCCCGCGGGAGTAGTGGCGGACGCTGCGGGCGGCGCAGCGTTCTGAAAACCGAAAGCCGCAACCGCGAAGAGCGCTACACAAGCGGTCCCGATCCCATATATGGTGTGCCGTATCATGTTGGATTCCTCGCGTCGTTTCTCACTGAGCCCGGCACTTATTCTGGGCCTCGCAGGCGGTTCCTAACTTGGGGTCTGCGCCATGCTTCAGCAGCAGATCCACGCCATCCTTGTTAAAGAGAACGCCGCCGAGCCGGTCGCCTTGACCGTTCGCCGCGCGGAACGGCGTCACGCCAGCCTTGCTGACCGCATTCACGTTCACGCCCAGATCGATCATTTGCGCCAAGAGCGTATTCCATCCACGATAAGCCGGGCCGAACAGCGCGTTCTCGCCGAATGTCGTCTCGCCTTTCGGGTCGAGGCCGAGATCCAACAGAAGCTTGACCGCATCCTTAGCCTGCGCTTCAGTGACAAGAGACTCTCCGATGCCATGGTTCAGGCCCGTCGCCGCCATGATGGCAGTGGCCTTCGTCGCCGTTGGGATTTTGGGATCGGCGCCGGCATTGAGCAGAAGGCGCATCATTTCCACGTCGTCGACCGAGGCGGCGAGCAGCAAGGGGGTCGCTCCGACGGAGTCCGTGTATCCGGTCGCGTAGGAAGGTTGGCGCTTGGTCATACGCGCGTTGACATTTGCGCCGTGGGCCAGCAGGGCCTTCACCAGCCGCAGCTTGGCCTGACGATCCGGAATTCCGGACATGGGGTCTTCAAAACCGTACACCGGATTCGAAGCGTAGCCTTCCCAGGTGGTTGACGCCCAGTGCAGGGGTGTAAAGCCCGCGGCGTCAATGTTGGGATCGGCGCCATGATCCAGCAGATACAGCGCGACCTCCACCTGGGCCCGCAAGGTCGCCACCAGCAATGGAGTGTAGCCGCTGGCGCCCCCGCTTCCACCACCCCTGCCGCCCCTCGGGGCACCCGTGGTAACTCCCGCGTCGCCGTCGTCAGTCGGCGCCTGGCCGCCAGCCTGCGTCAGGAGATTCACATCCACTCCCGCGGCCAGCAACAACTTGACACTCTCCAGGTCCCCGACCCGCGCCGCGAAGTGGATCGCTGTGAACCCGTCCTTGGAATGGGCTTTGAGATCGGCATGCGCCGCGATGAGGGCGCTCACCACGTTGGGATGATGTTCGGCGGCGGCCCACATTAACGCCGTTTGGCTCTGCGTGGGCTCCTTCGCGTTGACCGCGGCGTCGTGTTCGACCAGCAGGCGGACTGCGTCGGCGCTGCCGGTCTTCGCGCAGGTCATCAGCGGAGTTTCGCCGGTGGCAATGGCCAAGTTTGGATTCGCGCCTGATTTCAGGAGCAGCCGCACAAATTCGGCGCTTCCATTAATGCACGCTTGTGATAACGGCGTCATGCGGAAGTCATTTGTGGTGTTCGCGTCCGCACCCGCCTTCAGCAGCAGCTCCGCGGTGTCCATATCGTTCCAGTGCGCCAGCCAAAGCAGCGCAGTCGAGCCGTCGCTGGACCGCGCATTGACATCGGCCTTTTGACTGAGGAGCGCGCGAACTGCCTTGGCGTCTTGGTTCTTGGTAGCCTCCAGCAGTTGCGAATCGCTCGTTTCGGCGGCAGTCGCCGCCCAGGTGAAACCGGACACTATGAGCAGCGCCCAGGCCGACGCGCTTACCAAGCAGTACCTCTTGTCGCGGTCAACCATGCCGCCCCCTTTCGACAGATGAAGCCCCTACGGTCCTGCATTCGGACCCGCGGCCATTATACGAAATTTGAGGGGATCACACATGGCAGATCGGCCGGGTATCCCCCGATACCGGAAAGCTTCGCACCCTGGTGGCTGTTGGGCGACCGGGAGGCGATTCGCGCTACGACGTATTTAGGCGAGGTCCCCGACTGCATGAAGCCGCAAGTACGGGCTTCAGCAAGCAGTCTGGCAGCGGCTCCCCGGATGCCAAATCAACGTCGCTTCGTGTAGACTGATTCGAACGGAGAAAACATACGACCTTTTCACATGTTCTAGGGCCTGCTGGTTTTGGCCTCCGCTTTCTACTTGGTTGGCTGATTCGGGGGGGACAAACTGCAAGGGAAACAGCGCGTTGTGGGAGGCCTCATACTCGGGTGCGCGGCCTTATCTGTGGGTGGCGAACACGTTTGGCTGGTGAGATGAGGAACGGAGCATGAACGGACCCAACCAATGCGCGAAGTGCGGAGGGCCGTTGCCGGAGGACGGCGCCCCGGGCGGACGATGTCCGGGTTGTCTGTCCTCCGAGCCAGACCTTCAGCGCACGATGACAGTCGCGCCGACGGCGGCCGCCGCGCCTCCGAGTGGGGCGGAACGGCGTATGCCCGCCACCATCGCGCGCTACCGGATCGTGCGGCTCATCGGAGAAGGCGGCATGGGCGCGGTCTACGAAGCGGAACAAGATCAGCCCCGCCGCACCGTGGCGCTGAAGGTCATCAAACCGGGCATGGCCAGCCCCGCCCTCCTGCGGCGTTTCGAGCAGGAAGCGCAGGCGCTGGGCCGGTTGCAGCATCCCGGCATCGCGCAGATCTATGAAGCCGGCACGGCCGACACCGGCTTCGGCCCGCAGCCCTACTTCGCGATGGAGTTCATCCGCGGCAGCTCGCTGCGGGAATATGTCGAACAGCATCGTCTGAACACGCGGGAGCGGCTGGAGATGATGGCCAAGGTTTGCGACGCCGTGCATCACGCGCACCAGCGCAGTCTGATTCACCGCGACTTAAAACCCGCCAACATTCTGGTGGATGAAACCGGCCAGCCCAAGATTCTCGATTTCGGTGTGGCCCGCGTGACCGACCGGGACGCGCAGGCAACCTCGCAGACCGACGTCGGCCAGCTCATCGGCACGCTGGCATACATGAGTCCGGAGCAGGTGTCGGCGGATCCGCTGGAGCTGGATACGCGCAGCGACGTGTACGCATTAGGCGTGATTCTATATGAGCTGCTGGCGGGCCAGTTACCCTACAACATCGGCGACAAGCTGCATGAAGCGCTGCACGCGATCCGGGAACAAGACCCCAACCGGTTGAGCTCGTTGAGCCGCGCTTACAAGGGCGACGTGGAAACCATCGTGGCCAAAGCGCTGGAGAAGGACAAAGCACGCCGCTACTCTTCGGCGGCGGACCTGGCGGCGGACATCCGGCGGTATTTGACGGATGAGCCGATTGAAGCGCGGCATCCGAGCCTCGGCTATCAGTTGCAGAAATTCGCGCGACGGCACACGGCGATGGTTGCGGGCGTGGCGGCAGTGTTCGTGGTGTTGGTGGCCGGGATCGCCGCCAGCTCCTGGCAGGCGGTTCGGGCCAGCCGGGCGGAACAAGCAGCGGTTCTGGGCCGGGATCGGGCGGTGCAAGCGGAAAAGACAACCGCTGTAGCGCGCGACCAGGCGGTGCAATCGCAACAGGCGGCGACGGCCGCCGAGGCTCAGGCGCGGAAGGATCGCGACCAGGCCGTGGAGCAGAAGCAACGTGCCGACACGGAAGCGGCCAGCGAAACCGCGGTCAGCGCCTTCTGGCAGGAGAACCTGGTGGCGCAGGCCAAAGACGGCGACCTCAGCATGCGCGCGGCGCTCGATCAGGCCGCCGCGAAGATCAAAGCGGACGACAAGCAGCCGTTGGTGGAGGCCAAGGTCCGCGAGAGCGTGGCCAAGGCGTACATGGTGCTTTCCGCGTGGGCTCCGGCGCAACAACAGATGGAGCGCGCCCTGGCCATCCGGCGGCGCGTGCAGGGCGAAGAGCATCCCGACACGCTGGAGACGAAAACCTCCCTGGCGGCGCTTTATCTGGCGAGCGAGCGGACCGTGGACGCCGAGTCGCTTCTGAACGGGATTCTTGAGATCCGGCGGCGAACCTTGGGGGAAGAGCATCCCGATACACTGAGCACCCGTGTTGACTTGGCGAATCTCTACCAAGCCACACAGCAGTTTGAGAAGGCAGAGACACTGCTGAAGGAAGTCTTGCAGGTCCGCCGTCGTGTACTGGGCCCGGAACATCGGGACACACTCTTAGCCACGTACTTTTTGGCGAATTGCTACGTAGGGCAGGGGAAACCTGAATTGGCCCAGCCATTGCTCAAGACGATTGTTGGCGCTTTGGCCCGCACGCCCGGCGAAATGAATCCCATCGCGGAAGTGGCGGCGTCCGAGCTGAGATTGACCGAGAGGGCAATTGAGCTCAAAGCGAAGCAAGCCGAGCCTACCCAGGCGGACATTGCCAGCTTTCTAGGCGATGCCGCCAAGGCGTTTCCGTCCGATTTCAGCTCTCTGCCTCAAATGTTGGGGCAAACCATGGTTGATGCGCAGTTCCTGCTGCAAGGAGGCAAACTCGAGCAGGCGGTCGAACTCCTCAACAGCCGCCTGGAAATCGTCCGGCGAGCGGGAAGCGAGAACGGTCCGCTGGTGGCGGTTCTCGTGTTTGTTTTGGCGGGATCCTACAACGAGCTAAAGAAGTATCCCGAGGCCGAGGCCAATTACCTCAAGAGCATCGAGATTCTGCGTAAAGCGGGGGGCCCGGAGGATTCCACCGTTCTATCCTACACGAGGCCCCTCGCGACGCTGTATCGGAATCAGGGCAAATTTGCGGACTCGGAAGCTCTTCTCGTCAAGCTTGTGGAAGTCGAGCGCCGCACGCCCGGCGAGGGAAATCAAACCACCCGCGTGGACATGGAAGCGCTCGCCCAGGTCTACCAAAAGCAAGGGAAATACGGGCAGTCCGAGGAAATGTACAACCAGCTTCTGGACGCGCAGCGCCGCAGTAAATCGGAGGCTCTGCGCATTGCGGTCACTCAATCCAGCATCGGCTGGGTGCGGCTTCAACAGAAAAGGTATGCCGAGGCCGAGGCAGTTCTGCGGGAAGCCGCGAACTCTCTCGAGGCGACGGCTCCAGCGCCTTGGGAGAAGTTCAACATCGAAAGCATGCTGGGGGCCAGCTTGGCTGGCCAGAAAAAGTACACGGAAGCGGAGCCGCTCTTGCTTTCCGGCTATGACGGGATGACCCAGCAGAAACCGACCACCACAACCTCCAGCCGCTTCACCCAGGAGCAGGCGGGAGACGCGATCGTCAATCTCTACCAGGCTTGGGGTAAGCCGGAGAAGGCGGCCGAATGGAAGAAGAAACTGCAAGCGCCAAATTGACGGGCGGCAGTGGTTCTTTCAGAAGAAAACGCGCAAAATCCTCACCTGCGGCGGCGACGAAGCCGCACCATCCGGCATTGCCTAAAATGAGGCGGCCAGGGCACGTGGAGAAGAGGTCCCGACTGCTGACCCCAAACTAGTGAAAAACTTCTTGCGTAGCCGTTTCGGACTCGGCTGTCCCTGGCCGAACCAGTTCCGCATTCGGCAGGCGCCTCGCAGCAGAGGAAATAGGCCGAGGATCAGGTGCATGCCGAATCAGGTTGCCGGGTCGAAGATCGAGAGACGGCTCCAGAAACTGGAAGCCTCGCTGACAGACAACAGCAAACTCGTACCCTATACCCGCAAGTGGCTGCTCTACTGGACCGGGCAGATGGGCAAGTACATGACCGGGGAGCTGACTCGGGAGACACTCCCTGGCCTGATTCCGCTAGAGGCGTTCCGGGCCGTCCTTAAGCCTGCGATGCAGGAGAGGTGGATTCTCCGTCTGCCTGGATCGTTCGAGGAGAGGACCGCGGCAATCAGGAAGCGGACGCAGCATAGATCGGCGGCCACGAGTCCGCGGCTCACAGAGGGTCTTTGTCTGGCGCTGGCGGATTGGTCGGCCGAGCTGAGGATCCTCCAGCGCGGCTCAGGTGGGCGGCATACGCGACGTGAAGTTCCCGCAAAGGTTGGCCCTGCTGCACCAATCGCGTGATTTAGCACCGTTGTTGCAGCAAGCCCCACGGACTCTTGTTTAGCCGCAGGTAGCGGAGCCTCTTGAGCGGATTCACTTCGGCTGCGGTTCTTTTAATAAAACTTCCATTTGAGCTGATGCCTGCGCTTCCGCGGCGTCGTTCCAGCGGGGACTGCTCCACCGGACCTGACCACTGCGGTCAACGACAAATGCCGCGGGCTGGCCCGTCAAGTGCATCGCAAGGCGGAAAGAGTGACTTTTGTCCCATACCTCGATCAGCGGCGAGGGATTATGGACCAGGTAGTTTTTCCAGGTTTGCTGCTCTGCATCTTCGTTGACGCCGAGGAACCTGACGCCCTGCGCGACGAAACGCGCATTCAACCGTTTGGCTGCGACGCGCATCGCGGCGCAGGCTTTACAGTTGGTTGCCCACAGGTCCACGAACAACACGTCGCCCTTCAGGTCGTCCGTGCGAACCGTCTCGTCCTGGAAGGTTCGGAAGGTCGCGTCGGGTAGGGCCTGATTCGCCTCTGGACCCGCGGCGTATATGGGCCCGAAGTGGAAGCATGCGGCAAAAAGCGCGAACCCGGCCAGCACCAGCGGCCGGCGCGGCGCTTCGGCTCTTCCATCCGGTACTGTGCTATAGGCGGAGGTGACGCGTTTCACGAAGATTCTCGCGAAGCTCATGTTATAGTCTACCCTGAGAACCGGAGGTACGGAATGGCGAATTTTTTCAACGCGATTACGGGCGACGGTATAACCACTCTGGAGGTCCGCAAGGGATCCAAGTTTCTTCTCGGGCTTGAAGGCGGTGGGCCAGCGCCCAAGTATGAGCGCCTGAACGTTACCACGTGTCCGGCAGCCGCCGGGGACCCGAAGCTCGCGGCAAAAGATCCAGCGGTCCATCTGACCAAGGACCCGGGCAAGAGCATTTGGAAATTCATTTACGAAATCGACTCGACCAAGATGCAGGGCACCAGCATTAGGGCGTGCTGCGATGGTTCCGATTATGCGACGCCAGTAGCCGTGACAATCGAATCCACGCTGGAGATTCGCAAGAGTATCGTGACCTTGGCGCGCTCCTTCGTGCAGACTGCGCACTATCTCTGGGGCACGGCGGGCAACGAGCCCGGCAAGGCGAACGGGAACTCCGGCGGCGGCAAACTGATGGCGGCCAGGATGCTCAACTACAGCTTGGACAAAAACGCAACCGCCCAGAAGTCGGTGTTGGCCGTGTGTACCGCCGTGCAGTCCGCCGTCGATGGCTACAACACTTGCGCGGGACGCTCTAGCAAGTCTACCGAGACGCCCGACCTCGATGCGTTTCTAAAGGCCTGTCAGGACGCGATGGCAAAAGGTAAGACCGATCAAACAACGTGGGATGGCGCCGGCGTGAAGAAGAATCTCTTCCCCCGAAAATACTATTGGAAGGGAGTCATCCAGAATAGCGGATCGTGTACCTGGGGGGAGTCTTGCGACGAGGTACGCCACTTCGATTGTGTCGGCCTGGTGAACTACTGCTTCGCGAGGCACTATTATAAAACCGATTTCGGTCTGGGCATTTCGGCGTATCGTGACGATAAGAACGGAGTTACCACGGGAGTTACCGATGACAAAGACCTGATGGACGCCGATATCCTGATCAAGCCCGGTGACGGTCACATAGGGATGTTGTACAACAATGGCGGCTGGTTCGTGGTGCAGGCTGTGGGCACGGCGATCGGCCTCACCGACACCGAGAGTTTCAACCCGTCCGCCTGGATCCGCCGCCGCATGAAGAGCGACTGGTTGGTCGGAACGCATTCATAGGCGAATTGCCTCAATTCCCGCGCGAGTCTTAAAACGTGGCGGCGGCTTCAGCGCCCTCAAGTACACCGCATATGGCGCGATGAACAACCTCGGGACGTCCGATCTAGACCGCGGGACGGCACAAGTCCGTTGTTTCCGTTTTGCGGCTAAAGCGCCTGGGGCCGATACCGGATTGGGCCTGAGAAGCCGCCTATGCGGAGAACGGCCGGAATCGGCGGTGCGCCCTAATACAGGACTTGGCCCCATTTCCCGACCCCGTATGGTCGAGTTCCGTGGCCGCGCCGCATGAGTTCGTTGAACATACGACCACCGCGCAACGAGATCGGCGCGGGAACAGTGGACCGCGCACTGGACCGCAATTCGCCGGCAGAAAATTCCCGCCCGGCCCGATGGTTTTGCCGCGGATGGTGGGTTATGAAACGGCCCCACCTTCAGAACGTAACGCGCGCTGCTTCGGCCAGGACCATCTCTCTGTAGACGGGTAGCGCCCAGCCCTCTTTCACAAGCTCGTCATATCTCTGCGCGACCTTGTTGTAGTAGTCCTTTGGATTCTTGTAGAGCTTCTTCAACTGATCCTTCGGCAGCGCGGTTTCGAAGTTACCGAGGCCGCACAGTTGAGCGTCGGGATCCTGACCGCCGGTCCGCCGCGCGGCGATAAAGTGATTGGGGTTCGAAATCCGCGGGTCGGCGCCTTCGTTCGGAACGTGGAAGCTCTTCACCGGCACATCCACGTAGGTGTTGCGGATCCCGCCTTTGACGTTTCCGAACTCATCCAGTGCCAGCAGAGAGCCCTTCTCGCGGTCGAGCTTCGGCTTGTTGTCCGGATTGAAATCGACGTAAAAGCGGTCGGTATGGGGAGGCGCGATGCCTTTGTCCACCCACGCGAAGAGCTTGTCGAGAGCAACGGCCATCTCCGCTCCCATGGGATACCTGCTGATCGGATATTTGCAGGGATCGGGGTAGTAGCCGCCGGCAACGCGGGAATCGATATGGGCCATGCCGGCAAATTCGTAAACGCGAAGTCTCTCGTTGTCTGGCTGCGTTGTCCCGCTGCCCGTGAAGGTTTCCCGCATGGTGGGCACCAGGATCGTGGGGACATCGAGAACCGGGATCTGACCGTTGGCGCTGGTGGGCATGAACCCGTCGTAGATCGGTTTCATGTCAGCCAGTCTCTGTGCCATGTGAGCGCTGGCGAGGTAATTCTGGACGGCGGCAGCCGAGGCGGATGAACCGGCAAGGATCATCTTCCTTACGGCAAGGCCGCCCAGGGGACTGTCCCTGTGGTCTGATTTGATGAGCGCCCCTACCTGCGCGAGGATGTCGTTGGCGGCTCCGTTCGGAACGGCCAGATCTTTATAGCGCGCCTCGTTCGCCGCAGCGAGTCCCGCGGGCGTTGTGGTCAAGATCTCGAGCCCAATCACCCCAGCCCTCATGGCATAGGTCTGCGTGAAATGGAATACCCACGGATTGCCGCTCGGGTGCATCGATTCGGCAAGAATCAGACCGTTGAATCTTGCGTTGTCTTTGGGTTTGCGGATGACGATGCGGGTCTTGTAAGGCATGCCGCTGGACGTCGTTCCCGAGATGAAGTATTCCTTCGCCTCATAATTGAATTTCGCGTATGTGTCTTTTGCTGGGATATTGGCCGCCGGGATGTCGGTTTTCTTCGCATCGTCATGGTCGTCCATGAAGGTCTCATAGAATTCGCCGGGACCGGTGACTTCGATGGCAGCCGGTATGGGAGCGACTACCTGCTTTACCGCAGCCGCTGGCTGAGCGCCGCGCCCACCGCCGCGTCCACCCCGGCCGCCACCCGGGGCTCCAGCCTGAGCGCCACCTTGCGCCGGGTTTTGTCCGGACACTGGAATAGGCAACTGACCCGAAACAGTCATCACGCTGGCCGCCGCGACAAAGACGGTCAGCACGATCTTTTCTGGCAAACGATGCATGGATCTCAATGCCCTCTCCTGATGCGTTTCCGGAACTTCTCAGATTACAATACCGGGGACCTGTCATGGGAACGCGCGCGGCCTGAAAGGGCGCGGCCCGCCGGCGCAGCAGGCAGCCAAACCAGTCAACGACAAGCCGGTAAACGTAAACGGACCGGTGAGCGTAAACGGAAAAGTTCTGCGCGACGCCGGGAGCGTGCCGGATGATACCCTGCCCGGTTCGTGGTTGAGCTACGGACGCAACCAGAGCGAGACACGCTACAGCACGCTGAAGCAGATCAACGACACCAACGCGAAGCGCCTCGGGCTGGAGTGGTCCTATGCAGTCGGTGCAGGGGGCGGGAATCAAGAGGGAACGCCACTGATGTGGAACAACACCCTCTACGGCATCACGACTTGGAGCGTAGTCTATGCGCTCGACGCTCGCACCGGCAAGGAGTTGTGGCGCTGGGATCCGGAAGTGAACCAGACTACAGTGCGGTCAAAGATTTGCTGCGGCATCGTGAATCGCGGCATGGCGCTGTACAACGGCATGATCATCGCCGCCATTAACGACGGCCGGCTCCAGGCGCTGGACGCGATCACGGGCAAGCCGGTGTGGGAGTCGCGCGTGGCGTATCCGCAGGATCTGTACACGCTGACGATGGCGCCGCGGATCGCCGGCGGCAAGGCGATCGTCGGGGCGTCGGGCGGCGACAAGCCCACACGCGGGTTCTTCGCGGCGTTTGACGCGGCGACGGGGCATCAGGCATGGAAGTTCTACACGGTTCCCGGCAATCCGGAGTCGCCGCCAGAGAACGACGCGATGAAGGCTGCCCTCCAGACCTGGGGTGGCGACTTCTGGACCAAGGGTGGCGGCGGAGCCGTGTGGGACGGCTTCGCGTACGATCCCGACGCGAACCTCGTCTACGTTGGCACGGGCAACGCCGAACCGTGGGTGCAGAAATTCCGCGGCGCGCCAGGCCTGGACAATTTGTACACGTGCTCGATCCTGGCAGTGGACCTCACCAGCGGCCAACTCAAATGGCATTTCCAAACCACGCCGAACGACAACTGGGATTTCGACAGCGTGCAGCAGTTGATGCTGCTGGATCTGAACATCAAGGGACCAAACGACAAGGGAAAGCCGCGGAAGGTGATCACGCAAGCCTCGAAGAACGGCTTCTTCTGGGTACTGGATCGCATCACCGGCGAGTTCATCTCCGGAGCCCCCTTCGTGAAAACGAATTGGGCCAGCGGGCTGGACGCCAAGGGCCGCCCCATCGTGAATCCGGAAGCTTACTACGGCGCGGACCCGATTTCGATCTTCCCCACGGGCGGCGGCGCGCACAACTGGTCGCCCATGTCCTTTAATCCCGCCACCGGCTACGTGTACATCTCTGTCTCCCTGATGCCGTTCACCTACGCAGCGACAGCGGAGCTGAAACCCGGTACAACCGGTTATACACGCGGCAACGGTGATCCCAAACCCATTGGGGGGCCGGTGATCGGCCCTCCCACGGCCGATGGCATGCGCGGGGCGCTCGAAGCCTGGGACCCGGTAAACCAGAAGCTGGCGTGGCGCATCGACGGCGGGGGCGGCATCGGCGGCGGCACCGTGACCACGGCGGGCAACCTGGTGTTCCAGGTGATCAACGACGGGCGCTTCCGCGCGGTGACTGCCGACAAGGGCGAGATCCTGTATGAGATACAGACCGGGCGCACTGGTATGGCTCCGCCGATCGCGTATGAGGTGGACGGCAAGCAGTATGTGGCGTTCCAGGGCGGCCTCGGACGGCCCGCGGCGACCGTCGGCCCGAATGACGCGAAGATCGACAACCCGCCGATGCTGTTCGTGTTCGCGCTCGATGGCAACGCGGAGATGCCCAAACCGGCTCCGCCGCCTCCGCCGCGAAACAACAACGCGCCCCAGCCGCCGGCTCCGGAGGTACAGCAGCGTTAGGGCCTCGTCGGCGTTGACACTTGGCCACGCGAACCGTAACATCAGGGCATGGAACCGGCTTCGGAAACCTACCGCTATATCGTCCGTTCGGCGGGGGTGCGGGGCGGCAACGCGGTCGTCGAAGACACGCGAATCGGCGTCCACGATGTCATCGGCCTGCTCCAGAACGGCGAAACCGTCGACACCTTGACGGTGAACTGCTTCCCTCAACTCACCCGATCCCAGGTCTACGAGTGCCTCGCCTACTATGAAGACCACCGGGGGGAGATTGACTTGCTGGTTGCGCGGCAAATGGCACGCGCCCCTGAGTGAAGTTCCTGCTCGATCATGATGTGCCTGAAGACCTGAGCTACTTGCTCGAACAACTCCCGAGTGACGCGAAAATTGAGAATCCGCCGATGATGTTCAGCGTTCCGGATCACTTACGCGGACTACCTGTCCCGGCGCGATACTTTGGATCTGACGGATCAGGTCTTCGAATAACCTCTCGTAGGATGGCATTTGGTTGTTGGCTGTTTCGAGCACTACGACGGCGAACGTAAGCTTCTCCGCGTTGTGTTCCTGCTCAAAACCTTTGTCGATCGTGAGAAAAGTGTCGAACCGGCCCTGGATTTTGCGGAGGAGAATGTGGTCCGGCTGGCCCGCCCAGCCCAGATCCCTGACCGTTTCGACGAGATGATCGGGAAGAGACGCGCGAAGACGAGTTGCAAGCCGGGGATTGATGCACTCGTCGATCAGGACCCGGCGCATTCGGCAACCAAGTCTTGCACCAGTTCAAGGTAGCGCTCGACCTGTTCCCGAGTCACGGTTGGGCACCCCGAGAGGAACTGCTCTACGGTATAGCCGCTCTTGAGGTCGTCGAGGAGCAGACGTACGGGAACGCGCGTACCACGGAAACATGGAGTTCCGTGCATTAGGCCCGGATCAGTGGATACAACCTCGCTCATGCGGTTCTTTGTTTCCGCGCCCATTACCCCTTCAAGATACGCTACGTGCGAAGCGGTCGCAACGGACTCTGCCCTGTGAATACTGTTCGTATTATCATTCGCACACGCCCGCTCGGCGGGGAGGGGGTGCGCTCTGGATCTCGCAGGAGTATACTGGACCCGCGTTAACTATGTTCGTTTCAACGCGCAGGACGTTCCTGAAAGGCGCCGCGGCGGGTTTGGTCCCGAGTGTCGCGGCGGGCTTGGCCGCGCCGTGCGCCTTCGCGCAAGCGCCCAAAATAACGACTACGCAGTTGGGCGATAATCTATACCTGCTCGGTGGGGCGGGCGCGAACGTGATCGCCCGTACAGGCACTGAGGGCGTTGTCCTGGTGGACGGCGGCCTCAAGGAGAATGCCGCCGTGCTAGCGCAAGCGGTCGCCGCGCTCCCGAATAGCGGCCCGGTGCGGACGCTCTTCAACACGCACTGGCATCCTGAGCAGACCGGCTCCAACGAGAAGCTCGGAATGGCCGGCGTCACGATCATCGCCCAGGAGAACACGCGGCTCTGGCTGCAGCAAAACATCACGTGGCCCTGGAACGGGCAGAAATTCAAGAAGCTTGCCAAGATCGCCCAGCCCAACAAAACCTTCTACGACAACGGCGCTCTCGATTCCGGAATCGGCTCTGGAATCAAGTATGGATACATCTCCGACGCGGCGCACACGGACGGCGATCTCTACGTCTACTTCCCGCAGCAGAACATTCTTGCCGTGGGCGACGCCGCCTACGGACAAGGCTGGCCCGTGGTGGATTGGTGGACCGGAGGCTGGATTGGCGGCATTGTCGGCGGACTTCAACGCATCCAGAGCGTGGCATCCCGCAATGGCAACCGCGATACCAAGATCGTTCCCGCGGTCGGTCCCGTGCTCAGCTTTGCCGACATCACCGCGCAGGTCGACATGTACGGCACGATCTACGATCGTCTGAATCAGATGCTGAACAAAGGACACAGCCCGTCGGAAGCCGTGGAGGCCAAGGTGGCCAAGGAATACGAAGCCAAAATGGGCAACCCGGATGAATTCATTCGCCGCTCTTTCGAGAGCCTGTGGGCTTATCTTTCTCCAGACGCCTAGGGAATCATGGAAAATGACGCGACATATTAAGAATTCGGTTCCCGTGATCGCCGCCCTCGGCCTGGTTGGCGTGTTTACAGCCTCGCGTAACGGCCAAGCCCAGGATCCGGCCGACGTGCATCTGGCCACCATCAAGCAATACTGCTCGGGCTGCCACAACGACAAAGCCAAAACCGGCGGCGTCAGCTTCGAAGGCTTCGTCTCCACCGGCAACCCCGCCGCGAGCATCGCCAAGGATCCCGAGCTTTTCGAAAAGGCAGTGCGCAAGCTGCGCGGCCGCGTCATGCCGCCTCCGGGCGCCAAGCAGCCGGACGGCAAAGCTGTCGACTCGCTGGTGGCGTGGCTCGAAGGTTCGCTCGACAAGGTCCCCACCCAGGCGTACGTCACCGACGTTCAAGTGCTGCATCGGTTGAATCGCAAGGAATACGAAAACGCCGTCCGCGATTTGCTTTTGGTCGACGTCAACGGCGCCGAACTGCTGCCGCCGGATGACACCGCTCAGAACTTCGACAACATCGCGTCCGCACTCCAGGTTTCGCCTTCCTTCATTGAGCAATACGTCAATGCCGCCCGAAACGTCGCTGTCACGGCGATGGGCAAGGGCGATGCCCGCCCGTCGGGTTGGACGTTCCGCGCGGCTCCCGGCAATCAGCTCACACACGTTCCCGGATTGCCGCTCGGGACACGGGGCGGCATCCTCGCGAAAGTGGATCTCCCTGCCGACGGCGAATACCGCATCAACATCGCCGATATGGCCAACGGCCTCTGGGGCAATCAACTGGAATACGAGAACCCCGTGGTGGTGACGGTGGATAATAAGATCGTCTATCAGACCGTGGTCGGCGGCGAGGAAGACAATAAGTTCTTCGATCAGGTGATGAACGGTGCGCTGGATCGCGTCAATGCCCGCCTGAAGAACATCAAGTTCCAGGCGACGGCCGGGCCGCACAAGATCGGCGTCACTTTCCGGCGCCAGAGTTTCGCCGAATCCGACGATCAGGTGCAGGTGTTCGCGCCCGGCGGCGGGCAGGATCGTTCCTACCGGGTGAGCTCGTTCCAGCTTCTGGGCCCCTTCGATGTGAAAGGCCTCAGTTCCACGCCCAGCCGCGACCGCATCCTGACCTGCGACCCGGCAAAAGACAAAGCAAAGACGCCCGAAGCATGCGCGAAGGAAATTTTCTCGGCGCTGGCCAAGCGGGCTTATCGTCGTCCCGTAACTAAGGACGACATCGCCGAACTCATGCCGTACTATGCCGATGGCGTGAAGTTAGGGGGCCTGCGTTCGCCCGGTTCTCAGGGCGAGAGCAGCTCAAGCTTCGAGTCGGGTATTCGCGAGGGTATCACAGGAATACTAGCA
Organism: Bryobacterales bacterium; assembly: GCA_963813465.1. GTDB lineage: Bacteria > Acidobacteriota > Terriglobia > Bryobacterales > Bryobacteraceae > Palsa-187. The sequence continues at coordinate 96,460 of CAWEZD010000013.1, read as the reverse complement.
AGCCCGTTCTTCCTGTATCGCGGCGAGCGCGTCCCCGCGGGGTTGAAGGCGGGCGAGAAGTACGCGATCACGGATCTGGAACTCGCGTCGAAACTTTCGTTCTTCCTGTGGAACTCGATTCCCGACGATGAACTGCTCGATGTCGCCATCAAAAACAAACTCAGCGATCCGGCGACGCTCGACAAACAGGTGCAGCGCATGCTGGCCGATCCGCGATCAAAGACTCTGGCGAGTAATTTCGTGTTTCAGTGGCTTGAGATGACGCGGCTTGACGCGATCGTTCCGGATAACAACGTCTTCCCGTATGCCTCCGGCCGTCTGGACCCGCGTCAGGATTTCCGCACCGAGCTCACGCTGTTTGCCGACAGCATCTTCCGTGAAGACCGCAACGTCGTGGATTTGCTGCGCGCGAGCCATACGTACTTGAATGAGCGGCTGGCGCTTCAGTACGGTATTACCGACGTGAAAGGCGATCAGTTCCGCCGAGTGGAGCTGAAAGACTCGGTGCGATGGGGCTTGCTGGGCAAGGGCGCCATCCTGATGGCGGCCGCCTATCCGAACCGCACCTCCCCCGTGCTGCGTGGAAAGTTCATCCTGACCTACATCGAAGGTGTCCCGCCGGCCAACCCGCCCCCCAACGTTCCGACCCTTAACGATAAGGACATCGGCACGACCAAAGCGCTCACCGTCCGCGAGTTGATGGCGCAGCACCGCGCGAGCCCGACCTGCTCGACATGTCACGCGGTCATGGACCCGCTGGGCTTCGCGCTCGAGAACTTCGACGCGACCGGAATGTGGAGAGACAAGGACCGCTATGCCGGCACGGTCATCGATTCCGCCGGCGAGATGGCCGATGGCACGCCGCTCAAGGGGCCCGACGATCTCCGCAAGGCGCTGCTGCGACGCCCCGAGCAATTCGTGCAGACGTTTGTTGAAAACCTTTTGACCTATGCGATGGGCCGCACGCACGAGTACTACGACATGCCGACCGTCCGCAGGATCGTGCGCGACACGGCGGCAAAGGATTACAAGTTTTCGGCCATCGTTGAAGCGGTGGTCAAGAGCGAACAGTTTAAGATGCGCCGCGTACCGCAACCGGTGCAGAGCGCGAGTAGATAACGGCCCAGCGACCTCGTTTCCTCTGGCGTGCCACCTGGGTGAACATAGGTGAGCAAGTCCATGCTTTCAGCCCTACGGCAAAACCGGGCTGTGGACAAGACAGGCGTTCCCCCTTGCAGCCTCTACGTGGTACGATCTAGGCGAATGCCGGAGGTCAGCCGCTTCTTTGGCATCATGATTCGAATGTATTTCGATGAGCATAATCCTCCGCACTTCCATGCGATCTACGCTGGGAATGAGGCGCAGATCGGGATCGAACCGATCACGATTCTGGAGGGAGCGCTTCCGAGTCGCGCGGCTTCCATGTCGCGCGGCTTCCATGGTAATTGAGTGGGGCGCCCTGCATCAGCGGGAGCTGATGAACAACTGGAATCGGATGCGGAGCGATCAGCCCGTACAGAGGATTCGGCCGCTGGAGTAGAAAGTATGTTCCCCAGAGTCAATCACGTTCGCCATGTTCAGGACTATCGGTTGGAACTCGGGTTCGCCGACGGTACCAGAGGAGAACTGGATTTTAAGGATCGTATTGTCGGTCGCGGCGGTGTCTTCACCCCGCTGGAAAATGTGAGTTTTTTCAAACAAGTTCGAGTTGATCCGGAAGCTGGAACGATCGTCTGGTCCAATGATGTAGACTTCTGCCCGGATGTGCTCTACAGCTTAGTGACAGGGAAGCCGATCCGAGCGCTGGAACCCGCCTGAGCGCAGGACGGTCTTTGTAAGAACGGCCTCCCCCAAATCCCCCCCCACGCACACCTCAGCTAAAACGGAACGAACACGTTCCGGATCCAGGTGGAAGCTGCTCGCGCGACCAGATCGGCTAACGCGTCTTCGTGGTAGAGGACTTTGAAAGCCATCTGTGGATGCGCTCGCGAGCAGCCGTGGCTGATACCGTACGGCCCTCGCCGGCGGACTTGATGCGCTGCTTGAGAATACGGCTGGTGGCGGCATCGACCCTGACTTCGGCTTCGCTGGACACAAAGGGGTCGATGCGCTCTGGCTTGCTCATATCTTCAACGTAGATCACTCCGCCGGGGAACGCAATGGGCCGCATCGAAGTGAACCCCGAAATCTGTGCCTGAGGGCCCGTAGTGCGCCGCAGTAGGATCATGGTCCGCAACATTCTCGAGATGATCGCTGGAGGCTACAAGGTCGACAGAATCCTCGCAACTTACCCGGATCTGACTCGCGACGACGTAACCGCGGCTCTTGAACACGCTGCCCAGGTCATCGACGAGGACCAGGTCGTCACGCGTTGAGACTTTCCGTCATTCTCGACGAAACATCCCGCCCGCAATCGCCGATTCCCTTTCGGAGATTGGTTGGTCATCGCGTTGAGGCCATACGAACGAGACGCCGTCAACCGGGATTCGCAGGGCAACCGCGTTTCTAGAATGCTTGTGATCCAAGATCATTAGAGAAAATGTTTCCAGCGTCAGTGCACAGCGATTGGGTCGTATATCGTGGAGATCGAGGTCTAGAGATGGCAGAGATCCAACATAAGGACGCGCGGAAGTTGCTTCGTATCATTTCTTCAGCCTTGGCGAAAGGTAATACGCTGACCTACCGAAAGGTCGCCGAATCGATGGGGCGTGTACCTCCGCAAAATCATTCACGTGCGATCGCACAAGTGTGCGACCTGCTCGATGCCGCGGCGTGCTTCGCGGGTGTCCCGGCGCTTGCGCTCGTTGCGGTCCGTGAAGAGTCCGGGGAGATCAACCAAAAGGCTTGGAAAACTGAATACGGATCTCGGCGCGACGCGATCATCAACCGATCATTAAATCATCGCTTTGGAGATGCTGATCTTGAAGCGATATCCAGCGCAATCGATGACCTCGGCCAGCGAGGGAATAGAGCGGCATGGAGGTTCTTGGAGAGGGTGTATCCCGGCGATTTGTTATACCGCAGGGTCACCGGAGACTATACAGATTACGATTCAAATGCTATTCACGACCTCAATGCTATCCACGACCTCGGTACGGATGTGCCGGATCGGTCAAGGTCAGAAGTTTGGTCGTATACACGAGACCCGAGAGTGCGAGATGAAGTTTTGCGGCGGGCCAAGGGCAGGTGTGAATTCTGCGGCGCACTTGGCTTTATCAAACCCGACGGTTCCCGGTATTTGGAGTCACACCACATAATTGCTCTTGCAAATGATGGTGCAGATAGGATGACAAACGTCATTGCTCTGTGTCCCAACGATCATCGTGAAGCTCATTTTGGGAAGACAGCTGAACAGCTTGAAACGGAGATGATCTCAAAGCTGAGAATCATGAACTCCGAAAACCTGCTTTAAGCCAAAGGATCTGCTGCCACAGGCCGGTTGTCCCGCGGACGGAGCACCCGGACCAAAAGCGCCCCACCCGTTGCAGTGGAGATCTTCGTATCCACGCTATGACCCCACCGCTCGTCCATTCCCCAACCCACCCCAAACTCAGATAGAATATACACCGTAAGGAGACGGCATGTTTCTATCCAAGAAGCACATCCAACGCCGCACAGTCCTGCAGGGGATCGGAGCTACCGTGGCACTGCCGCTGCTGGACGCCATGAGTCCCGCCGCGACTGCGTGGGCGGCAACTCCCGCCGGGAAGACCCCCAAACGTTTTGCGTTCGTGGGCTTTCCCCATGGCGCGATCATGGATCGCTGGTCGCCAAAAGAAACCGGCACGGACTACACCATGTCGCCGATCTTGCAGCCCCTGGAGCCGTTCCGCAAGCATCTGACCATCGTCTCCGGTTTGCGCAACAAGCCCGCGGAAACGCCCGAACCCCATGGCTACATCGAGCAAGGCTGGTTGACCTGCGTGAAGCCCTGGGACTTCGGCAAGGCCGGTCCGGACTCGGGGGTGAGCTGCGACCAGATCGCCGTCCGCTACGTTGGACAAGAAACGCGTCTTCCGTCGCTGGAACTCACTACCGCTCAGGGCGGCGCCCGCGTTGCATGGCGCACGCCCACCCAGTCGTTGCCGCAGGAAGGCAACCCGCGCTCGGTCTTCCAGAAACTCTTCGGACAGGGCGACACCGATAAGGAACGCGCCCAGATCCTTGTGGAAACCGGCAGCATCCTCGATCGCGTCCAGGCGCAGGCGCAGCGCCTGCAGGCTAGCCTCGGCGTGAAGGACCGCAGCGTCGTCAGCGACTATCTCGACTCCGTTCGCGAAATTGAGCGCCGCGTGCAGATGGCCGCGAAGCAGGACAACCCCGAGTTGATTATTCCGGATGCGCCGGTGGGCACGCCGAACGATATCACGGAGCATTTCAAGCTGGTGTTCGACCTGATGGCGCTTGCGTTCCAGGCCGACATCACTCGCGTGATCACGCTCTCGATGGATCGCGAAGCCAGCATGCGCACCTACACGAACCTGAGCATTGCCGAGGCGTTCCATCCGCTGTCGCATCACGGCAACAACCCTCAGAAGATGGACAAGCTGGTGCAGATTCAGAAGTACCACACGGAAGTGTTTGCCGGATTCATCAAGAAGATCGAGGCCGCGAAGGAAGCCGGCGGCACCGTGCTGGATCATTCCACGATTCTGTTTGGCAGCGACATGAGCAACAGCGATCGCCACAATAACGATCCGCTGCCGTCCGCGATCCTGGGACACGCGAACGGAAAGATCAAAGGCGGCCAGCACCTGAAGTATCCGCAGGACTCGCGTCACGCCGACCTGCTCTTTACACTGCTCCAGCGCAATGACATCCCGGTGAAATCCATCGGCGACAGCGGCGACGGTCTCTCGGAGGTCTAGGCATGCGCAGGTTCATTGCCGCGATTCTCCAGGAATCGCGCACAACGGAACGCCGTGGCGTCCTGTGCGCTGCGGTCCTGCTGGCCGGCGCCTCGATGCTGGTGGCCGCCGATACGACGCAGCCTAATGGCGCGACGCTGCTTGGCGTGGCGGAATCCGGCGATCACGCCGCGGCCATGCGCCTGGTGAGCGCGCTAGGAAAGGGCGCAAATGCCGCGAACGTGAACTCGACCGGCGCCGATGGCAGCACCGCCATCATGTACGCGGCGGCGAACGACGATCTCGAACTTGTCCGTGCGCTGATCAAAGCCGGCGCGATTGTCAAACTGAAGAACCAGTTCGGCACGTCGGCCCTCACCGAGGCCGCGATCATCGGCTCCGCGCCGGTCATTGACGCGCTGCTCAAGGCCGGCGCCGATCCCAATTTTAAAACTCCGGATGGCGAAACTCCGCTGATGGCTGCCGCGCGCAGCGGCAAGGTTGGCGCGGCGAAGGCGCTTCTCGATGCGGGAGCCGACATCAACGCAAAGGAAACCTGGGGCGGACAAAGCGCGCTCATGTGGGCCGCCGCGCAAAGCCAGGCCGATATGGTGAAGTTCCTGGCGTCGAAGGGCGCGAACCTGAACGATCACGGCAAGGTCAATCAATGGGAGCGCAAGGTCATCGCGGAACCCCGCCCGAAGGACCTGAACAAGGGCGGCTTTACCGCGCTGCACTATGCCGCGCGCGAAGGTTGCGCGCCCTGCGCTGAGAACCTGCTGGCCGCCGGCGCCGACCCCGATTCCGAAGATCCGGACCGCGAGACGCCGCTGCTTCTCGCGCTTGAGAACATGCATTTCGACACGACCGCCGTGCTGGTCAAAGGCGGCGCCGATCTCGACAAGTGGGATCTCTTCGGCCGCTCGCCGGTCTACATGGCGGCCGACGTAAGCACGCTGCCGATGAAAGGGAACGGCGCGAGGGCCGTCATCCCGAGTCCGGACAAGCTCACTGCCGTCGATGTTGCGCGCATCATGCTCGAACGCGGCGCGAATCCGAACATTCAGTTGAAGCGGCGTCCGCCGTATCGCGACGTCCCGCAGGATCGCGGCGGCGACGGCATGCTGGCCCAGGGCGCCACGCCGCTATTGCGTGCGGCGCGCGGCGGCGATGACAAGTTTGTCGCGCTCCTGTTGGAGTACAAGGCAATTGTCGATTTGCCGAGCAAGGAAGGCATCACGCCTTTGATGGCCGCCGCCGGCGTCGACTACGGCGCACGCGTCACGCGCGGACGCAACCGCACCGACGAAGGCGTGCTCGCCAGCATGGATCTGCTTATCAAAGCCGGCGCTAACGTGAACGCCCGTTCCCTGGTGGACCGCGGCGCCGCGGGTGGTCGCGGCGGTGGCGGTGGTCGTGGCGGTGCGCCTGGTGCTGCTGCCGCGTCTGGTGCTGCTACCGGTGGTGCGGGTGCTCCCGCAGCCGGAGGTCGCGGTGCAGGTGGAGGTAGAGGTGGCGGCGGCGCTCCCGCTGCTGCTCCGGGTGATTCCGCCGCGCCAGGCTCCGTTGTGCGGGCGAGTCCCGCGGAAGACAGCGCCTCCGCGCGCATCGCACAGACCTTCCGTCGCGGCAGTCAAATGCCGAGCGCGAACGCCGTCCCGAACCAAACCGCTCTGCACGGCGCTGCCGAACACGGCTTCGATAAGTTCATCGAATTCCTGGTCGCCAACGGCGCCGACCTGAACGCCAAAGACGCCAGCGGCCGCACGCCCCTCGACGTCGCACGCGGCGCCGGCGGTGTTCGCGGCGGTGCGGATGCGTTCCCGAAAACCGTGGCGCTGCTGGAATCCTTGATGACGGCGAAGGGGATCCCAGTTGCGGCGGTTCCGGGCCGGTAGGAAAAGCAAAACGGAAGTCTCCGCCAGCGGTCGCGTTACTGGGTGTTGAATGAGGTTGTGCCGGCGCCTCGCGGTGTCCGAGTCGGCTGTGCCGTATGATCTCCGCAGGCGGCCGCAGGAAGAGTTCGATCCTCAAGCTTCCGCAGCCGTCGGATGATCGTCTTCATATTGACTCCGGCCGGCCTTCAATACTGCGTCCACTTCCTGATCGCGGCAGTCTTCTCCTCGAATAATCCGCGCGTAAGAAGAATCCATCGGTAAAGATGATGCGCGGCGCATTGTTGCGATCGCCAGGCCAGGCCCGCAACCGGCGCCGCATCGCTCTGCCGCCTCGCCGATCCAGCGTGCTCGCCGACGCACTGATCAATCTGGCATTTAGAGAACCGTCGCTGACATTACGAAGGGCCTTGCGCAAGCGCGCCGCCCGCCGCTGGTCCATGACGGATATACTGATCCAAGCCCCAACCTCGAATCGAGTTAGCGATTTGGTTGCGGTGTTACTGCCCTGGAGATCATCGCGAATCCGACTGTGCATGGAACACGAACGGTGAGCACTCGTCCGTTGCCAATTCGCTTTGATTGCGCTCAAGGACGCGGTAACCGCCATCGCCGAGTTGATGTCTCGTTCGGAGTCGGGAGATAAACGTTTAGGGGGAAGGGTAAATGAATCGAGACCGACGCGTTCTGCACCTGGATGTGACCGGCGACGACGTGCGCCAACTGCACGGGCAATTGGCCGCGCTCGGCTTCGATATCGCAACCGCTGAACAACAGGGCGCGATGTTTGGCCCCAACACGCGCCAGGCGGTGATGCAGTTTCAAACTGCCCAGGGACTGGAGCCGACAGGCCTGGTCGACGCGAATACTGCCGCGGCAGTCGATCGGGCGGTGGCTTCAACAGTCTTTGTAGTAACGGGAACTGTGAGCAGTCCGGATCGGGCCGGTGTTGGCGGGCTCAGCGTTCAATTGGTAGACAAAGGCGTCGGCGCCGACGCCCCGCTTGGGGCTCCCGCGGCCACGGATGGTCACGGCGCGTACAAAATCTCCGTAACGATCTCACTGGCGCAGCTTCAGAAGCGAATGAAGACCCAGCCGGATCTACAGGTAACTGTGTCCGCCGGTTCGACACTGATTGGGAGCTCGGACGTCATCTATAACGCGACGACACCAGTCAAGTTGAATGTCCTGCTGTCGGCTGGACTGACGGTATTGCCGAGCGAGTACGAGACGCTGGTCGCGGCGCTTGCGGTGAACTATTCCGGCCATCTGCGCGACTTGCAGGAGTCCAGTACGCGGCAGGACATTACGTATCTGGCCAACAAGGCGGAATGGGATGCGCGACCGGTGGCCATGGCGGCCCTGTCAGATCAGCTCAGCGCGGCGACGACTGCTCTGGCAGGAGCCAGCCCTGCGGCGATGCCTGACCCCAAGACTTCAACCACCAACCCGACGACGCCGGCGATCCGGCCGGAATTCTATTACGCGTTGTTGCGCGCGGGCTTTCCGGCAAATCCCAGTGCGCTGTACCGGACAGATCCGCAGACTGTCGGCGCAGTCTGGCAAAAGGCGATTGCGCAGGGAGTCATTCCCAGTTCTCTCAGCAAACAGATCCCGGCTGCAGCGCAGGCCTTTCAGTCGTTGGCGGCCGCGCAAATCCTGCAAGCCGCGCCGCCGCTCGGCGTCTCCAGTATGGGGGCCTTGCTGCAAGTCACGCTGGGCGACGATACAAAACAGCAACAGCAGTTTGCCGCCCTGTACGCGCAGTATCCAAACGATCCAACTTCACTGTGGAAGGCCGTTCAGCAGCAGTTCGGTGCGGCGGTCACAGCCCGGCTTCAGCTCGACGGTCAGCTTGGTTACCTCACGATCAATAACGCCGATGTGATCGCAAAGTTGCATGCGGCGACGGCGAGTAGCCCTCTAACGACGACGCTCGACCTGGTTTCTCGCGGATTTTATCAAGCATCGGCCTGGACTCCATTGATCACGGCGGCCGTTCCGCCGCAGGTTCCGGGAAACACACCGGCGGAGCAACAAGCCAATTACGCAAGTCTGCTGGCGAGTCAGGTGCGTATTGCGTATCCGACCGCCGTGGTGGCCGACCTGGTACAGAAGGGGACGGCGCAGGTGCTTGGCGGGCAGACCGTGCAGACGGGCGTCGCGGCGTTTTTGAATGCCCAACAGGAGCAGTTCAACATCGGAACTGAACCCGTGGAAGCGTACATCGCCCGGACCAAGATCGGCGGGACGCAGCCCGATGTTGTCGCGCAGATCAAGAGGATTCAGCGCGTATATCAGATTACACAGACGGATCAGGCGATGACGGCGCTGCTCGATCCGCGGAACAACATCGACTCGGCTTATCGGATCACGCGGCACAGCCGGGCCTCGTTCGAGGCTGCCTACGCGGAGGCGATGGGCGGACAAGAAATCGCGGCGCAGACCTATACCAAAGCTCTGCAAGTGTACAGCGCCGTGCTTAACGTTGCGTCAACGTATTTGCTGGCGCGCCGCGCCCCCCCGCTCGGTTTGGGCAATGCCCCGATTTTCGATACGGCGCCCTCGAATGTGATGGCGGCTGCTCACACGGTGGCGCCGGCACAGGCTACGCTTGAAACTTTGTTTGGGAGCCTGGATTACTGCCGTTGCGATGAATGCCGTTCGATTCTGGGGCCGGCCGCGTACCTGGTGGATCTGCTGGATTACATCGACATTCCCGGAACCGGGACTTTTCTCAATCCGCAGGACGTGCTCTTCGCGCGGCGGCCGGACATCCAATATCTCCCCCTGACCTGCGAGAACACCAACACCGTACTGCCGTACATTGACCTGGTGAACGAGACCCTGGAGTACTATGTCGCGAATAGCCTGAGTCTGGCGAATTACACCGGCCATGACACCGGCGTCATTGTCACCTCGCCGGAGCTGCTGGCCAGCCCGCAGTACGTCAACGACGCGGCTTACACGATTCTCAAGTCGAGCTGGTTTCCCCCTCCGCTGCCATTTCATCGAGAGCTGGAACTACTCCGGCTGCATTTCCTAAAGCTCGGGGTGCCTCTTCAGGATGCGATGCAGGCGCTGTTGCCCGACGGCGGACTGGCGGCGTTCGGATGGCGCGACATTTTTATAGAGCGAGTCGGGTTTTCCCGCGATGAATATCGTCTGCTTACCGATAGCACGCTGACGCTCCAGCAGATTTACGGGTATCCGGGTTTGACGGATGCAGCCGTGATCCCAGCGCTTTCGAGCTTCCAGGATTTTTCGCGGCGCACGGGCGTGTCCTACCTCGACCTCACTTCCATTCTCGAAACCCGGTTCATCAATCCGAACTGTGTGCTCATTCCCAAGCTCAACGCGCTTAACGTACCGATCACCGCAATTCAGGCACTGGGAACCACGCCCACGCCTGCCCAAATTGCGGCGTTTCAGGAGACGCTGCCGGCGGGCCTGGATCTATCCGCTTTCGGCGGGGACGTGATCGTCTGGCTGACGAATCCGATGAACTTCGCGAACATCATGGGTCTGATCGTCATCGCGAACCCCGGCGACAGCACGGACCTGTGTACGGCGAGCGGGCTCCAGTTCCTGCACGCCGACGGTAGCCCGCTCACGGCAATCGAATTTGTTCGCATGCTGCGCTTCCAACGGCTGTGGCAGAAGCTGGACTGGACCATCGGGCAAACCGACAACGTACTCGCTGCTCTGTGCCCGCCGGCCGCCGATCTGCTGAGTCTGGATGCGTGTTTCCGCGTACTGCTGGGCCGGCTTGGATTCCTGCTGCGCATCATGGATCTGCTCGGACTCACGGCGGATGACGATTTGCAGAGCCTGCTCGCATGCTGGGCGCCGATCGGCGTGGGGCCGAGCTCTTTGTATGAATCGATGTTCCTGACTCCCACGCTCCTTCAGCAGGACCCGGCGTTCGCACCGGATCCCTATGGGGCGGTGCTTCAGGATGCAACGGAACTGCTGCTCGATCACGAGGCTGCGCTACGCGCGGCGCTGAATCTCACGGGTGCGGAGTTTTCTTCGATCGTGGCGGCTCTCGGCTTCGACGAACAGACGACCCTCAGCCTCGAAAATGTTAGCGCGGTTTTCCGGCAGGGCTGGATGGCTAGGACGCTGGAGCTTAGCGTGGTCGAGTTCCTGGCTTTGAAGCAATTCACGGGAATCGATCCGTTCGATTCCCCCGATCCGGCATTTTCAGTCGCTGCGGCTAACGGCACGGTGCTGGCGATCGCGACACAGCCGGCGAACCAGATGGCCGGTGTTCCTCTCGCCACCGTGGTGGTGCAGGTGCAGGATAGTCACGGCAACCTCGTCCCGTCCTCCAACGTCCCCGTGACTCTGGTGTTGTCGCCCGCCGGAGTGTCGATGTCGGCGAATGCTGCTGGAGGCGTCGCGACGTTTTCAGGCGGATTGGTGTTCAATAAGGCTGGATCGTACACGCTGACGGCGACCGCAACCGGCGCGGCGCCCGCGACGAGCCCGGCGTTTGCGATTGCGGCGGCAGCGGCCGCGCAGATGGCCTTCGCACTTCAACCCGAGAATGGAACAGCGTCCGCGGCGCTGTCGCCGGCGGTGGTGGCCGAAGTTCAAGACACCTTCGGGAACCGCGTCAACTCCACTGCAACGGCGACTATCTCGTCGACACCCTCGGGGGCCAGCGGTACGCTCACGGCTAACGCGGTTGCCGGGATCGCGACATTCGATAAGGTAGTTCTTCCCAACGCGGGGCATTACCGCCTTACCGTCAGCTCCACCGGTTTGACCAGTGCCACAAGCGGCGGGTTTCCGGTATCTGCCGCGACGGGCAACGTGTTGGCAATCGCGACGCAGCCCGTGAATCAGACCGCGGGCGTACCTCTGGCCAGCGTGGTTGTTCGCGTGCAGGACGGAGGCGGCACGCTGGTCGCGTCGTCGGCCGTTCCCGTGACGCTAACGTCTTCACCCGGCGGGGTGTCGGTCACGGTGAATGCGGCGGCTGGCGTGGCGACGTTCACGGGGCTGATCTTCACCGCAGCCGGGGCGTACACGTTGTCGGCCTCGGCGAGCGGGAACGCTCCGGCCGCCAGCGCGCCATTCACGATCGCCCCGGCCGCGGCGGCGCAACTCGCATTGGATGTGCCGTCGCAGGGCGGAACGGCGGGGTCGCCGCTAAGTCCCGCGGTAGCGGTGCAGGTGCAGGACGCCTTCGGCAATCTGGTGAATTCCAACGTGCCGGTAACGATTTCATCCACGCCGGCAGGAGCCATCGGTACGCTCACGGCGAATGCCGCGGCCGGGGTGGCGACGTTCAGCAACATCGTCTTGCCGGGCGCCGGAAACTACATGCTGACAGCCAGCGCCGCCGGTCTGGTGAGCGCGATCTCCATGGTCGGGCCGGCCCCGGTGATCGGGTTCATCCAGTTCGTGCAGGCGCTGGAGACGGCCTCGCTCCAACCGGTGCAGGCGCTGTACCTGATGTGGAACCAGGACCTCAGCGGAACCTCCGCGCCTCCTGACAGTGCCGTCAACACGCTGGCGCGAACACTGCGCGCCGACTTCGCCGCCGTCGAAAGCCAGTTCACGTTGGTGGACGATCCAAGCGGAGCGATCGCACAAGGTCTGATGGCGCTGGTGTACGGAACGCAGGCAACCGACTTCTTCTTCGGACTGCTGAGCAACACCTTTTCAACGGTCATTACCCCTGCCACCGTCCTGACGGCGCCGCTGCCGGCGCAGGTGCTGGCCGATTCGAACAACCGGTTGAGCTACGATCCTTTGCGCAATCGGCTCGCGTTTACGGGATACCTGGATCCAGCAACGTCCGCGACGTTGAATACGGATTCGGCGGCTATCGCGCCGCTCCAAACCGCACTCGCAACGCTGGCGGCAGCCAATCAAGCGGCGGTGAATCCATTTTTCGGGACGTATCCGGAACTTCTCCCGCTGTATCTGGGTTACGTGCAATCCGCGGACGCCGTACAGATCAAGCGAACCACACTGCTCGATGCTTTTCTGCCCGATCTGAAAACCAAGCGGAAGCAGGAGCAAGCTCTGGCCGCGATCACGTCGAGCGCGGGCGTTGACCCCAGCTTTGCGCCCGCCTTGCTTAACGACGCAACGGTAATGTTTGCGGCTGCGTTGGCCATTATCCCCGCCATCGAGGATCTCACCGGTGTTGAGGCGCCCGGATTATCGGGCCGGTACCTCGCCACAGTGGGAGGGACGATCACCGCTGGTAACGTGATCACGACGACCATCAACGGCACGGCCGTTCCTTACACGGTAACAACGTCCGACGGGTCGCTGCCCACGTTGGCGTCGAACATAGCGAGCGCGATCGATGCGGCGGCGGCTCTGAACGGCGCCGTTACCGCGTCAAGCAACGCCGGCGTCGTCATCTTGGATCCCCCGGCCGGCGCGACGATTTCCATCGCCTGTTCCGTGTCAAGCGGCGCGACCGAAACGTACGGCGGACCCGTTTCGGGAGCGTGGACCGGCTATCTGGACGTTCCGCAGGACGGCTTCTATATGTTCTCCGTCGCGGCCGACGCCAGCGCGACGGTGACGCTGGAGATCGACGGGAATGACATCCCGATGAGCCTGTTGGCAGGCGTCTGGCAGAGCGCCGGCGGCGTATCGCTCACGGCCGGCGAACTTACAGGCATTTCGCTCAAGGCAAGCGGGATGACGAACACGCCGGTGCTGAGCTGGCAGAATCCGGCGGCAGGACTCGGATGGCAGCCGGTTCCGGGCCCGTATCTCTATTCGTCGGTGCTGGTGGAACACCTGCGCACTGCCTACATCCGCTTTCTGAAGGCGACGGCGCTGGCGTCGGACCTTTCCCTGACCGCCGACGAGCTGGCTTATCTCGCATCCAGTCCCGATCTTCAGGTTGACGGCCAGGCCTGGCTCAATCGGCTCAGCGTCAGCGGCAGCCCCGACGCGGCGCCTTCGGCCGCGTTGCGCGACGTACTGGCGGCGGTTATGGATTTTTCGCGCATCAAGGCGGCGCTTTCGCCCAAAGACGAGCGTCTTCTCGAAGTTCTTCAGAACCCGGCCGGTACGCTGGCCAACGGCGATAGCGCGCTTCTGAGGCTGACCGGGTGGGCGCAGGACTCTCTCGACGCGTTGCTCCAACAATTTTACGCGAATACAAGTCTTGCAAACCTCAGTCATCTCGAAAACCTCCGCCAGGTTTATGACGCCTACGCCGTGGTGAAACGGTGCGGGATCTCGGCGGCGGACCTGATTGAGGTGGCCACGAACGATCCATCGGCGGCGACCGTCGCGGCGCTGCAAGCGACGCTGCGCGCATTGTACGCCGAATCCGACTGGCTGGCCGTCGTCAAGCCGATCAACGACACGATGCGCGATCGACAGCGCACCGCGCTGGTGGCATATGTCCTGCAGCGGCTTGGGGATCAGCCGGCGACCAGCTACATCAACACGTCGGACCGCCTGTTCGAATACTTCCTCATGGATGTGGAGATGGAGCCGTGCATGCAAACCTCGCGCATCCGGAATGCGCTTTCAAGCGTGCAGCTCTTCATCGAGCGCTGCCTGCGCAATCTGGAATCGCAGGTGGACCCCAGCGCGATTCCAAGCGACCAATGGGAGTGGCGCAAACGCTACCGCGTGTGGCAGGTGGTCCGGGAACTGTTCCTGTGGCCCGAAAACTGGCTCTATCCGGAGCTGCGCGACGATCAATCGCAGTTCTTCAAGGACGCGATGAGCGAGCTATTGCAGAGCGACATCACCGACGACACCGCGGCCGTCGCTTACCTGAACTATCTGACGAAACTGGAGGGCGTCGCCAAGCTGGAACCGGTAGGTCTCTATTACACACCCGCCCAGTCCGATCCCAGCGTTAATCAGGGGGTGCATATGGTCGCGCGGACGGCCGGCGCGCATTGCAAGTACTACTACCGGCGCCTCGAGGACGGATCGTGGACACCGTGGGAGGAGATCAAGCTGGAAATCGAAGACACGCCGGTGACCCCATACGTGTGGAACGGGCGCGTAATGCTGTTCTGGCTGAAGCTCATCAAGCAGATGCCGGTGGATCCGAGTACTTTGCAGCCAATCAATGCAGCTCAGGACAGTGACCTGGCGGGCGGGACGGTGGGTAGCGTGCAGTCCACGATCCAGAAAAACGCCCAATCGTCATCGCTAATGACGGTGCAGGCCATGCTGTGCTGGAGTGAGTATTACAACGGCAAGTGGCAACCGACCAAGACGTCCGACCACAACCGCCCGGTAACGGTCGGGTCGTATTCGGTGGCAAGCGATCCGGCCAGCGCCGGAGCGTTTGACCGGACACAACTGCGTCTTCGCGCAGGACCGTTGTCGGGGCTGCCGGACGACGCTCTGTTCGTGGGCGTGGAACCGTCCCCGAGCGCCATATTCGGGGCCGAAAAACAGGAGCTCATATTTCAAGCGTGGACGGGAGGATCGTTGGGGACGGGAGGATCGCTGCCCCACGTAACACGAATTTCCATTCCCGTCGGATTCGTTCTGTATAACACTCACAGTCTCCCGTTGCGGTCGAGCGACGTGTCCATCCCGGGTCAGCCGGCGCGGCTGCGGCGAATCATGGGCGCCACGTATCCCAGCGCGGCGCAAACCACATTTTCGATCGGCTATTCATACGGCGACGGCTCGACCGATACGACGACCAACATTCTTACGTCTCCGATGGGAGAACGGGCCGTCGATTGCCAGCCGATCGTCGATAACGAATGGGACGCGCCGTTCTTCTTCGAAGACAGCCTCAACGTGTTCTACGTCACTACGACGGAAGAGATGGTCACGGTATCCGAATGGAACGGATACGGCATTCTCCAGACGGGCGTCACCAATCCCTTGGCCGTCAATATTCCGCCCTTGGTTCAGGTCCCGCCGGCGCCCATCCCTCCCCGGAACATCCCGATCAACGCGGGAATAAGTGCGGGGGTGTCCGACCCATTGCCGATCCAGCAGTTCGTTTCGACCGACCCATACATCCAGACCGCCATCGGGACCACGGGCACAGTGACCTACGGCGGCGTGGAGATCGGACCGGCGGGAAACATCGGTGACGTGGAGACCGAAGGCTAGTCCTCCGAGAAAGAGAACGATCATGAACATCTCAAAACAAGCAACGAACTTTCATTACGGCTCAGACATTACCAGCATCTCCAGGTTCGTGTCCACCCAGGTGGACAAATTCACCTATACGTTTGAGAATTTCTTCCACCCGTTTGTGGGGCAACTGATCGCGCAATTGAATGAGACTTCAGTCGCAGGAATGCTGGACCCGGCCTTTCTCACGGGACTCATCGCGCAGGCCGCCACCCCCGACTTCTTTACGGCCGACTATACCCCACTAACCTCACAGACTCTTCAGGTGAATCATTTCCCGAAGATTGTGGAGGTGGCGGCTGGCGGCCCGTATTCCAACTACAATTGGGAATTGCTCTTCCACATCCCCGTGATGGTGGCGGTGCACCTGAGCCAGAACCAGCGGTTCGCCGAGGCGCAGAAGTGGTTCCACCTGGTGTTCGATCCGACCTCAACCGACACAACCGTTCCGCCGCCGCAGCGCTTCTGGAAATTCCTGGGATTCCGTCCCGGCAACGGCGTCGATACGAGCATTCAAAACATCGGGGATCTGCTGGTGCTGCTAAGCACCCCGGACGCCAGCTTGACGGCGACGCAACTTCAGGAAAAACAGAACCTGATCACCGGCTATGAGGCGATCCAGCAGCAGCCTTTCAACCCTCACGCCGTGGCGCGGACGCGTCCGGCAGCGTATCAATACTACGTGGTGATGAAGTATCTGGACAATCTGATCGCCTGGGGCGACAGCCTGTTCCTGCAAGACACGCTCGAAACCGTGAATGAGGCGACGCTGTGCTACGTGCTGGCTTCGACCCTGCTGGGTCCGGCGCCGCAGGAATTACCGGCCCGCGGCACGGCGGCGCCCATGACGTACAGCCAACTGAAAAGCGCGGGACTGGACGCGATGGGCAACGCGCTGGTGGATCTCGAAGCGCAATTTCCCTTCAATCTTGCCCCTCCACTGTCCGGCGGCGGCGCTACAGGCGGCAACGGTCCGCTGTTCGGCATCGGGCGGACCCTCTACTTCTGTGTGCCGCGAAATCAGACGCTGCTTGCCTATTGGGATACCGTCGCCGACCGCCTTTTCAAAATTCGCCACTGCATGAACATTCAGGGCGTGGTGCGTCCGCTGGCGTTGTTCGATCCGCCCATCGATCCCGGAATGCTGGTCAAGGCCGCGGCTTCCGGTCTCGATATCGGCAGCATCGTCAGCGGATTGAATCAGCCCATCGGACCGCTACGGTCGATGGGGTTGATTCAAAAAGCGCTGGAGATCTGCGCTGACGTAAGATCCCTGGGCAACTCACTGCTGGCGGCGCTCGAAAAGGGCGACGCGGAACAGTTGGCGCTGCTTCGGCAAGGCCACGAGATTACGCTTCAGCAGCTTACCCAGAACGTCCGCTTCCTCCAATGGAAACAGGCGCAGGAGGCAACCCAATCCTTGATGAAGGCGCGCTCCACGACGCTGGAGCGCTACAAATACTCTTTGCGGATGCTCGGCCAGACGCCTGATCCCGCCACTGCACCCGATACCTTCGACATCGATGCGCGGGAACTGACCGAGGACAATTGGGACGACGCCTACAGCGCCTTGGTCGGCGAATACGACCAGACCCTCACAATCCAGCAACTGCCCCAACTGAAACTGGCGCAATCCAGCTCGCCGAGCAATCAGTCTGGAGCGTCTGGAAGTGGGCAGCTTTTCTTGAATGAAAACGAGGATGACGAGCTCAACACGCACTTGCCCTTGGCTCGCGACCTGCGCATTGCTTCATCGGTCAGCAGCACAATCGCATCCACACTCATTCTCTTCCCGGATATCAACGCCCACCTGCACTTTTGGGGACTGGGGGCCTCAGCGACAGTGGGTGGAGGAAGCAAGCTGTCGCGCATGGCGACGATTGCCAGCCAGTTGCTCCAAATCGCGGGGGGCTACGAACAGGATCAAGCTGGGCTGGCCGGCAAGAAAGCGGCCTACCAGCGCCGCGCCGATGAGTGGATCTACCAGGCCAACCTGGCGGCACGGGAGTTGATGCAGATCGGGCGGCAGATCCTGGGATCGCTGATCAACGAACAGATCGCGTTTCACGAATACTCTCTGAGCCAGACCCAGGTGAAGCAGGCGCAGGAGGTGAATCAATTCCTCGAAAGCAAGTTCACCAACGCCGAGTTCTACGGCTGGATGCAGGGCCAAGTTTCGAGTCTTTACTACCAGTATTACCGTTTCGCCTTTGACACCGCCCGCCGCGCCGAGCAAACCATGAAAAGAGAGCTGATGCGGCCGGAGCTGGATTCCACCAGCTTCATTCAGTTCAATTACTGGGACACCGGGCGTCAGGGACTGCTCAGTGGGGAAGCCCTCTACCTGGATTTGAAGCGCATGGAGATGGCCTACCACGACAACAACCGGCGCGAGTTCGAAATGACCCGCCACGTGTCCCTCCGGCAACTGGATCCGCTGGCGTTGCTGACGCTGATCGCGGCCGGATCGTGTATGATCGCCATTCCGGAATGGCTCTACGATCGGGATTGCCCGGGCCATTACATGCGCATCCTTAAGACGGTGGCGGCGTCCGTTCCAGCGGTGCTGCCGCGCTTCGCCAGCCTCAACTGCACGCTTACGCTTCAGAGCAGCAGCGTGCGAACTTCCTCGCAACTCAAGAACGGCCAGTATGCGAGGGACACCGCGAATCAGGACCCGCGTTTCGTGGATTACTTCGGCTCCGTCGACCAGGTGGTGACCAGCGGCGGCTCCGCGGACAGCGGGATGTTCGAGACCAATTTGCGAGACGAACGGTTCCTGCCCTTTGAGGGCGCCGGGGCGATCAGCACGTGGGAGCTTTCGTTGCCCGTCGATTTTCAGGCGTTCGATTACAGCACCATCACCGATGTGATCCTCCATGTCCGCTATACCGCCCGGCAAGGCGGGGACGTGCTCGGAGCACAGGCGACCAAGGAGCTGAAGAAGCTGGTCAATGAGGCGGGACAGGCCCAGTTTGCGCAGACCATGCTGTTCAACCTGCGCTACGACTTTTCCACCGAATGGGCCGCCTTCGTCAATGGAGCCGCGAACTTCAGCTTCACCCTGCGCAAGGATTATTTGCCCTACCTGGTGCAGAGCGCGAAGCTGACGGTCGATTCCATGACGCTTTTCGCGCAGAGCGGAGACACGCTCGTGTCCGTGACCGAATACGACCAGAGCGGGAGCTATCCGCAATTTGCGAACTTGTCGTCGGACCTGAACACTACCGGGTCATCCAACATTACCTTCCCGGCGGACTCACAGGTGCTGACCCCTACGCAGACGCAGGTGTTTTTAGTTTTGCGATTTCACTTCAGCTTGTGAGCGCCCGCCCGCGAGAATTATGGACACAGGTTGAGAACGGCAATAATCGCGCTCATCTTTGAGTTTCCCTGCGCCTCTGTCCGAATGCACCTATCGAGTGGCCTCTTCTGTCAGGACAATGTCGATATCTAGACTCGCACCAATGGACGCAAGATCGGAAAGTATCTCGGGATCAAAGTTCAATGCCGGGACATTCGCAGACACGATCGAGATTGCAACTTCAACCGTGCAACCAAGGCCCACTAATCTCAAGAAACCGCTTTCTCGACCCTTCACTCTGGCCAGGAGGCCGGCGATTGATTCGCTAGGGCCACCAGCGTTTTCGCCAGTAGAACCAGTCTCCTCCGCCCCCGAGGAGATCCGCCAACAATTTTGCTTTCGCACTCGAGACTGTGGAGCACCGACATAGGGGAACAGATCGCCTTTCCGCCAACTGGAATCACATCTCATCAGCAAGACTTGCTGGACCTGATCCGGAGTGAGATCTGGGCTAAAGACAGACAGAAAGACTTTCACGCGAATTCTCCTCAATCTACCTGATCACTAATCGCAGAACTGGCGCATACATCCCAGCAACCCAAGACCATCGTTAGAGGCTCTTTATATTCAGGCCCGTATAATCCGCTTCTCCGCCACCTCCCTTACGTTTGACCCAAATGTTCCCGTCACTGTCCTTGTATAAATCATATTGTGACGCGCCCTTCCCTCCCTTCAGCTCATGAATGTCGTGTCCGGCTTCCTCAAGCGCCTTAATCTCGCCCTTGGAAAGCAGCTTGATGTTGGGGCCAGGATCCGGAGGGATCCCGGCTCCACTGCCTTCGCCTTCGCTGCCCCCGCTGCCTTCACCGGCTCCGCTGCCTTCGCCGCCTTCGCCGGGGCCGGAGGACATCACGATTCCACCCAACACACCGCCTTGAACCCCTGCAACCGGAGCACTAGGCACGGCTACGGTTAATGTTCCGCCATTTCCTCCCGCCAGCGCGGGCGTCGGACCTACGCCGGGGCCTATACCCCCTGTTGGTATTTGACTGCCAAGGAACCCGCCGGCGAATCCGCCCAAAAGGCTGAAAAAGTTTTCGACCGCCTGTCCGGTCGATATTGGCCGATTGAGCAGGTCTCTACCTCGAAGGGATTGAATCGCACTATAAAAGGCAAAGGCGATGGCGGCCACGACCACGCCTAGTGGCAACTCGATGGGGAGCAACGCGAGGGCAATGCCGGCAGCGACTCCTTTTAGGAAACCCCGTGCAGCATGCTTGACCAGACTCTCGCCATCGGGAGCGGAGCCGCCATGGCCACTGGCCGGTTCTTTGTGACTATCGCCGGCGGCCACACTTGATTTCTGACCCTTGGGGGTTGGGGTGCCTATGCCTGACGCGCTGCCGGCGCGAGGCTTGCTTACGGGCGCAGCTGATTGATCGGGGCTCTTGGCTGGAGTTACACTTATTGTTCCAACGATTACGTAGCATTCCGGGTATAACGTCCCATTATCACGGC
Organism: Bryobacterales bacterium; assembly: GCA_963813465.1. Lineage (GTDB taxonomy): Bacteria > Acidobacteriota > Terriglobia > Bryobacterales > Bryobacteraceae > Palsa-187. Next base: position 75,785 of record CAWEZD010000013.1, on the reverse strand, counting down.
GATGCTCTTCGTCGAAACAATCGGTGTCGGTTCCCTTGGAATCGATAAGGCAGGAGGGCCTGTTATGTGCGTACGCAAAAACGTTCAGCCCGTCAATAAGGCCCCCGGGGTCGGGAGTCGGCCATGTTCCCAACCACGGCGCATAGTACCGCGCCCCGTGGTATTCGAGCCCGCTCTCCTCATCCCGCTCCATGCCCGTATACCGATACCGCTTAAGGCTCACCTCAGCACTGTTCGGTCCCGACTGGTACGAGGTGCTGCCGTACGGATAATATTCCTCGTAAGAAACGAGCTGCGCCAAATCGTCCAGCTCCAGCGACGCTGAGCCGAGGTGATTGCCGAACTGATATCGGATGAGCTGCGGCGGCGTTAGGTCGGTACCCTGTGTTCGCGTCTCCACCAACGCGATCCGCTGCTTGTTGTCCATCACGTGCAGTGAGTCGCGCTCCAGGGTCACCGTATTGCTCGTCGCGTCGTATTCGCGGTAGATTTCGAAGCCGCCGATATACAGGCGTTCTTTCATCCGCGTGCCGGTCTGTTGCCGCTCGGTTACTTTGCGCGTGCGCTGGCCTGAGGAATCGTACACATAGTAGGTGCGCTCCCCCGTGTGCAGGGCGCCGTCCGCGTCATCCGCATTCACAGCCTGGCGCTGTGAAACCTCGAGCTGATCCTTGAAGTCCCATTGCATCGCCTGCAATTGCGGCATCTGAATCATGTTGCCGTGCACATCGTGCAAGTAGGCTTCGTTGAAGGGTTGCGCCCCGCTCACGGTCGTCTGCGTCAGCCGGTTGTTCACCTTGCCCGGTTCCAGCAGGCTGGTCCCGCCATAGGTGTAGGATCGGGTCCATGCCGGATTCACGGGGTCGCTGCCGTTGTGGATGTACTGGAGAAAGTTTCCAACCGCGTCGTAGTCGTATTGCTCGGTGTATGGCCCCATCGCCGTGCCGTCGTCGGGCTGGAGTGGGTTGACGCGTGGAAAGTCGTTGTACGAAGTCGGTACCGGCGCATTGTTCTGGCCCAGGTGCTCCCGTCCATTGGCGGCGATCAAGCGATAGAGCGCGTCGTAGGTATAGTCGTTGCTGGGCTCGACCTTCTTGTTGCTGAAAAAGATCGTGTCCTGGGCGTTGTCCTGGATATGCGTGACGTTGCCCACAGGATCGAACGTGTACTGAAGATCCTGAACGGTCTGCTGCTCTGCGGGAAAACCTGGGCGAGTTGTGGTCAAGCCGATCAGGCGAAAGGTCGCGGGATCGTAGGTGTAGGCAGTCAATGCGCCGTTGCCGTACTGAATCTGCGTACGCTGTCCCTTGGCGTCGTAATCTATGTTCGTGACGAATGGCGTTGCGGTCTGCGCGCCTTGCAGGTTGACGTTCACGGTTTCAAGCAAATTCGCCTCATTGTAAGTGGGGCGGTAGACGCTTCCATCGGGCGAGGTGCTCGCGATGGGGCGATTGAGCGCGTCATACTGAGCGCTATGCGTGAAAACCGCTTGATCCAGGGGTGGCGCAGCGGACCAATCGGGCAACATCTTGTAATCCTGGACGAATTGCCGCGCACCGCGCAAAGGATTGCCCTTGAAGTCGTACGCTTCGTTCTGGTTCGTGACAGGATTCAGACCTGCGCTGGTCGCGACGCCCGCACCATCGAAGTGTTGGTAAACGCGCGTTCTCAGATTGAGCGCCGCATCGACGGGCTGTCCCTCGCCATAGACGGTCTTTTCATAGAGAAGCTCAGCCGGTATCGTCCGTGGATCGGAATTGGCGGCGTCCGTCCCTTGCACAAATGCTCCGGTAGCACGGCGTAGCGGATCGTACGTCGTACGGAAATTATGGCCGCGAGTATCCCACGCGCGAATCGGCTTTCCGGCAACATCGTTCAACATCCACCGCTCGGCCGCTTCCATGCTGGCATGATGAATAGGGTTCCCGAGCATGTCATAATCGAACACCATTACGGTGCGTCCCAGCGCGTCGATCACGGAGCGCTGTTGCCCCTGGATGTCGAGCTCGACCCGCGTGGCGTACTTGCCCATTGCGGCATTGTCGGCAACCGTCAGGAACGGGCGGCCCAGGGTATCGAAATAAGCCGTCCACGGAGTGTTCGCGTGCGCGGCGGCTTTGCTCGCGGCAGCCTGTTCCAGCGGGACTCCGCTGGTGGAATATTGTGTATACCAAGTGGGTGAATAGTCGCCGAGAGGTAGCCGCGTAAAGAAATCGCCTACGTCGGGGTCTGTCGTGGGATCGGTTTGCAAAACGGTGTCGTTGACATCCCAGGAATCCTGATGCCAGGGGTCGAAAACGACCTTCTCGTAAGTGTGATTCGGATGGACCGTGGCGATGACGCGTGTCAGCGGGTCGTAACACAGAATGGAACTGACGCCGACCGTGATGCCGAACTCGAACTGGTGTCCTGCGCTGAAGAACGGCTCATACTGGCGGACCGGCTTACCCTTGTTATTGAAGATTGTCCAGCCGCTGCCGATCCATCGCAGCGTGGAGGTGCCGGGCGATGGTTCGGCCTGCAACTTCTTCTGAATTTCACGGCTGAACCCGTCGGAATAGCTGAAGCCGATTTGGATTTTGGCCTGCTGGTTTGCCGCCAAGTCGCTCACATGCGTCTCGCGGGCGAGGGAAGCGGCAAAGGCCGGTTGCCATTGGGTCGGGTCCGACGGCGTCGCTGCCTGGGAGCTCCGAAATCTGTCCACGTCGTAGATGATCCGCGTGGTGGCTGTTCCCAAAAGCCCGCCCGCTACGGAGCGAGGATCGGCGGCCGAGTAGAAGTCGTCGATTTGCTGCTGGGTCAGGTCCGGTGTGAACGTAGCGAGCGAATCGCCCAGGTTCTCGGTGGCCTTACCCATCACCGCGGTGCCGGCCACCATGCCCAGGATGTCGAAGCTGACGGCGCTACGATTGTCATTCGCGTCGGTAATCGAGGATGGCCCCAGGACGCGGTAGTCGTTTACCGCAGTGACAGTATTGAGCAACGGATCCGTTGTCTTGATGACCAGGAGATCGTTGACTTCGTAGTCGGCGGTCCTCGTATATGTGAACGGATCTACGAACCGCCGCGGCAGGAAGAAATGCAGCAGCGCCTGCGCCAGCTCGTCCGCCGCGGAATCCGGCGCGGGCGAGTAATAGACCAAGCCCGAGGAAGTCCACCAGTTGCCATTGCCATCGAGATCGACGTAACCGCCGCCATCGGGGGTAACGGCGCCCAATACTGTCGCGGGATTGGGGACCAAGGCCGTCGCCGCGCGCTGATAAACCTGAGAGATCAAGCCCGGTGTGAAGGCGAGTTGGTGGCTGTTGCCAGGCAGCGCCAACGATTGCAGGGCGCCCAAAGGCAAAATCGAACTCAAATCGTCCGACCTGTAGTAGGTGCGGGAATGTTGCAACAAGCGGCGGTACGGCTGGCTGGGTGTTAATCCAGCGGGATGGAGATTCTCATACGCTATATCGTGCGAGCCATCGCTTGCCGCCTGGATTTTGTTCGCGATCTCGTCAAAACGAAACAGATTGGTCACGTCCGGCAGCGCACTGCCGGGTTGCGCCTGGAGCAACTCGTATGAAAATGCTTCGGCACGCAACGGGGTCCGATACGAATCGGCATCGGCGACCGCATTGGTGCAGCTCCCCTGGCTGTACGTGCTCAGAGAGGCGCTCTGTTTGGCCTGGCCGGCTGCCGTCAACGCCGGGTCCGGATCAAGATAGCGGCGGCCGTAGCCGACCGCTGCCGACCGTAACACGTTGCCGTAGAAATCCACCGCTAGAGTGAATGCGTGCGTCACCCGGGGATCGGCGGCGCTCGTTGTGCTCGTTCCCGCAAGCGTATTCCCCACAACCGGGAATAGCTTCCGTTCGTACTGGAAGCTTATGGCCTCCCGAGCGTGAGCGAGAAACACCGCATACTTGTTCGGCCCCCGCGGCTGGTAAACCTCGATCGTGTAGTTACGTTCCGAAACGCTGTAAGGGCGATCCGACGCCTCCGTGCCGTCCTCGGCATAAATCTCCTGGTGAAGAATGGAACCACGGAGGGCGCGGCAGGCTTCGCGGGTCTCCTCGCCGGTCATGTTATAGGCCTGGCGTGTGGCGTCCGGCAGCAAAAGCGTGCCGGGCAGAACGGTGTCGGGCAGCAGCATCGCTTCCACCTGTGCGTTTGTCAGGCCGATGATGCCTTCACTCGCGTCGCCCTCGCGATAGTACTCGTTTTCAAAGTGCTTCGATACGCGGCCGCCGCCGAAGAAAACACCGGTATGAAACCACGTCTTCGTGAGGACCGGGGGCACGTTTGAGGCGGTGTCTATGTTGGTCGCCGCCGGGAAGGCGCCGCTATCCGTGAGAGATCCCAATTCCTCGGTGTCCCATTGATCCACCCGGCCAAAACCGCGGAACTCCCGCTCGACTCCGTCGTAGTAACCATGATGGTAGGCATACTGCGTCACGAACCGGTTGCGGCTGATGTAGTCGTAGGTGTCCACCCGTTCCACGACATGGACGGGGAAAGGGATTCGCGTCAGCCAGGGCGTTCCGGCGAGCTTGTCGGCTACGTAAAACTTTGTGGAGGGCGCGTATTGCACGCGCGTCTCCGCGCCCAGGTTGTTGATGGAGCGTACCAGTAGATGCGGTTTCTGTCCGCCCATCAAATCGATGTACCGCATCGGCCGGGCGACGTTGCCGGGCAGAGGTGACGACCAGACCAGACAGGCTGTGCCGTTCCCAAGCAGGTCGATCACCGTGGCGGACGATAGACTCTCCACCTTGGGAAACTGCTGGAGGGCGCGTCTTTCTCCCCAGGCATTGCCGGACTGATTGAAGTAAATATGGACGCCGGCGCTGGAGAAATAAACAAGGTCGGCCGTTCCGGACCCGTCAATATCGGCCAGGCGGATGCGACCCCCGTCAAACAGGTCCTGCTCTTCGAACCAGGGTGCGCCGTCCATGGTCACCTTGGCTCCGAAGCGGCCGTAACCGAGATTGGGCCAATAGCAGACCTCGCCATTACGGACACGCACCAGGTCGGTCAAGCCGTCGCCGGACAGGTCTGCGAGAAAGATTGTCTCCGTTCCGTCGGCGAACACCAGCTTGGGGCCTTTTTCTTCGTCGTAAGCTTGCGGTACGCGCCGCCCCGCCCCGAAGCCCGCCGCACCCAGCGAATCATGCCACCAAAACGCGTCGTCTTCGCTGAGGAGGAGGTCGGCGTGCCCATCGCCTGTGAGGTCGATGAACTTGAGATGGGGATCGCGCCAGTCGAGAACCGGCAGGCGCTCGAAGGAAGTGAACGGCTGCCAATTTTCATCACTGGTCCGCTCGAAGAATCCGGGCGCCGGGCCGTCGAATTCCACAAGGTCCAGGTGGCCGTCACCGGAAAGATCCATGAACTGCTGGCGTCCGCTCGCGATCGCCGCAAGGGACGGTTGACGGGCCACCAGCTTCACGGCGTCGAACTGCGCTCGGGTCGAGGTGACGCCGCTGTTTGTAACTTGATTGATGGGGCTCAGGTTCGGCTTGTAGAACCAGCTATCGCCCTGATCTGTGAGAACTCCCGACAGGCCCTCGCCATCGAGATCGACCCACATATGACGATCTCCCTCGAGACCCGAAGGCAGGTTGCTGATGCTTTCCGCGTCGAGCTCCCGGACGGTTTCATTGATGACCGCATCCGTGTATTCGAACTCCAGCGGAGGAAGAGACTTTTTGTTATAGCCGGCGCTGCCGTTGCGTGTATACCCCGTTTGCTGGACCGTCAGCATGACGGAATAGAAGGGTTTGGTAGGATCGGCAGGCGGTTGCACGATCTGCAAATGCGTAAAGTCGGTAGAGCGCACCAGGCAATTTGAACCGGTCGCAGGATCGGCCGGGAAATGATGAAACATCAAGGCGCGGCGGCAGAGACGGTAAGTGCGAACTTCGAACGTAGACCGATACGTGGAGAACGGATCGGATCTGCAATCCCAGGGGAGGCCGGTCTCCTGAGGGACGGGAGCATTTAGGTCGTGCTCGCCATAGTCGAAGACCAGTTCGAAGCACCAATCGGTTGGCTGAGCAGCCGGCTGACCGGCGGGGGTGAGTTTCGGAAAATAGGGCACGCGGTTGCCGTACAGTACGCGTTTGAGATAACGGTTGGCGGAGCGCGTAGTGTCGGAGCGGTTACGCTCACGCGCCTGAGTCGGGTCGATCCCCGTCGAATCCTCAGCCTTGTAACGGTACAGGCATAGATCGCCCTTGTCGTCGTAGGTCTCACAAAGAAGCCAGGCAAATACGCGGCTGAGGTTGTTGGGATCGGCGATACGGCTTTCCACGGTTTTGCCGTACCAGGAGGTGACGTTGTCCTTACTAATGGATCGCCAGAACGTATCCGTGGGATCGGCTGAGTTGACCCATCGTTCGATGCGGGCAAACAGCCCTTCTATTCGCGGACGGTAGGATTGAATTTGGTAGGTCTTCCCGAAGACGGCGCGCGGCGAGGCGTTGCGCTGCCACTTCCCGCCGTTGAGAACCAGAAGGGGCACCAGGTCTTCCGCGCCGGAAAGGATGAACGTGTCCGATTCTTCGGCGTCGTCATATTGTGGAAGACCCTTGTCGGTCTTTCGTGCGATCGACGGAAGGCCCAATGACCACCCGAGGCCGAAGGGGCCATTGCTGGCGCCGGAGTCGTAGGAAAGCGTGAGTTGTGGGCCAAATCCGGAGCGACCCGGACTGGCTGAAATGGGAACTGACAGCGACCCGGTGCCCGTGACTGGATTGGCCGCGAACTTCTCACCCATGCCGCGGATGGCTCCGCCGCCCTTGGACAAGCTGATTGCGGGGAGCGGGTTCGAGGACGCGGATTCCGGGGATCGAGACGCATCTCCGCTTTTAGCGGACGCGCTGGGCGTTGGCCTGCTAGCGGAAGGTTTCGGTTCGTTCGATTCCATTTGTAGCTCCGGACTGACAGATTCAAACAGCGCTCCAGGTGATCATTTCATGGTGGAGTGTGAGAATGCAATCCACCAAGACAGGATCAGGTACGACGTTGGCGACATAAGTACTTGCGCATCCGCTCCTCTGAAAATCACGCGGCGTATGGGCGATTGGGCTCATCCGAATTCACCTGATGGTCGACGCGGCGATTGGTTTCGAAAAACTGTTATACCGCACCCGAATTTCGAGGAAGCGCTTCCAATCCTGCGAAGGCGAAGGGAAAAAGCCAAACTGAGGCTCCCCATGGGGTGTTTACAGGAGGAGCGTCTGCCACGCTCGCTCGTACAGGACCTCAGGGAATCCGGCATGCCGCTCCTCGAACCACGCTGATTCGCGGCAAGCGGGTCACTGAACGGACGGGTACGCCACCGTGCTGTTCACGTCCGCGTGCCGGAAATTCTTGTTCACCAGAGAAACCGTAATGGTGCGCTTATAGAGAAACAGTCCTCGAATCTCGAATTCGCCGCCAAAGCTCACCGGGAACCAAACCCCATCTTGGAATCTCTCGTAGGAGACCGAGAATCCCAGGCCTTTGATATCGGTCCCCAGCAGCACCTTCACTGCTAGCGGGATCTTCGTGGCCAGATCCGTGGTCACGCTGACGGGCTGGTATTCGGCCGCATCGATAAGCACAACGCCCTTCCACTCGGCATCGTCATCGTTGTCGTCGCCGATATCCAGGTCGAGGTGGTGTCCGCCACGCGGCTTCGGCTCGAAGCGGACGCGATGCACGGTGCGCCCCCGCACTGTTTCGGCTCCTTCGAAGTGAAAGTCGTATTTGGCTTGCTCGCGGGCCGTGAGCGGGAAATAATCGTGTGAGATGCCGTCGCGCGCCTTCGATTCTCCGGTAGATCCCTCAATATCCGTCATGAACTCGCCATCCAGGTCGAGATTCTTGTACCGGTAGCCCGGCTCGCGGTAAGGAACGAATGCGCCGTGAAAGTCATACTTGCCCTCGCACTTGATCAGTTCCTTGCGGATGCCCGCGTTCGACGGGATAACGGCATAGTTCAGCCGCTACTCCCGCACGACTTTGCCGCCGGGGCGCGTCATGCGCAGCAGCTCCTCCTGGTCGTAAACATAGGCACGCCGCGCGTCGAGCGATTTGGCTTGACTCTCTGCCACGCGAGCCATGATTTCCTGAATGCCGGGCGTCTGCGCGAGCGCGTATCCGGCGAGAACGGCCATCAGGGCTGGAATCCTCTATCGCTGGTTGCGGCCCAGATCGCAATGGCGATGGACGACGCTATCAATTTTCAGGCTTCGCGGCGCACCCAGGAACGCTTGGAGCTTCTGCTTGACCTGACGAACCGTGTGGTCTCAACCCTAAACCTTCGGGACCTGCTTCGGGTGATCGCAGCGAATCTCCGCCGTGTGACGCAGAGCGACGGCGTCGGCGTTGAGTTGCCAGATCCGAGGGACGGCACGCTGCGGATCTATGCGCTCGACTTTGCCGGAGGCGACGACGTGGTTCACGAGGGGTTTGAGACAACCGCGGACCTAACCTCGGCACAGGTTTTTCGAACGGGAGAGCCAATGCTCGGCGGCGCTCGGGAAGTGGCGAACAATCCGGTTGCCGGAGAGCTGGGAATCAGATCATTTTGCCATCTGCCGCTGACCAGCCGGGACCGCGTACTCGGCGTTTTAAGTGTGGGTAGCTTGCGGGAAAACGCATTTTCCCAGGACGACTTCACGTTCCTCACCCAGGTTGCCAGGCAGGTGGCGATCGCAGTGGACAATGCGGTTGCGTACGGTCACATCTCCGACTTGAAAGATCAGCTCGCGCAAGAGAACCTTTACCTCGAAGATGAAATCCGCAGCGAGCTGAATTTTGAGGAGATTGTGGGGAAGAGCGAGGCCCTACGCCGTGTCCTGAAGTTAGTAGAGACGGTGGCGCCTACCGATTCCACAGTGTTGATCTACGGTGAAACGGGGACCGGAAAAGAACTGATCGCACGCGCCGTGCATGATCTAAGCTCTCGCGGCTCCAACGCCTTCGTGAAGCTGAACTGTGCGGCCATTCCCACCGGGTTGCTGGAAAGCGAACTGTTCGGGCATGAAAGAGGCGCATTCACGGGCGCCATCGCGCAACGGGTTGGACGGTTTGAGCTGGCGCATCGCGGAACCGTTTTTTTGGACGAAATTGGCGAGATTCCGCTCGAATTGCAGCCCAAGCTTCTCCGCGTCCTGCAAGAGCGCGAGTTCGAACGGCTGGGGAGTTCGCGCACGCTTCGCACGGATGCGCGGCTGATCGCCGCCACCAACCGCGACCTGGAAGCCATGGTCAACGATCAGAAGTTCCGATCCGATCTCTACTATCGTTTGAACATTTTTCCCGTCCGTGTTCCGGCACTGCACGAGCGGCCTGAGGATATTCCGCTGCTGGTGCGTCACTTTGTGCAGCAATTCAGCCGCCGCATGAACAAGAGCATCGACACGATCCCTTCCGAGGCCATGACCACGCTGGTGCGGTATCACTGGCCTGGCAATATACGGGAACTGCAAAACGTTATCGAGCGGGCTGTCATCCTCTCCACCGGACCGGTTCTCAAGGTAGCAACGAACGAACTGCACCCTCGCACAAGGGCAACGGGCGAGGGCTCCGCTTTGCGTGACTCAAGAGCCGCTACGCAGCCGGTGAGCAATCACGGAAATGGGAATTTGCGTGCGACACTCGACGGCGCGGAACGGCAGGAAATCGTCGCCGCTTTGGAGAAAACCAACTGGAAGGTTGCAGGCCCCACCGGCGCCGCGGCCCTTCTCGGCATGCGCCGGTCCACGCTGCAGTCTCGCATGCAGAAGCTCGGTATCCGCGTTTCGCGCATGGCTACATAGGAAGCGCACGCCATGCGGCGCGTGCCTCCAGCTTGCGCGAAAGCTCGGAAAGATGAGTGCCGAAAAACCGGCAACCCCCTGATTCTCGGCATCGGGGCTTCGGCATCCTCGCTCCCTCTCCATTCACTGACAGACTTCAACCCTTAGAGGGATCACAACTTTCCCGGCTCCGGGAGGACTGGGTAGCCTGGCTGCCCGAATGCACTAACCCGTGCGCAAGGGAATGCGATGCTCAAGATCCGACACAGCGCAACATTTAACGAACAGAGATGGATCTTGTCCAGACAACTGGCGGGCCCGTGGGTAAGAGATGCTGCACAACGCCCGGTTCATGCCAAGTGGCTCCTGATGGTGGTCTTCGCGTTGACACTGCGGGCTCAAGATGCCAGCGAATCCGAGCCGTTGCCGCCGCCTTCAATCGCCGAGAAGTGGAACCTGTTCGACGCGGAAACGGCCGCACCCTTCACGCTCGGCGCGGGAGCGTTCAATGCCGCGGTTTCGCAGGTCACCCACTCAACTCCTCTCTACGGCCGCCACGCATGGCCGGCGCCCTATCCGGAACGCTTCGGAGCTTCCGTTGGCGACATCGTCAGCCAGAATTTCTTTGGGGATTTCCTGCTTGCTTCCGCGCTTCATGAGGACACCCGTTACCGCCGCCTCGGTTCTTCCCACCGGCTCTGGACGCGCATCGGTTACGCGATCACCCGGTCGATCGTCACACAAACCGATTCCGGTGGCGCGGAATTCAATTGGGCGAATGTCCTCGGCACGGGAATGAGCGCAGCACTGTCAAACGCGTACTATCCGCCGGGGAGCAGGACCGTCCGCGCTTCGACAACGAATTGGGGCGCCAGCATCGCTGGCTCAGGGCTTGTGAATCTCATGCCCGAGTTCTGGCCGGATGTCAGCCGGTGGATGAAGCGCATTATCCTCGCTCCAGCGCACCGTGAAACGCCAAGCCGCCGGCGTTCTCTCTGATTTGAGCATTGATGCCGCGCCCGCGCGCGGCTGCCTCTGCACGGAACATCGCACTTGGCTATCTGGGCGGCGGCCGTTTCGACCACCTCGTTGACTACGACAGCCGAGCGGGACGACTCGCTCATCCAATTCAAAGAAGACCATTCAAGCCCTCGCCGCGCACGAAAAATGACCCATTTGTGCTTGGACACGCAGATCAATGCGCTCGCTGTCGATCGCGACCTGTTCCAGCGACAGCTCAGCTTGGCGGAGATTCGTCTCAACGAGTTGTTGAGCCCCACTTTTTCAAAAGGGCGCTTGGAGGGAGCTGGAGTTCAAAGTGCCGACAAACAGGCAATTACCTATCCTAATCGGCACCAAAAACTGATTTCGGCAGCGACCCCTGTCGCGAGACCGAGCCTTTTCAGTCACTTTGGGAACTCTGTCGTGGGGGACTCAATTGCACGGTCGAAAGCATGATGCGCTACTACATGCACGACGGACCCGCGGCGTTTCGCTTCGAGCTGGCCGGCGATTTGGACGCCGGAGACGCCGCCAGACTGGAGCAGGACTGGCACACGGCCTCCTCGATTGTGGGAAAGCGGACACTCATCATCGACGTGAGTTTCGTCACGGGGATCGATGAAGCGGTGCGAACCCTGTTCAGACGCTGGTACGCGGCAGGAGCGGAATTCGCGGCCACCTCGAAGCAGTCGCGCGAGATGGTCGAGTTGATCACAGACCGCCCGTTCACACCGGAGCGGACGCACCCGCCTGCCTATCAATCTTGGTTTTCCCTCAAATCGCCCTCCCGCGAATCAATGGTGCTCATTCGGGAACGCCCTGCCATTTCGGGTTCGAATACGGAGGTGTGGCAATGAAACGCAAATTCTGGGTTATTTGTTTGGCACTCGTGCCGTTTCTGCGCGCGGCGGAATTGAAGCCAGAGACTCTCAGTGGCTGGGACCAGTATATTCATTCGGTGGATTCGGCCATGCAGGCGAGGCTTCGACCGGGCAGTCGATTCCTTTGGATCGATGAAAAGCCGGATCGGCGCCAAGAGCTTCGCGCCGGAAAGATTCTAGTCACCAGCGTTGGGGAGCACAATCCGAAGCAGGTTTCTTCAGGACTGATTCATCACTGGATCGGCGCCACGTTCTTTCCGAATGCCCGCCTCGATGAGGTGCTGGGTGTGGTCCGCGACTACGTTCATTACAAGGAGTACTACAATCCGGCAGTAATCGACTCCCGCACGATCCAGCAGACTTCGGGCGCGGACCGGTTTTCAATGCTGATCATGAACCGCGCGCTGTTCGTGAAGATGGCTCTCGATAGCGAATACGAATCATCCTACGCGCAGGCCGGACCCGGCAGATGGTACAGCATCACGACCGCTGTCCGCGTGCAGGAAGTCGAGGATTACGGTCAAGCCAGCGAGCGCAAACTGCCCTTGGGTGAAGGCAGCGGATATGTTTGGAGATTGCATAGCATCACTCGATTCGAGGAGGCCGACGGCGGAGTCTATGTCGAGATCGAGGCGATGGCATTGAGTCGCGATATTCCGGCGGCTGCGCGCTGGGTGGTCGATCCTGTCGTACGCCGGATATCGCGGTCTTCACTCGTGACCTCCCTCCAGCAGACCCAAGACGCCGTGCGCTCAAGAACGAGCAACGTAAGCCACTCCTCGGACAGTCCGCGCTGCCCAGCGGGAGCGAGTTGCGCTGCAGCCACCACCATTTCTGGCGCCAACCCAGTTCGCTCCTTTCGCTAAATCGTAAGAAGGAGATTGCTTACATGCCCAGCGCAATGGAATTCCTAGTGAAACACGGTTACGCTGTGTTGTTCGTGATGGTGCTGGCCGAGCAAATCGGTTTGCCGGTACCGGCCGCTCCTTTCCTGATCGCGGCCGGGGCCCTCGCGGGGGTACACAGACTGAACCTTCCGGAAGCGATTGCTTTGGCAATGGGGGCATCCTTGATCAGCGACTGCGTCTGGTTCTTTCTAGGCAAGTACAGGGGAGGCACTATCTTGCAGTTTCTTTGCAGGATTTCCCTCGAACCCGACAGTTGTGTGTCCAAAGCCCGGTCCACCTATCTGCGGTATGGACCTCGATCACTTCTTCTCGCTAAATTCGTATCCAGATTTTGGAGGAGTGGGGGTTTCTGCGCGGCTCTCCCGGCGTCTTCAGCGTAGTTGACTTCTCCGAGGTTCCCCACGCCCTGAACGAGAAGGAGCTCGAGCGGTATCTGCGGGAGCACGGCGCCGAATTGTGCGCGAACTCAGCCCGGCCGCCGGATTAAGCAGGGCGCCCGCGAGCCCGCGGTTCACAGATTCTCGACTTGACTCGGACACTCCTCAGAGCAATGCATGTGTTGACCCGCAGCGGTCAACTCTATGCAGCCAGAAACCAAATTCCTCCGCCTTCGCACCCCGGTCACGATTGGTTCGCGCTTCGGCGACTGGAAGGTCACGTGGCTTGGAGGCTGGACCCGTGACCGGCTCTCGTACATCGTGATGGTGGTGAAGTTAGAGCGCCCTGCCGTGACCGGCAAACGAACCCTCACTTCGCGCCAGAAGTGAACTCGGGATACCTTACGATAATGTTAGACATCAGGCTTAGTCTCCGATGGACTGTACGCCAGATCAGGCGCATCACATTAATAACTTATCGCCGTCTTTCACGGTCGTCGGAAATGGCCAAACAAGTTGTAGGCCCAAGGGCCTCAATTCCCAATCGTTAAATACATCGTCTGCGGTAGCGCCACCCCGCTCTGAGTCACGTTGATCTGCACATCCCCTGCCAGCAAACCGGAAGGCACCGTGATGTAGAACTCGTATAGCCCGACGAAATTCCCCGCCAGGCCCGAATAAGACGTGCTCGCCGGCGTCGATCCAAACGAAAACGTCACCGCATTGTTGAGCGAGTTCTGCGCATGCACGATCGTCCCCGGCAGCGTCGCCAGAGTCACATCCCCGAACCCGACTCCATACGCCACGATCACGTCGCCTGCCTGCGCCGGCCGGCTGTTGATCCCCAGTCCCGCGCCCGTGGTTGTGTTCAGCACATAGGCTCCGTCCGAGGCAAACGTCGCTACCATATACTGCTTGCCGCTGATGTTGAACACCGAAGGCGCCAGCAGCCCCGGAGCCAGCGCCTGCTTGGCGAACAGAAATTGCGTGCTCGGCGCCTTGCAGTTGGTCAGCGCGATCGCCACATTCCCCGTTGTCGAATCTTCGGGCGCCTGTACGTTCACCTGCGTTGGCGAAATATAGTCGACGTACGCCGGTTTTCCATCGATGCTCACGCTGATCCCATCCAGCGACGTCGGAGCATTCACCCCGCTGAAATCGGTGCCCGCCCAGTTTCCGCCGTTGGTGTAAATTCTCGGATCGTTCGGGTCGGCCAGATTGGTGCCCTTGATCTCCAGCCACGATCCCGATGCGAAATATGAATACCCTCCGTAGGCGCTCGCCGAATTCACAGACGTGATCAGCGGCGCGGCCGTGTTGGTGCAAAAATACGCCGGCCCGCCGAAGGCCGATTCGAGGTCGGTATAGGTGAGTTCCATCACGTTTTCATGGCCCACCGTGGTCGGGTGCAGCTGGTCCCAGAATACGTACGTGTTCGGATTTACGCTCGGCTGCCCCTGCGCCGGCGAAGTAATGTTCGTGTACCCGAATAGCGCCGGGTTCACGGCGATCGAAAGAAATAACGAATAGACGTCCACCCCCACGATCGTGATCCCCGGATGGGCGGCCTTCAGTTGGCTGATAGCACTGCTCCAGGCGGTGTTGTACGCCACCGCCGCTGCATTGAAGATCGGACTGTTGCTGGTGTTGTAGGCTTCCGGAATCAACCCCAGCGGCGCCAGATCCAGCCACAGGAAATACTTCGCGCCCGCCGCAATCAGCGTGTTGATGTTCCCTTGAATGTTCGCAACCGCGGTCGTCGCTTCCGTGCTCGCCGTCGACGGGTTGTTCAGAATATCGTTGCTCCCGCCCCAGAAAACATACAGTGCGCTCGACGGTGGACTCGGGTGCTGGTTCATGAACAGACTCAGTTGATCCGTCAGCGCCGGAATCTGCGTCAGCGATGTCGGCGTCCAGTTCGGGTTGTGTCCCGTCACTGCCCCACCCACCGCATAGTTCAGCCCGCCCGTTCCCTTGATGAACGGAACCGGAGCAGGCAGATTCATTTTCTTGGCGAGCTGCTCGATCCACAGCCCCAGCGGCGAGGTGGTCGAGGGAACCGAGTTCACGCCATCCGTGAATTCGCCCGTCGCGTACTGCGGCGGTCCCGGCGTCGGATCGCCCAGCGCGCTGGTTCCGGCGTACAAGTTGCCGTTGTCGGAAAGGCTGTCGCCGAAGATCACAAATTCGGTGAAGGGAATCTGCCCGAACACCGGTACGGAGAGAACCAGGAGAAGTGGGAAGTGAAGTGGGAAGCGAGCCGGTTGACGCAGCATTTCGCCATTGTATCGCGCGCCTCACCTCACAAGCGGCCGGCAATCTTGTCCGGCGCCTGGAATTCATGGTTCCATTGGATGTCGTGATCGTCGGCGTTACTTCTTGCCTCTCGCGCGGATCTTTCGGGTTCCTCGTTATTGCCCTCTCGGCCCGCCCTTTTGTAGCGTGGCTATTCTGACGATGCTGATGTTCCCCGAAGGCACGCACTTTGGGCACGCGATTGCTTGGTATGTTGTTCCGAGTTTGGGGTGCGCGCCCGTCGCCTGGATGACGACGGGGGCTGGTTTGCGGGAGGCATCGCATGCCATGGTTGGCTTCCAGACGTCGCTACAGGGTGACAAAGGGAACGCTACCGACAATTCGAAATATCGGTAGCGCTCCCGAGGTCACTTCTGGCGCGGGTTGGTGGCTTCGCTTGCATCGGTAGCTTCACCCGCGTCAGTAGACGGACTCTTTCACGCGAGTCGCCGCGAACGACCAAGTTTATGACGTTACGAGCGACGAGATACACCCGATGATTCTTCTGGCAGCATTACTGCTCGCCGAAATTATCCTGCGCCACAGGCCTGTAGTCACGATGGCCCTCGTGTCTCGTGGACGGCTGCTTTCGGCTCTTTAACCGCTCTGCTCCATGAGCGTGGCAGCCCGCTTGCCGACTTTCTTAAGCGCCACTTCGAGGGCGCGAAGCTCCTCCGGGCTCAGTTCAGAGAACACTCTCCTCATCTGCCCGGAATGCTTTCGGAAGGCCGGAACAATGAGGTCCTTGCCGCGGGGGGTGAGGGCAACGATCCGAACGCGCCGGTCTTCGGCGCTCTCGACCCTGCTGACCAAGCCCTTCGCGACGAGACGGTCCACGGCGATACTGATCGAG
Source organism: Bryobacterales bacterium (assembly GCA_963813465.1). GTDB lineage: Bacteria > Acidobacteriota > Terriglobia > Bryobacterales > Bryobacteraceae > Palsa-187. Next base: position 59,696 of record CAWEZD010000013.1, on the reverse strand, counting down.
CCTGGGGTGAGATCGACGATCGGGCCTATCGTATTGACGGGCAAAGGCCCCTTGTGTAGCAGGACTTCCAGCACGCCGAAATCTGAGTCGCCGAGCCCTGTTTCTACAATGCCGGCGGCTGCATAGCGCGTCAGCGCGCGCATTGCCTTCATCATTACAAGCCAGACGTGATCCGATTCCTGAATGCCTTGGGCCATACAAAACCTGAATCCTCCAGAAGTATATCTCATCAATGATATTGAGATCAATAGGATTGACGCCATGCTTAATGTTCGTCAACCAAGGAGAACCTTTATGAGAACCGCTTCCGCGATCGCGCGATACCTGGCAGGTGTGATCTTCCTTGTTTTCGGCCTGAACGGCTTCCTGAACTTCATTCCCCTTCCCCCGCCGGGGGGCATCGCGGGACAGTTCATGGGTGCCCTGTACGCCTCGCATTACCTGTGGGTGATCTTCGCGTTTCAGGTCATCGCAGCGGTACTTTTGCTGGTCAACCGTTACGTGCCGTTGGCGGTGGCCGTGCTGGCGCCGGTGATCGTCAACATTCTTGTTTTCCACGCCTTGATGGCCCCGAGCGGGCTTCCGCTGGCCCTCTTCGTGGCTGTACTGTGGGCAGTGATCTTTCTCGATGTGCGACCGGCCTTTGCCTGGTTGTTCCAGTCGCGCTTGCAGGCACGGGCCTGAGCAGGTCATGGCGAGCAATCTGATTTCTGAATCGACGAAGACTGTCGTCCGCTGTATACCGAAGTTCCACGGCCCCGCGCCGAAGTCCGTGGCGCGCCTAAGGTCCGCGAGTATCTCCGTTGCTAAGCGGCCTTCTCGCACCGCGAACACGAACCTCTTCCGAAGGCGTGGAAAGAGGGCCGAACATCCGTGGCAGCCAAGCGCATACGGCCGGCGTGCGCGAGAACCGCACGGACCTCCACGAGGTACAATGGGCGTGCAATATTTGGGCTTTGGAACCGTAGCAGTCGACCGAAGAAGCGCCCTCATTTTGAAGGACCGTGGTGGTGGACGACGGTGAACACATCGTGAACGAATGGAGCACGTTCTTAGCGACCGGAGAGCCTCTCGACGTCGAAGCTTACCTGCGGCGAGCTAACGGGGAGTATCGCCGGCTGCCGCGCCGCAATGTGCCCATCGGCGGCCAGCAGAAATTCCGCGAACAACAAAAGGATCACCGGCAGCTTCTGGACCTCGCGCCCCGGCAAGAAGGTGTACTTGGGCCTGACGGAAGCCCGTTAAACTCCAATTGCTTTAGCGCTCGAGTTCTCCGGCGTCAACATCGACCAATCGCGACCGGAACAGTTTTGAGTTCACCAGCCTACCCGTGACTCGTCGCCGCAACTTTCCTCCTATCTCCAGCCACCGAAGAGAGGTGATATATGGCAAGGAACGAACATTCAGCACAGCTCGCGGGGGTCGATCTCGGTGGCCAGAATCATGTCTGCGCTTTCTTCAACACCATCGACGAGGAGCACAGAGTGCTTCGCTCGTTCTTCAAAGATGGGTTCGATCATGGCGAAAAGGCTATCCACATCGTGGAATCCGAGAATCGGGAAGAGTATCTGAAGGGGCTCTCGGCGGCAGGCATAAATGTGCAAGAGGTGATGGAGACTGGCCGCCTAGAGGTGCTGCCGTGAACCGACATGTATGTGCGCAACCACCAGTTCGATCAGGATGCGATGCTGGCTACAGTCGAAAGCCTAATCCAATCGGGCGCGGCTGCCGGCTACGCGCGCACTCGGTTGGTGGGACATCATATGGATTGGCTATTTCTCGACAAACCAGCCGTGAACAACTTGCTGGAATACGAGGCACGCCTCAATGGAGTGCTCTCTAAATACAACGATCCCGTGATCTGTAACTACGATTTGTCCAAATGTGGCGCCAGTGTGGCGATAGACATCATGCGGACGCACCCGCTGGTAATTATCGGTGGGTTACTGCGGGAGAACCCGTTTTTCGTTCCTCCCGACCAGTTCCTCGAGGAGATGCGTCAAAGACGGGCTCGCAATACTGAAGCATAGGCGAAAATGACGGTCGATCATTCAGCCGAAGTCCTCCGCCTGCGTGCAACGGTCAGGGATCTCTTGGCGCTTTCGAGCATACCGGAGGTGTGGGTGGGAAGAGAACCGCCCGCCATTGCCGCCGAACTCGCCGACGTGATGATTCAATCGCTGCAGCTGGATTTCGCCTTTGTCCGTTTGTGCGACCCCACAGGATGCCAGGCCGTCGAGGTAATGAGGGGGGACTCTTGGAAGGGATTTCCGGAGTGGCTGCAACAGCGCGTCGCTGTATGCGGCCAAATTTCCCGGAAGGAAGTCGTGACAGACATCGGCGGCGTCGAGGCATTCTGCTGTGGCATCGTAATGCCTATCGGCGTAAACGGCCAACGCGGTCTCGTTGCTGCAGCGTGTGGTCGCTCAGATTTTCCCAACCAGATTGACGAACAGCTGCTTTCTGTGGCTGCAAATAGCGCCGCGACAGCGGTTCGGAACGCACACCTGATCAACAAGCTGCGAAGCGCCCAAGAAGCGTTGCACCAGAGTGAGCAAGAGCTTCGCAAGGCCCGCGACGAATTAGAAATTAAAGTGGCGGAACGAACCGCTGAATTACAGCGGAGCGAGTTCTATCTTTCAGAGGGGCAGCGGCTTGCCCATACAGGCAGCTGGGCATTTACCCCTGACGGGTTCGAGTATTGGTCTTCGGAGTTGTTGCAAATCCACGGACTCGATCCGAGAAGCAAGGCGCCAACAAAGGAAGAGTATTTGGCCCTGGTGTATCCGGAAGATCGGGAATTTGTCGAGCAACAGATTCAAGAGATGTTGGCGATCCCCGCCAAACTCCGATAGCGTCTGTCGTCGAAGTTGTAGCAGGCACGCTGGAGGAGTTTTTTTGTCGCTGGCCCGCTCAGGGTCTGGTGCGCCTCATCCATGCCCGCAAGCAAGGCGATGTCCTCCCGCCTACAGACCTTCGTGAAGCGTCGCCGCCGGTAGGGCTGCGGTTTCACTTCTTCCCCGCGCAAGTACATTGTGATCAGCCGCGTCGTCTGTGCCCGGCTCAGCCCAGTCATCTTCTCCATGTATCGCCGCACCACTCCCCGCCCGCTGCGGTTCAGTCCTTCATATCCCTGCTGCCGCAACGTTTGATTCACCCAGATGTAAACCTCCCCTCGTTTCTGGCCTTTGAATCCGACCTCCCCACTGCTTTCTAGAAATGCCTGTATCTGCTCCAGGCTCAATCGTTCCGTCGTTTCCACTTTGATGGTCAAGTCCTAGCATGCGGAATCGCTCCTCCAGGCTCATCTTGTATGAGAAACCGCCCTTCCCTCCAGGCTCATCTTGTATGAGACAAGACTCATCCCCATAGCCGGGCGTGTCATATTCAACGCTGGGGAAGTATTTCTTGTCGCTCATGGCTACTACCAACCGCAGGTCTTCCCGGCGCTATGTTAGACCCCAATCGATGGATGAGATCCTCAGGCGGAAGCACCCAGCGGAGGGCCCATCCTGTTCCGCGAAAGGGTGCGTTTGGATCATTGTGATAACCGCCTTCCGGTTCATAGCGCCGGCAGTAATCAACGAGCGGCTTGACGGCGTCGGCGCCCAACTTTCGCCAATCTGGCGGCCGCCGCCTGCGCGACATCTGAATTCTCGTCCGCGAGCGCCAAAATCAGCGACTCGGACGTACGGCGGTCGCTGAACATGCCAAGCGCCGCAACGGCCTGACGCCCGATTTCCGCATCTCCGTTCCGCAGCGAGTCCAGCACAGGGTCTCGCCCGCTCCCAGCCCAGCCGCGCGAGTTCGTCCCACGACTGCTACGCCATTAAATAACGCGCGCGCTGATGATCGTCCGTGGGCTGCCAACCGAGCGCCGTCAGTGCTTCGACGGCCCTCCTTATGCGAGGTAGGCGCCGTCGGGAGACCACACTGGAAACCGATTGTTCTTGGAATTGAACGTAAAACGAGAATCCCTGCCGCGAGCCAGATCGTGCAGCCAGATGTCGTAATACCCAGTCTGCGCATCGCTCCGGTCGATGGCGACGGTCTTGCCGTCCGGCGAGATCGCGGGCCATTCCATATCAAGCGGGGCCCCCACCATGCCCACAGCTTTCCCGATTCGTTGGAACTATACGCCAGCCATCGTCCGTCCGGAGAGAAAGCCGGGTAGGCTGGTGGAATGGTCATTACCACTGATCTTGTGGAGGCTTCCTCAAATGCCCCACTAAATGCTTCCTCCGGTCGCTCGGCGAGACTGGAGTGGGGAACACATACGCCGATTGGGTCTGTGCGCAAAGCACTGCCTACCAGCGTGGGAGCACACGTTTGAAGGGAGGAGCAAACGGTGAGTGCGTTACCGGCTCGCTCGATAGAAAACAGTTGAAATCCGCAACTTGGCGCATGGCCACAGAGAGCAAGGTGTGCGCACAAGATCTCGCGTGTACCCTTCATACCGTCGAACGGGTGCCAAGCGACAATCCAGGCACACCTGCCCAGTTTATTCCGACTCGATTTATCTCCACCAACAAACTCGGCCGGCACGACAAGCTATTGTTGGCATTCGATGCACTCGTGTTGTCCGAAACGCTGGGTCTAGAGGTGGTTCTCGGCAAGATTACTCACGGCGAGGACTTCGTAACTCTCAAAGTGAAGACCTCCGTGCTGGAGAGCGAGGTGAGAAGCATCACCGCGAAGATTGCTGCATTGATTTCCGACAAAAAGCCACCAGACCTCGTTCTGAACCGACATTGCCCCGAGTGCGAATTTCGTGACAGTTGCAGGCAGAAGGCAGTTGAAACAGATGACCTCAGCCTGCTGGCTGGCATCTCGGAAGCCAAAGACGCTCTGCTCGTCATCGACGATTTCGCTCCTCAGGGTGGGGTCAATGAAATCAGCCGGTACCATGCCGCTGCAGACCGAGTGTTTCGTGGCGCCGGCAATCACGCCGGTCGCGGCCGCCTCGATTCGAATTCCCAATTACGCTGAAGGTGGAGGACATCTTTCGACACGCCGGCGATGGTTTTACGGACGGTCAGGGTGCCGCGCTTCGTGTCAACCGAGGCGAGCAACCGCTTGTCACCGCGCCACGATTCTGCCCGAAGGAGCCGAAGACGAGCCGGAGGATGGTCGGTGATGGCATTTGTCGGGTCATTTGTCGGGTTTGTCGGGTTTCTGGCACAGGAGAGAGACTGGAGGGATTTGAAGCAACGATTTCCACGCGGGACGGACGTGAATGATTGCAAGCGGAAGCTAACTTCCAGAGGCTGGCTGGAGGCCTGCGAGTGAAGGCACGCGTTCAACATCCCGGAGTAAAGCCGCGGAAGGACCGGGCGGGCTGGCCGTGGATCTTTCGTTACTACGACGACGAAATCCAGCCAGACGGCTCCGTGAAGGTGCTCCGCCGCTACCACGAGATTGCGCCCAGCAAGGGTGACCGCGCCATCACAAAAAAGCAGGCCGAGATTGAGCGTGACAAGTTCCTCGCAAAATTGAACGCGTCCACGGTCCGTCGAACAGGTGTCAACCACCGGCGTTGCCCTCTTCGGCGAGGTCGCGGAGATGTACGAGGACGGCTACCTCGGCCCGGAAAACCAAATCGCCAAACCAACGCGCGTGAAGGAGGTGTTCTACCTCGACGAGTACATCGTGCCGCGCTGGGGCAAGCTTCGGCTCAACCAGATTCAACCCAAGGCCGTCGAGGACTGGCTGCACACCACCTTCAATTCATGGTGGACCATGCACGGCGTCCGCGCGATCATGAGCCGGGTCTTTTACTATGCCGAAGGCCACGGTCTCTGGGAAGAAGGCCGGCGGAGCCCGGCCAGCAAAGCGAAGATCGGGAAGAAGCGCTACAAGAACGAACGCCGGATCCTCTCCTTTGACGAAACCGCCCGCGTTCTCGCCCGGCTGGACGAACCCAACAAGCTCATCATCGAAACCTGCATCGCCACTGGCGCACGGATTTCTGAAGTGCTGGGGCTGAAATGGAAGCACGTGAACTTCGATGCCGGCGCGATCAAAATTGAGCAGCGCGTATGGCGCCAGGATGTCGGGCGCCCGAAGAGCGAGGACAGCCGCCGCCTCTTAGGCATTGGGGACTTGGTCGAACGCTACCGGTCTAAAGCTGTCGAGGACAATGCCAAACCGGACGTCTTTGTGTTCCAACAGAAGCGCGCACCGGGCAAGCCAATGTGGGATTCAGGCGTGCGCGACGCGCTCCACCACGCCGCAGTGTCGGAAGACTGCGACTTCTCCGGCCTGGGACCGCACTCCTTTCGCCGCGCCAATATCACTTGGAGGCAGCAGGTCGGCGGCAGCGCGATCGAAGCCTCTAAGATCGCCGGCCACAGCGACCTCGAAATGACCGGCCAATACACGTTCGTCGCGCCCGAGCGTCAGAACGAACTGACGCGTCGCATCCAGCAAAAGCTCTCCGAATCGGCAAAGAAGATAGAAGAAAATGCTGACGGAACGGCCGCAGCGAAACCTAGTGCGCCGGACGTACCCCCAAGCCTTCCGATACCGCTCGCGACTATCCTCGTGCAGTAGATTCCAAGGCTCCGGCTTGTTTGCCCAACGATTTCGAGAGCGAGCCCGAATGCAGATGGCGGCATGAGGTCCATTCGGGATCTATCGGGACCTATAGGTATCAAGATATTTCGATAGACATTTATTGGGTCCTGGAGTATTATAGTTTTCAGTGTCGAAACCTGTTAAAATGAATCAGTGGTTTTCTGCGAAAGAAGCCGCTTCCCTCCTCAATGACGAGGTGACGGAGGCTACGGTGAAAGAGTACTGTAAAGGGCGAAAGCTGGCCGCTAAGAAGGTCGGTCCAAGGAAGCGCTGGATGATCTCCGGTGCAGCCATTCACAAACTCCGGAAGGAGTGGGGAATCGATTGAGTGCCTAGCAATTTGGGGGTGAAGTGTGGCATGATCGACATTTCCCACAAAATAGCGAGGCAACGATGGTGATGGACGAAAAAAACACGCGAAACGAACGCGAAGAGGTGCCCGGCGTGCAGGCCGACACGACGGCCATGAGCGCGTCTGGGCCGGTGAGTTTTGAGCAAGCCCTGCAGGACTGGGAGCAGGAGATGGATGAGGTTTTCGAGGCCAACCGCGCGGCGGAACAACTCAGCGCAGAGGATTTCGCTGTTCGAATCAATGCAAAGGCTTGAAAGAACCGCCTGGAGGTGGGCTCTAGTGTGGCAATCGAACGACAAATCCGGTTTCTGTCTCTCGGTAGCGTTTCAATCGAAGCCCTACTGAAAATTCCCTCACCTCTGATCGGGTCCAAACGAGCACATCGCCAGTTGGAGACGGTGGAACACTACGTTCGCGATCCTGAACTGGGTGCGAGGTCGGTTGCAGTAGAGAGTCACTACATCGACCGGGATTTCATTGAAGATTACAGTGTCTTTTACTCCAAGAATCTCGACCACATACCCAACTACTGCCGGCGTGTGCACTTCTTCAGGCTCGAGGCCAACCAAGCCGAAGGAGAGCTGCGGCGGATACGGCTTATTCGGAACCAAGCTGAGTTCCAGGCTGCGAGCCAGCGCTTTGCCCAGGATCAGTACCTGGGTTTCAGCGTGATCAAGCCGCTTCCAGGATGTCCCGTAGGTCGGACAGTGCTACGGTGCTTCAGGAGAGACTCGAAGCCCGGGTTCAGACGGGATTTCGGCTGCGCCTGCGACTATCAAATCCATCTGATGGGAATCCCCCTCCAAGTTTCTGGTTTGGCGTTCCAGCAGCAAGACCTCGGTGTGAGCGCATGCGCGACTACGGCTTTGTGGTCCGCCCTGCAGCGGGCCAGGGAACTGGAAGCTGGCACGCCCGCAACGCCAGCGCACATCACGATGAGAGCGTCGCAGTATGCTCTGCCATTTGGCCGTTCCATGCCATCAGAAGGCTTGTCCCTGGACCAGATGTGCCAGGCGGTTCAGTCGCTGGGCTACGCACCCAATCTTTTTCGCGCAGAGAAGTATGAGGTTTCCCGTTGGATCTTGTTCGCCGCGGTGCGCTCGGGGATCTCTCCTGTGCTGATCCTCGCGAAGGGCAAGGTGGCACACGCTGTTGCGGTGGCGGGAATGAAACTACGATGGCGCCACAGTGTTGACGATCCCAAGAACATAAATGACGAGTTAGCGGCGGACTTGTCAGCAGTCTATGTTCACGATGACCGTTTCGGGCCATACATGCGAGCGGAAATAGAGGACCACGCAGGATTTCTTGACCTGCGTCTTCGGAGCGATAGCCAATCATGGGACGAATCGTGGCACCTCTCGCATATCTTGGTGCCCATGCACCACAAGGTGCGCTTGTCACTCGGTCAGCTCCGCTCAACGGCGTTTTGGCTCGCCGGTAACTTTCAATCGCGCCGCACGAGCTTGGGAATGGAGCGCGTGCGAACGGAGATAACGGCCTGGATCGAAAGGTCGCACGCCTACATTGAGTCGCAGTTTGAAGAACAGGGTCGCCTGCCAGACACAGCACTCGATAGGCTCTGCGACAAAGTCCCTTTGTCGCGATATGTCGGGATCGTCCGGCTGACGGCCGAAGATATTGGGTCCATCGACGTCTTGTTGGATACCACGAGCACGGAGAGGAACCTCCAATGCCTAGCTGTAATACGGAGGGACCCAGAGCGACCGCGCACTGCTGAAATTGCCAGATTCGTTGCCGATAGGCTTGGCTGTCCCTACCTGGGTTAGGACGAGATCAGCGTTTCGCCAGCGCTTCAGCGAGAATAGGGGCATTTGAAATGGCTATCTCGGAGCCTGCTCCGCGCCGCCTCTTCGCTAAACGATACTCTCCAATCTCGTCTTCGGAATCGCCTTCTACTCGAATCTGCAAGCCACGCCCCATCAGGAGGTGATCCGGGTTGTCGAGAGACTGGTCAAACAGGTACGTGAAGTCCAACGTGTGGACCGGCAAGTCGGCGGGCCGATCGACATCTGGACGAAAGTATGCCGCCGGCAGCGTGACGTCGGTGTGATAGAGTCCACGGTATCTGCAGTAATCCTTACCCTGCAGGAAAGTGGGGAGTTTCACAGGACACGGCAAGCTATCATCCGATTTCTCCGGCAGCGAAAGAAGGCTCGTGGCCCTTCCAGAGGGAGCCTCCGAAGCAAGGTCGATCGTTCTCATCGCCATCTCGAGAGCCGTCTCCAGTGATTCGATTTTGGGATTCCGAAAGTCGGGTGGTGCACTTCCCATCGCTTGTTCCAAGTGATACAAAGCCTGCGTCAGACGCCCGGCTTTGGCCATGTGTCCCACAGAGTTGACCGAGAAGGCCATTCCGGCTGGGATGCGATGGTCCTGCCACCATCGTTTGTCGGCTTGAGCGGAGAAGTAATTGACGCCGGCCACCCATTTCCAGCAGGTTAGTTGTTTGCCTGGTTGTTCCAGAAAGATCTCATCGAGATAGATCTCATCCATCTGAACCTCCCGGAGCAGGTATAGGAAGCAAAGACGACGGGCGATCTCTTGAACCGCCACTCCTGGTGTCGCGTTAGCGATTCCTGGTGAGAGCACGGCGATCATGAATGCGCTGGCTTCACCATTCCATCCGCGGCGTATCCAGTCCAGATGAGCCCGGCGGATCTTGTCGGAAACGACCTCATCTGACGCGAGAAGATCTTCATCCCGAAGAAGACAAAAATTGATCAGTCCCTGCTTGGCCGCGATCCTACCGAACAGGCACGGTTGAAATTTCGAGAGCCAGGCTGACAGCACCGCGGTGGCAGTCTCGTCAGGCACTCCGGGCGCCAGCGTCGTCTCCGTCGCTGTCTGCAGGTCCGGTGTGAACCCAACCTCTTTCCGCCAATCGTCCGTTTGAAGCTGTTCGAACCATTCGGCAAGAATGCGGGTAGCCATGAGACTGCTCGACCTCGAGATTCATCCTACCAGAAGCGAGTTGAGGCCCCCGGTTATTTCGAAGGCGTGCAGCCAGATTGTGGAGTCCACGTGGAGTCCATACCGCCCGAGTCGCGTTTTGGCGTCCATTTGGCGTCCAAATTGGGCAGTCTCAACTCTTTTGTTTTCAGTGAATGGTGGCTGTAAGTGATTGAAATTTGTTGCTTGGGGTGCAAGAGGTCCCGAGTTCAAATCTCGGCAGCCCGACCAAATTCCTCAAAGACTTACAGACAGCGGACTTCCCCAAACCCGCCGTCTGGAGTCCAAGTGGAGTCCAAAAATAGGCAACCCGCAGGCAGCGATTCTTTTCAGCAACCTTTCTCACCAAGCTGCGTATTAATCCTCAAGGAGGAGACCGTCGCGCGATGGATAACTTCTTTCAGGACCTCAGGCATTCCCTGCGGATGTTCCTCCGCAGCCCTGGCTTCACGCTCACCGCCATCGCGGCTGTGACGCTCGGCGTCGGCGCGAATGCGGCCATTTTTTCTCTTGTCAACCGCGTTCTCCTGAAGCCCATGCCTTACCCCGCAGCGGACCGAATCGTATTCTTTATGACCACCTTTCCCGATGGCTCGGGGGGAGGCGCTTCACCGGCCAAATTCAACTTCTGGAAGGCTCAGACTGAATCGATCCAGGATGCCGCTGCCTGGCGATTTGGAGTCGCGAACTATAACGCGGGCGGTCATCCCGAACAGATCCAGGAGACCCTGGCCACCGCCGATTTCTTCCGCCTACTGGGTTCCACGACCCTCTATGGACGCACTTTCACTCCGGAGGAAGACCTGCCGGGTGCGCGTGATGTGGTTGTCCTGACCCATGGATTCTGGCAGCGGCGTTTCGGCTCCGATCCAGCCGTTATCGGCAAAACCATGGTGCTGAGCGGAGAGCCGCACGAGATCATCGGCGTGCTCACGCCGGGATTAAAGATCGAGATCGACGAGCCCCCGGATGTCTACGTGCCCTTTCGGATCGATCCGAATAGCACCGAACAAGGAAGCTACTTTAATTCAGGCGCGCGGCTAAAGCCCGGGGTCAGCCTGGCATCCGCTAACGCGCAGTTCAAAGTCGCAGCCGAGGAATTCCGGCGCAAGTATCCTAGCGTTCTTGGCCCTAAGGATGGCTTCGGAGTCGAACCGCTCCGCGAGGTGCTGGTGCGCGGAGTTCGTACGCTGTTGTGGGTCCTGTTGGGCGCCGTCGGCTTCGTTCTGTTGATCGCTTGCGCCAACGTGGCCAATCTGCTGCTGGCCCGCGCGACCGGGCGGAAGCGCGAAATTGCGATCCGCGCGGCCGTGGGCGCGGGGCGCGGACGTATCATTCGGCAATTGCTCACGGAAAGCGTGGTGCTTTCGATGGCGGGAGGCCTTCTCGGCCTCGCTCTAGGATTCGTGGGGATTCGCGCGATCCTCAGCATTAGTTCTGGAAACATTCCACGCATCGGCTCGCAACCCGCCGAAGTCTCCCTGGATGCTGGCGTGGTACTGTTCACGCTTGGGCTGTCATTTGCGACTGGAATCCTATTTGGTCTGATTCCGGCGCTGCAGGCTTCCCGGGCGGACTTAAGCGGCACCCTCAAGGAATCGGCCGGCCGTGGAGGCAGCAGCTTCCGTCACAACAAGGCCCGATCGCTCCTGGTAATCGTGGAAATGGCGCTCGCCTTGGTGCTGCTGATTGGCGCCGGCCTGCTTCTGCGGACCTTTACCGCCCTGCGTGCCGTTAATCCGGGATTCAATCCCCATAATGTACTTACGTTGCGGATGCTAATGAGTGAACCCCGCTTTGAGAAAACCGATGGTGTCACGCGACTGGTCCGGCTGGGGACAGAGCGCCTCAAGTCACTACCCGGCGTCGAATCCGCCGCCGTAACCTGCTGCGTGCCGCTCGAAGGCGGCATCGGGCTCCCGTTCATCATTTCGGGCCGCCCGCTTGAGGGCGGAGCGACTGGCGGCGGACGATACATGATTATTTCGGCTGGCTACTTCGACGTGTTCAAGATCCCACTCCTCCGCGGACGGCCTTTCACGGACCAGGACAGCGTCGGAGCGCCGCCTGCGGTCATCATCAACCAGGCCATGGCCAAGCAGTTCTGGAAGGACGGCGATCCCTTGGGCACCCAGATCATTATCGGACGCGGCCTCGGCGAGTTTGAGGATGGGGCCCGGCAGATCATTGGTATCGTGGGCGACCTTCGCGATAACGGGCTGAACAACAATCCGCGACCGACCATGTACGTTCCCCAAGCGCAGATTCCCGATAGATTCAACACCGCGCTTACAGGTCTGACACCCCTGGCCTGGGTCGTGCGAACCAAGGTGGACCCTCACTCGCTGATTCCGGCAATTCAAAAGGAGCTCAGCGACGTGAGCGGCGGCCTTGCGCTGGCGCCAATCCGAACTATGGACGAGGTGGTGTCCCGGTCCACCGCGGATGCAGACTTCAACACGCTTGTCCTGACCATCTTCGCGGGAGTCGCCCTGGTGCTCGCGGCAATCGGCATCTATGGTTTGATGTCGTATTCGGTGGAACAACGCACTCAAGAGATCGGTATCAGGCTGGCGTTGGGAGCCGGGCCAGGATCGGTGAGGAACATGGTTGTGTTCCAGGGCATGCGATTGGCGATCGCCGGCGTGATCATCGGTGTGGCCGCGGCGTTCGGACTGACTAAGTTGATCGAGAGCCTTCTGTATGGAGTCAAGTCGCGCGATCCACTGGTTTTCATTGGCGTTCCCGTAGTCCTGACTATCGTGGCGCTCTTCGCCGTGTGGATACCTGCGCGCCGCGCGACTCGCGTGAGTCCGCTGGATGCCTTACGCTGCGAGTGAAATACGCACCCTTCCATTCAAGGGCAACGGATCGCAGACGGCTATGAAGGGCTAGCTAGACCAAGAAATTGCATCCTCACCACCCCGCTGGCACGTATTGTTCTGTAGGAGGAGGCGGGATGAGGAACCGTACCTCCTCTTCTGAATAAGCGTCGAGTCGTTGACTGGCGATGAGGACGCTACCCAGCCGGCGATGTGCCGTACTAAGAGGAAGCGCGCACGCCGATTGGATCCCAGCCTGTTGAAGGAGTTCCACGGTGTACGGAAAGCGCGTTTCCCGCCGAACATCGGCAATGACCGCCGCTTGTTGGTTTTCGAACACCCACCACGCAAGCGTCTCTTCGATCTGAATGTCGGAAGGAAGAAGGCTGAGCTGTTGACAGCTCTCGCAAAGATGCCAATTCACCTTCTTTGAAGATTCGTCAAACTGCGCAATGGCGTCAAAGGGAACCACCGTGCTCAACTCGTTCACTAGGACGTGGAAGAGAGCCTCAAGCTCATGTTGAGCGCGGATCGAGTCGGCAAGCCGGATCAGCGATTCATAACGCGCTGCGGCCGATTGCCCTGACGGCACTTCCGGTCTTGTGCTGACCATGGCTCCCATTTTAGACTCCCTTTCATGGTTCTGGGATGCTTGCCTCCCTTGGGATGCGGGCAATCGAACGGCCAAAAGAAAGAGGTTGGATTAACGGCAACCCTCTTCCACCCAGGCGGAGAACCGTGGGCGGTCGGTTCGGCGATGCCGCCCGGTCTGCCGGCGAACCGGCAAGTGCCGAGAAAGCGTTCAGCGTTCCCGATCACTTGCGAATAAAAGCTCAGCATTTGTTAGAGTTCACTGACTCGGCCGATTGGAATGGCGCGTGCGTTGTTACAAGCCGATCTGTCAACGTGACCAAGGCCACTATCGGCAGATGGGCGCCGAATGGAGGACTCTTTATGAAAATGTCTGAGAATACGATTCTGATAACAGGTGGAGCATCCGGTATCGGATTCGAGCTTGCCACACAACTTCTGGCACTTGGCAACACCGTGATCATCACGGGACGGGATCAGGCGCGGCTCGACGCCGCGCGCAAGAAACTGCCGAAGGTTCATACGCTGCAAAGCGACGTCAGCGATCCGAAAGCCATTCCGCTCCTCTTCGAAGCGGTTACGGCCGGCTGGCCGGAGCTGAACATCCTCGCCAACAACGCCGGCATCATGCGCAAGGTCAATCTAACCGTCGGCGGGAGCGATCTCGAAGACGTCAGCCGTGAGATCGTGACGAATCTCGTGGGGCCGATTCACTTGATCCAGCAGTTCGTGCCACACCTGAAGGCCCGTAGGGAGGCCGCCATCGTCAACGTATCGTCCGGGCTCGCTTTCATTCCTTTTCCGCTCTCTCCGGTTTATTGCGCCTCGAAAGCGGGGCTGCACTCGTACACGCAATCCCTCCGGGTCCAGCTCAAGAACACCAGCGTCAAGGTCTTCGAGCTTGCGCCACCGGCCACGGACACGCCGCTTAATGGCATTTTCAGCGCGAATGAACTGGATAGCCGTATCGTCATGGATGCCCCAAAGCTAGTGGCGGCTACCATCCGGAGAATCGAAAAAGACAAGCTCGAAATCCCTCCGGGTTTGAGCAACATCCTGAAACTCTTGAGCCGTCTCGCTCCAGAATTCGCGCTGAAGGTGGTCAGCAAGCCCGTGGAGGCAATGCTAGCGAAAGAGGCAGTTCCGCACGCCAGACTCGTGTAAGGGAGTGACGGTCATGCACAAGTACTTGGTATACGCTGCTTTTAGCTGGCTCGTCCTCGCCGGCACGATGCACTTCTTCATTGACGTGGTCTCGCAATACCTTCGCCACAAGCGCGTGCCTGGCGCGGAGGCGACGCTGTTCTACGGCATGAATACTGCCTATGCGCTCGGTCAGGTCCTGTTTGGCCTCCTAGGTCTTTTGGTGGCACGGCAGGCACTCGATCTCCTTGGCCAGTGGCCTGCCGTGTCGCTTCGTCTCGCGGCGGCGGCTTGCTGGCTGATATTCAGCTTCAAGTTTATGGAGTATTGGGAGCCGAAGGTCGTCGTCGGCATATTCGGTGCGCTCGCCATCGCTGCCGCCATCACAGCTTAAGCAAGCGGGCAACCCAGCAGCGCGTAATGCTTCAGCGATGGCCCCTCCCACACCGCGCGCCGCCCCCCCCAAATTCATCTCACGGCGGATTTCATCTTCGAGGCAAAGCTTCTCCTGGACGCCAAAGAGCCCCTTCGAGTCATGCTGAGGCGGTATCGAGACGGCAAGCCGGATCAACGATTCATACCCCGCTCCCGCCATTGCGCTTTGAGTCTAATGCTCACCACGCTTCCCGTTCTTGCGCTCCCTTGCATGATCTTCTCGACGCCCCTCCGCCCTTTGGCGATGCAGCGGATTTGGGTGCCGTCGGTCTTTGTCAGCGAATGAGCCCTCCGGTTCAGGCAGCTCTGCCGGGGTTCTGGCAGATGCCGAACAACGGCGGGACGCTTCAGCAGCAACTCCGACAAAAAACTTCGCGTTTACTTGAATTCACCGATTCGACCCTTTTGGAACGCCGCGTGCCTTGAACAAAGCGAACACCGGGGGAAGCAAGAAACCGGTGTCACGCTCGATAAAAGGAGAAATGAAATGTCTAGCAAGAAACAAATCATCATATGGCTTGTGGGTATCGCCGCTGCGGCGCTGCCTGCGCTTGCGCAGTCGGAAAATCCGGGAAACAACGAAGTCTCGGTGCAAGCGTTCGGCAGCTTTGTGAAGAGCACCGCCAATAATGGCGTCGAGAATAAGGCCACCGACAGTGGTGGTGTGCTCGGCAGTTATCGCCACTTCTTCGACGCTCATAATGGCGTTGAAGCCGACTACGGTTATTCTCTCAACACCCAGAACTACGCGTCGGCCAGCGGAGCGCTGGGCGTGAAGAGCTATTCCCATGAAATCTCCGCCGCGTATGTATTCCGCATGCCGCTGCGCACCTTCACGCCCTTCGTGCTTGCGGGAGCCGGCGGCCTGATTTTCGATCCGAACAATTTCACGGGCGCCAGTTCACAGGCCCGCGCCGCGTTCGTCTACGGCGGCGGGGCCGATTTCAACCTCTCAGAGCATGTGTTCGTGCGAGCTGAGTATCGCGGCCTCGTGTACGACTCGCCGACTTACGGTTTGGCCGGACTTGCCGGCGCGGATCGCAGGACCCATCGCGCCGAGCCTTCCCTGGGCTTCGGCTACCGGTGGTGACAGGCGATGTCCGGGGATTTCCACCAGTCCGAGCGGCGGCATACTCCGCCGCTCGCCTTTTTCCCCTTCATCTCTGCAGTTCATCGCATTGGCAGTGAATCCCTGGCCGACCGGGCCGCATCCAAAGTTTCGAGGTCGGATCTCGGACATGTTGACTTCGGCGGTTGCAGAAGCGGAAGCTCCTTCCACGGCAGCAAGATACGAGTCGCTGATACGGATATCCGCGGCCGTGCGCTCCCAGAAAGAACCTCAAGACCTGTTCGGGCTGCTGGTGGAGGAGCTCGGCCAAGTTGTTCAGTTCGATGCGATTGCGCAGTTTGACGAGAGTTCGAACAAGGTCCACTGGCATCTGTGCCCTGGCTGCCGAAAGGCGGACTGCCCGCCTTCGGAAGTCAACAACGAAGAGACTTTGCCGGCCTGGGTATTTCGGCATCAGGAAGCAGTGGTGCTGCGCGACCTGGAGCGCGAGACCCGATTTCCTGTCTCAACCGAAATGATGGCAAAAGCGGGGCTGCAATCGGTCTGCGCCTTTCCTTTGAGTACAGCGCACCGGCGGCTCGGCAGCTTTGTGATCGCCAGCATGCATCGTGATGCCTATTCAACGGACGAGATCCGTTTCTGCTCCTTGGTGGCAGACCAGATCGCTCTGGCCATGGATGACGCCTTCAACTTTCAGTCCTCGCAGCGTGCCCAGGAACGACTGGAGTTGCTACTGGACTTGAACAATCGCGTGGTCTCGAATCTGAATCTGCGCGACGTGCTGCGGGAAGTTTCCGCGAATATTCGACGAGTGATGCAGTGCGACGGAGTCGGTATTGACCTGCCTAGCCCCGAAGATGGAAAACTGCGGCTGTACGCCCTGGATTTCCCGGACAACCCAGGCATCATCGAGGAAGGTTTTGAGCCGCCCGCCCACGAAAAAGCCAGCGCACTTCGGGTATTCATATCCGGCGAACCCCTGCTTCTTACAAAGGAGGAGATCGAACGGGAACCAGCGCTGCCCCACTCTGGGATACAGTCCTTGGTGCACGTTCCCCTGAGAGGGCGCGCCGGCAATGTTGGCGTTCTCAGCCTAGGCAGCTGGCGCGAGCGGGCCTTTTCACGGGATGATTTGGCGTTCCTTGGACAGATCGCACGCCAAGTGGCGATCGCCATCGAGAACGCACTGGCATTCGGCCAGGTGTCCGAGCTCAAGGACAAGCTGGCGCAAGAGAAGCTCTATCTGGAAGGCGAAATCCGCAGCGAGTTGAAGTTCGAAGAGATCGTCGGTCAGAGCGAGGCTCTGCGCCGCGTGCTCCAGGAAGTGGAGACCGTGGCGCCCACCGATTCGACCGTACTGATATACGGCGAGACCGGAACGGGCAAAGAATTAATTGCGCGCGCCGTCCATAACCTAAGCTCGCGGCAATCGAATGGGTTCGTAAAGCTAAACTGCGCGGCAATCCCAACCGGGTTGCTTGAGAGCGAACTGTTCGGCCACGAGCGCGGAGCATTCACCGGTGCGATTGCGCAGCGCGTTGGCCGCTTTGAACTGGCCAATCGCGGCACCATATTTCTGGACGAGATCGGCGAAGTTCCCCTTGAGCTCCAGCCGAAACTATTGCGGGTTTTGCAGGAGCGCGAATTCGAGCGTCTCGGTTCGACCAGGACATTGCGCACCGACGCCCGGTTGATCGCGGCTACCAATCGGGATCTGGAGTCGCTCGTGAACGAACAGAAGTTCCGCGCCGATCTGTACTACCGCCTCAACGTGTTTCCAGTCCGCGTTCCCGCGCTGCGCGAGCGTCCTGAAGATATCCCTTTATTAGTGCGGCACTTCGTGCAGCAATTTAGCCGACGCATCAGCAAGGTGATCGACACAATACCGTCGGAAACCATGACGACGCTGGTCAGGTATCCATGGCCGGGCAATATCCGCGAGTTGCAGAACGTGATCGAACGGGCGGTAATCCTAACCAAAGGCCTGATTTTGAACGTCCCGAGCAGCGATCTGCGGGTATCGAATGCCAATTCGCTTGCAATGGCGGCCGCGGCCAACGCATCCGGGAGTCCCAACGGCGGAAGCTCTCGCAATATGCGCGCGGTCCTTGACGACGCGGAGCGCCAACAGATTGTGGCGGCACTTGAACAGACCAACTGGACCGTGGCAGGACCGAACGGTGCCGCGGCTCGGCTGGGGATTAAGCGCTCTACGCTGCAATCGCGAATGCAGAAGCTGGGCATTCGTATTTCGCGCATCGGGACTTAATCAAAGTCAACTACCGAGAATCCGGTAGCAAGCCGGACTCTCGTCATCGGCAACCCCGCCAGCGGCACGCAGTCTCTCCTCTACAACTCTCGAAATGCGTTGATAATTCAACCATTTGCGCGCGATCGCGCCGGACGGCATCAATTGGTGCACCGCATGCATTCTTACGCGTGGAGAATGAGTCGCGCATGTTGCGGATCACACACAAAAAAACAGAGACAGAACAACGGTGGACGCTGTGCGGACAGCTGACGGGTCCGTGGGTGGCGGAGTTGCGTGCCTGTTGGGAGCACGGCCGCCAGTCCGCAATCGATACTCACGCTGTCGTTGATCTGAGTGATGTCACCTTCATCGACGAGAGCGGGGAGCAGCTTTTGTCGGAGATGCGAAGCGGCGGAGCGGAGTTCGTGGCGGGCGGGGTGGACACGAAACATTTGTTGAAAAACCTAAAGGCCAAGGGCGAGCGTCCTCTGCGACGGTTCATCGGCCCTTTGAGTGGCTTTTGCACGAAATCAGGAAATTCCAAGAGCGAGGAAAGCAAATGAGAAATGAGTTAATGAAGCGGATGGTTGTACTGGTGGTGGCAGCGATATTGGCCGCTGCTTTTGCAACCCTGGTGGGATGCACGGCGAGAACGAGCGCGGCTGGCGCCCCGCCTCCGCCGGATGTAGAGGTTGCGATGGTACAGCAGAAGGACATTCCAATCGAACGCGAATGGATCGGCACTTTGGACGGAATGGTCAATGCAGCGATCAAAGCTCAGGTGACCGGCAACCTTCTCACGCAGAACTACGCCGAGGGATCTTTCGTGCGTCAAGGACAGTTGTTGTTCGAGATTGACCCAAGGCCCCTACAAGCCGCCGCTGATCAGGCTCAAGGACAGTTGGCGCAGGCTAAGGCGCAGCTCCTGCAGGCACAATCGGGATTGCTCCAGGCACGCGCGCAGCTCCTCAGCGCGGAGGCGAATCAGCACAAGGCCCAACTCGACGAAGATCGCTACACTCCGCTGGCGCAGCAACAGGCGATCACGCAACAGGATCTGGACAATGCCAGACAGACGAATCAATCGCAGACAGCGCAGGTAGCCGCGGCGAAGGCTCAGGTCGAGACCGCGCAAGCGCAGATTGAAGCCGCAAAAGCAGCCGTGGCGGCGGCCGCGGCGGCGGTGGAAACAGCCAACGTGAACCTGGGTTTTACGAAGCTGGTCTCGCTGATCGATGGAATCGTGGGCGCCGCTACCGTGCAGGTCGGCAACCTAGTGGGGCCCGCAGGAAACGCCGCAACAACCGTTTCGACGCTCGACCCCATCAAAGCCAACTTCACCGTGAGCGAGCAGGAATATCTAAGCCTGACGCGCCGCGATTCGACCATGAACGGTCTGGAGCTCGAGCTGAATTCTGTCGGATGGGACGGTTCATCCCCATAAAGGTCGCTTCTCCTTCGCTGACCGCCAGGTGAACTCCTCCACCGGCGCGATTCAGTTGACTGGTCTATTTCCGAAACCGGGCAATAGATTGCGGCCAGGGCAGTACGGAAGGGTCCACGCTTCCATTGGCAGCCGCGCCGGTGCGCTGTTGGTACCGCAGAGGGCCGTCAACGAAATACAGGGCAACTACTCAGTGGCCGTTGTCGACCCAAATAACACGATTCGCTTCGCCGTGGTTAAAGTCGGGGACCGAATCGGCTCCGACTGGATCGTGGAGGAAGGTCTCAAACCCGGTGAGCGCGTGGTTACCGATGGACTGTTCAAGATCGGCCCTGGTGCGCCGGTGAATCCGAAGGGAGTGAACTAATGTCGAGGTTTTTCATTAACCGTCCCATCGTCGCAATCGTGATCTCCCTTCTAATGGTGATCATCGGCGGAGTGACGATCGTCGAACTCCCGATTTCGCAGTTCCCTGCGATAGCGCCGCCGGAAGTGCAGATTCGCGCGAACTACGTGGGCGCCGACGCGCAGACGATTGAGCAATCCGTAGCGACGCCGATCGAGCAGCAGATGAGCGGTGTCGACAATCTCAACTACATGTACTCGCTGAACGCGGCGGGCAACGGTCAGATGACCATGATCGTGAACTTCGACGTGAAGAGCGATCCGAACACCGATCTCATACTCACGCAGATGCGCCAGACGCAGGCCGCCTCCCAGCTTCCGCAGGATGTGACCAACTTCGGCGTCACGGTGCAAAAATCCGGGACCGCGCCCCTCATGGTGTTGGGACTCTATTCCCCGAAGGGCACGTACGACGGAAAGTTTCTGGCGAACTATGCCTACATCAACTTGAACGATCAATTGACCCGCGTTCCAGGCATCGGAAACGTGCAGGTATTTGGAGCCGGCCAATATGCGATGCGCCTGTGGATCAAACCCGATCAACTGGCCAAGCTTGGCATCACTGTGACGGAAGTTGTTTCAGCGATTCAGGCACAAAACACCGTGAATCCCGCAGGTCAGATTGGCGGCTCACCTTCCCCAAAGGGTCAGGAATATACCTACTCAGTGCGGGCGCAGGGGCGGCTAACATCACCGGAGGAGTTCGGCGATGTCGTCGTGCGGGAACTGCCGGACGGAGGCATTGTTCGCGTACGCGACATTGCGCGCATCGAGCTCGGCGCGCAGGACTATACGTTGTCCGGGCGCATCAACGGCAAGCCTGGCGCGATTGTCGCCGTATATCAATTGCCAGGCACCAACGCAGTGGATGCGGCCAAAGGCGTCCGAAAGGTGATGCAGGAGGCCACGAAACGATTCCCGCAGGACGTTGAATACGTGGTTTCTCTCGACACGACGGAGTCCGTCACAGAGGGCATTCGCGACATCGTGGTAACGATCTTGATCGCGATCGCGCTAGTTACTATCGTGGTTTATCTCTTCTTGCAAGGGTGGCGCGCCACGCTGATACCCTTGCTTGCGGTGCCGGTTTCCTTGATCGGAACCTTTATGCTGTTTCCCCTCCTCGGCTTTTCAATCAACACACTCTCGCTGTTCGGCATCGTACTGGCCATTGGGCTAGTGGTTGACGACGCGATCGTAGTCGTCGAGGCGGTCGAGCGTCACATGGAAGAGGGCATGGCGCCGAAGCAGGCGGCCTTGAAAGCCATGGAAGAAATCTCCGGCCCGGTCGTTGGTATCGCACTGGTTCTGTCGGCGGTGTTCGTTCCAACAGTGTTTATAGCCGGCATCACGGGACGCCTGTATCAGCAGTTCGCCGTGACCATCGCGGTCTCAGTCATCCTGTCGGCGTTCAATGCGCTGACACTGAGTCCGGCATTGTCTGCTCTACTGCTCAAGCCGAAGGGCGAGAGTCACGGTTTGCTGCGCCGTTTCTTTAACTGGTTCAACCGGATGTTCGAGCGCACTACGCATGGTTATATACGCTTGTCCGGAGCGCTGATCCGCAAGAGTGCTGTCGCGCTCGTCCTTTTGCTAGTGGCCGGTTTGGGCGCCGCGTTCTTCAGCGCAAGAGTTCCGTCGAGCTTCCTGCCGGGCGAGGATCAGGGCTATATGTTCATGCACCTTCAGCTCCCCAACGCATCGTCGCTCGAACGCACTGAAGCTGCATCGGCGAAGATGGAAGAAATCCTGCTGCACACGCCGGGCGTGAAGTACACGACGCGCGTCGCGGGCTTCAGCCTTTTGAGTTTTGTCAGCACCAGCTATACCGGTTTCTTCTTCGTAACGCTGGATGAATGGAAGAATCGGACTACCCGTGAAACACAGTATCAGGAGATCGTCCAGCACGTAAATCAGGAACTCGCGAAGCTTCCCGATGGCTTTGCCCTGAGCTTCCCTCCTCCGGCGATTCCGGGCGTTGGAACCTCCGGAGGATTCACATTCGTCCTGGAAGATCGTGCGGGAAAGGACGTGGACTACCTCGCGGGCAATCTGCAGAAGTACATGGCAGCGGCATCCAAACGCCCAGAGATTGCGCCGGGCCTTGTGAGCACCTTCCTGCCAAGCGTCCCCCAGCAATTTCTCGAAGTGGATCGGGAGAAGGCGCTAAAGCAAGGAGTCGCCTTGGGCGATGTGTATCGAACCATTCAAGCTTACATGGGCGGACTGTTTGTGAACTACTTCAATCGTTTCGGCCGCCAGTGGCAGGTCTATGTCGAGGCCGAGGGCGAATATCGCAAGAACCTGGACAGTGTTGGCCTATTCTATCTACGCAATGCGCGAGGCGAGATGGTCCCGCTATCCGCCCTCACCAAGTTCGAATCGCACCCTGGTCCTGAATTTACCATGCGCTATAACCTCTACCGGTCGGCGCAGATTATCGGCGGCGCGGCGCCAGGATATAGCTCGGCGCAGGCGATGAAGGCGCTCGAGGAAACATTTGACCAGACTATGCCGAGCGACATGGGCTACGACTACATGGGCATGTCCTATCAGGAGAAGAAAGCACAGGAGGGCGTGCCCACATGGATGATCTTTGCCTTCTCACTGTTGTTCGTGTTCCTGATCCTGGCAGCCCTGTATGAGAGTTGGTCCCTTCCGTTTAGCGTCCTGCTGAGCACCCCTGTCGCGCTGTTCGGCGCGTTTGGCGTGTTGTGGCTGCGGCGCTGGATCATGAGCATGTTTCTGCCCGCCTACATGATTCAGATCGAAAACGATGTCTATTCGCAGATCGGGCTGGTCATGCTGATCGGGCTCTCGGCCAAAAACGCGATTCTAATTGTCGAGTTCGCGAAACAGAAACTCGAAAGCGGTATGGGCCTGTCCGAAGCGGCGCTTGAAGGAGCCCGCCTGCGCTTGCGTCCGATTCTGATGACGTCGTTCGCATTCATCCTGGGCTGCCTGCCGCTGTGGACGGCGTCCGGGGCCGGGTCGGTGGGCCGGCAGATCATGGGCACCACCGTTATCGGCGGAATGCTGGCCGCAAGCGCGATCGGTATCTTCCTCATCCCGGCGATTTTCTACGTCGTAGAGAAGCTGTCCGGCGCAAACAGCATGAGCGTGCATTTGGCGCCGGCCCCGGCGCACGGAGACTGAATATGAAATACTCGCTGCTTGCCCTTGTAATCGCCGCGGGACTGTTGAGCAGTTGCGCTGCTGGTCCGAACTACGCGCGTCCGCAGGTTCCAGTTCCCGCTAACTTCCGAGCCCCGGAACCACTGGCCGCACCGCAGGCCGAGTCGCTTGCGGATCTCAAATGGTTCGAGGTCTTCAAAGATGAGGAGCTTCAGGAGCTGACCCGCACCGCCCTTGTGCAGAACTACGATCTGCGGGATGCAGTGGCGCGCGTCGAACAGGCTCGCGCTAATCTCGGCGTAACACGCTCCAATCAATTTCCGCAGGTGAGCGCCAGCGGCAATCTTGAAATCACGCGCCTTTCGCGCGATGGCTCCCTGCCTCTTCCTGCTTCGTTTGTGCCGAGCCAGAATCGTAACTGGGGACAGGGAACGCTCAACCTGCTGTCGTTTGAGCTGGACATTTGGGGCCGCCTGCGCCGGTCTACGGAAGCCGCGCGCGCGAATCTTTTGAACGCTGAGGAAAATCGCAAAGCAGTCGTTACAACTCTTGTTGGCGATGTGGCCACCGACTATTTCACTCTTTTGCAACTTGATTATGAGCTGGAGATCTCCCAAGGTACTCTCGACACGCGTCGTGAATCCCTGCGCCTGGTACAGGAACGGCAGGGAGGCGGAGTCGCCACCCTTTTGGATCTTCGCCAGGCCGAGCAATTGGTCAGCAGCGCTGCGCAGACGATACCAACGCTGGAACAGCAGATCGAGCAGATGGAGAATCAGATCAGCCTGCTGCTCGGAAAGAACCCCGGGGATGTGATTCGTGGCCGCAAGTTTATCGAACAAGAGATGCCCCCTGAAGTGCCTTCTGGGATGCCTTCGTCTCTGCTGGAGCGCCGGCCGGATATTCGGGCCGCGGAGGAGGCATTGATCGCGGCGAACGCGAACATCGGAGTTGCCAAAGCGGCCTATTTTCCGCAACTGAGCATCAGCGGATTGCTTGGCGGCCAGAGTACGCAACTGGCAAGCCTATTCAGCGGTCCGCATAGCGCCTGGAGTTTCATTCCGCAGGTCAGCCAGCCGATCTTCAGTGCGGGCCGCCTCAAGTCGAACGTGAAGCTCGCGGAAGCGGAACACGATAGTGCGCGGATCCAGTACGAGAAAACAATTCAGACCGCGTTCACCGAAGTCTCCGACGCGTTGATCGCGCATCAAAGAACCCGCGAAAGCCGTATTGAACAGGAAAAGCTGGTCACGGCGCTACAGGATCGCACTCGACTCGCTTATGTACGGTATCGCGGAGGCGTGGATACGCAGTTGAACGCGCTCGACTCCGACCGCGATCTCTTCCAGGCGGAATTGTCGCTTGCACAAATCCGTCTGAACGAGCTCTTGAGCGTCGTGCAGCTTTACAAAACCCTCGGCGGCGGCTGGGAATAAGAACGGGCACCAACACAACCCCCGCTCGGTATACACGATGGTCACGGCTCCGTCGGGGTCATCAAAACTGGCCGTGCCCGCATTGTTCGAGGTGCATCCGCTAGTCGTTGCTCGTCCGGCGGGCAATCGCACCCTGGCGGTGCGAAAACTTGCGTCAGCGCGTCGGCTCGACGCCAGATGTCAGCTATTGAGCATCGCGTAATACAGTGACAAAAACCAAATCCAATCAACCATGTTTTATGGGCTGCCGTGCGATGCCCCGCGTCACTCAATTACGCGATCCTCAATAGTCCGCAGAGACTCGCACGGCACTGAGCTAATCGAAATCTGCCCGAAGAGAAATCGATTTCAGTGTTCTTTTCCGCAGGACCGCCAATAGGCGTACCTCGGCGCTGACCGTGGAGGTTTGCCGCCACACCTGTGCAGGTCCAGAGCAGAGTATTGCGCTGCGTTATAGGGACCTTTCGCCGGTTCTGAACGAACAGGGGCTCCGGCGATTCGCGGCTACCGAAGCGCAGTCATACGGTCGAGGTGGAGTGAGCGCGGTTTCGCGAATTACCGGAATCGCTCGCAGTACGATCAGTCGCGGGATGAAGGAGATCGCGGAATCACGGCAAATGGAAGCCGGGCGAATCCGCAAACCGGGCGGTGGACGCAAGGCAAAACTCACCGAAGACTCGACGTTGCTGGCGGATCTTGGACGGCTGGTGGAACCGGCGACGCGCGGTGATCCCATGCGACCTCTGAGATGGACCTCGAAAAGTCTGCGACACTTATCCGAGGCTCTGCGAAGCCTGGGTCATTCGGTTTGTCCTCACGTGATCGCCGACGGTCTGCGCAAACGGGGATTCAGTCTGCAGGCCAACAGAAAGACGCAGGAGGGGAGCAGCCACGTGGATCGGAACGCCCAGTTTGAGTACATCAGCGATCAGGCCAAGGCGTATCTAGCGGCGGGTGAGCCCGTGATTTCGGTCGACACCAAGAAGAAAGAGTTGGTGGGCAATTTCAAAAACAACGGTCGCGAATGGCATCCCAAAGGAAAACCAGAAGCGGTCAATGTACATGACTTTATCGATCCGAAACTGGGGCGGGCGATCCCGTATGGTATTTACGACATCGGCGACAACAAGGGCTGGGTCAGCGTTGGCACCGATCACGATACCGCCAGTTTCGCCGTTCACGCAATTGGCCGCTGGTGGTTGAGCATGGGACAAGGCCGCTATCCCAACGCCACACGACTGCTGGTGACTGCCGATGGCGGCGGTAGCAACGGACACCGTGTCCGCCTGTGGAAAGTAGAATTGCAGGCGCTAGCCAACACGCTTCGCATTCCCATCACGGTCTGCCATCTGCCCCCGGGCACCAGCAAATGGAACAAAATCGAACATCGCCTCTTTTCCTTTCTCACGATTAACTGGCGTGGAAAACCCCTGCGGAGTTTTCAGACCATCGTTCAACTCATTGCGGCAACGACGACCACCACCGGACTTACCGTACGCGCCGAACTCGACGAAAACAAATATCCCAAAGGCGTCAAAACCTCCGATGCCAAATTTGCCGCCCTCAGTATCGCGCGCCACCCGTTCCACGGGGACTGGAACTATACCATCTCCCCATCGACACAATGAAGCGGTTATTTATGCACGATGCCTTAGGCACAAGGGAACCAGCCACCAGTCCACGATATCATAACTGGAGCACTTATTTATGCACGACGCCTAAGGGAGGGCCGAGCGATTCGCAGAGGATAGGCAGAGGCTCTGCTACCGTTGAGATCGGGTTCGGCAAGAACCGATCGAAATGGGGCGACAGGAGGCCTCTGCCATGACACGAGTATGCAGCATATTCCATCAGATTTTGCAGTGGTTCCCACGGCTGGAATTTGACGCCGCGGTACGGGAGCACAAGGCGGAGCGGCATGCGCGCGGCTTCACCTGCTGGCAGCAGTTCGTGGCCATGCTGTTTTGCCAGTTAGGGCATGCGCAAAGCTTGCGGGAGATCTGCGGTGGTCTGGCGGCGACGGAAGGCAAGCTGCGTCATCTGGGAATCCTGGATTGCCCGAAAACAACCACGCTGTCCTACGCCAATGCGCACCGGCCCTGGCAACTGTATCAGAGCGTGTTCTACACAACGCTGGAGCGCTGCCGGGCCGAGGCGCTGAGGCGAGGTCAGCGGAAGTTCCGGTTCCAACCCAAGCTTCTGTCGCTGGACGCCAGCATGGTGGAGTTGTGCGCCGAGTCGTTCGACTGGGCCAAGTACAAGCGGACCAAAGGTGCGCTCAAGTTGCACCTGGTCTTGGACCATGACGGCTATCTGCCCTGCTACGCGGTGATGACGGAAGGCAAGACGGCCGACATCACGGAAGCGCGCAAGATGCATTTTGAAAGCGGCACGCTGCTGGTGTTTGACCGGGGATATAGCGACTACGACTGGTGGTTGAATCTTACGCGCGCGGGCGTGAACTTGGTCACGCGCCTGAAGGACAGCGCGTCGTAGGGAGTGGTGGAGAGCCGCCCAGTACCGGAGAACTCCAACGTGATGCGCGATGAAGTGATCGTTCTGGTCAGTCAGCAGGAAGTGGGCTCCGAAGCTCGGCTGCGCCGCATCGAAGTGTGGGTGGAAGAGAAGTGAGTTTTCGGCAAGGCTGCGTAGTATGGCTGTGCGGGTAGTGAACCAGCGGCGTATGGAGGATCAGACCTTCATGTATTTCGCAAGCAGGGAGTCCATGTAGTCGCCGACGCCATATCCGAGATTGTGGCTGACGGCACGTACGCGGTCCAGTCGGGCGATCAGGGTGTTGCGGTCGCTGGCAGGCAGCTGATTCGTGACCGTAGAGCTTGCTCGAACGTACGGATCAGTGCATCGAAGTAGCCCTCGTCTTGATTGCCGATGTCGCTGCTGAACCCGGCAGCCCGTTCGCAGTAGAACACCATCAGTTCCGCGAGCCCGGCAGGTTCGCCAACAGCCTTTCTGTAACTGGAAATGGCGTGTTTGGCCTTAGCGACAGACGTATTCTGGTTCCGCAACACGTCTGGCCAGAGCCAGCGGTCCAGCGTTTCCTTGTAGGGCCTCAGAACGTCCTCACCCAAGCCGAGGCGAGCGTGAAGAAACATCTGATTGTCTTTGTGCGCGGCGTAAAGGTCCTGGATCAGTCCCAGCAAGCCTCTCCGGTCGAAACTCGCGAGCTTTGCCTTTACGGCGGTCCACGTGGGTTGTGATTTTGATCGAGATGCCATGGCTCTGTTCGATTCTAACGAGCGAAGAACGGCAGGCGATGTGCTTGCCGGCGTGATTCAGAAGAGGTAGCCGCGGGCTACCCAGTAATGCCAATCACCGATTGCTTCGGCGGTGGGTTCGTCCGCATCGACGGGGGCCAGTTGGGAAAGAGGAGCAGCCATGTTCCGGCCCTGCCATTGGATGAGCACGAGTATGTCAGTGGAGCAGGCATCGTCCTTCGCTAGGCGGCGGACTTCGACGGTCTCTCCTTTCCTGAGTGGTGAGACGAGGTTTGAGACGACGCACTTTGCCTGGAACGGAAAGCGGATTTTGTTTTCCAGATAGTAATACCAACTCATCGCTTTCTCTTCCGGTCCGTAAGCGTCCACGATGGCTTCGTTATGGATGCGGTCTTCGCGGACCGGGTCTTTGGTCGGCTTTCTCATTGTTTTGCTTCCAGAATCCGGCGCACCGAGGTCCGGCCGATGTCCAATCGCCGGCGATCTCGGCTTTGCTGACGCCAGTGCGATAGAGTTTCCGAACCTCTCCGGTGTGCCGTGCCGCCGTTGCCGGTCGACCCAGCCGCTGGCCGTTTTCGCGGGCGTGGGCCAAACCGGCGCGGACCCGCTCGCGCAGAATCTCCCGCTCGAACTCGGCGAAGACGGCCAGTAACGCGGCCATGGCCCGGCCGGTTGGGGTTGTCAGGTCCAGGGCTTCGGTCAGGGATACGAAACCGACCCCAAGGTGGTCCAGTTCCTGGAGCGTTGCCAGAAGATCTGCCACGGATCGGCCCCAGCGATCCAGGCGCCACACCAGCACCACGTCGATTTCGCGGCGGCGCGCGGCTTCCAGCAACTTCTCCCGCAGTTGGCGTTGCGAGGCGCCGGAACCGATCTCCTTCACCTGCAAGGCGATCGTCCAGCCCCGCCGGGCAGCGTATTCGCGCAGGGCTCGAATCTGCAACGGGATGGTCTGTTGGTCGTTGGTGGAAACGCGGGCGTACAGGCCGGCGCGAAACATTTTCGGCCGTTTCTGCCCATGGCCAAAAACGCCAAAAACCCTTTCCGATTTTGCCTTGTCAGAAGTCCGTTTTCCGGCCATTTTCGGATGACGCTCCCGCATGGCCAGAGACGATCCTTTCCGGCCATGCGGCATTCATCATACTCCAACGTGCGCGAGCGTCTCGCGGTAGTTCCACGGCATCCACTCCGCAGGTTTGGCCACCAGTTCCTGGGCGTGGCGCTGTAGCTCGGTCAGGTAGTCGAACGAGTTGGCGCCGCACAACTGACAGGTGTGAATCAGGCTCATGAACAGGTCGCCCACCTGCGCTCCGTTCAGC
Source organism: Bryobacterales bacterium (assembly GCA_963813465.1). Classification (GTDB taxonomy): domain Bacteria; phylum Acidobacteriota; class Terriglobia; order Bryobacterales; family Bryobacteraceae; genus Palsa-187. The sequence continues at coordinate 30,509 of CAWEZD010000013.1, read as the reverse complement.
GTCCGGTAGAACAATGCATTCTTCCTGTGAAGAACGGCCCTCTTCAATGCCCTTTCCACGATGTTGTTATCTAAGGGTGCCCCGGCGATTCGGAGAAACAGCGTCAAAGGCCGCCAGTGCCGGAGCAGATACGTGATCGCCTTGCCTAGCCCGGAGTTCGGTTCCGTCTTGCGCTCGGCAAACTGCGCCTCCAGCCAGCCGTGCAGTTGGTCCATCACCGGACCGCTGCGCTCCTGATGAAACCGCAATCGCTCTTCCGGCGTCAGACCACCTACGCCAGTTTGGGCATCGTGGCCGTACACCCGGCCCAGCTTCTCCAGTACGTAGCGGCATTGGTCGGGAAAGTTCGCCGCCACTTCGACGAACTGTCTTCTTCCATGGGCCAGACAGTTGGCCAACAGAATCTCCACTCCCGCGGGCAACTTCGGAACGTTGCGCGACAGAGCGTCGCACATCTGGATGGGCGCGGACAGTTCCGCCGCACGCTGCTTCAATATGTCGGCCATGTTCTCGCCGGCATGCTGGCGTCCGGTGAAGTACAGCGCGATCTTCCAGCCCTGGCCGGTGGACACGATGCCACTGGTGAACACACCCGTGCGTTGGTCCGACGGCTCGCGCGCGAGCCGTAACACTCGCATGCTGGTGTCGTCGTTGTGCACCACCTGGCCCTGCGCCGCCTGCCGGATCAACTCATCCCGCGCCGCTTTGATCAACTCCGCGGCCTCTTCCACAACCTCCCACTGGGTCGCCACCGGTAACGGAATCCCGAGCTGAACTTCCAGTTGTTCCAACCGGTAGAACGGAGTCCCGCTGCCGTACTTGAGTTGCGCGATCATCGCCGCGGCCGTCTCATCGTACTTTTCCGGACCCACTCCTTCCGGCTCCTGGGCCGTAAATACCTGCCCGCAGGCGCCGCATCGCAACCGCTCCAACGAGTAGACCGTGGCCGCCAGGGGCGCCTGTCCCACAATCCGCACCAGCGCCTTCGGCTCCTTCTGTCCGTATACGTTGCCTTTCCCGCACTCCGGGCAGCGATCTCCATGCGACAACTTCTGGTGCGCAATGTCGACCTTACGTGCGCCGTCAAACGCCTGTGCGCCGTTGCGGCCGTGTCCGTGCGGCGGGGCAGCGTTGGTGTCCGGCTGAGTTCCGGCGTCCGTTTCCGAGCCTTCCGATTCTCCCAGCACGGCGCTGGTCTTCTCCGTGTGGCGCGGTGGCGCGATCATCCCTGCAAGGGCATGCAAGGCGCTCTTGAGTTTGTCGTAATCGGCCTCGCTCAGCGGCGTTTGCCGCGCTCCGTCCAGCACCCGGTCCAGTTCGTCCAGGTTCACATCGACACGGCGCCTGGCGGACTTCATCCTGGTGCCCCCAGCAGTTCGCGGAACCGCTTGGTCAACGGATATCCCAGAACCTCTTTGATCGAACGGTTCGGCACGTAGCTGTTGGATTGCTTGCCTCGTCCCGTGGTCCGGCCCAGCAACACCCAGTTGGCCGCGCGGTAACAGGTGCCGCGGAATCGCGCTGGATCCACGAACGTTTCCAGATAGTAAATCGGATGTCTGTACATCCGCTGCCAGTCATCGGAAATCCGTGCTGCCATGCGGCCCAGGATATGCGACGCCAGATGCGCGACCCGCACCCACGGCAGGATCAGGAATCGCGTGTTGTAAGCGAGGAAGCGAATGTTGCGACGTCGCGCTTCGGCGCTCCAGCCGATGTAGAGGTCGCGGCTGCCCAGATGACGTGGAGCCGAAGACCATGCCAGGCACGCGACCGGCCGCCCTTGCGCCCAAACCAGGTACTTCAGGTGTTCTCCCACGGGCTGCTCGTAGCCGAGGTAATGATGCTCTTCCATCAAGCCGTTAAACAACGGCTCTTGGCAGGTGCGCCGAACCTGCTCGAACTCCAGCGGCTGGAGGGTTCGTAACGGATCTTCTATGGGCGTGGCATTGATTCCCGCCGGCTCCGGTCTGGCTCTGTTTGCCAACGGATTATGCCGCACGTAGCTCACCGGCGGCAATGCGATCTGGCCGGCCCGCTCCAGCATCAGAAGCAGGCCACGGCACACCATGTCGCGCAACGTGCCATTGGCCTGACGCCACTGCCAAGCTTCACAGAGCTGGGTCGATAGCGTGCGGCGGCTTTGGTGGGGAGATCGCTCGATCAGCGCGCGTATATAAAGGATGTCTTCCTGGCTGATCACCCGGCCCCGGTACTTGAACTCGACCGCCGCTGCTTCCATCATGCCCAGCAGTATGAGCCTGGTTTTCTTGGAACGCAAGGGGGGCCTGCTTCGCAGCATTTACTTCAGAACGCTGACCCTCCGCCACATCGGCGCCGCGCGGACACGAGACACATCGCCGGCCGCCAACAGCAACTGGGCCTCATATGCTTCCAGTGGCTTGGTCGATCCGGTGCCTTCCGGCCACCATACGAACCGCCCCTTGGAAAGCCGTTTCTGTGCAAGCCAGTATCCCTGGCCGTCATAGCTGAGGAGACGAATCGCCGTTCCACGGCGGCTCCGAAACACGAACACGCAACCCGAGAATGGATCTTCCGCGAGCTGGTCTTGGCAGAGCCGCGCCAAAGAGTCAATCCCCTTGCGTCCGTCCACCGGTTCGATCGCCACCAGCACCCGCATCTGCGCCGTGATCTGGATCATCTCTCGGCATCTCGCCAGAAGCGCAGCAGGTTTGTCCAGTCCGGCGGAACCGTGGTCTTCCACTGGATTCGCATCTTGCTCCCGCCAGCGGACTCCAACTCGATCACACATTCTTCCATCTGCCCGCGGTTTGGTGCTATCAGCTCGATGAATGCCGGCTTGGCTGCCTTCCGCCGGAAGCGCGGAACTCCACCCAGCCGTTTCTTCAGCCGCATGTAGTCCAGACGCAGAGGGTGTGCCACGGAATACACACCGTATTGCCGGGCCAGTTCAACCGCCGCCTGCCACAGCGATTCGGGCAGCTTCGTCCGCCCCGGCTGGGCACCGCGAAACTGATCCAACTGACGTTGCAGCTGCACGATTGGCTCGGGAATGGGCAGTGTTTTTCGGCGCGTCACGATTCGGCCGCCCCCTCGGCGACTGAATCAACTTAACAGTGCGAGCCAACGGGCGTCACGCACCCTTGCCGAAAACTCACGAACAACGCGTCTTTCAGGACGCACCATGCGGCCTAGTTTACAACGCCGGAGGATCGGAGCGCGGCGGACAAACGAGCGGTCCGTTAGGAGGAATGATCGTGGATGATCTTCCAACCCGCTGCGGATCTTCGGAGAATGAGCGTGAATCGTCCGGAGGCGCAAGCGCCCCACATGGATTCGAAGCCAGCGCGCGGACGGAGAAAGCCGGTGCGGCCGACTAGCGAAGCTAAGGTGAGCCTAAGCGAAAGGCCCGCTCGGTGAGGCTCGAACCGCGGGATGAAGCCTCTCTTACTCAGTTCGTCACGGACATGAGGCCTCCCACATCGGCATCGCGGTCCACAATGAATCCGAGGTTGGGCGCCATCATTTCTTCCCAACTCTGAAACCCTTGATACACCCACCGGCTGGGATCGGGATTGAACTTATTGTTCGCCGAATTGTCGTAGCGAAATTCGAAGCGCATTCGCGTGCCCTTGGGTAACTTCAACGAGGTTCCGTAGGCAAGCTGCCAGTTAAAATCGTAGTGCGGAACATTGAGCGCGATTTCTTCCCGTCCATCCGGATAGGTCAGCTTGTATTGAGCGCTCTTCCCACGAACATGCGCATGGGGCCGGAGCCGCACGATCTCGACATCCTTGAGGAAGGTGATGTCCATCGGAGGCGCCAGATAGTTGCCTTCATTCGGTGGAATCGCAAATTCCGGATTGTACGCGGAAGCGAAGACCGCCCTGTTATTGGCGGATGTCGGGGCGGTAACCGGTGTATCCTCGCCCGCGCCCTGAACCACGAATTTCTTTGGCGGCGGGGTCTTCGCTACAGTGAAGCCGATCTTCGTCCGATCCGTGACCGCCTTGCCGTTGGTCGTGTAATGGAGACTTACAATGATGTCCGATCCGGCGGGCACCAGCTTACCGGCATTCCAAGCGCGGTAATCGTCATAACCTGCGCCGGGCAGGTAGCAGAAATCGAGGTTCTGCTTCAGGGTCGGATGGCCCTGCCTGAGCTGTACTTGGGTGCTGCCTACGTCGCGAGTGGCGATGATCATTCCCGGCAGCTCTCCAAATCCGGAGTTGCCGGGCGTGGGATTGCCTGTCTCATCTCGCGGTACTTGCACCCACTCGTAACGGTTGTACACCGTGGTGGGCCGATGCTTCTCGAAGCTGAAACAAATATGATGCACTACCGAGGCGTCGCCCGGCAGAATTTCCATCGACGTGACCCAGGTGTCGCCCTTGAAGGGAGACGGCAGCGCGATCAGCTCCCACTCAAGAACCCCTTTCGCCGGCACGTCGCGTGGCGGCATATCCATGACGACTTCCGGCTGGATACCCCAACCGCCCTTGGGCCATTGAACCGGGGCCGGGGCATCCTTGGGATCGCCTTCCGCAGCTCCGCTGTCAGCCCACTTCACCAGCGTGTCGATGTCGCTCTGCTTCAGCGCCCGATCATTGATGAAATGCCCATAATTCGGGTCCGCGAACCAAGGCGGCATCTTCCTCGTCGTCACAGCGGCCTTGATCGCCTTGGCCCAGGGACGCGTGTCCTGATAACTCAGCAGCGACATCGGGGCAACTTGCCCTGGCCGATGACAACTCTGACAGTTTTTCTGAAGAATGGGAAGTACGTCCTTGTGGAACGTTACTGGCGCAGCCAACGAAGAATCGGCGCCTATCGCACAACCGGCGAACACCACTCCGGCTAACCAAAATCGTATGTTCATCCGCCCTCCCATAACCCTTCGCGCTTAACAATCTAGCATGCCGGTTTCAAGAATCAAACCATCCCGCCCGCGATTGCGCCGCATTAACGGCGTACTCTTCCACAACCGAGTTGTGGAAGGACGGACGACCAGGCGTCGTGTCCGGCAACATAAATAGCCCAGCTACTGCAAGGAAATCACGACACCAGAAGGAGTCGGTGCGCCGCCGACGGCTGCCTGGAGCGAAACATCGCCCGTGCCGAGTCCCGATGGCACGGTCAGGTTGAGTTGATAAAGACCGGCGCCGGACAAGCCCGCAAACGTCGGAGGCACGCTCATGTTATTAATGCGAAGCGTCACGGTGTTGGAGGTTGGCGCGGCTCCGGAAAACACCTGGCCGGCCGGCACTGCCGGATTGGTTGGCCCAAACCCGTTGCCGAAGAGCTCAATCGTATCGCCTGCCTTCGCCGCCACGGTTGCATATCCTAGGGAAGTTCCGGTGGGGCCAATGATGTCGTAGCTGCCGTTGGATCGCAGAATAATGCCGGCCACGTGTTTGGCGTCGAGCAAGAAAAACGAAGGACCAAACGGAGCCAACGTAACGGTGGAAGTTGCGACTCCACAGGCAGTGGTGACCACCACGGGCACTGCGCCAGAGGCCGCGTCATTCGGGACTTGCAGGTTAATCTGTGAGGGGCTGGCAAGCAAGAGGTAAGCCGATTTACCGTTGATCGTGGCGCTGGTGCCGCCAAGGGACACCGGAAAGTTGCCGGTCCAGGTCGCGGTGCCGCTGGCCAGGTTGGTCCCGTAAATCGACGCCCATTCGCCACTCTGGATTGTCGGCGACGAACTGTATGCGGGCACGATGCCACCCGGAAGGATAGTCGGGGGCGGGGTCGGGAGCAGCCCCGCCTCACCGATCTCCAGGAGATTCTGACTCGCCAGGTTGAGCAGAGCCTGCGCCGAGGTAGCGACGGTGGCGCCGCCGGTCTCGACCACCTGCGCCGGCGCATTGACATTCGCCTCCGCATATTGGATGTCCTCGGAGTAGATCTGCAGGTAATTAACGGGCTCGGCGCCCTGGGTTCCCCCGAAGAAAGAGGCGACCTCAGTTCCGTCGAAGTAATAATTCAGCACGTTGTATTCCGCCTGCTCCGGCGGGATCAGATCGCTGGAAGGGACATTAATGAATGTCTTGTAGCTTGCCAGAGCCGCCTGGGTAACGCCGGGGGCGAGGCAAGCCTGCGGGATGCACTCGACGGGAATGCACCCTTGCACGTTGCAGGTAGACGGAATGACGCACCCGGGGGGCGTGTCGCCGGCATTGGGCGGAAACGTGCTGGTGCATCCTTCCTGCAAGGTGAATTTCGCAAAGTTCGTGTTGAACTGCGCCCCGGCGAGAATCTGAGCCGAAGGCGTCATGCACTGCGTGCTCTGCGACAGCCGCTTCGCGCTGGCGACGGTCAGGTTGAGGCCATTCGCGCGCGAGGCTTCCATTCCACTCGTCTGCGTCGCCTTTGCGTTGGCCCCGCCGACGGTGGGCTCCACGAAGTAGGACAAAATCGTGGTCTCGGCGGCGCAATCCATGTTCTGCGTGCCGCAGTCGGCGCTGAAGGCGTTGGGGACCGTGAATTTGCTGCTGAAGTTGGGAAGGCCGTTGCCGGTGGTGGCGACGAGGGTCACACCGCTGAAGATTTCCCCGTACGTGTCGATGGCCGCGTCCCACTCATCGATGAACGCCTGATCCGAGTTCTGGTACGCTGGCATGCCGGCGTAATGGAACGCCAGCAGTTGGCGCCACATGGCGTTGGGCGCGATGTCCGCTCCGAACTGGGTCTGGGGGTTATTGGAGTTTCCGTCATTGGGCAGAATCATCTCCGCTGACGCGGCAGTGGGTCCCGCCACGGCGATGGAAACGAACGCGGGGTTTGACCCATACCGCGCGGCGAGCGCCGTCAGGAACGTTTGCCATGAGCTCTTATAGAAGGGGTTCCACGGCAGCGGAAGCTCGGTGCCGTCGCCCGCTTCGCTGTAGCCTTGGAAGGTCGCTGTTCCGCACGTGCTTGAAGGAGTCTGACTGGGTGACTGAAACAACCCGTCACAGGAGGGAATCTGAACCAACACCCATTGGGGCGTCTGAAAGCCCGCCGTCACGATGAGCTGGACGGTTTTGGGGGCCGCCGGATTTTGGAGGTTCCACGCCGCAGCCTGGGCGAAGGCGTCGTCTACATAATCCCAATCGTAAGCGTTGGCGGCTGGCGGAGCGTTCGGGTTGAGCGTGTCCCAGTGTACCTGGAGCGTAAGCCCAGAGATCGCAGAGTCGTCCAGGAGACCCTGATACAGAGTGTCGAAATAGGCGTTCAACTGCGCAGGCGTGATCGAGTTGGCCTGCTGCTGCTTGACGTTTTGCTCGACATTAACCACCGCGTAGATGCCGCGCGGCCTACGTGGAGCTGGACCCTGCGCCAGGAGCGCCGGAGCGAGCGCAAGAAAACTCAGTACTATGCCGTGCCTTGCCGACCAGCCCATCGTCGCCTCCCCCCCACACGAAATCCTTCTTAGGTGTGGCGCACTACGCGTACATTGGGAATCGATCCGCAGCTCTACTAACTTTAGCGCGCAATCGTGCGCACCTGCATGAGCCCAGGGCGCCACTTTGGTCTTGGGCAATGAGCTGCAAAACATTCAAGAGGGCTCTCAGCCTGCGAGTCTGTTCGTAATCCCGACGGGATTTCGCGAAACGACTGTGCCAAGAGGCCGCTGCTAGCTCGTTCCGACGGTACGGATCATCGCCGGCGCATGCACCAACAACGAATGTGGTTCAATGGCTCAGAGGAATTTGTGCGCAAGACGGCCCTAGACAGTTCGATGCCCGTTCAAATTTCTCGCATAAGCGAAGAGTATCGGACCCAAGGCGACGGAAATCGTCGCGAGAAGGGGGAGGGAAAGCGGACAATGAATTCACAACGCGCGATGCTCGCGGCCACCGCGGTTTCTCTATTGCTGGCAGGCACGATTCACGCTCAGTGGTTGAACTATTCGACGCCTGGAATTCCTCGCCTTCCCGACGGCAAGCCGAATTTATCGGCAACATTGCCGCGCGCGGCGGATGGAAGGCCCGACTTGTCTGGTATCTGGGCCGTCGAATGCACCATCTACGGTCGCGATGCATGCTTCATACGAAGCCTGTTCTTCGATCTGGCCAAGGATCTCAAACCGGAGGACGTGGAGATGACGCCGTGGGCGTCTGCAATTCAACGGCAGCGCGAAAGCCGCGATCACGTCGACGATCCGTACGGCTACTGCCTGCCACCGGGTGTTCCACGGATAGATTACTCGGGCGGCCCGTTCAAGGTGCTTACCACTCCTGGAGTCACGGCGTTTCTGTACGAGACGTTAGTTGGCATGATCTTCCGTCAGGTGTTCACAGATGGACGGCCTCTTCCGGAGTCGAGCGAACCCACGTGGTTGGGGTACTCGGTGGGCCGGTGGGACGGCGACACGTTTGTTGTCGCTACGAATGGCCTAAAGGACGGCGGCTGGCTGGATACCAAGAAGGGCCGTCCGAACAGCGACGCACTCCGCGTCACAGAGCGATTCCGGCGCACGGATTTCGGCCACATGGACCTCACCATCACGATCGACGATCCCAAGGCCTACCTGAAACCGTGGACCGCGAAAGCTATGCTGAATCTACTGCCCGACACCGAACTCCTCGAAGCGTTCTGCGACAGCCACGACCAGACAATGCAGCACCGGCGCATCACGCCTGCGTTGCCCGAGCCACCGAGCCCACGCGCCCCCGCTGCGAGCAAATGACAGACACGGCCGTGAAGCAAAGACGACCGCGGTATCCGGCAACTTCCGAATCGCCGCATCCTGAAGTTGAAACTTCCCCCCACCGACAGGCTCATTTCCCTTTACCGATCCACTCGGCGATCGCCTTCCAATCGGGATCGTCCTTGGAAAGGAATTGCCGGCCTCCGCTGTGAAACTCGTCGCCGCCCGCTTCTTGCGCCAGGGGATGAATCAGAAGCAGGCTCGCTTCCGGCTTGGCCGGGTTTACCAGCTTCGACACCGACTCGAAGTTGCGGCGCGACTGTTCATCGGTCCAGGTGCTTCCCTCCGCAAGCGGTTGCAGACGGAAGGAATTGTTGGACGCGCTGTGGCACGCAACGCATCGTGCGTGGCCCGGGCGCTTCTTGGCAAAGATCGGCTCAACCGACTTTTTGTAGGTCTCATAGTCGAGAGATTGCCCTATCGCCAGAGGAGTTATCGAAGCGATCGTCGCAAGAAGTGCCATCCGCATGAAAGTCATATACCCAGGCTCCTTCCCTTCATCCAGCCGTCCATATTAACAGATGGCGGACGGCAGTGGCGCAATGGGTCCGCCACCGCCATCTCCCATCCCGCCATTGCCTTGACTCTAACGTCTTTTCCGGGTAGACTGCACGCAGTCTCTCTAGGAGTGTTTGACGACTATGCACATGACCCAGATAATGTCCCGTTCGATGTATCTTGGACTTCTTCTCGCTCTACCCCTGGCGGCGAGCTCGGTTCGTATCATCCAGACCAACAGCGCCGGAGACGATGTCTCCATCATCGACCCTGCTACGAATAAAGTGGTCGGAACGATCACCGGCATCGAGGTTAACCACGGCGCGGCGGCCGCCCCGGACGGCAGCCGTTACTACATCAGTAACGAAGGGAGAAGCACGCTTGATGTCGTCGATTCAAAGACTCTGAAGATCACGCGTAGCATACCCCTCAGCGGCCACCCGAACAACATAGGAATCAGCAAAGATGGACGCCGCGTGTATGTCTCTATTGCCGTCGCGCCGGGCGCCGTGGATGTCATCGATACCACCTCGCTTGAAAAGGTCAAGAGCATCCCCGTCAAGGGCGCCGTGCACAACACCTACGTCACGCCGGACGGCAAGTACGTAATCAGCGGCTCCATTCAATCGAAGACCATCACCGTCATCGATCAAAAGACCGAGGTCCCCGCCTGGTCGCTGGTGATGGACTTGGGAATCCGTCCGCTGGCGTTCGCGACGAATCCCGACGGGTCCACCAAGTGGATTTTCGTCCAGCTTTCTGCCTTCAACGGATTCGCCGTGGTCGATTTCGCCACTCGCAAGGAGATCAACCGGATCAAACTTCCGGATCTTCCTCCGGGCAAAGCGCCGTTCCTCGTGGGCGGGAACGAATCGCACGGTATGGCGGTTACCTCCGATGAAAAGACCCTGGTGGTCAACAGCCGGCTGAATAGTTCTATCTACTTTTACTCGCTGCCCGATTTGAAGCTTCTAGGCAGCACGGAAGTTGGGCACTCCCCTGACTGGGTAACGCTAACGCCTGACGGCAAGAGGGCTTACGTGGCCAACGCCGCTTCGAACTCGGTATCGGTGGTGGACATCAAGTCGATGAAAGAGGTCACGCGGATCCCGGTCGGAGAAGTCCCGAAGCGGAACATCACGGCGGTTCTCCCGTAATCGGAGCGTGGCTTTGGGAAACGCGCGCCTTCGACTCCGGCGCGGGCCGCCACGGATGAAAGTTGTATTCGGACGTTCGTACTGGCCGGCACCGTTTTTCACAAGGCCTCGCCCGTTCCGCCGACAGGCGGAAGGGGACCTTCGCCGCATTTACGTTGATGAAGCGCGGAAAGAGAGATCCGGAAGAAGCGCGAAGGAGCCAGCTCTTCCAGTCGTGCTATGCCCGTCTGCTTCGATGGTTCTCACCATTACCTTAATCCCCTCTCCGTGCGTGTTTTCCTCCGGCTATCTCACCTTCCAACCAGGTGAGGTAAGTCTCCTTCATTCTCGTTGCAGACGAACTCCAGTAAGTCTGTGTCTGGAATCAATTCCGGATGCAACTCGGCCTTCCACGGCTTTGTGTACGCCTTCGGGTCGTCGATGGTGATTTGAATGTCCATGTGGCCGAAATCGCGACGGTGAATTCGTTCGGTCACAAGCATGGCATCCGAAGTCGGATTGCCCTGTCCGGAAAGCCACGCCTTTCCATTGAAGCCTTTGGATTCGACCACCAGCGTGTCTCGTTCCCAGTGCCCAACCGAATATCCCATCCACGTGGGATTGGGATCGGCGGGAAGGCCACGGCCGTCGGTGAAAATCTGCCGGTAGGTGGTTTGATATTCATAGAGAATCACAATCAGTCCTGGCGTTTGCACAATCTTGTGCATGTCGAACGCATCTGCCTTGGGGACGCCGCGCGGCAGGCAGCGCGACTCTGGGTTTTCTTTCTGGTTGTCTTCGGTGTTCTGTTTGAAGAGCTCCTCCGCCCAGGGTCGCCATGGAATGTCGATACCCTCCAGATAGTAGGCGGTGGTGCGGGAGTTCATATGCTCCCAGATTCCCGACAGATCGGGGGTCCCATCCGGCATCTTCGGCGTGGGCGCGGACAGGTTCGGCTTGCCCTCGGATGTCCGCGGGATGCCGGGAGTCGGATAGTTTAACCATTGCGCCGCGAGAGGGAAGCACAGCGCGACCCCGAAAATCCCCGCAGCGGCCGTCCTCATGATCCTCTCGATCCCCCCTATACTATTAACCTATCGTAGATCTACATAATATAGAACGTAGATCTAACGAGACCTCTTGTGAGAACCGCAGCGTCGCGTCTACCTCTGCCGCCGTCAAGTCGTTCGCCTTCCAAGACGGCGCAAGAACTTCCCCTTGCCTCCCAGCTAGTACCAAGTTGCGAAAGTTCGCGTATGCCGCTCCCTAACGGTCGCGGTTCGGAAACGCTTTCTGAACCGCGCGCGTCAGCAAGCGGTTTTGAGATCCGGCTGTACGCTAATTTCTGCAACTGGTACTAGGGCAGGTCGAGCGGAAGACGGCGGAGATCGAAGGCTGGATTCTGGGCGTCGCGTCATGGCCGCCAGGTGCGCATTGTTCTTTTGATAGACTGAAGCGAACATTGGCATTATCCGCTCAAGGAGTTTTTTATGGCCATGATCGTCGTTAACGGAGTCCGGCGCGAGGTTCAGGCGCCTGCCGACACCCCGCTCCTTTACGTCTTGCGCAATGATCTCGAGTTTGTCCGGGCCACAGTTCGGCTGTGGGCTCGCGCAGTGCGGGGCTTGCTCGGTGCTACTGGACGGCAAGGAAATTCGTTCCTGCGTCACAGCTCTTTCGGCTGCCGCCGGCAAGGAGGTGACCACACTCGAAGGGCTGCCCGCCCGGTGGGCGCAACAGAAGGGGCTATCGCAAGCGGATGCGACGCAGACGCTTCACCCCATTCAAGACGCGTGGATCGAAGAGCAGACGCCTTTGTGCGGATTCTGCCAAAACGGCATGATGATCAAGGCGACCGAATTGCTGGAGCGCGTCGCGTCGCCCACCGTCGCCGAGATCAAGGAGGCGTTTACGACTTCCGGTCCTTCGGCGCATCTCTGCCGGTGCGGAAGTTACACCGCGATTATTCAGGCTGTGCAGCGTGCCGCCACGACAATGGCGAAGGGGAGGTAACCCATGAGCCCTAAGAAGATGACGCAGACGAAAAATCAGCTCGACGTATTCGGCGCTGCCCTCACACGCCGCGGCTTTGTCAAGGCAGGCGGAGCGCTGTTTGTCGGCTTCGGCATGGTTGGCATCGACGGTTTGAAGAATTCCGCCCAGGCCGCGACAACCCGGAACTCGCTCGATCCGGCACTGCCCGAGTCGTGGATTGAAATTCATCCCGATAGTACGATCCTGATTCGCACAGGCAAAAGCGATTTCGGCCAAAGCACGACGTTCACCGCGTACAGGCAGATTGTGGCCGAAGAGCTGAGCGCGCCATTTGAAGCCATCACAACCGTGGTGATGGGTGACACCGATCGTACGCCGGACGGCAGCGGCGCCTTCGATTTTCTGGGCAGCGGAACGCCAAACATTCGCAAAGCAGCGGCCTATACGTATCAGGCCCTGCTGGATCTGGCTTCGCAGCGGCTCGGTGTTCCCAAGACTGAGCTTTCCGTGAAGGACGGCGTCGTTTCCGGCGCCGGAAAGAGCATGTCGTATGGGGATCTGGTGAAGGGGCAGCAGTTGAAGCTCACTATCCCCGTTAAGGGTGACTTGACCAGCGTGATGGGATTGTCGGTGGATGGCAATCCACCCATGAAGCCGGTCAGCCAATATACGGTCATCGGCAAGTCTTTCCGGAACTCCGTCACGGCGTCGAAGGTAGCTGCCAAGGAGATTTGGGCGGCCGACGTACGGCTCCCAGGTATGCTGCACGCGCGCATGGTGCATCCGAAGAGTCTGGGTTCGACGCTGGTGTCGGTGGGCGCATTGGACAAGACCCGTTTCCCGAATGCGCAGGTCGTCGTGAAGGGCAATCTGGTGGGAGTGGTTGCGCCCACGGAGTGGGAAGCCATCCAGGCCGCTCAGCAAGTGGCCGGCGCTACAAAGTGGAAAGACTGGAAAGGCCTTCCCGGCCACGCACGCCTGTTCGATTACCTGAAGAGAGACGCCGACTGGAAAACGACGCGCGTCACAAAGAGCGACAAATCCAAAGGCGATGTGACGCCCGCGATGGCGGGGGCCGCGAAGAAGCTCACGGCAACCTATCAGCTTCCGTACATGAAGCACGCGCCCATGGGTCCGACCCTGGCTGTGGCCGACGCTCGCGCGGACGGGACCGTTTACATTTACACCCACAACCAGAACCCGCAAGCGCTTCGCGGCGAGATCGCAATGATGCTCTCGACCACCCCCGATAACATCGTCGTGCGCACGTTCGCGGGCCCGGGCCACTATGGAAGATCCAACGGCGGAAACGCCGGCGCGGAAGACGAAGCGGTGATCTTGTCAAAGGCCGTGGGCAAGCCCGTTCGCGTGCAATGGATGCGGCCCGAGGACTTCCAGTGGTCAACGCAATCGCCCGCGGCCCTCTCGGATGTCCAGATCGGGCTGGATGCAAACGGCAAAATAGTGGCGTACCAAATCGACCACTACATGCCCGCGATGCAAGATGACCGGCCCATCGGCGCGGTGCTCGCCGGTCTTCCGACAATGCCTGCTCCAAGCGAGAAAGGTGTTTTCATCGGTTCGACGGTCAACGATATCTCCGACCCATGGATCTACGACGGCGCGGTGACGCTGGTGGAGCGTGGTCATGGCACGTTCCAGATTGGGCAGAAGTCTTCGCCGCTCGCCGTCGGACTTCGCGATCACAGCATGCGAACGCCGGGACAGTTCCAGCAGAATTTCCCGCGCGAACTGGCAGTCAGTGAGGCGGCAGCGCTGGCTGGGGCGGACGCGATTCAGTTCCGCATGGACCACACGAAGGAAGAGCGCGTGATCGGTGTACTGAAGGCGGTCCGCGATGCGTCAGGCTGGGAGACACGCCCGTCGCCGCGTGCCAAGGGCGCCGGCGCAGGCGCTTCTGTGCTGCGCGGACAGGGCGTCTCCGTCATGTTTCGCTCGGCGACCTATTGGGCGTGTGTGAGCCAGATCGCCGTTACTCCCTCCACCGGCGCGATCGCGGTGGAGAAAGTCACGGTTGCCGTCGATCCCGGAATTGTCGTCAACCCGATGCAGTTGAAGCGGCAGGTGGAAGGCGGGACGGTGATGGGGGTCAGCATTGCGCTGCTGGAGGAGCTACAGTTCGACGAGAGCGGGATCACCACCCGCGACTGGCGGACCTATCCGATTTTGAAGATGGGCGATCTGCCGGAGATCAAGGTCGTCCTGCTGAACCGGCCAGAGGTTGGAAGCTACGGGGGCGGATCGGAGGCAGCGAATGCTCTTGCCGCGCCCGCGATCGCCGCGGCGCTTTTTGACGCAACCGGGAAGGTTGCCCGCCGGCTTCCGTTAAAGGCCGAGTACGTCCAGGCCCTGCTAAAAGTCTGAGTGCGCTGCGCAATTTGTAGATTCGCCGTTATAATGGTCACCGCTCGGAACCAGACGAACTCTTAAGGAGGCTAGGATGCGCGCGGCGAAATTTTCATTGGTGGTTGTTGTGATCGCGATGTTCGCGTCCACTGTCGCGGTTGCGCAGACGCGAACCTCGCTGGACGTTTATGTCATCGATGTCGAAGGCGGCAACTCCACGCTGTTCGTTGCACCTTCCGGTGAGTCGCTGCTCATCGATACCGGCAATGCCGGCCCCGCGGCTGCCCGCGACGCGGGCCGCATCGTGGATGCGATCAAAGACGCCGGATTGCGGCAGATCGATCATTTGATCATCACGCACTGGCACGGCGATCATTTCGGCGGCCTGGCCGAGCTGGCTTCCCATGTTCCTATTCGAGAGTTCATCGATCACGGCCCTAATGTCCAGCCGGGCGAACTGGCCGACACGTTTCTCCAGAAAACGTATCCGCAGCTTTATGCCAAAGCCAAGCACACGGTGGCCAAACCGGGGGACAAGATTTCCATGGCAGGTTTGGATGTGCGCGTGGTGACTTCCGCGGGCGAGACGATCAAGACGCCTCTGCCCGGCTCTGGCAAGCCGAATCCCTACTGCGCCGGTTTCAAGCCCGGGGAAAACAACGCCGAGGACCCGCAATCCGTCGGGGTCTACATGACCTTTGGAAAATTTCGCACGATGCATTTGGGCGACCTGACCAAGAACAAGGAATTCGAACTCATGTGTCCTAACGACCGCATTGGCGCCGTGGATGTGCTTTTGGGTTTGCACCACGGGCAGGCCAGCTCGAATTCGCCTGTACTGGTGTACGCCGTGCATCCGCGTGTTGCCATCATGAATAACGGCACGCGGAAAGGCGGGGAACCGGAAGTGATGCAGACCGTGCATTCCTCCCCGGGCCTTGAAGATCTCTGGCAGCTTCACTTCTCGCTCCTGAGCGGGCAGGAGTACACGGTGCCGGGTATGTTCATCGCCAATACGATCGATGACCAGCAGCCTGCGATGCCCATTGCGCCGATGGCTGCTCCACAGCCTGGGCCCGGCGCGCCACCCGCGCCAGTCCACAACGGCAAGGCCTATTGGATCAAGGTGTCGGCGCAGCGGGACGGCTCTTTCACCGTGACCAACACGCGGAACGGCTTCAGTAAGGTGTACAAAGCCGGGCCGTAAGCGGCCCGGGACGGAAGCAGTAGACTGCGATAGTTCTGATTCGTATTTAGCAGGTCGCCGGTTCGACCCCGGCGGGTGGCTCCAGCATTCTTAGAAACGCCCGCCGTGCCATTGCCGAACTTCTTTTCGAGCGCCACGCTGTACAGTACGCCCCCGCGTAGGCCGTTCATCTCCATCGCCAGAACGAAGCACGGGCCAAAGATCGATTCAGCCAAGAGCGAGGCAGGCGGGCACGTCTACCGCGTGACGAAGTGAGAAGTGGAAGGCGCTACGACGAAGCGACGCGGATCAGGCGTGGGACTCGGCAAAGGGATTGGTCGCAGGATCTAGACTACAGAGGGAACGGTTTCAACGCCTCCGTTCCCGTCTCATCGCATGCTAATAGAGGATGCGCTACTCCGGTAGAGAAAGAGAAACCTTAACACTCACGCGGGCCAACGCAATTGACACGATGAGTGATGTGACGAAGCCAAAGAGAAATGCCCTCTCGCTGCCTTCGCGTACGAAAGGGATAAGTGCATGCACTATGAGAGCCAATAGACAAAGCACGCAGATGAGTCCAAATAAGCTCTGCAGGATTAGCTCAATTCGTATAGCTGGATGTTGTGACTTCTTCAATTCACTGCCAAGTGTTCGGAAGATTTCTCTGATAAAGGGCAACAACATCTCCGCGGCTCTCTCTCCGAATAGAAGAACCATATATAATAAACCGAGCAATGCGAATAACACAATCATCACGAATGCAAGCGTGCCAGCGACACCAAGAACCGATGCGATGGCGTTCAAAGCCATTACCACTTCGGTAAGGAGAATGTTCCACATTGCAGCCGGTTACTGCAGAGGTTTTGGCGCACCAGGACGAATCAAGGGCTCTGAGCGGGAATTCGACGGAGGGCCATTCTATGCCGCCTTTCTGACTTGTTGAAGTTCGACAAATTCGGCATTGGTCACGGCCATGCGTTTGGCCTTCAGCAGCAGGTAGCGGACGTTCTTATAGCCTCGACCACGATTGATCAGCATCCGAATGTTTCCATTGAGCGCTTCGACCACACCGAAGCGAACTTTGGTCCGGCAGTAGTTCAAGATTCCCTCCAGATGCTTCACCAGCATGTCGGCGAGTTCTTCGAACGGCGTGAGCCGTTGCCACTTCAGTTGGTCCATCCACTTCTGCAGGTAGTTGAGCATCGCGCCCTCGTAGCGATAGTCCCAAAGCCGCTCCAAGCTCTCTTTGAGAAGGTAGGCTTTGAACACGCGCCGGTTCAGTTGGAACAGCCGGTTGAGTTCTCCGCGTTGAGAGAGAGTCAGGTTCTTCCACCGGCTCATCAGGAGCCACTTCTTTCCCTTGATCAGTCCGCGCTTTTGTTTTCCCTGCCGGAAGAACTCCGCCTTCCGCACTTCGTCGATGGCATCGTTGGCATGCTGGAGGATGTGGAACTTGTCGTATACGATCTTGCACTGTGGCGCCCATTCCTCAATGCTCAACCGAAACGGTTCCCACATGTCCAGGCACGCCGCCTCAATCCGCTTGCGCTGCGGCTTCCGTAACTGGCTTCGAAAGAATTCATCCAGCGTTTCCTTCTTCCGCGTTTTGCCAAACCACAGCGGTTCGCCGGTTTCCAGATTGCACACCACTGTGAGGAACTTGTCCTTCTTGCCGCGGTACAACTCGTCAACGCCCATCTGCCGCAGCGGCGGCTTTCGACGCTTGGCCTCCCAACGCTCCAGGCACCGCAGATCGATCGCGCGCACCGTGCTTTCGGCCATGCCCAATCGCCGCGCGACTTGTCGCGCCGACGCACTCTCGCAGGCCTGCCCCACTGCTTCTTCGAATCGTTTGCTGAATGGCGCTTTGCTCGGCAACTGAGTCACCTTCTCTGCACGGAATCCGCAGCGGGGGCATTTCATCCGATACGTCTCCACCACGATCGTCGTCGAGTACTCGAAGCACGGCAGGTCCCGTACCTCCCGCTCGCTGATCTCTTGGATCCGGCTGGCCGGTATGTGCTGACCACACCCGGAGCAAATCAATTTAAGCCCCGTCTTCTTCCGCCGCACCCACAGCTTCAGCTTTTTGCCCGACTCATCGATTTCCCTCTGATACACCTGGTATCCGGGCCATCCCAGGACTCTTGTCCAGTCACGCTCCTTCATGCCCTCAGGCTAGCGCATACGTCAAGCCAGTCGAATTCCCGCTCACAGCCGAATCAAGAATCCCATTGCAATCACTCCCAGTGAGGCCGGAATAACTCCAGCAGCAAAGATTGGATGAAACGGAATGCCGGTCCCTGTTAGAAGCCAGACCACCAATGAAATTACAGCAACAAAGAGACTTCCCGCTCCTAATCGATATAGTTGCAGATGAGGCCTCTGGGATTCAAGCTGTGATTGCAGGAATTGTATCCTCTCTTGTAACTTGCGCATTTCTTTATCCGATTCGCCGGACTTTACTTCCACCGGCTTAGTAGCGGGTGTCTCAGGTTCTCTGGCCGCCAAAAGCGACTTAATATGTGCGATGTCGTAGCGCCTTGGATCAAACCCCTGCAGGTATAGATTTTGTCGGTAAGCAGCCGACGCCAGCACGTGGGATATCGCATGAAACTTACTGCCGATAACGTACGGCGGCACAAAGGGTTGCTGCCTGCTCCAAAGAGGAAAGTCCGATGGAATCTCCTGTTCGAAGCCCTCATCGCTTCGATCCACGAAACTTATCGGCGGCCCGCCAGGATATTCAGAAAAAGCAATTACAGTCTGATCTTCACCGTTCGGCATTCAGTATCGTCCTTATTTCGATTCCAAGTATTGAGTACCGGAGCGTTTAATCATCTGCTCTAATTGGGTTGTCTTCAGTTCCGCCCTGTCGAGAACCTTCCGCAAGGTGGCTAGATCTTCGTTATCTAGGGCAAAGAAGACCTGTCTGATTCGACCGCCTTCATAATACGAGACTTTGAAGTTGTGGACTATCATCGCCGCGACGGGATCGACTTTGTCAATTCCAAAAACAGATCGAATATCGGAAATAATTCTCGCGGATGTAAACACTTTTGCATAGTCATGCTGGATGTCAGTGGCGCGGGCGGAGAGCGCCATGGACTCAACTCCAAGCAGCGACGTAAGCCTTTTCACGAAGGTGGACTGGTCATAATCTTTCGGTTTATCTCTGTGGAGGCCTACAGATCCCGCTACATCGGTGGCAAGTTCATCGACCGATACCTCGCCGGTAGCCCGTGCGCTGCTCAGACCCACGAGCATTTTGATGATCTCATCCAAATCTGGCGGAGGGGACTTGATCTGCGCCCGAACTTGTGCAAGAAGACTGGGTGGCTTCAGCGTGATGCCGATGTTGGAGAGCGCATCACGCAACGCGACAACGTCGCCTTCAGGCATCGAGGCGAGCCTATCGAGCGCTGCCATGTATACGTCAGGTATGCTGAGTTTTGGCATGGGTTAAACCTTCATTGGTACTGTCTAGACCGTTTACCACACAGGACCGCCCAGTCCGAGGTCGACGACGCGGCATCGCATTTCTGTTTTGGGCTACGCAAAGAGTACCATCGAAGCGGTTGCTCAGCCCGTAAGGCCCGTGACGTGAGGCGCGAAATACGTGAACGCTGCGCCATTGCGTTTTTACGCCGGCGACAGCCGAGCAGTTGCGGAAAGCAAACCACTGCGACCAGCGGCCAAAGTTGGTCGGTCTGCGTTTTCATTGTACAACAAAAGTGTTAAGCAATTGAACGCTCCGCGTCGGACGCTTGCCTCTGGCTGGTTTGCCCGGTACAAGTTCCAAACAGCGTCAGTAGTGCGATTCCAAGTTTCATCCTTTCGGGGAAGTTTATCACACATGATGGTGCGATTGTGGCACCGACCCGTTCGCGCCTGTCGCGTCGTCGCCGCCAGGGGTAGGGCCCTGGCCCATTCGGCGAGGAGGGGCGCGCCGCGCGGGGGATTGAAGGCGGAAGAATGGAAAGATGGCTTTACTCGGTTACCCCGAGACGCCATGATGCCACCGTAGATTGAACCCAGCCGCGCGATGGCCATAGCTGACGTTCGCTTAGCGCGCGTTTCCAAAATCAATCTGCCAGTGGCACAAATTGACAGCCTGTTTTGGTGACCCTATGCCGGCCCACCGAAAGCTCGCGAAGCTTAGCCCTTCGAAGGAACAATCCGCTCGACCGGCAAGTCTGGTGAAACCGGCTGGTCGAGACAAACTGTAGCGGCCGAATTCAGCAAATCTGCTTTCTCCCGCACAGCGGGGCTCCAGCCCGTGCCGTTCGGAAACTCCAGACCCACTTCGTAACCTTTCCTCGCGGAACGGCAAAACCGAACGGTTCCCCGTCCGCCGACGCCGAGCTTATGGTAATAGAAAGTTACCGCCGAATGAGTGGGTATCTTCTGGAGAATGCTTAGCCGCGCCCCGGTTGCCGAAATATCGAGGAGCTGTGCGTGCATCACAGTTTCACGGCCGTTCTCGTCCGTGCAAAGAATCGACAGCGAGACGTTCATTGGGTCGCGCTCCTTGCGTCTGCGGTCGGTTTTTCGTCTGATAGTCGAAAGCATCGGGCAGCCTTTCCCAGGGTTGTTCCCCTTGCGTCCATCGGTTGAATGACTTCGATACTTCAGGTTGCAGTATGCAAAGAGCTGGTGTCGCGATCCAATCTTGGGCGGGAAAACGCCCTTTTACAATGCGTTATCCTTGAGGCCTCAAACTCGCAAGGCTTTGTCCCGATGCGCATTCGCCGCGATCGGAAGCAAAAACATCTTCGGGCGACGTCGAGCTGCTGCAAGGAACGCTCGACATGCTGATTCTGCGCACGCTACTGACCGGCCCCGCGCACGGGCATCAGATCGCCAAGCATCTCCAGCACACCACCAGCGACGTGCTCCAGGTGGAACACAGCTCGCTCCACCCGGCGCTGCACCGGCTGGAGCGCAAAGGCTGTCTGGCGTCCAAATGGGAGGCCAAGGACAAGCAAGTGCGAGCTCAAATACTATCGCCTAGCGCCCTCCGGCAAGAAGCAACTCGCGGCGGAGGAATCGAAGTGGAAGCAAATGGCCAGCGCCATCGCGCGAGTGATCTCGCCCGTGCGCGAGGGTGGGGCGAGTTGCGCCCGAGTTGCTTGGGCGGTCGTGAGTTCAGCGGACGCGTTGAAGCCGGCCGGTGAGCCGGAAAACCGCGCGGCGTTTCACGTAAGCTTCCAGGAATAGCCCCAATTCGGAGCTGTCCGCCGAAAACAGAATGGTATTGTCGGAGCTGCCATCTTTCTTGCGCTGCCTGCGGACGGCATGGGGCACATTCAGAGTTCCGGAAAAGCTCTCCCGGCCCAGGCGCCGAGCGTCGAAATCGTACCAGTTCATGCGGTCCTGCAACAGCTCGACGCGGTTCAGGCTCCAGCAGGGCTGACCTTTCGGGACCCCGAAGTCGGCGCATTGGTCCTCGCTGGGCGACTGCGCGATCAGCACGTTACCGGCGCGCGCCAGCGTGAAGCGCGAGGCCTCTCCCTTGGCGAACTGATCGGGCGATCCTACCCGGTATTCTCCATCCATGAACCGGATCAGGACGGGATCGGGGTCGGGTTTCGAGCCCGGAGTCCCGAGGTCCTTCCATTCCCCGAGTATGCCATCCTCCCGAACGGACGGGAGCGGAGCGGTGGTGAGCACCGCGTCGCATCCGGTGGTCGCCACGATCGTCAGTAGGGCGATCGTCAATACCAGGAAAAGGGACCGCGGCACCTGTCAGGCCCGCGCATCTAGAAACTGGTCTTCGCCTTTTGCACTGGGCAAGGCGCCGATTTGGCGAAGCAAACCGAGCTGGTCCCAACTGTTCCAACCCTCGACAAATTGTCCCTTCGAGATGCGAATGACAACGATTCCCGCGACGTGAATCCGGCGCCCGGTCGGCGGCACGCCGAGTCCCGGGCCCGAGTGTGTGCCTTCCAGCAGAACACGCACCATGACCTTGTCGTCTTCAGCCATGATGTCTTGGATGCCGATGTGAATGTCCGGGAAGCTGCCGCGAAGGTTGTGAACGAAAGGTTTGAACTCCGCCGGCCCGTGTACTTCGGCTTCTCCTTCACCGAGGCCGTAGGCAACACAGTTCTCGGCAAACAATTCGTCTATCGTGGCCTCGCGTCCTTCGTTCCAGACTTCTCTAAACCAGCGGCGGACCAGAGCTTGATTAGTTTCTTGCATAACCCTACCTCAGCGGCATTCAATGTATCACATGGCGAATCGCGCCTCTGGGTGCGATCCTGGAAATGCGGTGACCTGTAAGACCTGCAGAGTTCGGATGAAGGAACTGAAGGGGCACATTTACCACAAGAAACGAAAGTGGAAGTGCCCCCAGTGCAGCCGGGTCAGGATGCAGGCGCACAGAACGTAGGTCAGGTCCCCGGCCAGGTCCCCGGCCTGCCGTCAAGCCGCCACCGTCAGCAATTCCCCTTTTTCCAGGTGCCGCACCGCGGTCGCGAATTGGGCCTCGTCCCATGGAAGTGTAGCATCGCTGATGGCCCGCCGGAACCGGTGGCTTGTGCCAAATGCCGTCGGCGTGTGACGATGGTTTTGCCGGGGAAATCAATGCAGAAAGAATACGTAAGGAAAGTCGAAGGCGTATATCGTGTTGGGGACACGCGCGTATCCCTCGATTCCCTCGTCTATCTCTTCCGCGAGGGGCTGTCCGCGGAGAGCATGGTTGAATCTTATCCAGTATTGACGCTCGAACAAGTGCATGGCGCGCTTGCATTTTACTTGGGAAGCCAACACGAGATCGACTCGTACCTCGCCGAAGGACAGCGCACCTCGGAATCGCAACGGCAGCAGTCGAAGCGGACCAACGCAGAGTTAATTGCGAAGCTGGAGCGGGCGCGTCGTGCGAGTCAGATTCCAAGCCGACGCTGACCTCGATGGGCGCATCCTCAGAGGATTGCGCCGGGTGTCGCCAGAGATCGAAATCCGCACCGCGTTCGATGCCGGCTTCGCGGCTTGGAAGATGCCGAGGTCTTGCGGATTGCTTCGGATTCTGGGCGAGTTCTTGTCAGCCAAGACCGGCGCACGATGCCGGGACACTTTGCTCGTTATATCGAAAGAGCACCGAGTCCCGGAGTCATACTCCTTCGCGAAGCGACTCTCGTTGCCGCCGCGATAGAGGAACTCGTGCTGATTTGGAGCGCCAGTGAAAGCGACGAATGGATGAACCGGCTCGTTTGGATTCCGCTCTGAGACTGCCGCCTGAATCCGACACCGCTCGTCGAAGATGCCTTGGCTATCGATTCGAGAATAGACTCCTGTCGTCTTGAGTTAAGTCCACTATCCTCCTCTCCAGATAAGCCGTACGTTCATCGTAGTGCTTCAAGTGCCTGAACTCGATAAATATCTTAAATAAGAGAGGCGGTAACCACGAAAGGCCCAGGCTGCGCCAGCATAACAATTATTGGCTGTGAGCGGGAATTCGACTGGCTTGACGTATGCGCTAGCCTGAGGGCATGAAGGAGCGTGACTGGACAAGAGTCCTGGGATGGCCCGGATACCAGGTGTATCAGAGGGAAATCGATGAGTCGGGCAAAAAGCTGAAGCTGTGGGTGCGGCGGAAGAAGACGGGGCTTAAATTGATTTGCTCCGGGTGTGGTCAGCACATACCGGCCAGCCGGATCCAAGAGATCAGCGAGCGGGAGGTACGGGACCTGCCGTGCTTCGAGTACTCGACGACGATCGTGGTGGAGACGTATCGGATGAAATGCCCCCGCTGCGGATTCCGTGCAGAGAAGGTGACTCAGTTGCCGAGCAAAGCGCCATTCAGCAAACGATTCGAAGAAGCAGTGGGGCAGGCCTGCGAGAGTGCGTCGGCGCGACAAGTCGCGCGGCGATTGGGCATGGCCGAAAGCACGGTGCGCGCGATCGATCTGCGGTGCCTGGAGCGTTGGGAGGCCAAGCGTCGAAAGCCGCCGCTGCGGCAGATGGGCGTCGACGAGTTGTACCGCGGCAAGAAGGACAAGTTCCTCACAGTGGTGTGCAATCTGGAAACCGGCGAACCGCTGTGGTTTGGCAAAACGCGGAAGAAGGAAACGCTGGATGAATTCTTTCGAAGCCAGTTACGGAAGCCGCAGCGCAAGCGGATTGAGGCGGCGTGCCTGGACATGTGGGAACCGTTTCGGTTGAGCATTGAGGAATGGGCGCCACAGTGCAAGATCGTATACGACAAGTTCCACATCCTCCAGCATGCCAACGATGCCATCGACGAAGTGCGGAAGGCGGAGTTCTTCCGGCAGGGAAAACAAAAGCGCGGACTGATCAAGGGAAAGAAGTGGCTCCTGATGAGCCGGTGGAAGAACCTGACTCTCTCTCAACGCGGAGAACTCAACCGGCTGTTCCAACTGAACCGGCGCGTGTTCAAAGCCTACCTTCTCAAAGAGAGCTTGGAGCGGCTTTGGGACTATCGCTACGAGGGCGCGATGCTCAACTACCTGCAGAAGTGGATGGACCAACTGAAGTGGCAACGGCTCACGCCGTTCGAAGAACTCGCCGACATGCTGGTGAAGCATCTGGAGGGAATCTTGAACTACTGCCGGACCAAAGTTCGCTTCGGTGTGGTCGAAGCGCTCAATGGAAACATTCGGATGCTGATCAATCGTGGTCGAGGCTATAAGAACGTCCGCTACCTGCTGCTGAAGGCCAAACGCATGGCCGTGACCAATGCCGAATTTGTCGAACTTCAACAAGTCAGAAAGGCGGCATAGAATGGCCCTCCGTCGAATTCCCGCTCAGAGCCCAATTATTTTTGCAACTCTTTCTCCCTTCGCCTCAGCACTCTACCGTTTTCGTTCGCTCCGCTTTGCGAACCTCGCCCGTTATGTTGTAGGCAAGAGTTCGGATGTCTCATTGCATCCGGATCACGCAAGTGTGGGAGAGCAACCTAGGCAACCCCATGCGACCGTCGCACAATGAGCTTTGCCGTTGAGGTTCAGCGGTCCTTTTCTCGTTTGAGGGTTATCAAGCGTAGGAGGGGATCCTCTCCGATCTTTGACATCTTGGGCTTGATAGACTTGATCGAGGTAAATGCCTCTTTCGGCAGGCGAGAAACTCGGTCCGTACGAGATCCTTGCGCCCATCGGCGCGGGGGGTATGGGTGAAGTGTATCGAGCCCGCGATCATCGGCTGAACCGCGACGTCGCCATCAAGATTTCCAAAGAGCAGTTTACCGAACGGTTCACGCGCGAAGCCCGTGCGATTGCCGCGCTCAACCACACCAACATCTGCCATCTGTACGATGTTGGTCCGAACTATCTGGTCATGGAGTACGTGGAAGGCCACGATTTGGGAATGGTGCTGCGCGGTCCGCTGGACTTCGACGATGCATTACCGCTCATTGAGCAGCTCATCGACGGCATCGAAGCCGCCCACGAAAAGAACATCGTCCACAGGGACCTGAAGCCCTCCAACATCAAGATCACACCCGAAGGCGTCGTGAAGATTCTGGATTTCGGGCTGGCCAAACTGAGCCGCGAAAGCGATGGAGCGGACCCTGAGAACTCTCCCACGTTGACCATGGGCGCGACACAGACAGGCACGATCCTCGGCACGGCCGCTTACATGAGCCCCGAACAGGCCAAGGGCAAAACCGCGGACAAGCGCTCGGATATCTGGTCGTTCGGCGTCATTCTCTACCAAGTCCTGACCGGCAAGCGATTGTTTACGGGCGAAACAACGGTGGAACTTCTCGGCGCAGTCTTGAATCGAGACCCCGACCTCTCGGCCGCTCCGCCGCGTGTTCATAAGCTGCTGCGCTGGTGCCTGGAAAAGGATCGCAAGAAACGCCTGGCCTCGATCAGCGACGCGCGACTCATGTTGGAGCCTCTGGCTCCTCTTGTTTCCGCGAAGGTCGGAAGACGTTGGACGTGGCCGGTTGTCGCGGCTGTGCTGTTGCTCGCGCTCGCGGCGCTGGCGTTCCTCCACTTTCGCGAGACCGCGCCGCCGGAGCTGACGGTCCGCTCCACAATAGCCGTGCCGGAGGGAAGCACGGTTCACAGCTTCGCCATTTCGCCCGATGGCCGCGAGTTGGTCATTGCGGCGGCGGTCGGCGGCAAAAGGCAACTCTGGCTGCGGGCCATGGATGCGCTTCAGGCTCAGCCGATGGCGTTTACCGAGGACGCCACGTACCCGTTCTGGTCGCCCGATAGCCGCTACATCGGATTCTTCGCGCAAGGCAAGCTGAAGAAAGTCGCCGTCAGCGGCGGCCCGGCTCAATCGCTGTGCGCCGTCACCAACAGTCTCGGTGGATCGTGGAGCCGTGACGATGTCATCGTGTTCTCTCCGAACGCCGGGGGAATTTCGATTCAACGGGTCCCGGCGGCTGGCGGCGTTCCCGTTGACGTGACCAGGACCAAAGGCGACCAAAGGTATCCTGTGTTTCTGCCCGACGGCCGCCATTTCCTGTACCTGGCACGCGGAGGGGCCGAAAGGAGCGGCGTCTATGTCAGCTCGCTCGACGGCCAAGAGAACCGTCGTGTGTTGCCGGACGTATCGGGCGTGGCGTTCGCGCCGTCCGCGCGGAATAACCGCACCGGCTACATCCTGTTCGTCCGCGAGAACACCTTGATGGCGGCGCCTTTCGATACCGCGAGCGCGCAGGTCTCGGGAGATGTCTTTCCGGTGGCCGACGGCGTTTCCTTAACCACCAACAATTCGGTTCTGCCGGTCACGATATCGGAGAACGGCGTGCTGCTGTATGAGGCCGGCGGGGTCGGCGGCGGGACAAACCAAATCGGCTGGTATGATCGAACCGGCAAATCCCTCGGCCCCGTGGGCATGCCCGGCGCTGTCTCCCGCCCGGCTATTTCCCCGGATGAGAAGTCGGTTGTGTTCGAGCGCGCGACCAGCAGCGGGGCTGATCTGTGGGTGCGCGATTTGAACCGCGGAGGGGAAAGGCGGTTCACCACCGATGCTTCGCTGAACATCGGGCCCTTTTGGTCGCCCAAAGGCGACCGCATCGTCTTTGGTTCGAACCGAACTGGAGTCTTCAATCTTTATCAGAAAGCCTCCAGCGGGAGCGGGCAAGATGAGCTGCTGCTGCCGAATAGCATCATCGATCTCCCGGATCAATGGTCGCGGGATGGGCGGTACATCGTTTACTTTGAGCTTGATCCGAAGAACAAACGGGATATTTGGGTTCTCCCCACCGAGGGCAGCACGGCGGACCGCAAGCCAATTCCTTTCCTGCGGTCTGAGTTCGAAGAGATTTTTGGCCAACTTTCGCCGGACAGCCATTGGATGGCCTTCACCTCGGACCAATCGGGCCGGCGCGAAGTGTATGTGCGGCCATTTCCCCCGGGTGAGGGCGAGTGGCCCATTTCGCTCGCAGGCGGCCAGGAACCGCGCTGGAGCGGAGACGGCAAAGAGCTTTTCTTTGAAGCAGCCGACGGAAAGATGATGGCCGTGCCTGTGAAGAAAGCCGTACCCGGCGCAAAACCCTTCTTTGAGGTGGGTGCGCCCGTGGCCCTGTTTGACGCGCGCATGGTGCATGACGGTATCGACACGCTATTTCAGTACGATGTCACAGCCGACGGCAAGCGCTTCCTAATCAATTCCGTCAGCGCCTCCGGCGCGGCGTCTTCGGCGCCTCTGACCGTAGTGACCAATTGGCTCGCGGGGTTAAACCCAGGCGCAAAGAAATGACCACACGTGCGAGCCGCTTCATTCCGCCTTGCGCACCAGTTCCACGTCGATCGTAACGTTCACATCGTCCCCCACCACGAACCCGCCACTCTCGAGCACGGCGTTCCAGGTGAGGCCGAAGTCTTTGCGTTCGATCCGAGTCGTGGCGCTGGCGCCGCGCCTCCACAATCCGTCAGTGTCTTTGATTTCAGGCGTAACCGATTCCACGTGCAGCGTCACCCCGCGAGTGACGCCGCGGATGGTCAGGTCGCCGGCGACTTCGTAGCGGTCCTTTCCGGCGGCAACCACCTTCGTAGAACGGAACGTGATCGCCGGATATCTGTTGACGTCGAGAAAATCGCGGCTCTTGAGGTGCCGGTCGCGATCGGGTTCGCGAGTACTGACCGTTGCAGCGTCGATACTTGCCTCCACGCGACAGGCCGCCGGGTTCGAAGGATCGAACTCGACCGAACCCGTGATATGGCTGAACTCGCCCTTCACGTTGGAGATCATCATGTGCCGCACTTTGAAGTGCGCGCCGGCGTGCTGAGAATCGATTTGATAGGTAGCCATGCGCTAATACACGTCATTCCCGTGAGTCGGCCCGGCCGCATCCGTCATCAGACCAAATACCTTGGAAGCCTGCGGACTCTCGGCAGTGATGACGCTCTTGACGAATTGCCAGGGGACCATCAACTCCAGCCCCGGAACGTTGACCGGAGAAATCCAGATGCCCGCGCCGTGGCCTAGCTCCGCCAGCGTGCCGGTCATGGCGAAGCCTCCGGCGGCTTCCGCCGCCCGGAAGTATTCTTCCAGTTCCTCCGCGGGAGGCAAAAACATCCCGGCCTCCGTGAAGAGTTGAACCAGCCCCGGGGATTTTAGGAACTCCGGCGTCACCCAGATCAGGACATGCCGCCGCGCTTCGCTCATTTACGCCCCTCTCTAGACGCTCAAAACCTAAACACTCAAAACGGGGCAGGGCGACTTTTGAATGATCCCGTATGCATGCGTGCGCAGACGCCCCAGAGACGATTGAAGCGAGCCGCGCCCGATCAGAATCAGATCGGCCCCTTCCTGCCTCGCCTCTTCCGTCACGGTATCCGCAATCTGGCCCACGGCGACGCGCACCGGCACATCCATGCCGGCGGATCGCTGCATCGCGTTGATCTTGGCGCGAGCCTCCTCCCGCACCTGTTCCTGAAGTTCCCGTTCGCTCGGCAGTGCCAGCCAGTCGCTGATCGGAGGAACCACGTGGAGCAGCTTCAAGTTCGCCCCCACCCGTTGCGCAAACTCGACCGCCCATTGAATCAGGGCGGGCGTCTTGGAAGTCCCATCCACGGCGCAGAGAATCGTCCGCGGCACAGCCGGGGATTGCTGTTCCTCCGCATGGGTCGCGGTCCACACCGGGCACTTGGCATCGTGCAGAACTTTGGCGGTGACCGAGCCGATCAGCAGGCTGCGGAACAACCCGGTCCCATGCGTCGGAATCATGATCAGGTCCACGCCGCCGTTGCTTGCAGCGTCGTGCGCGAAATCCACAATCTTCAACGCCGGATCTCCCGAGCTCGTAATGCGTTCAACGGAGATGCCGCCGAGCTCCTTCCTCAGCGCCTCGTCCAGGCGGGATTTGAGCTCGTCCTCCATGGTTTGATCGCCGCTGGTCACGATGGGCGTTCCCAAGGTGGGGAAGTCCCACACCGGCGGAAGCACGCTCATCAGAGTGACGCGCGCACCGAAGCGGCTCGCGATCGCGCTTACAAAGGGAGCTGCCTGAGAGCCCTGCTCGGAAAAATCGAAGGGGAATAGGATGTGTCTGATCGTTGGCATGATCTCCTCACCAAATGATAATGCAATCTGGGAGCCAGGAGTTTCTGCCGTGGGATGAGAGACTTACGAATGGAGCACGCGGCGCTCCGAGGGTTGCCGCAACTTGAAGCTGCGCCAAATGGCGCAGCGGCTAACTGGCGCGTTTTGAAGTTGGTGCGGATGAGAGGACTTGAACCTCCACTCCCTTGCGAGAACTAGAACCTGAATGTATTGGAATGGTTCTCCCGGCCTTCCCGCCATTGGCCTGTCTTCAAGTTAGCATCGATATCATTCCCCTCGAAAAGCCTCATTTCCCCCTCACACTACTGCAAACTCCTGCAAAAACAAAACCCGGCCAGCAGGTGGAGAAGTTCTAAACTTTCTCCCACAGGGCCACTGACCGGGCAAACGCTCGCTCGAAGCTAAGCGAAGTGACCAAGGTCTACTTCTTGACAATCCCCTGTCCAGAGGAAATTTTAGCTGGCCCCCATTCAGCCCTGATACCTGAAGCTTTCGTGCCAGTCAGTTTCAGCTTTCCATCTCGAATGATGTCCTTCTCGTATGCGGTCAACATCAAATATGCTACCGGCTCACCGGGACGTAGACGGCCATCGTGAGCCCCCTCGCAGTCAACGCGACCCGCATCGCTAACCTGGGCCATCACTTGCGGTCGATCCTCATGTTGCATCCACATAACCAGTGGCGAGTCGTCAGGCATGTCTTTGATCAATTCTTTAAACCGTCGAATCGTCATTTGCGTTCATTCCCCTTTCTAGATGTAGGCCCCCAAGGCCCCTCAGGCACTGTAGGATCATTCATATCTAGCGGCTCTGTGTTCAGCGAAATATAGTACCGAACCTCGGGGGACACCTGAAAACCGGCCAATGAGGGACACCTCAAAACCGGCCAACGGAATCAGGCAAGACTAAGGCTGTTATAACCCACTACCGCCACTGGCGGCAAGAAAAAACGGCTGTGAGCGGGAATTCGACTGGCTTGACGTATGCGCTAGCCTGAGGGCATGAAGGAGCGTGACTGGACAAGAGTCCTGGGATGGCCCGGATACCAGGTGTATCAGAGGGAAATCGATGAGTCGGGCAAAAAGCTGAAGCTGTGGGTGCGGCGGAAGAAGACGGGGCTTAAATTGATTTGCTCCGGGTGTGGTCAGCACATACCGGCC
>CAWEZD010000012.1:0-103483 GCA_963813465.1 Bryobacterales bacterium | reverse complement strand
CGCTCGCGCTGGAACAAGTCGTCGGGCCGGGGGAGGCGTAGCTGCCGGTCAAAACCGAACTGGTTCGGCCCAAGCCGTCCAAAAACGTTTGGGTCCAGCGGGTATTTACCGAAGTGCAAACATTGGGGGGCGTCGCCGAGTCGTTGTAGACGATATACGTATACGCACCGAAGGGGGACTTGCTGGATTGAGGCCGCCCGGAGGTGTCGTACCCGATATCGACGCTGGTTCCGTTGGGCCCGGTTTCGTTGGTCAGCCCCAGGAAAGAACTGTAGGTCATGCTGGTGGTCAGCGCGCTGTTGACGGTGATTGAATCCGGCGCGGCGTAGTTGGTTGTGCCGCTGACCGAAGCGCTGCTGGGGACCCCGTTGACCGTGGTGATGACGGTGTTGCCGTACTTGTCGTAGGAAACCGAGGTTCTATTCCCCGACACGTCCGTTATGCTGGTGGCGTTGCCGCGCGTCGTGACGCTGCCGTAGCTGCTGTCCCATTCGCGCGGGGTGGCGGAGCCGGTCAGCCCCGAGCCATCGTAGGCGATGCTGGCCAGAGTCAGGTTATTGGTTCCGTCCGTCACCGTGGCGGAGGTGAGCCGGTTGAAGATATACCGGCTCGTGTAGCTGCCTTCGTTGAGGTAGCTGTAATTATAGGTCCGCACGGAGGGGCTGAAGCCGGGATAGTTGTAGTTGTTCACCTGGGTCACGTTGCCATGCACATCCACCGTCTGCGTCGTTTTCTTTGTGACGGCGTAGCTCTGGCCTACATCGGCGGTCGTATCCACCTCCCCAATGTAGAAGTTGCCCGCCGAATCCTGCGTCCAGGTGAAAGCGTTCTGGGTCATCGCCGTGGAGGCGGGAGTCGAGGAGCAGTTGGTGCCGCCGACGGGGGATCGTCCCTGATAATTGGTCACCAGCGTGGGATTCGCCGCAAGGTACGGGAACGCCCAATATTTTTCACCCAGGAGGCCCGGATCGTCGATCATGGTGCAGGCATGCGTCGTCAGGGAACTGGTGCCGGATTCGTGATAGATCGGATAGATGGTGTACGTCGATCCGTCCGTGGATAGGCAGCGGGTTCCCACCTCCTGTTGTATGCGGGAGCCGGCGAAGCGGCCGCTCGCGCCGGGCCTTCTGGCGCCGCCGAATTACACCGCCAATGGAACGCAATACATGGTGGCGACCTTTGCTTCGGACGGCGCGTATGTGTTGAACCCCAGCACCGGTGCGGCGTTCGGACTCAATAGCCGGCCGGCCAAACCGGGAGACGTGATCATCGCGTACGGCATCGGGTTCGGAGACGTGACTCCGGCGATCCTGCCGGGTGTCATCGTTGGGCAGAGCAATGCTCTGGGTAACCCCGTCACGGATAGGCCTGCTGGATCGGTCAAGTTGATAGGGTCGCCGTTCACATACGCGCGTAGGCGTTCCAGCTTCCGGGATTTGCGTAATCAACGTTATCCATTGAGGGGTCGGGCGTCAAGAACCTCCCCATCCCCGGCGACATGAAACGGTTCACGGCGCAATCGTTGCCGGTTTCCGAATCCCGGAAGTAGCCGGTGAATTCTTCGGCACCTCGGCAAAAAGCCGACGGAACGCCGCGGTGGAAGGATCATTCGCACACGATAGGCTTTGGAGGGTTAGGCTGTTCCCGTCTAATTGTACAGTCGTCGTTCGGGCATGGATCGAGGTTGAATAGGTAGTAGGACTCAACACCGCCAACGACGATGAACTGCATGTTGCGCAAAGGGTAAAATCCGTTCTGCTCGATGCTCAGCACGTACCGCCCCGGCCTGATAATTTCAAACCTGAAAGTGCCCTGCGAATCGGTCGTCGTGCTCCCTGGGGCGGTACACCCGAAGCCTATCCAGCAAGCTAACGTCACCCGCGCCCCTAGCACCGGCTCTCGCCCAACTCGAACACCGCCGACCAGCCCCCCCTGGGAGGGTTCGCCTGAGAGGAACCTCGTCTGCTCAGGATCAGAGCCACCGAAGAAGCAGCCACCAGTCGGTGCCAAGTTAAGTCTGACTGGCGGCAGCGACCTTCGCTCACCCGCCACAAGATCCAACTTAGCCTTCACAGCGTCAAAGCCCGGCGCCGTGATGCTCAAGATGACCAGACCGGCCCGCACTCCCGAAAAGCGGAAGGCCCCCTCCTGATCCGTCTGAACTTCCCGCCTGGGTCCGAGCGCAGACTCAAGCACTACGGACCCGCCCGGGATACCGGTCCCGACGGTATCCTGGATGATTCCAGTAAGGCCCGCGGTCGACTCCTGTGGAGGCTGCGCGTTGGCAACAGCAGACAAGGCCAGAATCACTGGCACAAGCAGTATGGATTGGTTTTTCATGGGAAGCAAAGGGAGAGAATATTGGCAGTGT
This sequence comes from Bryobacterales bacterium, assembly GCA_963813465.1. Classification (GTDB taxonomy): domain Bacteria; phylum Acidobacteriota; class Terriglobia; order Bryobacterales; family Bryobacteraceae; genus Palsa-187. The sequence continues at coordinate 101,112 of CAWEZD010000012.1, read as the reverse complement.
TCATTTGGCTCGGCCCCGGACCCACAACGTTGGGGTCATCGTACTGGACTGACGTGGAGTCCTGCGAATAGAGCCACTGGTACACGTGGCCGAGCTCGTGAAGGATTGTGACTGCCCATGCTTGAGCAGTGGGGGCGTAGTTGTCTGGGGTGCTCGCGTTTGTGTTAAGTTCGATTGTCGCATGCGAGCAGAAGGTCGGAAAGGGCTGGAATGTGCCGCAGGGAGCGGATGCGCCAGTGACAGCATTTTCCCAGCCGGTGATGTTCCCGTTTGCATCTGTGGTGTCTGAAATATATCCGAACTCGACGGAGGCGACGGTAGAGGTGCCGCTCCATATCTCGGCCAAGAGAGTGGCCGGATCCGGCCCGCCAACCGGGGGAATCCCAATAAAGTTGGAGCAATCTGGGTTCGACTCCAGCACACCCAGGGCAAGCTGTTCTCCAACGAGCGCCCAAGCCTGGGTTGTGGCCCCGTTTGCTGCGGCGGGAGTGTTCAGTGCAGGGTTCGTACTCCCCTGACGACCTTCCTGGGGAATGGGTCCCGGCTGCTGGCCGGGTCCACCGGTTCCGCATATGCCGTACGGACAATAATTCGGGTCGCAGTTCGGGTCCGAGTCCCCGTAGATCGCGCAGTAGCAGTCCTCCACGTTGCCGCCTACCTCGCAATCGTCTGTCCCTCCGGGATCGACTCGATTTATCGGATCGCCGCGCGTGTACGCGTACTTGTTCCAACTTGACGGGTCCGCGGGCTTCCCGGTCATGCGATCTGGCGTCAGGAACCTCCCGTAGCCCGGCGACTGATACCTCTGGTCGGCGTAATCGTTACCGGTCTCGGAATCGCGGAAGTAGCCGGTGAACTTTTCAGTGCCGTTGGTGGTGGCGGAGGGCCGCTCGATGCCGTAGGGATAAAACTTGCCGTTCGATCCCAGCCGGTCCGAGTACACCCAGCCGTTGGCGTTCTTGATCAGCTTTCCGCCGAAGTAGTAGTTGGTCCCGGTTTGGGTCGCGATAAGGCCGGTGGTGGTTGTCAGGGCGTAGGCCGCCAGCTTCTGCCCGCTCACGCTGAAGAACGTGATCTCGTCGGTTCCTCGCGTCTGGGAGCCGTAGCTCCCAGTCCAGGTCCCCCGCCACACCCGCTTGTTGCCCGGCGCGTAGGCATAGTACGCAACGCCACTCACGGCAACCAGCCGGTTCTCCACGTCGTAAGTTGCCGCAGCCGAGGTCCCGTCTACAGGCACCGGAACGTACCCCGGATTCCCGTTGGCGTCCTCACCTCCGGCATGATTGTTGGCGTCGTAGCTCGCCGTCAAGGTCGGCGACGATCCCTGAGTGGTTGCCACGCCGGTCAGGTTGCCGAATCCGTCGTATGTAAAGCTTTGTCCCCACAACGGCGAGAAGCCAGTCTGATTTGCGGCCGTAGCCAGCCGATTCAGAGCGTCGTACCGGGCATGATTGAAGCAGGACGATTCGTAACCCAAGAGGACCCCGGCGGCCCCGGACCGCTGGGCCTCCGGCGACGAATCGGTTCTACTAAAGCTCACCGGGCTTGGGACAGGGTGTTCTCGCCGGATCTCCGGAAGATCCGGCGAAACAGCATGGTCTGAGTTCAGAGAGCGGGGCCGAACACCTTGGGGCCGGCCGGTTATAGCTATGGGCCAAGAGCCCGCTGTCGTATGTGGCCGCCCCTCCGGTCCACCCGGTTGAGCTTCGAGCTCGGATAGATAGTTGCCGTTCTGCCCAAATCTCGCGCCCGGCTGTCCAAGCGATTGTCCAGGAGGTTTCCGTTTCATTGGATGCCCGGTCCGCTCTCTTTCCCTCGCCTTCGCAACGTCCGGAAAACCCCGCGAAAGCTAACTCACAAAGGAGTGATCACATTATGACATTCACTGGTCTGGATCTCCACAAGAAAGAAGTGGAAGCCGTCCTGCTCGCCGAGGACGGCCGCCTCCTTCTCCGCTCCCGTTTCCCGGCCACCCGAGCCGCCCTTGAAACCTTCGCCGCCGCGCACCTGTCTCCTCTCCATAGCATCGTCGCCGTCGAAGCCACCACCAACACCTGGCCCGTCGCCGCCATCCTTCAGCCGCTGGTGCACAAGGTCGTCGTCAGCAATCCCCTCCGCACCAAAGCCATCGCCAGCGCCAAAATCAAAACCGACAAGGTCAACGCTCTCGTGCTCGCTCAACTGCTCCGCACCGATTACCTGCCCGAGGTCTGGATTCCCGATTCCCACACCCGCCTCATGCGCCAGCGCTCCACCGAACGAGCCATGCTCTCCGCCGACCGCACCAGAATCAAGAACCGCATCCACTCCGTGCTCCATCAGCGGCTCATCGCAGCTCCTGCCGCCGATCTGTTCTCGCTCAACAACATCGCCTGGCTCAAGGCTCTCGAACTCGATCCCTTCGGCCGCGATTCGCTCGACCGCCATCTGCGCCAGCTCGACCGCGTCGAACAGGAGCTCGCCGCGCTGACTTCCCAGATCGCCGGGCACGCGCATCAAAACCCGGCCGTCAAACTTCTCATGACTCTGCCCGGTGTCGACTTCACGGTCGCCGAAACCATCCTCGCCGCCTTTGGCGACTTCTCGCGCTTCCCGACTCCGGATCGAGCCGCGTCCTATCTCGGGCTGGTCCCTTCCACGCGCCAGTCCGGAGACCACTGCTATCACGGACCCATCACCAAACAAGGCGCTCGTCATGCCCGCTGGCTGCTGGTGCAAGCCGCCCAGCACGCGGCTCTGCATCCCGGACCCATCGGCGCTTTCTTCCGCCGCATCGCCAAAAAGAAAAACCGCAATGTGGCCGTCGTCGCGGTGGCTCATAAGCTCGTCGTTCTCGCCTGGCACATGCTGAACAACAACGAGCCCTACCGCTACGCCCAACCGAAAACTCTTCAGGCCAAGCTCAGCCGGCTGCGCATCCTGGCGACGAAACAGAAGCGCAAGGGCGGCAACGCCAAAGGCCAGCCGCGTCCGGCCCAGTATGGAAAGGGCTGCACCAAAGCCATTCCCAGTCTCGACGATCTGTACTCGAAAGAAGGTCTGCCACCGTTATCGCAGCAGTTGAAACCCGGTGAGGAGGCGATGCTTGAAAGCCGGAATCTGACCGCCTTCGCCGCCGCGGTCCGAGTACCCAAACGCATTCCCAAGGGAGCCTCCAAGAAAGCTTAAGCGCAGAGATCCCGAACAGCCGGAACCCCAATCCCCGGCAACCGTCGTTTCGCCTTGCCGAGCATCCCCCTCGCGCACGGGGGCAAGCCGCGTCAAGGGTTCGCTTCGCCGCCCTCCGGGCGCCCTTGACCCGGCTTGCCCCCGTGCGCCCTCTTCCTTAGATCAAGGCGAAACGACTCTCTCGATACTCCGTAGGTTTTCCCGCCACAGACCCACCTGCGGGCTACGCCCGCAATTAATTTCAAACTACGTCAACTTTTCAGTTGACTCAATCATAGATAGGTGTAGGTCACGGTTTCGCCGCTTACCAAGTCGGTTTGCGAAGCGATCTTTCCGTTGTTGCCGGTCGAAGGATAGTTGTACTGGATGCTGAGCCCATTCGAGCTCAACTGCGTCAACTGCTTCAGCGAATTGTAGGAGTGGCTCTCGCCGCCCCAGGCTCCAAGATAGCCGTTAGCCGTGATGCTCAACAACTCATTCGCGGGGCCGTAGGATGTCCCCGTGATGAGGGTCAGCGTCGCGACGTTGTCCGTCATGGTGTTCAGACGGCCCATACTGTCGAAAGTATAACTCAGATTGGCCGTGGAATTATTAACATCCGTGGGGTAGGTTTCCCCGGTCATCCTGCCCTCATTGTCGTATGAAAACGTGGCGGCCAAGTTGATGGTCTGCGACGAGCCGCCGCGGCTGACCGTGAGTTGCTTGCCGACCGGAGCGCCGGGCACGCCATAGCTGTACATCTCGGTGAACGTCGTATCGCAAGTGGGCAATGTGTTGGGATTGTAGGCGCCCCAATACTGCACCGCCGACAAGCGGCCCGTCGCGTACTGAGGGTAGCTGGAGCTCAGCGGGTTGTTGCCGTCGTAATAGTAGACTTCGCGCTGGCAGGTGTCCTCGCCCCCGCTGATCCCCGAGGGATACCGCTGCACCTCCGTCAACCGGGCGTAGGAGTCGTACCGGGCATGATTGAAGCAGGACGATTCGTAACCCAAGAGGACCCCGGCGGCCCCGGACCGCTGGGCCTCCGGCGACGAATCGGTTCTACTAAAGCTCACCGGGCTTGGGACAGGGTGTTCTCGCCGGATCTCCGGAAGATCCGGCGAAACAGCATGGTCTGAGTTCAGAGAGCGGGGCCGAACACCTTGGGGCCGGCCGGTTATAGCTATGGGCCAAGAGCCCGCTGTCGTATGTGGCCGCCCCTCCGGTCCACCCGGTTGAGCTTCGAGCTCGGATAGATAGTTGCCGTTCTGCCCAAATCTCGCGCCCGGCTGTCCAAGCGATTGTCCAGGAGGTTTCCGTTTCATTGGATGCCCGGTCCGCTCTCTTTCCCTCGCCTTCGCGACGTCCGGAAAACCCCGCGAAAGCTAACTCACAAAGGAGTGATCACATTATGACATTCACTGGTCTGGATCTCCACAAGAAAGAAGTGGAAGCCGTCCTGCTCGCCGAGGACGGCCGCCTCCTTCTCCGCTCCCGTTTCCCGGCCACCCGAGCCGCCCTTGAAACCTTCGCCGCCGCGCACCTGTCTCCTCTCCATAGCATCGTCGCCGTCGAAGCCACCACCAACACCTGGCCCGTCGCCGCCATCCTTCAGCCGCTGGTGCACAAGGTCGTCGTCAGCAATCCCCTCCGCACCAAAGCCATCGCCAGCGCCAAAATCAAAACCGACAAGGTCGACGCTCTCGTGCTCGCTCAACTGCTCCGCACCGATTACCTGCCCGAGGTCTGGATTCCCGATTCCCACACCCGCCTCATGCGCCAGCGCTCCACCGAACGAGCCATGCTCTCCGCCGACCGCACCAGAATCAAGAACCGCATCCACTCCGTGCTCCATCAGCGGCTCATCGCAGCTCCTGCCGCCGATCTGTTCTCGCTCAACAACATCGCCTGGCTCAAGGCTCTCGAACTCGATCCCTTCGGCCGCGATTCGCTCGACCGCCATCTGCGCCAGCTCGACCGCGTCGAACAGGAGCTCGCCGCGCTGACTTCCCAGATCGCCGGGCACGCGCATCAAAACCCGGCCGTCAAACTTCTCATGACTCTGCCCGGTGTCGACTTCACGGTCGCCGAAACCATCCTCGCCGCCTTTGGCGACTTCTCGCGCTTCCCGACTCCGGATCGAGCCGCGTCCTATCTCGGGCTGGTCCCTTCCACGCGCCAGTCCGGAGACCACTGCTATCACGGACCCATCACCAAACAAGGCGCTCGTCATGCCCGCTGGCTGCTGGTGCAAGCCGCCCAGCACGCGGCTCTGCATCCCGGACCCATCGGCGCTTTCTTCCGCCGCATCGCCAAAAAGAAAAACCGCAATGTGGCCGTCGTCGCGGTGGCTCATAAGCTCGTCGTTCTCGCCTGGCACATGCTGAACAACAACGAGCCCTACCGCTACGCCCAACCGAAAACTCTTCAGGCCAAGCTCAGCCGGCTGCGCATCCTGGCGACGAAACAGAAGCGCAAGGGCGGCAACGCCAAAGGCCAGCCGCGTCCGGCCCAGTATGGAAAGGGCTGCACCAAAGCCATTCCCAGTCTCGACGATCTGTACTCGAAAGAAGGTCTGCCACCGTTATCGCAGCAGTTGAAACCCGGTGAGGAGGCGATGCTTGAAAGCCGGAATCTGACCGCCTTCGCCGCCGCGGTCCGAGTACCCAAACGCATTCCCAAGGGAGCCTCCAAGAAAGCTTAAGCGCAGAGATCCCGAACAGCCGGAACCCCAATCCCCGGCAACCGTCGTTTCGCCTTGCCGAGCATCCCCCTCGCGCACGGGGGCAAGCCGCGTCAAGGGTTCGCTTCGCCGCCCTCCGGGCGCCCTTGACCCGGCTTGCCCCCGTGCGCCCTCTTCCTTAGATCAAGGCGAAACGACTCTCTCGATACTCCGTAGGTTTTCCCGCCACAGACCCACCTGCGGGCTACGCCCGCAATTAATTTCAAACTACGTCAACTTTTCAGTTGACTCAATCATAGATAGCTGTAGACCACTTCCTGGCCCTTCGCGTCGGTCCGCGTGGCGACCTTGCCGTAACCGTTGTAGGCGTAGCGGACAGTGCCGTTCTCCGCATTGGTCGCGCTCATCAGGAAATTTCCGTTGTAAACGAAGCTGCGCGTCTGCGTGCCCGTCGGCCGCGTCATCGATACGCCCGTAAGATGGTTCAGCAAATCGTACCGGGCATGATTGAAGCAGGACGATTCGTAACCCAAGAGGACCCCGGCGGCCCCGGACCGCTGGGCCTCCGGCGACGAATCGGTTCTACTAAAGCTCACCGGGCTTGGGACAGGGTGTTCTCGCCGGATCTCCGGAAGATCCGGCGAAACAGCATGGTCTGAGTTCAGAGAGCGGGGCCGAACACCTTGGGGCCGGCCGGTTATAGCTATGGGCCAAGAGCCCGCTGTCGTATGTGGCCGCCCCTCCGGTCCACCCGGTTGAGCTTCGAGCTCGGATAGATAGTTGCCGTTCTGCCCAAATCTCGCGCCCGGCTGTCCAAGCGATTGTCCAGGAGGTTTCCGTTTCATTGGATGCCCGGTCCGCTCTCTTTCCCTCGCCTTCGCGACGTTCCGGAAAACCCCGCGAAAGCTAACTCACAAAGGAGTGATCACATTATGACATTCACTGGTCTGGATCTCCACAAGAAAGAAGTGGAAGCCGTCCTGCTCGCCGAGGACGGCCGCCTCCTTCTCCGCTCCCGTTTCCCGGCCACCCGAGCCGCCCTTGAAACCTTCGCCGCCGCGCACCTGTCTCCTCTCCATAGCATCGTCGCCGTCGAAGCCACCACCAACACCTGGCCCGTCGCCGCCATCCTTCAGCCGCTGGTGCACAAGGTCGTCGTCAGCAATCCCCTCCGCACCAAAGCCATCGCCAGCGCCAAAATCAAAACCGACAAGGTTGACGCTCTCGTGCTCGCTCAACTGCTCCGCACCGATTACCTGCCCGAGGTCTGGATTCCCGATTCCCACACCCGCCTCATGCGCCAGCGCTCCACCGAACGAGCCATGCTCTCCGCCGACCGCACCAGAATCAAGAACCGCATCCACTCCGTGCTCCATCAGCGGCTCATCGCAGCTCCTGCCGCCGATCTGTTCTCGCTCAACAACATCGCCTGGCTCAAGGCTCTCGAACTCGATCCCTTCGGCCGCGATTCGCTCGACCGCCATCTGCGCCAGCTCGACCGCGTCGAACAGGAGCTCGCCGCGCTGACTTCCCAGATCGCCGGGCACGCGCATCAAAACCCGGCCGTCAAACTTCTCATGACTCTGCCCGGTGTTGACTTCACGGTCGCCGAAACCATCCTCGCCGCCTTTGGCGACTTCTCGCGCTTCCCGACTCCGGATCGAGCCGCGTCCTATCTCGGGCTGGTCCCTTCCACGCGCCAGTCCGGAGACCACTGCTATCACGGACCCATCACCAAACAAGGCGCTCGTCATGCCCGCTGGCTGCTGGTGCAAGCCGCCCAGCACGCGGCTCTGCATCCCGGACCCATCGGCGCTTTCTTCCGCCGCATCGCCAAAAAGAAAAACCGCAATGTGGCCGTTGTCGCGGTGGCTCATAAGCTCGTCGTTCTCGCCTGGCACATGCTGAACAACAACGAGCCCTACCGCTACGCCCAACCGAAAACTCTTCAGGCCAAGCTCAGCCGGCTGCGCATCCTGGCGACGAAACAGAAGCGCAAGGGCGGCAACGCCAAAGGCCAGCCGCGTCCGGCCCAGTATGGAAAGGGCTGCACCAAAGCCATTCCCAGTCTCGACGATCTGTACTCGAAAGAAGGTCTGCCACCGTTATCGCAGCAGTTGAAACCCGGTGAGGAGGCGATGCTTGAAAGCCGGAATCTGACCGCCTTCGCCGCCGCGGTCCGAGTACCCAAACGCATTCCCAAGGGAGCCTCCAAGAAAGCTTAAGCGCAGAGATCCCGAACAGCCGGAACCCCAATCCCCGGCAACCGTCGTTTCGCCTTGCCGAGCATCCCCCTCGCGCACGGGGGCAAGCCGCGTCAAGGGTTCGCTTCGCCGCCCTCCGGGCGCCCTTGACCCGGCTTGCCCCCGTGCGCCCTCTTCCTTAGATCAAGGCGAAACGACTCTCTCGATACTCCGTAGGTTTTCCCGCCACAGACCCACCTGCGGGCTACGCCCGCAATTAATTTCAAACTACGTCAACTTTTCAGTTGACTCAATCATAGATAGGTGGTGACGTAATTGGAGCCACCGGCGGGATTCGGTTCGATCACCTGAGTTAGGTTCCCGAAGGCGTCCATGGTGAAGTTCTTCCAGCTACCAGCCGGATCGGTCGCCTGGGCGGTGTTCGCCGCGTACGAGTAATAGGTGGTGCCCGTGGTGTCGGAGCCTCCCGTGACAACGGCGAGCGTGCGGCCGATGCCGTCGTAGCTGTAAGTAGTGGTGGCCACATGCTCCGCGTTGGGGACATGTGGCACCTCCTGCTGATACATCTTGCCCAGTGGCGAGCAGCCGCAGGACTCGTAATTGGTCTCGGCCTGGCTCAAGATCGTTCCCGAGCCGCAGGAGGAGCCATAGCCGGTCAGGTTCAGGTGCGGCCGTCCGAGGCCGTCCAGTTGGGTTTGAGTCCATCGCCCGTTCACCAATGTGCACGTGTTGGGCGGCGAGGCCGTGTCGTTGTAGGCGGTCCCCGTAGTCGCTCCGAAGGGCGACGTGCTCGTAACAGGCCGCGCGGCCGAATCGTAGCCGATATCGACGCTGGTTCCGTTCGGCCCGGTTTCATTGGTCAGCCCCAGGAAAGAACTGTAAGACATGCTGGTGGTCAGCGTGCTGTTGACGGTGATTGAATCCGGCGCGGCGTAATTGGTTGTGCCGCTGACCGAAGCGCTGCTGGGGACCCCGTTGACCGTGGTGATGACGGTGTTGCCGTACTTGTCGTAGGAAACCGAGGTTCTATTCCCCGACACGTCCGTTATGCTGGTGGCGTTGCCGCGCGTCGTGACGCTGCCGTAGCTGCTGTCCCATTCGCGCGGGGTGGCGGAGCCGGTCAGGCCGGAGCCATCGTAGGCGATGCTGGCCAGGGTCAGGTTATTGGTTCCGTCTGTCACCGTGGCGGAGGTGAGCCGGTTGAAGATATACCGGCTCGTGTAGCTGCCTTCGTTGAGGTAGCTGTAATTGTAGGTCCGCACGGAGGGGCTGAAGCCGGGATAGTTGTAGTTGTTCACCTGGGTCACGTTGCCGTGAACATCCACCGTCTGCGTCGTTCTCTTTGTGACGGCGTAGCTCTGGCCTACATCGGCGGTCGTATCCACCTCCCCAATGTAGAAGTTACCCGCCGCATCCTGCGTCCAGGTGAAAGCGTTCTGGGTCATCGCCGAGGAAGCGGGAGTCGAGGAGCAGTTGGTGCCGCCGACGGGGGATCGTCCCTGATAATTGGTCACCAGGGTCGGGTTGGCCGCAAGGTACGGGAACGCCCAATATTTTTCGCCCAGGCCGCCCGGATCGTCGATCATGGTGCAGGCATGCGTTGTCAGGTAACTGGTGCCGGATTCGTGATAAATCGGATAGCTGGTCGGTGACCCTCCATCCTTTGAGAGGTATCGAGTCCCTACCTCCAGTTGAGTCCGGGAGCCGGTGTAGGTGGCGTTCGAATACGCCCAGCCGAGGTAGCCCGTGTACGGAAGCACGACTTTGTCCAGACCGCCCGAGGTCGAAGTGGACCCATCGTAGGTGAACTGGTAACTCGTGCTATTGGCGAGCACGTTGGCTTGTGTCAGAAGCACTGTGGTCCCGTAAGAGCCGCCGGAGAAAGGATCGACGAGTGTTTTTTGCGCTCGCGTGAACGAATAGCTCTCCCCGGTTCCGATACTGTTTGAGATTCCAGTCAGGTGCGGAACGCCGTCGCCGTTGTAAGTGAACTTATAGGTCCAGTAATGCCCATAGCCGTCGTTCACGGCGCGCACGTCTTCAATCGTGGTGATGCGGGCGCTGGAGTTGGTCCACCACGTGCCCAGTCCCGCGGCGTAGTTGATCAGGACCTGGTTGCCGTTGGTGTCTTCCATCACCGTCGGATAATACGTTCCGGCGTCCTGCTCCGACCCGGCTGAAACCGCGCCCATAGTCCAGAAGCTCCCATCCGGGAAGTGCAGAATCCCGGCGTTGGAATCGTAGGACAGGTACGCGCTCTCCGTCGAGGTCCAGACTCCGCCGCTGTTGTTGGTCAACCGGTATTCGGCGCCGGAGGAATCGGTGAAGGTCCAATGGTCGAGCGTGTAATAGCCGGACCAGTAGGGAGTGAGCGATCCGGCCAGCAGCTTCTAGCCGTAGCCGTAGCCCACGTCGCGCCCGAGTTCCCAAGTGCCTCCGGAATCCTTCCGCCAGTTCTGCGAGTTGTAGCTCAGCGCGAATCCAACACCCCAGCCGTTGCGTCCTTGCGCCTTCAGCAGCGGCACCGAGTAACTCAGGTTCCCGGAGAGCACGTCGATCTGCTCGGGGCTTGCGCCCCAGTAAGCCCCCGTCGGACGCACGCCCACGCGGCGCGGATCGACACCTCCCGATGGCGGAGTGGTGACGGCAAAAGTGGAGCTCCAGGTGTTGTTGTAATGATAGTCGTAAGCGGCCAGTTGATACGTGTAGCTGGTGGAAGGCGAGACCGTGGTATCGGACCACTCCGGGGAAGGCAACGAGGCTGCATACGCGCCGTTCTTGAAAATGAGATAGAAAGCAACGCCCGTCCCACCCGAGTTGTCGCTCACTCCCGGAGACTGAATGTCGACGCGGTTCGAAAACGGGGACGTGCCGATTTGACTCATGTTGAATGAGTTCGGCGCAACTTGGTCGAGCTGGCCTATCTGAACCAGCGCCATAGAGTCGCCCGAAATCGTTCCATACGCGCCGATGGCGGGAATTCCGGTGCTGAGCGAAGAATCAGACGCCCATAGCGCCCAGACATTATCGACGTAAGCCACCAACTGCCCGGAAAACGTACGAACGGCCCGGATTACCATGCCGCTGTGGCAGGAAATCGTAGTGGAAGTGAGCGTCGTAAGTGTTGATGAATAATACTTGTTCATCGCTAAGACACTGTGCATCAATAAGTGCTCCGTTTGTGATATCGTGGACTAGTGGCTGGCTCCCTTGGTTCAGAGCAGAGTATTGCGCAGCGTTATAGGGGCCTTGCACCGGTTCTGAACGAACAGGGGTTGCGGCGGTTCGCGGCGACCGAAGCGCAGTCATATGGTCGAGGTGGAGTGAGCGCGGTTTCGCGAATAACCGGAATCGCTCGCAGCACGATCAGTCGCGGGATGAAGGAAATCGCGGAATCGCGGCAAGTGGAAGCCGGGCGAATCCGCAGGCCGGGCGGTGGACGCAAGGCAAAACTCACCGAAGACTCGACGTTGCTGGCGGATCTTGGACGGCTGGTGGAACCGGCGACGCGCGGTGATCCCATGCGACCTCTGAGATGGACCTCGAAAAGTCTGCGACACTTATCCGAGGCTCTGCGAAGCCTGGGTCATTCGGTTTGTCCTCACGTGATCGCCGACGGTCTGCGCAAACGGGGATTCAGTCTGCAGGCCAACCGCAAGACACGGGAGGGGAGCAGCCACGTGGATCGGAACGCCCAGTTTGAGTACATCAGCGATCAGGCCAAGGCGTTTCTGGCGGCGGGTGAGCCCGTAATTTCGGTTGACACCAAGAAGAAAGAGTTGGTGGGCAATTTCAAAAACAACGGTCGCGAATGGCATCCCAAAGGAAAACCGGAAGCGGTCAATGTCCATGACTTTATCGATCCGAAACTGGGGCGGGCGATCCCATACGGTATCTACGACATCGGCGACAACAAGGGATGGGTCAGCGTTGGCACCGATCACGATACCGCCAGTTTCGCCGTTCACGCGATTGGCCGCTGGTGGTTGAGTATGGGACAAGGCCGCTATCCCAATGCCACACGACTGCTGGTGACTGCCGATGGCGGCGGTAGCAACGGACACCGTGTCCGCCTGTGGAAAGTAGAATTACAGGAGCTAGCCAACATGCTTCGCGTTCCCATCACGGTCTGCCATCTGCCCCCGGGTACCAGCAAATGGAACAAAATCGAACATCGCCTCTTTTCCTTTCTCACGATTAACTGGCGTGGAAAACCCCTGCGGAGTTTTCAGACCATCGTTCAACTCATTGCGGCAACGACGACCACCACCGGACTTACCGTACGCGCCGAACTCGACGAAAACAAATATCCCAAAGGCGTCAAAACCTCCGATGCCAAATTTGCCGCCATCAATATCGCGCGCCACCCGTTCCACGGGGACTGGAACTATACCATTTCCCCATCGACACAATGAAGCGGTTATTTATGCACGAACGCTAAGGTCGCCGAGCACGCGCCGCTGGACCAATGCGGGTTCTGGAGCTCAACGCTGTAATAGTTACCCTGCATATCCAGATAGCTCGCATATGTGCCGCAGGAGGATGTGCACCCGGAGCCGAGCGTAATCGTGGTGGCGACCTCATATTCGCCGGTCGGTCCGCCCAGCGAGCCGTAGTAGCCTAACGTTCCGCCGCCGCCGGGGCCTGTTAGTCCCCCCGAAGTCCCGTACACCGTTCCCCACTCGGCCCATATGCTTCCGTTGATGCTGGTGAGGCTGTCCGTGTAGGTGTAGCTGTACTGCGCCAGCAAAGCGGCCGGGCCGAGCGCAAGAGACAATAGCAGTTTTTGAAATCTTGTCATGGCGGTCTCCGTTACTGCACCGGCAGAGGATGGAAAGTGGTGAAACTGAACGCGGCCTTCTTCTGCTGGAAGGCCGCTTGGATCGCGGCTTGGGTGCTCTTGCCCACCTCGAAATACTGCACGCGAGCATCGGTGGAGGCGAATAGCTCGGCAAAGGCGCTGCGGTCCACCGCCACGAATTCCACCAGCGACAGCGTGCCGTCGTCGCTCAACTGATGCTGATACGCGATGATTCCGGGGCGGCTGGAGCTTCCCTGTGAGCCGCTCTGCTGATTGCTTTGCTGATTGTTCAACGTGTCCGGTGGGCTTGCCGGCGGGCTGCTCTGTGAGCTGCCTTTCGGAACGCCTTGCGGGTTAGTCGGTGCGGCGGTTTGCGGCGCAGGCGTGAACATGGGCCGCACGGGATCGGCTGCGGTTCCGCTGCCGACCAAAGGCACAATCGCCATCACTCGGTGATAGGTCATGGTCGGATCGACCCGTTGTTGAGTCGTGGCGATGACCCCGTGAGGTGTGGGAGCGGCGGTGACCGCCTGCTGAGCCAAGAGGGAGGAGGAGGCGGGCAGAAAGCCCAGAACAAGCCAAGCAACAGTGCGCATACGGGCACCTCTAGCGTTGAAATCGGCAACGCGATCCAGGCGATTTAACACTATGTCGTGACGCTCTATCGCGCCATTTCCGCCCGATTATTTCCGAGCGTTGATGCAATAATCTTAGAACCACCGATCCATGTCAAGAATAAAAGTTACTTATTACTTTCGCGCTGTTTTCAGAACGGCGCTTGTTTTAGCCACTCAAAAAAGGCGTCACGCCCTCTTGAGCGATGCCAGAAGGTTACACCAATTCTGTTCTGAAATCGGAACAGACTCAGACCTCATGCTCAAAGAGAGACGGCGAAGTAATAACCAGGCGTACAGTCCCCTGCACGCCGTAGCTAAAAGTGCCTTCCCCTCAGCCGCTTGCCACAAGAACCTCGGTCCTATCCGCGTTCATCGGTGTTAATCTGCGGCCAAGGAAGGTCCTATGCGATCCGATAAACAAATTCAAGCCTCGAAAACCAACGGAGCCCTTTCCAATGCCTTCATGGACGAACACCAGCCTCGCACCGCATCCCAAGTCTTGCTGGTGGAGACCATGGCCGTGACCTGTTGGCGTCAGTTGCTCGTCCGGCCGGCGCAAGAGGCCACCGCGGATCGCGACATTGCGGGCCAGGATCGGAGCGTCGGACCCAAGCCTGACCGCGTTCATCTTGCCTTGCTTGGCTCATGGAACGGCTCCCCCGCCACTCCTAAAAACCCCGGCTGGCCAAACCTGGAAAGAGGAAAATATTCCGCTGCGCGACGAACCCGGCAAAGGACTGAAAACAAATGCGTGACCAAAGCCACCATCCTGAGGCCAGCCGGCTGCCCTGCATAGAAACTTTCAATCCAATCCATCAAAAGATTCGAAAGCGCGCGGGTGTAAGGTGTTCCTATACTGGGGTTTGCGGTGGTACGAAGGAATCGCCCTCCGAGGGACTCCGTTGAAGAGAATCGAGGCCATCATTCAGCCGTTCAAACTCGAGGAAGTGAAGGAAGCCCTGAAGGCGATCGGCGTGGATGGGATGACCATCACGGAAGTGCGCGGCCACGGGCGTCAGAAGGGTCACACGGAGACCTACCGGGGAATGGAATACAAGGTGGATCTGCTGCCCAAAGTGAAAATCGAGATGGTGGTGGCGGACCAGCGGCAGGAGGAAGTGGTGCGGGCGCTAGTGTCATCGGCGCGCTCGGGCAGAATCGGCGACGGCAAGATCTTCGTGTACGACGTGGCGGATGCCATCCGCATCCGTAACGACGATCGCGGCGATTCCGCGCTGTAAAGGCGGCGCGCTGTGAAGCGGGGCGTGTGAGTCGAGATTGTGCATCAAGGAGAGTAGTGCAAGTGAGCGAAGCAGTGATTGTTCCTCCTCCGCCTCCGGAGACGGTTCATCGGATTCTGGCGTCTCGGACGGCGGATGTGGATCGGCGGGTGCTGGAAGCGTTCGTGCGGGCGTTGCAGCCCCGCATGGGTTCGGGCCTGACACTGGCGGCGGTGGGCGGATACGGACGCAAGGAGTTGTTCCCGCAGGCCGACGTGGACTTGCTGCTGCTGACTGCGGCGGACAACGCGGCGCCTCCTCGCGAGGCCATCGCTGATTTTCTCCAGTCGCTGTGGGATTCGGGCCTGCGGCCGAGCCACTCCGTGCATAGCGTCAGTGAGTGCGCCACCGAGCACTCCGACAACGCGGAGCTGACGATCAGTCTTCTGGACCGGCGATTCCTGGCCGGCGATGCCAAGGTTTTTGAGAGTCTGGACGAAAAGTTCAAGACTTTTCTCTCCAAGCGCGGCGGCGCGGTGGCGCAGCAGCTTGCGGGACTGGCGGAGGGCCGGCGGGCCAAGTTTCAGAATACGATTTATCACCTGGAGCCGAACCTCAAGGACGCTCCCGGCGGTTTGCGGGATTTGCAGACCACCCGGTGGCTGCTGCAAATCGAGCCGCAGGAAGGCATTCCTTCGCTCGACGGCCCTCTGGCGTTTTTGGGCGGCGTGCGCATCCGGCTGCATGAGCTTACCGGGCGCGACCAGAATGTCCTGAGTTTCGAGTCGCAGGACGCGCTGGCTGAAAATCCGGCGGCGCTCATGCGCGAATATTACCGCCACGCCCGGGTGGTGGACCGGGCCGTGCGGCAAGCCATCGAGGCGGTCACGGAGCGGCCGGGAACGCTGCTGGGCAGGTTTCACGAGTGGCGAGCCAGGCTCTCGACCTCCGAATTCACGGTCTCGCGCGAAAAGGTGCTCTTGCGGACGCCGCGACTGCCGGAGGATCTTTCGCTGTACGAGTTCGTGGCGCGGCACCAACTACGCCTGGCTCCGGACACCATCGAGCGCATGCGCGGAATCGCACCCAAGGCCAACTGGGCGGACTGGAAGCGTCTGCTCTCGCTGCCCCGGCCGGCGGCGGGCCTCCGAGCCATGCAGGAAGCGGGAGCTCTGGCGGTGTCGCTGCCGGAGTGGGCCAACATCGAGTGCCTGGTGGTGCGCGACTTCTACCATCGCTATACCGTGGACGAGCACACCCTGGTGGCCATCGGGGCCCTGGAACAAATCGGCGACGGACGGTTCGCGGAGTTGATGGGCGAAATCGAGGATCCGGCGCTGGTGCGATTCGCGCTGATTCTCCACGACATCGGCAAAGGCTCCGGGCGCGATCATTCGCAAGCGGCCGTGGAAGTCGCGCACCAGGTGATGGACCGGCTGGGCGCTCCGGAGGCCGATCGCGCTACTGTGGAGTTCCTGATCCAGCGCCACCTGGACCTGTCCGGCGTGATGAGCTCGCGCGATCTGCATGACGGGGCGACGGCGAAGGCGCTGGCGGAGAGGATCGGAACCATCGAGCGCTTGAAGCTGCTGACTATCCTCACCTACGCCGACATCAGCGCGGTGAATCCTCAGGCCATGACGCCGTGGCGGCTGGAGCAGCTCTGGAGGGTCTATTTGCTGGCGCACCAGGAGCTGACCAAGGAGCTGGAAACCGAGCGGATTCACTCGCAGGCGGGCGTGCCCGCCGAGCACGCGCACTTCCTGGAAGGGCTGCCCATGCGCTATCTGCGCACGCACACGGCCGCCGAGATCGACGGACACTTCGCCCTGTCGCGGCAACTGGAGTCGCGCGCGGTGGCCATCGAGATCCAGCATGAGCGCAGCATTTACCGCTTGACCCTGCTGGCCAAGGATCGCCCCGCCCTGTTCGCCTCCGTCGCCGGCGCCATCGCCAGCTTCGGATTGAACATTGTGAAAGCGGAGGCCTTCGCCAATGCCGAAGGGATCGTCGTGGATACCTTCACCTTCTCCGATCCGCACCGCACCCTGGATTTGAATCCGACCGAAGTGGACCGGCTCAGGGGCGTGGTCCGCAAAGTTCTCGAGGGCAAGCAGGAAGCCGATAAACTGCTGCGCGGACGGCCCAAGCCTTTGCTCCCGTCCAAGGCCCGGCTGAAGCCCAGAGTGGCCGTGAAGAACGATGTCTCCGAGGCGGCGACGCTGGTGGAGATCGTTGCCGAGGACCGGCCCGGGCTGCTCTACGATCTGGCGCGCGCAATTTCCGAGTCGGGCTGCAATATCGAAGTTGTGCTGATCGACACCGAGGCGCACCGGGCTTTGGACGTGTTTTACGTGACCTACCAGGGCCGCAAGCTGGAGGCTCCGGTCGAGGAGCACCTCAAGGCGGGTTTACTGGCGGCCTGTCTGGCGCCGCACTAAACCTTGAAGCGGCACAACGGAGCCTGTCGCGGCCGGACCGTCGCGAGTTCCGACCCAATTTTGGCCGCTCCGGCCCTGTGCCGCAATCACGCTTACCAATACACGCCCGCTGTCCCTACCCGCAAGGCGGCGCCTGAATCGCGTTGTCAATCTTCCGTCCGAGTATCTTGCGCAGGCAGGTTCGGGCCTCAGCCTTTTCAATTCGTCTGGAAAGTGATTGCTATCGCCTGTCCCCTCTGCGAAGTGCTTAGCGAAGGTGGTAAAGGCGAAGGAAATCGCCGGCACCCTCGGCGACGTACCTGCCCGTGGATGAGATGGCGACGGGTGCGTATCTAAGCGGGTAAATCCCGCCGACATCCTCCAGCAAAGGATCCCAGCTCGCGATCTCTGCGCCGCTACGAAAATCCCAAAGGATGCGTCCGCCGAAATCAGGGACTTCAAAAGGCACGCTGTCCGGTTTTTTGGTGCTGAAGAGGCCGTTATGGGTAAGGACGATGAGCGAGCTGCGGGAAGTCACAGCGGCCGGGGCGCCGCCGGGGAACCCCTGGAATCGTGCGATGCGCTTACCGCTATCCGCGTCCCAGCACTCCGTATCTGTGTTTCGCGGATCAGGCTGGCCGGGAATAATCAAGTTAAGATCGCCGACCGAACAGAATGTCATTCCCTGCTCTGCGAAATACTGCGGGCCGCCTCCAACGGTGAAGGAAGGCCAGCTATAAGGATTGTCCTTGCTGAGAAGGACTTTCTTCGACGCATAATCGACGACGAGGGTTTTGGAGTTTTGGTCGTCGGGAGACACAAGCAGAAGATGTCGGTCCGGACTTATGTCCACCACATTCCATTCCTTCCGCACCTTCCATGTATCGATGACGTCTCCCTGGAGCCCGGTAGCTTGAAACGCGTTGGACCCCCAAGCGGTGGAAACGCGGCGGGTCAGCAGGGTCTTGGAGTCAAGGAAACCGTAGATTCCTCCGACCGGCGGAAGCGCCATCGTTGTGTGCCGCATGACTTCCTCGCCGCGGACGTTATACGCCTTGACGATTCCATCGCCGCGCTGCTGATTTCCTGTTCTTGGGACGAAACCTCGCACAAGAAAGGCGTCGGAAGTGGGAGACCACACAGGGCTGCCGGCAACCATGAAACCGGGATCGATTTGGATCACAGCCTTTGCGGGGCCGTTGAGCGGCAGCAGGAGCACACGGGTCACGGAAGGACCAACCTGTTTACCGCGCGCCGCGGGGTCCTGCGGCCTGGACACACCGGCCACAATCGCGAGCCAATGCTCGTCCGGCGAGAAGGCGAAAGAGAGAGAGCGTCGCAAGTCAGGAGAGATCTGCGCTGGAATATCCGGGTCGAGCCGGCTTGGGTTGATCTCCATGTAAGGAAGTGGAGGAGCCTTCTTACCTGGCGGGGCGCCCATCGCGAGCTGCGCTGCCACGAGGGCGAAGATCGCTGGTCCGTGCTTCATCCTGTTTCTTGATAGCACGCGAACACGCGCAGGACAAGGCCGCCCATCCTGCCTAATTCGCGGTCCGGCCTGTCGCGGCCGGACCGTCG
This sequence comes from Bryobacterales bacterium, assembly GCA_963813465.1. GTDB lineage: Bacteria > Acidobacteriota > Terriglobia > Bryobacterales > Bryobacteraceae > Palsa-187. Next base: position 82,442 of record CAWEZD010000012.1, on the reverse strand, counting down.
CGAGTTCCGACCCAATTTTCGGCCGCTCCGGCCCACTCCGCCTGACGCCTGAGCAGAAGCAACCCTTCGGCTGAGGGCGCCACGGGGACCGTCCGTTACTCCCGGTTCCGGTAAGGTATTGACCTGACTTCCGGCCGCGAGTTTCGCTTCAAGCCTCGTGTTTCACACTAAATGCGCCGATAACCGGACCTGGGGGAGGGAACGTCGGATGCAATGCCTGTATTGCAACAAGCGACTGGGGTTGTTCGCGTCCAAAAAGCGGCCGTTCTGCTCGGAGTTGCACGAGGTCGCCTACCAGGACGAACAGTCGGGGGTGGCGATGCGCCGTGTCATGGATCCGCTGTTCACCCTACCCGTCAAGGCATCACCGCTCCGGGTGGGACCGCAGGAGCAGAAGGCGCCCCCGGCTGAGAGCGCGTCCGAGGCCGAACCGCCGCCGGCTCCCGATCCGGAGCAGTGCGGTTTCCTCGAACAGGGCCTGCCGCCACCGGTTGCTCCCGATCTTGCCTCCGTAGATGCGTCCAGCAGCCACGCCGTTCAGTACGACGTGCCGCTCAAAGTGGACCCATCCTCCGCCGGACTGGTGCAGCTTCCTTCAAGCGGCGGCGTACTGGCCTTCGACTTTGATTTCACAACTCAGGATTTCGCGACCCAGGATTCCGCAGCTCAGGACTTCGCAAGCCAGGATTCCGTAACCGAACCCATCTCCGAACCCCCAGCCGAGATCGTCGAGGAGAGCGACGAGCGGATCCTTTCCGGCCTGCACCCGAGGCTGGAACAGGCCAAACCCGCCGCTGTCGCGGAAACAGGCGCGCCGGAGCCCGCCTCCGGCAGCGACCCGTGGCCGCTGAGCTTTGGGCCTTCCGCAGTCCTCGCCGGACCCTCGATGAATGCAAGCCTGGTGGCGTCGTTGGGCATACCAGGGCCCGGCATAGGGGCGGATTTGGCGCCCCTGGTCAGCCTGCCCGGAGTGGGGCCACTGTTGCTCGATCCAGCGCCGAGGTCGCTCCGGGGTATTCCCTTCGCGGCGGAAGATGAACCGGGTCCCGATTCCAACCTCTATCCACAGCTTCCCTTGCGGTACCCGCTTGCGAACATTGGCATCGCGCGCGAAATGCTCGAGACGTCAGAGGAGTTGAGGGCCAGCCGGTGGAGCGCGGTCCCCCTTGCGCAGCCCGAACGCTTGGCCCGGCTGTCGCGCTTTGTGCCGCCGGAAGACGAGCCGTGGCGTTCCGGCGCAGCGCCCGAAGTAGCCTTTCAAGTGAGCCAGGGCGTCGTGGGCACGCCCGCGGCGCAGACTCGATGGGAATTGCCGTTCGCCGCCGCCAAGACGCTTAGGATCGCTCCCGTGGAGCATCAAAGAAGCACCCAAACGGGAGAGCTTCAGGGGCCTCAATCGCCGCCCATGCTTCCCTCGACTTCCTGGACGAATGCTTTCCGAATTCCGTTCGCCGGCACAGCCACAACGCCGATGACGCCGTCGGCGCCGGAGTCTCGCGCTTGGCCTCGACAAGATACCTCAACGGGAGAATTTCACGGGCCTCAATCGCCGTCCGTGCTTCCGGGGATTTCCCCGGCGAATGCTTTCCGAATTCCGTTCGCCGGCACAGCCACAACGCCGATGACGCCGTCGGCGCCGGAGTCTCGCGCTTGGCCTCGACAAGATACCTCAACGGGAGAATTTCACGGGCCTCAATCGCCGTCCGTGCTTCCGAGGATTTCCCCGGCGAATGCTTTCCGAATTCCGTTCGCCGGCACAGCCACAACGCCGATGACGCCGTCGGCGCCGGAGTCTCGCGCTTGGCCTCGACAAGATACCTCAACGGGAGAATTTCACGGGCCTCAATCGCCGTCTGTGTTTCCCTCGATTTCCTCGACGAATGCTTTCCGAATTTCGTTCGCCGGCACACTCACGGCAACGATGACGCCGGCGGTCCCGGGGTCCCGCGCCCGGCTTCAACAAGACACCCCAACGGGAGAATTTCGCGGGTCTCAGACGCCGCCCGCGTTGCCCGCGTTTTCCTCCACGAACGCTTTCCGAATTCGGTTCGCCGGCACACTCACGGCGGCGATGACGCCGCCGGCCCCAGGTTCCCCCGCCCCGCTTCAACAAGACACCCCAACGCGAGAGTCTCGCGGGTCTCAGACACCCCCCGCGTTGCCCGCGTTTTCCTCCACGAATGCTTTCCGAATTCCCTTCGCCGGCACAGCCACGGGCGTGAGGACCCTGTCAACCTTGATTTCTCGACCGCTTCCGCTGCCGGAGCCGATCTCGTCCGTTCTCGCGGTACAGGCCCCTATTTCAGACGGCGGGCCGCTTCACCGGACTCTGTTACAGGCGACCGCATCCCTCCAACTGCGTGGAGCCGGATTAGCCGTCCGCCGCTTGCCGCCGGAGCCGCGAGAACTTTCCAGGAGATCGCGGAGCGCGAGGAACGGCTTTGTTGGGGTGCGTTTCTTTAAGTCCCGCACAAGTCCGCTTAAGCGCTCGGAACCGTTAGGAATTTGGGAATTCTCCGCCGAGCCAGGTGAAATCCACCGGATGTGGGTTGTGCTGGCGAGTCCCTTGGAGATCCGCCCGGCGGAACATCGGGTGCAGACGCCCGCTACGGCCCCGCAGGCGGAGCGTCTCATGCCTCCAGGGATTCTCGCGAGGATCACTCCGGCGATTGTCGGCGATCGGCGAAAGCGAGTCCGGGCGCTCGGCGCGAACGATTTCCAGCGGTTCCGGGCTGTCGCGCACATCCAGATCCGGGAGCCCGGCCTGCGAAACTCGAATCCCGGCGATCTGCCGGTTCATTCCGCGAATCTGCCCTGGCTTGGCGTGCGAATGGGCTCGGAAATCCGTCCGGGAGCAACGCCGGTCCCACTGCGGCCGTCGTTGCAAACTCCGAGCCCGCGCTGATCTAACGCGCCAACGTGGCCCAACGAGCGGTACGGAAGTACGGTAAGTAAGCAGTTAACCTGATTCTTGACTAAAGAAGGCAAGGAAAAAGGCCGATCATCCCGGCAGGTATCGAAAATGGCTCGAATGACCCCTTCCACCACTTTGGAGACTCCAATTACTCCGGCGCCCGAGAAGTCTATAAACGCTTTGGCGCACGCGGTAATCGCCCACCTCAAAGGCGATCCCTCCACCGCGCTCGGGTTGCTGGATCCTGCGGCGGCTTCCGAAAAAGAGGCTCCCGAGACCTTGGCCGCGCGGGCTCACCTGCTGGCGGAGCTCAAGAAGTACAGGGAAGCCGTTGCCGAATATGAGACGCTGTTGGCGCTGCGGCCGCATTACGCCGAGGGTCATTACCAGTGCGGAGCGTGTCTTTACCATCTCGGACGCTTCGAGGATGCGCTTCCGTATTTCGCCCGCAGCGCCGAACTCGATCCAACGCACGTGGATACATATCTGGTGAAAGGGATCTGCCAGCTTCATCTCAAACGGTCCGAAGAAGCCTTGGAATCGTTCGCGAAGTGCCTGGAAAAGTCGCCCAACCTGGAACCCGCGCTCCTGGGAAAGGGTGTGGCCTTGCAACTGGCTTGGGAATTCGACGAGGCCACGGAGGTCTACAAGCAGGTTCTGCGCCGCAATCCCGGCTGCGAGGAAGCTGCGGTGAATCTGATGACGCTGGGAATGCAGCGCAAGGACTACGGGCTGGTGCGGCAGCAGGCGCAGGCTCTGCTGGCGCGCGACGTCTCCCTCCAGGCGGCCCTGGAAGGCTTGGCCACCGCGGCGTTCGCGGAAGCAAAGTACGAGGAGGCGGCCGCGCACTATTGCCGCCTGGTGGACCTGTATCCACGCAACTTCGACTATTGGTTCAACCTGGGTGTAACGTATCAGAGATTAGACAAGCCGCTGGACTCCGCCGCGGCCTACCAGAACGCCGCCTCACTCCGGCCGGACGCGACTGCCGCGCACATTAATCTGGCGGCCGTGTACAACGAAATGGGGGATCTTCAAAGTTCCCGCCAGGCGCTCGACGCCGCTCTAGCGGTTGCTCCGGAACGAACCGATCTGCGGTATCAGCGGGCGGTCGCGATAGAGGAACAGGGTTTGAGCGAGGAAGCCGAGACGCTGTACGCCGAGCTGGCCGAGCGGGATGCGCCCGAGCGCCAAGATGCGCAGTTCCGGCTGGGCTATCTCAAGCTTCAGCGCGGCGACTATCCCGGCGCTGTGGATTGTCTGCAAACCTGCCTCCAGCAGCGGCCGGGGTGGAGCGCCGCGGAACTGAACCTGGCGCTGGCGTACTGGAAACTGGGTCAGTATTCCCAGTCCCAGGATGTATTGCTGGAGCTCCTGAAACGCGAGCCCGGAAATTTGGAAGCGGTTCGGGGGATGTCGGCGAACGCCCTGGAGCAGAAGGACGCAGCCAACGCGCTGCGCTGGCATTTGTGTTTGCAGGAGCTGAGCGACCGGTCTCCGGAAGTGCTGCAAAACACCGCTATCCTGTACCAGCAGACCGGCGACATCGACAGCGCCATCCGCATGTATCGCGAGGCCATCGCCGCCAAGCCCGATTTCGCCGAGGCGCTGCTCAATCTGGGCCATGCCCAGCAATCCGCCGGAGACAACAAGGGCGCCCGCGATTCCTGGGTGCGCGCTCTGGAGCTCAAACCCGAGCTGGCTCGCGGATATTTTCTGAGCCGCGAATAACTCCGCCAGGTCGCATTTCTCACACTTGGCGCACGCAACGCGCTCGGAGAGGACAAGCTAAAGCATGTCCCACCCTGGGCCGTGGATGTTTTCCCAATGAGCCGTCTCCGGTTAGAATATAAGTGACGATGGACACGCAGGGTTTGACCGGCACCTCGAATCCAGTTTTATGGGCGCCGCATCCAAATTTTTCGGATTCGGTGAATGGCAACATCATTCGGTCCGAGATCGAAGGTGGTGTTTATCTGAGGGACCTGTCCCCAGGAGTGGCGCTGTCCATTGAAACCAGGAACCGGGTCTACGAAATGGTGTTCCTCGGAGATGGAGCCGCTCTCATCTCCGGCCATCCCGAATTCTGCCCTGAGCCGGTTGAAGTGCAAATCCACGGTTCAACGTGGGGCGGTTCGATGATCATGACCAAGTATGTGGGCCGTGGCATGCACCTCGAATTCGGGCATCCCGTACACCAAGTCATCGTCACTTCCCGCATTCTCGACATCCGCGTTGCCGCTTGAGCCGGCGGCTGTGGCGCCCCATTCGTTCTTCTTGGTGGGCTTGGCGCCGCCGTCTGGGCGATCCCACCAAAAACTAACCTTCCCGAGGGATCGCGCCGCGTCCGTCATCGGCGCCGGCCGCAGGCCCCGGTCAAGGCGTAAGATGGAAGCATGGCACGGTTGCTGAGTGACCGCGCGGAGAAAACGGCGGATGTCGTCGTTCTCGCTGCTTCGCTCGAAAATCCCAACAACTCGCCTCCGGGAGTCTACCGCATCTTTTTGCTGGCGACTTGCGGGTCCATCTTCGCCCTTTTTGCGTCGCTGATCATCGCCTATTATTGGCGCTCGCGGACGCCCCCTTTCTGGGACCCGATCGCTCTTCCGCCCACTCTGTGGCTTTCCACCGGACTTCTTCTGGTCAGCAGTGTGACGTTTGAATGGGCGCGGCGCGTCTTCCGGCGCGGCAACCACCGCCTGGCTTCGCATCTGTTTGTGATCACCGCGTGCCTGGGCGCCGGTTTTCTTTCCTCGCAGATCACGGCCTGGCGCGAGCTGGTGCGCGCCGGCGTGTATCTGTCACAGAACCCCCACAGCTCCTTCTTCTACCTTTTCACGGGCTTCCATGCGGCGCACGTCGTGGGAGGCATGGTGATGCTGCTCATCGTGCTGCTCCGTAAATACCCGCGCCGCGAGCTGGTCGACGTGGTGGCTTATTACTGGCACTTCCTCGGCGTCCTGTGGCTGGCGCTGTTCGCGGTCCTGCATCTGATAACCTAGGCGGCGCTCATGAATGCCAGCGACCCGACGAATGCCGGCTGATTCCTCCGTCCAAATCGCGCCCACCGCGCGCGTTCATCCCGATGCCATCCTCGGCGCGCGAGTAGTGATAGGCGAGTTCGCCATCGTCGAGCAGGACGTCTCCATCGGCGCCGGAACCATTCTCGAGCCCTACGTTTACGTAAAACGGTGGACCACTCTAGGGCAACGCAATCGGGTCTCCGCCGGAACGATTCTGGGCACCGATCCGCTGGACAAGAATTTCACCGGAGAGCGCAGTTACCTGCGCATCGGCGACGGCAATGTCATCCGCGAGCACTACACCATCTCGCGCGGCACCGCCCCGGAATCGGAAACCGTTCTCGGCGACGAAAACTACATCATGACCTCCGGGCACATCGCCCACAATTGCCGGATCGGCAACCGCACCGTGATCGCCAGTTGCGCCCTGGTGGCCGGTCACGTGGAGATCGAAGACGACGCGTTTGTTTCCGGCGGCGTAGTCGTCCATCAGTATTGCAGGATCGGCCGGCTGGCGATGATCGCCGGCAACACGCGCGTCAACAGCGACGTGCCGCCTTACTTCCTGTACGCGGGTTATAACGTCGAGGCCAAGGGGCTCAACCTGGTGGGCCTGAGACGCGCCGGCTTCACCGCCGCGGAGATTCACGCTCTCAAGGCCGCCTACCGGATTCTGTACCGCTGCCGGCTCAAGCTGGAAGCGGCGCTCAACCGAATTGAAGCCGAAGTGCCTGGCGAGCCGGCCCGCCATCTGGTGGATTTCATCCGCTCCAGCAAGCGCGGCATCTGCCGCGAATAACGCTATTTGTTACCGAATGCCGGGCTGCGCGCTGGGAGTTAACCCGGTGGTTCCCTGCCGCGGCACTCTTTGGCGGTGCGGCAGCCGCAGTGCGGGGACCAGCGCCGGGCTGGACTGCTGAACCTGCGCGGCGCCGCTTGCGGTGCCCACCGGAATCGTGACCTGCTCGACGTCGGCGAAAGCCGTGACGACCTCAATGTATACTTCGCCCGGGCCGACGTTGGTTGGGACCGTCACATTCATCTGGTAGAGTCCCGCAAAGGTTGGATACAGCCCCGCGAATTGAACTGTGGCCTGAGCGGACACGTTGGGTTTCTGGTTGTAATCGTTGAACAGGACCAGCAATTCGTTGGCATTGGAAAAAACGTCCGCAGTGCTCAGCGGATTGGACGGTCCCACGGCCCCGTCCGCAACCGCGGGCGTGACCGTTCCCATGCCCGTAAGCGCCACAATGATGGTCTCTCCGGGCTGCGCCGGATGAGCCGCGCTGACGGCCGAGTAATCGGCATGCAGAGCGATCGCATCACCGATGCCATTTTCACCTTGCGAAAAGATTCCCGATTCGGAGGGCGTCAGAAACACTGTGATCTGGTTTGACAGAAGGCCCCCGTTGTTCACCTGAATCGTGGCGTAGGGGGAAGTAGAGCTGGAGGTCACATACGGCATGATCGCGCTGACCTGGGTCGGGCTGACGTAGTAGACCGGTGCAGGTTGTCCGTTCACGAGAACCTGTACGCCTCCAAGCGAAGTGCCGAACGGCGATCCGCCGATGTTGGTCAGCTTCGACGAAGAGAGATTGGTTCCAAACAGCGTGATCAGCTCACCCGGCGCCAGACCCGCAGTAATCGGGTCCCAGTTTGCCCCGTTGAACACTCCTATGGGATTGAGGTACACGCCCGATCCGGAGAGACTGGGGGCCTGGATTCCGATGGTCAGCGAAAAGTAACCCAGGCTGTTGGAAACGGAAACAAAAGCAATGCTGGAAGCGCCGAACGCGAAGGAGTTTCCGAGGCCGTCGTTGACGGTTCCATCGGAATTGATGGCGGTCAGGAGGTAGTCGTCCAGTCCCAGGTCGATGGCCGCGCCGCTGGAACAGAGCGGCGAGATCGGCGCGAAGTACCGCTGGTGGATGATCTCGCCCGCGGCGGCTGCGACCTCCATTCCATAGTACGATTCGGCGCCGCAACCGCTCTCAATCGTGTTCGATTTCACTACCAGCGGGAGATCGCTCAGATTTCCGAGATAATAGAGACCACTTTGGAACAGGTTAGCGGGGGGAGGCGCCGTCAGCGCCTTCACGCCGAAGAAAATATCGTACCCATTGGGATTCCATCCCAACACGAAGTTGCCGTCGGCGGACACGTACATCAGTCGGCTGCCGGAAAACATCGCGTGGGCGGTAGTGACGTTGGAGGGTAGCGGCAGCGTGAGCGTAGCCCCGCCGTCGGCGGCGAAGTTATACGTCGCGCCGTTCACCGTCTGCGAAAGGGCTCCGGTTTGATTGTAGGTCTGCCCTGTAATGCTGAGGGTCCCCAATCCGCCGCTTCCATTGGGGTGGATCTCCAGCAGGGCGTTCTTCAACAGCAGGTCGCCGCCTCCTGAGAAATCGAGTGCTCCGATCCAGTATGGGCTGGTAAAACTGGAGTTGGTGGGAGGCGTTCCCACCAACATCGCGACGAAAAGATCGTTCTGACCACCTTGGATAACCTGAGCGGATTCGGTGGCCGAAGCAGTGAAGATGCCGTTGGAATAGGTTCCGGAATCGAACACCCCGCCGAAATCAGTATTGTCTATCGACGCGAGAGGACTTTGGATGTAGCCGATTCCCGCAGCGCTCAGCGCATAGGTTCCGCCGGAAGGGATCGGGAATTCCTGCGGCTTTCCGCTGTTCTGGGTGTTGTCAATCCACTGGCTGCCCTGCTCAATGATGTAGTTGCCGGCGCCATCGAAGGTGATTACGCCTTCGGCGGCCAGCACTTCGGCGATTGCGCCGGAGGCACTGTAATTACTGAAGATCGCCGGCGCCACGTAACGGAAGCGATAGCTTCCTTTCAACAGGCTGTTCCCGCTGATGTCTTGGGCCAACGTGAGCGGCGCAAACGTAAGCGGAGCGCTTAGAGCTGCGATTGTCACAAGTTTAGAGAGGAGTTTCATTTGGTTTCTGATCTTTGGATGCGCGCAAGGGCGGATCGCGTTTCCACGAGTTCTTACTATGGATACTTTACCGCCTCCAGAAATAACCCGGAGGCGGGCGCGGTCCAGGCCGCGATATCCAAGCCCGGATGCGTTCCGCGCGCTTCCGGTTCCAGTAAGGACCGGAACTGTTCCACCGTCACCTCCCCTTTCCCAATCTTGACGAGCGTTCCGGCCAGCCGCCGCACCATCTTCCACAAGAAGTGCGAGGCTTCGATGCGGAAGACGATCAGGTGATCGTCGAGTCCGATTTCGGCCGAATCCACCACAACAATTGTGGATTCTCCGGGTTTAGAAGGATCGGGAGCCCGAAAGGCGGCGAAATCGTGGTGCCCGGCCAGCAGAGCCGCGGCCTGGCGCATGGGGTCTGTTTCCAGGGGCTCCTTGACCCACCATACGTAGCGCTTGGCCAACGCTGTCTTGCGGGTCGAGATCTGATAGAAATAGGCGCGAGAGACGGCGTCGTGGCGGGCATGAAAGCGCGGTGGCGCGGACGAAAGCGCGATTACCGCAATGCTCGAGGGAAGCCGGCTGTTCAGTTCGCGGAGAATCTGTGCCGGAGCCAGCCGCGTAGGCGTCCGCAACTTCAGGTGCGCCACTTGACCCAGAGCGTGAACGCCCGCGTCGGTCCGTCCGGCGCCTTGGATGTCGGCCTCCACACGAAACAAATCCTGGGCCGCCGAGATCAACTCGCCTTGCACGGTGCGGGCGTTGAGCTGCTGCTGCCAGCCCGAAAACTTGGAGCCATCGTACTCGAGAGTAAGTTTGAAAGTCTGCATAGTCAAGCCAAGGAGTGCGCTGGTGAAGTAGGATAACCTTCATGGCACAACAAGAGCAAACTCTCAAAAACCACACACGCTTCGATCCGCTGTTTCACTTCTTCCTGGCGCCGGTGGCGCTGCTAATCCTGATCTGGACGATCGTGCAGACAGTTCGTGAACCTGGCTGGTACACCGCGGCACACATCCTGGTTGCGCTGTGGGCCTTGATAGCGGCGTTCAAGATTCGCAATTACGCGCTGAAGGTCCAGGACCGGGTGATTCGCCTGGAGGAGCGGCTGCGCCTGAAGGAGCTTGCCCCGCCGTCCTTCCAAGGGCGTATCGGCGATCTGACGGAAGGTCAGTTGATCGGTCTGCGCTTCGCCTCCGATGGCGAAGTCGCGGATCTGGCGCAACGCGCCCTCGCGGGCAACTGGAATCGCAAGCAGATCAAGGAAGCCATCAAGAACTGGCGGCCGGACAACTGGCGGGTGTGACGCTTGCGCTACTCTAGTCGGTAAGGTGAGCGTGACGACCTCTTCGTTAGTCTCTATCGAGACCCCGCACTGCGAGCCCGGCATCGGGCGTATTCTCCGGACCTCCGACTCCAAGGACCGCATCGACGGCGTCGAGATTCGTCCGTACGATTTGTGGCCGGACGACCGCGGATACTTCCTGGAAGTGACTCGCCTGCGGCAAGGCCTGGCCGCGGACTTCCCCCCGGAAACGACTCAGGTTTCGGCGGCGCTGAGTTATCCGGGCACGATCAAGGCGTTTCACTTTCACCGCCATCAAACCGACTTGTGGGTTCCCGCGCAAGGGATGTTTCAGGTGGCGCTGGTGGACATGCGCCCGGATTCGCCGACCTACGGGGTGAAGAACACGATGTACGCTGGATCGCTGAAGCCCTGGCAGATCTGCATCCCGCCGGGCGTGGGCCACGGGTACAAGGTGGTCGGGGACGGCGCCGCGTTCCTGGTCTACGTCACCAACTGCCTTTACAATCCCCAGGACGAAGGCCGCATTCCCCACAACGATTCTTCCATCGCCTACGACTGGGAGACGCAGCATAAATAATGCGGTTCCTGGTTACCGGAGGGGCCGGGTTCATCGGCAGCGCATTTGTGCGCATGTTGATGGGCGACCCGGATTCGCGGGTCGTCAATCTGGACAAGCTGACCTACGCCGGGAATCTGGAAAACCTGGCGTCGGTTCCGGCAGGACCACGCTACCGGTTCGTGCATGGCGATATCTGCGACGCGCCGCTGGTGCGGGCGACCGTGGAAGAGGCCAAGCCGGACGCGATCGTCCACTTCGCCGCGGAGTCTCACGTGGACCGCAGCATCCTTTCGCCGGAGCCGGTATTCGAGACGAATCTTCGCGGCACTCTCATGCTGCTGGAAGCCGCTCGCTTGCTGAAGACGCCGCGGTTCTTGCACGTTTCCACCGACGAGGTCTACGGAAGCATCCCGGCTCCGCATGAAGCCGACGAAAATTATCCGCTGCGGGCAAGCAGCCCGTATTCGGCCTCCAAGGCGGGCTCGGATCTGCTGGCGTTGTCGTATTTCACGACCTACAAAATGCCGGTGACGGTGACCAGGGCGTCCAATAACTACGGCCCCTACCAGTTTCCGGAAAAACTGATTCCGCTGATGATCTCCAATGCGCTCGAGGACCAGCCTCTGCCGATATACGGCGACGGGATGCAGATTCGCGACTGGCTGTACGTGGACGATCATTGCCGCGCGATTCTAGCGGCGATCGAGCGGGGGCGCCCGGGCGAGATCTACAACATCGGCGGCAGCCGCGCGCTGCCCAACGTCGCAGTGGTGCGCACGATCCTGGCGACTCTGGGCAAGCCCGAAAGCCTGATGCAAACGGTGAAGGATCGTCCCGGCCACGACCGGCGCTACGCCTTATCCAGCGCGAAGCTGATGCGCGAGACCGGATGGAAGGCGGAGATGCCCTTCGAGGAAGGCTTGCAAGCGACGATCGACTGGTATCGAACCAACACAGCTTGGGTGTCGCGAGTGAAGTCGGGCGAGTATTTGCACTACTACGAAAGCAATTACGGCGGCCGGGCGGTTTAGCCGCGGCCGCTCTCGCGCGGATCTTACCGGGGTTGGCGCGCATGACGCACGCCGTCATGCGCTGGCTTCAGCGCAGCAGCGATTTCCGGCGGGGGGCGGTGAGCTCGGTGATCCACGGAGCGGGACGGGGGGATCGCGGAATCGAGCCCAGGTCCACGTTGGGATCGATCATGGGCTGACGCCGGCGTCCGTTGAGCGATATTTCGGAATCGACGCGGACTTCGACGCGGGCGTGGCCGGGAAGGGTCTCCTGGTCGGCGACGAAGTGGGCGAACTGCTGGATCATATCCGGATACGGGAGCATCTGCGAATACTGCCACGGCGAAAGATAATGCCTCGGGCTGCGGTTCCAGATCCGGCCTGTCTCCGGATCGGTAACGTGGAGCGTGATAGCGCCTTGCTTGTCGCGCAGCTTCATGCGCCAAGAAAAACGGTGACCTTGCTCGGTCCAGGCGACATCGCCGGGGTACAGCCAATGCCGCAGCGGAAGCAACATCTGAATGCCCCAGTACACCGCGAGGCCCGCCACGGTCGCGGTGCGGAGACGCGTCTGCTGGGCGGCGGGAGGAAGCTGCGGAGGCGCCGCCGCGGCGATGTCGCGGCCGAATGCCTTGAGGACCAGTGCGAGCAGACGCCGGGGCCAATCCGGCTCGAAATACAGAGCCGTCATGGCCGTGGCGAACCACGGGAAGATCCCGATGTCGAACAGATTGGAATTGGTCAGATGAAACAGCGCCAGCGCCGCGAACATGTAGGGCCGTGTGCGCCGCCACAGAAGCAGGGGCACGGCCAACAGATCCAGCAGCAGGCCGGAATAGCTGAAGGCCAGCGCCAGCCAGACCTGGTCGCGGAGCCTCCACAGCACCGGCAAATTGAGATCCCGGGGCATCCAAATACGCAGAGGCCAGCCTTGGAGCCAGTCGCTATTGAGCTTGGCGACGCCGCCAAAGAAGTACACGATGCCCATTTGCGCCCGCAGAACCCACAGGCTCCAGGCCGGAGCGAATTCCGTAGTGAGGCTCGGGCGCAGCATCGCGTCCACGGAAAATTTCCGGTGCGCCGGGATGAAGATCATGAGGAAGCTGACCAGCCCGACGAAGTAATAGTGATTCAGGTAGGTCGCCTGCTCCAGAAGGAACATGTAGGTGAAGCCCAGGAAGAAAAGGATCGTGCTGATGCGGTACGCAAAGCCGGCCAGGATGAAGACCGCCAGAACGCCCAGGGCGGCGAAGTGATAATACATGCCGTTGCCGGGCCAGGGATGCACCCACTCGAAGCCATAGTAGGTGAAGTGCACCTTCGGCTGGATGTATTCCAAATCGATCCAGCGGTTGTGAAAATAGAGCCAAACGTCGGCGGCCAGGATGGCGCCGAACACAATCCGGAAGTACACCAGCGCCGCGATGTCGACCGGCGCGAACAGGCGCGCTGTCCCAGCTTGAAGCTGAGCTTGAAGCCGGGAGTGGCTTGAGGCGCGGCCCGGGTCGGCGATTGCGGCGGAAGCCACGAGAAATACTAACACTGTTCCGGCGGTTTTGACAAACGCCGTTTAGGTTACGAAGGCGTGGTGAGGGCGTCCGGAGAAGGAGCGTTACTGGGAGGCTTGGCGCTGCCGGGAGGAGTGGCGCCGCTCGAACGGCTCCCCGCTTTGACGCGGAACGCCCAACACCACAGCAGGAGACAGGAGAGGTGGGTAACGAGCATGAAGCTATCCACCGTCCAGCGGTTGGCCTCCGGAAGCCAACGGCGGGCGCCCCAGGCGATCGCCGCGCTGGCCGTGGCGATGCCCACGCCTATGCTTAGTGTGACCAGTTGGGGGTCGCGGCGGCGGTTGGATAGGAGTGCGGTCCACAGCACCAGATTCATGATGGCGGCACCGAAGCTCCAGATCTGGATGGCGTGATTGAACCACTGGCTGCTAAAAGAGCCGTGCTGTGCGGTGGAATGGCTTCGCAGCATGGCAAACGGCAAAGCCGCGGTCAATGCAACGATTACCGCAAGCGCCTTTGCCGCTTTGGGCCGCAGCGGATTGTCCTGGAGGGAAGCATAGGTGAAGGCGATCACCACCAGGAAAAGAAGCAGTGCCAAGCCTACGCGGTCTGTCCAGTACAACGTGCGGTAGACAGGGCTTTCCCATCCGAGGCGATAGTAGGCGATGCCTTCACCCACGTCCGCGGAAAATACGCCGAGCACGTATACCGAAAAAACCGTGTACTTTCGAAAGGGGCCCCGCAAAAGGAGAACTAGAAGAAGACACTGGATAACAGTGTCGGAGGCGTACAAAAACTGGTAGAGGAAATTCATGACCCAGCCCCTGGCCGATCCCAGCGGTTCCAGGGGCTGGTCGAAAAGTGCTGCTGCTTATCGTCTGGCCATGAGTACGTTGCCCGTGTCGGTATTGTCATCGGGCGGAGGCGGAGGGCCTTGCGCCAGCTGAACATTGCCGGTATCGGTATTGTCGTCGGGCGGAGGCGGAGGGCCTTGCGCCAGCTGAACATTGCCGGTATCGGTATTGTCGTCGGGCGGAGGCGGAGGGCCTTGTGCGATCTTGAGGTTTCCACCATTGTTAACGGCACCATGATGATGCATCATGACGCCCACAATGAGCGCCAAAACAAGGACCATGAGAATTGTAGCACAGATCGTGAACAGGCTACGAGACTTAGTCATTACACACACCTTCCTTCATGGTTCCCAGCCTGGTCTTTTGTACTACGGACTTCTACGGGGAACTGCTTAATCCTACTAGGTGCCAAATGGGGTATAAGGTAGGATTTACCCTTAGTACCATGATAGTCCTAGTACTATGTTAGCTGCGACGGAAGGAATGGATCACTTGCAGGCAGGCGATGTAGATGTTCACAAAACCGAGTCCTGTGACTGCTCCGCGGAAAGAGGGCTGATACCAAAGATCCTGGAGGGCCGGTACAACTGTTTGAAAATAATTGAGATTCCAGTTTTCAGTCCAAGGGAAGACGACGAGGAAGGCGCCGATCTCGAAGATGAACAAGGCCAGCGAGATGCGCAGCAGGCGTCTTTGCCAGCCGATTTTGGGTCTGGGACTTGGTGGATTGGACGCCGCGCTCGCGGATTCCGAATTCGGGACGGGTTGAGGTCGTTCGGGAGTTAGGGACATGCAAACAACTCGCCCTGATGAGATAGAGGCTGGGGTGCGGGATACCCGGTCCAAACTGGGAACTTTTGCCATTTTCGGACCGGTTCAAAGCTAAAACGGTGCAGCGTGGTGGGACCGAAGCGCTCCAGCGCGGCGAGGTGATCGCCAGTCCCATAGCCCTTATTCTGCCTGAGGCCGTACTGGGGAAATACCTGATCCCAGGCAGTCAGCGCGCGGTCGCGCTCGACTTTGGCCAGGATGGACGCGGCCGCAATCGAGAAGCTCAGCGCATCGCCATGAATCAAAGGGGTTTGGGGAAGCTCGACGTGGACCTGGATGGCGTCGGTGAGCAGGTGATCGCAGCGGCCGGCGATCTGCTCGACCGCGCGCCGCATGGCCAGCCGGGCGGCTTCGAGGATGTTCCAACGATCGATCTCGAAGGCGTCGGCAGCGCCGACAGCCCAAGCACGGGCGCGTTCGCGGATGCGTCCGGCGAGAACCTCGCGGACCTCCGGATCCAGGCGCTTGCTGTCGTCCAAGCCGCGGATGGGGCGCTCGGGATCGAGCACCACCGCGGCCGCGAAGACGGGGCCGAACAGCGCTCCCCGGCCGGCCTCATCGACGCCGGCAACGGCACGGAAGCCAGTGCGGCGCAGGGCTCGCTCGTGGCGGCTGGTGGGCATGCAAAAGAGCGGCTGCTCGCGGGCGTTAGTCGCGTTCCCTGAGGCGCGCGGCCTTACCCTTCAGATCCCGCAGATAGTAGAGCTTGGCGCGGCGGACCCGGCCGGTGCGCACGATGTCGATATGATCCACCACCGGAGCGTGCAGCGGAAAGATGCGCTCGACACCCTGGCCGAAGCTGACTTTGCGCACGGTGATGGTCGCGCCCATCCCGGTGTTGTGCTGCGCGATGACGGTACCTTCGAACGCCTGCAAGCGTTCCTTGTCGCCTTCTTTGATCTTGACGTGCACGCGAATGGTGTCGCCGGGGCGGAACTCGGGATGGTCCACCGTCCGCTTGTTTTTGGTCAAGATCTTGGTTAATAGTGCGTGATTCATTTCCTTGTCCTCAATTCCGATGCTTCCCACAAATCCGGCCGGAACCGCGCCGTCTTTTCCAGCGCGGCGTTCCGGCGCCACTTCCGGATCTCCTCATGATTGCCGTTGAGCAGCGTCTCCGGAACCTTCCAACCTCGAAACTCCGCCGGCCGCGTATACTGCGGGCAATCGAGCACGCCTTCTTCGCCGAAGGATTCATTGGCGGCCGAGTCCCGGTTGCCCAGCACGCCTTCCTGCAACCGCGCCACCGTATCGATGACCACGGCCGCGGCCAATTCTCCTCCGCTCAACACAAAGTCGCCGATAGAGATTTCCTCATCGGCCAAGTGAGCCGCCACACGCTCATCCACGCCCTCATAGCGGCCGCAGATCAGCAGCAACTCCCGCGCAGCAGCCAGCTCGCGAGCCCGGGCCTGATCGAACACCCGGCCCTGCGCCGAAAGCAAAATCACGCGCTGGTTCGGGTCTCTCCCCAAAGTCCGCTGCGGCCAAATCGACTCCACCGCTTCAAACAGCGGCTCCGGCTTCAGCACCATTCCCTCGCCGCCGCCGAAGGGCCGGTCGTCGACGGTCCGGTGCCGGTCCCGGGTCCACTGCCGCAAATCGTGCACCCGAATCTCAATCCGGCCGGATTCCCGCGCTTTCTGAATGATACCGTGATCGAAGGGTCCATGGAAAAACTCCGGGAAAATGGTCAGCACATGGAAGGTCACAACTTTACAGATCTGTCAACCCTTCGGGTAGCTTTGCCCTGATGATCTTGCCCACGACGTCGATCTCCCGGCAAATCTCGCGGACCAGCGGAACTAATACTTCCCGGCCTCCGGCGACTTCCCGGCCTCCGGCGACAGCGACTTCGAGCAACGGAGCGCTGCCATATTCCAGCACGCCCGAAACCACGCCCAGCGGCCGGTCCTTGCCATCCTCCCATACCGCGCAGCCGATCAGATCGGCATGCGAAAATTCGCCCTCTTCCGGCTTGGCTCGCTCGGCCTCCGGCACCAGAATGTCGGCGCCCTCCCAAACCTCGGCGTCCGAGATGGAATCCACACCTTCGAACTTGAACACCGGGCGGCCGTCGTGATGCCAGACGCGCTCGACGCGAGCCATGCGGCTGAGCGCACCCTTTTGGAGCTTGACTTCGCCCAGGCGTTCGGCGCGGCCCGGCTGGGAGCTGTAAACTTCCGCCGTCAACTCGCCACGCCTGCCCCGCGCGCGGAACAAGCGCCCGATGGGGACCCAGGCGTTCTCTGTATGATCCCCGGCCGTGATAAGATCCCCGGCTATTCCAGAATCTCCAGCGTAAAGCGCCGGTTCAACTTCATGCCGGCCGCGCCCAGCAGGGTCCGGATAGACCTCGCCGTTCTGCCTTGCTTGCCGATGACTTTCCCCAAATCGCTGGGCGCCACGCGCAACTCGAGGACCGTGCACTGTTCGCCTTGCACCTCGCGAACGACGACTTCCTCAGGAATGTCCACAAGCGCTTTGGCGATCTCCGTTACTAAGTCTTTCACCCGTTTCACCCTCCAGTTGCAATGATTCTACCAGATCGGGCGACGCGGCTTGTAGGCTGTCAGGCCGTGGGCACCGGCGCCTGCTCCGGATTGCTCTTCAGCAAACGGGCGACCGTGTCCGAGAGCTGCGCGCCGTTCTTCACCCAGTGCGCGATGCGGTCGTGCTTCAGGATCACCGACCGGGGCTTGGCCACGGGACTGTAGGTGCCCACGACCTCCAACGCCTTGCTATCGCGCGCGCGTTCCTTATCGATCACCACCACGCGGTAGGAGGGCTTCTTCTTCGCCCCGAACCGCGCCAAACGTATCATCACCATGCCATCCACTCCTTCAATTCCATTTCCTTCAATTTCTATTGTCGACAAAATAATGTCCGAAGACTACTGGCCGAATCCCATGGGCAGTTTGAATTTGCCCAGGCGCTTGCCCAGAAGGCCGCCCCCGCCGGTGATGCTCTTCATCATCTTGCGCGTCTGGGCGTACTGCTTGAGCAGGGTGTTGACTTCCTGCACCGAGGTCCCGCTTCCCTTGGCGATCCTGCGGCGGCGCGCGCCGTTGATGATCATGTGATTGGCGCGCTCCTTGGCGGTCATCGAATCGATGATCGACACGATGCGGGAGATCTCCTTCTCATCCACCTTGACGTTCTTCAGGTCCTTGAGCGGGCCCAACTGCGGCATCATGCCCAGGATGGATTCGAGCGGCCCCAGCTTGCGCAACTGCTTCATCTGATCGCGGAAATCGGCCAGGGTGAAATCGTCGTCGAGGAGCTTGCGCTGCATCTCCTCGGCCGACTTCTGGTCGATGCTCTCCTCGACCTTCTCGATCAGGCTGAGCATGTCGCCCATGCCCAGAATGCGCTGGGCCACGCGGTCGGGATGGAAGGGCTCGAGCGCGTCCGGTTTCTCGCCCACGCCCACGAACTTGAGCGGCTGGCCGGTGACGGAGCGGATGGACAACGCCGCGCCGCCGCGGGCGTCGCCGTCCATCTTGGTGAGGATGACTCCGGTGATGCCCAGGCGCTTGTGGAACTCGTCGGCCGACTTCACGGCGTCCTGGCCGGTCATGGCGTCGGCCACGAAGAGAATCTCGGAGGGGTTGAGCTGTTCCTTGAGCGACGAGAGCTCGGTCATGAGCTCGTCGTCGATATGCAGGCGTCCGGCGGTGTCGACCAGCAGAACGTCGCGGCCGGTCTGCACGGCTTCCTTGCGCGCGGAGCGGGCCAGCTCGGCCGGCTTGGTTTCCTCGGGCGTGCCTTCGTAAATGGGCAGCTTCAAATCGCGAGCCAGCACGCTGAGCTGCTTGCGCGCCGCCGGACGGTACACGTCGACCGAGACCATCAAGGGCGAGCTGCCGTTCTTCGATAACCAGCGCGCCAGCTTGGCCGTGGAGGTGGTCTTGCCCGAGCCCTGCAATCCGGTAATGAGGAAGACGCTGGGAGGCTCGGTGGCCATGCGCAGGCGGGCCTGGTGCTGGCCCAGCATTTTGACCATTTCGTCTTTGACGATTTTGACGACCTGCTGGGTGGGCGAAAGCGCGGTGAGCACTTCCTGGCCCATGGCCTTCTCCTTGACGGCTTCGATGAACTGTTTGACGACGCGGAAATGCACGTCGGCCTCGAGCAGCGCCACGCGGATCTCGCGCAGCGCGGCTTCCATGTTGGCCTCGCTGAGTTTTCCTTCTCCGCGCAGGTTCTTGAATACGCGCTGGAGCTTGTCGCTTAAATTGTCAAACATGAGTTCGCCCCAAAGGGCATGGCCGTTCGGGAGGGTTCTTTACAAGTGTAGCGTATGGGGGGTTTGGGGGAGGTTCGGCGGTCTTCGATCAGCCTAACGCGGCGGGCAGGTGCCGAAGCGTGAAGGCCACGTCAGGTGCGCCAAGAACTGTTGTGGCGGCACGGGACCTTGGGGTGTCACGACGTTCCGGAAATCGGCGCGCCCCCGTTTTCCCTACTGATGGCGTTATAGTGGGCCAGATGGCTGCGTTAAAAATCGATCCTTGGTCGGACGTAAGGGCGGCGATTCGCCAGCGGGATATCCGTGCCTTAATGAAGCTCATGTTCCGTGGGGACGACGTGGAACTCAACTGGGGGTTCCGTACCGAGAACGAATTGTGGGACAACAAGAAGGACTGTCCGCGACCCGGAAAGGAGAACGTCGGGGCTTGGGCGGACCTGGCGAAAGAGGTGTTGGGTCTCCATAATAGCGGCGGAGGCGCATTGGTTTTCGGGATTTCCGATAACTACACATTTGTAGGCGCCAGGAACCGTCTGGACAGCAAACAGCTCAACGATGGGCTTCGTCGTTTCCTTCCAGATCGCATTTGGGTGGATTTCAATCGCGAGTTCATCAGATCCGATCAAAGTTTTCTCGGTTTCGCGTTGATTCCTCCACGGGGTCCGCTGCTTGAGCGATTCACGGCCGACGCCCCGCCGGCTAACGGAAAGATCCTCTATTATACCGGCTGGTCTGCATTGCGGACGAAAGATTCCACGACTTTACTAACCTCAGCCGAGGCGGACTACCTCGATCAGTCCCGTCCCGAGCCGATGGTTGGTCGGCAGTATGCAATTGACGAGCCGTACTACCGCATCCTCCAGCCGGATTACCAAACCTTCGTTCTTCGCGAAGAGCCAGGCTCATCTATCGAGAACGGCCTATGCGACGACCGAGTCTCTGTCGTCTCCATCGTTGGCATCGGCGGCATTGGAAAGACCTCCTTGGCGACGTGGGCCGTGCTTCGAGCCTATCAAAAAAAGATCTTTCAGCTCATTGTCTCAATTACAGCAAAGGATAGAGAGCTAACCGCGAGCGGAATCCGCGCGATGCGTCCAGGTCTGACGAGCTTCGAGGCTCTGCTGGATAGCACGGCAGATGTGATCGGCTTTCCTGAACTAAAGTCCCTGGATACAGCTCAGAAGGAGACGGAAATCCGCTCGCTACTAAAGGGCTGCAATGGGCTTCTTTATGTCGACAACCTGGAGACTGTGGACGATGCACGGGTGATCCATTTCTTGGATAATCTGCCGGATGGCTCGAAGGCGATAATCACCTCTCTCCGAACAACCGTGCGAAGGTTGATCGCTCCAGTGGATCTCGGCGGCCTCAATGACAAAGAAGTCGACTCCTACGTCGACTCGCTTACTGGCGAGCCAAGATTCTCGTATGTCAAGCAGTTGAATACGACGGAGCGCTTGCGCATCGGCGATGCCTGTGATCGCATTCCTCTGGCGATCCGTTGGATTCTATCCAGGGCGCGAAGCGCCGCCGAGGCGGTTACGAACTCCGAGGCGCTCACTACGGTGCCCAGGAATGGCGAAGTTCTGCTTGAGTTCTCGTTCCGACGAGTATTCGACGTAATGTCAGGGCCCGAGAAAAGCGTGCTTCAGGTGCTCTCGCTCTTTCAAAAGCCGCTTCCGACCGAGGCGCTCATTGTGGGTTCGGGCCTTCCGCAGGGCTCGCTTGAGGATGCGCTAGAATCACTATCGCAAGACGCACTTCAGCGCCAGTTCGACCCGGATTCTAATGATTATGTTTTTACGCTGAAGCCGATCCCGCGCTCCTTTGTATTGGCACAGCTCGGCAAAGAGGAGCGGACCGCGGAGAAAATACGCCGAAGACTTACGGATTGGTACGAAGCGAGGGATGTGGCCGACGCCGAAATGCGTTTACTGGTGAGAGAGCTCCGCCAAGGCCGAGTCACTCCTGAACTAGGGCTTCTAGATCTTGCCAAAGCTGCGGAGCGCAACAACGAGCTCGACAACGCCGCCAGGCTCTATGAGCAGGCTCTGACGCGCGTTCCGACGAGTTGGCGTGCAGCGCGAGAATTTGCCGAGTTCAAGCGGCATAAGGTGCATGACCGTACTTCTGCGCTGCACCTTTACGAAAGGGCTGCGGCGAACGCGCCGCGCCGGGGGGCGGACCGCGCCGTTATTTATCGAGAGTACGGGTTCCTCCTACGCGAGTCCGGGGAAGCGGACGCTACGGATCTCGCTGTTGAAAAATTCGAGATAGCTCTCAAGGAGGCTCCGAACGACCCAATTACGATATACGGGTTGGCCAGTATGCTCGACAGAAAAGGGCATTCAGGACGTGTCATAGAACTACTTAACCCGCTACGATCACACTCCAGCCCAAGGACACGAGAGCGATGCCTACCCTTATTACTCAGAGCGTATGAGCGCATGGGTGAGTTATTGAAGGCGGCCGAGTTGCGGGATCTGCTTGCTAGGCCGTAAAGCCGTTGGGCGCATCGGCCCATGACGTGGAACCTAATCCCCCCAACCATCGCCTTTCGGGGGCCATCGTCAGCCGCGGCACCGGAACCCGAACCGACTCGTCACTGACGACCGATGATTAGCACAGTGTCGCCGGATTCCGCGAATGCTTCCAGACCGGTCTTGGCGCGCTCCAGAAGATATTGGATCTGCGAGGTCGAACAGTTCCCCACCTGCAGCCAGACAACTTTTGGCGGGCTTCCCCGAAGAACGCTGAGGTCGTGGAAGTCGCTGTCTTTGGAAACGATCGCGAATCCGTTGTCCTGGGCGAAGGTCCAAATGGAATCGTCGGTTGAAGCGCCGAGGCCGCAGTCTTCCACATGGATAGATTCAGGGAAAAGGGCTTGAAGACGCCGCGCGAGCCGGGGCGACAAATTCTCATCAAGGAGCAACTTCACGCGTTGAGAAGTGCGGTCTTGCGCTCGCGGTCTGCGGCATAAGCTAGGCAGGCGAGAATGTCCATCTCGGTGAGATACGGAAAGTCCGCAAGAATGTCCTCGTGGGTCATGCCCGAGGCCAGATACTCCAGGATGTCATACACCGTGATCCTAAGACCGCGAATGCAGGGCTTGCCGCTGCGCTTCCCCGGCTCCATCGTGATGATCTTGGAGTAGTCCACGACTCCACGGTAGTCCAAAGCGGCGTCCGAAAGCAAACCTGCGCCTCACTTCGATAGCATGTTGGTATGATTCGAGTTCGTAGCGGGCGCTGGTGTCCTTCCACGGACCGAGGCTCTGGCGGCCGCCCCTGGGATACGAATCGAACGGTTGCATCGGGTTAGCCCTGCCGACCGTATGTCACCATGCCCCCCACCCTCAGGCCACTTCGACCAGATCGAACCGCGACGGCTTGGGAATTTCGTCGCCGTCCTCCCGCATCGCCGAGAGGTGCATTTCAATGGCCTTGGTCATACGGCGCTTGGTTTGGTCCAGCGTCCGGCCCGTGGCGACGCAGCCCGGAAGGTCTGGCGCGTAAGCTCCGTAGCCCGTGCCCGACTTCTCATAGATGATCAAGTACCTGCTCATGACATACCCGCCTGCCTCAGTATAGACTCCGGGTCTTGGGAGGCACCTCGTCCGATTCGTGACCTGCAACCGTAACTTTTCCGGCTTCGCAGGACGGACAAACTGCCGATGGCTCCCCTCCTGGTTCCGCAGCATCCATCCGTCCTTCCGAAGCAGCTTCAGCACGTCTTGAGCCTTCACCGGTTCGGTTTATCGAGCCGACAGGTGTTGTGCGAGGTACCGATAAAAGGGGTTCCCGGCGGCGACAAGTTCTCGTCAAAGAGCAGGTTCACGCGTTGAGAGTGCGGTCTTGCGCTCGCGGTCGGCGGCGTAAGCCAGGCAGGCGAGAATATCCACCGCGGTGAGATACGGAAAGTCCGCCAGAATCTCTTCGTAGGGTATACCCGAGGCCAGATACTCCAGGACGTTATCCACCCTAATCCTGAGGCCGCGAATGCAGGGCTTGCCGCTGCGCTTCCCCGACTCCATCGTAATGATCTGGGAGTAGTCCACGACTCCAAAATAGTCCAAAGCGGCGTCCGAAAGCAAACCTGCGCTTCACTTTCGATACCATATTGGCGTGATTCGAATGCAAATACAGTTGACGGAGCGCCAGCGTCAATCTTCTTCCGGCCGAACCGATGTCAGCGTCACTCGCGATAGGCACTTGGCCGAGGCGTTCGGGAGCTGATTAACCGGGTGTGCCCTGCGGTAAACCCACATTTTCGCGGCGAGTTCACTGCACGGTCAGAGTGTAGGATCCCTGCGCTCTGGCCGTAATAGGAGTGAACATGCACGTAATAGACGCCTCTGGCCGCCGCTTTGAACGAAAACTTCAGGTGGCCGCCGGCATTGCCGTTTGGCCTGCCATCCGGTAATGTCGGATCTGGACGCATCCAAAACGCGCGCCTCGGGCGCCAGGGTTGTCGAAGTGTTCTCGATCGTCACCGTCATGTCGCCTGCCGCGCCGGATTCAAACCGGTAAAAGTCCTCGTCGCCTCCATCCATAATGTTGGCCTGCCACCGGCGACCCGACCCGGATTGGAGTGGCATGCGCGATGTCGTCGTTGGGCTCATATCGATCAAACGCATGCCGCGGTTTCACGGTTAAGACATAGGCGCCGGTCGATTGGTCGTACAGCCGATGACACTTGAACGAAATACTTGGTGTTCGGCGCGGCAACGAACGCGAGAGAGTGATCGGCGCCGGCGGTCGAGGCTCGATTCCATCCGGAAGCAACTCCTCCTTGTTGAGCTGCAGGACTCGCATAGCGGGTCGCAGCCCGTTGGACCTGTTCACGAACGTGACGTCGATCCAATCCCGGGACTTCCCCTCAGACTCGAACTGGAACGTATCCACGTCGGAAGCCGGCTCAATCGCGGCCGAAACTCCGGTGTTCAACTTCATAATGTTGGCGTGGAACACGTCGTCGTTGGGTTCGCTCTCCTTGGAACCGATGGACACCGGCTGGGGAGGAGGCCGCGAGTCCAACGCTTTCAGGTTGTCCATCGCCGGAGCATAGGAGCTGTTCTTCGCGAGAGCGCCTTCGAGAGCCTTCCGCGCCTCCTCATCGGAGTTCTGCTGCGCGAGAGCCGCCCCTAAATTGTTGTACAACGACGGAGGCGGAGCCTTTTGGATGGCCTGCCGATACAGCGGAATGCTTCGCCTTGGCGTCGCCTTTCGCCGTCAGCTCCAATGCCTTTTGGATCAGCTTCTCCAGAGCTGGATCGTTCAGCGGTTGCCCCATCACCGTGAGAAACTCGTTCTGAATCGTGCCGATGTTGGTGACGTTTGTGAATGACGGTGTGGCCTGGCGATTCGTGACAACCCAGGCTCCAAGACCGCCAATGCCAATGCCGAAAGTCAGAACAACGATGAGCCGAAGGAGCCTGTACCCAGCACTCCGCCGAACCTTCCGCCGCGGCTTTGTGGGTTTGGGAGAAATTGCTGCTAGGCTCGAATTTGGTATCATCGCACTGCGCCGGACCGTGCGTCCCGGCTGGAGATTGACCTATGCCCTGCTTCCTCCTGCTTGTTATCCTGCTGTTTCCACGCATCGCGCTCGCGTTGATGTGGTTTTTCTCGATGTACCTACAGACCGCATTCCACGGTGGGCTGCTGCTGCCGGTGCTCGGCTTCATTTTCCTGCCGCTCACCACCATCGTCTACGCATGGGAACTGAACAGTGGGATGCCGACGTCGGGCGTCAATCTTCTATGGTTGCTGCTCGCCGTGATTATCGATCTGGGCGGTCTAGGCGGCGGCGCGCATCGCCAATCGCGGCGCTGAATTGCGAGTCATTCCCGCGGTGGGGCGCTCTACTTCTTCGTCAGCTCGTCGTAGAGTGAGCCGTAGAAGCTGCGTTGAACTGCCAGCCGAGATCGTCGGTCTTCACCTGCGATGGCGAGCTGATCCCTGGTGGCGCCCGCCTTGATCGCGTCCGAGGCGCGGCTGACGAGCGTGGCGAACTTGGCGCGGTAAGCCTCGCACATCGGCCCTGGTCTTGGGCTCGCCGCGGCCTGGAATGGCCATATCGAAATCCAGCTTCAGCACGCCGTCGAGAATCTGGGTCCACTCCACCGCGCTCCCGCCATTGGCGAAATCGACGATAGGCGTGGCGTCCGTGATCTGATCGCTGACCATGACCACCTTCAAATCGGGGAAGTAGATCATGGTGTCGTCGCCGGTGTGCCCGCGACCGTAGGAATGCGCCTGCACCTCCACGCCGCCGGTCTTCAGGTCGTAATCCCTGGCGAAGGTGACGCCCGGAGGCCCCGGGATGTCCTTAGTTCGCGGATCGCTGCCCATGCGCGTCTTCAGCTCCGCCACACCGATCACCTGCGCGCCCGCGTCGATGAACTTCTGATTGTTGCCCACATGGTCCGGATGATGGTGCGTGTTGAACACAAATTTCACCGGCAGTTTCGAAACCGAACGGATCTGCTCCATCAGGTCTTTGTAGGTGTCATTCGTATCCGTTGGTGGATTCTTCGTATCCACCACGATCAATCCATCCCCGGCGACGCGGACCAGCGTATTCGCCCCGCCGCCCGTGATCAGGTAGAGACCGGGCTTCAAGAGGCGGATCTTTTCAACCGTGGCTCCAGCCTTGGGTGCGCCTTTACCGCCGCCTTTGCCGCCCGCGGGACCCTGGGCCAAGAGAGCACCGGCCAAGCCGATGGCTAGAGTCGCATAGCAAATTTGTCTTCGAAGCATTTTCCCTCCCTTTCAATCCGCGACTTCAATCATATCGCGCTGCCGAGCCATGCGTTGTTCCCGATCTTGCGCGAAACGCTGAACTCCCGCGAAAATCGAGCCGGCGTCCAAATGCGCCTCGGCGATTACGTCCGGTTCGAGACCCCCCGTGAGCCATTGATTGTCCCAGTCGGAAGTAAGCGAGTAGGCATCGGTGAGCGGTCCCACGTTGCGCACCGGCCACATGCGCCGCGTCCCGGTGCTGACGACCATGAGGTCGTAGGACGCCTTCGGGGGCAGAACCGCATGGCGGTAATCCTCCGGCTGGCGGTCGAACAACTCTTCGCTAATCGCGGCGATTACCTTGACGTTGACTCCGGCTTGCTCCAGACGCGGCAGCACGCTGACCAGATTGACCGTTGAGCTGGACCCCTGCGCGATCACGTAGCCGTGCCGGGGTTTGCCGGGCGCAAAGTCGCGAATCACATACAGACCTTTGGCCGCGGCCTTGAGGTCGGTGTCGGCAAACCTGGCGCGGTCGGCGACCGGAAAATCGGGACGAGCCACTTCCAGGACAATGATGCCCACTTTAGGATCGCGAGCGGCGATCTCGGCGGCGGCAAAGTAGCCGGGAGCTACGTCGTTGTAATCCCAGAAATTCAAGTGAATCGACCTGGCCGCGCGGAAACAGCTTCCATACCTGGGGCGCAAAAATGCCGAAGTGAGTGCGCCCGTCCGCGGCCGTCTCCGGTCCGGAGTGCGCCACCAAAATGTGCAAGACGCCCATGCGAAAGCGGCTGTCCTGGTTCTGCTGGCTCCATACGCGGGCGGGCGTGTACATCAAAGGCGTAAATGCGCCATACGTCCCGCTGAGGGCCCACACTCCGGCGAATTTCGCCGGATCGACTGAGGCGCTCTGGCTCACCAAGCCGATCGCGGTGGAGACGTTGCCGGCTTCCTGGATGGCGGCTTTGATGCGCGTACCCAGAGGATTCGATTCCGGATCGTAGTGGCCCCACAAACTTCCGTGTTCGACATTGATGGATTCGGAGAGGTCGGCCGCCAGAGTGAGGAAGCGGTTATCGGTGACGTAGTTCACCCATTTAATAATTTCGGAGACTCCGCGCCGCGCCCCGGCCATCTCGCCGGGCTTGCGGAAAAGGGTGACGCCGAGCTGCTTCTCCGCTCCGGAGTGACGATTGCTTGCGGTCAGGCTCTGCGGTTCCACGGGAAGATTGGCCACGCGCAGGCGGTCGTCCAGAAATGGATCGCGTGTTTACGTCAGACACGCACGGGCTCGTCGTCCTTGACCGTGTCGCCCAGAGCCACCAGCCGGTCCGCGAGCCAGTCGCCGAGGCCGTTCTTTTCGAGCACCGACATCACCACGTCGATATTGGTTTTGAACTGGATCAGCCGCTCGCGTGGATCGGCTACGGGCCCCTCGCGAATGCCCGCGAACTGAACCCCGTAATGCTCCTCGAATGTTTTTGCCAGGGCGACAAAATATTCCGAGTTCATTTTCATCGCATACGGATGGCTGCGGTAACTCACCACTTGATCGCCGAATCCAGGAATCTTCCCGCCGATGGCGCCGGGCCAATATCCCTTGGTGGTCTTGCCGATCACGATCATGGGGCGGCGGTCGCCGGGATCCCAATCCTCCATCTTCTTGAGGATCGTCACGATCTGGCCGTAGTCGTTGCCATCCTCCAGAGTGAAGACATTCCATCCATAGGAGGTCCACTGATCGATCAGATTGTAGCCGTCGTATTTCCGGGCGATGACGCCGCCCAGCAGCGCATCGTCGATGCCGGCGTTGTTATCGGAAAGAAGGATGCGCAGGCGCTTCCCCACCTGCAATGCCAGAGCCTGCGTCTTGAGTTCCTGCGCATGCCCTTCGGTCATGGCGAACTCGCCTTCAAGCGCGACGATTTTCGGATTACGGGCCGGCGCCGATAAGATCCCAGAAGGCCGCTTTACCGGCGGCGGTGGCAATGCCCACCCCGGAGGGTCCGCCGTTGACATCGTTGGTGAGGTCGGTACTTTCCGCGTGACCGGCCAGCGCACGGATGCCCCGGCCTCGGGCCTGGGCAAACAGAGGGTGGTTCTCAAGACCATGCTCCTGGAGCAGGGTGCGCATGGCTCCGGCGCCGCGCCTGAATCCCAGCGCATCGATCGGCAACATCGTGACCAGCGGATCGACATGGTAGCGCCGGTCGCCGGTGAGTTGATAGCGGCGCGCCAGGGCCTGGCCCATGATCATCCACAACGCGTAGCAGGTGGGAACGGTGTGGCCGCCGGCGAGCATGAATTTGTCGCCGTGGGGATGCTTGGGACGGCGGTAGTCATAGCGCATTCCGCCCAGCTCCGGCCCGGCCAGGTGCGCCGCCACGTTGTACGGCGTGCATGCCAAGGGGCCGCCGAAGTGGCCAGTTTGCGCATAATTCCCGAGCAGCACCAGGGCCATGCAGGTCATGTACCCGATGTCTTCCATGGCCTCCTGGTCGGCCTGGGTCTTCAGAGGAGCCTGCCCGCACAACGGAGCCTGGCCCGGCGCAATATTCGGGGGCTCCTGGTCGCTTGGAGGGCCGGGCTGGCCCTGTGCGGGCTTCTGCAAATCAAACGCGTGGGTCGGCGTCATCGCACGAAAATTTTATCACGAGTCGGGGATCGGTCACTTGGCCGGCGCAGCGGTGCCGGGAATGCGCAGGAGGGTGATCTTGGTCAACTTTGAAATTTTCAGTGGACGTAAGCAAAGCAAACTAAGCACTACGTTTTTCCGCCGAACCCCTGGAGTCCCTTCCAGGGGTCTTTCAATTTCAGGAACCCCTCCAGTGGTGGCGGAATCTCATTCATGCGCCGAATGTAGCCACCAGGGGGAGACATCAGGTTGCCGGGTCGAAAAATGCAAGTCGTGCAACGCTCCGAAAGGACATGCACGAATCCATCACGGTAGACGGGTGCATAGCGTGCTTTCCGTCGTGGCATCGTCTCCGTGATCATACCTTGCCGATGGCCTATTGACAACTGGAACCGTTGCGCCATTGCGGACGGGTCGGCATGTGGCGGATGATCAAGTTTCGGCGACAGGCCCAAAGGAGGGGCTTCAAGATGGCAAAGACAAAGGTTGACGAATCCAGACCGACTTTATACGCTATCGTTCGTCATAGCGATAAGACTAACACGCCTAGTTCTGTGGGAGCGTACGAAACACTCCTGGAAGCGAAGGAGAAGGCGCTACAGGCATCTGTAAAGCATCGTGAGCAGTTAGTGACAGTCGAGTATGGAAAAGAGTGGAAAGCAATTTTTTGGCATGGCGACGAAATACACACGTACGTAACGAGTTAAGGTTTTGCCCCGAAGGGGCGATAGAAGGACAGTCCCAAAGGAGGGCTAGGCGATGAAAAAAACTGTGTGGGTACGCTTCAAGATTTTGCAATGGGAAGGAATCACAGCCCCTTGGGAGCACATCTGCAAAAACGGACTATACACGATGTCCGTTCATGTGCCCGATGATTTCACTGAAGCCGGATTACAAGATTTGAGAGTGGAGCTTGATCGGGTTTATAGCGGACAGAAGGTAGAGTACATCGGGCTGAAACCGCCGCCTGAAGAGATTTGACCGCCTAAAAACAGAAGGGGCGAACCCGGCCTAAACCTTGCCTAGACCCTCTCTTTCTTGGTGCCTCGGCACTTGACGCAATGACTACCAACGAATGCCACCTGTGAGCATGCTTTTCTCTCACAGCCCACGTTGCCACAGGTTGTGCAGCGTTGAAGAACCGAATTGCACGTAGAGGCAACGCTGGCGGTTGCCTGATACTTGCCATTGCATTTTGCCATCACTTCCCCTTCCCTTTCTTCTTTGCCGCCCATCTTGTGATCGGGTGGATGCGTGTATCAACGCCTGCGGATGATTGAAGCGATTGCCGAACAGTTTAACAACCGATCTTGAAGATAGCACATTTTAACGCTTGGTACCATTGCCATGTAGGATGCCAATTCAGCCCCGTAGCCGGACCCGTTAGCCAGTTTGCGACCAGTGTTCTCACTTCATCGTCAAATACTAAAAAGCCACTTGCAATCAGAACCGCCACGCAAAACATTAACTGGCTGTGAGCGGGAATTCGACTGGCTTGACGTATGCGCTAGCCTGAGGGCATGAAGGAGCGTGACTGGACAAGAGTCCTGGGATGGCCCGGATACCAGGTGTATCAGAGGGAAATCGATGAGTCGGGCAAAAAGCTGAAGCTGTGGGTGCGGCGGAAGAAGACGGGGCTTAAATTGATTTGCTCCGGGTGTGGTCAGCACATACCGGCCAGCCGGATCCAAGAGATCAGCGAGCGGGAGGTACGGGACCTGCCGTGCTTCGAGTACTCGACGACGATCGTGGTGGAGACGTATCGGATGAAATGCCCCCGCTGCGGATTCCGTGCAGAGAAGGTGACTCAGTTGCCGAGCAAAGCGCCATTCAGCAAACGATTCGAAGAAGCAGTGGGGCAGGCCTGCGAGAGTGCGTCGGCGCGACAAGTCGCGCGGCGATTGGGCATGGCCGAAAGCACGGTGCGCGCGATCGATCTGCGGTGCCTGGAGCGTTGGGAGGCCAAGCGTCGAAAGCCGCCGCTGCGGCAGATGGGCGTCGACGAGTTGTACCGCGGCAAGAAGGACAAGTTCCTCACAGTGGTGTGCAATCTGGAAACCGGCGAACCGCTGTGGTTTGGCAAAACGCGGAAGAAGGAAACGCTGGATGAATTCTTTCGAAGCCAGTTACGGAAGCCGCAGCGCAAGCGGATTGAGGCGGCGTGCCTGGACATGTGGGAACCGTTTCGGTTGAGCATTGAGGAATGGGCGCCACAGTGCAAGATCGTATACGACAAGTTCCACATCCTCCAGCATGCCAACGATGCCATCGACGAAGTGCGGAAGGCGGAGTTCTTCCGGCAGGGAAAACAAAAGCGCGGACTGATCAAGGGAAAGAAGTGGCTCCTGATGAGCCGGTGGAAGAACCTGACTCTCTCTCAACGCGGAGAACTCAACCGGCTGTTCCAACTGAACCGGCGCGTGTTCAAAGCCTACCTTCTCAAAGAGAGCTTGGAGCGGCTTTGGGACTATCGCTACGAGGGCGCGATGCTCAACTACCTGCAGAAGTGGATGGACCAACTGAAGTGGCAACGGCTCACGCCGTTCGAAGAACTCGCCGACATGCTGGTGAAGCATCTGGAGGGAATCTTGAACTACTGCCGGACCAAAGTTCGCTTCGGTGTGGTCGAAGCGCTCAATGGAAACATTCGGATGCTGATCAATCGTGGTCGAGGCTATAAGAACGTCCGCTACCTGCTGCTGAAGGCCAAACGCATGGCCGTGACCAATGCCGAATTTGTCGAACTTCAACAAGTCAGAAAGGCGGCATAGAATGGCCCTCCGTCGAATTCCCGCTCAGAGCCCATTAACTTAACTAAAAGTCCAGCAATAGCCACCTTCTGCGAAGGCCTGGTCGTTACCCTAGATTTGTTAGAAGAGACGATGGTGAGCCTTGCGCCACAGTACTTGCAGAATGAACTTTTCTCCGCTGACGCTTTGCCGCACCTGTCACAAGGAACGAGTTCGACTTCCATATTGTCTCTCAAGTGAACTATAACTTATCGCCTATCGACGGTTTCCACGTCCCGCCAATGGCGAGACAGCCGTTTCTTCCAACAAACAACGTTATCACAGAAACCAGCGGTTGGCATTGCCCTGCCGTTGCGCTGTGGGCCAGAAGTGGGGTTTGTTAACGCTCCACTTCCCAAACTTCCATGCTTCGTGACTGCGTTGTCTTCATCCCTGCCAAAACCGGAGGGCACCATCATTGCGTTTTGCCAAGCGCCCTCTCCGAAGAGCTACGCTGTGGGCCGTCTAGCCCATAAAAACGAGAGAGGCGCACCCCTTGCTAACACGGTCGGAATGTTGGCATGATCAAGTTTCGCTCACCCGAGGAACAGAACAGGCCCAAAGGAGGGGCGTACGAGTGAAACAGCACAGACTAAACCTGATCACAGCAAGGCAGAATTTACTGCGTCTCTTGAATTTAACGTGCTCCTCTTACGAGGAGTGGAGGAAAACGATTGACAGTATCGAAAAGTGTGAACAGCGCATCCGTGATTTGGAACTGGCCACAGGCGAAGAGATGTGTCTACGGCACGGCTGGAAAGAAGATTTCAGGCCATTGGATCACAAGCGTGATATCACAACTTGCGGACCCGGCACAGAAGAAAAACTGGCAGCCGTGCGGTTTCAATTTACCTTTACACCGGATGGCAAGCCCTTCTCAATGGGGCTCATTTGATCTAAAACCGTGGATCCGGATTGACCCACCAGTCTTCAACGGCACGAGAGAATCCATCCTTCGTTATGTGTTCGAGGAGTAGCCCCAAGGGAAATTATCTTTCTTCTGGGTCTACCTCTCGAGCATCCGTAATTTTCTCCTGTCCGTAGATGACGTTGTACATCTCGACTTCATACGCTTGCTTGGCATTTGTAGCATCATGTTCAGCCTTCATCGCAACATGTTGCTGCGTCTTCCATGCCAGCATGTCCCCAGCTTTGAGTAGCTTCAAAGCTTTTTCTTCCTCGATTAACTGCCTCTGAAAGGCGTTGACCGCAGCCTTTCGAAGTTGCTTCAAGTTTGTGTATCTGACGTATGCTGACAGTTTGGAGATACCCCCTTTTATCCCTAACCGCTCATTCCGACTTCCACGACCCCTAACTTCAACCTCTCGGCAGTTTTCAAGCTCCTGCTCGTTCCGGAAAAGAACGTAGCCGTTGGCGTCTGCCAGTGCTCCAGGGAACTTCTTCAGCGGCATGTAGAAGTCGCCTGTCTTGCGATAGCGGGTCTGTTTAGCGGGGATTTTCCACTCTCGTTGAAGCCTCTTGCCAGAGTCAGTACGTGTACCGCCCATTTCACTTCACCCCCAGTTTTTCCGCCAGCGCCCTTGCCGCTGCCTTGCCAGCTTTCTCGCTTCGGTTTCGGACTTCCCGGCCGCGGCGTTGATCGCACGGCGTGCACGCCAAGGGACCGCCGAGGCGACCGGTTTGAGCATAATTTCCGAGCAGCACCAGGGCCATGCAGGTCACTTACCCTATGTCTTCCATGGC
The DNA here is from genome assembly GCA_963813465.1 of Bryobacterales bacterium. Classification (GTDB taxonomy): domain Bacteria; phylum Acidobacteriota; class Terriglobia; order Bryobacterales; family Bryobacteraceae; genus Palsa-187. The sequence goes on along the minus strand of CAWEZD010000012.1, from coordinate 49,367 downwards.
CTCCTGGTCGGCCTGGGTCTTCTGCAAATCAAACGCGTGGGTCGGCGTCATCGCAGGAAAAGTTTATCACGAGTCGGGGGTGGTCACTTGGCCGGCGCAGCGGTGCCGGGCATGCGCAGGAAGGTGATCTTGATCAGCTTGGCGATTTTGCGTGGCTGGGTGCGGCACCCGTATCACCATGCTTCGAAACGATTCAACGTCTTTCGTGCCGGACAGTTTGCCATGCAGTTGCCAAACTATACATATCGCTCCACTTGCCTCTGTAGCGCGGAACGACGAACCGCAACACATCATCTTCGAGAAATAGGCTCATTCGTAGCGGCTCCAACGTCTTGCGTATGCCCTCCAGCTTCGTTCGATGGTTCTGGACGAGAAAGTTGTTGGAAGTCTCTCCACTTCGCTATGACGCCATCCAGCGAAGCGCCCAAGTCGTGGCCCGCGGTTTCGGATTGTTCCACCACCGGAAACTATCCTAGACTGGAGAGTACCAGGAGAAAGCCCATGGAAGCCTGCACCCATTTGAAACAGATCCACAAGGTTGCGCCGCGGACCAAGGGTTGCGAGGAGTGCTTGAAAACCGGCGATAGCTGGGTTCATCTGCGTCTTTGTCTCACTTGCGGGCACGTCGGATGCTGTGACTCCTCCAAGAATAAGCACGCAACCAAACACTTTCACGCCACCCAACATCCGCTTGTACGGTCGCTTGAACCGGGTGAGGATTGGATGTGGTGTTATATCGATGAAGTTGTTCTGGAATGACGAAGTCGTTCTGGAATAGCCCTGAGGCGACATGCCGGAAGCTCCCGAGCAAACCGATTCGATGTTCCCCAAGCTGGATGACGCGCAGATAGCGCGCCTGGCGGCATTCGGGCAACAAGGTCAGGCGGACGCCGGTGCGATTCTCTTCGAGCAGGGGGACGCGAGTCATGGCGTCTTCGTGGTGCTGGATGGCAGCATCGAAATCGTGGGCGTTTCCAGCAGCGAAACCGCGCCCAGGATCCTTACTCGTGGGATGTTCACCGGCGAGGTGAATCAGCTCTCGGGAAGACGCAGTTTGGTTCGATGCCGTGTGCGTGAGGCGAGCTCGATTCTCGAGATCGGCCGGGAGAACCTGCGGCGGATTTTACAGACCGACGCCGCACTTGGCGAGATCCTGTTGCGGGCCTTCCTGCTTCGCCGCGTTTATCTGATTGCCCATTCGGGCGGCGATGCTTTGCTGATTGGATCCAGCCATTCCGCGGATACGTTGCGTCTACGCGGCTTCCTTGCCCGCAACGGCCATCCGCACACCTATGTCGACGTGGAGCGCGATCCAGACTTTCAAACGATTCTCGACCAATTCGCGATTGGAATCGCGGACATCCCCGTGCTGATCTGCCGCGGCGAGCTGGTGCTTCGAAATCCCAGCAACGCGGAAGCGGCGGAATGCTTCGGGTTGAACGAGGGAATCGATGAGAGCGGCGTCTACGACCTTATCGTGGTGGGAGCGGGGCCCAGCGGTCTGGCCGCGGCGGTCTACGGAGCCTCAGAGGGACTGAATGTGCTGGTGGTGGAGAGCACCGCGCCGGGCGGGCAAGCCGCGTGCAGCTCGAGAATCGAAAACTATCTCGGTTTCCCCAATGGGATTTCCGGGCAAGATCTGGCTGGCCGCGCCTTCGTTCAAGCCGAGAAGTTCGGGGCGCACGTCGCGGTGGCTCGATCCGCCCGCGCGCTAAAGTGCGTCCGCCCGCCCTACACCGTGGAACTCGACGATGGAAAATCCGTGCAGGCTCGCAGCATCATCGTTGCCGCCGGCGCGCAATATCGAAAATTGCCTCTGCCCAACCTGGCTCATTTCGAAGGCTCGGGCGTGTACTATGGGGCGACGGCAGTGGAGGCGCAGCTTTGCAGCGATGCGGAGGTGGCCGTCGTCGGAGGAGGAAACTCGGCTGGCCAGGCCGCTATGTTTCTGTCGGCGCATGCGAAACATGTGCACCTGTTAGTCCGTGGACCAGGGCTTGTGGACAGCATGTCGCGGTATCTGATCTCGCGAATTGAAGCGTCCCAGGACATCACTCTCAGAACGTATACCGAGGTCGAGGCGCTGGAAGGCGATGCGCATCTGGAGCGTGTCCGCTGGCGGCAGGTGCAGACGGGCCAGACCGACGCTCACGACATCCAGCACCTGTTCCTGATGACCGGCGCCTGCCCCAACACCGGGTGGCTCAGCGGATGTCTGGCGCTGGATAGCAAGAAGTTCATCAGGACCGGAGCGGACCTTGGACATGACTGGCCGCTCCCGCGCCCTCCTTATCTATTGGAAACGAACCTTCCCGGCGTGTTCGCGGTAGGCGATATTCGAGCCGGAAGCGTAAAGCGAGTCGCTTCAGCGGTAGGCGAAGGATCCATGGCGGTTCAATTTGTCCACAAGGTCCTGGCCGAGTAAAGGAGATTGCCAGTGGGTCCTTCTCAAGTGCTCCTACTTGCGTTCCTGATTGGCGTCGCCTCCGGCTTGCGTTCTCTGACTGCGCCCGCGGCTGTGGCGTGGGCCGCGCATTTACGCTGGTTCAATCTTGATCGCATGCCGCTTTCTTTCATGGGATCGACTGCGGCTGTGGCTATCTTCACTGTGCTGGCCCTCGGCGAACTCGTCGCCGATAAGCTTCCCTCCACGCCTAGCCGCACGAAGCCCCCCGGTCTGATTGCCCGAATTGTTCTCGGGGGTTTATCTGGCGCTGGTGTCGCCGCCGGAGGGATGCAATCCATCGCGTTCGGCGGGGTTCTAGGAGTTGCGGGCGGTCTCGCCGGAACCTTTGCGGGCTACCAGGTTCGCACCCGTCTGGTACGGGCTCTCAAGGTTCCGGACCTGGTCATTGCCCTCTTGGAGGACGCGGTGGCGATTGGCGGAAGCTTTTTTCTTGTTTCGCGGTTCTAGCTGGCCGCTTCACGCATCATATTGATTACGACACCAACTTGAGACGCGAAGATGAGACATTCATTCGATGCGATTGTCCTTGGAACCGGACAAGCCGGGCCCTCCCTGGCGGGGCGCCTGACGGCCGCGGGGATGACGGTCGCGGTGATCGAGCGCGGCCGTTTCGGAGGGACCTGCGTGAACACCGGATGCATCCCGACCAAGACCATGGTCGCAAGCGCTTATGCCGCCCACATGGCGCGACGCGCCGCCGAATACGGCGTAACCATCGGCGGGCCGGTGAGCGTGGACATGAAACGAGTGAAGGCGCGCAAGGACGAGATTTCGGGCGAGTCGAATCGGGGCATTGAAACCTGGCTGAAGAACATGACCAACTGCACGGTCTATGAGGGTCACGCCCGGTTTGAATCGCCTCGCGAAATAAGCGTCGGCGACGCCAGGCTTACAGCGGATCGCATCTTTATTAATGTGGGTAGGCGCGCGGTGGTGCCGGACATCCCAGGACTGGCGGGGGTCCCCTACCTTACAAATAGCTCCATGATGGAAATAGATCAACTTCCACGGCATCTAATTATCGTGGGCGGCAGCTACGTTGGGCTGGAGTTCGGCCAGATGTTCCGGCGCTTTGGAAGCGAGGTTACAATCCTGGAAATGGGTCCGCGGCTGATCCAACGCGAGGATCAGGATGTCTCGGACGCGATTCGGGAAATCCTGGAACAGGAGGGGATCGGCATCCGGATGAACGCGAAGGTCACGCGGCTCGCAAAACTCGGCGACGAAATTGCCGTCAGCTTTGATAGCGCAGACCAAGCTGGGGAAATCCGCGGTTCTCATCTGCTGTTCGCGATCGGGAGGCGTCCCAACACCGGCGATCTCGGTCTGGACAAGGCCGGCGTCGAAGCCGATTCGCGCGGGTACATCCTGGTGGACGATCAACTGCGCACCAATGTCCCCGGCATCTGGGCGATGGGCGATTGCAATGGCAAGGGCGCGTTCACGCACACCTCCTACAACGACTTCGAAATTGTCGCCGCAAACCTTCTCGACCACGATCCGCGGCGGGTGAGCGACCGGATTCCCACGTATGCTTTATACATCGATCCGCCGCTGGGCCGCGCCGGGATGACGGAGGCTGAGGTTCTCAAGAGCGGGCGAAAAGCGCTGATCGGAAAACGGCCCATGACGAAGGTGGGGCGCGCCGTGGAAAAAGGAGAGACGCAGGGTTTCATGAAAATCGTGGTGGACGCGGAAACCCGCGAGATCCTGGGCGCGGCACTGCTCGGAACCGGCTGCGATGAGGCGATCCATTGTATTCTGGACGCGATGTACGCCAAGGCGCCTTATACGGTGATTCAACGCGCCGTGCATATTCACCCAACCGTCGCCGAGCTCATTCCAACCATGCTTGGAGAACTCGAGCCCCTTTCCGCTTGAACCGGAGGCATTCGTGCTTGCTGCATCTGAAGATGTCGAAGTTCGCCGCACGCTATTCAAACGCGTCGCGGAGGCTCGGAGTCTAACGGATAGGCTCTTTGACCTTGTCAGAGCGGATTCTCTGTATGAGCGTCCCATCCCGGAGAGACACCGGATCATCTTCTATCTGGGGCACCTGGAGGCGTTCGATTGGAACCTGCTTCATTCGCGCCTTCCGAACGCCAAGGCGTTCGATCCCGAGTTCGACCGTCTTTTCGCATTCGGTATCGACCCGGTTGACGGCGGTCTGCCATCCGATCAGCCCTCGGACTGGCCTGCCAGGACGCAGATCGAGAATTACCGGAACCGGATCCGGACGACCCTTGACGCGGCGCTGGCGGACCGCAGGTTTTGCGATTGGACTGGCGAGGTATCTCCGCAGGTGCTGCTGAACGTCGCCATCGAACATCGCCTGATGCATGCCGAGACGCTCGCGTATATGCTGCATCAATTGCCGTTCGAACAGAAGCGCAGCGGGCCTCACGCGGCGGTTCCACCAAATGGTCCCGTGCGGGCGGCCAGGGTGGAGATTCCCGCCGGGCGCGCTACGCTCGGGATGCCGCGCGACGAAATGGCGAGCTTCGGATGGGACAACGAATTCGAAGCCACAGCCGTGGATGTGCCCGCCTTTGCGATCGACCGTTATAAGGTGACGAATGGTCAATATCTGAGATTCCTAGACGCTGGCGGATACCAGGAACGCAGTTTGTGGACCGCGGATGCCTGGGATTGGAAGACACGCGAGGGCATCGCGCATCCGCTTTTCTGGTCGAGAGCGGATGCGGGATGGCGCTATCGCAGGATGTTTGACGAGATTCCATTACCGCTGGATTGGCCGGTTTACGTCAGTCATGCCGAGGCCGGCGCTTACGCCGCGTGGGCGGGAACACGATTACCCACCGAGCCGGAATGGCATCGCGCGGCCTATCGGCCCCAAGGCAGGAACGTCGAAGACTTGCCCCACCTCGATCTGGAGCGATGGGACCCATCGCCGGTGAACGCCATTCCGGCCGGCCGGAGCGCATTCGGCGTAGAAGGTTTTTTGGCGAACGGATGGGAATGGACTTCGAGCCTCTTTGAGCCCCTTCCCGGATTCCGCCCGTTTCCGTTCTACGAAGGCTATTCCGCGAACTTCTTCGACGGCAAGCACTACGTCATGAAGGGAGGGTCGCCGCGAACCGAACAGTGCATGCTGCGGCGCTCCTTTCGCAACTGGTTCCAGCCTCATTACCAATACGTTTACGCGGGATTTCGCTGTGTTGGAAAGTAATCTCATGCTGACAAATGCAATAATTGCGGACACGGCGGCGGATTTTGCCGCGGACATTCGGGCCGGTCTCACGAAGGCAGGCCAGAAGGAGCTGCCCTCCAAGTACTTGTATGACACGCTCGGATCGAAGCTCTTCGAAGTGATCGTGGAACTGCCCGAATACGGATTGACACGGGCGGACGAGAGGCTGCTGCGAGCAAACGCACATGAGATCGTACGGCGCATCCCCGGCGACGTGATCCTATGCGAGCTAGGAAGCGGAAGCGGCAGGAAGACGCGGTGGATTCTGGAAGCGCTATCCCGCCGCCGGCATACGAACTACTTTCCCATTGAGATCTCTCCCGTTGCTCTGGCGGTGTGCCGGCGTGAGCTGGCAGATATCGATTCGGTAGGGATTGTCGGCCTCGAGCGTGAATACCTGGACGGGCTTCTGGAGGTGGCATCCCGGCGCCGGGAAGGCCAGCGCATTTTGGTGCTGTTCCTTGGCAGCACGATTGGAAACTTCAGCTATCCCGCCGATAAAAACTTTCTGCGCGACATTCGGACGATTCTGCAACCCGGCGACGCTCTCTTACTTGGAACGGATTTGGTAAAGCCGGTTCCTCAGCTCATCGATGCTTATGACGATCCCCTGGGAGTCACGGCCGCATTCAACCTGAATCTGCTTGCCCGCATCAATCGAGAACTCGGAGGGAGAGAACTCGGAGGGCGGGATCTGGAAGGCGGCTTCGACCTCAGCCAATTTGAACACGTGGCGAAGTACAACTCCGAGACCCGAAGTGTGGAGATGCACCTTCGGTCGGCGCGTCGGCAAACCGTCTCCATTCGGCGGGCGGAACTGACAGTCGCCTTTGAGGAAGCAGAAACCATCTGGACGGAGAACAGTCACAAGTATTCTCTCGAAGAGGTCGCCCGAATGGCCGAGACCGCTGGATTTGGTTTTGCGGCTCAGTGGGTCGACCGGGAATGGCCCTTCGCGGAGACTCTGCTGCTGGTGGAGAACGTGGAATAATGCAGCCATGCCCCTGGTCGAATTTCGCAATGTCTCTTACGACATTGCGGGTAAGCGGATCCTGTCGGAAGTCAACCTCAGCGTGGAGGCCGGCGAGACGCTGGTGCTGCTCGGCCGGAGCGGGTCCGGTAAGAGTACGGCGCTGAAGTTGACCAACGGGATGCTGTTCCCGACGGAGGGTCGCGTTCTGGTGGAAGGCCGATCCACCAGGGAATGGGACCCGATCAAGCTGAAGCGCCGCATCGGCTATGTGATCCAGGACGTGGGTCTTTTTCCACATTTTAGCGTGGCCCGCAATATCGGTCTGGTTCCGCGCCTCGAAGGTTGGATCGAAGCGGATATCGAACGTCGCGTAAATCAACTTCTGGACAAAGTCGGGATGCCGGCTTCGGAATTCCGGGGGCGGCGGCCGCGGGATCTCTCCGGCGGCCAACGCCAAAGGGTCGGAGTTGCGCGTGCTCTGGCCGCCGATCCGCCGTTACTTTTGTTCGACGAGCCTTTCGGCGCGCTCGACCCGGTGACCCGATTGGAGCTGCAACAGCAGTTCCTCGAATTACAACGCGATTTTAAGAAGACGTCCATCTTCGTGACCCATGACGTGCGGGAAGCTATTCGACTCGGCAGCAGGATTGCCTTAATTGTGCAGGGAACTGTGGAAATCATCTCAACTCCGGCCGAGTTTCAACTCGCCCAAAGCGGGGAGGCACGCGCTTTCCTGGCTTGTCTTTGATTGGTACACGGCGATTGGTACACGGCGATCGTCAACGGAGGCATATGCGTTCGGATCTCACAAGCGACATTGTCCGGCTGACGGGGCAGCACCTATCCTTGGTGGGGATTTCCATGCTGTTCGCAATCCTCTTGGGCGTTCCACTGGGAATTCTGGTAGCGCGGCATCAGAGCGCGCGGCGGTGGTTATTGGGTTTATCGAGCGTCGTGCAGACCATCCCCAGCCTCGCCCTGTTTGGGTTCCTGATTCCGATTCCCCTCATCGGCGGCATTGGCGCCCGCACCGTAATCATCGCGCTGGTATTGTATGCGCTTCTTCCGATCCTGCGAAATACGTTCGTCGGAATCCTAAGTGTCGATCCAGCCGTATGCGATTCGGCAATTGCCATGGGCATGACCGATAGCCAGCTTCTGCGCCAGGTACAACTGCCTCTGGCGGCCCGGACCATCATGGCCGGAATTCGGGTGGCGACGGTGACAACGATCGGCACCGCCACCATCGCGGCGGCCATCGGAGGCGGGGGGCTGGGTGTGTTCATTTTTCGCGGAGTTGCTTCGGTGGACACCGCGCAGATCCTTGCAGGCGCGATACCCGCGGCTGTGATCGCGCTTCTTGCGGACGGAGGATTGGGATGGTTGGAACGAAGACTTTCGCCGGCATAGTCGCGCTGCTGGCTCTGTGCGGATGCTCCATACCGGGGGCGAAACCTCCAATCCGCGTCGGATCGAAGAACTTTACGGAGCAGGTTGTCCTGGGTGAGATCATCGCGCAGCATCTGGAACATCGGCTCCATCGAAGCGTGGAGCGCAGCCTGAACCTGGGAGGCACGCTTTTGGCACATCAAGCTCTCGTAAGCCGTCAGATCGATCTCTATCCTGAATATACGGGGACAGCCCTGGCCGCGATTCTCAAGGACGCGATTCTCAAGGACGCGACCGACAACGATCCAGGAGACGTTCTGGCACGCGTGCGGTCGGAGTATGACCGGAGATTTCACGCAGAATGGCTCGACCCGCTTGGCATCGACGATACTTTCGCCATGGTCGTAAATGGACCGCGGGCGCGCGCGCAACGGCTCGAAACACTGACGGACGCATCCAAAGCGCCCGAGCCATGGACACTCGGCGTGGGTTACGAGTTTGAGCAACGCGCGGATGGCTTGCCGGCGCTCGAAAAAACCTACCGCTTGCGTTGGAAAGGCGCGCCGAAGACGATGGATCTCGGCCTTCTCTACAAGGCCATGGAACAGGGTCAGGTGACGATGATCGCCGCGAACTCAACCGATGGGATGCTCTCGAAAATGGATCTACGCGTTCTGCGCGATGACCAGCATGCGTTTCCACCCTACCAGGTGTGCATCGTGACCAGGCAGGACACAATGCACGAAATCCCCGGATTGCGGAACGCGCTTCTTGAATTGTCGGGGAAATTCACCAACCAGCAAATGCAAAACCTCAACTTCCAGGTGGATGCCCAGCATCGTTCCGTGGCGCAGGTGGCCGCGGAGTTCTTGCGACAAGCCGGACTCGACTAAGACGGTAGTGTTGCGAAAAGGCCGGAGGGCCGGGTTGTCGCGGATTTGGTAACGATGATCCGATCAACCGGAGGTCCCAAACAGCTTGCCTACAAATCGAGCCTGAGCACCCGCATCTGCTTTTGCTACCCATCTCAGCGCCAGATGCAGGACGCGTGAACCCGAAGCCCACGTTCCGCCATGATTCCGGCCATCTGGCGGTAGCTCAAGGGGCAGGCCAAATACAAGCGAACGCAGGTCAGAATCATCTTGCCCTCGTAATGGCGGCCACAAGAAGGGATCTGAGAGTCTGATTGGCATCGCTCTACACTACCGCAGTGCGGCTCCGACGGACGCCCCCAAACTGCGAGGACTTCTTTTTCACATCCGAATTCCTGCCGCAAATGGCCGGGTTCACGCAAGGTCGGGGAGTCTCCGTTGCTGGCCGCAGCCGAGGAACCGGAGGCTGGAGCCGCCGCAACGGCTCGAATGGCCGAAAAGTCTCCATTGGCGTCATCAGGCATCCCCGTCATTTAGCGGGTCAGAAAAATGGCGGAGCGGCAAGGCAGTCGGCGGAAACGATCCATAGCAGGCATATCGCCGATCATCACCGTGACGTCTCGGACGCCCCGAGGAATCTCCGTCATCGCGCGGGGATCAAGTGGATGGGTGCATGAACGGATGGCTCCCCATCAGAATGTGAGCCGGACCCCAAACTGCACGTGCCTCATATCCGACGCGTTCCGGATGTGCCCGAACAATGATCCTGCGAGGCGACGCTGACCCTCTGGACGTAATTATCCCAGGCGGCCACTGTTTCGGCCGTTAGACTCGCCGCGTCCCGCCTGCGCCGCCATCTTCCTTTAAGGCGGTCCCAGGAAGAGGCTTTCCCCGGATCGCTTCGGCCAGCGGCGAGCCTAGGCTAGCGAGGTTATCGACATCGAACGCCAGATTATTTCTTGAGGGCCGCGTTCTGCAGAAGGGTGCGAATCTCGGCTGCGGTCGCTGGATTGACGGGTGCAGGTCCAGCACCGCCTCGGCCACCCGCCGCGGCAGGAGGCGCGCCGGCAGCGCCGCGTCCTCCAGCAGCGGCCCCGGCAGCGGGCGGCGTTCCCGCGGCTTGTGCATTCGCAGGAGCGGCAATGTTACCGGTTACAGCAGGCGCCGTCGGGACACCTCGGCCACCGCCACCCCCGCCAACCAGATCGATTGCCTTCTTGCCGTTGGCTTCGACGAGCTCCGGTTTCACTCCCTTCGCGAGCAGGTAGCGCACCAGATCCGTTTTGCCGGTCTGAGCCGCCGCGTGCAGAGCGGAATAACCTTCCTTGGTCGGCGAATTCTGCGGATTATAGGAAATTCGCATCGAGTAGGTCCCGGTGCCGGTGACCTGAGCATTTACATCGGCCCCGTGCTCGATCATCAGGTCCAGGATCGCGGTATTCGGGGCGGCGACACCGCCACCGCGGATGCCTGGAGTGACGCCGGCCGATATTAGGAAGGGCGTGAAACCCATTGAGTTGATGTTGGGGTTAGCGCCCTTGGCCAAGAGAGTTCGTATCAGTTCGAGATCGTTGGACATGGCGGCACGGAACAAAGGCGTGCATCCCGTGCTGAGTTGGTTGTCGGCGAAGCGTCCGCTGTTGCCTCCCCGGCCGGGGCGATGGAAATTGAGCTCGGCGTTGATATCGACGTCCGCGGCCAGCAGTGTGTTGATGATGTCCATGCTGGAAACTTGCGGACCCGAGGCGCGCGCCGCCACCGGAGCCCCGCCACCGCCACGCCCTCCGCGTGCGCCGCGTCCGCCGCCCGCCCCACCTCGCCCGCCGCCGCCCCCACCGGCGTTTTCCTTCCGATCAATGGCGATGTAGAGGGCAGTGCGTCCCCACCAATCCCAGACGTGGGGATTCGCTCCGCGATCCAAGAGCAGTTTGGCGGTGTCGTTATGATCGTTATCCAGAGCGATCATGAGCGGGGTGACGCCTTCCGGCGTCGGCGTATTCACATCGGCGCCGGTTCCGAGCAACGCCTCCACGCAGTCATAGCAGCCGCTGCGCGCCGCATACAACAAAGCGGTCAGCCCGCCCACAGGACGATACTGCGCACGCGGCTCCGACGTGATCTGGCTCGGCCAATCGCTATACAGAGCCCGAGGCTTGACGCTGGCGTCCTTGGAGAGCAGAAGCTTTACGATCTCGGCCGCATTTTTGGGCGCGTCGGCGGCATACATCAGGGGTGTCTGATTATGGAATTTCTCGACGACGTTCACGTTCGCGCCGGCTTTGACCAGCAGGTCGGCCACAGGCATTTCGCCGGTTTTAATCGCCACCATCAACGCGGTCTCGCCGTCTTCGTTGGCGCCTTCGGGACCCGAGCCGGCATCCAGCAGCATCTTCACCATCGTGGCGTCAGCCAGCCTGGCGGCTTCGGCGAGCGGAGTGGAGCCGAACTCATTGGTGACGTCCACCTTCGCCTTCTTCGCGATCAGCGCCTGGAGCAGCTCATGGTCGACACCATAGACGGCCCAGTGCACCGGGGTTGTACCGTCGGGTTGCGGATCATTTACGTCCGCGCCGGCGCGAATCATATCGAGCGCGGCCTTGCGGTTTCCGGCTTGAATGAGACTGGCAAGGGCACCCGGCTTTGTTTGGGCTTGGGCCTGCGCCAGAACCGGGACGGCGGCAGCGGCCACGCAGAATACGGCGAGAATGAAACGTTTCACGGTTTTCTCCTAAACAACATTGGGGCCGACTTTGTCCTCGTGCGCCCAGAGCCCCTTACATGTGTCGTACAGAAATTTATACGGATCTTTCCACGTTCTCGGCAGGTCCTTCAGAGCGCCGCCCTCCAGCATGTCCTTGGGGCCTTCGCCGGCCCGGACCCGGTCGAAAACACGCGTCCGGAATTCGTCCATCATGTCGCGCTCCGCCTTGAATTCGGCTTTGGTCATGACGGGACCATACGCGGGCACGATCTTGGTCTGTTCATTGGCGAGCCCCAGCAAAATGTCCATGGAATCCACGCGGCCCCCGATCCACCCTCCGGTGAACCAGTCGAACGACGGGTCGCGCAGGGGCGATGCGACGTCGCCCACGGCAATCACATTCGACGTCTTGAAGAAGACATAGATGTCGCCGCTGGTGTGAGCCAGAGTCAGGTAGCCGTAGTCGATCTGTTCGGCGCCCGCCTTCATGGAGCCGGTGGTCAGAAAAGTCTCGGTAGGGCGGGCGGCTTTGGGACGCGCTTTTTCGTATCGGTCTTCGGCCGGAACCCAGTAATCGGACGACATCCACTCGCGGGTGCGCAGGTGCGCGACGATTTTCGCCCCGGCCGCCCCGAACATTTCGTTGTTGCCCGTCTGATCGAGGTGATAGTGGGTATTGAAGAGGGTTTGGATTTTGGCGCTGGCGGCCATGTTCTTTAGCCCAGCCATCACCTGGTCGCCGGACTTGGGAGCGCCACTGTCTACCAGGACGAGCCCGTCGCCCGTCGAAAAGGCCAGCACATTCGCGCCGCCGCCGTCGATTACCGCCAGCTTGTCGGTCAGGCGACGGGCACCGGCAGACTGCTGCGCGGTGGCAACGCGGGAGGATGACCACAGTGTGAGCCCACCCGCCGCCGCGCTCTTAAGGAAGTCTCTGCGATCCACTCGGCTGCTCCTATACGCCCGCGATCGTGCCGGTGCTGTCGCCGAAGTGATCCTGCTCATGACCCATCTTTTGCAGCAGGGTCAGATGCAGGTTCGCGATGGGCGTGCGCTCCGGCAGGACCAGGTGCTGGCCGCCCTGCTTCAGCTTGCCGTTGCCGCCGCCGACGATAAGGTTCGGGACCGGGTAGTTGCTGTGCGCGTTGCTGTTGCTCATATTCGATCCGTACATGAAGATCGAGTGGTCGAGCAATGAGCCCTGCCCGTCCGGCGTATCGGCCATCTTCTTTAGGAAGGCGGCGAACGTTTGCATATGCCACTTCTGAATCTGCACCAGCTTCTTGATGCGTTCCAGGTCGTCGGCGTGATGCGAGATCGGGTGGAAGCCGTCGGAGATGTTGAGGAACGGATAGCTCCGGTTGGTGCCTTCCGCCACAGTGATGTAGGTTGCGACGCGGGTGAGGTCGGCCTGGTAGGCCAGCGCCAGCAGGTCGTACATGATCTTTTCCTGCTCGGCGAAATCCTCCAGCTCGCCGATCGGAGCATTGGGGATCTTGATCTTCGAAAGATTGGGGTTGGCAGGCGTCTTGGCCTGCCGCTCGACCTCACGCACGTCCTCGAGATACCCATCCAGAATGGCCTTATCCTCGCTGCCCAGGTCGCCTTTCAGTGCGTTGATACGGTCGAGGATCATGTCCAGAATGCTGTTCTTCTGGCGGGCCATCGCCACGCGCTCCTGCGGACTGTCGCCTTCACCGAACAACCTCAGGAAGACTTTGCGCGGGTTGTACTCCATGGGCAGCGGTGTATGCTCGTCGCGGAACGACAGCGTGGTAAACGGGCCGCCGTTGCCCGCCGCCACCTGGATCGTGGTCTCCGAGGAGAGTTCGAGCGAAGGAAACTGCGTGTCCTGGCTGATGAACTTCGTCATCACCTGATCCAGCGTCGTGGACATGTTGTTGCCCTGCGGAAGCGTGGCGCTTAGCCACGTGGCCGGGTTTCGAACGTGCACCGAACCGGCCGCGGCGGCGTTTTCCAGGTTGCCGAAGGTGGTCATCTGCTTCTTGAAGGGCTCCATCGGCGAGTTGATCTCGTTCAGCTTGTAGCCGGCACCCGCGCCCGAAGGAGTCCACCGATCCCAATCCGGGCCGTACTTGGTGTTGTACATGATGGCGCCGTGAGGAATGTAGAAGAAGCCGGCACGGAGCTTGGGATTCGCCGCAGTCTGCGCGAGGGCCGTGGAGGCGGGCACCATCGCGCTCAGGAACGGAAGCGCCAGGTTGACACCCGCTCCCTTCAGGACGGTTCTCCGGGAAATGTGCTTCTTGGTAATGAACATGTTCGTCTCCTAGTTTCCAATCCTCACGATTACTTCTTCACGATTACTTTTTCACTGGGGGTAGTCGCGATTGCGTTTTGTTTGGGAGCCGCCTTGGAGACGACCTCCGGACCCTGCTTGCGGAACGTATCCGTATTGACAATCCCCAACACCAGGGACGTCAGCGTGTAGTTGTCTTTCTTGGCGTCGCGCGCCACCTTGCGAACCTGGGGCATATCGAAATACTCCAGTTGGCGGTTGATGGCGTACATCATGAGCTTCTCGGTGAGCGCGCGGACGAAATTCTCAGGCTGGCTGGCGAGCTGCTTGCGCAGCTCGACCGGACCGTTGATCGCGACGCCGCTCGGCAGCACCGTGCTGGCGTCAATGGGAGCGTTGTTCGCCTGGCGGTCGGCCGTCCGGTACTGGCCGATCGCGTCAAAGTTTTCGAGCGCGAGGCCGGTCGGATCGATCACACCGTGACACTGTTTGCAGGCTGCCTTATCGCGGTGCATTTCAAGCCGGGCGCGAACGGTCTTCGGAGCATCCGCAGTGGATGCAGCCAGATTGGTGTCGACGTTTGGCGGAGGAGGCGTCGGGGGCGTGCCAATGATCTTGTCGAGCACCCAGGCGCCGCGCAGCACCGGAGAGGTGCGGTCGCCATAAGAGGTCCTCATCAGTACCGCTGCCTTGCCCAGCAGGCCGAAGCGATTCGGGTCCGTCAGGGTAACCTCCTTGAACGCGGAGGTCCTGGGCCCCTCAATTCCGTAGTGACGCGCCAGCCGGTTGTTCACGAACGTGTGATCGGAGGTCAGCAAATCTACGACACTCTTGTTCTCCAGCAGGATGCTGCCCAGGAACTTCTCGGCTTCCGTCATGAAATCCTTGCGGAGGGTCGCATTGAAACCATTGAAAATCTTGGGGTCAGGCTGCACCAGGTCGAGGCTGTTTAGGTTTAGCCACTTCATGGCGAAACTGGTCACCAGGCTCTCGGCCTTCGGATCGGCCATCATGCGTTTCACCTGCGCGTCCAGAACACCCGGCCTGTTCAGTTGATTCGACTCTGCCAGCTTCAGCAACTCCGCGTCCGGGCCCGTATTCCAGATAAAGAAGGACAAGCGGGACGCCAATTCCAGATCGGACAGCGGAAACTCGCTGTTTTTCGACACGCCCTTGGGAGCCGGAATGGAGCGGAACAGGAAGTCGGGGCTGGCCAGAACCGCCGCCACCACCTCTGTAATGCCCTGATCGAAAGTGCCGTTGTCCAGACGCCCTTCCTCGAAGAAGTGCATCAGGTGGGAGACATCGCTCTCGGTGACGGGCCGACGGTACGCCCGATGCGCCAGATTCTCCGCGATCTGCCTGGCGCACGCGGTCTCGCCGATCGCCTTCGGGTCGCAAACGAAAATCAGCGGCCGGGTAGCGCTGTTCGAAATGCCGGTCGGCTTGTACGGACCTTTAATCTCCAGGACATCGATTCCGCGGCGGAAGGTGGACATGGGAGCCCCACCACCACCACCGAACCCGCCACCGCCAGCGACGTTGTCGTCGGACTCAACATGCGAGCGCTCGATGAAACCGGCGACGATCTCATGCTTGCCGGCCAGCACTTTCAGCGGGATCTTCTGGAAGCGATCCAAAATCTGCTGCCAGCCGTCCGTACCTTTCACGTTGGCGAGCCGCAAGTCCTCCGGGCCGCCCAGCGAGCCCTTGAATACGATCTTGCCATCGAGCATCAAAACCAGGGTCGTCGCGTTCTGCATTTGCCGGTTGTACAAGCCGATGTCAAGGTCAAAGAAATTGAAACGATACTCCCCGTCGGCCGGGAAGCTGTGCTCAAACTTGACGGCGCCACGCAGGCCCGGAGGCATAGGCACGGCCGGGTCCTGGTTGCCATCGGGCTGATACATCGTCCTCAAGATCGGCGGCGCCATGTCGCCGACGGCCTTCTTCGCGACACGGCGTGCGGCGTCGAGGTATTGGTCCAGGAACGCAGGTGACGTGGTCAGGACGGAGGCGATGTTGTCGAAACCCTCCACTTGAATATCCTGCGGCAGGATGTCCTTCTCGTTCACGTCGACACCGAGGAGGGTTTTCACCGACGCCGCGTACTCCGTGCGGTTCAGGCGCTGAACCGGCACATAGCCCGCCTTCGGACCTTTAGGGTGGGAGTCGAGAGCGTTCTCCATCCAGGCGCTGAACGCATCCACATCCTTCTGCGGCGGCTGGGGGCTGCCCGGCGGCGGCATCAAATGTCCGCGCAGTTTGCGCAGGGCCTTTTCCCAGATCTGCGCGTCATCCGCCGCGGATGGGAGGTCCAGGCGGTCCAACGCGAGGCCACCAGCCTTCACGGTTGTGTTGTGGCAGTCTACGCAGTAAGTGTCCAACATCGCGCGGTGCTGATCCGGGGCGCCCGCGACGGGCGGGCTTGCGGCCGTCTGCCCCACGGCCCTGGTTTGGAATAGCGCCGGAGAGGCGATCAGGACCAGAAGAGCACTCACGCAAAGGAAACGCTTGGTGCCTATCACGATTCGCAGGGGAATGTTGCTCATAAATGGCACTCTACTGTTTTATCACAAGATGCTGCAAAATCACAGGGTTGGGTAGGGGGGCGATGTCGAGATCTGTTTTCGTGGCGAGTATGCCGTAATCGGACTCCGGAAACGGCGGGTTGCTTTAAAGTTGGCGTGCGCCGGGGCGTTGGTGAGATTGGGTTCGCTTCAAGACGCGATACGTTCGGAGCGATATCTGGAACCTGTTCATTGCAAGTTGGATCGTTTCCGGGATCGGCGTCGAAATTGGTTTCCTTCTGAGAATCGTCATCCCAGGTTTCGGTGGCGAGCTGAAGGGGAGGATCGACGGGGACGCCGGAGTTGGGAGCCTCGCGCAGCTTCAGGAGCAAGGCGACCGCGCGATTGTATTGGCGATCATATGCGGCTTCAAAACGGAGCTGTAAGGCGAGGACCCGGGAGCTGTCGGCCAGGTTGCGAAAAGCGACGGCGGCGAGGACGGCTCCGAAGCCGGCGGAAGGATCAGAGTTCCGGGCTCTGGCCATTTCCAGTTCAAAGCCGGCAGTTTGAATGCCCCACATGCGGAGGAGACGCCAGCGGGCGACGGTCATCGTCTGGACCAAGAAGGCTTCGGCGGAGTTGCGCGGCTGGAATTGGACGATCAGAGCCGCCGCGAGATCGTTGAAGCGGCGCATGGATTCGCCCTTGAGAACCACCGTGCTGGAAACGAGGTGGCGGCGGGCCGCGTTTTGGGAGGAGGCTCGTTTGCCTTCGGGTGTGATGGGGCCGGTGGATTTGGCGGCGTTGGCGCGATTCGCTCGGATTTGACGTTCAGTTGCCATGGCGGTCCCAGGGTACACGGGGGAAGCGGCGGTGGGTGTGGTTTGAAACGGGAAGAAGTTGAGAGGCAAGGGAATATTCTTGGGGCGGGAGTGGGATTGGGAAGGCGGACGATGAGCGTGGGCCTGTGACATCACATGCGAAGAAGTCGCTCGCAGGCCCGCGGCCTGCGCCACAGGGTTGCAAACTATTGACTGACCATGGTGGGGCAGGTTCCCGACCTGCCAATTTCGGGAATAAACGACTTCGACCACGAGCTGCTAAACTTCTTTTGAAGTCTTGCGAGATCCCTCCGCTAAAAGGGATTGGACTTCAAGTGCGGGCTGGGCGAGATCGCCCACTTCCTCACGGCGGAATCCGTAGTCGCAGCCAACGTCCTTGTCGTCGCCGGTGACCGCCTTGAAACCTTGGTCCGGCACGCCATCCGGTAGGAGGGGAACTTAGGTGGAAGCGCGTGCTACGCTTTGTCCTTAAGGCAATCGAGAAGTTGAGGGTCCAGCTTAGCTATACCTAGGCGCCGCGGGTTCCGCTCGCGGTTGTTGGGAAGCTGGTTCAGGACCGGCATGGTATACACTCCCAGATGAGGACGAAGGGGAGGATCTAGAGGAGAATGCTTCTTCAGAACGCGATCGCGGATGCGCTCAACAACACCGAATGGGCGTTTCCGCTGGCGGAGTGTGTTCACATCGGCGGGTTTGCGGTAGGTATTGGATCGATCGCGCTCGTGGACTTTCGGATGTTGAACCTCGGACTGCGGCATGAGACTGCTGCGCGCATTTTGAGGTACACAGAGCCGTGGACGCTGATCGCGCTGGTATTCGTCGTGTTCTCAGGTCTGGCGCTGTTTTCGTCGCAGACCAACATTTACCTGGTTAACCCGATCTTTCCGCTTAAGATGTATGCACTCCTCGCGGCGCTCATCTACAATTTCACAGTCCACAGAAAAGTGGCGACCATGGAGAATCCGCCGCCTGCCTTGAGCAGGTTCGTGGCGATCGTATCCCTGCTGCTGTGGGTGTCCGTCGTGTTTGGCGGGATTTTCGTCGGGTTCCTGATTTAGAGGCTATGCCTAGAGGCTATCTCGCGTGACCATCGCTCACTCCATCCAGAGTATTGACTTTCTCACGGCGTTCAGCGAATCGGTGCTGGCGTACCCGATCGTTCTGTCGACTCATCTGACGTGCATCGCGCTCTTCGGCGGCATGATCCTCATGACGAACCTGCGCCTTCTGGGGCTCACCTTTAAGAGCCTGACGATCACCGAGGTGGTGACCAGCTTACGTCCATGGAAACGTGTGGGGGGCACCATCATGATCGCCACGGGCCTGCTCTTAGCCTCCTGTGAGGCGGAAAAGTACTCGCCCAATCCCTTCTTCTGGACCAAGATGGTCATTTTGGGCTTAATTGGCGTACACGCCCTGATCTTCCGCCCCATTGTTTACAACCAGACCGAAGAGCTGGACCGATCCCCGGTCATCCCCACCAAAGCGAAGGTCGCCGCGATTCTGTCGCTGGTCCTTTGGACCGCCATGTTTACCATGGGAAGACTCATCGCCTACTGGGATTAGTCCGCGGTGCCAGGGAGTTATGAGCTTTACTTTTTCAACGCCGCCTGCCAGTTCAACACTACTACGGTGATTGCCGCTCCGCCAGCCTGCGCAGGCGTCGCGATTAGAAACTGCTGGCCGTCCTTCGAGACCTCGTACGAGCGGTGGAAGAACGTGCTGGGGCTCACCAAGAACAGACTCTCAGCGCGCCCAAGCTGCACGTCCGCGCCGTTCATCGTCACCGGCACGGCGGTCAACCTGCCGTCGCCCGCCACGAAGAACAGCTCCTTGCCGTCGCGCCGCCACGCCGGCCCCGTGCCGCCTTGGCTCGAAACCGTGTAGCGCTTGCCGGCGTCGGCCGGGAACGATTCCAGATACACTTCGCTGCGGCCCGATTCGTTGGAGACGTACGTGACCCAGTGCCCATCAGGAGAGAACACGCCGTCACGCTCATCAAATCGCGAATGTACGTAGGCGTAAGGTTTCTCACTGCCCGATACCGGGACAATCCACAAGCCCTCGGCCCTCCACAAGATGTGCTTCTCGTCGGGAGACCAATCCAGTGGAAATCCATTTGGCATTCTCAGATCCACCACCAACTTCTCCTGATTAGGCGCGCTGGTTATAAACGGATTAAAACGTCCCATGCGGCGGGAGGTGAAGACGATGCGGTCTCCACGCGGCGAAAAGATGGGAGCCAGATCCTCTTCCGGGTCTGAGGTCAGCCGTTCTTGAGTGCCGCGAACCAAATCGAATAAAGCGATGTCGCGCCCGGAATCTCCACCTTGAAATATCGTGATGTCCATGGCGATCTTGTTCTGATCGGGCGACAGGCGGAAGTTGTTCCACTCGTTGGGAGGGCCCACTTTTTCCTTCATCGTTCCGGTCCGGTCCACCCACACCAGTTGTTCCAGCGACTGCGCCTGATACGCCAGCACGCGGCTACCGGCCACGGAGAAGAGCACCGTGCTACGCATGAACGGACTGTTGATCACGTTTTCCCGTGTGACGGGAACGGCAGCGCCGCTCAAGGTCAGCGTTGCGGCATCGAACGGCTGCGCCATCAATCGGCCCTGCCGCCGGAAAAGCACGTTGCCGCCGGTATAGACCGCCCGGGACAGATCCGGCAGGATCTGCTTTGGCGCGGCACCATCCAGCGAGCCCACCTGGATGCCTCCATTCACATAGAGAAAATGCCGCCCATCCGGCAGGAACTCCGGATTACGCGGCAAGCGGATGCCTTGGGCCAGGGGTGCTGGGTTGCCACCCGTTTCTTCTACCGTATAGAGGTTGTTATCGGTTGCAAAAACGATGACCCCTTGACTGCCCCAGGTTCCGCCATTCACGATATTACCAGCGTTACCAACATCGGCTACGACGGTGGGATCGCCGCCCGCCAGCGGGACCCTCTTCAGCTTTCCATCCGCGAAGAAGCCGATCTGCTTGCCATCCGGGGACCAGAACGGATAGCGCGCGCCCTCCGCTCCCGGCAACAACCGGGCCTCCAGCCCGTCCAGCGGCCGGACCCACAGGTGTATTTGTCCCTTCTCCTGTGACGCGATCGCGAGGTTCTGTCCGTCGGGTGACAGCGCGAACATCGTCTCGCCGCCCCCGCCTCCAGGAATCGGCACGTTGAAGCTGATGAGCGAAGACGTGCCCGTCCCGGCGGACGTGAAGCGGTACAACCCGAACGCGCTCAGTGCCACTGCCACAACGGCGATGGCCCACGGGACCCACGACGGAACCAACGAGGACCTGCGCCCGGGCGCTGCCTGCACGGGAGCGTCGTCATCCAACGACTCATCCAGCAAAAACCGCCACTCCCCGATGTGCGACAAACGCTCCCGCGGGTCTTTCTTCAAACACGCCCGCAACAGCCGTCGCACACGCGCGGGCAGTTTGTCCAGTGGTGGCTCCTTCGTCAACACCGCCGCCAGCGTCGCCTGCACCGAATCGCCCTTATTTAAACGCCCGGTTCCCCGTGAGTAGTTCGTAAAGCAACACTCCAAACGCCCACACATCCGCGCGCTTGTCCACTTCATTGCCTTGTGCCTGCTCCGGAGCCATGTAGGCCGGGGTGCCCAATGCGGCTCCGGCTTCCGTCAACCCCATCGTCACGGTGGATCCGTCCGGTGACGCCTCGCGCACGATCTTCGCGAGTCCGAAATCCAGCACTTTAACGAGCCCGCCCGGCGTGATCTTCACGTTGGCCGGTTTCAAGTCCCGATGGACGATGCCTTTCTCGTGCGCCGCCTCGAGCGCCGCCGCGATTTGCCCGGCGATGCGCAGAGCTTCGTCCAACGGCAGCGGACCCTTCGGTGACGAGCCTTCCACCAATTCCATCACCAGATAATCCGGTCCGATGTCGTACAGGGTGCAGATATTGGGATGGTTCAGCGCGGCGATGGCGTGGGCTTCCCGCTCGAATCGTTCATTGAAGCGCGCCGCCGAAACCTTGATCGCCACGTCGCGCCGCAGACGAGGATCGTGGGCTTTATACACCTCACCCATGCCTCCCTTGCCGAGCATGGAGAGGATCTCGTAGTGACCGAGTTTTTCGCCGATGGAAGCGGCATATTGGCGATTTACTAAGTGTACTCGGTCGGGAGAGTGGATAGCGCCTGGAGGGCCGCCCCGCCCGTGCCCGCGCTGAGATTAGATGTACGCCAGCAGGCGCCCTGCCGTCACTGCTCCCAACCAGCAGATCAGCCCCGCCCACGCCAGGGGCCTGGCGCTCTCCGGCAGTTCACCGTCCGGCCCGAGCTTCCGGAACACCTTGCTTCGCGTGCGCTGGAGCACGGCGACACCCGCGAAGATGAAAACCATCTTGATGTAAAACGTGGGATCGACCAGCCTTTTGGACGTACTCGCCAGCAGCAGAACCGTGCCGGTCACCGCATTCACCCAGAATCCAAACCAGACCAGCGGATACAATCGCTCCAGCGGTTGCACCGGGATTTTTGGCGAAATTCCCCGGAGCCGCAGATCGATCACACTGCTGATGCCCGCCACCACGCCCATGCCCATGACGGGCTATTTCTTCAACAGCGCCATCCAATTCAGCACCACCGTGAACGGGGACTGCATGGTGTCGCTGCCGGTGACGGAGAGCAGGAATTTTGTTCCGTCGGGGCTCACGTCCCACTGGACATTCGGCGTAGCTTTAAACAGCGGCTTGGGGGATGCCTGGTTGAAACGCAGAGCCGCTCGCGCTGACCTGGGAGGCCATCAGCTCTCGTCCGGCGACAGAAAGAAAAGTTCCTTGCCGTCCCGGCGCCAGCGAGGCGCCCCGCCGCCGCCTGCGGGGGCCGGAAAGGGCCGCGCGTAGATCTCGGGTTTCCCGGACTCATTGGACCCGTAAGCGATCCAGCGGCCGTCGGGCGAAAAGGTTGCCGAGAGTCCCCGTACATCAATCTTGTTGATTGTTGGCATCAACGCCAATGGATTGACTACGGTGTTACAAAAGGTACAGCATAAATGGTCGCTCGCCGTTTGACACAGGGGAATTATCCGTAGGTTCACACCCGGTAGAGTCGGAGCTTGTCTTTGATCCAAAGGGGGATCTTCATGAGGCGAATCTCGCTAGTAGCTGTATTTCTTTTGTCTGCTTCCGCCGGCTTTGGCCAAACCGGCTTGGCCACTATCACCGGAACCATAGCCGACCCAACCGGAGCCGCCATCGCGAGCGCTCCCATCGAGGTCCACAATTCGGAAACTGGAGCGGTCTTCAAGGCAGCCAGCTCCGAGAGCGGAAACTTCACCGTGGCGCAGTTGCCGGTTGGCGACTACGACCTCACCGTCACAGTCGCGGGTTTCAAGAAGTACTCCCACACCAAATTCCATTTGGCGGCGGAGCAAACCATGCGCGAGGACGTGGCACTCCAGGTGGGCCAGTCCAGCGACTCTGTGACCGTGACCGCGGAGGCCTCCCTGTTGCAGACCGAAAGCAGCGAACTGGCCGGCAACTTCACCCTGACGCAACTTGACGACCTGCCGCTTCTGACGGTGGGCGCGACCAACGACGGTGTCCGCGATTATTTTGCCGCCTCGCGGCTGCTGCCTGGAGTGCAGTATTGCGATAGCGCCGTTTGCCCCGGATTGGGGAGCGGCAGCGCGATCGTCGTAGCCGTCATCAACGGAACTCCGTCGAATACACTTACGACTCGACTGGATGGCGCGACCATGAACCCCACCAGCTCCCGCCTTGGGGGGGCCACCATGGAGACGCAGTCATCCACGGAGGCGGTTCAGGAAGTCGCCATCCTGACCAGCACTTTCGCCCCGGAGTTCGGGGCCGGCGGCGGAGCGGTGGTGAACGTGATCACCAAGAGCGGCACCAACGCTTTCCACGGCACCGGCTATGACTACCTGGTCAATACCGCCCTGAACGCCGCTCAGCCCTACACGGGATTAAAGAACGCGGTTCACCAGAATGACTACGGATTCACAGTCGGAGGTCCCGTCTGGCTTCCCAAAGTTTACAACGGCAGGAACAGGACATTCTTCTTCTTCAGCTTCGAAGAGTTCTATCAGAATATTATCAATGACACCACTCCGGCCACGGTGCCCATCCCAGCGTACCGCAACGGAAATTTTTCCAGCCTCATCACCACGGAAAACCGCCTGGTGACCACCGCGACCGGCCCCTACAAGGACCCGCTCGGTAACACAATCCCCAGCGGCACGATCTTCGACCCGAGCAGCACGCAGACAGTTGGGGGCGCCCTCGTTCGCAGTCCTTTCTCTGGCAACCAGATTCCGGTGACAAGCTTCGATCCGGTGGCCTCCAAAATTCTCGCGCTGGTCCCCCTGCCGCTGGGTGCCAATGCCTCACAGGCGGGCTCCAACTATCTGGCGCCGTGGAACGGAAGCCGCAGATCCTATATCCCCTCGATCAAGGTCGATCAAAGTCTGGGCTCCAAGTTGCACGCGTCTTTCTACTTCCAGAAGACCAGCACCTCTACACCCCGGACCCTCACGGGGGCTGACGACCTGCCGAATGATATTACCGTCTCGGGAACTTCCGGCAATGCCGCCAGGGCATACCGCCTCAACCTGGACCACACTGTGACACCACGGCTCCTGATTCACTACACGTTGGGTTGGAACGACTCCGATTTCCATTTGGGACCCGAAGATCTCGGGTACAACGCCCAGCAACAGCTCGGCATAACGGGCCAAACCGCTGCCCGCGCCTTCCCTGCAATCCTTACCGGCGTCTCAAACAATACGGCGGAGGGGGGCATGAGCAATTTGGGCGCAATATATGACCAACATTTCTGGGAGCGCCGTCCCTCGTTCGTTACTTCCGCCTCATACGTGCGTGGCGCGCACACTTACAAGGTTGGTTTCGAGATCCGGCAGATGAAATATCCCAATTTCAATTGGATCGGCGCCTCCGGCAACTACACGACGGGTACGAGCACTAGCACCGGCAATGCTTCGAATTGGACTACGCAGACCTCGCTGAACGGGACCTCGGTGTCCTCGGGCTTCGCCGGATTCGGTTTCGCTTCGTTCCTGCTGGGCGGCGTGCAGGCAATTTCGCTAGACCAGCCTTTCAACCTCATGACGGAGAATTACCAGGCCGCCCTATTTGTGCAAGACTCCTGGAAAGTCAGTCGCAAATTGACCCTGGACTACGGCTTGCGCTGGGACTACGGAACCTACCAGAAGGAGCAGTTCGGGCGTTATGGAGACTTCTCAGCCACCACCTCGAATCCCTCGGCTGGCGGACGGGATGGCGCAATCATTTATGAGGCGAACTGCAATTGCAATTTCGCCCACAACTATCCGTATGCGATTGGGCCGCGTTTAGGCGGCGCCTACCAGGTAGATCGCAACACCGTCCTTCGCGGCGGTATTGGCGTGGTTTACGGCAACCTCGACGATTCCTTCGCTACCGGGTATGCGTCAAATGTCGCCAGCGCCAGCACGCCCGCGTTCGGGCAGATTGCCGGACTGCTGCAGAACGGCATACCCTCAAGCGTACAAGCCGCATGGCCGACCCTTAATAATCCGGCGGCGGGCCAGGCTCCTGGAGCCGTCGTCGGCGCGCCTACCCTCCTCGATCAGAACACAGGCCGCCCCATGCGCCTGCTGCAATGGAATGTCACGGCGCAGCGCACCGTCGGCCGCGATATCGCGGTTGAGGCGGGCTATGTCGGCAATCGCGGTGTGTGGGAAGCAGCCGGCTCCAGCCTCGCTCCGCAGAACGCCTTGAGCCAGTCGACTCTCGCGGCCCTTGGAATCCCCAGTTCGGACTTTTCAAACGCAGCGTTGGCAACCGCGTTCAATACAACCATCTCGGGCCTTTCCACGGCAGCGAAGCAAGCACTGGCCGCTGTCGGCCTCACGCAGTTCCTCCCTTATAGCAACTTCCCGCAGACTCAGACGGTCCGCCAGTCGCTGGTGCCGTTCCCTCAATACAGCGGGTCCATTGCTCCCGCCGGCGCTCCCCTCGGGAAGAATTGGTATGACGCGCTTCAGACCAAGGTCACCAAGCGCTTTAGCCACGGGATTACTGCAAATGCGAATTACACCTGGTCGAGGACTCTAGCTCTGACGAGCACGCCTGACCCATTCAACCGGAATTTGGGGAAGAACCTCAGCCCCTATGACTTTCCGAACCAGTTCCGGGTGAGCGCCCAGTACGAGGTGCCGCGTTTTCACTCCGGTATCCTGAGCAACAAAATTGTTAGCTACATTGTGTCCGGCTGGGGTACGGGCTGGTATTTAGGTTACCAGAGCGCGCCTTTGGTGGGCCTGCCCACCAGTTCGGGAACGGCGCCCATCAACGATTTCCTCGGCTACGGACCGGGCCCCGCGCAGCTGATTCCGGGCATGAATCCCTGGTCCGTGAATTGGACCGATTACAGTGGGACCGTTCACACCACACCGCTCAACATCAACTGCCACTGTTTTAACCCGACCACCACTCAGGTGCTGAACCCACTTGCATGGACGAACGTTCCCAACGGGCAGTTCGCGGCGGATCAAAGCTCCATTCGCTCCTTCCGGGGGATGCGCACACCCACGGAGAACGCCAACTTCAGCCGCAACTTCCGGTTTAAGGAACGTTACAATCTGCAAGTTCGTGCGGAGTTCACCAATATCTTTAATCGCCTGCAATACCCGGCGATTACTCTGGGGAACTTCGCGACCGCTCCCACCGTGTTCACTACCGGTCCCAACAAGGGCCTGTACAGCGGCGGCTTCGGCACCATCGTTCCGGAAGCAGGTACCTCCAACCAGCGCGCCGGCACGTTGGTTGCCCGGTTCTCGTTCTAGTCGATCAACTTAAAGGGCGCGAAAGTCCACCTCCGCGCCCTTTTGAGACCGGCTCAAATTCGCCGCCCGCCAAGGGCCTATGCCAGCTCTCGTCATCTTTCGTCGGCGGGCATACGGAAAAACGCGATCACACTGGTTAGTGGATTCGGGTTAGCTAGGACTGGAGTCGGTCGTCACCGACGCCCTGGCCGCCGTCACGCGTCAGAACATAGAGGCCTGTTTTCGCCACTGCGGCTATACCTTATGATAACTATGAAAATGGTCTAAGGCGAGAGGCGTCTCGCCTGGTCCGATGAATTATGCGTTCATAATTTCGAAGCACCGTTCCAGGCTCTTGACTGGATCATTCCCCATTGCAGGCCGCCACTCGTGGGCCACAAATCCGGTGTATCCCAGATCGGCGATCGCGTTGGCGATGAACCGGTAGTTGAGTTCTTGTTTGTCGTCGATTTCCAAGCGGCCGGGCACTCCTGCGACGTGGATGTGGCAGATGTGGTCGAAGTTATCGCGCAGCGTCCGCGTTACGTCGCCGTCCGCGACCTGAGCGTGGTAAATGTCATACAAGATCTTCACGCGCGGTGAATTGACGCGCTTGACCACATCAAGACCCCATGCCATATGATCGAAGATCTGGTCGGTACGCTGATCCGCCGCGACCTTCGAGTTCGTGATTTCCATGCAAACGTTGATTCCCTTTTGCTCGGCATAGCCCTTCACGCGGTTCAGTATCGCGACTGCGTTATCGGCGCCTTCTTCCCTAGGCATGCCCCGCCGTTCGCCGGGGATCGCAATAAGAACGGAGCACCCAACGCTGGCGCACATGTCGATACCGGCATGAGTGGCTTGTTCAATCTGGTTGTGGATTTCCTTACGGATCAATCCATTTTGGAAGCTGGTTCCCGTACCAGTCATCATGCCCGGCGCCAAGCCATTTTGCGTCAGGATCGGCACCTGCTGGGCTGTGGGCAAATCTACGCCCTTGAATCCAATGCGAGCGAGAATCTTGCACCTCTCCTCGAAAGAAGTCGTCGAGCCCGTCCAAACAGAAGCCATCACGCTTTGCTTGATGCGGGTGCGCGGAGTCGCCGGAGTTTGGGCGGACAGTTTACCGGCAACCCCCGTTGAAAGCGTGACTAGGGGCACAGACATGCCAGCTAAGAATGTTCTTCGTTCCATGCGCGCCAATATACCATGAATGGCGGTTCCGGTAACCTGCCAGGGTCACGGCGTATCCGTCCCCTACTTTCTAAAATTCTGGGTTTGCGGAGCTCGCCGCTTATCTTAGCTGCCGCCAGCTTGGCTGTGGACGGGCGCCAAAGAAATAGGCCACGAGAATAACAAGAAGGATGGAAAGAGTGATGCGGAGTGCCCAATACACTCCGCGAGTCCGAGGATCGACGCTGGACATTCGCTCTCTGAACGCCCGATTAGGGAGCAGTAGGGTGGAGAACTTCATGGGGATTCCTTGTTCGCCCGCTTCCACGGCGTTTCTTCAGATGATCTCCTTCCTTCACTTCACCGGGAGAGATCGGCATCTGGGTGTCGGAGCTAAGTTTATCCGATCAGAAAGCTCCCAAGTCCTGGATGACGTATCCGGAAGCTATCTTTCAAAAAAAGTAACGTGCCAGCGCTGAGACTAGATGTATGCCAGCAAGCGCCCGGCCGTCACCGCTCCCAACCAGCAGATCAGCCCGGCCCACGCCAGAGCCTTGGCGCTCTCCGGCAGCGCGTCGTCCGGACCCAGACTCCGGAACACCTTCTTTCGCGTGAGCTGGAGCACGGCGACACCCGCGAAGATGAAAACCATCTTGATGTAGAACGTGGGATCGACCATCCGTTTGGTCGCACTCGCCATCAGCAGAGCCGTGCCGGTCACCGCATTCACCCAGAATCCCACCCAGATCAGCGGATACAAGCGCTCCAGCGGTCGCACCGGTATCTTTGGCGAAATTCCCAGAAGGCGCAGGCCGATCACACTGCTTAGGCCCGCCACCACGCCCATGCCCATGACGTGCAGCCACAGAATCGTGGGATACGCCAGGAGAGATTTCGATTCGCTGACCCACGTGCTGAAGCCGAGTTGCTCAATGGTGTCCAGGAAGCTCATTTGCGCTCCGCGGGGTCGGCGTTCTTGTCGATGAGATATCCCAACACTCCGATCAGCACGACGGAGGCAATCGCTAAGGGAGGCACGATTAGAATTATAAGTAACATCTGTTCAGAATGAGTGGCCAAGAAACGGCAGCATCTGACCGCAGAAGATCACGGCCGTCCATAGCAAGATTCCAGATGCCGCGGCCAGCTTCGCGGCCATGGGCGGTGTGTCGCCGGCTCCCAGGGTCCAGGGCTGATCGAACACGGTAAAGTACAGGGCGTTGGCACCCGCCACCAGGATCAGAGCCAGCTTCCAGTAGAAGGTGGCGTTGGTGACGTAGAAAGTCGGCGGAGCGCCGATAAAGAACAGCATCCCGGTCACCACGTTCACGCCGAACCCTAATATTCCCCAAGGCAACAGGCGGTGCAGCGTCGAAAACGGGATGCTCTTCAGGAAACCCAGCATCCGCAGGTCTACCAGCATCACCACACCAAACAAGAGCGATAGCCCGACAAAGTGAATCGTCTCGCAGGCCGGCCAGCCCCAGGTGGCGTTCACAAAGGCGTCTCCGAGCGCTCTCGCCAGCGGCGGATTTGCCGCCGCAGTTTCCTCAGCGGCCGCTGTCGGGTTTGGACTCGTACGAACCTCCGGGTGCCGGATCTCCCCGCCGATAAACGCGGCCCAGCTCATCAGGCCGAAGGTCACCAGCGCCGCCAGCAGGACCGCCGTCAGCGTCCCCTGCGGCAAGCGGGACAACCGCCGGTACTGCCACAATCCCAGCCACGCCAAGGCTCCCGTCAACTCCATCGCCCACAACCCCTCGAACGCCGCGGTTTCGTGCGTGTCAATCATGGCCTTGGAGACCTCAGGGGCTTTCTGCAACGCCAACTTCGCGGAGGTGCCCGTGACAAACGCCGGAATCGACAGCAGGGCGATCGCGAAAAAGATTACCAGGCTGGCGCGTTTCAGATCGTCGCTCCTGGTCGCGAGGGCCATGACGAACACGCCCAGTCCGATGAGCATGCCGATGGTCGGGAAATGATTCAGTAAGAGATGTACGTGTGCCCAATTCATGATAGACGGGTAAAAATCCCGAAGGCGCGCTCGATTGTCTACGGAAAGGGCCGCCGCGTGGGGGCGGCCCGCTTCAACGCATCACTATACCTCGTTCCGGCACGGCATCTCTAGTCGGAAGAATGATCCGCTCCGCCCCTGAAGGTAGCCACGCCTTGAGCGGCGCACCACGCGATTCCCACGGGAAAACAAATGTGACTGAGCAGCGCAAAGACGAGGTCATTTAGGCCGCCGGAGCCACAGGGGCAGGCCCAATGATGAAAAGGGACCGCCATGGCCAAGCCCAAGAAACCCTAGAGGCATGCTCCATCCCGACAGTTTGATGTTATTCATGGACCTGTTGCCATCGCCCAGGCTAGCCAGCCTGGGCGATGGCTCGTTGGCGCTACTCAGTGCCGAAGCTGAGTGGAGAGGTTCCCCTCCTCGTACACTTCGCAAGCGGCGCGCTCATGGATTACCCGTGGCGCGCCCGCGGTCGCCCGCAGAATTCTGTCCGGCATCACCCATGGTTCGATCAGGTCCGGATCTTCAATGGTCACCTGGTAGAGAATCTCATCGCCCTTCCGCGTCAGCTTCTCAATCATATGCATGTCGGGGGAATGGAGCAGGCCGCCGCGCCCGAACCAGGTTGTATCGACGAAGTTGGTGGAATCGATCACCAGCGTGTCCCCCTCCCATTTACCGATCGAAGACCCCATGTAATAGGCTTCGACCGACCTACTCCGAACCTGCTCAAGCGTCAGCCCTTGGGCGTTCTTTTGGCCGACGTCGAACTGAACGTCACGGAATTCGATGTTTCCACCGCCGTAATCGCTGGTTGTATAGAACATGATGATGTCAGTCGTGGTCTGAAGAATACGCGCCGGTGTACCCTCCCGCGGGAGTCCCATCGGTTGACAGGTCATGATTGGATCGTACTTGTTGGTCCACTGATCGAGTTCCTGAGTCTTGTCCCAAAACTCGGGTTTGTAAATGGGATGACTTGGCTTCAAACTCGCGGAGCCTGTCAAACCAAACCGCGACGGCGAGATCATTTCATAATCCACCCAGAAGTTGTCCTGGGCGACTTTGCAGCCGACTTCGGGGTTGATTCCGCCGCCCTTCACCTGCGTTGGACCACATCGGCGGGCCCCTTGACTCCCATATTGACCCCCGCCGCCGCCGCCACCCCAGCTTCCTGTCATATCCGGATGTCCGTCGGCCAGCCGCGGGGTCTCGCCGGTTGCCGCAGCCAACGTGACCGGCACAAACGGTCTGTCGGCATTCAGAGTCCAGTTGGCAGGCTGATTGGTTGGCTTGATGGCCGCCTTGATGCTTGCCGGAACCGGCACCACGACATACATCTGTCCCGTTTCGGTCAGGGTCGTGGTAATGTCGCGAGTCACCGTGCCGTTCTTTTTCTCCGTGATCTTGCCGGCGTAAAACGCCTCGGCCGGGTTGAGCGGATTGTTCCAGTCTCTATAATCGCTGTAGGTGAAGTCGTACGTGTTCGCGCCATTTTTCACCACGATGTGTTCCGGCATGAACTTTGCATCGAGCGTGGCCGCCGCGGTTGCATTGGGGACGCCCGGGATCGGGAACGTGACGGTGGGCTTATTGCTTGCCCACGCGACGGAGGTTTTCCCTGCCGTCATCACATTCTCCGGCACCAGTTGTGGCTTGGGGGCCATTTCGGGCACGTCGGTCGTGCCGGCCATGGCGGCCTTGAACGCACCCTGCGGACCTGCCCACAGGCGAATCATGCGTTCCTCTACAGTTGCGGCCATCGGCGTCGCCTTACCCTTACCGGGGACGAGCTCGGCACCGGGAATGTCGTCGTTCCAGGCATAGGCTCCACTGAGGTTTTCGACATTGGAGCAACTCTGGCCATTGGGCCGAGTGCCCGTGTACTGAATCCGCTCACCCGAGTTCTGGTAGGTGATGCTCATTCGATATTTCGTCAGATTGCAGGGCTGTCCGTCCAACTGCATCGTGCCCCTGCCCGTGTATTCGAGCGTCATCAGTAGGTCCTGCTCGGCACTGCTTCGGAGCATGCCCGTATACCAGGCCCAGTTGAAAAGGACTGCTTTCAGGTCCTTCGCACCGGCTGCAGGGGTGTAAAGCGGCGCGCCGCCGCCTCGACCTCGTCCGCCGCCGCCACCGCCCGCGCGTCCGCCGCCGCCAGCAGCAGGCGCTTGTGCGCCGCGGCCGGCACCGCCACCCGCCGGGGTCTGGGCGTTGGCCGTCGCCAATACGCCGATGGTCAGAACGATCCCGATAGAGACACGAGTAGATATGATGCTTCGTCGATTAGTCATGGTGGTCCCCTTTCCTGTCCTAGTCGTTAGGTCCGCCGCCGGAAACCACGATGACGTGTCCGTCAGGGTAGGTTATCGACTTGAGGAACCCCAATGGATGGCCGTCCTTGGCGGGGATACACTTCACTTTAATGGCGTCTCCGACGTGGAGCGCATTCGGTCCGATCTTGCCGACCTGTTTCCCCGCGAGCGCCGTGGCGGAGCCGAGCGTGAACACCCACTCGGTTTCCCCGCCGCCAGTCTCATTCTTGACCATGATCGACATCGACCCGTGGGGATTTACAAACTTTACGGTTGCCACCGTCCCCGACAGCTCCTTTTCCGCCTTCATGTCATAAACGCCCGCGAGGGAATGATGAGCCCACAAGGAGCCAACGGCCATCCACATCCCGCAAAACACAGCCACACATCCTAGAGTTCGCTTAATCATTCGTTGCACCTCCTAAAATTGCCATCGGCATAAGACTGTATCACAATCACGTAGCCACCGCAAGCAATGCAATATAGGAGGGTGTGCGACTTGAAAGTGACGACTCGCAGGGTTTCCTTTTTTGTGGCACGAAACCGAGCGTAGTGATACGCTAGGTTTACAGGAGGCCTTTACATGCCCGACTCTCTGGTTAATTTGGAAAGCCGTCGCGCCGCCGTTCGGTCGCAAATCGCCCAGTTGGGCGACATGCGGTCCGGCTCCATTACGGGAACAGGAGGGCGTTGTGGAAATCCAAACTGTCATTGCCATCGGGCCGGAGATCCCGGCCATGGCCCCTACTATCGGCTGACTCGCAAGGTGAATGGCAAAACCGTCACCGAAACATTTTCCTCCCCCGCCCGTTTGGCCAAAGCGCAGCGCGAGGTTGCCGAGTGTCAGCGCTTCCGGCAACTGGGCGATCAGCTGTTGGAGGTCAATGAACAGATCTGCGAGTTGCGTCCCGTGGAGGAAACCTCGCCGTCGGTCCAGGAAAAAAAACGGCGGACGCCGTCCAAAAGGAAGTTGCGCGCGAAGTAGACCAACTGCTGCGCACCATCTTCACCAGCGTGCGCAAAACGGGCAGCCTAGATCTGGAAGCCGTCGAGATGTTGGTGCGCTCGGCCATGCATCAGGCCGGAGCTAGTGCGTTGACCGAGTTGCTGCGGTTTCCCGTGCCAGAGCAGCATTCCACTCCTTGCCTGTGCGGGCAACCAGCGCTTTATCGCGAACTGCGCTCGAAGAACGTGCTGACGGCGGTCGGCTCGGTGGAAGTGTCCCGGCCCTACTATCTGTGCCCGCACTGTCATGATGGGCAGTTTCCGGCGGACCAGGAACTCGATATCGTTCACACCGAGTTCTCCCCCGGCGTGCGGCGCATGCAAGCGCTGGTGGGTCAGGATGCGCCCTTCGATCACGGCCGTGAGCAGATGAAACTACTGGCCGGCTTGGAGATCACCACTAAATCCGTCGAACGCGTGGCCGAATCGATGGGCGCCGACATCGCACGGCGAGAGCAACAGGAGATCGATCGCGCTTTGCAACTCGATCTACCCATGCTCATGGGCGAGCCCGTTCCCATTCTCTATGTCCAAAGGGACGGCACCGGCGTGCCCGTCGTGAAGAAGGAAACGGCGGGTCGCAAGGGCAAGCTCGACGGCTTGCCGGCCCACACGCGCGAGGTCAAACTCGGCTGCGTATTCACGCAGACTACCTGGGACGAGGAAGGCTACGCCGTTCGCGACCCCGCTTCGACTACCTACACCGGCGCCATCGAAAATGCCGAGCAGTTTGGCAAGCGGCTCTACGTCGAGGCCTGGAAACGTGGCTGGAGCCGCGCCGAGAAGAAGGTCGTCATCGGCGACGGCGCCGAATGGATCTGGAACCTGGCCCGGGAAGATTTTCCCGGCGCCATTCAAATCGTCGATCTGTTCCACGCCCGCCAGCATCTGTGGGACCTGGCTCGCTTGCTCCATCCCCATGACGCGAAGCGCCGCAACGCCTGGATCGGCTTCCATCAGAAGCGTTGGCTCGACCAGGGCAAGATCGCCAGACTCGTCGCTTCGCTTCGCCTGATTCAAACCCCTGATCCCAATCTGGCCAAGAAACTCCGCAACGAAATCGATTACTTCGCCACCAATGCTGCTCGCATGAACTACCCCAAGTTCCGCAAGCAGCATCTCTTCGTCGGATCCGGTGTCATCGAAGCCGGTTGTAAAACCGTCGTTGGCCATCGTCTCAAACAGTCCGGCATGTTCTGGTCTGTGACCGGCGCCAACTCCATCCTCGCCCTTCGCTGCTCCCACCTCAACGGCCGCTTCGAAGATTACTGGGAAAGCCGTCGGGCCGCCTAACCTCCACTTTTATGTCGCTCACCCAGTTAAGAAGGGTGTGCGACATGAAAGAGGAAGCGACGGAGTTTTCTTTTTTTGCGCCTCAAACCCGAGCGTATGTAGTACGCTTAGGCGAGGAGGCTTGTTTCCCATGCCGGATTCCCTTTTGGAATTAGAGAAGCGTCGTTCCGAAGTGCTGGCGGAGATCGCTGCGTTGGGCGACTTCCGTGGTGGTTCGATTTCAGCCACCGGAGGCCGTTGCGGCACTCCGAATTGCCACTGTCATAAGCCGGACGATCCCGGTCATGGCCCCAACTACCGGCTCACCTACAAGGTCGAAGGCAAGACCGTTACGGAAAGCTTTCCCAATCCTGCTGCGCAGCGTAAAGCCGAACGCGAGGTCGCCGGTTTCCGTAGTTATCAGCAACTGAGCCGGACTTTGATCGAAACCAATGAGAAGATCTGCCGCGCCAGACCGGTCCAAGACACTCTGACACCGCAGGAAAAAAAACGGCGGAAGCGATCCGGCAGGAAGTCGAACGGGAAATAAGCGCGCTGCTCCGGCTCGTCTTTCAGGACCAGCGCAAGACCGGCAGGCTCGATCTGGAAGCGGTCGAGATGGCGATGCGATCCGCGATGCACCGGGCCGGGGCGGCCGCGCTGAGCCAATTGCTTCGATGCGAACCTCCCGGTCCAGACGAGCGCGAAATACTCTGTCCCTGCGGCCAGAAAGCCCGTTACCGCGAGATGCGTTCCCGGCGCGTGCTGACCGCCGTGGGCCAGATCGAGTTCCTGCGGCCCTGGTATTTATGTCCGCAATGTCATCACGGACAGTGTCCCGCCGATGCCGCCTTGGACATGGAGAAGGTGGACCTGTCACCCGGTGTTCGCCGCATGCTGGCGCTGGTTGGTTCGGAAGCGCCGTTTGATCATGGCCGCCGCCAGATCGCACTGCTGGCCGGCTTGGACGTCACGGCCAAAGCGGTGGAGCGGACGGCGGAAGCCATTGGAGAAGATGTTGACTCAGGCGAGCGAGAGCAAATCCAGCGGGCAATGCAGTTGGACCTGCCGATCGTCGTCGGCGAACCCATCCCGATTCTGTATGTGCAAATGGACCGGACCGGAGTACCCGTGGTCAAGAAAGAAACAGCGGGCAGGAAAGGCAAGACTGCCGGCCAACCGGCCCCTACGCGGGAGGTGAAGTTGGGATGCGTGTTCACGCAGGCCGGCTGGGACTCGGAAGGCTATGCGATTCGCGATGCCGATTCCACCACCTATACGGGGGCCATCGAGACCGCCGAGGAGTTTGGCAAACGCATTTATCTGGAAGCCTGGAATCGTGGCTGGAGCCGCGCCGAAAAGAAGGTCGTCATCGCGGACGGGGCTGAATGGATCTGGAATAACGCCGACCAGTATTTCCCCGGTGCGATTCAGATCGTCGATCTCTATCACTCCCGCCAACACCTGTGGGAAGTTGCCCGCCAGCTGCATCCCCACGACGAAGCCAGCCAGAAAGCCTGGATGAAGATCCACCAGAAGCGGCTGCTCGACAAGGGAAAAATCGAAAAGCTGGTGCTCTCACTGCGGTCCATCGAGTCAATCAACCCGGATGTCATCGACAAAATTCGCATCGAGGCGGACTACTTCGAGAAGAATGCCGAGCGCCTGCGCTACCCAAAGTTCCGGCGCCAGCATCTCTTTGTCGGCTCGGGCGTCATTGAAGCCGGTTGCAAGACCCTTATCGGTTCACGCCTTAACCAGTCCGGTATGTTCTGGACAGTTCGCGGAGCCAACGCCATCATCGCCTTGCGCTGCTGCCACCTCAACCGACACTTTGAGGACTATTGGGAGTCGCGCCGTGCCGCTTGACCTCCACTTTTATGTCGCACACCCAATATAGGAAAGGACAGGTTGACGATGAGCCAAAAGGAGCGGGACCGGCTGACGGTAAGGCGGCTGAGCAAACGGCTGAAGGTAATGGGGATGCTGGCGGTGGTCCACGGGTTGCGGGGGATTAAGATCGAACCGGCGGATCAGCGAGGAAACGCGGCGGCCCTACCTCACGCCCTGTTCTCATGCGCACCTTGCGTTCGACAGTAAGGCCACGGGAGACCGAGTGGATATAGAATATCCATGACGGTGCCTTCGACCGAGCAACCAGACGTTGTTAAGAGGAGAAGCTGTGTTGAAAAAACTTGCTGTAGCCGCAATGTGCCTGGCGTTCCTGTGCGGGAGCGCCTTGGCGCAGGATGCAAAAACCGTGATCGCCAATGCGCAAAAGGCACTGGGCGATTTGAAATCCATCACGTATTCGGGATCGGCCAAGGATGTTGCCTTCCAGCAGTGCGGAGCCAACTCCACCGACATGATGTGCAGGGGAACGCATGATCCGATGCGGCCGATCAACAACTACGTCCGGGTTATCGATCTCACGGGCCCCGCCTCGCGTCAGACGGGAGCGACGAACAATATCGGCGCCGGCGGGTCAACCACGCTGACCCCTGGAACCTTTTTCCAGCAGGTCACGGCCCAACAGGCCGACGTCTCGCAACCCTGGGCCAACTCCCTGGAGCTTTACATCACGCCCTGGGGTTTCCTGAAAGGTGCTGCCGCGAACAACGCCACCGCGAGCCGCAAGAAGGTCGATGGCAAGAACTACACGGTCCTGACCTGGAGTCCAACGGTGAAGGCAGCTTCCAAAAAGAGCTATGTCATCAACGGCTATGTGAATGAACAGAATATCGTCGACCGGGTGGAAACATGGCTGGGCGACAACATTATGGGCGACATGCACATCCTCGCCACCTACACGGGCTGGAAGGACTTTGGCGGAGTTATGGCTCCTTCCAAGATCGTACAGACGCGCGGCGGATGGCCCTTCTTCGAGGTCACTGTGACCGCGGCAAAGGCGAATCCTTCCGATGTCGCAACGCTGGTGCCTGCACCGGCTGGCGGTCGTGGCGGCGGCGGTGGTGGCGGCGGTGGCGGCGCTCCAGCTCCTCTGGTCGTCACTTCCGAAAAGCTCGGCGACGGCCTCTACAGGCTCACCACCGGACCCGGCAGTTACGATTCGGTGATCGTGGAGTTCAAGGACTACATCATGATGCTCGAGGCCGGACAATCCGAGGCCCGTGGTCTCGCGTACATCGCCGCAACGAAGAAGCTGATCCCCAATAAGCCGATCCGTTACGTCATGAACACGCATCCCCACTCCGATCACACGGGAGGGTTGCCGGCGCTGGTGGCCGAAGGCGCGACGATCATCACGCAGAAGAACAACGAGGAATTTTTGGACAAAGCGCTCAACACTCCAAGAACGTTGCTGGACGACACTCTGGCCAAGAATCCGAAGAAAGCCAAAATCGAAGCGGTTGCGGAGAAGAAGGTCTACTCGGATGGAACGCGAACGGTGGAGATGTACCACGTAGCTCCGGTTCCTCACTCAAACGGCTTGATGATTGCGTACATTCCCAAGGAGAAGATTCTCTTCCAGGGCGACTTCTCGCTGCCCAATCCGGGGGAGCCGGCTAACGATCACATCAAAGCCCTGGTTCCTATTCTCGAGAAGCTCAATCTCGACTTCGATCGCTATATAAACGTGCATACGTCGGCTACTCCGCAGAGCAAGGCGGATCTGTGGAAGGCCGTCGGGAAATAAGAAGGCCCGGCAGACAGCGCGGTGTCGAGCGAGGCGTCGGCAGGAGTGCCTGCGCCACATCATGCACATCGCGATATACTCTCTAAGCTGGTCGAAAAACACTGGTCAGGTCACTTCTGCGATCACAAGGAGGCTTATGAGGATCTCGTTTGGCTTTCGTTTCATTCCGGCGGCGACCGCCGTGGCCTTTATCGCTCTGGGGCAAACCCCGAGTTCGGACCAAACCAAACCCCAGATCAAGAGCCTCTCGCACGCCATCCACGCCGTCGAGGATCTGGATACGACGCTCGCTTTTTACCGCGAAGTGTTCGGTCTCAGCGGCATGCCCCAGGATTTTCCAAACCCCGCCGTGCCGCTACTCACCAACGCTCCCGGCGTTACGCTGCGTATGTCGATGATGCGGCTACCCGGCGCCATGCAATTCGAGCTCACCCATTTCAAGGGTCTCGAACGCAAGCCCGCACGAGCCAGCTACACGGACCCCGGCGCCGCCAGCATCGTGCTCTACGTCCGCGACCTGGACGCGGCAGTGGCGAACGCGAAGAAGGCCAACGCGCCCATCGTCACCACGGGCGGCGCGCCCGTTGAAATCACTACCGCCAAAGGCAAGGCCCGCTCCATCCTCCTGCGCGATCCCGACGGCTTTTTCGTTCAGGTTGTCCAGGAAACGCCCGCGCCGGGTGCGCCGGAAGGAAATGTGCATCGCGTGTCCCTCGCCTACACGATGGAGAGCGCCGAGGCAACGGCCAAGTTCTACAACGGCATGATGGGCCTCGAACTCACGGGCCCTTCGGCGTTCTCGAAAGATCCGGCGATGCTGAAGCTGGTGGGCGCGCCGGAGGGAACGGAATTCCGCAAACTGACCGGCGTCCTTCCCGGCCCCGCCTCCGCCTACGTCGAGTTCACGGAGTTTCGCGGCGTGCCGCGCACCAAGTTCCACCTGCGTGTGCGCGACCCCGGCGCGCCGGCGATGGCGGTCCAGGTGAACAACCTCACCGGCATGATTGCGCTGATGAAGGCGGCGGGGACCAATGTGATCTCCGCCAACGGTGAGATTGTGGACTTCGGCGGCGGCACCCACACCATCTTCGTCGAAGATCCGAACGGCATGAACATTGAAGTGTTCGAGCGCACCGGGGCCCCTCAAGGGAAGGGTCCGCCGCAGGGCAAGGACCGGGCGAAGTAGAAGGACCTATTTCATTGCGGCCGCTCCGGCCTGGGCGGTGCGGCCGTCCTGGTCGCTACTGCCGCCGGAGGCGCCGACCGCGCCGATGAGCTTGCCATCTACGATGATCGGGATGCCCCCTTCCACCGGGACCGCCCCCTTGAGGCCCAGCATGCGGAGGCCTGCTCCGCCCGCGGCCAGCGTGTCCTGGAAAGATTTTGTCGGGCGGCGGAAAAGCACGGCCGACTTCGCTTTTTCAATGGAGACGTCGACACTGCCGAGTTGAGTGTCCTGCATCCTTTCGAAGTATACGAGGTAGCCGCCGGTGTCGACGACGGCCACCGCCATCGCCCAATTGTTCTTGCGAGCTTCGGCAATGGAGGCAGCCGCAATCTTCTTGGCGGCGTCGGCAGAGATGGAGATGCCGTAGGGAACGTTGGCCGGCGCGGCCGGCGGCGTTTGGCCGAAGGCGGCAACGGTGAGCGCCAGAGCGGTTAGGGTTCGTTTTAGTGGCATTGGTCCATTATCGGACATGCCGGCACACGCCCGCAGCACTTTTAGGACAATGCCCGCAGCCGGGATGAATCCATTCTAGAGCGGAGAATTATCAACCGTGGAGGTCACGATGCGAGACGGAGGCAATCGCCGGGCGCGGCTTGCTGAGATCAAGTTCAATCGGATCCGGACCACACCGGTGGTTGTGGCCATCGCGGCCGTTCTCTTTACTGGACTCCTGATGGCGCAGTCCTCTCCGCCGGCGACCCCGCCCGCCGCGAACCTCAATCAACTCATGCGAGGGTTGTTCTTTCCGCACTCCAACGTGGTTTTCTCCACCCAGAGACAGAGTCCCGCGGAGATCCAGAGGGCGCCGGAGCCGTCCGCATCGACCGATCCCCTGACGGGTGTCTTCGGGGGCTGGGAAGCCGTGGAAAATAGTGCGCTCACATTAATCGATGGGGCGGATCTCCTGATGACGCCCGGACGGACGTGCAGCAATGGGCGGGAGGTTCCCCTCAAAGCTCCGGACTGGGCGAAACTGGTGGATCAACTTCGGGAAGCGGGCAAAGTCGCTTATCAGGCGGCCAAGTCCAAGAACATTGACAAGATGTTCGATGCATCCGATGTGCTGAATACAGCATGCTCCAACTGTCACAACAAGTACCGCCGGGCGAACCGCTGCCAGTAACTGAAACCTGTATACTTCCTTTAAAGGAATCACCTCTTGACCACGTCTAACAGCAAGGCCGCTTTGGCCGCCGGCGTCATCGCCACTCTCTCTTTCGTTTTCACTGTCACCGCTCAGCAGCCGCGCGCGGTGGACGCTAAGGTTCTCAAGACCGCCGGCACGGCCAAGGACGCCATGCCCGGCACATGGCTTACCTACGGCCACAGCCAATCGGAACAGCGCTACAGCCTGTTGAAGCAAATCGACGAGACAAACGTCGGCAAGCTGGGATTGGCTTGGTCGGCGCCGCTCGGCATGCCGGGAGGCCGCGGAGGCACCGAAGGCACGCCTCTGCTGTGGAACGACACGATCTACCAATCGATGGACAACAGCATCGTGTACGCGCTCGACGCGCGCAC
The DNA here is from genome assembly GCA_963813465.1 of Bryobacterales bacterium. GTDB lineage: Bacteria > Acidobacteriota > Terriglobia > Bryobacterales > Bryobacteraceae > Palsa-187. The sequence continues at coordinate 9,136 of CAWEZD010000012.1, read as the reverse complement.
CGGCCAACAGAAGTGGATGTACGATGCCAAGATTGATCCGGTCACGGCGAGGCATATGTGCTGCGGCACGCACAATCGGGGGCTCGCGATCTCGGACGGCAAGATCATCCTGGCTGCCAACGACGCCCGGCTGATTGCGCTCGACGCCATCAGCGGCAAAGAGGTGTGGAACACCAAGGTCGCCGACATCAACGACTACTACTCGCTGACCATCGCGCCGCGCATCGCGGGCGACAAGGTGGTGATCGGTGTGGCGGGCGGCGAGTTCTTCATTCGCGGCTTCTTCGCGGCCTACAACCTCAAGGACGGGTCGCTCGCGTGGAAGTTCCACACGGTTCCTCCGAAGCCGGGCCAGCCATTCGAGGACAAGGCTCAGGAAGATGCGGCCAAGACCTGGACGGGCGACTGGGCGAAGTACGGCGGTGGCGGCTCGGTGTGGGACGGCCTGGTGTACGACCCCGATACGAACCTGGTGATTGCCGGGACGGGTAACGCCGAGCCGTGGCCACAGGAAATGCGCGGCATCGAGAAGAAGGATTGGGGCAAGTATGACAACCTCTATACCTGCTCGATCATGGCCGTGGATGCCAACACCGGCAAGCTGAAGTGGCATTACCAGACGGTCCCCGGCGACAGTTGGGACTTCGACTCGGTGGGCGGCCTCGTGATGGCGGATATCCAGATCGAGGGCAAGACCCGGAAGGTGGTCATGCAGGCTCCCAAGAGCGGCGTGTTCTACATCCTCGACCGGACCAACGGCCAGTTCATTTCGGCCGAGCCGTTCGTCCCGGTGAACTGGGTGACCAGCTTCGATAAGAAGAACAACGGCAGGCCGATCATCAACCCCGACGCCTACTACGATCAGAAAAAGACGGTTCTGATCTACCCGGGCGGCGGCGGCGCACACAACTGGGCGCCGATGTCCTATAACCCGAACGCCGGCCTGGTCTACCTGCCCTACAGCGCCGGAAGCTACACCTTCACTGCCGCTGCGGAACCCGATCCCAAGGCGGGCGGCGGCGCGCATGGGTTGGGTCGCGGCGGCCAGGACAAGCAGACCCCGATGCCGATCTGGGGCCCCGACAACGTGGGCCGCGGCGGGCTGCAAGCCCGCGATCCTAAGACGAACCAGATCAAGTGGGTGAAGCAGGGAAGGGGTGGCTCGACGGGCGGCGGCACGCTGACCACGGCCAGCAACCTCCTGTTCCAGGTTGCGGGCAATACGCTGTACGCCTACAAGGCGGATACGGGCGACGAACTGCTGGCGCTGCCGTTCAACCTCGGCGGTGGGGCTCCCCCGATCACCTACACGATCGATGACACGCAGTACGTCGGGTTCGCGACCGGCACCCAGTTCATGGCGCTGAAGGTCGGTGGCACCGCGAAAATGCCGGAGGCTCCTGCGGGCGGTGGTTTCGGGCGCGGTAGGGGCGCCCCCAAGGGTCCACCGGCGGCGCCTGCTCCAACGGACGCCGGCAAAGAGCTGCATGGCCAAGACAAGCAATAAGTTAAGTACTACGTAGGAAGTGGTCATAGGGGCGCGGCCAAGGTGTCGGTAGTGTTGCCAGTTTGCGCCTGGATGACGGCGCATACGGAGAGCGTCGGGATAAACCGGCATGTTGTAGGGGATGCAAGAGCCCTACAGGAAAGGAGAGTAGCGAATCCATCCTGGCCTCCAGTCTTGCGGTGAGCATCGCGAGGTGCTTGTCGAAGCTGTTTGAGGTCGGGGGCACGGCTGCACTGCCTCCGCCATCACGGGCCGGGCCGGGCCTACAGCGCGACTCATCGTGCGAGCAGGGGTCGCGCGCCGCGTCAGGGACCGGCTCCACTATGCCCGACGCGTGTCTCCGCTTTACGCCTCACCATGTTGGTTCTCGCGAGGCTTTGAGTCTGGCAATGCAGGTTTACGGTTGTCGTTCATTAAAGAAATAGTTGGCTGTTTCCCGCCGGCGCACATTAATCAACCGCGGCGCGAATTCTGAAAAATCCAAAAGCCCGTCAGTGCCCTTGGGAACGACAACCTTGTAGCCTTTGGCCATTAGCCCAAGTTCGTCACGGTTGAGAGCAAAAGCGAGCTATTAATTCAGCGCGCTGCACAATAGCTCTTCTAGAGCCTAGGGCAAAGCGAATACGATCTGGGCGTTCGCCGCTACCGGCGAACGCACCCCACCCCTGAGTCGCCTGGACGGACCACGAGGGACCCACAGAGGCCAAGATCACCACAGGCCAGGCTTAGAGAACAACCTCGACCGCAGGTTCCTTTGAAGGGTTTCCGGGTTGGGCGTGTCTACAATTCAATCAGGTTTCCGCCGCGCACCGATTTCAAAAGTTCGCGGTCTTCGAGAGCGGAGTCGAGATTGCGGCGCGCCAAGCGGGCGTGCTCGCGGGCCAGCGTCTCGGCGCGCATGCCCTCGCGATTCGCGATTGCATCCAGGATTCCCCGGTGATGCTCCAGGGCGATCAGGAATAACTGCCTGGAATCCGCGAGGAAGTGCTGCTTGAACAGAAAGGCGCTGGGTGAGGCAAAAGGAAGGGAACACGCCTGGTTGATCGCCCGGCGCAGGATGCGGCTGTGAGACAAATCCACCAGCGAGGCGTGGAAGCGCGCATTTAAATCGATGTAGCTGGTGAAGGCGTCGAGAGTGAGTTTGCCCCTTTGAAACAGCGCCTCCATCCCCTCGATGGATTGGCGCGAGGGGAGCAGGTCGCGAGGGTCGCGAAGGCGTTCGGAAGCCAGCCGCGCGGCAGTCCCTTCCAGCATGCCGCGCAAATCGATGGCGTCATAGATGTCGATGGTGGAGAACTGCTGAACGACGAAACCGCGTGTGGGGCGTATTTCCAACAGGCCTTCATGGGCGAGGCGCTCCAGAACCAGCCGCAGAGGGATTCGGGAGACCTGGAGTTTCGCCGCCAGAGGGATCTCCTTGATGCGTTCGCCCGGCTGGAAGTGTCCGTCAATAACCATTTCCCGGAGCAGCAACGTTGCTCGCGTGGTTTGGGACGCAGTGCGGTTCTGGTTCGGGGCTTCTCTCATTTCCTCATCCTGGGGTGGCCATGGGATGGCCAACCAGCAATTGTACATCCACGAACAGGGGCCCGTAAAGACATTCTTGCATGCAGACTATCCCGTCTCGACCGAGGAGCGAAACGCTCCAAGAAAGGTTTCTGGCTCTTGCACAAAGTGTTTGACTCGCTGTCGCCGCGGATCTATACTAGCGAACGGTCTTAAAGTTTTGCATGCATTGTGCGGCGCTCTAAGGCCCGGTGGGCTGTGACAAATATCGATCTCAAGCTGCTCTCGGTCATCGGCGAATTACATCGAACCCGCAGCGTCTCCCAGGCGGCCGAGCATCTGGAAGTGAGTCAATCCACGGTCAGCATGAGTCTGGCGAAACTGCGCAAGCACTTCAACGATCCTCTCTTTGTGCGCACCTCCGCGGGCATGGAGCCTACGCCGCACGCCTCGGAGTTGATCTACCTGCTAGAGAAGGCTGAAACCCTGCTGCAAAGCGCCCTGGAGCACCACGTGGTGTTCGACCCGCAGGCGTCGGACCGGATTTTTCGATTGCATTCAACCGACATCGCGCAAGTGACTTTGCTGCCGAAGCTGATGTGCCGGCTGAAAGCCATTGCCCCCTCCGTCGCCATTCATTTGGGCAGGATTTCCGTGGACACCTCCAAGCTGCTTGAGTCCGGCGAACTGGACTTGGCGGCTGGGTTCATTCTGCCGATGGGCGCCGGGTTCTGCCAGCAGAGGCTCTTTAAGGAGCGGTTCGTTTGTGCGGTGCGGCGGGATCATCCCCGCATCGAGGAGGCGATTACCGTGAAGCAATTCGAATCGGAAACGCATCTGGCGTTTGCCACGACGGGCACCGGTCACGGAATCGTCGAAAAAACGCTGGAGGCGAAGAAGATTCGCCGGAAAGTCGGGCTTACGATCCCCAGTTTTCTCGGGATCGCCTCCATCCTGACCAACACCGACTATGTGGTCACGCTTCCGGAGCAGCTCGGACGGCATTTGGCGGCGGCTGGGTTTATCAGGGTTCTGCCTCTTCCCTTCGAACTCCCGCCCTACTACATCATGCAGCACTGGCACGAAAGATACAGTCAGGATCCGGCCAACCGGTGGCTGAGAACCGTGATGGCCGACTTGTTTTTGAGCTCGCCGGTATGAACGATCGGCTGCCACTGAGTCGCGCGGCTGTTATCCCTTCTATGAGGAGTCTTTATGAATAAGATCCAAGTTAGTTCCATCGCGGCAACAATGGCCGCCTCGGCCCTTTGGGCATTCCTTCCGCTTATCGCGCAACAGCCGGGCGCGACCACGCCGGCTCCCGACGCGCCGAAAGGCGGCGGATTCGGAAAGGGAGGGGGCAAGGCCGCCGCAAAGGATACCGCGCCCAAGGGCCCAACCCCGCGGATGCCCGACGGCAAGGTGGACTTTTCCGGAAACTGGGCACCCAACGCAATTCGTGAGAACGTCGATCTTGCTAGTGTCCTATGCGGAACACAGGTCGCGCCCTGCGGCGATCCGCCGATGCTTCCGTGGGCCGATAAACTGTACCGGGAACGCAAGGGGAGTCTCTCGAAGGACGATCCCGAAGGATACTGTTTGCCTCCCGGCGTGCCGCGCATGAGCACCACGCCTTATCCCTGGACTATGATCCAGACCGAAAAGCTGCTGGTGATCGTCTACGAAGGCGGAGCGCACATCTGGCGCAAGATCTTCCTGGATGGCCGTCCCCACAATCCTCAGGTAGTGGAGACTTGGCTCGGCGACTCGCTCGGCCACTGGCAGGACAACGACACGCTGATTGTCGAGACGGTCGGCCAGACCGACAAAACCTGGCTCGACGAGTCCGGTCTCCCTCACACCAAGGACATGGTCGTCACCGAGCAGTTCCGCCGCCCCGACTCTGGCCACATGGAGATCGTGCATACCATCAACGATCCGGGCGCTTACTCGAAGCCCTGGACCTTCACCACTCACCCCGCCCAGCTCAAGGGCGAGTTGATCGAGTATATCTGCCAGGAAAACAACCGGGACGTCCAGCACCTGGTTGGAAAGTAAGCCGGTCTAAACTTGAGTATGCATTCTGAAAGAGGCGGTGATCGTCGATGATCCGGCAGAGCTTGGAAGGGCTCTTACGGACGACTAGCCCGGTGAAGCTGTTGCGAAATTCGCAAACCGGGCCTCACGTGTATCCGGTGGTGCCGCCCGAATACACGAACTGGCGGGATGAGCAGCACGCCTGGCAAAAGACGTGCGTTCTGTTCAACCAGTCCTACCACATGACCGACATGTATGTGGAAGGTCCCGATGCGCTCAAGCTGCTCTCGGATCTTGGCATCAATACGTTCAAGAATTTCGGCCCCAATAAGGCGAAACAGTTCGTGCCGTGCAATCCCGAAGGCTATGTGATCGGCGATGTGATTTTATTCGGCCTGGAGGAGAATCGGTTCAACCTGGTGGGCCGGCCGGCGGTCCATAATTGGGTCCACTACAATTGCGAAACGGGCGGCTATAACGCCAAGGTGACGCGAGACGAACGGGCGGTTGAGCAAAAGGGTCCGGTCGTGAGGAAAGCGTACCGCTACCAGGTGCAGGGTCCGAATGCGGTCAAGCTGATGCAGAAGCTAACAGAGGCGCCGGTGCCCGAAGTAAAGTTCTTCCACATGCACGATTTCACGATTGCGGGAAAGCCGGTTCGCGCGCTGCGTCATGGCATGGTCGGCCAGCCGGGGTTTGAATTGTTCGGCCCATGGGCCGACGGCGAGGCAGTGAGGGACGCGATCGTCGAGGCCGGCGAGGAGTTCGGTTTGCGGCTGGTTGGCGCGCGCGCGTATTCGTCCAACACATTGGAGTCGGGATGGATTCCGTCGCCGCTTCCCGCCATCTACACGAGCTCCAAAATGAAGGCATATCGCGAGTGGCTTCCGGCGAACACGTGGGAAGGCATCGCGTCACTCGGGGGGAGCTTTTACTCGGAAAACATAGAGGACTATTACCTGACGCCGTACGACCTTGGCTATGGATCGATGGTCAAGTTCGACCATGACTTCGTGGGCCGGGAAGCGCTCGAAAAAATTGCACAGGAACCGAAGCGCACGAAAGTGACTTTGGCGCTCAACTCGGACGATGTGATGAGGGCGATGGGAACCATGTTCGAGAAGTGCAATCGAGCCAAGTACGTCGATTTCCCGTCCGCGGTCTATTCGACGTGGCCGTACGACAAGGTGACGAAGAACGGGGAGACGATTGGCGTCTCGACCTGGGTTGGCTACAGTTCCAATGAAGGCAAGATGCTGACTTTGGCGATTCTCGACAATGAGCATGCCCACAACGGCAATGAGGTTACGTTCGTTTGGGGCGAGCAGCCGGGTACGGGGACGAAGCCGACAGTCGAGAGCCACGTGCAAGTGGAGATCCGAGCGACGGTCGCTCCGGCGCCCTATGCGGAGGTGGCGCGGGAAGCGTATCGGAACAAGTAAGCGAAATAACCTGTCCAACCACTCCCTTTGGTCGCGGCTCGGAAACCGTTACAGAGCCGCGACCAAAGGAAGCGGATGTATGCGAACGCCACTTAGTTCGATGGACTGCCTGGCAGCGGCATCTTGCCGTCCAGCGCGAAGACCCACAGCTTGGCGGGCGGGCGCGGAGCAGCAGGCGCATTCCCCGCTCCTCTGCCACCGCCTGCTCCCGCTCCGGCGCCAGCGAAACCGCCGGGACCGAAACCGCCGCCTCCGCCGGGCGCTCCGGTTACAGTGATGTACTGCTTGCCGTCGAGCATGAAGCTGACCGGTGGTCCCATTTGGGAAATGCCAAGATTGATTTCGGTGAGCTTTTCGCCGGTGTCGGCGCGGAAGATCATGAGGCGGTCGTTCACGGAGTCGAGCACGAGATTGCCCGCGGTTGCGAGCGTGCCGCCGGTGAACGGGCCGGCGCCGGCCCCTGCGATACGCCACCGTTCCTTCTTGGCGATCGGGTCCCAGGCGTAGAGCACGTTTCCGGTGGGGCCATCGGGACCGATTGTGCCTTGAATTTCGATGGGCGGAGCGCGGCCGGGACCTGGAGCCGCGGGCTGAGCTTGCTTGGTGGCTGGCGGCGACGGAATCCGGCAAGGCATCGGTGTTACCACCCCGGCCCGCGCCGCGGCCGAGCTGACCTCCGCCGGCGCCGCGGCCCGTACCCATATTCATTAAGCCCCGGCCGGTGGGACCAACATCGGTCGGCTGCGGGACAAAATTCGGATCGGCTTGATAGTTGTAGCTACCGCCGGCCGTACCCGGAATGTAAACCAGTCCGGTCATCGGGCTGTAAGACCACGGCGGCCACACGTGTCCGCCCGAGGGTCCGGGCAGCACGCGCACAGTGTCCTTGCCGTAGCGCGCGGCGGGATTTACATACGGCCTCCCATTCTTCAGGTCGATGCCGGTCGCCCAATTGATCTTGGTGATCGGATCGGCGGAGAGCAACTCGCCGGTGACGCGATCGAGGACGTAGAAAAAACCATCCTTGGGCGAGTGCATGATCGCTTTCCGATTCTTGCCGTCGATCTTCAAATCGACCAGCATCAGATCGGCGATGGAATCGAAGTCCCAATCGTCGCCGGGGACCTCCTGGTAATACCAGACCAGTTTGCCGGTGGATCCCTTTACCGCAAGGATGCAATTGGCGTAGAGGTTGTCGCCGGGCCCGCGCGTGAAATCGGTCCAGGGTCCGGGTTGGCCGGTACCCACGTAGACGATGTCGTTGTCAGCGTCGTAAGCCATTCCGTTCCAAACAGCGGCTCCGCCACCGATTTTCCACCAGTCCTTGCTCCAAGTTTTGGCGGCTTCCTTGAGTTCCGGCTGCTCGAAGGGTTTGGACGGATCGCCGGGCACGGTATAGAACTTCCACGCGAGTTTGCCGGTCTGGACGTTGAAGGCCGCGAAGAATCCGCGGATCGCATATTCTCCGCCGCTCACGCCGATGATCACCTTGCCGCCTTTAATAACGCGGGGCGCCATGGTGATCGTGTAGGGCATATTCTCCGGAGATACTCGCGTTTCCCACAAGATCTTGCCGGTCGCCTGATCCAATGCCCGGAGTCTGCCATCCACCGCCGGAGCGATTACCTTGCCCTGGTACAACGCGATCCCCCTATTCACCACGCCACAACAGATGCGCGATTGCCAGACCTGCTGGTTCACCTCCGGATCGGACCGCCAGAGTTCGTTGCCGGTGCGCAGGTCTACGGCGTAGACGATGCTCCAAGGCGTGATGCTATAAAGCACCCCGTTGAACACCAGAGGCGTCGCTTCCTGGTGGGCTTGAAAGTTTCCCGGCGCCACGGGAATGTCATAGGTCCAGGCCAAGCCGAGGCGGTTGACGTTCGAGGCGTCGATCTGATGGAGCGGGCTGTAGCGCTGCTCCGACCAGTTGACACCATAGCTCACCCACTCTTCGCCGGTCTTGCTGCCGGACTTCAGAAGAGCATCATCCACCTGCCGAGGACGCTGGGCCGTGGCAACAAATCCCACGGCAGTCACAGCCAACAGTACCAGACGCCTCGAGTGAACAGAGAACACTACCGGTAACATGCGCAAACCTCACATCTTTCGTACTGCCAGTTCAGCGTAACACTTAACGTTAAACGTGCAAAACCCATTCCACTGAAAAAACAGGCATCGAAGTCAGGCCCGTGGCCCGGCACAATCTGCTTCTATCACGCAGGTTGATATCGACTATCAGCGCGCTTCTATCGACTTTGTCCGGGGCCGGGGCTACACTGACCCCGCGGTTGTCTTGATTAGGGGTTACATGCGCCTCGCTCGCATTCCAAGCTTTCGACTTTTCGGCAAGTGCGTCTCTGATCCAACCGGTGCGGTATTTCTGCCGCTAGTTGCACGTTCTCAAGGGGAGAGCCCATGAAGACACGAATTCTTCGGTCTATTTTATCGTAGGTTGATCTCGCCGCTCCGTTTGAGGGCGGAATGCTTTGGTCAAGGAGCCAGAATTGTGAAACAGCTTACCAGCCCGTTCGCCGTAGCACTTGTTTTCGTCTGTACGCTCCCTCACGCTTTCGCCCAAGTGAACGCGACGCTGGGTGGAACCGTAGCGGATTCTTCCGGGGCCGTGATGCCGATGGTCGCC
>CAWEZD010000011.1:0-1066155 GCA_963813465.1 Bryobacterales bacterium | reverse complement strand
TAACGAGCGAAGAACGGCAGGCGATGTGCTTGCCGGCGTGATTCAGAAGAGGTAGCCGCGGGCTACCCAGTAATGCCAATCACCGATTGCTTCGGCGGTGGGTTCGTCCGCATCGACGGGGGCCAGTTGGGAAAGAGGAGCAGCCATGTTCCGGCCCTGCCATTGGATGAGCACGAGTATGTCAGTGGAGCAGGCATCGTCCTTCGCTAGGCGGCGGACTTCGACGGTCTCTCCTTTCCTGAGTGGTGAGACGAGGTTTGAGACAACGCACTTTGCCTGGAACGGAAAGCGGATTTTGTTTTCCAGATAGTAATACCAACTCATCGCTTTCTCTTCCGGTCCGTAAGCGTCCACGATGGCTTCGTTATGGATGCGGTCTTCGCGGACCGGGTCTTTGGTCGGCTTTCTCATTGTTTTGCTTCCAGAATCCGGCGCACCGAGGTCCGGCCGATGTCCAATCGCCGGCGATCTCGGCTTTGCTGACGCCAGTGCGATAGAGTTTCCGAACCTCTCCGGTGTGCTGTGCCGCCGTTGCCGGTGAACCCAGCCGCTGGCCGTTTTCGCGGGCGTGGGCCAAACCGGCGCGGACCCGCTCGCGCAGAATCTCCCGCTCGAACTCGGCGAAGACGGCCAGTAACGCGGCCATGGCCCGGCCGGTTGGGGTTGTCAGGTCCAGGGCTTCGGTCAGGGATACGAAACCGACCCCAAGGTGGTCCAGTTCCTGGAGCGTTGCCAGAAGATCTGCCACGGATCGGCCCCAGCGATCCAGGCGCCACACCAGCACCACGTCGATTTCGCGGCGGCGCGCGGCTTCCAGCAACTTCTCCCGCAGTTGGCGTTGCGAGGCACCGGAACCGATCTCCTTCACCTGCAAGGCGATCGTCCAGCCCCGCCGGGCAGCGTATTCGCGCAGGGCTCGAATCTGCAACGGGATGGTCTGTTGGTCGTTGGCGGAAACGCGGGCGTAGAGGCCGGCGCGAAACATTTTCGGCCGTTTCCGTCGCTGGCCAAAAACCCTTTCCGATTTTGCCTTGTCAGAAGTCCGTTTTCCGGCCATTTTCGGATGACGCTCCCGCATGGCCAGAGACGATCCTTTCCGGCCATGCGGCATTCATCATACTCCAACGTGCGCGAGCGTCTCGCGGTAGTTCCACGGCATCCACTCCGCAGGTTTGGCCACCAGTTCCTGGGCGTGGCGCTGTAGCTCGGTCAGGTAGTCGAACGAGTTGGCGCCGCACAACTGACAGGTGTGAATCAGGCTCATGAACAGGTCGCCCACCTGCGCTCCGTTCAGCGTCCGGTAGAACAATGCATTCTTCCTGTGAAGAACGGCCCTCTTCAATGCCCTTTCCACGATGTTGTTATCTAAAGGGTGCCCCGGCGATTCGGAGAAACAGCGTCAAAGGCCGCCAGTGCCGGAGCAGATACGTGATCGCCTTGCCTAGCCCGGAGTTCGGTTCCGTCTTGCGCTCGGCAAACTGCGCCTCCAGCCAGCCGTGCAGTTGGTCCATCACCGGACCGCTGCGCTCCTGATGAAACCGCAATCGCTCTTCCGGCGTCAGACCACCTACGCCAGTTTGGGCATCGTGGCCGTACACCCGGCCCAGCTTCTCCAGTACGTAGCGGCATTGGTCGGGAAAGTTCGCCGCCACTTCGACGAACTGTCTTCTTCCATGGGCCAGACAGTTGGCCAACAGAATCTCCACTCCCGCGGGCAACTTCGGAACGTTGCGCGACAGAGCGTCGCACATCTGGATGGGCGCGGACAGTTCCGCCGCACGCTGCTTCAATATGTCGGCCATGTTCTCGCCGGCATGCTGGCGTCCGGTGAAGTACAGCGCGATCTTCCAGCCCTGGCCGGTGGACACGATACCACTGGTGAACACACCCGTGCGTTGGTCCGACGGCTCGCGCGCGAGCCGTAACACTCGCATGCTGGTGTCGTCGTTGTGCACCACCTGGCCCTGCGCCGCCTGCCGGATCAACTCATCCCGCGCCGCTTTGATCAACTCCGCGGCCTCTTCCGCAACCTCCCACTGGGTCGCCACCGGTAACGGAATCCCGAGCTGAACTTCCAGTTGTTCCAACCGGTAGAACGGAGTCCCGCTGCCGTACTTGAGTTGCGCGATCATCGCCGCGGCCGTCTCATCGTACTTTTCCGGACCCACTCCTTCCGGCTCCTGGGCCGTAAATACCTGCCCGCAGGCGCCGCATCGCAACCGCTCCAACGAGTAGACCGTGGCCGCCAGGGGCGCCTGTCCCACAATCCGCACCAGCGCCTTCGGCTCCTTCTGTCCGTATACGTTGCCTTTCCCGCACTCCGGGCAGCGATCTCCATGCGACAACTTCTGGTGCGCAATGTCGACCTTACGTGCGCCGTCAAACGCCTGTGCGCCGTTGCGGCCGTGTCCGTGCGGCGGGGCAGCGTTGGTGTCCGGCTGAGTTCCGGCGTCCGTTTCCGAGCCTTCCGATTCTCCCAGCACGGCGCTGGTCTTCTCCGTGTGGCGCGGTGGCGCGATCATCCCTGCAAGGGCATGCAAGGCGCTCTTGAGTTTGTCGCAATCGGCCTCGCTCAGCGGCGTTTGCCGCGCGCCGTCCAGCACCCGGTCCAGTTCGTCCAAGTTCACATCGACACGGCGCCTGGCGGACTTCATCCTGGTGCCCCCAGCAGTTCGCGGAACCGCTTGGTCAACGGATATCCCAGAACCTCTTTGATCGAACGGTTCGGCACGTAGCTGTTGGATTGCTTGCCTCGTCCCGTGGTCCGGCCCAGCAACACCCAGTTGGCCGCGCGGTAACAGGTGCCGCGGAATCGCGCTGGATCCACGAACGTTTCCAGATAGTAAATCGGATGTCTGTACATCCGCTGCCAGTCATCGGAAATCCGTGCTGCCATGCGGCCCAGGATATGCGACGCCAGATGCGCGACCCGCACCCACGGCAGGATCAGGAATCGCGTGTTGTAAGCGAGGAAGCGAATGTTGCAACGTCGCGCTTCGGCGCTCCAGCCGATGTAGAGGTCGCGGCTGCCCAGATGACGTGGAGCCGAAGACCATGCCAGGCACGCGACCGGCCGCCCTTGCGCCCAAACCAGGTACTTCAGGTGTTCTCCCACGGGCTGCTCGTAGCCGAGGTAATGATGCTCTTCCATCAAGCCGTTAAACAACGGCTCTTGGCAGGTGCGCCGAACCTGCTCGAACTCCAGCGGCTGGAGGGTTCGTAACGGATCTTCTATGGGCGTGGCATTGATTCCCGCCGGCTCCGGTCTGGCTCTGTTTGCCAACGGATTATGCCGCACGTAGCTCACCGGCGGCAATGCGATCTGGCCGGCCCGCTCCAGCATCAGAAGCAGGCCACGGCACACCATGTCGCGCAACGTGCCATTGGCCTGACGCCACTGCCAAGCTTCACAGAGCTGGGTCGATAGCGTGCGGCGGCTTTGGTGGGGAGATCGCTCGATCAGCGCGCGTATATAAAGGATGTCTTCCTGGCTGATCACCCGGCCCCGGTACTTGAACTCGACCGCCGCTGCTTCCATCATGCCCAGCAGTATGAGCCTGGTTTTCTTGGAACGCAAGGGGGGCCTGCTTCGCAGCATTTACTTCAGAACGCTGACCCTCCGCCACATCGGCGCCGCGCGGACACGAGACACATCGCCGGCCGCCAACAGCAACTGGGCCTCATATGCTTCCAGTGGCTTGGTCGATCCGGTGCCTTCCGGCCACCATACGAACCGCCCCTTGGAAAGCCGTTTCTGTGCAAGCCAGTATCCCTGGCCGTCATAGCTGAGGAGACGAATCGCCGTTCCACGGCGGCTCCGAAACACGAACACGCAACCCGAGAATGGATCTTCCGCGAGCTGGTCTTGGCAGAGCCGCGCCAAAGAGTCAATCCCCTTGCGTCCGTCCACCGGTTCGATCGCCACCAGCACCCGCATCTGCGCCGTGATCTGGATCATCTCTCGGCATCTCGCCAGGCGCGCAGCAGGTTTGTCCAGTCCGGCGGAACCGTGGTCTTCCACTGGATTCGCATCTTGCTCCCGCCAGCGGACTCCAACTCGATCACACATTCTTCCATCTGCCCGCGGTTTGGTGCTATCAGCTCGATGAATGCCGGCTTGGCTGCCTTCCGCCGGAAGCGCGGAACTCCACCCAGCCGTTTCTTCAGCCGCATGTAGTCCAGACGCAGAGGGTGTGCCACGGAATACACACCGTATTGCCGGGCCAGTTCAACCGCCGCCTGCCACAGCGATTCGGGCAGCTTCGTCCGCCCCGGCTGGGCACCGCGAAACTGATCCAACTGACGTTGCAGCTGCACGATTGGCTCGGGAATGGGCAGTGTTTTTCGGCGCGTCACGATTCGGCCGCCCCCTCGGCGACTGAATCAACTTAGCAGTGCGAGCCAACGGGCGTCACGCACCCTTGCCGAAAACTCACGATGGTGTTCCGCCAGGGCATGCTGCAACTGGCCATCGGACTGTTGGTGGGCATCGCCGGCGCGGTTGGCTTAATTAACCAGATTTTTGGGCTCGCTGCTGGTGCTGGTGTCGCCCACCGATCCCGTGACCTTCGCGCTGGTCGCCATGGTGCTGGGCGCAGCGGCGGCGCTGGGCTGCTTCATCCCGGCGCGCCGCGCCACGCGCGTCAACCCGCTGGTGGCTCTGCGGTATGAGTAGGCTTCAATCCGCCCCGGACAGATGGAGCCACTTTCCCTGGTAGAAATAAAGGGCTTCGGATGCCTTCCCGACAAACGCATCGTCAATCCCTTGGTGGTCCATCGGCGGAGGCTTCTCCCCACCGTAGGCGTTATAGTGCTCCATGATATACGCCTTGCCCGCTGGACTGATGTTCCTCGAAAACACCATCTTGTTGTTGCCGGTCCAGCTTTGAATACGATATGAATCTGGCTGTCTTGCGATCTCCGCGGGGTTGGTTTCTACGCGGTTCCAGAAAACCAGGATTGAGGAGACCCGGTTCACGGAGCAGAGCACAGCCCAATCGGTCTGACCCGGCTTCGCAAACTCGCCTTTGATGACGTTGCGGATGCCTTCGACCATCGGCGCTTGTGGAACGGTGCACCCTCGGCGCTGAAGCTCCGCGGCCAAATTGTGCGGTAGCTTGGAGAAATCCGCAGGACTGAGGCGAACGACTTGATCGGGTGGCTCAAGCACGGGCCGAGGCTGGGCGAAGCTTAAGCTGGACGGCAACAGGCATGAGGCGGCGATGGCCGCAAGGAACAGAATCGTTCTCGAAAGACTCATGATCCTACGTGTAGGGCCGAGGGTCTTCCAGAAGATGATAGTATCGCACCAGCTCCCATCCGGGTTCAGGGCGTACTTCGGAATCACCCCGGCCTTCACCCAGCCCAACCTTACGTAAAGCCTTTCGGCTGCGCCGCCTTCGCAGGTGTCGAGAACAAGCAGCGTCTTGCCTGCTTCCTTGCGCACACGCCTCGGCGCGACGCATCAGCGCAGCGGCCAAACCCCGGCCTCGCGCGGATCGCAGAACCAGCAGTCTTGGTGATTTCGGCGCGATGCGGTTGATTGGGCGGCAACGCCGTCACGCACCTGTACCGTGCCGGCCAATTTGGCTTCGAGAAAAGCCGCCAGCAGAATCCGCTCGCCCGCTTCGACGCCCTGGATGACCTTGCGGAAAAACTCTTCCGCCGCCGGCTTCCCGAAAGGAGGCATGAAGCTCACCGAGGCTCCTCCCTCCACGCAATCGACCAAGACTTCGGCGAGCTCACCGAGAAACGCGGAAGCCTCGGAGGCGCTCAAGCGCCGAATCTCCCTCGTCCACGCGCGTTCTCTATCCGCTGACCGGCTTGGGCATGGTCAGGAACGAGCGCATCGCGTGCCAAAATTGCTCGCGATTCAAGCCCAGCACCACCGAATGCGCCATGCCCGGCAGGATCACGAACTGCCGGTCGCCATTCGGCAGCCGCTTGTAGAACTCGGCCAGGTCGTCCACTGTGGCGATGCCGTCGTATTCGCCGCGGATCAGCAACACCGGCGCCTGCACCTTGGCCGGATCCACGATGGGCAAGTTCACGATCATGTCGAGATACGTGCCGGTGGGCACCTGATCGCCGAATTTGAGCTCCAGATCGGCCAGAGCCTCGCCCACCGCCGGATCGGACGTGCCGGCTTTGTCGCGCGTGAAGATGCTGCGGATCATATCGCGGTCGCGCAGGCGGCGATTGTGAGTGCGGTACTCATCCAGTTGCTTGGCGCGCTGCGCCAGCGTCGAAGATCCCTCGCCCTTGTAGGTGAAGGCGGCCAGCACCAGACGGTCGACGCGCTCAGGCCGCTCCATCGCGAACGCTCCCGCGCGCAACGCCCCTGAGGACTCGCCAAAAAAGTGGACCTTATTGACGCCAGTTTCGCGCGTCACCACTTCGATTCCTGCCTTCAAATCCTCCACGCCGCTGGCGATGTTGGAATTGCTATCGGTGCGTCCGGACCGTCCGTAGTTTTCGTGATCCATGGTCCAGACATCGAAGCCCAGCCGCGCGAAGGCGTTCATCACGGAATAGTCGCCGTGACCGGCTACCGTGAGATCGAAGCTGGGACGCGAGGAAATCGAGGAGCCGTGGACCAGGAACAAGACCGGCAGCGGAGCCTCGCCTTTTTTGGGAGCGCTGGCGCGCTTGCGGAACAGGTTGAGAGGGACGCTGCCCTTCTTGGTCCAGTATTCGTTGCTCCAGATGGGCGCGGCCGCGGCGGCGGCGAGGCCGGAGAGCAAGCCCGCACCGGCGCCGGCGATTACGTTCCGGCGCGACGGAGATCCCGATGATTTCGGCACGCCTCATATTCTATAGGAGCGCTTGGTCTCCATGGGAGGAGTTATTAATTGGCTCCCCGTCCACCGCCGCCCCGTCCGCCACGCCCGCCTCCGGCGCCCGCCGCCGGGAGTTCCTTGCGCGGCAGTTTTTCCGGCCGCATGGCCGCGTTATACACGAAGTATGCTTCGACAATCGCCATCTGCTCCAGGTCGGCTTGCTGGACGCGATCGTACACATCGGCGCTGGAATGGTGCGTCCGCGTGTCGTAGTCCAGCGGATCCTGGATGAACTGGAAGCCCGGCAGTCCCACGGCATCGAAGGACTGGTGGTCCGTACCTCCGGTGTTCCGTATCGTGACGGCGCCGGGGGCCAAATCCTTGATCGCGGCGAACCACTGTTCGAAAATCGGCCGAGCCATTTCGTTCCCTTGCAGATAGATGCCACGAATCTTTCCCGCGCCGTTGTCGATATTGAAATACCCCGAAGAACCGGCGTGTTCCGGTTTCAGCTTCATGTCCGCCGGATCCGCGAAATGGTCGCGAACATATGCGGCCGAGCCCAACTCCCCTTCTTCCTCGCCGCCCCACAGGGCCATTCGAACGGTGCGGTCCATCTTCAAGTTGAGCGACTTCAAGATGCGCATCACCTCCATGGCCACCACGCTACCAACGCCGTTGTCGGTGGCCCCGGTGCCCATGTGCCAGGAATCGAAGTGCCCTCCCACCATGACCACTTCATTGGGCTTAATAGCGCCCGGGATTTCGGCAATCACGTTGAACGCCTCGGTGTTGCTGGTATCCCATTGCACCTTGATGTCGAACGAGAGCTTTACCGGAACATTGTGTTCCAGCAGCCGCGCGATGCGATTATAGTTTTCCGCGGTGATGGCCAGCGAAGGCAGGTTCTTGGTGGGGTCTCCCGTGCGCGAAGAACCGTTGCTGGCGAACACCACTCCGCTTTGGCCGCGGGCGGAAGCGGTGATCGTCGCCACAACGCCTTCGTCCTGCCAGAAGGTCGTCTGCCGCCGCTGGAAGGCCTGCTGCTCTTGGGGCGTCATCGCCGCAGCGCCCGGGTTGCCGCCGCGCCCGCCGCGTCCACCTCCGGCGGGAAGGACCTCCGGAATCAGGCCGTTCAGTTCCTCATCGGTGTAACGGTGTGCCAGCGGCGTCGTGGGCAGCGGAAGCTCGAGCTCCGCGACCGTAAGAACAATTTTCCCCGTCAACTTTCCATGCAGCTTGTCCATGTCGGCCATCGTCTGGATCGGCGGGACCAGGATGGCTTCGGCCGTGAGGGGGCCGTTGGTGCCACCGCTCCAGGCTTGCGGGTAGCCGATGATCGGCATGTAGGCTGGCTCCACCATCGCGCCGCTATACCCGGTTAACTGCCAACTCGGGATCGCGGCACGGCGAGGGCCCCCGCGCCCACGGCCGCCGTCACCCGCGCCAGCGTCGGCGTTCGCAGTGTCGCCATCCGCAGCGCCGGCGACCTCGCCCGGAGCCGGCTGTGTGGCGAACTTTTCCAGGTGGACGTTGCTCAGTCCCCATTCCTTCAACTGGCTCACGGCCCAATCTCCGGCTGCGCGAAACTGCGGGGAGTTGGTCAGGCGTGGACCGTAGCGGTCCGTCAGGTTATAGAGCGTCTCCATGACCGGGGGACGCGCGGGCCCGCGGCCACCGCGCCCGCCGCCACCAGCACCGCCCCGGCCGCCGCCGATTTCGGCCGTCTTAATCTGGTGAATGACGTTGAGGTCGATACGCTCGGTTTGCTGCTGAGCCATTTGTTGCTGAGCAAGGATCAGCAGGGGAACCAGCAGAGCGAGTAATCCGATGAAAAATGTTTTCCGTGGCATAGATCTAAGGCAACCATTCCTCGACGCGAGCGAGCAGCGCGAATCGCGAAAGCATGTTTCCGTATACGCCCTTTTGTGGTCGAAAACAAGGGGCTGTTATTGCAGTACGAGCGTCACTTCGATCCCTGCTTGGCGGCTTCATCGGCAACACGGCCTGCGCTCAGGATGTTGGCGACGGATTGATTCCCTTCCTGGCAGGCGTATTCGAGGATCTGATAGCTGTCATCCCGCATCAGCGGAATCGCGACCTTCCAGGGCGCGTCGTACACACTGGGATCCTCGATCTTGACTTCATACATGATCGTGTCCGGAGCGGTGCGCGTGAACCGTTCCACCACATGCGTGGTCTCGGTTTGCGGAATACCTTTCATGCGCCCAGTGGAGGCGCTGGTCGCAATCCAGCCTTTGTTGTTGTAATTGGCTACGTCCACCACCAGCGTGTCGCCCTCCCAGTGGCCGCGCGAATCGCCGTCCCACAGATGGACGCTCGACGGCAGGTGCGGACTGCCATCCACCGGAATGACGCGAGCCGAGTGAATCATCTCGTACAGAATCACGACATAGCCGGAGTTCTGCACGATTTGATAGGCATTGTTATAGCCGGCCGGAAACATGCCGCCCGGCACGCCGCGAGTGATGCACCGGTCCCACACGCTCATGTACTCGTAGGAGTCCGTTATGTGCGCCAGATCGTAGTCTCGCTTGGCCTCGGCGGACGGCTTAACGGGAACTCTCCCGTCGGGAGGCTCCACCACCAGCGAGGTTTGCAGGGTCGCTACGACTTTGGTGCCCGAATCGAACCACACCTGATTGTAATTGCCGACGTCGCCGGGTTTGGGTGGGCGATCCACTCGATTCCCCGCTGCCTGTCTTTCCAGCTCGGCGGCCTCTTTCTCGGTGAGAACCTGTTTGCCCGCTAATTCCGGCGGGCGCTCGAACGGCGTGATCGTCGCATTGGTCCACACGCCTTCGAGGTCCGGTTGACCGTCCGGCGTGCGTGGCGGCGTCCAGGTTTTGGTTGGCGCTTTGTTCGCTGAGGCGTTCTGGGCCGCAACCGGCACGGCCGCCATTAACGTCACCAAGAATAGGACCGACTTTGCCCGCATGTTCGCTCCTTCTATTTCTTTTCCGCGGCCGGCGCTCTGCTGAGCGGGTTGCACATATAACAGTTTCTCTCAATTACGGCCGCCCTCGCGGCAGTCGCTCCTGGCACACTCCGCCAGTCTGCCGCGCCTGAATTTCAAACTCGTGCCGATTCTCGCCGCATTCGGGGAGAGTTACCGGGTGGGCGGCGCGAGGATCACGCCCCTTCCGTTGCCTAGCCGCCCGATTGCCCCTGATCTCCGAGCACTAGCTCTTCCATCTCCCAGTCACCGACGGCACAGTCGTGATCGTGCTCATGGTCCAACAAAGTGGCGCGGGCCGCGCCGCAGTTCTTCAGCGCTGCCTCCGCCGATTGCCATCCCGGATTGAAATCCGAGCCGCTCAGGCATTCAACGGCGATGCTGTACTTTTTGACGGCGCGACGGTAGCGCTCCAACAGTTTGTACCACTGCTCGCAAGGCATCAGTCACCTCCACCTGGCAAGCCAAACAGGGGATTGCTCGTACGGGTAGGCTACATCCAGCCACTCAGGTTGTCAAGGCCAAAAACGGTGTCAGCCGGACGGCTGATCCGCAGCTCACGGCTTCGGGGTGATTTTCACGACCATGGCCGTGAAGCTTTTGCCCGGCTCCACCAGGAACTGATGCACAGTGTTGGCGGGGATGTAGAGAGTATCGCCCGCCGCGATCGGGTACCTGGTTCCTCCTTCGATCGACTTGCCGCGCACTTCATCGGGTCCGCTGGGTTTGCCGTCCACAATCTTGCCGCCCACCAGCACCGTTCCCTGGCCGGATCGGATCAGCAGGAGGTCCGCCTGTTTCTCATGGATTTCGGCCTCGCCGGGTCCGTTGCGGTAGGCCACAAACGCCGAATCCAGCAATCGCTCCGTCCCGAGGTGCCGATCCGGATTCAGCTTGGACTCGGCCAGCTTATCGAAACCCTGGTTTTGGTTGGAGCTCCAAAAGAGGGGCTGAGCCGGATCGGCGGCCGGCAGTGGAGCTTGGAACGGAATCAGGCAGGCGACGACCAACAAGGCGGCGTTTTTCATAATTTGCACCTATTTCTTGGGAGGCGATGTAATGTAATGCGGCATGTCCCGGTTGTTGTCCATACAGATCATTTCCATGATGTCGTACTTCTCGCGCTTGAGCGGCAGCGACACGGTCCAGGGCTTGGTGAAATACACCGGGTCGTCGAAAGTGGCGGTCCACTTAATCGCGTCCGGTCCGGTTTTCTGAAATGTTTCGGTGATATGCAGCTTGTCGCTGTGCTGATGACCGGCAGTGTCGAGCCAGCTCCGGTCGCTGAGGCCGATGGTGTCGGCGGCTAACGTGTCCCCTTCGTACTTGCCGACGGAATCGCCGTACCAGGTGTGGTCCAGATCCTCGGGGTGGCCCCGCCCATCGGTGAAGATGCGCCGGAAGGTGTGGTCGATCTCGAACAGGAAGGTGGTCAGTCCCGCGCTTTGGACGATCTGAAAGGGAAAAGGAGAATGGATCGCCCGCGTGGGCCCGGTCGGCTGACAATACCCATGCGGATCGTCTCCGCCCAAGTGATTCTTAAATTGGCCGGCCCCGAACGTGGTGAACGGAATCGGACCGCCCGCTCTGGCAAGGTCGGGAGTGTACGGCGCCACCCAAACTCCATTGAGGTCCGGCAGGCCGGTGCCTGGAGGCGGAGCCTTGGGAGGAAGAGGCAGGGTCGCGTTGTCGCCCGCCTGGCCCATGGCGGGCACAGACGCCAAAACCAACCCGGCAATGGCGGCGAGAAGTTTCTTCACGTTCTTAGTTGGTAGGGCCGCCGTCTTCGGAGGACGCGGCAAATACCTTCCTGCCGTCCGCCAAGACGATGGACCTCGCGTTCATCGTCTGCGAATTATCTTTGGCGCGAAATCCCTGCACGGTGACCTCGTCCCCGGCCTTGAGGCTGTCCCGCTTCCAGCCACGCCTCGCCAGCGCGTTCGGATTGCCGGCTTCGCAATCCCAATGGGTCACTTTGCCGTCCTGGTCCTTCACGTCAACGTAAAAGTAAACGTGAGGGTTCATCCAGTCGACTTTCGAAACCACTCCTTTAAACTGTACGGGCGCCTTCTGATCGTACTCCGCGGCGAAGGAATGATGCGCCCACGCAGGAATAGAGACCGCCGTGAATCCCCAAAGCGCAACTCCCGCAGCTAGCCAGTGTTTCATCCAGTGTTTCAGCCGGTGTTTCATAAGCAAACCTCACTGAGCATCTTACCCGCGCCAGCGCTGAGCGTCAACGATGGGTCACGCCTCGGGTGGGCGGACTCGGGCAGAACTGAACCGCGACCGTGAGGGACCGGCGGCTTGAAGCTACTTCTGCGCCGCCAGCAATCCCCGCTCGGCCATGGCCTTCTTCAGAATCGCCGCCGCGGGCGGAAATTCCTTCTTGGCGTTGGCGAAAAACACGCCCTCGGCCACCATCAAAGGCGTCCACCCGAGTTTGGTCTTCGCATCCACTTGCGCACCGTGATCCACCAGGAACTGCACAATCGACGGCTGTCCGGAGACCACCGCGCCGATCAGCGCCGTGCTCCCGCTCCACCGCGGATCGCCGACGCCTTTGTCGAGCAGGTCGTCGATGTTCAGCGGATAGTACAGCAGCGTGTAGCTCACCTCGCCGGTCATCGAATAGTCGCCGAAATCGGCATGCGCGTTGATATCGTTGCCCGCCTCCAGCGCCAGCTTCACGGCTTCCAGTCTTTCCGGCTCCGTGACTCCGGTGAACGGCCCAGGGCTTTCCCCTTCCCAATAGTCGAGCCCTGAAGCCACCATCAGCGGCGTAATGCCGGCCTTGGTGGTGATCTTGGGATCGGCGCCCGCGTCCAACAATGCGCGCATCAAGGGCGCGTCGCCATTCTTCGCCGCAACGTAGAAGGGAGTTGCGCCAACGTAACTCAGGTAGTGCCGGCCGAGGTCGATACTGGGAGGGTTTTTGGCCGTTCCGCCCTCTTTCCCGAACCTCGATTCCTTCCAGTCGACGCGGATATTGGGATTCGCGCCATGCTTCAGCAGCGACTTGGCCAGATCCAGGCTGCTCAGGTTGCCCTCCGGCTGCGGAGTCCCCTTGGCCGTGTTGCCCACGGCCGCCGCGCCATCCGCGCCCGGCTTCCGCATCCACGCCAGAGCCAGCAGCGCGGACCCGCGCGGGTCGGGCGCATTCGGATCGGCGCCGCGATCCAGCAGAACGCCGCCCATTTCGAAGTAGGCGTTGACGATCGCCATGCCGAGCGCGCTGGTCGAGTCCGGCGCGGCGTCGTTCACGTTGGCTCCGTGATCGAGTAGCACTTTGGCGGCGTCAATATGATCGTTGCGAACCGCGAACAGCAGCGGCGTGAAGCCGCCGGTGGATTTCGCCTTCACGTCCGCGCCGAACTCGATCAGCATCGCCTCCGCCGCGGCGTTGCCTTCAGAGGCCGCCCACATCAGCGCGGTCTGCCCCTTGTAAGCTTCTTTCACGTTCGGATTCGCGCCAGCGGCAAGCAGAACCTTCAGCGCATCGGCCTTGCCGGTGAGCGCCGCGGTCATCAGCGCGGTTTGTCCTTCCTCGGATGTGCTGTTGGGATCGGCGCCGGCCTTGAGGAAATGCTCGATCATCGCGGCGTTGCCGTTGGTGCAGGCGAGGGAGAGCGGCGTGATGTTGTAGCGCGTCGCGGCTTTGGCATTGGCGCCCGCGGCCAGCAGCAGATCGGCAATCTCCAGATTGTCGCGCTGGGCGGCCCAGTGAAGCGCGGTCGAGCCATCCGCGTCTCCTGCATTCACGTCGGCGCCGTTCACGTCGGCGTGCTGCGCGAGAAGAGAGCGCACCTGCTGCACATCGGCGCTCCTGACCGCGTCAATCAGCCGCTGATCGGCGAGGCAAGGGGCCGCCGACAGCAACGCCAACGACATCGCCAACAAAGGGGGTTTCATGGGCGCCTCCCGTGCCGACTATTATATGACAAATAAACGAGATACCACGGGGCGGTGTCGATCCGGGTCAATCCTCCGAGGGCTTTTGCACGCTGTCTATCACAAGCACTTCCAGAGGCGCTTTCGCGGACTCCAATTTCAATCCGATTTCCTGAACGGCCGTAAAGAGCGATGGAAGGGCTGGATCGCCTGCGTCGGGCGATGCTGTCCCCAGATCCTGGCTGAACTCCAGGTGGAAATCAAGTAGCCCACTTAAGTCGGTCTTATCGACAATGACGCGATCGGATCTTCCCTGCAGCAGACTGACTAATTTTGAGATGGATACCGCGGTTCCGGTAAGAGTCGTGCTGGATGGTCCCGTGATGATTCTCATTGCGCCGCGCGGCAACGGCCCCACTGGCTCCGCTGACGAAACGAAGCTGATGAAACTCTGACGAGGGTCTGGCGGAGTCTGATCCGCCGACAGTTTCGGCCCACTCTTGACCAGAACGAGACTGTATACGGGCAAGTCGCGCGTTTCCTGGTGCGCCTTCAGTTGAAACCGATCTTCCAAGAGCGATTGGAGCATGGTTTTGGTCGGCTCATTTGGAAGAACGGGCGCGTTTCCTTCCGGCTTGGCTTGGATGTCGAAATGGTCCGTGTTGGCCCAGTCCGGTCCCCCAACGATTTGCGAATTCAAGAGTAGCCCGTTTGGCGGCAAATAGGCATAGGACAGCAAGGTTTTTAGGGTCACATTCGTCGCGACAAGCCTGTCGCCCTTTGGACCGATGGTGCCCCCATCTCTCCCCGACGTGTTCAGCTTGACTGAAGTCACTTCGAAAGACGGCTTCTGGGCCGACCCTCGCCAGACAAGCAAAAGCAGACCCACACCGAGAATGCCCTGCCGGATCATCTTGGTTCCTTCGTTCGTCGGTAGTATAGACGTAGTGTGTGTGGTCTTCGTTGGTGAGAGGTCAAATGAAGAGGTCGATTGGTACGCGAAAGAACTCCGCTAGCCGCTTTGCCTGCGCTTTGCCGATAGACCGCCGGCCACTCAACACTTCCGTTGCAGCTCCCTTGTTGCCCAGGACGGGCCAGATGTCCTTGTGCTTCAACCCGCGCTCTTTCATGTGTGGACACGGGCGAAAAGTGGTCTGTTGGGCGAAAAGTGGGCGAAAAGTGATCTTGACAACCGGGACGACTTTCCACTATACTCAGCGCATCATTACGAAGGCGGCGCAATACATATGAGCCAATCGCCACGGCCAAATTTATTTACCTTGAAGAATGATAAGGGCGAAGAGCCGACCTGGGCGTCGAAACAGCGAGCCCGGGTAACATGCTCGGGAGCGGCTGGACGAAGAGTACTTTTAAGCCATGGGGACCAAATCTCAGTGAGCTTCGTTCCGGCCAAGGGCGACAGGCTTTCGGGGTTTGTGCGCGATTCGTGCTTCCTGATGGCCGGGCTCTAAGCGACAGCCGATGTACCTTGGGCGGAGGCGGCGGAGTGGTCGTGAGCACGCTCCCGGTAAAGCCAGGCTACACGACCGTGGAAGTACAGATGCCGAAAGATGACGACAAGAGGCCCCAGTCAGAGCAAGAGCAGCAAAGGAAACGCGGCCTCCTCGGCTGTGAGTGTGCAAGTCTCCGCCGAATACGAGCCGTTCATGCCGTTGCCATTCGAAGGGAGACTGCCCTTGCGGTGTTACGGGATTCGTAGTCGTGAGATCTGCAGTCGAAGGTCTTAGGTTGTGCTCGATAAACGAGCCTGCGAAAAGGAGTTCTAATGATGCTAAATCGCTTGATGGGTGCGATGATTGCCATCACAGTGGTGCTAGCCTCGTCGTCAGTCGCTTTCGCTCAGAACGGTCAGCAAGGACCACAAAAAGCCAAGGCCCCGACGGCCTCGAACAAGCCTTTTGACGCGCATGATCTATCTGGATTCTGGGATATCACCAACATCGGGCTACCGCCCGGCGCCCTGAACGAAACCAGCAACAATCGGCCGCCGATGACGCCGTGGGGTTTGGAGAAGTTTCACAAGGCGAAGACCGGATACGATGGCAAGGCATTAGGCAACGGAGTTTCCCCGAACGAAAAAGATTGGAACGATCCTGTCCTGTTGTGTGACCCGACGGGTTTCCCACGTATCATGTGGCACCCCCTTCGGCCAGGAATGAGGTTTGCCCAAGCTGCCGACGAAGTGATTCAGTTCTTCGAGGATGGCCGCACTTGGCGCGACATATGGACGGATGGGCGAAAACTTCCGGGCGACGACGCGGACTCACGTTGGTTCGGATACGCAGTTGGCCATTGGGAGGGAGACACGTTTATCGTCAACTCGAACAACTTTGATGAGGCTACGTGGCTCGACCAATATGGCTCCTCGCACAGCGACCAGATGACTGTGGAAGAGCGCTACCATCGCGTGGACCACGACCATCTGGAGATGGTCCTGAATATCACTGACCCCAAGACGTATGTCGGAATTTGGAAAGGCGATAAGAAGATCTTTCAGTTGGTAGAAAAGCCAGCCCGCTCGGAATACAACGATCTTCCCGAGGGCATCTGTGCATATTCTGAGGTGAAGCTCCACGGCAAGGCTTGGCAACAGATACACCCGTAGTATTCTAGATTAAGGAGATGTCACATGACGCGTAAGCTTGTAGTTCCCTTTTTTGTAATGACGCTGGGCTTTCTGACGATTGGTATCCCGATGTTCGCGCATCATGGAACGGCGGGGGTGTATGACTTTACTCATCGCATCACAACGAAGGCGACAGTGACGCAATACATATGGGCCAATCCCCATGTCCAAATTTATTTTATGTTGAAGAATGATAAGGGCGAAGAGCAGACCTGGGGCGTCGAAACAGTAAGTCCCGGAAACGCGCTCGCGAATGGCTGGACGAAGAAATCATTCCAGCCTGGGGACCAACTCCTGGTGAGCTTCGTTCCGGCCAAGGGCGACAGGACCTTCGGGACTTGTCCTCAATTCGTGTTTGTTGCCGATGGCCACAGGCTCGGCGGTAACGGCAGATGCGGGATGGGAGGAGCGACCGTCGACGCCAACACGCTCCCGGTAAAGCCAGGCTACACGGAAGTTGAAGTTCAGATGCCGAAGGACGACCGCACGAGGCCCGAGTCTGAGCAAGAGAAGTAGGGAACCGAGGCTACTGCCCAGCGGAAATAGTGATCCACGATAGGAAGGGAGTCTCCACATGAAGTATAGTCTCATGGCCGGGTTCGTTGCTCTTGTGGCCGGGTTGACTTTGACGCAGTTCCTTTTTGCCCAGGGCCGTGGGCAAAGAGCGCAGGAACCTTCGACGCCATCGAATCTACCCTTTGATCCGCATGACATCTCCGGCATTTGGAAGAACCCCGGAGGATTCGACGTTGCGTTAGGCTCCGATCGTCCTCCCATGACAGATTGGGGAAAGGAGAAGTGGAGTAAGACGAGGGCGTCCGCCAGAAATACGCCGATGGCCTTTGGATTCTATCAGGACCAAAAAGATTGGAATGATCCGCTATTCCAGTGCGACCCTTCAGGTTACCCCCGCAACCTGGACTATAGTAACTACCGATTCGTTAAGCTTCCTAACGAATTCGTGGAGTTCTTCGAACGGGACCACGTATGGCGCGACCTTTGGACGGACGGGCGCAAGCTCCCGGAAAACGCAAAGCCGCGGTGGTACGGATATGCGACTGCGCGTTGGGATGGAGATACCCTTGTGGTTGAGTCTAGCGGTTACGATGACCGAACCTGGGTCGATCCCTACGGCTCAATCCACAGCGACCAGATGCATCTGGAGGAGCGCTACAAGCGCTTGGACCATGACAATTTAGAGTTTAGCCTGACGCTTACAGACCCGAAGGCGTACACGGGGGTCTGGGGCGGCAAAAAGCTGAAGTTGAGGCTGATCAATAGCTCACAGCAAATCCAAAAGGGCCTCTGGGGCAAAAGGCCGGATGGGACGGCATACGGGGACATGCGAGAAGAATATTGTGTTTATTCTATTGAGCGCACTTTCTGGCAAGGACGGCCTCTTGGGGGAATAGGTGGGGAGGACAAGAAGTAAACGTAAGAGCGTGTATGACTTCCTTCGGTTTTGAGCTTGCAGATGGCAAGTTGAGGCAGGTCAGGCCACGCGCCGCTCTTACCGATGGTGGGGTCCTCCGGCTTCTTGGTAGGTCTACGATTTTGCCGATATCTGGTGGCTGGACATGCTGAGGAATCGGCGCAACCAGACCAGAGGACGCCTTCAAAAAGGATAGGCCGGTCGCTCGCAAGCCGTATCACTCGGGCCTTCACCTCGGCGAAAGTGCCGATGACGTTGCAGCCTCCGCAATTTGTGGCATAGCGCCCGAGAACGAAAACACCGTTGCGAAGGCAATAGGCCCAGGTCCTTTTGATCGGATGTTCATCATGCGCGAGTTGAATGAGGGGCCGGTGAGGCTGTGCAGTTTTATCCGAACCTGTTGGCGGAACAGATCCACACTCCTGGCGCATCGCGTCGCTTAAGAATCTAAGAAAGGGAGACAACGATGAAGCTCGGATCTAGGCCACTGGCAGGGGCCATGGCGACGATTGCTCTCTGGCTGCTGAATACTGCATCGGCAGCTGGTCAAGCTGCGCCGGCAAACCAGCTTATGTCGGAACAGGCTTTCAAAAACGTTACCGTGCTCAAGGGAATCCCGGTGGATGAATTCATGGCGACGATGGGGTTCATTGCCGCATCCACTAATTATAACTGCACTGATTGCCATGTCGAACCGAAAGTGGAGGGCGATTGGAGCGTCTTCGCCGAAGAGACCCCCCGCAAGGCGATAGCACGCCGAATGATTCTGATGGTGGAGGCCATCAATAAGACCAATTTCGGGGGAGCGCGCGTAGTGACCTGCTACACCTGCCATCGCAATATCCAAGGCGCCCCCAAGATCACGCCGAGCTTGGCGGACCAGTACGGCGAGCCGCCCCCGGTCGATCCCAATGAAGTCGAGATTACTCGGCAAGCGCCTGGGGCGCCTTCCGCCGATCAGGTCTTTGACAAGTATCTCCAGGCGGTCGGAGGAGCGCAGAAGGCAGCCGCCATCACCAGCATCGTCTTCAAGGGCACATACCAAGGGTATGCAGAACCGAAGGCGCCTGTGGACATTTATGTTAAGGCTCCAAATCAGCGCACCATGATCGTGCATACGGACGCCGGAGACCGGACCACCACCTGTGATGGCAGCAACGGATGGATGGCGGCGCCTGCCATGGATAAACCATTTCCTGTGATCAGGTTCACCGGCGGAGACCTAGATGCCGCCCGGCTGGACGCAGTGCTCTCCTTTCCGGCGGGAATCAAGCAGGCCATAACGAAACCGCTAGTAGGTTCGAGCAGCATTGACGATAAGGATGTGGTCGTCGTGCAGGGGACCGCCAACGGCGGACGCTCTTCCATAAAGCTGTACTTCGATAAGCAGTCCGGCCTGCTGGTGCGGCAGGTGCGCTACGCCGATACGATCATCGGGCGGGTACCGATACAGGTGGACTACAGTGATTACCGGGATGTCGCCGGAGCTGGAGTCAAGCTGCCGTTTCACGTCATTACGACATGGACGGACGGACGGTCAGACGTACTGCTGACTTCGGCGGAAACGAATGTGGCGATTGACGCTGCGAAGTTCAATCAGCCGCCCCCGTCGGTGCCACCCAAACAATAGGCAGCACGACTGCGATTTGCTACGAACGTTTGAATCGGGCCGCGGCCTACCAGGTTCATACCGGGGAGCGCGACTCGATTTATCTCTAGGAAAAACAAAAATCGATTTCGGAGAGAACAGTCAGCGGGATCTGTTGCTGTGTTTGCGGGCGTCGCGGGATTCGTCCCGTGAAGTCCGTCAAGGAACTGCCCGGAAAACGCCTGGCAACGATTGTGAAACCAATGCATCAAGGGCGTAAACGCGCTTGGGCTGTTTATGCCACTGCACATCGAGCCGCTCACGCATCTCCTTTCTCCTGAACCCCTTCCCGGTTTGACTCGACCGCCGGAACCGCCGCCGCCGCTTACCATGGGATCGGAAATGGCAACTGAACGTCAAATACAAGCCAATCGGTCCAACGCCGCTGATTCGCCCGCCCCGTCACGTCGGAAGGCTGCCACGGAATTGGGGCTTGACGATTTTTCAACCGAAGCCAATTTTTGGGCCATTTCGGCCCCTTTTTGAAAAGGATCTGATTCATAACAAATGGGTTGCTTCAACAGTTCACAACCGCCCAAGCCCTCAACCATGAACCCGATTTGCGGGGCAGGCCCCGGGTCTCCCGGCCCGGCCGCCCGGCAGTGGACAGCGGCACAGGGCCGGAGCGGCCCCTCTCAAGGCCAGGAATCGGCGGCGATCCGGCCGCGACACGCTCCGCCAAAGCGGCGCGTCAAGGAATTAACGCCGCCGTTGTGCCGTATCTGGAGAGGCTGTGTAGTCACCAACGGATCGCCCCTTTCAAACGGACCACGACCGAGATATCATTGGTCCGTGCTGAGCCGCGTACAGCTCTGGCCCCTGATCATCGCCATGTTGAGCGCGAGCGTGTTCGCACAGCCCGCGGCTCCGGACGCGGCGCTCACGCAATACTGCCTGACCTGCCACAGCGCGCGGCTCAAAACCGCCGGCCTGGATCTGGAATCGGCCGATTTGAAGCAAGTCGGCGACAAGCCCGAGCAATGGGAAAAAGTTGTCGCGAAATTGCGCACCAACGCCATGCCGCCCGCGGGCATGCCCCGGCCGGATCAGGCGACGTACAATTCGGTGGCCACGTATCTGGAGACGGAGCTCGACCGCACGGCCGCGGCCAAGCCGAATCCCGGGAAGCTCCCTCTGCTGCATCGCCTGAGCCGCACCGAGTACGAGAACGCCATCCGCGATCTGCTGGCTCTGGACGCGCTGCCCAAGGAGATGGATTATTCGCTCCTGCTGCCGCCCGATAATTCCAGCAGCGGCTTCGACAACATCGCGGATCTGCTGTTCGTCTCGCCCGCCATCATGGAACGGTATCTGGATGCCGCGCGAAAAATCAGCCGCTTGGCCGTGGGCGATCCCAGCTTGCCCGTGATGGTCAATTCCTACCGCCTTTCGCCGGAGCAGACTCAGGACACGCGCGTGGATGCGCTGCCGTTCGGGACTCGCGGCGGGTTGGGCGTGCGCACCTATTTCCCTCTGGATGGCGACTACTCGATCAAGTTCGAACTCGCCGGCGCGGCGCGCGAAGCCCATCAGATCGAAGTCAGCGTGGATGGCGAGCGGATGCAGTTGGTCGACATCGGCAATTCGGGAAGAGGCCGCGGCGGAAGAGGCGGAAGAGGCGGACGCGGGGGCGCAGGACGCGGTGCGGCCGACGAAGACAAACCGCTCGAAGTGCGCATCCCCGTCAAAGCCGGTTCACGGCTGATCGGCGTCGCGTTTGTGGAGCGCGACCAAGCCCGCGATGAGGCCACAGTCCGGCCTCGCATGCGCGGCAGAGGTTCGCAGCCGGCGCTACTGACGGTGACCATTGCCGGTCCTTACGATGCCAAGGGTCCCGGCGACACAGCCGCGCGGCGGCGCATTTTTGTGTGCCGGCCGGCGAACGCCCCCGCGAATCTTGAAGATGAGACGCCCTGCGCCAAGAAGATTCTTTCGACGTTGGAGCGCAGAGCTTACAGGCGTCCGGTGACCGACGCCGATCTCGCGGATCTGATGCCGTTCTACACCGCGGGGCAAGCCAGCGGTGGTTTCGACATCGGTATTCAGAAGGCCCTCGAACGTCTGCTGGTCAGCCCTCAATTCCTGTTCCGCATCGAGCGCCAGCCTGCGGGCGGGGCGAAGGACTCGGCGTATCGCATCAGCGATCTTGAGCTCGCCTCGCGGCTCTCTTTCTTCCTGTGGAGCAGCATCCCGGATGACGAGCTGCTGGACGCAGCCGCGGCTGGCAAGCTGAAGGACCCCGCCGTTTTGGAGCGCGAGACGCGCCGCATGCTGGCCGATCCGCGCTCGGAATCGCTGGTGACGAACTTCGCGGCGCAGTGGCTGTTCCTGCGCGACGTGGAGTTGAAACAGCCCGACGTGCTCCTGTTCCCGGATTTCGACGACGGCCTGCGCTACGGCTTCGAGCGCGAGACCGAGCTGTTCCTGGACAGCATCCTGCGCGAGAATCGCAGCGTGCTGGATCTGTTGACGGCGAATTACACCTTCATCAACGACCGGCTGGCGAAGCAGTACGGCATCCCTAACATCGAAGGCAGCTACTTTCGGCGCTACACCTTTCCTGATAACGGCCCGGATGGCAGCCCTCGCGGAGGATTGCTGGGCCAGGGCAGCATTTTGACGCTGACATCTTATTCCACCCGGACCTCGCCGGTGGTGCGCGGCAAGTGGGTTCTGGAGAATCTTCTCAACGCCGCGCCGCCTCCGCCTCCGCCCAACATTCCCGCGCTGAAGACCGAGGGCAAGCAGGCCGGCGAGACGCTCTCCATGCGCGAAGCCATGACGCAGCATCGAGCCAATCCGAGTTGCGCGACCTGCCATGCTCGCATGGACCCCATCGGATTCGCCATGGAAAATTTCGACGCCGTGGGCCGGTGGCGCGACAACGATAACGGCCATGCCATCGATACGTCCGGCGTGTTCACCGACGGCTCCAAGTTCGATGGAATCGCCGGGCTCAAACGCGCTCTGCTGGCGCATCCCGAGCAGTTCGTCCACACCGTGGCTGAGAAGCTTATGATGTACAGTGTGGGGCGCAATCTACAATATTTCGATGAACCATCCATACGATCCGTGGTGCGCGAGGCCGCCAAGGACAACTACACCTTCGCGTCGCTCGTCCAAGGTATCGTGAAGAGCACGCCATTTCAAATGAGGCAATCACAGTGACCTTCATTACCAAGCGGGCATTGCCGCGCCGGACTTTTCTTCGGGGCATGGGGGCGAGTGTGGCCCTCCCGATGCTGGACGCCATGGCGCCGGCTCTTTCCGCCGCGACGGCCGCGCCGCCCCGGCTCGGCTTCGTCTACGTTTCGAACGGCGTCATTCAGGAGCAGTGGAACCCCGCCACCACCGGCAAGGGGTTCGAGTTCACGCCCATCCTGAAGCCTCTGGAGCCGCTGCGCGAGCACTTCAACGTCCTGAGCGGCCTGGCGCACCTGCAAGCCGACACGTTCGGCGACGGCACCGGCGATCATCCTCGCGCGTCGGCCGTCTGGTTGAGTGGCGTGCATGCCTGGGATCGGACCCGGCCGGGAGTGGAAGTGCGGCTGGCAGTGACAGCCGACCAGATCGCGGCGCGCGAAATCGGCAAGGACACGCGCCTCGCTTCGCTCGAGATGAACGTCGACAATCCCACCCAGGGCGCCTGCGATTCGGGCGATTGCTTCTACGTCAACACCGTCTCCTGGCGCAATGAGACCACCCCCAATGCGGCCGAATCCCACCCGCGCGTGGTCTTCGAACGGCTGTTCGGCGATGGCGGCAGCGCGGCGCAGAGGCTCGCTTTGGCCAAGAGCACCGGCAGCATTCTCGATTCCGTGACCCGGGAAGTGAACCGCCTGGCGGGAACTTTGGGCGCGGGCGACCGCACCAAGCTCGCCGAGTACATGGATTCCGTTCGCGAGATCGAGCAGCGTATACAGAACGCCGAAGCAGGCGGCGCGCAGTCCGTCGAGCTTCCCGAGCGCCCCACCGACATTCCCGACTCCTTCGAGGCGCACACCAAGCTGATGTTCGATTTGCAGGTGCTCGCGTATCGCGCCGACGCGACGCGCGTGTTCAGCATGGTGATGGCGCGCGAGCTGAGCTCGCGCACGTATCCCTTCATCGGCGTGCCGGAGCAGCATCATGCCGTCTCGCATCACCGCAACGATCCGGATCAGATCGCCAAGAAAGCCAAGATCGACAATTACCACGTCCAGTTGTTTGCCTAGTTTCTGGAGAAGCTGCGCGACACGCCTGACGGCGACGGATCCCTGCTGGACCACAGCCTGATCATGTACGGCGGTGGAATGGGCAACGGCAATCTGCACCGGCACACGGATTTGCCCTGCGTTCTGGCCGGGAAACTAGGCGGCAAGTTCGCCACCGGGAAACATCTCAGCTATCCCGAAAACACGCCCATGGCGAATCTGCTGGTCACGATCCTGGACAAAGCCGGCGTACCCGTCGAAAAAATCGGCGACAGCACGGGACCGCTGCGGCCGGATTACCTTTCGGTGGGATGAAGCGCGTTCCCCGGCAACGAACCTATTTGGGGCACGCCTCAATTTCTTGAAACAGCCGGGCTGAGCCTTCTCCGGTCAGCGTGCCGATCACGTGGCTCTGTCCCTTTTCCACGGTGACGTGCACCACGAACCCCTTGGCGCGAAAATCGGCGGCCTGCGTTTCCATGCTCTTCCGCCAGCCCGTGTCGAGCTCGCCCACGTGCATGTTGATGCACAGCTTTCGAAGCGCGCTTACGCGTTCCGGCGTCGCATCGGGAAGGTAGCCGGGGAATCCGGTCACGGCCAGGAAATATTGCGGATAGGAAGCCGCGATATGAAAGGCGCTCAACCCTCCATTGGACATTCCAGCGATGTAGAATTTGCGATCGCGGATTTTATAGTCGCCCAGCAGCTTATCCAGGAAGGCGGGAAACACGCGCGCGCCGTCTTCGGTAAACAGCCGCCCGCCCGGCGCGGCGGGGATCACGACGATATAGCCGCGCCGTTGCGCCTCCGGCGCCCAGTTTCGTTCGAGCGTGGTGAAGACCATGTCCATGGTCTGCGCTCCAGGAGGAAAAGCGAGCACGGCTGGATACGTCTTCTCCGGAGCGTAGTCCTTGGGAAGGACAACCTTATAATGCAGGGTCATCCCTGCGAGGTTGGCGGTTTCATCAATGACCTTCGCGGAGGCCGCCTGGGCGCCGAGCAGTAGGCTCACTGCGCCCGCCGCGAGCCAAATGGTCCGCGCCGAACCGGGTGTTTCCCCTGGTGTTTCCATATGGATGCGCTCCTTCACTCTGGTTGATTCTACTCCTCCCACCGTCCGCCCGGGATGCGGCCCATCATTCGCCGCCGGCGGTCAAGGGCGAGGCTGCCACTTCGATTTGCCGGGCTCGACGCTGGATACCGCGCCAATAGAGCCACGCCCCCAGGGCGTTAATCGAGCAGATCAATCCGCCGACCCTTCCATGCGAATATGGCCGGGTTGGGAACGCCCGTCAGCGGCACAATTTGAAAAGGGAGCGACACCAAGCTGACGGCAAATCCGGAGAGTGCGGCCAGGCGGATGGCGACTCCGGGCCGCCCGTCCGGCAGTTGTCTGGCAAACAACACCACGGCGAACAACAGAACGTACATGATGCACAAACTGGCGATGGCGGCGCCGTTGCCGATCTGGATGATCTCCTGGCCTCCCGCGTCCCACGAGCTCACCAGAGCGACCAGAATGCACGCTCCCGTCACCGCCGCCAGCCCTCTCACCGGCGTGCGGAACCGGGGGTGCAGATGGCTCCACCAATGGGGCAAGATTCCGTCCCATCCGATCACCATTGGGAAACGAGCCGTCACGCCGATCAGCGCAACCCCACCGGTGACCGTGTTCAAGACCAGAGCGCACACGGTTACGACTGTCAGAATCTCGCCGAGGCCGGCGTTTCCAAATCCAGCATGCATCAACTGTTGCAATGGCGCGGCCAAGTCGATCTTGTCAGGCGGCACGTAAGCCAGCATCGCGCCGGTTCCGAGAATGTAGGAGAGCGCGATGACGGGAGCGGAGAACATCACGGAAAGCGGGAGATCGCGCGCAGGCCTCCG
The DNA here is from genome assembly GCA_963813465.1 of Bryobacterales bacterium. Lineage (GTDB taxonomy): Bacteria > Acidobacteriota > Terriglobia > Bryobacterales > Bryobacteraceae > Palsa-187. The sequence continues at coordinate 1,040,701 of CAWEZD010000011.1, read as the reverse complement.
GCATTCGCCCGCGAACACGCTGGCGGAATCGAATCCGGCCAAAGCACCGATGGACATTTTCGTAAAAACGTTCAACGTAAGGATCGAGAAGGCCGGCATGGCGAGGGAAAACGGCGCATGGGCGGGAGGGATTCCGCTAAGCCAGCGGCGGACCAGCAGGTATAGCAGCAGCGCGGATAACCCGAGAGTCAAAATCGAGCCGCCGCCCGTCAACCACTTGCCCAAGTGCAGCCCGCGCACGTTCACCGCGAACACCGCAAGCAGAGTGACGATGGCTGTGGCCAGGATCAGCGGCGTACTCTTCATCATCCAGTCGCTTCCAGGACCGGCCATGTAGGCGAGGCTGTTGACTAACGTCGGTCCCATCGTGCCGAAAATGAAGATTGGATAAAACGACGTATTCCACGCCGCCATATACCCAGCGAACGGAGAAATGCCGGCCTTGATCCACTGATATGCGCCTCCTTCCACCGGGATGGCGCGGCTCAGCCGGATGACGACAACGGCCAGCGGCAGGTAAAAGAACGCGATGCCCGCGATCCACAGCAGCACATGGGTGGACCCCTGAACACCCGCGTTCCCGATCCAGGAGAGACCCACGATCAACAGCACTTGCATCAAGACCAGATCGGTGAGGCCGAGCTCGCGTCTGAGACCGTGCTCGTTGCGTTGGTCCATGGCGCTCGGTTGGTCCATAGGAGGAGGAATGTCCCAATGTACCGCGGCCCGCTGAACCGCGATTTTGGCGGCCTTAATCAGTTGGACTTCGATAATGACGTTCTGGCGGGCGGGGGAACGGTAAGTATTTGAAACGTTTGGTGGACCTGGTGAGATTCGAACTCACGACCTCTTCCATGCCATGGAAGCGCGCTCCCAACTGCGCCACAGGCCCAACGCGGGTTTGCCTACCCCAGCAGGATATCATACGCCGCGAACTGAGCTCCTCTTATCAGTCCGGGGGTTACCGCGCGGCCGCCGCCGCCTTGGTGATCTGTCGAAGCGTGGGTTGTTCCGCACTGGCGCATGATAATCCCCATGGATGGTGCGCCGAAATCCGGCAGCCCTACGGAGTTTGACATCTAGAAGGTACACTAACAACAGGTGTCCACCAGCACAAGTCTCACAGGCACTCCCGCGCCTGTTTCGGAAATATCGGCGGAGAAAACGGCGTTCCGGATTCTGGCGGCGATCAGTTTCTGCCACTTTCTGAACGACTTGATGCAGTCGGTGATTCCGTCCGTGTACCCGATCCTGAAGACCTCCTATCATCTGGATTTCGGGCAGATCGGGCTGATCACGCTGACCCTCCAGCTTACGGCGTCGCTGCTGCAGCCGCTAATCGGGATGTACACGGATTCGAAGCCGACCCCCTTTTCGCTGCCGGTGGGCATGGGGTTCACACTGATCGGATTGGTGTTGCTTTCCTCGGCGCCCACTTTCCCGGCGATCCTGCTGGCGGTGGGCATGGTGGGCATCGGAAGCTCGGTATTTCATCCGGAATCGTCGAGGGTGGCGAGGATGGCGTCGGGAGGCCGGCACGGTCTGGCGCAATCGCTGTTTCAGGTGGGCGGCAACGTGGGGACATCGCTGGGGCCGTTGCTGGCCGCCTTCGTGGTGCTGCCGGAGGGACAGCACAGCATCGCATGGATTTCGTCCGCGGCGCTGGTGGCGATTGTGGTGTTGACGCGCGTAGGCATGTGGTATAAGCGCAACCATCGCACGGGCGCGAAATCGCGCGTCAGGGCGGGTGTGGACGGCCATCCCTCGACGCGGCGCATCACGCTCGCGCTGGCGGTGTTGGTCTCGCTGATGTTTTCGAAATTCGTGTACATGGCGAGCCTGAGCAGCTACTACACGTTCTTCCTGATCAGCCGGTTCCATCTTTCGGTGCAGAGCGCGCAGATTCACCTGTTCGTGTTCCTGGGCGCGGTGGCCGCGGGAACCGTCATCGGCGGTCCGATCGGCGACCGCATCGGGCGGAAGCTGGTGATCTGGTGCTCGATTCTGGGCATTCTGCCATTCACTCTGCTGCTGCCCTATGCCAGCCTGTTCTGGACCGGGCCGCTGACGGTGATCATCGGGTTGCTGCTGGCGTCGGCGTTCCCGGCCATCGTGGTCTACGCGCAGGAATTGGTGCCCGGCAAAGTGGGGACCATTTCGGGCCTGTTCTTCGGTCTGGCTTTCGGTTTAGGCGGCCTGGGCGCGGCGTTGCTGGGACGGTTGGCGGATTCCACCAGCATCGAGTTCGTCTACCGTGTGTGCGCGGTTCTGCCGGCGCTGGGCTTGCTGACGGCGTTTCTGCCGAATATTGGAAGCGGCCGGGGAACCGCTCCAGTCCCGCGTGCGTCCTAAGCGCATGCCCCTGAGGCGGCTATAATCGAACAATGCGGTACTTCTTCAAGCTTTCTCTACTCCTGGCGTGCGCTGTGGCGCCCGCGGCACTCTTTTCGCAAGCGCCCGCTTCGCAGGCGACCGCTTCCCAGGCGACCGTGATGGACGAGATCGTCTGCAAGGTGAACGGCGAAATCGTAACCCGCACCGAGCTCGAGAAGGACCGCAAGGACCTGGAAGCCTACCTGCGCGAACAGGGCCTTCGCGGCGAGAAGCTGGATGAGGCGGTGAAGATCCAGATGGCCACCCTGCTGCGGCAGCGGATCGACGATCTTCTGCTGGTGCAGAAGGCCAAAGAGATGGACGTCAAGGTCGATACCGAGCTCAACAAATTCATCGCGGATCTGCAACGCAAGTACAAAATCGGGGATCCGGAAAAATTTCAGGCGTTCATCCGCGAGCAGGCGGGTATGTCGTATGAGGACTTTCGCGGCGACCAGAAAAACCGGCTGATGCGGGAACGCATACTCGGCGAAGAGGTCGCCCGCAAGATCCAGTTCAAGCGCGAGGAGTTGGAGGCGTACTACAACGCGCACCAGGACGAGTTTCATCGCGAGGAACGGGTCAGCCTGAGTGAGATTTTCATCTCCACCGCCGGGTTGGACGCCGCCGGTCAGGCAGCCGCGGAAAAGAAGGCCAGGGATTTGGTGGCGCGGGCCAACAAGGGCGAGAATTTCACCGACCTGGCCTCGCAGAATTCGGACAATCCCGCGACGGCGGAGCAGGGAGGCGCGTTGCCGCTCTTCGTGAAAGGCGACATGTCGCCCGCGCTGGAAGCGGCGGTGTGGGACAAGGCGCGCGGCTTTGTAACCGACCCGATTCCGCGGACCGACGCACCCACGGGATTCGAGATCCTGCGCGTGAATGAGCATCAGAAAGCCGGGCTGGCGTCGTTCGAAGAGGTGCAGGGCGACGTTCAGAGCAAGTTGTTCCAGCCGCTGTATGGGCCGGCGGTTCGGGCCTATCTGGTCAAGCTGCGCGAGAGGGCCTTCCTGGAGATCAAGCCCGGCTATGAGGACAGCGGAGCCGCTCCCAACAAGGACACGGCCTGGATCAATCCGGCGGACCTCAAACCCGAGACGATCAAGAAGGAAGAGGTTCTGGCGCAGAACCACAGGAAGCACATCTTCGGGATCATCCCCATCCCGGGCACCAACACCGCCAACACAGGTACTTCTTCCTCGCGCTAGCGGGACTCAGCGCGGATGAAGTCGCCCTATGTCAGCGAACTGGAGCCGAACCAGGCGATTACGGGAACGTTCCTGGTTTCGCACAAAGACGTTCGCCAGAAGAAGACCGGCGAGCCGTACTTATCGCTGACGCTGTCGGATCGAACCGGAGATCTCGACGCCAAGATGTGGGACAACGCCGCCGAGGCCATCCCCACCTTTGAGCGCGACAGTTTCGTGCGCGTCAAGGGGATGGTGCAGGTATTCCAGAACCGCCGTCAGCTTACCGTCCACAAAATCCAGCCGGTTGCCGATTCGGAAGTCGAGGCCTCGGACTATTTCCCGGTTTCAAAGCGCGACCGCGCCGAGATGTTCGAGGAGTTGAAGGAATGGATCGCGGGGATGAGCAACGCTCATCTGAAAGCTCTGCTGGAGGCGATTTTCGCCGACGAGAACATCGCTCTGGCGTACCGCACGGCTCCAGCCGCCAAAAGCGTGCATCACAACTGGATCGGCGGATTGATCGAGCATGTGCTTTCGCTGTGCCGGCTGGCCCGGTTCGCCTCGGAGCACTACGCCGCAATCGACTTCGACCTGCTTTTGGCGGGAGTGCTCTTGCACGATTTGGGCAAGATCCATGAGCTGAGTTACGCGCGCAGCTTCGCCTACACGACGGAGGGCCAACTGCTGGGGCACATCGCGATCGGTGTGCGCATGGTGGACCAAAGGATCGGCGCGATTCCAGATTTCCCCGCGCCCTTGCGGGATCTGCTTCTGCACATGATCCTGAGCCATCACGGCCAACTGGATTTCGGCTCGCCGAAGGTGCCTGTATTCCCCGAGGCTCTGTTGCTGCACCTGCTGGACAACATGGATTCGAAGATGGAATGCATGCGCGCCCTGATTGAGAAGGACCAGATGATTGAGGGGGTCTGGACCGGATACAGCTCCGCGCTGGAGCGTAGCGCGCTTAAGAAGGAAAAATTCCTGGAGGCCGGGTCCAAACCGGAAGCTGCGGCAGCAAAACCCTCCACCGCCGCGCACCCCGCCGAACACCCCAACTCGCCTGCGTCTCCTTTTGCGGACAAGCTGAAGCAAGCCCTGGGTCCGAACCGGTAAGCGCAAAAGCCGGCTTGCGCTTACCCTCTTGCAATCAGCATGGACGCGATTTCTTCTCCGATCGCCAGCGATGCCGTCGCGCCCGGGCTGGGCGCATTAATCACGTGAATCTCACGCGGGCCTTCGACGAAACTGAAATCGTCCACCAGGGTTCCGTCCGGCGACATGGCCTGCGCGCGAACCCCCGATCCGCCAGGTAAGAGATCGTCGAGGCGGATCTCCGGCACCAGGCGCTGGAGCGAGCGGCAGAAAATCTCTCTGCTGAAGGATCGCCGCAACTCTTCCCAAGCCGCGCGCGGATAACGGCCGAGGAATCGCCACAGGCCGGGGAAGCCGAGGCTGTCGGCGAGATCGGCGACGCTCACGTCGGTCTTGGTATATCCTTCGCGAGCCATGGCGAGCACGGCGTTGGGGCCGGCCTCGACGCCGCCTCCAATCATGCGCGTGAAATGCACGCCCAGAAATGGAAACTGCGGATCGGGAACGGGATAAATCAGGTTGCGGGCCAGAAACTGGCGCTCCGGCCGGATCAGGCGATATTCGCCGCGAAAGGGCACGATGCGCACGCTGCGGGGGCGTCCGGTGAGCGCCGCCACGCGATCCGAATAAAGGCCGGCGCAGGAAACGATCCAATCGCAGGCGCAGTCGCCCGCGGCGTGAACGACACGCCAGCCGTCCGCGTCGGGAAGGATCGCGCTGACTTCGGCGCGGGTGATCACTTCGCCGCCGCGGGTGCGAATCTCCTCGACCAGCACTTCGCAGACGCGAGGATAGTCCGCGATGCCCTCCTCGGGAACATGGATCGCGGCGAGGCCCGCGGCGTGCGGTTCGATCTCGCGCAATTGTTCCGGCGATAGCAGGCGCAAGCCGCGGAGACCGTTGTCCTGGCCGCGCTGGTACAGCGCATGCAGGCGCGGAATTTCGTCTGCGCTTGCGGCCACCACTACTTTGCCGCAAACCTCGTGCGGGATCGAATGAGCCTGGCAGAACTCGATCATCTGCCGAATGCCCTTGACGGCCAGCCGGGCGCGCCGCGAACCGGTCTTATAGTAGAGGCCGCAATGCAGCACGCCGCTGTTGTGACTGCTTTGATGCCGCGCCACGGCGGATTCCTTTTCGAGAACAGTGATGGAAGCGCCGGGCAGCCGCTCCAGCAGACGGTATGCGCTCGCCAGGCCGACGATGCCTCCTCCGACAACCACGATGCGTTGATTCACTTCCGTTATGATACGGCACGCAGGCCGGTATACTGAAGAATTATGCGACAGCTCAAGTTAGCCTCATTGCCGCTTTTGGCCATCGGAGTGGCAGGGGGAGTTGCAGCGGGCCAGACCGTCAACGCGGTGGTGAATGCCGCCAGTGGCCTGGTTCAAGGGTTGCCCAATTCGGGGATCGCACAGGGAGCCATCTTTCTGGTGGTAGGGTCCAATTTAGGGCCTTCCCCCCTGGCCATCGCCGCGAATAACTTTCAGACCACCAATGTGGGCGGTACGTCCGTGAGTATTACCGTCGGCAGCACAACCGTGAACGCACCGATGTATTACGCCTCCGCGGCCCAGGTCGCGGCTCTTCTGCCATCCAGCACGCCGGCGGGCTCCGGCATGCTCACCGTCACCTACAACGGCACGGCCAGCGTGGCGGTTCCGGTCTCGATCGTCCAGAACAATCTCGGGATCTTTACGTTTTCGGAGAATGGCCAAGGCGTCGCCGAAGTGACGTTTCCGGATGGCAGTCTGGTCTCGGCGGTTCCGGGGACCGGCTCGCTGGGCGGAGGCGGCCCAGATACCTATAGTGGAGCGGCCAATCCGGGCGACACGCTGACCCTATGGGGAACCGGTTTGGGACCCATCAGCGGTAACGATGCATCTGGAGCGGGCTTGAGCCAGTCCATTACTATCCCTTCCAGCACTCCCTTCACCTTGTGGGTTGGGGGAGTCGCGGCCACAGTGAGCTATCACGGCCGGTCCAGTTACATCGGCGAGGATCAGCTTAACTTTACCGTGCCCAGCAACGCTCCCACGGGTTGCGCGGTGCCTCTGGCGGTTCAGATCGGAACCGAAATCAGCAACTACACCGCAATCTCGATCGCTACCGGAGGCCGCTCGTGTACGATGCAAAATCCGGCCTTTTCGGCCGCGGCGGTGCAGGCATTGACGACGGGCGCCGGGCCCGTTAACTACGCCTCACTTGCACTGGGGCGCGACATCGGGTCGGAGTCTTCTTCCGGAACGACCTATCAGGATATCGGCGTGGGCGACTTCGCCCAAATCTCGCTTAGCTACGGCAATCTTCCCAACACCCAACCCATCGTGCTTTCGTCGCTGGATACTCCGCCGTTGGGAACCTGCACCACCTCCAATAGCAACGTTTCGGGTGGGCCGCTCTTCACAGTCGTCACGGGGATTGATGCCGGCGCAATCACCGTCACCGCCCCGCCCCCCGACTTTCCGGTAGTTATGAAGGAGCAGCGTGGAACCGGCCAGGCAACCACATACGTTGCAACCTTCAGCGCGACGGGCGTGTACTTCTCGGGGGGCGCATACACAATTACAGCGGCCGGAGGCGCGGATGTTAAGCAGTTTACGATCCCGTTCACCATAACGCAGACACCCAGTTGGCCCAGCGGCGATCAATCTCGCATCTATAACAGCGGAAGCGGCGTAACTCGCGCCAATGGGGTGACGATCAACTGGACCGTTGGATCGCCGGTGTACTGGGTCGTAATCAGTGGAAGCGCTGTCGCGAGCGCCACGGATACGGGGAACGGCGTAAGCGCTTCCTTTTCCTGCTGGGTCCCTTCCGCCGCCGGCACGTTCGCCGTTCCCGCAAGCGTGCTGTTTGCTCTTCCCGGCGGCAACGGGGGCGAAATAGACTTTAAGCCTACGCTGCCTCCTCTGAGTTTTTCGGCCACCGGCTTGGACGTGGGACTTCTGTCGTTCCAATACGAGACCTCGTTTTTCATGCCGCTTAACTAATTTAGTGTCGACCCGCGCTCCGGCCGCGACCGTCCCGATGTTCGCCGCGCTCATTCTCGGCGTCTTTAGTCTCGGCATCTATGGAATGGGACGGAGCTTGTGGCTGGACGAGGCCTGGGTGGCCAACTCGATCCACGCGCAGTCACTCGCCGGGATGTTTTATTATCCCGATTGGCTGCAAGTAAATCCGCCTCTGTTCCTGCTGCTGGCGAGGGCCGCTGTGCGGGTGCTGGGCGCATCCAACGCCGCGTTTCGAGTGGTTCCGTTGCTGCTGGCTGTGGCGGCCGCCGCAAGCATGCTGGCGGTGAGCCGGCGGCTGCTGCGTCCGGGTTTCGCGATCCTTGCCGCGTCGGTTGTGGCCTTCGATCCCACCGCCATCGAATACTCCCGCACGCTGAAGCCCTATAGCGGCGAGCTTGCCGCGTCGGCAATCCTGCTTCTTGCCGCGGTGCGCTACGTCCAACAGCCCGATCGCCGCCGATACCTGTGGTTGCTGGCGACGGTTGCACTCGCCATGCCGCTGGCGTACTCGGCCGTATTCGTCGTGCCGGGCATCGTTCTGATTTTGGGCCGCAGTGGGGCAGGTCTCCGGCCTGCCATCTTAGCCTCGCTCGCCGGCGGCATCCTGCTGGGGATGTATTGGTTTTCGATTCGTCCGAATCTTGCCCCCGAGTTGCGCGAGTTTTGGGCTGCCGGCGCGGATCGCGGCATGACCGCCGGTCTCTGGGCTGCTCTCCTGTTCTGCATCGCGGCGGCGATCCGAGCCGGGCTCAAGCGAGACTTGATCGCGATCGTGTGTGTGGTGCCGTGTCTGTTGCTTGCGGCCGGCGGAGCGCTGGGGTGGTATCCGGTCAGCCATCGCACCCGCCTGTTCGCGCTGCCCTGCTTTACGCTGCTGGCGATGATGACCGCCGAGGATTTGCTGCGCCGGTGGCCGGATCGGTGGTTCGATCAAAAAGCCGTCGAGGCGACGGCGCTCGCCCTCGCTCTCGGAATCGCCGGCCATGCGGCGGTAAGCCAGGTGATCGAACGCCGTGCAACCGCGGAGGAGGATTTCGCCGCCGCGGTCCGCTTCCTTGAGCAGCGCGTTCGGCCGGCGGATCTCCTGCTGGTGCACGCTTGCTGCAAGGAGGGGTTCCTCCTGTACTCGAAGATGGACGGCTGGAATCCGCCGCGCGTGCTCTACGGCGATACCGGATGGCCCTGCTGTGCCCGGGGCAAGAACGCGCGGCCGGGCAGCTCCACCGAAAGCGCGGTGATCGGCGATCTGGACGCCAAGATCCCTCGCGGATACTCCGGCCGGATCTGGCTCCTGTTCACCACCCGGCCCACGCAATGGAGCTATGTAGGCCTCGATGAGGGGGAGCTTTGGCGCAAACATCTTTGGGATCGGGGTTGCCCGCCAGGGCCCTACTTGCGATTCGAGAATCTGGCTGTCAGCCCGATGGACTGCGTGAACGCGCGGTGATGTGGAGCAGGCCTTCGGCCTGCCCCGGACAAGAGGTACAATGCGAGCAGAGGCGATGAAATACGTCTTCCTGATACTCTGCGGCGGCATGCTCTGCGGTGACGTGACCGCCTGGGGCCACGACATCATCACCACTCCCATCACCTTCGACCGCGAAATCTCGCGCATCGTCTACTTGCGCTGCGCGGGTTGCCATCATCCGGGCGGCGCGGCGTTTTCGCTCATGACCTATAAGGAAGCGCGGCCTTGGGCGGAAGCGGTGAAGGAAGAAGTCCTGGCGCGGCGCATGCCGCCGTGGGGCGCGGTCAAGGGCTTCGGCGATTTTCGCAACGATCAGGCGCTCACGCCCGAGCAACTCGAGCTGATCGTCAGTTGGGCCGACGGAGGAGTTCCCGAGGGCGAAGAGAAGGATCTGCCTCCGCCGCCAAAATTCGACGAGCCGGCGGCGGCCGGTCCGCCCAAAGGCTCAATTGCGGTCAGCGGAGATTTCACCCTGAAGGCCGAATTCACCCTGGACGGGCTGTGGCCGCGGAGCGTGCCCGAACGCGCGTCCTTCCAGATCACGGCGCTGCTCCCGGACGGGACCGTGGAACCGCTGCTGTGGTTTCAGGAATACAAGACCCAGTGGGGGCATCCCTTTCTGCTGCGTGCCCCCCTTGATCTTCCGAAAGGCACCGTGATCCAGGGTGTTCCTCGAGAGGCCAGCATCGCGCTGCTGCCCGTGGCGGGCGACACCGCTGCGGTTACTTCAACGCCCGTTACTTCAACACCTCTTACTTCAGTTCACTGACAGGAACGTCGAAGTGCGCTGTATTGACCACGCCGTTGCGCTGGAACTGCACCCATACGCGGTATCCGCGGGCGCGCGGGAAGGTCACGTCGAACTGAACCTGCGGACCGCCGTCGGCGATGAAGGGATGGGTGTGGATCATGTCGATCAAGTCGTCGCTCGCCACCAGCATATGGCCCCATGCGCCCAACCACTTCTCGTATCCTTCGACCGGCGAAACCTTGAAGTAGAGCAGCGTCTTGAAACCGGCGATGGGCTGCGGCGGATCGGTCCAGAATTGGACCTGCATGTTTTCGGCGTCTTTGGTCGAGTAGTCCTTCGAAAGCTGGAGCGGCGCGGGAGCCGGCCCAGGCACGATCACCGATTTGGCGATCAGCTGCGGAGTCGCACCGTCGGGATAGAAGTCGCTCAAGATTCGGTACATTCCGGGCTTGGGGAACGCGATATCGTAGCGGAAGCTTCCGTCCGGCTGGTAAACCGGGTGATCGTGCAGGAAGAACTGCATGTCCTGGCTAACCACATACATGTGAAACAGTTTTTCGTGGACAATCTGGAAGCTGGTCACCTGACGGTCTTTATAAGGATCGTGGATGGCGAACTGGAGTTGAACCGGCGCGCCCACCTTGAGAGCACGCGGCGCGGTGGTCAGATCCATGTGATATTCGACCTGGTCCGGCACGCCCGCGACCATTTTCATGCCGCAGCGCTTGCACACCCCCGGCTGGCTGGAGCGGACATCCGGGTCCATGGGGCAGCTAAAAATGGTGTCCTGGGCACCCAGTAAACCCACCAGTAAACCAAGGCCGAGAAACAAAGCCGCGATGCTCGCCGCCACCATGCGCATACGCCGATTATGTTACTCCTCTCGAAGGCAAAACGCTATCCTGTCAAATCCCTATCCGGCCGCCACGCGGCCTCTGCTATACTGAAAGTCGTAAAAAGCAGGCAGCCGCTACCACGGGTGCGCCTTCGCGGGGGGTATTGTGCCCCGCGCGTTGTTCCGAGAGAGCCCCGGGAGAATCCCTAAATGCCCAAGAGAACGTTTCAACCGAACAATCGTAAGCGCGCCAAGACGCATGGATTTCGCGCAAGGATGAAGAGCAAGGACGGCCGGGCGGTGCTGGCGCGGCGCCGGGCTCGCGGACGCCATAAGCTGACGGTAAGCGATGAAAGAGCCGTCCGCGCCGCCCACTCCGTCTAACGCAACCCGTGGATCTGACCCAAAGGGTGGAACGCTCGATTTTCCCCGGTCGTCCCGGATTCTGCGCTCCGCCGATTTCCGGCTTGTCTATGATCACGGATTCCGCGTCTCCGGTCCCTTGTTCGCCGCCTTTTGCCGGGCTCGCGAAGGCGATGAAATTGATCTGGGGGCGCGTCTGGGCCTCACCGTGCCGCGCGCGGTCGGAAAGGCCGTGGCGCGCAACCGCATTAAGCGCCGTCTGCGCGAGGTTTTCCGGCTGCACCGGGCCAAAATCGCACCGCAGTGGGACATCGTGCTCAATCCGCGCCGCGCGGCGCTGGAGGCGGAGTTCGGCGAGATCGAGCGCGAGATGGGGAGGGTGATCGAAAAATGCAACTCGCGCTGACCGCGCTCCGTATCTACAAGCGATGGATCTCCCCGGCGATTCCTTCCGCCTGCCGCTTTTATCCCACCTGCTCGGAGTACATGATGGAAGCGATTGAACGGCATGGAGTGCTGCGCGGCCTCGGGATGGGTCTGCGCCGGCTATTGCGGTGCCATCCATTCCATCAGGGAGGGGTCGACCCGGTCCGGTAAGTATGGGGAAAAAAGACCTGTCGATGGAGATGCGTCTCCTGCTGTTTTTCCTGCTGATGGGGGCGATCCTCTTCCTTACGCCCTACTTCTATAAACAGCCTCCTCCGCCTGCGCAGACTACAACCGCGGCGAAGGCGGAAGCGCCGGCGGGAAAGACGTCGTCGCCGATCCCGGTTCCGGCTCCCGCCGCCGCTCAAACTCCGGCGGCGCCAGTTCCCGGTCAGATCGAAGCCGGCCTGGAACAGGTTTTCGCCATCGATACCAAGCTGTACCATGTCGAGTTCTCGAATCGTGGCGCGGTGGTCAAGCGCTGGTTGCTGAAGGCATACAAGGACCACGACTTCGGTGCCGCGCAGGCCAAGCCGGTCGATCTGGTGAATTCGCTGTCGCTAACCACAGTGCCGGCGCCCTTTTCCCTCGCGTTCAAAGGTCAGGCTCCGGCCACCGACGTAAACACCGCGCTATTTCAGTTTCAAAGGCCGGACAACTTTACGGCGAACTTCGAGTTCTCGGACGGCCGCATCGATGTAAAGAAATCCTTCCGCTTCAAGGACGACAGCTATTTGGTCGCGGTCAGCTCCCAGGCCACGCAGAACGGAGCGCCCTTGGTGCATGCTCTGAGCTGGCGCGGCGGGTTCGGCGATGCGACCGCCAACAACGCGCTCACCAACCAGCATGCTTTGTTTTACGACGTCGGCAACTCCAAGCTCACGGTAAAGCAGGTGAAGGAGGCCAAGGATGGTCCGGTGTCGTTTGCCGGCCAATATTCCTTCGCGGGTCTCGAGGATGCCTTCTTCGCGGGCGTGTTCATTCCCGAGGGGCGCGCGCTGGTGGAGTTAACCGAATTCTCCGATGCCGTTCCGGACGCAAACGGAAAGTCCGATCCGCGCGTCGGCGCGGCGGTGGGCGGCGAGGCTTTGAACACCTTCACCTTTTTTGCGGGCCCCAAGGATTACAATCTTCTGGGCAAAATCAACCCCAAGCTGGAGCAATTGATCGACTGGTCCTGGCTGGGCATGAGCCTGGGATTCATCGGCAAGCCCATTTTCCTGGTTCTGAGCTGGACCGCGGATCACATCACCTTCAACTACGGGTGGGCCATCATCCTGGTGACCATCGGGATCAACACCGTGCTCTTTCCTCTGCGCCTTACCAGCATGAAATCGTCCCGGAAAATGCAGACGATTCAGCCGCTGATCAAGGAGCTGAACGAGAGGTACAAGGGCCTGCCGCTCAAGGACCCCCGCCAAGCCGAAAAAAATCAGGAAATGATGGATTTGTACAAGAAGCATGGCATCAACCCGTTAGGCGGCTGCCTGCCCATGCTGATCCAGCTTCCGTTTCTGGTCGCGTTCTACACAGTGCTGCGTGTGGCCATTCAACTGCGCGGCGCGAGCTGGCTGTGGGTACACGATTTGTCGCAGCCCGAAACGCTGGCCATTCGCCTGCTGCCCCTGATCCTTATGGCCACGCAGTTTCTGCAACAGAAGATGACGCCGCAACCGGGGGTCGATCCATCCCAGCAAAAAATGATGATGTGGCTGATGCCCGCTATGATGTGCTACATTTTCTACTTCCTGTCTTCCGGGCTGGTATTATACTATTTGACCAGCAATCTGGTGGGGATTGCGCAGCAGGTGATCTTGAATCGCGCTACTCCGGCGCCGCCGGCGCCGCTGCCGCCCGCGCCCAAGAAAAAGAATAGGAATTAGACGGTGGCCGAAAAAAAGCTCACGCTTTCCGAAGATGGGCCGCGGATAGAAGATTTCCTGGACGCCGCGCTCGACCTGGGCGGGTTCGATCTGGACTTCGAAGTCAGTGAAGGCGAAACGCTGCACCCGGATTTCGAGAACCCGGACCTGATGGTCAGATTCACCGGCTCCGACGTGGATCTGCTTCTGGCCAACAAGACCGAGCTGCTGCTGGCGCTGGAGCAGTTGACCATGGAGGCGTTGCGAATGGCGCCCGAGGACCACTCCCGGGTGTGCTTCGACGCCAACGACCATCGCATGCTGCGCATTCAGGAATTGCGCATGAGCGCACAGGCCGCGGCCGAACGCGTGAAGAAGACTCGCGTGCCGTTCCACTTCAGTCCCATGAGCAGCCGGGAGCGGCGTGTCCTGCACCTGGCCATGCGCGGAGAAACCGAAGTGCGCAGCGAAAGCGTGGGCGAGGGGCCGATCCGCCAGGTGGTAATCGTTCCAGCGGAACTGAAGACCCTGCCTGAGCCGATCCGTCCTCCGCGGCCTCGCCCGGAGGATGACCGAGGCCCCGGCGATCGAGGTCGTGGCGGATTTCGTGGTGGGCGAGACCGCCGCGGCGGCCCCCCCCGCGGCGGACGCGATCGCGGACCTCGACGGTAGCATCCTGTGGCGCAACCGCTCCCTCGCGGTCGCGGCTCGGCAACGGTTAGTACTTGCGTCTGAACGACACGATCGCGGCGATCTCCACGCCGCCCGGGCGTGGCGGCATCGGCATCGTCCGCATCTCCGGACGCGAAGCCCGCGCCATCTCCGAACGAATCCTGCGTTTTCCTCCCGAGCACGCCTGGAGAGCGTGGACCGCAGCGCTGGCCAGCCTTCCCGATTCCGACGGCCACCCGGTGGACCACGTGATCGCGACCTTCTTCGCGGCGCCGCGATCCTACACCGCCGAGGATGTGGTCGAGATTTCGTGTCACGGCTCGCCCGCCGTGTTGCGGTATACGCTGGAGCGAGCCTGCCAGGCCGGCGCGAGACTGGCTGAGCCGGGGGAATTCACCCTGCGCGCGTATTTGAACGGCCGCGTCGATTTGCCGCGAGCCGAAGCCGTGCGCGACCTGATCGAAGCCACCACCCTGTACCAGGCGCGCATCGCGGCGCAACAAGCCGAAGGATCGGTGTCGCGGCGGCTGCGGCCGGTGAAAGATCAATTGATCGAGCTGATCGCGCTGCTCGAAGCCGGCATCGACTTTGCCGAGGACGATATCGACGTGGCCCCGGCTGCGGAGATTCTCCGGCGCATCGAGCCCGTGCATGCGGCGATCTCCGCGCTGATCGCTAGCTTCGCTTACGGCAAACTGGTGCATGACGGCTTTACTCTGGCGATTGTCGGCCGTCCCAACGCCGGCAAGAGCAGCCTGTTCAACCGGCTTCTGGAACAGGACCGCGCTATCGTGACCGAGATCCCCGGCACCACGCGCGATCTGGTCTCGGAGACGGCGGCCATTGACGGGATTCCCGTGAGATTCGTGGATACCGCTGGAATCCGCCCTAGCCAGGAGTTGGTCGAAACGTTAGGAATCGAGCGCAGCTATCAAGCCATGGCCGACGCGGACTT
The DNA here is from genome assembly GCA_963813465.1 of Bryobacterales bacterium. Lineage (GTDB taxonomy): Bacteria > Acidobacteriota > Terriglobia > Bryobacterales > Bryobacteraceae > Palsa-187. The sequence continues at coordinate 1,025,694 of CAWEZD010000011.1, read as the reverse complement.
AACCGTGGTTGTGGTGGACGCTTCGGCTCCGCCAGAGACTGCCGACTATGAGATCGTCCGCCGCGCCCGCGGGCAGGGCAAGTGCCTTGTGGCAGCCAATAAATGCGACCTGCCGCGGCGTACCGAAGTCGAAGGCGCCCTATCCGTGTCCGCGCTCACCGGCGAAGGGATTGCCGAACTGCGCGGGGCGATCGTCGAGGCTCTCGCGCCGCGCGGCCGGCTGGAGCAGGAGGGCGGTTTCATCACCAGCCTGCGCCATGAGCAGCTCTTGCGGGAATCGCGCGAGGCGCTGGAACAAACGCGCCGGGCTATCGGGCTCGGCATCCCGCATGAGATGTTGCTGCTGGATCTTTACGCAGCGCTCCGGCCCATCGACGCGATCACCGGAGCCACCACCGCCGATGACATTCTGAATCGCATCTTCGCGACGTTCTGCATCGGGAAATAAAGCAGTGCTTATGAAAGAGCGGTGCGAACGTCGGACAACGTCACCATCAGCGTCATCGGCTCGCTCGGGCTCGCGTCGAAGCCAAGCGCCAGATAGAAGCTCTTCGCCTGCGCCGATATTGCGTGAACAACGATGCCGCGAATTCCGATCGTCTCGGCCGCATGCCCCACACGGCGCGCTGCGTCCCGGAACAGGGCGCGACCGATGCCCCGACCCTGCCAATCGCGATCCACGGCCAGGCGAGCCAGCACGGCTACCGGGATTGGGTTTGGCATGTTCCGCCTGAACCGGCCGGGGGCGCTTACCACGGTCACCACTCCAGAAGCCAGCGCATAATAGCCAACCACGCGTTTTTCTTCGCAGACGACATAGGTGCGCGAAGCTCCGCTCATCTGATTGGCGCGCGCCCGGCGCTTCAGCCAATCGTCAAGCGATGCCTCCCCGGAGCGGAAATCGCCGATCTCGTGTTGATCCGCGAGGGGCTCAGGTGGCAAGAGCCCGCTTATTTCTCCCACGGCGCGGTCGTCTGCAAGGAGCGGCGCAGCCGGGCATTCGGGCGCGGCGGCGCATCCAGCCGCACCAGGAACTCGGCATAAGCTTTGGGGTTGACCACAAATACCGTGCGGTCCAAAAGCGCATCCTCGGCTGCGTGACGGGCGGCGTCCAGCACGAAATCTGTCCGGTTTTTGCCCGACAGCTCTGCCGCGCGATCGATTAGCCCGCGCAGTTCCGGCTTGATCCGGATATTCAGAGTGTCGCGCTTGGCCTTTTCCTGCTGAGAAGTAGGCATGGGAATCCCTCCACGAAAGACCAGCGTAGCATGACGTAATGACCATGTCATTACGTCATCTCGTGCATCATGGCGCGGCGACCCAGACGTCCACCAGGCTGGTGGATCCGCTCGCAGTCTGCACTTCAAGCGGCTGAGGCCCGGCCCCCAGGTTCGAGGGGATTTGGAGGTTGAGCTGGTACAGGCTAGCCATTCCCGGCGAGAGGCCCTGAAACTGAATGTTCGAGACCTGGATTCCGCCGATGAACGCGGTCACCGGCGCGGTCACCTTCGCCAGCGGGCTGCTGGGCGCCGCCGTCCCATCGGGCACTGCCGGATTCACCGCGCCCAAACCGGTAAGGTAAACCTGCACGATGTCTCCCGGCTTAGCCGGGCTGGCCTGGCTGACAACGGAATAATCGGCGTGCAGGATCGCGCCGTCGCCCAGCCCGTTGGCGTTCATGCTGAACACGCCCGGCGCGGTAGCGGCAAGCGGCACGGTCACCGCGTTGGACGCCGTCGTGTTGTTGATCACCACGAAGGTCGCCGTCGATCCGGTAACGCCGTACGGAACCACGGCATTGATCTGCGTCGGCGAAATCGCGTAGATCGGCGCGGAGAGGCCGTTTACGGTCACCAAGATATTGTCCAGGACCTTGGGGAACGGAATCCCAGCCTGATCGGAAACCGGCGCCAAATCAGTGCCGAACAGCGCCACAAATCCACCCGGTGAAACCGGGAATCCCGGGGGAGCATAGCTGGCGGCGTTGAAGATCCCCAGCGGATGCAGGAAGGGGCCGGTGCCGGATTGCACCAGAACACTCGCGCCGAAGTAGAGCTCGTAGCTGGTGGAGCTGGCCACATCGACGCCGCTGGTGGAAAATGCCAGCCCGGTAGAAGCCAGATCCACGTGACCTTGGGTCGAAGTGTAGGTGCCCGATCCATCCGCTGTCAGCGAATACGTAAGGACCGGGTTGACGTCGAATAAACCATCCGATTCGCGAGTACGCCGCTCCCACACAGCGCCTTGGCTGGTGGGGTTGACCGAAGCAGTGACGGCGGCCAGCTTCGCGGGCGATGTATCGTAGCGCAGGCCCGCCGCGAAGTAGCGGCCGTTCCAGCTCGCGTTGGTGGCGCTGTTGGTGGTGCCGCCGGCCCAGGCTCTGACCCCGACCATCAAGCCGTGCCCGCCCGCATCCGTCGACCCGCCGATGAACATGGACCCGTCCTGCGAAACGTAGACGGCCTTAACGCCTTCGATGAGCTGCGTGGTGATGTCCAGACCCGCTGCGGCCGGAAACGTCATCGTGCCGCTGCCATCCGAGTTGAAAACCAGGTTGTACGACATCGGACTCACTGTCTGCGTCAGAAGAGTGTTGCCGAGATTGTTCGCCTGGCCGGTGACGGTGGTCTCGGCAAACCCGCCTAGGCCGTTGGCGGTGAGCTTGAAATTGGTGTCCCGGACATTGGCGGCTCCGCCGTTCGGGAATTCCAGGCTGGAAACCCAGTACGGGCCGGTCAACGCGCGGTTGGTCACCGGATTGACTGGGGCAAGAATCGCGATGAACAGATCGAATGTGTTCGGGCCTGCCTCCGTGGAGGATCCCACCAGCACGCCGTCGGCTCCCAGCCGCGCATTGACGGTAACGCCAGGAAGCAGAGGATTCGATAGCGTCACGAATCCGCCCTGAGTAACCGTGTAGGTTCCGGTTCCGGAAAGCGTAGTGGAAGGGGTCGTGCCCGCCAATTGCATCCCGTTCATGGTGAAGGTGCCGTTGCCGTCAAAGACCAGCGTGCCGGAGCCGCTTTGCGTCTGGCTGATGGTCGCCGATGCGCCGGTTAGGAGGGCTACCTGGCGGAAGAAATACTTCCCGTTGAGCGATGCGTTGGTGGAAACCTGCGCGTTCGCGGCGGCAGCGAGCACAGCGAACGCTATTGCCTTGTATGCTGAATTCATGTTCATAAACCCTCTACCCGGGAAGCACGTGGGAGTACGTGGCTGAATCGGAACTGATCGGGACGTTGCGGTTGGCCGGCCCCATTGTTCTTGCGGAACTGGGCTGGATGGCCATGGGTAACGTAGACATCATGATGGTGGGCCGCGTGGGCACCGGCGCCATTGCGGCTGTGAGCTTAGGAACCACCTTGTTCTATGGCGTCTCCGTTTGCGCCGGGGGAATCTTGTGGGGGATGGACACGCTGGTAGCACAAGCGTTCGGGGCGGGCGATTTGCAAGACGGGCGGCATTCTCTGATCCAGGGCATCTGGGTCGCGCTCCTTCTCATCCCTCTCGTCATGGGGATCGTTTGGACCCTCGATCCGTTTCTGAGGAATTTTGGAGTGGATCCGGCCGTACTGCGTGGCGCTCGGCCCTATCTCCATGCCCTCAACTGGAGTACTCCGGCGCTGGTGCTGTACTTTTGTTTCCGGCGATACTTGCAGGCCAAGCACATTGTCCGGCCGGTGATGTGGACCCTGGTGACCGCAAATCTGGTGAACTTGGCGGGCAACTGGGTGCTGGTGTTCGGTCATCTGGGCGCCCCCAGATTGGGAGCCGTGGGCTCGGCGTGGTCCACCTTCGTCTCGAGAGTATACATGGCGGCGATGCTGGGGACGATCCTGTGGCGGAGGGATGGCGCGGTTCTGCGCCGTTCGGTATCTGAAAACTGGCGTCCCGATTTTGGCAGAATCCGCGAATTGCTTCGCATCGGACTGCCGGCGGCGGCTCAGATGGCCGTGGAAATCGGCGTCTTCGCGGTGGTCACCGTGCTGGTGGGGCGGCTGAACGCCACGTCGCTGGCCGGGCACCAGATCGCGCTCAGTACCGTCAGTACGACGTTCATGATGCCGCTGGGGATCGGTGGGGCGGCGGCGGTGCGCGTGGGTCACCGGCTCGGGCGAGGCGATGCAAGCGGGGCTGCGCGCTCGGGTTGGATGGCGCTGGCGCTCGGCGCGGCGGTGATGTCGGCTGCCGCAGTGGCTTTGCTGGCTGCGCCGGCGTGGATCGCGCGCTTGTTCACGCCGCAAGCGGAGGTGATCGCCGCGGCCGCTACACTCCTCCGAATCGCGGCCTTTTTTCAGCTCTTCGACGGATTGCAGGTGGTCGCGACCGGAGCGCTGCGAGGGGCGGGCGATACTCGCACGCCGATGCTGTGGCACTTTGCCGGGTATTGGCTGATCGGACTGCCGCTCGGCGTGTGGCTGTGCTTTGCCAACGCGTGGGGAGCGGCGGGATTGTGGACAGGCCTTTCGCTGGGATTGATTATTATCGGGATTGCGCTGACGCTGGCGTGGCGCCGTACAGCAACCGGATTCGCAATGGTAAGATAAAAAGGCTTTCCGGCGAGAGATAGAGGCCAGGTAGCTCAGTTGGTAGAGCGCAGCCCTGAAAAGGCTGGCGTCGGCGGTTCGATTCCGTCCCTGGCCACCACATTCTAAAGCACTTAGCGGCAGCCAAAGAGCTAAGGTTTCAGTCACGCGAACAATAACGCGAACATCGTCAACCGACGTTCGCCTTGTCGCAAATCCCTTCCATCTGCTTCCAGATTTCCCGCGCCGTGCTGCCGGTCCTGGCAATGTGCTGCCGCGCCAGCTTGGCATAGCGTTCGGTCATCTTGATATTCGAATGGCCGAGGATTTTGGCAAGCTCGTAAAGATCGCCGCCGTTCATCATGAACCAGGACGCAAACGTGTGACGGAGATCGTGGAAGCGGAAATCCTTGATCCCGGCTCGTTCGAGCAGGTCCTCGAAACTTCCTTCCACACGCTGCCGTCCGCTCGTTGCCCCTGGCTTCGGCGGAAAAATCCGATCTTCACCAATCACGGCGGGAAACCGCCGCAGCTCGCCGGCAAGCTCGGGAAGCATCGGGACGTAACGCATTTTGCCGCCCTTCAGCTTCGCCCTCACCGCCAACAGCCCTTCGCTGTACATCACGTCCGGCCATCGGAGGCCAAAGATCTCCGCCACCCGCATTCCGGTGGTGACGGCGATCAGCACGATCAGCCTCAAACGATAGAACGTCTTGTTGATTTCTTCGTACCCTTGCGGTACGTCTTTTCGTCGAGCGCCTGCTTGAGCCTCCGAAGTTCCTCTTCGGAGAGGTACCGGTCTCGTCTGGTCATCCGGCCGCCTCACCTCCACCTGATCCGCCGGGTTCCGGTCGATGCCGGTTTCCTTGGACCAGATCGTCGAGGCCTTCTCCATCATGTGGTGCATGACGTTGAAGTGCCGCACGGCCGTTCCCGGCGACAGATCGCGAACCGCCGTCAGGTTTTCGTACCAGCGCCCAACGGCGGCGCCGTCAACCTCCCGGACGAACAGAGCGGCCCAACTCGGATCGAATGCCGTCCAGAACGCTTTTCTCCCGGCTCGCCGAACGCTTCTTGACGCCGTAATGCGTCCAGTACCGATCAATCAGCGCCGACATCCGAAAGTTGACCTCCCGCTTGATATCGAGATGCCGGTTTTCATCGCGCACCGACATCTTCTTCCGTTCGATCTTCCTGGCCAGTTCATACGCGCCGTGGACCCACAGGCTTTTGTTCCTGCCTCCTTCCCTCCAACGGACTTCAAACACTCCATCGGACTTCTTGTGAATAGACACTCATGCTTCTCCTTTCAGTCAATGGTTTCGATTGTGTGCTGCTCGATGAAGCGCTCCAGCGCTTTCACATCGAACCGCAACGCTCGACCAACCTTGACGCAGGGAAGCTCCCGCAACCTGGCTTTCTTGTAGACGGTGTCCACTTCGAGCCCCAGGTATTGGGCGGCCTCCCTGACATTCAGGAGCCGCCTACCGATGTGTCCATTTAACACCATCGCGCCGGGTTCTTTGGGAAGCATCTCGGTTTTCACCCGTTGTCGGAATCAAGCGACAGACGGCTTCTCCCGGCGGCATAAAACGACGGGTCTGGGTCTTGCCCGCAGATCGTCGTTCCAGTCCTTGGCTGAAGGCTCATGAATTCGAAACCGGACATCCGCCCGGCCTGACAGTTCAACCGCGCGCCGCACGATCTGAGCCAGATCGCGGCCGGCCGCGTCCGCGTCGAACGCGGCCACTATCTCGGCGTCGGACGGCATCTGCCAATCGCGGCCCGGATCAGTCCCGGCTGCGAGGGATTCAGCTTTCCGCCGACCGAGGCATACCGTGCGAGACTGCCCAGCGTATCTGGCGTGTCGGCGACAGGGTTCTTGTGAGCACTTCTTTTCGATATTTTAATCAATTCTTTCTTGACTTGAATTCCTATCACTGGTAATCTGGCACCGTGTTGACTGCTGTGACAATAATCGGAACCACACGCGGGCCAGTGTCGCCCACGTTGGCCGGGCACCGCGTTTGTATCGCGGACTGCGCGGGTTCGATTCCTGTCACTGGCTCCAAACATAATAGACCGGCTCGCGCTGGACGCAGGCATATCGATGCCACGGCCCCAGCGACCGGCACCGGCAAGGTCACGTTTGAGACCATGCAGCCGGACCAACGCAGCCTCTAAACCACTGCCCGGTTAGTTTAAGAGGCAAAACGACTGACTTTGAATCAGTAGTCAATTGTTCGAGTCAATTACCGGGTACCAAGTTTCTTTCTGGCGTAGCTCAGCAGGCAGAGCACTGCACTCGTAACGCAGCTACCGGAGTTCGATTCTCCGCGCCAGATCCATTTTGCTCTGGCGTGGCGCAAGTGGCGGCGCAAGGCTTTGGTAAGGCCGAGGGTGGGATTTCGATTATCCCCGCCAGATCCATTTCGTTCAAGCGGGGTTGGCATATTGGTTGTGCCCTGGTCTTCCAAACCAGTCAAGAGAGTTCGATTCTCTCACTCCGCTCCAAAGCTCAGGCCTCTCATTGCCAACGGGAAGCAGCCTGCCTTGCAAGCAGGAAATCGGGGTTCGATCCCCCGGAGGTCCACCAAGTTTAGCGCCCTCGTAGAGAAATACTCGGGGTGCGACGAAAGTGTGCAGCGTTTTGTAAGTTTTTTTCGTGACCGTAGCCGAGTGGTTCAGGCGGCTGGCTGTGACCCAGCCCACGAGAGTTCGATTCTCTCCGGTCACCCCAAGGTCGCGCGCGTAGCTCAACGGGACAGAGCGCCGCAGTCCTAACGCGGAGGCCGCGAGTTCGAGTCTCGCCGCGCGCTCCAGAAGGGAAAGGAAGTTCGTATGCCGCGCAGTTGTTTTCACTGCAAGACCATGACGGCCAATGGCCGGTGGGCGAAGGTATGGGACCGATACCTCGAAGCGTTCTTGCAGCACTGGGTTTGCGCAACATGCCCTGATTGATTGGCTCGCGTTCGCGCCGGTGTAGCTCAACAGGATAGAGCGCGGTCCTCCGAAGGCCGATACTTGCGGTTCGAGTCCGCTCACCGGCTGCAGGTCTTTACTTCCGGCCCACGGGCCGGAGGTTGATCTTTGACAATCGAATATCGTTTTGCGGGGCGTATAGGAGCGGTTTATCTAGCCTGCGTCGGAAGCAGGAACACGCTGGTTCGAATCCAGCCGCCCCGACCATTTTGTTTCCTACCTTCGCGGCGTTGCCGATTGGGCGGGCGCTTGATTTGGGATCGGGAATTCCGGTGTTCGATTCACCGCGCCGCGACCAAGTTTCGTTTTCATTCCGGGGTAGCCAAGCTGGAAAGGCATCTGGCTGTTAACCAGACCACGCGCAGGTTCGACTCCTGCCCCCGGAGCCATTTTGATTTCGCGGGATTAGCTCAGTCCGGTAGAGCAGTCGGCTTACATCCGACTTGTCCGGGGTTCAAATCCTCGATCCCGCACCAAGCTTGAAAGCGCGTCCGGTCCAGACCGGATACAAGGTGATCGCGAGCGTCCGCTCACGAGGCGAAGAGTGGCCAGTAGGCCCCGTGCGTTTTCAACCGATCTCTTCCAGGCGTAGCTCAGATGGTGGAGCACGCGACCGATAATCGCGCGGTCGGACGTTCGAGTTGTCCCGCCTGGACCAGTCTTGCAGTCGATTCGTTTAAGTAGAAAGTCCATCGGAATTGAAAAGTTTCAAGAATGAACGCGCGTACGAGAATGCCCACGTATTTTTGTGGCTGCTGAAGGATACGAGCTGGTGCCACAGTTGGCACTTTCTCGGGATGGCGATGATCGTGCCCACTCTGGCCGTACAGATACATTTGACCTGGAGGAGTCGGTACGACGAGCACGAAGTATTTCACAGCATTGCCGTCGCCTGCTGGATTGCAGCAAACGCCATCTGGATGACGGGCGAGTTCTTTAGGGGAGATTCCTGGCGGCCTGGGGCGCAGTGGCTGTTCAGCGCAGGGCTGGTCACGATGTTCTTCTACTATTCCGTACACTTTCGGAATCACGGTTCGCGCCCGTAGCTCAGTGGGACAGAGCGGTCGATTTCTAATCGACAGGCCGCGCGTTCGATCCGCGCCGGGCGTTCCATTTGTTTCGCGGCTCTCTAGCTTACAGGGTGAAAGCGCCGGTCTCATAAACCGGGGATGCCTCGTTCGATCCGAGGGAGAGCTACCAAGTTTTCGTTTGCGCGCTCGAAGCTCATCAGGATGAGCATGCGATTCTTAATCGCGAGGCAGTTGGTTCGATTCCAGCCGGGCGCACCAAGAGTTAGTCAGGGAGCGTGGCCGAATGGTGAGGCAGCATCCTTTTAAGTTGCAAGGCGAGAGTTCAATTCTCTCCGCTCCCACCAGGAAAAGAAACGGAGTTTTGAAAATGCGGATGATCGACAACATTCCGGTGTACGGGACCTTGGTGAACGAAGGCGCGCTGGCGCAGATCAAAATGTGCGCGCGCACGGCGGATCGCGTCGCGCTCATGGCTGACCACCACAAGGGTTATGCGGTCCCCATTGGTGGCGTGGTGGCTTACGCGGACGCGATCTCCCCGTCCGGCGTCGGCTACGATATCGCCTGCGGAAACAAAGCCGTGCTTACCGACGCGAGCGCGGAGGAAGTGAAGCACAACATCGGCGTGATCATGGACAGCGTCTGGTCAACGATCTCCTTCGGCATTGGCCGCAAGAACGACGACGAGCGCGTGGACCACGATCTGTTCGACGACCCGGCGTGGAGCATCGAGGCGTGCAAACCGCTCAAGGAAATGGCGCGGCAGCAACTCGGCACGGTGGGCAGCGGCAATCACTACGTCGATATCTTCGAAGACGAACAAGGGCGCGTGTGGATCGGCGTTCACTTCGGCTCGCGCGGCCTGGGCCACAAGACAGCCACGTGGTTCTTGCGCGCAGCCGGAGCAAGCGACGCAATGGACGTGGAGCCGTGCATCTTGCCAGTCAGCTCCGACCTGGGTGCGCAGTATTTGGAAGGGATGCGCCTCGGGGGACGCTACGCCTACGCGGGCAGGGATTGGGTTTGCGCGCGGGTGGCCCGCCTGCTGGGAGCCAACCTGATCGAGGAGGTCCACAACCACCACAACTTCGCGTGGCGTGAGAGCCACGGCGGGCAGGATCTCTGGGTGGTACGCAAGGGAGCCACACCCGCGTTCCCTGGCCAGCGCGGCTTCGTCGGTGGGTCGATGGGCGATGTCTCGGTCATCATCGAAGGCGTCGAGCATGAAAGCACAGCGGGAACATTGTGCTCGACGGTCCACGGCGCGGGCCGGGTGATGGGCCGCATGGAGGCGAAGGGAAAGGTGGATCGGAAAACCGGGGCAGTGAAACGCGCGGGCAAGGTCACCCAGGCAATGATGAATGAATGGGTCGCACGCGAAGGCGTGGAGCTTCGCGGCGCGGGACTCGACGAGTCACCGCATTGCTATAAGCGGTTGCCGGAGGTTCTCGCGGAGCACCGCGATTCGATTCGTATTCTTCACACGCTGCGCCCGCTGGGCGTTGCGATGGCCGGTGAAGACGTTCACGATCCGTACAAAGATTGAGTTCGCCGGTGTCGTCTAGATGGAATAGGACCCTTGACTTTCAATCAAGATAACGCGAGTTCAAATCTCGTCGCCGGTACCAGTCAATAGCTTGGTGATCGTTCGGTCACCAAGCTAATAGTTTGCCCGCGTCGTTCAATCGGATTAGGACACTGCGCTACGAACGCAGAGATTGGAGGTTCGAGTCCTCTCGCGGGTGCCAGTTTGCGGAGTCATAGGGGAGTCCGGTTGTCCCTGCTGGCTTGTCACGCCAGAGATCGCGGGTTCGAATCCCGCTGGCTCCGCCAAACATTTTTTGTCGATGTCGTCTAACCGGAATAGGACGCTTTGTTCTCAGCGAAGACAATGTGGGTTCGATTCCCATTACCGATACCATTGGGCGGATGGCGCTGGTCGGGTGACAGCACTGGCCTGAAAAGCCAGGAAGACCGTTCGACTCGGTTTCCGCCCACCACGAATCGCAGGGGCGTAGCAAAGTGGGAATGCGTCCGGCTCTGACCCGGACATGAGGGGGTTCGATTCCTCCCGCCCCTGCCAAACATTAAAAATCAGGAAACATATTGCAATTCACGCGAGCCCCGGATATAATTTGCTTATGAACCGCGCACAACACTTATCTCACTTGCGCCACTACTGGTCGTCCCGACTCAGTTTGTGTTCATATTCCCTGTAATCAATTTCTTTTTAAGTACTCGATCCTGAACGGCCAAGGGTCGGCCTGCAAAACCGATGACACGCGGTTCGACTCCGCACGAGTACTCCAAGCCCCGCTGGTGGAATGGCAGACACGCTTGTCTTAGGAACAAGTGCCTTCGGGTGTGGGGGTTCAAGTCCCTCGCGGGGTACCAATTGTTTTTATCACGGAGGGGACGGACACGTTGGTAGTCCAGCAGTCTCGAAAACTGCCGCACCGAAAGGGCACCGGGGTTCGATTCCCCGCTCCTCCGCCAAGTTCAAGCGCGAGTGTTCCTGGGAGAGCAGGTGGCTTCCAAACCCACCGCATGGGGTTCGAATCCTCACTCGCGCGCCAGTTACGGAAGCGTCGGGTAATCCGGTATCCCACCGCACTGCTGATGTGGGGACGTAATAGTCATGAGCGTTCGAATCGCTCCGCTTCCGCCAAGCTTGGGTGGCAGGTCAGATATCGTTTGGCTGCGCCGGTCTGTAGAACCGGATCTCTTCGGAGACGTTCGGGGTTAAACTCCCTGGCCACCCACCAAAGTACGCGCGTGTAGCAGAACGGCAAATGCGGGGCGCTCAAGACGCCCGTCTCTTGGTGGTTCGACTCCACTCACGCGCACCAGTTTTCTCGTTGCGCCGCTGATGCAACCGGCAGACATGCTGGATTTAAAACCCGGCTCATCCCAGTTCGATCCTGGGGCGGCGCACCAACTTTCAGTTGTCCGATTCTTTCGGACAATTCAAATCTCCGGATCGAGCTGAATCTCGACTTGCTGGAGCATTGCTTTGATGCCGGGCGCCTTCCGCTTGTCGCCAATCGTCACCACCAATAGAGGTCAGCTTCGGCCTTCACTGTCGTGGCAACCGCTTCGGCAACAGCCAGTTCTAGTAGACATCGAATCCACCCTGGGTGTATAAAGAAACCAGGTCCGGTTCGACAGGCCAGCGCAAAGCGCACCCTCCGAAAGAACGCTCAACACAACTGAGTTCAATTGTTTGATGAGGTGAAGCATGTTCTCTCTTTCCGTGGGCGAAGTCCGTCGGGCTCCGCAGTGGCAAGCTGATTCCGTTTCCGGTGGCCGTACATACGATGGCGGCCATGCGGCGGCAACTGACTACCCGAGCCGCTTTGTAGCGATTCCACAACCCTTCTCTTCCCCCCTTCCAGGCACCTCATTCCGGCCCCGTCGCAGTACCTGTACTGCCCCCCTTCGGTACCACGGCCGCACCTTCGCGACTTCACTTTCGCCCAATGTTTACGGGTCCTTCCTGGCGACCCTCGGGCCGGCGCGCATGCTGGGCCCGCAGGAACTCAAGCTGAAGGAAGTCCCGGTGGCCGAGATGTCCGGGCACCGTCCGGCGGCGCCATCACCGCCTCAACAACCTAGACCGCTCCGCACGATCCGCTTTAGTAGGTTGGTTTGATGGCTGTGGTCGTATCGGTCGAGTCAATCGTCGGCGAGTCAGCAGAATTGGAAGCAGCAATCGAGCGCTGCCGCCGGGAGATCACCGAAATCGAGACGTTGCTCCTGGCCGGGCACCGGGATGTTCAGGGACTCTGCATGGCGCTGTCCGATTGGTCGGCTGAGCTGAGGCTGATTGAGAGGGATTGCCCCGAACGTTTCGAACACGTGCCGTAGGATCTACAGTGCGGGTTTCACCTCTCCGAGTGGGTCGTTCCACCAGGTGGACGAGGACGCCGACACAAGAGGAGTCATCTCCTCGAATCCGTTTCGGGCCATTGTACGAGTCGCCGACCAACTGGCCGAAGCCTCGCATCCGCGTGCGGGGCGCTCATCTGAAGAGATGGACTCGCGCGTCCCTGCGAGGCCGCGACGGAATGACCGAAAGACTGTTCTTAGCGTTCGTGCATAAATAACCGCTTCATTGTGTCGATGGGGAAATGGTATAGTTCCAGTCCCCGTGGAACGGGTGGCGCGCGATATTGATGGCGGCAAATTTGGCATCGGAGGTTTTGACGCCTTTGGGATATTTGTTTTCGTCGAGTTCGGCGCGTACGGTAAGTCCGGTGGTGGTCGTCGTTGCCGCAATGAGTTGAACGATGGTCTGAAAACTCCGCAGGGGTTTTCCACGCCAGTTAATCGTGAGAAAGGAAAAGAGGCGATGTTCGATTTTGTTCCATTTGCTGGTACCCGGGGGCAGATGGCAGACCGTGATGGGAACGCGAAGCATGTTGGCTAGCTCCTGTAATTCTACTTTCCACAGGCGGACACGGTGTCCGTTGCTACCGCCGCCATCGGCAGTCACCAGCAGTCGTGTGGCATTGGGATAGCGGCCTTGTCCCATACTCAACCACCAGCGGCCAATCGCGTGAACGGCGAAACTGGCGGTATCGTGATCGGTGCCAACGCTGACCCATCCCTTGTTGTCGCCGATGTCGTAGATACCGTATGGGATCGCCCGCCCCAGTTTCGGATCGATAAAGTCATGGACATTGACCGCTTCCGGTTTTCCTTTGGGATGCCATTCGCGACCGTTGTTTTTGAAATTGCCCACCAACTCTTTCTTCTTGGTGTCAACCGAAATTACGGGCTCACCCGCCGCCAGAAACGCCTTGGCCTGATCGCTGATGTACTCAAACTGGGCGTTCCGATCCACGTGGCTGCTCCCCTCCCGTGTCTTGCGGTTGGCCTGCAGACTGAATCCCCGTTTGCGCAGACCGTCGGCGATCACGTGAGGACAAACCGAATGACCCAGGCTTCGCAGAGCCTCGGATAAGTGTCGCAGACTTTTCGAGGTCCATCTCAGAGGTCGCATGGGATCACCGCGCGTCGCCGGTTCCACCAGCCGTCCAAGATCCGCCAGCAACGTCGAGTCTTCGGTGAGTTTTGCCTTGCGTCCACCGCCCGGCCTGCGGATTCGCCCGGCTTCCACTTGCCGCGATTCCGCGATTTCCTTCATCCCGCGACTGATCGTGCTGCGAGCGATTCCGGTTATTCGCGAAACCGCGCTCACTCCACCTCGACCATATGACTGCGCTTCGGTCGCCGCGAACCGCCGCAACCCCTGTTCGTTCAGAACCGGTGCAAGGCCCCTATAACGCTGCGCAATACTCTGCTCTGAACCAAGGGAGCCAGCCACTAGTCCACGATATCACAAACGGAGCACTTATTGATGCACAGTGTCTTAGCACCAACGTCTTGGAGGTGAAGTCACTTGCTTCTTCACGCAGATCCTTATACCATGGATCGATGAAGAAGAGAATAAGCTATTACAGCGACGGCCTAAAACTGTCCGGAATACTTTCTACGCCTGACAATTCCCTAGAAGGAAAACGTTTTCCGGGTGTCGTGCTTGTGCCAGGTTTCATGAGCACGGCGGACGCTTTCTATCCTGGGTTCGCTGAAGAGTTGAACGCAGGTGGCTTTGTATCCCTAACTATGGATTTCAGAGGATTCGGAGAGAGCGAAGGCGTCCGCGGCGAGGTAATTCCATACCTACAGATCTATGACGCTAGAAACGCCATATCCTACTTGCAATCAAGACCAGAAGTTAACCCTGACCAAATCGCCTTGTTAGGTGTAAGTTTGGGAGGAGGAGAAGTAGCATACATAGCAGCTCAAGACCGACGAGTAAAGTGTGTTGCCTCAATGGTCTTGGTCGGTGAGGGCGAGCGGAGAATGCGAAGATTTCGAACCGAGCAGGAGTGGGAAACTCTAATGCAAAAAGTTCAAGAGGACAGGATAAACAGGGTTTTGACTGGCAAGTCCAAAGACTTCCATGGGTTTTTGGGAGAGGGAACCGATTCGGTACTGATAATGCCTCCTGATCTGAGTTCTTCCTTGAAGAGTGCTGAACAGGTGGAAAAGGAAAAAGGCAACAGAACAACTCTAGCAACCGTTGATGGGTGGCTGGGCTACAAGCCGGAAGAGATTATTGACAAGGTGTCTCCAACACCAATCCTCTTCGTTCAAGCTGAGAAGGACGAGCTCGAGGCTGATGACGCCAATATATTATATCGTAAGGCTAAGGAACCGAAGAAGCTCTTCACTCTAGAAGGCGGCGTACACTTCGACGTGTATGGGAAGAGGACAAATGAAGCTATGAAACCGGTCCTCGAATGGTTCAAACAGTACCTTCAATAGAATCAAATACAGGATCGATCAAAAGTCTACAAGTTTGGCCGTTCAAACGTAACGTGTTATAAGACAGAAAGGTCGCCCGCATCGGATCCCAAATCCCGCCAACTATAGAAGTTATCCGCGCTCTTGACGCCGTTCGAGCGATTGATTCCGAAATGGTAGGCGCTCACCAAGCCACTGCCAATCAGATAAGTATCACCAAAAGCGAACGAGGAAACACGGAAGTTGTTCGCGACGATCTTGGCGGTTATTCAAAAATCCAACCAGGCGAGTTCCCTGCAGGGCCAGTTAATTGCCACCCAGGATCGGTCCCTTCGCGCCGAGCGTCCGTCGGACGAACTGGAGGCCCCAACCGCGATGCCCAATCGGCAGGTGCAGCGACTGAGTCAGGAATCCGCGGCTCACGCGGCGGCTGCCATACCCCCAATTACAATTCGAGATCCACGAAAATGAGCCTATTCGCAGTGGTGAGGGCAGGATACAGGGCGGTCGAATTGATAACGAGTGCGAGGTAAGGAGTGAAAAAACCGGCTCCCGCTCAGCAAATTCTGGCAGAACAAGGTTTTATCATCCTGGCCGCCGACGTCTCGTATCCACTGGGCTCGATGATTCCCCTTGCCGATTGCGGGCCCGACTATGAACGCATTCCCGGACCGATGGTCGTGATCGGCGAGGCAACTATTGACGAATGGCGAGCGCAGGCGAAGAAATATCTCGGCAATCTGCCGCCAGAACCGGGCGGAAAGCTCTTCTTCTTTAAAGTGGTGGCGGAATAAAGGGATAGAGACGGGCGGTCAGCGCCAGTCGGCGCACGTTAGAAGGCATTGCGAAAGGCATCGATCATGTTCGAGCCGACGCACCGTCAGAAGAACTTTGGAATCTCATCTGGCAGGAACCAGAACAAGTTGGAAAAATCGATGCAGCAGGCTTGGGATGATCGTTTGCAATAATAGGCTCCCCTCCCAAAGGTGCAATTGAGGTTGAAAGGCTTTAGATTTCGCAGGTTGGCGGCGGAGTGGCCGGCGGCCTGAAACCCCGACACATCCAATCTTTTGAGGGTTGTGATTCCCGTTGACTCCGATGAGAGTTTCCTCAGTGCCTCGCAACCAGGGCAAAGGCTTCCGCCATTCTCCCGCCGCCAGCACGGTAATTCCGAATCCTTCAAAGATCCCTGCGATCTTGGCGCGCAAGCTCACGAGGATCTTGTACGCCTGAGCGCCGTGAACCTCCCGGAAAATCTCTTCTGGATCGACCAGCTCGCCGTCCGCTGTCTGGCCATAGGATTCAATCTCAGGCTCCGTCGTGCTCCCGTCCTCAAAGGCAACCATATCGCCCAGTTCGATGACGGCAAAGGGCGCCAGCATGGACGCGGCGGCGATCCAGCCGATCCTGCCGCTACCGGAAATTTGGCCTACGGGTGGATCTTCTCCCCAACCGGCTTCTGCGAAATCAGCGGTCATGCACTCCGGTTCCGTGATGCCTTCGGCTTCGGTTTCGAACCTCTCTGGTTTTCTTGGACCAACAACCAGATTTCACAGCGCAGAATGCTGTCCAAAGTTCACCGAACGTTGTGATCGAGCGATCCTGTTTTGTGAGCCGGCCCGTGTACTCTTCGATGTAATCAGCTAGTTTCTTCTGTGCGTCGTGCTTGGGCATCGACGCTGACCCCAAAGTCTTCTCCTTAAATTTACGCACGCGCCGACCGTCGGCGTCGGTCGTCCAAAGATGGAAAAACCCGACCCAGACTTTGCCTGCGCGCCGGCGATCGATTCTTTTCACCCAGCCCTCAGGCGCCGCAGTCCGGGGTAACTGGCGTCCAAGATTCCGGACGAAATCTACCGGGGCAGGATCGTTCAAAGGTGGTCGTGCGGAATCGAAAGCCAGGGTAGCGTCGTCCGCCATGGCCGCAGTATACGTGGCTTCGATTCAGCGAGCAAATGCGGGGTGGAAGGGCAAATGGAAGGGCTGTTTTCTCGTCTCGCGGCTCTAAACTATTGATTCAATGGTGGGCGCGGCAGGACTCGAACCTGCGACCTCCTGCGTGTGAAGCAGGCGCTCTAACCAACTGAGCTACGCGCCCGAAGGCCGGGCAAGTTTTCATTGTAAACCACGCGTCCAACTATAATGAAGCGATGCCCGAAGCCACAGCGCCCGAAGCCACGGGGAATGACGCGCCGTTTACCTTTGAAGCGGGCTTGCAGCAACTGGAAACCATCGTCAAGGAAATGGAGGGGGGCGACCTGCCGCTGGAGCGCGCGCTCGAACTGTTCGAACGCGGCATGAAGCTGAGCGAGGCTTGCCGCAAGCAGCTCGAAGAGGCCGAAACGCGCATCGAGATTCTCACTCGCCGCGCCGGGGAAATCCAGCCCCAGCCATTCTCCAACGACAAGTGACGCCGGCCTCAGCGACCCCACCTCCGTGACGCCCGACAAGTGAACATCGACGATTACATCGCACACCAGCACAAGCGCACCGAAGCCGCGCTCGACCTGTGGGTTCCCCCGGAGTCCCAAGACCCTTCCACGATCCATCGCGCCATGCGCTACAGCTTGTTCGCGGGAGGTAAGCGCATCCGGCCGCTGCTCGCCATCGCCGCCGCGGAAGCGGTTGCGGACGCGCCCTTGGGCATCGAATCGGCCGCGTGTTCGCTCGAGCTCATTCACACCTACTCGCTCATCCACGACGATCTTCCCGCGCTCGACAACGACGATCTGCGGCGCGGCCGGCCCACCTGCCACAAGGTCTTCGGCGACGCCATGGCGATCCTGGCGGGAGACGCCCTGCTGACACTCGCCTTCGAGGTGCTGGCTAAGCTGGAGGACGTGGACGCCGAGCGCCGCATTCGTCTCGTGGCGGAGTTGGCCACAGCTTCCGGAACTGTCGGAGGCATGATCGCCGGTCAGGTCAACGATCTTGAAGGTGAAGGCAAGTTCCCGGCGGTGCATCTGCTCGAATCCATCCATCGGGCCAAGACCGGAGCCCTGCTTCGCGCCAGCGTGCGCATGGGCGGAATCCATGCGGGCGCCACCGGCCGCCAGCTTGCCGCTCTGTCCAGCTTCGGAGAGCACGTGGGGCTGGCGTTTCAGATCGTCGACGATGTGCTGGACGTTCGAGCAGTCTTCCGAAGCCCTGGGCAAGACCGCGGGCAAGGACGCCCAGCAGCACAAGATCACCTTTCCGGCGGTCTACGGACTGGAGCGGTCGCGCGAGATGGCGGAAGAGGAGCGTCGAGCGGCGCATCTCGCCCTGGCCTGCTTCGACGA
The DNA here is from genome assembly GCA_963813465.1 of Bryobacterales bacterium. Lineage (GTDB taxonomy): Bacteria > Acidobacteriota > Terriglobia > Bryobacterales > Bryobacteraceae > Palsa-187. Next base: position 1,007,562 of record CAWEZD010000011.1, on the reverse strand, counting down.
ACGCGGCGAGCGTCTGAAGCAGCTCGCCGACAAGATTGTCCGGCGCAACACATAAAGAGACGCCCATGAAAACCCGTCTGGATCAAATCCTGGTGGAGCGCGGCCTCGCCGATTCCCGCGAGAAGGCGCGAGCTCTGATCCTGGCGGGCAGCGTTGCGGTCGATGGCCAGAGGTCCGATAAGCCCGGTCACGCCTTTCCCGAGCATTGCCGCATCGAAGTCGCCGAGCGTCTGCCCTACGCGAGCCGCGGCGGCTTCAAACTGGCCGCGGCTCTGGATCGTTTCGAGATCGATGTGCGCGGGCGCGTCTGCCTGGATGTGGGAGCGTCCACCGGCGGATTCACGGATTGCCTGTTGCAGCGCGGAGCGGCGCGCGTCTATGCGATCGATGTCGGTCACGGGCAGCTCGATTGGAAACTCCGCAACGACCCGCGCGTAATCGTTCACGAAGGTGTCAACGCCCGCTATCTCCAGCCCGGCGACTTTCCTGAAAAATTCGATCTGGCCGTGTGCGACGCCAGCTTCATCTCCGCCACGCTGCTGATTCCCGCCTTCGCCCCCTTGCTGTCCGAGCGAGGTGAAATGATCGTCCTGGTGAAACCGCAGTTCGAAGTCGGCAAGGATCAGGTCGGCAAGGGAGGCATCGTGCGCGATCCGGAGTTGCACCGCGCCGCGTGCGACCGCGTGCGAGCGGCGGTCGAAGCGCTTGGCGGCCTCACATCCATGTGGAAAACCTCCATAATGGAGAGTCCCATCCTGGGCGCGGAAGGCAACCGCGAGTTCCTGCTCTATGCCCGCCATTAGAACCGCCGGAATCCTCTCGAAGCCGCACAGCCCGGAAGCGGCGCGCATCGTGCCGGGGCTGATCGCCTGGCTGCGCGAGCGCGAAATCGCCAGCCGCCTGGATCACGAGACCGCGGCCTACGCGAAATCCCTCGCGGGTTTGCCGCGCGACCAAGTCCCCGACGGCGCGGATCTGCTGATCGTGCTGGGCGGAGACGGCACGCTGCTTTCGGCCGCGCGCGCCGTGCAAGGCCGCAATATCCCCATCTTCGCCGTGAATCTGGGAGGCCTCGGGTTCCTCACGGCGATCCAAACCGAGGAGCTGTACCCGCAGTTGGAGCGCGCATTGTCCGGCGGCATGCCGGTCGAAAGCCGCCGGATGCTGCTCACCGAGTTGTGGCGTGAAGGGAAGCTGGTGGCCTCCTATCAGGGGCTCAACGACATGGTGCTGGCCAAAGCCCAGATCGCGCGAATGATCGACTTGAAGGTCCAGGTGGACGACAGCTTCGTGTGCGTGTACAAGGCCGACGGGCTGATTGTCACCACACCCACCGGCTCCACCGCCTACTCGCTTTCCGCCGGAGGACCCATCGTCTTCCCCTCCGTGGCCGCGCTCACGATTACGCCCATTTGCCCGCATATGCTCACCAATCGCCCGGTCATCGTGCCGGATGAGAGCGTGATTCAGACCACCGTGCTGGGCGACGACCAGACCACCTACTTGACGATCGACGGTCAAGTAGGCGAACTTTTGAAGAAGGGCGACCTTGTTGTCTGCCGTCGCTCGGAGCATTCGATCAGCCTCGTCCGCCCCCCGCACCTGTTGTTCTTCGATGTGCTCCGGGAAAAACTCAAATGGGGTGGCAGATGAAGCGTCCTTCTCTTACTGCGTGGATTTTGATTGGCCTGATTGCGGGCGTCGCTTTCGGTGCGGCGTTTCCGGCGCCGGCGGTGAAGCTGGGATTACTGGGCGCCATCTTCCTGCGCCTGATCAAATCCATCATCGCGCCACTGTTGTTCGGAACCCTGGTCAGCGGCATCGCCGGCACGGGCAACGTCAAGACCATGGGCCGCATCGGCGGCAAAGCCATTCTGTATTTTGAGATCGTCACCACCGTGGCGCTGTTCGTCGGCCTGGGCGCGGTGAACCTGGTGCGGCCCGGCGAGGGCGTGCAGCTTCAAAAGGGTGCCGCTCCAGGTGTCGCGCAAACCAGCGCCAGCGTCGAGCAAATCGTCGAGCACACCTTCCCGGTCAGCATCATCGACTCCATGGCTCGCGGCGAGGTGCTGCAAATCGTCGTGTTCTCATTTCTCTTCGGGACCGCCTGCGCGGCCATCGGGTCCAAGGCCAGATCCGTGGTGGGCTTCTGTGAATCGCTGTCGCAGGTCATGTTCCAATACACCAACTATGTAATGCTGTTCGCGCCGCTGGGCGTCTTCGGAGCCATGGCGGCCACCGTGGGCGATAAGGGCCTCAAGGTTCTGGCGAACCTGGCCAAGCTGGTGGGAACGCTTTACGCCGCGCAAGCGTTCTTCGTCGTAGTGGTGCTGGGACTCGTGATCGCGATCGCGCGCATCCCCGTTCGGCGGTTCATCGCGCACGTCAAGGAGCCTTTCCTCATCGCCTACTCGACCGCATCGAGCGAAGCCGCGCTGCCGCGCGCTCTCGAAAACATGGAACTCTTTGGAGTGCCCAAGCACATCGTCTCATTCGTGCTGCCGCTGGGCTACAGCTTCAACCTGGACGGCTCCACGCTGTACCTCGCGCTGGCCTCGATGTTCGTCGCCCAGGCCGCGGGCGTGCACGTGGCGTTCACCACCCAGCTCGTGATGATGCTGACGCTGATGCTGACCAGCAAGGGCGTAGCGGGAGTGCCCCGCGCCTCGCTGGTGATCCTGGCCGGCACGCTCGCGACCTTCAACCTGCCGGTGGAAGGCATCGCCGTGATCCTGGGCGTCGACACGCTGATGGACATGTGCCGGACCTCGGTGAACCTGCTCGGCAACTGCCTCGCGACCGCAGTGGTCGGCCGCTGGGAAGGCTACCACTATCAATCCGAGCCGGCCATGCGAACCGAAACCCTGGACACCGTGGATATTCTGGTCGAGCCGGAGGGTTGACTCATCCTTCATACTGGGACGACGAAACGGGACACCGTTTCTCATGGGATCCGTCCGCGTTCAAAAAATGACTCTTTTGGAACGAAGCGAAGCGCCGGGAAAGGCGCGCAGGGGATCGTCGGCGCGGCGGTTTATTCTCTACCTCTGAGAATGGCGGCGATCACGCGAGGGTTGCGCCGCCGGCCACTACCCACAAGGGCTTTTCGTCTGGCGCATACGCGATCAGATATTCCCGTACAACGGTAAAGCGCAGGGGGCGTGAAGTCAGGTCTGGGCGTTTGTGGCGGGAGCGGCCACTTCCCGAAAAGGACCTCAACCAGACGCTTCTCCTCATGGATTTGGTAGTAGACGAGAACCGGGGTGTGGACCAGCTTACGCACCGCCTATTCGAACGCATCGAGCGACGCTGCATCGCCGCGAGCGCTTGTAGCGGCGTCCGAATCTCACGCCTTGTGACACGCCCGTTACTTCTAGCCCACAGAGGCGCGGGCGCGCCTCGATGCAGAATAATAAGCTCGCCCGCGCCTTCGTTGTGGGCGACTTACTTAGAAGGTCCGTTCGGTTCCGGGGGTTCTTCCGCGCTCTGTTGCGCTTGACTCTCGGCTGCCTTTCGAAGCGCCGCTATATCCGCAATGTCCTGCGGCCTTCCCGCCGCGAGCTTCGCGGCCATAAGATCGGCGGCGGAAATGAAGAATGCTGTCAGGCCACTTTGCGGATCGACGATGCCTTCAATGCGCCTTTCCCACGCGGCGTCAAAATCGACGCCGTCGATGCCGGGTAGAATATCGACGGCGCGCGGTTCCCGTCCAAAGTGGATGAAGTTATTCGGTTCGGTAAGGTCTTCCACGCGGAAGTCCTGGAGGGGAGCACCGAACGCGGCCAGCGCCGCGTAGATTGCCGTTGCGTTGGCTGCGTCGGCCTTGACGAACAGATCGATATCCTTGGTGGCGCGAGGCTGCGCGTGGAAGGACACTGCGTAGCCGCCCACGATGAGGTATTTAACGCCGTGGGCGTTGAAGGCGGACAAGAGGTCTTTGTAGTCTTGGAACATCCGGCTCCAGCTCCGCACCCTTCATTGAGTAGGTGGCAAGGGTGATCTCTTCAACCGCATCCATGCGTTCGTGAACCGGCCGGCTCTGCCAATACCGATACTCGCCGGCCTTCATTTCGTCGAAGCTGTGGTAGATGCGAATACTCTTATCCAAGCGGCCTCTTGACCTATTTTCAGGTTACCCCTTTCGAGACAACCCGCGAGCGAAGCGGCGCGCTGCTTCCCGGCGTTCGTGGTGTTCCCCATGCCAGGGGAACCTGCGGCAAGCAGAGGTTGCGTACGGAAGTTCCCGCGGGGCGCCTCGCCAAAACGGGAAGCAACCTCGCCGTCGTGCTGGGCGATATGCCCGGTGATCTCGGACAAATCGCTTAGCGCTCTTTGCGTGAAGAGGAGGCGGTAATCCACTCGGGCAAGAGCTTTCGCACTTCTTCCATCGCCACAGTACGGCCAGCCTCGGCGTCGCGCAACGTAGCGCGGATTAGCGGGAAGAGCAAACGCTGCTTGGGATTCTGAAGCGGTGCGGCATTGGATTGCCGGCCACAGAACCGCCGGACCGTCAATTTCGAGCCCGTGTACTATTATGTTGGTCATGACGCTCGACATCGGATGCGGCAAACGCAAAGCGGAAGCGGATGCCGTAGGCATCGACGTCTCCCCCGATTCCGCTGCCGACCATGTCTGGAATCTGGACCATTATCCTTGGCCCCTCGACGCCGACCAATTCACGCGCATCCACCTGTCTCACGTGATCGAGCACCTCGACGATCCGATGCGCGCCATGTCGGAGGTCTACCGGGTGGCGCGCGATGGCGCTGACGTTTTCATCACCACGCCGCACTTCAGCTCCCACAACTCGTATACCGATCCCACTCACAAGCGCCACCTGGCGGCGGGCAGCTTCGAATACTTCACCGGTAAGGATTTCCCCACCTTTGCCGGAGCCGCGTGCCGCTTCGACATCGTGAACGTGGACCTCACCTTCGGCGGCAATCTCGTACTCGATAACGTAGGCCGGTTCCTGGCGCATACTTCCAGGAAGTGGTATGAGCGCCACGCCGCCTGGATTTTCCCGGCCCAGGATATTCGCTGCCATCTGGTGGCGCGAAAGTAGCCGCGCTACTTTCCGGCGTTGGTGATCTTCACCAGATTCCGCGCGGGCACTTCCGCGGAACGTCGCGCGCTTTCGCTTCGCCGGCCGGCAACGGCTCGATTTCCGGCCAGGTAGGTTCGAGCGTGCGCCACCTGGGCGAGGCCCGGATCGGCGTCCTTCCAGGACGCGAGAAAGTCCGCGTACTCTCTTGCGGCCGCCTGGGAATCGCCCGCCCTCTCGCTGCACATCGCAATCCCGTAGAGCGCGAAGCCGGATCGTGGCCGCTCCAAAAGGGCCCGTTCGTAAGCGGCTCTCGCGGCAGCCCAATCGCCGGCGGCCATCATCGCCGCCGCATCCGTCTCGCCAACCGGCCGGATATAGTTTGGCGGTTCATGATAACCCAGAGCTTTCTCCGCCTGCGCCGCCTGCGCAAACACGCCTTTCGCTTCGGCGGCTTGCCCTTGGGCCATCAGCAGCGAGGCTCGCATTTCCAGCGACATGACCGACAGGATGCTCAACAGCGGTTGCAGCAGCGCGTCTGCCATCAACTTCAGCTTTGGCGGACCCGCGGACGGTTTGTCTTGGGCCATGGTTTGCATGGTTGATGAGTTCCTCGCCATCTGCGACATCCGCCATAGCTCGGCATCGAATCGGGAGGATGACTCTTCCGCCTTCGTCAGATCGCGGGCTTCAATGGCCTGCATGCCGGCGGCGAATCCGGCAAGTTGCCGGGCAAGAAAGACAAGGTTGGGCTGTCCCGCCGCTGGCGTGTTCGCCTTCAATAGTTCGGAAACCTGCGCCCAATCCGCCGTTCGCAGCGCCACCGGTAAGCGGGGATCGAGCCGCGAAATTGAATCCCGCGCGGAATAAACATACAGCGTGGATTCCAACTCGCCGCGCGCCCCCGTGAGCTTCAGCGAGAGTGTGGTCGCCTCTTTCAGCTTGCCTTGCTCCATCAGGTTCGCGATCGCATACATCAGGTTGTGTACGTAGTTCCAATCGTTGTCGGGTTGAACCTGCTGCTCCCGCATGTAGCGTTCGTCCACCTGCATGGACGCTGCAAACGCCTGTTCCGCACGCGCGTAGTCGCCCAGACGAAAGAAGATGTGCCCCGGCATGTGGACCATGTGCCCCGAAGCCGGCGCCAGGCGAGCAAGAATCTCCGCGCTATGCAGGGCCTGCTCCGGATGCGGACTCGCCTCCAGCGCATGAATGTAATAGTGATTCGCGGCCGAATCCTCAGGCCTCTCTTTTAAAATGGACTCCAGGATCTCGAGCTTCTTCCTTGCCGCCGACAGTCGTCGCCAGAAAGATCCGCGCCTGAGTATCCTTCGGATACTCCTTTACGAGCTTGCGCAGGAACTGCACTTCCCGCGCGAAACCCTCTCCTTTCCCGGCGTTCTTCGGCGTGTCGATGCCTTCGTGGGCGGCGCTCGCTTTGATATAGAGGACTTCGCGCTTGCTGGCGTAGCCTTGAAGGCGGACGGCACTGGCCAGAGCCGGACCGGCATAGCCCTGAGCCGAGCCATGGTAGAAACCCTCCGCCTTATATAGTCCCCAGTAGCACATGGCGCAGTGCGGATCGACGCGAATGGCCTGCTCAAACGCGCGCGCCGACTCGTAATCCCAGAAATCGTGAAGCAGGTTCAACCCCTGATCGAACCACATTTGCGCTTCGGGCGTCGCCGTGATCTGAATACGGGCGTTTCCGATGCCCGTCATCTTCTGCGGCACGGGCAATTCGCCGGGAGGCGTCTGGTCCGCTGTGCCCATTGTGGAGCCGGACATGTTCATCTGTGCCCATGATACGCATGGCTGCGCTGCCGCCAGACAAACGGACAACCAACAGAAGGCGGGACCTGGACTCCTGGTCATAACCTCGCTTACCTCGGCATCGCGCGCCCCGCTACTTTCCGGCGTTGGTGATCTTCACCAGATTCTGCGCGGGCACTTCGGTGCGCAGGGTCTGCTTGCCGCGGAAGAAATCGAAGGTCGCCACCATGTGTACGCAGCTCACGGTGCAATACGGCGCGCAGGACTTTTCGGTCAGGTATTCGCGGCGGATGTCCGCCACCGTGTACTCGTCGAGAGGCTTGCCCGGATAGCCGCGCTGCTGGGAGCAGTAGTGTACCAACCCGTCCTCGCAAATGTACATGTAGCGCGAGCCGGCGCGGCACCGCCAATTGTTGGGCTTCCCCTGCGCGATGGCGTCCTGGAAGGAGTTGAACCGCGCGTAGTGGCTCTTTTCGAGCGACTTCATCTCGTGGTAGACCTGGCGCTCCCGGTCGCCCAGCGGCCGAAGCTGCCCGTCGCCGTCGTGGATGATGCCGACCGTCGCGGAAAAACCGAGTTCGATGGCGCGGCGGCCGACCACCAACGCATCGTCGGGATTATGGATGCCCCCGCCCACCACGGAGTTGATGTTGACGTGAAAGTCGGCGTGCTCGGCCAGAACTTGCAGCTTCTTGTCCAGCACCTTCAGGCTTTTCTTGGAGACCTCGTCGGGCTTGACGTTGTCGATGGAGATTTGCAGTTCGTCCAAACCGGCTCGGTTCAGCTTCCGCACCCGATCCGGCGTCAGCAGATACCCGTTTGTAATCATGCAGGCCAGCATGCCGCGCCGGCGCATCGCGGCGATGATCTGGTCCAGCTCGGGGTGCAGCAGCGGCTCCCCGCCGGAAAGCGTGACCACTCCCGTGCCCAGGTCCGCCAAGCGGTTGATGCGCTTTACCATGACCTCGGTAGGGACGGGTTTCGAAACGTCGTCGTATTCGTTGCAATAGGCGCAGGAAAGATTGCAGCGGCGGATAGGAATGATGTGCGCCATCAGGGGGTGGTCGGTAGACACCGCTCCCTTGGCGATCCAACGCATCTCCCGCATGAAGCGCGCGAAGGCTTTCCACCTCCGGTTCAATCGGATAGACCTGTCTGGCATGCAACTTTTCTTCTATTTAAACACAGATGCGCTATTTAAACCTGGACGCGCCCGCCCCTTATACTGAAACTTGCCGAAGCAGACCTTCCTCGCCTGCATCCTGTTGGCGCTGCTGTGCGTGCTCGCCTACACTCCTTCGCTGTCCCTGCCTCTGCTGGAGGACGACTATTTCAATATTTGGGCCGCGCGGCACTACGGCTCCTGGGGCGAACTTCCGGCGCTGTTCCACGACGATGTGGCGCGCACCCGCGCCACGGTGCACTGGACCATCTACCTGGTATGGAAGTTTTTCGGGTTCGCCCCGCTGGCGTTCCGGATTTCGAGCCTGATCCTGCACATCCTGGACACGTGCCTGCTCTACGCCATAGGCCTGGCCTGGACGCGGATGCGCTCCGCCGCCGTGTGGGCAGCGGCGTTCTTCGCCGTCTACGAAGGCCATCAGGAAGCCATCATGTGGTTCTCGGGCAACAACGAGCTGCTGTTGTTGCTGTTCGGGGGAGCTTCGCTTTGGTGCTGGATCAAGGCCGCTTCTCGGCCGCGATACGAATGGATCTTGCGCGGCGCGGGACTCCTGCTGTTTGCTCTCGCGCTGCTTTCCAAGGAATCGGCATACATTCTGCTGCCGTTGTTTGTGCTGGCGATGCCGTCCGAAAACCGGCGTCGCAGCCTACTGCACCTGCTGCCCTACTGTGCTCTGGCGGCCGTGATGATCGTGTCGGTGGTCGCAACGCGCGGCCATTCCTTCCGCTTCACGGACGGCAGTTTTTCCCTGCACGCACCCGTGTGGCTGACCTTGCCGAGGAACTTCGGAAGGGTGCTGTGGTTCTGGGGATTTCTCTCGGCCGCCGTGATCTTCCTCACGTCACACGGGCTAAAGGCCGCGGATTCAGTTCGCAAATCGGCTCTCGTCGCACTGGCGTGGATCGGAATCGCGCTGATTCCCTATAGCTTTCTGACGTATTCTCGGCAGATTCCCAGCCGGCAACTCTATCTGGCCAGCGTCGGGCTATCTTTCCTCTTTGGTTTGGTGATGGTCCGCTGTGGGGCAGGACTTCGACCTGCCATTCGACCTGCCATCGCGGTGGTGATGCTGGTGATGGTCGCGCACAACGTCGGCTATATCTGGATCAAGAAGCAGCGCCAGTTCCGCGAGCGCGCCGAGCCTTTTGAGGAGTTGATCCAAGCCGCCCGGCAAACCGATGGCCCGTTGTGGGTGCAGTGCTTCCCGCGGCATCCTTCCATCGCCGAAGCGGCAATTTTCGTCGCGCTCGACCGCTATCCCTCCAACCTCATCTTTACTCCGGCCGAGGCGGCTCAGCGCAAACCCGCCGCGACGTTTTGTTACGGCAAGCACTAGCCCTGAGAGTAATTCTTCGCGAAAAGCACTTATCCATGTGTTTCGGTGCTCCGTAGTCCTGTCCATCAGCTTGCTGATTTTTGGCTGTCAGCTTGGGGCCCAAGGCCCGCCCAGTCTACAAATCCGTGTGGCCGAGGGTGACGGGTCGACGTATCCCATCGGCTCGCGGGCAACCCGCGGGATCGCCGTTCTAATCGCCGACGACGCAGGCAAACCGGTGGAGGGCGCCACAGTCAGCTTTCGCCTCCCCGAGATGGGGCCGGGCGGAACGTTCTCGAACGGATCGAAGACTGAAATTCTGACCACGCGCGCCGACGGCCGCGCCAGCGTCTGGGGCATGAAGTGGAACCGCCAGGCAGGGGCTTTCGACGTGCGCATCACAGCCACGAAAGGACAGGCTCGGGCGGGAACGGTGTGCTCGCAGCATTTGACGGAAGCTTCCGGGCCGGCCGCTGCGACAAGGGGCGGCGGCTTCAATCGCAAATGGTTGTGGGTGGCGCTGGCGGCGGCCGGAGCGGGCGCGGGAATTGCAGTTGCGGCGCGAAGCCAGTCCGGATCGGGCAACTGCTCCTCGACCGTCGTTCTTCCTCAGAACCCGTGCGCTTCCACGCCGAGCTCGCTGGGCGTCACCATCATCGGCGCTCCCACCATCAGCTTGGGTCATCCATGAGAGCGGCAGTTATGAGAAGCGCGATTCTGCTTGCCGCCGCGTGGTGCTCAACTTGCATTTGGGCGCAATCCGGCGCCCAATCCGGCGCCCAACCCAACTTGGACCGCCCCGCCTTGGGACAGATGCTCGACCGGCAGGGTTCCCTTCGCGCGGTTTACGGCGTCGGCGGAAGCTTCCACGTGGAAAGAGCCACGGCTGTGGGAGTCTTATCCACGGCCTGCGCGGGAAGTTTGTGCGTAGCCAAAACGAATTCGGCGCTGATCTCCTGGAATACGGCCGCGGGTGTCGTCACACCGGCGCCCGCGGGTGGCGCCGTGATCGCCGTGGATGCGGCCGGCGCAACGATTTACTTCCCTTCAATCCAACAGTTCGGACGCTGGCAGAATGGCGCGCTGACGATGCTCGACCTGAGCGTCTACGGTACCGTTCTTTCGCTCGGCTCGAGTTCTTCCGGGCTCACCATCGCCGTCGAGCGCGCGGGGGTGGTGTGGATCGTATCGGCGGACGGTTCGATTCTCGATTCGCTGCCGCTAGGCGCGGGAGCCGTGCTGTTGACTGCGAACGGCGTGGTCTACGCGACCTCCGGCGCACTGGTCCTGAGGAGGCGCGACGGCAGTGAGTTGAGCTTTCCGGCGCACGACGTCGAGAACCTCTTCACCTTGGGCGACGGCTACGTCGAAGCCCGCGCGGGAGGTCTGCTCTACGTCTTGCGAACCATCCCGGGGCACGAGCAATTGTTTCAACTGCCGCAGCCGGCCCTCCCGAAAATAGCAACGGAGCCTCGCCCCCGGGAGCTTCCCAAGTGATCCGCGCCGCGGTCCTGCTTTTGCTCGCGCCCGTGGCCGCGCACGCCCAGCTTCAACTGCTGCTGATGAACGGCTCGCAGCCGACGCCGCTTACCTCGGGCTCGACGTACTCGCTCGGCCAGATCGCAGCGGGCGCGCCGTACGACTTCGTTGTTCGGGCACAGAACACAGGGACCGCGCCCATCCCGATCGCCACCAACAACCCGGTCCTGAGCGGTACGGATTACACCATCACCAGTCCGCCGCCGGATTCGCAGCCCAATATCGCGCCGGGCAGTTTTCTGCCCGTTTATATCCACTTCGCGGGCGGCTCGCCCGGGTCTTACAGCGCAAGCTTTCAGTTCAACGCCATAATCGTCTACTTCGTGATCACCTCGGTGCCCGCGGCTACGCTCACGGTCGCATCGCCGTGTACGGGCCCCGACTCCACCAACACCGTCAATTTCGGCCTCATCGCTGAAGGCCAGAAAGCCACATGCACGTTCGTTTTGCAGAACAATAGCTCGCAGCAGCTCACGGTTTCCTCCGTCATGGTTACCGGCGTTGGGTTCCTGCCGCCCGAACCGCCGGTCGCGGGGCTTAACCTTCCCGTGGGCGGCTCATCTACTTTCGCTGTGACCTTCGCGCCCAACACAGCGGCCGTGTATTCCGGCGATCTCATCGTCGATACCAAAACCTTCTCGCTTACGGGAACGGCTTACCCTCCGCCGTTGCCCACTCCGATGCTCCAGTTCGACAACCCAGCGCCGCAGAGCAACCAGCAAGTCACGCTGACTCTGACTCTTCCAACGCCTGCGCCGGTTGCGGCATCCGGCAATGTCTCTTTGGCATTTCAGGCAAGCGCCGCCGGGAGCGACGGCGGAGATCCGACGGTTGCGTTCGTCGCTAACGGAACGCGGTCGGTTCCATTTTCGATCCAGCAAGGGAGCACGCAGGCCAACTTCGCGGGCCAGACAGGCGCGGTCTTCCAAACCGGCACGACAACGGGCAAAATCACATTCACCGTTGCGGTCACGTCGGGCCCACAATTCACCGGCGATCCCACCGTTTCGCTCACGCTTGCGCCCATGCCGCTGGTTGTCGACAAGTCCGCGGCCACGGCGATCGCGGGGGCGCTGAATATTCAGGTGTGGGGGTTTGATAATACCTACTCGGCTGGAGCAATGTCGTTTACCTTCTACGACAACTCCGGAAGTCCCATCGGATCCGGCCCCGTTACGGCCGATTTCAGCTCCCAATTCCGGACCTACTTCAGCAACTCCACAGACGGCGGCGCCTTCGCCATGCTGGTGACGTTTCCGGTCACCGGAAACGCCGCGGACGTGGGATCGGTGAACGTGCAACTGACCAACTCGACCGGAACCACGACCATCAATCAACTTGTGTTCCTCAACGACACGGGAACCTGCGTGCTCGTCGGAAACGTATTGTCCTGCCCGCCCGCGCCCACCCAGTAAAGCCGGGCTCAGTAAACTGGGAGCGTGCCCACTCCCGCGGCCTTTACTCCCGTGGCCCTCTCCATCGCCGGTTCGGACCCCAGCGGCGGCGCGGGCCTGCAGGCCGATCTCAAGACTTTTCATCGCATGGGTGTCTACGGGGAAGCCGTCGTTACATTGATTACGGTCCAGAACACCCGCGGGCTGCGGCGCGTGGAAGTGCTCGCCGGCGAGCTGGTTGCCGAGCAAATTCACGCCGTGATTTCCGACATCCCTCCCCAGGCCGCGAAAACCGGCGCGCTGGGAAGCCTGGCTGTCATGGAAGCCGTGGCGCACGCGGTCGCGGGAGCTGCGTTTCCGCTGGTTGTCGATCCGGTGATGCTCAGCAAGAACGGCGCGGCGCTGATGGACGCGGACGCACGGCGCGCGTTCGCCGAAAAACTTCTGCCGCTCGCGTTTTTGTTGACCCCCAATCTCGATGAAGCCTCGGAGCTGACTGGAATCGCCGCGCGGGATCCGGAGTCGATGACACGCGCGGCCCGGAAGCTGATCGAGATGGGCGCAGCCAACGTGCTGGTGAAGGGCGGGCACCTGGAGGGCGACGCGATCGACCTGCTGATCACGCGCGCGGGCGACCGCCGCGTGTTCCGAGCTGCCCGAATCACGACCCGGCACACCCACGGAACGGGGTGCACCTATTCCGCCGCAATTACTGCGGAGTTGGCCAAAGGCAAGCAGCTCACCGACGCGATTCAAATCGCCAAGGCGTTCATAACCGAGGCGATCCGCACCAACCCGGGTTTCGGCGCATCAGGGCCGGTGAACCACTTCGCGGGAGAGTAGCAACTCCCGGCCGTTTCCGGCGGGCAAGACATCATGCACCCCTCCGTCCTGAGCGGCCCAATCCACCGGCAAAAGGAAATCGGCGCTGGGATGGTCGTGCACCAGCGCTCGGATCTGCTCGAGTGTCGAGGCGAGAATCGTGGTGGCAATCGGATCTCGCCCGAAGCCTTGGGATAAATTGAGACCCCAATCGCGCAGGCGCTGCTCGAATTGGGAACGCCGCAGCTCGGGAAGACGAGCGAAATCGGACGCGGTCACGAGAATACCGAGATACTCGAAATCCAGAGGGTAGCGGCGCCGCCGGGTGCTGGGATCGAGATACAGGTAGCGGACGCGCGGCAAATCGAGACAAGCCGAATAGAATTCGTCATCAGGTTCGCCGAGGATCAATTCGTTGCCGCGTTGCATGGCCGCATAGCGATCCAGGACCGGTTCGAGGGCGATCACCGACTCAGCCTGGAAGGGAATGCCCCAGGTTTGAACTCCCAACGCCTGCGCGGGCGCCAGAACCTTGACCGCAAACAGAGCCGCGGCCAGGGCCAGCGCCCATTTGGCGCGGTCTTTCGGAATGGCTCCGGCCACCAGCAACGCCATGGCGGGGAACACAGGGAGAAGATACGAGGTGTTGCGGTACTCAAAGCTGAGCGCCGCGGCCAGAACCACCGCGATCCAAGCCAGCAGGACTCGGGGGCGCCTCCACCAGAGCGCGATCAATGCTGCGGCGAACAGCGGGGCATCCAGCGCGATCAGCCGTTTCAAGTAATACCCAATCTGCGAATCCTGAGTCGTCTGCTCAGGCTTGCCGACGCTATTCCCGACCACTTCCGTTAGGACGTACTGGGCCCAGAACCAGCGGGTATTCCGGAAAAGTTGGTACAGATGCCAGGGTGCGGCGACGGCCGCGCTGATGGCTACCGCCGCGGCCAGCCGCCGCCAGGCGGGCCGCTCCCGCGAGATCATACAAAAGACCGCCAATGCGAGCAATGCAAACAAACCTGCGATTCCCTTGGTTAGAATGGCGGCTCCGGAAGCGATCCCGAAGGTCCACAGGCTTGCCCGCGAAGCCAATCGCGGATCGCGCGCCAGCGCGAACATCGCCGCGGCGGTCTCAAACGTCAGCAGCGCGTCGGTGAGCCCGATCCGGCTGAGGACGAAGAATAAGTGACTGGAGAGCAGGAGCATCGCGCCGGTTGCCGCAGCGGCCAGAGAAGCGTTCTCCGACACCAGCCAGGCGAAGACCAGCGTCACTGTCGCGGCGCCGGCCACGATTGAGGGCAAACGGAACGCGATCCTCCGCCGGCCCAGCGCCTTGATCGCCGCGGCTTGGAGCCAATACAGCAACGGAGGCTTGGTCAGCTCGTAGCGATCCAGAAAGCGGGGAGTGAGCCAATCCCCGTGCTTGTCCATCTCGAGCGAAATCGATCCGTAATACGATTCGTCCTGCGCCTGGATCTTCGCGACCGGGTCTACATACGCGGTGGCAAGACCGGGCGAACCCGCGTTCCACCCCAGCACGATTAAGCTCAATAAAAAAACGGGCAGGCTCACGAAAAAAACGCTCGAAATCGCCGCGCGACGCTGCACGCGTGAGATTGTCGCATAGATGGAGCCACTATCAAACAGCACTGCGAGATGGAATGAGGCTCCCAGGTGAGCGAATGATATCGAGTTTCCGGCGGTTGTGGCGCTGGCTTGTCGTGATGGAGCCGGTGGCGGTGTGCCCGCGATGCGCTCACCCGATGCGCGAAATCGGAGTGAGCGGCTTCCTGTATTGCCCGAGTTGCGGGTGCGCCGAATGAAGAGGTACGTCTTACGTTCCACACCGGCGTTCCGCATTGGCTGACCGGGTTCGACGGCGCCATACTCTGGCTGCTGACACCGCTGGCGTGGGCCATCCTGCTAAGCGGGCTGGACGATGTTGTGGTGGATCTGTTCTGGGCCTTCGCCTGGATCAAGGCCAGGGTGCGCCCGGAGGCGCGACTATTTCCACCGGGCGAACGGCAGCTCGACTCCGCCCCGCAGCGCCGCATTGCCGTGCTGGTGCCGCTGTGGCAGGAGCACGCCGTGATCGCCAAGATGCTGGAACACAATTTTGCGTCCATCCGCTACGGCGATTACCACATCTTCGCCGGCTGCTATCCCAACGACGCGCCGACGCAGGAAGCCGTGCGGTCGGCCGCGGCGCGCTTCCCCAACGTTCACCTGGCGCTGTGCCCTCACGACGGTCCCACTTCCAAGGCCGATTGCCTGAACTGGATTTTCCAGCACCTGCTGCTGGAAGAAGAGTCGAAAGGGGAGCTTTTCGAAGTGATCGTCACGCACGACGCCGAGGATCTGATTCACCCCGAGGAGCTCCGCTGGATCAACTATTATTCGGGCCGCTTCGACTTTATCCAGACTCCCGTGCTGCCGCTGCCCACGCCCTTCCGCGATTTCACGCACGGCGTCTATTGCGATGAGTTCGCGGAGTACCACACGCGCGACATGACGGTGCGTCCGATTTCGGGAGGCTTCGTGCCCAGCTCCGGCGTAGGCACGGGATACCGGCGCGACGCGCTGGAACGGCTGGCTCGCGCCTCCTCCAACCGGATCTTCGAGCCGGAAGCCTTGACCGAGGACTATGTGAACGGCCTCCGCCTGTTCCGCTTGGGTTGCACCCAAACATTCGTACCGCTGGCAGGCCGGAGACCTGCCCCACAGCTAGCGGGAGGTCTGAGCACGCCGGACCTTGTGGCTTCTCT
This sequence comes from Bryobacterales bacterium, assembly GCA_963813465.1. GTDB lineage: Bacteria > Acidobacteriota > Terriglobia > Bryobacterales > Bryobacteraceae > Palsa-187. The sequence goes on along the minus strand of CAWEZD010000011.1, from coordinate 991,730 downwards.
TGTGGCAACCCGCGAATACTTCCCGCGATCCTGGAGGGCCGCGCTGCGGCAGCGTACGCGCTGGGTCACCGGCATCGCGCTGCAAGGCTGGCAGCAATTCGGATGGAGCGGGACTCCCGGCGAGGTGTACTGGTTGTGGCGGGACCGCAAGGGGTTGATCGGGAATCCGCTGAGCTTGCTGGCCAACGCCGTGTTTGTTTACGGCGTGGCGACTTCGCTGTGGACCCGCATCGGCCCGGCCGCCGCGCGCGTCGGAATGGCCACGCTCGCGCTGCAACTTCTGCGAACGGCGATTCGCATGGCTTGCGTGGCCCGCATCTACGGCGTGCTGTTTTCTTTCGGCGTTCCCTTCCGCGCGGTCTACGCCAACGCCTTGAACTCCGCCGCCACGTTCCAGGCCGTGGGACGGTACGCCGTGGCGCGCGCCCTCGGCCGGCCTCTCAAATGGCTCAAGACCGAGCACGCCTATCCCTCGCGCGCAAGTCTCCTTGCCCATAAACGTAAGCTGGGAGAGATTCTGACCGGCTCGGGATATCTCACGCCCGACGTGCTGGCGGCCGCGGTCGCTTCGCTCCCTCCCTCGCTCCGTCTCGGCGAGCATTTGGTGAATACGGGCCAGCTCTCTCCCGAAACTCTCTATGAAGCGCTCAGTCTGCAACAGGGCCTCCCGGTGGCGCAAGTCGAGGCGGCGTCGGTCCCCGCCGAAGTTGCGCGCGCGCTACCCGAAAGACTCGTCCGCGAATGGAAGGTGCTGCCCTTCCGCGTCGCCGGCGGCAGTCTGTACCTGGCCGGCCCGGAAATCCCCACGCTCGAAACCACCCGCGCGCTGCGGCCCTTCACCTCGCTGGAACTGCGCTTTCACCTGGTGACGCCGGCCGAGTTCGAGGCGCTGACCGTTGCTCTACTCTAGCGCCGCGTTACTCTAGCGCGACGCCTCCAGGCGTCAAAACGTCGACGCCGTCCTCCGAGACTAGTGGTTCGAACACCCAGCCGTCCGAGTGAAACTTTACTCCACGCTTCCATAGCCGCATTCCTGCCGATAGCTCGGCGGCGGGTTCCGGCTCAGAACGGTACACTGTCCCGGCCATGATTACGCTGTCCGAATTATGCTCCAAGACGGTAAGAGCGATAACGTCCAGCAGGGGCAAGTTCTGAAATAATCGCTTGATAGCCGCCTCGGTATCGGAGAGAGACTGCCGGACAAGGAGCAATGCCCGCCTGTCTGGCGGATCATCGCGGTCCCACGGGTGAACGTCACGAGCCCGCCACCCGATTTCCAATCGATTGGTTAGCTTCTCGATCTTCAATCCATCGCGGCGCGCCTCGCCGCGCAAGTGCAGCGCGAGAGCGCGTTCAATCGCCCGCCTGTATCTTAAGGTATCGAACCTCTGAATCAGTCCTGCAAATCGCCGCCACATATTTGACCTCCTTGATCGACTCCACTTGAGCTACTCCAAATGTAGAGTCCATCGCGTGTCATTGCTGGCAACTCTCGGACATCATCCCCGCAACGCAACATGCATTGCGGCGTAGGCGCGCCATGGGCGCCAGCCTTCGGCAATGCGCAAGACCTCTTGAGCTGAAGCTGGATTGCCACCCGTCCCAAGTCCGCTCCGAAGACCCGGATCGGCAAACGGAAACGCGTCCGGCTCGCCCAGGGCCCGCATCGCAATGTAGTTCGCCGCGCTTTCTCCGATGCCGGGAATATTGGAGATCCGCGGGATCGCCTCTTCCAGAGTCATTGACGCTGTGAACGTGAGTTTCCCGCTACAGACCGCGCGAGCGAGCGCGTGGAGCGTCGCCGCGCGAGCGCCGCGGATTCCCGCTCTCGAGAGGTCGGCGGCCGCAAGGTCTTTGGGCCTGGGAAACAAGTGAGTGAGACCTTGTGTAGACGTTTGAAAGGGCTGCCCAAAATGTCGGACCAATCGCCCGGCCAACGCCGTCGACGCCGCAGCGGTCAACTGTTCGCCAAGAATAACGTGGACGGCGAGCTCAAAGCCGTCCCATACGCCGGGGACCCTCAGGCCGGGGCGCCGGTCCAGGAGCGGCTTCAGCCGCTGGTCACGCGACAGATCCTCCACGATGCGAAGAGGGTCCGCTCCGAGGTCGAAAATGCGCCGAACCCGCTCGACAACCTTCATGAGGAACTGACAACCGGGCAATTCTATGCGCGCCGCCAAGGCCGGTTCAGTCTTGCCCGGACGCACCTCGATGATGCCGGTCGAGCCACCGACGCGAATGGTCCGCCGATAAGAGTCGTCTTCGACCAACTCAACGCCCGGAATTGCCCGTGGTTTCAGGAAGTCCACTAGCGCCGGCCAGTCGAACGGCGGCCTGCAAGCGAGCCGGATCACCAGTCCGCTCTGGGATGAGGCGGGAAATTCGCCGCGAGCCCGGCGAAGCTCGGTCGGTGACTGCCCGCAGATTGCACGGACTTCGTGGTTGAATTGGCGAATGCTGGTGAATCCCGCGGACAGCGCGATCTTGGTAATGGTTAAGTCGGTCTCCTCGATAAGGTTTCGAGCAAAATGAACCCGATGTGTGATCGCGATTTTAAGCGGCGTCGCTCCTAAGTGCTCGACAAAAAGGCGGCGTAACTGCCGTGCGCCAATGCCCACCCGCCCTGCCAGATCCTCAACGCTGTTTTCATCGAGCGCGCCCTCCGAAATCAGCCGAAGCGCGCGCGAGACGACGGCGGATGTGCCCTGCCACGCGGGCGTCCCCGGAGACGCTTCCGGGCGGCACCGCCCGCAAGGCCGGTATCCAGCCGCCTCGGCGGCGGCCGCGCTCGCGAACCAGACGAGGCTATTCGGTCTCGCAAACGGTACCGGGCAAATCGGGCGGCAGTAGATCTTGGCGGTGGCGGCGCCAATGAAGAATCGGCCATCGAACCGTTGATCGCGGCTATAGAGCGCCTGCCACCAAATCGACCGTAGTTGGTCAGCCCGGGCTTCCGAATTCGGCGAGCCGGAGGACTGATCGGAGTGCGACCTGGCAACATTCATCGCTTTCTATCGTAGAAGAAGCCGGCGATGGCTGCTGGCAACTTTCGGACGCTACTTCCGATAGTAATCCGCGTTCCTCTGCGCGAACTGAGCCCACTTCCCGGGCAGGTCTTCAAGGGTGAAGATTGCCGAAACAGGACAGACCGGCACGCAGGCGCCGCAATCGATGCACTCGACCGGATCTATGTAGAGCATCTCCGATTCGGCGAATGCCGGCTCGTCTTTTTTCGGATGAATACAATCCACGGGACATGCGTCCACGCATGCCGTATCCTTCACGCCAATGCAAGGTTCCGCTATTACGTAAGCCATGTCCCGCTCTCTGCACTCCGTCTGGAGGTCAGAGCGCCGTCTCTCCGCGGTCGCCGTTGCGTATACGCACGGCTTCCTCGATGGAGGAGATAAAGATCTTGCCGTCGCCAATTTTCCCGGTACCGGCGGCGGCGCTGAGCGCTCCGACAATCTGTTCCGCCCGCGAGTCGGGTACAAAGATTTCGAGCTTTACTTTAGGGAGGAGATCGACTGTGTACTCCGCGCCACGATACGTCTCGGTATGGCCCTTCTGACGGCCGTGGCCACGCACTTCAGAGACTGTGATGCCCTCCACACCGATGCCGATGAGGGCTTGCTTTACTTCGTCCAGCTTGTGTGGCTGGATAATCGCCTCGATCTTTTTCATATGGTTTCCATTCTCGATGTCTTAGGATTCCGTCGCGTGCAGGGCGTCTTCGGGAAAGGCCGGCAGTCCAAATTCAGGGACGTCCAACCCTTCTTGTTCGACCTCTTCCGAGACCCGCATCGATTTCACCGCGTTCACCACCTTGAATACGATGAAAGTGGCGCCGAAGGCCCACGCGGCGCAGATCGCAGCGCCCATCACTTGCGTCAGGAACTGCTTGGTATCGCCGTAGAGCAATCCGGTTACGCCTTTTCCCGCCTGTCCCAGATAGCTTGTTGCGCCCACGCCGTTCCATCCCGCGCCGTAAGTGCCATCGGCAAACAGCCCGAGAGAAATAGCGCCCAGCACGCCACAGAAGCCATGCACCGAAATCGCGCCGCAGGGATCGTCGATCTTGGTCACGTTGTCATTGAACAGGACACCGAGGCAGACGACAATGCCCGCGAGGATGCCAATGACGAACGCCGAAGTCGGCGAAACGAATGCGCAAGGCGCGGTGATCGCAACCAGGCCGGCGAGCATACCGTTGCAGGCCATGGTGATATCGGGCTTGCCAAATTTCCAGTACCAGAAGAGCATCGCGGTCGCCGAGCCCGAGATTGCGGCCAGATTGGTGTTGATCGCAATGACCGAAATGCGAAGGTCGGTCGCGCCGAGGGTTGAACCCGGATTGAAACCCATCCAGCCGAAAAGCAGGATGAAAGTCCCGGTGACCACGTAAACGAGATTGTGAGCCGGAAAAGCGCGCGGCTTCCCATCCGGCCCGAACTTGCCGAGGCGAGGCCCCAGCACCACCGAAATCGCCATGGCGCAAAAACCACCGATCGCATGCACTACTGTAGAACCCGCGAAATCGACGTATCCATGCCCAAGACCCATGGTGTTGCCGAGCTGAGACATCCAGCCCCCACCCCACACCCAGCAACCGAAAACCGGGTAAAGGATCGCGCCTACAAACAATTCGCAGAGAATGAATGACCAGAAGGTGATTCGTTCGCAGATCGCACCAACGATGATGTACCCCGCGGTCTCCATGAACACGACCTCAAACAGAGTCAAGACATTGCTGCCGGCATCGTACGCCGGTCCGCTGAGGAAGAAGCCTTTGCCTCCCAGAAACCCCCACAGGCCGCTTCCCACAAGGAAGTGATTCAGCGTCGGAGTCCCGCCGAGATTGGTGGGCGCGGCGTTGACGGCCACGGCGCCGAACTGGAATGCGTATCCCACGGCGTAATAGGCGATGAAAGCGAAAACGTAAGCCGCGAAGTTCAACATCATGAGGTGTCCGGCGTTTTTCTTTCTCACTAGGCCGCAGGTGAGAAGCGCGAATCCGGCCTGCATGAAAAGCACGAGATATCCGGTGTTAAGGGTCCAGGCAAAATTGGTAGCCACTCGGACGTGCCCCACTGTATCGGCGAGCTTCACTGCAAGCGGTTCTTTGGCCGCCTGACCCTGGTAATCGTCAAAGTCCTTCTTCTTCTGTGCGTAGTCTGGAGCCGTCTTGTCGGTTGGTTCGGCGACGACGAATGCGTTCCCCCCGGCGTCAATTGCGGTCGTCTTATCGCCTGTGGCGATGCCTGCGGGATCGGGTTTGGGTTCCTGGGCCACGCCGGGCGTCAGCAAGATGCTGGCGGCAAAAACCAGCATGACGGCGCCTCTCAGAAGCACCTTGCCGAGAGGCTGGCGGCGCGATCTCTCTGTTTGCAACTGTGCCTTCACAATTCACTCTCCTGCTTGAGCTCGTTCACGACTTTTTCACCGGACTATGGAGTAAAAGCCGTCTCGTAGTTTTCCAATATAAACGTGTCGCATCGTCTCGTCTGGCAAAAAGCGGACATCATGGCATTCCAAAGCTTGGGATCAGAGCGATGTGCTGTTACTCTGGGAAAGCTGAAGCGGAGCCCGCTGCGTGGGAGAGCCGCACACGGAACGGGCATTACTCCGAACGTCCCAAGTACGCCTTCGGCCGGAGGCCCTAAAGACCGTGGACAAGAGCCCATCGGTAGTCGGATTTCTTACAAAATCTGCATTATTGTGCGCAACACTGCTTCTACTTTCACATCTGCAATTCACCTCCGCGCGTGTTCATGCCTGGCTCAGTTCACTTCCCCTCGCACTTGCTGGTGTCGCATACACCGTCCTCCAAATTCGTTTGAGGCCGAGCCGACGTACGCTCGTTAGGCGCTTGCTTCTCGCCGGCACCTTCATTCTTTGGGCCATCGATCAACTCTTGCCGTCGGGACGGTTAGCGATGGTTATCGGCGATGTTGTCGTATCGGCCTTTGTCTTGGATCTTTTGTGGATCACTCAAGAACAGGAAGAGGGCGACCGCGCAGACCGCGGAAATTCCGCTGACGGGTGAAACGCGTCGTCCCGAGCTTGAAGCGCTGACCGCCGCGCTACTCTAGTGAGTGTCCGACGACCTGGCCGCCGCCGCGCTAGCCGCGCGCGAGCATGCGCACGCGCCGTTTTCCCGCTTCCGCGTGGGCGCCGCTCTTGAAGACGACTCCGGCCGCGTGCATACCGGCTGCAACGTCGAAAATGCGACCTACGGGCTGACCATGTGCGCCGAGCGCGTGGCGGTATTCAAGGCCGTCTCCGAAGGAGCGCGCCGCTTCCGCCGCATGGCCATCGCCGCCGATACCGGGACGCTCACGCCTCCCTGCGGGGCTTGCAGACAAATCTTGTGGGAATTTTGCGGCGATATCGAGATCCTGCTGTGCAATCCGCGCGGCAAGAGTGAATCGCTGCGTCTGAAAGATCTGTTTCCGAGGGCCTTCGATGCGAGTCTTCTTTAACTTTACCGCTCCCTGTGGTCGCGGCTCTGTAAGCCGCATTTTTCTGCTGTGCGCACTGCTGGGCCTCTTGACGTCCTGCGGCCAACCGCCGGGCACGCCGGTCGATTCCATCTGGACCGCGCGATACGTGGTCACGATGGATCCGGCGCGGCGCGTCATCGAAAACGGCGCCGTGGCGATCTCGGGGGATCACATCGTGGAGGCGGGCACGCGCGCCGAAATCGACCGGAAGTACACGGCTTCCCACAGGCTGGAAAGCCCCGCTGCGATCCTGGCTCCCGGGCTCATCAATACACACACGCACGCGGCCATGTCGCTGTTTCGCGGCATCGCGGACGACGTAAAGCTGGAAGAGTGGCTCGACAAATACATCTTTCCCGCCGAAGCCAAGAACGTGGATCGCGAGTTCGTGCGCTGGGGCACGCGTCTGGCGGTGCTCGAAATGGCTCTCTCCGGCACCACCACCTACACGGACATGTACTACTTCGAAGAAACCGTCGCCGAGGAGACCAAGGCTGCGGGAATGCGCGGCGTTCTGGGCCAGACCATCATCGGCTTCCCCGCGCCGGATTACAAGACCGTGCCGGAGGCGCTGGCCGGAACCGAGGCGTTTCTCAAGAGCTATGCCGACGACCCTCTGATCGTGCCCGCGGTCGCGCCTCACTCCATCTACACCAATTCGGACGAGACGCTGGTGGCTTGCCGCCGCCTGGCGGATCGCTACCAGAAGCCGCTTGTGATTCACCTGTCGGAAACCAAGAAGGAGAACGACGACGCGCTCGCCGCACGCAAGAAGACCCCCACGGCGGTGCTGGACGGACTTGGAGTATTGTCCGGCTGGACCGTGGCCGCGCACGGCGTCTGGCTGGACGATGCGGATCTGGCCATTCTCAAGACGCGTGGAACCGGACTGGCGCATTGCCCGTCCAGCAACATGATGCTTTCGAGCGGCGTCGCGCCGGTGGTGAAGATTTTGAGCCTGGGGATTCCCATGGGTCTGGGCACCGACGGCGTAGCGGGGTCCAACAACGACGTCAACATGATGGAGGAGATGGACCTCGCCGCCAAGCTCCAAAAGGTTTCGACCAACGATCCGCGCTCGCTTCCGGCTGAGGAGGCGTTCGCCATGGCGACGATTCTGGGCGCCAAGGCGCTGCGCATGGACAAACTGATCGGGTCCATCGAGCCGGGCAAGCGCGCGGATTTGATCGCGATCCGCATCGACGCGCCGCACGCCGTGCCGATGTACAACGTATATTCGCAATTGGTCTACGCGCTCAAGGGCTGGGACGTCTCCGACGTGATGGTGAACGGGAAGACCATTGTGCGCGACCGCCAAATGCTGACCATCGACGCGCCCAGCGTGCTGGCGAAAGCCGCTGAGTATCGGCGCAGGGTCGCCAGGAGTCTGAACCTTGCACAATAATACGGCAACAACCCAGTGGTTGTTGCCATAATAAAAAATGAGGTCGCTCTATGCTCACCAGATTCCGGTTCCTTGGCCTCTTTGTTCTCTTGACTGCGGGGATGCTCGCGCAGCGCGCGATGAGCGTCGCGGAAGTCGTCCTCTTTGTCAAAAATCAGATCAAGGCGAAAGGCGACGATCGCACCACCGGGGACTACCTCCACAAGATTAAGCTCACGCAGCGTCTGGACGATCGCACCATCGAGGATCTGCAAGGACAAGGCGCCGGCCCCAGAACGGTAGCCGCGCTCAAGGCGCTGGCGGCCGAGTCGGCCAGCCTGCCCGCTGCTCCTCCGGCGGCGGTTGTGGCCGCGCCGCCGCCTCCACCCAAACCGCCGAGCGCAAAGGAGCAGGCCGAGATCCTGGATGCCATGCGCGAGTACGCGCTGAATTACACCAAAAATCTTCCCAACTACATGTGCGTGCAGACCACGCATCGCAAACTGGAAGCCACCGATGCGCTGTACCAGAAGGGTTATCACGGCTACAGCAGCCTCGGCGACGTCATTCAGGAACAGCTCACGTTTAACGATCACAAGGAAACCTACGACGTCAAGTCGATCGATGGAAAGTCGGTGACCAACGTCAAGCACGATCAATTGGGCGGCGTGAGGTCTTCGGGCGAGTTCGGCAGCATGATGTTGAACATCTTCGATCCCGATACCGGAACGGAGTTCGCCTGGGAAAACTGGCACACGCTTCGCGGCAAGCGCGTGTACGCTTTCGCGTATCACGTGGACAAGGAGCATGGCTACAGCATGGGGGACGACGAAACCCATCGCACCTACACCTCCGCCTATAAGGGATTGGTCTATTGGGATCGGGATGCCCACGCAATCCCCAAGATCACCTTGGACACGATCGAAATTCCTCCAGATTTTCCCATCCACGAAGTGCATATCCAACTGGACTACGACCTCATCAAGATCAGCGAGCAGGAATACATGCTGCCGTATCACTATCTCCTGACTTCGCGCGCCGACAAGGCCAATTCCAGCAACGAAGCCGACTACAGGCTGTATCGGAAATACGGCGCCGAGGCGACCTTCACCGTGGTTGACACCGATCCTGTGCCCGAAGACAAGCTCAAGGACGAACCCGACAAGAAGTAAGCCGGCGTACACGTGCCCATCAACGCTGACAAGCCACACCTGCTGACAAGCCACACCTATGGAAGGCAGATACCCGCGCGTCGGTGGATCAGTTCAATCAATGGTTTATGAAATTCGCGCCCAAGGCGTACCGCGACACGCGAAAGAAAACCATTGAGAGTGTTGAGCGAGGTCTCGCGCTGACAAACGACTTGACCACCATCACGCCTGAAGTCCTGAAGGCCAACCCCGGCATCTTGCCGGCGCTGCGCATGTCCACCTGCCCACCGCTTGCCCGTGATCGGCTCATCGGACTCGCCGCCTCAACCAAGAACTTCGTTGGTACTCTCGAAGCGGGAAAACTGCCGCCATTGCTATCGCCCGAGCTGGTTGAAAAGCATCTTGCAAGCATTACGGCGATTCTTTCGAAGATGCTCGACCTGGACATCTTCCCCTGGCTCGAAGACCACCGCCGTCCGAAGAAGGAAGAACGCTACCGCGCCTCTACTATCGTCGCCGACCGGCTATGCGGAGCTGTTGCCGAACCCATTGTGCGCAACGCGCAGGAGAAGCGCCAGCTCGCCCTTATCGCGGAATATCTCTCGGAGCGCGGTTATAAGCTGAAGGGTCCCCGCGCCTCGATCCCACTGACTCAGATGGAACCCGGCACATTTTCCTTCCGGCTCAACGTACTCGCGAAGGCACCGCAGGCTGAAGGCAAGGGCGTCAAGATCCCGATCGACGTGGTGATCCAGCCCAAGAAAGCGAAGCTTCCGCGTCTGCCGGTGCTCGTTGAGGCGAAATCCGCCGGCGACTTCACCAACGTGAACAAGCGCCGTAAAGAGGAAGCCACCAAGATCAACCAGCTTAAGGCCGCCTATGGTGACCAGGTGATCTTCGTGCTTTTTCTGTGCGGCTATTTCGACGCCGCGTATCTAGGCTATGAAGCTGCTGAAGGCATCGACTGGATATGGGAGCATCGTATCGAGGACATCGACCAGCTAGGAATCTAAGAGCGTTATGGAAACAAGCGAGGCACACGCCACCGAAGTACGCCGATTTCAAGAGCAGATACGCCTTGACAGTCTCAAGACCGCCGCCGAGCGGAACAAGTGGGGACAGTTCGCGACCCCGCCGGAACTCGCGCTAAGCATCGCCCGCTACGCGCATACCCTTATGGATGCGGACCAGATCCGCTTCCTGGACCCCGCGCTTGGTACAGGTTCTTTTTATTCCGCGCTCGCGCAGGTGTTTGCCCCGGAGCGAATCGCGTCCGCGGCCGGAATCGAGCTTGACCCGCTGTTCGCGGCGAGTGCAGCCGCATTATGGGGAGAGCGGGAGATCTCGGTTGTCAAAGGCGACTTTACCCAACAGCGCCCGCCCGAGCAACGCTTCAACCTGGTCCTGACGAATCCGCCTTACGTCCGGCACCATCATCTCGCTTCCGCCGAAAAGGACCGCCTGAGGGCGCGGCTCGCGCAGTCGCTTTACCTCGATATCAGCGGCCTTGCCGGACTGTACTGCTATTTCCTTCTACTCTGCCACGACTGGATGGAAGACGGCGGCCTCGCCGTGTGGCTCATTCCTTCCGAGTTCATGGACGTCAACTACGGCGTCACGTTGCGCCGCTATCTTACCGATCGCGTCACCCTCCTCCACATTCATCGTTTTTGCCCGACGGACGTGCAGTTCACCGACGCGCTGGTGTCTTCGGCTGTCGTGGTCTTTCGCAAAGCGCCGCCGCCGCCAGCGCATGCGGCACGTTTTTCGTTTGCCGGGCCGATCGATCAGCCGCAGGGTGAAGCGCTCGTGCCACTCGAAACACTCCGCCAGTCTCGGAAATGGACGCAGTTTCCCTCCCGCACCACCGTCGAGGACGGGGGCGCGCTGACCCTTGGAGACATTTTTGTCATTAAGCGCGGGCTTGCAACCGGGGCCAACAGCTTCTTTATCCTTACCGAAGATGAAATTGAAGACAGAAATATCCCGCGACCGTTCGTGAAGCCCATATTGCCTGGCCCACGCCACATTACCGAAGACATGGTCGAAGCGTTGCCCACCGGCGCACCCAACGTGTCGCCGAGGCTCTACCTGCTCGATTGCACTGAGACGGAGGAGCGCATCAGGACCACTTGGCCGCGCTTCTACGAATACTTGCAGCAGGGCCGGGAGCAGAACATTCATGAGTCTTACTTGGCTAGTCGGCGCGCTCCCTGGTATTCTCAGGAACAGCGCCCGCCCGCTCCTTTCCTTTGCACTTACATGGGCTGCTCACGGAATGGCAAGCACCCGTTTCGATTCATCTGGAATCGATCCAGCGCGACCGCACACAACGTCTATCTGATGCTCTACCCTAAAGGCCCTCTGCACGATGCTTTAAAAAAGCATCCGGAGCTTGAACAGTGCGTGTTCGAAGCGCTACAGCGCATCACTCCCGCCCAGCTTCTTTCCGAAGGCCGTGTGTATGGGGGAGGCTTGCACAAGGTAGAACCCAACGAACTTGCTCAGATTCCCGCGAGCCTCCTGCTCGAGAGTATCCAAGCGCACGTCCAAATTGAGCGGCAAGCACGGTTGTTTACTTAGATCGGTTTGCGGCCCCAGCCGCCTCCGCCGGGCGTCTGGATGCGCAGAAGATCGCCCTCGCGAACTTCCATTCGCGTCTTGCCGGGAAGCTTCGTGTCGCGTCCGCGGCGGATCAGCGTATTGCGTCCGGGCTTCCCGGGCTTGCCGCCGGCCAATCCCCAGGGGCCGCGCTGGCGGCGGTCGGAGAGAATGGTCACCTCGGCAGGCGCGAGAAAACGCAGCTCGCGCACGATCCCGTCGCCGCCGCAGTGCCGGCCGGCGCCGCCTGAGCCGCGGCGGACGCGATAGGTTTCAACGCGCACCGGAAATTGATGCTCGAAGGCTTCGACAGGAGTGTTGAGCGTGTTGGTCATGTGCGTCTGCGTGGCGCTGGACCCCGCGCCGCGCGCCGAGGCGCCCATGCCTCCCGCAATGGTTTCGTAATAGGCGAACGGTTTTCCCCGGTCCACCCCTCCAAAACTGAGATTATTCATGGTGCCGCTGGAGGCCGCGGGAATCATTTCCGGAGCAGCCTGCGCCAGGGCCCCCAGCAGGACGTCGGTGACGCGCTGCGAAGTCTCGACGTTGCCCGCCGCCATCGCCGCCGGCGCCAGCGCATTCACCACCGTGCCCTCAGGCGCGATCAGGCGAATGGGCCGCAGGATGCCCGCCGTGAAGGGGACGTCTTCCTGAATCAAGCACCGGAACACGTACATCACCGCCGCCAGAGTCACGGCGTAGTTGGCATTCACCGGACCCTGGACTTGGGCGTCGGAACCCAAAAAATCCACGCCGGCGGAATCGCCGCGAATGGCGATCGCCACTCTGATCCAGACGGGCTCGGTTGAGATGCCATCGCTATCGAGGCAATCTTCAAAGCGATACACGCCGTCCGCCAGCTTGCGGATGGCCGCCCGCATCATGCGCTCGCTGTAATCCTGAAGAGCGCGCATGTTGGCATCGACTTGGGCGAGTCCATGCTTGACTACCAGGGCGTTGACCCGCTCCGCCCCTCGGGCTAGCGACGCGAGTTGCGCCATGAGATCGCCCTCGCGCTCCACCGGCGTGCGCACATTCGCCAGCACCAGATCCAGCAGCTCGCGATCGAGTTTGCCGCCGCGCACCAGGAGCACGGGTGGAATGCGCAGGCCTTCCTGATAGATCTCTTTCGCCAGCGGCATCGACCCCGGACTCATGCCGCCAACATCGGAATGATGGGCGCGATTTGCCAGGTAGAACGACGGCCGGGGCGCGCTCCCGATGAAAACCGGCGCGACCGCGGTGATGTCCGGCAGGTGGGTTCCGCCGCGGAAGGGATCGTTCAGGATCGCCACGTCGCCGGGGCCGAGATCCAAGGCCGCTCTCACGGCGCTCACCGACAGGGGCATGGCTCCCAGGTGTACCGGCATGTGATCGCCCATGGCAACGGTCTCGCCGTTCGCGTCGTAGATGGCGCAGGAATAGTCGCGGCGCTCCTTGATGTTGGCGGAGTAGGAGCTGCGGCGCAGCACCACGCCCATCTCCTCGGCGATGGAAACCAGGAAGTGGCGGAACAATTCCAGCTCGATCGCGTTTACAGGCATGGGCTCGGGCGCCTTCATTTGCAGTCTCCCGCGTGGATCGCGAAACGGGCCAGCGTCTCCCATCCGGCCGGGGCGCGCCGTTCCACGCGATAGAAGTCCTGGCCGGCAACCACACGCCAGTGGGCTTCCGCCCCTTCTCTTGCCGTCAAGGTAGGTTGGTCCGTGGCTTCTTTCAAAATCCAGGTTTCGCCTCCGGTGGCGCTTTCGTACAATTCGAAGCGCCTGGTCCGGCCCTGGGAGCGATCCACCACCAGTTGGCCGCGATTGGCCGATTCAAACCAGAACTGTTGGATGGAGCCGAACAGCGGCTCGTCGAACAAGGGGATCGGATGCCAGGTCTCGCCTCCGTTCACTGTCGCCAGCAGAAACGGGTCGCGCGGCAACGAATTCACCTTCGCGCCCGCCGCCCAGCCATGCAGAGGATCGGTGAATTGAATCTGATCGAGCTCGGCGGCCCGGATTCGCTTGACCGGCTCGCTCCAGGTCTTGCCGCCGTCGCCGCTCGCCAGCAGCACCGCGGATAGGGTGGTGTCCACCGTGTGCAGGTTGCCGGTCACGAAGACGTTCGCGCCAAAGCCTTCCGCCGACGACAACTCCAGAAACACCGCGCAGGGATCGTCTTCCGAACACGCGAGGCCCAAGGCTTCGAGGTCTTCCGGGGAGCACACATTCTCGATTTTTTGAAGTTCCTCGCCGGGTAAAGCAAGCGCGAGAACCAACGCCAGCACAAGCGCGGCCAGAATCGAGGTGAACAACGTCTTGGGCAACCAGCGCACGGCGTTCCCCATTGTACCCGGTGCGGATTACAATGGGATCGTGGCTGCGCCGCTCATCCCGACGCCTCTCGATCAAATCGGCCGCCGGCCCTTTTTGTTCTATCCGGCGATCGTGGGCATCGAGCATAATGAGTGGATGCTTCGCCGCGTGAGCTCCAGCGAAGTCCAGGTGATCAATACCAAGACATCGGAGGAGTTGTGGATTCCACGCCGCTTCCTGGGCGAGGTATCGGCCATCGAAGATCCGTTTATCATCGCGGGACTGGTCAAGGAGCTGGAGTATAAGGGCGGAGCCGTTCTGCCGCACCGCCGGCGCGTGATCGAAATGCCTCGCGCCGTGAACGGCCCGGCCGTGACGAGCCTGCCGGATACGGCACATCGTTTCTTGGACAACGGCGCGCCGGCGCCCGCCAAGCTGGCTCCGGTCATCGGCATTCGCGTGGAGAGCGGCCCCCGCTCGCGAACGGGCCGGAGGCTGCTGACCTGGATCGTGGCCAGCATCCTCGCCTGCGTTATTGCGGCGGAGGCGCTGCTGGTGTTCGGCGGCCATCGCCGAATCGTTCGGGACCCTCGCGCCATCCGGCCTTAGAAAATAAAGACACCGCTCCCTCTGGTCGCGGCTCGGTCAGCAAATTGAGAAAGATCGAAGAGGTACCTCTTGCCCAAGTGGTTTCGCCCACCGGGAAGCGCCGTTCAACTTCAACGGCACAGCCCATCGTGCAACGCCCCATCAGTAATAGATAATGGCGCGGGTTGCTCTGAGAACTCCTCCGCGTTGGCGTGGCCGGATGCAATGAGACATCCAGACTCTTGCCTACAAAATAACAGGGCGCATAGAAGGCGCGCCTGAGCGAAAGTGCGAAATGATAGCAAGGAAAGAGAATCTAGTTCTACTTTTTCGTGAACCGGCACAACGGAGCCTGGCGCGGCGGCGCCTCGGCGAGCGTCTTCCCAGCTCGGAGGCCGCGCCGGCCCTGTGCCGGCTACTTTTTCGCGAAATCACCGGCCTTGAAGATCGCAAAAGATGCTGGATCGATCCATTTCCTGGCCGCGGCATTCACTTGGGCCAGCGTCAGCGCAGCGATCTTCTTCTCGCGATCCTCGGTGCGCTGCATGGTCCACCCGTAGCGCGCTTGTTGGGCCAGCGAAGTCGCGAGCCGGGTGTCCTGGGAGCGGCCCGCCAGTTGTGCGTCGAGAATCTCTTTCTTGACGGAGGCGAGCTCCGCTTCCGTGAAGCCGTCGCGAACGATCCGGGCCAGTTCCTCCTTGAACGCGGCCTCCACTTTGGCCATGTTCTCGGGCGCGCAGATGGCGGCGCCGGTGAATTGAGCGAACTTTTCCTGCACCCCCGCGTTGAAAGACGAAGACACGCTGTAGCTCAGGCCATCGTGTTCGCGAACGCGGGTCCACAGGCGGCTCTTTTCGTCTCCGCCCGTCATCGTGTCCACTAACACCATGGCCAGGTAATCGGGATCGTCCTGGTTCATGGCCATGGTCGAAACGGTCGTGAAATACGCGTTGGTCTTGTCGGGCGTTTCGGTGGAACGCTCCACCGGCGTCAGTTTCTGCCAGGTGCGCGCGATTTCCTTGTACGGCGCGGGACTCTTCCAGTTTCCGAAAAGCTCGCCCGTGAGCTTTTGCACTTCGGCGGAGTCGAAGTCTCCGATCACGACCAGCTCGGCGTTAGATGCGCCGTAGAAATCGGTATAGAATTTCTTGGCATCGTCGAGAGTCACCTTCTTTAGCGCGTCCATGCGCTCCTCCGCGGTCATGGTGGCGCGCGGGTCGCCCGAAGGATAGGGAGCCACGTAGCGGGCTCGCTGCTCCGTGGCGATGGCTTGCGGATCGGTGCGCGAAGTTTCAATACGTACGAGCGCGGCTTGGCGGCTCTGCTCGAAATCCGATTCGGGGAAACTAGGCTCGCGGAGCATCTCGGCGGCCAGGCGAAGGGCATCGGACAGAGTCGCGCGCGAAGCCGTGATGGAGGCGCTGGCGCCGGCGCTGGAGCCGCCACCACCGCCCCGCCCGCCACCGCCGACACGCACCTGAATCTTCAGGCGATCCATTTCGTCCTGAAGCTGCTGGCGCGTGTGCTTGGTGGTGCCTCGGCCAAGAAGCCCCTCCGCCATTTGCGCGGCGGTGGCTTTGCCAAAGAGGCTCTTCTCGTCGCCGAAATGCAGGTCCAATTGCGCAGTCACCACTCCGCCGCGGTTCTTCTTGGGCAGCAGAACCAGTTTGATGGCGTTGGGCAAGGTGATGCGTTGGGCGCGCGCCTCGATGTTGGCGGGGGACGGGTCGAAGGCCTCGCCTTCCTCGACGGCAGCTTTGCCGGTGTAGTTCCGTAACGTGGCCTCGATATCCGGCGTCGCGGGGACAACGGTGCGGTCGGGCGCATCCTCGGGGATGAACTTGCCGGTGGTGCGGTTGGACGGCTTGAGATACAGCTTGGCGACGCGGGCCACGTCTTCGGGTGTGACCTGCTCAACGCGGTCGCGATTGAGGAACAGCAGACGCCAATCGCCCATGGAGCCCCACTCGCTCAAATTGAGGCCCACGCGCGCGGAGTTCTTGAGCGACTGCTCGGTATTGTTGAGCAAGCGGGTGCGGGCGCGGTCCACTTCGTCTTTCGAAGGCGGTTCTTTCACCACGCCGTCGATCACGCCTTCGAGGGTCTTCTCCACGTCGTCAAGCGAGCCGTCCTTGCGAAGACTGGCGGTGAAGAGCATGTAGCCGGGATCGTGAAGCATGTTCTCGTCGGCGGAGGCGGAAACGGCCTTCTTGGTCTCGACAAGCGCCTTGTGCAGACGCCCGGAGGTGCGGTCACCCAACAATTCGATCAGCACTTCGATGGCGGCCAGATCGGGATGCCCGGCGGCGGGAATGTGGTAGGCCAGCATGTCGATCTGCTCTCCGCCGGTGCGGCGCAGCACCACTTCGCGCTCGCCATCCTGCGCGGGCTCCTCGGTATAGGTGGGCGTGAGCTTGCGGGTGGGCTTGGGGAGCGCGCCGAAAGTATCGTTGATCCAGCCGAGAGTCTTGGCCGGATCGATTTTACCGGCCACCACCAGCATGGCGTTATCGGGCTGGTAGTACTTGCGATAGAAGGCTTGCAGCGCTTCGATGGGGACCTTTTCGATATCGCTGCGGGAGCCGATGACGGAGCGGCCGTAAGCGTGCCAGAGGTAGGCGGTGGAGAGCACGCGCTCCTCAAGAACTTCGCCGACGTTGTTTTCCCCGCGCTCGAATTCGTTGCGCACCACGGTCATTTCACTATCGAGATCCTTACGGGCGATGCGCGAGTTGACCATGCGGTCGGCTTCCATTTCCAGAGCCCAGCGCAGGTTGTCGTCGGTCGAGTTCAGGGTCTCGAAATAATTGGTGCGGTCGTAATCGGTGGTGGCGTTTTCGTTGGTCGCGCCGTGGGCGTTCAGCTCCGCCAGGATTTCGCCGTGATGCGTGGTGCCCTTGAACATCATGTGTTCCAGCAGGTGGGCCATGCCGGTTTCGCCGTAGCCCTCAAAACGCGAGCCGACCATATAGGTGACGTTGACCGTCACGGTGGGCTTGGAATTGTCGGGGAAGAGCAACACCTGGAGGCCGTTGGCGAGGCGATACTCGGTGATGCCTTCGACCGAAGTGACCTTCGTGGGAGCGGGGGTTGGAGCAGCGGTTTGGGCGAATACGAGGCCCGGGACAAGAGCAAGGGACGCCAGAATCCTCATGGGTTCAGGCTAGCACCGAAGTGAAGGAGTTGCGTGACGGGTCGCGAATCGAAAAAGTGAGGAGCACGGGTGCGACGCCACGACTTTTCCATAGCAGCGTTTAAACCAGCGACCCTCTACCGAGAAGCACAGGGGGGTGGTCAGCCGAGCGTTAGGGCCAGGGGCACCGTGACACGGCCGGGCAGCATCGTCGTGACGATTTCTACCTCAACATGCGGCGCTAGACTGAGGCGATGCGAACGGTGGAACAAGTTCATTAGGTTACCGAGTGGAGGCTCGATAAACGGAGAGCCGAAAGGTACACCGAGCTTTGGGCCTTGGTACGGTTCGAAACCACAAGGGCCCACGATCAGAGAAAAATGGCAAAACCCTGGAAGCAACGGACTATGGTTCTGGTCAAACAGCAAAACGTTGAAATCCAGACCTTCCCGAGCTCGCACCGCGACTTCCGCTCGTCTGAGAGTGTCGCCACTCGGCACGTGAGACTCCACTTCAGTGCTAACTTTGACGGCCCGCAAAACCTCTGCGGAAGCGATACTCATGCCGAACCATAAAGCGCGCCCCGCGCCAAGGTCCGCGGTTCGATAGCTTCCGAGGTGTTTCTTCGTGCCCGACTCGGTTATATGCCAGTGCTGCCGATTTGCTTCAAGACTGACGTGATCACCTTCGAACTGATATTGAGTAGTCGTGCTCTGCCGTTTCGAAGTCAGCGTGATCCCCTGCCGTTCGGTAAGGCCCGGAAAGTAAATCAGCCGTCCCCCAGCCGAGAACACGAACGTCCCGAACCATCGCAGCCCGACAGCGATGGGTAACGGGTCAACATAGCAAGCTAAGAGTTTTTCGATTGGTTGGCCCGTTTCTAGCAGGCGGCGGTGCGCCCGAGCCCACGGGTTGTGAGCGTCGCCATCCACACCCGGAAGTCCCTCTGGTACGGTGTATGTAATTTTCAGGCTGTCCATAGGTTTCCCGTCCTCTATTTTCCTGGCGATTCTCTCATCGCCTCAAGTATACCTACACCCTCAATTCGCGACGGCTGGGTGACCGGGCAAATCGTTCCCATGAACCCCGCATCATCCGACCGCGGGGGCCGAAGTATGTCGTGAAGCGCCCGGCGCTTCACGCGGATCTCCCTTCACCTATATTGGCCGGTTTTGAAGCGATCACCGAGGTGCCGTCACTACGAAACCAAGAGGACCGCACGCTCGGCTTGCGATCCTTCGACGCATTGAATAGGGATTGAAAGGCGTCGGCGAAGAAAAGGAAAGCCATTCGTTCTGCCTTCTCTCGGTACCGTAATAGAATTGCGGGTCTTAAAGAAGGCCCTCTGCCGTACGGCATGAGTTCGATCATCGCCCATTGTTTCTCAACGACGATTCCTTGCATGGTAGGAGTTGATTCGTATGTGCGCACTTCAATGTTGGCTTGGTCCCGTTCAAGCTTCGCCCATTTCTCAAGCGCTCCCTGTGTTTGGTCGAGCTTATCACCTTCTTCCTGAAGGTGCTTCGAGAATGCGACGATCTCCTCGACCGAAGCTGGATTCCACGTGAGCACTTGCAGCTGCGTATCCTCCGACAGATTCTCTTCTAGCAGTTTAAAGGAGCGGCGCGACATGACTGAAATGTAGAGAACACGTCCACCACTCGCAAGAGCAGCTCGATAGTATTTATCGCGGAGCTTTGGCCTCCTTCGATGAAACATGCAGAGAGGAACCAACGCCACTCCACTTGTGATCTTTGGGCCATCGAGCCGCGCGAGATCTTCAGGCCGAAGCCACCTTCGGTAGTCTGTAATTTGAGCGCCGCGTTGAACAATTTGTTGAATTGTTTCAAGGCGACACCGACCCTTCTTGGCATTTGTTATCGTCCCGTCCGTTACCCGTGCCAATGCAGCCAAGTCATGTTGGCTTATACCGCGTTCCAACAGGAACGCGGCCAACATATCCTCTCTGATTCCATAACCCATGACGTACCTCACCGTTTTCGTAAAAAATGTAAAAGCGCTAAATATTTTAACGGTAACTCATTGAAAGTAGGCAACATCGTTATGTACAGGATAAACCTTAGATGGCCGCTCAGTAAAGTGTAGCCCACGACCGTTGCTCGTGGGCCATCGCTCGCTGCCGCGAGCGGCCGAAAACATGGAGAAGCATGTTGCCAGCCGACGAGATCCCAGCGCCTGCCCACATCGGAGGGCAGCCCGATATTTGTACCCCGGCTCCCGCTACTGGTCAAGGACCTGAGGCGAGCGGCAATGACTTGTGGGCTATCAGCACAGATCTCCTAAGTCGCTGCGACGTTCCCCTTGTGGCGGCGTTTGAGCAGAGTGAAGTTTGGAAGCGAGGCTGGAGCCGAGGCTTTTACGGACTGAGCCTTGATGAAGGTGTGGAATCTGAGGTTGAAGAATTGCGAAGAGGATACGAAGCCGGGCGGATCGCCTGGCTCCTGGCCTTGCCCCCGAGTCCTTTCGATTAAATCGCGTCTGCCTCACCTCGTGAAGCGCAATCTTGTGGTCGGTGCGGAAGGCGCCACGGAATCGACTCTACCTGGGGCAGGCGCTCGAATATCCAATGTTGGGTCCTCCGGGCACCCCCGGATGGGTTCTTTCATGGGATCAAGGAATTGAAAACTGAGGTCTTTGGAGAGTGTAGAATTGAACCATAGCCGTCGTGAACGAAATGTCACAACGAGAACCGTCCGCCGAACGTGACCGTTTGAATCCCTCGCGAGTAACCTATTATCGGCGAGTCCTCAACGGACTCTCTTACCTTGATCACGCGGAGGTAAAGAAGAGGTTGCAGAATCTCAGGGCCTTGGCTGTCAAATTGGACGATCAGATCCGTGAGTTCAACGAAGCGACCGAGTACTTTGTTCGCGCTGGAGTTGGCAACGCTCCCGAAGGCCTCGTCTTTTCACTTCATCGAGTTTCGGAGCGCCCCGAAGCGTGGATGACCGCAAGAGCACCGGTCGATTGGAAGGCCTCAAAAGAGGAATGGTCGGTTAGACCTACCACACCTGCGGCGCTGGAAGCTTGGAATTGTTTTGCCGCAGGGCTCCAGAAGGAACCTATTAGGATCTATCGAATTAGCGCAAAGCGCGATAACCAGTGGGAAGCGGAGTATCGGCGTCCTGACGGCTCACCAATGTTCCTATCACTGTCGGATCTCACAGCCGACGAGCAACGGGATTCTGTCACTGAAGGTATGTTCTTTGCGGAATCTTTTGTTACGATTGTAGACGGAATGCTCCAGTGGATAGAGGCGGAAGCACCTCCTATCGCACTTCACCTGGTTACGAAGCGCGACGAGCCTTAGGTTTCCTATCCCACGGTGAAGTTTTGTTGTTTTACCTTCGTTGTTCGTGAATCACAATCGCTTCCGCGCGTTAGTTTTGAGGTTATTGGGACGACTCCAGACCCTGCCCCGCTAGCGGCGGTCATAGTGGACGTAATCGCGCGTTGTCCAGCCTTCGGGGTCGGGTTTGACGCGAGCGCGCAAAGCACGCATCTCGGCAACCACACTACCGGGGGGCACGGCGCGAAGCTCAGCATTGGCCTCAAGCAGACGCAATACGGCATCCTTCACCAGGCGCTCGGCGTCGGTGCCTGCATTGGCGGCGACCTGCGCAAGCTGCGCTTCTTGTTCGGGGGTGAAATGCACTTCCATGGCCCCAGAGTACGGGAAAGTGTCCCGATCGGGCAAGTCGCAAAGCTTATTCGAGACAGGACCCTGCCGCCATCCGGGATTCTGGCACAAGACCGTACAACGCCTCCCAGGATTGATGGCGCACGCACCGATACCCCTCGAAATCCTTCACATCGCGGTTAACGATGGTCGGATGTTTCACGTTAATTAGGGGGTCGCGACTGTGAGCTCCGGGAACACTTCAAAATCCGCTCCGTTGAAGGTGTAGATGCGCGAAACGCCGTTGGCCAACATCGTCGCCACGAGCTACAAATCAAAAACATCCGCACCCGCCACCGGACGCCGCCGGAGCAAGTCCATCCATCCTTCGACGGCGCGTGCAGGGATGGGCAGGACGTGCAGGAACGCGAGGAAGGCGGAAATAGCTTGCAAGGCGTCTGTGGTTGACCGCGCCTGCGTCACCCGCCTCGGGTTGGTGACAACCGAATTGAAATTCGCACAGATTTGCGAAGTCACATAGAGCGTGGTGGCCGGATCGTCACGCGCGACATCGAGCAACGCGCGTGATGGCGCATACTGCGGAGCGTCGGAGGCCATGGCATAGACAAGTATGTTTGCATCGACGATGCCCGGCTCAAGGGACATCGTTGTAAATATCCCGCCTGTGGAGCGAGCCGATCACGCCAAGGCGCCAAACCGGCAGTTCAGGAGCCTTCCTGCCGGCGGGACTGGCACTGGATGCGCGCTCGTTGATGAGCCGCTCCAGCAGAGCGTCCACGGTGATACCCTGCCGGCGAGCTTCGTCCGTAAGGCGAGCTTCGGTTTGCTGCGAGATGTTGAGGCTCATGGAGCGCTCCTTTCTACAGGCTACCGCACCTGGACAGGCGCTCATTCCGCCATGCGGCGGTCGCATTCTTCGATCGCCGCCTCGGCCTGCTTGAGCCGGCGCTGTTGTCGCGGTAAGGCCGGGTTCGCCTGTCTCATCGGGACCATTGAGTCGAGGGGCAGGGGTGGGATCCAGTTTGAGGCCGAGGTCCTGAACGGCGTTACGGCTACGGCGCTCGACGAACCCCAACTTAGAGTTCCCCGCTGTCGGGCAACATGGGAAGATGGGATTTCAGCTTGATTCATGCCCAAGCGATACACAAGCCGGGAACTGGTCAAGCTGGCCGAAGAATTTGGATGGAGGTTGGCCGGCGTGAGGGGAGACCATCACAACTTCAAGCACCCGGCGAGCCGGTTTATCGTCACAATTGTGCATCCGCAAAAGGACGTGCCGGTGGGGCGAGCGGTAGATACGGTGAAGAAAATCCGACTGGAGGTCAAGTGATGCGATTTCTGATCATGTTGGAACAGACCGAGACGGGATTTGCGGTGCAGGTCCCCGATTTGGCGATCGCGACCTACGGTGAGAACATTGAAGCGGCAAAGCGAGCAGCCAGTGAAGCCATTCAGATTAACCTCGAAGCCTATCGGGAGGCCGGTCAAAGGGCGCCCGATGAACAAGCGGTTTCGCGCCATCTGGAGAATCCCGAATTCCGGGATTTGTTATTTACATACGTCGAGGTAGCGGGGCCTAAGGGGAAACTCGCCGCATAAAATAATTCACGCGTGCCGTCGCACCGCGTCAGAATCCTTATTCCGCCATGCGGCGGTCGCATTCTTCGATTGCCGTTTCCGCCTGCTTCAGGCGGCGCGCGGTCTCGGGAGTCTGCGGAGTCCAGTTCTTCCAGCGGGAGCGGTTCTTCTCGAACAGCGTGATGGCCCAGGCGTAGTGGCGATTGGAAAGGAGCATACGGCCGTACAGATCGTCGAGATCGGAGGCCGCCTCCACCGCGGCCAAAGAAGGCTTCGGGACATTGAGCAAGCGGTTGACCAGCGGCTCCCCTTTTTCAATCGCCGCGGCCGCTTGATCGGACTTGCCGTCCTGAAAGAAGCGCTCGGCCGAGCGGTTGAGCTCGGTGAGTTGGTCGACGGTCTGCCCATACCAGGCGGGCTCGGCCGCATCGCCGCCGGGCGGAGGAGCGGAGCCGCACCCCGAGAGAAGCCCGGCTGCCATGATCGCAGGGAGGCGCACTCGCTTCAGCATCCTACTGTTTTCCGATGTGAGCGCGGTCCTTTTCGTTTTCGGCGCAGACGTACTCCGCGATTTCGCTGTCCGGGACCAGATCCAAGGTGTACTTGATGCTAAAGGGCCGGGTGTACATTTTGGGATCGTCGAAGGTGACTTGGACGTCCATGTGGCCGAAATCCCGCCGCCGGTAACGCTCTTGCACGCGTAAGGCTTCACTGCGCGGATGACCAAGTCCGTCCAGCCAGCCTTTATCGTTGAAGCCCACGGTATCGACTATGAGCGAATCGCCTTCCCACTTGCCAACGGAATACCCCATCCAGGATGGCTGCGGATCGGCGGTGTGCTTGCGGCCATCCGTAAAGATCTGGCGAAGCCCGCCGTCGGCTTCCTGGAGGATTACGATCACACCCGGAGTTTGAATGAACTTGTTGGGAAACGGCAGCAATCCACCAAAGGGAATGCCACCGGGATCGCACTGCGTAGTGGGATTTTCAATCCCGTCCGTTTCCATGCGGTGCTGAACGATTTGCGCCGCGTCGGGCCGGATGGGAGCTTCCTCGGGCTTGAAGTCGGCCAGGATACTGATCGTGTACTTGGAAAAGGTGCGGAGGTCGTCGCCGGGAACGCTGAGAGCGTCCAGGCCTTCCCCGAACAGGCGGGTCATTTCATCGAACGGTGTGGGCTCCACTTGCCAGAGGCCGGAAAGGTCCGGCTTGCCATTGGAGGCGCGCGGCGAAGGAGCGGAGAGATTCGGCTTACCGTCGCGCGTGCGGGGAATCCCCGGCGTGGGATAGTGCATCCACTGAGCTCGCGCACCGGTCGAAAGAAGCGCAAGCAGGACAAACAGCCGCGGATATCGCATCTTCGAAGCTCCAGACCTTCAATGCTACCTCGGTTCAGAAAGCAGCTTCCGAACCGCGACAGTGATGGAGCGGTCTACGCCAATCGCGAAAACGCTCTAGCGGCGTCCGCCGCCTCCGCCTGCGTGGCCGCCGCCGCCGGAGAAGCCCGAATGCCCTCCGCCGCCGCCGCCCGAGAAGGAACGCGCGCCGCTCGAACCTCCGCCCGAGAAGGAACGCGCACCGCTCGAACCTCCGCCCGAGAAGGAGCGGGGGGCGGAAAAGCTTTGGCGCGGCGCTGAGTACGATCGCGGCGCTGCGTACGATCGCGGCGCGGCATAGCTCTGACCGCGCGGCGAGGACTGAGCCGAGTAAGCGCGGCCAGCGGAAGGCGCACCGCGGTAACTCTGCGCCGTGTTGCTATTCCCGCGATAACTCTGGGCCGGAGCCCGGGTGCCCTGCGTTGCGTAGCCCCCGCTACCATTCGGCGATGCCCGCCGGGAGGAGCCGGCATAACCGTTGGCCGACGCCCGGTTGTCGCCATTGAAGGTGCGCCAGCCGCCGCCGGAGGCATTCGCGCCGCCACCCCTCACCTGTCCGGCGCCGGCCCGGTTGCCAATGCTTGCGGCGCCATTCACTCGGCCGCTCCCATTGAATCGCGTGGAATTGAACCGGCTGGCCACTGCCTGATTGGAATAGGGGACGCCCCCTCTGTGACCGGGATCATGCGCCCATGCCGTGCGTCCTCCCAGGCCCCCGCCTCCAAACCGGCCGCCGAAGCCGCCCCGGAAACCGTAGTGATTAAAGAATCCCGCGTTGACAAACAAGCCGTTGCCGAACCATCCGCAGCCCCAACCCCAGCCGCCCCAGCCACCCCAACCCGGGAAAAAGGCGTCCATGTAGATTCCCGGTCCAAAACCGAAGCCGAATCCGAATCCGAAATCCGGCGGGTACCACAGATCCGGATACTCGCCCCATGCGGGCGGACCGTAGACGTAATCGGGCTGGTAGACCGGGACGTACATCGCCGCTGGATCGGCCGGCTGAATTTCGATCGCGTTTTGCCCGTCCTGCGTGTCCGTGGTCACAGCCTCTAGAGGTGTTGACGGCAGCTTGCCGTTGGCCATGGCTCGCGCCCGCATTCTCTGCACGGCGCTCATCACATCGGCCTGCTGGGCAAGGAAAGCGTTCCCCAGGTCGGTAGTCCACCGGACATCGTTGCTCAGCAGACCCAGTGCGTCCGGGAACGCCACCAGCGCCTGGACACTCGAATCCCAGTTCATTTGCTTGGCCGCGTCCACCAGTTGCGCGCCGTGAAGATTGGCGTGCTGGTTAAGCCACTGCTGCACCTCGACGATCTCCAGCGGATACGTGCTCGCCGCCAATACCTGGGCGAGCAACGGATCGGGATACAGCGCGACCGGCGCGACCAGATTATCCAACTGGTCGGGCGAGAGGAGTGGGGCGTTCGCCTGTCCCGGAGGCGGTTGCCCCTGGGCCGCTTGTCCCTGAGCAGGACCCGGCGGCAGAGCTTGACCAAAACTTAGCGATAGAGGGAATAGCAGAGCGCACAGGATCGCGACTCGCTTCTGAGTTCTCCGTCCAGCGACGTTTGTCATATTCCGCCTCCACTTGTTGGACGCGCCAGACGGCTCCCCGGAGTCTGGTATTTTCGCCCTAGCTGCGCCATTAGCAGAATCTAAGAGTTTCCCGCTTTCTCCATTCCCTACAGGGATTGTCGGCTACCTCCAGATTAAGGCAACGCCGCCTGGACAACCTCCGAGCGGGCGCTTTCGTTACCCGTAAGATCCACCGAGGAGATTTCGTAACGATAGGTTCTGCCGGGCTGAACGTTCATGTCGCTGTAAGTAGGGGCGTCGATCAACGGGGCCACCTTTTCGAACGGCCCGCCGTCGACGGAGCGAAACACGTTATAGCCCTTGAAATCGGCTTCCGTATTGCGCTCCCACTCCAGCTCGATCGAGTTCACGCCGGCGATGGCGGTGATGCCGGCCGGCACGTCGGGCGCGAAGGTGTCAACCGGCGTTATGGGCATAGCCAGGGGATCGGACACCAGGCTCTGTTGTTTCTCATCGGCGAAGGCCAGCACCATGTATTGGTAGCGCATTCCGAACTGCGCGGTATCGTCCAAGTACTCAGGCTTATCGGTGTCGGCGAGCTGCTCCGGCATGCCGCCGGCGACGGCGCGCAGGACTCGATACTTCGGTCCGGCGCCACGCCATGTCAGATGCACGCCGTCCTTCTGGCTCTTTGCATCGAGATCGGTGGGTTGCTGGAGCGGCGCGATGACGCTCAGCGTGTAGGGCAGCGACCATTGCGACAGCTTTCCTTTTGGGCCGGTGGAGCGAACGCGCAGGACCACATCCTTGCCGGCCCACGCTTGCGCGGGAAAGCTGAACTGCGCCGGCTCGCCCGGTGCGGATGCGGGAACCGCATAGTGCGTAGCAGTGCGGTACCAGGAATTGGGGTCGTCCGCTCCCGGGCCGGCTGGGCCGGCATACAGATCCACGGAGCGCAGGCTCCTCAGCTCCAGTCCTTCGGTGGTAAGCATGGAGATGGTGAACGCGGCGATAATCCGATCGCCGTATTCGATGGCTCTCAGATCGGTGACCTGAACCGGGATATCGAGCGGGGGAGCTTGAATAGGGCCGATGTAGCCGGGGCCGAGAACGCGGCATCCTCCCAGAAATACCAGCGACACAGACAGGATTGTCTGGGCTTTGCTCACAAAGCTTTGTTCACAAAGCTGGCCTCACAGAATGTACCGGCTCAGATCCTGGTCCTTCACGATCTCGGCGAGCTGCTTGCGGACATAGGCGGCATCCACTTTGACCGTCTTCTTCTTGAGATCGGGACCGTCGAAAGAAACATCCTCCAGCAGTTTTTCGAGGATGGTGTGGAGACGGCGCGCGCCGATGTTTTCGGTATTTTCATTCACCCGCGCGGCAAAACTGGAAATCTCCTCCAGCGCGTCCTCGGTAAAGGTGAGCTTGATGCCCTCGGTATCGAGCAGGGCCTGATACTGCTTGATGAGCGCGTTCTTGGGCTCCTTGAGAATGCGGATGAAATCGGCCTGCGTGAGCGATTTGAGCTCGACGCGGATGGGGAAGCGGCCTTGCAGCTCCGGAATCAGGTCACTGGGCTTGGAGACGTGAAACGCGCCGGCGGCGATGAACAGGATGTGATCGGTGCGCACGAAGCCGTAGCGGGTGTTGACGGTGGTGCCTTCGACGATGGGCAGGATGTCGCGCTGCACGCCCTCGCGGCTGACGTCCGGGCCATGGCCGCCCTCGCGGCCGGCGATCTTGTCCACCTCGTCGAGGAAGATGATGCCGCTGCGCTCCACCCGCTCGATGGAGACGCGGGTCACCTGGTCCATGTCCACCAGCTTCTGCTCTTCTTCCTGAACCAGATAGTCGAGAGCCTCGCCCACGCGCATCTTGCGCTTGCGCGTGCGTCCGCCGAAGAGGCCGCCCAGCATGTCCTTCAAGTTGATGTCCATCTCCTCGATGCCGGCGGCGGTGGTGACCTCGAAGGTGGGTCCGCGCTCCTTGACGTCGAGCTCCACCATGCGGTCGTCGAGCTTGCCGGCGCGCAGGCGCTCGCGCAGCTTTTCGCGGGTGCGGTCGGCGCTCTCGGCGGGCTCGGCCGGCGGCGGCATCAGCAGATCCAGCAGGCGTTCTTCGGCGTTGCGCTCGGCTCGCTCGCCGATTTCGTTGAGACGCTCCTCGCGCACCATGTCGATGGCGATCTCCACCAGATCGCGGATCATGGACTCGACATCGCGGCCGACGTAGCCCACCTCGGTGAACTTGCTGGCCTCCACCTTCAGGAACGGCGAATTGGCGAGCTTCGCCAGCCTGCGCGCCAACTCCGTTTTTCCCACGCCGGTGGGCCCGATCATGAGGATGTTCTTGGGCATGACCTCATCGGCCATCTCCGGCTCCAGTTTCTGGCGGCGGATGCGGTTGCGCAGGGCGATGGCGACGGCGCGTTTGGCATCGTTCTGGCCGATGACGTATTTGTCGAGCTCGCGAACAATCTCGCGCGGCGTCAGCTCGTCCAGCATCGGCGTATCGTCGGCGGCTTGCGCGGGAAGGTAGATCACCATTCAGCCCAACTCCTCGTAGACCACGGTCTCATTTGTGTAGATGCAGGTCTTGCCGGCGATCTCCATTGACTTTTCGACGATCTCGCGCGCGTTGAGTTGCGTATTTTCGAGCAGCGCGATGGCGGCACACTTGGCGAAGGCCCCGCCGGAGCCGATGGCCGCGATGCCGGTGTCGGGTTCGATGACGTCGCCGGTGCCGCTGACAATGTAGGTGTTGCCGGTATCGGCCACCAGCAGCAGCGCTTCCAGATGCCTGAGGACACGATCAGTTCGCCATTCCTTCGCCAGCTCAACCACGGCGCGGGGCAGATTGCCGTTGTGTTGCTCCAGCTTGGATTCGAAACGCGCAAACAGAGCGAAGGCGTCGGCGGTGGAGCCGGCGAATCCGGCGATGATTTTGCTGTTGTATAAGCGGCGCAGCTTTTTGGCGCCGGACTTGAGGACTTCCGAACCAAGGGTCACCTGCCCGTCGCCGGCCATGACCACTTTCCCATCGCGGCGGACGCAGAGGATCGTGGTGGAGCGGATCTTATTAGGTTGTTTAGACACGAATCTTAAGTTTGGCACAGACCGGTTAGCCGGCGAGCGACTCAATTAAGATACTCCCGGAGCGGTCCAGACGGAACCGCCACCCGGGCGGGATCAAAGTAGTCGATCCGTAATCGAGAACCAAAGCGGGGCCGGGGCGGGTTGTCGCGCCAAGGTCCTGGCGATTCCAGACTTTCAGATTGTGCCAGGAACCGTCGACAAACACGCGGCGGGCGACGCCGCGGCCCGCGGGAGAGTGCGGAGCTGTGAGCCGCGGCTTGGGGAGCAGCGTCCGGGCGCGGACGCGAATGGTGACGACCTCCACGTCGCGGCCGGGATTCGAATAGCCGTAGAGTTTGGCGTGCTGGCGATGAAAGCGCGCCGCGCAGGCGGCAAATGTACCGGTGAACGGGACGTTGATCTCGTAACTCTGGCCGAGGTAGCGGAGGTCGGCGCTGCGCTCGATCACGATGGTCCCAGGGGCTCCCGGCGACTCGCGGAGGGCGCGGCGCTCCAGTTGCGCGAAGCGGGTTTCAGGGTCGCTTCGGCCGAGAACACCGGCGGAATAATCGCGCACGGCATCGGCCATCAGCATCCCCAGCGCCGAGAGCGCGCCGGCGTAGCGGGGCACGATGACGGTGCGAATGCCCAGCTCGCGCGCGATTTCGCAGGCGTGCAGACCGCCGCAGCCCCCGAAGGCGGCCAGGGCAAAATCGCGAGCGTCGTAGCCTCGCTCCACGGAGACCTTGCGAATCGCCCGCTCCATGTTGGCATTGGCGACCCGCAGGATGCCCGCGGCGGCGACGGCGAGCGGAAGCTTGAGCTGCGAGGCGATGCGCTCCACCGCGGCGGCGGCGCGATCGGCGTCCATGGGCAGGCTTCCGCCCAGCAGCGCCTCCATGCGCCCCAGCACGACGTGAGCGTCCGTGACGGTGGCATCCGTTCCCTTGCCATAGCAGGCAGGGCCAGGCTCCGCGCCCGCGCTTTCCGGACCCACGCGCAGCAGGCCGCCGGCGTCGACGCGCGCGATGGAACCGCCTCCGGCGCCGACGGTATGAATGTCGAGCATGGGAATGCGAATGGGGAGGCCGTCGATCACCGCCTCGGTGGTCTCACGCGGCGCGCCATCGGCGAGGCTGACGTCGGTGGAGGTGCCGCCCATGTCGAATCCGAGCACGCGGCGGAAGCCTCCGGCGCGCGCACACGCGACCACTCCCACCACGCCGCCCGCGGGTCCCGAAAGCACCGTGCGCACGGGATGGCGGCGGGCGTCGCGAGCCGAGAGTAATCCGCCGTTCGATTGCATGATGGCGATGCGAAAGCCGAAGGCTTTTTCTAGATGTCCGTGCGCGCGCTCGAGCTCGCTCAGGTACGCTTCCATCAGCGGGCCGACGTAGGCGTTGACGGCGGTTGTGGATGCGCGCTCGTACTCGCGGAACTCCGGACTGATCTGGTGCGAGGCGCAGAGGTAGACGTCTTCGCGGGCCAGAGCTTTCGCCAACACTTCTATCGCCGCGCGTTCATGTGCCGGGTTCTGGTAGGAATGCAGGAAGCAGATGGCAATCGAACGGACGCGGGCGCGCCGAAGCTTCGCGGCCAGACGGCGAAGGCCGGCGGCGGTGGGCGCACGCAGCACGGAACCGTGGGGGTCCATTCGCTCCTCGACGCCGAAGCAGAGCCCGCGTTCCACGAAGAGCCGGCGCGGGGCGGGCGTGAGGTTGTATAACTCGGCGCGGTTCTGGCGGCCGATCTCGAGCAGATCCTCAAAGCCGGCGGTGGTGACGAAAGCCGTGCGCGCGCCCTTGCGTTCCAGCAGCGCGTTGGTGGCGGCAGTGGTTCCGTGAACTACATCCACGACCGGGTGGGGCAGGTCTCCGACCTGCCTTCCGCGGGCTGCCCGCTCGATTCCCGCCAGAATCACCCGCGCCGGAGCGCGAGGATCGGAGGGCAGCTTGAAGCTTTCGAGGCTACCGTCGTCGCGCAACACGACGAAATCCGTGAATGTTCCGCCGGCGTCGACGCCGATGCGCATGTAAACCGATTGTACATGCGCCATGATGAAGAGTAAGTGATTCGTCCTTGGAGACAGCCGCACAACGGAGCTCGGGCGCGGGGACAGAGGGATTGTTTCTCCCTGGACTGGAACTCCGCGCCCGGCCCTGTGCGGCTGTTGCGGCTGATCAGTTGGCCCTACGCCCGCAAGCATCTGCCGCGCGGCCTGCTGACCATGGCCGGCATCGTGCTGGGCGTGGCCGTCTTCGTGGGCATGCACACGGCCAACCAGAGCGTCCTGGCCGCGTTTCGCGAGACCATCGACCGCATCGCCGGAACGACGCAGTTGCAGGTGTCGGCAGGGGAAGCGGGCTTCGACGAAGAGGTTTTGGATAAGGTTCGCAGCCTTCCCGGGGTGCGCGCGGCGGCGCCGGTGCTGGAATCCACCGTCTCGGTGGGCGGGACCAATGTGTTGATCCTGGGCGTGGACATGCTCGGCGACCGCAGCCTGCGAAATTACGATTTCGAGGACACCGGCGAGGCCATCGACGATCCGCTGGTGTTCCTGGCGCAGGCCGATTCGCTGATCGTGACCAGCGCGTTCGCCAAGCAAAAGGGGCTGACCATCGACAGCCGCATTCCCATGCGCACCATGGCCGGCGACCAGGAGTTTACGGTCCGCGGCATCATGAAACCAGGCGGCCTGGCCAGCGCCTTCGGAGGCGATCTTGCCATCATGGATATTTACGCCGCGCAAAAGGTATTCGGACGGGGGCGCAAGTTCGACCGCGTGGATCTCGCGCTCGAAGACGGCGTCGCGCTGGAGCAAGCCGCGGCAAGATTGAAGGCGCTGCTGGGTCCGGGATTTCAAGTGGAGCCGCCCAGCTCGCGCGGGCGGCAGTTTGAAGCGACCTCGAGAATCTACGCGGTGGCCTCGAACATCACCAGCGTATTTGCGCTGTTCATTGGAATGTTCATCATCTACAACACATTCGCGATTGCGGTGACCCAGAGACGCTCCGAGATCGGCATCCTGCGAGCCCTGGGCGCTACGCGAGGCCAGATCCGGACCCTGTTTCTGGTCGAAAGCGCGTTGACGGGTTTGGCGGGGACGATGCTGGGCATTGTGGCGGGACTATTGCTGGCCCGAGCGATGGCGGGATATATCGGAGGGTTTCTCGAAGACATCTACGGCGTGGCGCAGCGCGCCGGCGACATCAGTCTGGACCCGAAGCTGGCGGCGGCCGCGGCAGGAATGGGAGTGCTCACGAGCCTGGTTGCGGCGGCGCTCCCCGCGCGCAGCGCCGCGCGCGTCGACCCCGTCAAGGCGTTGCAAAAGGGCAAGTATCAGCTTTTGAGCGAAGGCGAGAGCAGGGCGCGCAGGAACTGGGCCGGGGCGTGCGCGTGCGTGTCCCTGGCCGCGCTGGCGTTCAGCCGCATCGAAATCGTACTTTATGCCGGATTTCTGTTCGCCGTGATGGCCGCGGTGTTGTTGTCGCCGGCGGCGTCGCTGTGGCTGGCGCGCGCGTTGCGGCCGGCGCTCAAGCGGGTCCGGCCGGTGGAAGGAGCGCTCGCGGCCGACGGCCTGATTCAAGCCCCCAGGCGCACCTCGGGAACGGTGGCGGCGCTGATGTTGTCGCTGGCGCTGGTGATTTCCCTGGGCGGGCTGGCGCGCGCCAGCTACAATTCGATTGTGGAATGGATGCGGGTGGCTCTGAACCTGGATCTGTTGGTCACGACGGCGGAAAACCTCACCAACCGCAACTTCGTTCTCCCAGCCTCGCTCGCGGACGGGCTCCGCGCCGTGGACGGCGTCGCGGAAGTGCAAATGGTGCGCAGCGTGCGCGTGCTGGTGAAGGACACGCCCGTGATGCTGATTGCGGCGGACGAAGGCGCGCTCAGGCGCTTGTCCAAATTGCCGCCGGTGGAAGGCAACACCGCGGAGATGCTGCGGCTGGCCCTGGACGGAAGCGGGGTGATCGCGTCGGAGAATTTCACGCGGCTGCACGGAGGGCGGGTGGGCGAGCCGCTCGAGATTCCGTCTCCTTCCGGAACGCTGCATCTCACGATCGCGGGCGTGGTGCGCGATTTCTCGGATCAACAAGGCAGCCTGTTCCTTTCGCGAGACGTGTTCGTGCGCCACTGGAACGACGAGGGCATAACCAGTTTCGGGATCTACCTGCGGCCGGGAGCCGCCGAGGCGGCGGTGCGGCAGCGAATTCTGGACGCCTTCGGCGGGCAGCAGCGTCTCTTCGTGTTCACCAACCGCGAGGTCCGAAGTTACATCACGCGGCTGACCGATCAATGGTTCGGGCTGACCTATGTGCAAATCGCGGTGGCCGTGCTGGTGGCTGTGCTGGGAATCGTGAACGCCCTGACGGTATCGATCGCGGACCGGCGCCGCGAGCTGGGCGTGCTGCGAGCCGTGGGCGGGTTGCGCTGGCAGATCCGGCACATCGTCTGGATGGAGGCGGCGGCGATCGGGATCATCGGGCTGGCGCTGGGTCTGGGATTGGGCGCGCTCCAGCTTTACTACAGCGTGGAGGTGGCGCAGAGAGACGTGATCGGAATCGACCTGGGGTATGCTTATCCATTCCGGATGGCGCTGGCTCTCATACCCGTAATTCTGGGGGCGGCGTGGCTGGCGGCACTTGGTCCGGCCGAGCGAGCAGTGCGAGGATCGTTAGTGGAGGCGCTTGAGTATGAATAAGACGACGATCGTGTTCCTGATGACCGCGGGGACGGCGATGGCGCAGGACGGGCGCCAGATCATGCAGGAAGTGCAGAAGCGCCAGCACACTACATCTCTGCGATACGAAGGCACGCTGCGGACATATGGGGGCAACTCGCGAGTACAAGCCGATGTCGACAAGCACACGGTCATTAAACGCTGGACCTTTGAGCGCCTCGGCGACTTCGGCAACAGCAAGGCGATTCTGCGCTTCACCGGGCCGGCCGAGGTCAAGGGCGTGGCTCTGTTGATCGTGAATCACCCCAACACCGCCAGCGACCAATGGATCTGGCGCCCCAACATCGGCCGCGACCAGCGCGTCTCCGTCCAGGACCGCTCCACGCGCTTCTTCGGCACCGACTTCAGCTTCGAGGATCTGGAGGAGCGCGACGTGGATCAGTACGATTACACGCTGACGGGGGAGGCGGGTGGGCAGTGGAGGATCGATGCAAAGCCGCGCAAGCCCTCGGAATACGTTCACTCCTACTTCTATATCGACAAGACCAGGTACACCTACAATCGGATCGAAGCCTATAACAAGAAGGGTATCGCGAAGACCATCGACTATAGCGACTATAAGATGGTGCAGGGGTTCTGGACCCCAAGCGCGGCTCTCGTTCTGGACGTTTTCGCGAGAAGCAAAACGGTGCTCACCTACGACAAAGTAGATTACAACCTGCCGATGAAGGACGAAGATTTCACGGTCGAGGCGCTCCGCCGCGGCGAATGATGAGGGATCTGTTCCCCGGCTGTGCCGTCCCTGTAAACAACTGAGTCAACAAGTCTTAAATTCCCCGCTTCTCTCTAGAAGTGTGGAAATTGCACTCGCCAAAGCCTCAGAATATTTCAGGATTGACAAAATATCCGGCCTCGGATAAAATTTAATCGCCCAATCTGCATCTGCATTAGAAATCAGGCTCATAAGACCCGAAGATGCATTGAGATAAGGAGCGACTTTGAAAAAGCTCGGCTCGATTTTCCTGTGGGTGGCGTTTTGTGCAGGCTTGCAGGCGGCCCAGTTGCCCGTGACCCTCGGATCAACGGTCACTTTCGCTGTCTTGGCCTCCTCCACCGTGACCAACGGCGGCCCTACTTCCGTAAATGGCAACCTCGGGCTAAGCCCGGGTACCTCAGTGACCGGATTCCCGCCCGGGAGTGTCGTGCTGCCGTACGCGATACACATCGCCGACAGTACCGCTGTCACGGCCCAAAGCGATCTGACTACCGCCTACAACGATGCGGCAACCCCTAACCGCGATGGCGGCCCGGTCAATACCGTGTCCGGCGACCTTGGCGGATTAACCCTGGGACCCGGCCTGTACAATTCGGCATCTTCGATTGGTATAACCGGCACACTCACGCTCAATGGGAGTGCGAATAGCATCTTCGTCTTCCAGATCGGCAGTACACTCACCACGGCCGTCGGCAGTCAAGTGGTCCTGACGGGCGGCGCGCAGGCAGCCAATGTCTTTTGGCAAGTGGGTAGTTCGGCGACTCTAAACGCGTATTCTACCTTCGCCGGAACCATTCTGGCGCAAGCGTCCATCTCTCTCGGCACCGGCGCGTCGCTGAATGGCAGGGCCTTGGCGCGGACTGGAGCGGTCACATTGCTATCCAATACGATCGTTCAGCCCGGAGTGACCGGCGCGCTGCTGACCGTCGTCTGTCCAAATAGCGCTGCCCAGATCGGCGTGGCCTACAACTCCATAGTGGTCGCCATGGGTGGCACGCCACCCTACACATACTCGATCGGGGGATCGTTACCGCCGGGTTTGACCCTGAATACCTCCACCGGAGCTGTTACGGGGACACCGACGACTGCCGGAGCCGACTCTTTTACTGCCAATGCCGCGGACTCAGCCGCGGGCAATGCGAGCCAAAGCTGCGCCATCGACATTTCCGTCGTATCGACAACCCCAGCTCCTGCTGCGTTGATCCTGGTCCTGATTGGCTTGGCTGGCATCACACTCTATCAGACTCGTCGGCGCTGGCTGAGCCGCTTGAGAAGCTGACCGCTTCAAAGCCCTCGCGCACCTTTGTAGTTAAATGGATGTTGTGAAGGCGTATCATCTCCCGCTGGCGCTGTCCTTCGCGGGCGCGGCGTTCTTTGCAGGCACAGCCCAGAGTTTCTTAGATGCCCAGAGCTTCTCGGATGTGACGGTGGAAACCCTGGTCCGGGACGCGCGCTATGCTGAGGGGCCGGTGTGGTCGCTCGAAGGCTTTCTTCTTTTCAGCGACACCGTGACGGACCAGATCAAGAAGTTCACGCCGGGAAAGGGCGTGTCGGAGTATGCCAGCCGGCCGGGCGGCGCGGGCGGCAACGCCTTCGATGAAGAAGGGCGCCTGTACACTTGCGAGTTCCACGACAGGCTAGTCGCGCGTACGTCGAAGGATGGAAGGACGCGGAGCGTCATCGCGGCGCGCTTTGAGGGCAAACGGTTGAACGCGCCCAGCGACATCGTGGTGCGGCGCGACGGCAACGCGTATTTCACCGACCCCGCTTTCGGCAATCAACAGGATACCCGCGAGCTGGATTTTTACGGCGTGTACAGGATCAAGACCAACGGCGAGCTGGAGGCGATCGCGCGCTGGAAGACGCGTCCCAACGGGATTACGCTTTCGCCCAACGGCCGCCTGCTCTACGTCGCGGATTCGGACGCCCGATTGATCCGCGTCTACGATCTGGCGGGCAACGGCTCGGCGTCAAACGAACGCGTGTTCATCGACAAGATTGCGGGCGTGCCCGGAGGCCTGCGCACGGACGAGAAGGGAAATGTCTACGCAGCGGCGAAATCCGTATTCGTGTACTCGCCCAAAGGCGAGACGCTCAAGGAAATTCATCTGGCTGAGACGCCCTCCAATCTGGCCTTCGGCGACAAGGACTTCTCGTCGCTCTATGTCACGGCGCGCACCGCGCTGTATCGAGTCCGCGCGGGCGGCATGAAAGGCGCGCCGCCGTATGCGCCGCAAGTACCCTAAGCACCCGTTGGTGGGAGTGGGCGCGCTGATCTTCACTCGATCCGGGCGTCGCGGTCCGATTCTCCTGGTGGAGCGGGCCGGAAATCCGCTCAAGGGGTATTGGTCTCTGCCCGGCGGATTGGTCGAAACGGGCGAGCTGCTGGAGGACGCCATGCGGCGCGAGATCCTGGAAGAAACCGGCCTGCGCGTCCAGCCCGTGCGCCGGTTCGACATCTTCGAGCGGATCATGCGCGACCCTCAGGGGCGGGTCGAATATCATTACCTGCTGGTGGACTATATATGTAAAGTGGTGGGAGGCAAACTCCGCGCCGGCGACGATGTGAGCCGGGCCGCCTGGGTGCGGCGCGCCGAGCTGGACCAGTATCGGATCACGGAGGGCACCCGCGAAGTGATCGAAAGAGCGTATTCCGGAGCGCATTCCAAATGACGGTCGAGCCGGTACTTGAGTTCGAGGCGCTGCGGGACCTGCTGGCGCGCTTTGTGCGCACGCCGCTCGGACGCGCGGAGCTGGCCCGTGTCGCGCCGGGCTCGGACCGGGCCGCGATCGAATCCACGCTGGCGGACACCGCGGAAGCCATCGAGCATATGCGCACTGCGTCCCAGCCACAGCCGGCCTCGCGCGGAGCCCGCACAGGGGCGGCTCGGCCCCACGAGAACGTCAGAAGTCCTGGAGGATTCCGCCGAGCATGCTTTGTTGGAGGCGCGCTCCGTTGTGCGGGCCAGGTCCTCAAAAGCCGCGATCCGTGTGCGCTTCGAGCTGGGAGCCGATCCGATGCCCGCGGTGGCGCGGCTGGCGATCGAAGGGGCGACGCTGGACGCCGCCGAGATTTACGAGCTGACGCGGCTCTTGGACCTGGCGGCGGAAGCCCGGGCGGTCTTGCTCCCGGCGCAAGAGAGGTTCCCGCGCCTGGCGGCGCAGGCCTCCCAAATCGCCGATCTGCGGGACCTCGCCCGGCAGCTTCGGGGTAAGATTCTTCCGGACGGCTCGCTCGCCGACGATGCCAGCGTAGCGCTGGGCAAGCTGCGGCGCGACGCGGAAAAGCAGCGGCGGCTGATCGAGGAGTCGCTGGCTCGCTTCCTGCGCGCGCATCACGAAGACGGCACGCTGCAAGAGGATTTCGTCACCATTCGCAACGACCGCTTCGTGGTGCCCATCGTCACCGGACGCGAGCGGCGCGTGGAAGGAGTGATTCACGGGTCCAGCGGAAGCGGGCACACCATGTTCGTCGAGCCGCTGGAGACGATTCAGTTAAACAACGAGCTGGTCCGGATCCACGAAGAGGAACTGCGCGAGATTCACCGCCTGCTGCGCGAATTCACGGCGCGGCTGCGCGAGCACGCGCGCGAAATCGGCGCGATGGCGGAGGCGCTGGGGCGGCTGGAGCTGCTGTTCGCCAAGGCCGAGTTCGCCGCCGAGTTCCGCTGCTCGGTGCCGCGCCTGAGTCCTCCCTCGGTGCGGCGGCTGACGCTGCGCGAAGCCCGCCATCCCCTGCTCGAGGACATCTTACGGCCGCGGCGCAAACCAGTTGTGCCGGTAACGATGGCTCTTGAAGGAGAGGAGCGTACGCTCCTGATCAGCGGCCCGAACACGGGCGGCAAGACCGTGGCGCTCAAGACCGTGGGGCTGCTGGCGCTGATGGCGCACGCGGGTTTGCCGGTGCCCGCCGCGGAAGCCGAGTTCCCACTCTTCGATCGAGTGCTGGCCGACATCGGCGATCATCAATCGCTTCAAGAGAGCCTCAGTTCCTTCTCCGCGCACATTGGAGCGATCCGGGGCATGCTGGAACGCGCGACTTCGGATTCGCTGGTCTTGCTCGACGAGCTCGGCCGCGCCACCGACCCGGAGGAAGGCGGCGCGCTGGGTGTGGTGCTGCTCGAAACCTTCCGCGCCCGAGGCGCGTTCACGCTGGCGTCCACGCACCTGATGGCGATGAAGGTGTACGGGGCGTCGACCGCGGGCGTGCGCAACGGTTCGATGGGTTTCGACGAGGAGACGCTGGAACCGACGTACGTGCTGCGCCTGGGCGCGCCGGGGAAATCGGCCGGCCTGGACATCGCCGCGCGGCTGGGGCTGAGCGCAGACGTGATCGACGCCGCGCGCGAGCGCATGTCCAACACCGAGCGCGACGTCTCGCGCTTCCTGGCCGAGCTGCATAAGCGCATGGCGGCGATCGAGGAGGAGCGCGCTGTTGTGGCCGCTCGCGAGCAGGCGGTGGAGGCGCGGGAGCGCTCGCTCGAGCACACCTTGGAGCGCAAGTACGCCGCCAGCACCGCCGAGATCGAGCGCCGCGCGGCGGAACTCTCGAGCGAATTCGAACGTCGTGCGCAAGAGGCGATCGGCGAGTTGAGCCAGAAGGCGCGCGCGAAGGTCGCCAAGACCCGGCGCGAGTATCGGGAGTCGGTCGAGGCGGTCGCGCGAGCTGCGCCCCCGAGTCAATCAACGCAGCAGAAACCGGCACCGCCCAAGCTTGCCGAGGGCGTGCGCGTGCGTTTGAAAGGAATCCGGCAGCCCGCCACGGTGCGAAGGCTGCTTGCGGGCGATGCGGTTGAGGTGGACGCGGGATTTCTGAGGATGCAGGTGCCCGTAGCCGATGTCGAGGAGGTCCTGCCGGAAGCGCAAGCGCCCGCCCGAACGCCGGGAATCTCCTTCCGCCAGGGCCCCGCCTTCGAAACCTCGTATCGCGAGATCAATCTGATCGGGCAGCGGGCCGAGCAGGCCTGTGAGCAGGTCGAGAAGTTTTTGGACAGCGCGACGCTGGCGCAGGTGGAGCGCGTTCGCATCGTGCATGGGCACGGCATGGGAATCCTCAAGAAGGCCGTGGCGGATGTGCTGAAGAACAGTCCGTACGTGGAGAAGTTTTACGTGGCTCCGCCGGAGGAAGGCGGCTCCGGCGCGACCATCGCGGAGCTGAAATGACGAATTAGGGTGACGAATTGAAATGATCGAATGGCTACGCTCGTACTGTCTCTCCCTTCCCCACACCACCGAGCACGTGCTCTGGGGAGACGATCTGGTGTTCAAGGTCGGCAGTAAGATGTACGCCGCGGCTCCGATGAGTCCCGGCGGACTTTGCATGTCGTTCAAGTGTACGCCGGACGAGTTTGCGGAGCTGACGGAGCGGCCCGGCATCGTGCCCGCGCCTTATAGCGCCCGCATGCATTGGATCGCGCTGGAAACCGGAGACGCGCTGCCTCGGGCGGAGATCAAGCGGCTGGTGAAACTGTCCTACGATCTGGTGTTCGCGAAGCTTCCAAAGAGGACTCAGGTGGAGTTGAGCGGCTAGTGTGGGGCAGGCCATCGCTTTTTGTGGCCTGCCTTGCTCGCGGCCGAAAGGCAGGCGACAGAAAACGATCGCCTGCCCCACCGGTCCCGGAGCCGCTAGAATCAAGACGATGATTGCGAAAGTGCGAAAAGCGGTGTTTCCCGCCGCCGGGCTGGGCACCCGGTTCCTTCCAGCCACCAAGGCGCAGCCCAAGGAAATGCTGGCGCTGGTAGACAAGCCGCTGATCCAATACGGGGTCGAAGAGGCGATTCATTCCGGCGTTCAGAACATCATTATCGTGACCGGCCGCGGCAAGAGCGCGATCGAAGATCACTTCGACGTGAGCTTCGAGCTGGAGCATCTGCTGGAGACGCGCAATAAGAAGGAACTGCTAGCCACCGTCCGGGCGGTTTCCGACATGATCGACGTCTCCTATGTGCGCCAGAAAGAAGCGCTGGGCCTGGGGCACGCCGTCCTGCGCGCGCGCGAGCTGGTGGCGGAGGAACCCTTCGCGGTGATTCTCTCCGACGACGTCATCGACTCCGAGGTGCCCTGCCTGCGTCAACTGCTGGATGTGTACGAGTTCTACAGCGCGCCGGTGGTGGCCCTGATGGAGGTGCCCAGAGAAAGCATTTCGGCGTACGGAGTCGTGGATGCCGAGCCCGTATCGCACGCGGGCGGGCAGAACCGGCTGTTCCGCATTCGCAACATGGTGGAGAAACCCAAGGCCAAGGATGCGCCCTCCAACCTGGCGATCATCGGGCGCTACGTGCTGACGCCCGAAGTGTTCAAGTCGCTGGACGCGGTGGAGCCCGGCAGCGGCGGCGAGATCCAGTTGACCGACGGCCTGAAGCACCTGCTCCGCAGCCGTCCCATTTACGGCTACCGCTTCGAAGGCACGCGCTATGACGCCGGCGATAAGCTCGGATTCCTGAAGGCCACGGTGGAGTTCGCGCTCAAGCGTTATGATTTGGGTGAGGCCTTTCGCGCGTACTTGAAAACCCTGACTCTATGACTGCCCGACGAACAATCTCCACATTCGCCGGCCTGCTGCTGTCGGTCGCGATGGTTTGCGGCGCGCAGGACATCGTTCAGGACGTTCAAACACGAATCGCGCAAAAGGATTTCACTGGCGCGGCCGCCCAGATCCAGAGCTACCGCAAGAGCTTCGGCGCGACTCCGGACTTGCTCGAGGCGATGAGTTGGATGGCTCGCGGCGAGCTGGGCCGCAAGAATCTGGATCAGGCGGAGAAATGGTCGCAGGATACCTACCAGCTCTCCGCCGCGGAAGTGAAGAAGCATCCGCTCAACCGCGATCCCAACGCTCCTCTGGCTCTGGCGCTGGGCGCGTCGATCGAAGTGGAAGGAAACGTGATGGCCGCGCGCGGCGAGCGGTCCGGAGCAGTCGCCTATCTGCAAGGCGAGCTCAAGAAATATTACGGTACGTCGATTCACGCGCGCATTCAAAAGGTCGTCAACCTGCTGAGCCTGGAAAGCAAGCCGGCTCCCGCTCTGGCCGGCCTCGCGATTCCCAAAGGCAGACCGGCGCTCCTGTTCTTCTGGGCGCATTGGTGTCCGGACTGTAAGGCCGAAGCCGCCGATCTCAAAAGGCTGAAGGCCGAGTTTGTTCCCAAGGGGCTGGTGTTCCTGGCGCCGACGCAGAAGTACGGTTATGCCGCGGGCGGGAAAGACGCGACGCCGGAGGTGGAGACCCGCTACATCGAGCAGGTGCGCCAGAGCTTCTACAACGGCCTCATCGACGCGCCGGCCGTCGTGAACGAGGAGAACTTCCGTGTGTGGGGAGCCAGCACCACGCCGACGCTGGCGCTGGTGGATCGCAACGGCATCGTGCGCATGTATCACCCCGGCGCGCTGCCATACGCGGAGCTGCGCGCGCGCATCGCGGCGTTACTGTAAACTCTGCGTGCCGCGTGGGGCAGGTCTATGACCGCCGTCCTCAAGCACTGAAGGATTGAGGTCGATTGCGGCTCTGCTGCTTTGTGGCACACGCACTCTGCGTGCTGCGTCGGCACTCTTGCCGACGCTGGCTTCCGCCGCCTCTAGGAGGATACGCACTCGATGAGTTGGGCTTTGGCCAGTTCAAGGAATTGAATCGCTTGCTCCCGCGTGACGGTGGAAAAGTCTCGCAGGAAGTTGTCGAGCGTATCGCCCTCCTCGATGTAGTCGAGCAGGGTTTGAACCGGGACGCGCGTGCCGGTAAAGCAGGGCGTGCCGTGCATGATCTCGGAGTCAACTGAAACCACTCTGGCAAGGCTGGCTTTTTGTTCAGCGGTCGCTACCTTACGTTAAGCCATGAGGTACTCGCGCAAGCCGGACGGCCGGCGGTCTTGACGACGTCTTGCGCTCGTCGATCGCCTCACCCCACAATCGGGATAGGGGGAAGCCTCGCGGCTCCTCCCCTCCCACACCACCGTACATGCGGGTCCGCATACGGCGGTTCCGTGACTTGAGCCGGTGAGGGCTGGAGGTTCGTGTCGCTTTTCGCCGATGGAGGCTTCGCCACTTCCAGGTTCCTTTCGGGCTTCACCCTATCCGTCCCTGGCAAGCTCCGCCGAAGCGAATTGGCTGGCGCATGGCCCACATGAGAGCTGCGCACTACTACCCACGATCACGGTTCGGGCCTTCATCCGTTGCTGGACTAATATGCCCTCTGCTGACTTCTGCTGTGAGATCAAAGCATCTTACGATGCTCTCAGTCACGAATCCGCAACGCACAACAGATCTCCCGAGGTAAGTTCGACCGCCTTCCGCACGCAACCGCCGAATTTACAACCAGCGCCCTTGATGGATATGGGCTTCGCTGTTCATTGGCCAGCTCGCCCGGCGCCGTATGCCTCTGATCCGGTTCTTGTACATCGGCTCGCACGTTTGCTCCGCGCTTCTTTCAGACCCTCCGTCGCCGGAACGCCCTTGCGCTTCACTATCACTTCACCTCCATCAGGTTGTGAAAAGGACTTTCACCTTCGAGCTGTCGAACATGCTCGGCACACCAAGAAAAACGGCCCCGATTGCTCGGGGCCGTGAATTTGAAACTCGCTCTTCTAGAGCGCCCTGGCTACTTTTTCTTCTTCGGGGCAGCCTTCTTCTTCGCGGGCGCCTTTTTCTTGGTTGCGTTCTTCATTGAGTGATTCTCCCTTTACATCAAATTACGCGCCACTCTTT
The DNA here is from genome assembly GCA_963813465.1 of Bryobacterales bacterium. Taxonomy (GTDB): domain Bacteria; phylum Acidobacteriota; class Terriglobia; order Bryobacterales; family Bryobacteraceae; genus Palsa-187. Next base: position 948,688 of record CAWEZD010000011.1, on the reverse strand, counting down.
CGAGAGCGCGGTTGTGTCCCCTTTATAAGATTGTTTGCGATGAAAGTCAAGGAAAAAATGAAGGAGGCGTCTCGATCCGGGAGCTCCGTTCACGCGATCGAAGCACGCGGCGCGCGAAAAAACATCGTCGTGTAGAATTGTTTTAGTGTCCGGAAGGCCATTTTTCGCGGGTGCGGCGCTCATCGTCGCATCGCTCGCCGCCGCGACGGGATGCGGGCGGCGCGTCACTGCTCGCGTTCCGGTTCCCGCCGCATCCAGCGCCGGTGGGATGGACTGAAACCGGCGTGGCGAGCTGGTATGGCATTCCTTACGACGGACGGCGCCACCTCTTCCGGCGAGACCTTCGACATGCACGCTCTCACCGCGGCGCATCGCACCTTGCCGTTCAACACCTGGCTCGAGGTAACCAATCTCGATAACGGCAAGCGCGTCGAAGTCCGCATCAACGACCGCGGACCCTTTGTCGTCGGCCGCATCATCGATCTTTCGATGGGCGCGGCGGATGAGATCGGCATGGTGCGCGCCGGTCTCGCGAAAGTGCGGTTGAAGGTGATCAAGCCTCCGGCTGGTTCCGCCCGGCGGGTGACCTTTATACTACTTGTATAATGCCGGTCGTTCTCCTTCTTTGCCTTTTGCCCGCGATCGCCTTCGCGCAGACGCCTCCCGCCTGGGTCGCCAGGAGCAACCAGAACGCGCAGTTGCTGATCGACATCAACGCCCGCTACGCTCCCGAAGGCGCGGGAGCCTCGGGAGCCACAGGACTCGACGACCGCGTCACCGTCATAACACCCGACATGCCGGAGCGCATCCGCGCCGACATGAAAGCCGCCGGCAAGGAATTGCAATCGCGCCTGGCCTCCGAACCAGACCCGCTGGTGCGCCAGGATCTTCAGATCCTGATCGACTCGGCCGACCGCGACGTGCGCCAGTCGGAGATCTATGAACGCCACATACTGCCCTACTTCAATGTCGCGGGATTAGTTTACTCCGGCATCAGCAGCCTGTTGCAGGATCAGGTAGTGGAAGCGCGGCGTCCGGCCACGCTGGTTCGGCTGCGCAAGTACGCCGGCCTCGAGCCCGGCTACACTCCCATCACGCTTCAAGCCGAAGAGCGTTTCGAATCGAAGCTCAAGACCCCGGGACTGGTGGGACCTCCCAAAGCCCAAGTCGAAAAGGATCTGGCCCAGACGGCGACGTATATCACGGGCATCGGCTTGCTCCTCGAAAAATACAACTTGAAGGACTACCAGCCGGCCTTTGCCAAGCTGAAGGAGCAGCTTGCAGCCCACGACGAATTCGTTCGCAAGGAAGTCTTGCCCAGGGCACGCACGGATTTCCGCATGCCGCCGGAAGCATACGCGATCCAGCGCGAAGAGCTCGGCCTCGATTACACTCCGGCGGAGCTGGCGCGCCTGGCGCATCAAAGCTTCACCCAGATTCAGGGCGAGATGCAGAAGCTGGCCATGAAGATCGCGCTGGAACGCCATCTGCCTTCGTCGGGGTATCGCGACGTCGTTCGCACGCTCAAGAAGGATCAGCTCGCGGGCGACCAGATCCTGCCGCACTACCAGCAGCGGCTCGCGGAGATCGAGGCGATTCTGCGCAGGGAACATTTGATCACGCTGCCGGACCGTCCCGCAATCATCGTCATCGCCACCGCGGCCGAGACCGCGCAGCAGCCCGCTCCGCATATGCGCCCGCCGCGCATGATCGACAATCATGGCGAGCGCGGCCAGTTCGTTCTCCCCATGGGAACCACGGGTGAAGGCGGCAAGGCGCTCAAGTACGACGATTTCACTTTCGCGGCCGCGTCCTGGACGTTGATCTCGCACGAAGCCCGGCCCGGTCACGAGCTGCAATTCGACGCCATGGTGGAGCGCGGCGTGTCGCTGGCGCGCGCCATGTTCGCCTTCAACAGCACCAACGTCGAAGGCTGGGGCCTGTACGCGGAGTGGTTCATGCTGCCGTACATGCCCGACGACGGTAAGCTGATCTCGCTGCAATTGCGGCTGTTGCGCGCCGCGCGTGCGTTCCTCGACCCGGAATTGCAACAGGGCAAGATCACGCCCAAGCAGGCCATGAAGGTTCTGGAGAACGACGTGGTCGTCTCCGAAGCCTTCGCCACCGAGGAAGTGGACCGCTTCACCTTCGGCATGCCGGGCCAGGCGGGTTCTTACTTCGACGGCTTCACACGCTTGCTGGCCATCCGCGCGGACGCCGAGAAAGCTCTGGGCGCGAAATTCAACGTTCAGCGCTTCCACGATTTCATCCTGTCGCAGGGCTTGCTTCCGCCCAATCTCTTGCGCAAAGCCGTGATGGAAGACTTCGTCGCGCGCGAGCAGGCGAACTAGGCGCGTAAAGGTTCACCATTGGCGGCTTACGCGGCGTTTCGCTCCCGGGATTACCGGTTCCTTCTGGCGGGGAATGTTCTATCCGTGCTGGGCATGCAGATGCTGTCGACCGTGGTGGGTTGGGATCTCTACCAGGCCACGCGATCGCCGGTGGTGCTGGGCAACGTGGGTCTGGTGCAGATCGTGCCGGTGCTGCTGTTCACCTTCGCGGCCGGCCATGTCGCGGACCGCTACGACCGGCGCGGCACTCTTATGGTGGCGCAATCGATTGTCGCGGCCATGGGCTTCGTGCTGGCGTTCTCCGGCGCATTGCGCGGCGTTACGCTGATCTACACTTGCCTGTTCTTCAGCAGCCTGGCGCGCACCTTCCAGTTTCCGGCCGCGTCGTCGCTGCTGCCGAAAGTCGTGCCCCTGGAGCATCTGAGCAACGCCATCAGTTGGAACGGGATGGGCCGCGAGATGGCCACTTTCACGGGACCGGCCTTGGCCGGGCTCCTGTTGGCGTGGCTGGGAAGTCCAGCCGTGTACCTGGCGCAGGCGGCCTGCTCCATCCTCACCATGATCTGCTATGCCGCGCTGGTTCCCAAGGGAGCGCCGGCCGGCGCCGCCGATCTGGGAGGGATCAAGGCCGTAGCCGAGGGAGTGCGTTTCGTGTTTCGCGAGAAGTTGGTGCTGGGTGCGATGAGCTTGGATCTGATTGCCGTATTCTTTGGCGGCGCCACCGCGCTGCTGCCGATTTTCGCGCAGGATATTTTGCACATCGGGCCGCGTGGATTGGGATGGCTGCGCGCCGCGCCCGCCGTCGGCGCAGGCAGCATGGCATTGTGGCTGGCGCACCGGCCGCCTCTCCGCCGCGCCGGAGTCACTCTACTGGCGGTGGTGGCGGGCTTCGGCCTCGCGACCATCGGGTTCGCCGTCTCGCGGGCCGAATGGCTGTCTTTCGTGCTGCTGGCAGCCACGGGCGCGCTCGATAGCGTGAGCGTGGTGCTGCGTTCGTATCTGGTTCATTCGCGCACGCCCGATAGTTTGCGCGGACGCGTGAATGCCGTCAACGCGCTGTTCATCAGCTCCTCAAACCAGTGGGGAGCCGTGGAATCGGGACTCGCCGCGCAGTGGCTGGGCACGGTTCCGTCGGTGGTGTTCGGCGGCGCGGCCACCATCTTCGTCGTCGGACTGATCGCGTCTCTTTCCGCAAACCTCCGCCGCTGGCGCAACCTCTAAAAAACCGGGACAGTACACTCAATCACCATTTTTTCGCCAGGCTGGCAACTTGTCTGCCCCAAATCGAAAAAAAATGGTGATTGAGTGTACTGTCCCGGTTTTTTACCAGCGCCCCTGCTCCCGAATCGACCCGGCCAGCCGCTTGCTCACCACCGCCTCAAAGCCGTTGGACATTCTCAGCAGCCAGCGCTTGCTCGATAGCGGCGAGATCTTGCGGATGTGATCGGTGTTGATGATGGTGCTGCGGTGCACGCGGCGGAAGCGGGGCTGTTCGAGCTTCTCCTTCGAGCGTCTTCAAACAGTGGTCGCTCAAATAGCGCTGTCCGGCCTTGGTCTCGGAAGCCGTGACGATGTGAACCAGCTCGCCCTCGGCCTGGAACGCCACGATCTCGGAGGGGTCGAGCAGATACATATCCACGCCGCGGCGGCCCACGATTTTCCGCAGCGCTCCTGCGGCTAAAGCGGAAGGCGCGGCGGATGGTCCATCCGCGCGCGGGCGCCTGCTTGCGGGCTTTCTCGATGGCTTGTTCCAATCGCTCCCGCCGCACCGGCTTGAGCACGTAGTCCACCGCGCCTACCTCGAAGGCTTCCAGTGCGTGGCGCTCGTAGGCGGTGACGAAGATCACGGCGGGTGTGCGGCTGCCCCGCAGAAAGCGCGCGGTGGCCAGCCCGTCCAGCTCCGGCATCTGAAGATCCAGCAGCACCAGGTCGGGCTGGAGATCCAGAATGCATTGCAGCGTTTCCGGCCCCGTCGATGCCTCTCCCGCGACTTCCAGTCCGGGGATGGATTCGATGTGCTCGCGCAACACCTGGCGCGCGATGGGCTCGTCGTCTGCGATCAGTATTCTCACCGCAGTAACCTCAAGTGCCCACGACGGCCTCCATGGTTTCGAGAGCCGGCAACGCAGCCGCGGGAATGGCGAAGGAGATCGTGGTTCCACCCCTCCCGGATTCGATGTCCAGGCGCGCGCCCGGCCCATAACACAGCTCCAGCCGCCGCGTCACATTTTCGAGCCCGACGCCGCCCGCGCCCGGCGGAGCAAAGCCGGAGCCGGTATCGCACACCCGGATCTCCAGAGTCCCCGCAGCCGCGTAGCGCGCCTCGATCCGCACCAGCCCTCCCTGCGGCAAGGGCGCGATCCCGTGCTTGACCGCGTTCTCCACCAGGGGCTGAATCGAAAGAATCGGAATGGGCATGGCCAGCGCCTCCGGAGCCACGTCGATCTCCGTGCGCAGCTTGTCGCCCAGGCGGAGCCGCTCGACCTCCAGGTACGCTTTGACGATGTGCAGCTCCTCCTCGAGCGGCAGGAACGATTTTCGGTTTCCAGGAAATAGCGGAAGATGTCGGCCAGGTTGAGCACGGTTTCGCGCGCGCCCTTGGCTTCCTTCGGAATGATGCCGTAAAGCGCGTTGAGCGCATTGAACAGAAAGTGCGGGTGGATCTGCGATTGCAACGCGCGCAACTCGGCCTGGGCCACCAGGCGGCGCATTTCGGATTCCCGGTACTGTTCCACCTGCTCGACGATGACGGAGGCGGCGCGGCCGAGCGCGGCCAGATCCTCGCTCAAATAGCGGCGGCCTCCGGAGCGGCGTCCCAGCAGAACGTAGCGCGTGCCGCGGGAAGGCAAGCGCAGCGGAACCACCACTTCAACGCCTTGCGCCTCCAACTCGGCCCGGCGGCGGGAAAATTCGGAGACCAGCATGGGCCGGCGCGACTCCAGGTCTTCCATTCCGGTGGCGAGGCTCGCTTGTGCGCTGACGAACTCTCCCAATTGCCCGGCTGCGGATTCGACGTAAGCTTGCTCTTCTCGAACCACTTGCTTGAGATTCCGCAGCAAAGCCTCCACGTCCTTGCGGCGGAAAACCAGGCTCGTGAGCGCCGCCTGCACGCGGGTCCGCAGCATCGCGAAGACGATCAGCAGCAGACAAGCGCCAATCAACAGCAGCGCCTGATCGAAGGGCGTTGGCGTTCCGCGCATCAGATCCAACCGCCACGCTGTCGCGGCTCCGAAGACGAACAACCCGGCCAGCAATACGTTGGCCAGGAAGCGCAGGAACGCATCCAGAAGAACGAAACGGTAGTCTTGCAAGAGCACCAGCAAGGCTAAGGGAATGGCCGCATGATGGAACGCCAGCTCCCGCGACCAGACCTGCTGGGCGTGCCCCTCGCCGAAATGCACGAAGGAGATCGCCAAAAGGAACAGCGACATGGTGCCCACCAGGCGGGAGGTAGCCGCGCGGCGATTTTCATCCCTCCACACGGCGACCGCCGCGATGCAGGTCAGGGCCACGAATCCAATGGTCATCAGATTCAGGCCCCAGCGGTGATACAGCGCATCGTGCCGGAACAGCTCCATCACATGCAGGGCGATCGCGGCGGCGCTTAAGGCATAGCCCGCGCCCGCCAGCAGGCGCTGGCGTCCGGCCAGGCACAGATCGAACAGAACGGCCGGCAGCAGGCTCAATACGGAAAACGCGATGGTGTCGCTGCCGGTGCGCGCGCCCATGCCCAGCACCAGCAACGACGCCAGGTTCCACACCAGCGCCAGAGCCGCCGCCAGCATCGACTTGGTGCTGCCCCTCAGCCTCCTCGCCGCGCGGTCCTGAATCAGCAGAAACAGAAAAATGCCGAAAATCAGCACACCGGCCGCATGCCCCAGCGTATTGACCAGTAGCGATTCCTTCACGCCTCCAATGATAGCTCGCGTGCGTATAATGACAGGAACCATGAATGACAAGGCGAAGCCCGGCGCGATTCACGGTGGAGCACTCTGGCAGCCTTGCGTAAACAGCGTCGAGGACTACGCGCGCATCCTCCCCGCCGACGTGAACGACGCGTGGTATCCGCCTGCTCCGGCGGTGCTCCAGGCCATCGCGCGCTGGTCCCGGCATTCGAATCACAGTCCCGACACTTCCTGCGCCTCCCTGGCGAGGGCTGTGGCTGGCCACTTCGCGATTCCCGAACACGCGGTCCGTATCGGCGCGGGCGCGTCCGCCCTTCTGCATCATTTCGTTCTGTCGGTGGCCGGGCCGGGCGATGAGGTTCTGACGCTGAGTCCGTCCTACGCCGAGTATGCTCGCGTTGCCAAGCTCGCCGGCGCTAGGGTAAAGCGGCTCCGGCTGGACGCCGGGGATGGCTTTGAGGCGAATCCGGAGAAAATCCTGGCTGCGGCGGGAAAGAACGTGCGCTTGATCGCACTATGCAATCCCAACAACCCCACCGGACGAGTCCTGAGCCGTTCCCGGATGTTGGCGCTGATGCAGGCTCTGCCCGCCCGGACCTTTGTGTTGATCGACGAGGCTTACATCGACTTCGCGCCGCGGGAGTCGGTGCTTGCCGACGCTCCCCGTTCCCCAACGTCGCGGTGGTGCGCACGTTTTCGAAGGCGTACGCTATGGCCGCACTGCGCGTGGGCTTTGCTTGCCTGGGCTCCGCGGCGCGCAGGCGCTTCGACCGGATTGGGCGTCCGCCCTGGCCGGTCGGCCTGTTGGCGCTGCACGCGGCCGAGGTGGGGCTTGCCGAATCGGCCTATGTCACCCGTCGTGTCGCGGAATGCCTCACTCTCAAAGCGGAAATGATTGCAAGGTTGCATGCGCCCTCGCTACCGAGCGCGACGCACTATTTTTTGCTCGACTTGAAGGATACTGGAGTCGCGGCAAGCCGCCTACTCGATTGCATGCGATCCCATAACATCTTCCTGCGCGATTTTGCGGGGTTCAGCGCAGGCTCCCGCCGTGGTCAAGATGCTCGCCTGCCTCAGCGGTTCGTCCGCATCACCACGCAGAACCGGCGCAGTAACCGCCGCATCGCCGATGAGGTCAATCGGATTATTTCGTCTTGACCGCGTGTCCTCCGAATTGCTGCCTCATCGCCGCCAGCATGCGCGCGCCGAAAGAATTGTCCTGCCGCGAACGGAAACGCATCATTAAGCTGAGCGCGATCACCGGCGCCGGGACCGAGGTGGCGAAGGATTCCTCCACCGTCCATTTGCCCTCGCCGGAATCGTCGACCCAGGGTTTGAGTTTTTCGAGGCCGGGGTCCTGCTCCAGGGCCAGAGCCGTCAGTTCCAGCAGCCAGCTCCGCACCACGCTGCCTTGATTCCACAGCTTGGCGATCTTGTCCAGGTCGAGCCCGGGAAAGTGCTCGGATGCCTGCATGATCTCGAACCCCTCGGCGTAGGCCTGCATCAGGCCGTATTCGATGCCGTTGTGGACCATTTTGACGAAGTGGCCCGCTCCCGCCGCACCACAATAAAGATAGCCGTCGGGTGGCGCCAGGGTCTTAAAGATTGGCTCGACCCGGGTGAAGTCCTCCAGCTCGCCTCCAATCATCAGGCAATAGCCCACCTTCAGGCCCCACACCCCTCCGCTGGTGCCTGCATCCATGTATCGGATTCCTTTGGGTTTAAGCGATTCGGCGCGTGCGATATCGTCGGTGAAGCGGGTATTGCCGCCGTCAATGATGGCGTCGCCAGGCGAGAGCAAACCGGCCAGCCGATCCACGGTTTCCTGCGTGGGCTTCCCGGCCGGTACCATAATCCAGACGGTTCGAGGGGCCGGAAGCCGCTTCACCAGATCCTCCACACTGGACGCCATCTCCAGTCCGATCTCCTTGATCCTGTCGGGATTCACCGCATCCTTGTTATATCCCACCACCTGGTGGCCGCCCTGCGTCAGGCGCTCGGCCATGTTCCCGCCCATCCTGCCCAATCCAATCATTCCGATCTTCATGTAAACAGTGTAGCTGGAAGAAGGGCGCACGGGCATTAAATTTTAATTGGATATTACTTGACAAGTACACACGCATATTTTATAGTGAAGTTGAAAGAGGTTAACAACTATGGCGATTGTAAGATATTCCCCTTTCACCGGTTTGGAGCCTTTTCCTGGCCTAACGGCATTTCAGGAAACGATGAACAGGCTGTTCGCGGAGCCGAATGGCCGTCCGTGGATTCCGCCGGTGGACATTGTCGAAAACGAGAATGAGCTGGTGGTGAAAGCCGATGTTCCGGACATCAAGTTCGAGGACATCGATGTGAAGATCGAAAACGGCACGCTGACCCTGCGTGGTGAGCGGAACGCCGAGAAGATTTCGGACAAGGGCGGCTGGCACCGCATGGAGCGCAGCTACGGGACCTTTGAGCGAGCCTTCACGCTGCCGGAGTCGGTGGATCCGGAGCAGGTCAAGGCCGACTACAAGAACGGCACGCTGACGGTGACTCTTCCTAAGAAAGAGATTGCCAAACCGCGGCAGGTAAAGGTGGAAGTGAACCACAACTGAACGGTTGAAGGAGAAAGAACGTAGTTTGGGCGGGGCGGGAGCCTCGAAGACGGTTCCCGCCCCGCTTGTCATTCCCATCCACTTCTCGATCAAGTACACTTGGCTGAATCAAATGCCGCTTTCCGCCGGTCGACAAACTCGGTCCTTATGAAATTCTTGCGCCCATCGGCGCGGGTGGCATGGGCCAGGTTTACCGCGCGCGCGATCCGCGCATGGGCCGTGAAGTTGCCATCAAGGTTTCCGGGGAACGTTTCAACGACCGTTTCTCCCGTGAAGTTCACGCCGTCGCCGCGCTGAATCATCTCAACATCTGCCACCTCTACGACGTCGGACCCGACTACCTGGTGATGGAACTGGTAGAGGGTACAACGCTGGCCGAGCGAATCAAGCAGGGGCGCGATTCCGCTGGATGAGGCGCTGAAGATCGCGCGCCAGATCGCCAGCGCTCTCGAAGCCGCGCACGAAAAGGGCATCACGCATCGCGATCTAAAACCCGGCAACGTGATGATCAAACCCGACGGCTCCGTGAAGGTGCTGGACTTCGGGCTGGCCAAGTTCGGCGGCACACCCACGGCGCCCACCGAGGACTCGCCCACCGTCAGCATGGTGGCCACGCAAGCCGGAGTGATTCTCGGCACTGCCGCCTACATGAGTCCGGAACAGGCCAAGGGCAAAAGCGTCGACAAGCGCGCCGATATCTGGGCCTTCGGCGTGGTGCTGTACGAGATGCTCATCGGCAATCATCTCTTCAACGGGGAGACGAACACGGAGGTACTGGGCTCGGTGCTCAAGGAAGAGCCCGATCTCAGTCACGTCCCGGAACGCGTGCACCGCCTGCTGAGTGCTTGCCTGGAGAAAGATCCGCAAATCGCCTGCGCGATATTGGCGACGTGTGGCGGCTGCTGGATGACGCTCCCGCCGCATCGGCTCGATCGATGTCCTGGAGCGGATTCGCCGGGTGGGCGATCGCGGCAGCCGCGCTTGCCGCACTCGCCGGGCTGGCGTTCATACATCTCCGCGAAAAGCCGCTGGCCGTGCGAGCCGTCAGATTCGAAGTGCGGCTGCCGGAGAAATCGGGCGCTGAGTTCTTCAAGCTTTCTCCCAACGGGGAGTTTCTGGTCGTCGCCGACACCACCAGCCACAAGCTGGAAGTCCGTTCGCTCAATTCGCTGGAATTTCGGACGCTCGCCGGAACCGACAACGCCACCTATCCCTTTTGGTCCCCGGATAGCGCCAGCATCGGTTTCTTCGCCGGCGGGAAGCTCAAGAAGATCTCGGTCAACGGCGGGCCGGTTCAGACGTCTGTGCGATGCGCCTAACGGAAGGGGTGGAACCTGGAGCAACGACGGCGTCATTGTGTTCTCACCGGACCCGACCGTTCCCCTTCAAAGGGTCGGCATGTCGGGTGGGACTCCCATGGCGGTCACCAAACTTGGCCAGGATAGCGAGGATCACCGCTTCCCCGAATTCCTGCCGGATCAGCGCCATTTTCTTTATACGGTCAACGGCCCTACCGAGGAAGCCAACGGGATTTACGCCGGGTCCTTGCAAGGCGACTCCCCCGTACGCATTCTTCCCGACGTCTCCAGCGCCGTGTATGTCCCGCCCGGCATATCTTCGGGCTCCGCCTCCAGACCCGGCTATCTTCTATTCCGTCGCGAGACCGCGCTGATGGCAGCGGTTTTCGATCCTGAACGGCTCCAGATTGCGGGCGAAGTGTTTCCCCGTCGCGGAGCCGGTTGGAATCAGCGCCAACGTAGCCTACGCAGCCTTTTCCGCATCCGCGAATGGGGTCTTGGTGCACAATCCGGGAGGCTGGTGGAACGGGAACTGGTGTGGGTGGATCGGGCCGGCAAGCGCCTCCGCGCCGTGGGTAAGTCTGGGGCGATCACATATCCGGCGCTTTCGCCCGACGAGAAAACCGTGGCATATGTTGTCAGCGACGGGAACGACCACTCCGATGTTTGGCTGTACGACCTGAGCCGAGAATCTGCGTCGCGGTTTACTTTCGGGACGGGCCGGGCAACTTCGCCGATCTGGTCTCCGGATGGCAGCCGCATCGCCTATGGCGCCGCGCAGACGACCTTTGGGAAAGGGGACATTTTTCAAAAGCCCGCTGCCGGCGGGAAGGAAGATCTTCTTCAGCGCCCCGGTACACTTGGCTCCCAACTGGTCCTCTCCGATTGGTCGCCCGACGGAAAGACAATCGTATACAGTCCCGAAGTCACCCTCGGCAAAACCAGGGCCGATCTTTTTCTGCTGCCGATGGAAGGGGATCACAAGCCTTCCGTATACTTGCAGACTCCATCTAGAGAATTCGAAGGCCAGTTTTCTCCGGATGGACGATGGATGTCGTACACGACGGACGAGTCGGGCAGGCTGGAGGTGAACGTGCAGCCCATTCCGCCAACGGGCGCAAAGTGGCAGGTCTCGACGGCGGGCGGCACACAGGCCAGGTGGCGGAGGGACGGGAAAGAGTTGTTCTACATCGCCGCGGACGGCAAGCTCATGGCGGTTCCGGTGAAGACCAGTCCCAGCTTCCAGGCGGGCTCGCCGCAGGAACTCTTTCCTGGTGCGCCAATCGCCAGCACCACTGGGGCGGGTCAGTTCTATTACACACCTTCCAAGGACGGACAGCGGTTCCTGATGAATATCCCGGCGGAAGGGTCCACTGCCCAGCCGCCGATTAACGTCGTGCTGAACTGGCAGTCCGAGCTGAAGAAGTAAAATCCCTGAGGAAGTTAAAATCCTGAAGTAGTTAAAATAAAGACGGACCCATGAACGCGCTGAAAACCGCATTCCTGCTGGGCTTGTTGAGCGTCCTGGTCCTGTTCGCGGGCGAAATGATCGGGGGCCGCACCGGCCTCGAGTACGGCCTGGTGGCGGCTGTCGGGATGAACGTGTTCAGTTACTTCTTCTCCGACAAGATCTCGCTCGCGACGTATTCCGCGCAGCCCGTGACGCCGCAAGAAAATCCGGAAGTCTATAGGCGCGTCTCGGGGATCGTGCAGGGGCTGGCGCAGCGCATGAACATCCCCATGCCCAAGCTGTGGCTGATTCCCGATCCGTCGCCCAACGCCTTCGCCACGGGACGCAATCCCAAACACGCCTCGGTGGCGTTCACGGAAGGCATCCTGAGCCTGATGACCGACAGGGAGCTCGAAGGAGTGGTGGCGCACGAACTGGGGCATGTGCTGCATCGCGACATCCTGACCAGCTCCGTGGCGGCGACGCTGGCCACTGCGATTACGTTCCTGGCTCGCATGGCGTTCTGGTTGGGGCCGAGGAGCGACAACGATGAAGAAGGCGGCGGTTTCGGCGCAATCCTGATGATGATCCTGGCGCCGATCGCCGCGATGCTGATTCAGATGGCCATATCGAGGTCGCGCGAGTTCGACGCGGATGAGGCTTCGGCGAAATACACAGAGAATCCGGATGAGCTGATCAGCGCGCTGGGCAAGCTGGAAACCGGGATTCAGCGCGTCCCGATGGACGCCACGCCCGCGACGGCGCACCTGTTCATCCTGAATCCGTTTGCCGCGGGCGGATTAGCGAAGATGTTCTCCACCCATCCCTCGACGGAAGAACGCATAGCGCGCCTACAAGCCATGAAGGGCGACGCGTATCGCAACGTGAGACGTTGAATACCGTCCGAGTCAACCGCAAAGGCGCGGACAGGGCCGCCGGCGGCCATCCCTGGATTTTCTCAAGCGACGTTACCGATCGCGGCGATTCACGTCTTGGTGACGTTAAACCAGGCGATGTGGTTCGTGTGTTTGGCCCGGGCGAGCGTCTGATCGGCGTGGCGCACTTCAGCTCGACCTCGCAGATTACCCTCAGGCTGCTCTCGAATCGCGTGGAACCTATCGACCGCGAGTTTTTTCGCAAGCGACTGGCGCAGGCGATCGCGCACCGGGAGCGGGTGGTCGAAAACTCCAACGCCTGCCGGCTGGTGTTTTCAGAAGCCGATCTGCTCCCCGGTTTGATCGTCGATTTATATGGGAAGGGGCACGGGCCCTACCTGGTGATGCAGCTTCTGACTCAGGGAATGGATCGCGCCCGCGAGATCATTGTCGATTGCCTGACGGAACTGCTGCAACCGGCCGGAATCCTCGCGCGCAATGACGCGAGCGTGCGGCGGCTGGAGGGCCTGCCCCTCGAATCGACGATTCTGGCGGGCGAGATTCCGGAGCGGGTCACTATCCAGATAAACGGCTTGCAGCTAGAAGCCGACCTGTTGCACGGGCAGAAGACCGGCGTGTATCTGGACCAGCGGGAAAATTATGTGGCGGCGGCGAGGCATGCGCGCGGGCGGGTGCTCGATTGCTTCACCTCGACCGGCGGATTCGCGCTGCATGCGGCCGGGCGGGCCGAAGCGGTGGACGCCATCGATTCTTCCGCGCCCGCGCTGGCCTCGGCCGAGGCAAACGCGCGGGTCAACGGCATCTCCAACATCCAGTTCCGCCAAGCAGACGTCTTCGATTTCCTCGCGGGCGCCTCCGTAAACGAACCGCGAAAGTATTCCATGATCATTCTCGATCCGCCGGCCTTCGCCAAATCGCGCAAACAACTGGACGACGCCGCGCGCGGCTACAAGGAGATCAACCTGCGAGCGCTGCGCATGCTGGATGCGGGCGGGATTCTGGTGACCTGTTCGTGCTCGCACCACGTCAGCGAGGCGATGCTGCTCCAGATTGTGGCCGAGGCGGCGCTGGAAGCGGGCAAGACGCTGCGGATTCTGGAGCGGCGCACCCAGGCCGCGGATCATCCGATCCTACTCACAGTACCTGAGACACTCTATCTTAAGTGCTTGATTCTTGAGGTACTAGACAGTTAGTTGGTTGCGGATCGCGGCCCGGTTGCGGTATGGTAACACAAGTGTCGTTTGCGCCCGCTCCGGCGCGAATTTTTTCTCTCTCAATTGGAGGATTTTCCAGCATGCAGTTGACCTCGTTGTCCGCCCTGTCGCGGAGACTCGTCCCGTTTTTTCTGCTCTTGCTTCTCGCAATTGCAGGCTCGGCCCCGTTGATGGCGCAAACCGGCGAGGCGGATTTGAAGCTTCCGTCCCTTGACATCCCTTTCCTTAATGGCGCTGTCAGCGGGCCAACGCTGCTCGAAATCGGACTGGCGATCAGCGCCCTGGGGTTCGTGTTCGGCTTGGCGATGTACACGCACCTGCGCAATCTTCCGGTACACGAGTCGATGCGGGAGATCTCCGAGCTGATATACGAGACCTGCAAAACATACCTGCTGACGCAGGGCAAATTCCTGCTGATTCTGGAAATCTTCATCGGCGCGATGATCGTCTTGTATTTTGGCGTTCTGAGCGCACTGCCGGCATTTCAGGTGGCGATTATTCTGGGGTTCAGTCTGGTTGGAATCGCCGGCAGTTACGGCGTGGCGTGGTTCGGAATCCGCGTGAACACGTTCGCCAATTCGCGCACCGCGTTCGCCAGCCTGAAGGGCAAGCCGTTCCCGTGCTACGCCATTCCGCTGAAGGCCGGCATGAGCATCGGCATGCTGCTGATCAGCGTGGAGTTGTTCATCATGCTGTGCATCCTGCTGTTTATCCCGGGCGAGTACGCGGGGCCGTGCTTCATCGGATTCGCCATCGGCGAAAGCCTGGGCGCGGCGGCGCTGCGCGTGGCCGGCGGCATCTTCACCAAGATCGCCGACATCGGCGCGGACTTGATGAAGATCGTGTTCAAGATTAAGGAGGACGACGCACGCAATCCGGGTGTGATCGCGGATTGCACCGGCGACAACGCTGGCGATTCCGTGGGGCCCTCGGCCGACGGCTTTGAAACCTATGGCGTCACGGGTGTGGCGCTGATCAACTTCATTATTTTGGCCGTGAACAGCGACATTACCAAAGTGGAGCTGCTGGTGTGGATCTTCACCATGCGCGTCATGATGATCATCGCCGCCGGCATCTCCTACTTCGTAAACGAAGCCTTCGCCAAGGCCAAGTATCAAAACGTCGACAAGATGAACTACGAAGCTCCGTTGACGTCGTTGGTGTGGCTGACCAGCGTGGTTTCCATTGCGGGCACGTTTGGGCTGAGCTACTTCATGATTCCGTCACTGGACAACGACCCATCCATGTGGTGGAAATTATCCATGATCATCACCTGCGGCACCCTGGCCGGCGCGATAATTCCGGAGCTGGTCAAAGTGTTTACCTCGATGGATTCGGGCCATGTGAGGGAAGTGGTAACGTCATCGCGGGAGGGCGGGGCGTCGCTCAACATTTTGTCCGGGTTGGTAGCTGGCGACTTCAGCGCCTATTGGCTGGGCATGGCGATGCTGGGGCTGATGTCCCTGGGCTACGGAGTGAGCACGCTGGGGCTGGATGCTTTGATGCAAGCGCCGGCGGTGTTCGCGTTCGGTCTGGTGGCATTCGGATTCCTGGGGATGGGCCCGGTGACGATTGCGGTGGATTCCTACGGTCCGGTGACGGACAACGCGCAGAGCGTGTATGAACTGAGTCAGATTGAAGAGATTCCGGGCATCGCCGGCGACCTCAAGAAGAATTTCGGATTCGACGTGAACTTTGAAACCGCCAAGCAGCACCTGGAGGAAAACGACGGCGCGGGCAATACCTTCAAGGCCACCGCCAAGCCGGTGCTGATCGGAACCGCGGTGGTGGGCGCCACGACCATGATCTTTTCGATCATCTTCCTGCTGACGAACCACTTGCAGAAGGACCTGATCGTGAACCTCTCGATTCTGCACCCGCCCTTTTTCCTGGGGCTGATCGCGGGCGGCGCGATGATCTACTGGTTTACCGGAGCATCGACGCAGGCGGTGACCACGGGCGCGTACCGCGCGGTGGAGTTCATCAAGGCCAACATCAAGCTGGAAGGCTCGACCAAAGCGTCGGTGGAGGATTCGAAGAAAGTGGTGGAGATCTGCACCAAGTACGCGCAGAAGGGAATGTTCAACATCTTCCTGACGGTGTTCTTCGCCACGCTGGCCTTCGCGTTCATGGAGCCGTACTTCTTCATCGCGTACCTGATTTCGATCGCCTTGTTCGGGCTGTTCCAGGCCATCTTCATGGCCAATGCGGGCGGCGCCTGGGACAACGCCAAGAAGATTGTCGAAACCCAGCTGAAGGCCAAGGGCACGCCGCTGCACGATGCGACGGTGGTGGGCGATACGGTGGGCGATCCGTTCAAGGATACTTCCTCGGTGGCGCTCAACCCGATCATCAAGTTCACCACGCTGTTCGGATTGCTGGCGGTGGAGCTGGCGGTGTCCCTATCGGCCAAAGGCGGCAACCTCACTACGATTCTTGCCGTGGTGTTCCTGGCGATCTCGGTGTTCTTCGTGTGGCGCTCCTTCTACAGGATGCGGATCGTGGCCGCGCAGGAATAGCGGCGGCCAATCGTAGTTTTGAGAGGTATTGGGTTAGAACCGCACATTAATATTGGCCGCTGATGAACGCCGATGAACGCGGATTTTTCGATTCGTTGACCGAGCGCGTGCTGGGCGCTGTATTTGAGGTTTCCAATACTCTTGGCTGCGGCTTCCTCGAACTACGGGATGACGATCATGGCCGCGCAGGAATAGCGACAAGATCCGCGTTCATCAGCGTTGATCGGCGGCCAATCGTAGTTTTGAGAGGTATTGGGCCAAGACCGCACATTCATATTGGCCGCTGATGAACGCCGATGAACGCGGATTTTTCGATTCGTTGACGGAGCGCGTGCTGGGCGCTGTATTTGAGGTTTCCAATACACTTGGCTGCGGCTTCCTCGAAAAAGTATACGAGCGCGCTCTGCTCAGAGAGCTCGCACTTCGTGGCATCCGAGCCGCCGGCCAAGTTTCATTTGCGGTAACGTACAAGGACCACCCGGTCGGAGAATACTTTGCCGATATTCTCGTCGAGGACGTGCTGGTTGTCGAGCTAACCCAACCTTCGCAGTTCAGGGCATTTGAAGCTGGGATGCCCTTTGTTTTCAGCAAAGGCATGTCAAAGGTCTCCACTACATTTTGAGTTGGGGAAGAGGAGCGGAGACGGCAGTGGTGGTGATACGAGGAGGTGGCTGCCGCGGTAGCACGAACTTCAGTTGATGAAGCAGAAGAGCCTGCTCCGGACTCGGCTCGGTGTAACGCGGCATCACCAAGCGCCGGCCATCGGTGGTTGGGAAAGACACATCCAGCATCTGAATGGCGGCGAGTTTTTCCAGCACCGCGCGGGATGTCAGTTCGGGAGCATGCGCCTTGAGGCGGTACTTCAACGTCACACTCAGACAGTAAGCCAGGAAGGCAACCAGGATGTGCGCGTCCACCCGATGCTCCAGTTGATGGTGGATCGGACGAATGCCCAGATCGCTCTTCAGACATTTGAAGGCCGCTTCGATTTGCGTCAACTGCATGTAGCGATCCCACAAGACGGCGGGATCTTCGGCCACCAGATTGGTGCGCAGCAGGTAGTGGCCATCGCGCAGCTCGGCTTCCTTGAGCTTGGTCTTATCGAGTCGAAACGTGAACGTCTCGCGGGTCACTTCTTGGCCCGCCGCGGGTAGATTGATTTTCACGAATCCAAAAGCCCGGCCCACGTCCGTCTTGGCCGCGCCCACGCGCATCAGCAACTGATCTCGCTTCGGTGCGCTCCGCCGCATTGCGCGCAACTTGCGCAGCAAGCGCGCCAGTTTCTTGCGGCGGATCGCAACCTCCTTGGCCTGCCGTCCTTCGCTCTTCGCCAACACGTAGAGTTCGCCGTCTTGGGCAAACAACTTCACTTCCACCGACTCGCGCACTTTCTGCCAGGGCAACTCCAGCCACTTCTTCTCATACTGCTTGACCTTGGCCCGCGACGTTCCCACCAGGTAAAACGTCTCTTGGCGCGAGGTCCGCATTTCCGCCAAAATAGCCTCGGTTGGAATGCCGCGATCCATCAGCCACACCCGCCGCGCCTTGCCATACATGCTTTCGATCTTGTCCAGAAAACCGCTCAAAGTGGACTTGTCGGAGGTGTTGCCGTCCATCACTTCGTAGGCCATCGGCAGGCCCGTGGGCGTCATCACCAGCGCGATCACCACCTGCCTGCAGTTCGGTTTGCCGTCGCGGCTGTAGCCGTATTTGGCCTTGGGGTTTTGCTCGGCCTCCCCTTCCACGTACGTGCTGGTCAGGTCATACAGCAGCAAATCGAACTCCGCTTCGAACAGGTCTTTCCAGCGTTGCTGTAAATGCACGAACAGCTCTTGCTTGTGTGGCAATACTCGATCCAGGCACCGGTACAGCCGGTCTTTTTCCGCTACTTGAAAATCCTGCCCCAGCAAAACGTCCATCGCGCTTTGATCGAACCACTGCCGGTGCACCCGGAACTCGCTGCCCGGATCGATCAGCCGGTTCACCACTAGCAACTCCAGCACCTGCGCCCAGGCGACCCGTTCCCGACCCTCCGGCAGCTTCTCGGACCAGAACTGGTCCAACTGCAATTGGCGCCATAGTTCGCATCCCAACCAGCAGTTGCCATAGGGGCGGGCTCGCTCCAGCTTCATCTCACTGAGCTTCACTTGCACGCTGTCGATCGCGTCGGCGGGAACCGGACGGTCCTCGGGAAACAGACTCAGCGGCGTGAAGCGATGCTGCTGTTCATCGAACACGTC
This sequence comes from Bryobacterales bacterium, assembly GCA_963813465.1. GTDB lineage: Bacteria > Acidobacteriota > Terriglobia > Bryobacterales > Bryobacteraceae > Palsa-187. The sequence goes on along the minus strand of CAWEZD010000011.1, from coordinate 930,218 downwards.
CAGCGTCTTGCGCCAGGCCGTTTGCTGGCTGTCGTTGATTTCACCCAGATACAACACTTGCCGCTGCGCCACTCTCCCGGACCGCAGGCGGCGGCTTTCCACCACCGTGTAGTAGCGGTGCTCCTTGCCATCCTTGATCCGTTTGTTGTGGCGCAGAAACATTGTCCCTTGCAGAATGCCAGAATCTTTCCCGGCTGCATAGAGGGTAGGTCTCCACTACAAGCACTTCTGAAAATGTTCTATTGAACAAGAAAACTTTATCTCCACGATCCGCTCGCTTTTGCCGCAACACTCATCGCAGCTGCGAAGGTTGGGCTAAAATGTGTGGAGCGCCTTGCCAATGAGCATACGGCGCAATGTCTCAACTATTTGAGAGCGTCCGGCGGGACCCTCTGCCTTCTGGTCAATTTCCAAAAACCGAAAGTCCAATGGAAGCGGATCGTCCAGGGATTCCCGCCTGAGGCAAGCGGTCGATATCATGGATGTATAGGTCATGGAACTCGCCACCAAGAAGATATTAACGCTGGAGGCGGCCAAGCTGATGGCGGCCGCGGCGCAGGCGGAAGCGAAGAAAAATAGCTGGAACATGGTGATCTGCGTGGTCGATGACGGCGGCCACCTGATCTATCTGGAGCGCATGGACGGCACTCAGCTCGCGAGCGTGCAGGTAGCTCAGGACAAGGCTCGGACCGCGGTGCTCTTCAAGCGGCCCAGCAAGGCGCTCGAAGAAGCCGTCAAGGGCGGACGGACGGTGGTGATGAAGCTCGCCGGCGCGATTCCGGTGGAAGGCGGGATTCCTGTCATGGTGGGAACCGAGCTCGTCGGGGCGATTGGCGTCAGCGGGGCCAGCAGCTCGCAGGACGGACAGGTAGCGGCGGCGGGACTAGCGGCGTTGGATGGAATAACGTAGGGGAGTTTCTACATTTTGGTCAGGTCGGAGGGCGAAGTGGGACAGACGATCGTCTTTTGTCGTCTGTCAGCCAGCCTACTCGCGCTTGACCATGGCCATTGCTCTTTGGCTTCGACCAAGCCGGCCTTCACCGGGTTGTTTTCGACGTATTCGATCAAATCCCCGAGTTCCTCGGCGGATCGGACCCAATGGTCGAAAGACTCGTCTTGCCAGAAGGGCGTCCCGGTGCGGTCCAGAATCTGGTTGGCCACTCGGCCGGTTCTGCCTTTGAGCCACCGCATGATGGTGGGCATGGCGACACTCGGCCGGAAGATGGCGTGGACGTGATTGGGCATGACGACCCAGGCGTGGAGTTGGTAGAACCGGCGAACCGTCTCACCGAAGATCAGAGCGCTTCCAACCACGGAGGCGACTCGCGGGTCCTGCAACCAGACGGGACCGGATCGCGTACGGTCGCTCTGTTCGTCGTGTCCGGCACAGGGCGGAACAGAGCCGGCAAGGCGCCACGTAACGAACACGGCGGTATCCCCCGGAATCCAGTGAGGGAGGTGCCGGCGGGTGAAGGCCATCGTGGTTTTAGCGGGGCATGACAGACCACAAAAGGCGATGGTCTGTCCCACCTGTTTCCTGAGTGTAGTCTCCTAACTAACGCGCCCGCGTTTCTCCAGGAAATGTACAAACTCTCCAGAGGGCATGACAGACCACAAAAGGCGATGGTCTGTCCCACCTGTCCAGGAAATGTACAAACTCTCCAGAGGGCATGACAGACCACAAAAGGCGATGGTCTGTCCCACTGTCCAGGAAATGTACAAACTCTCCAGAGGGCATGACAGACCACAAAAGGCGATGGTCTGTCCCACCTGTCCAGGAAATGTACAACTCCAGAGGGCATGACAGCCCACAAAAGGCGATGGTCTGTCCCACTGTCCAGGAAATGTACAAACTCCAGAGCGCGACTTAGTGGGCCAGGTCGATGCCGAGCTTCTTCAGCTCCTCGGCGTAATAACGTTTGTGCAGGAGATCCCACTCCTCGGTGCCCTCGGGGATGTCGCGCTTCTGGGTGCGGATCTTGGTGCGCGCGGCGCGATCGACCTTGTCCTCGGTGTGAAGCACATCCGTCATCACTTTCACGAGTTCCAGACGAACGTCGTTAGGATCGCGTTTGAGGCGGAATTCGCGGCTCTTGCGCAAGGCTGAGACGATTTTGTGGGAAATGTCGTTGACCTTGTCGCGGGACAGTTTCATGGAATCGCCGGAATCGCGGCCGGAGGCGCGGATCACCTTGCGCTGGGTGATCAGGTTGTTCTTGACCCGGCGGAACATCTCCTGATAGCTGACGTTTTCGCGCCGCATGTAGTCGCCGTACTGGCTGAGCAGATCGCGGACATCGTCGTTAAGACGATCTTCAATGGCAAGATCCTCCTCCACGACGTTGCCGATAAAAGCCGCAGCCACCTGCGGATCGGTGGTTTCGATCCATTGCGGGCTTAACTGTTTGACAATCTGGCGCGAAATGTAGGCGACAACCTCTCGTGCGAGCAACATCCCTCTTGTATCAGTTTATCGGCCTGGGAAGAAGGGTGTCAATCAACCTGCCGAAATTGAGCGGGAAATCGGAACCCGCGAGGGAGCCTGTCGCGGCCGAACCGTCGCAGGCTTCCGCTCTAGTCGCAAGTTTCCGCTCCAAGTGAGGGCCGCTCCGGCCCTGTGCGAAGCTTGAAGCGGCACAACGGAGCCTGTCGCGGCCGAACCGTCGCAGGCTTCCGATCCAAGCGAGGGCCGCTCCGGCCCTGTGCGAAGCTTGAAGCGGCACAACGGAGCCTGTCGCGGCCGAACCGTCGCAGGCTTCCGATCCAAGCGAGGACCGCTCCGGCCCTGTGCGAAGCTTGAACCGGCACAACGGAGCCTGTCGCGGCCGAACCGTCGCAGGCTTCCGATCCAAGCGAGGGCCGCTCCGGCCCTGTGCGAAGCTTGAAGCGGCACAACGGAGCCTGTCGCGGCCGAACCGTCGCAGGCTTCCGATCCAAGCGAGGGCCGCTCCGGCCCTGTGCCGCCTGTCAATTCAACCGGCCCGGATCGCCGCCGGAATGGCCGTCCCGAAACTCCTGGTCAATGGGCTTGCGTCCTTGAAAGCCCTCATCAACGCTGTGCCAAAACCCGATTCCGGATTCACCCAGCTTCCAGCATAAACACACATCGCGGTCCTGAAAGCGGCTGAGGAAGTCGATCAGACCGATGTCCAGGTCTTTGACCAGCGCCCCGGCCGCCTCGATCCGTTCCAGCGCATCCTTGAGGGCGGCCACGCTGGTGTCGAGGCGCGCGCGCACGGCCAGAAGCTGACCTGGGTTGACACGCATGCCTCCCGACGCTCGGATCCGGTCGGAGGTGTCTTCCAGTTCCTGATGGGCTTTCTCGGCTTCGGATTTGTGGAAGAGGGCGTCGCGCAGGAAGCGCTCGACCTCCGGAAGAAGGCTCTCGGCTTGCGGCAGAGTAAAGTAACGGGGCACCTCCTAATAACCCTAGCAGGGATCAGCGGCGCGTTAAGGGGTCACCGCTACGCTCCAGAATGCCGTTGAGGATGTCCGGGATTTCGAAAACTGCGCGGTTGTGAATCTGTTCCACGCTGGCCCGGAAGGCGTCCAGGCCGCCCAGCATTCGATCCACTGCGGCCGCGACGCCGCGAAAATTGTCCAGCACGATGCCGGCGTTGCGCTCAAGCAGCCAATCGACGTTATAGCGCTCCTGCGGCAGCGTCCAGGCATTGCGCTCGACGATCACCGGGAGTTTCATGGCGACGGCCTCGCTGATGCTGCCGGGCCCCGGCTTGCCGATGAAGAAATCGGACAGGTGCATGTAATAGGGGATCTCACCGGTGAAGCCCTCGATGAAACGGGGTGCGGAGGAGGGAAGATCGCGAAGCGCCGCGGCCAGCTTCTGGTTGCGCCCGCAGATCAGGATGAGCTGCGTTCCGGGGAGCCGACGCGCGATTTCGAGCATGACATTCGAGCCTTGTCCCCCGAACAGAACCAGACCGGTGGGACGCAGCGGATCGAGACCCAGGCGCACGCGCTCCGCGGCGCGGTCTACCGTGACGGGTTCGTAAAACTTGGGCCGGAGGATCATGCCGGAGACGGGAAAAACGCGATCGGGAGGGTAGCCGAGGAGGGCGGCTTGCTCGGCGGCTCGCGCGGTTCCGCAAATCAAAAACTGCTCGTGAATCTGAGCGCGGAAGGGTTCGATCCAGAAATGCGGAGGGTAATCGGCGAAATCAGTTAGAATAGTAATGAAAGGCGTAGCGGGTAAAGCCGCTCGCAAACCTTGATAAAGCGCCCGGTTGAAGTTCGGGACCAGCGAAACGACCATGGCTGGCCGGGTCCGCTCCCAGTGCTGTTGCAGGCTCCGCACAATGGGCCGGTGGTTGAGGCGCAGGACGCCATGCACCAGCTTGAGCCATTGCGCCGATCCGAGCGTCCAGCCCTTCGCCAGCATTTTGTTATAGATATCCTCGAGCCGAAGGCCCGTGACCTTGCGAAACACATCCAGGGAATCGAGGATCTCCTGAAGGTTGACCAAGCGGACTTCCCAAGGCAGATTCTGCTGGTCAATTACGGATTTGAGCGCGGTGGCAGCCGAGCGGTGCCCTCCGCCGGCGTCGAAAAACATGAAATCAATTTTCGTCACGATTGTTTTATACCAGTGTCATACCGGTGTCATGCAAGGGCCTTAAAAAGATAACATGGCGGCTTCCCATATCCTCAGCGGCGGCACAGGGCCGGAGGCTCCGTTGTGCCGCCCCAAGCAAAGCGGCACCGGGCGGGTAGCGCGAGCCATCGTCGGTTTCGGCCAGAAGACCGACCACCGGCTGATGATCCGGGTGAATCGCTGGCGCGCGCCACAGTGGTTGCGGCTGTGGATGATGGCGGCGACCCGCGGCGGAGACGGCTGGCTATGGTACGCCACGGGCGCGATGGTTGGGCTTTTCGGTGGGCCGGCGCGGTTCGCCGCGATCCTGGCCGCAGTAATCTCCGTGGGAGTGGGCGTGCTTTTATTCCTGAGGTTGAAACGCGCCTTTGGGCGCAGGCGGCCGTGCGCGATGGAGCCGCACTGCTGGGCCACGCTGCTGCCTCCGGACCAGTTTTCCTTTCCCTCCGGCCACACCATCACGGCCTTCGCGGTGGCGCTGTCGCTGGGCGCGTTTTATCCGGCCATGCTTCCGGGCCTGTTGTTCTGTGCGGCGAGCGTGGCGGCTTCGCGCATTCTGCTGGGAATGCATTTCCTCACCGACGTTCTCGCCGGAGCTGCTATTGGCGCCGCAGTCGGCTCCTTGGCGGGAGCGGTCGCAGCAAGGCTCCTCGTCTCCTAAGGAACAGCCCGCAAAACGGAGCGCGGCGGCATTGTTTCTTGGCTGAGACGAGGGTGCCGCCGCACCCTTTGCGGGCTAGCTAGACGTTTTCAGTCCCGCCTGTTTTGGCGCGAGCGGGCCGCTCGCGCTAAAATAATACATCACCATGAAACAAGCTCTGTTGGCTGTTTTCTTCGCAAGCACTGTTTTGGCCCAGACGGCAACCAAGTCGACGGCCGCGGCGTCTAGCGCGGCGAAATCGTCGGCGGCGCCGCGCCCTAACGCCGCCAAATCCACGGCTGCCGCCAAAGCGCCCGCCGGCGATCTGCTGCACCCCTCGACCCTCACTGCGACCGCGCCGGCAAGTTATCGCGTGAAACTCGCCACCACCAAGGGCGACATCGTCATCGACGTGACGCGCGCCTGGGCGCCGCGCGGAGTGGACCGGTTCTACAACCTGGTGCGCGCCGGCTACTTCACCGATTGCGCGTTTTACCGCGTAATCCCCAACTTCATGGCGCAGTTCGGCATCAGCGCGCGCCCCGATGTCGTCCGCGCATTCAAGGGGGCTGACATTCTGGACGATCCACGCAATGCCCAGTCGAACAAGCGCGGCAGAGTGACGTTTGCGACGACGCAAGCCCCTAATTCGCGAGGCACCACGCTGTTCATCAACACCGTGGATAACGCGTACCTGGATACACAAGGGTTCGTGCCCATCGGCGAAGTGGTGGAGGGGATGGCGAACGCGGACATGCTGTACAGCGGCTATGGCGCGACGGAGACCCATCAGGGCGAATTTGAGACCGGGGGCAAGGCGTATGTGGACCGGAGCTTCCCCAAGTTGGACAGAATTTTGACCGCGACGATTGTGCCCATGGCTCCCGCTGCTGCTCCGGCAGCGGCGCCGAAGCCGCCCGCGCCAACCGCCCCCAAGCAGTAGAATTTAAGTTTCGAAGATTTCCCTCCCCCGGGATTGGCGGCATGATGACTTCCCCTGATCTCGCTCTTGAAAAGGGTCTCCCTGCAAATCCGGATGCCGAGCGCTTTGTGTTGGGCTCGATTCTGCTGAACGATTCCTTGTATCTTCAGGTCGCGGGCGTGCTCGACGCGGACGACTTCAGTCTGGAGAAGCACCGGCGTATCTTTGCCCGCATGAAGGAACTGTACGAGCGGGGAGCGCGCATCGACCGCGTCACCGTCGCCGACGAGCTGATGAAACAGGGCCAGCTCGAATCGGTGGACGGCTTGTCGTATCTGATCTCGCTCGACGAAGGTCTGCCGGAGCTGGCCAATCTGGACGGCTACATCCGCATCGTCAAGGACAAGTCCATCCTGCGCAAGTTGATCTACAACGCGCAGAGCGTGATCAACCGCTGCCTGCTGGGCCAGGAAGAGCCGGACGCGATTCTATCCTCCACCGAAGAATCGCTGCTGAGATTGGGCGAGGACCGCACGCGGGATCAGTTGAGCTCGCCCGCGGCGATCATCGAAAAGTTTCCCGGAGGAGTGGGCGCGTTTCTGGACCCCAGCCAGCGCGTGCGCGGGCTCAGCACGGGCTTTGCCAAGTTCGACGAAATGACCGGCGGATTGAACGGCGGTGAGCTGATCATTCTGGCCGCCCGTCCGTCCATGGGAAAAACGGCGCTGGCGTTGAACATCGCGCAGCACGTGGCCACGCACCCGAAAATGCGCAAACCGGTGGCCGTGTTTTCGCTCGAAATGTCGTCGTCGAGCCTGCTGACGCGGCTGCTGTGCTCGGCGGCGCGCGTGGATCAGCACAAGTTTCGCGCCGGCTACCTGAATCACGAAGAACGGCGCAAATTGCAGGTGGCGCTGGCGGATCTGACCGAAGCGCCCCTGTTCCTGGACAACACCGCCGGCGTGCATCTGATGGACGTGCATTCGAAGCTGCGGCGGATGAAGGCCGAGCACGATTTGAGCCTGGTAGTGATCGACTACCTGCAATTGATGAGCAGCCGGGGCCGGAACGAGAACCGCAACCAGGAGGTCAGCGCGATTTCGCGCGGGTTGAAGCTGATGGCCAAGGATCTGAACGTGCCCTTCGTCGTGCTGTCGCAGTTGAGCCGCGCGTCCGAAACCCGGCCCGGCGATCACAAGCCGCAATTGAGCGATCTGCGCGATTCGGGATCGATCGAGCAGGACGCCGACCTGGTGGCGTTCATTTATCGCGAAGAGGTGTACAAGCGCGACCGCGAGGACATCAAGGGGCTCGCCGACTTGATCATCGCCAAGCAGAGGAACGGGCCGACCGGAATCGTGCCGCTGCGATTTCTGGGCCAGTTCACGAGGTTCGAGAACCGGGCCGAGGATCTGGCGGATATCCCGGACGAGTAAGAGCCGGCAAGTAGTGAGGAACGAGCCACGAGTCTACCAAAGCTCACATTCCTGCATGCCGAAGTCGTCTTGAGTCGAGCCAAGCTCGAACAGTTTCGCCGCCGGCCAACGAGTGAGTTGAGAGCCTCCCTTGCTCCAGGCCAGCAGGGTTCGCTGAAGGTTCGACCGGATGGAACGGTTCTGGATGGTCATCACCGAATCAGCGTCCTGGCCGAGCGGGGAGAAGACATCCATCGGCTTCCGCGAGAGATAATTGAGAGGAAGCTTGATGAAACCTGACCTCTTCTGGATTCCCGGCCCCTGGCGCGGAAGACTGGCTGTGGCCAATCGCCCCCGCGGCGGGGACTGGCTCGCAGATGAGGCCGCAGGCTGGCGCCGCGCCGGCGTGGGCGTCGTGGTTTCGCTGCTCGAGCACAGCGAGGCTGCGCAACTGGAGCTCGCTCAGGAGGGAGAAATCGCCGCGTCGAATGGCATCGACTTTATCTGGTTTCCGATTCCCGATCGCGGAGTTCCTGCTTCCGTGCCCTCGGTGCTCTCGCTCCTGAAGAAGATTGTCGGAGCCCTGGAAGAAGGCAAGAACGTTGCTATACATTGCCGCCAGGGCATTGGACGCTCCGGAATGATCGCGGCTGGGGTGCTGGTGAGTTCAGGTGCAGGAACCGAAAAGGCGATCAAGGCGGTTAGCGCCGCCCGCGGGGTGCCGGTGCCGGAAACTCCCGCGCAGCTCGAATGGCTCCATCATCTGCCTTCGGAACGTCCGGTTGCAACGTCTTCGTAATCATCAAACTCTCAGAACAACCCCGGCCGCGATCCGCCGCCCAGCAACGACGTGTTCATCGAGCCTATGGTGTGCGTGCCCTCGTGCCCGCCCCAGGAAAACAGCAGATAAACCATCGGGAATCCGCCGGCCCTCAGCGTCAATCCGGCCGAATAGCTGTGCGCCAGGTGCGAAAAATCGATGTCGCTGCGCCGGTCGGCGACCTTGCCTTCGTCGATCATCAAGGCGATGCCCAGCGGCCATTTGTAAATCGAATGCTCAAAGCTGCCGTGAATCAGCATCAGGTTGGGCCCGCGATAGCGATAGTCCTGATAGCTCGACAGCGCAGGGTTGCCGTTGATGTCGGAGCCGCCCAGCGTGGGCTGGAAATAGAACGGCTCGAGGTTGCCCGCGGGAATGATCGACTCGCTCAACAGGAAGCGGATTCCGAAGCTGCCTTCCAGATTACGGGTGATAGCGGGAGGGCACTTGTGCATCGTATCGGCCGCGTCCTCGGAGCAATCGTCCGGGCCGTTGTGGTCCAAAGGCAGCAGAGTGCGGGTCTTGGAATAGAGTGGAAACTGGTGCGACAGATCGGTAGTGAAGCGCTGGAAGGAATAACCGGAGCTGCCCGGCGCAACATATTCCTGATAGTTGACCAGATAGTTCAGGCGGACGTAATCGCCCGCGAAGCTGGGGCGCAGCCGGATGCCTTGACCGAACTGCGCATACTCCGGCTCCCTGGCCAGGCCCGGCGTGGTGTCAAGTAGAATGGGTTGATCGATGGCGGGGCTGGGCTGGCCCGTAGCCGAACGGGTACCTACCGTGCGGCTGTTGGCCTCGCCCAGCAGCGACACGTTGAGAGCGCTCAACGCATGCCAGGCGACCGGCCACACCACGTTTGCTCCCGCGATGGTCTCCTGCATCCCGTAATAAGATCGGGCGGATTCCAGGGTGTTCGGCCCTTCGCCGAAATAAGCGAGTTGGTTGAGAGAAATGCTCTGCGCGTAGGCGTGGAAGACAGGGTACTCCGTCACCTTCAGGTTGGACGGCTTCGAACCCGTCCCGCCGGTGGTTACGATAATTTTACGCTTGGGGATGTACACCGCGGTCATGTAAGCGCCCGCGCGCCACGAAAGGTTGGATGAGGCAACCGCGTCGGCATCCCAACTCAGCCTCCATCTTTCATTCGGAGTGAGGTGGGCGACGAACGCTGGACCTGCGCCGAATCCATTCCCCGGGGGCAAGCTCCCCACGGCGATGTGCAGAGGATGGTCGGTGAACAAGAGCTCCGCGCAGCCGGGCAGCGACTTAAAGTTAAAAACGCCGCAACTGGCGTCGAAGCGTGTGCCTTCGCCCGCAAAATCCGCGCCGAGCTGCGTCTGCTGCGCCCGCCCGAGCCCGGCCAGCAGGAAACAAGCAACTAAGCCGCCCCGAACTTGAGTTTTCATTTTCCCCCGCTTCGGAAAGCCCGAGGATGCAGGATCGTGGTCATCTTCCTGATGTACTCGGCAGCCTGGCCTTCGGTTTTCACCGCTTCATATTGAATTCCCGTTTGGAGCTCCGCCAGGAGCCTTTTTTCGAGCTCACGGAAATGGTCCACCTGGTTCCTCAACAGTGTGTTGCGTTCGAGAGGCCGCTCTTTGTTGAAGGAACCGGGGGCCGGCTTGGGAACCCGCACACGATTGGTTGATGGGGTGGCCATGGCTTTGCCTCCTAGTCGAGATCGAACACCGGACAGTCCGTATCGGGCCGCATCGTATCTCCCAGCAGGTCCAGAAAGGTCTGGGCTGCCTTCTCGCGCGGCGAGCGATTGGCGTAAGCTCCAATGTACTGCGCGGTCACTGTGGCCGGGATCGACGAGTGTTCGAAGACACGTCCGTTGACGGGATCCTCCGGACCCGGCACCACCGTCCCCTTGACGATCCACGGCGAGATCAGAATAGCGGGCACGCGCACGCCCAGGCGGTCGAAGGCAAAGGTCGCGCCGGTTCCCGTGTCCGTCGTGGGCGCGATGAAGGGCGCGTCGGGCGTGCAACCCGGCGGAGGAACGTGATCGAAAATGCCGCCGTGTTCGTCGTACACCACCAGCAGCGCAGTGCTCTTCCACAGATCGGGATTCTCATGGATGGCGTTATAAATGGTCCCGATGAAGACCTCGCCCGCCTGCACGTCGTGATCGGGATGCTGGTCCGAGGCGAGCTCTTCGCCGCCCCCATCGCCTTCGTGATCGCTGTAGTTCGGTTCCACGAAGCTGTAATCCGGAAGATCGCCGCTTTTACAATCGGCGAGAAATTGGTCGTAGGTGGCAAAGATTTGCGGCTGATTCTTGAGCAAATTCACCACCTCCATGGTGGAGCTGGAGGTGTCGTAATAATACAGCTTGGTGGTGAGCTGAGGATTGGCCGCCAGCAGGCGTTCATAGATGCTGACATAGGGCTCCTGGACCTCAAACATGTCCATGGTCACTTTGCCGAAGGAGGTCCCGTAATGCGCGAAGGCGCGATTGCAAATGGTTGGCCCCGGAATCGCCGAAAACCAGCCGTTGAATACCGCGAAGCTGCGCGCCAATGTGGTGAGCACCGGCAGCTTGTCGGGCGTGAAGTAGTACATGATCTTGTGAGAGTGCTGTACGTCCTTTTGCTGGTCGTAGTAGCTTTGAACGAAACCCTGCATGGACGGGGTCGCGGGCGGCCCCGAAGTGCCAAAGTAGAGTTGCTTGTTTACGGCCGTGAAGTGGTGGTCGGGATCGGGATCGAGCTGGCTCTGGAACTCCGCCTGCGGCAGGACTTTGGCCGGCTCGTTGGTGGTATCCAGATTGGTTTCGTTGCCGGTGAGACCGTTGATGCGCGGATCCAGCGCCTTCAGGGCTCCCAGCATGTGATCGAAGGAACGGTTCTCCATCATCAGCACTACGATATGCTTCAGATTGTCCAGGCCCGCCGGCATGATTCTCCTCCGTTGATAACTACTAATTGTACAGTGCGAGGAGCATGGGATTGTTCAGGAATTTCAGTCGATCAATCCATTCCTTAACGCGAAGCGGACCAGCTCGCCGGTCGAGTGGAGGTTCAGTTTTTCCATAATGCGCCCGCGATGCGCCTCCACCGTATAGACGCTCAGGTTGAGGGCCGTTGCGATTTCTTTATTGGTCTTGCCCTCGGCGATGGACTGGAGCACCTCGCGTTCGCGGCCGGTCAGCAGGTCCACCGGATCGCTCACGTGCTTGCGGTAATCGGAGAGCACGGCGTCGGACACGGCCGGGCTGATGTAGCCCTCGCCCTTGGCGACGGCGCGGACCGCGGCCACCAGATCGGTATCGCCGGAATCCTTGAGCAGGTATCCGCGGGCGCCCGCGCGAAGAATCTCGCGCACGTACACCGAATCCTTGTGCATGCTGAGGGCGAGCACGCGGGTGCGGGGCGTGGACGCGGCCAGACGCCGGGTGGCTTCGGTGCCGTTCAGCTCCGGCATGGCGACGTCCATGACCACCACGTCGGGGCGGAGCCTCTCGGCCAGCTCCACGGCTTCGCGGCCGTTGCCGGCCTGGCCCACGATCTCCATATCCGGCTGGGCTTCCAGGATCATGCGGAAGCCTTGCCGCACCAGCGCGTGATCGTCGGCGAGCAGGATTCGGATCACGCTGTCTCCCGATGCGCCGGCGCCAGCGGCGCGAGCACTTCGATGGCGACGCCCTGGCCGGGTTTGGATTCGATCTTCAGCTCCCCGCCGAAACTGCCGGCGCGGGCGCGCATGCCGGAGAGGCCCATGCCGTTGCGCCGATCCGCGATGAGGCCGCGCCCATTATCCGATAGCGTCAGCCGGACGGAGCCATCGCTTGCGCCCAGGGAGATGGAGACTCGCGTAGCCCCGGAATGCCGCGCGATGTTGGTCAACGCCTCCTGCACGATGCGGAACAGGTGTGTTTCGGTCTCATCCGGCAGGCGGCCCTCGAAGCTGGACTGGTAATCGACTTCGATCCGCGTGCGCTCGCGGAAACGCGCGACCAGCCAGCGCAGGCTGGCGTCGAGGCCGAAGTCGTCAAGGATGGTGGGACGAAGAAGCTGGGAAAGCTCGCGCACGTTGGAGATCGCCTGCTCCACCAGTTTGACGCAATCGTCCAGGCGGGCGCGGTCGGAGGGATCGGATCCGAGAAAGCCCAGATCGGTCTTGATAGCGGTGAGCGCGCCGCCGAGCTCGTCATGCAGTTCATGCGAGAAACGCCGCGCCACCGATTCCTGGATCTCCAGCATGCGGAAGGAGACCCGGCTGATTTCGCCGGCTTGGGCCTGCATCTGGCGGAAGACGCGCGCCGCGATTCTCACTGTGATCAAGGCGCAGACCAGAGCCAGTGCGAGCGCTCCGCCCACAAGCCCGGTGGATTCCGCGGCGAGAAGCTCCTCCTGGCGGCTGACCCGCCGCTCCGTCTCCTGCGCCCGGGCGTAGCCGATATCGACCAGCGTCGCCACCGCGGAAGTGACCTCCTCATGGCCCGAAAACAAGTCGCGGGAAGATGTGTCGGGGGGCTTCTTGCTGTTCAGCAGGTCGCGAGCCTCGTTGGAAAATTCGCGCGTGGCCCGGCGCAGACTCAGCCAGATCTGCCGGTCCGGACTGGCGCCGGCGCGTTCGACCAATTGCTCGATTTCACGATCGGTTTGATCCAGGTCCGCCAGTACGTGCGAGCGATCCACGGTTTCGGGAGTGCGGGAAAGCCGATAGAAGCTGGCGTCGAGCACTTTCTGTTCGCGCTCGACCTCGTCCAGCAGACGCGTGTCGACGAGCTGGCTGGCCACCAGGTCGGAGGCGCTTTGGGCGATCGAGCGCGCGTTGTTGGCGCCGATGATGGCGGCGGCGGCCAGGAGCAGGATGACGGCGGTGAAGCCGATCGCTAGAACTCGTACCAGGGTCCGCATTCACCTTTATATTCACACTAAAAGAAGTTGATGAAGAATTACTTGCCGTCGATAGCCCAAGGAAGCGGTTGCGAGTAACTTCGCGATGGGATCGTCACAGGGGGGCTTTCGCCGCATGATGGGTTTGTGAGGGCGATATGGAAATCGGCCCTACGGATTTAGAAAGAGAAGAAAGAGACCAACCATGAAAAAGTTGATTTTAGCCTCATTGCTGACGACAGTCGCTGCTCTGGCCCAATCGGGAGCGGCTACGCCGGCTCCGGCGAAGTCGAACCCCGCGCCGGCCCCGGCTCAGACCAAGACCCAGGTCAAGAAGCATTCCAAGAGCAACAAGCCCACCGCACAGGGGACTGCCGCTCCGGGGACCACCGCAGCCAAGCCGGCGGCGTCTGGGCAAACCCCCGCGGCGACTCCGGCAGCGAAGTAATTGAAGTAGTTCGTCGGGTACATCGCGGCTCGGGAAAGGCGCGTCGTTGCTTAAGGAATGGCATCGCGGCGCCGGTCCCGAGCCGTTGTGCGTGCGGGGCAGTCCGGCGGTGTACCCTCAAACTATGGCCGCCTGGGAGCGGATCGCTGCGCGGGTTGCATTGGTCGGAATGGGCACCAGCGCCGTGCTTGCCGCCGTGAAGATTGCCGTCGGGCTCAAGGCGCATTCGGTCGCCGTGGTGTCGGACGGCATGGAATCCGGCGCGGATTTCGTCACTTCCAGTCTGGTCTGGCTGGGATTGTGGATCGCAGCCAAACCGGCGGACCGGGAGCATCCTTACGGCCACGGACGCTTCGAGATCCTGACCGGCCTGGCCATCGGCATGCTTCTCGCGATCGTGGGCTCCGGGATCTGCTTGCGGTCGATCGAAGAGCGCAACGACAATCACGTTCCAGCCTTGTTCGCGGTGTGGGCCATGGCGGCGTCCATCGTGGTCCATGGTTTCATGGCCACGGTGAAGATGCGCATCGGCCGGCGCGCCCGCAGCGCCGCGCTCACCGCCGATGCGTGGCACGATCTGGTGGACCTGTTCTCCGGCTGCGTGGCGCTGGTGGCCGTGCTGCTGTCCGTCTTCCTCAAAGGCATGCAGGCCGCGGATCACTATGGGGGCTTTGCGATCGGGCTGATCGTCATTTTCCTGGGTCTCGGAGTCGCGCGGGAGACCACGCTGCAACTCATGGACACGATGCCGGACGATAGGCAGATGCAGCAGATCCGCGCCGTCGCTTCGCAAGTCCCCGGCGCATTGGCCATCGAAAAATGTTTCGCGCGCAAGACGGGGCTGCGCTACCACGTAGATCTGCACCTGGAAGTGGATCCCCATCTGACGGTGCTCGAATCGCACCGGATTGCGCACGAAGTACAGCTCCGGATCACGACGGACTTGGACTGGGTGGCGGACGTGCTCGTACACGTGGAGCCGCATGGCGCGGTTCATTCCGCCGCTAAAATCGGATAGCCGCCTGCGGCTAGAATCAGATAGTGGAGAATCGCGAGATTGCCCGCCTGCTGTCCGAAACCGCGGATTTGATGGAGATCGCCGGAGAGGATGGCTTCCGCATCCGCAGCTATCGCAACGCGGCGTCGGCGATTGAAGGCTATCCCGAGCCGGTGGCCGCGATCCTGAAAGATCCGGAAAAACACGTCACCGACATCCCCGGCATCGGCAAGGGCATCGCCGCCGTGCTCCAGGAAATCGAGGAGCGCGGCAGCTTCGAACGCCGCGACGAGATGCTGGAGAAGTATCCGCCTACGACGCTGGAGCTGCTGAAGATTCAAGGCCTCGGACCCAAGAGCATCCGTGTGCTGTGGGAGCAGCATCGCATTTCCACCATCGACGGATTGGAGACCTTGTGCCGCGAGCACAAGTTGCAGGAGCTGCCGCGCATGGGCGCCAAGCTCGAAGAGAAAGTGCTGCGCTCGATTGCGGCGTACCGCCAGCGCGCCGGACGCTTCCTGCTGAGCTTCGCGCAGGAGGTCGCGGATGAGCTGACGGCCTATCTGTCGAAGGTCCCCGGCGTGGAATCGGTAACGCCCGCTGGGAGCCTGCGGCGCGGCAAGGAAACCGTGGGCGATCTGGATCTGCTCGCCAACGGTCCGGGTGCGGAGGCCGCCATCGAAACCTTCGTCGCGCATCCCAAGGCGCACGAGATCCTGGGCAAGGGCCCCAACAAGGCCAGCGTGAAGTTCGGATCGGAAGGCTTGCAGGTGGATCTGCGCGCGCTTCCCAAGAAAAGCTACGGCGCGGCCCTGCAATATTTCACCGGAAGCAAGGAGCACAGCGTCGCGCTGCGGGCACGGGCGGTGAAGATGGGCTTAACGCTGAATGAATACGCCCTCGCGCGTATCGACACCAAGGAACCCGTGGCCAGCGAGACGGAAGAGGAAATTTACCGCGCTTTGGGCCTCGACTGGATTCCTCCGGAGCTGCGCGAGAATCAGGGTGAAATCGAAGCCGCCGAGTCTCACACCCTACCGAAGCTGGTGGAGCTGAAGCACATTCACGGCGATCTGCACATGCATACTCGCGAGAGCGACGGCCGGGCCACGCTCGAGGAAATGGCGGAAGCGGCGCGGGCGATGGGCTATCAATACGTCGCCATCACCGATCATTCCAAAGCCCTGGCGATGGCCAACGGGATGGACGAGAAGCGCGCGATCGCCTTCGCCCACCAGGTGCGCGAGATGGATCAGAGCGGGCTGGGGCTGCGCGTCTTCTCCGGAATCGAGTGCGACATTCGCCGCGACGGCGTCATGGATCTGGAAGACGACGCGCTGGGCGAGCTGGATCTGGTGATCGGCAGCGTGCACAGCTACATGAATCAGGAGTCCGCGGAGATGACCGATCGGCTGTTGCGCGCGCTCGAATGCCCGCATCTGCGCGTGCTGGGCCATCCCACCGGACGGGTGCTGATGCATCGCGACCCGTTCCCCTTCGACTTTGAAGCGGTGGCGTCGGCGGCCGCGAGGAAGAACGTTTATCTGGAGATCAACGCCAGCCCGGAGCGGCTGGACCTGACCGCCTCCCTGATTCGCGCCGCCAAGGCCCGGGGCTGTAAATTCGCCATCTCCACCGACGCGCACCATCCCAAGCACTTGGCCAACATGCGCTATGGTGTCTCCATGGCTCGGCGGGGATGGCTGGAGCCGTCCGACATCCTGAACACTTTGCCGGCGGCGCGTTTTGCCGCCGCCATCCATGCTAAATAAAACCACGGCAAAATGAAAACTATTTCCTCCCAAGAATTAATTCGAACTCCCATCTTTTACGTCACGCAGGACGTGGCTCTGGACCCGGACGGGTTCGAGATCAAGCGCGCCATCGTGCAGCATCCCGGCTCGGCCGTGGTGATGCCGGTGGACGATAAGAAGCGCGTATTGTTGGTTCGGCAATACCGTTTGCCCGCGCTCAAGTCTCTGTGGGAGCTGCCCGCGGGCCGCGTGGATGCGGGCGAGACGCCGCTTCAGGCCGCTCGGCGGGAGCTGGCCGAGGAAACCGGCTTTCGCGCGCGCAAATTTCAGAAGCTCGCCGTGTTTTATCCCAGCCCCGGATTTCTGGCGGAGAAGATGACCATCTATCTGGCCACCGGCCTGACCGAAGGCATAAAGACGCCGATGGAAGACGAGCGCATTCAGACGCGCTGGTTTACCGCCAAGGAGATCGACGGCCTGATTCGGTCCTACAAGATCCTCGACGCCAAAACCCAGATCGGGTTCCTCAAGTGGCAGCGGTATTTCGGAGGAAAGTGAACATCCCCTCCAGCGCCTGCGCCCGATGGCTGATCTTCATCTTGTCGTCGATGGCCGCTTCGCCGAAGGTGCAGCCGAGGGGTTCGTAGTAAAATAGCGGATCGTAGCCGAAGCCGCCGCCGCCGCGAGCGTCGTGCAGAATGCGGCCTTCCACCTCGCCGCGAAAGGTCCGGACCAGCTTGCCCTCGTTGACCAGCGCAATCACGCACACGAATCGAGCCGTGCGGTACGCGGCTCCTTTCAAGCGCTCCAGCAGCAGCGCGTTGTTGTCCCGATCGGTGGCCTCGGGTCCCGCGTAACGCGCCGAATGTACGCCAGGAGCGCCTGCCAGCGCATCCACTTCGAGGCCGGAATCATCCGCGAAAAGCCAGCACAGGGCCGGCTCGGCCCTCCCAACGTCCAGGAACTCGGAAGGCGTCCGCCGAGCTAGGCTCCGTTGTGCGGGCGAGTTCCTCAGAAGCCGGCCGTCCACGAATTTGCCGTAGTATTCCGCCTTGGCGACGGCGTTCTCCTCAAAGGTCGCGCCATGCTCCTCCGGCAGCGGAGCTTTCGCGGGCAGAGGCCGCACGTCGAAGTCCGGCGCGGCCAATTGGAACTCGCGCAGCTTACCGGGGTTGGATGTGGCGCAGTAGACGATCACGCTTCGAATGCCCTCTGCGCTCCGACCAGTTCCTCGATGCCGCGGCGTCCCAGAGCCAGCAGCGCGGCCAGTTGCGCGTCGTCGAAGGCCGTCTTTTCCGCAGTCGCCTGCACCTCGACGAAGCGCCCCGAGCCGGTCATCACGATGTTCATGTCGACCTCGGCCCGTGAGTCCTCCTGATAGCAGAGATCCAGCATGGGAACTCCGCCGACGATGCCGACGCTCACGGCCGCGACAAAATCGCGCACCGGCGACCTCTTTATGGCGCCGAATTTCACGAGCTGCCGTAGAGCCGCCGAAAGAGCGATATGCGCCCCGGTAATCGCCGCGCAGCGCGTGCCGCCGTCGGCCTGGAGCACGTCGCAATCGAGGATCACGCTGCGCTCGCCCAGCGCGTCCAGATCCACCACGCTTCGCAGGGACCGCCCGATCAGGCGCTGGATCTCCATGGTGCGCCCCGACGCCCGGCCCTTGGCGACTTCGCGCGCCGTGCGCGTCGCCGTGGCGCGAGGCAGCATGGAGTATTCGGCGGTCACCCAGCCCTTGCCGGTGCCGCGCAAAAAGCCGGGGACCGTTTCTTCGATGGACGCCGCGCACAGCACGCGCGTGTTGCCGGCTTCGATCAGCACGGAGCCTTCGGCGGTGAGCAGGTATTCCGGCGTTATTTTCAGCGGCCGGAGCTGGTTAGGTTCTCTTTGATCGATACGCATTCGCGATTCCTCTATTGTGCCCGTTTATCCCGACTTCATGACGGCGTAGAAAAGCAGCGAGAGCAGCACGAATCCGATCGCGAGCACGATGAGGCAAGGGATGAATCCGCGCTTGGATTGCGCGGCTTTCGGTTTCTTCGATCCTGCCGGTTTGAATTTGGCCACTAAGAAGATGGTACTCGCGGACGGCCCTCTACGGGGCCATCGGCACGATCCGTGCGACGCGTTGCATGATCTTCTTGTTTTGCTCAGCCTTCTTCAGATCGTAGGCCGCCTGCAACCGCATCCATACCTCCGGCGAGCCGCCGAACAAGCGGGACACCTTCAGGCACATGACGGCTGACAGGGGTTTGCGCTCGGCTAAAATGTCGTGCAGCATCTGGCGGGACACGCCCAGAGCCTTTGCCGCGGCCGTCACGGATAAACCCACGGACGGCAGAATGTCTCCCTTGAGAACCTCGCCCGGGTGGACCGGCGGCAGTCCGTTCTTTCTCTCCATAATTGTCCTCCCTAATGGTAGTCTTCGAAATCGACATCCACGGCGTTTTCGCCCGGCCAGCGTTTCGGGTTGCCTTGCAGGCCATGGAAACGCAAGCCCGCGATATTCATGTCTTCCGGCTGCCCGGCTACTTCGAGAAGTTGCAAGACGCGCGCCCGCACTTCCTGCTATGATCGGCGCCGATGCGCCGTGTCTTGCCGGTGAGGTAGATCTCTTCAAGCCCTTTGTGCCTGAAGCCACCGATCATTCTTCAAGCGTAAAGCGTTTGGTTTACAGTGCCAACAATGAGGATGGTCTTCATCGCCGCCGCGCGCTGCTCGGGCTTACTTCTTCAAACCCGCCTGCCAATTCAGCACCACGGTGATTGCCTGAGGCCCGGCTTCCTGCTGCGGCAGTCCCGCCAGAAATCGCTTTCCATCCGCCGCCGCATCCAACGGGGAGGCGGCTAGCACGTCGAATAGACGATGCGGCGCGCCGGACTGAAACGTTGGGCTCGCATTCACGTCCACGGCGATCAGCGCCCCCGTGGGACTGCGGTAGTACAGTTCCTTCCCATCCGCGCGCCAAAACGGAGTTGCACCTAGAGCGCCGCCCTTGGAGACCTGCCATTTGCCCGCAGCAGCTCCGGGCGATCCAGCACCCGAGGGCGTAAACGGCCGCACGTATATTTCGACGTTGCCGGATTCCGTGGAAATGTAGGCGATCCAGTGTCCGTCGGGAGAAAATGCACCGTAGCCTTCGTAAAACTCAGTGCGCAGGAAAGGGGTCGGCTTCCGATCTCCCTCCAGGGGCAGCACCCACAGGTCGCTCCCCGTCTTAGGGTTGAACAGAAGTGAAAAGGAGGAATCGTCCGTCGCGCGACCAACTGGTTGGCATCTTGTCCTGGTCGCTTTGTAGCAGGAGTTCATCTTCACCCGCGCCATTGGAAGCTTTTCGATATAACTCGAACCTGCCGGTCCGGTTGGACTCGAATACCACGTACTTGCTATCCGGAGACCACACCGGGTAGTCATTCAGTCCCTGTTGCGTGAACGTAAAGCGCGTGCTCACGCCGTGCGCGAATTCCATCACCCACAGGTCACCAGATCCGGCGCGCCGAAAGGCCGCACGGGTTGCGTCTGGAGCAAGTGCCATCCTGGCGTACTGGCCAGGCTCTCCCACCGGATTGAGCGCCTTGCCTTGACTATCGATCCAGGTAAGCTGCGTGTTACCGGCGCTGCCGGTCCGATAGGCCAGGCTGCCATTCGCCGCAGCCGAAAAGTTCCCATATTGATTCGTACTGCCCACGTGCTCCGCAACCGGCGCGGCTTCGCCGGCGAGTTCCAGGCGCTTGTCGTCGAACGACTGAGCCATTAACGTACCTTCGCGCAGGAACAACACACGCCCCGGACCTCCGTTCGTGGAAGGCCCATACACCGCGCCAAAGCTCGATGCCACCAAGCGCTTGGAACTCTGCTCATTCGGCTTGGCGTCCAGCGAGCCAAGGTAAATCCCTTGCTTTTCCGGTCCACCCGCGTTGCGGTAATAGATGAAATGACGGCCGTCCGGGAGGAACGATGGGAACGAGTGGTATCCGCCGGAGTCCAGCGAGGTGACCGGCGAAGCGGCGCCGCCGGCTTCGGAGACCTGCCGCAAAGGTCCGGCCCCGCGGCCGCCGAAAACGATCACACCCGACTTGCTCCAGGCTCCGGATCCGACCGTATTTGGCGAGTCGCACAAGGTCAGGGGCGGCCCTCCCGCGATATCCACCTTCTTGAGCTGGTTCCCCATCCCGAACGCGAGGGCCCGGCTGTCCGGCGACCACATCAGACTACCCGCGCCTTCCGTTCCGTTCAGAGGCCGCGCTTCGAGCGCCTCCAGTTCTCGAACCCAAATGCGAGACAGGCCATCCGCTCCTGTAGCGGTGAAGGCCAGATGCCGCCCGTCCGGCGAGAGCGCCAGATAAATATCGAAATTGTTTTTCGCCGGCGGCGGGATTTGAAACCGCACCGGCTCAGGCTGAGGCGCTTGCTCGCGGAAATGGACCACCGACACGCCGGCCGCTACCAACGCAGACACACCCGCCGCAATCCACGCGACCCAGTGGCGCGGGCCTCCGGCCTGCGTGGTCGGCAGGTCGGGGACCTGCCCCACTTCCTCCAACAACCGCCAGGCGTCGCCGATATCCCGCAGTCTCCGCTTCGGGTCCTTTTCGAGACACGCCTTCAGCAGGCGTTGCAGCTTTGGCGGAACCACATCCCAGCGCGGCTCCTCCTTGATCACTGAGGCCATCACTTCGGAAAGGTCCTCGCCGCCAAAGAGGCGCTTGCCTGTGACCATCTCATTCAGCACCACGCCGAAGGCCCAGATGTCGGCGCGCTTGTCCACCTGCTTGCCGCGGGCCTGCTCCGGAGCCATATACGCGGCGGTGCCGAGGATCACTCCCGCCTTGGTCTCGCCCATCGTGAGCGTGGGCGAGTTCTCCGACGCCGTCGCGTACCCTCCGTCCATTTTGGCCAGTCCGAAATCCAGCACTTTCACCGTGCCATCCTGCTTGATCTTGACGTTGCCGGGCTTCAGATCCCGGTGCACGATCCCTTTATCGTGGGCGGCCTCGAGCGCGTCCCCGATCTGGCGCGCGATCTTTAGAGCCTCATCCAGCGGAATCGCGCCCTGTTTGATTCGCTCCGCCAGCGTCGGACCCTCCACCAACTCCATCACCAGGTAATTAGGGCCAACGTCGTACAGCGTACAGATGTTGGTGTGGTTCAGGGATGCAATCGCGCGGGCCTCGCGCTCGAAGCGCTCGCTGAACCGCTCGGCGGAAACTTTCACCGCGACTTCCCGATGCAGCCGGGTATCGGTGGCGCGGTACACCTCGCCCATGCCGCCCGCGCCGATGGGCGCGAGGATCTCGTACGGTCCCAAACGAGTGCCGGCTGAAAGTGACATGGGGTTTCACCGATTCTACCTCAACGATGTGCCGCCCGGCGAAAGACAGCGCCATAATGGAATTACTTCCATGCCTCCGCCCGTGCGCGATGCGCCGTCCACCGTCGAGCGCTTCTTTCAGTATTCGTTGTTGGGCATGCTGGCCTCGGGCTTTCTGGCGCTGGCGGACTCAGGCCATTTGGATTGGGTCACCCAGATCGCGCTCGTGACCGCCCTGCTTGCGCGCGCCGCCAAGGTCTCGGGCTGGCTGCCGTTGGACCTGAGTAACCGCACCATCACGGTGTGGAGCCTGGCCGCCGTCTGCTTTTACCCCGTCGACGGTTGGTTTCTTTCCGGCTCTGGCCCAGCGGCGACGCTGCATCTGGCCGTGATCCTGACGGTGTTGAAACTGCTCACCGCCAAAACAGACCGCGACTATCTGTACCTGAGGACGATTGCGGTGACGGAGTTGGTCGCCGCCGCGATGCTGGCCGTGAACCTGGGGTTCTTTGTGTTCCTGGCGCTGTTCCTGTTGTTCGCCGTGGCGGCGCTGGCCAGCGGCGAGGTCCGCCACTCCGTCAGCCGGCATGAGACCCTCGCGCGCGCGGGACAGCGGGCGTTTGGGCGGCGGCTCGGGGTTACCTCCTTCGTGCTGTGCGGCGGCATTCTGACGATGACGGCGGGACTGTTTTTCGTGCTCCCTCGCGCGGCGCGGGGCGCGATGAGCCGGTTCATGCCGGACCGCCCGCGCCTGCCCGGATTCGCGGATAAGGTCACGCTCGGCGATATCGGCCGGCTCCAGCAAAGCAGCCGCACGGTGATGCATGTGCGTGCCGACAACGGCGAGAGCCTGGCGGGGCTGAGATGGCGCGGCGCGGCGCTGTCTCGATTCGACGGCCAGACCTGGGACAATCCCCGCGCCGCCTCCGTGCAATTGCTCGTGGAGCGCGACGGTTTGGTGATTCTGGGCGCAGCCCCGCAACGGAGGCCGGGACGTCAAATCGAGTATCAGGTGCAGATGGATGAGATGGCTTCCGACACCCTGTTCTTCGCCGGCATCCCCGAAACCATCCGTATCAATTTGCCCCTGATCTGGCGTTCGGCGGGTGGAGCTTTCCGCGTTCAGGGGGCTCCCAGCGGCTTGGTCTACCACGCCTATAGTTTTGTCGAGTACGAGGACGCTCCGGCGATTCTTCCGCCGGGCAAGATGGACCTTTCCGAGCGCGAGGACCTGGTTCGGCTTCCCGGCAACCTCGATCCCCGCATTCCCGCGCTGGCGCGCTCAATGGCTGCTGACGCCGGCTCCGACGAGGGCAAGGCGCGCGCCATCGAGCGGCGGCTGCGGCACGACTACGGCTATACGCTGGAGTTGCCTTCGGTGAAGGTTCAGGATCCCCTGGCGTATTTTCTGTTCGTGCGCAAGAAAGGACATTGCGAGTATTTCGCCTCTTCCATGGCGGTGATGCTGCGCACGCTGGGCATTCCGTCGCGCGTGGTCACGGGATTCCAGAGCGGCGTGTTCAACCGCCTGACCGGCTGGCAGGTGGTGCGCGCCTCCGACGCGCATAGCTGGGTGGAAGCCTGGACCGCCGCCGGCGGGTGGACGGTTTTCGATCCCACGCCGGCGGGCGAGGCGGCATCGGATGGTTTGCTCAGCCGCGTCTCGCTGTTATACGACGCCGCCGACCAATTCTGGCAGGACTGGGTGCTGCGCTACGATCTGAGTCGTCAAGTGGTGCTGGCGTCGCGCATGCAGCAGTCCGGCCGGCAGTTGCGCTTTGACTGGATTCCGGAACGTCGGCGCCTGGTGGGATCGGAACGCAGCCGCGGCTCGCCGCGCGGTGGCGATCGTGATGTCCCTGGCCGCGATCGCGATTCTGCTGGTGTTCTATGGTCCGGCGCTGGCGCGCTGGTGGCGCAGCCGCCGCGGCGTGATCCGGGCCCGGCGCGGGGAAGGCCAGGCTTCCGATGCCACCCTGCTGTACCGGCGCATGCTCGAGTTGCTGGAGAAACGCGGCTTTCAGAAGCCGCCATGGCTCACCCCTTCCGAGTTTGCGCGGGTTCTGCCGGCGTCGGAAACGGCGGTGTTGGTCGACGATCTCACCGCCGCCTATAACGAGTTTCGCTTCGGCGGAAGACGCGACGCCGCTCCGCGCATGCTCCGCTTGCTCGATCGTCTGGAAACTCTTCGAGTAGGACAGGCGATCGCCTTTTGTCGCCTGTCTTTCGGCTCGCGCACAGGACAGGCCACAAAAGACGATGGCCCGTCCCACTTTTGATAGCCACCAGGAGTCGGTGTCATCATTGAACATGCCCCGGAGCACGCCGGAACAGCGCGGCTGGTATCTCTACGACTGGGCCAATTCCGCCTTTGCCACCACGGTTGTCACGCTGTTCCTGGGTCCCTACCTTACCTCGCTCGCCAAGGCTGCCGCCGGAGCCGGCGGGTTGGTTCATCCCCTCGGTATTCCGGTTGATCCACGAAGCTTCTGGAGTTACGCGATCGGAATCTCCGTGGGCGCGCAGGTTCTGTCCTTGCCGGTGATCGGCGCGCTGGCCGACTTCGGCCGCCGCAAGAAGCGCATCCTGGCCCTGGCCGCATACCTCGGCGCGGGACTCACGGCGGCGCTATTTTTTATCGCCGGCCGGAATTACTTGGCCGGCGGCGTACTGTTCATCGTGGCCAACGTCAGCTTCGGCGCTTCCGAGGCGATCTACAACTCCTTTCTCCCGGAGATTGCCCCGCCCGAGCAGCGCGACGCCGTCTCCTCCAAGGGCTGGGCCATCGGATATCTGGGCGGAGGCCTGCTGCTGGCGCTCAACGTGCTTTTGTACATGAACGCCGCGAGGCTGGGCATCGGCGAAGCCATGGCGGTGCGCATCAGCCTAAGCTCGGCGGGAGTGTGGTGGGCCGTGTTCACCATCCCCACATTGTTGGCTCTGCGCGATCGCGGTCCGGCCCGCGTGCTTCCTCCGGGCAGGTCCGCCGTGGGCGCGGCCGTGCGGCAACTCGAGCACACGCTCCGCGACGTGCGCCGCTATCCGCAGGCCCTTACCTTCCTGATCGCATTCCTGCTGTACAACGACGCCATCCAGACCGTCCTGGCGGTCGCCGCGCAGTTCGCCAATGATGAGCTGAAGATTCCCGTATCGCAGCTCACGCTGGCGATCCTGATGGCGCAGTTCCTGGGGTTTTTCGGCGCCCTCGGCTTTCAAAGAATCGCCGCGGCGATCAACGCCAAACGCGCCGTGGTGGCGAGCCTGGTCGTCTGGGCCGCGGCGCTGGTCTATATCTACGTCGCCGTCTACAGCGCGGTGCAGTTCTTTGCCGTCACCGCGGTCGTCGCCCTGGTCATGGGCGGAAGCCAGGCGTTGAGCCGGTCTCTCTTCGCCCAACTGACTCCAAAAGGGAGGGAAGCCGAATACTTCAGCATCTACGAAGTGAGCGACAAGGGGACCAGTTGGCTGTGCCCCATCCTTTTCGGCCTGGCCTTGCAATTTACCGGAAGTTATCGCGCGGCGATTCTGTCTCTGCTCGTGTTCCTGGCCGCCGGACTACTGGTCTTGCTCAAAGTGGATATGATTCAGGGCCGGCGCGAAGCGCAAACACCCGCGTAGCACAAATTTTATTTCCCGCCGAATCCTCGTGTTAGCGTTTTCGCTCGCCCCGATTTTCGCGCCTCACAGGTTATTGTGTAGTCGTAAGAGTTCGGATTTCTCATTGGATCCGGATCGCGGTAGTGCGGAGGAGTTCTCGAGAGCAACCCGTACGAACGCCAACCCGATGGGCCTTTTGAGCGTTTGAAGGTTATCAAGCGTGAGGAGCTCCTCTTCGATCTTTCTCAACTTCGAACCGGCCGCGGGCGTCGTGTTAGACTCGTGGCCGGTTCGATAAAGTATGGACTTGCGCGGCTGGGATGAGCGCTACCAAACCCTGCTCGGCACCCGACTTCGGGACGAGTGTGTCACGCCGCTCCTCGCCCAAACCGCGATCGGTGACGCCGCGCGCAATCTCCCTCCCGGCCGCGCTCTCGATCTCGCCTGCGGAGCCGGCCGCAACGCTCTGTGGCTCGCCTCCCGAGGCTGGCAAGTGACCGCGGTCGATGGCTCCAGCGTCGCCATCGACGTCCTGCGTCAACGCGCCGGCCAGCACCAGCTCGCCATCGACGCTCGCGTCGCCGACCTCGAAAAACACCAATATGTCATCCAGCCGGATTCGTGGGATCTCATCGCCATGTGCTACTACCTCCAGCGCGATCTCTTCGCGCCCGCCAAACGCGGTGTCGTTCCCGGCGGCCGCGTCCTCGCTATCGTCCACATTCCCGATCCCGGCGAAGGTCTCACGCGCTTCCGCTTGGCCCCCGGCGAGCTCGCCCGCTACTTTGACGACTTCGAAATTCTGCACCGTTACGAAGGCCCTTCGCACGATCCCGCGCACCGCCGCTGGGTGGCCGAGATCGTCGCCCGCCGCCCGGCTTGGTCGAAGTGACTCCGCCGCCTGCTATCCGGCTTCCATCGTTGGAAACGCTCGATACGTCCCGTGAACTTGTGGATTTCAGCATTCCTGGCGGGGAAGTATCTCGGTTTGTTGCGATCGGCGTGGCTGGACGCTTCAGCGTCCCTCTGACTCCGGGCTAGGTCGCGCGGTCATGCAGCGTTGATGGCTGTCGATTCCACCGATAGTCTCGCTGCGCCAGGGGCGCCGGTAGGAGCCGTCGGTCTGCATTTCGTGCGCGTTGACGGTATCGGCCAGATACACTTCCAGGATCTCGTCGCGCAGGCGTGAAACCAGCCTGGTGTCCTTGACCGGAAACACAACCTCCACGCGGCGGTTCAGATTCCGCGGCATCAGGTCCGCACTGCCGACGTACACCTCTTCCCGCCCGCCGTTGCGGAAATAATAAATGCGGGCGTGCTCCAGAAAGCGGCCGATCACGCTCTTGACGGCGATGTTCTCGCTGACGCCCGGGATGCCCGGCCGCAGGCAGCACAAGCCGCGCACCAGCAGATCCACGCGGACGCCGGCTTGCGAGGCGCGATAGAGCAGCTTGATGATCTCCGCATCCTCCAGCCCGTTCATCTTGAAAATGAGGTGCCCCTTTTTGCCGTTCTTCGCCAGTTCGATCTCGCGCTGGATCAGGCTCTCCAGCCCCTGCCGCAGGCTCACCGGCGCCATCAGCAGCTTGCGCAGTCCGGTTTTGGCGGAGTAGCCGGTAAGGTAGTTGAACAGGTCCGTCGCGTCGGCGCCGATCTGTTCGTCGCAGGTGAACAGGCTCAGGTCCGTATAGATGCGCCCGGTCTGCGGATTGTAGTTGCCGGTGCCAAGGTGCACGTAGCGGCGCATGACTTCGCCCTCCCGGCGCACCACCAGCGCGATCTTGGAATGCACTTTCAGGCCTACCAATCCGTAGATCACGTGTACGCCCTCGCGCTCCAGCGCCCGCGCCCACTCGATGTTGCTCTCCTCGTCGAAGCGCGCTTTCAATTCCAGCAGCACGGAGATTTGCTTGCCTTCCTCGATGCCCTTGAGCAGCGCCTCCACGATCGGTGAGTTGAGGCCCACGCGGTACAGCGTCATCTTGATCGCCAGCACGTCGCGATCGCTCGCGGCGGTGCGAATGAATTCAACCACCGGCTGGAAGGATTCGAAAGGATGGTGCAGCAGCACGTCCTCGCGGCGGATCAGCGCGAAGATGTCGTCCTTCGATCTTGGCTGCAATTCAGGCGGCGTGTACGGCGAAAACGGCTTGTACTTCAGGTCCGGTCTTTCGAGCGCATACAGTTGCCGGAGCCGGCTCAGATCCAGCGGCCCGTCCACCCGATAGATGGCCCGCTCTTCCACGTCTAATTCTTCCGTCAGAACCCTCAGGATCGCGGGCGGGAAGTTGCGGTCCACCTGCAAGCGTACGACGGCGCGGAAACGCCTGCGCCACACCGCTTCCTCGATGGTTTCCAGCAGGTCGTCGCTCTCCAGCTCCTGAATCGCCACTTCCGCGTCGCGCGTGACGTGGAACGGGTGCGCTTGCACGACTTCGAGGCCGGGGAACAGCGCCTGGAGATTGGCGGCGATCAACTGCTCCAGCCACACAAACCTCAGCGGCACAACGGAGCCTGTCGCGGCCGGACTCTGCCGCGTTTCTGGCCGAAGGGAGGGCCGCTCCGTCCCTGTGCCGCCATCCTGCGAGGGCGTTATCGCCACAAGTTGCGGCAGCGTGTTGGGGATTTTGACGCGAGCGAAGCGCTCCGTGCCTTGCGCGTCGCGAATCGCCACCGCCAGATTCAGGCTGAGGTTGGAAATATGCGGGAAGGGACGCCCCGGATCGAACGCTAATGGCGTCAGCACCGGAAACACGGTGCGTTGAAAATAGTCGTTGAGCGCTACGCGAGCCTCTTCCTCGAGCTCCGCGTAACCCAGAATGCGGATCCCAGCTTCGGCCAGCGCCGGTTTGAGGCCGTCGCGCAGGCACGCATACGCAGCCTCGCCAAGCAAAGCCACCTCGGTGTGAATCGCGTCCAGGAGCTCCGAGTCGCTGAGCCCGTCCGCCCTGCGTTCCTCCGCGCCGGCGGAAGCCCGCTGCTTCAGCACCGCCACCCTCACCTGGAAGAATTCATCGATGTTGGAGCCGAAGATTGAGAGAAAAATCACGCGCTCCAGCAGCGGGTTGAAGGGGTCCTGAGCCTCCTGAAGCACGCGCTTCTGAAACGCGAGCAGGCTCAGTTCCCGGTTGCAGAACAAACGCGGGTCGCCGAGGTCCTGCGCCATTTCCGCAAATTCCATGTTTCTCTTTACAATGTTGCACACGGATGTTACGATGCGAATACAATCGCGTTGTTTGGCCCGTACACCGCTGGCCAAACGCAGTTATCCGATTGAAGCAATCCCAAGCGACAATGAAGAATTCGCGCCATGGCCCGTACCGCATCAGAGCGTCCCACACTCCCGATCCGGCGTCCGTCTTTCCGGTTCCTGAAGTATCGCGCCCTGTTGTTGTTCAGCGTCCTGGGGCCGGGATTCATCACCGCCAACGTCGATAACGATCCGGGCGGAATCTTCACCTATTCGCAAGCCGGCGCCCAATACGGTTATGCCCTGCTGTGGACGCTGATTCCCATCACGATCGCGCTGATCGTGGTGCAAGAGATGGCCGCGCGCATGGGCGTGGTCACGGGCAAGGGCCTGTCGGACCTGATTCGCGAGGAGTTCGGGTTGCGCTTCGCCGCCCTCACCATGTTCATTCTCGGGCTCGCCGACTTTGGCAACATCGTCGCCGAATTCGCCGGCCTGGCATTGGGGATGAGCATCTTCGGCGTCAGCAAGTACATCGCGGTGCCCATCGGCGCGGTGCTGGTATGGACCGTGATCGTGCGCGGCAGCTACCGGCCGGTGGAGAAGATCCTGATTGTCTTCTCGCTGATTTATTTCGCCTATCCCGTCTCCGCCATTCTGGCGCACCCGGATTGGAAACTTGCGCTGCACGACACCCTCATTCCGCAGTGGCAAAGCAATTCCGCTTATTTGATCATGATCGTGGGCTTGATCGGCACCACCATCACGCCGTGGATGCAGTTTTACTTGCAAGCGTCGGTGGTGGAGAAGGGTATCGATAAGAGGCAGTACGCGCTTTCGCGCTGGGACGTGATTTTGGGCTGCGTCGTCACCGACGTGATCGCGTTCTTCATCGTGGTCGCCTGCGCGGCTACGCTGTATGAAACGGGCCATCGCGATATCAAGAGTGCGGCGGAGGCGGCCGTGGCTCTGGCGCCCTTCGCGGGCAAATTCGCATCGCTGCTGTTCGCCGTGGGACTGATCAACGCGTCGCTGCTCTCCGCCGCGATCCTGCCGCTGGCTACCGCATATAACATCTGCGAAGGCGTGGGATTCGAGTCCGGGATCAACTACCGTTTTTCGGAAGCGCCCATCTTCTACGGGCTCTATACCGGACTGATCGTGTTCGGCGCGGGCGTGGTTCTGATTCCCAAGCTTCCGCTGCAACAGATCATTCTGCTCTCGCAGGTGGCCAATGGCGTTCTGATCCCGTTCGTGCTGGTGTTCATGCTGATCCTGATCAACCGCGGCCGGGTGATGGGCGAATACAAGAACCATTTACCGGGCAACATCATCGCCTGGTCTACCACCATCATCATGATGCCACTTATTGTCGCGATGATCTGGAGCCTCGTGGTGTGATGCGGACGGGGCTATTTGAGATAGGCGCGCAGTGCGGTAACCAGATCGTCGGCAGCGCGTGTCTGTTCATCGGTTGCACTTCCCTTCTGATCGAGAATGTGAAACCGAATGTGTCCTTCTATTACTTCCGCCATCAGCGCATCCATCGCGCCCCTGCAGGCTGAGATATTGTGAAGCACGTCCGAGCACTCGGATTCCTGATCGAGGGCCCTTTCAATTGCTGCCACCTGTCCCATGATGCGGCGGACGCGATTCAGAAGCCTCTTCTTCTCTTCTACAGTGTGAGCCATATCAATACTCTTTCACAAAATCAGCGCAGAAAGGACTTTACAAGGATACCCCGGCGGGTATACTCTGTCTATGGGGATCGGGCGATTTTCAGCCCCGATTTCAGGAGAAAGGAGGCCCCATCTTGTCTGACAGTGGCAATCGTCGCACGCGCGAACAGCAAATCGTTACCGAGTCAGCGGAGCCTCCGTCTCTGACCGGCTCGGACATTCTGGCCCGGTAGCAGCCGTTATCCGCGCTCGCTGAATTCCACAGTCGTTAGTGATGGGCGCGATCTTTCCGCGTGTGAAGCGGAGTGTGTCCGTCCCCGGGCTGAAATGGTGAAAGGAGAAAGACAATGAACTGGATCGACTTCGGACTTCGGATGTTTGCCGCGCTTTTTCTGGGCGGAGCGATCGGCCTTGAGCGCCAGTGGCGGCAGCGCATGACGGGACTGCGAACCAACGGATTGGTCGCCGTCGGTTCCGCCATGTTCATCATGATGGGCGGCCTTATCGCGGGAGACGGCAGCCAAGGCAGAGTGGCCGCTTACGTCGTTTCCGGCATCGGCTTTCTGGGCGGCGGTGTGATCCTGAAAGATGGTTTCAATATCCGGGGAATGAACACGGCAGCCACGCTGTGGTGCACCGCCGCTGTGGGGACCCTGGCTGGACTAGGGCTTTTTGACTTTGCCGCCATAGGCGCCTTGGGCGTGCTTTCCGCCAACCTGATCCTTCGCCCGGTCGCGTTTCGCATCAACCGCACGCCGGTTCAGAAGGAAGAGCACGAGATCCTCTATCGTCTCCGCTGCACCTGCCGGACCGCGGATGAAGTCAACATCCGGACCATGCTGATTCAGAGCGTCGGGCGCACGCCATTGGCGCTCATCGCCTTGCACAGCCTGGATGACGAACTGTTGGCTCGAGTGAACGTCAAGGCCTATCTCAAGACCATCGGTCCAAAAGAGGAAGCCTTGGAGCAGATCGTGACCAGGCTTTCTCTCGAAGCGGGCGTCACCGCCATTTCCTGGGAAGTGGTGGCTGCGGTCGACGCCGAAGACGCCTCCATCTCGGCCACGGAGGAACTGGTTCGCGCCACATAAGCCATGTATTAACAATGGGTTACAGGCGGCTCGTTAGCCGTCTACGGTAGACTATAGAGAAAAAGATGTTGGCCAACCAATTATGGGAAGAAATCCGGCACAGCACCCGCGCGCGGCCGGGGCCAGGAGCAGGTTGCTCACATACCTAAATGACAAATAAAGTCTACATCCACGATATGTGTTGCATTCTCTGTCTGCTACTGTTCGCCGCTGGCGCTCATGCGCAGGATGCTCCGGCGCAAAGCGATCAAACTCAGGCTCCGCCGGAAACCCCGGAACGCTGGAACATTTTCTGGCAAGCCACTTCCATTGGCCAGGCCCACGATAATTTCCATGCTCCTTACACGGGTCCGTTCAGCCTGGACGGCCACGCTGAAGCCGAAGCTTCGTTGACGACGACGCTGTTCACGGGCTTCCGGCTGGCGGACAACACCAAGCTCTATTTCGATCCTGAAATCGCCGGCGGCAAAGGCTTCAGCAACGTCAACGGATTGGCCAACTCTCCCAACGGCGAGCTGCCGCGAGTCGCCAGCGCGACTCCGAAGCCGTATCTCGCGCGGCTATACATCTCTCAGGATTTCGGCTTCGGCGACGAGAAGGAAGCCGTCGAGTCCGAGGAAAATCAGCTCGGCGGCTCGCGGCCGATGACCCGCTACAGCATTTACGCCGGCCGCTTCACGGTCTCCGATTTCTTCGACAACAACGCCTATTCGCACGATCCCCGCGCGCAGTTCATGGGCTGGGGTGTGATGTACAACGGCGCTTGGGACTATCCGGCCGACACGCGCGGCTACACCTGGGGCTGGGTCCACGAATTCCATACGCGCAACTGGTCCCTGCGCTACGGGAGCGCGGCCGAGCCGAAAACCGCCAACGGGTTGCGCTTCGACCGCCGCCTGTTCCGCGACCGCGGCGATATGTTCGAGGGCGAACGGCGCTACCGCCCGCGCCAGCATCCGGGCGCGGCGCGGCTGCTCATGTTTCTGCTGCACACCGATTCGGGCAGCTACGGCGAGGCGCTCCAGATGGCCGCGAAAACCGGGACCACGCCGGATATCGATAACACGCTCCAAATAGGCCGGCTGAAGTACGGCTTCGGGCTGAGCGTGGACCAGGAGATCGCTAAGGAAGTGGGCGTATTCGGAAGACTCGGCTGGAACGACGGGAAGACCGAGAGCTTCGCATTTACGGCGATCGACCGCCTGGCCACCGGGGGCGTTTCGGTCAACGGCGCGCGCTGGGGACGTCCCCACGATACGGTTGCGACGGAGCTGACGGTGAGCGGCCTCTCCGCGGTTCACGCCGAGTATCTGGCTCAGGGCGGTCTGGATTTTCTGATCGGCGATGGGCGGCTGCGCTACGGTCCGGAAACTATCTGGGAAAGCTACTACAGCGCGCGGCTTCGCGAGGGCCTCACCACCTCGCTGGATGCCCAGTACGCGGTCAATCCGGCGTACAACCGCGATCGAGGACCGGTGTGGATCGGATCCCTTCGGGTGCACGTGGAGATCGGGAAAAAGACCTTCGCGCGGCAGCCGTGATAAACTGCTGTTTGAGCGCCTCCGCGAGGCAATGGCTCAAGTCTGGCATCCGCAAATGCAAAAGGCTCAAAAACGGGCGGTTAGCTCAGCCGGTTAGAGCGCCTGCCTTACAAGCAGGAGGTCCCCAGTTCGAGCCTGGGACCGCCCACCAACATGCATGCACCAGATTCAACCCATTCTAGACGCCGCATTGTTTGCCGCTGCAAAGCACGCCAGCCAGAAGCGGAAAGGCGCCAATGCCGAACCGTACATCAACCACCTGATCGAGGTGGCTCAACTGGTTTCGATGGCCGTCACCGAACAAGACATCCATCTGGTGATGGCGGCGCTGCTCCACGACACGATTGAAGATACCGGCGTCACCGCGGCGGAACTGGTGGAGCGCTTCGGCCACAACGTCGCCGCTTTGGTAGTGGAAATGACCGATGACAAGTCGCTGCCGAAGGCGGAGCGGAAACGGCTTCAGATCGAGCATGCGCCGAAGATATCCGAGCGGGCCCAGATCGTAAAACTGGCCGACAAGATTTCCAACCTGCGCAGCATTCTGTCCAGCCCGCCGGCCGACTGGGACTACCAACGCAAGAGGCAGTATTTCGCTTGGGGGAAACAGGTCGTGGATGCGCTGAGCGCACCCAACCCAGCCCTCAAGGCTGAGTTTGAGCGAACCTATAACCGGTTCGACGAAATTCAGCCATAACGCCCGGACCGCGGCTCACACGGCTGGATTCGAAGCAAGGCGGTATGCTTTACTGAGATTCGCTTATGTCGCGTTGCAGGACTTGTACCGCTGAGATCCCGCTAGGCAGCCGCTTCTGCTTGAAGTGCGGCGCGGCGGTGAGCGCGGCCGATCCGGCCGAAGTGGAAACCGTGGCGATGGAAACCTTGGGCGTGCAAGCTCCGGGGCTGGCCCAGCCCGCGGCGATGCAGCGGCCCGCGTCCATGCAGGCGTCGCACTCGGGAAGCTCCGGTATTCCTGCGTACCGCTTTGAGCCCGGAACGCTCTTGGCCAGCCGCTACCGCATCATCTCGCGCCTGGGCAAGGGCGGAATGGGCGAAGTCTTTCGAGCCGACGACATCATGCTGGGCCAGCCCGTCGCGCTCAAGTTCTTGTCCGAATCCGCGACCGGCAACCTGAGCCTGCTGACGCGCTTTTACGACGAAGTGCGCATCGCCCGCCAGATCACGCACGCCAACGTTTGCCGCGTCTACGATATCGGCGAGGTGCAAGGCCAGCCATACCTTTCGATGGAATACATCGACGGCGAGGACCTCGGCAGCCTGCTGCGCCGCATCGGGCGTCTTCCGGCCGATAAAGCCACCGAATTCGCCCGCAAGATGTGCGCGGGCCTTGCCGCGGCGCACAAGCAGGGAGTGCTGCACCGCGATCTCAAGCCCGCCAACGTCATGATCGACGGCC
Source organism: Bryobacterales bacterium (assembly GCA_963813465.1). Lineage (GTDB taxonomy): Bacteria > Acidobacteriota > Terriglobia > Bryobacterales > Bryobacteraceae > Palsa-187. The sequence continues at coordinate 895,928 of CAWEZD010000011.1, read as the reverse complement.
GCGGTGAGCTGCACATCATGGACTTCGGCTTGGCCGCCGTCGCGACTCAGCTCCAAGGGGCGGAGGTGCGCAACGGCACGCCCGCCTATATGGCTCCGGAACAACTGGAAGGCCGCGAGGTTTCCGCGCAGAGCGATATATACGCGCTGGGTCTCATCTTCTATGAGATGTTTACGGGCAAGCCCGCCCACCGCGCGGATACCGTGGCGGACTTTCTGAAACTGCGGCTGCAGTTCCACGAGCGTCACCAACCCCTCCCAATTGGCGGCGGACATCGACCCCGCGGTGGAGCGAGCCATCCTCCGCTGCCTGGAAGCCGATCCGAAGAAGCGCCCGCCGTCGGCGCTGGCTCTGGCCGCTTCGTTGCCGGGAGGCGATCCTTTAGCTGCCGCGCTGGCTGCCGGTGAAACGCCTTCGCCCGAAGTGGTGGCGGCCTCCGGTTCCACCGAAGGCCTGTCGCCCAAGGTCGCGATCCCCGCGCTGGCAGGAGTCATCGTGGGCCTCATCGCAACCTGCGTTCTCATGCCCAAGATTCAAGTGGCGGCGTACGTTCCGCTGGAGAATCCAACAGAGGCGCTCATGGTCAAGGCTCGGGAAATCGTGCGGAGTTTGGGCTACATCGATGCGCCCGCCGACATGCAGGACGAGCTTAACTACAACGCCGGTCCTCCGGGCGATGCAAAAGCCAAAGGCCCAGCGGAATGGCGCAAGGTATTCGCGGCTCTTCCCTCGGCGATTCTGTTTGCGTACCGTCAGAGCCCAGCGCCGCTGGTTTCTCGGCGTTACTCCAACTTCGGCCGGGTCAACGCCGATGACCCCGTCTCCAACATCAGCGGCATGGTGCAGCTCACGCTCGAACTCGAGCGGGCGTCTCATGACCTTTGACGCCGTGCCTCCGCAGATGGAAAAGGCGGCGGCATCTCCTGCGCCGGATTGGGCTCCGCTGTTCTCCGCCGCGCACCTCGATCCGGCGCGGTTCAAGCCGGACGATCCGCAGTGGACTCCGCTTGCCGCAACCGACGTGCGCGCGGCTTGGACCGGCAAATATCCCGGCAGTCCGGAGCTTCCCATCCGCGTGGAGGGTGCCGAGTTTCACGGGCGGCCGGTGCACTTCGAAATCGTGTGGCCGTGGACCAAGCCCACGCGCGTGGCCGGGAATTCGATAGACACGCCCGCGCAACGGGCGGCGAACTTGGCGAGCGGGCTGTGGTTCATGTTCCTCCTGGCGGTAGGAATATGGCTGGCGCGGTTCAACTGGAAGGCCGGACGCGGCGATCTGCGTGGCGCGGCGCGGCTCGGAATCGCCATGGCGTCGATTTCGTTGCTGAACTGGGCGCTGAGCGCGCACCATGTGGCAGGCGCGGAAGAATTCGATCTCTTCACCGCGGCCTTTTCCGTCGCCGCCTATACCGGCATCCGTTATTGGATTTTCTATTTGGCGCTGGAGCCGTGGGTGCGCCGCTATTGGCCGCAAAATCTGGTGACATGGACCCGGCTGCTGGCCGGCCGCTGGCGCGATCCGCTGGTGGGCCGCGACGTTCTCTTCGGCATTCTGCTCGGCCTGGTGTACTTGCTGCTCTTTCAGAGTTATTTCTTCGCCAACCTCTTCCACGGCTCCTCGCCTGTTTCGGCTCTCAGAGTATCCAATCTGAATGGCGCGCGTTTCGTGGGCGCCACGCTCGCCGACCATTTGGACAACGCCGTCGACGGGGCGCTGTTATTCTTCCTGTTTCTGTTTGTCCTTCGAGCCGTTTTCCGCAAACAGTGGCTTGCCGGACTGGTGTTCGTCGTCATCTTCGTGGCGATTCGCTGGCACGGAGAGGGCCCGTGGTACACACCGCTGTTCCTGTTGGCGATCTGGACCACGATCGTCGTGGTGATGCTGCGCTTCGGCTTGTTCGCGACCGTGTGCCTGCTGTTCGTCATCGACACGCCGTTTGACATGTTGTTCACCACGGACTTCTCCGCCTGGTACGGACAAAGCTCGTTGGTGATTGTGGCGGTGATCGCGGCAGCGGCGGTGTGGGGCTTCCGCACATCGCTGGGCGGGCGGCCGCTGCTTCCGTCGGCAAAGTAGGTGTGGGCGCAATCGCGCAGAGGGCTCGGGTCCGGGTGCGCCAATTCGCGCGAGTGCGCGGCCTTTTCCCTTAGTTACTCCCGTATCCGGAGTGGTATTCCGACTGCACTACTCTTGGCGTGAATATCAAGACTGGCTTCGGTCTGCTGGCCATGAGTGTCGTGCCCATGGTCACCTCGGCGCAAAGTCCTCCAGCGCCGAAACTGCCGGAAGAGACGCATTTGATCGCTTCGCTGGCGGGGTCCGACCTGTACCAAGCCTATTGCGCTGTGTGCCACGGGAAAACCGCCAAAGGCGATGGACCCATGGGGCGGAATCTCAAGGTAGCGCCACCGGATTTGACGCGCATCGCGATGCGCAATGGCGGACGATTTCCCATGCAGCGCGTAGAGCAAGTTCTTTCGGGTGAAGCGGCGGTTGAGGCGGGCCACGGCACGCGGGAGATGCCTCTGTGGGGTCCCATCTTCTCTCAAATCGCCTGGGATCAGGATCTGGGACGCGTGCGAATCGACAATCTCGCCAAGTATCTGGAGCAGCTTCAAGCCAAATAAGGAGACGGGACTAGGTATGGGAGAAATTGTTGCAGCCATGGCCACGATGCACGCGCCGCAGCTCTTCACGCGGCCGCCGGAGGAGGACCCCAAGCAGCTCGATGCCGGCATCGCCGCCATGCGCAAACTGGGCGAGACTCTGGATGAAACCAAGCCGGACGCCCTCATCGTCTTTGCCAGCGACCACCTGGAGACATTCTTTCTGAAGTCTGTTCCCACCTTCGCCGTAATTGCAGGCGAGCGCGCGAACGCGGTGTTCGCTGGCAAGACTTGGTCTCCGGCGATTCACCAGGCCTTGGCCGAAGACATTCTGGAACAACTGGTGCGGCGCGATTTCGACATGACCTACTCGCAGGATGCGGACCTCGGGCACTCTTTTGCCGCGCCGTTTGAGTGGGTACTGGGGAGGCGCGAGATCCCGGTGGTGCCGATCTTCGTCAACACGTATCTGCCGCCGCTGCCGAGTCCGCGGCGTTGCGCGGCGCTGGGACGCGCCATCGCCGAGATCGTGGCCGCCCGGCCGGAGCGGGTCGCGCTGCTGGCCAGTGGCGGCATGTCGCACTATCCCGGCACCTCGAACTACTACAAGCCGGATTACGGGTTCGACCGATGGTGCATCCATGAACTCGAAAATGGGCATAGCGAGTCATTCCTGGATTTGACGGTGGAGCAGTTGGACGAAGTCGGGAATACGGAAATGCTGCCCTGGGCTCCGGTGCTCGGAGCCGTGGGCAAGCAGCACATGGAACTATTGTCGTACCAGCCCACGACGCATCACGGCCACGCGGTGGTTCGTTTTCTTCCGGGGGAGAAGCCCGGGGCGGCGTCGGCAAAGGAGTTCCAATTCAAGAATCATCCCTTCGCCTTTTATGTGCACCCCTCCGTCAAGTCGTACAAGTTGAACAAGCTGCTCTACGATTCCCGCTGGAAACGCGATCTGCGCCTGCGCATGCTTCAGGATGTTGGCGCGGTCGGCGCCGAGTATGGACTGCCGCCCAATGAGATCGCGACCTTGCAGGCAGTGTGTAAATTTCCGCACAACAACACGGCCAAACCGGCCTTGGATGCAGATCCGCTGGTGGATTTGGGGGCGCATCCCGTGGGCGCCCTGATGGCGGTGCATGTCCTGCAAGCCGAGCAAAGGCGGCAGCAGCGAACCCGCGAACATTGACCAAAGGAGGCACGAACATGCTACGCGTACATAGAATCTTCCTGATGGCGGCTCTGGTGTTGACGGCGGTCCCCGTCATTCGGTTGTGCGCCTGGAAGGGCGTGGGCGAGGTCGCCCCGCTGATCCAGGCCGTCACCCCGCCTGAAGCCGTTGCCGGGGCTGTGGTGACCGTCACCGGCTTCCAGCTCGACGCCAAGCACGTCGGCGAACTGTATCTAAGTGGTGGCGGCGAGGATTACTACAAGGTCAGTATTCTTGCCCAATCCGACCGTGCCATGAGCTTTCGCGTACCGGAAGATACTCCTCCCGGCATTTTGGGCTTCGCGATCAAGCTGCTGGGCGGGACCGAGCTGATCGACCAACCGGTGTTCCTGAAGATCGTCGAAAGGACACTCGAACCTGCGAGTTAGTTCGGGGCCGAAGGTATGTAAAAAGCCGGGACAGTACGCTCATTCTCCGCCAACCGTGCGCATTGGGACTAGAAGAAGTACGCTTGGAGGAAAATGAGTGCCTGTCCCGGTTTTTCGCGGCATGCCTCCTCGGGATTGGCTCGTGCTGGGCTCAATCAAATTCTCCGGTTCCGTCCGCCTTCTTCGCGATGTCCGCGATTTCCAGTGACGGATTACCCCAAGGAAAGCATCGGCACTCTCGCGCATCCGGGGTTTGCCTGGCAGACGATCGAGCAGTCCCGCGGCCGGCACGCCAGCCTGGGCCGTCGCCAACCAGAGCACTTGCGGGATCGCTCCGCAGAACATCGTTGTATGCACGGCGCGGCCGGACAGTATCCAGGACTGGAAGGATTTTCTCACGGCCCTGATCCAGCATTACAACGGAACGACCCAGCCGCACATCAGCTACTACGAGTTGTGGAACGAATTAACGCGTCGAACTACTGGACCGGGACGCATGCCCAGATGGTCGCGCTGGGACAGGCAGCAAACCCGATCATCGATCGGGACCCTATCTCGATTCTGCTGACGCCCTCCGTGGCGGGACCCGTGGGAACCGTGAAAGCGACCAGGCTGCCGGTGGTCACGATCGGCGGCGGCGCGGCCGCGGTGCGATTCAACGTGGTGATTCCCTCCACGCTCTCGAACGGGAATCAGACGATCACGGCCACTTACAACGGATTGACCACGCAGACCGGAATCTCCATCACCGTTCAGGGCGACGCGCCGTAATGCTAAGTGGCCTGAGTGAGGGCCTTGAGTGCCGGACCTTAGGTCAGTACTAAGCCTTAGCTGAAATTGCCCAAGAGATGCAGTAGAATCGCAGTATGAACAAGTCCAATGTTGTCTCTTCGGTTCTGGCGGTTGCGGTTGTCATAGGCGGCTTTGCCTTCGCCCAAGCGCCCAAAGATAATGTCTCCAAGGGCCTGCATCCGAATCTGGCGGCCGCGCAGCGTTTGAGCACGCAAGCCTATGCGAAAATCACGGCGGCGCAGGAAGCCAACGAATTCGATCTGGCGGGTCACGCGGCTAAGGCCAAGACGCTGCTGGAGCAAGTCAATAGCGAGCTGAAGCTCGCAGCGCAAACCGCCAACAAGAACAAGGCCAAGCAATAGGGCTGACAGCGCCTTCGTCAGTTCGCGGTGGGTCTTTGCGCCGACTCGATCACGAAGAACGACAGTGGGACCTTCTGCGCGTTGAGCCGAAGGCCCAGTTGTTCCTGCACGGCGGTAAAGATAGAGGGACCGGCGGTTTCATCCCACGACAGCTTGAAATCGTAGTCACCGTTTAATCCAGTCTGGTCGATCACCGGGGCTGACGTGAATCCCGAGAGAAGGCTGGCTAGGGTCGCCATCGAAACCTTGCGGGCGGTGAGAGCGATTGGTTCGGCAGGGTTAGGTTTCAGAGAGGCGCCGAAACTCAGCGCACCTTCATCGCTCTTGGACTCCTGGAACTTTGGACCGTTCTTCGCAACCACCAGCGCATATCCAGACACATCCTTGCTTTCGCGATGGAACTTCAGTTTGAAACGGTCCGCCAGTAAGCTCTGAAGCATCTGGAGGAGCTGCGTTTCCCTGGCCTTGGTTGCGTCCTCCACCTTGGCCTCGATCGTAAACCTCTCCGCACCGGCAATCATCCAGTCCTGCGCGCCTTGAATCAACCCGACCGAAGGCAGCTTATACGCGATCATAATCAAATGGCTGAGGCGACCGTCGGTGATGACGCATCGGCCGAGCGGCGGCGCGGAGGCCATCTCGCTGGGGCTGTACTTGGAATCGATGCCATGACAGCTTCCCCGGACACCGTTGCGGCCCGAAGTGCTCGGCTTCACGGACGCGACTTCGAATTCGAGCGGCGTCGCACTGTACAGCGATATGAGGCCGGCATAGAAACCGCTTGACTGTGGATGGGCCAATGCTATAGATTATCTATGCAATGGTGATCTATGGCTGAACTGGTACCCGGCACTCTGGAAATGCTGATTCTCAAGACCCTCACGCGAGGGCCGATGCACGGCTACCGCATCGCGCAGGTCATAGGAGCCGCCTCGGAAGAGGTGCTGCGGGTCGAAGAGGGGTCGCTCTATCCGGCGTTGCAGCGCATGCTGATGAAGGGCTGGGTTACCTCCGAATGGGCGCAGTCCGAGCTCAAGAGGCGGGCGCGATTCTACAAGCTGACGCCCGCGGGCCGGAAGCAATTGGGGACGGAGGTGAGCGAGTTCCGGCGCGTAATGGCGGCGATCGAACGTATCCTGCAACCGGGAGAGGCGTGAGGTATGAGCGAACTGTGGCGCAGGATTGCAGCGCTGTTCCGCGGCCGGTCGATGGACCGGGAGATCGAAGAGGAGTTGAGCTTTCATCTTGCAATGAAGGCTCGTGAGACCGGCGATGCGGGAGCGGCGCGGCGCGCGCTGGGCAATGCTCTGGCGTTGAGGGAGCAGGCTCGCGATGCCTGGGGCTGGCGATGGATCGAGGAAGCGCTGCGGGACGCCCGCTACGCTCTGCGAGGCTTGCGCAGGAGCGCGGGATTCGCCGTCGCCACGATTGTGACGCTGGCGCTCGGGATCGGCACAACTTGCCTGGTGTTCAGCGTCGCCAGCGCCACCATCCTGCGGCCATTTCCGTTCCGCGATCCACAACGGCTGACGATCGTCTGGTCGAGCACATCCCACATAGGGCGCTTTGCTCCGGCATTCGACGATTATTCCTATTGGCGCGCGAACAACCGGGTCTTCGAAGACATGGCCGCCGATATGACCGCGCAGTTCGATATCGGCGAGGTACCGTATCCGGAAAGAATGCTCGGCGAGCGGGTTAGCGCGAACTACTTCTCTCTGTACGGAATCGAAGCGGAGATCGGGCGAACGTTTCTCCCCGAGGATGAGCGGGCGGGACGCCTACTTTTACTCATCAGCGATCGCTTGTGGCGCTCGCGATTTGGGGGCGATCCAAGAGTCGTCGGGGCCACGATCTCGGCGGCGATGAACGGCGCTCCGGGAACGTACACGATTGTGGGAGTGCTGCCGCCCGCGATTCAGGAACAGTTTTTGAAGCCGAGGGACGCATGGACGCTGCTGAAGCCCGACCGGCAACAAGTGAACGTAATTGGGCGGTTGAAACCCGATGTTTCCCTTGCCGCTGCCGGCGCCGCGATGAAGGCGCTCATCGCGGGACGGGAATCGGCGAACACACCAACCGGAGAGAAGCGCTCCATCGAACTGGAGCCGCTCGAACACAATTTGACGGGCGGCGCGCGAGCCATCCTGCCGCTGCTCGAAATCGCGGCCGGATTGGTGCTCCTGATCGCCTGCGTAAACGTGGCGAATCTGATGCTGGCTCGCGGCGTGGAGCGGCAGAAGGAATTGACCATCCGCGCGGCGGTGGGCGCTGGGAGGCGGCGATTGATCCGGCAATTACTCACTGAGAGCTTCGTGCTCGGAATTTTGGGTGGCGTCGCGGGAACGGCGATTGCCTATGCCGGCGTGGGGGGAGCGCGAGCGCTGGCGCCGGCCTCCATGCTGCGCCGCGGCAACATCGCCGTGGATGGATGGGTGCTGTTGTTCACGCTGGTGGTCTCGCTTGCGGCGGGGTTGTTTTTTGGGATCTTGCCCGCACTGCGAGCGGGAAAGGTGCGAGTCCAACCCGGACTCGCGGGCTTTCGCGGCTGCGGGCGCGAACGGACCCTGGTGCGCAGCGGCCTGATCGTCGTGGAAATCGCACTGGCGCTGATCCTGGTGACGGGAGCGGGACTGATGATCGAGAGCCTGCTCCGTCTGTCGTGGAAGGATGTCGGCTTCGCGCGCGAGAACTTGCTCACGCTTCAAACCTCGTTGCCGGTGGCGACATTCCGGGATGCAGGCTACCGGACTGCGATCGAGCGCCAAATTGTGAGCGGGCTGGAATCGCTGCCGGGAGTGCGCAGCGCTGCGATTACAGATCTACGCCCTTTGGGCAGCTATATGTTCAGCAGCTTCCGCAAGGATTCGACGGATGGGCGGCATTCTGCCGGATTGAGAGGCGTAACTGCGGGTTATTTCGAAACCATGGGCATCCCGCTGCGGCGCGGCCGGCTGTTCTCGGCACAGGACGAGCAGGGTTCGGCGCAGGTGGCGATCGTCAACGAGGAAGCGGTGCGGCAATATTGGCCGGACCAGGAGCCGGTTGGAAGATCCATTCTCGTCCCAGGCTCGTTTGGCAAGCCGGAGGTTGAGCGCGAAATCGTCGGAGTGGCTGGGGACACCGTCCGCATGCAATTGGCGCAGAAGGCGGCGCCGGAAATTTACATTCCACAATCTCAGGGTGTCAGTACTTCTGCGATAGAGATCGCGGTTCGAGTGGACCCGGGCGTCCCGCAGACTGCTGTGATTCCGGCAATCCGGACTGAACTGGCGAGTATCGACCGCGAATTCGCGGTCGATGTCGTGCAAACGATGCAATCCGTGATCGATCAGCAACTGGCGCAGCCGCGATTCATGACGCTGCTGCTTGGGGCCTTCGGAGGACTTGCGCTGCTGCTGACTGTTTCCGGCGTGGTGGGAGTGGTGGCTTATCTGGTCCGAGCGCGCACCTATGAATTTGGAGTACGCATGGCCTTGGGCGCCACCCGCCTGGATGTTCTTGGTCTCATCCTGGGCTATGGCGGGCGGCTGGCGATTGTGGGAGTCGTGCTGGGAGTCGCGGGCGCGCTCGGGCTGACGCGGTTGCTGACTTCGTTCCTTTATGAGGTTAAGCCCACCGATGCCCCCACTCTTTCGGCGGCCGCGATATTGCTCTTCGCGGCGGTGCTGGCGGCCTGCTATGCGTCGGGGCGAAAGGCGATGGGCATCGACCCCGCGCAAGCCCTGCGGCACGATTAAAGAAAAAATGGAGATTAGGCTCATGCGCGGACTGTTGATCGGTACATTGCTATTGACTCTCATGGGCAGAGCCCAGGACTTGTCCCACTTCGACGTAGCTTCCGTAAGGCTGTCGCCGCCGACGCCGGGACTCCCGCCCGGCGCCGTACCGGCGCCAAAGCTACAAGGCGGTCCCGGAACTCCGGACCCCGGGCAGATCGCATACAAAGACATCTCGCTCGGAGGTCTTATTTTCAGAGCATACGGGTTGCAGTATTACGATCAACTTTCGGGACCAAGCTGGCTTTCAGAACGCCTCGAGATCGCCGCCAGAGTCCCGCCCGGGGCCACGCCGGAGCAGCTCAAACTCATGCTCCAGAATCTGCTGCGGGAGCGGTTTAACTTCCAGTTCCATCACGAGTCCAGAGTTTTGCCGATCTACACTTTGACCGTGGCAAAGAACGGGCCCAAATTAAAGGAATCGCCGAAGATCGCGGAGCCAGTCGAGATTCCGAAAGGGACCGTTATCGGGCGGCCGGATGACAACGGTTTCCCCACGTTTCCGCCCGGCTACACAGGCGTGGTCGGTCTGCCTTCCAACGGGCATATGCGCCTGGCTGGGCAGAGGGCCGGGATCGCCAAGCTGACAGGGCTCCTGATGTTGGATCATCCCGTTGTCGATCAGACCGGCCTGACGGGCGAATACGACTTCAAACTGGACTTCGCGATGGCGACAAGACGCAATGACCCGGACGCCCCAAGCGCCGATGCTCCCGACGCTCCTCCCGGTGTCTTCGCGGCCGTGGAGGATCAACTCGGCTTGAAGCTGGAGTCAAAAAAACTCCCCTTCGACATCCTGGTCATCGACCATATCGACAAAGAACCGACTCCAAACTAAAGTAAGAGGAGCGCCCACCCTTGGCCTCTATAGCGGAGCTGACAAAACACGACGCCGCGCTCGCTACTTGCTATCCACCTTCAGCACCTCAAACGTGAGGAGCTTCGGCACCAGCATCTGATGGGGCACTTTTACGGGGATGTGAAAGACGTCGCCGACGGACATCTTTTTGCTAATGCCGCCTTTGATCGACTTGCCGCGAGTCTCTCCCGGAGCCGTGGTGCGGGGTTCTACGATGGTTCCGCCTATGACCAGCGTGCCTTCGCCGGAGGTGACGAAAATCACGTCCACCTGCGTGTCGTGCGCTTCGGCTTCGCCATCGCCTTCGCGCCGGATCACCCACAGCGCATGGTTGTCCCAGGTGGCGAGCTTATTCACGCCGACTTTGTGATCGTCGAGCTTAACCGCGTTTACGTCGGCTTTCAGTTCGGCGCCGGTCCACATGGAGAACCCGGGAGGGTCGGCGGCAACCAGCGGCAGGGCCAAAAGAAGGAACAGAGGTTTCATATATGCGGATGTTATCAAGCATCTCCGAGCCGGGCAACCCCGTGGGCATACAGAAATGGCAGCGCAGAAATGGCAGCGCCATTTGACTTCCTTTCCCGGGGGGAGTAGCATCTCCAAAAGATGCGGATTTTAGGAGGGTGGCGATGCGCCTGAAGATTGTCAGCGCTTTTGCGCTGGGGCTGGTGCTGGGGGCAATGCCGGGAGCGGCGCACCACTCCTTCGCCATGTTCGACTCGGCGAAGAAGACCACGCTCACCGGAACGGTTACGGAGTTTCAGTGGACCAATCCTCATTCCTACATCGAAATGGACGTCCAGGACGAAAACGGCGCCGTGAAGCACTGGAGCGTTGAGATGGGCAGCCCCAGCATCTTACAGCCGGGCGGCTGGAAACACGGTACGCTCAAAGCCGGCGACAAGATCACGGTGATCCTCAGTCCGCTCAAGAACGGCGACCCGGGCGGTTTGCTGGTTCAGGCGAATCTGCCCGATGGCCGCAAGCTCGGCAACGGGCCTGGCCGAGGTCCCAAGTAAAGTGTTGGGGAAAGCGGCCGCGCTGCTGTTGTGCATTGGGATGCTCGCCGGGATCGCGGCGGCTCAATCGTCCGGGCAAGCTCCACCCGACTTGGCGGGCGTTTGGAGTCCTTCCAGGGCAACCGGGCCTGGCGCTCCGCCTCCCGCGGGGCCGCTGCTGTTGAAGCCCGGTTATAAGGAGCCGTATGATGCGCGCCGCACTAAGGAACGGGAGGCCAGCGCGCGCGGCGAGCAACTGGCTGCGCCCGGTTCGCTCTGCACTCCTTACGGCATGCCCACCATGATGCAAGTGGCGGTCTATCCGACGGAGGTCATTCAGACCCCCAAGCAAGTGACCATCATCGGCGAGGCTTTCAGTGAAGTGCGCCGGATCTATATCGGCAAGCCGCAAATCTCGCTGGACGATGTATCGCCAGGCTACTATGGGCGCTCAGTGGGGCGTTGGGAAGGCGACACGCTGGTGGTGGACACGATCGGTGTCAGCCCCTCGGTCCGGGGCTATCAAGGGATGCCGCACAGCGAACAGATGCACATCACGGAGCGTTTGCGGCGGCCCGCGCCCAACACTCTGCACGACCAGATCACCATTGAGGACCCGGTGGTGCTGGAAAAGCCGGTCACCTACACGCTGGTCTACGCGCTGGTTCCGGACTATGAGATGGTCGAGTTTGTGTGTGACAATAATCGCGAGTACGTCGATGAAAAAGGCGTGGTCCGGATGCGGCTGGGTGGTGCCGGTAAATGAGGGTAACAGTATGAAGCAACCATTTCCATGGACGGCCGCGGCAGTCGCCGCAGCGATCCTTGTGGCGGCGGCGCCGGGTTTGACGGCTCAGTCTCTGGCGCCCCTGAACGAAAAAGGCGTCGCCGTGGGCGCGCTGGCGCCGGCGGCGATTGCCAAGGATCGGCCCAAGCCGGCCTTCGACATCACTGGAACCTGGCTGCACGGAGGCGGGCAAAACAACCCCTGGCAGTTCGCCCCACCCCCGGGCGCCAAGCTCACGGCGGCGGCGCAGGTCCAGTACGATGCGGCTAAGAAAGCCGCCGCGGAAGGCAAAGCCTATCACGACGACATCGGCGCATGCTGGCCCGCCGGACTGCCCATCATCATGACCCGGGTGTGGCCCATCGCCATGATCCAGAAGCCCACCGTAATTTACATGATCAGCGGCTTCATGAACAGCGTGCGCATCATTTATCTGGACGGCCGCAAGCACACCGATCCGGACATCGTCATCCCCAGCTTCAACGGCGAATCGATCGGGCACTGGGAAAACGACGCGCTGGTGGTGGATACCACCGCTTTCGTGGACCATCATCACTGGATCGATAACGGCGTTCCGGCCAGCGACCAGCTCCACGTGGTGGAACGGATGCGGCTGATCAATCAAGGCGCGACGCTCGAAATCGAGTACTCCATGACCGATCCCAAGAATTGGGAAGGCGAGTGGAAGTGGACCAAGCGCTGGCGCCGGGTAGACGATCAGGAGATCACCGAAGCGACGTGTTTGCCGGATCTGAACCAGAATCTTCTGAGCACCGGCCCCAAGCAGAACGTACGCTGATGAAGAGAGGAAATTTCATGAGGGCGTTAATCATCGCGAGCACGTGCGCGGCGGGATTTTGGATGGGATCGACTCCCGCCCAAGCGCACCATTCGATGGCTGGATTCGATCGCAAGCAGACGGTCGTACTGACAGGAACCATCCAGGAGTTCCGCTGGGAAAATCCGCACTCCTCCATCGACATCGACGTGCCCGGCAAAGACGGCAAGGTGGTGACCTGGAAGATAGAGATGACCGCGCCGGCCTATCTGGTCCGCCAGGGCTTTAAACGGAACTCCGTAAAAAAGGGCGACATTGCCACCGTCACGGCCAACCCGCTGATCAGCGGCGATCCCGGCGCGCTCTTTGTCTCGATCAAGTTGCCCGATGGCCAGGTGCTGCCTCAGCCGGCCGCCAATAAGGCGAAGTAAGGTGGGGCGCCTCCTCCGGCTTGGCCTTCGAGAAGCTCAACACCACCGTTAGTGAGCTTGGTCTTGCCGCCGGCCTCGGCGAACGTCACTTCTGTCAAGAGTTGTTGCGAAAGAAAGTTACTACTCCCCGGTCAGCCAGAAATCCCGAGGATAGAGTCTCCATACCCGCGCTTCGGCCGAGTCCTCGCGCTTCAGGTATTCCTCCCAGGCGGTTAACTGCTTTTCCGGCCCGATGACGAAGTACACCGCGCCCGCGACATCCTTGGCTTTGGTTCCCATGCCGGGCAGGACCTTCGCGTCCACCAGGCCGGTGCGCCGGAACAGCTCCGCCTCGAGATCCGGGGATTTCTTCAAATCCAGAATCGCCTGGTGAAAGCGCTTCAGCACGTCGGGCGTGAGACCATCCGCCAGATCCGCCGCCATCCCCTCGCCTCGCGTCTCATAGGAGGACGCCACGCGTGTCGCTTGAAATGCGCCGGCGATTGCATACTCCGCCAGTGACGCGTCCGGTTGCGCCGATTTCAGCACTCCAATCACGAACTTCAAGGTTTGCGGCAGCTCCGGAGTGCGCTCGGCGTAGTAGCCGATGCGCCCGGCGCTGAGCGACACGCTGATCCCGTTGCTATACGCCAGCCCCGCGCCGATGGTTTTCATGAACACGCTGTGCGCGCCGCCGCCGCCGTACAGATTCACCGCCAGGTAATCCAGCAGCTTGTCGCGGCCGGTGTCGTGGTAACTCGTCAGCGGCGCCGAGTTCACAAACACTCCACCCTGCGAATTGGCGTTGAGCAGCCCGACAAACAACGGAGCGGCCGCGCCCGCCTCGCGGCTGAGCAACCTCGCATCGATCCTCCGCGTCGCGCTGTACGCGGCCTTCTTGAAGGGAGCGTTCTGCAACCCCGCCGACAAGCTTTGGATTTCCGAGCCGAGCCGCGCCTGAGTGGCGTTCGATCCGATCACGAACATTCTTGCCCCGCCCGTGACCAGAATCGAGCGCCTCACTTCATCCAGAATCGCCAAAGTGCGTTCCGGTCCCTGCCGCAAGTCGCGCGTCATCTGGCCGCAGAGATAGCGCCAATCCGCCGCCAGAGAGGAATCCGGAATGTCTCCCAGCGCCGCCTCTAAGTCGCGCGCGGCTTCCACTGCCACGCCGCGTTCCTTGTCTGAAAGTTTTGCGGCGCCTGCGTATTTTCCATCGCGGATCCCCACCAGGATCGCCTTCCGCTCCTCCCTTGATCCGGCGACCTCGCCCAGCTCCGTCAGGAAACCGTACACTGCGTCCGAGCCGCCGTCCTTCAACATCCAGCGCAGCCGTTGCACATTGTGCGCGCGCGTCAGAAACGACGAGCTTGCCAGCATCAAAGGATTCGCCTGCTTGCGGTACGCAGTCTCCGGATTGCGGACCCAATTCTCCTCTGCGCCCTGCATGGTTCGGCGCAATCTTCCCAGCGCCTGATCCACGTAATCGCGCAAGCGCGGCAGGTTTTCCGTGCGCCAGTGGGGATGGTACAGAGCCAGCTCCATCCATTCGATGGCGCGCCTGGATTCGGCCGCGTTATTGCCTGCGCCGCGCATCACCAGCTCATCCCGATCCGTCGCGGCGTTGACGCTGAAGCCCGCATCCAGGCTCAGAATCTCGTTGCGCAACCGCTGCGACATGTCCTCATAGGAGACGGCTTTGCCATTCTCGATCACGCCGCTGTTCATCAGCAGCTCCGGCAGCAGCGAAACGTACACCAGCCGGTCCTCCGGCACGCTATCCAGGCGCAGAGCGATGCCCGTGGTCGCGCTGGTCATGCTTTGGAAAGCCGACTCGACCAGCGGCACGCCGCGCGCGAGATTGGACGTCTTGAACTCCAGCGTATCGTCGAGCGTCATGGGAGGATGCTCCACGAACTTGGCCGATGCCGCCTTCTTTTCGGCCTCCTCAATCGCTTTCGTGGCCGCGTCGTAATCCGCGCGATACCGCTCCAGCGCCTGCCGATCGCTCGCCGCGCCGTATTGTTGCCGGAGCCGTGCTGTCTCCGCCGCCGCGCGCGCGGCGCGTTCTTCCGCCGCCTGCCGCACCAGCGCGGGATTGGGCTTCGCCGCCTCAATGTAAGGTACGGTCCCCAGAATCTGCCACTCGCTCAGGTATTCATGCCAGATGTTGTGACTGCCTGAAATCGACTTTTCGATCGCCGCCAGATCGTCCTTGGAAGTCACAGTCTTGCGGAATCCCGGCTCCTTGTTGAGCTGATACAACGTATCGAGCCACGCCGTATCGCCTCCGCGAAAACCGAATCCCGGAGGCGAATTGACCAGCTTCGCCAGCGACCGCCGCGTCTCCGCGATGCGGCTCTTCAACCGCTGCTGGAACTGCGCCAGCTCCGGCGATCCATCCGCATACGCCGCAATCTTCGCAAATTCATCCAGCACCTTTCCGCGCAGCGCGCTCAAGTCGGCATCGTTCATCTTCGATACCGGCATGTCCCGGAAGGTCACCATCACCGGATTGCCTTGTCCGTCGTCGACGTATCCGTCCACCCCCTTGGCTCCAATGTCCGCTTCCCTGGTCTTGCTGTCGATCAGCCGCTTGTAGAGATTCGTATCCGCCTCTCCCGCGACGTTGTCCAGGAACAGCGCGATCAGGAACCTATCGCGCAGCGCCAGCTTCCGAGTCGCCGGCCACACCAGATATACGCTTCCCGGCTGCTGGTCGTTCTGAAGAGGATATTCCACGTATTCGATGCGCCCGGCCGGCGCAGCTTTGGGCGAAGGCAGTTGCGCCTCCGTCATCGCAGGCGGCCGAGCAGCGCCGTTCGAGCTCCGCTCCAATTCGTTTAACACCACATCAAGGCGCGCCAGAGCCGCCCCGGGCGCAACTTCCTTGGGCAGCGAAACAATCGCGCCCATGTTGGCCGGAAAATAATGCTGGTCATGGAAGCGCCGGATGTCGGACGGTTGAATCACGCGAAGATCCGCCGGCAACCCGCCCGCAGAATACGACAGGGGATGCGAAGGACCATAGAGCGAGAGCAGAGCCGCCTGATAAAGCCGGCGATTCGCCTGGTCCATCGACGTGACCATTTCGTTATAAACGGTTCCCTTTTCCTCCAGGTGCAGCGAGCCGTCCTTGGGGTCTTCGCCGATTCCGAAATTCCGCACTTCCCGGCGGATTTCCTCGTCCGAGTAATCCGGGTAGAGCAGCGCGTCCATGGTGCGGTCGAAATTCTGGAAGAACACCTCCGGCCCTGCCGAGGTGTAGAACGTATAACACGTGCGCCACTGCATGGTGAAGGCGGTCGAGGTCGCCAGCGACATGGTCTCCTGGCTTCCCAGGTCCCTGCCCTTGTTACCCTTGCCCAGCAGCAAGTGCTCCTGCGTATGCGGCTCGCCCATGTTGGACGTGGGGAAGGTGGTGACCCAGATGAATGCCTGCGGGGCGGACTGGATTTGCAGCAGGTCCAGCGTGAAATTCGTGCGCTCATGGTGCAAGCGCGCGCCGATGGCATGCCCGGAATCGTCCAGATATACCGCCGTCGCGCGAAAGCCGTTGAGGATTTGCCCCTCTTTCAAGCCGTCGTAGGAAACACTCTGAGGTTGTGCGGTAAGGTGTCCCATCGCAAACGTAGCCAGCATTGGCGGAAGAAAATATCGCCGCATGCTCTGTAGTCTAGCGGTTCACTCCGCCGTTCACCCGTGCGATGCGCTCCCGGCCGACGCGCTCCAGGCTGGCGTCCAGCCGCATCGCGAAATCGTCGACGTCGCTTTTCGAAATATTGAGCGGCGGCGAGATGCGAATGACGTTGCCGTACAGGCCGCCCTTGCCGATCAGCAGACGATTCTCCCGCGCGGCTTCCATCAGCGCCGCCGTGGCTTCCGGCGCGGGCGCGCGCGAATCGCGATCCTCCACCAGCTCGATGGCCTGCATCAGGCCCATGCCGCGGACGTCGCCGATCAGAGAATGCTTGGCCTGCAACTCCTCCAAGCGAGCGCGCAAATGAGCGCCGGTCTCCGCGGCGTTGATCAGCAGGTTGTTGTCGTCGATGAAATCGATCACTGCCTTCGCAGCGGTGGCGGCCACGGGATTCCCGCCGAAGGTGGAGATCGACGCGCCCTTGAGTCCATCCGCGACCTCCGGACGCGCCACCGTCAAACCCACCGGAGTGCCGTTGCCCAACCCCTTGGCGCTGGTAATGATGTCCGGAATTACGCCGTAGTGCTCGATGCCGAACCATTTGCCTCCGGTGCGGCCCCATCCCGTCTGCACCTCGTCGCTGATGAACAGACCGCCGAACTTCTTGACGATCCCGGTCACGATCTCGAAGTATTCTTTCGGAGGCGTAATGAATCCGCCGACGCCTTGAATCGGCTCCGCGATGAAAGCCGCCAGGCGGCCCGACGTGGAGGTGCGGATCATCTCATCCATATCCCTGGCGCAGCGCACGTTGCAACTCGGATAGGTCAAGCCCAGCGGACAGCGGTAGCAATACGCGTTCAACGCGTGCGTGAAACCTGCCGCGGGAGCGCCTCCCAGACGCCAGGACCCCTGCCCGGTAGCGGCCATGGCCAGCGCCGATCGCCCGTGATAGCTGTGGCGCAGCGCCACCACTTCATGCGAGCCGGTATAGCAGCGCGCCGCCAGAATCGCGGTTTCGTTCGCCTCGGTGCCGCTGTTGGTGAAAAAGCTCTTGGTCAGCTTGCCGCCGGGCGTCAAGCCGGCGACGCGCTTGGCCAGCGCGGCTTGCGGCTCGTTCGCAAACACGGTGGAGACGTGTTGCAGCGTGTCGATCTGCGCGGCCACCTTGCGATTCACCGTTTCATTGCAATGCCCCACGCTGATGGTGACGATGCCGCCGAAGAAGTCCAGGTATTGATTGCCGCGCGCGTCCCACACGAATTGATCCTTGGCGCGCGCCACCACTAGAGGTTCTTTGTAGAAGTGAAATACGCAGGGGAACAAGTACTGCTGGTTGGCTAAGATGATTTCCTGCTCGGTCATGCGGTCACTCGAAGCCGTTATAGCATAATTCGGCTTATGCCGCGCCGTGTTCGACCCGCCGCGGACCACCGATAGAACAGATACCTCGTTTTGAGGAGTGGAGTTAATTGCCGGGAGAGCGCCAGCACGGACCCGCTCGACAACGCGGCGGACCTCGTGGAGATCTGGTCGCCTCCCGGCAATCAACTTATCGGCTACCGCCGCAGGAACCTGAATATCAAGGCTTGCCCTGGCCGCGCTAATCCCAAGTCCCGGTTCTTGTTGCCGGTAGCTTACCGGCGCCCCGCGCCACGGCTCTGTCGCGCCACGTCGCGCCGCGGTTTAAGCTCATTGACAATTGTATGGTGTACATATACTCTAGACATATATGGCCGCCCCTGTGCTGCGCATCGATCCTGCGTCGCCCGCGCCGATTGTGCGGCAGATCGTGGACCAGTTGCGCGTCTCCCTGGTGGAGGGTTCTCTCAGGCCCGGCACGGTGTTGCCGCCGGTACGCCGCGTGGCCACCGACCTGGCCGTACACTTCAACACCGTCGCCGAAGCGTACCGGCAGTTGGCCTCGGAAGGCTGGCTGGATTTGCGCCAGGGACGCGGAGCTACGGTAGTGGAGCGCGAAGCGCCCGCGCCATCGCGCCGCGAGATCTCCGGCTACCGGCAGAGGCTGCGCGAGCTGGTTTCGCAGATGCGCGCCCAGGGCGTCTCGTCCGCCCGCATCGCAGCGGAGCTGAAATCCATCGTGGAGGATATCGAATGACTGCTCCTCTCCTTAGCCGTGCGATCCCAATGCTCACGCAGGTAGTGGTGGCGCTGTCGCTGCTGGCGATACCCCACATCACGCCGCGCGAGTTCCTGTTCGGCGTCCCCGTACCGGACGGCTTCCGTTCCACCGAACCAGGACGCCGCGCGCTTCGCTTTTATCGCCTGCTGATCGCGATTCCCTCTGCGCTGAGCCTGCTCGGAACCGTCCTCCTTCCCGTCCCTGCGTTTTTTGTCACCGCCGTGCTGGCGACGACATTCGTGGGTATGGCCGCGTTTGTCGCGCAGAACCGCAAGCTGAAGCCCTTCGCGATTCAGCCGGCCCTGGTCCGCCGGACGACGCTTGGTCCGCCACAGCCCCTGCCGTGGTTCACCTGGTTGGGAATCCTTCCGCTGCTGCTGCTGGCCGGCGCCGCGATGTATTTGCACTCGCATTGGGACCGAATCCCGGCGCGGTATCCGGTTCACTTCTCTTACGACGGAACGCCGAACCGATGGGCGGATCGCACCGTCCGCGGCGTTTATGGCCCGCTGCTTCTGGGCGGCGAGTTGACCGTGTGGCTGTTCGCCCTCGCGCTAGCGGGTTGGTACGGATCGCGCCGTTCCGAACCAATGCGTAAGCCGATGGTGGCGGTGATGCTTACGGTGGAGTTGATGATCGCGCTCCTGTTCGGAGCCATCCCGCTCAAGCTCGCCGGCGGCATCGCGATCCCCACCCCCGTGATGGTGCTCGGCCCGCTGGCGTTGCTGATTCCGGCGATGGCCTATGCGGTCCACGAATCCAACAAGCCGCGCGATCCGGACCCAACCCCGAACGACTGCTGGAGAGGCGGCATCATTTATCACAACCCCAACGACGCCGCGCTCTTCGTGCAACGGCGCGACGGCATCGGCTTCACCGTCAACCTGGGCAACCGCTGGAGTTGGGCCATCTACGGAAGCCTGCTGCTGGTGCTCGCCGGACCGTTCATACTCGGCTAGCAGCGGCACGCCGCCGCCGCTGTGCTAATTTGAATTTAGGCCCACGAAACCGGCGGTACTTCCACGTGCCTGAGCGCCTTCTTCCATTTCGAATCCTCACGGCGGCCGCATTCGCCCTTGCGTTAGCCGGCTGTCAGACCCAGAAGACGCAGAGCGCCGGACCGCCTCCGCCTGTTCCTGTCAGCGTCGCCATCGCGGCCGAGCAAGCGGTTCCCACCGAAGTCCAGGCCGTGGGCACGGTCGAAGCGTCCTCGGTCATCCAGGTCAAATCGCAAATCTCGGGCGAGCTTGTCAAAGTCGCGTTCGCCGAAGGCGCCGACGTCAAGGAAGGCGATCTCTTGTTCGAGATCGACGCCCGTCCCTACCAGGAAGCTCTGCGCCAAGCCGAGGCCGCCTTCAATCGCGACACCGCCAATCTGCACCAGGCCGAAGCGAACCGCGCAAAGGACCTGGCACAGTCCCGCAGCCTGGAGGCCGACGCCTCGCGCAACTCCCAGCTCGCCAAGGAAGGCATCGTTTCGCGCACGCAGGACGAGCAATCGCGAGCCGCCGCGGAGTCCAACCGCGCCGCTATCAACGCCGACCAGGCCGCCATCGAGAGCTACCGCGCCGCCATCGATAGCGACAGTTCCGCCATCGACCGCGCCAAATTGGACCTGACCTATTGCCAGATCCGCTCCCGCGTCACCGGACGCGCCGGGAATCTGCTGGTTCACGAGGGCAACATTATCAGCGCCAACACCACCAATCTGGTGGTGATCAACAAGATGGACCCGATCTGGGTCAGCTTCGGCGTACCGGAGGAGCATCTGGCCGCCGTCCAGCGGGCTAAGTCCGAACGTTCTGGCGCCGGCCGCAAGCTGGTTGTGCAAGCGATTCCCAAGGACGCGCAGAACTCTGCGCCCGTGCGCGGCGAGCTCAGCGTGATCGACAATACCGTGGATTCCACCACCGGCACCATCAAGCTGAAAGCCACCTTCGAAAATTCCAAGCGGCTGCTGTGGCCCGGCCAGTTCGTCAATGTGTCGCTGACTCTGGACACACAGGCTCGCGCCATCGTGGTGCCTGCGGAAGCCGTGAAGCAGGGGCAGATGGTGTATGTCGTGAAGCCGGACCAAACCGTGGAACCTCGTAACGTGCGCGCCGGGGCCATCCACGGCAATCAAGTGGTGATCCAGGAGGGGCTCGCGGCTGGAGAGACCGTCGTGACCGACGGGCAATTGCTGCTCTATCCAGGCGCGCATATTCAACCCGTGGCCGCGTCCAAAGTGGATTCACGCACGCTCTAGCGTATGCATTTCTCGCGCATCTTCATTGAGCGCCCGGTAATGACCGCTCTGGTCATGCTCGCCATTCTTTTGTTCGGCGCGGTCGGCTATCGCGCGCTGCCGGTGGCCGCGCTGCCCAGCGTGGATTACCCCACCATCGAGGTCACCGCGAGCTTGCCCGGCGCCGATCCGGAAACCATGGCGTCGGCTGTGGCCACTCCGCTCGAGAAACAATTCTCCTCGATCGCCGGAGTCGAGTCCATGAGCTCCAGCAACACCCAGGCCAGCACCACCGTCACGCTCCAGTTCGCTCTCGACCGCAATATCGATGCGGCGGCGCAGGACGTGCAGGCGGCCATCGCCAAGGCCGGAGGCCAGCTTCCGGCGGAGATGCCGCGTCCGCCTTCCTATCAGAAGGTGAATCCCTCCGACAACCCGGTGCTGTACATGGCGCTGACTTCGCCCACTCTGCCTCTATACACCGTGGACGAATACGCCGAAAACATCCTCGCGCAGCGCATCTCCATGGTCAGCGGCGTGTCCCAGGTGTTTGTCTACGGTTCGCAGAAATATGCCGTGCGCGTGCAGGTGAATCCCGACGCGCTGGCCTCTCGCAACATCGGCATCGACGACGTGATGCGGGCGGTCCAGCAAAGCAACGTCAATCTGCCCACCGGCAAGTTGTACGGCGCCAAGCAATCCTTCACCGTGCAATCGAGCGGTCAGTTGACCAATGCCGCCGCTTACAAATCCATCATCGTGGCGTACCGCGACAACAACCCGGTCCGGCTGGAGGACGTCGCGCAAGTACTGGATAGCGTCGAGACCGATAAATCGGTTGCGTGGATCAACGATACGCGCGGGGTGATCCTGGCCATCCGGCGGCAGCCGGGGACCAATACCGTCGAGGTTGTTCGCGGCATCAAAGCGCTGCTGCCGAATTTCCGCTTGGAGATTCCTCCCGCGCTCAATCTGTCCATCATCTACGATGCTTCCGTACCCATCGGCAATTCCATCAACGACGTCAAGTTGACCCTGGTGCTGACCGTCTGCCTGGTGGTGATGGTCATCTTCCTGTTCCTGCGCAATCTCTCGGCGACGCTGATTCCCGGCGTGGCCGTTCCGCTCTCCATCGTCGGCACCTTCGCCGTGATGTACCTGCTGGGCTACAGCTTGAACATTCTTTCGCTGATGGCGTTGACGCTCTCGGTCGGCTTCGTCGTCGACGACGCCATCGTGATGCTCGAAAATATCGTGCGCTACCGCGAGCTGGGAAAGCCTCGCATGGAGGCGGCGCGGCTGGCCTCGAAGGAAATCGGGTTCACCATCGTTTCCATGACCATCTCGCTGGTGGCCGTATTCATTCCGGTGCTGTTCATGGGCGGAATCGTGGGCCGCCTGCTGCACGAGTTTTCCGTGACCATCACGGTGGCCATCCTGATTTCCGGATTTGTGTCGCTGACGTTGACCCCGATGCTCGGCAGCCGCTTCCTCAAGTATGAGCCGGCCGAGCGGCACGGGCGCTTGTACCGCGCCCTCGAAGGCGGCTTCAAGGGCGTAACGCGAGCCTACGACGTCACGCTGCAACGTGTTCTGCGCCATCCCTTCGCCACCGTCGTATTCGCGACGGCGATGCTGGGCGGCACTGTGTATTTGTTCCTTACCATGCCCACCGGATTCATTCCCAGCCAGGACACCGGCTTCATTCAGGGCGCGACTCTCGCAAGCCAGGACATCTCCTTCGAATCCATGGCCAAGCATCAGCGCGCCGTGGGCGATATTCTGGAGCACGATCCCAATGTCGAGCAAATCGGCGCCTTCGCCGGCGACAGCAACCAGGGTTTCATCTTCGCCATGATGAAGCCGCGCCCCGGCCGCAAGCTGAACGTCGATCAAGTCATGATGGAGCTGCGCGGCAGCTTGTCTTCGGTCCCGGGCGTGATGGTGTTTTTGCAGAATCCTCCGCCCATCACCATCAACGGCCAGAACACCAACAGCGCTTACCAAATGACGCTCCAGAGCGCGAATTTGCAGGAGATCTACCAGTGGGTTCCGCGCCTGCTGGGCCAGATGCGCGGTCTCCCCGGGTTCCTGGACGTCACCAGCGACTTGCAGATCCAAAGCCCGCAGGTGAATTTGGACATCGATCGCGACCGCGCGCTTTCACTCGGCGTGTCGGCCGCGCAGATCCAGGACGCGCTCTACAGCGCCTACGGCACCCGCCAGGTCTCCACCATCTTTACGCCCGCCAATCAGTACGCCGTGATCGTCGAGATTGCCCCGGAGTTCCAGCGCACGCCTAACGCTCTATCGAAACTGTACGTGCGCTCCTCGCAAGGGCCGCTCATTCCCCTCGATACGCTGGTCAAGAGCTCGCGCGGCGTCGGCCCGCTGTCGGTGAATCATTTCGGCCAGCTTCCCGCCGTGACCGTCTCCTTCAATCTCGCGCCCGGCGTTTCGCTGGGCCAGGCAGCCGATAAGCTGAACGCCGTCGTGCGGGAGATGCACATGCCGCAGACCCTGAGCGTGGGTTTCCAGGGAACCGTGCGGGAATTCGAGCGCTCCTTCCGCGGCCTGTCGATTCTGCTGATCGTCGCGGTCCTGGTGATCTATATCATCCTGGGCATTCTGTATGAGAGCTTCATCCATCCCATCACCATTCTTTCCGGACTTCCCTCGGCCTTGTTTGGCGCGCTGCTGACGCTGGCGCTGTTTCACAGGGAGCTGGACCTGTACGCGTTCGTGGGTCTGATCATGCTGATGGGTGTGGTGAAGAAGAACGCGATCATGATGATCGACTTCGCTCTGGATGCCCAGCGCAACCAAGGCATGGGTCCTCGCGAAGCCATCTACGCCGGTTGTCTGATGCGCTTCCGCCCCATCATGATGACCACCATGGCGGCGCTATTCGGCACTCTGCCTATCGCGCTCGGCTACGGCGAGGGCGGCGACGCGCGCCAGACCCTGGGTCTCGCGGTGGTCGGCGGATTGGTCGTCTCGCAACTGCTGACGCTGTACATCACTCCCGTGATCTATCTCTACATGGAGAAGTTTCAAGGCCACCTGCGCCCGCAGAAGCGCCGCGGGACTCGCGCCACCGATGAGGCTCTGGCGCTAAACTAGCTAGTTCATGCCCAATCTTGAAGTGAAATGTTCCAAGGAGCTGGAGCACGTTTTTTTGGAGAATGACGGCGAGCTTCTTAAGGCACTGCACTCCCTGCTCAAAGACCATCAATCGTTAGATCCGGTGACCGAGGAGCCGAAGAATACCGTTTTGCGAAATCGTGTTGCGACCACGCTCACGCCCTGGACATTCTGCATCGTGGGCGATGAAGAAGGCCCCAGCAAACGGGTTTCCGTGAACTTCGCGCTGGGCGACAAACCCGATCGCAAGGGGCCGCTCGGCGACCGCCTGCGCAAAGATCTGGGCCTGGATCTTGAAGACGTCATCGTCAGCCATCTTTCGGAGAAATACAAGATGGAGGAAGGCCGCGAGTACACGATGGTCTCCGAGACCCGCGAAGTCAACCGGCATCACTATAACGACAAGCCTCGCAAGAAGTCCAAGCCTCTTCCCAGGAATCTTGAGCCCGAGCCCGCGCCCGACAAACCTGCGTTCGCGATGCCGCCCGGAGCCATCAACACCCATTGCCATGTGAACAGCAACGGCATGACTCCGTTTCGCTGGTCGGACGATCGAAAATACGATCCGGCCTTTGCGCCTTGGAGAAAGCTGGAAGAACTGGATAACCATCTGGGTTTTTCGGGCGAGGTCATTGTCGCAGCCACCTGCCATGGCGCTGACAACAGCTACATGCTCAACGCTCTGAAAAAATCCAAGGGCCGAGCCTTGGGCGTTGCGTTCCTGGAAAAAACCGTCTCGGACGAAGAACTCGTCGAGCTCGATAAGGCCGGCGTGCGCGGCGTGCGCTACAGCTACGTGAAGCGCCTCACCAATCCTCCTCCGCCCGAGGAGATGGTGACCATGGCGAACCGGCTGAAGCGCCTGAGAGACGCCGGGCAACTGAAGAACGACTGGCATATCGATCTATATTGCGAAGCCGCCGATCTTAAGGACCTGGCGCCGCACATTAAAACAATTCCGATTCCCGTTGTTTTCGATCATATGGCCGTGCCGGCGATCGCCAACGGCGTGTCCGATCCCGAATTTCAGCGTTACCTGCAACTCTTTCGCGACAAGCCGGATTGCTGGGCCAAGCTTACATGCCCCGAACGTCTGACCGGATCGGGCAAGCCGGAGGAGTGGAGCAAGGTGTTGCCGTTCCCGCGCGCGCTGGCCGACGAATTTCCCGCCCGCGTGATCACCGGCACCGACTGGCCTCACCCCAACATGAAAGAGGGACAAATGCCCAACGACGGGAAACTGCTCAACCACTGGATCTGGGAGATCGTGGGCAAAAGCGGCGATCGCTTAAAGCACATCCTGGTGGACAACCCCCGCAAGCTTTTCGGCTTTGTCGGAAACTAGATTCGATGAAACCAAAATGGGCGCTCCTGATGGCCGGGGCATTGTGTTTGACGGGATGCGAGATCCGCCGCGCCGGGCCGGTGCCGCACGAGTCGCAGTCCATCGAGCGCGATCACTCCGAACTGGTGCGGGTGAGCCTCGACATGGGAGCGGGCATTTTGAGAGTCGCCGGCGGGACCGACAAACTCGCAGCCGCGGACTTCACGTACAGCGTTGATTCCTGGAAGCCCGAGGTGCGCTACAGCAGCGCGGCTGGTCGCGGCAACCTCGCCATCAGCCAGCCTGGACATGGCGGCTCCATCACGGGCAACACATGGAATGAGTGGGATCTCCGCCTCAACCAGGAAGTTCCGCTGGAAATCGAGGTTCACTTGGGCGGGGGAGAGGCCCACCTCAATCTGGGATCTCTGACTCTGCGCGATCTCGATGTGCAGATAGGGGCAGGCAAACTCGATGTGGATCTGCGGGGAACTCCTAAGAAGAGCTACGAAGTTCGAGTCCAGGGCGGAGCCGGCGAAGCTACCCTTCGCCTGCCATCCAGCGTGGGCGTGGAGGCGAAGGTCCAGGGTGGGATCGGCGAGATCAACGCGTCCGGCCTTCACCAGGACGGCAGCCGCTACGTCAACGACGCCTTGGGAAAATCAAATGTGACCATCCACCTTGACGTTCAGGGAGGCGTCGGGGAAATCAGGCTGATCTCGGAATGAGAAAGGAAGCCATGCCGGCCGAAAATGACAAGGCTCTGAATGATAAGAACCTGCGCGAACATCTCCTCTATCTGCTCAACGGCGGCGGCGCCCACGCCGGATTCGATGCTGCGATCGAGGGTCTGCCCGTCGCCCCGCGGGGCAAGAGACCGAAGGGCGCGGAACACTCGCCCTGGGAAATCCTCGAGCATATGCGGCTGGCGCAGCGGGACATCCTCGAGTTCAGCCGCAATCCTAAGCACACCTCGCCGGAGTGGCCCAGCGGGTATTGGCCCAAGACGCCGGCTCCGCCGAGCAGTACAGCGTGGAACAAGAGCGTGAAATCTTTTCAGGCCGATCTCAAAGCCATGTGCGACCTGGTGGAGAACCCATCAACGCGCCTGTGCGCGCGGATACCGCACGGCGACGGTCAGACGATTTTGCGGGAGGCGCTGCTCATCGCCGACCACAACGCCTACCATTTGGGGGAGCTGGTGCTGGTGCGCCGCCTGCTCGGTGCGTGGAAGTAGATCCAGCGGCTCGCCGAGCCGGAAACGCCTCCGCGGTATAAGATGATTCTGTCGTTCCTCACCTTATGGAATCTCTGCTCGCCGGACTTTCGCAGCACGGCTACGCCGCCCTGTTCGCGGCCGTGTTTCTGGAAGCGATCGGGATTCCGGTTCCCGCCGCGCTAGCCTTGCTGATTGCAGGCGCGGCCGCCGGGCACGGCGCTCTTGTCCCTTGGCTCGCCGCCGCGAGCGCTCTTTCGGCCTTCCTGCTCTGCGACACCGTCTTGTTCCTCTTGGGACGCTATACCGGTTGGTGGCTCCTCGGCCTGCTTTGCCACATCTCGCTCAACCCCGAGTCGTGCATCCTGCGCTCCGCGGATTCGTTTTACCGCCACGGCCGTGTGCTGCTGCTCTTCGCGAAGTTCGTGCCGGGGATCAATACGATGGCTCCGCCGCTCGCGGGAAGTATGAACATGCGGTTGCGCCAATTCCTCGGGCTCGATTTTATCGGTGCATCGCTGTACGTCGGCGCGTACCTGTCCTTGGGATTCCTTTTCAGCGGAGTCATCGAACCCATTACCCGCGGTTACCACACCTTCAGCCGCGTGCTGAGCTTCGTGCTAATCGCGGTTGTGCTGGGTTATGTGGGTGTCTTGGCCCGATCGTGGAGAAAAGCGCGCGGTCTGCGCTCCGTGCCTTTCGTGACTCCCGCCGAGGCGGCTCGCGCGGCCGGCGCCGTGATTTACGACGTTCGCAGCCACGGCTATTACGACCTCAAGGCAACCCGCGTCAAGGGTTCCCAGAGGTTGGATCCGAACGCTCTCCATCGCCCCGAGAACGGTATCGCGCCCGCCGGACCGATGTATCTCTACTGCACCTGCATCGGCGAAGCGACCAGCTCCCGCGTGGCGCAACTCCTGTTGGAAAAGGGGATCGACGTGGCCGTGATTAAAGGCGGCCTCGACGCTTGGAAAAAAGCCGGCCTGCCATTGGAGGCTGTTCCCCAGGAAGAGATTTCGCCCTTGCCGACCTTCGAGTCATAAGAAGGTCCGCCTAACTAACGTCGAATCGCCTTGATCAGATCGTCCACCGTCAGACCGATGTCCTCCGCGATCTGCCGCAACAGACCTGGTGAAATGTCTCTTCCAGCGTGTACCGGAACGGTCGTGCCCCTGCCATCAGAGTGACGAAATTGCTTATGCGAGCCGCGCTGGCGAACCTCGCCGAATCCGAGTGTCTTCAGAACCGAAATCACCTCTCGTGATTTGAGAACCGGGAGACGCCCCATGCTTAGGGAACAGTTACCGTCTGTGTTCCGATGAACTGCGCATCCAGCGGAGGCTCGCCGTCCTCAAGGAGCATTTCAATAACCTCCCGGAGATTCCGATTGAGTTCGTCCAGAGTCTCAGCCTGGGTATGAGCCCCAGGGAAACCGGGCACGTAGCCCACGTAGAGGCCGGTGTCTGGGCAGTGCTCAACTACCGCGGTGTACGTTCTCATTGGCCGGCGTCTCCTCTATTCATCATAGGTGGAGCGGCGCTTCGGGTCGAGCCATCGGGGCCTCGCAGCCATTCTCTTGCTCCTTCGGCGTTAGAATCGAGGCTGAAGGGAGTGAGCCGGCGGAGCAGAGAAAAATGAATCAGAAAAAGTTTCCAGATGAGTGGGATGAAGGCCGAGCACTGCGGGTGCTCGCGCATTACGAAGAGCAGACTGAAGATGAGGCCGTAGCGGAGGACGAGGCCGGCATTGAATCCTCCGAGACCGTCATGAATGTTCCCCGCGACCTCGTGCCCAAAGTTAGGGAGCTAATCGCGAAACACCAGAGCTAGTATGCGGTGCCGTCGGCCCAACAGATCCTGAATCGCCATTGTAAGGCGAAAGTCGTCTTCCTACTCCAACCTGTAATTCGGAGCTTCCTTCGTAATGATCACGTCGTGTACGTGGCTCTCGCGCAGGCCTGCCACGGTCAGGCGCACGAACTTGGCGCGCTCGTGTAGCTCCGCGACGGTCGCGCAGCCGCAGTATCCCATGCCCGCGCGCAGGCCGCCCACCAACTGGTACACCACGTCCGACAGGAGCCCCTTATACGGCACGCGGCCCTCGATGCCCTCCGGCACCAGCTTGCCGCTGGTGTCTTGCGGATAGCGGTCCGAGCCGGCGGCCATCGCTCCCATCGACCCCATGCCGCGATAACTCTTGAACGTGCGCCCCTGGTACAGAATGGTCTCGCCGGGGCTCTCCTCGGTGCCCGCGAGCAGGCTCCCGATCATCACGCAATCCGCCCCCGCGGCGATGGCTTTGGTGACGTCGCCCGAAAACTTGATGCCTCCGTCGGCGATCAGCGGCACGCCCGTGCCCACGGTGGCTTTGGCGCACTCGGCGATGGCGGTGATCTGAGGAACGCCCGCGCCGCTGACCACCCGCGTGGTGCAAATCGACCCCGGCCCGATCCCCACCTTGACCCCGTCCACGCCCAGCCCGATCAGATCGCGCGCGCCCTCGAAAGTCGCCACGTTGCCCGCGATCAACTGCACTTCGGGAAAGGCGCGCTTCACCGCCGCCACTGCGTCCATTACGCCGCGGCTGTGGCCGTGCGCGGAATCCACCGCCAGCACGTCCACCTTCATGGCCACCAGCTCCTGCGCGCGCTCCAGAAAATCGCCCGAGGAGCCCAGCGCCGCGCCCACGCGCAGACGCCCCTGCGCGTCCTTGGCTGCGTTGGGGTACTTCAATTTTTTCTGAATGTCCTTGACCGTGATCAAACCCTTCAGGTTGTAATGGTCGTCCACCACCAGCAGTTTTTCCACGCGATGCGTGTGCAGGATCGCCTCGGCTTCCTCGAGCGTGGTGCCCACCCCCACCGTGATGAGGTTCTCCTTGGTCATCACCGCCGAAATCGGCAGATCGTAGCGAGTCTCAAAGCGCAGGTCGCGGTTGGTGAGAATGCCCACCAGCTTGCCGTCCTTGGTGACGGGCACGCCGGAGATACGATAGCGCTTCATCACGTCCAGCGCGTCGGAAATGCGCTGCTCCGGGTCGATCGTCACCGGATCGACGATCATGCCGCTCTCGGAGCGCTTCACGCGATCCACTTCCTCGGCCTGCCGCTCAATGGGCATGTTGCGGTGAATGATTCCGATGCCGCCCTGCTGCGCCAGCGCGATCGCCAGGTGCGATTCTGTCACTGTGTCCATGGCCGAGCTGACGACGGGAATGTTCAAACCGATCTTGCGCGTCAGCCACGTCCGCGTATCGGTTTGGGTTGGGACTACTTCGCTGCGGGCCGGCAGCAATAAGATATCGTCAAACGTGAGACCTTCGGGGATCGTTTCGGGGATCATGCGGGTTAACTCTGATGATACCCCGCTCGCCTCTCAGTTGAGCGATGGATTAGTTTTCGCTGGGCTTCTCAACATGATCGACGGCAAGGATGTCGATCCAGGCTTTTTGCGGCGTCAGCCTCAGGCCCAAATCCCCGACTGCGATGTTGGGAGGGATGTCGGCTGGGTCGGACCGGCCGAGGCTCCTGTAACCGGGAATGGCAACCAGACGGAAGTTGTAGTTCCGCTAGTCCGGTCTGGTCCAGCACCGGGCGGTCGCCAATGTTTGTGAGGCGATCCGCGAGGCGTTCGATCGGGCAACTTGAGAACGTCTCCTCATTGTTCCGGCCGTCGCCTGCCAGTGCTACATGCACCGAGCATTGGCCGCTAGCCGAAGCCGCTTTCAATCTGGGTCCGTTTTTTCCAACCACCAGACCATAGACCTGCATTTCTTTCGTCTCGCGATGCACCCTAAGTTTGAACCGATCGGCCAGCAGAGTCTGGAGCATCGCGCGGGCGTCGGCGAGGCTAGGCGCTATCTTGCCCGGAGCTCGCGCGATGATGTCGTACTGCGTGTCATAGACGTCATCCGGGCGGGCAACAGCACCAAATGCGAGTTGATAATCTCTCAAGTGGTATGCGTCCATCACCAGCCCGAAAACGGTATACCCTTCCATCCTGATCAGCGGGCTTGAAACTGTTAGGGGCTCTGTGCGGGTAACGTATCCTTGATGCCGGTGAATGGAGGCGAGTTCAAACGCCTGCTGCGGAGCCTGCCCTAACGCAGCGGCCGCCGTCAGCACCATGCAACTTAGTGATCGAGTCATCTCAGTCTTGCCTCGGCTCAATTCGACGTTGGAGCTCTCTCGGCGCTATCCACCACAACCGTAGTACCGCGATCTGGCCAGGCATTCCTAACGAGCATTCGGGGCGGACGGTGGAGCAGGCGCCGCCGCCGCCGGGGCTGGAACCACATCCAGCGCGCAACGGCATCCCCAACGGGCACTTCTGGCGTTAGAGGCATTGGCCGCCCCTCTACCTCGAGGCGCGGCTCGCTATCGCTTCGCGTGCATACGTCCCACCACGAAACGTACGAAGCTTGCCGGATTCAGGGCCCTGCGGGTCTAGTTCCGGCGATTGACTATAGTAGGTATCACCCTCCCAATCGTTTATCCACTCCTGCACGTTCCCAATCATGTCATACAGCCCGAATGCATTGGGCCGCTTCGTCGCCACCGTGTGCATCCGGTTCCCATTCTGTTCGAGGCGCTGGAGGTACGCCTTGTCATCGCGATTGAGCGCGAGTGCAGTGAAGTCGACGCGTTCTCTTCCGCTGTTATCCGCAAACCAACCGATCTCGTCCAGCGGACCGTAACGCGCTTCCGTCGAGCCGGCTCGCGCGGCGTACTCCCATTCCGCCTCCGTTGGCAACCGGCCGCCCGCCCAACCGCAGAATGCCTTGGAGTCGTCCCACGAAATATTGTCCATCGGGAACCGCCGCTCCGACCATCCTGGATTAAGCGCAAAGGTCCCCTCCCTCGGCTCCTGCGGCATGTTGCGCGAGGACCGTTTCGCAAAACGTGACCAGGCCTCGACCGTTACCTCCGTTACGCCCAACCAGAAGCCGCGGCTGAGCCTCACGGTGTGCGCGGGCAACTCCCAGGATACGCATTTCGCGTCGCCGGGCGAACAGCCCATCCGGAAAGTCCCCGGTGGAATCCACACGTATTGCAGCCCGTCCACGGGATTCAACTTCGTCTCGCCCTTCCGAGGTCCGGCTTCCGGAGCCGGTGGCGCGCCTGCCGGCTTGGCGGGTTGCGGTTCCAGTCTGAGCTTCGCCAGCGCCGCGAATTGTCCCTGCGGATACCTGGCTAGATACTCGCGGTACTGGCGCGGGTCCGATGAAGCGCTGACTGAGTTCCAGAACGCGAGTTCCACGGCCGTCTCACTCGCGCTGGAATCGGATTTCTGGACAGCATCCTGGTGGGGAGGCTGCGCGACGGCCGATTGACTTGCGGGTTCCGTTTTGACGGAAGCAGTCCGGCCTCGATAGATCCACACACCGCCGAGTGCCAGAATCGAGGCGAGCGCGGCCGCGGCCACCCAAGCCCCGCGCTGGCCCCGTTGGCCGCTGGACACCTGCCGCGTTCCGGACGACGTAGTGGCCAGCAGCGCATGATTCAAGTCGTCCCCGAAAACACGCGCGCTCGGCGGGCGCTCGTTGGGGTTGTAGCTCAGCGATTGCAAGATCAGTTTCTCGGCCGCACTCGATATTCCAGGGCGTAGCGCGGAGGGTTTCAACCGCACCCCCGCGCGCTGAAGCACGGAAAGCTGGGTGGTGTCCTCGGCCACGAAGGGTTTTCTGCCGGTTGCCATTTCGTAAGCAATCACGCCGAAGGCGTAAATGTCGGCGCTGGCGGAAGGTTGGCCGGTGACTTGTTCCGGCGCCATATATGCCAGGCTTCCCGCTACTCGCGTGCGCGTGTCCCTCTTGTCCAGGTCCGCAACGGTTGCGATGCCAAAATCGATCAGCCTCACGCGCTCATCGCCGCCTGGAAGCATCTGGATCATGATATTCTCGGGCTTCAGGTCGCGGTGCCAGATCTTCCGGTCATGAGCCGCGCCCAGGGCCTGCCCGATTTGACGGGCGAAGTTCGCAACCCGGTCAAGCGGCAGGCCTTCCGGAGTGAGTACCGCGCGCAAGGTCGTCCCATCGATGTATTGCATCACCAGGAACGGCTTCCCATCGGGGGTCCGTCCGCTGTCGAGAACCCCTACCACGTTGGGGTGATCGATGAGCGTTAGCGCGCGGATTTCTTCGCTGAACTTCCGTTCAAACCAGGGGTCCTCTACCGCGTGGTCCAGCTTGATCTTGACTACCACGGGGCGATCGTGAAGCTGCCGATCGTGGGCCAGAAAGACTCTCCCGAAACCACCGCGGCCCAGTTCACGCACGATCCAGTAGCGGTCTTTTAAGAGAGAACCCGCGCCCAGCGGAACAGGAGGTATGAACTGGGTCGTGTCCTCGGGCCTAGGGACCGGGTCGCCTTGAGACGGATGATCCATGAGGACAAAGTATATCAAACGGTATTGGGGCCGCTTCTCCGGCTCTCCAATTTGAGCCCGAGCCGGTCCTGCAAGAACCTCTGCCACGGCGTGAAACTGTCCACGCCCGGCTCCGCCTTCAGATCCACCTTTATGTCGTAGGTCCCTTCGAGGCCGGTCTTATCCAGCACCGGGACCAGAGGCCCCGTCCTCGGCGATGAGGCTCTTCAACGTCACGTTCTTGCCGCTGAGCCCCGCCGGACCGATGGAAACTTCACCGTATGCATCCTTGCCAACCTGCCGCTGGCTGACTTTGACCGATGCGACGTCAAAGGCTTGCCCAAAGGCCACGCAGCTCAGGAAAGCAAGCAAGCTGATTTGATGAACGCGCGCATACGCACCTCCGGCGACAGGCGACGCCGTCAGTTGTCCGCCGGCTTCTCCCAAGCATAGGATGTTTTACTACCAGCGAAGATTATTGATTCTTCGCGAGCGACGTCGTGGCCAGCATCCCGCCCAGCCCCATCGTGTCCACCGCGGACGACGGCACAATCACCATCGCGCCCTTTTCCTTGATGGCTTCGTACAGCATGTTCATCGCGCGCAGGTGCAGCGCGACGGGATTGTCGCGATAAACTAAAGCGGCCTGCGCGAATTTATCGGAGATCTGCGTCTCGGCTTCGCCCAGAATGATGCGCGCCCGCCGCTCGCGGTCGGCCTGAGCTTCGCGCGACATCGCGTCTTCGAGCAGTTGCGGAATGCGCACGTCGCGAATCTCGACGGACTGAACCGTGATGCCCCAGGGATTGGTCTTTTCGTCCAGCACTCGCTGGAGTTCATGACCCAGCGTCTCGCGCTCCGCGATCATCTGGGACAGTTCGTGCCTCCCGATGGCCTCTCGCAGCGCCGTCTGCGCGCTTAGCAGGATGGCGTTTTCGAAATCGGCGACTTCCAGCAGCGATTTTTCCGCGTTCCACACCAGCCAGAACACGATCGCGTCCACGCTGGTGGGAACCGTGTCGCGAGTCAGCGTCGACTCCGCGCTGACGCTGGTTGCGCGAATGCGCTGATCCACGTAGGCGGTCAGCGTGTCCATCACCGGAACGATCCAGAACACTCCCGGCCCTTGCAGTTTGATGTAGCGGCCGAACCGCAATACCGCGACCTTCTCCCATTGCTGGACCACCTTGATCGCGAATAGACCGTAGAACCCGATCAGCGCGCCGGCAATCACCGGCTCCAGACGCTGAGAAAAGTAGGTTCCCAGCCCGCCGGCGAGAATCCAGGCGCCCCAGAAAGCGAGGCCCGGACTGCTGACCGGACTATTGAATGCATTCATGGTTCATTTCCTCCTGTCGTCGAATCCGTTCAAGCGCTCGATCAATTCCCGCACCGTGAATCCCCCGGCTCCCGCGCGCGCCACAAACTCCGTCACCAACTGGTCCAGCTTGCGGCCGTGCTCGGTTTCATCCTGCGCAACCTTGCGATCGGAAACAAACGTGCCGGTGCCCTGCTGCGTGTCCAGCACGCCCCGGATTTCCAGCTCCCGGTAGGCCCGCAACACCGTGTTGGGATTGATCGCCAGATCCACGGCCACCTGGCGAACTGTCGGAAGCTGATCCCCGCTCGCCAACGCTCCCGATGCCAGCCCGCCCTGCACCTGATCGATGATCTGGCGATACACCGGCACGCCGCTTTCCGCATCCAGGCGAAATCGAAATGGCGCTCTTGCTGTACCGGTCATCTATACTGCTAATGTATTACTGTTATAGATCACTGTCAAGAGGAATCTCTGTTAGACTGAAAAAACTCCCCCTTATGATTTCTTCCACCCAACTGCGTCCGGGCATGGTAATCAAATTCAACAACGAGCTGTTCTCGGTCTTCAAGATGGAACACCGCACGCCGGGCAACTTGCGCGGTTTCGTGCAGGTGAAGATGCGCAAGCTCAGCTCCGGCACCATGATGGAACACCGCTTTTCCTCGGAAGACAAGGTGGAGAGGGCGTCTCTCGACGAACAAGAGATGGAGTTTCTGTACGACGATGGCGAATACTACTACTTCATGAACACGGAATCCTTCGAGCAGATGCACCTGATGAAGGACATTCTGGGCGACGCGACCAATTTCCTGATCCCCAATCTGAAGGTCAACGTCGAGTTCTATGAAGGTAAGCCCATAAGTGTGGAGCTTCCGCCTTCAGTGGATCTCACAGTGGTGGAGACCGAGCCGGGAATGAAGGGCGCGACCGTTTCCAACGTCACCAAGCCCGCCAAGCTCGAAACCGGACTGGTGGTTCAGGTGCCGCCGTTCATCATCGAGGGCGAGAAGATCCGCGTTTCGACCTCGGAATCCGCGTATCTCGAGCGCGCGTGATACCGTAAAAGCATGTCCACCCGCGCGTTGATTTCGCGGCCGTTGATCTCAGTGGAAGAGTATCTGGCGTCGTCCTATGAGCCGGATTGCGACTATGTGGACGGCCACATTGAGGAGCGCAATTTGGGTGAAACAGCGCACGCTATGCTTCAACTGAGAATCGGGGCTTACCTCCTCACGCACTATGAGCGCGGCGGCGCGGTGGTGGGGACAGAGTGGCGGATTCGGGTGAGCCCGACAAGAATCCGGATTCCCGATGCTTGCGTCTTTCTTGGCGATCCC
This sequence comes from Bryobacterales bacterium, assembly GCA_963813465.1. GTDB lineage: Bacteria > Acidobacteriota > Terriglobia > Bryobacterales > Bryobacteraceae > Palsa-187. Next base: position 860,237 of record CAWEZD010000011.1, on the reverse strand, counting down.
GTCGAAGCAGTACCGACAAAGCCTCCTTTCATCTGCATCGAGGTCCTTTCGCCTGGAGATCGCATGAGCCGCGTCCAAAAGCGCATCCAAGATTTCTTGGACATGGGCGTCTCGTATGTTTGGGTGCTCGATCCGCAGACCAAGCAGGCTTACGCCGCGACGGCCGCCGAGGGGTTGCGGGAAGTAAAGACCGGCGTGCTGACAACCGCGAATCCCGTCTTCGAAGTTCCTCTGGCCGAGATTTTCCGCTAGCAAAATCGGCGTGATACCGTAGAGGCATGTCCACCCGCGCGTTGATTTCGCGGCCGTTGATTTCAGTGGAAGAGTATCTGGCGTCGTCGTACAAGCCGGATTGCGACTATGTGGATGGCCACATCGAGGAGCGCAATTTGGGTGAACGAGTACACGGCAGACTTCAAATACGAGTGGCCATCATGCTGAACGGGCAAGCGCAGGAAGGCGCTGAAGTGCTGACGGAAGTCCGAGTTCAGGTTAAGCCATCGCGTTTTCGTGTCCCCGATATTTGCGTTGCGGTAGACAACTCGGACGACCCGATCCTGACCAAGCCTCCTTTCCTCTGTATCGAGATTCTCTCTCCCGAAGATCGCATGAGCCGCATCGAAGTACGCATCCAGGATTATTTGGAGATGGGCGTTCCCTACGTGTGGGTGCTCGATCCGCAGACCAAGCAGGCTTACGTCGCGACAGCCGCCGAGGGGTTGCGCGAAGTGAAGTCCGGCGTGCTGACAACCGCAAATCCAGCCTTTGAAGTTCCGCTGGCTGAAGTCTTCGGCGCATAGATAGAATCAGCCGCGCGCCTTGGGATGGGACCGGTCGTACACCGCCATCAAATCCGTCAGCGAGACCTGGGTATATTTTTGTGTGGTGGATAAGCGCGCGTGGCCCAGGAGCTCCTGAATGGCTCGCAGATCCGCGCCGTCGGCCAGAAGATGGGTCGCGTAAGCGTGGCGGAAGCTGTGCGGATGAAGCGAGCCGTCGCCGGCCAGCATGCGGGCATAAAACTTGACGACTTCCCGCGCGGTGCGATCGCTCAATCGCACGCCCCGGCGGCTCAGCAGCAGAGCGCGTTCCTCCGGCTTCGCGGCGGCCCGACTCGGGAGATAGCTGTCCAGCGCCGACGCGGCCTTCGAGCCATAAGGAACCTGGCGCTCCTTGCGTCCCTTTCCGCGCACGCGAATCCATTTTTCCGAGCGGTCGAAGTCGTCCAGGTTCAATCCCACCAGTTCGCTGATGCGCAACCCGCAGCCGTAGAGAAGCTCGAACAGAAGCAGATCGCGTTCGCGGTGCGTGCGGCCCATCTCGGAACTTGCAACGGAATCGATGAGTCCGTTGGTCTGCTCCGCGCTCGGCACGATGGGTATCCGCTGGGGGGCTTTCGGCGTGCGAACCAGACGCGCTACGTTGGTCGCGATCGATCCTTCCCGGGACAGAAAGCGAAACAGCGAACGCACCACGGCCAGCTTCCGTCGCGTCGAAACCGGGTCCAGGCCGCGCTCGTACAGCGACCCCAGCCATTCCCGAAGCTCCAACGCGGTGATCGACGCCGGCGCGGGAGGCTGGGCGCCGGGAGGCGAAAAATACTCGGCGAAGTCGTTGAGATCGACGGCGTAATTGCGCAGCGTATGCGGAGAGGCGTTCTTCAAACGCAGATCGGCCAGATAGCGTTCGACAGCGGAGTTCAATTCAGACTCGCGTTCATACTTGGGCACACCGAAACTCCTCGAGCGACGCGAGCGCGCGTTGGCACACCTGCGCGTGGCGCTGCTTGCGGTCGCGCGGCGGATGCTCCAGCTTCGGCAGCAGATCGAACGTGATATTGGCGGGCTGGTAATTCGCCGGATCTGCGCCGGAGACATACGCGCATAGCGATCCAAGCGCGGTCTGGCGCGGAAAAGAACGCGGTGGCTCGCCGAGCGCCAAAGCGGCCGCGGCGCGGCCAGCGGCGAGGCCCGTCGCGATCGATTCCACGTAGCCCTCCACGCCGGAAATCTGCCCCGCGAAGAAAATATTCGGAGCAGCGCGCAACTGGAGAGTCTCATTCAGCAGCGCCGGGCCGTTGATATAAGTATTGCGATGCACCTGCCCGTAGCGCAGGAACTCGGCGTGCTCCAGACCCGGAATCATGCGCAGGACGCGCTGCTGATCGCCGAAGCGCATGTGGTTTTGAAATCCCACCAGGTTATAGCTGCCTGAGCGGAGATCCTCGCTGCGCAGTTGTACCACCGCGTAGGGACGGCGTCCCGTGCGGGGATCTTCCAAGCCCATCGGCTTCATGGGACCGAATCGCAAGGTTTCGCGCCCGCGGCGAGCCAGTTCTTCGATCGGCAGACATGATTCGAAGTACCTGACGTGATCTCCCTCGATATGCGCGGGGACGCTGGAGGCCGCGAGCAGCGCGTCCAGGAACGCCTCGTACTGCGGCTTGTCGAAGGGGCAGTTTAGATAGTCGTCTGTGCCGTCGATCGATTTTCCGTACCGCGACGCCGCGAACGCAATCGCCGTGTCGATGGTTTCGGCGTCCACAATCGGGCTGATGCTGTCGTAGAAAAACAGCCTGGTGGAACCGGTGAGGCGCGCGATTTCGGCGGCCAGCGCATCGGAGGTCAGAGGACCGCTGGCGACGATCCAGATCCTGGAGCCGTCTAACGCGGTCACTTCTTCGCGACGGATCTCGATCAACGGGTCGCTCTCCATCGCGCGAGTAACTTCCGCGGCGAAGACTTCGCGATCCACAGTCAGGGCGTGGCCGGCCGGAACGCGAGTGCGCGCGGCCACATTGATTAACAACGAATCCGATCGGCGTAATTCTTCTTTAAGCAGCCATGGAGCCGTGTTCTCCTGTTCGCTTTTGAGCGAATTGCTGCACACCAGCTCGGCCAGCAAGCCGGTCTTGTGCGCGGGCGTTTGAAGATGGGGGCGCATTTCATACAGTACCGCGCGGACTCCCGCGCGAGCTTCTTGCCAAGCCGCCTCGCAGCCCGCCAGACCGCCGCCGACAATATGCACTTCGGCGTTGATTTTAGCCATCACGATACTCACCGAACACTTTCTTCAGACAGTCCGAGATCTCGCCTAGCGTCACATGCGCCTCACAGGCCGCCAGAATCCGCGGCATGAGATTTTCGGAGCCTCGGGCGGCGCGCTCCAGATCGCACAGGCTCTGCTCGACTGCCGCCGCGCTGCGAGACGCGCGCAGTTCCCGCAGCCGCTCCACTTGCTGCCGCTCCGACTCGGGATCGAGGCGAAACACCGGGGGCGTTTGATGTTCGGCTTCCTGAAAGCGATTCACACCGACCACCACGGTCTCGCCGCGCTCCACCGACTGCTGATAGGAGTATGCCGCGTTCTGGATTTCGCCTTGAATGTAGCCTTTCTCAATGGCGGCAAGAGTGCCGCCTAAGGAATCGATGCGCTCAATGTAGGCGCGCGCGCCGCGTTCGATATCGTCGGTCAGTTTTTCGATATAGTAGCTGCCGCCCAAGGGGTCCGGCTCCCGCGTGACGCCGCTTTCGTAGGCGATGACCTGCTGCGTGCGCAGAGCCAAGCGAGCCGATTCTTCCGTGGGCAGCCCGAGCGCCTCGTCCGCGCCATTCGTATGCAGGGACTGTGCGCCGCCCAATACCGCGGCGAGCGCTTCCAGCGCCACGCGCACCACGTTCACGCCGGGCTGCTGCGCGGTTAGCGACGATCCGGCCGTCTGCGCATGGAAGCGCAGCATCATGGACTTGGGATTCTTGGCGCGGAAGCGTTCCTTCATCAGGTGCGCGTACAGGCGGCGGGCGGCGCGGTATTTCGCGATCTCTTCAAAAAAGTCGCTGTGCGCGTTGAAGAAGAACGAAAGCCGGGGCGCGAAGGAATCGACGTCCAGACCGGCGCGCTGGGCCGCTTCGATATACGCGATGGCGTTGGCCAGAGTGAACGCCACTTCCTGGGTCGCGGTGGAACCGGCCTCGCGGATGTGATACCCGCTGATGGAGATGGGGTTCCACTCGGGAATCTCGGTGCAGGCCCACGCGAAAACGTCTGTGACGATGCGCATCGCGGGCCGGGGCGGATAGATATAGGTTCCGCGCGCGATGTATTCCTTGAGAATGTCGTTCTGGACGGTGCCCGAAAGCTTGCGCAAGTCCACGCCTTGACGCTTCGCCACCAGCACGTACAGCGCGAGCAGAATGGCCGCGGTGGAATTGATGGTCATCGACGTGGTGACTTGATCGAGGCGGATGCCGTCGAATAACCGTTCCATGTCGGCAAGGGAGCAGATGGCGACGCCCACGCGCCCGACCTCGCCCGCGGCGAGAGCATGATCCGAATCCATGCCCATCTGCGTGGGAAGATCGAAGGCCACCGAGAGACCCGTCACCCCTTGCGCGAGCAAATAACGGTAGCGCCGGTTGCTCTGTTCAGCCGTGCCGAAGCCGGCGTACTGGCGCATGGTCCACAGCCGGGCGCGGTACATGTCCGGGTGAATGCCCCGCGTGAAGGGGAACTCGCCCGGCAGTTCATGGGCGCCGCTCATGAGCGCGAGATCTTGCGGGCCCTGAGGAAGGAGGTGACGCCAAAGTACGCCATCAACGCGCCGAAGCCGATGAACATCAGCACGCGGAAGATACTGCCGTCGGGGGAGTTGAGCTGGCGCACGCTGCGGACGGTGCCCGGCACCATCCACGCCGCCAATACAAGGAAGATGAAGCCGATGATCTCGTTCCAAAGAATCCGCAGAGGCCGCATGACCCCTGGGACCACGTGATTCATGAAATGGCGGACGATGTTGGCCACGATCTTCTAAGTAACAGCCCGCAAAACGGAGTGCGGCGGCATTGTTCCTGGTTGCAACGAGGGCGCCGCCGCACCCTTTGCGATCTTGCGCGCTTCCTTCATCTTAGCAACTGGCTTCCGGGGCGGCTTACAGGAACCCGCGCGGCCATCCGATATGAAAGGGAGGAGCCGGCGGAAACCGGGTGTCTTGCGGGGGCATCAGATGATATGCTGTAGGTGGCTTCGAGAGGTGCAGGAGCCGCCACAGGAGAAAAGGGGATTCCTTTGGAAGATCGATTGAAGGAGCTCATGCAAGAGTTGGGGAATGCGATCAACGAGTCGTTATCCGACTCCGACCGCATTGCCGCCGCCATTGGCGAAATCAAGCGAGCCGGCTACGACGTCTTCCTGGTGCTCGAAGCAACCATCGGCTTTAACAAGCGCGAGGAGAACGCGGAAGAAGAAGAGAACGGGGAAGTGATCGAGCTGGAAACGCCGCCGGAGACCGGACGAAGGCGAGTGGGGAAAATCAAGCTGACCTCTCAGGATCAGAAGTTCCTGCGAGCGCTGAAAATCTCTATCGACGAGGAAGGCCGTTAGGCCGAGACACGCCGTCTGGATACACTTCGGCTGAGGACAGTCTTTCAAAAATGTCGCGGCGGCCGGGGCTCTCGGACTTATCGCCGTGCGTTACCGGCCGCCAATGATTTGAACCGTCTCTCACGTGGGCCCACTAAACAGCTGGCTGGCCGTCCGATTGTCACGCTTCGAGTACCAATTCTCTGATGTCCGACGATGTTTTGATATTCACCGCCGGATTTATAAAGGATCGATCCTTAAATTCTTCCGCCTGGCAATAACCGCTATCCCGCGCGGAAGTACAGCACCACCTAACATGCGACGCTTCGAGGCCTCGAAGAAAACCTGTCACGCCTCCAGTTTAGCGCAGCGGTTCTAGCGGATCTCCGTAAACCATTGAAGCGACTGATGAAATTCCTTGTGACTGGGTTGGGCGGGGCCGGCGCAATTTACTCGAAGTCAATCTTGACTACGCCGCCGAGGTCCAACTTCTCCGTGCGTCCAAAGCGGCCCTGAAGATAGAGCACACGATTCTCGCCTGTAATGGAGGCCTCGCGTTCTGCACCGTTCCCGAAATGGAAGATCGCCTTAACCGGCCCGGCGCTATCGCTGGCAGCGATGCCGGTGACAGAGGCGAGCCCATCGAGCCACACGCTATCAACCTTGGTGGTGCGGATAGCGACGCGCGAACACATACTGACGTTGCATCCAACGCCCTCCAGGGCGAGTGCGCGATCCGCGCCGTCAGCAAGGGTGATCTTAGCGTGCAGCAGCGAGCGATGGCTCTGCTGCTCCCGCTGTTGAGAAATGCTCGCCAGGCTGGCATTCCCCAGGCCTACTACAACAGCAACGGTAGCGGCCACGGTAAAGAGCCGAAATCCACGCGCGAGGATTGTCATTCTTCGGACGCACCTTTCAGCCGTCGAGGACATCATAACGCTTTTCGGGCGGGGGTAGTGTATCAGTTTTAATTTTCATGAGCCTCGATCATCTCCACGATGTCCTTGATCTCCCAAAGGCGATTGTCCACGCCAGCAACCATTGCAGGAGAACATCGAAGCGTTTTGTCCACGTGTCGCCAGCATGGGGATTCTTCGCTGCGATTTCCGGGGTTGCATTCTTCGCCTTGGCATAACAGAACGACCAGATTTCGTCGATCTGCATCCGCTGGCACTTCAGGTCCTGCATGACCTTGTCCTGGTAATCTGAACACGCCGCACCAGCATCAACGGTCAGCTTGACGACCGTGTTGATCGCAACCCCCAGCATCCGGCTGGTGGATCGGAGCGAGTTTCCCTCGACCAAGGCCAAGATGACCTGGGCACGCTTGCTGGAATCCAGTCGGTTCATGCTGACCATTATGCTTGAACGCGCGTGTATTGAAGTGTTTGCCTCCCGTAGCGGTGATTTTGTAGGATGTTTTGATCGACTTCGGCTGTACAATTGAAGTCGAGGATTCCCCCGATGCCCAAGGCTGTCAAATCTGTACTGAAGTTGAGGGTGCGCGGTCCAGGAATTGGAAATGGAAGGATTCCCGTCCCTGATCTTATCAAGATTTGCCAAGAGGCGCAGGCGGCTGTTAAAAAACAGGCCGAGGCGATGGAGGGTCGAAAAACAATCCACCCAGGCCCTGTAGCTGCTGCGATTTTGGAAGAATGCACTCTAGAACTGATCAAGGTCGGAAAGGGTAGTACGACGCTGGAGTTTGCCTTCGCTAAACCTCAAATGAGAATCACCGAGATGGAAGCGGAAGCCTTGGGAGCGCAGGCGATTTCAGAAGTAGTCGCTTCGATCAAATCTCTGGGGAATGGTAACCGTAAGTCAATCGATCCTGGCGTCTTGCAGAGCGTGTATAGCCTCGGCGGGATAGTCACAGAAGGTAAGCGGATCAACAAGATCGAATGGAGCGCCCCTACTGGTCCCGGCGGGCGTCGTTTGGTTGCCTCAGTAAATACTACTGTTCGGGAGCGCGCAGCCTTGAGGCTGAGTTCTCCGAGGTACATGCCCGGACACGTAGACGGAGTTCTCGACATGGCGGACTTCAAGACAGAGGATTACAAATGTCGTATCGATCCGGCTATCGGAAGCCCCGTCCTCTGTACCTTTGGGCCTGATCTGGCAGATCGGATTCAGCAACTGCTTAGAACGACTGTGCGTGCTAGTGGCAGCGCCAAGTATCCAGCTCATGCAGAAAAAATAGAGCTTCTAGATTTGCAAACCATAGATCCGCTGCCCTCGTTGTCATCGGGGGGAGAAAACTTTTTCAAAGATTCTACCTTAGGGCGACTGGCAGAGATGCAGCGTGTCAAACCCCTTGATCCAGCCAAGTTAGCGGGAGCAATTCCGGCGGATGCCGATGTTGACGCATTCCTAGAGGAAATATACAGCGCCAGAAAGTAGGATCTTACGGCATCCGACCATCAAGCTGTCCTTCTCGACACAAATGTCTTTTCCTACTTAGGGAAAGCGGGGGACGGCCGCGCCGCGCTATATCGCCCACACGTCGATAAAAAACTTGCCGCCCTCTCGTTCGTTACGGTCGGAGAACTTCTTTATGGGGCGGCGAAGGACAACTGGACGAAAGCCAAGCTGGAAAAGCTAAAAGCGCGGCTAAGATCGATGGTGATCGTGCCGTATGATTACGAGGCGTGCGAAACCTATGGCCGAATCAAGGCGGCACTTCCGAAGGGCCGTACAATCGCGGACAACGATCTGTGGATAGCCGCATGCGCGATGCGGCACTCCGTTCCGCTGGTGACGCACAACAGAAAGCATTTTGATGACATCAAGGGCTTGATTGTAATCTCAGAGCAGAAGGTGGATACCGAGATCAGATCACAAGGGGAACTGGATCTCAAGACCGCCGCTTCCAGCGAGCCTCAGCCGCTTTCCGGGCAATCATCTTCCGCTTCCGAGGAGAAAGAGCCGCAGCCCTAGCTGCGCCGCCCTTAGCCCCGCCCAGCTTGCCCAACGCGACCGCAGCGGGGTTCTTGCCTGCGTTCGGATCGTCCAAGTGGGAGCCATCCAGCTTCTCGCCGATGGCCTGCTCAACCACACGCCGGGCGACCGTCGTAAAGTCGTGGTCCTTGCTTGAGCGGCTAGGCATGATTAGAATTATGACATGACGAACCAGCAAAAAGTAGGACATTCGCAATTACGTGTTGGTGGTCTGCTTGGCCTCGTCGGTACGATGGCACAAGCCACGAGCCGCTTGATGCTTTCTCTTCTCGTCGGACGCCAATCGGAGCCCGATGGCATTGAGGGCACGCTCCAAGTTATGCATGTCATTCCTGGGAGCATCATTATCGGAGCATCAGTTGGCCTCGTTGCTGGCCTCTTCCGCACCCGGGCGGGGTTGCGGCGCGTCATGCCGGATGGGGCGGGAATGTTTTCAGGTATTCGCGGAGTTCGTCGCGGACGCGGCGGAAGAGCGCGAGCCGCTCCTCTTCGGAGCCTTGCAGCGCGGCGGGGTCTTCAAAGTTGCGATGGATAGCGACGGTCTGGGCGGGAAAGATCGGGCAGCTTTCCTTGGCGTTGTCGCAGACGGTCAGGACGTAGTCGAAATGCTGGCCGTTGAATTCGTCCACGCTCTTGGAGCGGTGGCCGGAGATATCGATGCCCAGCTCGCGCATGACGGCGATGGCCTCGGGGCGGACGCGGCTCGGTTTGGTTCCGGCGCTGAACACCTCGAAGCGATCGCCAGCGTCGTGACGCAAGAGGCCCTCGGCCATCTGGCTCCGCGCTGAATTTCCGGTGCAGAGAATCAGAACCCGTTTCTTCTCCATCGTCTATATGGCGTTCTCCGCAGGGAACCAGTGCCGCGTGCGGTTGCAAGCCGAGCAAACCGAGAGCATGACCGGCACTTCCACCAGAACGCCTACGACGGTTGCCAGCGCCGCGCCGGATTCCGGGCCGAACAGCGCAATCGCGGTTGCCACGGCCAGCTCGAAGAAATTCGAGGCTCCGATGAGCGCCCCCGGAGCGGCTACGGAATGCTCCACCTTGAGCCATTTCATCAGCCCGTAGGCGAGGCCCGCATTGAGGTAAACCTGCAAGGTAATCGGAACGGCAATCAGCAGCACATGGAAAAAGCGCCCGGTGATGTTATCCGCCTGAAACGCAAAAATCAGGACCAGCGTGCCGAGCAGCGCCGCAATGGTGACCGGCGCGAATTTCGGCAGCAACACGCCCTCAAACCACGCCTGCCCGTGCCTGCGTACCAGCACAGAGCGCAAGAGCACACCGGCCAGCAGCGGCACGACGATAAACACCAGCACGGAGGTGAGCAGTACGTTAAACGGCACGGTGAGCGACGAGGCCCCATGCACCAGAAATTGCACTATCGGGACGAACAGCACCAGCATGATGAGGTCATTCACCGACACCTGCACGAGCGTATAGGCGGCGTCCCCGTTCGTGAGATGGCTCCAGACGAACACCATGGCGGTACAGGGCGCAGCGGCCAGAATGATGCAGCCTGCAATGTACTGATCGGCTTCGGCGGGCGTGATGAAGGCGGCAAAGACGAAGCGGAAGAACGCCCATGCCAGCAGCGCCATCGAGAAGGGTTTCACCACCCAATTGACGAACAGCGTCACGAGCAGCCCGGCAGGACGCCGCCCGACATTCCTCACCGAGGAGAAATCGACCTTCATCATCATCGGCGTAATCATGAGCCAGATGAGAACGGCAATCGGGGCGTTAATCTGACTTCCTTTTCCGAACTCGATACCGCGGAGTCCCGCGACGACACCGGGCAGGAGTTTTCCTAAACCGATGCCCGCGGCCATACAGAGCGCCACCCAGACCGACAGATAGCGCTCGAACGTGCCTAAGCTGCCGCCCTTCGTTAAGGCGAACTTCAGCTACAGCACGCCGGCCCACAGCACTCCTTCAGAGTCGATTTTACGGCGCAGCGGCGAGCCGGTTTCACGGCGCGGATGAATGCGCTCATGAATTTGTCTTCGACCTGCGGCGCGATGGCGTCCACGTCGATGCCTTCGCCGGTCAGGAACTGGCGGGCGTCCTCGATGCTGTAAACGCGCGTCGGCTCGATATCGATGCCGTTGAATCCGGCCTTGACCAGCTTGCCGATATATTCGTCGTCGTGGAGCGCGCCGGCGATGCAACCGACCCACAGCTCCATGTTGCGACGCACTTCGGCGGGCACTTCGCCGCGGACAACCACGTCGGAAACGGCGAAGCGGCCGCCGGGCTTCAAGCACGCGGAAGGCCTCGCGCAGCACGCGGTCCTTGTCGGCGGAAAGATTGATCACGCAGTTGGAGATGATGACGTCGACGGAGTTATCGGGCAGGGGAATGTTTTCGATTTCGCCCTTGAGAAACTCGACGTTCTCGACTCCGGCCTTGCGCTGGTTCTCGCGAGCGAGAGCCAGCATTTCATCGGTCATGTCGAGGCCGTAGGCTTTGCCGGCGGGCCCGACGCGCCGGGCGGAAAGCAGCACGTCGATGCCGCCGCCGGAGCCGAGATCGAGCACGGTTTCGCCGGGGTTGAGCTGGGCCAGCGCGGTCGGATTGCCGCAGCCGAGCGAGGCTTTCACGGCCTCCTCGGGCAGTCCGGTGGTTTGGCTGAGCTCGTAGAGATTGGAGGTGATGGGATCGCAGCAATCCAGTAATGAGGGCGCGGCGCCGCAGCAGGAGCTGCCGCCGGTGGCGACGCGCAGAGCGGCCTGGCCATATTTTTCTTTTACGAGGTCTTTGATTGGTGTGTGGGGGATTTCCATGTGTGTCGTTGGCTCCTACTTGCAGAGGGTGATGATGGCCTCGGGTTTGACGGCCTTGTTGCGGGTGCAACATTCGGCGTAGAGAAAGCCGAGCAACTCCTCAAGGGCTTCGGTGTTGGCGGTGTACCAGAGGAAGGTGCTTTCGCGGCGAACCTTGACGAGATTCTCGTTCTTGAGCTTTTCGAGGTGATGCGACAGGGTGGAGTTGGGGATGCCCAGCTCGCTTTGGATTTCGCCGACGACCAGGCCGTCCGGGTGAGCCGAGAGCAGGAGCTGCATGATGCGCAGGCGCGGCTCGGTGCCCATGGCGGTGAACATATCGGCGTATTTGGCAAGCTGCTCGGCGGTCGTTTTATTGGTACGTGCGCTGGTCTTCGCGGCGGGCATATTTCGACGATAGCAGAAATATGGAAGCTGTCAAGGGGTGTGGCGTTTTGATTGGGGACGGGAGCGCCAGGCTTAGCGGTACTGCTGGAAGCGGGCCCGGCGAGCTTCCAGTTCCTCAAGGGAGAGCAGAATGATTTCGCGCTCCGTCATGTGCGCTGGAGTTCCATCCGGGCGCTTCAGCACACTGTCAGGATTGGCGAGCATACGGATCACCTGCTGGTAATGGCTATGCAAAGCTCCCACGTCATCGGCGTTCACGGTCGTTTCCGTGATCCCATCCATGCTGGATTGGAGCTGCTTGATCAACGCAGGCTTGTCCGTTCCGGAATCGAGGGCGGTTTGGAGCACGGCAATTTCATTGTCGTTGTGCCGCTGCGCTAGAGCCCTGTGCTCCAGCAATCGGGTCACCCATTCGGGAGCGCCGCAAGAAGTGCCATCCGCCCAGAGTGCGCCCAAGAACGTGACCTCGCCATTCAGAAACGTCCTGATGATTAGCTGGTGGCTCGGCGGAATGGGTTCCGTGCCGAGTTCGAGCGCGGCATCCTTGTAGCCCATTTCGAGGACTTGGCCTCCCTTGCGGCCGTCCCCATAGACGGTCCAGCCGAAACGCTTGTAGAGATACGCCGTCAAAGGGCTCGCCGCAAGATTCTGGATGGTCAGGGTGACATGCCCGTCGGGCTAGGTTGCGGTGGTTGCCAACACGGGCGGCGATTGGCCCTGGAGCAGCGGCAACAGGGCAGCGAGAATCAGCGTTCGAGTCATAAGCCGAGGTCACGCTCTAAGGCAGCGTGTTCGAGGGCCACCGCGCCCTCCGCGCACGATATAATTCTACCTGTTCCGTCGTGCATCCAGAACATCGGTAGCCATTACAGCTATGCTGGCAAACAAGAAGCAGATTACAATCGCGACGGTCTGGAAAGTTGCGTCACGCTCTGCGTCTTCATGGTAGCGCCGCATGGATGCATCAGCCCTAGCCATAGAGCTGTCCAACAGACTGAACGACCTTGAGGGTTCCTGGTCGGTACTCGATTCTTGGCTTGATCGTTGGACTGCGTTAGTTGTTATCGGAGTGGCAATGGAGCTACTCGTTATTGGGAGAGAATACCTAAACGAGCTTCGCGAATTCCGTCGTGGAAGCATTCGCTCTCCAGAAAGACCAAGCCGCATGAAATTGTGGCTTGAAATAGTCGGGGCTGCGCTGGTAGCTGTCGGCGTGGCAGGAGAATTTATAGTTCACATACGCGCTGGCAAGGTCGAAACCGATATTCGGGATGTCACCAGACAACAGGTAGCCATCGCAAATGGCGAGGCCAGCGCAGCCAACGAGCGTGCCGCCGTTGCGAATCGGATCGCCGAGCGGGAGAGGCTAGCCCGTTTGCAACTTGAAGCACGCCTTGCGCCGCGTTCCCTTTCCCAAGGCCAGCAGGACAACATACATGATCGTCTTAGGGCATTTGGGCATCGCGACGTGGACGTATTTTTATTCGGAGACACGCCGGAGATAGGCAACATTGCGGGCCGCATCATCAATTCTTGCATTGCTGTACCTTGGACTGTTCGAGTGTGGTCTGTACTTCCAGGGTCGCCAATCATCCAAGGGATTTTGGTCATGCTTCGATCCGGCCCTGATCGGGATGCCCAATTGGCAGCTAATGGCCTCGTAACAGCGCTCCAAGCCAACGGGCTCGAAGCTGGACTGTTCAATGCACAGTTCGCTGATGGAGTGATGCCGTGGAGCTTAAACGGACCACCCTGGGACAACAACACCGCAGCCCCCATCAGGCTCCTAATCGGAGCTAAGCCGTAAACCAGCCTGTCACGTATCCACGCTGTTAGCAGAACCTCGTGTGCTTTGCAACCTACATGTGCACAGGAGTCTTCGATTCGCAACGCTTAAAGACGGTGAGGCGATCCAACCGACTCAGGTCAATAAAGACGGCGAATGGTGGCGCGTATTCACGTTCGAATCCAGGCCCGCTCGCGCTCCGGAGACCGAGAACTGATATTTTCGGCGGGCCGTGCGCACCTAATAGGTGATGAGTGCTCCGAAACACGCGAAAGCGCCGGCCTCGGCGTACGAGGCGACGGTGCGGTTTTTGGAGACCGCCCGCAAGCCGGCGGTGCTCGATCCCGGCGACGATCCTATCCCGATCGGCGCGGACAACTTCAAGCTGGAGCGGCGGGGTGAAGCGGCAACCTTGGAGGTCTGGAGCGAGACGCGCAATCTGGTGCGGCGTCTGCGCGCGGTTCATTCCGAGCATCGAGGCCGGCTGGAACTGGAAGTCGAGCGCTTCGGAGGGCTGACAGGACGGCTGGCGCTGGTGGATCTGGCGCATCCGGCCAGCCGCGACACGTCGCGCCGGGGAGCTCGGCTGAAGTATCGCGAGCGATTCCGCCGGTCGCTGCTGCGGCAATTTCCGAGCTGGCACATCGCGGAGCTGAGCACGGAGGCGGACCTGCACCACAGCCTGTCCCCCAGCTATCCGAGGGCGCTGCTGCGCAGGGGCGGCTCGGCGCTGGCGGCGATCGGCGCGGCCGAGGACGCCTTGGACGTGGACGGCGTGCTCACCTTCGGCCTGATCTGGCTGGATTATGTGCGACGGCGCGAGACGCGAGTGCCCGTGCAGGGGCTGGCGATCTTTGTTCCGGCGGGAAAAGAGGCGACGACGTGCCATCGCATCCGGTATTTGGATAGCTCCGCCCGAAATTGGCAGGTCGGAGACCTGCCCCACTTTTCTGCCAGCTATGCGGTGTTCGTGCATTATCCGGATGGGACCGAGGAAGCGGTCGATCCTCGCGACTACACCAATTTCGACACGCGCGTCCAACCTTTTAGCCGCCCTCTGGCGGCGCCTTGCCGCGAGCCTCTGGCGGCGAGCCCGACGCAACTGCTCGATTGGGTCGAGCGCCTCACCGAAATCGAGAATGTGACACGCCGCGAGCATGCCGATGGCGCCGTCAGCCTGGCCGTACACGGGCTGGAGTTCGCGCGGGCAGAGGGCGGCCGGACGAGCTTCGGTCTCGACCACAAGATCGAGGTTTCGACCGAAGCCCGGCTCGCTGAGATGCAGATCGCCGAGATGGAGGCTCTGGCACGAGGTCTCGCCGAAAGGCGCGACGCTCGCCAGGATCACGTTCATCCTCTGTATGCGCGGCATCCCGAAGCCTGGCTGGAATCGCAGGTGCGGGGCAATATCGAAAACATCGATGCCGCGCTGCTATCGCAGCCGCTCTACGGCCAGGTACCGCAATTCGCCGCCGGGGAGCGCGGCATGCTGGACATTCTCGCGGCGGATCGCAGCGGAAGGCTGGTCATCGTGGAGGTGAAAGCCTCCCAGGATATTCATCTTCCCCTTCAGGCTCTGGATTACTGGATGCGGGTGAAATGGCACCTGGAGCGCGGCGAGTTCTCGGGCCGCGGATATTTTCCGGGTCTGGAGCTGCGCGCCGATCCGCCCCGCTTGCTGCTGGTGGCTCCGGCCCTGGACTTTCACCCGTCCAATGAAACGGTGCTGCGGTTCTTTTCCCGGGAGGTCGAGGTGGAGCGCGTCGGCGTGGGGATAGAATGGAGGAAGGAGCTTCGCGTGATGTTCCGAAGCCCAGCGCCGGTATGCCGATCCCCGTTCTCCACCAGGTAAAGCAAGCGCTGGCAAATCTGAACCCAGGGGAAGTCCGCGATTCCGCCATGAAGCCGGTGCGGTTGGGGCTGGTGGCTGCTTCGCACGATTCCCTCGCCAGGATGGAAGCGTACCTGGTGCCTCCGCATTTGTCCGCGCAGCGCCGCGTGGAAGCCGCTCGGATGCTCCAGCGCGGCCACGTTGAGAATTGCGACGTGGCGATTTACGAGGCTTCCCTGCTGCGGCCGGAGCAAGGATTTTCTCTGGACCTGGACGCGCCCGAGGATTGCCTGCGGCGGATTCTGCGCAGCCACGAGGATTTGCTGCTGCCCCTGGCGCGCCAGTTCTATCCGTTCCGCAAGCCCGCGGCGCAGCACGTCATCCGCTCGGTGGCCAAGGAAAACGCGCTGTTTTGTCTGGCCACCGCGATTCCCGACGTGGTTCCCTTCCTGGGCTGGGTCCCGTGGGCCGTAGGCGAATTCGGCTCGGACGCGGCGTTCCTGACGATGAACCAGATCCGCATGGCGTTTTTGCTGGCGGGCTTGAGCGACCGCACGCCGGGGTATCGCGAGCAGCGGTCGGAGGTCGCCTCGATTGCCGCGGGGGCGTTCGGATGGCGCGCTCTGGCTCGCGAGCTTGTGGGGAAAATCCCCTTTGGCGGAGGACTGATTCCGAAAGCGGGCATCGCGTGGGCGGGCACTTTCGCAGTGGGGTTGTCGTTGGAGCGGCTGTATCGCCTGGGCTACGGATTCACGCGCGCCGAGCGCCGCGCGGTGTACGAGGAAGCCTACGACCACGGCCGCCAGATCGCGGGGATGCTGCTGGACGGGCTGCGGAGGAAGAAGGCGGTTTGAAGGTAGGATGACGGTCGTTAGTTCGGTCCGGGTGGCCGTGCTGCTCGCATTCCTGGTGGCATTCTTGGTTCCGAGCGCCGACGCGCAGCCAGCCACTCTCTCCTATGTTGGCCCGAACCCTTGCTGCATCGCCGTGGACGGGCAGGGGAACAACTTCGTCGTAAGTTTCTCCGCGTTACGGCCGCCGAGCCCCTTGGCGGATCCGACGGCGATTTGGGTGACGAAACTGGATCCGAGCGGCAAGGTCATCTCGAACTTTCCTCTCGAGGTAGGCACCGGCGACGTCCCAACCGCCGCGGCGGTGGACCCTCAGGGCAATCTTTGGATCGTTGGCGTGACCCTACCTCCCCCGCCGCCACCCCCGGGCTCGAATATCCCCACTGCTGGCACACCCGCCGTTGGTCTGATCGTGAAGCTCGATAACACCGGCGCCAAGGTGCTGTTCAGCGGCACATTCGGCGGGATGGACCCTAATGGCACGACCGTCATCAACGCCGTGGCGTTTGATCCGGGAGGGAATCTGTACATTGCCGGAACGACCAACCAATTGGATTTTCCGGCTACGGCGGGGGCCTTTATCGGCCAGATTCCTAGCGTGCAGCCGCCCACGGGCTCAGGAGTTCCAGGCCGGCCGCCCTACGGCTTCATTGCCAAACTCGCGCCGGATCCGAATCAAACCACCCCGCCTTATACGATAGCGTATTCGACCTTGCTCGGCGGTCAGCAGGTACCGTTTCCAGAGCCGACGTGTTCCAGTTGTCTTCCCTTGCTTCCGGCCACCACCGTAGCGGCGCTGGCCGTGGACGCAAACGGGCTCGCCACGGTCGCTGGCGTCACGGACGCCTCCGATTTCCCGGTGACGCAGGGTTCGTTTCAGACGCATTTTGAGGGCGGGGACAACACCGCAAATGTGTTCATCACGCGCTTGAACGCTCAAGGCACCGGGTTGATCTGGTCAACGTTTCTGGGCGAAGGGACATCCGTATCCACGACGGCGCTGGGAGGGATTGCGCTCGATTCCAGTGGAAAGTGGTCGTGGGCATCACGACAGAATTGAATTTCCCGGTCACGGCGGGGGCGCTTTTACCGGGGTTCACCGGAACCTATGATAGCTTTGTGGCGAAGCTGGATTCGACGGGCGCCCGCCTCCTGTTCTCGACTCTCTACGGCGCGGCCGATAATGCGGCTCCGCCAAAATTGAGGCTCGACGCCCAGGGCGATGTTTGGATTACTGAGCCGACTCCCGGTCCCTCGGGCGTGGTGTTGCATCCGAACTCCCTGGTTTTGGGCGGCGCCCTGATTGCCGAACTTGCGCCGGATGGATCGAGCGTGCTGTTTTCCGAACTGTTGCCGGATGGTGTGGCTGGCCAGGACCTGGTGTTGAATTCAGATGGCACCCTGACCGTAATCGGACCACCTCAGGGCGTGGGATTCAGCGCGCCAATATCGACTGGTTTCGCGCTGCGGCTTCCGCGCGCGACGCCCACCGGAGTTTCCATTTTGGGCGTGGCGGATTCGGCCGTGAATGCGGTGACGAACACGGTGGCTCCGGGAGAATACGTGAGCATTTACGGGACGGGGCTGGGGCCTGCCGTTGGAGTCGGAATGCAAGTCCAGAGCGGCGTGGTTACCGGTTCCCTGGGAGGGACCCAGGTTTCTATCGGCGGGGTCCTCGCGCCGCTCATTTACGCGTCGACGAATCAGATCAATATGCTGGTGCCGTATGAAGCCGCGGCGACGATCCCGATCCAGGGAAGCGGGCAGGTGAATATGACGATCACCTCGGCGGCCGGCACCTCGCAGACTCTGCCTCTGCAAGTGGTACCGGCGCAGCCGAACATCTTCGTGGTTTTGAATTCCGATGGCAGCGTGAACTCGGCGTCGAACCCGGCTGCTGTGGGTGAAACGGTATCCATCCTGGTGAGCGGAGCAGGGGCGCTGAATTCGTCCCTGCCGGATGGGACGATTGCGGGCTCGCCAGCTCCGGCGCCGGCATTGAAAGTGCAAGCTGATTTTTACTTTACGATCTTCGAGGGGTTTGGCTCCGGTGTCGGCACGGACACTGTGACGCCGGCATACGCTGGCAGCATTCCGGGCATGGTGATGGATATGTTGCGGGTGGATGCGCAAGCGCCAAATTTGAATATGCAGGGTCCACCGCCCTTCAGTGCCGCGGTCACGGTGGGGGATGTGAGCACGCCCGCGGTTCCGTTCTACGTAACCAACCCGGCCAACTAAGGACGCGGTTCGGTAACGGGGTGCAGCTGGGGCCAGAATACTTTCGCGAGGGTCACGTCCAGATTGCGCACGACGCGATCCCAGAGAGAGTCGGGCTTGGCGTCGAACACGGTATCGGCGCTGCCGCGGATTACGCGCCAGGCGCCGGCTTCCAACTCAGTCTCCAACTGCCCCGGTCCCCAGCCAGCATAGCCCACGTAGAAGCGCAGCTCGTCGGAGCCTGCGTGCGCCTTCAGAGCGTCTTCGAGAAGATCCTGGTCTAGAATGGCCCAGATCTCGCCGGCGACGTGCTGGGCGCCGCGCGGTCCCTCGTGTGTGCGCAGCAGAGCCAGAACGCTCATCGGCTCCACGGGGCCTCCGGAAAACGCGGTGTCATTGCGATTCCTGGCGTCCTTCACGCCGGCCAGAAGATCCGAAATCGGAATGTCGCTTTGACGGTTGAGCACCAGCCCGACCGCGCCCCGGTCGTCATAAGTGACAATCAGCACCACGGTTTGAACGAAGATCTGGTCTTTGAGCTTCCGGTCGGCCACCAGGATTGTGCCTTCGGCGAGATCCTCGTCGGCGCGCGCGGGAACCACCCCAGCGAGCCACACCGACGCGAGCGTCGCGGCCATTG
Source organism: Bryobacterales bacterium (assembly GCA_963813465.1). Taxonomy (GTDB): domain Bacteria; phylum Acidobacteriota; class Terriglobia; order Bryobacterales; family Bryobacteraceae; genus Palsa-187. The sequence continues at coordinate 841,420 of CAWEZD010000011.1, read as the reverse complement.
CCATCGTCGGCAGCCAGGTTCGCCGGAGTCTTTTACCCATCGTCTTGATTCTCGCTCTTTTCCGGGGCGTGGGACAATACCATGCATGCCTGCCATTCGGCGAGCCCTGCTGAGCGTGACCGACAAGACCGGAATCATCGACTTCGCGAAAGCGCTGGCCTCGATGGGCGTTGAGATTCTTTCGACCGGCGGCACCTTCCGCCTGCTGAAGGACGCGGGGGTGACGAGGCTCCAGGAAGTGGCTGACGTTACTCGTTTTCCGGAGATGCTGGATGGGCGCGTCAAGACCCTGCATCCGGCCATCGCCGGAGGCATCCTGGCGGTGCGCTCCAACGCCGAACACATGCGGTCCCTAGCCGCCCACGGCATCCAGCCCATCGATCTGGTGGCCGTGAATCTGTACGACTTCGCGAAAGTGGCCGCCAAGCCCGACGCGCCGATCGAAGAATTGATCGAGAATATCGATATCGGCGGGCCGACCATGATCCGGGCGGCCGCCAAGAATTGGCGGGACGTCGCGGTGATCGTTTCGCCCGGCGATTATGCCGCGATAGTGGAGGAGCTCGGCGCGGGCGGGCTCTGCGAGGCCACTCGCTGGAGACTCGCCAAGCAGGCGTTCGCGCTGACCGCGGCGTATGACCGGGCGATCACGGCGAAGCTGGCTGAAATCCCGCCCATCGGTGAGGCTTTGCCCACGAGCCCCTTGCCGGCGATGCTCGATCTGCGCGCGCCGCGCAGGCTGGCGCTACGCTATGGCGAAAATCCGCACCAAAGCGCGGGGCTTTATACTTCCGATCGCTACGCCTCCGGTCCCTACGGGATCGCCGGAGCGGATCAGCTTCAAGGCAAGGAGCTCTCCTACAACAACCTGGTGGATCTGGACGCCGCCTGGCAGTTGATCGGCGAATTCGACGATCCAGCCGCGGCCATCATCAAGCACACCAACCCGTGCGGGTGCGCGGAAGGGGCGACGCTGGCGGAAAGCTACCAGAGGGCGTTCGAGGCCGACCCGGTTTCGGCCTATGGCGGCGTGCTGGCATTCAATCGCGAGGTGGACGCGGACACGGCCGCCAAGATCGCCCAAACGTTTATCGAGGCCGTCGCCGCGCCGGGATACTCGCTGGAAGCGCGGCAGATTCTTGAGCCGAGGAAGAATCTACGCCTGCTGCGGGTTGCTCCCGGTCCCGCGGATCTGGTGATCAAATCCATCAGCGGAGGCTATCTGGCGCAGACTCCCGACGTACACGTTTTTCGCCGAGAAGACGCGCAGGTCAAGACCGAACGCGCGCCCAGCGGGGAAGAATGGGCGGCGCTCGAATTCGGCTGGCGGGTTTCGAAGCACGTCAAGTCCAACGCCATCGTGTACGCCCGCGCCGGGCAGACGGTAAGCGTCGGCGCGGGACAAATGAGCCGCGTCGATTCCGTGAAGATCGGGGCGATGAAGGCGGTTCTGCCGCTGAAGGGAACCGTGCTCGCCTCCGACGCTTTCTTCCCCTTCCCGGACGGGGTGGAGGAAGCCGCGAAGCACGGCATCACGGCGGTGATTCAGCCGGGAGGATCGGTGCGGGACGACGAAGTGATCGCCGCGGCGAACCGCCTGGGGCTCGCGATGGTGTTTACGGGGGTTCGGCATTTCCGGCACTGACAGCTCGCAGGCCGGGGGGCCTGCGCCACAGCTACCGGGGGCCTGCGCCACATTCTACTTGGTCACGATGTCGGATTGCATGGGCGCCAGGGCTCCCAGCAACTCATTCTTCTCTTTATCCTTGACCTTAAACTTGTCCAGAGCGCCGCTCAAGTCCTCCACCAGCGCGTTGAAATCGGCGCTGGTAATGCCCATGCCGGCGTGAGCCTCTTTCATGCTTTTGCCGGTGTAGCGGCACGGTCCGCCGCTGGCCTGGCAAATCTGGTAAACCAGGTTCAGCTTGAATTTCTTCATGCGTTCCTGGTCCGCGGCCGTTTGCCCGAAGTAGTGGTTGATGCGGGCGTCCATGGCTACACGGCCCACAAATTCATCCACCACCGCGGTGATGGACTTTTTGCCTCCCAGCCTCTCGTACAGCGATTTATCCTTGTCCGCCGAAAGGGCCGGCATGGCCAGAGCCGCCGCCAGCGTGAGAACGGCCGAAATCTTAACGAAGGTTTTGTGCATGATGGTGATTTTCTCTCCACTGAGGCATATGAGCGCCAGGGCGGCGGCGGATGTAAATTACACTGGAATTTGCCGGACGAAACTCTAGCGCGGGAGCTGGCGCATCACGAAGCGCTGTATTCGGGCTTCGCGCAGCGGCATTTCGCCAAACCGGCGGTGCGGGAGCTTCGCAGGCACATGGTCCGGCGAATTCTGGAGGCCACCGGGGCGGGGCCGGAATCGCGCGTGCTGAGCCTGGGCTGCGGCATCGGCGACACGGAACTGTTGCTGGCTCCGCACGTAGGCTCCGTGACGGGCGTCGATGTGTCTCCCGCGGCGATCCGCCAGGCTCGCGAGGACGCGCGGCTGGCGGGATTGACAAACGTCGAGTTTGTGGAGGCGAGCGCAGACCAAGCTGGATTTAAGGCAGCCAGCTTCGACGCCGGCTTCGATGTCATCATTGGCATCTTTTTTCTGCATCATCTTCCGGACGCGGAATTGGGGAAGCTGGCGCGGAGCGTTGGCGAGTGGCTCAAGCCGGGCGGCGTTTTTTATGGGCTCGATCCCAGCCGCTACCGGCTTTCGGGAGCGTTGGGCGCGCTGCTGCTGCCGCGTCTCATGCGCCGCTATCAAACCCCCGACGAACATGAGCTGAAGCCCGCGGAAACGGTCCGGCGCTACCGGGAAGCGGGCCTCGAAGCGCGTTTCCGCTATTACGATTTCTGCTCCACGCCGCTGGCCGGATTGTTTCCTTCCTGGCGCTGGGGTTATCGGCTGTCGCGAGGCCTGGATGAAGTCCTGATCCGCACGCCATTTGTGCGGGCGGTATCGAGCAACTTCGAGACGATCGCGCGCAAGCCGGAAACATTTGCACCTGTGGATGTTTAGCTGCTACCCTACAGTTCTTTAGGGTCTCCGCCGAAAAAACGTCTAAGATGAAACATCTATGGATCGCAATGTTTCTCTGCTGCGGGTTTACCTGGGCCGCGGATACGGCCGCCGAGACTCCGGCCGGTAATCCAGGCGATAAGGCCATCCCCACGTGTTTCAAGGTGCGCAGGCTGCTGAAGACCGACGACACCCACTATTGGGCGGATTGGACCAATACCTGCCCGTTTACCATCGATCAAGTGTATGTAATGGTGCGCTTCCTGGACGGGTCCCGCAAGACTCTCGACAACGGCGTCTGGCCCATGTACTTCATCCTGCCGGGGGTCCATCGCGTGACCCGTTTCAGCATCCCGGCCGGCGCCGCGGGTTTTGAATTCATCCGGGTGCGGCGGATCACAACCAACTCCGTCGAAGCCCTCCGTTGAACGCGGCCGACGGACTGTCACGGCTTGCGATAGACTCGGACCATGCAGCGTGGCAATTTCGCTCTAGCCTTAGCCCTTTGGGCGTCGCAGACCGTCTGGGCCGACCTCACCATTCGGTATCAATTCGAGCTTAAGTTCGGGCCCGCGTTGCCCGCTGCCGCCGCGGACGCGGCCAAGACGCAGATCGCCGGCATGCTTCCCGGCGAGATTGCGACGCGAGTCAAGGGTAACAAGTGCGCCAGCTCCTTCGGCCCTCTAAGGTCGATCATCGACGGCGGCAAAGGCGAGATTACCCTCTTCAACCCGGCGACGAAGCAATTTGCGACCGTTCCGGCGGCGGAGTACGCGGATCGAGTGGCCTCGCAGCAACAGGTTCCCGCAGGAACGCAGCAAGCGCTTCAGACTATGCTTCAGAACCTGAAGATCGACGCGCAAACGAAGAAGACTGGAGAGACCAGCACCATTCAGGGGATCCAGACGGAAGAGAATCTGATCATCATTTCAATTGAGATGCCGAATCCAGCGGGAGTTCCCATCAGCTTCCGTATGGAGATTCATCAGTGGCTTGCGGCCGCCGACGAGCTGACACGGGTTCCGGCTTTGAACCAGATTGCCGGCTGCTCGGCAGGTCTGGGCGCAAGCGCCGATCCAAGCGCGATGATCGAGAGAATCCTCGGCCAGTTGCCAGGTGCGACGGAAAAGTTCGGCGCTGCCATGAAGGAACTCATAGCCACCAAGGGCGGGCTGACACTGAAGACTCAAGTCGAGGCTTTTGCTCCGGGGATCGTGGCCCTGCTGCAGGCGCAGGGAGGCCAGGGCGTGGTTCCCACCGCCGATGTGAATGCTCCTCTAATCGAGGTAAGCTTCAATCTCGCGGAGCTGTCAACCAACCCCCTGCCGGACACGGAGTTTCAGGTTCCCGCAGGATATCAGGAGGCGCCGCTGGAAGATCTGCTCAAGGCGATCAATAGAACCGGTCTGGCGCAGGCGCAGCCGCCGAGGCAAACCCCTATCGCCGTGGCGCCTCCGATTCAAGATTTCAACGGACCCGCTTACCGACCCGGCGGCGGAGTCACTAACCCTGTGGCGCTCTATAAGCCCGAACCCAAATACACCGAGGAGGCGCGGCAGGCAAAAATACAAGGCTCAGTGCTGCTCTCGCTGGTCGTTGACGAAAATGGAATAGCGCGGAATATTAAGGTGGCTCGGCCCCTCGATCCGGGCTTGGATCAGTCGGCCATGGACACGCTTCGGCAGTGGAAATTCAGGCCGGGTCAAAAGGATGGCAATCCGGTGGCGGTAGCGGCCCAAATCGAAGTAACGTTCCGGTTGCTTGACAATCCCCCAGGCAACCAGTAAGAGACCCGCAGTAAAGCGCTATACTGAACTACAGATGCACCGCGCTGCCTCTGAAGGCGGTTGGGGCGCATCGGATCTGGAATCAGTTTTCGACCTGAATATGGATCAGAGAATCCGGGTGCTGGTCGCCAAGCCCGGCCTCGACGGACACGATCGCGGCGCCAAGGTAATCGCCAGGGCGCTGCGGGATGCCGGTATGGAGGTCGTATACACCGGGCTGCGCCAGACCCCGGAAATGATCGTCAACGCCGCGCTCCAGGAGGACGTGCAGGTCATCGGCCTGTCCATTCTTTCGGGAGCGCACAACACCATCGTGCCTCGCGTGATGGAATTGCTTCGAGAAAAACATATGGACGATGTAGTCGTCCTGGTGGGCGGCATCGTCCCGGATGAAGATGCCGCGCAATTGAAACGCCTGGGAGTGGCCGCCGTGTTCCAACCCGGCGCGTCTCTGGAAGGTATTGTGGAATTCATCCGACGCTCGGTCCCGCAGACGGCGTGACCGGTTATAAGGGCGCTTTTTGCCGGCTGGAAGCCGGGTGAGCCCCGATGGAGAAAGAAAAAATGCAAGAGAAATTGAACATAGCCGTATTCGTCGATTACGACAACATTGAGATTGGCCTGAAATCGACGCTGCGGCGCGAGTTTGACGTGTCCCTGGCCCTGGAGGCCTTAAAGGAGCGCGGGGACATCGTCGCCAAATTCGCATACGCCAACTGGGGACGCCAGGATGGCGCGACGCGGCAGATGGCGGAAAGCGCGGTGCAGATGGTGCAGCGCATTCCCTCCCCGCGCGGCGACAAGAACGGCGCCGACATCAACCTGGCGCTGGATGCGCTGGAGATGGCCTTTACGCACACGCACGTGAACGCCTTCGCCATCGTCAGCGGCGACAGCGATTTCATTCCGCTGGTGAACAAGCTGAAGGAGTACGGAAAAACGGTGTTCGTGGTGGGCGGCAAGGCCTTCACCTCGACCATCCTGCAACAGAATTGCCACGAGTTCATCAGCTTCGAGTCGCTGCTGTCGGATTCCACGCCGGCGCCGGTGACGCTGCCAGGCGAGGTGCGGGCTCCGCGGCAGCATGGGGGCCGTCCTGCTGGGGACCGCGGAGATCGTGGAGACCGTCCCGCCGGAGACCGTCCGGCCGGCGATCGTCCCGCCGGCGATCGTCCCGAGAGACAGGATCGCGGAGACCGGCGGCAACGTCCGGCTCCGCTGGATCTGGCGCTGGCCATGCCGCTGGTGGAGCGCGCTCTGCAAGTGCTGGAGCGGCGCGCGGTGCAGCCGCAGTTGGGTTTGCTGAAATCGACCATGTTGCAACTGGATTCGGCGTTCAATGAACGCGCCTACGGAGCTTCCAGCTTTTCCGACTTCGTGGAGAAACTCAAGCGCGCCGATCTGGTGCAGGTCAGCGGCACCGGCGGGCGCTACGTCATCGAGCGCAAAGGCTCCATGACCTCCGAGCATGCGGCGCTCAAGCCCGAGGATCTTCTGCCGCCGCTGCGCGACGTGCTGGAGAACCATCGCCTGGAGATCGAGAATGGCTGTCCGGTGGAAGATCTGGCCGCCTGGTTCAAAGCCGAGCAGCCCAACTACGACGTCAGCGCTTATGGATTTCAGGCTTTCAGCGAGTTCCTGAATTACGCTCAGGACAAGACCGTGGTGCGCATGGAGCCGCACGAGGAGCAGGGCGTGATGATCGTGTCGCTGGGGGCGGAGTTCTATCCGCCGGCCGAGCCGCCGGCTCCGGAAGCGCCTCCCGCGCCCGAGGTCGAAGAAGAAGAGGAATACGAGCCGCAGCCTTACGTGGAGGGCCAGCCGACCATCTTCGAGCCCAATCCGCCGCCTCCCAAGCACAAGAAGACGATCACGCGCAAGCGCGTCTCCAAGCCCCAGGGCGGAGGGGGAGGCGGAACGCGCCGCCCACCGCGCCGCAAGAAGCCCGAGGGGATGTAAGACCCCAGGGGAGGGAGGGAAAATGGCCGTCGAGCGCATCTTTCCGCATCACGCTCCCACGCCCCGCGGGCCATACTCCCCCGCGGTGCGCGCGGGCGATTTCATTTTCGTGAGCGGCCAGGGGCCGGTGGATCCGCTGACCGACAAGCTCTCACCGGGGGACATCCGCCATCAGACCTGGGTCACGCTCACCAACATCCGCGTCATATTGGAAGCTTGCGGCGCCAAGCTCTCGGATGTGGTCAAGTGCTCCGTGTTCCTGAAGGACGCCGGCGAGTTCAAAGAGATGAACGAAGTCTACGCAGAGTTTTTCCCGCAGGACCGCCCCGCGCGCACGACTGTGGAAGCCAAATTTCACAATGCGGAAATGCTGGTGGAGATCGACTGCGTGGCGTACCGGCCGGCGGGGAGCTAGGCGTGCCGCCGCGAGAAGGCTCGCTCTGTTCTGGTTCTCGCCCGATAATAGGCCGAAATTCCCGCTCCGCAGACAGGGATTCTGGAAGTGAAAGCGGAGAAGAGACTCCGGCTGACCATTAGGCTAGCACGGGAATAGTGTCAGCCGTTCGTCGAGGCCGCTTTCGGGAGTTGATGCACCAACCAACGGGTGCAGCCCGTCTACGAGGCGAGCGTAAAACGAAGGTAGCCCAGCGCTGAATGCTCGGCCGGTGAAACTTTGCGGTATCGACTCTTGAAGTTTCACCAAGGTTTGTCGAATCTTATCGCAGCGGGAGTCATCCAATTGCTTTATCTGATGCCCAAAAACAATGAAATCCCAAAAACGGAGGATGGGGCGCGGAAGGTTCTCGTCGTCGCGAAGAAGCCGGTTTACTGCACTGACATCATTTGTGGCAACCGGCACGCCAAGCACTCCTCCGGCGGCGTGAGTGTAGGCCTCGCCGCGATCCACTCGAAGGTGAAGCCGTTGACCATCAGTGTCCATTTGCCTAAGCAGGGCATCCGCACCGGCACCAAAGGTCTCGCCTATAATCCGCTGATCGAGTAGGCTGAGCGTGTTGTTTGAGAGAGCCTTCTTAAGCTGTTCCTGCCGGCCCATGAACTTTCTGTTATTGCTGAGGATCTGGAGAGCTTCTGACTCTACTGCGCCGACGATGGCGGCTTGCACCTTATACTCGAACCGGATGCAGCGGAGAAGCGGGAGTTGGTATGTCGCAATCATCTGCAACAAGACCGAAGTGTCGATGACGATGAAAGCGGGGTTCGCTGGCCTCCCCGGGATCACACCAACGCAGGCTCCCTTACGGAATCACCGAATCTCTCCGCGAAGGTGTAGCGATCCATCATCAGCATCTCAGCGGCTTTGCCGACGCTGATCTCGCCTGAGTTGGTCGCGTCGATAACCTGCTTAACATAGCCTGCCGGGAGGCGCAAACGACGCGTGCCAAGCGACGTAGTGCGATTGCGGGCAATCCACTTTGGCGTATCTGCCGCTAGAGTCTTCATGTACTCTCTAGCCGTTAATGTGTGGGGGCTGATTCCACGCAGCACGGGAGAGCATTCATAGGTAGAGTAACGCACCCGTAAATCCTCGGAGATCATACCGTTTCCATAGGCGGCGTGGATGATCGTCCTTTGCTCGACGTGGGTCTGGGCAACGAGCTCGGCTAGTTGCTCCACTGTCAATTCGCTCCACTTAATGCCCAGCTTATTCGTGTAGTGTAGGAGAACCGATCGCGGCACCAAGCACTCCTGAGCGAAAGAGCGGGCGCGCTCTTCGGAAACGGTAGGACTTTCGCTTTCGTTGACAAAATCCAATGAGACAGGATCGTTAGCAAGGTCAAAGATGGCATGGCACACTTCGTGGAGTAGAACCTCATTGCGCCTGAACCACGTAGACTTGAAGGTGTTGGCAAACACACATGGCCTCTTGTCGCCTTCAGCTCCGATCTCAAAACAGCAACCTTCAAGCGACGATTGTGTGATCGGGCTCTCGATGACAACCAGCCCATGTTGACGAAGTCGTGGACGAATGAGTTCGCCGATTCCCACCTGGCCCTTATCCAAGTTGGCGACGGAACGGAAGCGTGCAGCCGCTTCACTCCCCTGCAGTGCGGGTGGCGCAGAGCGGTCGATCTTGCTGCTGACACTTTGGGCGAGTGCGCTCCAGACCGAGGAACTGTTAGCGTCCAGGATTTCGTCGAGTTGCGTCATCAAGAAACCGAGACGCCGTACCAGCCCAACAAACTCTCGATCTGAATCGCCAAGCCGATTGTCTCGGAGCTTGAACCATACCGCTGGAGCAAGGTTACTTCCCTCAGACGGTCTCGGAGGCTTCCGGGCGCGCAAATCTTTTTCGCTCACTCCGAGCACGGCGGAAAGTTCAGGGATTGCAAAATCTGGGATCTGCTTCTTGCTGTCCATCCATTCACGAAACTGTTCAATGGGGACACGCACAAGGCCCGCGCAAAACTCAGGGCTGAGTCGCGCGGCTTCGATAATTTCCTTGAGCATCAGTCTGGCCGAGTATAGCAGAAGGAATCCGACTCATCGGCGGAGGATCGAACCAAATGACCCTTCGCCTTTTCTTCCTTCGCGCACGCCTCTCTCCCTCAATATACGTCAGTTTTTGCTGGAAAGCTTAGCCGAAGAGATGTTCGGCCCCCTGCAGCAAGCGCCTCGGCTCGGTCCTGGCTGCGGCGGAATTCATTTCACTTAGCGACGTGATCAGACTGCAGAGGTGTGACCCAACCGAGAATCAACACCGTGCGCGGGGACCCGCCCGCCTTTAGTTCTTCGATCGCGGCGGAACGTAGCCGGCGGGCAGGGCGGAGCCTTCGCCGAAGAAATAATCTTCCATCTGCTTGAGCAGGAACTCCTGCGCTTCCTGGGTGCCCAGGTTGAGGCGGTACTCGTTCATGAGCATCTTCATCTGCTCCAGCCACATCTTCCACGCCTCTTTGGAGACGTTTTCGTAGATGCGCTGGCCCAGGGGGTGATTATCGAAAGGTGGTTCGTCCAAGCCCGGCATTTCGCGCTGGAACTTGACACAGAACACCTGGCGTCCGCTCTTGTTGACTTCCTCGGTCCGAGGACCCGGTATACCGCTTCCGCAACCCATGTTCTAAGGATACTGGAGTCGGCGAGCTAACGGGTTTGGCGCAACGGCGAAGCCGCATGAGCTTCGGTTTGTGCCGCCTTCTTGGCTTTTACGTTTTCCAGGTATTCGGAGAGTTTGAGCGGCAAGGGCGCGCCCTTCTCCATGTGTCTTTGGACTGCCTTCTGATAGCGCTTGAGCGTCTCCCGCTTGGCGGATTCGCGCAAACTGCAAGCTTCGATATCCAGGAGCAGCTCGACCTCCCACGGCCGGAAGGTGTTACGACGCATGTTTCCGCGAAGCAGTTCCACAATCAGGCGGTTAAATTGCGCTAAAACCGCATCGCTGTCCGGCTGAGTTTCATACATATGCCTATCTCTACGTATCGGCACTTGGCACCCGCATGTTAACATATCCGACGACGGGTTTTCGATCCTCAACAGAGGGGGTAGGAGTATGAAGATAAACCGGTTCTCAACGCCGGCATCAGTTCTGGCGTGCCTGCTGTTCTGGCACGTCCTCACGGCGCAAAACGCTTTCGCTCAAGAGCACTGGGTGGCGACCTGGGCCGCCTCCCCGCAGGCTCGGGCGGGAGGGCCACCTCGAGCGCCCCAGGCAACGCCGGCTCCGGCCCCGCCCGGCAATCCAGCACAGGCTTCTAACTTCAACAGCACGAGCTTCAAGGATCAGACCGTGCGCATGATCGTGCACACCAGCATCGGCGGCTCCCGAGTGCGCGTGGAACTTTCGAACGCCTATGGAACCGCTCCTCTCACGATCGGCGCGGCCCACGTCGCGCTGCGCGCCAGCGGGGGCGCGATCATGCCTTCCTCCGACCGGGCGCTGGCGTTCGGAGGCAAGCCGTCGTTTTCGATTCCGCCCGGAGCTCTGGCCGTCAGCGATCCCGTCAATCTGGCAGTTCCCAAGCTGGGCGATCTCGCCATCAGCGTCTTCTTCCCGGCGGATACCGGCCCGTACACGATGCACTCCACCGGCCTGCACACCACTTACGTCCTGGCCGGCGATGTCACCGGCGTAGCGGCTTTCGCCGATGTGCCAACCACACGCTCCTGGTATTTTCTATCGAGCGTCGATGTCACCGCGCCCGCCGACACGGGATTGATCGTGGCCTTCGGCGATTCAATCACGGATGGCGCGACTTCCACGGTGGACGCCGATCGTAGCTGGCCCAGCATCCTGGCTCAGCGCTTGCTCGCGAGTCCGCCGACGGCCAACCTGGCCATCGTGAATCAGGGTATCTCCGGCAACCGCGTGCTGCGCGAGGGCACCGCAACCAATGCGCTGGCGCGTTTCGATCGCGATGTCCTCAGCCAGCCGGGCGTGAAGTGGGTGATGCTGCTGGAAGGCATCAACGATATCGGCCAGGGCACCGGGCCCGGCTCCGCTCCGGAAAACGCCGTCACCGCGAACGATCTGATCCAGGGCATGAAGCAACTGGTCGACCGCGCGCACATGCGCGGGATCAAGGCCGTGGGTTGCACGCTGACACCCTACGCCGGAGCCAGGTATTACAGCGACAAGGGCGAGGAAATCCGCGCCGCGTATAACCAATGGATTCGCACCGGGGGCGCCTTCGACGCCGTGGCCGATTTCGATAAAGCCACGCGGGACCCGGCCAATCCCAAACAGATTCGGCCGGACTACAACATCATGGACCACCTGCATCCCAACGACGCCGGCTACAAGGCCATGGCCGATGCCGTCGATCTCTCCATCTTCACGTCGAAGAAAAAATGAGACGCGATCGCCAAGAATGACCTCGATCGCCACGGAGCATGTACGGGAGCTTGCCGCGCGAAGATCCAAGGCGTACGAGCTGCTGCTCGCCCTGGAGGAGAATCCGCAAGCGGACGAGTCCTGCTTCCAGAGCCTGGCGCAGATTGTGGACCGGATCGTGTTCCACGAGATTGCGCTCGACGGCGGCGCGCTGGAGGATCTCCGCGGGCTTGTGAAGGCCGGGACAACAGAGGTTGGATCGAACCTGGCGGTTCTGTCGCTGGCTCTTTCGGAAGCCGAGCCCGAACGCGGAAACATGCACGTGCTGCTGGCGGGCTACCCGAAGTGGCTTCGAGCGCTATCCGGCGCCGCGCGTCCCCACTTCCTGGGGATTCTGCCGAATATCGCCGCGCTTCTGAAAGAGATGGAAGGGAGCGGCGTCGATGCGCTAATCGCGTGCCTGAACACCTGCGCTACAACGGAAGACTGCGAGATTGTTTCCGGATGCGTGAACCGGTATCGGGAAACCTCGGGGAGCATTCTTATCGCGGCGGCGGAGATTGCGGGCATTGCCATCCACGCCGATTCGCGGCGGCTGGTTGAAAAATTGATGGCTGCGGTTTCGCCCGAAGTAATGGTCGATTCCAAGCCCGCTCGGGAGTTGCTGCCGGCCGTTGCCAAGGTGGCGGCCAAGCTCAAGACGGCCGCGGCCATCGGCGTATGTGTCGCGGTGGCAGGAAACAATCATTCGAGCGCGCTGCATTTGGCCCGGCATCTCGAAGGCTCGCTGGCTTCGCTCACGCCCGAGACGCAGCTTGCGTACTTGAAATCGTTTCAGGGGATGGTTGAAGAGACCGGGACTTCGCTGCTTGGATACGGAACCAAACAGTTGCCGGTCCTGTTTCAAAAGGCTGGAGAGGAACGCGCCACCGAGTTCGTCGCGCAAGGCATCGCCATTGCGCTCCGGTACGGCCGAGTCGCCGCCGAGGAGTTTTTCGAACAGAAGACCGCGGCCGCCAAGCAGGCCTCGCCTCTCGGATGAGTGCTTCGACACCGAACCGCAGCGGGTTGCTGAAAACCTACGCGATTCTGCTGCTGTTCATCGCCCAGAAAGCGGCGGGCAACCTGTCCCTGGCCTGGGGCATGAAGCGGCTGCCCTCGAATCCGGGCGCGAACCCGTTGCTGTATGTGCGCGCGATGTTCGATCCGTTTGTCGCCGCGGGAATCGCCGCGCTGATTCTGGCGCTGCTGACGCGCATGGTTCTGTTGAGCCTGGCGGACTTGAGCTTTGTTCTGCCGGTGACGGCGGTCGGCTACGCGGTCGCGGCGTTCCTCGGCAAAACGGTGTTGCATGAGACGGTAACGGGCCGCCGCTGGAGCGGAACATTCCTGATATGTATCGGCGCGGCTTTGGTGGGATCAACGTCGCGCACGACCACAGCCGTGGGAGATAAATCCCAATGAAGTGGATTCTGGTTACGATCATGGTGGCCGCGACCGTGCTCAGCGACTTGCTTCAGAGCCATGAAATGAAGCGTGCGGGTGAGCAGTCGGTGGGCGCTCGCGGTTTGGCGCGATTGCTGCGGGCCATCGTCGAGCGGCGTTTTCTGATGATGGCCATCGGTTGCATGGCGGTGTCCTTCTTCTCCTTCATGGCTTTGGTCCGCATCGAGCCTCTGAGCTTCGCGGTTCCGGCCTCCGCCGCCAGCTTCGTGCTGGAAACGCTGCTGGCCAAGCTGGTGCTGCGGGAGCGCATTGGCATTCGCAGAGCTGCCGGGGCGCTGATCGTGCTGGCCGGCGTGGTTCTGGTAGGTGGGTAAATTACTTCGAGCTTGGATTCGGCGCCACGGGCACCAGTTTCCCGTCCTGAATGTAGTAATCGGCGCCGCGCCAGCGGATGCTGCTGCGCAGGAAGCTGGCCAGCCAGATGGAGAAGGCGACCGCGTCCCACAGCGGGATCAGGGGCATCTCTTTCCATAGGTACCGTTGCTTCAGGCCGTGGATCCCGATCATCCAGGTCATCGCCGCGCGTAGCACGAAATAGCCGCCGAGGTACACGGCCGCCGTCGTAGCCGTGGGAGACACGGCCACCGCGGCCAGCGACCAGGGCAGACCTTGCGTGAGCAGCAAGCCCAGGTGTCCCCGCGGCCGCATATGGCGCATGACCACCACCCACCGCAGGCGCTTGTGCAGCAACTCCCGCATGGATTGATAATCGGAAACGGTCTCCACCGGGTAGCGCAGCAGCACCACCTCGTAGCCCTGTTCCGCGATCAGCCGGCCCACCAGCAGGTCGTCGGCGGGACGATTCTCCAGCAGGGCGTAGCCGCCGAAGCCGTCCAGGCGCGCGCGGGTGGTGGCGATGGTCGGGCCCAGGGCGAATTTGACTCCGTCCAACTGCCAGGCCACCAGAATCCCCGCATAGAAATCGGACATCATGCCCACGGTCTGAAGATGGTCCGTGAAGGTAGCCACTTCCGCAGGGATGTAGAAGCACGTCACCGCCCCGACTTTGGGATCGCGCAACGGCGCAGTGACTTGCCGGAGATAGTCCGGGCGCACGCGCACGTCGCTATCGCTGATGACGATCGTTTCGTGCCCGGCTTCCTTCACCAGCCGCACCAGCTTGGCCACCTTATCGTTGGTGGCGATTCGCCCGGACCCGTGCAGCACGCGAATGCGGCGCTGTGGGAAAGCGCACCGCAGCGCCTCGATGGCGGAGACTACGGCTTCGTCTTCGCCGTCGATGCAGAAGACGATTTCATATTCGGGGTAGTCCAACCGGCAAAAACTTACGAGATTCTTCTGAGCGTCCGGATCGAGCCCGCGGATGGGCTTGAGAATACTCACGGGCGGGTTAAAATCCGGGGCGGGCGGGAGAAGCGGCCTGCGGAAATACCTCCAGGCGCTAAACAGCACCAGGAGGTAGTAGATAAAAGGGATGGCCGCGATCCCCAGGAGCAACTGTCCGCCCGGCATATACTCTGGCTATTCTACCCCGCGATTGGTCAGCAGCAATTTGCCGCCGCTCGCCGCGACGATCTCCAGCCGCTCATGCCCGACCAGCTTCTCCAGGCGGGGCGTCTCCGACGCTTTCACCACAAGGTAACAGCGCCGCGGTTCCAGCCACATCGTCTTCCATTGTCGGTCGTCGATGAAGACGTCGGGTGCGCTGGGCGCGTAAGAGCCATACACCAGGTTGTTGAAGCGGCCGTTCACCAGCAAGGCTTCGCGGTTGGTATAGAAGAAGATCGACGAGAACGTGTAGTAGTGATGGTCTACCATCAGTCTTCCCGGCGGCGAGTGGAGCAGCGCTTCGGCCAGAGGCCGCGAGGAAAGGAACGGGTCGAACACCACCAGAGCCATTCGAGCGGCTTGGAAAAACAGCACCGCCATCACGGCCGCGGCTAAGAAGGCCCGCTGCCCAGTGGCCCGCAGCGTCCCGAAGGCTCCCAGCAGGAAGGCGATCCCCGCGAGCAAAAGGGGCGCGCGCAGATAGGCGAACGACGGTATCGTGAGGTCCCCCATGTGTCCGAGAGACAGCGTGTACGCGCCGGGATGCTGGCTTAATGCCGACGAAATGTCGCCGGGAGTGGGATAGTCCTTCACTGCGAAATACAAACCCAGGGCCGCAACGCCCGAGACCGCGAGGATCGCGCACAGCACTCGCGTGCCTCTGCGAACCCAGTCGCCGCCCGCTGCCATCGCCGAGCCAATCAACAGAGCCAGGGCCGGATAGCACGGCATGGAGTAATACTCCTGCGTGGTCGAAAATGTGAAAAACACCAGCACGAAACCGGTCCAGCACAGGGCAAGAAGGCGGGTCTTGCCGGCGCGGCCAATCGGACGCAGGTTTGGTTTGACGAAGCTCAGCTTGAACGCGGCTGGGAGGTATACACTCCACGGAAACAGCCACGCAAAGTGCAGCAGCCAGAAGTAAATTCGCGGGACGGTGTTGTAATCGCGCGGATAGCGAAGGTTCAGGAACCGCAGAAGCTGCTCGTTGATGAAGTAGAACCAAAGGAAGCCGTGATATTCGCCCGGAGCGCTGTGCATCGTGAAGTCGAAATAAGGAGGGTTCCGCAGCGTCGCAAGAATGTGCCAGGGAGCGGCGATCAGCAGCACGATTGCAAGGCCGCTGAACGGATGGAGCCTCTTCCACGTTTTTGGATCAAAGAGCCGCCGCGTGACGCCGAGGTACACAATCGCAGTGCCCACGGGAAACACTACGCCGATCAGGCTCTTCAGCAACAGGCTGACGCCGAGGCTCGCGGCCAGCACCAGCGCCCACATCCTGCTGCGCGGTTCTTCCTGGTCATCATCGATTTCGATGGCGCGGAGGAAAGCCCACAGGGAAAGGGCGATGCTCGCGGTCAGCATCACGTCGGGAATCAGAATTCGCGTGAAGAGAAACAGGCCGATGCAGGTGGAGATCGACAGGCCCGCGTAGAAACCGGCTCTCTTGCCGAAGGCCCAGGCTCCGAAGGCGGCTGTCACCCAAGCCAGCGCGAGGGCCGCCAGGACCACGGGGATGCGCGCCGCCCAATCGTAGGCGCCAAAAACCTTGAAGCAGATCGCGATCAGCCAGTAAATCAGCGGCGCCTTTTCCAGATACGGAATGCCATCGAGACGCGCGGTCACCCAATCGCCGGAGGTGAGCATGTTGCGCGCGATCTGCGCCTGCACCGCATCCACATCATCCATCAGCGAAGGGGGCGAAACCATGCAGCCGGCGTAAACCGCCGCCGCGAAGAGGATCACGATCAGATGGAATGGAACGCGTCTTCCATCTTCCGGGACGCCGGCTCGGCCAGCGCGCCCGTTTGAATTCCCCATTTTTTCATCCAGAAGAACAGAATCATCAAACCCCAAAGATGATACCCGAGGTTTGCCCGCCGCTCCAAATGGGCCCGGACCAGCGCCTCGATCTCCACCATGCGGAAGAAGCCGTTGTGTTCGGCGCGGGCGTAGTCCATGGCTTCGCGCAGTAAGGGCCGCAAGGGCCCCCGGAACCATTCGTGCGCGGGGATATCGAACCCGATCTTTTTTCGCGTTAGAATTCGCGGCGGCAGCTTGCCGCGCATCAGCGTCTTCAAAAGAACCTTTTGTCTGTATCCGTCGATCTTCAAATGGCCGGGGAGCGAATTGGCGAATTCCACGATGCGGTGATCGAGGAATGGCGGCCGTACTTCCAGCGCGTGAGCCATGCTCATCCGGTCGACCTTGGTGAGAATATCGTCGGGAAGATAATACTTTTGGTCGAACGACAAATACGTAGACAGGTCTTCGCGGGCGGGCAGTTGAGCCAGGAGGGACGCGAACGCGTCCGGCAACGCCGGTTTCACCAGACGCTGCTTCTCGCTGTCGCTGAACGTGCCTCCCCAAAAAGCGTGGGCGCGCAGCGCGGGCATTTGGCAGCCTTCCAGGAATCGCTTCAGTTTGTACTCGAAGCCGATCTTTTCATCCGACACCGGCCAACTCCTCACTAAGCGGGACGCGATGCGGAGCACTGCGTGCGGCAGCCGCCGGAAGCGGCCCGCCAGCAAGCTCGCGCGTTGCATCAGGTAGCCTCCGAACAATTCGTCCGCACCTTCCCCGCTCAGGGCCACCGTGGCGCTCGATTTGGTCAGGCGGGAGAGGAACCAAACCGGGAGCGCGCCGGCGTCCGCGTTCGGCTCATCTGAATAATACGCAAACTTTTCGATGGCGCCCGCCAGATCCTGATCCGGATTCAAATCGAGCTGTTCGTGCTCGGTGCCGTATTGGGCAGCCACCTGGCGAATGTAATCCGTTTCGTCAAAGCTGTGTCCGCGAAAAGAAATCGAAAACGTCTTGAGGCGGGCGCTCGACGCCTCCGCGGCATAATGCAGAAGCGTCGAGGAATCGACGCCGCCGCTGAGCCAGACGCCGACCGGCACATCGGAGGCGAGATGCTCCTTCACCGACAACTTCAGAAGACGGTCGAGTTCCTCTTGGGCCGCCGGTGAGGTCCAGTGCGGCTGCGAAGCCGCCAGGCCGACGGGCAATCGCCAATACGATTCCTCGCGAGTCTTGCCGTCGCGCCACTCCAGCCAGTGCCCAGGCGGAAGTTTTTCGATACCCTCCACCAAAGTCGCCGCGCCGGCGCAATAGTTCAGCGAGAGATAGGAATCGAGGCCGGCCAGGCTCAGCCTGCGCTCAACCTCGCGATGCGCAAAAAGCGCTTTGAGCTCGGAGCCGAAGAGCACATCGTCTCCGCTGTAGACGATATACAGCGGCTTGATTCCCAGGCGGTCCCGCGCCAGCACCAACCGCCTGCTCGATTCGGTCCACAGCGCCGCCGCGAACATTCCGCGCAGGCGGGCGAAGCAGCCGGTGTCCCATTCGAGGAACGCCTCGAGAACGGTTTCCGTGTCGGTGCGCGACCGGAAGCGATGGCCCAGCGCTTCGAGCTCCCGCCGCAACTCCAGATGATTGTAGATCTCGCCGTTGAACGCGATCACCGCGCCGCCGCCGCCCGACGTCATGGGTTGGTCGCCGGAGGCCAGGTCGATGATCTTCAGACGCGCGGCGCCCAGCGACGCGGTCTTCGACTCGAATACGCCTTGATGGTCCGGGCCCCGGTGCGCCAGCGTCGCGATGACGTCTTGAATGAGGCCGGCCGGAGCAGGGCGCTTCCTATGGGTGAAGCCGGCAATACCGCACAAACTCAGCGTCCCCCGGTTCTAAACGACGCACCCGTCACCGGGGCTCCGACAGCGCCACGGCCGCGGAGGCGTTCCGCCGCGAACGCCGATTTCGCGCCTCCCGCCATTTCACCTGCGGCAGGAATTGCGAAGCGTCGACCCGATCCTGATACCGGATGGCGATATTCATCAGCGAATCGAGCAAGGCTTCCGACAGATAATGCGGTTGCAGCCCCAAGTCGATCAGCTTGGAATGCTTGGCGTTGTAGTAATGTTCCTGCGCTTCGACGCGCGGCGAATCCAGATGATCGATCTCCACGCGGAGCCCCAACTCCCGCGCCGCCGCCTGCACCATGTGCGCCAGCTCCAGCACCGAGAATTGTTCGGTAAACTGATTGAACACGCGGAACTCTCCGGGACTGGCCGGATTGAGACACGCGATTTCGATACAGCGCACCGTGTCGCGAATGTCCAGGAAACCGCGCGTTTGCCCGCCCTTTCCGTACACCGTCAAAGGATGTCCCACCGCGGCCTGCGCGCAAAAGCGGTTCAGGACCGTGCCGAAAACGTCGTCGTAATCGAAGCGGTTAATCAGCGCCTCGTCCCGATCGCACTCATCGGTCACCGTTCCGTACACCACGCCCTGGTTCAAGTCCGTCGCGCGCAGACCCCAGATCTTGCACGTGAACGCGATGTTGTGGCTGTCGTGAACCTTGGAGAGATGATAGAAGGAGCCGGGCTGCTTCGGGAAAGGCAGCACATCGGACCGCCCGTTGTGCTCGATCTTGATGTAGCCCTCTTCGATGTCGATGTTCGGAGTTCCATATTCGCCCATCGTGCCGAGCTTGACTAAATGGCAGTCGGGCGCGATCTCACGAATGGCAAATAGAAGGTTCAGGGTGCCGACAACATTATTCACTTGCGTGAACACCGCGTGCTTGCGGTCGATCATCGAGTAGGGGGCGGCCCGCTGCTCCGCGAAATGAACCACGGCGTCGGGTTGGAAGGCCTCTATCGCCGAAGCCAGAAACTCGTAGTCGGTGACGTCGCCGACGAACAGCTCGATGGCGTGCCCGGATAGCTCCTGCCACGCAGCCAGGCGCTGCGCCAAGGGTTGGATGGGCGTGAGGGTCTGCACCCCCAGCTCGTGATCCCACTGACGTCGCAGGAAATTGTCGACAATCGCGACCTCGTGTCCCTTTCTCGACAAATACAACGCCGTGGCCCAACCGCAGTAGCCATCCCCTCCTAAAACACAAATCCTCATGTGTGGCTTGTCCGTCCCATCCTCGGCAATATTGAAATACTACAACTCCTAACACTCTATCTTCCCATTAGAGGCGCTCCGAAACTCAAAAAGGTTTACAAAAAAGGTTTGTATCGCACGAATTTCTCCTTATGTTCCTCTGCCGGATGCCGATACCGATACTTCGGCGCTCCGGCGCTCGGCGCCGCCCTTGCCCACCGCGTTCCAGCGTGATAGCGTAATTGGTTCCGGCGAGTTTTGAATCTTCAGGTAATCTTCGCTTCGAGAGGTGCTCAAAAAAAAGATGCGCGCACGAAAGTTGGCATGGTTGACGACCGGTCTTGGCGCCGTGATCCTCACGGCTTTGACGCTAACTGGTCAACAGCCCAAAAAGGTGGACGACGCGGCGTTGAAGGACACCGCCAGGAACCCGGGAGAGTGGATCACTTACAACCTCGGTTGGTCGGAGCAGCGCTATAGCACGCTCGCTCAGATCAACGACTCCAATGTAAGCCGGCTGGGATTGGCTTGGTATTACGACATTCCTTCGATTCCGGGCGGCAATGATGGGGGCCGGCAGGAGGGAACACCCCTGATCTACAACGGCGTCATGTACAGCATCACGCCCTGGAGCATCGTGTACGCGGTGGACGCCCACACGGGCAAGGAGATGTGGCACTCGGATCCCGAGGTCAACCGCCAAGTCACCCAGAGCCGAATTTGCTGCGGCGTGGTGAATCGCGGCATCGCCATGTACGGGGACAAGATCATCGCCCCGGTGGTGGACGGACGCTTAAGGGCCCTGGATATGACCACCGGAAAGATCGCCTGGGAGACGCGGGTCACGCCGATCAACATGCCCTACAGCATCACCATGGCGCCGCGCGTGATCAAGGGCGGCAAGGTGATTGTCGGAGCCAGCGGCGGCGAGTATGGCGTGCGCGGCTTTTTCGACGCCTACGATGCCGAAACCGGCAAGCTGGCGTGGCGCTTTTACACAGTTCCCGGCGATCCCTCCAAGCCTTTTGAGCAGCCGGAGTTCGCCGACTGGGCCAAGACCTGGGACGCTAAAAGTGAATGGTGGAAGCTCGGCGGCGGTGGACCGGTGTGGGGCGGCGTAGCGTACGATCCCGACGCCGACATCGTCTATGTCGGCACCGGGCAGCCCGGCCCCTGGACCTCAGTCCACCGCGGCAAGGGCGACGACCTCTGCACGGATTGCATCATCGCGGTTCGCGGCGCGACCGGCAAGCTGGTTTGGCATTACCAGACCACGCCCGGCGACGATTGGGATTACGACTCCATCGCGGATATCATGCTGGCCGATCTGACCATCAACGGCAAGCTGCGTCACGTGCTGATGCACGCGCCCAAGAACGGATTCTTCTACGTGCTCGACCGCGGCACCGGCGAGCTGCTCTCGGCCGATCCGTGGGTGCCCGTGACCTGGGCTTCGGGTGTCAACCTCAAGACCGGCCGTCCGACGGTAAATCCGGAAGCGCGCTATGGAACCGAGGGTAGCGTAACGGTGATGCCTGGTCCGGGCGGCGGTCACGTGTGGCCGCCCTGGTCCTTCAACCCGGCCACGGGTTTGGTTTACATCCCCAGTACGGCCGGCTCAGGTTATGGATACCAAGCCAACCCGGATTATGTTCCGGCACCTACTGATGTCGGTCCCACCGGACGCGGGGCCATGAACATGGGAACGGGCCGCGGGGGTGGTGGCGGAGCAGGGCGTGGCGCAGCCGGCGGTGCTGCCGCTGGCGGACGTGGCGCGGGCGGTGGTGCTGCCGCACCTGCAGCGCCCGGCCTCGATCCGGGTGCGGCGGGCCGGGGTGCAGGGGGCGGACGTGGCGCTGGAGCAGCCCCCGCAGCGGCGCGGGTTCCCTCGCGGCTCCTGGTCTATGCTCTTGACGGAACGGCGACCTTGCCTCCGCCGCCTCCTCCGCCAGCCACAGCGGCGGGCGGCGCACCTGGCGCGGCCGGCGGCGGTCGCGGCGGCGGTCGCGGAGCAGCGGGCGGCGGGCGCGGTCCTGCGACGCCTCCGGTGCCGATTCCAAGAATTGGTCCGGCACTCACCGGAACGCCCTTGGTCGCATGGGACCCCGTGGCCGAAAGGGAACGCTGGCACGCCGATGACGGCTCCGCGGGCTTTAACCAGGGCGGCACGCTGTCAACGGCCGGCAACCTCGTATTCGCCGGCGTCAGAAGCAACCTTCGGGTCTATCGCGCCGATACCGGCCAGAAGCTTCTGGACGTGGACACCCACCTCAACCAGGTGGGTCCGCCCATGACCTTTATGCTCGATGGCAAGCAGTACGTCGCCATTGCCGGAGGCCCGCAGGGCGGAGGCGGTGGACGCGGGGGCGGAGGTGGTGGCGGTGGAGCTGGCGGTGGAGCGGCCCCTGCGGCCGGTCGCGGTCCGGCCAACTGAACAAGCACTATCGGGAGTGGGTCGGGCACGTACTTGATGCGACCCCGGCCCACTCCCGTCCCCTTTCCAAACCCCTCTTCCCCGCAGTTGCTAAAATCGTAGTTCCCCATGGAAATCGAGAAGGTCTATGAACCGCAGCGGTTCGAGCCGCACTGGGCCAAGTGGTGGGTCGACCAGCAAATCTTCCACGTCGAGGTCGAACCCAAGGACGTAGAGCCCGGGCACCAGTACTTCTCGCTGGCGATTCCGCCGCCCAACGTCACCGGCTCGCTGCACATGGGGCACATGTTCGAGCACTCCATCATCGACGCCCAGATCCGCTGGCGGCGCATGACCGGCGTGAAGACGCTGTGGCTCCCCGGCACCGATCACGCGGGCATCGCCACGCAGATCATGGTGGAGCGGAAGCTCGCCGAAGAAGGCCTGACCAAGCACGACCTCGGGCGCGAAGCTTTCGAAGCTCGCGTTTGGAAGTGGAAAGAGGAAAACGGAGGGCGCATCCTGGAACAGATGCAGCGCGCCGGCGTGAGCTGCGACTGGTCGCGGGCGCGCTTCACCCTCGATCCCGGCCTTTCCCGCGCCGTCCGCGAGGCTTTTGTCCGGCTCTATGAGAAGGGGCTGATTTATCAGGCCAACTACATCGTCAACTGGTGCCCGCGCTGCCAGACCGCGCTCAGCGACCTGGAGGTCGAACATGTGGAGACGGAAGGCCATCTCTGGCACATCGTCTATCCGGTGAATGGCAGCGACTTGAGGCTGGTGGTCGCGACCACGCGGCCGGAGACAATGCTGGGCGACACCGCCGTGGCCATCAATCCCAAGGACCCGCGCGCGGCGAGCCTGCATCTGAAGTCGGTGCGGCTGCCGCTCACCGATCGCGACATTCCCATCGTGCTGGATGAGATGGCCGAGCTGGGATTCGGCTCCGGAGCGGTCAAGATCACGCCCGCGCACGATCCCAACGATTTCGAGGCCGGCAAGCGCCACAACCTCCCCAGCATCAAAGTGATCGACGAAAACGCGCGCATGACCGCGGCGGCGGGCAAGTTCGCCGGTCTCGACCGCTTCGAGGCGCGCAAGCAAGTGGTGGCGGAGCTGGAAGCGCTCGGGCTGATGGAGAAAATCGAGCCCTACAAGCTCAGCGTCGGCAAATGCCACCGCTGCAAAACCATCGTGGAGCCGCTGGTCTCCAAGCAATGGTGGATGAGCATGAAGCCGCTCGCCGAGCCGGCGATTAAGGCGGTCGAAGACGGCCGCATCACGTTTGTGCCGGCGAATTGGTCCAAAACCTACTTCGAGTGGATGTACAACATCCGCGATTGGTGCATCTCGCGGCAGCTCTGGTGGGGCCATCGCATCCCGGCCTGGCATTGCGGCGATTGCAAGGGAATCACGGTGGCGAGAGAGACACCGCGGCTATGCACGAAATGTGGCTCGGAGAGCCTTGTGCAGGAGACCGATGTGCTGGACACCTGGTTTTCGAGCGGCCTGTGGCCGTTTTCGACACTAGGCTGGCCCGACGACACTCCGGACTTGCGCGCGTTCTATCCGACGTCGCTACTGGTGACCGGCTTCGACATCATCTTCTTCTGGGCCGCGCGCATGATCATGTTCGGCCTGGAGCTGATGGGGGACGGGGGCCGGAATATGGAAATGGTCCCGTTCCGCCAGATCCACATCCACGGCCTGGTGCGCGACGCCGAGAAGCAGAAGATGTCCAAGACCAAGGGCAACGTGGTCGATCCGCTGATCATCAACGATAAGTTCGGCACCGATGCGGTGCGCTTCGGATTGCTGGTGAGCGCGGCTCCGGGCGGGGACATCGCCCTGAGCGAGGAGCGTCTAGACGCCGAACGCGCCTTCGCCAATAAGATCTGGAATGCCTCGCGATTGCTATTTAGCAAGTCGAAGGAAGGGCCGGGCACGCCTGTCTCGCTCGCCGACCGGTGGATCGCGAGCCGCCTGAACGCTGCGGCCGGGACCGTGAACAAGGCGTTCGAGCATCACCGTTATCACGAAGCCGCGGAGAGGCTGTATTACTTCTGGTGGGACGAGCTTTGCGACTGGTACCTGGAGTTGAAGAAACTGGAATCGGACTGGAGCTACGCGTACCTAGTGTATGAGAAAGCTTTGCGCCTGCTGCATCCCTTGATGCCGTTCATTACCGAGGAGCTTTGGCAGAGGTTGGAGACCGGCGGGAAATCGATCGCTTTGGCCCCGTATCCAGTGGCGGAACCGCGGGACGCCGCTGAGATCGAAATGTCCGTCTTCCAGCGCGTCATTACCGAGATTCGTCAAAACCGCACCGCCAACAAGATCGACCGCAGCCAGGTTTTGAACGCCGAGCTTTCCGCTGACGGCGACGAATACGACTTCATTGCGACCCACCAAGACGCGCTCGCGAAATTCGGCAACGCGACGCTCACTCTTGCGCGAGGCCCCTTCGCGGTGAAGCTCAACATCCCCGTGGACCGCGCGCGCCTCGAAAAGGAAAACGAGCAACTCGAAAAACAGATCGCCAATCTGCACCGCCAGCTCACAGACGATAACTTCCTGGCCAAGGCCCCCGAAAAGATCGTCGCCGGCATGCGAGAAAAGAAAGCAGCGTACGAGGCCCAGCTTGCCAAAAACCGCGCAGCGCTTTGAGATCCCCGGCCGGACCATCCATTGGTTCGAGAGCATCGGCTCCACTATGACCGCCGCGGCGGAACTCGCGCGTGAAGGTGCTCCGCATGGAACCGTGGTTGTCGCCGACGAACAGACCGCCGGCATCGGCCGGCACGGACACTCCTGGCACTCCCCACGCAGCGCCGGTTTGTACGTGTCCATCGTCCTCAGGTTGCCGAAGGCGGCTCCGGTGGTGATGCTGGCCCTGGGCCTCGCCACGCGGGAAGCCATCGTTGTCACAACGGGTCTTCAACCCGATCTTCGCTGGCCCAACGACGTTCTCCTCCGTGGGCGTAAATGTGCGGGCGTAATCTCGCAGCTCGAAGGCGCTGCGGTGATTGCCGGGATCGGAATCAACCTCACCCAGACGGCGTTCCCCGAAGGGATCGACGCGACGTCGCTCTTGCTGGCGGGCGCAACGCCGAAGCGCGAAGATGTTCTAGTGAGCCTCGTACAGGCGGTCGATCGCTGGAGTAGCGCGGACGCGACGGCGATCTTGAGCGGCTTTGAAGCGGCATCCAGTTACGCTCGCGGCCTGCGCGTCCGCGTGGAGCAAGGCGGCATCGAAGGCGTCACGCAGGGCCTGGACAAGTCCGGTTTCCTGATCGTCCGCCAAGACAACGGCGAGGACGCGACCATTCTCGCGGGAGGAGTCCGGCCATGCTCTTAGCTCTCGACGTCGGCAACACCAACGTGACCATCGGGGCTTTTATTGATAAAGGGCCCAATGGCAAGGAGATCGCCGGCCGCTGGCGCCTGCGCACCATTCGCGAACAGACCGCGGACGAATGGGGCATCCTCATCCGCAATCTCTTTTCGCTGTCCTCGCTCAGTCTGGCCGCGGTGGACGCCGTGATTATTTCGAGCGTTGTCCCAGCCGTCGATCAGCCGCTCGAAGCCATGGCGGAGCGCTACTTCGGACGCAAACCCATCTTTGTGAGCTACCTGACGGATCTCGGCATCTCCGTGCGCTATGACAATCCCCGGGAAGTGGGCGCGGACCGTCTGGTGAACGGCGTCGCGGGGTATCGCAAATATGGCGGACCCGTGGTGGTGGTGGACCTGGGCACCACCATCAATTTCGATGTCGTCTCGGCCGGGGGCGAGTATTTGGGCGGCGTCATCTGTCCCGGCATCGGCATGTCCATCTCGGGATTGTTCGCGCGCACCGCGCGGCTGCCCATGGTGGATTTTCGCGAGCCCGAAAAGTTGATCGGCTCGAACACCGTCGGCAGCATCACCTCGGGTTTGTACTACGGGTTTGTGGGCATGATCGACGGCATCCTGGAGCGCCTCGCCGTGGAGCTGGGCCCGTCCATGAAAACGGTGGCCACCGGAGGACAGGGACACATGATCGCGCGCTCCTCGCGCTGGGTGAAGATCTACGACGAAGACCTGACGCTGGAGGGCCTGCGCTTCATCTGGGAAAGAAACTGCGCGCAGTGATGCCGGACCAGTGATGGAAGCCCCGGGGCCCGATAATTACTTCAACTATTTCACCGAGATCGAGGAGCATTTCCGGATCGCGCGCGGCACCGGGCTCTTTCTGGTATCGCCGCTCGACTGGGCGCTGATCGAGACCTGGAAGAACTCGGGCGTTCCGCTCGAGGCAGTATTGCGCGGCATCGACGCGGCTTTCGAGAAATGGCGCGCGAAACCGCCGCGTGCCCGGACGCAGATGATCAACTCGCTCGCGTTCTGCGCGCAGGCAGTCGCCGTGGAAGCGCAGGCGATGGCCGAGAATGCTCCGCGGCCGCGCAAACCTGTCGCGCCGCCGTTCTCGCTCGACGCTGTGCGGGAGTTCCTCGGGCGCAACGCGGCGGTCCTGCGCAAAGCCGGACAGGAGGATCTCGCCGGCTCGCTCGATGCGCTGGATGCCGCCGCGCTGTATGCCGACCTCGAAGCAACTGGAGCAGCGCCTGACGGCCATCGAAGAGAAGATGATCGCTCGTCTCCGTGCCGCGGCCAGCGACGACGCACTCTTCCAGGCTCGCCGCGCCCTGGACCTCGAGCTCAAACCCTATCGCGGCAAGATGACGGCGGATCAGCTCGCGCGCCTGGAAAAGCAGTTCCTGGAGCGCCAACTGCTGGAGACGGCCGGCCTGCCGCGCCTCAGCTTGTTCTACTTGTAACCCGTATTCGCCATTCTGGAACCTTTCCGGTGTAGACTGAAAGTGTCAGGTGGAGGTGGGTCTTCTCGAGTAGCCTGCTATCCAGTGCCACTCGCTTGGTAGCGACGACCGGCGGCGCCCGCAGCGCGGCGCGCGAGGTGGTGTGCGGCCTGCTCGATCTCCTGTTCCCCGACGATTGCCGCGTCTGCAACGAGCGCCTTCACGAAGTTTCCCGCATCCCGGTTTGTTCCCGCTGCCTCCTCAAACCCGAGTTGTTCCGCGCCGAATTTTTTTGCGTCCAGTGCCGCACGCCGTTTTTGAATCGAGCGCCGCTGGATGAGGCGGGCCTCTGCGGGCTGTGCCGGCTGGGCCTGAACGGCTTCGACCAGGTGTATTCCTTCGGCGCCTATGAAGGCGTTTTGCGCAAGCTGATCCACATCTTCAAGTTCGAAGGTGTGCGGACGTTGCAACGGCCCTTGGGCGCGCTGCTGGCGCAAGCCCTGCCGCGCGAATCCAGCTTCGACGCCATCGTGCCCATGCCTCTGCACTGGCTCAGGCGCTGGCAGCGCGGATTCAATCAGTCCGAATTGCTGGCGCGCGAAATCGCCCGCAAGTGGAGCGTTCCCGTGTGCCGCGTGGTTCGGCGCGGACGCGCCACCGCGCCGCAGGCGGGGCTCACCAGCGCACAGCGCCGCAAGAACGTGGAAGGAGCATTCCTGGCCGGGAAGGGAACGCCCTTGAAGGGGATGCGCGTGCTTCTGATCGACGACGTGCTCACCACCGGCGCCACCGCCAGCGCGTGTGCGCGCGCACTGAAGCGCGCCGGCGCGGCTCAGGTAACCTTTCTCGCTTTGGCGCGGCGCGACCGCCGGGCCGCTGTGGAAGACTTAGCCAGCGCGGCACGCGCCGGCTCGGGGAGTTGATTCGCAGGGGGGTAATTCAAGATGACGGGGACCTCTCAGGAACGCTTGCACAGACCGGTGCTGGTGCTGAACTCCAGCTTTGAGCCGATTAACGTGTGCGCCGCCCGGCGCGCTCTGGTGCTGGTGCTCAAGGGCGTCGCCGCGGCCGAGGAGCACGGCTCGGGACAGGTCCATTCCGCGCGCCATGCCATCCGGGTTCCCACCGTCATCCGCCTGCTCGAATACCGGCGTATTCCGCACCAGACTCGCTCGCTGTCCCGCAAGAATATTTTGATGCGAGACCGCTACACCTGCCAGTACTGCCTGCGCACCTTTAACTCAGCCGAGCTGACCCTCGATCACGTGATTCCCCGCTCCCGCTCCGGCGAAACCACCTGGGAAAATCTGGTGGCCTGCTGCCATCCCTGCAACAACCGCAAGGGCAGCCGCACGCCTGAGGAAGCCGGGATGCGGCTGGCGCGCGCGCCGCGCCCGTTCAGCCTGCATACCAACCGCCACCTGATGCGCCTGCTCGGCAAGAGCGACGATCAATGGCGCAAATACTTGTTCTATTGAGGGTTCACCAGCCATAGCCAAAATCGGCAAGGGCTTCGCCAAATGCCTCCCGGCAGATGGCATGCAGTTCTGGGCTTAGGTCACGCCGCCAGCGTCCGACGGAATCCATCACGCTCGGCGTTGTGCGATGCTGCTGTAATTCCGGCGTATCCACGGCCGCGCGGGCGATCATCTCATGGATCTGCGCGTCGTCCGCCGGCAATCTAAGATACTTCAGAATAGTTGCGAGTGTTTCCGCCGTTTGCGATACCAGGTCTTCATAGCGCACCAGGCATGCGCGGTCCCTGCGGTTGTTCCAGGCCTTCCGCAGCCGCAGCGCCTTCTCGCCCACCTTGAGGATGTACTGCTCCTCGCTCGCGGCCAAATTCCGGGCAAAATCGGCCCTTCCGCGTTTTTGATTAAACGCCGTGATCGAGCACAGCATATCGCGAAAATCGCGAACCAGAAAAATTTCCCGAGCCTTGGAGTATAGTTCCCAAACGATGCCGGGAACATCGTACGGAAGGTGCTTTTCAGCAAAAAACACAGGGGTGGATCGGCGCTGTAGGGTCGCTATTTCCCGATAACAGTCGTCCGCGCAGCGGCGGAAAAACTCCGCTGCCTGTTCGACAAACCTCCGTCCGAACAACTCATGCATCGTCGGAGCAAGCAGCAGAGAGGCATTTGAAAAGGGGTGGGCAACCCGCCATTGCGCGTCCGGAGGTTCACGGCTGTTGGAAGACTGCGTATCCGGGGCGCGTTCGGTAAGCGCCCCTAGAAACTGCATCCAGTACCGCGCGGGCGCCGACTCGTACGGGTAGGAACGGTGGGCCACAATACTGGGATGCTCCGCCAGCAGCCGCATTAACCATGTGGTTCCGGTGCGCGCCAGGCTGGTCACCATCAGAGGTTGAATCCCGGGTTCGAAGCGCTGCGGCACAGGGCGGCGCCGGCCCTGAATTCGCGCCAGGGGCACGGGCCTGTGGTCGTTCTTCAGGACCGCTTGTACGCAGAGCTCGAATTCAGTATTCATTCCGACAACGCTGACGGGTGCGCTCCAGCCCGCGACGGCTGCGTGCGGCGCCCCGGGGTAACAACGCAGCACGTCTGGCCGCGGATAGCCGGTGGGAATGCGACGGATGGCTCCATCGTCTCCGGCCAGTTCCACGCCCAGCGCCGGCGCCGCTTTCCCGAGCACCCACCCCGCGCACACAAATTCGTAGGCGTCGCGCCTAAGGGTGGCGACCGGAGAATCGATCGAAAATCCTAATAATCTGTCGCGATCAAGCGGTAATATCTCGACACGGGTAATCTCCAGGATGCTCATGTGCTGGGAATCGCTGGGCACAATACGCTCGCTGGCGGGAATATATTGCGCTTTTTCAATGCCGCCGGAGATTTCCACTTTTTATATTATGCCCGAAGTGTACCTTTATTACACTAAGATTGTGAGGCTGCCGAGGCGGGACTGCCCATCGGCATAGCGCCAGGCGCCGCTTCGGAGTCCGGTTCGCTTGATCTGCACCAGCTCTGCATCGGCCGCAGCATTGTTTGCATTGCCCCACCTGGCAGTTCACGATGCCGCATCATCGGCTCCCCACCCACCAGCGACACATGCGCGGGATCGTGCCGCGCAACCAGATCCAGAATTCCGTTTTACCAGATCGTCTCCGCGGAAGTCGGCTATGTCTCTCAGCCGTATCCCGCCGCCCAGGTGCGACTCCCCGTAGGCATAGCAGCCCGGGCAGCTCAGCGGGCACTCGCATGTAACTTCAATGGATAGAATGGGAGACTTGCCGCGCAGAACCAGCAAGCGGCGTTGCGGCAATTGCTCAAGGCGGCCGATCCTATGCGACAATCACGCCATGAGGCTCCTTGCCGTTCTTCTGCTCGCTGTATCCGCTTGGGCGCAGACGCCCGCTCCCGCCCCTGCCTCGAAGCCGTCTTTCGATAAAGCTGCTTTTGAGGCGGCCATTCGCTACTACGAATTCGTCGTCGCCGGCGTCGCCGTGAAAATCGACGATCCCAAGCCGTCTCGATCTCTTCCGGGATTCTCCGAAGTCGGGGTGCATCTTGCCTTCGGGAGCGAATCCAAGGATGAGCTTTACTTCCTTTCCTCCGACGGACAAACGGTGATTCCCGCGGAGTCCGGGTCCGTTCCCGCTTTCAACATCGGCCGCAATCCTTTCCAGTTCAATCTGGACCGGCTGGTTCTGGACAACCAGCCCAGCTTCGGCCCCTCTAACGCTCCCGTCACCATCGTGGAGTTCGGCGACCTCGAGTGCCCCTCCTGTAAAGCCGAAGCTCCCATCCTCCGCGGCATTCTGCCCACCTTCTATCCCGACAAGGTTCGCGTCGTGTTCAAGGATTTTCCGCTGGAGTCGATCCACCCCTGGGCTCGCGCGGCTTCCGGTGCGGCCCGCTGCGTTTTTCGCCAGAACCCGCAGGCTTTCTGGAAAATCTACGATTGGTTCTACGACATGCAAGATCAGATCACGCCGGAGAACGTCACTTCCAAGGTTCTGGACTGGGCCGGCAAGAACGGCGTCGACGCCGTGCAGCTCGACCGCTGCATCGACACCAAGGCTGCCGATTCCGAAGTCGCGCGTAATCTTGCCGAGGCTCACGCTCTCAATCTCAAAGGCACTCCCACTCTCTTCGTCAACGGCCGCAAGGTCGGCGGCGTGGAGTGGTCGTCCCTTAAGCAGGTCATCGACCTCGAGCTGAGTCATCAAACCGCGCAAGGGAAGCCGCGCTAACCTCCTCCTCTTTCGCGCGTCTATTGGGTCAAGTAGAGAGTGGAGACTGTTATAATGAAGATAGCTTCCCAAGGAGTGCCCATGGCTGTTCGTACTGCGCTCATCCTGATTCCCGCCGCGCTGTTGCTGGTTCCGGCCGCGCTGCTCGCGCAGGCCCCAGCCGCGCCGCCCGAGGTGGATCAAGCCTTGCGCGCTCGCGTCACGGAATTCTTTCAGGATTTTGTGGATGGCAAGTTCCGGCTGGCCATCAACCTGGTTGCGGAAGACACGCAGGATGAATATTTTTCGTCCCCGAAGGCGGAACTCAAGAGTTTCAAAATCGATGGAATCGACTTTTCGAAGGATTTCACCGACGCGAATGTCCATCTGACAGTCAAACAGGTCTGGAAGTTGAAGGCCGAGGGCTTCATGCAGGACCAAGTGGTGGACGCGCCCATGTCCACTACTTGGAAAATCGAGAACGGAAAGTGGGTCTTTTATCACCATATCGACCCCAATGGCTGGGTCACGCCCATGGGCCCCTCGGCGGGCTTCCGCAAACCCGACGGAACCGCTGCCATTCCGCAGAAGTTGGACGACGCCACCGTCAAATCCGAGGCGGAGCGCCTTCTGAACCAAAACCAAACCAGCGTGGACAAGGACCATGTCACTCTCTCCTCCGACAAGCCCTCGTCCGAGAAGGTCGTCTTCCATAATGGAACGCCGGGCTCCGTAAACATCAGCGTGGTGGGATTACCGAACAATCTCCCGGGGTTCAGCGCCAAGCTCGATAAGCAGGTTGTGAATTCAGCGCAGGACGCGATTCTGGAAATCGGCTACGCTCCCGCCGCCGGTCAACAGAACGCACCGGCTTCCTTCGCGATCGCCGTCAACGTGGAGCCGTTTGGCCGGCCGTATTACGTACAAATCGATTTCGGGACGCCGGCAAAGCAATAGTGGAATGTCCCCGCTTTTCGCGGCGACACGCATTCATAAAATAATTATTGCAGCGAAATCAATAAGATCGCGGTTTCCGGGGACCCGAATCCGGCCCTGGGTGTGAGCAAATGGGATTGCGAAGGAGTAAATGCAATCACATGCTTACACAACCGAGCGGAGTCACGATGATATTCGGGACTTCCGCGTTCCCTGTTCCAACCGCCGACTGGTATATGTTTTCCACCCAGGCGCAAGCCCAAAAGGTTTTCGCATTGGTCCAAAGGAATTTCCCCAGCGCCAGTCTACAACTGGTGGATGGGTCGCTCGATGGCGAGGCCATCTTCTTTATGCTGCCGAGCCCGAATCCCCAGGGCATCGCGGTCTGGCTGATCAAGGGGTATGTTCCGGGGCCGAACAATAGCAACTTATTTATGGACGACTACGCTGGCGACGTATGGGACCGTGGCCCAGTTGACCAGGGCTTTGGCGGTTCGCCCGATGCGCTCGACACCAATGGAGCCTATGGCGGATTGGGCGGTGAGAATCTGGTGTATTTCGACGCCGGCTGCGGACTGGCGGAATTCAAATGGTCCGAATCTCCGCAGCAAGCCGTGAGCTGAGAGTCTGCGTCCGGGACGTTGGGCAGGGAGGCGTTTTGGCTCCCTGCCCATCCGTTGCGGTTAGTGAATGCCGGGCAATGCGACCTGGGCGCTGTCGTAGAACGTCTGTCCGTTGATAGTCACGCCCAGCGAGATCGCCTCATTGGCGCCGGTGGCGAACGGCACCGGAATCTGGAAGGCGATCACATACAGTCCCCGGGCGCCCTGCTGGTATTGAACGGAGGTCACCGGGACGCCGGTGTTATTGATCGCCAGGATGACATTCCCTACCGGAATGGTCTCACCGCCGGTTCCAACGGAGTTGGTCAACGCCGCCGGAGTCGTCTGCCCCAGTCCCGTCGCAATCAGGTAGTAGGTTTGCCCTGCGCTGGCCAGATTACTGGGTGTAAGGGTGTTTCCGTTGCTGTCGATCACATATCCGTAGTTGATCCCGGATGGACCGGGGTAGGTGAATATACCGGGCTGCGCGGGAAACACAGTGACGTTGGGTATCGGCGTGGAGTTGTTGCCGACCGTGACGACCACAGTGGCCGGCGAGCCGGTGACGATTTCGCACGGCGTTTGGAAGTTGACCTGTTGGGTCCCGTTTTGATTCGATACGGCTTGCAGCGGAACGGGGGTTCCGTTGACCGTGATCGACACGCCGGCGAGAGTGTACGGCAATGGTCCGATCCCCAGAGCATTTCCCCCGGGAACGACTCCGGTGATTTCGGGCGCCAAACCCGCTCCGGTTACCACGGCTAGGCCGCAGGGCGCAAGTCCGGCCTGGCCGCTGGCAGCGTTGACAAAGCTGGATGCGGAAATCGGTAGCCCTTGCGCGGTTACGGTAAGCGTAGCCGAGGCGGTAAATGTGGTGTAGGTTGCCGTAATCGTGACAGGACCCGCAACGTTGCCCGCGGTTACGCTGACGGACACCTGACCTTGCGAGTTGGAGGTTGCCGAAGGGACGCTGAGCGTCGCGGAGCCGCCCGCGAGCGCAAAATTAACGACCAGGCCGGGGACAGGGTTATTGTTCGTGTCCAAAAGTTGGAACACGAGGGGGGCCGTAAAGGCCTTGTTCGCAAGGGCGGTTTGCCCGCCGCCCGAGAACGACGTGAGACTTCCCACCACCGCCTGGATCGTCTCCGTGAAGGTGACGAGGGTCGTGGCGTTAATGCTGGCCACGATTGTAACCGTCCCGGGGGTTTGACCAAGGGTCACGCGGGTCTGGACGGTTCCTCCCTGATTGGAGACCGTGGTGGTAGCGGAAAGGGTGGCCTGGCCTTGGGTGACTTTCCAGGTCACGGGCGTTCCCTGGGAGGCGGTGCCGCACTGGTCGGAGACCACCGCCGTTAGAGACAGGGGCAGCGACGCACCGGGGCGTCCACTTTGATTGTTGCCGGAACTGTTGGTTGGAATGGTCAGGGTTCGCGTAGAGCCCGGCACGATGTTCACGGAAAAGCCCGGCTTGTCGATGGAACCTCCGAAGTCGATGGTAAAGCCATGGAGGCCTAAGCCCCAGGGAGACATCGTGGAGAGGTTGATCGCGGTGCTACAGACAGCCACGAAGTTGCAGGTCACTGTTCCCGTCGCATCGGTCAGGGGGTTCCCTTGACAGGTTCCGGGGCCTGGGTTGCCCGTTCCGTCCGTGATGTTGACGGCGACATTCGGGATCTGGCCGGAGGTCCCGAAGGCGTAGAGCGAAACCGCGCCGACGATCGCGCCCGGCACGACGTCGCCTTCGCCCGCGGTGATCGTTTGGGATCCGGTGGGTACAAGCACGGTAGCGCTGACCGGCTCGTTGTTCGAGTCCGGTTGCCAGACCGTCTCGTTGAAGGTTACCGCTCCCTGCGCGGCGACTGCGGTGACGGTGACCCCTTGGAATCCGACGTTCTGCGCAATTCCTTGCGGGAAGAAATCCGTGCTCGCCATTCCATATTGGTCGGTGGTGGCGCTGGGATTGTCCACAACCGCGATTCCCGCGTTCGGCCCAACCAGCGTAAAGGCTACGTTCTGGTTCACCAGCGGCTTCCCATCCGTGTCCAGGAGTTGTATGATCAGAGCGGAGGTAGTCCCGAAATTCGGATTCTGCGCCCGAAACAATTGCCCGTTCCCGTTGATGATCGTCATCTGATTGGGGCCGTTAGGGTTGACTGTCACGCCCCCGGGAATGGTCAGCGAAAAGGTGGCTGTTGCGACGCTAGAGCCGCTCCCGGCGGTCAGCGTGACGGGATAGGATCCGGGGGCCTCCGAGGCGGTGCCCATGGTGACCGTGGTTTGGACGTAACCGTCTTCATTGCTCGTTAAACTGACACCGCCTGCGATCGCCGTACCGCCGCTCCAGATGAGTGAAGGGTCGCCGATGAAGGTCACGGGCACAGCGAACATGGGCCGGCCCACGGGATCGAGCACCCGAGCGATCAGCGGCAGGGCTTTCGCTCCCGCCGCAAGATTGGTTTGCAAGGCATCGTACGTGATGAAACTCGTCGGGTTGGTTTCCGGAGGCACGATCGAGAACTGCAAAGTCCCGATGCCGAGCGCCGCGCTGGCTTGGCTGGTGACGGCGTTGGTTGTGAGGTCCACCCGGTAAATGCTGGCTTGTGTTCCGCTGCCCACCAAGGCGTAAAGGTATCGCGCCGAGGGAATTTCATTGGACAAGGCAATGGAGACAACGCTGGTGGCCGGCAGGATGCTGTTGAGAGCGCTCACTCCGACGGTACTGAAATCCGGAGCCACATCCCATAGGGTCGAGTCGTTGGGTGAATGCGCGAACAGCCGCTGAGGGGCGCCGGTGCTCGAGGCGCCGGCAATGACGATGCTATCGAACAGCTCAGGCTGCTGGCCCGCGACAAAGGGCGGCCAGGAGATCACGGTATGCCCGGACGCAGTGGGGGTGGCTGGGGTTGGAAGCGCCATGCGCAAAATCGATTGTCCGCCGAACTGCGGCGCCTGATTGACGAAGTAAGCCCAGGAGCCATCCGTGGAAAACTGCAATGGTCCGGCGGTGGCGTTCACCGAGACTTCGACGTAGGTTGGACTTGCAGTCTGGAGCGTAGCGGGATCCATTTCAAGGATCTGGTTTCCCGCGCTCACATACAGCAGACCGAAGGGCGACATCGACAGTGCCTGCGCGTTGCCTCCGAGGCTATCCCCGGTTACGGGGTCTCTCAAAACCACGGGCGAACCGATCTGTTGTTGGGTGGTCAGATTGATGGTAACAATGAAGGTCTGGGACGACTCCCCGAGGATCCAAGCCGTCTTGGAGTCGTGGCTGACGACCATTCCAAACACGGAACCGCTGATGGCTTGGTTCATCACTACGGAATCGGTGGTGGTGTTCAGGATGTAAACGGCGCTGGTGCCGCTGCCCATAGTGCTTGCGACCAGCAAGAATCGGCCATCCGGACTGATGATCGCCTGGCTGATGCTGCCCGAGATGCCGTTGAGGCTCAACGGAGTTGTGAAGCCAGGATTAAAATCGACGACACCGCCGCTTCCGACTACATAGAATTTGCTGCCGTCCGGCTTGGCGACGACCTGGTTGGAGCCGGTGGGTCCGGTGGCGCTGAAGGCCGGGGTGCCTAGAGACGCGGTGTTATAGGTGAATGCCTGGAATTGTCCCGAAGCCCCCGTGGCGGTGGCAAATTCGAAAATATAGCCGGTCCCCTGGTTGCTTTGCGCGAAGGCCGCGCCCGCAATGACGCTCAGGCACAACGCGAGCGAGACGTTTCGATTCAGCATGGAAGTACCTCTTGGATTACAAAGATGGACGCGGGCGGACAAGGACTAGTGTATCACAGGGTCCGGCGCTACGCCAGTGAAAACAAATCCCACAACGAATGTTCGATGGCCGGCCGGGCTCCGAACCGGAGGCACGATGAAGATCCTCAAAAAACGAAAAGGGGAGGAGCCGAAGCTCCTCCCCTTTTTCGCGATAACAACTGCGTCTGGTTTAGTGAACCAGGTTTTCTCCGTGCAGGCCGGTACGGCAAGCGCCGGGGACCGTGCCGGACGCGCCGGGGCAATTCCAGGCCTCGTTATCGAGGACCAATCCGAGGTAACCCTCGGAAACGGCCTGCGACAGCGGACCCGCGCCGACAGCGGTGATGAACGCATATGCGTGGCAGTATTGGAACTGCGATTGGGCAATGACGTAACCTGCGAACCCGTTAGCTTCGTTCGTCAGGCCGTTGGGACCGTTCCCAATCGAGCCCGCGCCGCTGCTGAGCACATACGTCAGGATCTGACCGGCCGGAACCTGTCCAACCAGAGTTGAAGCACTGGCCGGAGAAGGTGTCGGGCAAGTACCCGGACTGGCTACGTTGGTGCACTGCGTCGGAGGAGCAGATCCACCATTGTTGCCCGTGCCGTAGTACCAGAATTGGACGCCACCGAACTGCTGTGTCGCCGAGGAGTTGCCGCCGAAACCCAAATTGTCCTGCGACGTATTGGCAAGTGCGATGCCCGTATCGTAGCCCGCTTGAGCGGAGACGAACGGGAACAGCAGGTTGCAAGAGCACTTGTTCACGTCGAAGAAGTTCGGGTTGGCGGGAACCTGACCGGGCGAGAAACGCGGCACCGGCAGGGAGGGTCCGCCAGGCAGCGGCTCCGGTTCGTGCGCCGCAGACGAGCTATAGAACGGAGCGAAGCCGCCGAAGACCTGCGCGGTCTTGGTCGGATCCGGCTGGTTCAGGTTCAGGTTCGGGCTGTACGCCACGATGGCGGTAACCGTCGCACTCTCGATGCTGAACGGATCGGCATCGAGCACTTCGTACACGGCCATGCCGCTGGAGGCAAGCTGGCTGAAGGTGGTCACCGCGGTTGCCGCGGAGGACCCCGTATACACCGGCGAGTAGGTACCCGCGCCGGCAGCGTCGGTGTTCGTCAGCACCGCAATGCCGCTGAACAGGGACGTGCCGTTGGTCAACCAAACCGCGTCCGGAACCATCACGAATGCCCCGGCTGGGATGTTCGAGATCTGAAGCTGCAAACGAGTCCCCTGGTCGGCAATACCTGCGTTGTCGATCAGAGTGCCGTTGTGAAGAGCCGCCGACGTGGCCGTCACCGAGACGGTGCCAAGCCCGAACGGGGGATTGCTGGGGGTAGGATCAACTGCGCCAGAATCCAGCGTTGCGCCGCTACCCGGATACATGAACCCGCTTTCCGTGTTGTAGATGGCGCCAGGCACGTTCTGGTTCAGGTCCTTCGGGTAGTTGACCGTGGTCTGATCGTAACTCCAGTAACTGGATGCTGTGAGCACGACGCCATTGCCGGGGTTTGTGGCGGCTGTGGAACTCAGGACATGTGCGATATTCTTGGCCTTCCACGAACTGCCAAATCCCTCGGAAAATTGGAACTGCGGGCTCTTGCCAGTGGTTTGAGTGCCACTCACCGGGAATGTTCCGGACAGAGTGCCGAAGGGCGGCACACTCAAGCTGTTCTCACCCACGCACTGGAGGAAGCTGAAGTTGGTGGTCTTGATGCTGGTGATGAGGCCGATGGCCACATACGCGACGGTCTGCTGCGCAGTACCGCTGATCGACAGCGAAGTGTTGCCGTTGAAGGAAATCTGCATCTGAACGCTGTTCAGGAAGAAGTTGCCCGGAGCCGAGATGCCCAGCGTATGCGCATCCGCGCGGATGTTGGTGATGCGAATGGTGCGGCTGGTAGTGGTGCCGGGAGGATCCAGAGGAATACCGAGCCAGCTAATCGCATTGTACTGGTTGGGATCCTGCGGAGTGCCCAGGCGGCCCTGGAACACGTTCGGGACGGCCGCAACTATAGTCGCCGGAGGCCGGGGGAATGGAGGTTGTGGTGGTGCCAGTGCATGTCCCCGCATTGTAGCCGTTCGGAGTACCATCGTACGTGTTCGCCGGATTGGGGGTGGCCACGATGGCGCACACATTCGGTCCCGATGGACCGGAATCCGGCGCGCCTGCGTTGCCGCAGTTCAGAATCGGACGAGCGGGGTTGGTGGCCGAATGGGGTTCGTCCATGATCAACAGAGCCTCGCTCCAAAGCCCGCCGGACAGCAGGCGGCTGGTAAGGTTCGTGCTGATGCTGACGGTTATGTTTACCGGTTGAACAACCTGACCCGCCGGCGTGGGTATGCCGCCGGTGCAGTTCATGATCAAGTCACCCACCAGTTCCGTCCAGCCTTCCGCGCGGATCGTCGGGGGGACGCCGGTGGTGGTTTGCACTGGAACGGAGGATTTTGAGCGCTGGCCGGAACCGTGAACCCAGCGAGCAGGGCCACTAGGGCAAGCGCGTAAAACAATCTGCGAAAATCTGCCATTTCCTTCTCCTTGTGAATTTCTGAAATTGAATTGATGGAAGTTCTTCTTGTCAACCTGAGCCTCAAACGATTTTTCCTCAAGCTTGAATCCTCTCAAATCCGAAACTCAGGACCCAGGTCCACCCGCTGGCAAACTTCGCCGCCGATTGTTTTCCCGGTCTCTCTGCTCGATAGCTCATTGTTGCTTTCGACTTCTCTTGTGCTCTTATGTGCTCGCGGGATTCACGGTCAATGAATGCCGCCCAACAAACTGCTTCTGTTACACCCTGGACGCAGTCAGATTATAGATACCACTCTCCACGGACTCAAGTCAAGCTAAAAATTAGGGTTGCGCTCCGGGGAGCATCCCGTTTTCCGTGGCTCCGCTTGGTCCATTCGACCATCGCGCAGCCGTCAACGTCAAGGGAAAACAGGGAATGGGAAGCATCCGCCCGTTCAGCGGCGAGAAATGTGGATCGAATGGAGCCGTGCCTGTGGAAAACTCTGCCGGCCGGAAAAGAGTGTAGCTTCCTTAATACCGGCCTTTGATATACTTCTGGAGCTTTTTAACCTTGTCGATCAGTTCATCGCTGGCTTCCAGCAGATCGGTGGTGTCGTAGATGACGTGGGGAGTCACGAAGAGGATCAGCTCGGTGCGCTCATGACTGTAGGATTTGGTGCCGAACAGAGCCCCGATGTAAGGAAGCCTGCTCAACAATGGAATGCCGTTGACGGAGCTGGTTGTGGTCTCACCGATCAGGCCGCCGACGGCGATGGTGTCGCCGTCCTGCATGGTGATCTGCGTCTGCACAACTTGTTGCGAGAAGGAAGGAGTAAGGTTCTGGCTGCTGCTGCTACCGCTGCCGCTCCCGCTGCCGCTCCCGCCGACGGAGAACTGTTCTCCTGATCGATGATCAACGTCACCACGCCACTGGGATTCACTCGCGCGTTTACGTTCAAGGTGATGCCGGTGCTGACGCCCGAGATGCTCTGGGTGAAAGCGTTGGTGCCTCCCTGTTGCAGCGGAGTGCCGACCTGGGAGGTGAGCACGGGGACCTGCGTGCCGACGTTGATGGTGGCAGGGATGCTATCGGTGGCGATGAGACTGGGCTCGGAAAGGATGTGAACGTGGCCGATATTTTCATTCAAGCTCAAGGCGCCCAGCAATTCGCGGGCTGGCGCTGACCAGCATTCCGGCGGTGAGTGTCACGGTGCCGCCCGCAGAGGGAAGTAAAGGGCGCCAGGCCCAGGCCCGAGGGGCGTCCCGCGCTGCTGTTCTGAAAATACGCCGACACGCCGCTGGCGAACTGGTCGGTGAGATCGATGGAGTAGATCTTGGCGTCGAGCAGAATCTGGCGGGGCGGTTTATCCAGTTGTTCGAGCATTTTGAGAATGCTCTGATAGCGCTGCGGATCGGCCTGGATCATGAGTTTGTTGTCAAACGATAAGGCCACGATGCGCGGAGGCGGCGGCTGGGGAGGGGCTCCCGCCGCGCCGGAAGTGGCCGCCCGCGCCGCCGGCAGCTGTCTGTGCCCGCCGTGGAAGCACCCGTCAGAGGAGCTTGCGCCGAGTATCCGCCGAAAGCCGGTTGGCCGTAGGCCCCGTAGCTCCGCCGGGACGCCGCCCATACCGCCGGCGCCGCCGCATCCGCCGCTGCCGCCGAATCCTGGGGCTGAAACTATTGGTGGCTCCATACGTGCTTCCCCCGCCGCCGTAGGCTCCCATTCCGCCCATGCCACCCATTCCGCCGGTACCGTAGCCTGCGCCGCCGCCGTAAGCTCCTGCGTACGCGCCCGATCCGCCCGCTCCATAGCCGTAGTTATAGGCGCCGGTGGGGGATCCGACTCCGGGCACTGCGCCGACCCCGTATCCGCCCATGCCCATGCCCGGATTAAACAACTGATTCAGAGCCTGCGCCAGACAATCGTTGCGCCCGTAGCGCACGGTAGTAGACGTAGGTGTCGACCGCGCCGGAGGCGACGACTGGCGGGAATGTCGAATTTCACGATCCATTCCTCGATGGTATCGAACACGCCCGGGTTGGGCGCCACGGCGATCAGCAGATTGATGCGGTCCACCGCGAGGAAATGCACGGTGCTGGTCTTGTTATCGAGCGAGATGGCTTTGAGAACGTTGTCCAGATCCTTCTGCACATCGGAAGGACTTGCGCGTTCTCGAGCTGGAACAAACGCACGCGCTGGTTGGTGAACATGTCGCTGTCGAATTGACGGATCAGATCCTCGATGCGGTGAATATTGCGGCGGTTGTCCAGAATGAACAGGAGATTGGCGGGAGGATAGGTGATGAACTTTGGCGTATTCTCCCCGATGAATTCCCTGAGCACTTTCTCCAGCTCGTCGACCGTGATGTATTTGAGGAAGACCAGGTCCAGCATGATCTGATCGTCTTCGGGGACATCGTCGCCGCGACATCTGGATGGGAATGGGCTGGTGCATCGCGTCCACCATCTTGACCACTCGATAGACGTCGCCTTCCTGCACCAGGGCGTAGCCGTTGATACGCAGGATCATCTCCAGCAGATTGCGCGCGTCCAGGCTCCTGGTCTCCCCGTAGGAATTGATCGAGACGGTGCCTATCAAACCTCCGGGCGGAGAGCACCAGGACCATATGCAGTTGGCGCGCCAGGCGATCGACGACCTCGCCCAGGGCGGCGTTTTGTAAGCGAAAGGTCGGCTGCGGAAACCTGCGGACCGGGCGGTGCGGCGGCGCAGGCGCGGGCTGGGCTGGCGGAGTCCCGGGTTGCTGCGGAGCTGGGGCAGGCTGGTGGCTGAGCCGCGGGCTGTTGCGGAGTCGGGGTAGGCTGGGGTGGCGGGGCGGCGGGTTGCTGCGGCGGCGCCGGCGGCGGAGCAGGAGCTTGCGCGAAAGCAAGAATGACACAAAGCAGCATCAGCGATACGATTCGGATTTTCATCATTTATTGAACTTTCTCCCAACGGCAGGTAAAGCCCATGAGTCCCTGAGTGGAGGTCTTTCCTATAGCCGCCGACGATGGTTCCGGAGGGAGAGGCATCGTCCCCTTTGCAGTTATAGTAGCCTCCCCCCATGTCGTTTCCGACGACTGACGGAGGCGCGTTGGCGGAGGAGGATGTCGAGCCGACGGAGACGACCGCTGAGAACGGGCTGGCCTGCGCAGGCTGGGGCGGCGCCGCGGCGGCCGGTTGCCCCGGCTGCGGCGCGTCCTTCGGTTTCAGGTCGGTCAACCGCTTCACCACCGGCTTACCGTCCCAGTCGAAGGTGATGGAATCCTGGTCGAAAGCGACCACCTTGAACTCGCCGATTTTGTCACCCACCGCGTAGCTCTTCTGAACGTTGGCGGTGGGGGAGCTGAGGATGACCACCGGATCTCCGCCGAAATGGATCTGGCCGTAGTAGCGCGGCAAAGGGGGCATGGGAGGGGGAGCCGGCGCGGGCTTGGGAGGGGGCGGCGGATCGACGATGACGTTGGGGTTGCGGTCCTTGGAGAACAGCATCTTCTGCACCGAGTCGATGTATTCGGCGGGAGCCACACCAGGCACCGGGGCGGGCGTGGGCGGGGCCAGCAGGACGCGGCTCTGTGCGTCCTTGAGGAGCACCGCGCGCTGATGCGCCTGGGCTGCCTGCCGCCGCAAGCGCAACTGCCAGACCAGCAATCCGATCAGCGCCAGCAGGGCCAGATTCAACAAGAGTACCTTTCGATTCACAGCCCCGCTCCTTTCTTTTGCGATACCAGCTTTTCGGGAACCAGCTTGCGCGCGGTAAGGCCGGACACGGTGAGCTGGACGGTCACCGTTTTTTCCTTGGGGTTGGCGGCCGCAACCTGAATCTCGCTGGTGGTGAGGAGCTGAGGCTGCGTGGACAGATCGGCAAGCAGGTTGATCAACTGTTCCATGCGGCACTCGATCTGCACCGCGACGCTGGCCTCGCCGTAGGCGTCGCCGAACGGGACGATGCCGGGGAGATTGGTGGACTTGATCTCGATCTGTTGCGAGGCGCAGAGCCTGCGCAGAATGGTCTGCAACTGGGCTTGAGCCTGCGCGGCGGTCTCGCCGGGGATCAATCCGGCCTCGCGCTTGGCCAGATCGGCGGCGACGGATTTGAGGATGTCTTCCTTCTGCGGAACCGTGGCGGCGGTGTCGCGCAGCCGGGCCAGGCGCTTTTCGGCCAGTGCGATCGAATCGGTGGGAGCTACGACGGCGGATGCGCCGCCGCTGCCGCTGCTCTGCCAAAAATAGGCGATGCCGGAGAGCGCCACCGAGACACCCAGCCAGGCAAGGAAGCGGCGTTCGCGAGGAGAGACGCTCATTTGACTCCCTCGCGATTGGTCTTGATGGAAAAATGCTCGCCGCCAGGAATGCGAGTGGGCGCCACCTGGAACTCGGAGGCTTCAAACAAGCGGGAAGAATCGAGCAGCGGGACCAGCGGCGCGGCTTCGGGGGTCTCGCCGCCGACGACCACCTGCTTGGGCGAAATCTGCATGATATTGAGCCAGGTGGGCGGAGGCAGGATGCGGGTAAGCTCGGCCAGCACGTCCATGTCGGCGCGGGGATGGCGGCGGAGATCGTCCAGAAGCCGGATGCGGCGCTGCAAGGTGTCCACCTGTTTGTCGATGGCTCCGGCGCGGTCGGCCAGCGGAGCCACGGCGGCGATCTGGGCTTGCAGAGACTTAAGATATTTGCGGTTTTCGTAGGCTGGGAAGGCCGCCAGCGCACCCGCGA
The DNA here is from genome assembly GCA_963813465.1 of Bryobacterales bacterium. Classification (GTDB taxonomy): domain Bacteria; phylum Acidobacteriota; class Terriglobia; order Bryobacterales; family Bryobacteraceae; genus Palsa-187. Next base: position 798,021 of record CAWEZD010000011.1, on the reverse strand, counting down.
GCAGCAGCACGATGGTTCCGAAGGCCATGGACGGAACCCAGCGCAGGCGCGAACCGGCCTGACGCCGCTCGGCCGGCAGAAGGTTCAAGGCGAGACACAGGCGCGGGCAGGCGGAGGAAAGCGCCGCGGCAAACGGCAGCGCCGCGGTCGCGGGCAGGGCCGGCCCGGCTCCCAGGAGCGAGGGCAGAGGCACCGGTTCGGCGCCGGAATGGATGCGCAGTTCGGAGGCGGCCAGAGCGGCCGCGCGATCGTTACCGGAATCGAAGCTGGCGGAGAAGACCGGACGCGCGGGACTCTCGCCGTAATACTCGAGCTCTCCAGCCGAGTCGTCGACTGCCAGTAATTCTGGAGCTGGTTTCGCACCAAAAAGCCGCAGCGCGGAGTAGAGGGCGGCGGCCGAGCAAGTGAATCCGCCGACGCGGATGCCGGCTTCCTCGAACGGAGCCGCGTAGCGTTCGACTACGTCCTTGCGCGCGACCGCCACCAGGACGGTGGAGGCGCCGGGAAGACGGGTCCAGGCGGAGTACACGTCGTCGTCGTTGTAGGGGTGCAGGCCGTCCATCTGAAAGCGCACGGCGCTGTCGAGATCCTTGTTGGAAACGCCGGGCAAGGCCAGAGGACGCACAATGACGACCGCGCGGGGCAGCATCACGGTGGCGACGGCGTGACGCAGCCCGAGCCTGCGCAGGAAGGCCGCGTACTCGGTTCCCCACACGCCGGCGGGCTGGTGCGGAAAATCCTCGACGATCATGGAGCCGGCCAGCCGCGCGCCGGAGGGGCGCACGCGAGCCGCGGCAATGCGCAGGGATTCCGAGCCGCGCGGTCCGGCGATCTGAATGCCCACGCCGCTGCCGAAGGCGATCCATCTCTTGAGCCCGGACAGCGTCATTGGACCAAGCCTCCAGAAACGGGGCCTCCAGAAACGGGGCCTCCCGGGACGGCGGGGGGCGCGGAGGGTCCGGGAGGGGCGACGGCCAGCTCGCTCCAGGCGTCGTCGTAGTAGCGCAGAACGTGCAGAGGCATCTGGGCGTACTGTTTGCGGTCGAGCAGCTTGACGGTGGCGGCGGAGGTGCGGACGACGTCGGAGGGAGAGCCGTCGGGGCGGCGCAGGCGCGCGGTGGCGCGGAGGGTCCAGGTGAGGTTGCCGCCGATGGTCAGCCCCGGCGCCGAGATGCCCAGGCTTTGCATTTCACCCAGGTCGCGAAAAGGGCGCACATTGCGGTGCGCTAAAATTTGCGCGGCGGCGGCCGGGGATACGCCGATCGCCTCCATCAGCGCCGGGCTGGCGGTGTTGGCATCGTAGGGTCCGTGCGAGCCCCACACCGAGAGGCAATCGCGCAGTCCGCCGCGGGCGTACAGGCGGCCCTCGGAATCGCTCGCGAAGTTGCCGTAAAACAGTTCCGGAGTCATGCCTCGCACCAGCAATAATTCTTCAATCTCTTCAAAGGACGCATGGCGCGGGCGGAAAGTCGGCCCCATGGATAGATAGAACGAATCCAGCGCACTGGCGCCGGGGGTGCGCCAGTCAACAATGGCTTGGGCGATGGCGCCGGCACTGCCCGGATCGCCGCTGACGCTGGTGACCACGCGGACCAGCTCATCCGGGCTGGCGGTGTTGATGTTGAGTTTGGCGGATTCCGGAATCAGCTCTACCAGGGCGTCCCCGCTGGGGTAGTGCATGATCATGCGCGGAGAATTGGTTCGCCAGAAGCGCGGCGTGCCGTCGGGATTGACCTGGTTGTATCCGGTCCAGCCCCACAGCATCCACTGGATGCCGCGTTCCACCGAGCCGCTGGCGAGATAGTAGGCGCGCAAACCGTCGGCGGCGCCTCCCGCGCGGCTGGTTTCCGAGCGTACGGTGGAGGACAAGGCGAAAGCGATGGCGGCGAGGGCGGCCGCCAGCCACAGGACCGCGAGAAGAGCGGAACCTCGGCGACTGGGGTACCGCTTCCTTTGGTCGCGGCTCAGTTTCGGCGCTTCGTACTCGCGGCCGCGTACTACTCCGAGACCAATGGTCGGTAATGTAATGGAAGAACTCACGGGTTTGTTGGTTTGAGAGCGAGTTCAAAGCCGAGGTCTGAGGCGGTGATTTTAAGGCGATTAATGCGAGAGGCGTGGTAGCGCTTTTCGTAGGCTTCGGCTCCTTCATCCACGTAGGCCTGCCCCCAACGGAGCAGGCGATAAATCAGTATGCCTAATTTTCTAGCCGTGGCAAAGGCTGCGACATCGGGTCCCAGGCGTCGGGCGGTTTGGCGAAAAAAAGCTCCGAGGGCGGTTTGACTGTGGCGCAACGATAGCGCTGCCGAGCGAAGTGCAGCCGACACACGACTGCTGGCGCTGCCGCGCTTCTTCTTTTTGAGCGCCTTGCCTCCGCTGAAGCCACCCCTGGGAACCAGCGTCGCGTGGGAGACGAAATGGCTCTCCGTCGGAAAGCAACTCAGGTCGGAACCATATTCAGTAAGCACACACTGAACCACCCCAACTCCTACGGCGTCGATGGCCGTGAGATCGACCCCGCTCATCCGGTAGAAAGCCTCGCGCATCGGTTCTTCGCCGCGTTGGCGGATCATTTTTGCTTTATTGGTGTTTTTCAGCTGGGGTGGTTGCTTCCCCTCATAATCGGCTCGCTCCATCTCCCGCAGCCGCCGCAGAGTCTCTTTGTCGTATTCCTGCATCGTTTCGCCTATGGCATCGTACATCTTCAGACTCTGCTTTAGGCTGAACAGATGATCCTCTCGCCAATGCCCGCTTAACTGTTCGGCGATTTCTTCCACGCTCTTGCGGCAACCGGGTTCCCGCAACCTCGCCAACACGGCAGGGTTCCGCTCTCCTACTACGATTGCCCGGATGATCGCCATACCCGTTGCGCCCTGGATGTCGGAGACCGCCCGGTGCACCCTTACATTCATCTGGTCCAGACTCTTCTGCATTCGTCGGAGCCAGTCTGCCCGCTCCGCTGCAAGCGTGTTTCTGTCGCGTACCAGAGTCCGCAACATGCACACCTGCTCAACCGGCCGGAACGAGCCTCGAAGCAGCCCACAGCTGTGCAGCCGCTGAATCCACTTGCAGTCTACCCGGTCCGTCTTCTTTCGCCCCGGCACCTGCGCGAATTCCCGCGTGCTTACCAACAACACTTCGAATCCCTGGCGCTCCAGGAATTCGTGCACAGGAATCCAGTACACACCCGTGCTCTCCATCGCCACCGATTCCACCTTCCGCTCCCTCAACCATTGCGCCAGCTTGGCCAACTCTGGTGTTGTGGCTCCGACTTCCTCTACTTCCCGCTCCGAGCCCTCTATCGTTGGCCCACATACCCAGTGGCTTGTGCTCCCCAGATCGATCCCCGCCACGTTTCGTCGCAACACCGGGAAACCGTCGCCTTCCATCCCTCGATCCGAATCCTTCTCCTGACCTCGGTTTCGCTTCATTTGTCTCCTGCCTTCCCGAACACGAACGCCCAGGCTGGCTGATCGCAAAATCTACTCCAGGGGAGTGTCATCAAGACCTCGCCAATGTTCAATCGCCTTCCTGGAGCCAAGCTGAGCAAGGGGCATCACGCTCCAATGAAAAAAGGGCCTTAACTGCAGTCGTGTTCTTTTTGAAGCCTACCCCAACAAGCGCCCCGGTGCATCCGGTCTCTTACCGTTCAATCCGGCAATGCCGGAGGCCCCGCTGAGCCGTGACCGCAGGGAGCGGGGCGCGACTTGTTATTGGTCCACATAAACACCGGCCACCAGACGGGTGACGTGCACGGGCACGTGCAGAGTGAGCATGGGAAGGTGCGCAGGGTTGGGGTCGAGAGCCATCATCTCCATCCGCACGGCTCGCGGAAGATCGGGGCGCTGCCATTCCGGGACCCACTCGGCGCCCCGGGGAGAGTCGGGAACCGGCATGCGGTAGCCGAAGCGGCAATAGGCCAGTTGGCCCGCCATTTGCACAGATTGGGGGCTGAGTTGCACGGGCGGGAAGATCCCATTGACGCACAGAGGAGCGACGCTGGCGGGGCCGGAGTAGATGCGCTCATTCATCATCAGCCGGAGCCCGCCGTTGGGATCGGGCGCGGCCAGGTATTCGACCACTCGGGGGTAGCCGCGCGCGCCCTCGGCCAGCGAAAAGCTGCTGACGAAGCGCACCGACGCGGCGTCGCCGTTGAAGGCCGGGACCTTGGGGCCGCCCACGCCGCATTCGCCGCTCACCGGCATCATTCCCCCGAATTGGAGGTGCAGCGCCTGGTCCAGACCCATGGTGCGGCGATTGTCCTCCAGGCGCCGATTCACTTTTTCGTAGGCCGTAAGACCGGTGCGCATGGCCATGAGTAAGCCCGTAATGATGGCGGCCACCAGCGTGACGGCGATCATCATCTCGACCAAGGTGAAGCCGCGTGAATTAGCAGCGGCAGGTCGGAGACCTGCCCCACTGTTTTTCGTTCTACGGGACACTGATTGGATCTCCAGGCTGCAAAACGCCGCGGCGGAAGGCTTCGAGCGAAAACCCGTGGCGAGTCTCGCCGTCCATCCACCAGATTTCGAGTTGGATGCGGTCGACCACCCACTGGCCGGGCCCGGCTCCGGGGGCGGTTTCAAACGGCTGGACGACGGCGCGCCAGCCAACGGAGGAGCCGCCGGTAAGCGCGGGGGAAAAAACGCCTTCGAGCGGCTGGCCGAGGCGAATCTCGGACGCCACCAGCAACTCGTCCATTTTCTCGCGCGCGAGCAGGGTGGCGCGGTCGTATTGCGAAAGCCGCGCGGCGTTGCGCGTGGAAGTGGACAGACCCTGGAGCAGGCCGGCCACGGCGATGCCCATGATCAGAGCGGCGACCAGGACTTCGAGAAGCGTGAATCCTTTTTGAGGCGCGGCGGGACGCCGCACTGCCATCGCGGCGGGACGCCGCATTGCCATCGAGGTCCGGCTCATTGATTTTCAACTTCCGAATGGAGCATGCCGGTAACCGGATCGACGCTCACGCGGCGCTTGCGCCCGTCCTTGCTTTCCAGCTCGATGCTGATGCGCGGCGGCGTCCCCCGGGATAGAGGAGAAAGCGGCGCTGCTGCCCGGGGGGACCAGCATCGCCCTGCGGGACCGGGACTGCTCGAGACGAGCCCACGGAAGCGATGCGGACGGGCATTTCAAGCTCCAGTGTGCGATTCAGGCTGAGGTCCACCGAGCGCGCCGAAATTGCGTTTTCCTGAGGCGAAATGCGGATTTCGACTACCTCTTGCACTCGCTCGGCCCGATCCAGGGCCAGGTTGAGCAGGCTCATCACGCGATCGGCGGCCGAGCGCAAGCGCAGGGAGTCGAGACCGGCGGAGGCGGTGGGGAAGCTGACCGCGGCGATCACGGCGATGAGGACCATCACGATGAGCAGCTCGAGCAGGGTGACGCCACGAAGTCCCACGCAGGCCTGAGGCCTGCGCCACCGACGCCTACTTGCTGTTCGACCAGCTCTGGATGTCGGCATTATTCCCTTCGCCGCCCAGCGCGCCGTCGGCGCCCAGCGAGATGAGGTCGGGTTCATCGCCATGGTCCCCCGGATACTTGTAGCCATACTGATGGCCCCAAGGGTCCATGGGGATCTCCTTGGGCAGATACGGTCCGGCCCATTGATCGGAGTTTTCGGGCTTGACGCGCAAGACTGCCAGGCCTTGATCCGTGGTCGGGAAGCTGCCGGTGTCGAGCTTGTAAGCCCCCAGCGCGGTCATGAAAGAATCGATCTGGGCGCGCGCGGCCGTGCGTTTGGCTTCGTCGGCCCTGCGAAACAGATTGACCCCGACGAGTCCGACAAACAGGCCCATGATCACGACCACCACCAGCATTTCGATGAGCGTGACGCCGCGTTGCGATTGTTTTCTTTTTTGACGAAGATTTTTTTGGAAAGTAGGTTTCATATGTTTACGTCGTTAATGCTCGTGATGGCGAGCAGCAAGCTGAGAATCAGGCTGCCGATGAGGATGCCCATCGTCAGAATGATGAGCGGCTCAAACAGCGAAGTGAAGCGCCGGATGGCGGTGCGGGTCTCGTTTTCGTAGATGTCGGCCATGCGGTAGAACATGGCGTCCAGGCGTCCGGTTTCCTCGCCCACGGCCAACAGATGTCCAGCCAGCGGGGGAAACGCGCCGGTTCGCTGCAAGGGCTGGGCGATCCCTTCGCCGCGCTTGACTCCCTGGGAGACGGCCTCGAGCGAGCCGGCCATGCGCTGGTTGTTGAGAATGCCGCGGGAGATGCCGATGGAGGCGACCAGCGGCACGCTGGAGGCGACCAGCGTGCCCATGGCGCGCGCGAAGCGCGAAGTCTCCGCCTTGCGAATCGCGTCGCCGAGCAGAGGAATGCGCAGACGGAGCGTGTCCCACCACAGGCGTCCGGCGGTGGTCTTGATGTAGGTATAAAACACCACGATGAGCACGGCCAGAGTAATGGCGAAGGGAAGCCACCAGTCCTGCACGATCTGGCTGGCTTGCATCATCAGCAGAGTGGGCGTGGGGATTTTCAGGTGCGGGTCCGAAAAGATTTGAGCAAAGCGCGGCACCACGAAATTCAGCAGAATGAAAACCGAGGCGATGCCCACCAGGGAAAGCAGAATGGGATAGATCATCGAGCTGACGATATAGGCGCGCAGGTCGTCGCGGGTGCGCTCAAATTCGGCCAGCCGCTCGAAGATCAGGGCCAGGGAGCCGGAGGCCTCGCCGGCGCGCACCATGTTCACGTACAGCTCGGAGAAGTGCGTGGGATGGGCGGCGAGGCTGTCGGCCAGCGATTTCCCGCCCTTGAGGATGCGCAGGACGTCGGTCATCAGCGCGCGGAAGCTGGCGCGGTCGGTCAGCTCCGCCGTGATGGAGAGAGAGCGGTCGAGCGGGACTCCGGCGTTGAGGAGAGTCGAAATCTCGCCGGTGAAGAAAAGCACGTCGCGGCGTTTGCCGTGGTCGAACGCGGGCAGGCGGATCTTGACGCCGGTCTTCTGGACACCGTTCTTGCCAACATTGGCGCTCACCTGGACCGGAATCAGACCCTGGCGGCGCAGCTCGGACGCGACGGAGCGCTCGGAGTCGGCGGTGAGCGTGCCGGTGCGGACCTTGCCGTCGGAGGCGACCGCTTTAAAGAAATACGCTGAGGCCATGACTAGAATTCCTGAGTCACGCGAGTGACTTCCTCGGAGGTGGTGACGCCGCGGCGGACCTTGAGCCAGCCGTCCTCGCGCAGGTTTCGCATGCCGTCGCGGCGGGCGGCGGCGGTGAGCTTGGAGGCGTCCTCGTTGCGCATGATGATGGCGCGAATATCTTCGCTCAGCTCCATCATCTCGAAGATGCCGAGGCGTCCGCGGAATCCGGTGTTGAAGCAGTTCTCGCAGCCGGCGCCGCGCCAGGTCGGGATGGTGTCGCCGTCGGGCGTGATCGCCGTCGGGGCGGAGGTCTTGCAATCGGGGCAGATGACGCGGACCAGCCGCTGGGCGAGAACGGCGACCAGAGACGACGTAATCAGGTAATTCTCGACGCCCATGTCGGTCAAGCGCGAGATGGCGCTGGGAGCGTCGTTGGTGTGCAGCGTGGAGTAGACGAAATGGCCCGTGAGCGCGGAGCGGATGGCGATATCGGCGGTTTCGCGGTCGCGGATTTCGCCCACCATGATGACGTCCGGGTCCTGGCGTACAATGTGGCGCAAGCCTTGCGCGAAAGTGAGCCCGATCTGCGGATTCACATGGATCTGGTTGATGCCGTCCATCTGATATTCCACCGGGTCCTCAATGGTGATGATCTTCTTGTCGCTTTGGTTGATGCGCTTGAGGGCGGAATACAGGGTGGTCGATTTTCCGCTGCCGGTGGGGCCGGTGACCAGAAAGATGCCGTGCGGCAACGAGGTGTAATACTCCATGCGCGAAAGCATGTGCTCGTCGAAGCCCAGGCGCTCGAGGTCGTAAAAATCGCCCGCGGAACGATCCAGGAGGCGCATGACCACGCTCTCGCCGTACAGCGTGGGCAAGGTTGAGACGCGCAGATCGACTTCGCGGCCGATGGTCTTGATCTTGATGCGGCCGTCCTGGGGCAGGCGGCGCTCCGCGATATTGAGGCGGGCCATCAGCTTCACGCGGCTGATGATGGCGGCTTTCATTTCGCGCGGCGGAGGGTCTTGATTCACCAGCACGCCGTCGATGCGGTAACGGACGCGGAATTCCTTTTCAAACGGCTCGATATGGATGTCGCTGGCGCGCTTCTCGACCGCCGAGGCAATCATGGCGTTGACCAGGCGGATGACCGGAGCCTCGCTGGCCATGTCGCGCAGGTGCTCCAGATCCTCGGTGTCGGCGGCCGGGGTGGCGACTTCGGTTTCGTTGCGGGTGCTCTGGCCGTAGTAGCGGTCGATGGCGTCGACGATTTCCTGCTCGATTGCGATGCCGGGCAGCACCGCCAGGCCGGTACAGGAGGTTACCGAGGAGCGGGTTTCAAAATCCAGCGGATCGGCCATGGCCAGCGTGACAGTGTGATCGTGCTGGGCCACGGGGAAGCAGCGAAACTGGCGCAGGAATCGCGGTGAGAGCGTTTCGAGCTCGGGCGAGACGGCGGGCGGCGCGTCGATGGAGAGGATGGGAACTTGCAACTGCTCGGCCAGGGCGCTCAAGATATCGCGCTGGGCGACGAAGCCGAGATCGACCAGGATCTTGCCCAGTTTGTCGCCGCGCTCGCGTTGCAGTTCGAGCGCGCGGTCGAGGTCCTCCTGCGTGATTTGACGACGCTCGATGAGGATCTCGCCCAACCGCATGTGACCTCGCTTACGCTCCAGGACTAGTTGTGTTCCGTGATGCGGACGGCGGCATCCAGACCAACGCCGTTGGCGTGCTTGACGTCGAGCAGCTTGCGCCGGGTGGATTGGAACAGCAACTCCGCCGGGTAGCCGGCCCCGTCTTCCCAGGTGTAACGGAGCAGGTCGACTTCGATGACCACATTCTCGTCCAGAGGCACGGGATCGAGGGTCGCCGCGGCGTCCACCAGCGCCTTCGCCACCGCTTTCTGAAGCTGCGGCATGCGCTCAACCTTCTTTTGCTTGATCTGAGCCTTCTCCTGCGGGGTCAGGAAGGCGTGAAACATGTTGATCCCGTCGCTGACGGTGATCATCTCCATCGTGAACACCGCGCCGTAGCCGTCCAGATACAGTCCTCGGGTGGGGGATGCGACGGACATGGGTGTATCCGGCCAGATCTTCGAGAGACGATCGTCCAGGCTTAATTCCACGGACCGTATGACCGCGCGGCTCATGTGAGCGGCCGTGTCGGCAACCGCGGCGGCGGCGCCGATCACAACAAGCGTGACGGCAAGAACGAAGGGAAGAGCAATCAGCAGCTTTTTCATTGGCGGTTTAATCCTGCAACTCTCTTATACATTTCGGAGGAACGGTTGTCATAGAACGAGATAACTCTCTCCATCCGGTCGGCGTCCCTGGCCTCTACGATGGCGACGGCTTTGCTTACGGCGGCGTCGATCTGGACTTGGGTTTGCTCATTCGAGGCCGGCCGCGCGATGGCATGCACCAGGATCGCCCCGGCGATGACGCAAGCCGCGGCGAAGTTGGGGCTCCAGATGCCGCGGAACGCGCGCCGGTACCAGCGCGGCTCGAAGATCTGGTCGGAGACGAAGGCGATGCGGCGGGGGATCTCCTCCTCGCGCAGGGTGGAGAGTGTATCGAGGGTCAGGCGCAACGCGGCCAGCTCCTCGCGGCAGTTCGGGCAGACGGCGGCGTGCGCCTCGGCCTCGCGGCGCCCGGGCGAGTCCATCTCGCCCAGAGCGTAAGATTTCCAATCGTAGGATGCGCAACTCATGATTCACCTCGAAGAACGCTGGGGGCCAAGGCGGCCTTGAGCAACTCCAGCGCCGTGTATAGACGCGACTTGACGGTGGAGACCGGACAGCCCAGAATCTCCGCCATCTCGTCAAACTTGAAACCTTGATAGACCTTGAGCAGCACGGCGTCGCGCTGATCGTCGTTGAGCAGCTTGAGGGCGCTTTCGACGGCCAGCGACAGCTCCAGCGGCAGCAAACGGCCCCCGTTTTCCGCCGGCCGCACGGCACTGAGATCAAGCCCCGCGGGAAGCACGGTTTCGGGCCGCTTGCGCCGCAACAGGGAGAAGGCCTCGTTATGGGCGATGCGGAAGAGCCATCCGGCGAACTTCTCCACCGCGTCCAACTTGGGCAGATTCTGGTAAGCCTTCAAAAAAACCTCTTGGCTGACGTCGAGCGCATCTTCGCGGTTGGCCAGCAGGCGCAGCAGGTAGTTGAAGACACGCCTCTCCCACCGGGACACGAGGAGGTTGAAAGCCTCCACGTCTCCCCGCCGCGCTTTGGCGATCAGGTCGCGATCCTCAACTTCCCGGAAGATCACTTATTGCTCCACTGAAATTCCAGCTTCGTAGGTAAAGACGCCGCCGGAGGGAAAAAAGTCGGGCCGAGGAGCGTCTGTTTCGAATATAGCGCCGGAGAAGCCGTCGGGGTGGCATAATGCGAGATGAGGCGCGCAATGAGCACCAAGATCCTGATGGATGTCGAGGAGTACCTGCGAACCAGCTTCGACGGCTCGGATTGCGAGTGCCTCGACGGCGAGATCGTGGAGAGGAATTGGGGCGACCTCCCCCATGCGACAATTCACGGGAATCTGAGCGGCCTGCTCTCCGAGCTGCGGAAGACACTAGGGATTCGCGTGTTGATGTCGATTCGTCTCCGTATCAATGCGCGGCGCTTTCGGGTCGCCGACATAGCCGTTTGGCGTGACGATAATATCGGAACCGGGATTCCGACGGTTGCGCCGTTCCTGGTGGTCGAAATCCTTTCTCCTGAAGACCGCATGGTGCGGATGTTGCCCAAAATTCAGGAATATCTTTCGATCGGCGTCGAATGGGTGTGGGTGATCGACCCCGAAGAGAAGGCCGCGTTGAGCTACTCGCGAACGCACCCGGAAGGCGCGGCGGTGACGACGCTTCGGACTGAGAATCCAGACATCGAGATCCCGATCGAGAGCGCCTTCGATCTGGACGCGTAGGGGCTTCCGGCCCCTTCTTACGCCGGGACGCCCTCGACGATGGACGTGCCCGAGGGCGTAGGCACAATGCGGTTCAAGCGCCAGCCGGCGGCGGCGAACAGGTCGCGGAACTGCTTCTCGGACCGTTCATGCCCGCCGGGGAAGATGAGCATTTCAAGATCCAGGAACTTGCCGGGGTCGAACTCGTTTCCGGGCTGAATGACTTGATCCACCACCAGGAGCTTGCCTCCGGGATTGACGCCTTGACGGCAGCTTTTGAGGATCTTCAGGGACTTGTCGTCGGCCCAATCATGAATGATGTGCTTCATGATGTAGGCGTCGGCGCCGGCCGGAACGGAAGTGAACATGTCGCCGGAGACCAGCGTGCAACGGTCCATCATGGGCTGGAGCGGGCCGGAATGGGCGCCTTCGATGACCGACGGAATCTCGTAGAGCGTGCCTTTGAGATGCGGATGGCGCTGGAGAATCGTGGCCAGCAGGAGACCGTGGCCGCCGCCGACATCGACAATCGAGTGGATGCCCTCAAACGAGTAGGCCTCGGCGACGGCGGGGCTGTCGAGCCGGGATAGATCCGTCATGGCCAGGTTGAAGATCGCCGCGGCTTCGGGCTTGTCGGCGAATACCTCAAAGGGCGACTTGCCGTAGATCTTTTCCATCGCCTGCTTGCCGGTGCGGACGCAATATTCGAGATGCTCCCACCCGAGCACGTGCCACTCCTGCGATTGCAGCATGGCCCAGCCGCGCAGGCTCACGGGCCCGCTGCCGCGCAAGGCCGCCGACATCGGAGTCTGGGAGAACTTGCCGTCGGGACCTTCGGCGAGCACGCCCACGCTGGCCGTGGCGCGCATCAGCCGGTAGAGCGGTCCGGGCTGAGCGCCGACTTTAGGGGCCAACTCTTCCGCCGATTGGGAGCTGGAATCGAGATGGTCCGCGACGCCCAGGCGGGCGAGAGCGGAGACCGCGCTGGCGATCATGAAGCCGCTGACAATCTGCATCAGAGCCACATGGGGCGGAGGTTCAGGATGGACGGTTTGAGGTTGAGGAATCATTCCCCTTATTCTAGGACTTCGTGGACTATCCGGATTCAGTTCAATTTCTATACACGCTGGGGAACGAAATCAAGACGGCCAAATTGGGCCTGGAGCGGATTCGCACGGTGCTCAGCGCCCTGCGCGATCCCCACTTGTGTAATTCACGGGGGTCCTTTCGCGCAGTGCACGTGGCGGGGACCAACGGCAAAGGCTCGACCTGTGCCATGATCGAGGCAGGATTGCGGGCGGCGGGGGTGCGCACGGGGCTGTTTACGTCGCCGCACCTGCTGGAACCGACGGAGCGCATCCAGATCGACGGGATCCCGGTGAGCCGGGCGCAGTTCCAGCGCGCCTTCGAGATCGTCCACGAAACCGCCGAGAAACTGGATCTGGACTGCCATCCGACCTATTTCGAAACCGTGACCGCCATGGGCTTTTGGCTGTTCCGCGAGCTGGGCGTGGAGACGGCGGTGATCGAGACGGGGTTGGGAGGAAGACTGGACGCGACGAACGTGGTCGAGCCGGTACTGACCGTGATCACGCCGGTCGACTTCGACCACGAAGCGTATCTGGGACATACCATCGAGGCGATTGCCGGCGAGAAGGCCGGGATTTTGAAGGCGGGCGCGCCGGCGGTGTTCGCGCGGCAGAGGCGGGAGGCAAGCGCGGTGCTGGAGGCGCGGGCTCGGGAGCTGCGCGTGCGCGTGGCGCGAGCCGGGGACTTCGAGATTCGGGATCTGGAGATCGACGCCAGGGGATCGCGATTCAACGGGCTGACCTGCCCACTCGCCGGCGAGCATCAGGTGGACAATGCCGTGACGGCGGTGCTGGCGCTGCATGAGCTAGGCGTAGCTCCGGAGGGGATCTCGGAGACGCGGTGGCCGGGGAGGCTGGAGTTTGTCTCGCCCAATCCGGACGTGATTCTGGATGGGGCGCACAATCCGGCTGGAGCCAGGGCGCTGGCGCGCTATCTCGAAAGGTTCTATTCGGGACAGCGCATCTGGTTGATTTACGGAGCAATGCGCGACAAGGCCATCGAAGAAGTCGCGGAGATCCTGTTCCCCATGGCGCACGAGCTGATCTTCACGGCTCCGGATTCCGCGCGGGCGGTTCGGCCGGAGGCGCTGGCGGAGTTGGCGGGGAGGGGGCGGTGCGCGGATCTCGACGGCGCGCTGGAAATCATCCGTACTGAGGCGGCCAGCGACGACGTAGTGGTAATCACGGGCTCGCTTTTTTTGATCGGAGAGGCGCGGCGTGCGTATTCTAGATGTAGAGGCCAGTTATGGGAAGCGGCGCTATAAAGAGATGGGCGGCTGCCGGGCTGCTGGCGATGGCGGCGCTCGGCAAGGATCTGCCGAAGTTTTCGTTGACGGATACGAACGGGGCTGCGCACACGGATGCGGAGTTTAAGGGCGCCGAGGTGGTGCTGTTCTTCATCACCACGGATTGCCCGATCAGCAACGGCTATGTGCCGGAGATGAACCGCATCGCGAAGGAATTCACAGCGCACGGCGTGCGGTTTTATGGAGTGATGACGGATACGACGGTGCCGGTTGCGGACGTGCGGAAGCACGTGAAGGACTTCGGGTATGTGTTTCCGGTGCTGCTGGATCCGCGGCAGGTTCTGGTGCGGTTTACGGGCGCGGATACGAATCCGGAGGCCGCGGTGATTGCGCCGCACGGAGGGATGACATACCTGGGGCGCATCGACAATAAGGTGGAGGGCTTTGGGACGCAGCGTCCGCAAGCCACCGAACACGATCTGCGGGACGCCATTCAGGCGACGCTGGCGGGAAGGCCTGCGCCCAAGGCGTTGACGACGCCGATCGGCTGCTCCATTGTCCGGGTGAATTGAGGATGGTGATGTGTAAGGTTATGTTGGTCGGAATCGCTGGGGCGCTGGCCGCCGCGGCTGCTCCGCCGACGTTTAATCGCGATATCGCGCCGATTCTGTACAAGAATTGCGCGACCTGCCACCGGCCTGGCGAAGTGGCGCCTTTCTCCCTGCTCACGTATCAGGACGCGGCCAAGCGCGCCAAGCAGATCGCGACGGTGACGCAGAGCCGGTTTATGCCGCCATGGAAAGCCGAACCGGGGTATGGGGGGTTCCAGAACGAGCGCCGGCTGACGGACGGCCAGATCGCGATGCTTGGCGAATGGGCTGCAAACGGCGCACCGGAAGGCGATGCCGGGGGTGATCCGGGCGCCAAGCCCACGCCTCCGGTGTTTGCGGAAGGATGGCAGGCGGGTCAGCCGGACAAGGTGTTCACGCTGCCCGAGAAGTTTTCGCTGGCGGCGGATGGTCCGGATCAGTACCGCTGCTTCGTGGTCCCCATGAATGTGGATCACGACGTGTACGTGAAGTCGTTCGAATTCCGGCCGGACAACCGCCGAGTGGTGCATCACGCCATCGTATTCAGCGATCCAAACGGGGCCGCGCGCAGATTGGTTCGCAATGGAAACAGCTATCCGTGTTTCGGCGGACCGGGCTTTGGACCCACGGGCCTGGTGGGCGGATGGGCTCCGGGTGGATCGCCGGGCGTGTTCGCGAAAGGCATGGAGTTGACCGTCGCCAAGGGTACCGACCTCGTATTGCAGATCCACTACCATCCTTCCGGCAAGCCGGAGCTGGATCAATCTTCGCTGGGCATGACCTTCGGCGAAGCTCCGACGATCGGGCGCGGGCTGGTTTTTATCAATTCGCGGGCGATTGACATTCCCGCGGGGGAATCGCATTATGTGGTGAAGACGGGCATGACCATTCCCCAGGACGTGGAAGTGCTGGCCATCACCCCGCACGCGCATTACCTGGCCAAGGACATGAAGATCGACGCGCATCTGCCGGATGGCTCGATCACGCACATGATCTGGATCAAGGACTGGGATTTCAACTGGCAGGGGCAGTATCGGTATTCGCAGCCGTTGACGCTGCCCAAAGGCACGCGGGTGGAATTGGAATACACCTACGATAATTCGGCGGCCAACCCGCGGAATCCCTCGAATCCTCCGGTGCGGGTGCATTGGGGCGAGCAGACCACCGACGAAATGGCGGTTGCGTTCATGAGCGTGAAGCTGGCTTCGCTCGCCGATGAACAGACGTTCCAACGGCAGATCGGGCTGGAGTTTATCAACGAGTTTCTGGCGCAGGCGGACAACATAAACGATTTCCCGCCGGAGATCAACCCGGCCGCGCGGGCGCGGCTGGCGCTGGCCATCGGGCTGTTCGACCGCAATCACGACGGCAAGCTGGACGCGGAGGAACGCAGGACTCTGATGGATTTTCTGCGGGCGCGGGTCCAGTAACCGCTTGATGTCCACACTGTGGAGTCGGTTGATCGTCCTTCCACTGATTCTGCTTGCCACCGCCGTCTTTGGGATAGTGAGCGCTGCGATTGCGCTGTTCGGATCGCGGAACGTCGTCCTTACAGATCGCGGTGGCGCGGGTCTGGTCCCGATCGATTTTGTTTTTTGCGGGCGTGAAGGTGGAAGTGGAAGGCCGGGAGCGGCTGCATGCCAAAGGACCGTACGTATTCACGTCGAATCATCTGAGCTTCATCGATACGCCGGTGGTCTTAAAAAGCATTCCGGTACAGTTTCGATTCCTGGCGAAGGAGGAGCTGTTCAAGTGGCCTTGGCTTTTTATCGCATGGCACCTGAAAACGGCGGGCCATATCGCAGTGCCGATCGGCGATGCAAGGGGGGCGGTGAGAACGCTGAGCCAGACGGCCAAGCTGATCGAGTCTGACGGGACCTCGGCTTTCTTTTTTGCGGAGGGTGGGCGCAGCGCGGACGGCACCCTGAACGAGTTCAAGGGCGGCGCGGCGTACATCGCGATCAAGGCGCAGGCGCCGCTGGTGCCGGTGGCGCTGACGGGTCCGGATAAGATTCTGCCCATGGGATCTAACGTAATCCGCTCAGGCCGTGTGAGGGTGCGGATCGGGGAGCCGATTTCCACGGAAGGCATGACGCTGAAAGATCGCGAAATGCTGACGGAGGCGGCTCGCGAGCAGATGACTCGCATGTTGAATTAAATGGACGGCGCGGAAGAATTAGCGCTAGGCTTGAGCTGTGATGTCACTCCGGGGTTGGCTGCCGCTCGCGATGTTTCTGGCTGGGCGAGCGTGGAGCGCGGAAGCTCCGCCGGAATTTACTCCAGAGGGCGTTAGCAGCCGGATTCTAACGCCCGGCACGATCATGACGATGTATGGGGCTCATTTGGGCGCGGAAGGTCAGTGCCTCGCCCCTCCCAGTGTCACAAATCCGCCCGTTTATCCGCTCAGATGTGCGGGACCCAAGTCTTCATCGGCGATAAGCCGGCCGGCTTGCTGTATGTTTCGAGCAAACAGATTAATTTCCAGGTCCCCAAGGATAGTCCCCAGGGCGGCGCTGCGGATTTGAGGGTTGTTTCCCGCGGGATTTGGCTGCAACGAAGTCGAGGTGCGGCGCGACGGGAAGCTTCTGACCCGGTTGCCGGGTTCGGTATGGAATCGCGGGGGAATGTCCTTCAGCATTTTGAACTGCGGAGGGTATGGCCCGACGCCGCATGGGTTCGAGAGTCGTTTACCGCTGCATCTGCTGTATCGCTTCGAGGAACCTGGGACCTACGAAGTTCGTCTGGCGGTGAGGGAAAGCTTAGGGGCGTCGAAAATCCAGTTTCAGACCGACTGGACTCCCATCGAAGTGCTGCCGGGGAACCATTATCAGCGCGCACAGTGGCTGGAGGATGTGCGGAGCAGGCATCCGATGGGTGCGGCGGAGCTTCTGTCGGACGTGCTGCCGAGCGTGCTCGGACTGCCCGACGAAGCTTCGCTCGATATCGTGAGAAGTTATCTGGACCATCCGGACGAGAACGTGCGGCGCTTTGCGGAGAACGGACTTTACTATTGGCCCGAGGGATCGCAGGCCGGGGGCCTGCGCCACTAACCGCGGCGGTCCTTGGCGGCCATCAGCTCATTGATGTTGATGAGCTCAGTGGGGTAATTGCCGGTGTAGCAGGCGTAGCAGTAATCGTGATTGAAGTCGGCGACGGCCTCGCGGAGGCTGCGGAGGGAGAGATAGGCGACGGAATCGGCCTCGACGAAGCGGCGGATCTGCTCGACGGAGTTGTTGGCGGCGATCAGCTCCGCCGGAACCGGAGTATCGACGCCGTAGAAACAAGGCGAAATGGTGGGCGGGCAGGAGATCCTGACGTGAACCTCGCGCGCGCCGGCGTTGCGCACCATGCGGACGATTTTGCGTGAAGTGGTTCCGCGCACGATGGAGTCGTCGACCAGAATCACGCGCTTGCCTTCGAGCAGATGGCGGATGGGGTTGAGCTTGAGCTTGACGCCAAAGTCGCGGATGGCTTGGGAGGGCTCGATGAAGGTGCGGCCCACGTAGTGATTGCGGATCAGCGCCTGGCGGAACGGGATGCCGGCCTCGGAGGCGTAACCGATGGCGGCGGCGGTACCGGAGTCGGGAACGGGGACGACGACATCGGCGTCGACGGGGTGCTCGCGCGCCAGCAAGCGGCCGAGGTTTTCGCGAGACTCCTGCACGGGCCGTCCGAAGACGATGGAATCGGGCCGCGAGAAGTAGACGTGTTCAAAGACGCAGTGGGCGTGATCGCGGATGGGGGCGAAGCGCTCGCGGGTCATGCCCTCGGGGCCGACGATGACCATCTCGCCGGGATCGACGTCGCCGAGATAGACCGCGTTGATGAGATCGAAGGCGCAAGTTTCCGAAGCAAAGACGTAGCAGGTATAGCCGCCGGAGAGCTCCATCTGGCCGAAAGCGAGAGGCCGGAAACCGTGGGGATCGCGCGCGACGATGATGCGGTCCTCGGCCAGGAAGACAAGTGAGAACGCGCCTTCGAGCTGGAGCAAGGCGTCGCGCAAGGCGCCGGCCAGAGTGCGCTCCCGCGAATGCGCCACCAGGTGCAGGATCACTTCGGAATCGCTGGAGGCCTGGAAGATGGCGCCTTCGCGTTCCAGATCCTTGCGGAGCTCCGCCGCGTTGGTGATGTTGCCGTTGTGGGCGACGGCGATGCGGCCTTTATTGCACGAGACGGAGAAGGGCTGGGCGTTGAGCAACACGGTATCGCCGGCGGTGGAGTAGCGGGTGTGGCCGATGGCGATTTCTCCGGGCAGGCCGCCCAGGACTTCGGGCGTGAAGAGGTCGGCGACGCGGCCCATGCCGCGGAAGTTGTGAACCTGGCGGCCGTCGCTGGAGACGATGCCGGCGCTTTCCTGGCCGCGGTGCTGGAGCGCGTATAAGCCGAGGTAGGCGATGTTGGAGGCTTCGGGATGACCGTAGACGGCGAAGACGCCGCATTCCTCGTGTAGCTTGTCGTCCAAGAAGCCCCCCGTGCGGGCCTCCTCATCGAACTCTTTGTCGTCAAGCATAGGCGGGCGCGAGCATTTCTTCGAGAGCGTTCTCCCAAACCTCGCGGAGCCGATCGACGGGGGAATCCACCCACGTAGCCGAGTGGTGATCGATTCGTAACCGCTCCTTAATTGTAGCGCCGATACGGAGGCAGGCGACGCCGTGGCGGCGGGCGATATCCTCAGCGGCTTCAGGATGGAGGGAAGAAATAAGGACGCGGGACGGGCCTTCATGGAACAAAGCGAATTCGGAGCGAAGGTCCGAATCCATCAGCTCGTCATCAAGAGCGACATGGGCGCCAATGCCGCCCATGGAGCATTCCGCGAGAGCCACGGCGAGGCCTCCATCGCTCAGGTCGTGCGCGGATTCGGCGAGGCCGGCGTCGACGATCTCGCGGATGGCCGCCTGGACGCGTTTTTCATAGTCCATGTCCAGGGCGGGCGGCAATCCCCACATTTGGTTCAAAACAACCTTGGCGTATTGCGTGCCGCCAAAGCGGGTGGGGTCGACGGAGCCCAAGCCGCCGAGGAGCAGCACGGCGTGGCCTTCGCGCTTGAAAGGGATCGTAACCGGCGGGGCGGTTTTCATCAAGCCGACGATGCCTAGCACGGGAGTGGGCCAGATGGATTCGCCGAGGGTCTCGTTATATAGGCTGACGTTGCCGCCGGTGATGGGGGTTTCGAAGAAGCGGCAGGCTTCGGCGATGCCTTCGACGGCCTCGACAAGCTGGGCCATGATCTCGGGACGCTCCGGATTGCCGAAGTTGAGGTTATTGGTGGCGGCGACGGGCAGTGCGCCGACGGTGGAAAGATTGCGGCAACATTCGGCCACCAGCAGGCGTGCGCCCTCGCGCGGAGAAAGCGAGCAGTAACGGCTATTGCCGTCGACCGACATGGCGACGCTGGCGCCGGTTTCTTTAATGCGGACGATGGCGGCGTCGCCGCCGGGTCCTGCGAGAGTGTTGGTGCGAACGGTGTGGTCGTACTGCTGCCAGATCCAGCGCTTGGAGCAGAGGTCGGCGGAGCCGAGAAGCTTGAACAGGTCGCCAGCGAGATCGCGGGAAACCGGGATGTCAGGCGGCTCCAGCGGAGCCGTGCGATAGGCCGCGACGTTGTGAGGGCGATCGTAGAGAGGAGCTTCGTGGGCCAGCTCGCGGTTGGGGATTTCGGCGACGACCACACCGTGATGCTTAACCCGCAGCATGCCGTCATTGGTGACGCGGCCGATGGTGACGGCGTCCAGGTTCCACTTCTTGAAAACGGCAAAGACTTCGTTTTCACGGCCGGCCTCGGCCACCAGGAGCATGCGCTCCTGCGATTCCGAGAGCATCATTTCGTACGGCGTCATGCCGGTTTCGCGCTGGGGGACCAGGCTCAGGTCGATTTCGACGCCGGTTCCGGCGCGGCTGCCCATTTCACAGGTGGAAGAGGTGAGACCAGCCGCGCCCATGTCTTGAATGCCGACGACGGCTCCCGTATGCATGGCCTCGAGACAAGCTTCGAGCAGGAGCTTCTCCATGAACGGATCGCCGACCTGGACGTTGGGACGCTTTTCCTTGGATTCCTCGGTGAACACGGCGGAGGCCATGGAGGCGCCGTGGATGCCGTCGCGCCCGGTTTTCGCTCCGACGTAAATCACCGGATTGCCGACGCCGGTGGCGCGGCCGTAGAAAATTTCATCGTGGCGAAAAATGCCGAGCGCGAAGACGTTGACCAAAGGATTGCCGTTATAGCAGGCCTCGAAGACGCATTCGCCGCCGACGGTGGGAACGCCGAAACAATTGCCGTAATGCGCGATGCCGCCGACCACGCCTTCGAGAATTCTACGATTACGATCGCCCCAGGCAGGATCGTCGAGAGGGCCGAAGCGGATGGCGTCGAGCACCGCAATCGGCCGGGCGCCCATGGTAAAAATGTCGCGCAGAATGCCGCCGACGCCAGTGGCCGCGCCCTGGAACGGCTCGATGAAACTGGGGTGGTTGTGCGATTCGATCTTGAAGGCGATGGCCCAGCCTTTGCCTTCGGAGTCTTGGCCGATATCGATGATGCCGGCGTTTTCCCCGGGACCGACCAGCACGCGCGGGCCTTGTGTGGGCAGCTTCCTCAGATGCAGGCGGGAGCTCTTGTAGGAGCAGTGCTCACTCCACATGACCGTGAAGATGCCGACCTCGGTTGGATTGGGCTCGCGGCCGAGGATCGAGCGGACCTTGGCGAGCTCCGAATCGGTGAGCTGGCTCATGCGGTGCGGCTCGCCGGAGAGGATGGCATGGGAAACTCCAGTTTAACAGAGGCGGGGAGGCGGGGACGACGGGCGGAGCTCTTATCCCCGCCATGCCACTGCAGGATAAATATTAGAGCACCCTGATCGAAGAAAAATTCATTCATGAGCTATCCTCAGTCAACGCCCACACCAACGCCACGACCCAACCAATAAACGTCCAGCCCAGAAAGAAGTTCAATGCTAGTATGGCAACAGCATCTCGCTTCTTTCCACCTAACATAGCTGGAAAGAAGTACATCACGAAGCCCACGACAAAAATCAACCACAGCAACATACCATCAGTCCAAGCAATAGTAACCGGTTCATAGCTAAGATCATCCTTCTCTTTTCACCATCTCTCGGGTCGATTAGTTCTCTCGCGGCAAGACCCTTCCGTAGATGGCAATGCAGATCAATTGTGCTGTCCGAACGCCGCGCTGATAGAGCGTTCCATCGGTATGGCACCAGTGAGTCAGCCGGCGCCGATGCCTTGCTTGTGGCTCGCTGCGATTTGCCAGATCTTCTAGAATCCTGCGGGCCACGCCAGCATCATCGCAGTTGGGACGGTTGTCCTTCATTGCCGCAATGAAGGCGAGGCATTGTTTCTTGGCTTCATTAATGTCGCGCATAGTGTTTAATAGTGTTTAATCCCTCATTTTCGTTAGAAGTTCATTCTCGCGATCGCGAGGCACGGCTGCGAGTCTTTCGCGTTGGTTCAACATGCCCCGGAGTTGATCCACGCCCACGCCGACTTCCTCGAAAGAAGCGGGGTAGATCCGCCGGGTCTCCTCCGGGAACGATGCTTTCAACTTGGATCCCAGCGTCTGAAACCGCTGTCCGAGCGTCTTAACTCCGCTATCCACGTAGCCTCTTACCCGCGGCGGCCTTCTTCCGCAACTTCCCAATCATCTGATCGCTCCCCGGTTCACCCGCACGGCGGCCTCCATCTGGTTTGCAGTGGGCTACAGTGTGGTGCAATCGCTGCTTGGAAATTCTCTTACTTCCCGCTGGTCGTCAGCGGAGCCGAGCATACGGCTCGCCAGAGTTGGCCGCTCGGCCCACCGAAGCGCTGGGAACCCCCGTGCCTTCCGCCGAGCCAGGTTCCGTTGTGCGGGCGGGTTTCTTAAGGGATGGTATGGGAAATTTCAGTTCAACAGGATGCTCAGAGGAAAACGGGCAGGACTGGCGATGCGCCGGAACTCCTCTGCTCGTGCGCTGGGCATGCACAATCTCGGCCGTGTCGGCGGGAAGGGGCTGACCCCTTTCCTGGTACTCGTCCGATACCAACCGAAATACACCAGCGAGTCCTACGAGAGCCTCTTCCCCAGTGGGCATAAGCGCGGCCAGATAGTACCCGAGGGTTGCGGAGAAAAAGCGAAGGGCTGGACGACTTCTGGTCAGTAGCCCAATGAAGATTCGTGACATGATCGCACTGATCGAAGCGAAGGGTCGGCGCCGGGTGCGAACTCGCGGGAGCCACCGGCAGTACCACCATCCCGAGCGCCCCGGCACGGTGACCATCGCGGGCAAACCCGGTAAGGATCTGTCTCAGGACATGATCGGCAGTATTCTGAAACAAGGGGGGCTCACCAGGAAGGACTTGCTATGAAGCGTTACGTCGTGGTCATCGAAGAGACAGGGGACGGTTACGGAGCATTCGTTCCGGACCTCCCGGGCTGCGTTGCCGCGGGAGACACATACGAGGAAACCAAGCGGCTCATCCGCGAAGCCATTCCTTTTCACATCGAGGGCCTCCACACCAACGGCGACCCGATCCCCGAGCCGACCACGCGGATCGAGTTCGTGGATGCGGAAACCGCTGCGTAGGGTCAGAGGAAGCGCGTAAATCTGCGCTTGTCCACGGCCGGCACTCCCGGCGATAGGTGGCTATCCGGGACAGGTTCACCCAACTGCGTCCGGACCGGAACAACGCCGGCCCAAACGGGGACAGACCAGTCGTCTTCGAGGTCCAGCGGCGGCCCCGAGCGCACCTTCGCCGACGCCTCATCCAGCGGCAGCGCCAGGACGCTGGTGCTCAGCATCTCTTTCCCGTTGGGTTGCCGGACCTCCTCCCACCTGCCTGGCACAACGTGATTCGTGAAACAGCGCAGCGCCTCCATCTTTTCGCCGGGTTCGGTCACCAGCCGGGCCGTCCCCAGAATGACCACGGAACGGTAATTCATGGAATGACGGAATGCGGATCTGGCGAGCACAAACCCATCGATAAGCGTCACGGTCACGCAAACGGCGACACCCTGGGCCAGCGAACGCAACATCCGGCTGGCCGCGGAACCGTGGATGTAAATTTGGTTGCCAACGCGCCCGTACGCGGTCGGAATGACATAGGGCTGGCCGTCGATGGCGAAGCCAACGTGACAGATATACCCTTCGTCGAGAATCGCGTGGATTCGCTCAGCGTCGTACACTCCGCGCTCGGGATGCCTGATGACTCGGGTACGATCCGTCGCGGTGGTTGCGTCCATGATGTCTGAGAGTAATCCCAAAAGTGGCTCCATAAAAGGGCCAATTGTGATATTCTGAGGCAGTCCACTTTGAATTTAGCCACGGTTCTCGATCGAGCTTCGCCGACGCCCCTCCGCCATCAAATCTATGAGGAATGGCGCAGGGGAATTCTCGCGGGCCGATTTAGCCCCGGGGATCGAGTTCCGTCGACCAGGGAACTCGCAGCGGCGCTCGGCGTTTCACGCAGCACCGTATCCGAGGCCTGGGAGCAGTTGATCGCAGAGGGTTACCTTGAGGCGGCCCGCGGATCCGGAACGTTCGTGTGCCGTGAACTCCCCGACAAGCTGCTGGCGCCGGGGTGGAGGCCCGGAACCAGCGCTCGCGACGAAGCTCGCGTGAAGCTGTCGCGTTATGGAGCTGGGCTGAACCAGGAATTTCGACGTCCGCAGCCTGTTCCCGGAGTGATTCACTTCCCGCCGGGAATACCGGATCGCGACCACTTCCCCTTCGCGCTCTGGCGCAAGCTGCTGGTGCGGCATCTGCGCGATGCGCCTCCCGCCGTGTTCGATTATGCCGAAAGCTCAGCCGGTCACCCTCGTCTGCGTTCGCAGATTGCGGCCTACGTGGCTCGCATGAGAGCGGTGAGGTGCACCGCCGATCAGGTCATCGTGGTGAATGGCTCGCAACAAGCTCTGGACCTTTGCGCCCGGTTATTCATCGATCCGGGCGACCCGGTCGCGGTCGAAGACCCAGGCTATCCGGGCGCTCGCCGCGCCTTCCAAGCGCATGGCGCACGCCTTCTGCCTCTGGCGATCGACGCCGATGGAATCGCGATCCGCCGCCTTGGCCAGCTAGCAGGGCTCGTGTACGTGACTCCGTCGCACCAGTTCCCCACTGGGATCGAGATGTCTCTGGCGCGGCGCTTGGAACTCATCCAATGGGCCCACGCCTTCGATGCTGTGATCATCGAGGACGATTATTCCAGCGAGTATCGCTACAGCGCACCCCCATTGCCGTCGCTGCAAGGCCTGGCCGGCAGGGTTCCGGTCATTTACATCGGAACATTTTCGAAAGTGATGTTCCCGGGGCTGCGGATCGGATATGTGATCGCGCCGCGGAGCTTGACGGCGCGCTTTGAGCGCGCGAAATGGCTTGCCGACCGTCACAGCGCGGTGCTGGAGCAATGCGCGCTCGCGGATTTCCTCAGCGAAGGCCATTTGGACCGGCATATCCGGCGGATGCGGCGGCTCTATGCGCTGCGCCGGCAGGTGCTCATCGAGTCTCTGCGGCGCTATTTCGGGAATCAGGTAAAGGTGTCGGGCGCCGAGGCCGGAATGCACGCCATGGTGCGGTTCGAGGACCAGCGAATCATGAGCCGCGCGGCGCAGAACAAAGTGCAACTCGTGAGCGCGGACGGATATTACCTGACGCGGCCGCCGGGCCGGGAGGTCCTCATGGGGTTTTCCGCAATCGGGGAGCGCACGATTCGCGAAGGTGTGAAACGGCTGGTGCGTTAACATTAACGGACGAGGTGATCTCTTGCAGGTCGATCTTGCTTATTTACGGCGACACTACGCGTCACTCTCAGATGACGCACTGCTGGCGGTCGACGAGACGGAATTGGTGGACGAAGCTCGCCGGATCTACGACGAAGAGATCGCGCAGAGGAAGTTAGCGCCTGTGGCGAAAAGAGGCAGTGGCGATGCGGGCTTCGTGGCTCCGCAGATCGACGGACCGAACGAAGTTGACGCGGACCTGGACGGGGACCCGGAACCGGACTGGCTGGGCGACGCTGCTGTCGGCCAGAGCCGGGACCGGCCGGGGCTCCGGTCGAGACCGCCAGCGACCCGGGGCCGGATCTCGCGGCGGCGGTGCAGCAGCAGCTCGGCTTGGGCTGGTGGCGGGCAAGGCCAAGCTGGACGTGGTGGTGATCGACCACATCAACAGGGTCCCGACTGAGAATTGAGGAGTACAAATGAGAAAAGCACTATTGTGCGCCGGCATCGCGGTTTTCGCGGGCGCCTCCGTCTTCGGGCAGGCCGCGGAAAGCCTGACCTTTGAAGTGGCGTCGGTAAAGCCGGCCGCCCCTCCCGAGCCGGGCGGACGATTCTTTTTTGGCTCGCGCGGCGGTCCGGGTACGCCGGACCCCGGACAGATCACCTGGTCCAACGCCACCCTGAAAACTCTGCTTACGATCGCGTATGACGTGAAGCCTTACCAGGTCAACGGCCCTGCCTGGCTCGACACCGAACGATACGACATCATCGCCAAGGTCCCGGAGGGCTCGACTAAAGAGCAAGTCAACGTGATGTGGCAGAACCTGCTCAAGGAACGGTTCGGCGTGGTCGTTCACCATGAATCCAAGGAATTTCAGGTGGATGAACTGGTGGTGGCCAAGAACGGCTCCAAGCTGAAGGAGACGACGCTCGACCCCAATGCCCCCGCGGCGGTGGAGGCGGGGCCGCCCAAGCTCGACAAGAACGGCTCACCGGAGATGAACGGTCCCGGACTCATGATGCTGATCCAAGTAGGCGCCACCGGAGGACCTGTCGGCCATATGGTTGCCAGGGCGCAGACACTCTCACAGCTAGTGACGACGTTGGGGAACCAACTCAACCGTCCCGTGGTGGATAAGACCGGGCTGACCGGGAAATATGATTTCAACCTCGAGTACACGCCCGATCTCAGCGGGCTCCGGCTTCCGCCGGGAGCAGCGCTGGGGCCAGGGCCCGGACCGATACCGGCTCCAGGCGATAACGCCAGCGAACCGGGCTCGAATCTCGCCGCCGCCGTGCAGCAGCAGCTCGGCTTGAGGTTGGTGGGGAGCAAGGCCAAGCTGGATGTAGTGGTTGTCGACAAGGCCGAACGCGTCCCGACGGAGAACTAGGCGGCCAAGACGCTCCGATGATACAATATCGCGCAAGGGAGGAAGTCGACTCAACATTATGCAGAGAAATTCGTCCATCCGGTTTCTTGGCAGGGTGCTTTCGTCACTGGCGGCTGTGTGTGCGATTCCGCTTTACGCAAGCACGTTCATCACCGGCGACGTGTCGCTCGGTACAAACACAACGTTCTCAGACTCAAACAGTGGTGTCACCGCTACATTCTCCAGTCCCGCCGACCCAGGCGGATTCGTTACCGCCAGCACCTCTGGTTATTTCAGTTGGGGACCCGAGATGTTGTTCGATCCGGGATCTTCTGGCGCATCCAACATTCCGCTTGACATCGGATTTGACACGACTCTTACCTCGATCACGATGGATTTTGGAACTGATGGCAGCGGCCCGTTCGACCTCAGCGCGTATTTGGGGGCATCGCTGGTCGGCTCAGTAAGCGTAACTGGAACGGTTGTCGTCACTTTTCCGGAAGGAATCATTAGCTTCAGCGGCGCGAATTTTGACAAGCTAGTGCTAACCAGCCCTCAGACGCCATATTTTGCAATCGGCAACGTCAATGCCGTTGCGCTGCCGGAACCGAGCTATGCGTTGATCCTCCCGGTGCTGGGCTTCGGGTTGGTTATGCTAAAGAGGCGTCGGGGCGCGACCCGGAACTGACAGGTCAACCGGGAACTGACTAGCGGCGGCCGCCTGCGCGCGGCGGCGCTACAGGGCGCACCACAGGCGCGACCGGACGCACAGTCGGAGCCGGACGCACCACCGTCGGAGGATTGTAAACCGGGCCCAGAGGCCGAATGGTGGAGGTTCCGGTTCGCGGCAGTGGAGAGTAGATCGACCGAGGCGAAGTGACTGTGCTGCGA
Source organism: Bryobacterales bacterium (assembly GCA_963813465.1). Classification (GTDB taxonomy): domain Bacteria; phylum Acidobacteriota; class Terriglobia; order Bryobacterales; family Bryobacteraceae; genus Palsa-187. Next base: position 771,132 of record CAWEZD010000011.1, on the reverse strand, counting down.
ACTACGCTCGGCAGCCCCAGAAACAATGGCCGGTACGTGTAGCCCGGCAAGTAGAGCGAGTAAAATCCAGGCTGATACGGATACAAGGAATTATACATGCCCGCGCCATACGGACTGTAAGCTCCTGGCACGGCCGGGTTGATCGGAGCCAGTCCGATCATCGGAAACTGGGTAAAGCCGTACTGCGCGGGGCTGCCGAACAAGGCGTTCGGATCGCTCGCCGCACTCGCATCGTTCATCGACGCCGGGTCCTGAATGTTGGCCGCGATCTGGTTATCCGCAGAGATCGAGTCCGAGCGGCCCTGCGACCAATTATTGAGCGCGTTGCTGAGGTCATTGAAGGGTAGGTCCAGGGATCGCTCCGGCGCCAGCGCGACCGCTAGCGGCAGGTCCATGCCACGCTCGACCGCTACCGGCTCTCCGGTCGCCGGGTCGGTTACCTGCGCCTCACCCTCGCGGACCCACACGCGCCCCTGCCCGGAATCGATACCCGCGGAATCGATCCGATAAACACCCTTCTCCGGGAATCGTACCTGCCAATCCCGATAGGTCAACGTGACCAATGTTCCCGGCGCCGGTTCTGCGGATTCCACCATGGCGGAGCCGGTCAGCAATTCGATGCGGCTATCGGCGAGAGCGTCGGAAATCATGCGGATGGCGCTGTTCTGATCGATGCGCAGGAAGACGCCGGGAGTCAGCAGCACCTCCGCCCGCCCTGCCGCGGTGCGCAGCTCGCCGCCTTCGGGAATGCTCGGAAACCTGCCCAGGCGGGCCTCCAGCGGCTGATCGTTCAGGGACACCGCTCCCTCGAAATAATGAACCACTCCGGAGCGGGTGGAGATCACCGCTTGCCCACTGACTGGGACCACGAAAGCCGCCGAGACTGTCAAAGCGAAGAAACGCGCCCGCGCGCCGGGAAAAGCCATATACATGTCTCCGCACCAGTATCCGGCCATGCCGGGCTTCGGTCAAGCGAAAAAGGGGCCTGCCGCTATCTCATTGTTGAATCGCGAGTTAGCGCTTCAGGTCAGTGGCTCAAATCGTAGATGAAGTAGTTCATGGCGATGCGGTACGCGAGCGAAGCCCATTTCTCTTCATATTTCGGGTCGTCGGACCACTCCCAGGCATCGCCCAGATCCATATTGTGGCAGATGGCGACCATGATGCGGCCTTTGTCGTCGCGGACGCAGCGCCAGTGCGGCGGCTTGCCGGTTGGACCTTTTTCATAGGTGATCCTGCTCTCAAAAATCTGCGCGCCGGGAACCTGGAAGCGATCCTGAAGATCGTACAGCGTATGAAAGATCGGATCGTTATCCGGGATGTCCTGAATGGGCCGGTCCGGGAACACCAGGCTCATGCCGTCGGTGAAATTCTGCCATTCATTAATGGCGTCGCCGTCGGCTAAAGCATGGTCCCGCGCGTTGGAGCCATGAAAATCGTCCACCATCAGGAACCCGCCGCGCAATAAATACTCGCGTAGCTGCGCGGCTTGATCCGCCGGTAATTTCCAATGCCCGACCTCGACGCCATAGAGCACCGGCCAGTTGTAAATCTCGTCGGTGCCGTCCAAATCGACCACTTGCTCGACGGAACGGGTATCGATACGCGTCAGCCGCCGCACCCCGGCGAGCAGATGCCGGTCGGAGCGGGGATAATCCATGGTCCAATAGCCCGGGAACGGGCTGCCGTCGCGCATGTGGTAGGGCGAATTGGGATAGCCGAGAATGTCCGGGTAACGCAAACGCGCGCGTGTCCACTCCGCCTTTTGCTGCGAATCGGAAGGAACCGGGAAATCGTTGTACTCGATCGCCGGATATTCCTTAAAGGGCTTCTGGGCGCGCATCGCGCCAAAAAAGCCGACCAATCCCAGCGAAGCAAGGATGACTACGTTGCGTAATCGCATGCAACCGCCAATGCGATTCTACAGTAACACAGCGGGCGGCAAAACAGCGCCGCTTTTACTTGGAATTGGTATTCGCGGCTTCCTTGCTGGCCCACGAATCCTGGTTGCGGACGGTCTTCCAGTAGCCGTCGCCCCACCATTCGGTTTTGGCGGCGGCGGCTTTGTCGGCGGGCGTTCTCGCCGCGGCTGCCGTGGGCTTGGCGGTGTGCTCTTCGATGGTGGCTAGTACGCTGGACGCGGCCGGCTTAGCGAGCTGCAGCGTCATGGTCTGGTCCTCTCCCAATCCGCTCTTGAATTCGACGATCAACAACTGCGTCTCGGTCTTGTGCAGACGATTCAAGAGCGCCGAGACACCCGGCACCGGCAGGTCGTGACTCCGGGTCTGCGTGGCGCCCAGCTCCGCCCGCAGGATGCTCGCGTAGGGTACCGCGACATCCGCCAATCCGGTGCGGAACATCATCGAGGTGTTGTCCTTGAACACCAGCGTGCCGCCGGTGTTGGGCTTTAGCGAGGAGACGTTTCCGTCGACATAGGTAGAGGTCTCCGGGCGTGGAGCGCCAGAGACAACCATGCAAGCAAACGCGGCCAGCGGCAATGTGAGAAGAGCGGTTTTGATCATGGAAATCCTTCCTCCATGTAATATCGGCCGCTCCGGGCGGAATCTTTAGACCTTCGGGGGCGGAAGTACTAGTGGGTTGGATTGTAATGCCTCGGCCGCCAGCCGCCGCCGCGCCCAGGCGCCGGCGAACACCAGCAGCAGCAGCGCACCCACGGCGTTGGCCAGCGCATCGGCTCCCATTAAACCGCGCGCGCCGGAGCGCTTGTAGGCTGCGCCGTCGATCCAAGTCATATAGGCGATGGGGAAGTTGCCGCTGGAGCCCAGCAGCGAATAGGCCGTGCCCGCGGCATGACGCCGCCTTCCGAGCACTTCCAGCTCCAGCGCCGTGAAGGCCGCATAGGCGATTCCGGCCGACAGCGCGTAGCCGGCATAGCCGCCGGTGTAGGTGAGCGGCGAGGCCTTCCCCAGCGCCATCCAGCCCGAAAAGACCGCGCTGAGCAGCCCTGCCAGCGCGTAGGCGGCCATACGGCTCATGCGGTCGCAAATAAAGCCGCCCAGCATGCAGCCGAGCGCCGAAAGCAAGCCCCCCGCGATTCCCGAGACCCAGGCCACCTGCGCGTCGGAGGCGTGATAATCGGGCCCGACGCTGGAGATCAGATTGGTGATGGCCGCGCTTCCCACAGGCGACAGGAAGAACACCAGGCCGGCCCAGGTGGCCGGGGCCCGCAGCAGCTCCCAGACATCGCGCCCCAGAGCCCGGAACAACATCGCCGGCGCCAGGCGCGGCGAACGTTCCTCGAAGATCGCCAGGGCGGCCAGCGCGGGTAGGAAAACCATCGCTGCCGAGGTGAAAGCCAGCCCGATGAGCGGCGTAAAACCGGCCAGCCAGATGGCCGCCCCGGCGCCCAGAGCGCCGCCTCCCAGATTCCCGGCGTTATACCAGCCGCTGGCCCGGCCGCGCGCCAGCGGATGAATTGTCGTGCTCAAGACCGCGCCGCACGACGAGGACAGCAGCATGGAGAAAATGTTGCCCGCGAACAGCAGCGCCGTAAGCTGCGGCAGCGAGGCAGTGACCCACACGATCGCAATCCAGGCGCACACGGCCGACACCCCGGCCGCCATCAGAACCCAGGTGCGCCGCAGGAACCCGATGTCCACCACCGGCGACCATAGAAAATACCAGAAATTGGGAATCGCGGAGATTGCGACCACTCCGGCGATCCGGTCCACCGGGACCCCGTGTTTCCGTAGCAGGAACGGCATCAGCACCGTGATGACGGCGTTGAAGGCTCCGTAGGGCATCGAGAGAATCCCGAATAACCACGGCGGATTGTATTGGGGTGGGGCCGGAACGGTGGTCAAGGGAGCGGGGTTAGTGCGGTTGCCGAAGACACCACCGTCGGCGTGGTCCGGTGGGGTGGGAGATCCCCTGTGCGGCTCAAACGAGCCGTGCTTGGCTGCAAGGGACGCGCCTGCAAGTGACGCGCCGGGTTAGCGCCGGCGGCCGCCTCCGCCGCCGCCGGCTTCGCGCGCGGCCATCGGACGCGCTTCGTTGACCACCAGCGTCCGGCCCATCAGCTCTTTCCCGTGGCAGTTGTCGATGGCGCGTTGCGCCGCGGCGTCGTCGTTGATCTCGATGAACCCGAAGCCGCGGGCCTGGCCTGTAAAGCGGTCGCGCATGACAGTCACGGTGTCGATGGTCACGCTGTTATCGGCAAAAAAGTTTTGTAAATCCTGCTCATTTGCCGTGTAGGGGAGGTTGCCAACAAAAAGCTTCTTCACTCAGACACTCCTTACTGTAACTGGAGAAATAGGTGGTAGACACGAGGCGGGCGGGGGCTGCGATAACCGGCGTACGGACCAAGAGTCAGACCGAGAACTCCAATACGGCAGTAGTATGCCAGAAAGCAGTACCGGAGTCAAAGAAAAAGATGTATGGGTTTGGGCCTTATGCCGCATAGGCAATCCGCCTCCGGAAGAGGCGTGCCTTGGGTTTAGGCGCGCAGCTCCGCGGCGATCTCCTGGGCCGCCGTGCGGGCGGCTTCCACGGCTCCGATTTCGAAGCTGATGGCGCCCACGCGCGGGTGCCCGCCGCCGCCGTAGCGCTCGCAGATCGAAGCCAGGTTGTAGTTCACCGGCTTCTTGGCCCAGGGGTTCGAACCTACCGAAACCTTGGTCCGGAAACTGGAGGTGCTCACCGAGACGGTGTAGACGGATTCGGGGAAAAGATAGTAAGGAATGAACTTGTTATAGCCTTCCAGATCGTGGCCGACCAAATCGAAATAAACTACGCCATCGGTGGCGTGCGCCTGCTTGCCGATGATGTCGATGGAGCGGAGGTGGCGCTCATACAAAGGCTGGTAGACGGCTAGGATGTGGGGATCCGTGGCGATGTCCTCGAGCTTGCGGGTGCGCATCATGCCGATGATGGCCTGAACGATTTCGGAGCCTTTGGCGCCTTCGATCACCAGCGTGAGCCGCGTCGCCGGGGCGACCAGGTTGACCGCCTCGGCGGCGGAGGAGTACTGGGCCCCGTCGACAATATCGGCCCAGGCCACCAGCTCGGCCAGATCCGGCGCATCGAAGCCGAAACGCTCCCGCGCCACCGTGGCGATGTACATGGTGCAGGAGCGGAAACTGGGGTCGTACATTTTGCGGCCGCTGGTATCGCGGCGGAAGTGCTCCGCGTCCTCGGGGGTCAGGAAGGCGCTTTGGTGATGGTCGAACCACCAGGTGAGATGAGGATCGGTGGAGTACTTGAAGTCCACAATGGCGTTCACGTCGCCGTCGAACTGGCCGGGCTCGAACAGTTGACCGGCCTTGTGCGCGAGGCCCGTATATGCGAAGCGCGCGTCCGGATGGAACTTGGCCTCCAGGAAGCGGCTGAAGAAGGCCGCCGACGCCGCACCGTCGAAACAATGGTCGTGATAAAGGATTCTTACCCGCATGCCCAGGAAACTCAACCGGGAAAACCTGCTAGTGTCTCGCAAACGGGGTGCTTCATGCAAGTGGCGTTTTTTCGGCGGGCTTTTCCTGCCGTCTTCGGCGCTTTCCGGGAAACTTGCAGCATCCTATCGATCATGGGTAGAATCAATGAGTTTGTAGGAAGAATTCTGGAGGGCGCATGTCCGTTGAGCAAAAGGTCAAACAGATCATCGTCGAGCAACTGGGTGTGGACGAGGCCCAAGTCGACCCTACTGCCAGTTTCGTCGATGACCTCGGAGCCGACTCGCTCGATATCGTCGAGCTGGTGATGGCGTTCGAGGAAGCGTTCGACCTCGATATTCCCGACGAGGACGCCGAGAAGATCATTACCGTGAAGAACGCCATCGACTACATCGAGTCGAAGAAGAAATAAATTCCGGGGAGCGCAAACGGTGCGGCGCGTAGGACAGACGGATCAGGAACTGTTTCGCGCCGGACACAGCTTACCCCGAACGGGTTTTGCGCGTTTCCTCAAAAGTCGCGGAGTTTCTAAATTTGCAACGTAGAGTCGTAGTGACCGGAGTCGGACTGCTGACTTCGGTGGGAACCGGCACCGAAGCCACTTGGCAAGCGATCAAGAACGGGACCAGCGGCATCGGCCCCATTGGCGCCTTCGACGCGACACTGTTCAGTTGCCGCGTCGCCGGCGAAGTCAAAAATTTCGAACCCACCGCCTACATCGAAAGAAAAGATGTCAAGAAGATGGGGCGGTTCATCCAGTTCGCCATTGCGGCGGCGGAGTTCGCCGCTGCCGACGCACGGCTGAAAGTCGGTCCAGAAGAAGCCGAGCGGACCGGCGTCTACATCGGTAGCGGCATCGGCGGATTCGAGGTGATCGAGCGCGAGCACAAGAATCTGCTCGAAAAAGGACCCGGGCGCATCTCACCGTTCTTCATACCGGCGACCATCGTGAACCTGGCTTCGGGCTGGGTCTCGATCCGCCACGGCGCGAAGGGGCCCAATTCGGCCACCGCCACCGCCTGTACCACCAGCGCGCACAGCATCGGCGACTCCTACCGCATCATCCAGCACGGCGACGCGGACGTGATGATCTGCGGCGGAACGGAGGCGGCGGTCACGCCCATGAGCATTGGCGGGTTCGCGGCGATGAGGGCGCTTTCGCAACGCAACGACGAGCCCGCCCGGGCCTCGCGCCCCTGGGACAAGGACCGCGACGGTTTCGTGGTCGGCGAGGGCGCGGGCATCCTGATTCTGGAAGAGCTGGAGACCGCGCGGCGGCGCGGCGCGACGATCTTGGCCGAGATCGTGGGTTACGGCATGAGCGGCGACGCGTTTCACATCACCTCGCCCTCCGAGGACGGCGACGGAGCGTTCCGCGTGATGAGAAACGCGCTGAAGGACGCCGGAATTGCGCCGCACCAGATCGACTACATCAACGCGCACGGCACCTCGACCCCGCTGGGAGACCGCGTGGAAACCACCGCCATCAAGCGCACTTTCGGCGAGCACGCCTACAAGGTGGCGGTCAGTTCCACCAAGTCCATGACCGGGCATCTGCTGGGCGGAGCGGGCGGAGTCGAGGCCGGCATCTGCGTGCTGGCGATTCGCGATCAGATCGCTCCGCCGACCATCAATTACGAGACTCCCGATCCGGAGTGCGATCTGGATTACGTGCCCAATCGCGCGCGGCCCATGCACATCGAACACGTGCTGACCAATTCGTTCGGCTTCGGCGGCCCCAACGGCTGCCTGATTTTCAAGAAGTTCAATCCATGAAGATCTTGCGATGAAAATCCTGGTGGCCATCAAGCAGGTTCCGGTGCGCGATTCGCCCCTTGTGGCGGGCGTCTCGGGACGCTGGATCGAGGAAGCCGGCCTGAGCTTCGAAATCAATGAGCCGGACGCGTACGCGCTGGAAGAAGCGCTGCAACTCAAAGAGAAGCACGGCGGCGAAGTGGTGGCGCTGTGCGCCGGACCGGCTCGCGCGCAGCAAGCCATCCGCGAGGCCTTGGCCAAGGGCGCGGACCGGGCCATTCACATCGAAGCAGAGGATCTGGGGGCGTTCGACACGCTGGGAATCGCGCGGCTGCTGGCCGGAGCGGCGCTGCCGGAGAATCCGGACCTGATCCTCACCGGCCTGCAATCCGACGATTTGGGCTACGGGCAAACCGGCGTGGTGCTGGCCGAGCTGATGGGGCTGCCGCATTCGACCATCATCATGCAGGTGGAGGTAAACGGAGCGATGACTCGCGTAAAGCGGGAACTGGAGGACGGATGGTTCCAGCACATCGCCATGCCTCTGCCGGCGGTGCTGACCATTCAGAGCGGCATCAATAAGCTGCGCTACGCGACGCTGATGGGCATCAAACGCGCCAAGACCAAGGAGATTCGGCGCGTCAGCGCGCTCGCCGGCGAGGCGCAATCGAGTTCCATGCGCATCGAGAAGCTCTACGCGCCGGAAAAATCCAGGCAGGCCCAGATTTTCGAGGGCGATCCCAAGACCGCCGCTGCGAAGCTGGTGGAGAAGCTGAAATTCGAGGCTCGGATTCTGTGAAGATTCTGACAGTCCTGGAACACCAAAGCGGCCGGCTGCACCGGATGTCCTGGGAGACGCTTTCGGCAGCCCAGCACATTACTGGCGAAGTGGGAAGCGAAGTGAACGCCGCGCTGATCGGCAGTGGAATCGGTGCACTGGCGCAAGAGATCGCCTCGAAGAAAGCCGCCCGGGTGTATGCGGTCGAGCACGCACTGCTGGAGCATTACACCGCCGACGGCTACACGGCCGCGGCGGAGGCGCTGGTTCGAAAAACAAATCCGGATCTGGTTCTGTTCCCGCACACCTACCAGACGCGCGACTATGCGCCGAAGCTGGCAACGCGGTTTGATCGATCCCTCATCAGCGACGTGATCGCGGCGCGCGTCGACGTCCATATCGATGGTGGCTCGCCGGTTTTCGTGCGCCAGTTTTTTCAAGGCAAGCTGAACGGGGACATTCGCCTCAATGGGCCGGGACCGCATTTCGTTTCCCTGCAAGCGGGCGCATGGCGCGCGGACGCGCTCGAATCCGGTTCGGCCGCCGTCGAAACGTTCACGCCGGAGCTGAACGCATCGCAGATTCGGCAAGCGCCGGAGGCTCCCTTCCGCGAATCGGCGCGAGCCGTGGACTTGACCGCCGCCGAGATCATCGTCTCCGTAGGCCGCGGCATCGGCGACAAAGATAAGATTCCGGTGGTGGAAGAGCTGGCGCGCGCCCTGGGCGCGGAGCTGGCCGCGTCGCGTCCCATCTGCGACGCCGGGTGGCTGCCCATGGAGCGGCAAGTGGGAAGCTCGGGGCAAACCGTGTCGCCGAAGATGTACGTGGCGGTGGGGATATCCGGCGCCATCCAGCACCTGGTGGGGATGAAAGGCTCGAAGACCATCGTCGCGATCAACAAGGACGCTAATGCGCCCATCTTCGAAGTCGCGGACTACGGGATCGTAGGCGATTTGTTCGAAGTGGTTCCGGCTCTGGCGGAAGCGATCCGCAAGGCCAAGGCGTAAGCGCGTCGCTTACTCTCCCTCTTGACATCGAGAGCAATTAGTACTAAAGGTGTAGTATGCGAAGGAGGTTGGAGATGACGAAACGAATGGCAGGCGCGATCCCCATCGTATTTCTGTCATGCGCCGTATGGGCGCAATCGCCTGATGCGCAGCTCGCGTTCGAAGTCGCCTCGGTACGCCCGGCCGGTCCAAACCCGGAGATTCGGATCCCGCAGATGTACTTAGCTCGGGGCGGTCCTGGAACGCCCGACCCTGGCCGGATCAACTACTCGAATGTCCCCATGCGGGAGCTTCTGCGGCTGGCGTACGGGCTGAAGCTGCCTTACCAGCTTTCCGGCCCGACCTGGATGGAGAACGAAAGATACGACATCGTCGCCAAGGTTCCGCCGGGAGTTACGAGGGATCAGTTCAACGTGATGCTTCAGAATTTGCTGGTGGACCGATTCGGGCTGGTTGTCCATCGTGAAATCAGGGAGCTGCCTGGGTACGAACTATCGATCGGCAAAGGCGGCCCCAAATTCAAGGAATCGCCGCCCGCGCCGCCTGCCACTGCAACCGTTCCCCCCGAAAACCCCGGTGAGCCCCCAAGGCTCAAGACCGAGAAGGATAGAGACGGACGGGTGCAGCTGGCCCCTGGCAGCGCCGCCATGTTTTCGTTCGGGATACCGGGCGGGAGCCGCCACACGGCTCGGCAGCAACCGATTTCCGTTCTGATTTCGGTTTTGGAGAGTCCCCTGGGCAAGCCATTGGTGGACAAGACCGGATTGACCGGAAAGTACGACTTCAACCTGGAGTATGCGAGCGATGTGAGCGGCGACGCGCCGGGAGGTCCTGCCTACGCGGCCGGCGACGCGCCCCCCGATCTGTTCACCGCGCTCCAGGATCAGCTCGGGCTGAAATTGGAGCAGAAGAAAGTCCCCGTGGACGTGCTGGTCGTCGACCGCGCCGAGAAGACACCGAAGGAGAATTAACCCACTTCGGAAGCGCCTCTCTGAACCGCGCGCGTTAGCAAGCGGCGCCGAGCAGCCCCGCTATACAAGTACCGTTGTCTTAGATACGATTCATCTATGCGACTCCTCTTGGCCGCCCTGGCCGCCCTCTCCGCGCTGAGTTTGGCGCAACCGCCCCCCGCCTGGGAGGAACCGCTCGCCCAACAAAAATGGGGCGAAGCCGAATCTCTTCTCAAGCAGGCCCTCGCTCAGGGCGAAACCGCGCCCGTTCTCCACGGACTCGCGACGGTCTACCGGGCCACCGGCCGCATTCGCGACACCGATCCGATCCTCGAACGGATGGTCGCCTTGGACGAAACCGCCGCCAACGTCGAGGATCTTGCTCGCGTCAAAGCCGGCCTGGGCCAACTGGACCGCGCGGAAACGCTCTACCGCCGAGCGCTGGCGCTCCGTCTCGAGCCCGATCCGGATCCAATCGGCTCCATCCCCGTCCGGCAGCGTCTGGCACAGGTTCTGGTCGCCCAAAGGAAATTTCCGGAAGCCGAGCAGGAGGCGTTAACAGCGATCTCGCTGCGAACACGCGCCCTTGGCCCCGAGCATCCCGACCTGGCCGCTGACAATGCGGCCCTGGCGAGGATCTATCAGACGCAGAAAAAATGGCGGGAAGCCGCTGGAGTTTGGGAAACCGCCGCCGGAATTCAGGCCGCGGCGTTCGGCTATGAAGACCTGCGGCGCGCCGACACCCTCGACAGCTTTGCGGAATGCGAATACGCTTTGCAGCAATTCGATCGGACTGAAGACGCGCTCCGCCGGGCCCTCGCTGTCCGCGAATTGAACCTTGGGCCGTCCAACGCCGAGGTGGCCCGAACCACCGATAAGTTGGCCATGCTGTTCTACCAGACCAACCGCTTCGCCGATGCCGAGACCTTCTATCGCCGCTCGCTTGACATATATCTGAGCGTGCTCGGGCCGGACAATCCGATGCTCGCGCTCAGCTACGATAACTTGGCTGTAACGGAAGCGAGCCTCGAAAAGTACGAGGAATCGGAGAAGCTCTACCGCGAGGCTCTCAAGCTGCGCGACGGCGAAGACGCGACGAGTCTCCGCAACCTCGCCGTGATCCTGGTGGCGCGAGACAAGCCCTCCGACGCTGAGCCGCTGTACAAGCGCATGCTCGCAATCCTCGACGCGCCCAACATTACTTGCTCGCTGCAAAATTGCACGCTGACTCAAGACGCGGATTTGCTGAAGAAGGTCCTGGCCGAATACGCCGATGTCTTGCGCGATCTCAAGCGCCCCGGCGAGGCGGCCAAGCTGGACAATCGGCTCAAGGCCGACAAGCAAGTCCCGCAAGGCAAGAGTCCGCCCGTCGCAGCGAAACAGTAGAAGATCGCCGCGCGTCGGCCCAACACCGTTAACGTTACAAAGTGCGGCGGCGGTAACCTTTAACGGGCAGTATAATCGCAAATAGATTGAACGCGGGCCGGCCCCGCCGCGTCTCAGTTTGGTCCCCTTCTGTCAGCTATGGAGGTTGGAATGATGATGCGAGTGCTCGTAGGCATAAGCTTGGCAGCCCTTCTGTCCGGCGCGGCATTTGGCCAGGCCAAGACGGCCGAATCCACGCCCGCATTTGACATCGCCGATGTCCACGTGAGCCCGCGCGGCGAGTGGGTGAAAAAGCCGGCGAATAATATGCAAGGGGGATTTCTCAACGCAGGCCGTTATGAATTGCGGCGCGCCACCATGCTCGACTTGATCAGGACCGCCTACGCGCTCGACGCCGACAAGGTATATGGAGGGCCCAGTTGGCTCGACTATGATCGCTTCGAGGTGGTCGCCAAGGCTCCGCCCGCAACGCGCCCCGAAGACCTCAAGCTGATGCTTCGGTCCCTGCTGGCGGATCGTTTCAAGCTGGTGATCAAAATGGATACGCGACCCATGCCGGCCTATGTGCTCTCGGTGGGCAAGGAGAGACCGAAATTGAAGCCGGCGGCTGGCTCAGACGCAAGCGGATGCCAGAATCTGCGGCCGGCCGTCCCGCGCACCACGAACATCCAATGCCGGGGCATAACGATGGAGGCATTCGCGGCCGAGCTTCGCAGGCGCGCCGACGCCGCTTCCAGAAACATTCCGGTGGTGGATTCAACCGGTCTCGAGGGAGCCTGGGACTTCGATCTCCAATATGGCGTCACGGTCACCTCGGTAAACACTGGCGTATCGACACGGGAGGGCGCCGGCGGAGCCGTCCGGGTCCGTCTCCTTCGTCGACGCCATTGAGAAGCAACTCGGGCTGAAACTGGAGAAACGCAAGCGCCCGGAGCCGGTTTTGGTCATCGACCACATCGAGCAGAAGCCGACCGACAACTGACGGCGCCAAACCGAGCGCGGGATATCTCAAAAAACGTTGGCAGTCTACCCGTCGCCCTACCCACCCGCGAATTTCCGTTATATGCTGTAGTGCATGTATCTGCGCACCCTTCTAAGGAATTCGCCCGCACAACGGAGCCTGGCTCGGCGGAACCTTCGCGAACTCCTGACAGTTTGGGGGGCCGAGCCGGCCCTGTGCGGGCTGTTGCTGCTCACCGTGACGGGCTCGACTTTCGGCCAAGGCGTCACCTTCAATCGCCTTCTGAACGCCGGCAAGGAGCCCCAGAACTGGCTCACCTATTCGGGAAGCCCTTCCAGCCAGCGCTACAGCCCGCTGACCCAGGTCACTCCCGCCAACGTCAAGAACCTCGAGCTCCAGTGGGTCTGGCAAGCCAGGTCGACCGAAAAGTTCGAGACCACGGCTCTGGTGGTGGACGGCGTGATGTACACGATTCAGGCGCCCGACGACGTGGTTGCTCTGGATGCCGTCACGGGCCGGATTTTCTGGACCCTTCCTTACCCCAACGCCGCCAACGGAAATCCCTGCTGCGGGCGGGTCAACCGCGGTCTCGCTATTCTCGGCGACACGCTGTTCATGGGCACTCTGGACGCGCACCTGCTGGCCATCGACGCCAAGAGCGGGAAAATTATTTGGAACACGGAAGTTACCCCGATTTCCCAGACCGAGCGCTACGTGATCACCCACGCTCCGCTGATCGTCAAGGACAAGGTCATCGTCGGCACCGCTGGCGGCGATACCGGCGTGCGCGATTTTATCGCCGCCTTCGACGTCAAGACCGGCAAGGAAGTGTGGCGCTTTTACACCATTCCCGGCAAGGGCGAGGCCGGCAACGAAACCTGGTCGGGCGATTCGTGGCAGAAGGGCGGGGGAGCCATCTGGAACACCGGCTCCTACGATCCCGATCTCAATCTCACGTACTGGGGCACCGGCAACCCGTATCCGGACTCGAACGGCGATGTCCGTCTGGGTGACAATCTGTACACCGATTCGGTGGTCGCCCTGGACCCCGACACCGGCAAGCTGAAATGGTATTACCAGTTCACGCCGCACGATGAGATGGATTACGATTCCACGCAGGTCCCCGTGCTCGCCGAAATGCCGTGGCCCAATGCGAATAGCCCGTCGCGCAAGGTCATGATGTGGGGCAATCGCAACGGCGTCTTCTATGTGCTGGATCGCGCCAGCGGCCAGTTCCTGCTGGGGAAATCCTTCACCACCACGAATTGGTTCAACGGCTTCGATGAACGGGGACGGCCCATGCGCGTGCCAGGGAAGGTCCCCACGCCGGAAGGCAGCATCATCATGCCGACGGTTTTGGGCGGCACCAACTGGTATCCGCCGTCGTACAGTCCTTCCACCGGATTGTTTTATCTCTCGGCGTGGGAGAACACCGGAAGCAATCAGGTGAAGGGAGGCCGCGGCGCCCCGTTCGGCGGCCCCAATCCGATGGCGCAAGTGAATCTGACCACCAACACCAAGCGAGAATCGGACGGCATCGGGGTGGTGCGCGCCATCGATCCGCACACGGGCGAAAAGAAATGGGAGTTCAAGATGACCGACATCACCTGGGCGGGGGTGCTCACGACGGCGTCGGATCTCCTGTTCAGCGGAGGGAAGGAGGGCTACTTCTTCGCGCTCAACGCCAAAACCGGCGATCTGTTGTGGAAAGCCTCGTTGGGCGGGCAGGTCAACAGCGGCCCCATGAGCTATTCGGTCAACGGACGCCAGTACATCGCCGTGAACGCGGGCAGCGCGCTGTTTGTTTACGCGCTGCGTCAGTGATATATTGGGCTACGCTCCAAGTGAGTGGGAGGTTTTGAAGTGAGGACTCGTTTCGCCAGTACTATTGTGATCGCCTCGGCCGTGGGGGCCGCGTTCGCCGTGGGCATTTCTCTATGGGCGCAAGCGCCCACCCCCCTGACGCCTGCGCAGTCCGTCGCACCAGCGGGCGGCAGCGCCAATGCGGATACCGCGAAGGCTGCGGCCAAGGGAGGCGGCCGCGGCCGGGGACCCGCCGTGCCAGCCGGACCCACCCCGCGCCTGCCCGACGGTCACCCCGACCTGGTGGGCATCTATGGAGCCCCCAACGGCCCGGTCGGTGATATCGCAGCCGGTATGGCCATCGTTCCCTGCGACACCCCTGGAGCCGTGCAGCAAGCCGCGGGCCGAGGCGGCCGAGGAGCAGCCAAGGGGGGCGCCCCGGCAGCTCCAGTCTGCCGGGAAGGGATTCCGCTCTCAGCCGAAGGCAAGAGGGTCCTGGCGACGCAGTATGGCCAAGGACGACCCCGAGGCTAACTGCCTCCCCACCGGCGTCCCGCGCCATTCGCCCTATCCCTGGAGAATCGTATCGGATAAAACTCATTTCTTCTTTCTGTTCGAGGGTAACATCCACAGCTTACCGGCAGATCTTCATGGACGGCCGCAAGCATCCCGCCGACCCCGATCCCACCTGGTACGGCCACTCCATCGGAAGCTGGGACGGCGACACGCTGGTCGTGGACACCGTCGGATACAACGATAAGTTCTGGTTCGATTTCGCCGGCCACCCGCATAGCGAACAGCTTCACACCATCGAACGCTATACCCGCACCGATTCCGCGACCTTGGTCATCGAAACCACCATCGACGATCCCGTAATGTACACCAAGACGTTCAAAATCACCTTTACGGCCCGCGCGCAGCCCAACGGCGAGCTGACCGAGTACATCTGCCAGGAGAACCAGCAGGACGCGCAACACCTGCAAGGCCCAGCGAGCCTCAATTAAGGTGGGGCAGGTCTCAGACCTGCCTTGCTCCCGCTACTTCGTGGCAGGCGGATTCACCGCCAGCAGCTCGATGTCGAAGACCAGCGTGGCTCCGGGGGGCATTCCCTGCCCACCCGTGTCTCCATAAGCGCGGTCGGAAGGGCATACTAGCATCGCTTTCGCCCCAACCTTCATCTTCTGAACGCCATCCGTCCAGCACCCAATCACTCTGGTCAGGGGAGTTACATACGGTTGATTCCTGCTATAGGAGCTGTCGAATTCCCTTCCGTCGGTAAACGTGCCGCGGTAGTTGACGCTGACCGTGTCGGTGGGTTTCGGCGACGCGCCTGTGCCGGCACGCTCCTCGCGGTAAATCACGCCCGAGGGCAGCTTGACCGCGCCCGGCTGAGTTGCGGCTTTGTCCTGGTAGGCTTTCCCCGCGGCCTTGGTGCGAGTCAGCGCCAGCGCCGGAATCTTGGGACCCTGCACCTTCAGATCGAGGGCCGGTTTGCCCGCCGCCGCATCCGTCATCCCCTTCCTCATCAGTTCCAATTCGGCCGGGGACAGATTGAACGGGGCAATCGAATCGGAGATCGAAAGGCCCAGCGCGTAGATCGTCTTTTGGTCGTCGGTCATGCCCGCGACGGCGGATGCGGCCGGAGCCGCGGCGGGCGACTTGGTCGCCGTCGATTTTGGGGAAGGAGCCGGCGTCTGCGCGAGCAGCAAGGCCGGGAGAAGGATCAGGAGTCCACGCATTTCTCCAGCCTACCATCGTGCGCCGCCGCCGTGGCATGTGGAATGCCCCGTGATGCGAATCCGCCCTCACTCTCTGCGCCATCGCTAAGTCCAAGCGCGCTATCATCGCTTTGAGCGGTTATGCGGACACAGTTCAAATTCACTCTATGGTTGGGGCTGGCGGCGGCAGCCGCCGCGCAACCACCGCCTCCCGAGCCTTCCGTGAACGTGCAGCCGCCGAACATGCAGGCCATCGCGCAAGCCCTCGGCGTCAGTTGCGACTATTGCCACGTGGCCGAGCGCGGCAGCGGCAAGCCCGAGCCCAAGAAAGACATCGCCCGCGCGATGATCGCCATGATCCGCGACATCAACGCCAAAATTCAGGCGGCCGCGGCCCCGGCCACCGATATCGAGCAGGTCCAGTGCGTGACCTGCCATCGCGGCGTGCCGGTTCCCCGCCAGCTCTCCGAGATCCTTTTACAGACGCTGAAGAACCAGGGCGCGGCCGCGGCGATCGAACAGTACCGCGGCCTGCGCAAGCAATTCTACGGACGGCAAGCCTACGACTTCGGCGAGAACACCCTGCTCGGCCTCGCCCAGCAGATCGCCTCCAGCCGGCCCAGCGATTCCATCGCGCTGCTCCAATTGAATCTTGAATTTTATCCCCGCTCGGCGGCCTCCTACGCGGAAATCGGTTTTGCGTATACCCGCAAGCTCGATGACGATTCCGCCATCGCGAATCTGGAGAAGGCTCTGGAGATCGAGCCCGACAACGGAGTCATTCGAGGCCAGTTGGAGCAGTTGAAATCGTACCAGCGCGCGCGCCAGCGGCGGTGACGACCCCGCGGCCGTAATGACCAGGCTCGTCACGGACCAGTTCGAGATGATCCACTCCTGCAATCATCCCTTGTGGCGCGGATCCATCCCTCACCGGCTCATCGAGGCCGGGGGCATGAGCCTCGAAGACCTGGACGAGGAGATCGCCCGGGGAGAAGCTCTGGAGCGGCTTCGCGAACGCCTTCCCGATATTATGACCGGGGAGCAGCGCTCCTACCTCTCCGCCCTGCGCCGCGACCGGACTCAGTTGGTGGTGCGGGGGCGGCTGTGAACGGGCTTCCACCCGGGCAGCTAGAATCTCTGCTGATATCGCGCACTGATTCGAGAGAGCGCCGCGGCATAGTCCAGCCGCGTCTCCTTGTAGTCGGCCCATTCGAACGGAAATGGCGGCACGTTCGTCGCTTTGAATCGAAGAACGATGAATTCATCGAAGTCCGGCGCTGCCTCGGCACGCAATCGGCGCTCGGCTTCAGGTGCCTCCTGGAATGGATGGAGGAACCCCTGCTTGCCGGTTGTCGGAAAAGGCCGATCCCCTTCGTAGCCCACGGTGCGTTCGGCTTGGTTGACACCGATAACCGCAACGCAGATCGGATGTCCGCCTCCGCGTTTGAACTGTACGACCTGATTGCGGAGGTCGTTTATCACGCGGTCGATCTGCTTAATCATCGCCTTCGCGAGGATCTTCACTTCTACACCAATTTCGACTGTAGCTATCGGGCCCCGCGCCACGAGATAGCCGGAATCCGAGATCGCCGTTTCGCCTGGAATGAGCTCACCGAATGTTGCATCTCCACGCCGTGCGGCTACGCCCCGCCGCTTGTTCTGAACGTTCAGAACGCGATCCATTCGTTTGATAGCGGCCTCGGTCAGCTTCGGAGAGCGATCGATGGCGATGAGGTCTTCGTAGAGATGCATCGCAACGTAATCCCCTTGGTTCGAGGCGCGATGCTTATAAATCTTGTCCTCAAACAGCCGCCGGAACTCCGAGAGGAGCCGGTATTCGGGTTGTGCGGGCGTCTCCGGCAAATAGGACCTCGGCTTCGATCGCGCCAACGGCGCGATACTGCCGCGCGGCCTGCATCATTCGCTGTCGAGCGATCTCGACATAGGCAGGCTCGATCTCGTTAGCGATCGAATTTCTGCCTGACATGATAGCAGCCAGTGATGTCGAGCCGGTTCCCGCGAAAGGATCTAACACGGTATCTCCCGCGAACGAGAACAGTTTGATGAGGCGCTCGGCCACCTCGATTGGGTAAGGGGCGGGATGCCCATCGCGGGTAGACGCCCCGCGAAGGTCGGACCAAATCGACCGTTGCCAAGTCTGCATCTCCTCCCGCGTAAGCATGGAGAGAGCCTTTTGGATCATCGTAACAGAGCGATACTCACCACCCTTCCGAAGGAACAGGATGTATTCGACGTCGTTCTTGATGATTCCGCCGGGTTGGTACGGCTTCCCGTAAAAGCCCGAGCCGTTCCCTTCAACCTCGGTTACACCGTTAGCAATCTTGTGCCAGAGAATCGGCTGTAGGCAATCCAAGCCCAGCTTCCGGGCACGAACCTGGATGTCTGAATGGAGCGGAACGAGGTAGTGCCGCCCGGCGCGCTTGCGAGGGATGCAGATATCACCCACTACACAGCAGATCCGCCCGCCGCCTACTAGAACTCGCTGGCACTCGCTCCAGACCCGATCCAACTCCAGGAGGAAACATTCGTAATCCTCGAAGTGGCCCATCTGATCTTCATTGCCGGGCGTGTAGGTCTTCAATGTCCAGTACGGCGGCGACGTCACCACCAGGTGAACCGAGGCGTCCGGGATCACGGACAAGTCTCGTGCGTCTCCGAGAAGGAGCCGGTGCATGGTGCGGTTGTATGGCTCCGGCCACACGTCTTCGCGATAATGACGATTCGCCTCGAGAAGTGACTTCAGGCCATCCGGCGTGTTGTCTTCCAGCGGAAGGGACGTCGCCCGCCGCCTGGGCTTTTTCCCAGCACCGTTTGTGAAGAGAGCCTCTTGTAGCGGATTTCTGTTCGTCTTCGGTTTTCTCAATCGTCCTGCCCGTTGGAGAGAATTGTACCTAGCTGTATAGTAGCGCGCCTAGCCCCTCACTCTCTCTTTGATAAGTCATCCGCGGGGGAAGAACTAGCTTAACTGAGGTTCATCCCCGGCTGCAGCCAAGTTGTTGTAAAGGTGAGGAATTATTATTGAAGGAAGCATCAAGCCACGGGGAAACCTGCCGATAGGAACAAGTGAGACCTGACGCAATGGACGCATCCCGGAACGGCTCGCTGGATCGTGAAGTCGCCCTGGCGCGAATGGGAGGAGATCGCGAGCTGCTCAAGGAAATCGCGGGCCTCTTCCTCGAGAACTACCGGGACTGGCTGGGCGAACTGCGGCACGCGGCGGCGCTCGGCGACGCCCAGATGGTGGAGCGGACCGCGCACGGATTGAAGGGGTCGGTGGCGAACTTCGGCGCGCGCAACGCGGTGGAAGCTTCCCTGAAGCTGGAGAACCTGGGCCGCAGCCGCGACCTGGCGGGCGCGACGGAATCGCTGGCGGCTTTGGAGTCGGCGCTGGAGACTTTGCGCGGAGACCTCGAAAGCCTCTAAACTAAGTAGGGACGGCATGCCTACTCAAGTAGCCGAGATTGTTTGCGCGCACAGCCCAGATTCCGACGACGCGTATATGTTTTACGCTCTGGCGAAGGGCAAGATCCACTCGCCGCTGGTGGAGTTCCGGCACGTGCTGGACGACATCCAGACCCTCAACCAGAAGGCGCGCGAGGGCGTCTACGAACTTACCGCCGTTTCTTATCACGCCTATCCCTACATTGCGGACAAATACTCGTTGATGGCCGCGGGATCGAGCGTGGGCGACGGCTACGGCCCCATGGTGGTGGCGCCAACCGCGCTCGCGCCCGCCGATCTCAAGGGCAAACGCATCGCCATCCCCGGCAAGCTCACCACCGCCTACCTGACGCTGCGCCTGATGCAGCCGGATTTCGAGGCGGTGGTCGTGCCCTTCGACCGGATTCTGGAAGCCGTCAACAACGGCCAGGCCGAAGCCGGGCTGGTGATCCACGAAGCGCAACTGACCCATATGCGCGAAGGATTCCACACCATCGTGGATTTGGGGCGGTGGTGGAAGGAAAAATACGGCTTGCCGCTTCCGCTGGGCGCCAACGTGCTTCGCCGCGGCCTGGACCCGGAAATTGCCCGCGAAGCCTGCCGCATGATGCGCGAGAGCATTCAATACGCGCTCGATCATCGCCAGGAAGCACTCACCTATGCCATGCAATTTGCCCGCGACATGGAGGCTCCACTGGCCGAAAAGTTCGTGGGTATGTACGTGAATCACTTTACCGTGGATTGCGGGGAGTTGGTGCCGAAGGCGGCACAGAAGCTGCTCGATCTGGGCTTCGAGGCCGGTCTGATCCCGCGCCGCGTCTCCGTCGAGTTTGTACATTGAAACTAACAATCCTATTTCTCGTTGCCGGAGCTCTGGCGTTTTCGCAAAGCCAGGTCGACACCAAGCAGCGCGCCCGCGCGGCTCGGGATCTGGCCAAGCAGGGCGAGCTGGGGATTCCGAAACTCGCGCCCTACATTACCGATACCGACTTGAGCGTGCGCGTGGAGGCGGTCAAATCGCTCGATGACATCGGCGGCCCCAAGACCCTGGATTTGCTGGTGCAGGCCGCGCACGACACCGATCCGGAGATGCAGATCCGCTCGACCGACGGCCTGGTGAACGTGTATCTGCCGGGGTTCATCAAAACCGGAATCAGCGGTACCCTGCAGCGCGCTGGGGACTCCGTCAAGGCCAAGTTCAGCGACACCAACGACCAGATCGTCGAGGCCTACGTGGAAGTGCGGCCGGAAGTGATCGAGACGCTGGGCCACATGGCGACCGCGGGAGCGAGCCTGGAGAGCCGCGCCAACGCCTGCCGCGCCTTGGGCATTCTGCGCGGTAGCGCCGCCATTCCGCAACTGGCCGAAGCGCTCCACTCCAAGGACAACCAGGCGATGTATGAGGCATTGGTGGCGCTACAGAAAATCCGCGACCCCGCGGCTGCCTCGCGAGTGACCTTTCTGGTGCACGACCTGGATGAGAAGGTTCAGGTGACGGCCATTCAAACCGCGGGCATGTTGCTGGACCAGGAGGCCGCACCGGATTTGCGCGACGTACTCATGCGCACGCGGTCCGCGCGAGTTCGCCGCGCCGTTACCTCCTCCCTTGCCATGCTGGCCGATCCGGCCGATCACGACCTGTTCTTGCGCGACCTGGCCGATTATAGCGACGACAATCTCCGCGCCTCCGCGGCCGAAGGCTTGGGTCGCCTGAAGAATCCGGCCGACCGCCCCGTCCTCGAAAAAGCCTTCAGCGGGGAGCGCAGATTCGGCCCGAGGTTAGCCGAAGCTTTCGCGCTGGTGGCGCTGGGCAACCTGGACACCGGCGAATTCAGCGCGCTCCGGTATCTGGTGAACACGCTGAACCAGAGGTCGTACCAGGGCGTGGCTTTGCCCTACCTCGTGGAATTGGCGCGGGATCAGGCCGTCCGCCAGGCGCTGTACCCGCTGCTCACCGGCGCAACCAAGGACGAGAAGATTCAATTGGGAACCGTGCTGGCGCGCTCCGGCGAGACAGACAGCATGCCCTATCTCGAGGCCCTGTCGATGGATCCGGATACCGAGGTGGCGCAGGATGGCCTCCGCGATCTGCGGACGCTGAGATCCCGGCTGCAGTAGCCTGTGGCGCAGGCCCGCGGCCTGCGAATGGCAGCCCCTACTTCGCTTTCTTCTGCTTCTGTTGTCCAACGCGGATCTTGAACTGTTTCTGCTGGGCTTCCTGGAAAGCTTTCCAGTCGAAACGCTGCGCGGCGTCGGAAAGATACGCGGACACGTCGATATTCTTGGGCAGCACCGCCATCAGAGGCGCGCTTTGTGTGCCGTCCGGGCTGGTGATGCGGTACCGCTTCACGTTGGGAATGGACATAACACCCTTAGGATAACAGAATCGGCTCGACTGCGATAAATCGCTTCAACTCGTTACTGCGCGCCGAACGCGACGACTCGGGCGGTGTGGATCAGCGAGAGCCCTTCGCGCGCGGGCTTGGGCGGCGGCGCGTCGAATTCATCGAGCGTCTTTGAAATCGGCAGGCGGCCTTCGGCCGCGGAGATTGGCAGGCGGCCTTCGGCCGCGGAAATCGGCAAACGGGAACTCGGCGGACGGCCTTCCCCTGCCGGAATGCTGGGCGCGGCATTACTCGAACTGGCAATGGTTGAAGTGGTGAACACGGACTCCTGCGGCAACTGGTCCAGATCCCGGCCTTCCTCTACGATCATCTCGTGCTCGATCCAGTTGGACAGCGGAATGTTGCGGAAGAAGAGCCGCTCCTGCATCACCATGCTTTTCCTCAACGCCGTCGCCGACCGCGTTTCGCGCGCATAGCTGCGCTCCTCCACCCGGAAATCGTGCATGAAATCGTCCATCGCCAGGCGCTTGGTCGATTCCTCGGTAGCCTTGATGCGCTCCTCCATGGTCACTTTCTGCGAAGTGATGGTCGCGCGAGCTTCAGCCAGCGATTCGCGCTCCTTGGCCAGAGCTACTTCCATCTTGGACTGCATGATGTAATAGGACAGTAGCGCGCTCCCTCCGGCCACGAATACCGGAAGAAACAGCCACAGTAACGCATCCATGTGCATGAATTCACCTACAGCGAATCTATCGGCGGAGGATGAGAACAAAGTTAGGGGAGTAGGTCAAAAACCGTAGCGGGCATAGGGCCCTGCGCCCCCGCTACCCTGCGATCGACTTCCAGTTCCTCGCCAGGTGTTCCGCCGTGCGCCACGCCAGCGCTTGAATCGTCAGCGTGGGATTCCGCGCGCCGCTGGTGCCGAATACCGAGCCGCCCAGCATCCCCAGGTTGGGAGCCTCGTGCGAGAATCCCCATTTATCCACCACGCTGGTATCCGGATTGTTGCCCATGCGCGTCCCGCCGTAGGTGTGCGTGCTCAGGTTGGGGCCGTTGGGATTGCCCTTGGCGGTCATGATCGCGCCCGCGGCCTGGAACCACTCCACCATCTTGTCCTGCGCGTACATCGCCGCCTTGCGCTCATTCTCCCGGCTCATGGTGGTCACCCGGATCACCGCATCGCCCAGCGGATCCTTCGCCTCCGGGTCCAGATCCAGGAACGTGGTCTCGTAGGGGAACGAATTGGTTTGGAGATAAGCCGACGCGCTCCGCCCGGCGTTCTGGTGAATCCATTTCTTCCAATCCGAGCCCCAGTTTCGCGGCGCCTGCCCCCAGGTCGAGCCGCTGGCCGCGGCGATGGGATGCTTTTCGGTGTTGACCGTCATGCTGGCCCCGCCGATGAATCCCAGCCCGGAGTGATCGAAGCTGTCGTCGGCCCACTCGTCGATCACCACGCCTTGCGAAAGAATTGCCCCGTACCAGACGTTCAGATCCATGGGGAACAGCGCGCTCGCGCTCGCGCCCGCCTGCGCGTCCCAGTGTCCGAAGTAATGCTTGCCCACTTGCCCCGTATTGTTCCCGAGCCCATTCGGATACGCCTTGGATTTCGAGAGCAGCAGCAAGCGCACGTTTTCGTACGTATACGAGCCCACCAGCACAGCCTTGGCGGGCTGAAAGTATTCCAGGCCGTCGAAGATGTAGGAGACTCCGGTGACTTTGCCGTTCGCGTCCGCGCCGTTCGCATCGGCCCCGTTCGCATCAGAAACGATGCGTGTCACTTGCGCGCGGTCGAAGATAGTCAGGCTCTTGGTCGCCTGCGCTTTCGGAATGGTGGAAAAACAGGTCGAGTTCTTGGCTTCGAGATGGCACCCGCCGCGGTCGCAGTAGCCGTGGTATCCACAAGCCCCGTGGCCGTTATATGGAACCGAATTGATCGCCGCCGGCGAATGAAACGGATTCCACCCGAGTGACCTCGCGGCCTTCTTCATGTGCTCCAGGTAATCGCAAGTGCGAAGATGCGGCATGGGGTATTCGCGCTGCCGCGGCCCCTCGAAAATATTGCCCTCTTTATCGAGCTTGCCTTTGATGTTGCCGGCTTTCCCCGATACGCCGACTTCAATCTCGGCGACGTCGTAGTAAGGCTCCAGCTCGTCGTAGCTGATGGGCCAGTCCTCCACCGTCGAGCCTTGCGGAATGTAGCTCTTGCCATAGCGCTTGGTCACTTCGCTTACAGTCTTGAAATCCCACGGCTTCAGCCGCCAGCTCTGGGCGTGATAGTGGATCGATGTGCCTCCGATGGCGTTCATCATCGGACTCGCGCCCCCGCGCCGGGCCTGACCCGTCGGACTGTTGCGAATCGTGGGAGCCTCACGCCGGATCTTGTTGCCCGTCGTGATCAACCCGCGAGTATTGTTGTGAATCTCGTCGGCCTTGAAGTCCTTGTGCGGGTCCATCCACGTTCCCGCTTCGATTCCGGCGACCTTGAGCCCGGCTCGGCACAACGGCAGCACCGCCACGCCGCCCGCCGCTCCCAATCCCACCACCGCCACGTCCACCGGTTTGAGATTGATGGCCACGCTATTGGTTGCCCCACGCCGACTTGCGATACGGTTCAGCCTCCTTGTCCATCCTCTGCATGTCCGGGGATGTCGCGGGCCGAGGGCCGGGATAGCGAATGATGTCCCATCCTTTTCCGTTTATGTTGCCGCCGTAGTGCGGATCGCCGAAGGTGCCTTGCATGGTGTACGTCCGCGCCGTGTTGCAGAACGCCTGTAGATTCTGCGGCCCGCCGTTGCCAGTGATTCCTATCAGCACCGCGTCTCTCTGGGTTGCCGAAAGATCCGCGAACGCCGCGCCCTGCGTCTCCATCGCGAAGGCATCCAGCGCGGCCAACCCGGCCACCCACGCATCCTTCTGCGGAGCCAGATAATCCGCCATTTGCACGTCGATATAGTTTGCCGCGCCGCATTCGAGCGCGCCCGGACCCAGCTCATCGGCGGGGATGATCCGGTCCACCAGCATCTCCGTGGTCCTGCGTTGCGCGGGCGTCAGCGATCGGGCCTGATTCGGAATTGGATTCGGATTCTGGGCGGCGCTGCGGATAGCCGTCACGGGCACAAACGCCGCGCTTGCCGCGGTCGCGATTACCGTCCGCCGAGTAATGGGAGCCATGGCGCTAGTATACGCCCGCACTTCAGCGCCTGTCTCTGATAGATTCGGGGCTGAGCCGCGACAGTAATGGAGCGGTAACGGATCGCCCGCTTATGCGATACCTCATCACTTTCGCTTGCTATGGGGCGCACCTGCACGGCGATGAGCCCGGTTCTGTCGACAGACGCCACAATGTACCTGGAAGCCGGCTGGCGGAAGCCAATCCAGAGCGTGTCGCGGTGAAACGCAGGCAGATGGACCAATCGCCCTTTTTCCTCGACCGAGACCGCCGTGCGGCAGTACTCGACGCTCTCCGCGAAGTCTGTTTGCACCATGGCTGGAATCTCTGCGCGGCACATGTGCGGACCAATCACGTTCATGCAGTAGTGGAAGCGGAGGTTCGTCCCGAGAAAGTCATGCACGCCTTCAAGGCGTATGCGAGCCGCAACTTGAACCGTCTGGGGATCGATGGGTTGGATCGAAAGCGCTGGGCGCGCCACGGAAGCACGCGCTGGCTGTGGAAAGATGAGGACGTCCAGAAAGCCATCCTGTACGTCGTCTCGGGGCAAGGCGAACCCATGGAAGTTCATCTGGCTGAGTAACGGCAGCGTACCGCTCCTTTACAGTCGCGGCTCAGCGGGGCCTCCGGCATTGCCGGATTGAACGGTAAGAGACCGGATGCACCGGGGCGCTTGTTGGGGTAGGCTTCAAAAAGAACACGACTGCAGTTAAGGCCCTTTTTTCATTGGAGCGTGATGCCCCTTGCTCAGCTTGGCTCCAGGAAGGCGATTGAACATTGGCGAGGTCTTGATGACACTCCCCTGGAGTAGATTTTGCGATCAGCCAGCCTGGGCGTTCGTGTTCGGGAAGGCAGGAGACAAATGAAGCGAAACCGAGGTCAGGAGAAGGATTCGGATCGAGGGATGGAAGGCGACGGTTTCCCGGTGTTGCGACGAAACGTGGCGGGGATCGATCTGGGGAGCACAAGCCACTGGGTATGTGGGCCAACGATAGAGGGCTCGGAGCGGGAAGTAGAGGAAGTCGGAGCCACAACACCAGAGTTGGCCAAGCTGGCGCAATGGTTGAGGGAGCGGAAGGTGGAATCGGTGGCGATGGAGAGCACGGGTGTGTACTGGATTCCTGTGCACGAATTCCTGGAGCGCCAGGGATTCGAAGTGTTGTTGGTAAGCACGCGGGAATTCGCGCAGGTGCCGGGGCGAAAGAAGACGGACCGGGTAGACTGCAAGTGGATTCAGCGGCTGCACAGCTGTGGGCTGCTTCGAGGCTCGTTCCGGCCGGTTGAGCAGGTGTGCATGTTGCGGACTCTGGTACGCGACAGAAACACGCTTGCAGCGGAGCGGGCAGACTGGCTCCGACGAATGCAGAAGAGTCTGGACCAGATGAATGTAAGGGTGCACCGGGCGGTCTCCGACATCCAGGGCGCAACGGGTATGGCGATCATCCGGGCAATCGTAGTAGGAGAGCGGAACCCTGCCGTGTTGGCGAGGTTGCGGGAACCCGGTTGCCGCAAGAGCGTGGAAGAAATCGCCGAACAGTTAAGCGGGCATTGGCGAGAGGATCATCTGTTCAGCCTAAAGCAGAGTCTGAAGATGTACGATGCCATAGGCGAAACGATGCAGGAATACGACAAAGAGACTCTGCGGCGGCTGCGGGAGATGGAGCGAGCCGATTATGAGGGGAAGCAACCACCCCAGCTGAAAAACACCAATAAAGCAAAAATGATCCGCCAACGCGGCGAAGAACCGATGCGCGAGGCTTTCTACCGGATGAGCGGGGTCGATCTCACGGCCATCGACGCCGTAGGAGTTGGGGTGGTTCAGTGTGTGCTTACTGAATATGGTTCCGACCTGAGTTGCTTTCCGACGGAGAGCCATTTCGTCTCCCACGCGACGCTGGTTCCCAGGGGTGGCTTCAGCGGAGGCAAGGCGCTCAAAAAGAAGAAGCGCGGCAGCGCCAGCAGTCGTGTGTCGGCTGCACTTCGCTCGGCAGCGCTATCGTTGCGCCACAGTCAAACCGCCCTCGGAGCTTTTTTTCGCCAAACCGCCCGACGCCTGGGACCCGATGTCGCAGCCTTTGCCACGGCTAGAAAATTAGGCATACTGATTTATCGCCTGCTCCGTTGGGGGCAGGCCTACGTGGATGAAGGAGCCGAAGCCTACGAAAAGCGCTACCACGCCTCTCGCATTAATCGCCTTAAAATCACCGCCTCAGACCTCGGCTTTGAACTCGCTCTCAAACCAACAAACCCGTGAGTTCTTCCATTACCGACCTTTGGTCTCGGAGTAGCCACTACCGTCCCGCTTGCGATCCGATCTTCTCTCCGCTGATCAGCAGGCCCATGCCGCGGAGATCGAAGCGCCCCAGCGCTCTCAGGATCGCCGCCAGCCGGAAACGCAAGCCCGCGAAGAAGCCGCCGTACTTTCCCAGAAACGCCGCCGCGCCCAGAATCCTGTCGGCCTCCGCCACGGCATCGCCTTGCAATGGGTCCGGATCGGAGTGAAGCGTGGCCCGAATCGAGGGGTACAGCCGGATCTTCTTGCCGGCGCGCCGGATCTGCATGGCCAGATCGAGATCGGCCCAATACTCCCCGAAGCGCTCGTCGAAATAGTTCATGCCGCGGATGAATTGCTTGCGCGCCAGGAGCGCATCGCGGCCGGCGTACTCATCAATCGGAATCGACTCCTGTGTTACGTCGACGCCGACGGGTTCCAGCGCACCGGCGGCCAGGGCCTCGGCCGAAGGAATGCGGTACACCTGCGGGACCGGCTGCCCGGAGGGATCGCACAATAGAGGGCATACCGCGGCAGCGCTGGCGTCATCATCGATTCGCGCGGCCAGACGCGTAACCGTATCGGGCGCGACCTCGACACTAGGCGAAAGCAGCAGCACTAACTCGGCCTTGGCCGTGCGCATGGCGATGTTCATCGCCCTGGTAGCTCCAAAATGCTGCGGGAGCCGCAGGATCTGGACCGCGGGATAGTCGGCGTCCAGCCGAGGGCTTTCGTCCCGGCTGCCGCAATCCACCACCAGGATCTCCAGCCGTTCGCGGTCCTGGGAACGTTCCAATGCTTCGATGGCGCGCCGCAGCGCCGGAGCCTGGTTGAATGCCACCAGAACCGCGGACACACGCGGCCCGCTCGCCTCTTCCGCTCCAGGGGGCCCGATCGGGGCCGGCTCGGACACGCGCTCCGTTGTGGCGGGCGCCTTCTTCGAGCGCTGGTCCGGCATGCGTGGCGTGGCGAAGCCCTATTCCGGCGAAGCTTCCGCGGAAGTCTTCTTGCTGGATCCAGGAGCCGCGCCCACCGGCAGCGCTTCGCGTTCCCCGATCCCGGGCAATTCGATCTCGGGCGGCTCTCCATGCTCTTTGGGAGTGTAATAGGAGTGATAGTAGGTGTACTTGCTATAGAGCTCGCCGCGGCGCGCGCCATTGACCACGATTCCCAGCACGTTGTTGTTGCACAGGGACTGCATGGCGCGCGTCACCGAATCGATGGTCGTATGGCCGATGCGCACCACCAGGAGCGTGCCGTGGCACAGCGTGGAAAGCAGATTGGCGTCGGCCGCGAACAGCAACGGAGGACTATCCAGAATGATCCAGTTGAACAGGCTCGGCAGCCGGTCCATCAGCAGCTTCACCTCTCGCAGATTCAGCAGCTCCAGCGGATTGATGACCGCCTCTCCGGCAGGCATAATGTACAGCGTGGTCCCGGCGATCTTCTTGATGCACTTGTGCAGCGGCGCTTTTCCCAGAAGATAATCCGTGATGCCGGGGCTGCGGTTCAACCCGAACGTGGTATGGATGATGGGACGGCGAAAGTCAAAATCCGCCAGCAGCGTGCTATTGCCCGCCAGGTGCGACTCCGCCAGCGCCAGATTGGCCGCCGAGAGCGACTTGCCTTCCGCCGGCGACGGGCTGGTCACCACGATCGAATGAATCGGCTGGAGGCTCTTCATGTGATTGAGCCGCGTTCGCAGCGTCCGGAACTCCTCCATGGGAGCCTCGTGGGGCCGCGTGATGTCGATCAGCAGTGAATCGGTGGGCGGCTGATAGGGAATTTCCTCGATCTGCTCCAGCAGGCCCGCCAGATTGGGACCCGCGTCGAGCGTTGCTGCCGCCATGCCGTTCCCATCCTGATGCGGACGCGCGGCAGGCGGGGAAAGCAGTCCGGCCTGCTCGGCGCGGCGTAGGGCATCGTGTACTCGGCTCATGCAATGGTCCTCCGAAAATTCTACTGCTTAGTCGAAATGTAATACACCACGGAACCCGCCATCAGCACTACGGATGCCAGGCAGGCCGTGGTCCAGCCGAGCCAGGCCAATCGGCGCCGGCGCCGCACCACGAAATCGTTTTCCAGCAGCGGAATGCTCCCCAGAATCGCCATCTGGGTGTACGCCCGCACGTCTTTTAAGTTCTTGAGCGATGTGTCCTTCATCTCCCGCGCGCCGGCAATGACGATTCCCACCATGAGACCGATACCGGCCCCAATGGCGATCACCATGGCGCGCTTTGGATCCGACGGCGTATCGGGCAGCGAAGCCCCGTCCAGAATCTGGAGGTTCTCGCCTTCCTTGCGATTCTCCAGTTCCTGGGTGACCTCCGCCTTGGCAAGGCCCTTGGTCATATCCTCGTAGTGCGCCTTCTTGATGTCCCGCTCGCGCAACAAATCGTCATATTCCTTCTCGCTCTTCGGAACAGCCTCCAAGCGGCCTTGGAGCACCGCGATCTCCTGGTTTACTTTCTTCAACTGGGCTTTATACTCCTCGATCTGGTTGTCCGCCGCGGCGATCGATATCTGAAGGCGTTGGACCGTGGACTCGCGGTCCTGGGCTTCCCTAACGGCGGCGAGGGTGGTCGTCGGCGTGGGTTGCTTGCCGGTCACAGCGTCTTTCTTTGCCTCGAATTCCTCTTTGTCCTCTTGGGCGATCTTGTCGCGCTTTGCTATGGCGTTGGCCAAAAAGTCCTTGGCGGTCCTGACGTCCGGATAGTTGTCCTTGTACTTCTGTTGCAGCGCCTGCAATGAATTCGTCCAGCTTTCCACTTCCGCCTCGGCCCGTTGCAGCTTCACGCTCTTCTGCGGTTGCGCTGCCGCGGCGGCGGCGGCTGGGTCCGGCTTTATCTGGGCCAGCTCGTTTGTCTGCTTGTTGTACAGGCCCAAATTGGTTTCCAGAAACAGCTTTTGGTTCTGATACGCGTTGATTTGGGTTCCCAGGCTGGAAGCGCTCGCGTCCAAAGTTTGTAACTTGGTATAGTTGTTGGACTCCTGCTCCGGCAGACGCCCGTTGTTTTCAATCTTGTAAGCGGCCAGGCGGTCTTCGATGGTGTCCAGCTCTTTCCCCGCCGCGTCCGCTAAATCTTTCATGAGCTCCTTGGACTGGAACGTCTGATTGGACTGGCTCCGGAAGTTCTCGTCCAAAAACCTGGACATGAGTTCCGTTACCACCTTTTGCGCCAGATGCCGGTCCGGATACTGAAAGGTAACCGCGAACGCCGGCACCTGACGGCTCGCGCTTTGATTCGGCCCCATGTCGATGCCGATCTTCTTTTTCATTTCATCGATCACGTCCTCGAGCGGCTCGCGGCTGAGTTCCTTCGCATACAGGTTGTTGGTCCTGATGATTTCGGTTAGCTTGTCGCGGCTCTCAATGCTCTCCGCCATGGAGTTGATGCGGTCGAACATGTCGCGCGTCATGGTCGACTGCACCAGGCTCTCCGGAACCTGCTGTGGCTCGACTTTGATGACGCCCCTGGAAATATAGGTGTCCGGCCACAGGTACCCGCCCACCACGCTGGCCACCAGCGTGAACAGGAACGGACCGAAGATCCAGCCCTTGTGACGCCGCAAAATGTCGATGTAATCCTCGACGTCCAACGTCCTTCGGGATACGGTATATGTCTCGGTCGGCTGCATGGTTCTTAAAATCTCCTCCGAACGGTCACTTCACGACAATCGTATCGTTATTCTTTAGCGGGATATTCTTATCCAGGTTCTTGCCCGCCACGTAGTCCTTGTAGTTGAAATGGAGGCGCTCGGTGCCGCGCATGATCAAAATGTTCTTCTGGTTGGAAAAGCTGTCCGCGAATCCGCCGGCGTCGTTGATGGCTTCGAATACCGTGATGGGACGAGTGAGCGGATACGGGCCCGCACGCTTCACCTGGCCCGTAACCGTGTACTTTTTGCTGCGGACATCGTACAGCGTCACGGAGACCTCGGGGTCTTTAATATTCTCCGAAAGCGCTTCTTTCAGTTGCGCCGCGAGCTGGCGTCTCGTAAGACCGTCGGCCTTCATTTCGCCAACGAGCGGGATCGTGATCATTCCGTCCGGGCTGACCGGATACATGCCTGTATAATCCTTGTCGTGGAAGACATTGATGTAGACAACATCCGTCGGGCCAATGATATACGACTCATCCACCGGGACTCCGTTCACAGCGGGATCGTTCAATAGAGGCAGCGGTTTGGGCGCATTCGGTGCGGGACCGACGCCTTCCGAACCAGGCTGGTTTTGATTTTGTGCCAGCGCGGCGGCCGCAAATAACATCGGCAAAACTAGCAGTACGGCTATGCGTTTCCAGAACACTTCGCTGTTCCAGGGGAAGCTATCTCGAAACATAAACCTCTTTCTAGTGTACAACGTAGTCGAATACCCCGGCGCGGGCGCCGCTGCTAACACCCGGCGCGGGCGCCGCTGCTAACACCCGGCGCGGGCGCCGCTGCTACCATAGATACAACACCAAAGATTCAGGGGGGTGTCCAGTATCCTAAGTACCGGGACCCGGCCTGCGCCTCGGAGGCGCTCTTATGAACTACTTCCTAGCCAAGACGGACCAGGACACCTACTCTATCGACCAACTTGAGCGCGAGCACCAGACCACCTGGGACGGAGTTACGAACCCGCAAGCGGTGCGCGCAATTAAAGACATGCGGCCCGGCGACCGGGTCTTCATCTACCATTCCGGCGGCGTCTCCGCTGTGGTGGGAATGGCCGTGGTGCGCTCACAGCCCGCGGCGGATCCGCGCAACCCCAAATCGGCTGTGGTCGATCTGGAATTCGTGAGCCGCATCGATCCTCCCGTCACTCTCAGGGAGATCAAAGAGTCCAAGAAGTTCGAGGATTGGGCGCTGGTCCGGCAGGGCCGCCTGTCCACAATGGCCGCGCCCCCGAAGTTC
Organism: Bryobacterales bacterium; assembly: GCA_963813465.1. Taxonomy (GTDB): domain Bacteria; phylum Acidobacteriota; class Terriglobia; order Bryobacterales; family Bryobacteraceae; genus Palsa-187. The sequence goes on along the minus strand of CAWEZD010000011.1, from coordinate 739,219 downwards.
GTGGAATGGATGCGTGCCCGCTACCCCCAGTCGAAAATCTAGTTCACGCGGCTGAACATTTTTTTCTTCAGCCCACTCAACCACTTCGCGCTTAATCTCTCCCGCGGTTCGCAATCCCTCGTGTACGCTTCAAGCAGAAGTACGTTGCTTGGCCAAGCAGATCGTTGTATTGGTGAATTCCGCGGCCGCCTTAAAAAAGCGGTCTTGCCGCTTCCGTCGAACCGGGGGGAGCGGGACAGGAGAAAGATTCGAATCTTTTGAGAGTGTGAGGAGGTTGAGGTTAGCTTGCTCCGTCGGACAGTGCGTGCCCTAAGAAAGCCGCATTGCCCTCCAAAACTTGTCTACGAACAATCGCAGTAACTCACGTTTTCCGCCCCGGTGGGCCCGATCGCATGCGGTCGGCCCACCGCGTAGCGATTTTCCACAGCCGTAGTGTGTCCGCTGAGTGGGGCAGGTCTTCGACCTGCCATTGTGCGATTACTGCTCGAAATAGCCGGCGGCCAGCTCGGGCTTTTGCTCCAGAGCCTGACGCCAGTAGTTGCGAGCCTGGTCCATGTCGCCCTTGGACTTCAGCGCATGACCCAGGTTGAGCAGCGCCTCGGCAAAATTGGGCCGCTCCGTGAGCGCTTCCTGGTACAGGCGGATGGCGTCTTCGACTTGTCCGGATTTCTGCAACAGCAGGCCGGTGTTATAGAACAGCTCCGGAGTACGCTCGCCGGATTCAATCAGCTTGGCTTGCAGATCCAGGGCCTTGTCGAGATCCTCGCGCTCCACCGCCAGGGCCGCCAGGCCGCGCAGGGCGTCGATCGACTTGGGGTCGGTCTCCAGCACCACCTCAAAGGCTTTCGCCGCGCCCTCCTGGTCGCCGATGTTCCAATACGCCAGCCCCAGGTTCAACTGCGCCTCGGGCCACGGAGAACGCTTGCGAACGCAAGCCTGGAAAGCCTCGGCGGCGCCCCGGTGATCGGCGCGCTGGAGCCGCAGGTAGCCCAGACGGAACCAGGCGTCCTCCCATTCCGGATTGCGGCTGAGCAGCTTCACGTACAGGCGCTCGGCCTCTTCCTTCTCGTCTTGCTGTTCGAGCACGCTGGCAAGATTGTAAATGACGTCGGCCAGATCGGGCGCGATTTGCAGAGCCCGCTCGTAGCACTCGCGAGCGCCCTTGAGATCGCCCACCTCCTGCCGCACGATGCCCAGGTTCACATGGGCTTGCTTGGCGTCGGGACGGATGCGCACGGCTTCCGAATAGGCTTTGGCGGCCTCCGGCAGACGCTTGCATTTCTGCTCGGCGACGCCCAGGTTGAACCAGCGTTCAAAGTGGTCCGGGGTGAACTCCACTAGCTTGGCGCAGTAGCGCGAAGCGGCCTCGTAATCGTTGTCGTGGAATGCGCAGGTCGCCAAGCCTTCCAAGGCGGCTTGAGAAAACGGCCGCATGGTCAGCAGGCGCTCGGAGTATTGCTGGATGGAGGGATGTTCCTTGCGAGCCATGCCGATGGTGATCAGGTTCACCAGGCACTCCTCCGATTGCGGGTTCTTTTCGAGAATCTTGAGATACAGGGCCGTGGCTTCATCGAACTTCCACAGCAGTTGCAGGGAAACCGCCTTGCCGAACAGCGCAGCCTCCAGCTCGGGCTGGCGGGCCAGGACCTTATCGAAGCATTCGATGGCCGGCTCGGGCTTCTCCTGATGCAACAGGCAGATGCCCAGGCCGAGCTGCGCCTCCACTCGCTGCGGATCGGTCGAGAGAGCGCGGCTGAAGGAATCCGTGGCTTCCTGCCAGCGCCCCGCCTTCTCATAACAGATGCCCAGATTGAAGCTGGCGGTGGGGTGGTTCGGAACCACGCTGATCAGCTTCTCGTAGGTCTTGACCGCATCGTCGAATTGCTCCAGTTCGAACTGGACGTGGCCCTTGGCGGCCAGGATCTCGGGGGACTCGTCGCCGCCTTCGATAGCGGTGTTGATCTCACGCAAGGCTTCCTTGCGTTTGCCTTCCAGATGGAGAGCCACCGAGCGGGCCAAGGCGGGGGAAGCCGCCTTGCCGTTCACCGGCGTCTCGGTTGCGTTCTTGCGTCCACTCATGTGTTTACCAGCTCCCGTTCGTGGTTGGAGTTTCGTAGGGCGCCAGGTACGCGCACAGGCGCCCCAGCATGTCGTATTGGTGCGTCAGCGCGATCCAGCGGATGCGGCTTTCCTCGCCGTGGGCGGTGAAGAAGCCGACGCCGCCTCTGGGCAGCCGCGGCTCCGACCAGGTGTCCACCATCTGACCCTGGATGCCCAGCGAAAAATCGTCGCCGTCCAGCTCCAGCCTCACCCGGTACAGTGTGTCCGGTTGCGCTTCCATCGGTACGACGGTATCGACGCGGTCGACGGCCTTGCCGTGGATCACCGCGTAGCGCGTCAGGCCCACGGTGGTGCGGGGACCGGGCTTCAGCACCACCAGCTTGATCACGTAATAGTTGTCGAAGTCGGCTGCCCGGACCACCCAGCTCAATGCCTTCTTATCGATCATTCCCAAAAACTGCACTTGATAGTTCGTCAGATTCATGGACGGACGATACAGCGCCAAAGGTCCCGGGCGCACGAAGCCGGTGGGATCGAAAGACCAGTCGGCGGTGCCGTCGCTGCGGCTGGCCCAATCGTCCAGACCGGAGCGGAAATCCTCATCCATTGCCACCGCGGCGCGGTCCGTCACGGCCTGTCGAACGCTGGTCCACCGCGTGTTCACCACGGCCTGTAGGTCCTTGCGAAGCCCTGCCGTGGAGGGAGGAGTCGCGGCGAAGTGCATCTTTGGCAGTTCCCGGTGAAAGGCCAGCGCCACCAGCAAGGGGATGGCAAATGCCAAAAGCTTCAGATCGCGCGGAGCCAGCTTCCAGAAACCCGCCGCCCTGCTCCACAGGTACGCCTTCCCCGCGGGAGATCCAGGCTCCGCCGTGCCGCCCGCATCCGGCTGGAACAGGTCCGCGGCCGGTTTTGCGTCGAGCGGCTCGAGCCGCGACGAGGGCCGGATCGGTTCGGTGCGAAGGGGCTGCGGAATGGTGGCCACATTGGAGACCATGGGCGCAATCGGCTTGGTTTCGAGCCGCCCGAAATTTACCGTCAGCGGCACCAGGCCGCGCGCCTCCGGCACCACTGCATCCAGCAGAACGGCTGTCGGCGCCAACGCGGCGGGGGGAATCGGCGGAACGTCCGCCGGAAGCCGCGGGAAGTCCATCGGGTTCGCATCCGCGCCGGGCGCGATGCTGGCGCGCAACCGGATGGGATAACGGCTGCCCTTGCCCATGGCGAGGCTGGGCTGGCGCACCGGGAGCGCCAGGGAGGCTTGCACAGGCTCCGGCTTGGCCGTGCGAGCCAGCGCGTACACATTTCCGTCGGCGGCGTGCGCCGGCTGCGGGGCTTGAGCCCGCGGCGTTTGGATTCCAAGCAAGCGCACTGCGCCCGCCAGCACCCTGAAGCCAACTGCCTTGACTACCGGACGATCGGGAAACATCGCCGAGGGCAGGGCCGCGATCGCCGGCTCGACGGCAAGTATCTGCCGCGGCGCTTCGGCCGGCAAAGCACGCTGGCGCGCCTGAAGGCGTGGCAACTGGAAGAATCCCTGAGCGGCCGGAGGGTGCGCCTCGACACTGGGTTCCATCTCAGGCGTCGCCGGTGCGACGGGCAGGTCCAAGCGCTGGGTCGGGCGCGGCATGCGCGCGGGGAACGGCTGAGGCGAAAGCGTACGGAAAGAAGGTGCGATCGCGGCCAGTGCGAGCCCCACCGCCGCGGCGGCCGCTGGAGCGGAATCCTCCGTCCAGCTCGCAGGGGACAGGTCCAGGCTGGGCCGCACGGCCGCCTGCGTAGCGATCTTCGGAACCGGTTCGACGCCGCGAGGGGTGGCCGCAACGCTGCCCGCGATGTGCTTGCCAAGTATGGCGTTGTCCGACCACTCCTGAAGCAGGCGGATCAAGCCTGCGCTGGGCACGCTCCTGGCCGCGCCCTCGGGCCTGGTCCATTCAAGCTTGCCGGGAATCCGCTCCAGGTCGTAAGCGAGCGGGTCCGCCACCACCATTCGCGGCGCTCCCTGCGACTGCGGATACAGCACCACCGGCACGAATCCGCTCAATTCCGCTTCCCCGGGATCGCGTCCGAGGATGGATTCGACCGGCGTCGGCGGGCGAAGGACTCTCAACGAGTTATGCGTCTGCTGGAGGCGTTCGACCGCGAGCCGCTCCTGCTCCTGCCAATACGCCTTGCGATGCGTCGTGGAGCAAAATTGGCCGTGCGTAATCTTGCGGTAGAGCGGTAGCTTACCGTCGCAGTACAAACACCGCATGTCATCAGACCATGACATCCTACCCAACTCTACGGCTGCGGACGGGGGGAATACTACGCAGTAAACGCCTTAGTGCCCCGTTAGGGTTATTGCTGAGGGCGCTGCCCGAATCCATCGGCTATTCCGGGGTGTGTTCCGATTACACCTAGACGGATAAACCCGGACGGACCCAGCCCAGCGAAACGCCGGTCATCAACAGCCCCAGGCACACGATGATGAGCGCCGAGAGCACTGGGACCAGGCGGAAGATGGGATGCCGGCCGGCGGCGTCGGGATTCGGAAGCCAGCTCCGCGCGTACAGCACCATCATGCCGACCGCCATCAACACTCCGGCCAGTCCCAGCGAGAAAGCCACCAGAAGAACCAGTCCGGCGCCGACGTGTCCGAAGGCGATGGCCGCGAGCATGATGACCAAAGCGGCCGGGCACGGAACCAGGCCTCCGCTGACCCCGAGAGCGATCAGGCTTCCCAGCGTGACCTCCTCCTCGGGCAAGTGCGAGTGGCTGTGCGGTCCATGGTCATGATCATGATGATGGTGGTGACCAAGCGCGTGCGCCCGATCATGCATCAGTTGCCGCAGACGGTGATAGAACATGACCGCTCCGATCACGACGATCGACATCCCGGAAACCGCTTCCAGAGTCCGGATGATGTTGCCCGGCACAATCGACTGCGACAGCACCAGCATGGCCAAGCCCAGCAGGAACACGCTGATGGTGTGCGTGAAAGTGACCACCGCGCCCAACAGAGCCGCGTGCTTCATGGTTCCGCGCGATCCCACCAGATAGGCGGCGACGATGGTCTTGCCATGACCCGGCTCCAGCGCGTGCGCCCCGCCGAGTCCAAACGCCACCACCAGGCCCAGCAGCAGCCATTGCCACCCGATTTCGCGCTTGGCCAGCAATCGTGAAAGAAAGTCGCCCTTCGCCGGACTTGGCGCCGGATTCGGCCCCTGAGACTCCTGGGCTGGAGCCGCCACAGGCGCCGGCTGCTCAATGGGAACTATGCGAGCCGCGATTCCTGACGAACCTGCGCCTCGCCAATCGACCGAGGCCCGCAGATCCTGGGGCGCGGCTGCCGTCGTGTCGGCCCCGGTGTTTATTGGATATTCGGTGAGCCCGTTGCTGCGATCGGCGGCGCCCTGACTCGCCGTGACGATTTCCGCCCCTGCCCCCGAACCGATCACGATCTCCTTCCAACCGTATCGGTCCGGAAAATTGCGATCCTCAAACTGGAGAGGAGAAGCGACGCCGGGCAGCTCGAAGGTGGAAGCGATCCTGGCTACGGCTTGACCGTCGGCCTCGCTGAAGATCTGGATGGCCGCGCGCACGAATTGCGGGGCGATCCGCTTACCGGCCGCCCGGAATTCCAGACCCTTGACCCACTCCTGGGCCTGCTCCCCGGCTTTTCGATCCAACTCTGTTTTAGGACTCTTCGCATCCAGCTTCCAATCGCGCAGCAGCGTGTAAGTGGGCACCTCGGCAAGATCGAGGACATAGGTGACTTCCACGCCCTTGGCCGACACCTCCAGGCGAGTGTAGTGACTGACGCTGAAATTGCCCAGGGGATGCGCCTCCAGTCCGGAGGCCGCCGTTACCAGGAAGCCAAGCACGAAACCAAAGCGCCGTTCCATGGCTCTTACAGCAAACCGCGCGGTCGGGGATTACCCGTCCTTTTTCCCCGCGGCGGGCGGGGCGGTCTTGCGAATCTCCTCGAAATACCGTTCCACGAACGGCTGCTCAGTGAGCGGAATCTCGTCGCGGTGAATCTCTCCGCCGGCGTTGGTGTGATTGGCCTGCTGCTGGGCCCAAGGCGTCTTGAGCTGCTGCTTGCTGGAGCCGACCTCCACCATCACTTCTCCGCTGACCGCGGCCGAGCGCTTGCCCAGAATCTCACTGATCTTTCCCATGGCCTGGAGCTGCTCGGCCTGCTTGATCGCTTTTTCGCCGTCCTGAGCGCCGATGCCGCTCTTGGAATCCTGACCCTTGGCCTGCTGCGAAGCCTTCTGGTCGCTTTGCGCGTCGCTGGTCTGTTGTTCCTGCCCCTGCGCGCCCTGCTGCTCGGCGTTGGCTTGGGCCGGCGATTGTTGATCCTTGTTCTGATCGCCCTTCTGGCCCTCGTCATGCTTTTCGCCGGGGGAATTTGGCGGAGTGGACTGACCTTTCGACCCCTCCGCCGCCTGCTTGATCTTCTCCGCCAGATCCGAAAGGGCGTTCTTCATCTTGTCGAGCATGCCTTCGTTCTTTTGGCTGCTGGACGGCTTGCCGTTGTTCGGATTGGCTCCCTTGTTGTCGTTGCTCTCCTTGCCGTCCTTGGCATCCTGATCCGCCGCGTCTTTCCCTTTGCCGGAATCGTCCGGCTTGCCCTTGTCGGCAGAGGCATTGTCGCCCGGCTTCTGCGTGCCTTCCTTACTAGCGGTTTTGGAGTTGTCCCCGTCGGCGTTGGCGGCGTCGGTGGTTTCTTGCGAGTCCAGCAAGTCTTCGGGCTGGCGGTCCGCGTCGAGCGAGGGGAGATCCTGATTCGGATTGCCGTTCTGGTCGAACTTGGCCCGCTTAAGAAGCTGATTGCGGGCTTCGTTGGACTTGGCGCTGAAGAAGTTGTCGTAGACGGCGCGGACCAACGAGGCCTTCAGATCCAGGCTGCCCAGCACCAGGTAGCGCACTCCGAACAAGCCGAAGGCGACGGCGGCGAAAACCGCGGCGGGGGCAAGATAGCGCGAGTGTCGAAAGGCCAGCGCGTGCTTCACATCCACCTGGGCCGCGACCGTTTCGGCGTCGCGCCGCTGGCGCTCGCAGATGGCGGCGCGGTCGGGCCGCGGGTGCTCGCTGAAGTACAGCGCGGTGGAGAGGGCGTCGGAAAGCTCCAGCTTGCGGTCGATGCGCTGCGCCAGAACGTAGCGCGAGGAAAGACTCTTGCGCAATCGGTACGCGCCGGCGCCAAGGCTGGCAGCGGCCAGCAGCGCCAGCCAATACCAGTTCAGGATGTCGGTCCCCGCCAGAAGCAGCGCGGCCGCGCCGCCCAGGACAATTGTCAGCGCCAGCGCGCCTTTGTCGAGGATGAGATGCGCAAGCTCACGGGAGCGAGCTTGGGCTAGGAGCCGGCTAAGTGGCGATTGATTGGGCAAAAGATCCTTCTGGTTGATTATTGCATACGTTATAGAATCAGCATGCAATCCCCGTAGGAAAAGAATCGGTAGCGCTGCTCCACCGCATGCCGATAGGCCGCGAGGGTTAACTCCGTCCCTGCGAACGCGCACACCAGCACCAGCAAGCTCGAGCGCGGCAGATGGAAATTGGTCAACAGAGCGCCGGTGCGGCAGAAGGAGAATCCGGGCGAAATGAACAGGCCGGTTTCTGACTGCGGTTTGGATTGAGACGCCTCGCTTTCGATGGCGCGAACGCTGGTTGTTCCCACGGCGACTACTCTTGCGGCGCGGTCCATAGCCCGCTTGGCCTCTTCGGTGACTTCGAAACACTCTTTGTGAAGGCGCACTTCCTCAATTACTTCCGTGTGTAACGGCTGGAAGGTTCCCAATCCGACGTGCAGGGTCACGCGAGCGATCTCCGCTCCGGCAGCGCGGCAGCGGTCGAGGATTTCCGGCGTGAAGTGGAAACCGGCGGTGGGCGCGGCTACCGAGCCTCGATCCTTCGCGTAGACCGTTTGATAGCGCTCGCGGTCCGACTGCGTGTCGGGGCGGCGGATGTAGGGCGGCAGCGGGGTGTGGCCGACGCGATCCAGCACCTGGTTCAAATCTGAGCCGTCACGAAGACACAACCGCACAGTGCGCTCGCCGTGCTCGCCGCGCGCGAGGATTTCGGCGGTCAGATCTTCTGAGAAAATGACGCGTTCGCCGGTGCGCATCTTCCGGCCGGGATGCACCAGAGCTTCCCAGATGAGATCGCCAACGGGCTTGGTCAGGAACACTTCGACGCGACCGGTTCCGTGCTCGCGGCGGCCGATCAGGCGCGACGGAAACACGCGCGAATCGTTCAGCACCAGACAATCGCCGGGATGCAGATAGCCGGGGAAATCGGTGAAGCGGCGATCCTCCCATGACCCGCTCGCGCGGTCGAGAACCAGCATCCGCGAAGCCGCCCGGTCCTCGAGCGGTTGCTGTGCGATCAGCTCATGCGGGAGTGCATAGTCAAACTCGCTCAGCAACATTTCTTTCAGAGTAGCCTTTTGACCCTTTAGACTAACGAATGATGGGCCGCATTCTGGGCATCGAATCTTCGTGCGATGAAACCGCAGCCGCGGTGGTGGAGAACGGCTCGCGCATTCTTTCGTCGGCGATTAGCTCGCAGATGGCGACGCATTCCCGCTACGGCGGAGTGGTGCCGGAGCTGGCCTCGCGCGAACATATCCGCGCGATTGTGCCGGTGGTCCGCGCGGCTTTAGGAGAATCCGAAACACGCCTGGAAGACCTGGCGGCGATCGCCGTGACGCAGGGTCCGGGGCTGGTGGGGTCGCTGTTGGTGGGGGTCACTTACGCCAAGGCGCTGGCGATTTCGAAGGCGCTGCCGCTGATCGCGGTGAATCACATCGAGGGACACATCCACTCCGTCCTGAGCCAGAATCCAGTAGAGCTTCCGGCGCTGGCGCTGGTGGTGAGCGGCGGCCATACACATCTCTATGAAGTGCGCGAGGCTTCTTTAGGCAAAGACCCGGCGTACCGGCTGCTGGGGAAAACGCGCGACGACGCCGCGGGCGAGGCTTTCGACAAAGTCGCCAAGCTGCTCGGATTCGGCTATCCGGGCGGGCCGGTGATCGATATGCTTGCGCCGCACGGCGATCCGCAAGCGGTGCGTTTCACGCTGGTCAAGATGCGGGGCAACACGCTCGACTTCAGTTTCAGCGGGCTGAAAACCGCGGTGCTGCGATGGTTCGAGGCTCGCGATTTATCTAGTGAAGTTGCCGCGAGGCGCTCCCTCTTGGCCTCCGAGCTCAAGCCGTCGGCCGAGCAATGGCTGGCGGTGACGCCGCGGGCGACGCTCGACTTGCTGGCGTCCTTCCAACGCACCGCGATCGAAGAACTGATGCGCCGGGCCGCACAATCGGCCGAAGAGATCGGCGCGCGCGGTTTGATTATCTCCGGCGGGGTGGCCTCGAACGTGGGACTGCGGAAGGCGGTGGAACGCGCCCATTTCCCCTATCCGTCGTACTTCCCCGCCCCGGGACTTTCCACCGACAACGCCGCCATGATCGCGGCCGCGGCATTCCCCAAGCTCGCGCGAGGGGAGTTCGCGGATGCGACGCTGCTGGCGCAGGCGAATCTTCCGCTGGGGTGAGACATGGCCCGAATTACTTGCCCGCATCGAGGATCGACAGGCGGCCGACGCCGCCTGGGAAAAGTTCTATCTCGAACGTCAGCATGAACGGCTCCCGCGTGAACGCAGTGACGACACCCTGGAAGGCCACCTTTGTCCCGGGCGCCACAGGTTTTGTCAAATGACCCGGCCTGCCATCGCGACCGCGCAGCCGCAAAGTAATTTCCGGCGTGGTTGAGTTCCCGAAGCCAAGAATCAACTGGTCAGGGCCCTCAGCAGGCTGGCTCGACACGACGGTTCCAGGGAAGGAGTCAAGGCTATCCGGCCCGCTGGGAATGAGCGCGTCTTTCATAAACTGCTCGAAGAAGTCTTTTTCGTCCGGGCCTTGCAGATTGCGCTTGATCAATTGCCAGACCTCCAGGGCCGGATCGGCTCTCTGGGCGGAATTGGGCGCTTGAGCCGGAAGCGTTGCCGCGCAAGCGAGCAGCAGCGCGAGCGGAATGCAGGAGAGAAACCGCACTTACACGACCTCGGTCCAGATCTTACCAGCTTCCGCCAACGAGCGGGGGAACGCGCCCATTTCCGGTTATCCGGCGTCCTTCCCCGCACCGGGGCTTTCCACCGGCAACGCGGCCATGGTCGCGGATGCGACGCTGCTGGCGCAGGCGAATCTGCCGCTGGTGTAGTGGCGCGCTGATTACCACCCCACCTTTCGTTTCTCTCGCGCGCTGAGGGTTTCGTGCAATAGCGATTTGATGTAGGTCTGGTAAGGCAGGCCCTTTTGTTGCGCCTGTTTTCGGGCCAACGCCAAATCAGCCTCGTGGGCGAGGATTCTGCGGGTCACACCGGGCCGGGCCAGTGCGGGGACAGCTAAGACACTGTGCATCAATAAGTGCTCCGTTTGTGATATCGTGGACTAGTGGCTGGCTCCCTTGGTTCAGAGCAGAGTATTGCGCAGCGTTATAGGGGCCTTGCACCGGTTCTGAACGAACAGGGGTTGCGGCGGTTCGCGGCGACCGAAGCGCAGTCATATGGTCGAGGTGGAGTGAGCGCGGTTTCGCGAATAACCGGAATCGCTCGCAGCACGATCAGTCGCGGGATGAAGGAAATCGCGGAATCGCGGCAAGTGGAAGCCGGGCGAATCCGCAGGCCGGGCGGTGGACGCAAGGCAAAACTCACCGAAGACTCGACGTTGCTGGCGGATCTTGGACGGCTGGTGGAACCGGCGACGCGCGGTGATCCCATGCGACCTCTGAGATGGACCTCGAAAAGTCTGCGACACTTATCCGAGGCTCTGCGAAGCCTGGGTCATTCGGTTTGTCCTCACGTGATCGCCGACGGTCTGCGCAAACGGGGATTCAGTCTGCAGGCCAACCGCAAGACACGGGAGGGGAGCAGCCACGTGGATCGGAACGCCCAGTTTGAGTACATCAGCGATCAGGCCAAGGCGTTTCTGGCGGCGGGTGAGCCCGTAATTTCGGTTGACACCAAGAAGAAAGAGTTGGTGGGCAATTTCAAAAACAACGGTCGCGAATGGCATCCCAAAGGAAAACCGGAAGCGGTCAATGTCCATGACTTTATCGATCCGAAACTGGGGCGGGCGATCCCATACGGTATCTACGACATCGGCGACAACAAGGGATGGGTCAGCGTTGGCACCGATCACGATACCGCCAGTTTCGCCGTTCACGCGATTGGCCGCTGGTGGTTGAGTATGGGACAAGGCCGCTATCCCAATGCCACACGACTGCTGGTGACTGCCGATGGCGGCGGTAGCAACGGACACCGTGTCCGCCTGTGGAAAGTAGAATTACAGGAGCTAGCCAACATGCTTCGCGTTCCCATCACGGTCTGCCATCTGCCCCCGGGTACCAGCAAATGGAACAAAATCGAACATCGCCTCTTTTCCTTTCTCACGATTAACTGGCGTGGAAAACCCCTGCGGAGTTTTCAGACCATCGTTCAACTCATTGCGGCAACGACGACCACCACCGGACTTACCGTACGCGCCGAACTCGACGAAAACAAATATCCCAAAGGCGTCAAAACCTCCGATGCCAAATTTGCCGCCATCAATATCGCGCGCCACCCGTTCCACGGGGACTGGAACTATACCATTTCCCCATCGACACAATGAAGCGGTTATTTATGCACGAACGCTAAGCTCTAAAGGGCCGCGACGAAATAGGGTCAAGTGACCGTGGATTGTCACAACGGGCACTTCCGGCGAGAAAGTCGACGAGACCGAAGCGCCGCCAGTCTTGAAGATCCCTCCGATTTCCGTACCACTCACGTTCACCTGTATGATGGCGGGATCTCTTCCAGGGTGCCTCAGTCTACCGCAGCCGCTTCCGCTCGCCATAGTGCAGAACTTGCTGTGTCGGCAGAATGAACTTCGGTTTCTGTTCTGACTGACCGAGTCGGCGGCGTTTCCCCAGCATGCAGGGGGAGCCGGTTGCGTCCTTCGACCTGCGGACTGGACCTCCACATGCTTGGGGTAAGGCGTTATGCATCTCTTCCAGTCCACAAAAGCCAACATACTCGCATTTGCCCTGTTGTTCCCATCTTTGGTAGGCCCGGTCTATGCCCAATCGACGGACCCTCAAACGAAACCTGACAATACGGCTGTCAACAAGCGCGATCGGAATCCGGGGGAAGCAACCGCGGACCAACAAAAGATGAATGCCGCCGATCGCGCTTTGACCGCGAAGATCCGCAAGGCCGTCATTGCCGACAAGAATCTCTCCAGCTACGCCCGTAACGTCAAAATCATCAGTCAAAACGGCACCGTGACTTTAAAAGGCCCGGTGCACTCTGACGATGAAGTGAAGTCGATCATGGCAAAGGCTACCGAAGGGACTGGCAGCCCGGATAAGGTCGTTAACCAAATGTCAGTGAAGCCGTAAGGCCTCACCCGAAGTTCCACGTTCGTTCACACTCAAAAGGAGATCAATCATGGCAGGAAAAAAGACAGCGGTGTTTGGTATCTACCACAACGCAAATCAAGCGGAACGGGTCGTCGACCGCCTCCGGGAGGAAGGTTTCTCCAATGACGACATTTCGGTTCTGCTCCAGGACAACCAAGGGTCGAAAGACTTTGCCCATGAGAAGAACACAAAAGCTCCGGAAGGTACCACCGCCGGCGTTACGACGGGCGGCGTGATCGGCGGAACGCTGGGCTTGCTGGCCGGGATCGGCGCTCTTGCGATTCCGGGGGTCGGTCCGTTTATCGCGGCCGGCCCGATCATGGGCGCTCTTGCGGGGCTCGGAGTCGGCGCCGCCGTCGGGGGTCTGATTGGCGCCCTCGTGGGAATGGGGATCCCCGAATATGAAGCCAAGCGCTATGAAGGACACATCAAAGAAGGCGGCGTTCTTCTTTCGGTGCACTGCGACACGTCAGACCAGATCACGCGGGCCAAAGATTTATTGAAGCATACGGGCGCCAAGGATATCTCGTTGTCTGGCGAAGCCAGCGCGGACTATTCCGCGACCAGCACGGTCGCGTCGCACCGGTAGAGTTGTGTCGCGGGCGGGTGGCGGAGGCTCCGGCTGCCCCCCCCGGTCGTTCGGGTCTGGATGAAACGACCGTCAATCCGAGAAGCTGAAGAATAAGGTGAGTACGCACTGACTCCGTTGACGGGCGGTGGCCGCTCTGCGAGATGTGATCGAGTTCCGATCACGGTGAAGCACCTGGGCGACCAAACAGCAAGAAAGAGTATTTCGGAAAGGAAAAGGGAGAAACATCATGAAATCTAGCACAACGAATCAGATCAAGGGCGCGTTTCACGAAGTGAAAGGCAAAGCCAAAGAGAAGGTGGGACAGGTCACGAACAGCCCCGACCTGGCGGCTGAAGGCCAAAACGAAAAGATTGCCGGCAAAGTCCAAAAGAAGGTCGGCCAGGTTCAGAAGGTACTCCAGAAGTAGAGGAGCCCCTCGTCTGCGCAGTGCATGTTACTCCGGTTGAAAGAACCAACGTACCGCGGCGTGAGATTCGGCTTCCCGCTGGATAACTATGACCAAAAAGCACGGGTTTGCCAGCATGGCGCAGAATACAGCGAAACTGGCTGGCTCAAGTTCCGCATTTCTCGCCGTCTGCTTGATAACTTTCGTTTGGCTGGTGACTGGGCCGATCTTTCACTGGAGTGACACTTGGCAGCTGGTCATCAACACAGTGACGAATATCGTTAGCATGCTGATGGTCTTTATCATTCAGAACACTCAAAACCGGGAAAGCTCCGCTCTCCAGCTTAAGATCGATGAACTGCTTAGGGCTGTACGAGGTGCTCAAAATACCTTCATCAATCTCGAAGAATTGAGTGAAGAAGATTTGGATATTCTAAAGGATAAATCTGCCGCACTAGCTGAGCGCGCAAGACTGAAAGCGGGCCAAAGCTCTGGTGCCGAATAGAATACATTCCCGAACCGAAAAACGCGCGTAGCTGCATCACACCACGCTGAGGTAGAGAGTCTCAGTGCGCGTCGTTCTTTAGCCATTCAGATAACTTCAAATGAATCGATCCGGACGTGCCGATTCAATCTGGGAGTAAACCTCGGACATGCCCCGCGAGCCAAGGCTTTAGCCGGGGGGCCTGTGTGCGTTGTCGGGGGCAGTATTGCGGATCTGACTGACCGCGTATCCATTAGCCTGCGCGAATGCTGTCCTGGAACCATGCTATCGCGACCGCCCACAGAACCTCTGTGAATCGCCTTAAACCCGAAAGACTCGACAGGCGGTAGTCGGGTGTACAATGATTGGCAGTTCGAAAGCAAAAATGGACGTCTCCGGCTAAACTGCGTGGTAAGTCCAAGAAGAGCGCCAAGCGCCGACACGGGACGCCCGACGAAACAGGCTCCGGCAAGGACCTCGGAAATTTTACAGGGCTCGTGCATTCTAGAATCTCTGCTCATTTCCACGCTGCGCTGACTGGGTATTCAACCGCGAAGTATGATCCCATCGCGGCTTTCCTTCCCAGCAGGCTTTTCAAGTGGATACCGCAGGTTGCGAAATACTGGTTTCATAAGAAGCACGCCTTCAGAGATTACACTACGCACGGAAAGGGAACCGGTATTTATCCGATCGACGACCGCGTGAAATTCAGCATCGCGGGCGATTGGGGCACAGGGACGGATGAAGCGAGAATCGTCGCGGCAGCAATGCAGAAATCCGATCCGGATTTCACGATCCACTTGGGAGACGTGTATTACGTAGGCGACCGCAATGAGGTGCGAGAGAACTTCCTTGGGGAGAAAACGAGTCCCTATGCGCCGGTAAAGTGGCCGATGGGCGCGAAAGGCAGCTTCGCACTCAATGGCAATCACGAAATGTACGCTGACGGAAACGGCTATTGGAGAATGGTTCTGCCGAGGATGGGATTGAAAGAACGTGGCAGCGAATGGGGAGCGGGACAGTGGGCGAGCTTCTTTTGCCTCGAAAATAAGCACTGGCGCATCATTGGACTGGACACCGGCTACAATTCTACTCGTTTTGAATGGGATAAAGTACCCGTGCTGCTGCGGAGCGAATGGCTTCGCAAGACGACGTTGCTCAAGCCGGCGTGCACTCTTCCCGAGCCCCTGCTCGCCTGGCTGAGGTCCTCCGTGAATCCGGACGGAGACAAACGCGGACTGATTTTGATGTCGCATCACGGGCCGCACTCCGCGTTTGAGGGCTGGTATCAAATTCCGGCGAAGCAATTGGCGAAGCTGATTCACCGGCCGGTGATTTGGTTTTGGGGCCACGAGCACAGGCTGGCCCTTTATGAGAAGTTCCGCGTCAAGGACGGCATCGACGCGTACGGGCGATGCGTGGGCCACGGCGGCATGCCGGTCGCGCGCGGTGCGGCTCCGGACATTCTGGATTGCAGATGGCTGGCATGGGATAACAGGCGTTATCCCAACGATGAAAAAGTTGATGTGGGCTACAACGGGCACGCGAACCTTTCCTTCAACGGCCCGGCGCTGCACATCGCCTATTACGATTTGAATCACTCGCTGCTTTTGACGGAGGATTGGCATATCGATATCGAGTCCGGCGCGCTAGAGGGACCTCGCCTGAAGAAAGTACTGGACGATCCATCGCTGCATTGCAGGGAAGCTTAAGGCTACTACCTGACGACGAACGGCCAGCGCCACGTCAGATGGTTGTGATCTCCGATCACGGCCAACGCCGCCACGGCCGCGAGCAGCGCCAGCGCGATCCCCAGCCACATCAGGACCGCGATCCACGGGAACCCGCGGTTCTCGCGCTTTAACACCAGCAGATAGCTCAAGAAGATGCCAATGAAGAACAGCACGCACATGGGCGCGGCGAACAGCATCAGATTGAATACGTCCGGAGTGGGCGTAATGATGGCCGCCAGGATCACGATCGCCAGAATCACGTAGCGCGAATGATTCAGCAGAAAGCCTGGTGAAACCACGCGAATTAAAGTGAAGAAGAACAGCAGCACCGGCAGCTCAAAGGCCACGCCGATGCCCAGCATCATATCCACGAACCTGTCGAAGTAATCTTCGATGGAGATCAGCGGAAGCACGTGCGCATTCTTGCCGATGCCCAGCAGAAACGTCATCCCGTAGCGGAAGGCGATGAAGTAACCGAAGGCTCCGCCCAGCAGGAACAATCCCGCAGTGCCAAGAACGAACGGAATCGCCCATTTCTTCTCCCGTTTGTATAGCCCCGGCGAGAGGAACGCCCACACCTGCCACAGAATCCACGGCGAACTCAGAAACAGCGACGCCACCAGCGGCGTCCACACCCAGATGATTTGGAACTGCTCCATGAGGCCGATGGCGACGAAATCCGCTCCGGGAATCCCGGTCCGGCGCATCGCATCCCATCCCGGCGCCATGACGATGTCGAACAGTTTGTCGCTCTGGTAGAGGCAAACGAGGAAGACCACGCCAAAGCCGTACAGGGCTTTGATGATGCGCCCGCGCAGTTCCTCGAGATGCTCCATGATGGACATGCGCAGGATGCCCTGTTCTTCCTGCTCTGGAGGCAACAATTCAGCGGCCATGTTTTGAATTGGGATGGACCTTGACCCCGAGTTGGGGTTGTCCGACGATTCGGCGCCCGATGCTTCAGAAGCGCCTACAGTGAGGCTCTATTTAACGACGAACGGCCAGCGCCAGGTCACGTGGAAGTGATATTCGATCACCATCACCGCCACCACCGACAGCACTAGCGCAACCGCGATCGCTAGCCACATCAGGAACGGCTTCCACGGAAAGCGTTGTTTTTCGCGCTTTAGCACCAGCAGATAGCTCAGGAAGATGCCGAGGAAAAACAGCATGCACATCGGCACCGCGAACAGCATCAAATTGAATACGTCAGGTGTCGGCGTCACGATGGCCGCAACGATCACGATCCCCAGAATCGCGTAGCGCGAGTGATTCAGCAGGAAGCTGGGCGAAACCACCCGCAGCAGGGTCAGCATGAATAGCAGGATCGGCAGCTCGAACACCAGGCCGATACCCAGCATCACGTCGACAAACTTATCGAAGTAATTCTCGATAGTGATGAGCGGGAGCACATCCACGTTTTTTCCCAGGCCGAAGAGGAACGCCATGCCATAGCGAAAGGCGATGAAGTAGCCGAAACATCCGCCCAGGATGAATAGTCCCGCCGTGCCTACAACGAACGGAACAGCCCACTTCTTCTCTTTCTTGTAAAGACCGGGCGAGATGAACGCCCACACCTGCCACAGAATCCATGGCGACCCGAGGAAAAGCGAAGCCACCACCGGCGTCCACACCCAAATGATCTGGAAATTCTCCATCGGGTCGATGGAAATGAAACGGGCGCCTTCAATTCCGGTGGCTTTCATCGCGGCGCGGCCCGGCGCCATGATGATGTTGAACAGCGGGTCGCTGAAGAAGACGCAAAGCAGGAAGACCACGCCAAAGCCGTACAACGCTCGGATGATGCGCGTGCGCAGCTCCTCCAGATGTTCGAGGAACGACATGCGCAGCATGCCATGCTCCTCTCCATCGTTGTCCTCGTCATCGTCCGGAGGAGGCGGCGGAGGCGTGCGCGAACCGCCGCCCCCAAGCGCCAGCGCCGTCGGAGGAATGATCTCCGCCGGCGGCGGCGCGTGAGGGTCGTCGCGAAACGAATCGGTCTGATCCGGAGGCAGTTCTCCGCCGTTTCCTTCGTTCATCTCAAATACAACTTCCGACTAGCTTTGCTTCTGTACCGTCTCGGTGGATTCCGAGCGGGGGACCGTGTCCTCGACCGGCGGCAGCGCTGCTACAGCCGCGCCCGCGGTTTCGGTGGTCCCATGTGATTCGGCGCTCGGTACTTCGGAAGCGCCTACTGTGGAAGGATTGGTGGTAGCGGAGGTTTCAATCGCGGCTGGCGTATAGTTGTGACGGTCCTCGTCGTAGACAGGATCGTCATACTCCAGATGCTTCGCAAGATCATTGACGGTGCTGTGCGTAGCCTCTTTCAGCGATTCGCTCTCCCGCTCCAGGGTCTGCATTTCGCGCTCGAACGACGACTTCAAATCGCTCGAAGCGCGGCGGAACTCGGTCAGGGCTTTCCCCATCGTCCGCCCCAGTTCTGGAAGCTTTTTCGGGCCAAACAGAACGAGGGCCAGCAAAAAGATGAATATCATTTCCGGTACGCCGAGCGAACCCATCTTGTGCCCTCCTGAAGATCATCATAACAGATCGGCGCTTTAGGAGAGCTCGGGAGCTTATTGGCGGTTTCCGCGGGCGTGAGTGATGAGACTCAGGACGCGGCGGGTCTTCGCGTCGTTTTGGCCTTGGGCGCGGTTGAGTTCGAGAGCCTGGCGGACTTCGATCTCGGCGCGCTGGGCGTCCCCTTGGAGGAACCATGCGTAGGCCAAGTTGGCGTGGTTGACAGCATTGCGCGGCAGCAGCTTGACGGCCTGCTCCAGCGCCTCAATCGCGGCGGGGACCTGGTCGATCTTCAGGTATTCGGAGCCCAGCAGGCTGTGCGCATAAGGAATCGCGGAACGTTCTTTCAGAGCCAACTGCAATTCCGCGATGGCCTTGCCGTGATCGCCCACGGCGGCGAAGTTCTTCGCCCTGGCAAGTAGGCTCGCGCCCTTGCGCGAGAGCGGGTGCTGAAGCTGCTCCACCGATACAGTGCCGGCCGAAACCGTGCCGTCAGGCTGGGAGGTGTGTGGCTCCGGCGTGCGCGGGCTGTTGTAGAAGATTTGGTTGTTCGCAAGCGCCTGCGGCGAATCCTCGGCGCGGGCCAGCGCTCCCAGCGGAGCGAATTGCGGAGCGAGTTTCGGTATCTGACCCCATAGGGAAACCATTGTTAAGCAGAGTGTTAAGTACAATACGGCAAAGCGCGCGGCAAACCGTCGCATAAAGACACGTCCTCCGGATTTGATTTCGCTGCGTTTGGAAAGCCGCACATCGCAGTGGCGGCTAAGACGAAAGGAACCGAACTACGGGGTTTTACAGAGAGCGATGAATCAATCGCCCTTCTACGCTCTCAGAATAGCCGAAGAGCATAGCGGCGTCCAATTCATTCTGTTTATAAACCCGATGTAGGGCCTAGTGTATCTGTACTTTAGGTGTTACCGACATGCCTGGGCGAAGCGCGTGATCGTCATTTTGCCCGGGGTCGATGGAAATGCGCACGGGAATTCTCTGCACCACGCGGACGTAATTTCCGGTGGCGTTCTCAGGAGGCAGCAGGCTGAACTTGGCTCCGCTGGCGCCGGCGATGCGTTCTACCTTGCCAGCGTAAGTGCGGCCGTTGGCGTCCACCTCGAAGGTCAGCTTTTGGCCGATGCGCATATCCTTCAACTGGGTCTCCTTGAAATTGGCGGCGACCCAGATGTCGTCCAGCGCCACGATGGACATCAACTGCTGGCCGGGGGCGATGTTCTGCCCCGGATCGACCGCTTTTCTGCCGACGATGCCGTTGACTGGAGCGGCGATGGTGGCGTAGCTGAGATTGAGCCGGGCTTGCTCGACCTCCGCTCTCTTCTGGCCCACTCGGGCCAGAGCCGCCTGGGCGCGCGCCTCGGTGCCCTTGACCTGCGACGGCCCCGCGGCGGCGGCTTCCACCTGAGCGTCCGCCTCGCGCAGACGGGCGCGGGCCTGCTCCACCGATTTTTCGGCGGCGGAGACGTTCTGTCCGGCCTCCGCCACGGCGGCCTGCTGCGCCTCCACGGTGGCGGCGGCGGCCTGCTCGGCGGAAACGGCTTGATCGAAGGTCTGGCGCGAAATCTCGTCTTTGGCGACCAGCCCGCGATAACGCTCGATATCCTGCGCGGCCTTGTTGCGATTGGCCTGCGCCACGCGGACGTTCGCCTGCGCCACCACCAAACGGGACTGCGCCGCGCCGAGCTGTTGCTCGGCATAGCTCACGTTGGCGCTGGCATCCTCGCGCGAGGAACGCGCTCCGCTGAGCGTGCTGGCGCTGGAAACCGTGGCCGCGGGAACGTCGCTGCGCGCGCTTTCGAGCGTGGCTTCGGCGTCGGCCAGATCGGCTTGCGCCTTGGCCAGAGCCACTTCCAGATCTTTCTTGTCCAGCTCCACCAGAACGTCGCCGGCCTTCACCTCGCGTTCGTCCTGGGCCTGGACCGCAACGACGTTGCCGGAAATGCGCGCGCTCACCGGGACGATGGTGCCGTCGATCTGGGCGTCGTCGGTGGATTCCACCAGCGAGAGGCGCAGCCAAATGAGATACCCGCCCACGCCTATCGCCGCCAGCACCACCAGCGCGGCGATCCACTTGAGCGCCGTCCGCGTTCCCCCGCCGGTTGCGCGCGCGGCCTCGCGCGTTTCCCTTTCTGTTACTTCCGCCATCCCTTAGTTGCCCCCCAGGAACTGTTTGAGCGACGCCTCGGTCGAGCCCACCGCTCGGGCTAGCGCAACTTTCGCCAGATTATGCACGTACATCCCGTTGATCAGATCCTGATTGGCCGCGGCGACGGCCTCCTGCGCCTGGACCACTTCAAGATTGTCGGTGACGCCGGCGGCAAGCCGGTCCCGCGCCTGTTGTAGAGCCTGGTTGGCCAGATCCAGATTATCGCGAGCCAGGCTCACCTGCTCGGAGGCCGTGCTCAGATCGATCAGGGCCGAGCGCACCTCGAAGTCGATCTTGCCGCGCAGGTCGGCCAGGTCATTGCGGCGGCGCTCGATTTCCGCGTCCGCCGAGGCTTGGTCCGCATGGATGCGCCCGCCGTCGAACACATTGACGCTGACGGTTCCAGTCACGGTAAACGTGCCGTGGGACTGCGCCAGCGTGGGCCCGATATCGCCGTAGTTGGCGCTCAGGAAGCCGGTGGGAAGGCGCTCCGCGCCAGTGGCCTGGCGCGCGATCTCGGCGGCGTGGAGCTGCGCCGCTCCGCTGCGATAATCCGCGCGGCCCTCGTAGGCTCTGGCGAGCAGATTGGCGGTGTTCAAATTTTCAATCGGCCGGTAGGGCACCGGATCTGCGGCGTCGAAGTCCTGGCCGGAAGGTAATCCGATGGCCCGCCCCAGGGTCAATTTGTCCTTGGCGAGCTGGTTTTGGAGAATCAGCAAGCGCTGCTGCTGAGTCTTCAATTCGACCTGCGCCCGCGTCTCATCAATGGCCGGCAACACGCCCGCCCGGTGCATGTCCCTGGCTCCTTCGACGAGAGCATCGGCGGTGGCGATCTGGTTGCGGGTCACCTCAATGCGGCCGGAGTCGGCCAGGATCGTGAGATAGCCGGAGGCAACCGACTGGACCACCAGGTCCCGCCCGTCCTCGAGCGAGAGTTGCGCGGCGCGGGCGTTCTCGGCCGAGGCCTTGAGGTTCTTGAACGCGGTCCAATCGAACACCGGCGCGTTGGCAAAGGCGCGGGCATCGGTGAAGGAGAACGGCCCGACGATGGACGGAACCCCGGCGAAGTGAAAGCCGTAGACCGCGAGGCTGATCTGCGTCTCGGTTTCGGCGAAGGAGGCGCTGACGTTGGGGAGCAGGGCGCTCAGCGTGCGCAGCCGCTCCGCCCGTGCCGCGCTGGTTTCCGAGCCGCGAACCAGCAGCCCCAGGTTGGCCTTGAGGGCGCGGTCGATGGCGTCCTGAAGGGTCAGCTTCAGGGGCGCTGCGCCGGCGGCGCCGGTGGCGGCGCTCCCGTGGAACTGATCGTCGGGAGAAAAATGGACTCCTCCGGAGGGAACGGCGGGCCGCTGCGAGGCCGGAGGCGGATATTGCCCGCGGACCTGGAGGGCAGCCAGAACCATGTATGCAAGAGCTGATAAAGATGTCCTGAGAAGCTTCATTTCGGTTCGCCTGTGCGGCTCCGAGCCGCGAAGGAGGGACTTAATCTTGATTATAGCGGGTGCCGCGGCGGGGGCCGTGGGAGGGCAGAGAGGCCGCCGAAAAATGAGGTGGCCGCCGGCCCTCCTCTCTCACGGCCGCAGTCAGGCTACCAGGGCGATACTCCGATAAGCTTCAGGCCTAAATCCGACAGCACCGCGGTTACTCCCGGCTCAGGATCAACTTGTCCGGGTAGACCGCGCCAGTAATCGGGAGCTCGTTTTGTCAGCCACCAAGTCCTCATCGACTCCCGAAGTTTCGCGTCATCGGCGGGAGGCTGCATCGTAACGAACGCCGCGACCCTTGGTCGGTTTGACAAATTTGCCGCCGTACCGTGCGGCAGCTTGGTAGACCACAAAATGACGTCTCCCGCGTTACCCTCGATTTGTGTCGTCTTCCAATGGTTCAACCCTGGATTGAAGAAATCAAAATCCTCCCGGGATGCGTACCGTTCAAGCCACGTGTCCAGGTTTTGATAAACCTCAGGCAGACACTGGAAACCACCCCCATTGCGGCCAACGTCGGTCAGCAATACGACGGCCTGCAACGTATCCGGCTCCGGCACCCTCGGATCGGAGTCCCAGTGAATGCTTCCGCGACTGATGGCCGGCAAGCAAGGATGGACTGGGGGGCAAAAAATACAGCGGTTGATATCCACCATGAGCCGCGGGTTTCCAAAGAACTCCGTGAAGACCTGGTAGAGATTCGGGAGCTGCCGGATGTCCCACAGCGACTGGGCATGGTGCATCGGTACAACCCCGTCGAGCTGTGGCGCGCCGCCATACCACGTCGCGCTGTCGGCAAGGTCGGCGCCAACAAACGCGGCAATCTCACGAACGGCATTGCCAGTGATGCGTGCAGGAACCACATTTCGTATCACCATGTAGCCCTTGGCATGGAATTGCTGAATGTCATGGTCCTTGATCCATCGACAGACTGGAAGGTCCCGCTTTTGTAAGCACGACTCTGAACGACCTAATGTCATAGGATCGCGGCGCTGGCCGGCAGTCATTCGTTTTTTGTGCGCCAGGGCGGTTAACCTAGATTGCCGATACAGCGCCACCCCACGATCGAGTAGCGGCAGGTAAAACCGATCAAGGGCGAGCTTTCGGGTCTCTTCCGTGAGTCCCGTCAGTTGGTCCATACTCGAAGAGTACGCCAAATAGCGCACAAGATTCTACGCCGATCCTCTTGTGGGACTTATTTCCGATTCTGACGGCTGTACCGCATTATTTCCCTGCCTTTCGAAGCGCGGCCTCGATGGTCGCGAGCGGCAGCAGCAGAGTCAACGGCGCGTCCAACAGGGGCACTGCGCCATAGCCGGCATACCATCCTGCCGCCCTTTCACTCTGGGCGTCGATGACCAGCACCACGCCGCCGACCTCCGATGAGGCCAGGAGACAGCGTCTGCCCGCCGCGAGCAGAAGTTGTCCGCCAATCCCCTGTCCTCGCCGTCTCTGATCCACGGCCAGGCGCGCCAAGCGGAAGCCCGGCACGTCATAGCGAGCCAGCCCGCGTCGTATGATGTCCGGCGTCCGGGCATAGTCAACCGAAGCTGGGCTCAGGCTATAGAAGCCGAGAATGGTTTTGTTGTCTGCATCGTCAATCGCAAGGAACGTTTTCGCACCGCCCAGCTCGTGGCTCTTGCGGGCGTAACGGCGCAGGAATTCATTCAGGGCTTCCTCGCCGCAATCGAATGCTTCCCGATCATGCTTCTTGTTAACCGGCTCTTCGTGCCATGGCGTCACGATTAGGACCGCTTTGGCAGTGCCCGAACGGCTACCCGCAGTTTTGCGTTTGGCGCGGGCGGGTTCTCCAGCAGATCCAGAACCCGCAAACTATCCCTTTCGGAGAGCTGCACATGATCCGCCTCCTCAATGACTGCCTTCGCGGCAAGCAGGGCGTGACGAAGGACAAAATCCGTCAGGTCGGTATTCCTCAGCGCCACCGCGCGCAACAGCAGCGCTTTTTCCTCGGCCCGAATCCGCAAGGACATCCGGCTGTTGTCTTCAACTGCTCTTCTCGGCATGGCAGTGACTCCCTCAAATATGTACACATTCAAATAGTACACCAAGGCGGAGGGACTCCTGGGTCCAAACGGCGGGACCAGAACGGCTTCGGGCGACTCTGGCTGCAACGAACCAGCGGAGAGGGGCGGTGTGGGAGTTAAGGTGGTATCTGAGGAGAAGACGGCATGGACGTGCGTATTCAAAAGATCACCCCGTTTCTATGGTTCGATAACCAGGCCGAGGAGGCCGCCGGTTTCTATACATCCATTTTCAAGAATTCAAGAATCGACGCCGTCACGCGTTATGGCGAAGCCGGCCCAGGCCCCAAAGGCAGCGTGATGACCATCGCGTTCGAGCTGGATGGACAAAAATTCACGGCGTTGAACGGAGGGCCGCACTTCCAATTCACGGAGGCGATCTCGTTTGTAGTTCACTGCGAAACCCAGCAGGAAGTGGACGAGCTCTGGGAGAAACTCTCGGAAGGCGGGAAGGAAGTCCAGTGCGGCTGGTTGAAGGACAAATACGGGCTCTCATGGCAAATCGTGCCCACTGTTCTGATCGAGATGATGAAGGACCAGAACGCAGAAAGAAAAGAACGTGTGATGAAGGCGATGTTTAAGATGAAGAAGCTCGACATCGCCGGCCTGAACGACGCGTATCATCAACGATAGCGCTATATTATTGAATCCATGAGACCGGGCGGAGCGCGCTCCAGATCACTCGAGTAGGCCGCATCGAATTGCCTTACTGCACCGGCTGCGTTACCTTTCCCTAGGAGGGGCGTCAAAGTAGGTGTTGCAACGGAGAGCCGTGGCCCTCAATTCGGGCTTACAGACTGACGAATCGGCGCTGATCCGGGCTGCGCAGCAGGGCGATCACGACGCCTTCGAGCAGTTGGTGCGGGTCTACGACCAAAGTGTGCTCCGGCTGGCCATGAACCTGTTGCGGTCGCCCGAGGATGCGCAGGACGTGTATCAGGAGGCGTTTTTGAGGGTGTTTCGCAACCTGGACAAATTCCGCTTCGATTGCAGCTTCCATACCTGGCTGTACCGCATCGTGACCAATCTGTGCCTGGACCAGATGCGCAAGCGCAAGGTGCGACGCGAGGAGCCGCCGGTGCTGGCGGCGGCGGACGGACCGCTAGATCGCATGGACTCGGTTCCGGAGGAACGCGTGGACGGAGACCCGCAAAGGCACCTGTTCAGCGGCCAGCTTCGCAACCGCATCAAGCAGGTGCTGGAAGGCTTGACGCCGCGCGAGCGGATGGTGTTCGAGCTGAGACATTATCAGGGATTGCGACTGAGGCGCATCGGAGAGATTTTGGGAACCACTGAGGAAGCGGCCAAGAACTGCCTGTTCCGGGCCACGCAGAAGATGCGGGTGGCGTTGGGAGATTTCGTATGAGTAATTCGCTGCATTGCGCGGACGCGCGGATGTTGTTCGCGCTACTGCTGTACGGGGAGCTTTCCTTTGACGAGGAAGAGCGTGTGGATGCGCACCTGGACGGCTGCGCGGACTGCCGGGCCGCACTGGAGCGCGAGAGATCGCTGCACGCGGCTTTCGACGGCGTAGCGGTTGAGCCGGCGGCTTCACTGCTGCGGGAATGCCGGTCGGAACTGAGGGCGGCGCTCGACCGCCAAGAGACTCCGCGGCCGGCTCGGGCGGGATGGTGGGAGCAGTTCGCCAACATGCTGACGGGAGCGTCCCTCCTGCGGCCGGCGGGAGCCGTGGCCCTGGTGGCGCTGGGATTCCTGGGCGCGAGGCTGACGCCGCTGCTCAATGTGGGCGAGAACCTCCTCACAGGGGCTTCCCAAGCCGGAATCGCCGCGCGGGTCAGCGACGTCGAGACGCAGACCGACGGCAGCGTGCGAATCGTGGTGGACGAGACCCGGCAGAAGACCATCTCCGGGAACCTGGACGACCAGCGGATCAGGACCTTGCTGCTCGAAGCCGTGCGCGATCCCAGCAATCCGGGACTGCGCGCGGACAGCGTGGCTCAGTTGAGCCGGCGCGCGCAATCGGCCGAGATCCGCGGCGCGCTGGTGTGGTTGGTGGGCCACGACCAGAACGACGGGGTCCGGCTGAAGGCCATGGAGGGCCTGAAGGCCTTCGCGACCGATCCGGAGGTGCGCGGAGCGCTGTCGCAGGCGCTGCTGCACGACGCCAATCCGGGCGTGCGGACACAAGCCATCGACATGCTGATTCCGGGACTGGACGATCCTTCCGTCCCCGACATCGACCGCGACATGATCGGGACGTTGCAGGAGCTGATGCTGCGCGAAAACAACCCCAGCGTTCGGCAGCGCGGCCAGAGAGTGCTGGAGGCCATCAACGCCTCGGCCGAAATGTATTAAAGCCGGGTTAATAAGGAAGCCAATGCGGTGTCTCAGTTTAATGTTGGGGATCTCGGTTAGCCTGGCGGCGCAGGGCGTCAAGCCGTCCGATATCAAGCCGTCCGATATCAAGAGAAGCCCGGATGGCTCCTGGGTGCGGACACAGGACGGCGGGGGAGAAGCCGCGCCCGCGGCGCGCTTGCAGATATCGTCGCAGGTGCGGGTGGTGCTTCGCGGCACGCCCGGGAATCGCATTACTTTCAGCTTGAGTCAGCGCACCAGAGCAAGAACCGCGGAAGAGGCGGCACGCCGGCTGACCGGTTCGGCCTCGATCACGGCCGTCCCCGGTTTGACGTTGATCGCAGCTCAAGGATTGCCTCCGTACGCATACGCCACGCTGGAGCTGCATGTTCCGCGGCAAGTCAGGACGGCGAGCCTGGAAATCCTCAAGGGCGGCGACATCGAGATTTACGACTTCAGCGGCAGCATTCAGGCCCGCACGGCGGCCGGGGATATTCAAGGCGACAATATCGGCGGCTCCATCGACGCCAACACCGGAGGAGGCCATATTCGACTGGGCAAGGTGGGCGGCAAAGTCACATGTTCGAGCGGCGGAGGCTCGATTACCGTGGCCGACGCGGGCACGGATGTGAACTGCCAGACTGTCGGCGGCGAGATCTGGATCAAGCAAGCGCGGGGGCCGGTTTGGCTCTCCAGCGGCGGAGGCAATATCACCGTGGAGCGGGCCAGCCAGAGCGTGGAGGCGCATTCGATGCGGGGCGCGATTCAAGTGGGGCAAGCCGGCGGCGCGGTGATCGCCGACACGCGCGGCGGGGAGATTCGCATAGGCTCGGCCGCTGGCGTACACGCCGAATCCGCGGCAGGACCGGTGTATTTGACGGACGCCGCGGGCGCGCTGAGCGTGTCGACTGCCATCGGCAGCATCCTGGCGGAGCTGCTGGCGGGAGCGAGGCTTCGGGACTCCTCGCTGGCGGCGGCCTCGGGTGACATTACGGTGATGATTCCGTCCAATGTAGCGGTGTCGGTGATGGCCACCAACGAAATGGGCGGGATTCCACGCATTGTTTCCGATTTTTCGGAAGTACTCACCAGATCGATGAACTTCACGCGCCCGCCTCTGGCCGAGGGGGCCATCCATGGCGGAGGTCCGGTGCTGCTGCTGAGCGGCAGCGGCCTGATCTATCTTAAGAAAGCAAAGTAGGAAAAAGAAGGCAATGCAGTTTCGAAGTCTTATCTTCATCGCGCTGATTGGATGCGGCGCGCACGTCGCGGAAGGCCAGCCGTCGCAAGCGATTCGAGCAGCCAATGTTCCCGCGGGGAGTTATCTGGGCGTGGCCGTTCAGGACGTGAGTGCGGAGCGGGCCAAGGCCCTGAAACTGCCGGAGCAAGCCGGCGTCGAAGTCACCTTATTGGATCCCATGTTTCCGAATAGTCCGGCGGTGGCGGCGGGATTGAAGGTGGGCGACGTGGTGATGCAATACAACGGCCAGCGCGTGGAAGACAGGGAACAATTCTTGCGGATGGTGCGCGAGACGCCGGCTGGAAGGGAAGTGAAGCTGCAAATCTACCGCAATGGCGCTGCGCAAATCATCGCGGCCAAACTGGTCCCCGTCCCGCCGTATGCAATCCAAGGCGGGCCGGTACCTCTGTCGTTTCGTTCTCAACTGTTCCAAGGCGCCTCACCGGACGTTCCGCTGAACCGGATGAGCTGGGGAATCGGCGCACTGGGCGCGGAGTTAGAATCCCTGGAGGGGCAACTGGCGGATTACTTCGGCGTAAAGGACGGCGTGCTGGTGCGCTCAGTCATGCGCGGGTTGCCGGCGGAGAAGGCCGGGCTCAAGGCGGGCGACGTGATTACGCGCGTGGGCGACGCCAAGGTGACGACGCCGACGGATGTTTCCGGACGCATTCGGGCGGGACGCGGGCAGTCGGCAATCCTGACCGTGCTGCGCGATCACCGGGAAATCAATCTCACCATTGCGCTGGACGGAAATCGGCCGGGAGAGCAATAGGAACGGCGTCGGCAGGAGTGCCGACGCGGCACGCTGAAGCGTGCGCCACAAAATAGTTAATTAATCTTCGTCGTGCTGGGCCGCGAGGCGCCCCACCACGCTCAAATCCTCAAGCGTAGTGACGTCGCCCGAGACGGTGTTGTTGGTCACGATCTCCCGCAGCAGGCGGCGCATGATTTTGCCGCTGCGAGTTTTGGGGAGAACGTCGGTGAAGCGGATCTCCTCGGGGCGGGCGAAGGAGCCGATTTCGTGCGCGACCCACTGGCGCAGATCCTTGCCAAGCTGCGCATGGTCCCAGTCGCCCTTCTTGAGCGTGACGAAGCAGCACACGGCTTGCCCGGTGATCTCATGCGGCTTGCCGACCACGGCGGCCTCGGCCACAGCCGGGTGCTTGACCAGCGCGCTTTCCACTTCCATGGTGCTCAAGCGATGGCCGCTGACGTTCATCACGTCATCCACTCGGCCGAGCACCCAATAATAACCGTCCTGATCGCGGCGCGCGGCGTCGCCGGTGAAATAGGCTCCGGGAACGCGGCTCCAGTATTGTTCCTTGAAGCGCTCGGGGTCGCCCCAGATGGTGCGGATCATGCCGGGCCAGGGACGGCGGATGATCAGAAAGCCTTCCCGATCCGGGCCGACTTCATAACCGTTGTGATCGACAATATCGGCGATGACGCCGGGGAGCGGCAAGGTCCCCGAACCGGGCTTAAGCGGAACCGCGCCGGGCATGGGCGCGATCATGATGCCGCCGGTTTCGGTCTGCCACCAGGTATCGACGATGGGACATCGGCCCTTGCCGATGACGCGGTGATACCATTCCCAGGCCGCTGGATTGATGGGCTCGCCGACGGAGCCGAGCAGGCGCAGGCTGGAAAGATCGTGCGCGTCGGGCCATTGCTCGCCCTGGCGGATGAGGGCTCGGATGGCGGTGGGCGAAGTATAGAAAATATTGATGCGGTATTTCTCGATAATTCGCCACCAACGGTCAAAGGCGGGATGATCGAGCGAGCCTTCATACATCACGGTGGTCGCGCCGGCGGAAAGAGGGCCGTAGACGATATAGCTGTGGCCGGTGACCCAGCCGATGTCGGCCGAGCACCAGAAGGTGTCTTCATCGCGCAGATCGAAGATCCACTTCATGCTGGCGGTGATGTGCGTGAGATAGCCGCCGGTGGTGTGCAGGATGCCCTTGGGCTTGCCGGTTGTCCCAGACGTATATAACACGTAAAGAGGATGCTCGCTATCGAGCGGGACGGCGGGGCAATCTTCGGAGGCATGTTCATCGAGATCGTGCCACCAGTGGTCGCGCCCGGCCTGCATGGGGATGTCCGAACCGGTGCGGCGATAGACGACGACGTCGCGGACGCTGGGGCATTCGGGCAGAGCTTCATCGACGGCGGGCTTGAGCTTGACCTCCTTGCCTCGGCGGAAGCCTCCGTCGGCGGTGATGACGATGGTTGCGCCGAGATCCTGTATGCGGGCCTTCAACGCTTCCGCGGAAAAGCCGCCGAACACGACGCTGTGGATGACGCCCAGGCGGGCGCACGCGAGCATGGCGATGGGCAGCTCCGGAATCATGGGCATGTAAATAATGGCTCGGTCGCCGGCGCGATACCCGCGGGAGTGCAGGACGCTGGCGAAGCGGACCACGAGGCGATGCAGTTCCTGATAGGTGAGGAAGCGCTGATCGCCGGGCTCGCCTTCCCACAGAATGGCGACCTTGTTTTTGCGATGCGTGAGGAGATGGCGGTCCAGGCAGTTGTAGGCGACGTTGGTTTTGGCTCCGGCAAACCAGCGGGCGGCAGGCGGGTTCCACTCCAGGACGGCGGACCATTTTTCGAACCAATGAATCTCGCGGGTGGCGATTTCGCCCCAAAATTCTTCGGGATTCTGCTCGGCGCGGCGGTATAGATCTTGGTAGCCTTCGAGGCCCTGAACATGGGCTCTACGGACGAAATCGTCGGGGGGCGGATAGACGGCGGGATGACTCACGAGGGGATTGTAGCAGAGGGCGGGTGGGGTGGAGGGGGTCGCTCCCCACTCAACCTGCTGCTTCGGCGACACGATTCGCTCAGAAGGACAGTGCGAGGGGATTCAGGCAAAATCGAGGAGGAGATGGAAGATCTCGATCCGGCTCAAGTGTTGGAGGGTGCGCTGATGCCTAGAGAGCCGGACGCTCTCAAGCGCCTGATCGCCTAAGGCTGCCGCTTCCCACTGCGGACTGTCCTCGCATCCGAGCTCAGTCCGCCGGTCGGCGAAACCGGTGGCCAGCCGCTCTAGCCAAGCCACACAAGTACCTGACTGTACATAACCGAGCATTCCCGCCGATTGCCACTCAGCTGCGTAGGCACCTCGAACAAACATTTGCAGGCCTCCAGCGGCAAAGTATTCGCTTACGGAATCGGACCGGTACAGCCGTTTCGCTTCGATGAGAAACCGTGGGCGTTTCCCTTGCCCGGTAGTCACGAACTCAATGTCTATGCGCGGGCGCTTTTTGCCATACCGGTTCGGAGCATCCTGGGGAGGATCGTCCAGAACCTCGATATGATCCATCCAGGACGCCGCTTCGGGGCTTTCGATCAGAGCTTTGGCGTTCTTGACCAATTCGCCGGTAATATGCGGTTCCTCCGCCGTCGCTAGGGAATGGCGCTTCAGTCGCTGGTGGGCCTGAACCATCAGAATCAGACAATGACGAATAAACGCCAGACGATACGCCGTTTGCTGGGCCTCGGAGGGAGCATCGGGCATTCAGTAAACGCTTTCTGCCGGTGCCGCGGAACCCGCCCGAAGAGAGTCCGCAATGACTTCGCCGGCATCTTGGATGGCCTGCGTCCGGGTCCAATGAAGACGTTGCATTGGCTTTAGAATGTACGTTCCCAGGCCGTCATAAATCCTCAAATTGCGATTGAAGTAAAGCCATTGACTGCGCCGCTCCGTCAAACGCGTCCGAGCCTCGGCTAGTGTGTGGGCACCTCTATCGGACGCGTCCCAAACCTGAACGGCCTCCCGCCTGCCAATTCCGGACACTAGCTTCACACCGACTAACCCCGACCCACCGCCGACCAGGACCTGAACGTTGTGCCTAGTCTTGCTCGCTCTCCCCAGAAAGGTATCGAGATCATCTCTAAGTGTTTCGGCATACGCGGTGAGTTCAGTCTGCGAGGGTGGGGCAACGGCTAACGTTGCTACCTTCCCTCGAGTTAATCCAAACCGAACATGCACCAGATCTTGCACGGCTGCTCGCGATCGAGACGAGAGCCGGAGGGCGTCGTAGGTTAGCTCGTTCAGGTCCCGAATCAGATCCGGCCGATCAAAATCGTCTCGATCCGGGACCTCTCGAAAGGATTCGGGCATACAGGTTCTCCCAACCCTCGACGCGTTCGCCAGGGCTGAAGGGCAAAGGCAGTGAACGGAGCGATTCAAGGGTGCCTCTCGTTTTCTGGACCCCAAACTCGGGCGCAGTCAAGAATTGATGATAGGCCACGAAGTCTGAGTTTAGGTACAAGGTCAGCGCTCTCAGAAAACGTTGGTCCCCCGTGGGGGAAGCGATTCCAATTTGCCTGGACGGTACCACCAGAAAATCTTCGGTGTACACGGCGAAGTTGCGAGAGGCGCCAACTATAATGTGCTTCGGTTGACATATGCTCAGTTTTCGCTTCACTCCTCCCCGCCTACTCACAAAGACATCGGCGAGGTCGAGGCTCCTGAGCGCCGAATTTGGGAATCGATACAGGAATTGGCGTCCCTTCAATGCGTCAGCCAAGATTGTATTCGTGCCCACCAATTCGTTATGTTGCTCCGCCGTCTCCTCAGTCGCCTCATCCGCACCTATGAACTCGGGCCCCTGGGAGATGACCAGAACCTTATCATGCTCAAAACTGTCCACTGATGGAAATCGGGTTTGAATCGTCGTGAGCAACTTGGAATCCACAGCGGATCCCCACATCGCGATCTTCCAAGGAGTCGCTTGGCCCGCCGTCACCTCTCGATAGTTGATCTCCCGAAGCTCACTGGAGTTCACAACAATACTCCAAGTTTCTTTGCGTGTCCGCCTTCCGGTTCCCTGGCTAATAGGTTGATTCGCCAGCATGGGCGAGTAGGTTTCAATCAGCTCCGATGAACGCCCGTCTGCGCCGTTAGGGGTCATAGGCGAGTAGAAGAACGCCGCAGCGGGCAATGTGGCGCGTCCACCAAATAGAACATTTGCCAGATTCGCGAAGTTCGCGACCGACCAAAGCTGGTAACGCCTCAAGAACTCCTTGCGGAATTCCGTCGACTCATACTTGAAAAGCGTCATTGCGGGCAAGAGGAGTGCGGCGACGCCATCCGCGTCGAGAATCTCAGATGCGCGCCAGGCAAAGGCTTCAGCGATCTGGTTGCCGCTCACAGGCCGCTCTTTTCGTTCCTTCTGAATCCACTCCCATGCCACTCTACCGTCGTCAGTGAGCTTCTTCGGCTTAAGTTCCTTCCAGGGTGGGTTACCAACAATCCATTGGAAACGGTGCTTAAGATTCTCTTGATACCAGGGTGAGTTATCGTCGAAGGCGTTCGCGCAAAAGATGTTCCGATTACGTAACACGGGAAGCTGGAATTGAGTTTCCGTAAGATCTGGAGGACTAATATATTCCAAGAGAGTTAGGGCGAGGCTGAGCTCGACAATTTGGCATGCGTCCTCGTCGATGTCAACGCCGAAGATGTGGTTGGTCAGCAGGCGACCGAGTTCTGCGGGTCTCAGTCGCCGTCCGAGTTCCTGCAATCGCCGCTCGATAAGCTTCCGGTAGCATTGGACGAGAAAGGCCCCCGAGCCGCATGAACAATCCAGGACTCGCATGCCCGACTGTAAGGGCCTTCGCGAGTCGAGCTTGTCCAGCATGAAATTCACAACTGGAAGTGGAGTGTAGTACGCACTCTTCGCTTCGCCTTCAGATTCTCCAGACGAGTCAAGGCGGTCGTGGAGGAACTGCTCGTAAATTACCGATAGCGTTTCGATTGGGATGAATGAAAAGTCATAGACGTCGAATAGAGGAAGCTGGCCGCTGCCAGCCTGCTCTCCGCTGAAAATCGACGCCACCTTTCGAATTCGCTCCGCTCCGAAGTCTCTGATCTTCGTCGCCGAGATCGGGCACACCGAGCCGTTCAGCCACTCATCTACGCGCTGTACCAACTCGATGAACGCGTTCAGCCGAGCATGGTGACCGAAGACATGTTCAGGATTGATTTCCCATTCAGCGAGCCGCGCATCCGAAAGAATTTCACGTTGGCGCAAATACCGAAGATAAACAAACTTGCCAATCATCGCATGTGCGAGCCTACGATCCTTCAACCCATCCGTCTGCAACCACTCGTCCAAGTCACGCAGATTGCCTAAGAGTTGCCAATCAACTCGTCTTTCGCTCGCAACGGCGGCACCCATCTCTGTCCATACCAGACCCGAATCCAGTGACTCCGCCCGGAGCGGGCGTAGGCCGTTTGCGATTTGGGTGAAATCGTTAATCGACTGTAAAGCCCCTTCAAACCGATCGCGGGAAACGTCGCGGTCGTACCTAAAACCTGGATAGAGTCGGATCCAACCTTGGCTAACCACCAGCAAGAAAGGTACCGCGTTCTGATTCCAGACCTTTCGGTGAATTTCTCGCGCCTCGCTCTCGGAATCGGCCTCGCAGACGTAAACGACTGGCACGACGCCTTGGGACTTTTCATAAGCAGATCCGTTCAACACGTACGCGCCGTGCAGTTTGCATTCGGCCCGCGCCTTTCGGAACATGTGACCAAAATCGCGATCCAACTCGAGCACCTTGCCGGAGAAGAAATTCGGCGAGGAATCGTACTGTAGCGAGTTCAGGACGTGGCGGAGGTCCATGGTTCGACGGGTCAGACCCTAGCTTAACCTCCTGGCAGGATCTGCGTCGGAGATGTTCTCCACCTGGAGGATTATGACACAGTTGCAGCCCCATGCGAATAAAAGGCGAATGACGCCCACTCGACCTTCCTACGGCAACGCTCGTGGGCTCCTGAACTGCGTCTTCTGCTTTGCGGCAGTCTGGCAAATCTAAAGAGAACCTCTCCTCTGACGATCGTACACGTAGTGACACAATCCCCTGGGGCCCGGCTATCCACTCCCCAATTTCGGGGAGTACCCTCATCCATTGAGTAGGTGGGTCACGCCGGCGACGCTTAGTCGAAAGCACCTTCGTCGCGCACTGGCAGCCGACCGGCAGCAATCGCGGCCTCGATATCATCGACGTCCGCAGCGCTTAGAGGAGTTAGTTCGCGGAACGCGCGCAACAGGGCTTCGGGCGAGCCTGTGCGATTGACGAGAGAGCGCAAGCTCTCCACTGCCACCTGCTCCACGCTATTGTGCTGAGATGCGGCAATTCCCTCTAAGCCATGTGCGAGGTCGTCCGGGATTTGAATCGTCATAGCGTCCTCAGGACCATTCTCTCAAAATGCAGGGTTGCACGCGGGGCCTCCCGATCAAGCCGAGACATACCGCTTGATCGAGATGTCCCGCGCGTGCTTCCGAGTTTGTGCCACGTCGTAGGCGAGCTGCATGCGGAGAAGGTGGTCCATGTCGGGGCCGAACGCCTTTTCAATGCGCAGGGCCATTTCCGGGGTCAGCGCGGCCTTGCTGTGCAGGAGGCCGGAGAGCGTGGCGCGGCGCACCTTCAAAATCTCCGCCGCCTTGGAAACGCTGAGGCCGAGGGCTTCGACGATTTCGGTTTTAATCAGGTCGCCCGGATGGGGCGGGTTTTTCATGGGCACTGCGGGCCTCCTGGGCGACCCCTTCACCAGTTTATTCCAGACTGAGGTGTTCCAAGAATGATGGCGAGGACAATCGTATTGCACTCCATTTCGATGTCGTCATCGAGCACGATGGATCGCCGTGTCGGGACTTATCTCGACACGTCATCGGCCGGCGACACCGTATCGGAGCCCAGCGTCGGCAGGGTGCCGACGCGGCACGCAGGAATGCGTGCGCCACAGCGCGCCAGGATCAAGCGACGCCAGCGGGTTTCGGGGTCAGTGCGTCCGGATGTGCGGCGGAATCATCACGAACGCCAGGCACGCAAGCTCGATGGCAATCGTTACCGCAAGAACGCCGATATAGAGCATGGGCTCCTCCCTTTTTTTCCCTTAATAAGCCTGATCTCGCCCATCAGTGGGAGAGGCGATACGTAAGCCTACTCCACGCGCTGACGACCTGACCCCACAGACCGACGGCCTGGAGCACACCGACGCAAGTCGCCACTACGACAACGATGTTCAGAATTGCCTTGATGCTTGCGGCCATCGGCACGTAGCTGTTGATGAGCCACAGAACTATCCCCACAACCAGCAGCGCCAGCACGACGTTCACAATCGTTTTGATGCTTCCTTCCGTCGGAAGCTGAGACTTGAGGAGCCATGCAGCCACAGCCACAACAATCAGCGCGAGCACCACGTAGAGTAACGCCATCGTGAACACCTCTCGTCAGAGAGACCAGCAATCGGAGCACCAACACAGAGCGGCAAGGGGAGGGCCGCGGCGCCCGCTCCCGGCGTAGAGTTGACCAAATTCGGTCACGTGACTCCCTGCCGTCGGTTCCCAATCCGGATGCTCAAGCTGCACAAGAGGCCCCAAAGCGCCGGAATGGATGACCTAGCCCAACCTTCGCAGTTCAGTTAAAACCACGTGCGGGCGGCGCGCGCAGCTTGCGTTGAACCGAGCCGCCCCGCTGAAGCATGTCCCACCTTGCCCATTAAAGACTTTCCTCATGTGATCACTTCCCCGCCGGCACGCGGCGGCGGAGCTCGTCGAAGAAGTTTTGCAGGAAGACGATTTCGTGCTCCGGCTTGGGGGGTTCCGGCGCTTGCACCGGAATCACCACGGCGACGCGCTTGCCGTCGGGAGCAAGGTCGAAATCCGCTCCGACCGGCTTCGCCGACCACGCGCGAGGCTTGTCCGCCACAAACGTGTCGCCTTTCACCGTGTAGCTGGCGGCCATCATCTGGCCGTTCCGGGCGCGGTAGAGCAGATCGCGACTGGTCTTCGACCAGGCCGGGTATGCGCCGCCCTGATTCGAGATGACCCATTTTCCGCCTTGGCCGGAAGCAGGTGGTGGAAACGGCCGCACGTAGACTTCCGCCGTCGTCGCCGACTCGAGGGCAGTGTAGGCCAGCCAGCGGCCGTCCGGCGAAAACGCCGGCTGAGCCTCGGGAAATTGCGTTTTGGAAAACTGTTGGGGCGCTCCGGCCTTCAACTGCCCGTCTTGTTCCTCCACGGGCACGGTCCAAATCTGTTGGTTCGTGTTTTGCTGCGTAAATGCCAGCCTCTTGCCGTCCGGAGAGAAGGACTCTGGGATCTGCTCGGGCTTTTCCATCAGTTGTTGCGGTTGTCCGGAGCCATCGGAGCGGGTCCAGAACATACGGCCATCCGGCGCAGAGGCGAAGACGACGTACCGGCCGTCGGCACTCCAGATGGGACTGACGAAGGCTCTCCCGCCGAAGGTCAGTTTCGTGGTCCTGTCGCTCTGCCACTCATACACCTGGATGTCGTGGTTCACGCCATCCTGAACCGACATCGCTAGCCGCTTCCCGTCGGGCGAGAGGCGCAGGTCCGCATATGCGCCGGGCTTGGCGAGCAGCGGCTCCTGCTTGGGGGTGGAGTCGATCCACTGAACGGTGGTCATGGTCGGCCCTCCAACACCGGCGCCCTTCTGGTAGACCAGCGTGCCCGATCCGGAGGCCGCGCCGGACACGTCGAACTTGCCGG
The DNA here is from genome assembly GCA_963813465.1 of Bryobacterales bacterium. Taxonomy (GTDB): domain Bacteria; phylum Acidobacteriota; class Terriglobia; order Bryobacterales; family Bryobacteraceae; genus Palsa-187. The sequence goes on along the minus strand of CAWEZD010000011.1, from coordinate 702,241 downwards.
CCACTCCAGCCGGACCCATAACGTTGTCCAGGACGGGAATCGCGGTTCCGTGCGTCTCCAGCTTATCCGGATCGAAGGGAATGGCGTACAGCGCACCCTTGAAGGTATAGAGCAGATTTCCGGTTCCCTTTGAAGAAGGCGCGTAGCGCGGGAAAGCGCCGCCCCGCACCAGCGTTTTGCGATGGTGATCGATCAGCGAGACCACCTCGATGCTGGCCTTATCGGGGTCCGGCGCGCCACCCTCATTCCCCGTGTTTCCCGCGAACAGCGCCGCTTTGCCTCCCGGAAGAATTTGCGGAGAAACCTGGGTGACTTCTCCCTTCGCGAATTCCAATACGGGCGTGACCTCTCCCCCGGCGGAGAGCATCCGCTTCAGCCCCGAGCCCGCCTGCCCGAACACGATGCTGTCCTCGTTCCAGGACGCTCCCGCGAAGGCTCCGGAAAGATCCGCCAGCGGGACCACAGCGCCGCCGTCCACCGATATCTTGTTCAACTTGCCGTTGGCGGCGAACCCGAGCCAGTGCCCATCCGGCGAGAAGAATGGTCCGCGGGCTGTTTCGGTGCCGGGAAGCTCGACAGCCTTGGGCTGATCCAACCTCCGAGTGAAGAGCCGGACCTGGCCGCCCGAGGCTGGCCTCGCCACATAGGCGACCCTTGTGGCGTCGGGAGAGATCACCACATTGCTGACGAAAAAGGTGGGCGGGTTCAGAGCGATGTCCGGGCCGAGATCGACATCCTGGCGCACCAGAGGCCGATCCGATACACGCGGCCACAGCATCCAAAGCACGGCTGCCAGCGCGACCACAGCCGCCGCCGCGACGATCCACGGCAGCATCGAGCGGCGCAGGCCCGTGGCCTGCGATGGCGATGGCAGGTCGGAGACCTGCTCCACGTCCACCAACGCCATCACGTCGCCGATGTGGCGCAGGCGCTTCTGCGGATCTTTTTCCAAACAGCGTTGCAGAAGACGCCGCACCTGCGGGGGAACCTGGTCCCACTTCGGTTCCTCTTTCAAAACCGCGGCCAGAACTTCCGTGGTGGTCTCTCCGTGGAACATGCGCTTGCCGGTGAGCATTTCCCAAAGCACCACGCCGAAGGCCCAGATGTCGGCGCGCTTATCCACCGGTCTGCCCTTGGCCTGCTCCGGCGCCATATATGCCGCCGTGCCCAGGATCACGCCGGCTTGGGTCTCATGCATGGTAAGTGTGGGCGACTGGTCCGATTGCGCCGTCGGCGTTCCGCCCATTTTGGCTAACCCGAAGTCGAGCACCTTCACGGTGCCGTCGGGCTTGATCTTCACGTTGCCCGGCTTCAGATCCCGATGAACGATCCCCTTTTCGTGCGCGGCTTCCAATGCATCCGCGATCTGGCGCGCGTACTCGAGCGCGGTCTCAAGCGGCAGAGGGCCTTTGAGGTTCTCGCCCTCCACCAATTCCATCACCAGGTAACCAAAACCAGAAGGCGATGCCCCGACATCGTAGAGCGAGCAGATGTTGGGATGGTTCAGCGTTGCGATGGCCTTGGCCTCGCGCTCAAAGCGTTCGCTGAAACGCTCGGCGGAGACTTTGATGGCGACTTCCCGATGCAGGCGTGTATCCGTGGCGCGATAGACTTCGCCCATGCCGCCCGCGCCGATGGGCGCGAGGATTTCGTAGGGTCCCAGACGAGTCCCGGCAGAGAGGAGCATAGCGTTTGAACGATTCTATCTCAACCAGCCAGTGGGTGGTTACCGCTTCAGTAGCTCGGTCCAATTCACGACGACGTGATAGGGGCGCGAGGCGGGAGTGGCGGTCGAACCGGAGGACGGGGGCGCGGCGATGAGAAATCGCTTGCCGTCCGCGGCGACGTCCCAAGAGCCTTCGCCGGTCGCCGGGGACTTGAAGAGCCGCTGCGGGGTTCCGGGCTGGAATGCTCCGCCTACGACGCTCACGGGCACCGACATCAAGTATCCATCTGGGGCGAGATAGAAAATCTCTTTGCCGTCCCCGCTCCAGTGGGGGGTGATTCCACCCTCTTTCGACACCTGATGCAGAGCGCCTGCGGCGGAAGCGCCGGGGTTGGCCTCGTCGAAGGGCAGCACGTAGATCTCGGACTTCCCGGATTGATCGGAGTCGTATGCGACCCAGCGGCCGTCGGGAGAAAACCGGCCGTCTCCTTCATTGAACTGCGTGCGCAAAAAGGAGAGCGGCTTGCGATCCGCGGCGGACCCACTCGTGGGCAGAATCCACAGATCGGCGCCCGAACTCAGAGTGAGGTACGTCAGGAACTTGCCGTCATGGCTCCAATTGGGAACGGCTTTGACCTCCGGCGACTGGTACAGCAGCTCCTCCTGGCCCGACGAATTGGAAGCTTTCTGGTATAGGCCATACCCGCTGCCGCGAATCGACACAAAGGCGATGCGGCTTCCGTCCGCGGACCAGGCCGGGCCGTAGGCGAGATTTCCAAATGTGAACTTCGTATTCACGCCGCCGCGTGCGAACTCGAACAACCACAGGTCGCTGCCGCGCTGGTAGGCGACGCGAGTGCCATCGGGGGAGAGGGCCAAGTTCTGGTACTCGCCGATTTCGCCGGCGGTAGAAAGGACGGCGCCTTTCCGGTCATACCAAGTGAGTTGAGTGTTGCCTTGGGCTCCGGCGGTAGAGAAGGCGAGGACGCCGGTGGGCGACGCCGAAAACTCTCCGAGGCCGACCTGCTGGGCGATAGGGACGGCGTCCCCGGTGAATTCCATCCGCTTGGGATCAAAGGGCTGCGCCATCAGGGTGCCGCCACTGTTAATAGACGACAGGGTGATGCCGCGCACGAACAGGAGAAAACCGGGTGCGTCGCCGGTAAGGGGCGACGGGACGTAGACCGCGGAGGTCGTGTCTGGTAACAGCTTCTTGGTGCTCTGTTGCTCGGGCTTGGCGTCCAGAGAGCCGATGTACTCGCCGCCGTTTTCAAAGGGGATCGATACTCGCGAGTAGAGGAAGTGATGCCCGTCCGGCAGCATCGCCGCAGACTCATGTGCAAGTTCATTGCGGGAATGGTCAAGAGTGGTGAGCGGTGTGGGCATTCCACCCGAGGCCAAGACGATTTGCAAGGGCCCCAAGCCTCCGAAGAGAATCCGGTTGTCGGGAGTCCAAATTCCGTTATCAATCGTCGGAGCGTCGCACAGGGTTTGCGCGGGGCCTCCGGTGGCCTCGATCTTCTTGAGCCTTCCGCCATTGGCGAACGCGAGGGAGCGGCTGTCCGCGGACCAAAACAGCACGTTTCTCTCGGCGTCCTCGGTGCCGGCCAGCGGCCGGGCTTCCTCGGCGTCCAGAGGGCGAACCCAAAGCATGGGCTTGCGGTCCGCGGCGGCGGCGATGAAGGCGATCTTGCGGCCGTCGGGTGAGACGACGGGGCCGGTGTTGGGGGCGAAGGTGGAGTTGGCGGGAGCGGGGATTTCGAAGCGCGTCAGCTCGCGGACGGGGGGCTTTTCGCGGAAATGGATGAAGGAGAGAGCGGCGAGGAGAGCGAGGGTGACGAGGGCGGCGATGGTTGGCCACTGCCAGGCAGGTGACAAGATCACCTGCCCCACGGCCTGCTCTGCATCCAGCAAACGCCAGGCGTCGGCGATGTCGCGCAGGCGCCGCTTGGGGTCCTTCTCCAGGCAGCCTTCGAGCAGGCGGCGGACTTTTGCGGGAGCGCGGTCGAGATCGGGCTGTTCCTTGAGCACGGAGGCGAGCGTGTCGGAGACGGTGTCGCCCCGGAACAAGCGCTGGCCGGTGACCATCTCATAGAGCAGCACGCCGAAGCCCCAGATGTCGGCGCGCTTATCGACGGCTTGCCCGCGCGCTTGCTCGGGGCTCATGTAAGGGGCGGTGCCGAGAATCACGCCCGCCTGCGTCGCTCCCATGGTGAGCGTGGGCGAGTTGGAGGGATCGCTCAAATCGGACACCTGCGGCTGGATCACCGCCGCCAAGCCGAAGTCCAGGACCTTGACCTTGCCCTCCGGCGTGACCTTGACGTTGGCGGGTTTGAGATCGCGATGGACGATGCCCTTGTCGTGGGCGGCGCCTAATGCTTCGGCGATTTGCGTTGCAAATCGCAGGGCTTCTTCAACGGGGATCGGGCCGGAGGCGATGCGCTCGGCGAGAGTGGGACCTTCGACCAATTCGAGCACCAGGAAGCGGATGCCGTTGGCACTTTCGTGGCCCGGCACGCCTACGGCGTGCCCCAATCCATAGATCGCGGCGATGTTGGGATGATTGAGCGCGGCCAGCACCTGCGCTTCGCGCTCAAAGCGGGCGAGACGGGAAGGGTCGGCGGCGAACTGGGGCGGAAGAATCTTGATCGCGACTTCGCGGCGCAGCCGCGTGTCATGAGCCCGGTACACCTCGCCCATGCCGCCCACGCCGAGGGGGCCGACGATCTCGTAATGTTCGAGGCGAGTGCCCGGGGCGAGGGGCATGATGAGAATGATTTTAGCAGGTTGGGGGAAAAGGGCGGGGTTATTCCGTTGCGGGAGCGCCGGGGAGCTGGAGGAGTTGCAGCTCCGGCATGGGGAAATGCTTGCGGTTATCGGTCACGAGGGTGAGGCTATTGGCGAGGGCGACAGCGGCAATGGTCACGTCGGCCAAGCTGAGAGTCTGGCCTTTCCGCCGCCATTCGCGGAACAGATCTCCGGCAAGCTGCGCAATCTCCCACGTCACTGGGTAGAATTCCAAGCTGCGGAGAAATTTCTCGGTCTTGACCTCTTCCCCGAGGCGCATTCCCATGTACAGCTCCGTGACGTTTACGGTGCAACAGGCCAGAAGGATGTCCTGCTGGGAGAGTTGGGCAAGAAGCTGGGGCCGTCCGTTCCGGTCATTCAGGGCATCGATCAGTAGGCTCGAATCGAGCAGGTAGGTCATTTACCTTGCCGACGGCGTTCGAGATCCTCAAACCGCCGATCGTCGAGCGCGCGGATTTGCCGGACCCAGGCAGCAGCTCCATGAGCCAGCTCTGGGTGGTCTTCGTCTTTCCACGCTCCAGCGGCATCCCGTAAGGCTTCGCGCTGGTGGCGGAGCTTGATCTCGCGCTCGGCGATCTCAGTAAGGAACGCACTCCGGCCCCGCTTGCCGACGAGTTTGTCGATTTCGGCAACCAGCTCAACAGGCAGGACGACCTGGGCTCGTCTGATTACGCTCTTGGACACACTCTCAGTGTGACATAGCTTACTTGCGGGCCGTGACGGTTCGGGTCGGCAGGCACCTGGGCCAGCTCACGGGCGACAGTTCGACGTTTTGGGCTCCGGCGGCACGGAGTGTGGCGGCGTATTCGCCGGTGCGCAGGACGTCATAGATGGCCAGGCGTCCACCGGGCTTGAGGACACGTATGATTTCGCGGACCAGTTGCTCGCGGACGTCGATTTCTCCGGCGTGGCGCAGCGCCAGGGCGCTCACCACCACGTCGTAATAATTGTCGGGATAGACGAACTTGGGCGTCTCGCAGACATCAATGCGCGTCACCTTGTCGCCGACGCCTTCGAGCTTGGCGTTCTGCCTGGCGATCTCGGCTTCGCCGGAGAGGTCGAGCCCGGTGACGCGGCCGGATTTTAGCTTCTTGGCCACGCCGATCAGCATCAGCCCGGTGCCGGAGCCGACGTCCAGCACGCGCTCGTCTCCATTCAGAGCCAGGGCGTCCAGAATGCGGTCGCGGGCTTCGAAGCGGGCCACGCGGCTGGACTGCACCATCACCAAGCCCACTGCCACGAAGGCCAGGCCGATCAAGCCCAGCGCGATCAGAATGTGCGCGGCGGGGCCGGGATAATCGGTGCGATTGATGAGGAACATCGTGAGGGCGAAGGCGAGCGTCCAGGCGCCGCGCCCGAACATGCGCCGGACGGTGACGCGGGACTCCAGGCCGTAATCGGGCTTGGCGGCGACTGAGGCGGCCATTTACACCTTCACTTCGACGGGAGCTTCGGCGGCTTCCGTCGCCGTCGCCACTCCCTCCAACGGCTTCTTGAACTTGCACTCGGCGTTGGGGCACTGCGCCACCGGACCGGCCTTGAGAAACTTCTCGATAAGGTAGCTGCCGCCGCATTCCGGACAACGCTCCGGAATGGGTTTGCCCCAGGCCACGAAATCGCACTCGGGATAGCGATTGCAGCCGTAGAAGGTCTTGCCGCGCTTGGAGCGCCGCTCCACGATCTGGCCTTCGGAGCAGTTGGGACACTTCACGCCGATGGTCTTCTGCTGGATGTATTTGCAGGTGGGATAGTTGGAGCACGCGATAAACTCCCCGAAGCGGCCGTACTTCTTGACCAACTGATTGCCGCACTGCGGGCATTTTTCGTCGAGGGGAACGTCCTTGGGCTTCTGCGCCTCGCCGAGCTGCTTGGTGGTCTTGCAATCGGGATAGCCGGAGCAGGCCAGGAACTGCCCGAACCGCCCCTTCTTGAGCACCATGGCGCGGCCGCAGTTGGGACAATACTCCACTTCGTCCTGCTCGGTCAAATCGGCCTTATCGATATCGGGAAGATCGACGGTGAGCTCGCGGGTATTCTTGCAGTCCGGGTAGCCGGTGCAGGCGACGAAGCTTCCGTGCTTGCCCCACTTGATCACCATGGGCTTGCCGCACTTGTCGCAGATGAGATCGGTGGGCCGCTCCATGCGCTTGATGTCGGTCATGTGGCGCTCGGCGTGTTCCAGGTTCTTCTCGAAACGCTCATAGAACTCGCCCATGGAGACGTGCCAGTCTATCTTGCCCTCTTCGATGTCGTCGAGCTCGCTCTCCATGCGCGCGGTGTAGGTCACGTCGAACAGATCGGCGAAGCTTTCAAGCAACAGGTCCATCACCACCATGCCCAGCTCGGTGGGCTTGAATTTGCCGCCTTCCTTATTTACGTACTCGCGCTCCTGGATGGTGGAAAGGATGGACGCGTAAGTGGAAGGACGGCCCACGCCGTCGGCTTCCAGCTCCTTTACGAGCGTGGCTTCGGTGAAGCGGGGCGGAGGTTCGGTGAAATGCTGCTCCGGCTCGATGGCGCGGAACTTCAGCGTCTCGCCTTCGGCGACGGCGGGCAGCCGGTGCTTCAACTCCTCATCGTCCTCGTCCTTCTGATCCTTGCCTTCCTCGTAGATCTTGAGGAAGCCGTCGAACTTGGGAACGCTGCCGGTGGCGCGGAACAGGTACACCGCTCCATCCTTGCCCTTGGCGTCGACATCGATGGTGGTTTGATCGAACACCGCCGGGGTCATCTGCGAGGCGACGAAACGCATCCAGATCAGGCGGTAGAGCTTGAGCTCGTCCTCTTGCAGAAACTTTGCGACGCTCTCGGGCGTGCGCAACGCGGAGGTCGGGCGGATGGCTTCGTGCGCGTCCTGCGCATCCTTCTTACCCTTGTAGACATTGGGCGAGGCGGGACGGTACTCGGCGCCAAAGCGCTCGACGATCATCGCGCGGGCTTCGTCGAGAGCTTCGTTAGAGACGCGAACCGAATCCGTGCGCATATAGGAGATCAGACCGACGGGGCCTTCGTCGGAGCCGAGCTCGACGCCTTCGTACAGCCTCTGCGCCAGCCCCATGGTGCGCTTGACGCTGAAGCGGCACTTGCGGGAGGCTTCCTGTTGCAGCGTGGAGGTGATGAAGGGCGGCACGGGGAAGCGCCGCTTCTCGCGATTGGCGACCGACTTGACGATGTAGTCGGAGCCGTCGAGCGTGGCGACGATGGCTTGCGCCTCGGCCGCATTGGGGATCTCGACGTTTTCGCCATTTTTCTTGGCGAGATGGGCGGAGAGCTGCGGGGGCTTCTTGGCGGCGAGGTGGACGTTGATGCTCCAGTACTCGCGCTTCTGGAACGCGCGGATTTCACGCTCCCGGTCGACGATCAGCCGCAAAGCGACGGATTGCACGCGCCCGGCGGAGAGGCCCCGGCGGACCTTGTCCCACAGCAGCGGCGAGATCTTATAGCCCACCAGCCGGTCCAGCACGCGCCGGGCCTGCTGCGCGTCCACCAGGTGCAGATTGACCGCGGCCGGTTTCTCGAACGCCTTCTGGATAGCGTTCTTGGTGATCTCGTTGAACATCACCCGGAAGATTTTGGCGGCGCCGCCTTTGCCGTCCTTGAGCTCTTCCTGAAGGTGGTAGCAGATGGCCTCGCCTTCGCGGTCCGGGTCGGCCGCCAGGTAGATGGCGTCGGACTTCTTGGCCTCCGCCTTGAGCTCCGCGATCAGCTTCTTCTTGCCTTCGATGACCTCATAGACCGGCGTGAAGTTGTGCTCCACGTCCACAGCCAGGTCCTTCTTGGGCAGATCCTTGACGTGGCCCAGCGAGGCTTTCACGACATACTGCTTGCCCAGGTACTTCCCGATGGTTTTCGCCTTCGCCGGCGATTCGACGATGACGAGATTCCTTGCCATGATGAGTGCGCGACCTTCCTATAAGAAACAACCGAAATCTTAACACGAGTGAGCCCACACAGAAGGCGGCCTGCGGCCGCCGGTTCTCAGTCGGCCCAGACCTTGAGAAAATTCTTCCCCGGAAGCTGCCGTATCGAACCGGCCATTTCCAGGTCGAACAAGACCGCAATGATCTCCGAGGGAGAGCAACCTGGAGTGGTCTCGCCCAGATGATCCACGAGGTGATCCAATGACACCGGAACATCCGGGGCGAGCACGGCCAAAATCGCCTGCGCCACTGCTCGATTGGGCTCGCTTGAATGAGATGGTCCCATCGGGCTGGAAGTTTCATCATCTTGTTTGTCATTTAGATTCAATTGCTTGCGGAACCGATCCGAAAGCCTGCGGCGGTCCTCGGAGGGGAGCTCCGCCACCACGTCGTTCCATTCCTGGACCAGTTTCGCCCCCTGTTTGATGAGCAGATTCGGGGCCCAGCTCATCTTGGAGGTGATATTGCCCGGCACGGCGAAGATCTCGCGATTGTGCTCCGCCGCGAGCTTGGCGGTGATGGCCGAACCGGAATACTCGCCGCCTTCGACCACCAGCACCCCGGCGCTCATCCCGCTGACGATCCGATTTCGGACGGGGAAGTTTTGAGGATAGGGGGGCGTGCCCATCGGGAATTCCGAAACGATCAGTCCCTTGTCGGCTATCTCCTTGGCCAGCTTGCGGTTTTCAACCGGGTAAAGCTCGTCGACTCCGCACCCGAACACGGCCACGGTGCCGCCCTGCGTATCGAGGGCGCCCCGGTGCGCCGCCGTGTCGATGCCACGGGCCATGCCGCTGACGATGGTCAGCCCTGCCGAGGAGAGATCTCGGGCCAGACGCCCGGTCGCTGCCATTCCGTAAGGCGTCGGGCGGCGGGTTCCCACCACCGCCAGCATCAGCGACCCCAACAGCTCCACGCGGCCGCGGGCGTATAAGAGAGGAGGCGGGTCGAAGATTTCCTTGAGTCGCGGCGGATAGCGGGGGTCGGTCAGCGGGATCAGCTCCGCGCCGGCCTGGATCATCTTCTCCCTCTGCGCCACGGCATCCTCGAAGGCGCAGCCGCTGGCGATGCTCTGGGCCACGGCGGGGGCGAGTCCGGCGGCTACCAGCTCCGACCGCGAGGCTCGGAAAACGTTCTGGGGCGTCCGGAACAGCCCGATCAGTTGACCGGCCTTGCGGGTCCCCAATCCTGGGGCCATGCGCAGCGCCAGCCAGTGGAGCTGATCGTCCTCGGTGAGTAAAGGATGCGCGATCCCTGGTTGCGTCATCAATGTTGAGCCATCAACTTCATGTGCCGGGCGGATGCGGGAATTCTCAACACTTAAAGGAACGCGCGCCTGTGGCAAAAAGCCTTGGACAAGCTAAAGCATGTCCCACTCGCCCGGCAGGATCGTGATAGATTTCAAAAGGGTGCGCCGGACCGATTCCGGTCAGCGGCAAAGCAAGCCTGAATGCCAGAAACTTCCGCGCCGGCGAACGTGCCTACAAAATCCAATTGGCGGCAGATGGTCGAGCTCTTGCGACCGCACTGGAAGGCCATGAGTTTGGCTTTGGCGGCGGTGGTCGGCGAAACCGCGGCCGATCTTCTGGACCCGTGGCCGCTGAAAATCATCATCGACAACGTGCTCCAGTCAAAACACCTGCCGCCGTGGCTCACCACAATCGTAAACCACGTGGCGGGGCAGAACAAATTTGCCGTGCTCAACTTCGCGTTACTGGCGGTGGCGGCGATCGCCATCGTCGGAGCGGTGAGCTCTTACACGGAATCGTATCTCACCACCAGCGTCGGCCAATGGGTGATGCACGACCTCCGGCGCGCGCTCTATCAGCATATCCATCACTTGTCTTTGGCCGAACACGACGAAAAGAGAACCGGAGACCTGGTCAGCCGCGTCACCAGCGATATTGAAGCGGTGCAGGCTTTCATCAGCTCCGCGCTGCTCGGCATGCTGGTGAACGTACTCACGCTGACAGGCATGGCTGCCGTGATGTTCTATTACAACTGGCGTTTTGCTTTGATCGCGCTCTCCATTGTTCCGGCTCTGTTTCTGGTCGTATTTGTCTTCACTAAGCGGATCAAAAAAGCATCGCGCGCGGTGAGGCAGAAAGAGGGTGAGCTGGCGAACATCGTCCAGGAGGTTTTTTCGTCCATCCGCGTGGTCAAGGCTTTCGCCCGGGAGGACTACGAACAACGCCGCTTCGAGGAACAGAGTCTCGAAAACGTGGAAACCGCCCTCCAGGCACGGTCCCTCAAAGCCAGGTTGTCCCCGATCGTAGAGATGCTTGCGGCGGTGGGCACCTGCCTGGTTCTGGGATACGGCGCACGGCTGGCCCTGGCCGGCCAACTTAGCGTGGGCGATCTGGTGATCTTCCTGTCCTATCTGGGCAAGATGTATAAGCCCATGCGGGATCTTTCCAAGATGGGGGACACGGTTTCCAAGGCGACCGTTAGCTATGAACGAATCCAGGACGTACTGAACGCCGTCAGCCGCGTGCGCGATCTGCCCGGAGCCCGCCCCGCCCGGTCCTTCAGAGGCAAAATGGAATTTGATCGGGTCTCTTTCGGTTACAGTCCCGATCATCCGATCTTGAAAGAAATGAGCTTTCAGATTGAGCCCGGTCAGGTGGCCGCCTTCGTGGGTCCCAGCGGGGCCGGCAAATCCACCATCCTCAGTCTGATTCCGCGCTTCTACGATCCCACTTCCGGCCAGGTGAAACTCGACGGGCTCGACATTCGCAAGTACACTCTTTCGTCCCTGCGTGAACAAATGAGCTTTGTGCTACAGGACACGGTGCTGTTCCACGTCCCCATCTGGCAGAACATCGCGTATGGCAGGCCGGAAGCGCGGCGCGCCGAGATCGTCCAGGCCGCCAAGCTGGCCAACGCCCACGAATTTATCGAGAAGATGCCGGAAGGGTATGACACGATGGTGGGGGAGCGGGGAGTATCGCTGTCGGGGGGCCAGCGTCAGCGCGTCGCGATCGCGCGGGCCATCATCCGTAATACTCCGATTCTGCTCCTCGACGAGCCGACTTCAGGCCTCGACGCCGAATCCGAACGCGCGGTTTTCGAGGCGCTGGGCCGCTTGATGAAAGGCAAGACTTGTGTCGTCATTGCCCACCATCTGGCAACGATCCAGAGGGCGGATGTCATTTTCGTGGTGAAAGATTTTGAGCTCGCCGAACGCGGAACCCATGCGGAGCTACTGGCCGCGGGCGGTTTGTATGCCGAACTCTATGGACTGCAATCCGGGAGCGCGGGAGAGCCATCGGCCGTCAAATAACCTACGCGCGATGTTTCACTCATCGCTGCTGTTCCTGCGGTGTTTACCGGTTAGAATCTGGAAGCCCGCGGAGGCGATCCAACTGGGCTGGCCGTTGGTTGGGGTGACGGTCACCAGGCTGCGTCCAGCCATCCCCATGAACCAGAGCACTCCATTCCCGGCTATGGGAGTGGTAAAGCCGATGCCGAGTGTGGTTGCACGGGTCTTAGGTTCAGCGCCAATCCCTCTTGTGGCAGCCTGATCGTACAGTTCCAGGTCGACTTCTGTCCTGTTTTTAAACTCGTGACCGACGATTGCGCCTCGTATCCATGAGCTCGGGACATTCTGGCTGGTGAACCAGTATCCCAACTCTCCGGAGATGCGGATGGGTCCGATCTTGGCGTTGCCTTCCATGGGCATGAGCAGTTGGGGGCCCGGCTCCACGACGTCGCGGCGCAGCGAGCCGGTGGGATTGTTCAACACGAGCTGAGGGTAGATCGAGAACCCGAAATTGGACTCCTTCTTGTCCACCTTGCCGGTCTCTTTCGACTTGGGATGGTGTGCGTAAAAGCGCCACTTAACCCCCAGCAACGAGTTTCCGAAGCCCGCGACGGTATTGCCGGAGGGGCCCTGAGTCTCCTCGACGCTGAGAGGCGCCTCGTAGGTGAGCTCGATCCTGCTGCCCACGCCGAAATTGATATCCATATCGGGCACTGCATAGGAGCCTACGGACGGATTGCGGTCGCCCAGGAGAATCATGTTGATCTCCCAACGCATATTTCCGGGAGTGTCGGGGTCATCCGATAGAAATGGCGGTCCGCCCTGTGCCAACGCCAGGGGCGACAAACTGCCGGCCAAAATCAGGCAGACGGGCAGAACCATCCGTTTCATGACGTTGCTCATCGTGCCCGAGCCATCGGTTGCGATGTTAGAGCCGGTTCAAATCCCCGATTCGCTCCTTGACCACCGACACGTATCCCTCCACCTGCTCGGCTGAATACCCAGCGGCGCGAAAGCAATCGCCAATCTGCTCATCCGAGAGCGGCGCGAGCAACTTACCCAGCCATCTGGCGTCCGCGATGGGAATCTCTTTCACAATGTCTTGCATGTGCGTGCGCGCGGCATAGTTGGAAACGTCAAACACCGAGAGAACAAACGGGCGGCTGTTCAAGATAAAATCCACATGCTGCGCGGTTGCTTTTTGAATGAACTTGGATTCCTCAAAGTCGCCCGGGCTGCTCTTCGACCGGGTGATCACATTGCCCGTCTCGCCGAAACTTGCGCCCAGATCGCTGACCACGTAGCGAGGGCTTGCGCCCTTCTCGTTGTAGATGGCATTGTTGACCTCTTTCAAATCCCAATTGTTGATGAGCGCCATCATGATCTTCAAGCCGTTCAGCTCTTTTGTTCCTACGAAGGGATTCTTGAACCAGCTCCAATTCCCGCTTTTCTTTTGCCCTTTCGGTTTGAGCTCCATGCGGACTCCGTGGACCACGCCGTCCGCCGAGACAAACTGGCGGCCGCGATCGAGTCTGGGCAGCTTATCCACGCGCAACTCGGGCAGATAGTAGTCGTCGTCGGTAAAATAACCCGCGGCCCATACCAGGCGAGTCGCCGCCGTTTCCGACTTGCTCTCCTCCCCGAGTTTGGCTCTCCAATGTACGCCCTGCTCGTCTACAACGTCGAACTTCGGGGAAGTGCCTTCCTTGTCTTCCTTGACGAACGTGAACTTGCCCGTAGGCTGGTGCTTTTTGCCGCCGGGCCCGTAGAAAAGATTGAGCGACCGAATGTCACCCCGGTCGCTCCACAATGCGGCGGACGGGACGCTGGCGTTTCCTACCGCGCGGGAAGCCCGCGCAAAGATTGGATCGTCCGCGCGGACGGAAGCGGAAAAGGCGAGGGCCATGACGATGCAAAAAGCGCTCCAGAATGTGTGTGTTCGGTTCATAGGTAATCCGGTCTCCCCCTGGTAGGGGAGGCACGTCCATGACCGTTTAGCGGACCTCAGGGCGCCACCTGTGCCTGGCGGACGAAGGCATCTCGCACGACCGCATCCGGTCACATGACCACGGATGGTCAACGATCCTGAGGCGGCTGGCTTGTGGCAGGGGCAGCGTTCGTGGTGGGGCGGGTCCTCTGACCCGCGGGCCGACGCCCCCGTCGGCCCTGCTTCACGCCCCAACAAGCCGGACCGGGGGCCGGCGCGGACGAGGGCGTCCACCCACCTGGGCTCTTAGAAACGGTGAAACTGGCCTGGCTGACTGGCCCGCCGCGTGCTTTCCTCACGGATGAGGATTGAAGGAGGTGCATTCTGAAGCTGTTGGTTCAACCTCGGGATGGCATCGCGCCTCTTCTTGCAGGGATCAAGAGCGCCAAGAAAAGTATTGACATCCTGATCTTCCGCATGGACTGGAAAGAGCTTGAGACGGCCTTGAAAGACGCATCGAGCCGGGGTATTGCCGTCCGCGCATTGATCGCTCACACTAACCGGGGAGGGGAATCCAGGCTACGCGGTCTGGAGACGCGGTTTCTGGAGGCTGGCATCACTGTGGGGCGCACGGCGGACGATTTGATTCGTTACCACGGCAAGATGGTGATCGTCGATCGCCGCACGCTGTTCCTGCTGTCGTTCAACTTCGTTCACATCGATATCCAGCATAGCCGCGGCTTCGGGATTGTCACCAAGAGCGCCAAAGTGGTCCAGGAAGCGGTGAAACTTTTTGAGGCGGATCTCAACCGCCAGCCTTATGCCGCGGGCCTCAACGCATTCGTCGTAAGCCCCGCGAATGCCCGCGAGCAGCTCACAACCTTCATCGAGCAGGCCCGGAAACAACTGTTGATCTACGATCCTAAGATCGCCGACAAACACATCGTGCGGCTCCTCGAGGACCATGCCAAGGCGGGACTCGATATCAAGATCATCGGAAGCGTCGCCGCGGGGGGCGCGAACCTGCCGGTTACGCCGCTCACCAGCATGCGACTGCATACGCGAACGATTATCCGGGACGGCCGCCAAGCTTTTGTGGGCAGCCAGAGCCTGCGACAACCGGAGTTGGATTTGCGGCGCGAAATCGGGATCGTGGTTCACGAATCGAAAGTGGTGAACGCGCTGCTCGCCACGTTTGAAAAAGACTGGGTATCGACCGGCTTTGACGAGGCTCGTGACGCGGTGCAAGCGGCGACGCCGCCCGAAACGACGGCCAAGGCTACTCGAGCCCTGGCTAAAGAGATGCCGCCGTTAAGAACGATCCTGAAGAACGCAATCAGGCATGCGGCCAGTCGCGCAGGCAAGGAGGCCGTGGCCCATGGTGCGCTGAAGTCCACCGTCAAGAACGCGGTGAAAACAGCGGTGAAGGAAGCCGTCGAAGAAATGGCTCTTGAAGCACGGGACCGCTGAAGCCGGCGAGTGGAACGCGTTAAACTTTACTGCACGGCGGGCGTCAAGACGGTCGACATCGGTTTCTCCGGAAGAACCAGCGCAGCCGTGGACTCGGCAGGCTTAGCAAGAACCTTGGCTTCTATCCGCTCCTGGAAAGTACGGATAAAGCGCTGGCGCGGGAGCTGGAAAAAGCTCATGCCGTGCGACATCGCCTCTTTCAGGGCCCGGGCGCCATCCCATTGATCGTGGTCGATGCGATAGGCCGCGATGACAGCGCCGGTGCGGTCCGCGCCGCGCATGCAATGGACAAAGACGGGGCCGTTACCGCCATCTTCCATCAGCGCTAGAATACTGGTGATCTCGGCAGCGGTTGGCGCGGTCAGGCCAGTCATCGGAACGTTGACATACTGCATGCCGGAGGCGACAACAGCCTGTTTTTCCGCAGCCGCGCGGGCATCGGCTTCACGTAAGTCGAGGACGGTCTTTACACCGATCTTCGCCAGGTACTGGAACCCCTCGTCACTGGGCTGAGCACCGCGATAGACCTGTGCATTGATCTGATCGAAGTTGTTGATTCCGGGAACGGAAGAGGTAGCAAACACCGGCAAACCCAAGAGCAACAAGTAGATTCCGGGACGACTGGACATTTCGGCTTACTCCTTATACAACTTCTACCGATCAACCTCGCCCGGATCAGCTACTTTGGAGGGGGCTCCCTCTATTGTTTAAGATGCATACGCTCTCGCCCTGGTTTCACCTTCTCGCGGTTGCATACCCACAGCGCCGTAAGCCCATCCCTTACATCACGTTACGAGGTTTTCTATCCAACCAGAACCAGAGCGTGTAGCCGCTTTGTGGCTTGGCGATATGCCTGGCGCGCCGCCTTCTCCTTGCGAGATGCGTTTTGGTATTTCTTGTTGGTCTCCTTGGAAGGCTCATTTGTAACGGCAAGGAGTGCCGTCTTCTTATCTTGAATGGCTTCAAGATACGCCGTCAGAGCTACATCAAAAGCCCGTCTTAGCTTGGTTTTCGTTGGAGGCATGGTTGGGACTGTAACACATTTGCCGTGAGGTTTCCGCTTCACGCGGTGCGCGCCGCACGCTTGCGCTAATCTGGAAGTTATGTCCACAGCTACTTACGACGATGTGAACCTGATTCTGAAGCTGTATGAGCTTCGCCGCGAAGACAAGATGCGCACCGCCCGCAACTGGTTCGTCGCGAATTTCAAGTGCAAGAGCATGGCCGAGTTCCAGCAGATCTGCCCGCCCGGCTCCGAGGCCAACGCTTTTATGCGACAGGTCGCCAGTTATTGGGATATGGTCGCGTCGTTTGTCACCGCAGGGGTGCTGAATGAGGAGCTCCTGTTCCAGAGCAATCGCGAGCTGCTGCTGGCGTGGATCCGCGTGGAACCGATCATCGCCGAGATGCGCGGCGCCTTCAAGGATCCGAATTACATGAAGAATCTGGAGACGGTTGGGAAATCCTACGTTGAATATCTCAATCGCACCAGCCCGGAAGCATATAACGTGTTTAGAGCCCGCGTCGGGGGCTAAAATCGGGGAGGATAGGCGCGTGCGGCAGGAGCCCGACGACGTTAATAGAGAGGAGCTGGAGGGCCAGGAGCTGGCGCTGCTCTATGTGGCGAAAACCCTGAAGGAGGCGCTGCGACTGGAAGAGGTGCTGACCGGCGCGGGGTTCAATTACTTGGTCGAGCCGGATACGTACCGGGGCGGGGTCGTGTTTGTGTCCGAGCGCGTCGGCGCGTTCTTCTATGTCGATCCGGCTGACGATCCCGCGGCACGCGCGGCGATGGAGCGGGCGGGGTTTCGACCATATCTGCCTTAAGTTATGTCTTGGCTCGGCGACGTTCGATTAAGCTTTCGGACTCTGGTCAAGAATCCCGGCTTCACGGCGGTGGCCGTCGCGATGCTTGCTCTCGGTATCGGAGTCAATGCCACTGTCTTCACGGTGACGAATGCCGTGCTTTTCAAGGGATTCCCGCTCGTGAAAGACAACGATCGCCTCCTGTACATCACCCCGAAGGACTCCAACTGCTGCGTCTCGTATCCCGATTTTCTGAACTACCGGGCTCAGGCGAAGTCGTTCGAGGGGATGGCGATTGTCCACGGTGTGTCGAAAACCCTCAACGATGAGAGCGACTTTGCGGAGAGGCTCGACGCAAACGAAAATAGCGCCGATACCTTCAAGGTGGTTGGCCAGAGACCCATCCTGGGCCGGGATTTTACGCCGTCCGATGAGGTACCCGGCGCTCCTCCGGTCGCCATCCTGAACTACGGCTTCTGGGAACGACGGTACGGGAAAAACCCGGCCATCGTCGGCCGGACAGTGCGGATGAGCGGCGCGCCAACCACCCTGATCGGAGTCATGCCGCAAGGTTTTTCCTTCCCCCAAACGGTAGATGTGTGGGTGCCCCTGGTGCAGACGGAAAGAGTCATGAACCGGGAAAACCGGGACACTTGGATGGCCTTCGGCCGTCTGGCTGACGGCGTCACCATCGACCAGGCACGCGCTGAGATGGACATCATCGGAAAGCGCCTTGGAATCGCCTACCCGGTTACAGACCGGGAGCATCCCCCGGTGGTGTGGAAGTTCGACGAGTTCTTCATCGGTCCCAATGCGGCCGTGCTCTACGGTTCCATGTGGGGCGCGGTTGGCTTTGTGCTGTTGATCGCCTGCGCCAATCTGGCGAATCTGCTGCTGGCCCGCGCGATGGGCCGGTCCCGCGAGATTTCCGTCCGCATCGCGCTCGGCGCGGGGCGGTGGCGGATCATCCGGCAACTCCTCATCGAGAGCGTGATGCTGTCCAGCCTAGGCGGTGCGTTGGGCTGGTGGATTGCCAAATGGGGTGTTCACGCCTACGATCTCGCGATGGCTCACAAGGCGTCCTGGCTGGTCATCGACGATACAATGGACTCCCGCGTTCTCGGGTATCTCATCGCGATTTCGATAGGAACGGGAATCCTGTTCGGGCTTGCGCCGGCGCTGCGGCTCTCCAAGCTCGACGTGAACACTTCGTTGAAGGATGGCAGCAGAGGCGCGACTGGGGGCGGGCGCGGAAAGCATCTCTCCGCCATTCTTGTGACCGGAGAGATGGCGCTAGCGATCGTGCTGCTGGCGGGAGCGGGAGTGATGATCCGCAGTTTTCTCAAGATCCACACCGCGGATATGGGCGTCAATACGTTCAATGTGCTGGCGGGGTCCGTGGATCTCCCCGCCGCCAGGTATCCCGGAGCAGAGGAAAAGATTTCCTTCTTCGACCGTCTCACAACCCGTCTGGAAGCGACGCCCGGCGTGGAATCCGTAGCACTCGCCGAAAGCCCTCCTTCGACGGGGTCAACCAGATACCCGTATGAGCTGGCGGGCGCACCGCCCGCCGCGGTTGGGAGCCGACCTACGCTGCGGGGGTTGAAAGTCAGTCCGGGTTACTTCCGCGCGCTGCAAGCGAGGCTGCTCTCCGGCCGCGAGTTCACTGACGCGGATGGGCCTTCCGGAGTTCCAGTCGCAATCGTGAACCAGATGTTCGCGAGCAAGTACTGGCCGGGAGAAGATCCTCTCGGCAAACGTCTTCGGCTGTTCAACGAGAGGACGCCGCCCAAGCAGGAAGACTGGCTGACTGTTGTCGGCGTCGTGTCGGATATCGTCCAGAATGACAGCACGCGCCAAAGAGTCGATCCGGAGGTTTACTTGCCCTACCGTCAAAAGCCGGGAGGAGGCATGTGGGTTTTCGTGCGAACTCGCGTCCCACCCGCCGGCCTGGCAACGGCGTTCCGGCACGAGGTTCAGGCGCTGGATTCCGACCTACCCGTCTACGGGCCTTTTGCCCTGGCGGAAACGTTTGGAGCGGTATTGGGACAATCGGTTCTACGGCACGCTGTTCCTGATCTTTGCCGCGATTGCGCTCCTGCTGGCTTCGATCGGCCTGTATACCGTCGTCGCGCATTCGGTCAACCAGCGCACGCAGGAAATTGGAGTTCGCATGGCGATTGGCGCAGCGGCACGCGATATTCTAAAACTCGTGCTGATGCAGGGAATGCTTCCCTTGGGAATTGGTCTGGCCATCGGACTGGCCGCATCGTTGGCCGTGAATCGCCTCCTCGAAGCCGAGCTGGTTCAGATTTCACCCGCCGATCCGATTACGCTTGTCGTCGCATCCGCCGTGTTGATTTTGGCAGCCATGCTCGGGTGCCTGATTCCGGCGCGCCGCGCGATGCGCGTCGATCCGGGAGTCGCGTTGAGACATGAATAGCGCCGGCCTCCCGAAGCAAACAGCCTTTAAGATAGAGGGATCGTGAACGCCCGTCTCCCTTCGTGGCTGCGCCACGCGATGTACAATTTGCGCGGCGGATTTCTACTCCGCCCGCTGATCATCGCACTGGCGCTCGGCTTCCTGGGCGCGCTGTTTTCGTGGCTGGAAGAGGTGGTGCCCGCGATCAGCGATCTGGTTCCGCGAACGTTGTTCCCCTCGCATGCCGATCCGCAGGTGGCGCAGGTGATTCTGGGAGGCATCGCCGGCTCGATTATGACGGTGGTGTCGATCGTCTTCGCCATCGTGCTGATGACGCTGACGCTGGCGTCCATGCAGTTCTCCCCGCGCATCATCGTGAGTTTCGCGCGGGACCGGGTGACCCAGTGGACGCTGGGAATCTTCCTGGGGACGTTCTGCTACTGCATGGCGGCGCTGCCGGCGGCTCGATCCAAGCCGGAACCCTTTGCCCCGGTGGCCACGGTCATGGGGGCGATGCTGCTGGCGATCGCCTGTGTGGGCTGGCTGTTGTTCTTCATCCATCACATCACCCAGGCCATCAGCGTGAGCCATATCGTGGACCGTATCGCCGGCGAAACCGTGGCCATGATCGACAACCTGATGCCCGAGCCGCGCTCGGCCCACCTCATTCGCCATGAGCCCGAGCCGCCAGGATTGGACGAAACTCCCATCCTGAGCGATGTGTCCGGCTACATGCGCTTCCTGGATATTCCGGCTCTGGTGGGCATCGCGAAATCGTGCCACGTCACGCTGCGGGTGCTGCGGCGCGTGGGCCAGTTCGTGCCTTCTGGAACGCCTTTGCTGATGTCCACCAAAGCGGTGCGGCTCACACCCGAAAAGCTGGCGGAGATCCGCGACACCTTCGACATCGGGCCCTCCCGGACGCTGGAGCAGGATATCGAGTTCGGTGTGTTGCAGATCGTCGACATCGCGCTCAAGGCCATTTCGCCGGCAGTGAACGATCCCACCACCGCCATTACTTCGATCGACCAGTTGAGCCGCATCCTGATCCGTTTCGTCTCGCGGGCGCCTCTGGCGCCTTCTTATTACGACCCGCCTGGCATACTGCGGGTGAGCTTCCCCTGGATCGACTTCGATCACCTGGTGAATTCAGCGTTCGAGCAAATCCGGATGTACGCGAAAGGAGACGTCGCGGTGAGCCTGCGCTTGCTGCGTGCGCTGGCCGCCATCGCGGCTGCCTCCCCGGACCCGGCGGAGAAGCGCCGTCTCTACCAGCAGGCCCGCCGGACCGTCGCGGGCTGCACGGAACGACTGAGCGAGGAAGAGATGAGGCCGCTGCGGGCGCGCCTGAGCCTGCTCGAGACGATGATCGAAACCTAATCGAGACGGGCGGCCGGAGCGTAAGTGCGATAGAATCTCCAGAAGTCCCCAGAGGAGAGATTCCAAAATGCGAATGATGATGACTGTTTCCCTGCCAACCGAAAAGACCAACGCCGGGATTAGAGACGGAAAGCTAATGGCGGCGATTCAAAAGATGCTAACTGACCTGAAACCGGAAGCGGCCTATTTCACCGCCGACGACAAGGGCCGCCGCTCCGGCATCGTGGTGTTTGAGATGACCCACTCGTCGGAGATACCCAAACTCGCTGAGCCGTGGTTCCTGGGCTTCAACGCCGAGGTTAGTATCCGGCCGGTGATGAATCCGCAAGACCTGGCCGCTGCGGGCCCGGATCTGGAACGGGCGGCGAAGTCTCACTAACGGCAGCACACCGACAGCTTAGAGGAGTTGCGGCATGTCCACGCCGTCGCCAGACGCGCAGTCTCTCAGTATCTCCATTCGTCCCATGCAGGAGGCCGATCTGGCGGACGCGCGCAGGATCTGCCGAATCGCCTTTGGCACTTTTCTCGGGCTGCCCGATCCCGAGGCCCATAGGGACGATCGAGAGTACATCTCGACGCGCTGGCGCGCCAATCCAGCGGCGGCTCTGGTGGCGCAAGTGGATGCAGGGCTGGCCGGGTCGAATTTCGCGACCAACTGGGGCAGCTTTGGCTTCTTCGGTCCGCTAACCGTCCGCCCTGAGTTGTGGAATCGGAAGATTGCGCAGAAGCTGCTGGGCCCGACCATGGATCTGTTTGAGGAATGGGGCGTGCGGGAAGCCGGTCTGTTCACGTTTGCGCAGAGCCCCAAACATATCGGGCTGTATCAGAAGTTTGGATTCTGGCCGCGATTTCTCACAGCCGTGATGTCGAAAAAGATCACATGGCGCGAGACGCCGGCCCTCAACTATTCGGCGCTGAAGGAAGCCGAACGAGAGCAGGCTGTGAAGGCGTGCCGCACGCTGACGGACTCCATCTACGAAGGGCTGGACGTGAGCTCCGAAATCCGCTCGGTCGCGGATCAGAGTCTGGGCGAAACGATTCTATTGTGGGGCGGCGACTCGCTGGATGGGTTCGCGGTGTGCCATGGCGGCGAAGGAACCGAAGCCGGACGAAACAATTGCTACATCAAGTTTGCGGCGGTCCGGCGGGGAGCGGGCGCGGAACGCGCGTTCGAGCATTTACTGGATGGCTGTGAAGCGTTCGCGGCGGAGCGCGGTCTCGAGCGCATGGAAGCGGGTGTCAACCTGAGCCGCGGCCACGCGTATCGTCACATGCTTCGGCGCGGTTTTCGCACGGATCTTCAGGGTGTGGCGATGCATAAGCCCGACTCACCCGCCTACAATCGGCCGGACGTTTTTGTGCTGGACGACTGGCGGTAGCGGCAACGGCTGGGGTCTACGGTGCGTAGATTTTGCGCCATCCGGTGGGCCAGAAGGCGCCGGCGAGGGTTCCGCCGACCAGTCCACTGGCGCCTCCAATAGCGGCATCCACGGGCCCCACCAGTCCGCATAGAAATGTATTGCAGGTGTGTGCCTGCACTTCCGCGACGGCTAGCGCGATGGCGGCCCCGGCCACCAATCCCACTCCAAGACCAATCAGCGCATTGCGCAAGCGGTGACCGCTTTTCCTGACGGAAACGCTGACGATCTGCGGCCGCGGGAAGGACTGCGGGCCAGTTCCTTGCATGAGTACGAGTTCGCCATCCGCGACGCTTTCCAGCATCCCAACTATCGGCTTGGAAGTGCCGGCGGCAACGCGAACCTGCGTCCCCGGGGCAAGCATCTTCACGTTGTCCCAATTCGACCCTGGCGCATGATCGGCCACGGGCGTCTGAGCCGCGGCGGTGAGGGACAGAATCGGGATCAGAATCACGACACGGAAGAGGGAAGTCTTCGACATATGTGGGCTCTGTGGATGTGGGGCTCTATGGAACATAAATTTTGCGACATCCCCCGGTGGGCCAGAAGACGCCGGTGAGGGTTCCTCCTACGAATCCGACGATGGCTCCAAAAATGGTGCCCCCAGATGTGTCCCATCCGCCTTGCGCCTGTCCGACGCCGTACCCGACGCCCAGCCCGAGCGCCGTTCCCACTCCCATGCCGACGAAGGCATTGCGCAGGCGACAACCCTGTTTCTTGACGGAAACGCTGCCGATCTGCGCGCGTGGGAAGGATTGTGGGCCGGTCCCTTGCGTGAGTACGAGATCGGTATCGGTGACGCTTTCGAGCATTCCTTGGACCAGTTTGGATGTGCCGGCGGCGACGCGAACTTGCGTCCCAGGGGCGAGCATCCTCACGCTCTCCCACTTGGAGGCCGGAGCCTGAGCCGCGGCGGCAAGAGACAGAATCGGGAGCAGAATCAACGCCCGGGTGATGATCATCGTATCTCACGGATAACGACGCCGATTACCGCATCGGTGAATTCGCGCGTTCCCGCGCTGCCGCCGGAGTCGGGCGTGAGATGCTTGCGCCCGGCATAGATCTCCTCCACCGCCGACCGCAAGCGCTGCGCCGCGGCATGCTCTTTCAAGTGGACCAGCATCATGACGGCGGAGAGCATCATGGCGGTGGGGTTGGCGATGCCCTTGCCTGCGATATCCGGAGCCGAGCCGTGCACCGCTTCAAACACCGCATGCTTCTCGCCCAGGTTGGCTCCCGGAACCACCCCCAATCCGCCCACCAAGCCTGCGGCGAGATCCGACACGATATCGCCATACAGATTCGGCAGCAGCAGGATGTCAAAGGTCTCCGGCCGGATCACCAGTTGCATGGCTGCATTGTCGACGATCAGCTCCTTATACTCGATGGCAGGGAAGCGCGCGGCCACCTCGCGGCAGCAGCGCAAGAACAATCCGTCGGCCAGCTTCATGATGTTGGCCTTGTGAATCGCGACCACTTTTTTGCGCCCTTCTTCGGAGGCGAACTTGAACGCAGCCTCGGCAATACGGATGGAAGCAATGCGGGTGATGACTTTGAGACTGGTCACCACGTCCTTCACCACTTCATGCTCCAGGCCGGAGTACAGGTCCTCGGTGTTCTCGCGGAAGATCACCATATCGATCTTCACATCGCTGAAACGAGAGACGACGCCGGGCAGAGAACGCACCGGCCGCACATTGGCGTAGAGGTCCAGGCGCTTCCGCAAAGCGACGTTCACGCTGGTGTAGCCGCCGGCGATGGGCGTGGTCACGGGGCCTTTCAATCCGACGCCGGTGCGTTCCAGACTGTCGAGCACGTGCTGCGGCAGGCTTTCGCCGGTCTTGGCGATGATCTCGGCGTTCAGCTCGGCCAGCTCCCAGTCGATCTTGACTCCGGTGGCGTCCACGGCTTCGCGCGCTGCGGCGGAGACTTCCGGGCCGATCCCGTCCCCGGGGATGAGCGTAACGGAATGAGGCATTAGGCTTTATTGTAGGATCAATGGCAGGTCGGGGACTGTCGGGGACCTGCCCCACCTAAGCCGACAGACCGCTTGTGAGCACGCCAGGCACGCTGGGCAGCGAACGCCGCAGGGCCAGGTGCAGCACTCTGGAAAGATCCGTTCCGCCGATCAGGACGCGCTGGACCTCGATTCCCACGCGGAAGGTGGTTCCTTCCGGGACCCCGGCGCGGAACGCGCCTCGCTCCAGGCTGGCGTGAACGACAAACCCGAACAGGTTGCTGTCGGCAACCTCAAGTTGCACGATGTCTCCCTCGGTCAGCTCGAACGGAGCCTCGACACATACGCCCGAGTTGGAGATGTTGGCGAGCTGGCCGTGGCCCGACCGGGCCGGGTGCGTCAATCTGGTAACGCGCACGTCCAGGTCGGCCAGGAAACGAGGGTCGGATCGGCGTTCCATAGGATAAAGTTATCGGCGGATTGCCCCCGGGGCTTTAGCAGACTACACTGGGCGCAAGGAGTTAGCATACAAATGCGACAGTACTCTTGAGCGCCGGTATCGCGGTTTTCGCGTGCGCAATCGCTTTCGGGCAGGCCGCGAAAAGCCAGACGTTTGAAGTGGCGTCGGTGAGGCCGTCCGCCCCGGGAAGTACGATTTCACGCTAGATTATGCGATGAATCTGAGCGCGCTCCAGCTTCCGCCTCCGCCGCCGGGACTCGCCGCCAGTTTCGTCTCGCGTCCGGGAAGCGATGCCGCCCCGTACGCCGAGGCTCGGGATGCATTGGAGGCTGCCGGAATTCCGTGCTATTTGTCGGAGGGCAAGGGCGATCCGCCGACTGCGCAACCGCAGCATGAATTCCACCTCATGGTCCCTAGCAAGCTGAATCTCGCAGCCTTGAATGTCCTGGACAAGGAGATTTTCAATCGGGAAATCGAAGCCCACTGGAAAACGCATTTCCAAACGCTTTCCGACGAAGAGCTGCGCGCGGTGGATCTCGAAGTCCTCTTCGCCGGACTCACCGACCGGAGGGAGTGACCAGGGCCTACCACGAGGAGCTCGCCCAGAGGGAACTTGAGTAGCGCGGAGAGAACAGCCTGCTGCGTTAAGACGGGGCGACGTTCCGGATCGCTCGCGTAAGTGTAAAAAGATCCGAAGCGGACTTCACCCGACTTCGCAACCTCTTCGGCTAATTGGTGAAGCTCAGCGTCAATCTGGTGCCCACAGGCCGCCCGCTGCGAAAACCGCTCAATATTTTCGACTTCCAATACAAGCAAGCCAATCTCTTTAAACGCGGTTGTCACCGCCTCCTTATATTCCGGAGCGCCGGAAGCGACGTCGATGGCGTTCACGTAGCCCCCCTCGGCCCCATTGAGGACGGTGCTTCCGGGAGGGGCGCTGACTTCGACAAGACCAATCCAGACTTCTGGATTCACCATCGCGGGATGCCTTCTGCTGAAGCAGTCCGGATCACGCCGCCGCAGTGACCAGCGAGTTCACCATGGATTCGAAGATCACGCGGCCGTCGGCGGAGCCGAGCAGAGGATCGGAGGCGCGCTCGGGATGCGGCATCAGGCCCATGACGTTGCGGCGCTCGCTCAAAATCCCTGCGATGTCGCGGAGCGAACCGTTGGGATTATCCACGTAGCGGAGCACGACGCGGTCCTCGGCCTCAAGCTGATCGAGCGTGCGTTCATCGGCGAAGTAGCAGCCCTCGCCGTGAGCCACGGGGAGGCGCAGGAGTTGGCCTCGCGCGGCGGCGGAGGTAAACGGCGAATTGGTGGTCTCGACGCGCAGAGTGACGTGGCGGCAGACGAATTTCAAATCGCGATTTCGCAGCAGGGCTCCGGGGAGCAGGCCGCTTTCGACCAAGATCTGGAAGCCGTTGCAGATGCCCAGCACCAGTCCGCCATCGGCGGCGAATTTGCGCACGGCGGCCATGACCGGAGAGAATTTGGCGATCGCGCCGCAGCGAAGATAATCGCCGTAGGAAAAGCCGCCGGGCAGGATCACGGCGTCGGCGTTGCCGAGCGAAGACGAGTCGTGCCAGATAAGTTCGCAGGGCTGGCCGAGATTGTGCGAGACGGCGTACCAAGCGTCGTGATCGCAATTGCTGCCGGGAAAGACGACAACGCCAAATCGCATCGGGGAACTTCAGTTTAGCAAAGGGCAGCCGCCCCGAGATTGGCAGGTCGCAGACCTGCCCCACGGGGTAGAATGAAGAGATCTATGCGCGTGGCTCTGGCGCAGATCAATCCCACCATCGGCGATTTCCCCGAGAACACCGCCCGCATCGTGCGCGCGGCGCGGGAAGCCGCCGGCCGCGGCGCCGAAGTGGTGGTCTTCCCGGAACTCGCGCTGACCGGCTATCCGCCGCGCGACCTGGTGGAAAAACCCAGCTTCCTCGACCGCAGCGAAAGTGAGCTGGAGCGCGTGGCTCGGGAGACGGCGGATCTGGAGCTGAGCGTGGTATGCGGGTTCGTGGCGCGGTCGCAGGCCGAGACCGGCAAGCGCGCGTTGAACAGCGCGGCGGTGATTGAGCGCGGCCGGATCGTGTTCCGTCAAAGCAAGATGCTCCTGCCGACCTACGACGTCTTCGATGAGGCCCGCTACTTCCGGCCGGCCGAACGTGAAGAACTGTGCTCGATCGGAGGGAGAAGCGTCGCGCTGACGATCTGCGAGGACGCCTGGAACGACCGCCAGTTCTGGAAGCAGCGCCTGTACCCTCGCGATCCAGTGGAGGAACTGTTCGGAGCCGGGGCGGAGGTGCTGATCTGCATCAACGCCTCGCCGTTCCATATGGGCAAGCGCGAGGTGCGGCGCGGCATCTACCGCGCGGTGGCGCGAAGATACGCGAAGCCGGTGGTCTACGTGAATCAGGTGGGCGGCAACGATCAACTGGTGTTTGACGGATCGAGTTTCGCGATGAACGGCGCGGGCGAGATCGTGGCCTCGGCGCGGAGCTTCGCCGAAGATCTGGTGCTGGCGGACCTGGACGCCGGCACGGGGGATCGTAACCAAAATTTCACCGACGAATGCGAAGCCGTATATGAGGCTCTGGTGACGGGCACGCGCGATTACATTCGCAAATGCGGCTTCGCGCGAGTGCTGATCGGGTTGAGCGGAGGAATCGACTCCTCTCTGACGGCGGCGGTCGCGGTGGAGGCGGTGGGCAAGGACAACGTCACGGGCGTGGCCATGCCGGGACCGTATTCCTCCGAGCACAGTCTGACCGACGCTCGCGAAATGGCGGCAAAACTGGGAATCCGTTTTGAAGTGGTGACGATAACCAGCGTGTACGAAGGTTTTCTGAAGGAGCTTGCGCCCTTGTTCGAAGGCGCCGGCGTTGCTGTAAGAGAGCAGGGCGTGACGGAGGAGAATCTGCAATCGCGGTTGCGGGGCGTGACGCTGATGGCGCTTTCCAACAAAAGCGGAGCTCTGGTGCTGACCACGGGAAACAAGAGCGAACTGGCGGTGGGTTACTGCACTCTGTACGGCGATATGTGCGGAGGGCTGGCGGTGATCAGCGACGTCCCCAAGACCATGGTGTATTCGCTGTCGCGCATCGCCAACCGCAGGCTGGGAGACGCGATTCCTGAAAGCGTGTTCACCAAGCCGCCTTCGGCCGAGCTGCGGCCGGATCAAAAAGACACCGATTCACTTCCGGAATACGAGATCCTGGACCGCATCTTGGAATCCTATATTGAGAAGATGCGGACGCCGCGGCAAATCGCCGAGAGTGAGGGACTGCCCATCGCATTGGTCGAAGACATCGTCAACAAAGTGGACCGCAATGAGTACAAGCGGCAACAGGCCGCTCCGGGGTTGAAGGTAACGACAAAAGCGTTTGGAATCGGGCGCCGATTTCCAATCGCCCAAAAGTATTCAGGATGACGTATTCGGGATGAGGCCGGAATTCGAGATGAGGAAAGTGGTGCTCGCAATGAAACCGTGGGTCAAGCATTGGCGGCTGGGAATGTTGATCGTGTGCGTGTCGGCCTTGAGCTCCCAGCCATCCGGGCGGGAGCAGGTAGGCAAGCGCGTCGACGGCAGCTTCCTGCTGTCGACGGGATGGCGCATCCAACCGGTCGGAACGCAGGTGCCCTTGGACACGTTTCCGATGTCTTCGGCGCTTTCTCGCGACGGCAAGTTCCTGCTGGTGCTCAATGGCGGGTACCGGCCTCCGACCATCAGCGTTCTGGCCCTGGGTGGGATCAAGGGTGACGGGATGAAGGAGATCGCCAAAGTGCCGGTGGCGGATGGCTGGCTGGGGCTCACGTTTTCTCCGGATGGCACGCGGGTATACGTGGGCGGCGGGTCGAAATATTGCATCTACGAGTTTTCGTTCTCGCAGGACGGCGAGTTGAGGCCCACGCGCGCGATGGAAGTAACGCCGGGAACCAAGCCAGGTGAAATGGATTTTATCGGCGATGTTGCAGTGTCGCCGGACGGGCGGTCGATTCTCGCGGCGGACTTGTACCACGATTCCGTAGTGGCCTTCGATGCGCAGTCGGGACGGGTCGCGGGGCGTTACAAGACGGGACGCAGACCATACCGGATTCTGTTCCTTCCCGACGGAAAGTCGTACTTTGTGTCGAGCTGGGCGGACAGCACGGTCTATCTTTACGAAATGCGGACGGGCTCGGAGGCCGCGCGTATCCGGCTGGGACCGCACCCTACGGACATGGTTTTGAGCGACCGCAAAATTTCCGGCGACGACGGCGATGAGCGGAGCGCCTGGCGCTACCGTTTGTTCGTGACGGCGGCCAACACGAATCAAGTGTACGTCGTGAGCGTGAGCGACGCCAATGTTCTGAAGCTTCAGGAAACGCTGAATGTGGCGATGACGCCGCGGCAACCGGCGGGCATGACGCCGAGCGCGCTGGCGCTCAGTCCGGACCAGCAGCGCTTGCTGATCGCGTGCTCGGATGCCAACGTGGTGGCCGTGGCGGATATTTCAGAGGCGCGCAGCCAACTGGAGGGATTCATTCCGGCGGGCTGGTACCCCACCGCCGCCCGCGTGCTGGCCGACGGACGCGTGCTGATTCTGAACGGCCGCGGCGTAGCCAGTTATCCCAGCCGCTATCCCGGCCCGCGCGCCGCCGACACTCCCGCCAATCGCCTGGAATACGTCGCCAGCCGGCAGACGGGAACGCTTTCGGTGATCGATCCGCTGACGGATGAGGTGCTAGAGGGATACACCAAGGCTGCGATGGGTTTGATGCCGTATCGCGACACGCAACTGGACCCAGCCAACTCCGGCGCGAGTGTGATCAATTCGCCCCCGGGAAGACCGTCGCCGATTCAGCATGTCATCTATATCATCAAGGAAAACCGAACCTACGATCAGGTATTCGGCAAGATCGGCAAGGGCAACGGCGATCCGTCGCTGACTCTGTTCGACGAATCGGCCGCGCCGAATCATTACAAGCTGGCTCGCGAGTTTGTGTTGTTCGACAATTTTTACGTCAACGCGGACGTGAGCGCGGACGGCCACAACTGGGCGACGGCGGGCATCGCTCCGGATTACACGCAGCGCTTGTGGCCCAACAATTACGGACATCGCTCGCCGCATTACAGTTTTGAGGGAGACGAGCCGGCCAATTCACCGCCGGCCGGCTACATCTGGTCCAACGCGATCGCCGCCGGGCTGACCGTGCGCAACTACGGAGAGTTCGTGACGAACAAGAAACAAGCGGGCGCCGACGGCATTCAGGTGGACCACGTGAATGATCCTTCGCTTCAGGAAATCACGAATTTGCGCTATCGCAGTTTCGATCTGGACTATCCGGACGTGGAGCGCGCCAAGGTGTTTCTGGACGACGTGAAGCAGTTTGAGAGCAGTGGACAGATGCCGCGACTGATGATTGTGCGATTGGGCAACGATCATACCAATGGGACGACCGCTGGAAAACTTACTCCTCTGGCGCTGTTCGCGGATAATGATTATGCGCTGGGGATGATTGTCGAGGGCGTGTCCAAGAGCCGGTTCTGGGGCAGCACGGCCATCTTCGCGATCGAAGACGACGCGCAGAACGGGCCGGATCACGTCGATTCGCACCGCTCCGTAATGCTGGCGGTGTCGCCGTTCACGCACCGGGGAGTGATTGACAGCTCCATGTACAACCAGTCCTCGGTGTTGCGCACCATGGAGCTGATTCTGGGTCTGCGGCCGATGACCCAGTTCGACGCGGCGGCGCGTCCTTTGACCGCCGCTTTCGCGGCAACTCCGAACCCGGCGCCGTACACGGCGGAGAACCCGCGAATTTCGCTGACGGCGCGGAACCCGCCTGGGTCGCCCACGGCGGAGCGCTCCGGGCACATGGACTTCAAGGAAGCCGACCGCATCGACGATGACGAATTGAACGGCATTTTGTGGGCGGCGATCAAGAGAACGGCTGCGCCCGCCCCCGTCAGGAGCTACTTCTCCCGCCCGTGACCACTCTCTGCTTTCTCTGGCACATGCACCAGCCGTTCTACAAGGATTTGTGGACCGGCCAATATAAGCTGCCGTGGACCCGGCTGCACGCTCTCAAGGACTATGCGGGCATGGTGGAGATTCTTGCGGAGTTCCCGAAGATCCGCCAGACCTTCAACCTAGTTCCGTCGATGGTGTTGCAGATCGACGAATACGCCAATGGAACGGCGTCCGATCCGTTCTTCGATTGCGCGGTGATGCCCGCTGAGGATTTCAACGAGGCGCAACGCGCCTTCGTGCTCAAGTATTTCTTTCAGGCCAACGTGCCGCGCGTGATCAACGGCAATGCCCGCTACCGCGAGCTGTATGAGCGGAGCGAACGCTCCCTGGCTCGAACCTTTTCGACTCAGGATCTGCGGGACTTGCAGGTACTGAATCAACTGGTGTGGTTCGATCGCGATCTTCTGGCTCGCGATAGCGAGCTTCAAGAACTGACGCGGAAGGGCCGGGATTATTCGCTCACGGACCAGGCGTTGATGGCACTAAAGCAGCGCGAGGCGCTGGCGCGCGTTCTTCCGGTATACCGGGATTTCGCCGCGCGCGGGCAGATTGAGATTTCCACGACGCCCTTTTATCACCCCATTCTGCCGCTGGTGTGCGATTCGCAAATTGCCGAGGTGGCGCATCCGGGCGTGACGCTCCCGTCGCGCTACCGCTATCCGGAGGATGCGCGGGAGCAGTTACTGCGCGCCCGATCTTATATGAAAGAGAAGCTGGGGGTGGCGCCCGCCGGGCTGTGGCCCTCGGAAGGTTCGGTTTCCGACGAAGCGCTGGCACTGGCGGCGGATTGCGGATTCCGCTGGGCGGCTACCGACAACGGCGTGCTGGCGCGGACGCTGGGACAGGACGCGGGCTGCGAGCTCACCTATCGGGCGTATGCCTGGCGGAAGGATGGGCGCGAGCTCGGTATGCTGTTCCGCGATCACTATTTGAGCGACCTGATCGGGTTCCAGTATTCACACATGAACGCCGCCGACGCCGCGGAACATTTTCTGTCGAGGATTCGCGAAAACAGTCAAGGCAGGGAAGCGCTGGTGCCGATCGTTCTCGACGGCGAGAATGCCTGGGAATGGTACGAAGGCGACGGCAGACCGTTCCTCCGGGAATTGTACCGCCGCATCTCGGAGGACCCGGAACTGGAGGCAGTCACCGTTGCCGAGGCGCTGGCGCGATTCGAGCCGCGGCCGCTGGACCATATTTTCCCGGGCTCCTGGATCAACGCGAATTTCGACGTGTGGATCGGCGCCGAGGAAGACAACCTGGCGTGGGAGCGGCTCTTGGAAGCGCGGAAGTTCTACGACAACAAAAGTGGCGGCGCCACCGAGGACGCCCGCAAACTGGCTTTCGAGGAGCTGCTCATCGCCGAAGGCAGCGACTGGAATTGGTGGTACGGCCCCGAGCATGGCTCCGACAACCGGCCCGAATTCGACCAGCTTTATCGCGACCACTTGTCCAACATCTACCGCGCGTTGGGCGCGGAGCCGCCGGCGAACCTGTCGCATCCGATCCTGACATCCCAGGCGGGGGCGTTCCACGAGCCGCCGTCAAACTCGCTAAACGTGGTGCTGGACGGCGAAGTGACGTCCCCGTTCGAGTGGATGGGAGCGGGGCGTTACCGGCCGGATCCGCGCTCAGGCGCGATGGACGCGGGCGAGCATCCGGTGCGCGAAGTCTTCTACGGCTGCGATGAGAACCGGCTGTTCGTGCGCGTGGATGGCTCGAAAGCCGCGCAGTTCGGCATCGAGTTGGAAAGCGGCCCGGCGGAAGTGAAATTGGTCCGGGGGCGAATCGCTGAGATGGAAGTGAAGATGGAAGCCCCGCGCTCCGGGAACCGGTTTCGAGTAACCGTCGCTCGGGACGGCCTGCCGGCCATCCGGGTGCCGGCGGAAGGCTGGATCGAGATCACGCCGGTAAAATGACCCGCTCCGCTAGCCCCAGCGCGCCGAGAACTCCGGCGTCGTCCCCGAGCAGTGGTGGCACGAGGTAGCTGTCCATCGACTCCAGTATGTCCGGGGACTGCACATAGCCATTCAGGCATTCCCGCAGATTCCGGCGAATCATGGGGAACAAGTCGAGGTTGTGCATGACTCCGCCGCCCGCCACAATCCGGCGCGGGGAAAGAACGCACACCAGATTCGCCAGCCCCAGCCCCAGGTAGCGCGCTTCCAAACGCCAGGCGGGGTGATCCGGTTCCAAGCGCTCTGCCTTGACGCCCCAGCGGAGCTCCATGGCGAGGCCCGACGCCAGCCCCTCGAAGCAGTTGCCGTGAAAGGGACAGACGCCGGGGAAGGGATCTTCTTCGCGGTTGTGGGG
The DNA here is from genome assembly GCA_963813465.1 of Bryobacterales bacterium. Lineage (GTDB taxonomy): Bacteria > Acidobacteriota > Terriglobia > Bryobacterales > Bryobacteraceae > Palsa-187. The sequence goes on along the minus strand of CAWEZD010000011.1, from coordinate 669,415 downwards.
AATGCGGATGTGGCCCATTTCCGGATGAATCAGGCCGTGCAACGGCGAGCCGTCCACCAGCGCGCCGCCGCCGATGCCGGTTCCCACGGTGAGGTACAAGACATTGTCGAGGCCGCGCGCCGCTCCCCAGCGCGCTTCCGCCAGAGCCGCCGCGTTGACGTCGGTATCGAACCCGATGGGCACCCCCAGAGCCTGCCGCAGAACTCCGCAAATATCGACGTTGCGCCACTCCAGCTTGGGCGTCGAGGTGATGCGGCCGAAGGCCGGCGAGCGCGGGTCCAGATCCACGGGACCGAACGACGCCAAGCCGAGGGCAGCCAGCGGGCGAGTCTGAACCTGAAAAAACTGTACAACTCGCTCCAATGTCTCGGCGGGCGAACTGGTGGGAATCGTCGCGCGGACCAGATCGTGAGGACCGCTTCCAATGGCGCACACGAACTTGGCGCCTCCGGCTTCCACGGCTCCCAGGACCGGGGCGTTGCTCACAGGCCGGGGCTCACAGGAACGCGGTGGTTTTGACGCCGGAAATATCGAAGCGTTTGCGGCACCGGATGTTCTTGCAGACCGCCTTGTCGTCCAGCAGCACCATGTAGCTGGCGGCTTTGGCGAAGCGGGCGCGGTCGCGCTCGTCGGCGCCGCCGGGCAGCCGCTCGATCTTCTTCCGCACCACCCAACGCAACTCGTAGGTGTCTGCGGTCCGGCAAAACGGACAGTTCAAGGTCAAAGGCTTGGTGGCCTGGGATTCGCGGTAAAAGGCTCGCTCGTCCATCGCTATATCTTAGCGCCTCGCACGCGTTTCGTCCTAGCAGCCTGTGGTAGGAGTCACTCGCCAGGCCGGAGGCCCGCGCCATGGGGCTGCAAATGATTGAGCGCCATAGTGGGGCAGGTCTCCGACCTGCCAATATCGGGTTTGAACGACTTCTACCACGGGCTGTAGCCCCGGGTGATGCCCTACTAAGACATCTCCTAGATTAAGGACACCTCCCTTACTCCGTGCGGGGGCGTAAACTAGTTATTGGGGAGAATTGTCTATATTCATCTCCCAACTCGGAGGCGTAAACACTTGAAACATTTAATCCTGCTGTCAATTTTGGCGCTGGCCTGCCGGGGCTCAACGATCTACCAAGTCGCCGCCGGTGCAAATTCATCCGTTACCACGGACGGAGGCGCGTTCGGATACAGCGATCCATGCAGCGCAACTTCCAACGGCGCACTAATAACTTGCGAATCTGGACCGCAGCAGCACCCGGATCTGGTCGAGGCGGAGACCTGGGCGACCGCCGGTTATGGATCGCTGGACTTGTTTGCATCTGCTGGCGGTTTTGGCAATGCGTATGCCCAGTCGAGCGCCGCTTACCAGGAAACGGCCGACTTCGGATCTGCCACTGGGACCGTCACCGGCTACTATGCTGTGCTCTCTAGCTCGAATGGCGATTATGGTCCTTATCAGGCTGGAGAACTGTCGATTACGCAGGGGTCGCAGAGTGAGTTGATCCCGCTCGATTGTTTTGGTAATCGCACGTTCAGTTTTTCCACTCCGTACGATGGAACGGGAGTCGCGATTGCCGTATCAGCGTGGATCGAAGCCTCGACGCCGGAGGGCGAAGATGCTCGGGCGTCCATATCCCTCGACAGCCTTGTGTTCCAGGCCGGCCAGCAGACGCCGGAGCCGGGCTCTGGATGGCTGGTAGGCTTGGGGCTGTTCGCGATCGTACCTAGGAGGACGGATCTGGGTAAGCTAAAGTGATCATTCCCATTTTTTATGATGAGGCGGGTTCTTGGTCTGGGTCTAGTTGGCTGCTATAGCGCTCTCGGGGCGCCGATGGGTTGCGTCGGCAGCGTCTCGATCGCCAGTTTCTGGCCCAAAGCGCCCCAGTTTGTATGGCTGCGCGGCGAGACCGATGGCCGGGCGACCAAGGTCAACCCCTAAATCAAGGTGAATCCCTGATTCAGTGCGCAATCACGGACCGGCGGTCGTTGCCCGCCGGCGTAACTTTGCTCTCCGCGATATCGGAAGCACTGACTCTGAACCGCGACCGTGAGGAAGCGGACTGGATTCAAATCCGCGAGAAGGATTTGTCCGCTCGGGATCTGCTTGCGCTCGCCGGGAGCGTCCTGGCGCTGCGGAATCCGAGGGGCGTGAAGATTCTGGTAAATACCCGAATCGACGTGGCGCTGGCCGCCGGAGCTTCTGGAGCGCACTTGCCTGCCAACTCGCCCGCGCCGTTCGCATGGCGGTCGATAACGCCGCCGGGATTTCTGCTGGGAGTCTCGTGTCATTCGCCGGAAGAGGTCCGCGCAGCCGCCGGAGACGGCGCGGATTACGTGTTCTTCGGTCCGGTGTTCTCTCCGCTCTCCAAGCCCGCGCCGTCGCCTCCGGTTGGGCTGGCAGGCCTCGCGCGCGCGGTCGCGGCCGCCGCGAAGATCCCCGTGCTGGCGCTGGGAGGAATCACGCGCGCCAACATCGCCGCATGTATCGAAACCGGCGCCGCGGGCGTGGCCGGCATCTCGCTCTATCAGATGACGCCGACACACCCTTTGCGGGCTTGGTAGAATCTGATCCGTGGCCGGACAGGCGCCCAGACAGGCGTATTCCCGCGAAGAAACTCGACGGCTCCTCAGCGTCTCCGAACGTCAGCTCAAGAGCTGGGAGCGGCAGAAGCTGGTCCCAGCTTGCGGGTCCTACGGGTTTCGCGAGCTGGTGGCGCTACGCACTCTGGAGCGGCTGCGTCGCGCCCGCGTCGCGCCCGCGCAAATCCGCCGGGCGCTGGCCGCGCTGGCCAAGAAGCTGCAACATATTCAAGATCCCCTGACGCAATTAAGGCTGTATGCCGACGGCAAGCGGGTCCGCGTCGAGGTGGAGGGGCGCGCGATGGAGGCGGAATCCGGACAATTGCTGCTGGATTTCGATCCGGTCGAGCTCAACCGCCTGCTCGAATTCCGCGTCCCCGATCCGGGGCAGGCCGATCGAGAAAAGAAACAGGAAGGGGAGCGCTGGTTCCAACGCGGCCTGGAACTGGAGCAGACCGGAGGGCCCGTCGAACAGGTGATCGAGGCCTACGAGAAGTCGCTGGAGCTGGACCCCGGCTCGGCCGGAGCGCTGGTGAATCTGGGGACCATCCACTTCAACGCGCGCGATTGGAAGAAGGCCGAACGCTACTATTTGGAAGCGCTGGAGGCCGATCCCGAGTACGCCCTGGCGCACTTCGACCTGGCCAATCTCTACGACGAGCGCGGTGAGCAAAAGAGAGCCTTGGAGCACTATCTCGCCGCCCTGCACATCTCCCCGCACTACGCCGACGCGCACTATAATCTCGCGCTGCTGTTTCAGGGATCGAATCAGCCCATGAAAGCCGTGCATCACTGGACGGCTTATCTGAAGCTGGACCCAGCCAGCCACTGGTCCAACATCGCGCGGCGGGAACTCTCGAAACTGCGCCAGGCCGCGTTGCTGCCCGGCTCGCGTGGATGATCCACTGATTTACACACCGCTGGGTTGCCGCGTGGATACTCCTTCACTCTTCACCGCCTTACGGGAGCAACTTGGACTCAAGTTGGAGGCACAAAAGGGACCAGTTGAGGTTGTGGTGATCGACAGCGTGGACAAAGCTTCTGCGAACTAAACACAGCGTCATAAGTATTTGCGCATCTAACGGTCTCCCATGCGTTGTCCAGCCTGGTTGCCGTTCGGCTACCTGGCGCGTCATTGCTTCCGCATGTCGACGACTTGCGCAGCGTGACGGTGACGGTTGCGGTAGCCGTCGCGGACGCAGCGAACAGCGGAGGGATTGGCCGGCGTCGAACTCGCGGACATCGTTCGAGAGGTGAAGGATGCGATGTGGCAGCCAGCATACCGCCGGATTCTATCCGGCTGATGACCGGACGTACTCACCCCAAGCAGCCCAGCAAACCGCGACATTCCTCGTTTGGTACTTGAGTCGGGAGTCTGTAATCGCCGGACTCGCGGCTGGCCTGCCATTAGCGTGTTCAGCCAGTGGAATGAAACTGGGTCCCTCAGCTATTTGGAAGTCAGCTCCTGAGTACTGGAAATTCCTTGCGCACTCAGGCTTCGGGCGCTTGCGGAAGATCGAACGTCGTTAGCGCGAACTCCAATTCAAGAAGGTGCGTTCGAATCCATTCCCTATCCGCTGTCTCGAGTAGATCCTCGATTAGCGGCAGGAGGCGGTGCACGGCCTCAACGGTTTTCTCGCTTTTTTCCTTAGCTGCCTCGCGCCCCGTACCGTCTATCGCGGCGATTTGTAGGAATGTTAGTGCGATTGCGATATCGGCTTTGATGGCTGCGCTTTGGTGTACGGCCGTGCGCCGCAGCCGCTCAAGTTCGTTCGGGTCGTTTTTCGTAAGCTAGCCCTTATGCTGATTCCGCTTCAGCATTACACAGACAATTATGCTGATTCCGCTTCAGCATTGTCAATTGGCAGTTGAAACAGCTAGCATCAATACCAGTGGCTCGCAAGACGGCGGTATCGAAATACTTGGCTGGGATCGGCCGCAAGGGCGGGAAAGCCAGCGGCAAGGCCCGTATGGCAAAGCTCACGCCAGAGCAGCGCGTAGCAGTCGCCAAGAAGGCCGCCGCCGCCAGATGGGCGAAACCGGTTACCCAAGGCGATCTTAAGCGGCAATCAACGTCTCAGGTCGCTGAATGGACCGCTGACCGGGTTGCTCAGATGGGCGCGGAGAAGATCAACGCGAGGATAGCGGGCGGGGCCGCGGTGAATCCCGGGAAGCTGATGTTTGACAAGAAGCTAAAGATGGCCACGGCGGCGAAGAACGCTCCCGCGCGCCCCTCTGTACCGGTGGTGGCCGCAAAGAAACGCAAAGCTCAGCCTCGACAACGTAAACCAATACCTTAGACTCGGTAGGCCTATCGATTCCGAGGCGGGCTCCGCTCGACAAGCGTCGGGATTGCCCGTCAATTGGCGACCGAGCGAGGCCCTTGCGCCGTAAATCGAATCGGCGCCGACGGTCAGCTAAATTAGAATCCCCATCGTCCACGATATGGAGCATAGACCGGGACATGACACCACGCGGACGCGCGATGTTATATTAAAATATAACTACAGGAGGCCCGCCATGCACACTGCCAATCTGCGCAAGGTCGGCGGCTCGGTCATGTTGGCCGTCCCGCCCGCGCTGCTCGATATCCTGCGCTTGCAGCCGGGCGCCAAGGTCGGCATCGCAATTGAAAGCGGCCGTCTCGTCGTGGAGCCGCAACGGCGGCCTCGCTATACCTTGAATAAGCTGCTCGCCCAATGCGACCCCAAGGTGCGGCGCGGCAAGCGAGAGCAAGAATGGCTCGATAGCAAGGCCGTGGGCGGCGAGCTCATCTAATGAAGCTGAGCGAATGAAACTGGGCGAATGAAACGCGGTGAAATCTGGCTCGTCAGCCTCGATCCTACGTCGGGACACGAGCAAAAGAGCCGCCGCCCGGTGCTGATCGTGTCGCCGGAGGCCTTCAATCGGATAACGAAACTTCCCGTAGTTCTCCCGATCACGAGCGGCGGTAATTTCGCGCGGACGGCGGGTTTCGCCGTGCCCCTTACGGGCGTCGGAACCAAAACCACGGGAGTTGTCCGGTGCGACCAGCCTCGCGCTCTCGATCTCGCCGCGCGCGGCGGCAGAAAGCTTGAAAGCATCACAGGCGCTGTCATGGACGAAGTGCTGGCGAGGCTATCGCCGATCTTCGAGTGAACGGCTTGGTCCTGCTCGGCTACCACAAGACGCGCACGGCATACTGTTCAATTTCCGGGTCAGGCGTAAGAATCGTCATCCCATGCACGATGGCCTGCGCAACCAGCATCCGGTCAAACGGGTCCGAGTGGAGGCCTGGCAGCCTGCCTGCGTGGAGCGCGGACTCCTCATCAATCTCCAAGGACGCAATGCCGCTCGCTTCGCGGACCCTTGGGACAAAAATATCCGGTCTTTCAGGAAGGGGAAGGCGGCCGATAGCGTGTTTGATTCCGATTTCCCACGCAGAGGCAGTGCTCAGGTAACGTTCGTTATTCCGATCCAGAAAGACCGCAGCAGCGGTCTTGCTCAGCCGCGGAGATTCAAAACGATCCACAGAAATGTGCAGGTGTCAACGAGAACCTTCATGGCAAGAGGACCCGTCACTTGCCACTGAAGGCTTTCAGGATCTCATCGGGAAAGGGCTCGAAGAACGAATTGGGAACCACGAATTCTCCCTTGGCTGCGCCGATCCGCGGCTCACGGGCCGCCTTCTTGAGAAGTCGTCTAAGTTCCGCCATTGGCTGATTGCTGTTGCCGTGGATGTTGACGCGCTTCACAACTTCATTATGGGTCAGGAACTCTTCACCGCGCCATCCGAAGCTCCCGCGGATAGAATAGAGAAGTACGCGCACACCCGCGCGTTCAATCGAGGCCAAGTTTTGAATAGAATCTCTCTCGCCTTCCGTAGTTTCTTCTCCATTCTTTTCGCCGGCAAGCTGCCGCCCGACGTCGCTCAAGCCTTTGGATATGCCAAGGCCATGCCCGTGAAAGCGGCCCCGTCTCCTTCGTCAACATCGGCGCCCGCAGCCAAGCCGAAGCCCCTTGCCGGACCGGCCGATGGCGCGATCCAGATCCTCGCGGTTTTGCAGCGCGATGCACGCTTGGTCGATTTTCTGATGGAAGACATCAGCGCTTTCCCCGACGATCAGGTCGGCGCGGCGGTGCGCGACGTCCAGGCGCAAGCCCGCGAATCCTTGGCAAGATATATGCGTCTCGAGCCGGTAATCGATGGAGTCGAAGGCACGTTCACCAAAATCGAGGGGCTCGACCCGGCGCACGTGAAGCTGATCGGCAACGTTCCTGCCAGCGGAAAGGCTCCGGGAGGGCTGCTGCGTCACAAGGGTTGGAAAGCCGCCAAGGTAGATCTGCCGGAAACCGCAGCGGGCGCGGTGCTGGCCGCGGCCGAGCTCGAAGATCGAATGAGCGGCGTCGAATGAGCACTACTGAATGAACGTCGGCATCGATCTGGGGACCACCAACTCCGCGCTCGCCTACATCGACCCGCAACAAGCCGCGGAAACGGATACGCCCGCGATTCGCGTTCTGGAGATCCCGCAATACGTGGCGCAAGGCCGCATCGAGGCCCGGCGCACTCTGCCGTCGTTTCTGTATCTGGGCGATCAAGAATATCTGGGTGTGTTCGCGCGCGAGCAGGGCGCGCTGGTGCCCACCAAATGCGTGCACTCGGCCAAGAGTTGGCTTTCCAATCCGGAGGTGGACCGCACCGCGAAGATTCTTCCCTGGGATGCGCAGGAGGCGGGACGAGTCCTCTCGCCCGTGGAAGTGTCCGCGCGCATCGTGAAGTGCATGGCCGACGCGTGGGCCAAAGATCGCGGTTCCCCGATCAGCGAACACAACGTCGTCCTGACGGTGCCCGCGAGCTTTGACGAAGAGGCTCGCGAGCTGACCGTCGCAGCCGCGCACGACGCCGGCATCGAGAAGCTGACCTTGCTCGAAGAACCCGCCGCGGCGTTTTATTCCTGGATCGCCAACGATCTGGCGCGGTCGCAGAAGAGTCTGTTCGACGGGCAAACCGTGCTGGTGTGCGACGTGGGCGGGGGCACCAGCGATTTCACGCTGATTCGCGTAGGACGCGAGGGAGATCGCGTGGATTTCACGCGCACGGCGGTGGGCAAGCACCTGCTGCTAGGCGGCGATAATCTGGACCTGACGCTGGCCTGGCTGGTGGAGGAGAAGCTCGGCAAGACGCTTTCCGTCCGTCAGCGCAGTGGGTTGCGCCGGCAATGCGCCGCGGCCAAGGAGCGGTTGCTCTCCGAACCGGATTTGAAGAGCGTGGAGATCACGGTGCTGGGCGGAGGATCGTCGTTGGTGGGAGGGACGCTCAAGACCGAGATTCTTCGCGAGGAAATCTTGGAGCTGGCGCTTGAAGGGTTCCTGCCGGAATGCGAGCTCGACGACCCGCCCAAGGAGGAGGAGAAGAGCCCGTATCGCGAGATCGGCTTGCCGTATGTTTCCGACCCGGCGGTGACGCGGCACCTGGCGGCGTTTCTCAAAAGCGCCGGCGGAGCAAGGCCAGATGCGATTCTGTTCAATGGCGGATTCTTTATTCCCGAGGTCCTCCGCCAGCGCGTCGCCGATGTGATGGAGCACTGGCACGGACGCAGGCCGGTGATTTTTGAGAATCGCGACCTGGACCTGGCTGTGGCCGTGGGCGCCGCGTATTATTCGTATGTCCGCGCCACCGGGGCCGGCCTGCTTGTAAGGGGAGGACTGCCCCGCGCGTACTTTATCGGACTAGGCGGGGGCGATCAAGAGAAACTACGAACCTTGTGCCTGGTGCCTCGCGGAGCCGAAGAAGGCTCGACCATTGAGTTCGATCCGGGTACGCTGCAATTGATCGCCAACAAGCCCGTTTCGTTCCGCCTTTACAGCTCGCGGACACGCACCGAAGATAAGCCCGGAGACGTGGTGGAGTTCGAGCGAGGCGACGCCGATCTGCATTTGCACGCGCCGCTGCACGCCGTTTTGCGCTTCGGCAAAGCGGGCGAGCGCATGGTGCCCGTCAAGCTCGGGGCCAAACTCACGGAGGTGGGCACGCTCGAGATCTGGACGGAGTCGAAAGTCAGCGACCACCGCTGGCGCCTGCAATTCGAGCTGCGCAAAACGGCCTCCGCGGAAACAGCCGGGCGTCCGGTCGCGGTCATCAGCGGGGAAGCGCTGGCGGCGGCGGAAGCGCTCCTTGTTTCCGCGTTCTCGCAGGACGATATCGAGCCGGAACAGTTGCCGGCAAAGCTCGAACAGGCGCTCGGGCTGGGCCGCAATTCATGGCCGATCTCCGCGATTCGCAAACTCTCGGACCGCATGCTGGAGCTGGCGGACGGACGCAAGCGCAGCCCGGCGCACGAAGCGCGCTGGCTCAATCTGTGCGGCTTCTGCCTGCGTCCGGGCTTCGGCTTTCCAGGAGACGACTTTCGCATCGAGCAGGCGCGACGCATCTACGCGTCGGGTTTGCAGTTCTCAAACCAGGTGCAAAACGAGATCGAATGGTGGATTTATTGGGGCCGCGTCGCGGGCGGACTCAACAAGAATCAGCAGACCGACGTTTTCCAAAGACTTTCGCCGGCGCTGCTTCCGCGCGCGGCCAAGCGCCAGCGCGTCAATCCCAGCCTGCTGCGGGAGATGTGGCGCGCCGCCGCAAGTCTGGAGCTGCTTCCGGCGCAGACGCGGTCGCAGTTGGGCGACGAGTTGATCGCGCGCGCCGTAAAGGTCGATTTCAAAGGCGATTTCGTCGATACAAGCCTGTGGTGCCTGGCGCGGCTGGGAGCCCGAAAGCTGTTCTATGGCCCGATCAATCAAGTTCTGCCGGCCAACACCGCCGCTCGCTGGATCGGGGATCTCCTGAAGATTCCCAAAGCCGCGGAGGCCGTGCGCGCGATGGCTCGCCGCACCGGCGATTCGACGCGCGATCTTCCTCCGCAGACTCTGGAACTGGTGCGGCGGGCGCTTCCGGATCTGGATCTGGAGAGCGTACCGCAGCAAGACCTCGCCACCATGGGCAGGATCTTCGGCGAGGAACTGCCCTCCGGTCTCGTGTTCCATGAATGAACTCGATTTAGTCGAGCGAATCCGCAAGATGGCCAGACGCAGCCCTGGGATTCAACTGGGCGGCATCCATCTAGGAATTGGGGACGATTGCGCGATCTATCGTCCCAAGCCTGGCGAAGAGCTCCTGTTCACCACCGATCAGTTCATGGAAGGCGTGCACTTCCGTCCGGATCTGCCCGCGGCAGCCATCGGCGAACGAGCGCTGGCGCGCAGCTTGAGCGACATCGCCGCGATGGGCGGCGAGCCTCGATTCTGTCTGGTGTCGTTGGCAGTCGCTGCGCGGGAAACGGACTCGCGGGAAACAGACAGGTGGATTCTTGCCTTTTTTCGCGGCCTGCTCGGTCTGGCCCGTAAGACCGGCACGGCGCTCGCCGGCGGCGACCTGGCGCGCGCTGGCGAAAAGATACATGTCGATGTCATGGTGTGCGGCGCCACGCCAAAGGGTACGGCTCTTCGCCGTGATCGCGCGCGGCCCGGCGATTCGGTGTGGGTCTCCGGGCGTCTGGGCAAGCCCTGGGACCGGAGCATTCGTCCGCGACTGGACCTTGCCCGCGCGCTACGCGGCCGCGCCAGCGCATGTACCGACATCAGCGACGGGCTGGCGCTGGATTTGCACCGCATGTGCGTGGCCTCAGGCGTTGCAGCGGAGCTGGATCATGTGCCCATCTCGCGTGGTTCCACGCTCGATCGCGCGCTGCACGGCGGCGACGATTATGAGTTGCTGTTCACCCTGCCTGCAAAGGCCAAGGGGCCACGCGGGACCATACCGGGAACGACGCGTATCGGTACGATTGCCCGCGGCCGCGCAGGCACGTTAACTCTGAATGGTCAGCCGCTGGAGCCCAAGGGCTACGATCATTTCGGAATCGCCAGCACGTAGTCGGTCAGCGTCGCCAGGTCCGGGTCGCTCAGATTGTCGAACGTCGGCATGTTGGATCCGGGAGTGAACTTTTCGGGATCGCTGAAATGCCCCAGGACCCAAGCGCGATCGTGCCGCGCTCGCACGCCGTTGAGCACGGGCCCAAGCTTTCCGCCTTCCCCGTTCAACGTGTGGCAGTCGGAACACTGATTCGCCTGAAACAGAATGGCTCCCTGCACGGGGCCGGCGGGAGCGGTCTTCCAAGCTTCGGTCGAATTGTCGTCGCGCTTGGTCACCAACTGGACAAGCGCGCGCAGTTGCGCGGTGGGGAGGTCGGATTGGGGAGCATCGGGCGCGGGCTTACGGAAGTGATCCATCAACCAGTCGCTGGACTTCACCGAAACGGCCTTAAGGAGATCCGGACCGGCTGAGGACCGGCCCAGCACGTGGCAGCTCGCGCAATGGCCGGCGCGAAACGCTCCGATGCCCGCCAGTTGCGAAGCTGGGATCAACTGCCAGGCTTGCGGCTCATCGAGATTCTCATCCTCGATCTGACGCGGTGTGGTCGCGACCGCAGTCGCGGTCAGCGCCGTCCAGCCGATCGCGACCAGCGCCGTCAGCGTGATCGCGCCCGTGCGCTGCCGGATCCGCACCAGCTTGCTGCGATCGATGAAGGGCATCATCACCAGCGCCGCCATGGCCAACCCCGGCAGCACCACCGCCCCGAAAAACTCCAGCGGCCCCTGAAACAGCTTCAGCATCTGGAACAGAAACAGGAAGTACCACTCCGGCCGCGGAGTGACGCTGATATCGGTCGGGTCGGCCATGTGTCCCAGCGGAACTTTTACGAAGGCCACCATGCACGCGAGGCCCACGCACCAGAGGAAGATCGCGACCGTGTCTTTGAAGACCTGCTCCGGGAAGAACTTCTTCCTGGGCCGGTGTTCATCGCCCGGGGCGGGCGTCACGCCGTGCTTGCGGACCAGCATCACGTGACCCAGAATCAGCAAGCCCATAAGCAAGGGCAGAAGGGTGACATGAGCGGCATAGAACCGGGTGAACGTCACCCGGCCGATGGAGTTCCCATCCGTTCCCAGCACCCGCAGTAAAATCGAGCCGCCCGGCGCGAGTGCGGTGATGCGCGTCGTGACCACCGTGGCCCAGTACGCCCGGTTGTCCCAAGCCAGCAAATACCCGCTCAGCCCGAAGGCGAGCGTCAAAACCAACAACACCACACCGATGACCCACGTGGCTTCGCGCGGTTTCTTATACGCGCCCCACAGAAAGGTCTGCGCCATGTGCACCGCCACCACGATGATCATCGCGCTGGCGCCCCAGTGATGCAGCCCGCGGATGATGCTCCCCGCCGTCACCTGCGTCACCACGTAGCGCAAGCTTTCCCAGGCTTCCCCGGGAGTCGGCGCGTAGTTCAAGGCCATCAGGATGCCGGTCACTACCTGCAACAGGAACGCAAACATCGCGACGCTGCCAAACACTTGATGCCATCCGGCCGACGCGGGAATTTCTTCTTCGAGAAAATAATCGATGGCCGAGACGAGCCCGGTGCGTTGTTCGATCCACTTCAAAACGCCGTGCAGCATGGAGATAAAGGGCTAACCCTGCTCAACCTCAGACCCGATCAGGATTTTCCCGTCTTCCACCTTAACGATGTAGCGATCCAAAGGACGAGGCGCGGGTCCCGCCAGCACCTTACCGTCGATTGAGAACGCGGAGGCGTGGCACGGGCAAATAAACCGGTTCGCGGCGTTTTCCCAATGATAGGCGCATCCCAAGTGCGTGCAGGCGGGATTGAATGCGATGACGCTATGATCGTCCGTCCGGACCACCCAGGTGGATGCCTTCTCCGTCACCTTGCGCCAGCCGTCGACCCTTTTTCGATCATAGAGGACTTCCTGAGGCGTTCCGATTTTGAGCTGGTTCAGTTCAGCCACTTCGGACAATCCGTTGTCCTCCGATCCTTTGGGCCGGATGAGCAGGTACGCCGCCGCTGGAATGGCCAGCGCGGCCGCAATCAAGGATGCTAACAGATTGATAGCGTTGATGTAAAAAGATCTTCTCGTATGAGGTTCGTTCAGCATTCGGGAATCAAGCCGCGGAAAGTTATATTTGTTAAGACTGTCTCACAAGTATACTTGTAACTGGTGACCCTCGCTTTTGCGATTTTTCTGTTAGCTGCATGCAGCGCCGCAGCCGGCGCCTACCTCACCTCTCCAGGAGCATTTTCGCGGAGGCTGGTGCCGTTCGGCGGAGGAATATTACTGGGAGTCGCGCTGTTTTGGCTCCTTCCGGAGATGGCGGAGGTCCTGGGATGGCCTGCCGCGGCGGCCTGGATCGGCGGTGGTGCGACTGCGCTCTGGCTCCTGGACCGCTACGTTTATCCGATTTGTCCCGCCTGCGCTCCCGCCCACGATCACGCCCATTGTGAGACGCGTTTACATGGATTTGCGTTGCCTTTGCTGGCTGCCGCGGCGTTGCACAGCGCGCTCGACGGCTGGACCGTCATGGTGGGGCAGAATCATCCTGGTTTGGGCCCGGCACTGATTCTTGGGATTGCCGCGCACAAGGCTCCGGAGGGACTCGCGCTGGGCGTAATCGCGCGGGCCTCGCTGGCTACGCGATTCGCGGCATTGAGCTGGTGCATCACCGCACAGGCGGCGACGCTTCTCGGCGCGGGTCTTGAACTTGCCTTCGCGCCGTACCTCGGATTGCCGGTTCTGCATGCATTGCTGGCGCTGGCCGGAGGCGGTTTTCTCTATCTGGGAGGTCACGCGATCCACGGAGAGCTGCGGCGGAGCGGCGCCGGCCTCGCTTTTGTCCCGGCCTTGACCGGCGTGGCGGGGTCGAGCGTGCTGCGGCTGTTCGTGCGGTAACGAGTAGCAGGCCGGAGACCTGCCCCGCCCTAATCGCCGACGGGGGGTTTACGCCGGTGCCAGTCGGTCTGGCTCTGGAAGGCGCTCCCGGCCGTGAGGAGTTGATTCTCGTAAAACGGCCGTCCCACCAGCGAAATCGCAATCGGCAAGCCGTCCGCGAAACCGCAGGGAAGCGAGAGGGCGGGTAAGCCCGCAAGATTGCCCGCGGGAATCAAGCCGCTCAATCCGCGCGACGACGGCCTCGGTCCTGTTCGGGGCGTGTCCAGCGGCTCGGACGCGTTCGGGGCGGTGTCTAATCGGGCGGGCGCGAGCAGCATGTCCACATCCAGAAACAGAGTGCGAAACGCTTCTTGCACCAGAGTCCGCACGCGCATGGCGCGGAGATAGTCCACCGCGGGCACGTCCAGCGATGCCTTCAGCCCGGCGATCTGGCTGGGATCGGCGAGTTGGTCGAACTTTCCCGCTGCGAATGAACTCCTCAAAGATGGAGCCGGCCTCGCCGGCGATGATCATTCCCACCACGGCCCCATACGGGAAGTCCGGAAGTTCGATTTCCTTGGTCCTGAATCCCATGGCCTTGACCACGCGCAGAGCCTCCTGAAGTCCGGGGCGCATGGAAGGGTCCGCCCATTCATTGAAATCGACCGGCGCGTAGCCGATGGTGAGATCGGAGGGTTTGCGGACAAATTTCGGATTGTAGCTGAAGCTTCTTCCCGCCGAGCCGGGATCCTCCACGTCCGAACCGGAGATGACATGCAGCACCAGCGCACAGTCTTCCGCGGAGTGGCAGATCGGCCCGATCTTATCGAGCGTCCAGGAAAGAGCCATGGCGCCGCGGCGGCTCACCAGGCCATACGTAGGTCTGAGTCCGGTGACGCCGCAGAACGCAGCGGGAGTGATGATCGAGCCGGAAGTCTCGGAACCCAGGGCAAACGTGACCAGCCCCGCCGCGACCGCCGCGGCGGAGCCGCTCGACGATCCGCCGCTCCAGCGCGTCCGATCCCAGGGATTCAACCCGGCGCCGGTGAGCGACGCCGAAGCAAGACGATAATCGCCGCCGCCCGCCAGCTCCACCATCGCCAGCTTGCCAGTCAGGATGGCGCCGGTCTTGTTGAGCTTCTGAATCACCTGCGCGTCTTCATCGAACACCTGGCCGGCCAACGGCCGCGCGCCCCAGGTGGTCGGCTTGCCTTTCACGGCGAGCAGATCCTTGGCCCCGTAAGGAATGCCTTGCAGCGGACCGCGCGTGCGATCGCGTCTCAACTCGTCATCGACATCCCGCGCCTGCTTGACGGCCTGCTCGCGCAGGGAGAGCGCCAGCGCGTTGTAGCGTGGCGCGACTCGGTCCAGCCGGTCGCAGAAGGCGCGGGTCAACTCGACGGCGGAGAATTCCTTGGCAACCAACTTCGCGTTGATCTCGGTGATGGTGCTGAAGAAGACGCTGGAGAAATCGGCCATAGATCTACTCAGGCTCGAAAGTGGAATGCGGGCTCGGTGGTTTGAGGAAGGGTCACCATGGCGATCCGCTGCGCGTCGCGCTGAAGCCCGAGGCGCGCGGCCTGCGTGTCGGCGTCGGTGCTCTGGGGTGGAGCTTGGCCTTCCGCGACGCGGGCGATGACGGCGCCAGCCGCTCCAGCCCCCAAAATTCCGATGATTTCGCGGCGCTTGACGTCCATTACGCCATTATAGGCCGGGCCTCAGCCCTAGCGGCTCGATGACTTTCGGGACCGCTGCTCCTCGCTGTGGGCGATTGCCGGCGGCCGTATCCGCCCGGCGTATCCCTGGCAGTCTCATCTGCGATAAAATTTGAACGGGTATCCACTCTTTGGCGGCTGGCGGAGCCGGAGATCCTGGCGCTCCTCCGCGTGGGTTCGTTAGCCACGGACTCCACCCGGCCGCATCGGATCGAGGAACTCTATCGCGCGGCCCAGGCGCGTACGCCGACAGCCGGTCCCGGACAACCCGCGAGGTTCTAGGTCTCCTCGGACGAATCGCTGGATCTACTTCAGCCCGATCTTCCTCGAGTCCATCTGGCTCCCAGCCTGGGTGAGCAGCGCCGTCAACCCTCACCGCGCCCGGCAAAGAACCGTTGAAGTTCCTCGAACAGCGGTCGCAGATGGGTCTGAATGGTTTCCCAAACGATCTCAAAATCGACGTTGCCGTAGTCGTGAACGACACGGTTGCGCATGCCGACGATCTTGGGGAACGGGATGCCGGGAAACTTTGCGCAGGTCTCGGGGCTCAAGCGCGCCGCCGCTTCGCCGGCCACCAGAAAGCGCCGCAGAACCGCGTCCTGCGTCTTGGCGTCCTTAATTAAGAAACTCTTCGTGCGTCTGTCCCGCGGTGTAAGACTGAATGGCTTCGACGGAGCGAAAAATATCGAGCAGGTACGCAGCCTGCCTAGGCGGCATAGATTTCGCGGGCCGATTCGAGGATGGACTGGCATCGAATGGAGTTTTGATCCTGTTCGACCGAACGGCGCGTCAGCAGATCAACCTCGCAACCGAAGAGGTCTTCGATCTCCTTGTGGAGTTCAAAGAAGTCCCATCCGAGATGGACGCCGGGCCGAAAGGTGACCAGCAGGTCAATATCGCTGCCCGGATGCGGCTCGCCGCGCGCCAGGGAGCCGAACACTTCGAGCCGGGCGACGCCGTGACGCTGGCAGAACGGAGCGAGCCGGGATCTGATCTCGTCCAGCATCGGCGGAAGAACATCGTTCGGCGCAACCATATTCGACCCTCCACTTATAAACATAGCGCAAGACGCCGGCTCCACTCTGAATCCCTAGAAACGCGGCCGCAAACCAAACTCCCTCTGTCGCGGATTGATGGCCGGCAAAATCTCATAGGCCCAGCGGTCTCACGCCTTACGAACGGCAAGAGTCTCGAGCGCGGCTTTCTCCATCACCGCGCGGGGTGCGCTTTCACCGGTCCAGATTTCAAATTGCCGCGCGGCTTGTTCGAGAAACATTTCCAGGCCGGGAATGATGGCGGCGCCTTGCGCCTTGGCGCGGCGCAAGAGCGAGGTTTCAAGTGGAGTGTACACCATATCGAACACCAGCTTGGCGGGAATGCGATCGCGGAAGAAGCACTCTTGGGGGTGCGGCGTCATCCCGATGGGGGTGGCGTGAATCAGCACGTCGAACATGCGCGCCTCGGCTTGATCGCGCGGCAGCGCCTCGGCCCCGCACACCGACGCCAGCGCGCGCACGCGGTCCAGGTTCCGCCCGGTGATCGCCAGCTTGGCTCCGGCGGCCGCCAGAGTAAACGCGGCCCCGCGCGCCGCGCCGCCATTGCCCACCACCAGCACCGAACTTTTCCCGATGCGCACATGGCGTTCCAGAGGAGCCGTCACGCCGGCCGCGTCGGTGTTGGCTCCGCGCCATTTCCCGGCTTTGCGCCAAACCGTGTTCACGGCTCCGATGCGCCGCGCCGCCGGATCCACCTGGTCGAGGTATCTCAGGATCTTCTGCTTGTGCGGAATCGTGACGCTGAAGCCTGCCAGCGGCAACCGGCCGGCCAGCAGCATAAAATCCTTCAGCCGGCCCGGTTGCACCAGAAAGGGGAGATACACCGCGTCGGCACGGCGCGCCTGAAACGCGCGATTGTGCACCACCGGCGAGATGGAGTGGCGCACGGGATCGGCGATCACCCCGTAGATCCGCGCGTCGCGCGAGAACTTGCCGATGCGGTAAATGTTGCGAAGCTGGCGCGCGCACACCTGGCCCGACGCCGTTCCGCCGGCCGCGTTCGGCGCGGCGTAGGTGTACATGCCGCCGAAAGCCGGCGACAACACCCGCGTGGCAAATCCAATCTCGCCCATCGCCAGCACCACAATCGGCGTCTTGGGATTGCCGCGGGCCAGGGCCAGCACGCGGTGACTGTCGGAAGGCTTGCGCGCGGTGGTCACCACTTTGTATCCGTCCGCTGGAATGCGCGTCATCCGGCGCAGAACCGAGTCAAGACGCGGGGGCGTGCCCCCATAGTTGTGATAGGAGATGAGGAGCAGACAGCCGGAGCGCAATCGCGCCAGTTGTTCGGAGCAGTTCTCGGCGCTCTCGATTTCCACGTCCACGGCGCGGGCGCCGGCGTCGCGCGCAGCCTCCAGTATCCGGATCTGCTCGTCGATGCTGCCGTGAAACCGTCCGTGATTCTGGCGGCGGCGGCAGGTGGCCAGCAGCACGCAATCCGGATGGCGCGCCAGGAACTTGCGAATCGCCGCGATGCCGCGCTCGGGAATCGGCAGATAGTCCAGGCGGAATTCGAGGAAGCGCTCCCCCGCCTCGTATTCGGCGCGGGCATGGCTGAGCAGGGCTTCCACATCCTCGAAGCCAAGTGCGATGCAGATCTGTGGAAAAATGGTCCGCGAAGGCATCCCGAGCCAACACACTATATCATTGTTGGCACCCCCTTCATCGAATCATGGCGGGGAAGTGGCGCTGGGGCCGTCATCCGTCCATAAGAGATAGCGGTGCCGGTGCGGGGTTCAGAGTGCAACCGATCGCACGCACTAACTGCGCCCGCCGCGTCGGTGCAGCGCGCGCCGCAAGGCACGCGGGTTTCCCATCCCCACATTCCAGAGAAATCCGGCTTCCCGTCGGCGGTACAGGCGCGGGCGCGGAGAGGTTTGGCTTGCCGTCGGGCGTGCGCGGCACCCCGGTAGTCGGGTAATTCAGCCACTATCCGAATACGGCTGGTGCGACGACTGGTAGGATCAATGCCGCCGCTGCACAGTGCAAGTACGGTCGTCTTGGCGTGAGATTGTATTCCGGGTGCATTTCTCTACCTTAGCGCCCTACGCAGACGCCTGCCGGTCTGTAACAAATGCCGGCCGGCGCTCTCGCGTTACACTATCAGGGTGACCTCCGGGTTCAAGCCCACGCATATTCTGGCCTTGATCCTGTTGCTGATTCCTTCCGCGGCGTTTCTGTGGCGCAACTCCGACATGCCGCAGTTCGGCGATATTCACGACGACAGCGTGTACTATGTTTGCGCGAAATCGCTGGCCGCCGGCGATTATCGCATCGAGAGTCTCCCCGGGCGCCCATTTCAAACCAAATACCCGCCGCTCTATCCGCTGCTGCTTTCGATCGCATGGCGCGTGAATCCGAACTTTCCCGCGAACCTGCCCATCGCGGGTTGGATCTCCTGGCTGGCTCTGCCCTTGATGCTGGCGCTGCTGGCCGCGCTCTATCCGCGCATGGGAATCGACGGATGGCGCGCGTGGCTGCTGCTGATTCTGCTGGCGCTGAATCCCTATGTGATTCTGTTCAGCAGCCGGCTGCTCTCCGAGCTCTGGTTCACCGCGTTGCTTGCGGGCGTGCTCCTGCTGGTTGAGAAGGCCACGAAAACTGAGACGAGCGTGGGTTGGGCGGCCGCGGCCGGCCTGCTGGGAGGGGCCGCGTACCTGATGCGATCCGCCGGCATCGTTCTGCTGGCATCCGGCTTTGTGTATCTCTGGATGCGCGGGCAACGCCGCAAGGCATTTATCTTCGCCGCGAGCATGTTCCCCTTTGTCGCCGCATGGACGTTGTGGGCGCGCCTGCATCAGCTTCACACCGACGACGTGGCCTTGATCTATTACACCGACTACTTCCGCTACGAGGTCATCAACGTCACCATCCATAATCTGCATCTGGTCTTGTGGAAAAATCTGGACGGCTTGGTGTCGAGTCTCGGCTACCTTATTCTTCCCAACGTCACCTCTTCCCTGTTCATGAAGATTCTGGCGGAGCTGATCGGCGTGGCGATGATCTCGGGAATCGTGCGCCTGGTCAGGGGCGCAAGGGGTGCGGCGCGCACTAGCGGGGCCGCTGAAGAAGCGATCGCGCCGCACTCCGTTTTGCGCGACTTCGGAAGAAGTGGACGCGCGGTACACTACTCGATCTTCGCCGCCGGCGCCTCCTTCATGCTGGTGATCTGGCATTTCCCGCCCAACGAAAGGTTCGTGCTGCCGCTGGCGCCGCTGGCATTCGCCGGCCTCATCACGGAGATGGAACACTTCACGAGCATGGCTCGCAAGGGGCTGAAGCATCGCGAGGCTTCGCAGAGAGTAGCCGCCGGAGTGATGCTCTCCCTCGCGGCCGTTATGTTCGCCGGAGCGGTGGGACTTCAGGCTTACGTCGGCGGAGTGTTCCTGGGAGAGACCGCCAATGAGTACCGGATGCGCAACATCGATTATCGCGGCGCCTATGCGTGGATTCGCGTAAATCTGCCCCAGGACGCGGCACTGCTCGCCTACAACGACCCGGTGTTGTATCTGTACACCGGGCGGCGCTCCATCAGCCGGCCCCTGCCGCCATATATCTGGTACGCGAGCGATCATGCCCGCGCCGTGGAGATGTACCGCAGCCTCGCGCCCTACGCGGTTGAACACGGCGCCGGCTACGTCTATTACACGACCGCGGATGGAAGCCGCGATACAAGCGCGGAGGACATGGCGGAGATCGAAGCGGCGGTTCGCTCGAATCCCGGATTCACGCGAGTTTTCCAGTACGGCAGCGGAACCATTTACCGCGTGGATACAGCCGAGCCCTTGCGGCCGATCGCCTTGCGTCCGATCGCCGCGTACACCGCGGCTCCCGCCACTACGATCACCAGCCCCGGCCAGGTCGTGGCCGGGCGGTAAGCGAAGAGCACGGCCAGAATCACGCTCGCTACCAGGATGTACGCCGCCGGTAGAAGCGGATAGCCGATGACCCGGTACGGCCGCTCTCTTCCCGGTTGTTTGATGCGCAGGCGGAACACCGCGGCAATGGTCAAAATATAAAACAGCAGCGCCGCGGAGACCACGTAATCGAGCAGATTGCTGTACAGGTTCCCGTATTGGCCCGTCGCGGGATTGAAGGTTCGAGGCAGCACCAGCACCGAGGCCCAGACGCCCTGCACGGCCAGCGACCATCCCGGAACCCTGGCGCGGTTCAGCTCCCCCGCGCGAGCGAAGAACAATCCGTCCTTGGCCATCGCATAATAGGCGCGCGCTCCCGCCAGGATCAGGCCGTTGTTGCAGCCGAACGTCGAGATCATGATCGCTACGGCCATCAGCACCGGCCCGTAGCCGGGAAAGATCGCTTCCAGAGCCGCCGTGGCAACCCGGTCCGAGGCTGCGTGTTGGATCTCAGGCAGCGGCAACACCGCCAGGTACGCGACGTTCGCCAGCACATACAGCCCGATGACGGCGCCGCAGCCGATGGCCATGGCGCGCGGCAGGTTGCGGTGGGGATTGCGAACCTCGGCCGCGATGAAGGTGACATCGCTCCAGGCCGTGGCCGCGAACAACGATCCGGATTGCGACACGCACAACGCGACCATCAGTCCGAAAACACTGGCGGCGGCCACGCCCAGGGCGGGATCGAAGCTTCCGAGCGCGAAGGGATGGGTGAAGTTCGCCGCCACGGCCCGCGCGTTCCAACCGAGCAGCAGTCCGGCCAATACCAGAGCGGCGAGCGCCGCGACCTTCGCCGACGTGAAAATATTTTGCACGATCTTGCCGTAGTGCAGTCCGCGCGAGTTGGACCAGCTCAGCAGCACGATCACCGCGATCGCCGTAAGCTGCGCCGTGGAGAGAGAAAGGGCGTAGCCCTGGGAAATGTGTACGGGAGCGATCAGGTAACGGTTTTCGGCCACCGGCGGCGCGAGCAGCGAGAGGAAGCGGGCGAACGCCACCGCGACGGCGGCGATGGTCCCGGTCTGGATCACCGTGAACAGGGTCCAGCCGTACAGGAAGCCCCACAGCGGCGAGTAGGCTTCGCGCAGGAACACGTAGACTCCGCCGGCGTGCGGGAACATCGCGGCCAGCTCCCCGTAGCACAGCGCGGCCGCAATGGTCAGGACTCCGGTGAGAACCCAGGCGGCCAGCAGCCATCCCGGGCTGTTGAGCAGCCTCGCCATGTCCGCGGAGACGATGAAGATCCCGGAGCCGATCATGGCGCCCATGACGATCATGGTGGCGTCGTAGAGTCCCATGCCGCGGACGAAGGTGTGGGTTTCGGTGGTTGCGTGCGGAGGGGTCAGGATTGAATTGTAGCCTATGCTCGGAGGCGATAGACTGGACGCGTGGGGATGAAGCTCGCCGCTTTCGCCATTTCGACGGTCTTGATTGCGGCCGCCGCGTGGGCCGGTTGGAACGATACGTCCACGGGAATCGACCTGACGAGTCTGCCGGCGTTCCCTTTGACAAAGGTTCGTTCGGGCTTACTGAAGGAGGGCGAAGAGGTCCGCTTTGATGGATTCGTCGCGCAGACGGTTGACCCTACCTACGGTCCGCCCGAAGTGGTTCTGTCGGGAGCTGCAAAATCTGGCAAGGGATGGTCGGTTCACTTCGGATTGGTCGCTTTTGACAACGTGTATCGGGCAGACCTCGACGGCAACAGAACGCAGGATTACGTGGTGCTCGGTAGAACTCCTTACTGCTGCGGCCGTTTGCTTCCTCCTTGGAGGCTGGCTGTGCTGCTCATCGACAGCCAGGGCCTTCCGGTGCCCTTTGAGGGTTCGCTATACGACGATCTAGGCCCGAGACACGTGGTCGACGTGCTTCATAGTGGACGGGCGCAGCTAGCGCTGGGCAGCTACGATGAGAATCCTTGGGACAACCGAGCCGGATTCGGTTGCTCCGGGCACTGGGTAACCGATCTCTACGAGCCCACGGACTTCAACTGGGAAGGTTTCCGCGGCTCGGCCGCCGGGTCAACGTTCCCGTTCGTGCATGGCTGGACGCTTGGACCCGAATGTAATCCTCCTGGGCCTTCGCAGTCGTATAAACCGAGCATCCGCACCGGCCAATATTCCACTGCTTCGGAGGACATTACTTCGGCGCGACTCGAAAAGTCTGACGCTGGTTGGGCTGAACTCGCGCCTACTTCCGGTTGCGAAGGCTTTGGGGTGGGGACGATTGTTTACGACCAGCCATCGCGCCGGGAGATCGCGCTGGCGTCGAACTCGGATTATCGCGGCGACCTAATGGAGCGCATCCTGGCCGACAAGGCCGAAGTAACTTTACGTGGGGTTCAGCATAAGCCTGACAGCCGATTCTGCACCGCCAACCTGCTGTGGGCCAATAAGTGAATGTTTGCTCTTCGGGCGCTTGGCCCATTTGCGCACGGCAGGGCTATAGCGTAAGGTTGGAGATATGACGGCGGAACAGAAGGGCAAGCTGAGCGAGGTCATCTGGGTTGACCCGGAAAGGGTCAGCGGAACCCCGTGCTTTAAGGGAACCCGCGTGCCCGTGCAAAATCTTCTCGACTACATCGAAGGCGGCTCAACTATCGATACATTCTTTGAGGACTACCCTTCAGTCACCCGCGATCAGGTTATCCAGTTCCTTCAACTCGCCAAGGAACAGCTGGTCGAGTGCGTATCCTCCTAGACGAATGTATTCCCGCCCGCCTGAAAAGAGCCTTTCCGGGCCACGCCGTACAGAGCGTAACCGAGACCGAATGGCGCGCCAGCAAAGACGGCCCGCTCGTCAGCTTTGCTCAGGATCGGTTTGATGTATTCGTTACGGTTGACCGCAGGCTGGAAACACAAAACGACCTCGGCAAATTCAAGCTCGGTTTCATCCTGGCCCGCGTTCCCAACAATCGCTTGGAGGGCTTTGTGCCGATCTTCGAGCAGTTGAACGCCGCCGCCGCGAAAGTGCGGCGAGGTGAAATCGTGCATGTCGTCAGCCCCGAGCTAAAATCGTGAGCCTTTTTGAGCCGTGGAGCTCAAACCGGAAACGGAGTCACTGCTTCGACAAAGTTCTGAGGTATGCCTGCCATTCGCGCACGAAATCCTTCATCTCTTGCTGTTGTTTTTCCGCCACTTTTACCAGCGCCTCGATCTGGTTGTCGTGCGCGACTACGCTCACGCCCGAGGGCCTCTACAATCCCGGTGAGTCTGTCGAGGCGCTCATCCGTGGTCATGACCTACTCCTCCGGCGCTTCGCCCTCTTCCTTACCCTGCTGAATCGCCTTCATGCGTTCCTCGCGGCGCTTGGCGCGATCGGCCGCGCGCTTGACCAGCTCGCTGCCCACCAGCTCCACCATGGCCTGCTCGGCTCCATCGCCTTTGCGCCAGCCGAGGCGCACCACGCGGGTGTAGCCGCCATTGCGCTGCCCGAAGCGTGTACCCAGCTTGTCGAACAGCTTCTTGACCGCGTCGGGAGTTTCCAGGAACGCCGCGGCCTGACGGCGGGTATGCAGCGTGTCGCGCTTGGCCAGCGTGATCATCTTGTCCACCAGCGGTCTTACGGCCTTGGCCTTGGGAACCGTGGTGACTATGCGCTCATGCTCGATGATGCTGGTCACCAGCCCTTTGAACAAAGCCTTGCGCGAGGCTATGTTGCGCTTCAGCTTGTAGCCGGATATGTTGTGTTTCATGTTGCGTAAGAGGGGCCGCGGCTACTCCGCCAGCGGCGCCTCTTCTCCCTCTTCGTCGATGTCTTCGTCTTCATCTTCTTCCAGAATGTCCACCGGGATCTCCGCGCCGAGCACGGCGGGAGTTCCGCTGGGCGAGACCAGCCGGCCCTGCGCGTCGAACTTCATCCCGAAGGACAAGCCCAGACCGCCCAGAATCTCCTTGATCTCGTTCAGCGATTTGCGCCCGAAATTCTTGGTGCGCAGCATCTCCGCCTCGGTCTTCTGCACCAGGTCTCCGATGGTCTGGATATTGGCGTTCTTGAGGCAGTTATAGGAACGGACGCTCAGCTCCAACTCCTCCACACTGCGGTTGAGCACTTCGTTCATCTGGCTCAGCGCGCGCTCGGCCGGCTCTTCGGCGGTCTCCGGCAGCTCCTCGAAGTTGATGAAGATGGTCATGTGGTCCTTCAGCAGCTTGGACGCCTGGCCGATGGCGTCGGCTGGCGAGATCGCCCCGTTGGTCCACACTTCGATGGTGAGCTTATCGTAGTCCGTCATCTGGCCCAGGCGCGCCGCCTCGACCGAAAAATTCACCTTGCGCACCGGCGAATGCACCGAGTCGATGGGGATGTAGCCCAGCGGCAGGTCCTCGTCGTTGTTGCGGTCCGCGGCGACGTAGCCGCGCCCCGATTTGAGGCGCATCTCGATCGACAGCTTGCCGCTTTCGCCCACCGTGGCGATGTGCATGTTGCGGTCCAGCACTTCGATATCGGCGTCGGTTTCGATCTGGCCGCTCATGATCTCGCCCGGAGCATCGGCGCGGAGGCGCACCGTGCGCACGCCCTCGCCCATCATCTTGAACGGGACCTGCTTCAGATTGAGGATGATGTCGGTGGCGTCCTCGACCACGCCCGGGATCGGGCTGAACTCGTGCGCCACACCCTCGATGCGCACCGCCGTAATGGCGGCGCCTTCAATGGAGCTCAGCAGCACCCGCCGCAGCCCGGTGCCGATCGTCGACCCGAACCCCCTCTCAAAAGGCTGCGCGGTGAACATCCCGTACCGGTCATTCAGCGTTTCGGTATTGGCAACCAACCGCTTGGGTTTCTGGAATCCTTTGAACATGATTTCGTGCCCCCTTTACTTCGAATACAATTCGACGATCAATTGCTCATTCAACTGGATCTGCACCAGGTCCGAGCGCTTGGGTTGACCCAGCACGCGCGCCTTCAGGTTCTCGCGATCCACTTCCAGCCAGTTGGGGCTGGGGGCATGCGCCGTGGCGTCGCGCGCATGCAGAATCATGGGATTCTGGTGGCTTTTCTCGCGGACTTCAATGACGTCGTCCGGCTCAACCGAAAAAGACGGAATGTTGACGCGCCGCCCGTTTACGTTGATGTGCCCGTGCCGCACCAGTTGGCGGGACTGCGCCCGCGAGGTTCCGAAGCCCATGCGGTAAATCACGTTGTCCAGCCGCCGCTCCAGCATGTTGAGCAAATTGTCGCCGGTGATGCCCTTCATGGCGCTGGCTTTCTCAAACAAATTGCGGAACTGGCCTTCGAGGAGCTGGTAATAGCGCCGCGCCTTCTGCTTTTCGCGAAGCTGCAAGCCGTAGCCCACGATCTTGGGCTTGCGATCCTTGCCGTGCTGCCCCGGAGCAAAGTTGCGCTTCTCGATCGCGCACTTTTCGGTGTGGCAGCGCTCACCCTTGAGAAATAACTTCATGCCCTCGCGCCGGCATTGCCGGCACACCGGGCCGATATATCGAGCCAAATCGAACCTCCTTATTGCTACTCAAACAAAGTAGGTGCAGTTTACGGGCGCTTCCGCGTCTTTCTTCCTGCTTCGTAACCGCTCCCTCCGGTCACGGCTCTGTAAGCCGATTCCGAGCCGCGACCAGAGGGAGCGGTTTCGCTAAACGCGCCGCTTTTTGGGCGGCCTGCAACCGTTGTGCGGGATGGGAGTCTTGTCCTTGATGTTCCGTACTTCCAGCCCCGCCGTCGCCAGCGCGCGCACGGCCGACTCGCGGCCGGCCCCCGGACCGCTGACGTTCACCTCCACGCTTCGCAATCCCGATTCCTTGGCCTTGTTGGCGGCCGTCAGCGATGCCTGCTGCGCGGCGAAGGGCGTGCCCTTGCGCGACCCGCGGAACCCCAGCGACCCGGAACTGGACCACGACAGCACGTTCCCGACCGTATCCGTAATGGTGATGATGGTGTTGTTGAAGGAAGCCTGGATATGCACCAGTCCGGTGGGCACCAGCTTCTTTTCCTTCTTCTTGAAGGTCTTCTTTTTTCCGGCCTTGGCCGGTGCTTTTGCCATGTGAGAATCCCGTCCTTACGTCTTTGCCGACGCCTTCTTCTTATTGGCCACGGTGCCGCGCCGCGGACCTTTCCGCGTGCGCGCATTGGTGTGCGTGCGCTGCCCCCGCACGGGCAGCCCGCGCCGGTGGCGCAAGCCCCGGTAGGAGCCCATCTCGATCAAGCGCTTGATGTTCATCGAGAGTTCTTTGCGCAGATCGCCTTCCACCGACCCCTCCGCTTCCAAGATCTGGCGGATGCGGTTCACTTCGTCCTCGGTCAGATCGGCGACCTTCTTGTCGGGATTCACTCCCGCGCGATGGCACAGGCTCTTGCTGCGAGTACGCCCGATTCCATAAATGTAGGTGAGACCGATTTCGGTCCTCTTCTTCGCCGGTAAATCCATGCCTGCCAGACGAGCCATACGTGTCTCCTTTTAACCCTGCCTCTGCTTATGCTTCGGGTTCACGCAGATCACGCGCACCACGCCGTAGCGATGAACCAGCTTGCACTTGTCGCACATTTTCTTGACCGACGCTCTTACCTTCATAATTTCTCCATTGACTCCGGTCATTTCTCCAGTGACTGCATCTAGGGCCTGGTCAGCACCCACGGACCGTTAGCCGTCACCGCCACGGTGTGCTCGAAATGCGCCGAGTTCTTTCCGTCCTCGGTCACCGCGGTCCATTTATCGGCTTTCACCCGGCTGCCCGGCTTGCCCGCGTTCACCATCGGTTCGATGGCCAGAACCATTCCCTCTTTCAAACGGGGATTCTCGCCGCGCCGGTCCACATAGTTGGGAATCTGCGGCTCCTCGTGCATCTGCGTTCCGATGCCGTGCCCGACGAACTCTCGCACTACGGTAAACCCGTTGGAGGTCACATGCCGCTCCACCGTGCCGCAAATATCGAACAGCCGGTTGCCCGGCCGCGCTTTTTCGATCGCCAGCTCCAGCGATTCCCGGGTCACATCCAGCAGCCGCCGCGTTTCTCCGGAGATCTCTCCGACGCCCACGGTGACCGCCGAATCGCCGTAATATCCGCCCAATTGCACGCCCGTGTCGATGGAGACGATGTCGCCGTCCTTAAGCACCCGGCGCTGCGACGGCATCCCATGCACAATCTCCTCATTCACCGAAGTGCATAACACGAACGGGAACTTGGTTCCCGCGGCGGCCGTCGAGTAGCCTTTGAACGCCGGTCGCGCGCCCGCGTCCGACATCATCTTTTCGGCCGTCACTTCCAATTCGTAAGTCGTCACTCCCTGGCTCACCATGTTCTTGAGCGTGTCCAGAATCTTCCACACCAGCAGACCGGCCGCGCGCATCTTCTCGAGTTCCGCCATATTCTTACGCACGATCATTTCCGTCCGCCGCGTTCTGCTTGAATCAAATCCCCAATTCGCCGCGCGATCGCCTGTGGAGATGCGTCCGCCCCCTCCACCTCGAAAAACGCATAGCCCGCGCCCTTCAAGAACTCCAGCACCGGCTCGGTTTGCCGCTCATAGGAGCGCAACCGTTCCCCCACCACTTCCGGACGATCGTCGTCCCTCACCACCAGCTTCGATCCGTCGTAGTCGCACACCTCCGAAACCGTCGGGGCATTGGAAGTCACGCTGTACAACGCGCCGCACGTGGGACACTGGCGGCGGCCGGAAAGTCTGGCAATAATAACATTATAATCGACTTTGAGATGCACCACCAAAGGGCTGATCCCCTTGGCGGCCAACAGCGCCGAAAGTAACCGCGCTTGGTCCACCGTGCGCGGAAATCCATCCAGAATAAAACCCTTCTCGCAATCCGGCTCCTCGATCCGATCCTCCACCATGCGGTTGACCACATCGTCCGGCACCAGCCCGCCGGTTTGCATGACCCGGGCCGCTTCCATCCCCAGCGCGTCTCCCGCCGCTACCCGTTCTCTTAACATATCGCCGGTCGAGATATGCGCGATCCCCAGGGATTGACGCAGCAACTTTGCCTGCGTGCCCTTTCCGGAACCGGGAGGCCCGAACAAAATGAGGCAGAGCCTGTGCATGATCTGCTTTGGCGTATCCTGCGATGACGTGTCCAGCGCGAGATCGTCAAAATCAGATACTGCTGCGCCGCCCCCGAATCCGCCCCGCCCGCGGCGTGAACCCTTCGTAGTGGCGCATAATCAACTGCGCTTCGATCTGATTCACCGTGTCCATCGCCACGCCGACCACGATCAGCAGCGAGGTGCCGCCGAAGAAAAATGTCACCCCCAGGCCGTTCAAAATCCAGCGCCAGAAATGTGCGTCGATCCAGTTGCCGACCAGGGGCAAATGCTGAAGATTGATGCCCTGGATCATGATCTGCGGCAGCAGCGACAGGACCGACAGATACAGGCCGCCCACCACCGTAATCTTGGTCAGGATCTTATCCATGTACTCGGCCGTGTTGCGCCCGGGCCGGATGCCCGGAATGAATCCGCCGTACTTGCGCATGTTGTCGGCCGCTTCATTGGGATTGAAAATAATGGAAACGTAGAAGAAACAGAAGAAGATGATCAGAACCGTGTACAGCAGATAGTACAGCGGCTGCGCGCCCCGGATCGCGTCCAGCATCCCCGACAGCGCCGGGGAGTTCTTCACGAAATCCACCTGCATCAGCGTCTGCGGAAACGCCAGCAGGGAGCTGGCGAAGATCACCGGAATCACGCCCCCGGCGTTGACCTTGAGAGGCAGGTGCGTGGATTGTCCGCCCATCATGCGCCGCCCGATCACGCGCTTGGCGTACTGCACCGGGATGCGCCGCTCGCCGCGCTCCACCAGCACGATGAAACCGACCACGCACACCATCATCGCCAGAATGATGATCAAGTGAAACGCATTCCAGTCCCCGTTCTGGACCTTGGTGACGATTTCTCGAATGGCCCGGGGCAGCCCCACCACGATGCCCGTGAAGATGATCAGGGACATGCCGTTGCCGATGCCGCGCTCCGTGATCTGCTCGCCCAGCCACATGATGAACGCCGTGCCGGTCGTGAGACTCACCATGGCCATCACGATAAACCCGAATCCCGGATTGGTGACGAATCCCTGCGAGCTGCTCTGCAAACCAACCGCGATTCCGAAGCTCTGCATCATCGCCAGACCCACGGTCAGATAACGGGTCCATTGCGTGATTTTGCGGCGGCCGATCTCGCCTTCCTTCTGGAGTTTTTCAAGCGTCGGCACCACCACGGTCAGCAACTGAAGGATAATCGAGGCCGTGATGTAGGGCATGATGCCCAGCGCGAAGATGGTGAGCTGGCGGAAGCTGCCGCCGCTGAACAGATTCAGGTAGCCCAAAAAGCCGCCCTGATTCTGGTCCACGAAACTCGCAAAGCGGTCGGCGGCGATGCCCGGAGTCGGAATGTGCCCTCCCAAACGATACACCGCCAGCAGCGCCAGACAGAACATGAGCCGCTTGCGCAGATCCGCCACTTTGAAGATGTTCGCTACCGCTTCTAGGAACTTCATAACTCCCCCTCAGGCCTTGCCCTTCAGTTCTTGGAGCCTCCGAGCACCTCAACCGCGCCGCCGGCGGCTTGAATCTTCTCGCTTGCCGACTTCGAAAAAACGTGCGCCTGCACCGAGATCTTGCGCTTCAATTCCCCCGCGCCCAGTACCTTAAGGCCGTCCTTCAGTTTATGGATGACGCCCAGCTCCAGCAACTTCTCCGGACCGAAGCTGTCGCCCTCGAGCGCCTCCAACTGGCTGACGTTCACGATCGTGTATTCCTTGCGGAAAATATTGGTGAACCCGCGCTTGGGCAAGCGCCGGTGCAGCGGCATCTGGCCGCCTTCAAATCCGCGCATTCGCGAGTACCCCGAGACCGACTTCGCGCCCTTGGCTCCGCGCCCGGAATACTTTCCGCGCCCGGTGCCCATGCCTTGGCCCACGCGCTGCTTCTTGTGTTTCTGCCCCGCGGGCGGTCTTAATTGGCTGAGGTTCATCGCGTTTCCCTTACCTTAATCAACGATCGCTAACAAATGCGGAATCTTCTTCACCATACCCCGGAAGGCCGGAGTATCGGGACGTTCCACGATCCGATTCATTTTCTTGAGCCCCAGCGCGCGCACGATCACCTTGTGCTTCATGGGGGTGCAAATGATGCTTCGAATCAGTTTGATCTTAATTGTCGCCGGCATGTTCTTAACCCACCTTCTCCACTGCCAGACCGCGCAGCAGGGCCACTTCGCCTTTGTCGCGCAGTTGCTCGAGCGCATCGATGGTCGCCTTCACCACATTGTGAGGGTTGTGCGAACCGAGCGACTTGGTCAGCACGTTGGTAATTCCCACCGCCTGGATCACCGCGCGCACCGGACCTCCGGCGATCACGCCGGTTCCCTCCGGAGCAGGCTTCAACAACACACGGCCGCTTCCGAACTCCCCCAGCACCACATGCTGGATCGTCGTGGCCAGTACGTTCACCTTGCGCAGATTCTTCTTGGCCGCTTCGATGCCCTTCTTGATCG
Organism: Bryobacterales bacterium; assembly: GCA_963813465.1. Classification (GTDB taxonomy): domain Bacteria; phylum Acidobacteriota; class Terriglobia; order Bryobacterales; family Bryobacteraceae; genus Palsa-187. The sequence continues at coordinate 638,957 of CAWEZD010000011.1, read as the reverse complement.
CCGCGGGAACTTCCTTGGCCTTGCCCGTGCCGAAGCCGACAACCTTGGCTCCCGGGTCGCCCACCACCACCAGCGCCGAAAAGCTGAGGTTCTTTCCGCCCTTCACCACCTTGGTGACGCGGTTGATCGATACCACCTGCTCTTTCAGGTTCAAGCCCCCGGCCTCGATTCTTTTTCCTGTCGACATGAATAACCCTTCTGCCTCTGCCCGGTTTAGAATTCCAATCCCGCCTGGCGAGCCGCCTCGGCCAGCGCCTTCACTCGCCCGTGATAGTGATATCCCCCACGGTCAAACACCACCGCCTTGATGCCCTTGTCCTTGGCGCGGTCCGCAACCAGCTTCCCGATTTCCTTGGCCCCCGCCACGTTCCCGCCGTTTTTGCCGTTTTCCTCCGCCGAGGAAGCCGCGGCCAGGGTATGGCCTTTCAGGTCGTCGATCACCTGAGCGTAGATATGCTTGACACTGCGGAATACCGCCAGCCGCGGCCGCTCCGCCGTGCCCTTAACGCGATGACGGATGCGTTTGTGCACCCGCAGACGAATCACGTTTTTCGAATCACGCCCCATGTCTTACTTGCCTCCCCCTCACTTGGCGCCCGACGCCCCGGTCTTGCCGGCTTTCTTGCGCAATAATTCCTTGGCGTAACGGATGCCCTTGTTCTTGTACGGATCGGGCGGACGCAAGGCGCGCATGTTGGCCGCAACCTGTCCCAGCAGTTGCCGGTCGGCCCCTGTCAGAATCAACGGGGTGAGGTTGTTGGCCGGCTTATCCACCTTCATGTCGACGCCGTCGGGAAGGTAGAACTCGATTGGGTGGGAATAACCCAGGGTAAACGTTGCGATCCGTCCCTTCACCTCGCACTTATAACCGACCCCAAACAACTGGAGCTCGCGCGTAAACCCGGTCGAGAGCCCTTGCACGGCGTTCGCCGCCAGCGCCCGGGTCAATCCGTGCAAGGCCGCTTTATCGTTTCCGTCGCGCTGGATCTCCAGCGTGCCGTCCTGCTGCCGCAGCGTGATGCCCGGCGGGATCGGAACCGTTTGCTTTCCCTTGGGGCCTTCCACCAACAGCTCGCTGCCGATGGTGAGCTTTACGCCCTTGGGCAGCGGAATTGGCTTGTTTCCAACTCTAGACATAGGCAGACTCCATTACCAAACCTGACACAAAACCTCTCCACCCACGTTTTCCTTGCGCGCCGAGCTTCCCGTCATCACTCCGCGAGGAGTGGTCAGAATGTTGATCCCCAGGCCGCCCAGCACACGCGAGACGCCCTTCGATCCGACATACACCCGGCACCCCGGACGCGACACGCGCTCAATCCGCGAAATCACCGGCATGTTGCCCGGCGAATACTTGAGATAAATACGGATGGATTTGCGGGTGCCGTCCTCGGTCAGCTTGTAGTTGGCGATGTAGCCTTCGTCTTTGAGGATCTTCGCGATATCGGTTTTCAGGCGCGAAGCCGGCACGTCCACCTTGGGATGGCGCGCGGCCAACCCGTTTCGAATCCGGGTCAGCATGTCGGCGATGGGATCGGATGTTGTCATTCCTTCTTTCTTCCTCCTCCCGCCTTACCAGGAAGCCTTGATGACGCCGGGCACCTCGCCCGCCAGCGCCAGCTTGCGGAAGCAGATGCGGCACAACTGAAACTTCCTCAGAAATCCGCGCGGACGCCCGCAGCGGAAGCAACGGTTGCGGTGCCGGCAGCGCAGCTTGGGCGTTTTGGCGGCCTTGGCGATGGCGAGCCGTTCGTCTCTGGCGATCTTGGCGGTTGTGGCCATTTCTTTCTCCTCCGTCCGGCCCTACGGCCGGAACGGCATGCCGAGTTGCTTCAGCAGAGCCAGACCCTCGGCGTCGGTCTTGGCAGTGGTGGTAATGCACACGTTCATTCCCTTGACCTTCTCCACCTTGTTGTAGTCGATCTCAGGGAAGATCAATTGGTCCTTGACTGACAGCGTGTAGTTGCCGCGGCCGTCGAAGCTCTTGCTGGAGACGCCCCGGAAATCGCGCACGCGCGGCAGCGCCACGTTCACCAGGCGGTCGAAGAACTCGTACATCCGTTCTCCCCGCAGTGTCACCATGCAGCCGATGGCCATGCCTTCGCGCAGCTTAAAAGCCGCAATCGACTTGCGCGCCTTGGTCACCACCGGCCTTTGTCCCGCGATCATGGCCAGCTCGTTCACCGCTGGGTCCATCAGTTTTTGGTTCTGCGTAGCCTCGCCCAGCCCGATGTTGAGCGAAATCTTCTCGATCTTCGGCACCGCCATCCGGTTGGTATATGAGAATTCCTTGGTCAGAGCCGCGACCACGTTCTTGTTATAGTGCTCCTTCAACCTGGCGCCCATGACTTATCCCTTCCTGTCCAGAAGCTCGCCGCCCTTGCGCGCGATGCGCACCCGCCGCGTGGTCGCGCCCGTTCCCTCCAGGCGATAACCCACCCGCGTGGCCACCCCGCCCGAAGTGACGATCATCACGTTCGAGATCGCGATTTGGCTCTCGCGCTCCGCGATGCCTCCCTTGATCTGGCGCTGCGGATTGGGGCGCGTGTGCCGCTTCACCATGCTCACGCCCTCCACCAACAACTTGCCCCGCTCCCGGTCGACGTACAGCACCCGTCCGGTCTTGCCCTTGTCGCGCCCGCAGATTACTTTAACGGTGTCGTCCTTCTTGATCTTCACCTTGTGAAAGACTCGCGGTTTGTTCTGGTGCCGCCGCGGAATTTTTTTGGCTACCGCCATGGTCTAGATCACCTCCGGCGCGAGCGAAACGATCTTCATGAATTTCTTGTCCCGTAATTCCCGGGCCACCGGCCCGAACACGCGCGTCCCGATCGGCTCCCCGATGTCGCTGATGAGCACGGCCGCGTTGGAATCGAAGCGGATGTAGGTGCCGTCCCGCCGCCGCGTCTCCTTGCGCATCCGCACAATCACGCAGCGCACCACCTTCCCCTTCTTGATGGCGGAGTCGGGCGCGGCTTCCTTCACCGCGGCCGTAACGATGTCGCCCAAGCCTGCGCGCAACCCGATGTCGCCGCCGCGCGGCAGGATGCAGGAGAGCCTGCGCGCGCCGCTGTTGTCGGCTACCTCGAGAATGGTCCGCATCCCGATCATGTTCGTGTCTCCCTAAACTCAGCCCTTGAAACCGGCCCTACTTCTTGGCCTTCTTTTTCCTGGTAACCCGCTTCTCCGGCCCCGTCTGGATGCCGATCGAGCTCAAGTCCGTGGTCACCTGCACCGCCTTGCGCAGCACTTCCTTCAACTGCCAGCGCTTCAGCTTGCTCAGCGGACGGCACTCCACGATGCGCACGACGTCTCCCACGTTGGCCAGTCCCTGTTCGTCGTGAGCGTAAAATTTCTTGCGCTTTCCGATGATCCGCTTGTAGGCCGGATGAGGCACCCGCCGCAGCACTTCCACCACGATCGTCTTGGCCATCTTGGCCGCCACCACCGAGCCGACCTTCTCATTCTTGTTGCCCACCGCTTTTGTTTCGGTTTTGGTATCGGTCATGGCTTTCAATTTCCGCCCTGCTTGCTCAGCTCCCGCTCGCGCAGCACGGTCAGCATCCGCGCCCGCTCCTTGCGCAACGCCCTGGTCTTCTTGAGACCGTCCATCTGTCCCATTGACATCTGGAACCTCAGCCGGAACATCTGCTCCCGGCCATCCCGCAGCGCTTTCTCCAATTCGGTCTCGTCCAGAGCCCGCGCTTTGTCCGCATTCTCTTTCATTTGGTCGGCTCCATACACCTATTGATATACATTCCCGCGCGTGACCAGCTTGGTCGGCAGACCCAGCTTGGCCGCCGCCAGACGCATCGCCGCCTTGGCGGTGGGAAGATCGACGCCTTCCATCTCAAACAAAATCTTTCCCGGACGGATCACGCACACCCATTGATCCGGCGCGCCCTTGCCCTTGCCCATGCGGGTTTCCGCCGGCTTTTTGGTGATGGGCTTGTCGGGGAACAGACGAATCCACACTTTGCCGCCGCGCTTGATGGACCGGGTCATGGCCACGCGCGCCGCCTCGATCTGGCGATCCGTGATCCAGCCGCATTCCATCGCCTTTAAACCGAACTCGCCAAACGCCAGCGACGACCCGCGCCAAGCCTTGCCGGTCATGCGGCCGCGCTGCTGCTTGCGATATTTCACCTTCTTGGGCATCAACATGGGATTCGGCTCCTATTTCTTTTCGTCCTCGGCCGGTGGCGCGACTGCCGGGGAGGGAGCGCTCGAAGCCGGCGGCTCCGCGCTCTCGGGCTTGCTCTCCTGCTTCCAGCTCGGCTGCGGCGGCGCCATGGGAGGCAAAATCGGCGCCGGCCCGCGCGAAGGCATCTCGCCCGGAGCCGACTGCGCCGCTCCCGGTTCGTGCGTCTGCGGACGCGGACCCCGCTCGCGATCCCGGTCGCGGTCCCGATCGCGCCGTTCCCGAGCCGGCGCGCGCCTTGGCTCGGGCTCGTTGCGCAACCCGCGTCTCAGCCCGCCCGGCAAAATTTCACCCTTATACACCCAGCACTTGACTCCAATGACGCCATAGGTGGTGTACGCCTGACTGAATCCGTAATCGATGTCGGCGCGCAGCGTGTGCAGCGGAAGCTGCCCTTGCAGATACCATTCCGTCCGCGCGATTTCCGCGCCGTTCAGCCGCCCCGACACCCGCACCTTGATGCCCTTGCATCCGAATCGCAGCGCCGAATCCACCGCTTTCCGCATGGCTCTGCGAAACGCCACGCGTTTTTCCAGTTGCAGCGCGATCGACTCGCTCACCAACTGCGCGTCCAGCTCCGGCTTATGCACTTCCTGAATGTCGATAAAGACCTCGCGCTTGGTCTTCTTCGCCAGATCCTGCTTCAGCTTCTCGATCTCGGCGCCCTTGCGCCCGATGATGATCCCCGGACGCGAGGTGTGAATCGTGACGCGCAGCTTGTTGCCCGGCCGGTCCACTTCCACCGCGCTCACGCCGGCGGCCTTCAGGCGCTCCCGCAGGGAATCCTTCAATTCCAGATCCTCGCGCAGCAGCTTGGCGTAATCCTGCTTGGAAAACCACCGCGACCGCCAGGTCTTGGTGACCCCCAGCCGGAATCCGTACGGATGAACCTTCTGGCCCATACTAGTTTTTCTCTCCCTTGCCGTCAACCCGTGTGACGCCGGCGTCTTATCGCCAACCTGGACCACGATGTGCGAAAGCCGCCGCTGATAGCGGTACGCGCGCCCCATCGGCGCCGGCCTCACCCGCTTCATCCGCGGCCCTTCGTTCACGTAGGCTTCGGTCACCATCAGCTTGTCCACGTCCACGTCGTTGTTGCGGTTCTCCGCGTTGGCGATGGCCGAGCGCAGCACCTTTTCGACCGACGGCGCGATGCGCTTGTTGGTGCTCCGCAGAATATTGATGGCGTCGCCGGCCTTCTGGCCGCGGATCAGGTCCACCACCAGCCGCGCTTTCTGCGGCGATATCTTCATGTATCTGGCTTCCGCTCTAGCTTGCATCGCTATCTCCACCTTCCACTAACCGATCCGTGTCTCAAGCCGTCCCAACTCTTCCAATTCCTCATAGCACCCAAAGGCGGCGTAAGCCGCTAGGCGGGCTTCGCTGTCTTCTCGACCGCTGCTTTGGCCGCGTGTCCTTTGAATATCCGGGTGGGTGAAAACTCGCCCAACTTGTGGCCCACCATGTTCTCGGTGATATACACCGGAATGAACTTCTTCCCGTTGTGAACGGCCAGCGTATGGCCGATAAACTCCGGCAGAATGGTCGAACGCCGCGACCAGGTCCGCACCACTTTCTTCTCGTTCTTCGTGTTCATGTCCTCCACTTTTTTCATCAAGTGGCCGTCCACGAACGGTCCCTTCGCTAACGAGCGGCCCATGCTTACCTCTTCTTCGCTTTCCGCGTCACAATCCACTTATCCGTGCGCTTGTTGTTGCGCGTCTTGTAGCCTCGCGTCGGCTGGCCCCACGGCGTCACCGGATGCCTTCCGCCGGAGGTCTTGCCCTCGCCGCCTCCGTGCGGATGGTCCACCGGATTCATGGACACGCCGCGATTGTGCGGACGCTTGCCCATCCAGCGCTTCTTGCCCGCCTTGCCCAGGCTCACGTTTTCGTGCTCGACGTTGCCCACCTGCCCGATCGTCGCCGCGCACTCCACCGGCACCTTCCGGATTTCGCCCGACGGCAGTTTCAGCAGCGCGTAATCGCCTTCTTTCGAAACCAACTGCGCCTGCGTCCCGGCCGAGCGCGCCATCTGCCCGCCCTTGCCCGGCTTGAGCTCGATGTTATGCACCACCGTGCCCGCCGGAATATTCTTGAGCGGCAGCGAGTTGCCCACCAGAATGTCGGCCTCCGCTCCGGACTTCACCTTTCGTCCGACCTCCAGCCCTGCCGGCGCCAGGATATAGCGCTTCTCGCCGTCCACGTAGTGCAACAGAGCGATGCGCGCGCTGCGGTTGGGATCGTATTCGATGGCCGCGACCACCGCCACGATGTTGTGCTTGTCGCGCTTGAAGTCGATCTCGCGATACGCCTTCTTGTGCCCGCCGCCGCGGAACCGAGATGAAATTCGCCCCGTGCTGGAGCGCCCGCCGGTGCGCTTCTTGCCCGTCACCAGGCTTTTTTCCGGCTTCTCCTTGGTGATGTCCTCGCGCGAAACCACGGTCTGAAACCGACGTGTCGCTGTCGTGGGATTGTAGCTTTTTACCGCCATCGTTAAATCTCCGCGTACTCCGGCATCTTCTCGCCGGCTTTCAGTCTCACGTAGGCCTTCTTCCAATCCGAGCGATAGCCCGCGAACCGCCCGCGCCGCCGCAATTTACCCGGGGTCGTGGCCGTGCGCACATCCGCCACCTTCACTTTGAACAGGGATTGCACGGCCTGGCGGATTTGAGTCTTGTTGGCGTCCACAGCCACTTCAAAGCACAGCGTCCGCTCGCCGTCCTTCTTGGTCACGCCCTTTTCGGTGACCAGCGGCCGCTTGATGACTGCGTGAAGCTGCGGCATTATTGAAGTCCCTCCGAAAGCTTGGCCGCCGCGGCCTCGCTCAGCAGGATCTGCTGATGTCCCAGCAGATCGTACACGTTCACCTCGCGGCTGGTCACCAGCTTTACTCCTTCCAGATTACGGCTGGAAAGTTGGAGGTTGCGATTATCCGAGTTGTCCACCAACAGCACCGTTTTCACCGCTTCCAGCGTGGTCAGCGCCTGGCGCATCAACTTGCTCTTGGGCTCGCTCACGGCAAACTCGCGCACGATTCGCAGCTCGCCGTCCCTCAATTTGGCCGACAGCGCGCTGCGCAACGCCCCCAATTGCATTTTTCGCGGAAGATGGTAGGAATAGTCGCGCGGTTGCGGTCCATGCGTCGTGCCGCCGTGACGCCACAGCGGGCTGCGGATCGAGCCCACGCGCGCCCTTCCTGTTCCCTTCTGCTTCCACAGCTTCTTGCCCGACCCGGCCACTTCATGCCGCGTCTTGGTCGACGCCGTGCCGCGTCGCCGCTTCGCCAGATAGTGACGCACCGCCTCATACAACAGGTCTTCATTCACCGGAGCCCCAAAAACTTTGTCCGCCAGCTCCACGCTGCCGACCTTCTGGTTGTTTAGATCGAGAACATCAACGCTTGGCATGGCTATCTCTTGGCCCTCCGCACCACCACGTAACCGCCGTTGGGACCCGGAACCGCGCCCTTGACCAGCAGCACGTTGTCCTCGGTGTCCACTTCGACGATCTCCAGGTTTCGCACCGTCACTCGATCCGTTCCCATGTGCCCGCCCATGCGCATCCCCGGGAACACGCGCGACGGAAAGCTGGACGCGCCGATTGAACCCGGAGCGCGGTGGAACATCGATCCGTGCGTCTCGTCGCTGCCGCGAAAGTGATGCCGCCTCACAACGCCCGCGAAGCCGCGGCCCTTGCTGATGCCGATCACGTCCACCTTTTCTTTAGGCTTGAACTCGTCCACCAGCACGCGGTCGCCGGCCTTCATGTCCCCGTTGGTTCCCTCTTCCAGGCGGAATTCGCGCTGAAACTTGACGCCCTCGGCGCCGGACTTTTTCAGATGCCCCGCCGACGGCTTGTTGATACTCGCCTTCTTGGCGTACTCCATGAAGCCGAGCTGCACCGCGTCGTAGCCGTCTGTCGCCGGCGTCTTGCGCTGCACCACCACGCACGGACCAGCCTTGAGGACCGTTACCGGAACCACCTGCCCGTCCGGCCGGAACACCTGCGTCATGCCGATCTTCCTACCTAATATCCCTGGGCTCATAAATTACTCCGTAGGCCGCGGACTTCTGTCCGGCGCCTACTTCCCTTTCCCAAAGGCTTTGATCTCCACATCCACGCCCGCCGGCAGATCCAGCTTCATCAAAGCGTCCACCGTGTCCTGCGTGGGCTCCAGAATATCCAGCAGCCGCTTGTGCGTCCGGATCTCGAACTGCTCCCGGCTTTTCTTGTCGACGTGCGGCGACCGCAATACGGTGTACAGATTCCGCACCGTCGGCAGGGGAATCGGACCCGCGACGCTCGCGCCCGTGCGCTTGGCCGTATCCACGATCTCGGTCGTGGATTGATCCAGAATCCGGTGATCGTACGCCTTCAGGCGAATTCGAATGCGTTCTTTCAGGCTGCTGCTCATTTGTCTCCCGTGCTTCCGCCCTACGCTCCCGTTGCTTCAGCGCCAGAGGCGCCAAGGCCGCCGCGCCAGCGGCTTACTCGACGATTTCCGCCACCGTGCCCGCGCCGACGGTTCTGCCGCCCTCGCGGATGGCGAACCGCAATCCCTTATCCATGGCCACCGGCGTGATCAGTTCAATTTCCAGGCTCACGTTGTCGCCCGGCATCACCATCTCCATGCCTTCCGGCAGCGTCGCTACTCCGGTCACGTCCGTGGTCCGGAAGTAAAACTGCGGCCGGTATCCCTTGAAGAACGGAGTGTGCCGGCCGCCCTCGTCCTTGCTCAGCACGTACACTTCGCCCTTGAACTTCTTGTGCGGCTTGATCGAGCCCGGCTTGGCGATCACCTGCCCGCGCTCCACGTCGGTCTTTTCAATGCCGCGCAGCAGCAGCCCCACGTTGTCGCCCGCGCGTCCTTCGTCCAGCAGCTTCTTGAACATCTCCACACCGGTCACAACCGTCTTACGGGTATCCCGGAATCCGACGATCTCCATTTCCTCGCCCACCTTGCAGATGCCCTGCTCGATTCGGCCCGTCACCACCGTGCCGCGCCCCTGAATCGAGAAAATATCCTCGATCGGCATCAGGAACGGCTTATCCACCACGCGAGCCGGCATGGGGATGTACTTGTCGACGGCGTCCATCAGCTCTTCCACCGTCTGCTCCCACTTGGCTTCCTTGTTCAACGCTCCCAGCGCGCTCACCTTGATCACCGGCAGGTCGTTGCCGGGGAATCCGTAGCCGGTCAGCAGCTCGCGCACTTCCAGCTCCACCAGCTCCAGCAGCTCCGGATCGTCCACCATGTCCACCTTGTTCAGCGCCACCACGATATACGGCACGCCCACCTGCCGCGCCAGCAGAATATGCTCGCGCGTTTGCGGCATCGGACCGTCGGTCGCCGCCACCACCAGGATCGCCCCGTCCATCTGCGCCGCGCCCGTGATCATGTTCTTGATGTAGTCGGCGTGGCCCGGGCAATCCACGTGCGCGTAGTGCCGCGCCTTGGTCTCGTACTCCACGTGCGCCACCGCGATCGTGATCCCGCGCGCCTTTTCTTCCGGCGCGTTGTCAATCGAGTCGAAGCTCCGGAACTTCACCTTGGGATTGTTCTTGGCCAGCGTCTGCGTGATCGCCGCCGTCAATGTCGTCTTGCCGTGATCGATGTGCCCGATCGTCCCCACGTTCACGTGCGGCTTGCTGCGATCGAATTTTTCCTTCGCCATGGTCTTTCGCTTCTCCTCAGAGTGAGATCAACAAATTTCCTGGGCTGCCCAATTGGGTTGCCCAATTACGCCGCGCCCTTCTCCGTAATGCCCACTGAAATGCTCTTGGGTACTTCCTCGTACTGCCCGAAATGCATGGTGAACGCTCCGCGCCCCTGCGTGCGCGACCGCAGCTCCGTCGCATAGCCGAACATCTCCGACAGCGGCACCATCGCCTTGATGATGTGCGTCGAGCCCAGAATCTCGGTGCCTTCCAATCGCCCGCGCCGCGAAATCAGATCGCCGTTCACCGGGCCCATGTATTCGTCCGGCACCACCACTTCGACGCGCATCACCGGCTCCAACAGCACCGGTTTCGCTTTTCGCGCCGCTTCCTTGAAGCAAATCGAGCCGCAGATCTTGAACGCCATCTCCGACGAATCCACTTCGTGATACGCCCCGTCCAGAACCGTCACGCGGATGTTGGAGATGGGATAACCGGCGAGCACGCCGTGCTCCATCGCCTCCACCACTCCCTTTTGGATCGCGGGGATGAACTCCTTGGGAATCGACCCGCCCTTGATCTCGTTGACGAACTCGAATTCCTGATCTTTGATCGGCTCCACCCGCAGCTCGCAGCGGGCGTATTGACCCGACCCGCCGGTCTGCTTCTTGTGCGTGTAATCGTATTCGGCCTTCTGGCGCAGCGTTTCGCGATAGGCCACCTGCGGCTTGCCTACGTTCGCGCCCACGCCGAACTCGCGTTGCATGCGGTCGACGATAATTTCCAAATGCAGCTCGCCCATGCCGGCGAGAATGGTTTGTCCCGTGTCCGGATCCGTCGAAACCTTGAGGGTCGGATCTTCCTGCACCAGCTTGGCGATGGCCAAGCCCAGCTTCTCTTGATCCACCTTGGTCTTGGGCTCGATCGCCAACTGGATTACCGGCGCCGGGAAGTCGATATTTTCGAGAATCACCGGCGATTTCTCGTCGCAAATCGTGTCGCCCGTCGAAACCGATTTCAGACCTACCGCCGCGCAAATGTCGCCGGCCAGAACCTCGCTGATTTCCTCACGCTTGTTGGCGTGCATTTTCACCAGGCGGCCGATGCGCTCCCGGCGCGACTTCGCAACGTTGTAGACCGAGTCTCCCGCGCTCAGCCGGCCCGAATACACGCGAATGAACGCGAGCTGGCCGACAAACGGATCGGTCATGATCTTGAATACCAGCGCGGCGAAAGGCTCGCTGTCGTCGGCCTTGCGCGTCACCGTTTTGGAGGAATCGAGGTCGGTGCCCTCCACCGCGGCAATGTCCAGGGGCGAAGGCAGATAATCCACCACCGCATCCAGCAGATTCTGCACGCCCTTGTTCTTGAACGCTGTCCCGCACACCACCGGGAAAATTTTCTGCGTGATCGTAGCCTTGCGAATCCCCTCCCGCAATTCCTGTTCGGTGACGGGCTGGCCTTCCACGAACTTGGTGAAGAGATGGTCGTCGGACTCCGACACGGCTTCGATCAGCCGGGCGTGATATTCCTTCGCCTGCGTGAGCATCTCGGCGGGAATCTCGATCTCGTTGAAGTCCGCGCCCAGCGTTTCGTCCAGCCATACCCTCGCCGTCATCGACACCAGATCCACGATGCCCGTGAAATGATCTTCGGCGCCGATCGGAAGCTGAATCGGAACCGGCCGGGCTTGAAGCCGGTCGACAATGGTTTCCACGGAGCGGTGAAAATCCGCGCCCACGCGGTCCATCTTATTGATGAAGCAGATCCTGGGGACGCGGTATTTGTCCGCTTGCCGCCACACCGTCTCCGACTGCGGCTGCACTCCCGCCACCGCGTCGAAAACCGCCACCGCTCCGTCCAGCACGCGCAAGCTGCGCTCCACCTCGGCCGTGAAATCCACGTGCCCCGGCGTATCGATGATATTGATGGTGCAATCCTGCCATTTGCAGGTGGTCGCGGCCGAGGTAATCGTGATCCCGCGCTCCTGCTCCTGCTCCATCCAATCCATTACCGCCGTGCCCTCATGCACCTCGCCGATTTTGTAGGTCCGGCCTGTGTAATAGAGAATGCGCTCGGTCGTGGTGGTCTTGCCGGCATCGATGTGCGCCATGATGCCGATGTTGCGGACTTTCTCTAAGGGAACAGTACGGGCCATAAAATCTGCGAACTACCAGCGGTAATGCGCGAAAGCCTTATTGGCTTCCGCCATGCGGTGTACGTCGTCCTTTTTCTTAATTGCTCCGCCGCGAAGATTCGCCGCTTCGGAGAGTTCATTCGCCAGCTTCTCCGGCATGCCTTTCTCCGGACGGCCGCGGGCGTTTTGTAAAATCCAACGAATCGCCAGCGAAGTTCGCCGGTTCTGCGGCACCTCCACCGGCACCTGATAGTTGGCGCCGCCCACGCGGCGCGTCTTCACTTCCAGCAGCGGCTTACAGTTTTCCACCGCTTTCTTGAACAGCTTCAAGGGATCGTCGTTGGAACGATCCCGGATCTTGTCCATCGCCTTATAAAAGATCTGCTGCGAAACGGCCTTTTTCCCGTCCCACATCATCGAGTTCACGAACTTCTCGGCGAGCGTGGAGTTGTACACCGGATCCGGCACGATCTCGCGGGTCTCGGGTCTGCGTCTGCGCGGCATACGTTATTTTGCGGCTCCCTTCGGGCGCTTCGCGCCGTACTTGGAGCGCGACTGTTGCCGCCCCGTCACCCCCGCCGTGTCCATCGTTCCGCGCACCACGTGATAGCGCACGCCCGGCAGATCCTTGACGCGGCCTCCGCGGATCAGCACAATCGAGTGCTCTTGCAGATTGTGCCCCACGCCTGGAATATATGTGGTTACTTCAATGCCGTTGGTGAGCCGCACGCGCGCCACTTTGCGCAAGGCCGAGTTGGGTTTCTTGGGCGTGGTCGTGTACACGCGCGTGCACACTCCCCGGCGCTGCGGGCAGGCCTGAAGCGCCGGACTGGCCGTCTTATAGCGCGTAGGGCGTCGCCCCTTGCGCACGAGCTGGTTGAACGTCGGCACGAGCTTGTTTTTTTCTCCCACGCACCCACTCGCTACGCGCCTTCATGCGAGCACGCCGCGACGGGCACCTTTACCGTTTGTTTGATCCACCCAAGGAGCAGCGCGCACTGCAACGCCATCCCAAAATTGCGAGGGTATTAGACTTCGGACTAGCCCATACTCGGACGGCGTTGATCCGTCAAAGCCTCGGGGCCGACCCCTGGCCGGACTGCCCATCGGGACAGTGGTAGCTCAGGAGCAGAAGACGACTCGCGAAACCTTTACAAATATAGCGGACCCGGTTGGAAGTTGTCAAATCTCCGTTTGTGAAGGTAGTGGGTCCGTTTGAATCTTAATGAACTTTAACGAAAGCTTGCCCTACTTGTGACAGGTCTGGTTAGATTTGGATAGGTCGATGTCCAACTCGCACCGCTCTCTGAGAACTTCGGCAGCCGCGTCCCTAACGGGCAAGGAAAACTCCTTAGGAGCATATACATAACTTCGCCATTTGTTGTGGGCGTAGGACTGAGTCCACTGCTCCACTGGGAAGTAGTCCTCGATTGGCTCTATCTCAGCTTCCTTGGTGGTCTGGATTGACGCATTACTGCTCTTCATCCCCTTGAGTTGCGGTATGCTCAGTCGGACATCATACTTGGCGAGAGACCCGCGCGATGCGGGAGGCAATCGCTTGTGCATTTCAGCCTCCACGTCGGCAAGTTCCGCAGGTTGAGAGGCAAGATCGATCAAGTTCTGGCGACCGAAGTGATGCCAGTTTTCCTTCTGGACGGTTCGACGAGATATTTCTAAGCATCGTACAAAGAGATCCCTGTTTCGGAATCTAGTTAGCATACCTCTTATGTACCCATCGCCGAAGCCGTCGGCCTGTCCAAAGAATTCCTCGTCGGTGACGTAAAGGTACTGCACGGGATCGGCGAAGGTAATTTTCGTTCCTCGTATATTAAACGCGCTCTGCGCTGGGTCGTTCACAATGTGCTCGATCATCGAACGAAGCATCGCATCAAGGCATTTGACCTTCTGATGATGGTAGACAGATCCAAACAGGGTCATCTTGCTAAAGAGTATCTGCTCCAGCGGTACGTAGCTGCGAAGAACGAGCACACGGCGTCCGTTGTTGAGTTTCGCAGTCGAAATCATGCTGTAGAACCTCGGCAAATCTACGGTCAGTGCGAGGCCACAATAAAAACTATCGCGAGCAATGTAATCCAACTTGTCGCAATCGTAGGAGCCACTGATGATTTGAGCCAGAAAGTATTTGTCTGGATCGTCGTGCTTTCCAAGGATCAGTTTGCCGACTTCCTCCAAGTTGATTTCCGCCCCGCACTTGGGCATCGTTTCCGCGAACCAGTTTGCGAACGTAGGCGAGGTTACGATGAGATAGGAAAGAATCTCGCCAGGAGCGTTGTTCACATACGCGGGCTTGCTCTTGAAATCCTTAAGATCAGACAGTTGTTCATAGATCTGCTCAGACGCATGCGAACACAGACCATGGCCCACATCGTGGAGCAGTGCAGCCATTCTCAAATGCGCCAAGTCACCCCTCTGGCGATCGGCGTCGACCGGAATCGTGTTTTTTTCGACTGAGGAGCGATCTTGGATTGCATTGAAGCAACGCTCGGCCAGAGCTGCGGCTCCAAGAGAATGCTCGAATCTGGTATGAGTGGCGGAAGGGAATACGTGGTAGACCAAGCCGGTCTGCTTGATTCGCTTAAGCCGCTGCAATACTGGCGAGTCGATGACCGCTACTTCGTGACGGGCGAATAGCTGGTTGCCAAGCAAAGCGTCATTGAAAACCTTGGCACCCTTTGGAACGTCGTTAGCCTTAAAGTCCTGAAACAACCACTTTACAAAGGTATCAACACGCTCTTCTAAGGACGGGGATGGCGATGGCACCATTGAAGCCCCCTCACGGGGCTTCCACTACTTTAACATGTTGCAGGAATTTTCCTGCAATTTCTTCAAGCTGCACGATCTGTTCCGACGACAATCGCCCCTTAAGAACTTTATCGTAGAACGCCTCGGCCGCCGGACTGAGAAACACAACCTCGTAATCTGGATTCTCACGCCCTATTAGGCCAGACAATTGGAGCCGCGATACAGAATCATTGAGCACCGGGCTAAACGGCTCTGGTGCGCTGTCTGAAAAAACAAACGGGCTAAGGATTGGATACTGCCCTACCAGCGTACTAAAAATTCCCTGGAGGTTGTAATCGTGACTACGAAACGCAAAGCGGGATCTCTTGGCCTGCCTCTTGGCATGCGTGAGTACCGCGCTTAGCACATGGTCAGGAAGAAGGGCAGTTGGAATAGACGGTTGTTGAGTTGTCATGGTTGTCGATCCTCCTTCAACTGGCGGGGTTCTGACCGCTGGGCCAAAACCTTGTTATTATCCCCTACGCTTGATGTTCGCCGCAATACCCGCACGACATATTGGGCGTACAAAATTTGCTGTCCTCTATATGGTAGTGTACGTGAAAACAGGGTAGCCTGTAAAGTTGTTTTATGTAACCTACTGTGTTTACAGTAGAAATACTGGAACGGCGAACGGGAAAACAGGGTAGCTATGGCGGAGCCGAGCATTAGATCAGTTGATCGATCCGGTCGAGTAGTCCTTCCAGCAGACCTCTGTTCCGCAATTGGGTGGATCTCCGGCGAGGGACCAGTCGGATGTTGGCTGCTCGTGCAAACGCATAGAAGGTTGAGGTTGCTTTCACGCCAAGACGTTGAAGCCGATTCACTGAGCCGTCATCTCCGAGAAATGGTGGCGGTGACCGAGAACAAGGTCCCTCCGCTCGATTTGGGCGAGTCGGCGCTTGCGGTTTTGGCTGGACGACTAAAGGAACGTGACCTGATCCACACGTTGTCTGGCTGGAAGCTCACCCTGCCGAGGAGTATCATCGCTCTCTGGCGGATTAGTTCGGAAAGTAACGATGTTGCTATTGTGGTCTCTGACGGCTATATCGAGATCTGGTCCATCGTGGAACTGGCAGCGGCATACGATGTGCCATTGGAACGTCTATTGTAGTGAAGGCCGTGCTAGCGGCATAGATGTTCCGCTAGAACCATTCCAATCCTTTACTTCAATCCCTTCCCGCCAAGCGCATCCCCGAACTGGCTGTAGGATCGCTCGTTTCGCTCTTCGCGTTCTGCCTTGAGGTTCTCGGTAGTGGGTCCATTCGAAAGTTGAGGAAATTTAACGCTGGCTGAGGCTGAAGCGATCCTGAAACATTTTCACTCTTTATGTTTGGGTGATAAGATGGTCACAACCGAAGGAAGTTGTGCTCCGTCTCCCAGGGTGCCAGTGGCCGCACCTGCCTTTACATCAAACGGAACGTAGTTGTTTGCATGATCTCTATTGTGCTTACAATGGGAGGTCCGTTTGCTGATGCTGATCGGCCAGATTGCATCGTGCTTGCACGATTAAGACTGCCTCCCCCGTCCCTGAAGCGCCAGACATTTCGTGCATGCCAATAACATCTGCCAGTGAAAAATTGATCGTCGCGCTTGATGTTGAGGACGTACCAGCCGCAAGAAGACTCGTCAACGAACTGGAAGGGCTCGTCGATTTCTTCAAGATTGGACTGGCGCTCCAACTCGCGGAGGGCGTTCAAGCGTTCATCCATGAATTGCTTGACCAGAAGAAAAGGGTCTTCCTGGATTACAAGTACCACGATGTCCCGGAAACGGTGCGGAAGGCGGTTGAGCGGGCATCCCGTATCGGCGTGCAGTTTTTGACCATCCATGGATCCAGTAAGGTTATGCGAGAGGCGGTAAGGGGCCGTTCTGGAAAACTCAAGATCTTCACGGTGACCGTATTGACCAGCATGGACCGGGACGACATTGTCGAAATGGGGTACTCCGAGCATTCCGTGAAGGACCTAGTTTTGTTTCGCGCCAGAAAGGCGCTGGAGGCGGGATGTGACGGAGTAATTGCCTCCGGCCAAGAGGTTCAGGCAATCAAAGAGGGAGTTTCTAAGCAACTGCTGGTCGTAACGCCCGGCATTCGGCCGGACGGCTCACCCGAAGACGACCAAAAGCGAAAGGTAACGCCAGCCGAAGCAATTCTACGCGGGGCAGACTATTTGGTGATTGGTAGACCGATCACGCAGCCGGAGCGTGGTTCTTCGCGTCAGGCCGCGGAAGAAATCCTACGTGAAATGCAGGCGGCGCTAGACGGCATGTCCTGAGTCGGTCGCGGGGCGGATTATTTCAGCCCCTCGCCCAGTGCATTCCCGAATGAATCGCGGGAACGCTCGCCGCCGCCTCTGCCGCAAAGCTAGTGTTCCTTCAGCGCATGGCACTTGGTGCAGTTGCTATCCGCCGCGAACGACGTTCCCCCCACCGCGTGGCAGTGGGCGCAGGAGGTCATCGTCGCTTCCGCGGCGCGGTGCAGCGCCTTTTTGTAATTGAGCGGCGCCCGCGACTGTGGAAAAACCTTGGGGTGGCACGCCGAGCAATCCCCCTTCAGCCTTTCGTAATGCTTGGCGTGGGTGAACGTCACATTGCCGTAGGGCGATGCAATAAGGATAGTGTCCGGAGGGGTTCCGTCCGACGCGGCCTGCTCTGCCGGCTTCTCCGGCGGCGCCGCGGCGGGCGCGGTCTGCGTTGCCGGAGCCTTCGATTCCGCTTCCGGCGCCGGCTTGCTCTGGCAGCCGGCCAGGCACACTACCGTGACTAGGATTGCAAAATAGCGCATGAGCTTCTAGTGTACCCACCGGAATTACCAGAGGCCAAGAAAAGTGCTATGATCGCTCTGCAATGGTTCTCGAAGCTGAGTCCCTGCAGACTCAAATCCGGCGCATTCTTCAGAGCAAGGCGTTCCGGACTTCCGAAGTCCAGCGCAACTTGCTGGCCTACCTCGCCGACAAATCCATAGGCGGCTCCGCCGACAGTCTTAAGGAGTACACCATCGGACTGGACGTGTTCGGCAAGCCCGCTTCTTACGATCCGCGGCAGGAATCCGCGGTGCGAATGCACGTCGGCCGGCTCAGGCAAAAGCTGGCGGAATATTACCGGCTGGAAGGAACCGAGGATCCGGTCGTCGTGGATCTGCCGAAGGGCGGATTCAAAGTCACTTTCGAGCCCCGCGCCGAACCTCGGCCCGTCGAGGTTCCGCAAATTGAGCCGCCTGCTTTCGCGACATCCCCTTATTACCGTAGAGAGATTGCTCTGGCCCTGGCTCTTCTGGTAGCGGTAGGCTGCGCGTTGTATTTCGGGATGCGCCTATGGAACGTCGAGCGAACCGCCGTGCAAACCCAGGCACCCGGATGGACCCCCGAACTGCAGCAGCTCTGGGCCCCGATTCTGGCCTCCAACCGGCCTTTGATGATCTGCCTGTCCACTCCCACCGCGGGCTTCACCGGCATCGGGGCCGCCAATGGCGCGTTCCTGCTCGGGCAGTTCCTCGGCGAACGCAAGAAGAATATTCAACTTACGCCGAGCGATCAGCTTTCGATGCCCGAAATTGCCATGGGCAACGTAGTTTTCCTCGGGCCCTCCGCCAGCACCCGCCAAATTCGGGCGATTCCCGAGGACCGCCAGTTGGTTCTGGCTTCGGACGGAATCCACAACTTGACCCCGCGGCCCGGCGAGCCTGTGTTGCTGACCGACCGCAATCCGGCCGACCCGCAGGATACCGCCGAAAGCTACGCTCTGATCAGCCACTTTCCGGGGCTGAACGGCAATGGCGAGTTGCTGTACTTCTCCGGCAACAAGATTCCGGCCGTGATGGGAGCGGTTCAAGCCTTCACCGATCCAGCCTTCGCGCGGACCCTGGTCGCCAAGATGAAAACGGGCGGCGGCACGCTACCTCATTACTACCAGGTGGTGCTGAAGATCCGGTCCATGGACGAAATGCCCATCGATATCTCTTACGTGTTCTACCGCGAGTTGGACAGCGTCAAACCGCTGGTTGCGGAAGGCCAGTAAAGCGCAAGCCTCAAGTTATTGAAAGTACAGAGTCACTCACCGGTCACTGACCTTCAGTTGACCGCTCCGTGGCTCAATTTTGGATTTGCCGTGGTAGTGTTGATGCTGGCGGGGAGCGGTCTCGCCCCCTGAACAAATCAAAACTTCTGGAGAGATAGTCGATGAAATCAAAATGGATGGGTCTGCTTGCGGGTGGTCTGATGATGGCCGCCGTGCCGGGCCTCGCGCATCATTCCTTTTCGGCGGAATACGATCGTAGCAAGCCGATTACGCTGAAGGGGTCGGTCACCAAGGTGGAGTGGATGAATCCCCACGCCCGCTTCTATGTGGACGTGAAGGACGACGGCGGCAAGGTCACCAATTGGGAGTTCGAGCTGGGCAGCCCGAACGGCCTGATGCGGCAAGGCTGGACCCGGAATTCCTTGCAGATCGGCTCGGTGGTCCAGGTCAGCGGTTCGCGGGCCAAGGACGGCTCCAACCTGGTGAACGCCAGCAGCGTTGCGTTTGACGACGGGAAGAAGGTCTTCAGCGGCGCATCCTCGGCCGACGATCCCAACACGAAGTAAATTCTCTTCGACGCAACTGGTTCCGATCGAGTAGAATAGATCGCTACAGCGATGTGCTTGGTCTGTGAGCGCTCTAAGGAGAGTCTCGCGAATGTTGCTGCAAAATGCGATCGCCGACGCCGTGAATAACACGGAGTGGGCATTCCCTCTGGCGGAATGCTTTCACATCCCGGCGTTTGCGTTGTCTATCGGGACCATTGCGCTGGTGGATCTTCGTCTTCTTGGGGTGGCGCTCCGGCGCGAGACCTCCGCCAAACTGCTCCGGGACACGGAGCCGTGGACCCTGGTAGGGCTGGTCATCGTGATCTTCTCGGGGGCGTTGCTGTTTCTGTCCCAGACCCAGATCTATCTGGTCAACTCCTCTTTTTACTTCAAGATAGGGTGTCTTCTGGTGGCCATCGTGTATAACTTCACGATCCATCGGAAGATCGCGGCGTCACCGAATGTTTCCCCAGGCGTGGCGAAAGTGGTGGCGATTGTCTCCCTGTTGCTGTGGTTTGGAGTGGTGTTTGGCGGAGTGTTTATCGCCTTCGTGTAAGGGTAAACCTGATGACAATTTCAGATTCGATCCAAAGCATCGATTTCCTCACGGCCATTCGCGAGTCGGCCCTGGTGTATCCGATCCTCCTAGGCACACATCTGGCGTGTATCGCGTTTTTCGGCGGAATGATATTGATGACGGATCTCCGTCTGTTGGGGCTCTCGCTCAAAAACTTGACGATCACGGAAGTGGTGGTGGGATTACGCCCGTGGAAACGGCTGGGCGGGGTCATCATGATCACGGCTGGCTTGTTGCTGGGATCGTCGGAGGCGGTAAAATACGCCCCCAATCCGTATTTCTGGACGAAGATGGCGATCCTGGCGTTGATCGGCACGCACGCTCTGATTTTCCGCCCAATCGTGTACAACCGCACGGAGGAGCTGGACCGTTCCCCCGTGATTCCAACCAAAGCGAAGGTGGCTGCGAGCCTTTCGCTGGTCCTTTGGCTCGGCATGATCTGTATGGGGCGATTAATCGCCTACTACGAGCCGAGACAAACGGCTCCCCAAGCCTCACTTAAATAGGACTTACTCAAATAAGCGGGCGCTGAAAGCGATGGCAAAGGGATGGGCGTGATCAGCGTGGGCTCGCAGGAACGATCGGGTCCGGCAGGGCCTGGCCTGCGCCGCTGCGCGGTGGCGGCGGCGGGATGCAGCCTTTTGGGGGTCCTCTCCGGAGCGATTGTTACCAGCAGCGTTACCAGCAGCGTTACCAGCAGCGTCACCAGCAGCGGCGGACTCGGTTTCCAGCAACTCCACCAGATCGTCGCCGGAATCGAATCCTTGGCGATCGCAGTTGTCGGGATCTGGATGATTGCGAAGCGGCCGGCGAGCTTTGGATGGTCGAAGCTGGGCTGGACCTTGCTGGCGACGGTACTCGCCGAAGGGGAGCTTGGGTCTTTCCAGAAAACTCCGGGCCTGGAAATCCTGCACGCCGTCCTAGGCCAGATTCTGCTTGCCTTGACTGTTGCGGCCGCCGTCTGCACCGGCTCGGCCTGGAACATAGAACCGGAGCTGGTTGAGGATCACGGCTGGCCGTCGCTGGGGAGCCTGGGGAAAATCACGCCGGTCTTCGTGCTGGGGCAGATCGCGCTGGGAGCGGCGTTCCGCCACAAAGCCCTGGGTGTAATGCCGCACCTGCTTGGAGCGATGGTCATCGTGATGCTGGTCCTGTGCCTCTGCATTTTTGTCATGCAGCAGTTTCCCGAGCACAAGACTTTACGTCCTTGCGCGAACCTGCTGATGGCAATCGCATTTGCACAGATTTTTCTGGGTATTGCCGCATTTACGGTGCGGACCATGACTACGCAAGCCACCCCCGTCGTAATCGCCGTCACCTCGGCCCACGCATCCGTGGGAGCCTTGACCCTGGCCGCGGCAGTCGTCTTGCACATGCAAATACGGCGCAACGTTCGTCCTCACCGAGAGGAAGAGGAGAGCCCGGCAGCGTAATGGCATTCCTTGGACTTGGCCGGCCGATCGCCATTCTGCTGTTCTGCGCAGGTCTGGCATGGGCGTTCGCTGGGGGCAGTATCTCGGGTATCGTCAAGGACCAAAGCGGCGCCGCAATCGCAGACGCCCAGATCGCTCTGGTCAACAGCGGGCTCAAAACCGAATTCAAAGGGACCTCCGACGCTAGGGGGTTCTACTCGTTTCCGGCCCTTCCGGTGGGCCGCTACGATCTGACGATTGAGGCGGCGGGATTCAAGCCGCAGAAGAAGACAAATCTGACGGTTGACGCCGATTCCGCGCTCACCGTGGATACCGCGTTGGAAATCGGACAACGGTCGGATGTCGTGACGGTAACCGACACCGAGTCCACCACCCAGACGCAAATCGAGAGTGTCGCGACTCACCTGGGTGAAGTCGTGTCCACCGTGCAGATTCAGGCGTTGCCCCTGAACGGCCGCAGCTACACCGACCTGCTGGCGATTCAACCGGGCGTCAGCCCGATCACCACTCTGACGCCGACTTCCGTGATCATGGCCGGCGTCACCGGAACCATCAACCCCTCCGGCGACTTGAATCCCGGGAACGTCTCGATTGACGGCCAGCGCGAGTCGGCCAACGGCTTCATGGTGAATGGCACCGACGTACAGGAGCACATGAACGGAGGAACTTCGGTGATCCCCAACCTGGATTCCATCCAGGAGTTTCGCGTTCTCACCAATAACTTCGATCCCGAATACGGCAACTATAACGGCGGAATGATCAACGTCGTGACCAAGTCCGGCGATAATGGGTTCCACGGCGATGCGTTTGAGTTCCTGCGGAACACCGATCTGGATGCCAGGAACTACTTCGACAGCACCCGCGGAGTCTACCGGCAGAATCAGTTCGGCGGCACTGCCGGCGGACCGATCAAGAAGAACAAACTGTACTTCTTCACCGACTATCAGGGCACCCGCACCACACAAGGCATTACCTCGCCCGAAACCTACGTGCCTTCGCTTCAGGAGCGCACCGGCAATTCCGGCAACTTCTGCGACATCGCCAACTGTGCCGACCTCCCCAATGAGAAAAACGCATTCGCGGGAGAAAAGGTCAGCGGAACTAACACCGCCACTCTGCTATCCCAAGCGCTTCGCTATCCGGTGACCCAGGGCGAGCCCTATTACACGCCGGGATGCAACAGCGCGGCGGCGTGCGTGCTTCCGAACGCGACCATCCCCATGTATGCGTGGTCGGCTCCGGCCGTCAATCTGCTGAAGTACATTCCCCAGCCGAATATCGGCTCGGATCTTTTTGCAACCTCTGCCTATCCGCAAACTGTGCGCGACGACAAGGGCGGCGGGCGGGTCGACGCCAACACTCGCCTGGGTCAGATTGCCGGCTACTATTTCATCGACGACTACCGGCTGGACAACCCGTATCCGGGCGGGCAGGGCGGGGCAAGCGTCCCTGATTTCGATGCCTTGACCATCGGCCGGGCGCAGATGTTTACGATCGGCGATACGAAGGTCATCAATCCAACCACCGTCAATGAATTCCGCGCGGGCTTCCTGCGGAATGTGAACGACATCGGCCAGCCGCACGGCGGCTTGGGCAAGAGTCTTGCATCGCAGGGCTTTGCAACCGGTCCGGGCAATGGGGGTATCGTGGTGCAGGCGCCGCAGTTTGAAGGCATAGAGAATCTTGTTTTCCCTTCCTTCGTCATGGGCGTCCCGATCACCAACACATATCAGTGGAACAACACGCTATATCTCAGCGATGCGGTCTCGAAGGTGATCCGGAGTCACACTCTGAAGTTCGGGGGCCAGTTTCATGATGACCAGGTCAACGAGAATCCCAACGCGACGTTCAACGGAACCTTCAGCTTTCTGGGAACGGAAACCGGCTCTCCCTTCGCCGACTTCCTGCTGGGGTTTCCGAGCAACTTCACCCAAACAACCGGCCAGCACTTCTACCTCCGGAATCATTACGCCGCGGCGTTCGTCGAGGATAGCTGGCGGGCACGAAGCGACTTGACTGTGAACCTCGGATTGCGGTGGGATCTGATCGAGCCGTGGTCGGAAAAATACAACAGCATCCAGACCATTGTTCCCGGCCGGCAATCGGTTCTGTACCCCAATGCGCCTCCGGGATTGCTGGTTGCCGGCGATCCGGGGATTCCTTCGACGCTGTCGCCATCGCAGTTTCATAACTTTGCTCCCCGGATCGGTGTGGCCTACTCGCCGAGCTTCCACGACGGGTTCCTGAAAACGCTGGTTGGCGATGGAGGCAAGACCAGCATTCGGGCGAGTTACGGAGAGTTCTATACGGCGTTTCAGGGCTTGAGCGCCGGAGTGATGTACGGGGTCCCTCCCTTCGGATATAACTATGTGAGTCCCACGCCGCCGCTGTTTTCAACGCCCTTCATTAACTCCGGCAACGGCGCGCAGGAGATTGATCCGTATCCATTCACGTTCCCTCCGCATAACGTCTCCCAGCAGAGTCCGTACACTGGCTTCAATTTTGCATCGGTAGTTCCCATCAACGCCGCTCCTTACTTCTATTACCGCAATCAGACCCCCTACACGGAAAACTATATGTTTTCCATTCAACGCCAGTTCACGAAGAACGCCCTTCTGACCACTAGCTACGCCGGGAATCAAGGGCACCATTTGCTGGTGACTGTACCGACGAACACGGGCAATCCGGCCTTGTGCCTGAGTCTGAGCCAGCCGAGCGAAGTTGCGCCCGCGAGTTCCACGTCGCCGGCGAGCTCAACCTGCGGACCGTTCGGTGAAAGCGGCACTTATAAGTCCGTATCGGGCCAGGTGTACCAGGGAACCCGGTTGGAATTGGGGCCGAACTACGGGCCGGTGACAGCTCAGCAAACCATCGGGAATTCCAACTACAATGCCCTCGAGACGAATCTTCGTTTGACCTTCGGCAAGCGATCGACGGTGCTCCTGGCTTACACCTATTCCAAATCGATCGACGACGCGTCCAATCTCGGCGAGCAGATCAATCCGTTGAACCAACGCCTCACTCGCGTGATCTCTTCCTGGGATATGACGCACAACTTCGTGGGCAGCTACACCTATGCCCTGCCGTTCGACCGCTTTTTCAAGAGCAACCGTCTTAGCGATGGATGGAGCCTGTCGGGCACGACGCGGTTGAGCTCGGGACTCCCTGTAACTCTATCCGACGTTTCGGACCGGTCGCTGCTCGGGACACTGGGGAACGGCTTTAATAATCAATTGCTGGATACGCCGCAGGTGTCGTCAGGTCCGCTTCAGATCAATACCAATCCGCGCAATGGCCAGCCCGCCTTCAACACCAGCCTGTTCGCGACGGAGACGCTGGGGCAGTTGGGGAATGCGGCCCGGCGCATGTTTCACGGCCCCGGCATCGAGAACTTCGACATGCAGCTCAGCAAGACCATACAACTCAAGGAAGCGCGCGCGTTCGATATCCGCGCCGAAGCCTTCAACGTCTTCAACCATGCACAGTTCTACGGTCCGGCCGCGGTGAGTGGAGAAATCAACGATCCCGACTTCGGACATATCGTGAGCGCGGCCGCGCCAAGGTTGATTCAGCTCGCGGTGAAGTTTCATTTTTGAGGAGACCATGTGTGGAGCGGCCGTGGCCAGACTGGAAATGACGATCGCGCTGCTCCTCAGCGCCTCCATCGCGTTTGGGCAAATGAACACCGGCGAAATCGCCGGCAGCGTGCGGGACCAATTGGGCGGACTGCTTCCGGGCGCGACCATTGTTGCCGAGCAGGCCTCAACCGGCCGGAAGTTCGCCACCACCTCTAATGACGCGGGAGCGTACCTGTTTCCAGCGTTGCCTGTCGGAGTGTACTCAGTGAAGGCGAGCGCCAACAGTTTCAAACAATCGGTGTTGCCGGCATTCGAGGTACACGTGGGTGAAAGGCTGCGATACGACTTCACTCTCCAGGTTGGCGACGCCAGCGAGACCGTGACAGTGGAAGCAAACGCCGGAGGAGCGCAACTGGAGTCCGCGGAAATCAAGGATATTGTCAAGGGCCGCCAGGTAGTCGGCTTGCCTTTGCAAGGGCGTCAGTTTCTGGACCTGGCGATGTTGAGTCCAGGCGTGGTGCGGCCGCCTGGGGGCACGCGCGGGGACGCTCTGCAACAGGCCGGCACCCTGATCAACGTGCTGGGGCAGCGCAGCGGGCACAATCTCTATTTGCTGGATGGGGTCACGGTCACCGACGAAGACTACAACAACATGGTGGTCGCTCCCTCCGTCGATGCCATCCAGGAAGTCGGCATTCAGGAAACCTCCTATGCTCCGGAATTTGGAGGCAAGTCGGGAGCCGTGATCAACGTGGTCTCAAAATCTGGTTCCAATCGGTTTCATGGCGCGTTATTGGAGTTCGTGCGCAACGACATTTTCGACGCCAAGAATTTTTTCGATTCACACTCGGCCCCAATCCCGCCGTTCCGCCAAAACCAATTCGGCGGAGCCGGCGGCGGCCCCATCGTCAAGAACCGGACCTTTTTCTTCATCAGCTATGAGGGCCAACGCGTACGCAAATCGCTGACGCAAACCTTTTCGGCGCCCACGTCCGGCATGCGCGGCGGTGATTTCTCGGGCACGCCAACGATCTACGATCCTATGACGGTGACCGCCGCGGGCCAGCGTCAGCCGTTCCCCAACAATCTCATCCCGGCTCCGTTATTGGACCCCGTGGCCGCCGCGCTTCTCGCGCAGATCCCGCTGCCGAATTTGCCCGGCATAGGCCAGAACCTGCTTGCGTCCGATACCCAGAGCATCGATACCAACCAGTACAGCGCGCGTATCGATCATCGCTTCAACGATAAGGACAACGCCTTCCTGCGCGCCTCTGTTTTCGATGCTCGCGAGTTCGATCCATTTGGATCGGGCGTGTTGCAGGAGAGCCTGTTGCCCGGGTTCGGCCGGGACCTCAGCACGCATTCCATTAACGGCGCGGCCCAGTGGACCCACGCTTTCAACGGTAGTCTTTTGAATGAGGCGCGCTTTGGATTCCTGACCGTCGTGGGAGGCCAGCAGAGTCCCAACGCCGGGAACAACTTTGCCGAACTGACCGGGCTTCAGGGCGTGACGGCGAGCCCCGCGGACATGGGGTATCCGCAGGTTTCTTTCGGTGGCCAGTTTACAACCATGGGCGATCCGGCGCTATTCACGTTTCGCGATAATCGGGATTTTGAATTCTACGACAACGTGACGTATCACAAGGGCACCCACACGCTGAAGTTCGGCGCGTATTTCATGCACTACGATCTTCAGACCGTGAATCCGAATGGAGCGCGAGGCGTTTTCGCATTCACGCCCCACTGGACTTCTTCCGCGGTTGGCTTGGCGAACGGAAACGCTTTCGCCGACTTCTTATTGGGCGACCCGACCACGGCAACCGGTTCGGTTAGTAACGCCGCGGGACTCGGCCGCGCCGCGATGGATGGACGTACGAATTGGGGCCACTTCTACGCGCAAGACAGTTGGCAGCTCGCATCCAACCTCAAGGTGGATTTCGGCCTTCGCTATGAGTACAACCAGAACATGACCGACTCGGAGAATCGGATCGCGGCCATCGACAACATGACGCCGGGCGGCCGGTTCGTGATCGCCAGCGACGGTTCCGGAAATATCTCGCCCTTAGCGAGCACACTGTTGCCGCTGATTCCCATTCCCGCGGTTACGTCCGCCGCCGCGGGTTGGAATAACAGTCTGCTCACTACCCGGCCGTTTCGCCTGGCGCCGAGAGCCGGCATCGCGTGGAATTTGCCGAGCCTGAAAACCGTGATCCGCGGCAGCTTCGGAATCTATCCCAACCAAGCCTCCTACAGCGTCATCACCAACCTCGCACAGAATTTGCCTTTCTTCGTTACCAAGACCGTCAACTCCAGCTCAACCGCGCTCCTGCCGTCCTTCGACACGCAGGACGCCTTGACGGCAAGCAGCCTGGGGTCCGTAGGCGGGAATGACGTGAACCACAATTTCCAAATCGAGTACAACGAAGTCTGGAACTTCACCGCGGAACGCGAGCTGACACCCGGCACCTTCGTGTCCGCGGCTTATGTTGGCTCGCGAACCGTGCATGCGGACAGTTCCACTGTTCTGAACGTCCCGCTACTCCCCGGACCGGGAGCGATCGCCGCGCGCCGCCCAATTCCGCAACTGAGCCAGTTCAATACGGTTCGGTGGGACGGTTGGGCGAGTTACAATGCGCTCACGCTCAACTTGAGACGGCGCTTCACCAAGGGGCTGACGTTTGATGCAAACTGGACCTGGTCGCACTCCATCGACGACGCCTCCGATCCCGGCACTACGCTGAACGAGACCGACCTTCCGCAAAATGTTTACAATACTGCGCCGGAAAAGGCGAGCTCGAGCTTCGACCATCGCCAGCGCGCGGTGGTGAGTTTTGTGTACCAGATTCCTCTGCTTGAAGTCCACAGCCACCCACAAGTGAACCGCTTGCTGCACGCCGCATTGGGCGAGTGGCAGGCGGGAGGCAATTTCACGGCGCAGGCCGGCGCGCCGTTCACCGTCAATATCGCGAGCGATCAGGCCAACCTCGGATCCGGCCCCGCGCAACGTCCCAACGTATCCGGTAATCCGAACGACGGCCCTAAGTCCCCTAACGAGTGGTTCAACACATCGGTGTTCTCTTTGCCGGCGCTCTACACGTTTGGGAATGCTCCGCGAAACCCCGTTATCGAGCCGGGATTGAGCGAAATCGATCTCTCGTTGCAGAAGGACGTCGCCGTTAGGGAATTCGTGAAACTCCAGCTTCGCGGGGAGGCGTACAACCTCTTCAATCATCCCAATTTCAACATCCCGAACCGGATTGCCTTCACGCCAAACTTCGGCCAAATTTCAAGCGCCCAGGATTCCCGTCAGCTTCAGCTCGCGGTAAAATTGATTTTTTAGGCGCGTCCTGCGGAAGCGCGGTTTTTGCAGACACTTCGGCAGTACGAGCGGAGAGAAAACACAAATTCGTTGCGGCGGTTGGGGCTCTCGGACTTATCGCCGTGCGTGCCAACCGCCAATGATTTGAATCGGAGTCTTGCTGGAGATTCAGGACGCTGGATGGCGCGCATTCCCCAAGCTTTTAACCCCAACTCTCTGTATACCCGAAGCAGCGTCCATACTGGCCCGTCCCACTCCGGAGTGCTATCAGGATCGATCCTCAAATTCTCCCGTCAGGATCCCCTTGAGAAGACCCAGCATGGCTTTTCAGGGCCGCCGGAAGTTCAGCATCATCTTAACTACAACGCTCCGTGCACGGAGTAACTTACGATTCGAGCATAGACGGGGTATGCGCGAAACGGGCCGGCGAGAAACGCTAAACGATAGAAGGGAGGGGAGAAGAAAATTTATGGCGGCGTGGTGACCAGAGCCATGGTGAAGCCGTCGTAGCCCTTGCTGCCCACCGTTTGAATTGCCGTGGCGCTCACACGCGGTTCCGCGGCGAGCAATTCGTTCAAGCGGCGCACGCCCTGAACATTCGGATCGGCGCTGGCCGCGTCGATCACCGCTCCCTCGCGGATCACGTTGTCGATGACGATCAAACTGCCTTGGCGTGAGAGCTTGAGAGCCCAGGTGAAGTAGTCCGAATTGGAGGGCTTGTCGGCATCGATGAAGATCAAGTCGAACGGGCCCGCGAGTTCGGGCAACGTCTCCAGCGCCCGCCCAACGCGCAGTTCGACGATGTTCGCTAACCCGGCGCGGGCGAGGTTGGCGCGGGCTACTTCAGCGTGGCGCGGATCGGCTTCGAGCGTAATCAAGCGGCCGCCCGGAGGGAGGGCCCGCGCGAGCCAGATGGCGCTGTAGCCGCCCAGCGTGCCGATTTCGAGAATCGTGCGCGCTCCCATCGCCCGCGCCAGCAGATGCAGAAATTTGCCCTGGTTCGGCGAGACCTGGATCGGCGGCAGGCCAGCCGTGGCGCTGGCTTCAAGCGCGGCATCCAAAGCCGGATCGGAGGGGACGAAAACGCCGGTGAGGTAGCGATCAACGGCGGTCCATTGTTCTTGTGGCATCGCAGAGTCAGTTAGTGATGTCGTCGGTGCGGCTGTCGTCGCGGACCGGCAGGTACAGCCCATACCACCATTTCTGCGCCGCGCTGTTTTCGTATCTCTTCAGGGCATCCTGGCTCTCGAACTCCATGACGATGGCCTGCTTGAATCCTTCCTGGCCCTGATACTTCAAGTTCCTGGTCCAGACCCGCTTGAGCCCCGGATATTTGGCGGGAAGCTGCTGCACCGCGTTGACCACCGCCTTGATCTGCTCAGGCGCCGCATCCACTTTCCACTTCACATTGATGATGTGGATCACGGTGGAGGGCGGCTGGGCCAGCGCCGCGGCCATGCATAGACACAGAGAGAAACACATATACAGGACGATCTTCATACTCCGATCATGCCACGTGTCGGGTATTGTATATTCAACTCATGCTCGAATGGCCAGCGGAGGGCGTGTCGCGCGCGCCGTATCGCGTGATGTCCGATCCGGAGATTTACGCGCGGGAGCAGGAGCGCATCTTTCGCGGTCCGGTGTGGAATTATCTATGTCTGGAAGCCGAGCTTCCGGAGCCGGGCAGCTTTCGCACCACCTCCATCGGCGATACTCCGATTCTGGTCGCGCGAAACAAAGAGGGCGCGATCGGCGCGATGGTGAATCGATGCGCGAACAAGGGGCCGCGTCACCGGCTTGCGCACGATCAATGTCTATGAGCCGCATCGCTACCTGCATCAAATCAGCGGGCTGGCGATTGAGAGTATCGACGGCGATGCCGCGCAATGCCGGAGCAATTACCTGGTTGTTCGGACCATGCTCGATGGCGCGATGTCGATCTTTTCGGCGGGAGTTTATCTGGACAAGGTAGCGCTCGGCCCAGGGGAAGCGCGATTCGAGGAGCGCGTGGTGGTGGCGGATTCGCGGAGGATTGAAACTCTGCTGGTATTCCCGCTGTAATTTTGTTATATAGGTACAATTAGAATCGTACACGAGCGCCACGTCCAGCGGCTCGATGGGCGGAAGCCCCACGGGGAAATCTATGAATGTGAATCAAATGATTTTGGATCTTCGCGCCGAACGCGATGCTCTCACCGCCGCAATGGCGGTGCTGGAGAGCATCGCCCAGTCGCGCGGAAGGCGGCGGGGCCGTCCGCCGGCTTGGCTGGCCAGTCTGCCGGGGGCTAAGAAAAAGGATCGCCCCAAAAGAACATTGAGCGCGGCCACGAAGAAGAAGATGGCTCTGGCGCAACGCAAGCGTTGGGCGGCGGCCAAAAAAGCTAGAGAAGCCTGAAGCGGAGCCGGTCCGACCGGCGGCTTTACGCCAGCGGGATCAACCGGGTGGCAGGATCTTCGAGATGTCGTTGTAGATGACAAATACGACGACCATCATCAGGAAGACCAGTCCCGCGCGAATTACAGCTTCCTTGACTCGCAGATCGAGATCGCGGCGCATGCACATTTCGATCAAAAGCATGAGGATCACGCCGCCATCCAGGATCGGCACCGGCAGCAGGTTGAAGATAAACAGATTGAGGCTCACGGCGGCCATGAAGCCGATGAAGCTGGCGGGGCCTTCGCGCGCCATCTCGCCGGACATCTGGGCGATCCGGATGGGACCTTGAATGGATTTGGCGGACATCCGCCGTTCCAGAATTCCTTCCAGGAGCCGTGTGATCAGCTTGGCGTTCTGAAGGTTCTCTTTCCAGGATTCAGTAACGGCTTGGACGAACGGAAGTTTGACAATCTCCACCCGCGGCCCCATATAGACGCCGATTACCCAGCGCTTTTCGCCGTCGGCCTCGCTGCGGACGGGTGTGAGGACAACCTGGTGCGGCTGTCCGTTGCGGGAATAAACCAGAGTAACCGGGTTCCCCTTGGAATCGCCGATCACTTCGAGAAGACGCGCGGTGGAGTGGATGGGACGGCCATTGGCGCTGACGAAAACATCGCCCTTTCGAAGGCCCGCGCGCGCCGCTGTATCGACGCCCGGAACCAGGCTGCTCACCTCGATATCCATCTCGGGAGCCCAGCCGGCGTTTCCAGCAGCCTGCTTTTCATCGTAAGCAGGCGTAACGGAGAAATGCATGCGCTGGCCGTTGCGCCGGACCCAAACGTCCATCGGGCGGCGCACGCTGCCCAGTCCGCGGAGTGCGATATCTTCCCACGTGGGATCGGTTATGCCGTCGATCTGCACCACCTGATCGCCTTCCCGGATTCCGGCTTGCGCCGCCGCGCCGTCCGCCGCAACGTAGCCGACGATAGGAGAATGCGGCGTGGGGACTTTTGGAAACTCGACCATGAACAAACCGGCCAGGAGGACCACCGCCAGCACAACATTGATAGCCGGTCCCGCGAAGGCGATAATGACCCGCTGCCAGCGCGGCTTTGCCAGAAGCGAGCGGGGATCGGTGGCGGCGTCATCGCCCGCCTGCTCGCCTGCCATGCGCACGTAGCCGCCAAACAAGATGGCCGAGAAACGAAAATCGGTCTCACCCTTGCGGAAACCGAACAGGCGCGGACCGAAGCCGAAGCTGAAGGTTTCCACCTTGACGTCGAAAAACCGCGCCGCCCAATAGTGGCCCAGTTCGTGAATGAGAATCATCACTCCGATCAGAACCAGATACCACCAGATGCTTTGTAGAACCTGCATATCCCTCTATATTTATACTACGCTTGAACCGCGCGTTCGGTTCGTGCTGCCACCACCCAGTTGGATGCGATCACCTCGCGAGCGATTCGCCGAGCGGCCCGATCGGCTTCCAAGACTTCCGCGATCGAAGCAGGATCGCGCCGCGGCATGCGCTCGAGCGTTTCAGACACTGTTGCGGCGATCGCCGGAAACGGAATCTCGCCCGCCAGGAATGCCTCCACCGCGATCTCATCGGCCGCATTCAAAGTCGCCGTCGCCGCGCCGCCCGCTTCTTGTGCCTGGTAGGCCAGCTTCAGCAGCGGGAACTTGACGAAATCGGGTGGATCGAAGGTCCATCGCGCCGCTTCGCTCCAATCCAGGCGCGGCACCGGGGCCTGGGCACGCTCCGGGTAGGTCAGGGCGTACTGGATGGGCATGCGCATATCCGTCGCGGAAATCTGAGCAATCACGCTGCCATCGTTGAATTCCACCATGGCATGAACCTTGGATTGGGGATGCACCACCACCTCCACGTCGTTCGGCTGTAAGTCAAAAAGCCAACATGCCTCAATCACCTCGAAGCCCTTATTCATCAAGGTGGCCGAGTCAATAGTAATGCGCGGTCCCATCTTCCAGGTGGGGTGATTCAGCGCCTGTTCCGGCGTCACGCGGGTCAAATCTGCGACCGAGGTCTCGCGAAACGGGCCGCCCGAGGCGGTCAGGATCAATTTCGAAACCTCGCCCCGGGAACCGGCGCGGAAGCACTGATGGGCGCCGTTGTGTTCGCTATCGACCGGAATCAATTCGGCGCCGGAGGCGTGCATGGCTTCGGTTACCAGCTTCCCGCCGGCAACCAAAACCTCTTTGTTCGCCAACCCCACCCGCTTCCCCAGACGCACGGCTTCGTAAGTTGCTTCGAGACCCTCGACGCCCACAATGGCGGACATTACGAATCCGGCTTCGGGAGCAGTTGCGGCGGCGATTCGCGCGGGGGAGCCAAAGCCTAACTCAGGCTCGGAAGTCCCCTGCTCTTTCAATAACTTGCGGAGATTTTCGAGCGCCGCCTCATCGGCCACCACAGCTACCTTGGGGTGAAACTGGGCGATCTGGCGAGCCAGCAGCTCGACGTTTCTCCCCGCGACTAAGGCATAGATCCCGAAGCGGTTCGGCCAGCGCTCCACAACGTCAAGCGTGCTTTTTCCGATGGAACCCGTAGAGCCGAGAAGCGTGAGAAGCGTCACTACCTGAAATAATAACATCCGCTTGCTCTGAGGGGTTAGCCGGAAAAGTTGGGTGAGGAAGAAACCCAGAGGGCGCCGGGGAGGGTTGCTTCAGGGGTCTTAATGAGGTTAGTCTCGCTTTGGTGGGAGTTTCCTCCCCGGCTTGATTCCAATAATAGAATAGTCCTTCGCTGAATGCAACAGTTTTTTGTAGACCTCCTAAAGTTTTTTACTTTAAAGTTTACACGTTTGTAATCAGTCGCATATGCCGATTGGCCCCTCCCTTATGCACCCACACGGCGACTCCCTTACTCCTGGCGTACTTCGATGGAAGCCCATTCTTCCAAAACACGGATAGAGGAGCAGAAGTCGTCGTCGCCCCAACCCTTGGCGATGGCCGCGCGGAGCATCTGCTCGGTCAAGGCCGTGATCGGAAGCGGCACATTCATGTCCTTGGCGGATTCGAGAGCCAGGCCGACGTCCTTGTGCAGCCACTTGGTGGAAAAGTTGGTTTCGAAGTTCCGCGCCAGAACGAAAGGCGCCTTAAACGAGATGAGGCCGCTTTTGGCGGCGCTGTTGTCGAGAATTTCGAGCATCAACTGAGGCGGCACGCCACCCTTGGCCGCCAGAACCATGCCCTCGGCGAAGCCCTGAAACAGGTTCGCCAGCACCAGGTTCTGGGTGAGCTTGGCTTGCAGGCCGCTTCCGGGACCGCCGCAATGGTAGAACAGCTTCCCCATGATCTCGAAGAAGGGGCGAGCTCGCTCAAAAACCGCTTTGTCGCCGCCGATCATGAACGTGAGGGTGGCCTTTTCAGCGCCGGGTTTGGAGCCGGTGCAAGGGGAATCGAGGAAGTGCGCGCCCTTGGCGGCAAAGGCTGCGCCGATCTCGCGGCTCACCTGTGGCGAGATGGTGCTGCAATCGGCGACGATCGTGCCGCTGCGCACGCCTTCGATCAGCCCGTTTTTGCCGATGGCGACTTCGCGGGACATGGCAGTGTCGCCGACGCAGTAGAAGATGTAATCGGCGTGCTCGGCCACTTCCTTGGGAGAAGCGCAGACTTGCGCGTTGCCTTCTTTCGCAAGCTCGCGCGCTTTCACGCCAGTGTGGGACCACAATGCCAGTTCGTGGCCGGAATGTACCAAGTGCCGGGCCATGGGATATCCCATGATTCCCAATCCGAGAAATCCGAGTTTCGCCAAGTAGAGCCTCCTTTGTGCGGAAGCTACGATTCTAGCGTTTTAGCCCGCCGACAGGGGAGCCTTTCCCGACAGAAGCCGCAGGATCAGCAGATCCGAGGGCTGGAAGGTGGTGGAGGGAACGTTCGTCAGATCTTCATCACGGTCCACGACATGGCTGCGGATCATCTTCCGCAACTGCTCAATGGAGACGCCCAGCTCTTCGGCTGCCTCGGTTTCGGAATATTGGGACTTCGCGGTCCTGGTGAGTTGCATGCTGTCAATTGAATTGTAGACCCTGCCGTCCGGCCACCCAATGGGGGAGAGCGCTTATTTGCGCCTGGGTATTGCCTGACGTACTTACGTACTACCGGAGCTACTCGAACCAACGCCCGTGTGCGGGCTAACATGAGAATATGCGTTCCTTCTCAATGATCGCTCTCTGTTTCGCCGCTGCTTTAGCGGGTGGTTTGGCACACGCACAGGCCTATCCGGGCTTTGACATCACTTCGCTCGATCATTCGGCCGACCCGTGCGCGAACTTCTACAAATTTTCCTGCGGCGGTTGGACGGCAGCGAATCCGCTGCCCGCGGATCAGGCGCGCTACGGCCGTTTCGACGCGCTCCAGGATCGCAACCGGACGGTGCTGCGAACGATGCTCGAAGCCGCCTCAGCGGACAAGCCTGTGGATAGATCTGGACGCAGCGCGATCGAGCAGAAGATCGGCGACTTCTACTTCGCCTGCATGGACGAGAAGGGAATCAACGCGCGCGGGACCGCTCCGCTGAAAGCCGATTTGGATCGGATTGCGGCGCTCAAGAACAAGAGGGACCTGGCGGAGCTGGTGGCGCTGCTGCACCGGAGCGGAACATCGGAGTTCTTCAATTTTTCCTCCGAACAGGACCCCAAGGATTCGGCGCAGGAGATCGCCGGTCTGGACCAGGGAGGCATCGGGCTTCCCGATCGCGACTACTATTTCAAGACCGACCAGAAATCCGTGGATCTGCGAGCCGCCTACCTGACGCACGTCGCGAAGATGTTCGAGCTGCTGGGATCGAGCCCCGCCGACGCCTCAAAGAAAGCGCAAGTGGTGATGGCGATCGAGACGGCGCTGGCGGACGGCTCCTTCGATCTGGTAACGCGGCGCGATCCCGAGAAGGTGTATCACAAGATGACGGTGAAGGAACTGGCAATGCTGGGGCTGGATTTCGACTGGGCGAAGTTCTTAAAACGCGTGGGCGCGCCGCCAATCCAGAGCCTCGACGTCTCCGTGCCGCCGTTCATCAAGGCGCTGAATGCAGTGATCGATAAGAACAGCCTGGACGATCTGAGAACGTATCTGAGCTGGCACCTGGCGCATTCCAACACCATCGTTCTGCCCGCGGCGTTTCAACAGGAGGACTTCAATTTCTACAGCAAAGTGCTGCGAGGCGCCGAGGAGATGCGTCCGCGGTGGAAGCGCTGCGTGGATCTGACCGACGGACAGTTGCCCGATGCGCTGGGCCGCGCATTTGTCGAACAAACTCTGGGTCCGCAAGGAACCGAGCGAACGCATCAGATGGTGGCGGAGATCGAGAAGTCAATGGAGAAGGACATTCAGGCGCTGGACTGGATGTCGCCCAAGACCAAGCAGGAAGCCTTGGTGAAGCTGCACGCGGTGACCAACAAGATCGGCAACAAGGCGCATTGGCTGAACTATTCCACTGTCAAGGTGACGCGCGACGACGCCTTCGGCAACAGCGAGCGAGCCAGCGCGTTTGAGCTGGCTCGCCAACTGGGCAAGATCGGAAAGCCGGTGGACAAGACGGATTGGGAGATGAGCCAGCCGACGGTGAACGCTTACTACGATCCCCAGGAGAACGACATCAATTTCCCCGCGGGCATTCTGCAACCGCCTTTTTACGACAACAAATTGGACAATGCGGTGAACTACGGCGCCATCGGCGCGGTGATCGGCCATGAGCTGACTCACGCCTTCGACGACCAGGGACGCCAGTACGACGACAAGGGCAACTTGCGCGACTGGTGGACCGAAGCGGACGCCAAGGCGTTCGACGCGCTGGCCGATTGTCTGGTGAAGCAGTATGGCGATTACACCGCGGTGGACGATGTGAAGGTGAACGGCAAGCTGACGCTGGGCGAAAACACGGCCGACAACGGCGGGCTGCGCATCTCCTATATGGCGCTGAAGGACCTGGAAGCCGGGAAGCAGCCCGCTCCGATCGACGGGTTCACGGAGGATCAACGCTTCTTCCTAGGGTGGGCGCAGGTGTGGTGCCAGAACCAGACTCCGGAAAGCCTCCGGCAACAGGCGCTGACCAATCCGCATTCTCCCTCGGACGACCGGGTCAATGGAGCGGTGTCGAATATGCCGGAGTTCCGCAAAGCGTTCAGTTGCAAGGAAGGCTCGCCGATGGCGCCGGTGAAGGCGTGCCGGGTGTGGTAGCACCTGCTATCGTGAAGATGAAAGTTTGCCAACGTAACCATTACTATGACCGTCGTCATCAAAAACGATAACAAGACACCTCTTGTGGTCCCCCGCGCCGTACAGCGGACGGCGGGCTTTAAGAGTGGGCAGGAGCTCGAAATCCAGGCGTCCGGCGGCGTCATCACGATCCTTCCCAAACTCACAAACGCGGACGACGAGTACACGCCAGAGCAGCGCCGCGCGATCGATGCGCGGCTGAAGATGGCGTTGGAGGAAGTGAAGCGAGGTCACACCGCCGGGCCATTCAACACCGCCGATGAAATGATTGCTTCATTGAAACGTGAACTGAAACAGTTACCCTTGGCAAATGTCAAGCTGTTCCATTTTTCGGACGGCGGGGGCAAATTTGAGGACGACGCGAAAGCCCTTCAGTAAGGCTCTCTCATACCCGGGATCTCAGCCTTTTTAATATCTTACCCTGACGACCTGAAACGTGCGGGTATGCTACTTTACGGGGAGTAGGAGTTGCGCAACAAGTCAAGTCCGGGAGGAATGATGAAATCGATTCGCATTTCGTGTTTATGGGCGCTGGCCGCCGCCGGCCTGGTTTACGGTCAACCGGTCATCACGAACGTGGTGAATGCGGCCAGCAACATCACCGCGGGGCTGCCGAATGCCGGGATCGCACAGGGGTCGATCTTTACCATTTATGGCTCCAATCTTGGGCCGGCTGCAATTTCGATCGCGCAAGAGGCGTTTCAAAGTACCAGCTTGAGCGGAACGTCGGTGAGCGTCACCGTCAACGGAACCACGGTGGCTGCGTTGATGTACTACACCTTAGCGACGCAAGTCGCCGCGCTTCTGCCTTCGAATACGCCGGTAGGCACCGGAACGATCACCGTCACCTACGGCCGAGTTGGCGTCGCATCGCCGATTACCGTGGTGGCGAACAATCTCGGCATCTTCACATACTCACAGGACGGCCAAGGCGCGGGGATCGTCACCAATCCCGATTACACCCTGGTCTCGGTAACCAAGGCGGCCAACTGCGGAGTTCCGCTCACCGCTTGCGGCGCGGCCAATCCAGGCGACACGCTGATCCTTTGGGCCACGGGATTGGGTCCGGTGAGCAACGATGGTGACGTGGGCGTCGCGATTAATATTCCGCTGAAGCTATGGCTGGGCGGAGTGCAGGCGAATGTGGTGTATCAGGGGCGGGGGTGCTGCGCCGGCGAAGATCAGATCAACTTCGTGGTGCCGGCCAACGTTCCCACAGGTTGCGCGGTTCCGCTGGCGGTTCAGATCGGCAATGAGATCAGCAATTACACCGTGATGGCGGTTGCGAACAGCGGCACCCGCACCTGCACCGCTAGCGCTTCGTTCTTCACCAGCAGCGTTGTTCAACAAATCACCACCGGCACCGGGGCGTTCAATTATGGCAACATCAAATTGGAGCGCGTACCACAGGCGCAAGGTGGGGACTCTGGAAAGGCGCAGTTCCAGAGCCTCAGTGCCCCCGTGGCGATTCAGCCCTTTATTGTTTCCTACTTCGACGATCAGCCCCTTGGCACATGCGCGGTGTACAACTCGTTCAATGGCGGCGGGAACGTAGGGAATTACGTCAATTTAAATGCCGGTGCGGGCATCCAAGTGACGGGTCCCAACGGGAGCCAAACCATCCCAACAACCGGGAACAACGTGACACTATCCGCCGCTGGAACTTTTCTTTCTCCCGGCGCGTACACCTTGACTGGAACCGGAGGAACGGACGTCGGCAGTTTCACCGCGCCGTACACAATTTCCACGCCGTCTACCTTGACCAGTCCGGCGAGCGGGCCCAACATTAACGTGACCCGCGCCAACGGCATGACTCTCACCTGGAGCGGGGGCGCGGCGAATTCGTTTATCCGGATTCAAGGGGAAAACGCCACCGACAACACCAATACGAACGGAGCAAGCTTTACCTGCTTCGCCGCCGCGAGCGCGGGCACATTCACCATTCCAGCGAGCGTGCTGCTGGCGCTTCCCCCAGGTCCCAACGGCGGGTGGAGTTTCCTGACCAACCCCCCTTACGGCACCTTCTCCGCCAATGGCTTAAACCTGGGCTTCATCCAGATGAGCTACCAGACCTCGATTGTCACGACGCTTCAGTAAACGGCGGCATCCCGATCGCTACTGATTCGTCAATCCCGGCACGCCCGAAACCGGCTCCAGATACGCCAGCAGGCGGCCGGATGCGATTGCGCCAGTCCGGCGCTTGATGTTCGCTGGCACTGGCGGGCCCATTACCCTTGGCAATGTCAGGCTGTTCCATTCTTCGGCCGGCGGGGGCACATTCGAGGACGACGCGAAAGCCCAGTTCACCGAAATTCTCACCTACGTCCCGGGAACGCAGCCTTTCTTCGACTCCTGGATTGACGACCAGCCGCTCGGCACATGCCTGGTCTACAACAATCTAAATGAGTCGGGAGGCCTTGGTTCTCAGGCCAGCACGGCTGCCCGCGACGGCGGTTCCAGCATTACGGTGAAGCGGCCGAGCGGAAGCCTGTCCGTGCCTGAGAACCAAGGTGAGAACAAGATCAACTCGGGAAACTTTCTCGTCCCAGGCGCCTATACGGTCACGGGGACCGGGTACCTGCTCCGCTGCGGATGCTGCGACCAGGCCTTGCAAATTTACTACGGCCCGGACGACCTCGAAATAAACGGCGTGTATGGGTCCATCGAGAACTGGCGCGAAATCTTATTGCCGCTTCTCCGAGTGAGCCGCCGCGGCAAATCACTCCGCGCGGATGCGATCCGAAGGAAGAAGCCGGGCGCTTCTCGCCGGCCCTAGTGCGTCATCTAGCCGAGGGTCTCCTACCCGTTGCTCAGTGGAGAACTCATTTGCCGGCTCTGTCCCGCATGGCGCCAACCCTTCCGACGAGTGGACCACACAGGTGGATTGCCAGGCGCCATTTGATAGAGCCCCCGCGTTTGCGGACGCCCCTAGAAGCCAGCGCCGGGAAAGCGGCGGTGCGTTTTGCTTGGGCATAAGTCGTTAATGCTAAAAGTTTCGGGGTGCTCTCAATTTGGCGGGTTCGCTGGATTCGCGGCGCGAAAAGCGGACATCGTTGTACAATGAATTGTCGCGGAGAGGTGGCAGAGTGGTCGATTGCGGCGGTCTCGAAAACCGTTGAACCTTTACCGGTTCCGGGAGTTCGAATCTCCCCCTCTCCGCCATACACATACCGCGAAAATTGGCAGGTCGGAGACCTGCCCCACAACGGCTTGAAAATTCGGTGAACAGAATGGCCGCTGCCGGGATATGTAAGTGTGATGCATCCTGGTGGGAGCACGTTCCGGCGCGAGCTGTGCATGGCTTTATGCGCTCTGGCGGCGCTGCTTTGCCCGGTCCTGTTACAGGCACAAACCCCTACGGGGCAGATCGATTTGGAGGTCAAGGACCCGGCCGGAATGGCCATGCAGGCTTCGGGCAGGCTGGCGGGCGGCGCGGGAAGCGATCGCAGCTTTCAGACCGACGCGCAGGGAATGTATACGCTCTCCAACCTGCCGTACGGGCGCTACCGTTTGGAAGTCTCCAGAGACGGCTTCGCTACGCAGTCTGTCGCGATCGATGTGCAGTCCGGGACGCCGGTCTCACGCACGATTACGCTGGCGCTGGCCACGCAGGCTTCCAGGATTGACGTAGTGGCGACCACGCCGCTCCCCGGAACCGATCTGCCTTTGGACCAAATCCCCGCTCCGGTCCAGACGGCGAGCGCGCGCGATCTCGAACAGAGCGGAGCGCTGGACCTCTCGGACTTGCTGAACAAACGCCTGAGCGGCGTTCACATCAATGAGAATCAGGAGAACCCATACCAACCCGACGTGAACTACCGCGGCTACACTGCCTCGCCGCTGATGGGAACTCCGGAGGGAATCTCTGTCTATATGGACGGCGTCCGGCAGAACCAGCCGTTTGGCGATATCGTGGCTTGGGACCTGATCCCCAAGATCGCGATCTCGGAAGTCGCGCTGATGCCGGGCTCGAATCCGCTATTCGGTCTCAACACTCTGGGCGGCGCGGTGTTGATCGAGACCAAGGACGGCCACAGCGCCCCTGGCCTCTCGCTCTCCGTGAACGGAGGCAGTTTCGGACGCAGAGCCGGCGA
Organism: Bryobacterales bacterium; assembly: GCA_963813465.1. Taxonomy (GTDB): domain Bacteria; phylum Acidobacteriota; class Terriglobia; order Bryobacterales; family Bryobacteraceae; genus Palsa-187. The sequence goes on along the minus strand of CAWEZD010000011.1, from coordinate 597,974 downwards.
GGTGGAGTATGGCGGATCTAATTCCAAGGGACTGAACTGGTATCTCGCCGGCAATCTATTTCGCGAGGACGGCTGGCGCGAACACTCGCCATCGGAAGTCCGCCAATCCTTCGGGAAACTGGGATGGATTCATGGCAACACCTCCATCAGCCTCAGCTTCGGCTATGCCGACAATTGGCTGACGGGGAACGGTCTTCAGGATTTCCGGTTTCTCGAACAAGACTACCGGAGCGTTTACAGCATCCCCGATATCACCTGGAACCACTCACCATCTCTCAATCTCAGCGTGCGGCACAGCGTCACCAGCAACCTGATGTTCTCCGGGAACGCGTATTTCCGCTACATCCGCGCGGACACCACCAACGGCGACATCAACTCGCAGTCTTTTGGCGCGGATCCGTATACGCTTGCACCGGCGGACATCCAGGCGCTGACCGCCGCCGGCTACAGCGGATTCCCGACCACGGGCACCGCCACCACCCAGCCATATCCCTATTGGAACTGCCTCGCGCAGGGTCTGGAGCTGAACCAGCCGATCAACACGTGTACCGGAATCATCACCGACACCTTCACCAAGCAGAACAATTACGGACTTTCCGGACAGGCTAGCTGGCTGGTGGCGCATAACCACCTGACGATGGGCTCGGCATGGGACCGCAGCAGCATGACTTTCCAGCAGGGAACCCAGTTCGGCTTTCTGAATTCCGACCGGCTCACCATCACTCCGATCCATGCGTTCGAGGACGGCAGCACCAACCAGGACGGCGTTCCCGTGGACAACCGCGTTAACTTGCATGGGCTCATCAACACGTTCAGCCTGTATGCGTCGGATACGCTGACTGTCGGCAAGAATCTGGCTTTCACCTTTTCCGGGCGCTACAACCGCACGCCCATCGACAACGTCGATCGCCTCCCTCCATCTCCGGTGGCAGGCGTGCGCGGCTCTCTCAACGGTCAATATGTTTTTGAGCGTTTCAATCCGGCCGCGGGCCTAACGTACAGCGTAAACCGATTTGCCAGCGTGTATTTCAGCTACAGCGAAGCTAGCCGCGCGCCTACAGCCGTCGAGCTGGGCTGCGCCAATCCCAACGAGCCGTGCAATTTGCCGAACGCGTTGGTCAGCGATCCTCCGCTGAAGCAAGTGGTAACCAGAACCCTGGAAGCGGGAGTCCGCGGAACATTCGAAAACAACCTGCGCTGGAGCGTGGGTTGGTTCCATGGAGTGAATGACAACGATATTCTGTTTGTGGCGTCGCAACAGACTGGCTTTGGATATTTCACTAACTTCGGCCAGACCCGCCGGCAGGGAGCCGAAGCCAACGTCAGCGGCCGGGTGGGGAAATTCACTCTGGGCGGCAGCTACACGTTTGTCGCCGCGACATACCAGAGCGCGCAGACGATCGACGGAGGGCGAAACAGCAGCAACGACGGAGGACCGGGAATGGACGGCAACATCACGGTCCAGCCGGGCGATTATATTCCGCAGATCCCCAAAAATATTTTCAAGGCTTACGCCGAGTATCAACCTACCACCAAAATCTCCGTGGATCTGGACTTCGATGCGGTGGGGCGCTCTTTCGCGCGCGGAAACGAGAACAATCAGGACCGGCCGGATGGGGTTTATTACCTGGGGCCGGGATTCTCGCCTGGCTACGGAGTGGTCGATCTCGGGGCGCACTATCAGGTGCAGAAGCGAGTGCAGCTTTTCGTGCAGATCGACAACCTGCTCGACCACCGTTACTACAGTGCCGCCCAACTTGGTTCCACGCCCTTTGACAACTCTGGAAACTTCGTCGCCCAGCCGTTTCCCGCGGTAGACGGAAACTATCCCCTTCGAACCACTACTTTCTACGCGCCGGGCGCGCCGATCGGCGCTTGGGGAGGGATTCGGTTCAAGTTTTGAGATTCTCGATCATGGAAGATAGAGAGAGACGATGGACAGCACGACTCTGCACGTTCTGCTGGTGGTGTTTGTTGCCACCTTGATTCGATCGACGTTCGGCTTTGGGGAAGCGCTGATTGCGGTCCCGCTGCTGGCTTTCAGCATTCCTATCCGGATTGCCGCTCCGATTGCGGTTCTGCTGTCCATCACCGTTGCCACCGTGGTGGTGGTGCAGGATTGGCGGAAGATCCACGTGCGCAGCACTGCCTGGCTCCTGGCCCCCACTTTTCTGGGTATTCCTTTGGGTATCGCACTGCTGACAAGCGTTCACCAGCACGTGGTCAAAGCCGCTTTGGCGATTGTTATCATGGCATTTTCCGGATACTCTCTTGTGGGCAAGAGGCCGCCGGAGCTGCGCAGCGACAGCCGCCTGTGGCTCTTGGGTTGTGGATTCTTCGCCGGCGTCCTGGGCGGGGCTTATGGAATGAACGGGCCTCCCTTGGTGATCTATGGGGCGATGCGGCGCTGGTCGCCTCAGCATTTTCGTGCAACGCTGCAAGGATATTTTTTGCCCGCGAGCGTTGTCGCGATGGCCGGATATTGGTCCGCGGGGTTATGGGTTCCAGCAGTAACGCACTATTGCCTGATTTCTCTGTCCGTCGTGCTGCCGGGTATCTTTCTCGGCAGGTTTATCAACCATCGCCTGCGCGGAGAGGCCTTTCTCAAATATGTTCATGGCGGCCTAGTTTGCGTCGGCGTGCTGCTGCTGATCCAGGCAGTGCGCAGGGCGTAGGTGGTGCGAACGGGGAGGGTCGAATCTCGGCATCAAGGGTCTCCGCTTCGCTCGGGCGACTGCAAGAACCCCATGTCTTCAGACAGTTGGAGTTCGGACATGGATCACTTGGCCGGGTTGGGCTTTCTACACCGCCAGAAGCAATTCGTTTTGCAGCATCCGGTAGTGGGCAAGCTGGTTCTTGGGAACATGGACGACGATGACGCCGATCTGGAACTTCGAGATGTTCTGCTGAAATTCCATCCGGCTGTCGATGGTGACCAGCACGTCAAATTCCTTTTCGGCCGGCGCGAGCAGAGGGCCGTCTTCGACTGCGTCCCAGCCTTGGTCATGCACCGTGGCGCGTTCATGATCGCTGAGGAGCTTGACGCGGGGATCTACGCACTCGTCAATGAGGATGCGCATTCCAGAATCTGGCTGCTGGCGAAGTCAAGCACGGTGAGGACTTGCTGGCGGGTGACAGAAGGGTAGAGCTTGAGAAAATCGTCGATAGATTCGCCGCCCTCGAGAAGGTCGATGAGGCTCTGAACCGGCACGCGTGAACCCCGGAAACAGGGCGTACCGCTCAAGCGCTGGGGGCTAACCCAGATCGCTTCGTCAAGCCGGTTCTTTTGTTCCGCAGTCACAACCTTAAGTTAGGCCATATCCGGCAATCGTGCAAGTCGGGACAAAGCCGTCGTTGTGCGTTTGCGTTCATCCCCCTTGCCCTGATATGAGATCAGGATTGAAGCCCCGTTGGTCGAAGTCGGGAGCGGGACTTTCTTTTTTGTGGTGGCCCCGTCCGGGGTCGAACCGGAACACCCTTTCGAGTACGAGATCCTAAGTCTCGCGCGTCTGCCAATTCCGCCACGGGGCCGGGGTACTTATCGCATTATAACGAGTCAGCGTGCGTATGCGGCGGCGGCGCGGATCTCCTCGGCTTGCCCCTGGCGTCTGATCCGAGGGGTGGTGCGGCCGCACCCGCACGGCGCGCTCTCGAGGGACAATCCGGCCACTTCCAGTTTGCGCGATTCTATATGCAGGCCGGCATGGGCCTCGCACTCGGCGGCGAGCAGCGCGCCATTCTCGCCGATGATCTGCTCAAAGACGGGAACTCGGAACGCGCGCCATAGTCGCCGCCGCTGTTCCAGCGTCAGGAGAGTATCCTCCGCACGCGCCAGGACAATCAAGGCGTGAGTGAGCGAGGCAATCTTTTGCGCGAACAGGGATTCCATCTGGGGCCAGGTAGCGGCGATCGCCGCGGGCCGATATGCCCCCGCCGCTGCATCCCATCCCTCGTCGAACACTCGCACCCCTCCGCGAGAGCGGGACTTAAACCAGGGCACCAGAATCGCCGTGGGCGGAGCCGGAGGAACCGGGTAAACAAACGCGGCTTTCCGGCGGATCATAGGTAAAAGAGATTCCACTTACATGACGTTTTTCGAGGGCGCCAGAATTCTCAGGAAATTTTCGCTGAAGATGGCGCGGGCGTCCGCGGCGCTCACCCCGATTTCATACAACGCGCGAGCCTGTTCTTCGAAGATAGCCTGGTGCCATCCACGAGGGAAAAAAGAGGAATCCGTGCCAAACAGCAGACGCTGCGGTCCGATCACGTCCAGAGCCCGGCGGAAAATGTGCCGCAGGCCCCCCCGCGGTTCCGAGTGATGAGGTTCCTCGTAGCGCACCCAGCGATTGGAACTGGACGTATCCAGAAACACGTTGGGGCAAAGATCGGCGAGCATCAGCGCCTCGCGAAAGTAGCCCGCGCCGAAGTGAGGAACAATAATGGGAACGGTGGGGTAACGGAGCGCCACGGCGTGTAAGTCGATGGGATTCGAAAACCGCATGTCGAACAGCGACGGAAGGCCGAGCTTGGCGCGCACGCCTACGCTCAGCACGCCGCAGTGGACAAAAACGGCGCGATGGCGGGCGGCGGCCCATTCAAACACCGCCTGCGCCGGCTCATCATGCACCGAGTAGCCGTGCATGGCGGGAAACAGGCAAGCGGCGTGAATCGCGGAAAGTGTCTCGGGGTTCCAAGGGTTCCGCGGATTCACCATCGCGAAGGCATAGAACCGCTCCGGAAACGCGCGCACGGCGGCGGTGACGGAGGATTCGTCGCCGGGCATGCTGGCGATGAGCGCCGCAGTTTGAACGTTGTGCCGATCCAGCTCGGCGATCCAAACCTCGGCGAGCTTTTCCGGCTTCTCCGGAGGCAGATGCCAGCCCAGTTGCTCGCCCGCGGCCTCGATGGTCAGGCCAGGCTTTTGCGCGGCCAGCGAAGCTAAAAAACGGTGAGAAAAGAAGTGCACGTGCGCGTCGGCAACCGCCACAGTGCCCCAAGGCGATTCCCGTTCGAGCGCCCGTTCGACTTTAGGCTCGGTCATGGACGGACGCCGGCAGCCTCCGTGAGACCTGTCGATAGCGCGAGTTGCGTGAGTCCGGCGACGTTGTTCACACCCAGCTTCCGCATCATGGTTTTGCGGTAGCTGCGCACGGTCTGCTCGCTCAGTTCGAGAAGGGTGGCAATCTCCTTGCTGGTCTTGCCGCCGGCCACCAGACGCAGCACCTGCAATTCGCGGGGGCTCAGGACCCCCAGCGCCGAGTGAGCATGGCGCGATTCCAGATCGCCCTTCTGGATGCGGACCAAAAGCCGGTCGGAGACCTGCGGGCTCAAATAAATCCCGCCGGCGGCCACCATCCGCAGGGCCTCCACCAGATCCATATCGGAGGCGCGCTTCAGGATGAAGGCTCGCGCGCCGGCGCGGATGGCGCCCATCACCGAATTTTCGTCGTCGAACATAGAGAGAATCACGATCTTGCAGTCGCCGTGAAAGCGCAGGATCTCCTGCGTGGTTTCGACACCGTTCAAGCCGGGGAGACCGATGTCCATGAGCACCAAGTGAGGCCGAAGCCGCTTGCAGAGCTGGACCGCTTCGGGCCCGTTCTCAGCCTCGCCGGCGACGCGAAATTCATTCCCACGGCTCAAGATGGCCTTGATGCCGTCGCGCATGATCTTGTGATCATCCACGAGCAGGACGTCCAGGGGCATAATGGATCGAAACAATTGTACCCCGTTTCGTTAGCGCGTCAAAGACGATGCCGGCGGGACGGACTCGCCGGGCCAGGGCGGCCAGCTCCGCGCGAGGCCAGCGGGCTCGCCCGTTCGATTCAATCGCGACAATCAGTTTTCGCGCGCCTCGAACGGAAACCGCAAGGCGCGTGGCGGAGCGATCCGCGGCCGCGCGAGCAAGCGCGGCGGAAGCAGCTTCGTACACGGCCGCAGCCGCGTCGGGCGGCGGCGCGATCGAGGCCATGTAGGAAAAGCGGATTGCCCCGGCGAAGGAATCCCGTTGCGCCTCCACCAGATTGGAGAGCGCTTTCTTGAGCCCCAGACGGTCGGCGGGCGGCGTGTTCAGGCCGCGGCTCAACCCGCGCACCCGTTCCATAGCTTCCTCCAGCACGAACAGTGCGTCCTGGAGGGAGGAGGCGGCCTCGGGATGGTCGGCGCGTAGCAAATCCAGCCGGATGCCCGCGGCGGAAAGCAGCGGGCCGACCTGATCGTGCAGCACCCGGCCCGCGGCGCGAAGCTGGGACCGGGCTTCGAACAACTCGTTCGCCAAGCGCTGCGATTCGTCGTCGGCTTTTGAAGAACTCGCCCGCACAACGGAGCTTTGCTTTGCGGCAATGCGCTCGGCGGAAGCTCTCCGATCTCGGGACGATTTGGAAGGCCGAGCCGGCCCTGTGCGGGCTTCGCGCATGCTCAGCGTTTGCGCTGGACCACACGGCGTGCCGCGGCGGCAACGTCGCGCGCCATCAAACCGTACTTGTCGAGCAGCTCCTCCGGCGTCGCCGACTCGGCGTAGGTATTCTGGATGCCGACGAATTCCATGGGCACGGGATACATTTCGGCGGCCGCTTGCGCCACCCGCACTCCCAGCCCCCCGTCCACCAGGTGCTCCTCCGCCACCACGATGGCGCCGGTCTCCCGCGCCGCGCGAGCGATGGCCTCGCGATCCAGCGGGCGGACGGTGTGCATGTCGATCACCCGGGCGGAAATGCCCTCGGCTTCCAGCGTCTCAGCCGCGCGGATCGATTCGGCGACCATCAACCCGGTGGCGATCAGCGTCACGTCGGCGCCTTCCACCAGCTCGACGGCTTTGCCGATGGTGAAATCCTGACCGGCCTCATAGATCACCGGAACCTTAATGCGCCCGGTGCGGATAAACACTGGCCCCACGTGCTCGGCCGCGGCCTTGACCAGCTTGAGGGTCGCGACCTCGTCGGCGGGGGAGATCACGGTAAATCCGGGCAAGGAACAGGCCAGGCTCAGATCCTCGATGCTCATCTGCGACGGGCCGTCCTCGCCAATGGAGATGCCGCTATGCGTGCCCACAACCTTCAGGTTCACATTGGGAAATGCAGCGGTGACGCGAAGCTGCTCGAATCCCTTATTCATCGCGAACACCGAGAAGCTGGAGGCGAACGGAATTTTTCCGCCCGAAGCCAAGCCGGCTCCGATGGCCATCATGTTGGCTTCGGCAATACCACATTCAATAAAACGCTCCGGAAACTCTTTGGCGAAACCGGCGGTGTAGGTGGACTTGGAGAGATCGGCATCCAACACCACCACTGACGGATTCGATCGGCCCAGCTCCACCAGCGCCTTGCCAAAAGCCTCCCGCGTGGCCGCGCCCAGTTTCAACTCGTATTTGGTTTTCGCGGGCATTACGCAAGCTCCTGAAGCGCCTTCGTGCACTCATCTCGCGTGGGCGCGGTGCCGTGAAACTTGGGGTTGTTCTCCATGAACGAGACGCCTTTCCCTTTGATGGTGTGGGCGATGATGCAGGTGGGTTTGCCCTTTACCGCGGCGGCTTCGCCGAAGGCGTTTTGGAGCGAGCCGATGTCGTGCCCATAAACCTCGATCGCGTGCCAGCCGAAGCTGCGCCATTTCTCGGCCAGAGGGTCCAGCGCCATGATGTCCTTGACGAAACCGTCGAGCTGGATCTGGTTGTAATCCACGATGGCCACCACGTTCTCGATCTTGTGGAACCCCCCGAACATGGCCGCTTCCCAGATTTGCCCTTCCTGGCTTTCGCCGTCGCCCAGCAGGACGTACGTGCGGGATTTCCGTCCGTCCAGCCGCGCGGCTATGCCCATGCCCAACCCCAGCGACAAGCCTTCCCCCAGCGAGCCCGTGGACGCTTCGAGCGAAGGCAGAAAACGCACGTCGGGATGGCCCTGATAAATAGATCCCAGTTTGCGCAGCGTGTTGAGCTTATCCTTGGGGCAATAGCCGCACTCGGCCATCACCGCGTACAGGATCGGGCAGCAGTGCCCCTTGGAGAGAATGAAACGGTCGCGATCCGGCCACTTGGGGTTGGAGGGATCGTGCCGCATCACGTCGAAAAACAGTGTGACGACGATCTCGGCGGCCGAAAGCGATCCGCCGGGATGGCCGGATTTCGCCTCCGTGATCATCTCGATCACTTCGCGCCGCATGCTTTTGGTAATGGCCGCCAGCTCGGCCACATCGTGAGTGGTTCGCATGACAGTTCCAATGTAGCATTCCGACACCCCTGCCACGCTACACTTGAGCGAATGCGGGCACTGGATGCATTGACAGAGCACAAAGGACGATTCGGCCGCGATGCCGCTCGCAGGACCAAGGCGCTGCTGGAGCGGCTGCTTCGCGGCAAACTGCGCGAGCCCGCCGATCTCATCCGCCTGCATGAGACGGCGCTGTTTCTGCGCGCTTTTCCCCAAAGCCCGGGCGTGGCGCGGCTGGCCGACGAGATTCTTCTTTCGTTCGCCGGGCGTATGCGCGGCGTCGATCCAGCACCGTTTGACGACCCTTCTGTATCCGGCATCGCAGGCACGGCGGTTTCCACCAACTTCAGCTACGAGTTCGCCCGAAATCTTGTTAGGCGCCATGGCCGCTCGATCGCGATCGACTGGGAGAATTTCCCTCGCCCCGACCGTCTGGGAATCGTGCTGGGGCGTCTGATTCCGCTCGCTTACGAAGACTATGCGGTCGAGCCGCATGTGGATTGGCAGGCCTGGCTGGAGAAGGAAGCTCGGGGACGAGCCAAGAGCGGCGTAAGCTGGCTGATAGACCGCGTGGATGCCCCCACCTACGATCTGCTGGAAATCCCGCTGCGATGGGACCTGGCCGGCTCGCCGGCTTCACGATCCGCCCTGCGCTTTCCGGGAGGGAAGATCTTCTACCACTCCGGACCATTCCTGAAGCGCAGCGACGTTTCCATCGAGGCCGAATTGGCCGCGCCCTCCATTCCGATTCGGCGCCTTCCGGCACGCCAGGTCCACAGGGTGCTCAGCGTCACCGTTGACGCCTCCGCGGCCCGGTATCGCGAGCTGTACGGCTTTCAGCATCCCGACCAAGATCACGTCTACCATGCCGATCTCGGACGCGGCGTGGATCTGTACTTTTTCGGCGTGCTTCGCGAAGCCCGCCTGCCGCTGCGCGCCTATCACTCCGGCATGTACTTCAAGAATGGCGTCCCGATGGGTTATGTGGAGACGCTGTCTCTGTTTGAACGCTGCGAGGTCGGCTTCAACCTCTATTACACCTTTCGGGAAGGCGAGACGGCGTGGCTCTACGCGCGGATTCTGAAGCTTCTTCACCAGCAGTTGGGGGTCACCTGCTTTTCCATCGATCCCTACCAGTTGGGGCACGAGAATGAAGAGGCCATCGCCTCCGGCGCATTCTGGTTTTACTACAAGCTGGGCTTCCGGCCCGCGGCGCGCACCACCGCGCGGCTGGCGGACCGGGAACAAGCCAAGGCAGCCGCGCGGCCGGGCTATCGCACGCCTCCGGCGATTCTGCGGCGGCTCGCTGCCGCGCCTCTGTTCCACGGGGGCACTGGACCGGATTGGGATGGCTTCTCCCTGCACCGTCTCGGGTCCACCGTTCCCGACCTGGGGGAAGACGTTGCCCGAGCCAAGCGCGCCGCCGAAGAAACGGGCTATCTCCGGCTGCTCCAGCGCCGGCCGGATCTTCGCACACGAGTTCTCGGGCGCCAGGTGCTGAAGCTCCATTAAAATTGCGCCAGCGCAAGGCGGATGCCCTGCTCATACATCTCCGCTAAGCGTGGGTCGCGAGAACGAATGGTGGGAATATCGTTGTCGAGCGCGCGGCGCAGCCCGGCCTCGGTCTGGCGGTTCCACGCCTTGGCGCCCGCTTTGGCATATTTCCGGAGCGTCCGGGTGCCCAGGATCTCCCCCACCTTGGCGGCCTCGGATCGCGAGAATCCCGCCGCACGCAGGCTCGCCATGCCGGCGGCGAACCACGGCAGCAGCAGCGGCCCGCCGGCGTGAATGCCGGCGAAAAAGAGCGGCTTGGTCCCGGGCTTCAGCCGGATGACTTTGCGCCGGCTCTCGGCGAAAAGCGTGCGCAAATATCGGACCGTATCGGGGTGGCCCTCGGCGACGAAAATCTGTTCTCGGGAATCGGGAATCAGATTGAGCGAGGCGACGCGCGCGCCGGAGTCGTGCAGCGGGCTGGGCGCCAGACTGTCGCGCACGCAGCCGCACAACACCACCATGTTCTTCGAAAACGGCGCCTTGCGGATGGGAGTCCGCGCCACCATCTCGCGCAGGATGCGGTCCAGCCTCGCGTCCGGAACCGCGACCAGGATGAGCCGGCAGGGTTCCAGCGCCGAATAGTGCGAAGCGGCGTATCCGGCTCGCAAGGAATTTGCGGTTTGCCGCGAAACGCGGAACGATGAGGTTTTGATGGGTCCCAGATGCTGGAGCAACGCCGGCATCCGGGCCAGGAACGACTGGGTTACGCCGCCGGCGCACACCAGCCCCATCGCGTCTTCGGACTGCATTCCGGATTATGGAGGACCCCCCTCGAGGACGACCCGGCTCCTGATTTCCCGCAGGCGATCGCGATACGTCGCGGCCTGCTTGAAATCGAACCGCCGCGCGGCTTCCCGCATCTTCTCCTCCATCTCCGCCAGGTACGCCTCCATCTTCTCGGGCGGCACTTCCGATTCCGGCCCGGGCTCCTCGATCGGCACCGTCACGTAATCTCCTTCCGCCACCGCCACCAGCATCGAGTCAATCGGCTTTCTGATCGACTGTGGAGTAATGTTGTGGGTTTCATTATACGCACGCTGCACGGTGCGGCGGCGCACGGTTTCGTCGATGGCCCGCCGCATCGAGTCCGTCATCACGTCCGCGTACAGGATCACCCGGCCGTTGATGTTGCGCGCCGCGCGGCCCATGGTCTGAATCAGAGAGCCGGCCGAACGCAGGAATCCTTCCTTGTCCGCGTCGAGCACCGCCACCAGCGACACCTCCGGCAAGTCCAGCCCCTCGCGCAGCAGATTGACTCCGATCAGCACGTCGTAGACGCCGCGGCGCAGATCGCGCAGAATTTTTACGCGATCGAGCGTCGAAACTTCCGAGTGCAGATACGCGCACTTGATGCCGGCTTCGGTGTAGTGCTCGGACAGATCCTCGGACATGCGCTTGGTCAGCGTCGTCACCAGGACCCGTTCGTCCACTTTGGCGCGCTCGCGGATGTGTTGGAGCAAGTCGTCCACCTGGCCGCGAATCGGACGCACCTCCACTTCGGGATCGACCAGGCCGGTGGGACGGATAATCTGCTCGATCACGGCCCCGGAAGTCTTGGTCAGCTCGTATGGTCCCGGCGTCGCCGAGACGAAAATCGCCTGATGCACCCGGTTCTCGAATTCCTCGAAGGTCAGCGGGCGATTGTCCAGCGCGCTGGGCAGCCGGAAGCCATACTTGACCAGGTTCTCCTTGCGGGAGCGGTCGCCATGGTACATGCCCCGAAGCTGCGGGACGGTCTGATGGCTTTCGTCGATGAACAGCAGAGCGTCGGCGGGCAAATAGTCGAGCAGCGTCGGCGGCGCCTGGCCCGGCAACCGCCCGGAAAAGTGCCGGGAATAATTCTCGATGCCGTGGCAGTACCCGATCTGGCGGATCATCTCCAGATCGAACATGGTGCGCTGCCAGATGCGTTGCGCTTCAATCCGCTTGCCTTGTTTGTCGAGCTCTTCCTTCCACCAGTGCAGCTCGTTTTCGATGCTGCGCAGCGCATTGCCGCGGGTCTCCTCGCTCATGACGTAATGCGTCTTGGGATACACCGGCAGGCGCAAATAGGTCTGCTTCACCTGCCCGGTCAAAGGGTCGATCTGTTCCAGCGATTCGATTTCATCGCCCCACAAACCGACGCGGTAGGCGAAGTCGTCATAGGTTGGGTAGATCTCGATGACGTCGCCGCGCACGCGGAAGGTCCCGCGCTTGAAATCGCCTTCGTGGCGTTCGTAGAGGATATGCACCAGGCGCGAAGTGATCTCCTCGCGCGCGATCTTCTGCCCTTTTTCGAGCATCAGCAGCATGCCATAGTAGGCTTCGGGAGAGCCCAGGCCGTAGATGCAGCTCACGCTGGCGATGATGATGCAGTCGCGGCGCTCAAACAGACTCCGCGTGGCCGAGAGCCGCAGCTTGTCCAGTTCTTCGTTGATGGTGGCTTCTTTTTCGATGTATACGTCGCCGGAAGGAATGTAGGCCTCCGGCTGGTAGTAATCGTAATAGCTGACGAAGTACTCGACCGCATTGGACGGAAAGTAACTGTTGAATTCCTGATACAACTGCGCGGCCAGCGTTTTATTGTGGGCCAGGACCAGCGCGGGCAGGCCCATCCGCTCGATCACCTTGGCCATGGTGAAGGTCTTGCCGGAGCCGGTGACGCCCAGCAGCACCTGGTGCGGCTCGCCTTCCCGGAGCCCTCGCGTCAGCGCATCGATGGCCGCCTGCTGATCGCCGCGAGGCTGGTAGTCGATCCCGAGGCGGAAAGAGGACATAGCGCTTAATGTATTCCGATTTTCCATCATTGAGTCATGGCTGCGCAGCGGTCTCTTCATCATAAAGGCTGGCTGGTGTGGTGTCGCGCGTAGACTTGCTAACGGGCGCGGCTCTGAGGCGCGGACTTCGGGAGGCGCGCCCGTGCCGCTCCTCTTTAACACGGACAAAATTGGCTTCGCATTTGAGGACGTAGAGCGTTGCGAGCAGTAAACGTAACTCATTTTGTATGAATCAGATCCCTTTTGAAGTGGGGCCGAAACGGCCGCAGGATTGGCTTCGGTTAGAAAATCATCATTCCTCGATTTGGTGGCGAGGTGAATAGGAGGATGGGCGCGTAGTTTCAGGAGCTTGGCGAGGGCGAGGTTGTATTGGCGGTCATAGTGGGCTTCGAGGCGATGCTGCCGGGCGAAGGAGGGGGAGTTTGCGGCCAGGCTTCGAAATGCGGCGGCCAAGGCGGCGCCGGATCCGGCGGATGAATTATCGCGGCTGGCGCGGGCCATCTCTTGTCGAAACTCGGAGGTTTGAATTCCCCATATGCGAAGCAGATGCCAGCGGGCGGCGGTCATGGTCTGGGTCAGGGATGTTTCGGCGGAATTGCGGGGTTGAAATTGGAGGATGAGAGCCGCGGCGAGGTCGTTGTATTGGCGCAGGGATTTGCCGTTGAGAACGACCTCCCCGGAAAGGAGCCGCTGACGAGATGCGTTTTGTGAGGAGATCCGTTTGCCTTCCGGGGTGACGGGTCCGGTGGATTTCGCGGCGTTGGCGCGATTCGCTTGTATTTGACGTTCAGTTGCCATGCTGACCCAGGATAGACGGCGGCGGCGGTTCCAGGGGTCGAGGGAAAACGGGAAGGGGTTGAAAGGAAAGGAGATGCACTTGGGGCGGGAGATGAAATGGCAGATGACGGGCGTGCTTTGCGGCAAGTCTTCCGCCCCTTTCACTCGTTCGGTGGGAGCGTCCTCCCAGGGGATTTCGTAATTCCACGCGAACGTACTCGGTTTCGTTGATGGATTGAGCTGCCTCTCTCGGTGATATGCTCAGGTAAATGCAGGTTCGTGGGATTTCGAGAACGACGGGCGGCGCCGCCTTGAGTTCTCAAACATCTCGACCGCCACTCACGCTCAACCGCTACCAAGACGTCGTCGTCACTACGGACCAGAAGCGGGATGCTGGACTTGATCTTTCGTTTCCCCTCTTGGGACTGTTCGGCGAGACGGGCAGTCTCCTGAGCGAAGCGAAGAAAAAGCAACGCGATGCCGCCACCTATCTGGGCTATGCCGAAAGTGTCATTGAAGAACTCGGCGACGTTATGTGGTATCTGACCATCATTGCCGCGCGTTCAAATCTGAGGATCGCCGAGATTATTAAGCCCGGATCCGATCTCCTCTTGGCATCCCTACAGCCCCAAAAGCTCACCTCAGCTTCAGCCGAGCCCCGCATTTGAAAGAACTTTGCTCCAGCTCGCGAGCGAAGTAGGACTGCTCATGATGGATGCAAGAACCGGAACTTTTATAGGTAGTGGGGCTTCATTATCGGATCGTATCGCGGCAATCTTTCGCGCTCTACTTTTGGCAGCTAATGAGGCCGGAGTAACCCTGGAACAAGCGGGACAGCAGAATATTCACAAAATTCTCGATCGCTGGCCCTCAAAGAGGGAATACCCTTCTCTGTTCGATGAAATAGACGTGATCGAGGAGCGATTTCCGCGCCATCTTACAATCGACCTGTTCGAGCGAAACGTTAATAACAAGACCTACGTGGTTCAGCGTTGTAACGGCTTGAATATCGGCGATCGGCTCACGGACAACATCATGAAAAAGGATGATTACCGATTCCATGATGTTTTTCACTATGGTTATGCCGCCGTCCTAGGGTGGTCTCCTGTTCTGCGAGCTCTCATGCGGATAAAACGCAAGAATCGCCCGGAGATTGACGAGGGACAAGACGGCGGAAGAGCAATTTTGATCGAGGAGGGGGTTGCCACGTGGGTTTTCGGACACGCCAAGGATCTGAAGTTGTTCGCCGACGTAAAGCCGAACGGCGTCGCGTTTGGCCTGCTTAAGTCCGTGCGCCAATTCGTCGCTGGGTATGAGCCGGACGCCTGCCCGCTGTGGCTATGGGAGGAAGCAATTCTTCAAGGCTATCAGGCATTTCGGTTTCTGAAAGAAAAGAGACGCGGACGCGTTCACCTCGATCTGGCCCAACGAAGACTCGTAATTGAAGAGCTTCCGCAGTGACGATCCGAAGCTTCATCTCAGCTCTGGTCGATGTTCAGATGCCAGACGTGTTCAACCCATATAGCGAACAATGCGCAAAACACGATCGCCTGGATGCCCCTGCTTGCCGCCGTGCAAATCTCGAAATATTTTTACGTGCCGCGATTGCACAGCGCGTTGATACCATTTGGATTGCCCGCGATTTGGGCTATCGCGGGGGACGTCGTACGGGCGTTCCGCTGACGGATGAGTTGCATCTTGAATCGATGTCACGTCTGTTCGGGGGCTTGGCGGTTGCACGCGCAACAGTGGGGCCTGCCGTGGCAGAACGAACGGCGGCGGTCATATGGCGCGTGATCGCTCAGATCAATCGGCCTGTGTTCCTATGGAACGTATTTCCTTTCCACCCACACGAACCTGACGAACCAATGTCTAACCGGTGCCACACTCGCGACGAGCGGGAAAACAGCAAACCCTTTTTGATAGCTCTTTTGGAAATGCTTCAGCCGCGCCGTGTGATCGCCATCGGTCGCGACGCTCAACTAGCGTTGATTGAGCTGGACATTGAGGTGATGCCGGTTCGGCATCCCAGTTATGGGGGCCAGGCTGAATTCATGGGTGGCGTCTTTTCACTGTACGGTGTGAACGAGTCCAGCTTGAAAACGCAGTCATCGTTATTCTAGTGGAGCAGGGCTAGAGGACAATTCCAACCTCTGGATCGCGGCGCAACGGTCCAGCATTGCGGACATTTCCCCCCGTGTTCCCACCGTGTCGATCTCAGCGTGAGTTGAGACGACGGTGAGTGAACCCACTGTCGCACCAGTCTCCCTGGCCACGAAGGACATCAGGTTGCCCAGCCCGATCAAATTCCCCAAGAGTCGCTGGACGTAATAGTGGTTGCGGTACACCGCCGTTAAGATAAGGCGCCGATCATCCGTCAGCTTGAAACTCAGGAAGCTCAAACACTGCCGGTTCATCGGCCGTCCTGCATCTCGCACCGGGTCGAAGATCGTCAGCTCGTAAATGTTTTTGAACGTTCGATCATGCTCAAGGTTCTGTCGCATCTTCGCCACGAGGTCCTTCAGGGGATTGAGTGGTTCACGATCCCGCCTCTCCTTCGGAAAGCTTATCATCCGTTCGAAATACCGACCCCAGTCCCCGTGAGACCGTTTGATTCTGGGAAATATCTTCGTCATGTAAACGTCGTAAAAAGCTGGGGCTCCGTGTAGC
Source organism: Bryobacterales bacterium (assembly GCA_963813465.1). Lineage (GTDB taxonomy): Bacteria > Acidobacteriota > Terriglobia > Bryobacterales > Bryobacteraceae > Palsa-187. The sequence continues at coordinate 582,013 of CAWEZD010000011.1, read as the reverse complement.
TCGTAGGTCGCTTGAGGAAAAATCTTATTGGCGACTGTCTGCACCGGCCAGTGCTCATGAGCGCGCAGGAACGCGTCAACCTCAAAGACTACCTTCTCGTCAACGGTACTCTCTGTCGTGGGATCCTCAACGTCAACGATCACGTTGTGGGCTTCATGGCCTGGGGCAGCGTCCACGAGCTGCGCGGCCGCCAACCAAGCCAGCGCGCAACTAGGCTGTGACGGAATTCCAATATACATTCACGCCTCCTGCGCCAGTACTGCAATTCGCATCAGCCGAGGCTGCAGGAAGGATTCGGTCAGCCACCCGTAGCCGTTTACTCCCCATTCCTCACCCCAGCTATTGCGAACGAGTATCAGTCGTTCGCCGTTTCGAATGCCGCGCGCGACGGCGACCACCGCATGGCGCCGCGTTGGGTCAGGTCCATCGCCGGGTACGACGTTGACTACGCCGCCGTTCGCGGGCAAGTAAAACGAGTCGGAGAGCATCATGGTCGTCAACACAGGTCGCCCTTCGTTGAGCAGGCGCACGATCTCATCAACCGTCGCGGTGCTGGCATCGCCTAGGCGGCGGTAGACCCGCGTGTCCCCGCTGGGGGCAGCCATGAAGCAAGGTCGGATGGGAGCGACGCGAGGTAGGGCCATTCGGCCTCATCTGGTTGACCATCCTCCTTCAGAACCTCGAGCATGGCGGATAATACAGCCCCTTGATGTGGAGACATCTTGCTTCTGCGCTGGGCATGATAGAAAGCGAATTCCCTTGAGAGCGGCACCCACGGACCGCGAACGGCTGCATGGGCGTCACTGGCAGCAAAGGCCAAGCATGTGGGTCGCATCCCCTGATTCCGCGCCGATCCGAAAGCAGCGCGCGTATCGCGCACGATGCTTATTTCCATCAGACGGCCTCAAGCAGCCGCTGACGCTCTACCCGCGATAAGCCCTCTTGCTCTGGGCCGGTTAGGTCATATCGAATCGAAAAGGTGTTGACGGGGGCTGTGGCTTGCCACGGACGCCGCTCGCTGAATTGCAATTCACCTTGCTGACGTTCACGGGATAGTGCTGTTACTCGACGAGTCACATGCCCTCCCACCGCATCCTCTACCGGTCCCTCCCGTTCGTCCCGCACGAGTACAAAGCCTGCGCCCTGCAGCTGGTCAAAATTCCACGGATACCCGCTCCCACTGTGCTCAGGGAGGCGTAATACGAAGAGGTCAGATCTGCTACCCGAGATCGTCATCCCTCGGTCCACCTCGGAAAGCGTCCACACGTCTCCTCGGAAATCAGGTGGTTCATAACCAGCTAGTAGATCTGCCTTGATTCCGCGGGGCTCGATTCCAGCGAGCTTCTTCGCGGTCGGCGTGCTTAAGAGCTTGTATCGCGCGAGGGTCCAACATGTCGCTTGATAGCTTGCGCCAATTCGGAGCGACAACTGGTAGACGACGTCGGGACGTTGCAGGGCGGGGCCAATCCAACCCTGGTGCCTGCAGTGCCATGTGACGAGCCATCGGGGCATCAAGAACGTGACCGCAAACGCATCAGCCTCGACCTCCTGCAGAGGGTATGCCGGTTGTGCGACGAAAGGTGACCGCACCAACATGCTTTCATCATCAAGACTGGATTTGTGCCCAAGTTGCTGGTGACCAAGCTCGTGGGCCGTGGTGAAGCGCTGGACACTGAGCGGGCGCCTTGTCGTGACTAGCACCCCTGGGATTGGATCGTTAAGGAAAGCACCGAGAAGGCCTTCCAGTGGCCGAAATAAGAGGGGTACGTCGAGCCGAGCCGCCGCCTCAAAAACGTCAACCCGTCCACCTTCCAGAACTACTCGCTCCTCAGTGCCGAGATTGTGATGAAGGCGGGCCGCCGCCATAGTCGCATGGCGCACGGCCGCGGCATACATCGACATCAGAGCTTACTCCGATCTCCACTAGATCGTGCACGCAGGTACTCTGCAAAGCGGCCGAGCTCTTGTCGGTCTTTGACGGACAGTTCTGCAGCCGCGCGGGCCAGGTGTGCCACGTCGGCCGGCAATGCGGCCGCTGCCGCGTCTTCACCAGTGAAATAGCTGACCGGCTGTCGATAGAGCTCCGCTAGTCGCTTCAACTCTATGGCTTCGACCCGCCTCTGGCCACCCTCGACTCCGGTAAGAGCGGTTCGCGGCACCTTCAGATACGTTGCGACTTCCTCCTGGCTTAGTCCCAAGTATTCGCGGGCCTGCCGCAGACGCTCACCCAATTGACGACGTTCCTCATCGTTATCCGGAATGTGAAGCAATGCTGTTTTTTTCATGTCCCTCTCCTTCGTGATGTTTCCGCCATCGTTTCTCAATCCTTCCTGAGAGACTTGTGACTGCGTCCTCGATTGACGAGTATCCGCCTGGTCTTACAACACTCTCATTGACTTCGAAGGGCAGGATGTTGTCCAAGACGCACAGAATTTCAACAACCGCGAGTGAGTCGATGCCCGCCGCACTGCCGCGCACGTGCGCCTGATGCTGAACGATCCGCGTTATCTCTTCCGATAGCCGCGTCTCGACGGCGGCGGCTGGGAAAGCTGGAGTCGCAGCGGCCGAGATCAAAGTAGAGACAGCCATCTGAGTACCTCCTGTCCTTACATCGAACAGTGTACCAGACGAATGTTCGAAAATCAAACATTTTGTCCCTTCGTGTTTCTGGCAGGAAATGCGGGCCATGGTACCCTCCTACAGTTCCAATGGGTCGAGGAAAACGGGAAATGGTTCAGGAGAAAAGGGATGGTGCTTGGGCGAGAACTGGAACCTGCCTCAAGAGTCGCGGAAGAGCGCGCGGAAGCCTTCCTGCTCAAAGTGCCGATCATTGGTGAGAACCTCAGTCAGTCCTTCCCGGCGCATGGTTTGCATCGAGACACAATCCGTCAGGCTGTAGCCTTTGTCGGGACGCGCGCGGTACAGTTCCAGACCGGCGAGAAAGGATTCCCGGCTTTGTGGAACAACCAAGACAGCGGGGGCCTTGATCAGGTCCGCCACGTTGTTGCCGGCCTGGGCCCGGACGCTGGGCCGTGCCCCGGCAAAGAAAGCCAGATACTCGCCGAGTACTTCATCCGTCGTCACAATTCGGTCCGGCGCGAGGGAGCGGCTCAGGTCCAGGGCACGGCGATGGTTTGCATCGTCAGTGCTGGTCAGGGCGGCCCAATAGAACGTATCCGCAAAAACCGCCGTCACAAGTCTTTTTCCAGAAACCCGATCGGCACAACGGAGCCTGTCGCGGCCGGATCGCCGCCGTTTTCTGGGCTAGAGGAAGGCCGCTCCGGCCCTGTGCCGCTCTTGGGATGGCCGTAGAGATAATGATCGATCTGGCTGGCTCCGTCCCGCGGAAGAAGGGCCAAGTCTTCTGGTGGCACATGCTTCATGTTTTCCGCGATGACTTCCCAGATGGGTCGCCGATCGGTCTTCGGGGCGTCAGTCCCTGTATCCGGCGCATCGGCGAGAATCTTATCGAGAGCCTCCCGAACAAGTGCGTCGGTAGACACACCTTTTGCCTGCGCCACAGCGATGAGCTTGGCTTCTTCCTGAGGCTGAAGTGGCAGAGTGATCGTCATTGCGTTGGCCCCTCTCATTATTATGCCTCGACGAGCCGCACTCTTCAGAATCCCAGCTTCTGAAGCGTAGTAATTTCCCGGTGCAAATCGTCGATCGTGTAGTTCATCCACACATGGCATCTTTCTGAATGCGTGTCGGAAGTTGTCGCAGGTTATACCGGCGCCGGCACCAGGACGCGCTCCCGGCAACGCTCCAGAAGCCGCATCGTCTCCAGCGCCTCGACGCCCGAGCAAGGCGGTAACGGATGCTCCGCGCCAAAGAATAACGCGTCCATTTCGTCCGCGAACACATCTTCGCCGGACGATTCCAGCACCAACTCTTCGGAATCGGCTTGACTGACGCCGCTCTGCCAACCCCAGCGGCGGCCGCGCACATAGGTCTGCTTGCCGTAGCTGCGATTGCGCCCATTCACGATGCCGTAGCCGTCCTGGCCGTGAATCTCCAGGCGGAAGACGCTGCGCCACCGCACAATCGAAATTTCCAGGTAGATGGGAAAACCGCCGGCGTCGAGCAGGAGCCGGCATTCTTCCTCCACCCCCGTTTTCCAGAATCCATTCCAGGTGTATCCGCCGCTCACCGTCAACGGACCGGAGCGAATGAGGCCGCACAGGTCCAGCAAGTGAACCCCCGGATCGATCAGGCAGCCCCCGCCGGCGCGAACCGGGTCCAGCTTCCAGGTCTTGAGAATATTGGGGTCGCAGCCATGACCGAGCGTCATGTTCACGGAAATCAGCGGGCCAAAGGTTCCCCGCACCGCGTCCGCGATCGCCGCGGCAATTCCGGGATAGAAGCGGTAGTTGAATCCCACCCAAAGCTGGCCGGGCCGCGAGGCCGCGCCGAGAATCCGCGACGCTTCCTCCACGTTTCGCCCGAGCGGTTTTTCCACCAGGACCTTGCATCCGCCTCGCAAGGCCCGCGCGCAAAGCTGCGGAGCGGCGTCGTGCGGCGTCGCGACGATCACCCAATCCGGATCGCAGGCAAACAGCGCGTCCACATTGGTAACGACATTGGTAACGACGTCAGGAAGCGTGTTCGGCAGGTTCACGGCGACCGGATCGTAGACGCCGCACACTTCGATATCCCGTCCGCGGGCGCGCAGTTTCTCGATGGCCGCCAGGCGTTCGCGGCCGATCAATCCCGCTCCGAAGATCGCGACCTTCATGCTAATGCCCCGAAGTTGGCAGGCCGGAGACCTGCCCCACAAGGGTGATTCATCTTGGTGGTTCCATCCTTCGCAATTTCCACAGAGCGGCATCGGGCAGAGTGCGGCCATTGTTCAGGTACTCCCGCCAGTTGTCGCGCACGTGCACGAACGACCCCGAAAATCCGCACGACTCGCAAAAGACAAATTCGCTGATGAAGCGGACCGGTTCCGCGATGTCAACGGTTGTGCGCACCTCCGCTCCGGCTTCCCGGATGCGGGCCAGCATATCGGTTTCGACCGCGCCCGGCGCGAGACAAACCGTGGCGAAGTCTCCTTTGCCGTGCAAATCGCAGTCCAGATTTTCGATGGCCCGAACCATGGCCGTCTTCGACGCGGAATACGCGGGAAATAGCGGATAGGCGTAGGCCGAGCCGCCTCCTGCAAACCCCACGATGCGCCCGTAGCCGGCCGTCAGCATCGGCCTGAGCAAGGCTCGCGCGACCGCCAGGTTCCCGAGCAGGTTCACCTGCATGCATTCGAGCCAGGCAGACGGACAGGATTCGAGCAATGGGCCGGTAGGGCCCAGCGTTCCGGCGGCGAGCACGACCGCGAGCCGTTCAAACCCGGCGCCTTCGGCCCACGCAGCTACTCGTTGTCCGGCCGCGCCGGCATCGCGCAAGTCGAGCTGTAGCGCCGTCGCCGCTCCGCCGCTTTGGTGAATCGACTGAGCGGTGTCCGCCGCGTTTTGGCTTTGGGAGATGCACACAACGTGAAGGCCCCGCGCGGCCAGATCCAGCGCGATGGCCCGCCCGATCCCCCGTCCCGCTCCTGTCACCACCACTGCTTGTGGTCCGTCAGCCATTTGTCTTTGTCATTACCTGCGTCACTACCTCCGCGTCACTACCTCTGCCATTGGCGCATCTTCATCAGCGCGTGCAATAACAGCGTGTTGGTGAATGCCAGGAACGAGCTCATCATCAGCCACAGGCCCGCGACCGCCACATGATAGACCGGTTCATTGTTCGCCGGCAAGCGGAAGTTTTGGTGAATGTATTCCAGCACCAGCGGCAGCGGAAGCAGGGCGCCCACGCAGAAGCCGATACCGCTCAAAACCACCGAACGGTTGTAGGAAAGGATGCGCGACCACTTGCGGCTTTGCGCCCCCGAATAATCCAGCAGCGACTTCGCAAGAATCCCCATGAATACGGATTGCAACCCTAGAATGGCCAGCGTCACGCCCAGCAGCATCCAGTGCAGAGAAAACGTGATCGGTCCGGCCGTCAGCGGACCCAGCGACAAGGGCAGCGTCAGCAGCAAGCCCACGGCGAGTAGCGCCATCCCCGGTTTGTACAAAAAGAACGATGCTCCGTGGACGAAGAACGCCTTCAAGGTGACCCAGCCCGAATACCAGTTGTTGAAGGGGTTTTCCCGCTTCAGATGGCTGAGCCGTCCGGGGCGATCCTTGTAGAAATGAATCGGAACCTCGCAGGTTTTCAATCCCATATAGAGCGACTTGATGATCATCTCCGAGGCGTACTCCCACTCCTGGGATTGGAGGTTCATCTCGATCAGCGCCATTCGTGTAATTCCCCTCATCCCGCAGTGGATGTCGGAAAAGTCCGCCGAGTAGAGAAAATTGAGCAGCCAGTTGGTGACGGGGGTTCCGAAGTAGCGGTGCGACGCGGGCATCGCGCCGTCTTCGATGGTTCCCTTGAAGCGCGATCCCATGATGTACTCGTAGCCCTCGCGAAATTTATCCAGGAACGGCTTGATTTCGCGGAAGTCGTAGGTCAAGTCCGCGTCGCCCAGGATCAGATACCTGCCGCGGACAAACGGGAGTGCATCGATATATGCCCTTCCCAGGCCGCGTTTCGGCGTCTTCAGGACCCGCGCGCCCGCCGCCAGAGCCAGTTGCGGGGTCGCATCGGTGGAGCTGTCGACGATCAGCACCTCGCCCCTGACACCGGCCTTCTCCAGACCCTCCCGGCACCACTCCACGAACTCCGCGATGGTCAACTCTTCGTTCAGAGCCGGGATGACGATGGAGATTTCAGGCTGCTCAACGTCATTCTTAGGGACCAGCAATTGCACGTCCGCCGGAGCGTCGTTGTTGACCGCGCTGTTAACCGCAACCTTCAGCGGCTCGACAGACACCCACTCGGCAGCATTCGGCATATCCTTCCATCGTCATTCGAGGATTGAACTTTAGGCGGCCGCTTGCTCACGCGCGCGGTTCCGAAATGCGTTACCGTACTTGCTCCAGGGGATAACCCGCCTGCCGCAGCTTGCTGGTCAGTTCCTCGACGTGCTCCGGCCCGCGCGTCTCCATGGTGATGTCCACGACCCCTTCGCCCAGGTGCGCCCCAAAATAGGCGCGATCGTGGATCACCTGCACGATGTTGGCGTGCTCGGCCGCGATGATCGCGGTCAGGTGCTGGAGCGCGCCGGGATGATCGGGAACCGGAATCCGCACCCGCACCAGACGGCCGTCCTTTACAAGGCCCCTCTCGATGATTCGGGAAAGCAGCGTGACGTCGATGTTGCCGCCGCCGATCACCACGGCTACGCGTTTGCCCTGGAGCGAGATCTTGCGCTGGAGCACCGCCGCCACGCCGGCCGCGCCCGCGCCTTCGGCCAGCACCTTCTGCCGCTCCAGCAGCCGCAGGATGGCCGCGGCGATCTCTTCATCGTCAACGGTCGCCATTTCGTCGACGTACTTCTCGACCAAGGCGAGCGTCCGCTCTCCCGCTTGCCGCACCGCAATTCCGTCGGCAATGGTCGGCGCGGCAGGAAGAAGCACGGGGCGATGCGCGGCGAGTGCCGCCTGCATCGACGGCAAAGCCGCTGTTTGCACACCGACGACCCGGACATTGGGGCGCGATTCCGGCCTTGATTCCTTGAGGGCGCAGGCCACGCCCGCGATCAATCCGCCTCCGCCCACCGGCACCACCACCGCCTCCAAATCCGGGATTTGCTCCAGCAGCTCCAGCCCAATCACGCCCTGCCCGGCGATGACCGCATCGTCGTCGAAGGCGTGCACGAACACCAGCTTCTCGTCGCGCTCCCTGCGCCGCGCTTCTTCGAGCGCCTCATCGAAATTGTTTCCGTAAAGGATCACTTTGGCGCCCCAGCCGCGCGTGGCCGTCACCTTCACCAGCGGAGTGTAGATGGGCATGCAGATTTCCGCATGCACTCCGATCCGCGACGCGTGGTAGGCCACGGCTTGGGCGTGATTGCCGGCGGAGGCGGTGACCACTCCCCGCGCGCGCTCTTCGCCGCTAAGCAGCAGCAGGCGGTTCAAGGCGCCGCGCTCCTTGAAGCAGCCGGTGACGTTCATGTTTTCGAGCTTCAGGTACAGCGTGTTGCCTGCCTCGCGTGATAACGTCTCGGAATAGGGAGCCGGCGTCAGGCGAATGCTGTCCCCGAATCGCGCCCTGGCGGCGTGAATGTCTGCGATCGTAATCATGAATATCCACAGTAGCGCCTTCGAACGCGAGTTGGTCCGCGGTTACCTGTACCAGCCGGAGGGGGTTCCCATCGCCGCGATTGCGTTGTTCCACGGCGCGGGATCGAATTGCGAATCGGCCTTGATGCTGGCCGTAGCGGAGGCCTTCCGCGACGCCGGCTGGCTGGCGTTTCGCGGCGACCTTCCTTATCGTCAGCAGCGTCCCACGGGTCCGCCGCGAGGCAGCTCCCAGCAGGATCGCGAAGGCATCGCCAGAGCCGCCGAAGAGCTCCGCGCCCTCGCGCCGGGAGTTCGCTTGTGCGTTGGCGGGCACTCCTACGGCGGCCGTCAATGCTCGATGCTCGCCGCGGAGTATCCAACCGTCGCCGATGCGCTGCTGCTGCTCTCCTACCCGCTGCATCCTCCGCGTGAGCCGGGCAAACCGCGGACGGAACACTTTGCGGCGCTCCGTACTCCCGCATTGTTCGTTCATGGCACGCGCGACCCCTTCGGCAGTATCGCCGAGCTGGAAGGCGCTCTGCGCCTGATCCCCGCGAAGACCACGTTACTTCCCGTAGAGGGCGCTCCTCACGGCCTGCCGTTACGCATCGCGGCTTCTCTTCCAGAACGCTTGCGGGCGATCATGGAATAAGCAATGTTGCGGGAACGATTAGAATGCGTCGAGGAGCGAATTCACTCCGCCGCATCTCGCGCCGGGCGGAAGCGCGAGGACATCGTGCTGATCGCGGTCACCAAGAAATTTCCCGCCGAGGTTATCCGCGAGGCCTACGATCTGGGCCTGCGCATCTTTGGCGAGAACTACGTGCAGGAGTTCGAGGCCAAGCATCCGGCGCTGGCCGATCTCGCCGGCGCGGAATTTCATCTCATCGGCCATCTCCAATCCAATAAAGCCCGCGCCGCAGCGGATCTGTTCCAGGCGATCCAGACCGTCGATTCCGAAAAACTGGCGCGGCGTCTGGACGCTATTAACAAGCCGCTTGAAGTGATGATCGAGGTCAAGCTCTCCGAGGAAGCCTCCAAATTCGGCGCGGCGCCCGAGGAGCTGCCGAGGCTCATCAATGCGCTTCGGACGTGTCCGAATCTGCGGCTGACAGGGTTGATGACCATGCCTCCCTGGAGCGACGATCCGGAAGTCACTCGACCCTATTTCCACCGCCTGGCCGCCATCGCGCGCGAGCATGGTATGCCGAAGCTTTCGATGGGCATGTCGCACGACCTCGAAGCCGCGATCGAAGAAGGGGCGACGCATATTCGCGTGGGGACGGCCTTGTTCGGGCCGCGCCCCAAGTCTCTGTGAGCGATGCGCCATGAAAGTAGGCTTTTTTTCGCCTCTGCCTCCGGTTCCCACGGGTGTAGCCGATTACTCCGTCGCGCTGCTGACCGAGCTGCGCAAGCACGGCGAAGTGGTCGTCGGGGCGCAAGACGCGGATGTGGTCTTGTACCACATCGGCAACAATCATCTGCACCGCGAAATTTACCGGCGCGCCCTCGCTCATCCCGGTGTCGTTGTTTTGCACGATGCGGCGCTGAATCATTTCTTTCTGGGCTCGCTCAATCAAGCCGGTTACGTGGAAGAATTCGTTTTCAACTACGGGGAATGGAATCGTGGCCTAGCCGAAGACCTGTGGGCCAACCGCGCCCGCTCCGCCGCCGACCCGCGCTATTTCGAATACCCGATGCTCAAGCGCCTGGTGACCGCCTCGCGCACAATCATCGTTCACAATCCGGCGGCAGCTCGCATCGTTCAAGCTCACAATCCTCAGGGGAGAATTGTTGAGATCCCCCATCTGTTCGTCCCCCCGAAGTTCCCTCCCGCGGTGGACACGCTGCGCTTCCGCGCAGAGCTGGGCCTCGGTCCGCGAACGCTGCTCGCGGGAGTGTTCGGCCATCTGCGCGAATCCAAACGCCTTTGCGCCATTCTGCGGACCATGGACCGCCTCTGGAAGTCGGGAGTGGACGTTAAGCTTCTCGTACAGGGCTCCTTTGCGTCTTCAGATCTGGAGCGCGCGGTGACGCCACTGCTCGAAAATAATCCGCGCATTTTGCGCGCCGGCCATCTTGCCGAGCGGGATTTCTGGCGCTGGGCCGCCGCCACGGATGTATGCCTCAACCTGCGCTTCCCCACCGCCGGGGAAACCTCCGGCATCGCCATCCGCATGATGGGAATTGGGAAAACGGCGGCGTTCAGCGCGGGCGAGGAGGTCTCGCGGTATCCAGAAAACGCCTGTCTGCGCGTCGATCCAGGACCGGGAGAGGAATTGATGCTGGCCGACTATCTGCTCTGGCTGGCTTCCGATCGCGAGGCCGGGGAGGAAATCGGACGCCGCGCCGCAGCGCATATCGGCCGCGAGCACGCCTTGGAGCGCGTGGCTGTGCAGTATTGGGACGCAGTACTGGGACGCGATCAATAGATCGAGATAGGCCGTCCTTCGGTGCCGACCTGCACGGCCGGCGCAGGGATCTCCCAGGGCGGCAGATTGAGGAGACGCGGCTTCAGCACGATCAGCGTTTGATCGGAGTTCTTCTCCGTGGTGTCGTTGCGAAACAGGTGTCCCAGAATCGGGATGCTGGCCAGGCCCGCTATTCCGCTGCTCGTAAAGCTGTCTGTGGACTGCGCGAGGCCCGCGAGCACAGCCCATTCGCCGACGTGCAGCCTCACCTTGCCTTGAAATTTGCGCTGCTGGATGGCCGGGATGCCGCTGCCGGACGCGTTCGCTCCTAGCGTGGTGAACGCTGCATCAACGTCGAGCGACATTTCGCTGGCGTCGTGAACCGTCGGCGTTACTTTCAACACCAGACCCAGATCCTGAAATGTCACAGTGGGCGTCGGCGTAGTCAGAGTCGGGCCGGTGGCGCCCATATACTGCGCGGTGGCGATAGGATAACGCGAGCCCACGCTGAGTGAGGCGGCTTGTCCGTCCACCGCCACGATTTGGGCGTTCAGCAGCGTTTGCGCTGAATTCTTGGAGAGCGTCGCGAAAGCCTGCGCACTCGCCACACCCAGGCCGAACAGCGTCTTTCCGCCCCCGAATGCCAGGAACTGCGCAAAACCGCCGGGCGATATGGCGTTTTGCAGGAAACTGCCGAAATTCACGATCGCCGACGAGTTCGGCAGCGTCAACCCGATTCCCAGAGATGAGTTCTTGGTCACCGTAAGCAGTTGGATCTCGATCTCCACCTGCGAGCGGAGCCGCGAAAGATCGCGGAACAGTCTCCGGGCCAGGAGAACCTTGCCGACGGAGTCCCGGATGTATACCTGACGCCGCCCCGGGTCAACCTGGATGCGCCGGATCTCCAGCGTCTGTTGCACCGCGGTGACGATTTCCTGCGCGTCCTGGACCGCCATGCGCTCCGGAATCGGGATGGTCGCGCTCAGGGTGGGGGTCATCTCCGCCCGGTGCTGCGCAGTGTCGCGGATTACCAGCGCCGTCCGCTCATTCACCGGCTCCACCAGCGAGTTGGTCATCGCCTCGAGAATTCGCAGCGCTTCCAGCATGCTCAGCTCGCCGGTCCGGAAGGGGAAAGCGGCAGGGCCCTGATAATCCGGCTCAAACAGCATTTGGATTCCGAACGCCTCGCCCACCTGTTGGAAGACGCTTTTGGCGTCGCCGCTCAGATCGAAACTCTTCTTCGCGGACGGGGAGGCCAAGTGGGGCGCCATCGCGGCGCTGCCGAATACGTCGGTCTGCCCCGCTCCCAGCGATTGAATCATTTGAAAAAACGCCGCCTCCGGATCCGGCTCCGTCGTTACGTCGTGAATCTGCGAGGTTTTGATCGCCAGGTTTCCGGCTTGGTTTCTGTGGGCCGCGATGGCAAGGTTGGAAGGATCCAGCGCCGCCGCCCGGGCGTACAGCATGTAGGCCCGCAGAAGGTCGCCGGAACGCTCCGCCTTCTGGCCCTCTTGATACACGCGTATGGCCTGCTGATCGTCCGCCCGCAGGGATACCGCCAGCACGAGCAAAATCAGCGTGTTACGGCAGAGATTTCCCAAATAAGCTTGACGCTTCGCCGGCTCCAAGCGTGCAAGTTAAGCTTACCTGCCGGTTCTGCCGATAATCCAGGCGAGGAAGGTACTCACAGATGGCCACTTTTGCGCCCGCCCGCTCCACGTTTACCCCCGTACTCCCGCAGAACTTCAAGGACCTCGGCGTGCCGGAATCGCTGGTGCTGGACTTGGTGATCCGCCGCCTTCTGATCGAGGGCTATTCGACGCTGGCGAGTCTAGGCCGCGCCTTGCGCCTGGCCGTCCCCGTGGTCGATAGCGTTTTCAAGCATATGCGGTCGCAACAGTTGGTCGAGGTCAAAGGCATGACCGGCAACGACTACAATTTTACCCTGTCGGTGGCAGGCAAGCAGCTTGCGAGCGAGCGATTTCAGGTGTCCCAGTACGCCGGCGCCTGCCCCGTCTCGCTGAAGGAATACAACGCCGCGACCAAGGCTCAGTCGGCTAAGGTGCAAGTCGACCGCCGCACTCTTCGCCAAGCCTTCTCCGATCTGGTCGTCACCGACCGGATGCTGGACTCGCTTGGCCCGGCGATCATTTCGCAGAATTCGATTTTTGTGTACGGACCCACCGGCAATGGCAAGACCAGCCTGGCGGAACGCATGCTGCGGGTCTATCAGGACGCGGTTCTGATTCCCTACGCCGTGGAGGTCGACAGCCAGATCATCAGTCTTTACGACCCGGTGGTTCACCAACCTCTGGAGCACGAAGACGAGGACGCGGACCAGCGCTGGATTCTGTGCAAGCGGCCCTGCATCGTGGTGGGCGGCGAGTTGATTCCCAGCATGCTCGAACTGCGCCTGGACGAGGCCTCGGGTATCTACGCCGCGCCGCTCCAGATGAAGGCCAACAACGGCATTCTGATCATCGACGATTTCGGCCGCCAGCTCATGTCGCCGCGCGACTTGTTGAACCGCTGGATCGTGCCGCTGGACCGCCGGGTGGATTATCTGACTCTGCGCTATGGCGTCAAGTTCCAGATTCCCTTCGAGCTCATGGTTGTGTTCTCCACCAACCTGGAGCCCTCCGACCTGGCCGACGAAGCCTTCCTGCGGCGTATTCACAACAAGATTTACGTGGAAGCGGTGGACGCGGGGAGCTTCGATCAGATCTTCTCACGGGTGGTGCAGGGCCGCGGACTTCAACCCGAAGCCGACAGCGCCGAATACCTGCGTAAGCTGTGCCTGCGCGAGGGCCGCACGGAACTGCGCGCCTGCTATCCCGCCGATATCTGCAACATTCTCCATTCTATCGGCCGCTATGAAGGCCGGGCCCCGATCATGACCAAGGCCGAGATGGAACGCGCCGCGGCGTTGTACTTCGCCAAGAGTTAAGCGCAAAGGGTGCGGCGCGCGCCATCAGTCGAGTCAGGAACTGTTTCGCGCCGCACTCCGTTTTGCGCGAGCTCCTCAAAAGTGGGGCAGGTCTCCGACCCGCGATTTTCTATCGCCCGAAGTACTTCGCGTTCGAGGCCGCGAAGTCGGACCACTTCTCCGGCAGATCGTCGATGGTGAAGATCGCCGAGACGGGGCAGACGGGGACGCAGGCGCCGCAGTCGATGCATTCCACCGGATCGATGTATAACATCGTTTCAGCCTCGAACTTGGGATCTTCCTTCTTGGGGTGGATGCAATCGACAGGGCAAGCGTCTACGCAGGCCGTGTCTTTCACGCCGATGCAAGGTTCCGCAATTACGTAAGCCATAAGTTCAGGGGAACTCCTAGGAGTAACATAAGAGCACGCCGACGCGCAAACCGATGGTAGGGACGGGCAGATTCGAACTGCCGACCTGTCGCTTAGGAGGCGACCGCTCTATCCATCTGAGCTACGTCCCCATACCGAACTACATCCTGATTCTAAACCACCCGAGCTCTTCCCATCTCTTCTGCATTGCGGTTCACACCTCGCGTCTCGTTTGACGACCGAATGCAGACAGAGGCGCTGAGGAATTGTATTGTTGCAGTTGCGTTCGCGTCGCCGTATAGTTTAGGCAGAAGATGGCGAAAGCACTTATCACCGCTCCGTTCCCTTCGACCGCGGAAGTAGCGCGTAAGCTGGATCTCGCCGAGTCGCGCATTCGGCGTGTTGCAGGGCTGATGAATGTCGGGCCCGCAGGTAACAACGAGGCGACTAGCGGACTGAGACCGGCCAGCAAGCGGGGTCGCTTCAAGGGAGCGAAGCCTAATCGGGCGATTCGCAAAAAGCGCTGATGCCGAAACGCCAGCGCCGGGCGCCAATCAAGGTTGATCCTACCTTTGCCTTTATCAACATCCCATTCGACCCGAAGTACGAATCCCTAGATCTGGCTTTCATTTCAGGATTGAGCGGATTCGGCTTGATTCCTCAAGCTGTACTACAGATCCCAGGAAGTCAGCGCCGCCTTGATCGGTTGATGACCTTAATCGGGCGGTGCCGGTATTCGTTTCATGATCTCTCCTGGGTTAAAGCGGACGCTCCTAAACCAAAAACGCCCAGGTTCAATTGCCGTTTGAACTCGGGCTCGTCGTCGCCCAGACAAAGCTCGCCGACAGCAGACACCGTTGATACGTGTTTCAAGCAGAGAAATTTCGTATATTGACGTCGCTTAGCGACATCAATGGAACGGAAGCGTACATACCCGATGGCCACCCGATCGGCGTCCTGCGGGAGTTGACGAACGCCCTGGCGAGGAGTCGGCACAGACCGACGGTCCAGGAGCTGATGGCAGTCTAAAAAACGTCAGGCGTGCGGCGGTCGCCCTTAAGCGAGATTTGGCGACGCGTACGCTCTTTGAGACGCGGGCCTTTCTAGATCTCGTCTTGGCCGCGAGCATAAGCGCGAGGCGCCACGTTGCGTCTCTGCAATCGCGTCAGCGCGCTGGATCAGCCATGCGCGCAGCCATTGTCAGCGCTTCGCCACCAGCACCCGCGACGGATAAAATCCCTGCCGCACGAACTGGTCGGTTTGGATGCGCATTCCGGCCGCCCGAATCAATTCCGGAACCCCGGCCTCCACCTGGCGTCCCCAGAATGCGGGCGCAAGCTTGCCGCAGACGCCGTAAAACCGGTTGAAGACCGGACCGTTTTGCCCGATCACAACCAGCGAAAACGTCCCGCCGGGTTTCAGCACGCGCCGGATCTCCTCGATCGTCCGCGTGATATCCTCCCGCGCCAGAAGCTCCAGCAGGTAACAGCACATTACCGCGTCGAAGCTCGCGTCGCGAAACGGCAGATCGCGGACATCCACGGCGCCGCAGTGGGCCCGGGCTCCCGGGAACTGCTTGCGCGCGCGGCCGAGAGTGCGCGCGGCCATATTCGGCGACAAGTCCAGCCCGAAAGTCTTGCCGGCTCGATTGGACTTTACCAAGCGGCGGAACATTTCCCCGCTTCCGGTGGCCACCTCCAGCACGCGCATCCCGTTGCGAATGCCGGAATGACGCAGCGCGCAGGCGTGCGCCTTGGAGTGAAAGAAAAACGTGCTCAAGGGATAGACCGACGCAAGCAGGTCGTAGACGCGCCGCGTCCGCTCCGCAATGGTCCGCGGCAACTGATCCGCGCGGGGAAGCAGTAAAGAATAGTTCAAATCACCCAAGCAGGCGCTCCTTCGAAAAGTGGGCTCACCCGCTGCCCACCAGAGATGCAACTCCAACTACACTACCACTGGTTTGCTCCGGAAGTTCGATCCCGGTGCTGGTGCCTTCCCCCAGCCGGCTGTCGATCCACATGCGGTACTCGCCACCGAATAATACTTTTAGCCGTTCATTTACGTTGTTGACGCCGATGCCGTGCTCGAAAAGCGTTGCCAGCTTGGCTTCTGGAATTCCCACGCCGTCGTCTTCCACCAGGATCTGGAGCCGCCCGCCGGCGATCAGGCTGCGCACGCGGATGGTGCCTCCGTCCACTTTGCTCGCGAGGCCATGCCGGATGCTGTTTTCGACCAGCGGCTGAAGCAGCATGCTGGGCACCAGCAGATCCAGAGTAGCGGCATCAATCTCCTTCACGAAGCGAAGTTTGTCGCCGAAGCGCACCATCTCAATCGCCAGGTAGTCGTCGATAAAAGACAGTTCCTCGCCGAGCGTTATGAGATTCTCCTGCTGGCGCAACAGGCGGCGCAGGATCTTCGACAGCCTTTGGACCACCTGACGGGCCTGCTCCGGATCCAGGCGGATCAACGCCGTAACGGAATTGAGCGTATTGAACAGAAAATGCGGGTTGATCTGGCTGCTCAGCGCGGCCAGCCGGGCCTCATTCAGCCGCATCTGCTGCTGCTCCAGCTTTTTCTCGTTGCGATTGCTGTTCCAGATCTTGATGGGCAGAACGGTGGCGGCGAGCGTGGAAATAAATATCGCCACCCATCCCCATCCCCCCGCCTCGGGCCATTGCACCGCGAATACTCTGTTGGGCCACACATTGGCCAGCGTTTGCCGTACCAGTTCCGCCACCAGGATCACGAATACACAAAGGATGCTAAAGGCCGGCAGGCGCAGATCGCCCTTGCGCAGCAGGCGTACGATCGCCAAATCCGGAAACGGCGTGAAGCGCCAGATAAACTCTTTGTCGGGCGCCCAATCGCGCAGCAAGCCGCCCATCACGCCCACGGCGGCCAGCAGCGGCATGGTCATTAATTCGCCGTGAAGCATGGCCGGGACGGAAATCAGGACGCCCGCCAGCAGGCCCGTCACGTACCCGCCCAGCATGCCCATCACCAGGCTGCCTTCCAGGCCCAGATCGACGGCCTGATAATTGCCGTGCGTGATCAGCCGCGTGGCCACTCCCGCGCCAAAGATGACGGCGCAGACCAGCGCCATCTGGACGCGCTGTGAGAGCGTGCGCTCTTCGCGCATCAACATGCGCTGGAACCAGCCGAAGCGGGTCAGAAAGCTGGCCAGCGACGCGGCCACCGCGAGTTTTACCAGCAGAGTTACTAAGGGCTGCGGAACCATCGTCTGCTGCCGTTCATTATAATGAAGTTACTCGCCCTGCATTGCATTCATGTCCCAAACCATTCATGTTCGCAAGACCTCCGAGGCGGATTTTCCCACCGCCTTCGGGCACTTTCGAATTCTCGGATTCGAAGGTTCCGGCGGCGGCACGGCTGAAGCCCGCACAGAGCCGGCCCAGCCAGGCTTCGTTGTGCGGGCGAATTCCAATGTGGAGGAGTCTGTCGTTTTGAAGATGGGCGATCTCTCCGGCAGCCCTCCCCTGGTGCGCATCCATTCCCAGTGTCTGACCGGCGACGTGTTCCATAGCCTGCGCTGCGATTGCCGCGCGCAGCTCGAGCTGGCCCTGCGCTCGATCGCCGCCGAGGGCCGCGGCTTGCTGATCTACGAAAACCAGGAGGGCCGCGGCATCGGTCTGCTTAACAAGTTGCGCGCCTACGAGCTTCAGGATCACGGCGCCGATACTGTCGAGGCCAATCAGCAACTCGGTTTTGAGGCCGATCTTCGCGGCTATGCCCTCGCCGCCGCGATTTTGCGTTACCTGGGTCTGGACGCAGTCCGGCTCATGTCCAACAATCCTGAAAAGATTCAGGCGCTGGAGCGGGCGGGCGTGCGGGTGACCGAGCGCGTGCCCTCTATCGTGCCGCCCATCGAGTCTACCGAAGACTACTTGCGCACCAAGCGCGAAAAGCTCGGCCACCTATTGGACTGAAGTCAGAGGCCCTTCTTCGCCAGGAAAATCGCGAGATCCACCACGCGCATCGAATAGCCCCACTCGTTGTCGTACCAGGCGATCACCTTCACCAGGTTTCCGCCCAGCACCTTGGTCAGATCCGAGTCCACGATGGAGCTGTTGGGATTGTGCATCATGTCCGTGGACACCACCGGATCTTCCGTGTATGCCAGGATGCCCTTCAACTCGCCCTCCGCGGCGGCTTTGAGCGCCGCGTTGACTTCTTCCGCGGTGGTCGATTTCGACGTGACCGCCACCAGATCCACCACGCTGACATTGGGCGTGGGAACGCGCATCGCGTAGCCGTCCAGCTTGCCCTTGAGCTGCGGCAGCACCAGCCCGATGGCCTTGGCCGCCCCCGTGGAAGTTGGGATCATGTTGATCGCCGCCGCGCGCGCCCGCCGCAGATCCTTGTGCGGAAAATCCAGCACGTTCTGATCGTTGGTGTAGCTGTGGATGGTGGTCATGAAGCCCTTCTCGATGACGAACTTTTCGTGCAGCACCTTGGCCACCGGCCCCAGACAATTGGTGGTGCAGGAAGCGTTCGAGATCACGTTGTGCTTGGCCGGATCGTAGGCCGAGTCGTTGACGCCCAGCACGATGGTGATGTCCTCGCCCTTGGCGGGCGCGGTAATGATCACCTTCTTCACCGTGCCTTGCAGGTGCTTCGATGCGTCCTTGGCGTCGGTGAACTTGCCGGTGGATTCCACCACCACCTGCGCGCCCAGGCTGGACCAGTCGATCTGGGAAGGGTCCTTGATCGCGAAAATCTTGATGCGTTTTCCGCCCACTACGATCGCGTCCGCTTCGGCTTTCACCTCTTCGTCGAGGCGGCCCAGGATGGAGTCGTACTTGAGCAGATGCGCCAGCGTCTTGGTGTCGGTAAGATCGTTGGCGGCGACAAATTCGATGTTGGGATTGTGGAGCGCCGCACGCACCACGTTTCGGCCAATCCGGCCAAATCCGTTTACTGCAACTTTGACTGGCATGATCCAGTGTATCAACTCATCCAGTCCTCTTCTATCATTTAGAAATGGTTCTCTCCGATGTCGATATCCACCGCTACCTCGAACAGGGAAAGATCAAGATCGCGCCCGCTCTTCCGCCCGAACAATTTGGAAGCTGCTCGGTCGATTTCCGCCTGGGCCGCGAGTTCAGCGTCTTTGAGCACAGCCTCCACGCTTTTATCGACCTCCGGAATCGCACCGCTATCCAGGACCTGATGCGCACCATCACCGTCCCGGATGGCGAGCCGTTCATCTTGCAGCCGCACGAATTCGCGCTGGCCATCACCGAGGAGACTCTCGAGCTCGACGACGATGTGCTGGGGCGCCTGGAGGGCCGCTCCAGCCTCGGACGCATCGGCATCATCGTGCATGGAACCGCCGGACTGTTCGACCCCGGCTGGGCCGGCAAGGCCACGCTCGAGCTCAGCAACCTCGGGCGCATGCCCGTGGCTCTGTACCCCGGCATGCGCATTTGTTCCTTCACCTTCGAACAGCTCTCCTCGCGAGTCGCCGTGCCCTACGGGAAGAAAGCCGGCAACAAGTATTCCGGCCAAGACCGGCCGCTGGCGAGCAAACTGGCGAGTGAAACCAGCAAATGATTCTAACCGCAGAGCAGTTCGACGCCTTCCCGTTCGAGGAAGATAAACGCTACGAACTTGATGAAGGGGAGCTGATCGTCAGCGACAGGCCTGCATATTGGCACAATCGCGTATCGGCGAATCTCCTCTTCTCCGTCGACCGCTTCCTGCGCGAATCTCCGATAGGCGAGGCTCTCATCTCGGAAAACGTCTACGCGCTCTCCCCGTCAACACGGAGATCACCTGATCTCGCGGTCATCCTCGGCGACCGCCACGAGGAACTTTGCGGCGCCACCGTCATCCCTATCATTCCCGAACTCGTCGCCGAGGTCCTGTCGCCCAGCGAGACGCCCCGAATGATTCACCGCAAGCTCAAACAGTATTTCGCAGCCGGAGTAAAAGAAGTCTGGCTCGTCGATCCCGAGGCGAAGGAGGTCGAAGTCTGGACCGGCCCCAGCTTGCCCTCCCCAGCTCTCAGCGGCAATGCTGTTCTGGAATCGCCGCTGTTACCCGGTTTCGCGCTGCCGCTCGAAGAGCTTTTCGCCTGAGTCCAGCGGCTGAGCGGGTCACAGTAGCGGCTCGACCATGGCCCACACGTCCGCCGCGACCGCCGCCGATCAGCCGCACTTGTTAAGGGACGGCAAGCAAGCTGGCCAGCGAAACCAGCAAATGAGTGATCAGGTCTACACTGTTGTTATGAGCGCAACGAAGATCCTCCTGACAGCCGAGGAATTCGACAACTACCCCTTCGAGGAAGACAAGCGCTACGAACTCGACGAGGGGGAGTTGATCGAGATGACCAGGCCAGCCTACGACCATAACAACGCCCTGAAGAATCTTCAATTCGAGCTTGAGGCCTTTCTTCGAAAGACTCGCCTTGGGGTAATGCTTATCTCGGAGAACCTCTATGCGCTTTCGCCTGCGACCCGCAGAGCACCGGACGTAGCAGTGATCCTGGGCGACCGCCGGCAGGAACTGCGCGGAGCCAAGGTCATCCCCATCATTCCTGAAATCGTGGCCGAAGTGCTGTCGCCCAGCGAAACCCCGCGCATGATTCACCGCAAACTCAAACAGTATTTCGAAGCCGGCGTGAAAGAAGTCTGGCTCATCGATCCCGAAGTCCGGGAAATAGAGGTCTGGACGGGCCCCAGCCTGCCCTCCCATGCTCTCAGCCGCAATGCCGTTCTGGAATCGCCGTTGTTACCCGGCTTCGCGCTGCCGCTCGAAGAGCTGTTCGCCTAAAGTAGCGGCTCGACCGCCGCCCACACGTCTGCCGCGACCGCCGTTTCCGGCCGCCCACCGTCAATCAGCCGCACCCGTTTCGGCTCATCCGCGGCGAGCTGCCGGTACGCCTCGCGAACCTTGCGATGGAAGCCGATATCCTGCTCGTCGATGCGGGTTTCGACATCCTTCGTGCGGGCGTTGCGTTTGTGCGCCCGCTCGAGCCCCGTCTCGGTGTCGATGTCGATAGCCAGAGTCAGGTCCGGAACCAGCCCCCGGCACGCGATGCGATCCACTTCATACACCAGCTCCGCGCCCAACCCCCGCGCCACGCCTTGATACACCAGAGTCGAATCGGTGAACCGGTCGCACAATACGACGCGGCCTTGAGAGAGCGCCGGCAGAATCCATTCCTCCACGTTCTGCGCCCGCGCCGCGAACATCAGCAGCAGCTCGGTTGTCGGCCGCAACTCCCGATTCGCCGCATCCAGCAGCACCCGGCGGATCTGCATGCCGATGGGCGTGCCTCCCGGCTCGGCCGTCTCCAGCACGTCGCGCCCGGCTTCACGCAGGCGCGCGGCGAGCAAGCGCAGTTGCGTCGATTTGCCGCTGCCCTCGGGACCTTCAAAGGTGAGAAACACCCCGCGCGCTTTCGTCATAGAGATGTGGCGCACGCACTCATGCGTGCCGCGTCGGCACTCCTGCCGACGCTGAGTGTGCTAGTCATACACGTAATGCAGGACCTTCTTCAGGTCCTCCCACGCCTCGCGTTTGGCATTCTGGTTGTACGGCCGAAGCAAATACGACGGATGAAACGTCACGATCACCGGAATGTCGCGCCACTTATGCCAGCTTCCGCGCAGCCGCGTGACCCCGTCCTTGGTGGCCAGCAGCGCCTTGGCCGCCGTCGATCCCAGCGCACAAATCGCTTTCGGCTGGAGCGCCATCAACTGGCGGAACAGGAATTGGCCGCAGATCTCCATCTCATCCGGCTGCGGAGTGCGATTCTCCGGAGGCCGGCACTTCACCACGTTGCAGATGTATACGTCGGCGCGCCGGATCGGAATGCCTTCCTTGGACGCCGTGCCATCGATCATCTGCGTCAGGAGCTGGCCCGCCCGGCCCACGAACGGTAACCCCTGCGCGTCCTCATCCGCGCCCGGCCCCTCGCCTACGAACACCAGCCGCGCCCGCGGGCTGCCCGATCCAAACACGATCTTCGACCGCGCCTCGCACAGCCGGCAGCGGCGGCAATCCGCACCGATGTCCTGCTGAATCTTTTCGAGCGTGTCGCAGTCGGGCGCAAGCGACGGCAAAGCTTCGGGGATTGCGGGCCCGCTTGGCTCCATCAAGGTCTCCTCGACCGGGTTCGCTTGGATGGCTCCGGCCGGCGCCCGATACAGATCCGTCACGCCCAGGTCGCGATAAAAGCTTAGCGCCTGCCGAAGTTCCTCGCGGGTCATAGGCTTTGTATCAAAGAGCTTTGCTATGCAGAGCCAGCCGCAGCCTGATCATCTCGTCGAAGATGCGGTGCGCGATCGCGCTCTTGGCCGCGCGCCGCACCGGAATCGTCTCGCCCGTGCGCAGCACCAGCACCACTTCGTTCTCGTCCGATTCAAAACCCGAGCCCTCCTGCGACACAAGGTTCGCCACCACCATGTCGCAGTTCTTCGATTCCAGCTTGCGCCGCGCTTCCTCCACCAGATTCTCGGTCTCCGCCGCGAAGCCCACCAGCAGCCGGTCGCCCTTCTTGCGGCCCAGCTCCGCCAGAATATCCGGCGTGGGGTCCAGCTCCAGGGAAAGCCGCGCCGCCGTCTTTTTGATTTTGTGGCTGGGCGCGTTGACGCGGTGATAGTCGGCTACCGCGGCGGCCTTGACGATCATGGTGGATTCCCTCAGATGCTCCATCACCGCCGCGCGCATCTCTACAGCCGTGTGTACCTGAATCGTTTCGGCTCCCCGCGGCGGCTCCAGATGCACCGGACCCGACACCAGGATCACGCGCGCGCCCCGTTCCAGCGCGCTTGCGGCGAGCGCATAACCCATCTTGCCGCTGGACCGGTTACTGAGATACCGCACGGCGTCGAGAGGCTCCTGCGTGGGGCCTGCCGTGATCAGCACGGTCTCGCCTTCCAAATCGCGATTTCTCGGGGTGGGCTTGTCGCGTAATCCCGCAACTACTTCCGTGATCGCCTCCGGTTCCGCCATTCTCCCCGGCCCCACCGTTCCACACGCCAGAATGCCGTCTCCCGGTTCAATGACGATGTGCCTCCGCTCGCGCAGGATGCGCAGATTCTCGCGCGTGGCCGGGTGGTTCCACATGTTCGTGTTCATCGCTGGCGCCAGCACCACCGGCCCGGTGAACGCCAGATACATGGTGGTGAGAAAATCGCCGGCCAATCCGTGCGCCAGCTTCGCCAATAGATCCGCCGTGGCTGGAGCGATCACTAGGATCTGGTTTTCTTCGGCTACCCGAATGTGATCGATAGCGCTGTGCTCGATAGCGCTCGCAAGCGTGTCCTCGGAACTCGCGGTCCCGCTTTCGGCGCTGAACAGATTGGTCAGCACCTTCCGCCCGGTCAGCGCCGCGAAGGTCAGCGGCCGGACGAACTCTTCGGCGGCCGCGGTCAGGATCGGCTGCACCGTGAAGCCGCGTTCCATCAGCGCGCGCGCCAACTCCGCCGCCTTGTAAGCGGCTACGCCTCCGCCGACGCCGAGCGCTACGTTCATTGGTGGGGCAGGTCTCCGACCTGCCAATTTCGGGACTGAGCCACCCTCACCACGGGCTCCTATTCTTCCGGTGGCGGCTCCACGGCTTGGTGCCGCTGCGGCAAGCTGGGATCGTCGTATTGCACCAGCCCCCGGCGAACCTCTTCCATCGCCGTCACGGTGGGTTTCCTGGACGTGCCGGGCAGGAAGCTGCGCGCCCCGTTTTGCAACTGCCGCGCGCGCTTGGCGGCGACGATGATAAAGCGGTAAGCGCTGGCTTCCGGATCGTCCGGAATCACGCTCTGCGCCGTCTGCTTCACGTTGGTATCAGGCATCTTCAAAGGTCTCCAAATGTCTCCAGAATCGGCCGGATTTCTCTTTCCATCCGATCGCGCCGGCTGCGCGTGGCCTGCACAATCGCAGCCAGCCGCTCCACCGACGCCTTCACTTCGTAGTTCACTACCACGTAGTCATATTGCGAATAATTGCGGATTTCCTCGGCGGCTTCGTGCAGCCTGCGCTCGATCACCGGTCCGGAATCCTGGGAGCGCGCCCGTAGCCGCTGCTCCAGCTCTTGCCGGCTCGGCGCGAGTATAAAGATCGAAACGGCGGCCGGAATCCTTCTTTTTAATTGTCGCGCACCTTGGACATCAATGTCGAGCACCAGGTCGTACCCCTGCGCCTCGGCGCGGTCCAACTCCGATTGATGCGTGCCGTAGTAGTGGCCGAATACCTCCGCCCACTCCAGAAACTCGCCCCGCGCGGCGCGTGCCTCGAAATCCTCGCGCGAGATGAAAAAGTAGTCCTGGCCGTCTTGCTCCTGTCCTCGCGGCGGCCGCGTCGTGTACGATACCGAAAAACGCAGCCCCGGAACCCGCTGCATCAACTCGTGGACCAGCGTGGATTTTCCCGACCCCGACGGCGCGGAGACGATGAAGACCGTGGTCATTCCAGATTTACCGAGGTCATTCCAAATTCACCGGGGTCATTCCAAATTTAAGGACTGCTCGCGAATTTTTTCGATATCGGCTTTCGCCGCCAGCGCCAGCTCGGTGATTTTCAGTCCCGCCTCTCCCGCCCCGTTGGTCTTGGACAGTACAGTATTCGTCTCCCGATTCATCTCCTGCAACAGAAAATCGAGTTTCTTGCCCACTTCGCCGCCGCAGTCGAGGAGTGAGGCGAGTTGCGTCGAGTGAATCCTCAGCCGCGCCAGTTCCTCGCCGATGTCGCTGCGGTCCGCCAGAATCGCGGCTTCCTGCGCCAGTCTCTGCGGGTCCACCTGCGCTCCCTTGAGCAGATCCTTCAAGCGCTCGGCCAAGCGGCTCTGGAAGGCTTCCGTCGCGCCTTCGCGGATTCGCTCCAGAGTCGCCGCCGCCGCCGCCGCGCGCGCGTTGTGCTTGCGCATTTCCGCGGCAAGCTCAGCACCCTCGCGTTCCCGGAACGCATTCAACTGATCCAACGCGTCTTCGAGCGCCTCAGTCAGCGCCGTGCCCAGCCCCTCATCCGGTTCCGCTTCTTGCTGGGCGACGAACATTCCCGGCACCCGTAGCGCCGCGTTCAAATCCGGCTCCGTGTCCATGCCATAGGCGTCCGCCGAATCCTGGAATGCCTTTAAATACGCGTCCAGCAGCCGCTGATTCAGCGCCGGAGCGCCTGCTCCAACCGCGCTGCCCGGCAGCGAAATACGCACCTCCACGTGCCCGCGCGTCATCCGCGTCTTTACTAGCCCGCGGATCAGGCTCTCGAACGCGTCCACCGCCTCCGGCGCCCGCAGGTGAACGTCCAGCCCGCGATGATTCACGCTCTTGACGCCGACCACCAGCTCGCCGTCCCCGTAAGCCTTGCGAACCCGCGCAAACCCGGTCATGGAGCGAATCGGGCCCGTATTTATGGGTTCGCTCATAAGTTCACATCCACTTCGAGGAATTGTAAATCGTGCAAGCGGCGGTAAATTCCGCTTTGGCTCGCCAGCTCTTCGTGCGTGCCGGTTTCGGCGATGCGCCCTCCGTCCAGCACCACGATCTTGTCCGCCTTTCGCACCGTCGACAGCCGGTGCGCGATGACGATCACCGTGCGATGCTGCATCAGCGTTTGCAGCGCCTGTTGCACCAGTGCCTCGGATTCCGAATCCAGATGGGACGTGGCTTCGTCCAGGATCAGAATGGGAGAATTTTTGAGCAGCGCCCGGGCGATCGCCAGCCTTTGCCGCTGGCCTCCGCTCAACTTCATCCCCCGCTCGCCGATGACCGTATCGTAGCCCTCCGGCATGCGCAGAATGAACTCTTCGGCCAGCGCGTTGCGCGCGGCTTGCCGCACCTGTTCCTGGGTGGCGTTAGGCCGCCCATAACCGATGTTGTTGGCCACCGTATCGTTGAACAGGAACGTATCCTGCGCCACGATGCTGATCAGGTCCCGCAGCGGCTTCAGGCGCAGGTCGCGCACGTCGCGGCCGTCGATCCGCACCGCACCCCCGATCACGTCGTAAAATCGCGGCGTCAGGTTCGCGAGCGTGGTCTTGCCGGCCCCGCTGGGACCCACCAGCGCCACCACCTCTCCCGCCTTGACCTCCAGCGTAATGCCTTCCATCAAGAAGCCTTGCGGAGACCCGGGATAACGGAAGCTGACATTGTCGAATTCAATCGACTTTTCGAATTTCCCGAGGCGCACCGCGCCTGGACGCTCCTTGACCTGCTGATCGCCATCCAGGTATTCAAACACTTTCTGCGACGCGCCCAGGGCCTGCTGGAAGATATTGTGGATGCCTGTCAGGCGCTTCACCGGCTCATACAGCATCAGCAGCGCCATGACGAAGCCGATGAATTCGCCGGTGCTCATCGCGCCCGATTTGATCTGCAATCGCGCATACGCCAGCAGACCCACGATCGTGACCGCGCCAAAAAACTCGATCAGCGGGGAGGCGATGGCTTGCTGCCGCACGTAGCGCAAATTTCTTCGGCGCAGCCTTTCGGCGCGGTCGCGGAACCGGTTCGATTCCACTTCCTCCGCCCCGAAGGATTTCACTACCTGGTGTCCCGTCAGCGTCTCTTGCAGGACTTGATTAAGCTCGGCGGCGGCGTCCTGCGCGCTCCTGGTGATGCCGCGAATTCTGCGCCCCAACCGCAGCGTCGGCACTAGCACGAAGGGCAATAGCGTCAGACTTGCCAGCGCCAGCTTCCAGTCTTTTTGCAGGACCACCGCGCCCAGGCCCAGCGCGGTGAAACTCTGCCTCAGCAGATCCGCCAGAATGCCCGAGAGCGCCACCTGGATCTTTTCCAGATCGTTCATGATGGAGCTCATCACCCGCGCGCTGGAGTTGCTTTCGAAGAAGTGCGCATCCTGCCGCAGCACTCGGTCGAAGACATCCTGCCGCAGATCCGTCACCGCCGAAAAGCCTACGTAGTTCACCAGGCAGTTGGCCGTGTAATCGCACAGCCCCTTCACCGCGAATACAACAAGAATGGCGAACGCCACCATGGTCCAGACATTGTGCAGCGACGCCGGGACGAAGCTTTCCAGATACACCTGGTGCTTCCACAGCGGCGTGGTAAACAGCAACACCGGAGCCTCTGCCGATTTAGGATCCAGCACCCGGTCGAACACCGGCACGATCAGCAGCACCGTCAGAGCCTGCGCCGCGCCTACGACCGCCATCAAGACAATCGACGCCAGCAGATGCGGCCCATAAGGCACGGAGTAGCGCAGCAGCCGGGCCAGTTCCTTCACGCACGCACCTTCTTAAGTGAATCGATCGCCGCAATCACTTCGGCGGTTTCAATAGCGCCAATCCCCTGAGGCGACGACAGCACGCGAGCCTCGGTCCGCCAAGGCGCCCACGTCACCGGATTCGAGGCTCCGAAAATCGCAACCACGGGAACTCCGAACGCCGCCGCAATGTGCGCCGGCCCGCTATCGTTGCCGATAAAGATTTGCGCCCCTGCGATCAGGTTCTTGACGTCCGCCAGCGGCGCGCCGCGCATCACTCGAAAACCTTGGAACGCGCTCGCATCGTCGTTCGGCCCCGCCACGAACACCGGCTCCGGCAAGCGCCTCGCAATTTCCATGAAGCGTTCCGCTGGCCAAGTCTTCGCCGGCTCCGACGCAAACGGGTGCAACACCCCATATCCCGTGACCCCCATAACGGAGCCGTGACTAAAGGGAGCGGTTGCCAGCTTCGCCCGCGGAATCGGCTTACGCGGCACGCCCATCCAGAACATCGCGCTGGCGATATGCTCGGCCGTGTGCACAGGCCGCTCCTCACCCAGAATCTCCTGCGCCCTTGGAATCTTCGCCGAATAGAGAAAGCTGTGGCGATGATGCCCGAATCCCGCGCGAATGCCCGCGCCGAAGGCCATGGTCAAGATCATACTGCGCGTGCCTCCGTGCAGATTGAGCACAAGCCGCGCGCGGCATCTCCTGATCTCGCCAATGCGGGGAGATAGGATTTCATCAATATCGGAATTGCCCTCGAAAACCGCGCGGAAACGATCCTCCACCACCACCGCCACGCGCACATCGGGGCGATACTCTTTGAGCAGCGCCAGCGCCGGCGTCGTCAGCACGCAGTCGCCCAGCGAACGCAAACGGATCACCGCGATCCGCGAGCCTGAAGGCAGCCGTTCCAACAGGGATGGCATTCCAACTATTCCGGCACCTGCAATTAATCTTCGATGCGCGCCTCATCCACCAGCATCACGGGAATATCGTCGCGAATGGGGTACACGCGCTTGCACTCGACGCACTTGAGGCCGTTCTCATCCTGCTTGAGCTCCACCGGCGCCTTGCACAGCGGGCACACCAGGATCTCCAGCAAATCCTTACTGATGGCCATAGGTAACGACCAGTGTAGCACTCCGCTTTTGCCGAAATGTTAGAATTGATTACGTCTTGCTGGGAGGTCGTCTAATGGTAAGACTGCAGACTCTGGATCTGCGTATCGGGGTTCGAGTCCCTGCCTCCCAGCCACTCCTTTGAACTAAGACACTGTGCATCAATAAGTGCTCCGTTTGTGATATCGTGGACTAGTGGCTGGCTCCCTTGGTTCAGAGCAGAGTATTGCGCAGCGTTATAGGGGCCTTGCACCGGTTCTGAACGAACAGGGGTTGCGGCGGTTCGCGGCGACCGAAGCGCAGTCATATGGTCGAGGTGGAGTGAGCGCGGTTTCGCGAATAACCGGAATCGCTCGCAGCACGATCAGTCGCGGGATGAAGGAAATCGCGGAATCGCGGCAAGTGGAAGCCGGGCGAATCCGCAGGCCGGGCGGTGGACGCAAGGCAAAACTCACCGAAGACTCGACGTTGCTGGCGGATCTTGGACGGCTGGTGGAACCGGCGACGCGCGGTGATCCCATGCGACCTCTGAGATGGACCTCGAAAAGTCTGCGACACTTATCCGAGGCTCTGCGAAGCCTGGGTCATTCGGTTTGTCCTCACGTGATCGCCGACGGTCTGCGCAAACGGGGATTCAGTCTGCAGGCCAACCGCAAGACACGGGAGGGGAGCAGCCACGTGGATCGGAACGCCCAGTTTGAGTACATCAGCGATCAGGCCAAGGCGTTTCTGGCGGCGGGTGAGCCCGTAATTTCGGTTGACACCAAGAAGAAAGAGTTGGTGGGCAATTTCAAAAACAACGGTCGCGAATGGCATCCCAAAGGAAAACCGGAAGCGGTCAATGTCCATGACTTTATCGATCCGAAACTGGGGCGGGCGATCCCATACGGTATCTACGACATCGGCGACAACAAGGGATGGGTCAGCGTTGGCACCGATCACGATACCGCCAGTTTCGCCGTTCACGCGATTGGCCGCTGGTGGTTGAGTATGGGACAAGGCCGCTATCCCAATGCCACACGACTGCTGGTGACTGCCGATGGCGGCGGTAGCAACGGACACCGTGTCCGCCTGTGGAAAGTAGAATTACAGGAGCTAGCCAACATGCTTCGCGTTCCCATCACGGTCTGCCATCTGCCCCCGGGTACCAGCAAATGGAACAAAATCGAACATCGCCTCTTTTCCTTTCTCACGATTAACTGGCGTGGAAAACCCCTGCGGAGTTTTCAGACCATCGTTCAACTCATTGCGGCAACGACGACCACCACCGGACTTACCGTACGCGCCGAACTCGACGAAAACAAATATCCCAAAGGCGTCAAAACCTCCGATGCCAAATTTGCCGCCATCAATATCGCGCGCCACCCGTTCCACGGGGACTGGAACTATACCATTTCCCCATCGACACAATGAAGCGGTTATTTATGCACGAACGCTAAGCTTGCTCCGCCCACCGTCTGAGCCCCTTGCGCGCGATATCGCGGCGGTAGTGCATCCCTTCAAAGTGAATCTTCGCGACAGCGGCGTACGTATTCGCCACTGCGGTTGCCAGATCCGGACCCGATGCGGTCACGCCCAGCACTCTACCGCCCGCGGTATGGAGCCCGCTAGGTGCTATCGCCGTGCCCGCTTGAAACACCTCCGCTCCACACTTCTCGGCATCTCCGATGCCTTCAATCCGATCACCCGTGCGGACCTGGCCCGGATATCCGGCGGCTGCCAGGACCACGCATACCGAAGGCTCCGGTTTCCATTTCAGTTCCGCACCCTTTAGCTCGCCCGTCGCCGCTCGCATCAAGACCTCGCCAAATTCGCAGTCCATCCTGTGCATTAAAGGCTGCGTTTCCGGATCGCCCAGCCGAACGTTGAACTCCAGAACCTTCGGACCGGCCTTGGTCATCATCAGGCCCGCATACAGGAACCCGGTGAATCCGGTTTCAGCGATCACCGGCTCAATCACCGTTCGCATCACCGTTTCCGAATCGGCGGCGGAGAGAATTCGTCCGTCGCAATACGCCCCCATGCCTCCCGTGTTCGGGCCGGTGTCGCCGTCGCCCACGGTCTTGTGGTCCTGCGTTGCTTCGAGCGGCAGCGCGGTCTTGCCATCGCTTAGCACGATGAAGCTGACCTCTTCACCGGCTAGAAACTCCTCAACGATGAGTTTTGGCCCCAGCGTTTGAATGGCGGCTTCGGCCTCGGCGCGGTCCTGAGCGATGATGACTCCTTTTCCCGCCGCAAGCCCGTCCGCCTTCACGACCACCGGATAATCGAACTGTGCAATCGCCGCCAGCCCTGCCTCTGCCGACTCCACGCGTACGAACCGCGCTGTGGGAATTCCCAGACGCTGCATCAGCTCCTTCGAGTGAATCTTACTGCCCTCGATCTGTGCGTTGGCTTGATTGGGCCCAACAATCGGCCACCGTTCCGCCCGAAATCGGTTGACCACGCCCGCAACAAGCGGCGTCTCCGGCCCGACCATCGTAAGATCCGGTTCGATGGTTGCGGCTACCGATGCATAGTCGATACTCGGAACCAGGTGGCCCATCTGGGCGATTCCCGGGTTGCCTGGCGCGGCAAAAATCTGGTGACCCTCGCGTGCGAGTTTCCACGCGAGCGCGTGCTCGCGCCCTCCGCTTCCAATGATGAGAATCCGCATTTGAACTGCCAGTGTAACCCGGCGCGCTAAAATGAGGAAAGGTGACGACTCGTTATCAAGTGATTGTTGTAGGCGCGGGACACGCCGGCTGTGAAGCCGCCAGAGCGTGCGCACGGCTGGGTTTGAAAACCGCCATGGTCACCATGAACCTCGACCTGATCGCGCAGATGTCCTGCAACCCCGCAATCGGTGGTATCGCCAAGGGTCACCTTGTGCGGGAAATTGATGCGCTTGGCGGCGTCATGGGCGAAGTCACCGACGCCGTCGGAATCCAGTTCCGGCTCTTGAACACCAGCCGCGGCCCGGCCGTGTGGTCGCCTCGCGCACAGTGCGACAAGAAACAATACCGCTTGCGGATGCGAGAATTACTAGAAAAAGAGTCGAATCTCCGCATCATCCAGGCCGAGGTCGCTCAATTGGCGATTTCGGACGATGGATCAAAGCGACGAGTGCGGGGCGTCGATCTGCGGGACGGCCGACATCTTGCAGCCGATGCGGTGATCGTGACGACCGGCACTTTTCTAAACGGGCTGGCCCACGTAGGTGAAGAAAAGTTCAATTGCGGCCGCAGCGGTGAAGCTCCATCGAATCTGTTGGGCGATCAACTGCGAAGTCTGGGCCTTGACTGGAAGCGGCTCAAGACCGGCACTCCACCGCGGCTGGATGGCCGGAGCATCGATTGGTCGCGCTTTGAGGCTCAGAACGGAGACGCGAATCCAACTCCTTTCTCTTTCCTTACCAATAAGATAGAGAGAGAACAAGTGCCTTGCTATGTCGCTTATACGACGGGAGCGACGCACGACCTTCTTCGTGATAACATTTCTCGTTCGCCGCTCTATAGCGGACAAATTGAGGGGATCGGACCGCGCTATTGTCCGTCTATCGAGGACAAGGTCGTCAAGTTCCCGGATAAGACCAGGCATCAATTGTTCCTGGAGCCGGAGGGATTGGACACCTATGAAATTTACGTCAACGGCATGTCCACCAGCATGCCAACCGATGTGCAGACCCGGATGGTGGCGTCCGTCCCTGGCCTTGAAGATGCCGAGATGATCCGTCCGGGTTATGCCATCGAGTACGATGCGATTGATCCGAGAGAGCTTGAGCTGTCCCTTGAAGTTCGAAAGATCCAGGGGTTGTTCCTGGCCGGCCAGATCAACGGAACCTCGGGCTACGAGGAGGCAGCCTGCCAGGGTCTGATGGCGGGTTTGAATGCCGCTTGTTCCGTCGGAGGCAGCGATCCAGTAGTCATTCCGCGCACCGAGGGCTACGTCGGAATCCTGGTCGAGGATCTGGTGACGAAAGGCGCCGACGAGCCCTACCGTATGTTCACCTCCCGCGCCGAGTTTCGCCTGCAGCTCCGGATCGACAACGCTGACGAGCGGCTGACACCAGTGGGCCGTCGCCTGGGACTGGTCTCGGAGGAACGGTGGAGTCTGTACCTGCGAAAACAAGAGCAGAAGTCACAGATTCGCTCCCTGATGAATTCCATGAGGGTAGACGCCGCCGAGTTGGGCTTGGCACCGCATGACCGGCCAACGTTTTCCGAATGGATTCGCCGTCCGGAGGCTAGAATAGCCCAAATCTCGCATCTCCTGATGGTGGACCCCTGCCATGGCGTGTTGGACACGCTCGAAACCGAGTTCAAGTACGCCGGCTACATCGCTCAGCAACAACGCCAAGTTGCTCGTCTTCGAGATGCTGAAGGACGGCGACTGCCCACGGATTTGCCCTATTTTGAAGTACCTGGGCTCTCCACCGAGATCCGGCAAAAGCTGACGCAGATTCAACCCAGAACGCTTGGACAAGCTAGCCGCATTCCAGGCGTTACCCCGGCAGCAATCGCCGTATTAGATATCTATCTGGGACTGACGGGGTAATGTTTCGGGAGTTGCTGCGCTCTGAGTATGAACCTTGGGGAGAGCTGTCCCCTCTACAACTTGACACGCTTGAACGCCATTACCAGCTCCTTCAGTCCTGGAATCGCCGCCTGAACCTTACGCGTATCCAAGATGTGGTACAAGTGGTGCGTTTTCACTATTGTGAGTCGCTGTTTGTATCCAGCGTGCTGCCGGGTGGACCCTTGAAGATATGCGATCTTGGCTCCGGTGCTGGCTTTCCTGGAATTCCATTAGCCGTGATCAGGCCGGATATTGGAATGGTCTTGCTTGAATCAGATCAGCGGAAAGCCGTCTTCCTAAGGGAAGCGACCCGTGACTTGAAAAACATCAAAGTCTTGGCGACTCGTCACCAGGAGTGCAAGATGGAATTTGACTGGGTCGTCTCGAGGGCGGTGGCCCTTGGCGACCTTTCGGCGGCAGGATTGGCCCCGAATCTCGCGCTCCTACTGTCTTCGGCAGGAGCGCCTCCAGGAACAGACATGATAAAGTTGCCTTGGGGACAGGATCGCTTCCTGGCTGTTTCACGTGAAACAAAGGTTTCACGTGGAACATCAACACTCCCGTGATAGAATCGCTCAAACGTGGCTAAAGTAATTGCAATCTCCAATCAGAAGGGCGGTGTTGGAAAAACTACCACCGCCATCAATCTAGGGGCCTCGCTAGCGGCCAATGATGTGAAAGTGCTCCTGGTGGATTGCGATCCACAGGGAAACTCAACCAGCGGACTCGGAATCGAGAAAATGCCGGAGATCTTGACCATCTACGATTCACTGCTTGGAGGAATGCCTCTCGATCAGGTCATCGTCAAGACCGATTGCGATGGTCTGGACTTGGTACCCGCCGACAAAAATCTCGTTGCAGCCAATCTGGACCTGGTTGATGTTCCGGAGAGAGAGTTTGTCTTGCGGAGGGCACTTTCCTCGGTGCGAGAACGTTATGCATACATTCTGATCGATTGCCCGCCGGCGCTGGACTTACTGACTCTAAATGCACTGGTGGCTGCCGATTCGGTGCTCATTCCCATCCAATGCGAGTTCTTCGCTCTGGAGGGCATTTCACAGCTCATGGACACAATCGACAAAGTGAGGGAGGGCTTCTCGCATCCTCTTCAGATCGAAGGCATACTCCTGACAATGTACGATGAACGCACCAATCTGACCCGCACGGTGGCCGACGATCTGAGAGACTTTTTTCAGGACGACGTTCTGTCGACGATCATCCCAAGGAGTGTCCGCCTAGCGGAGGCTCCGAGTCACGGAAAGCCGATTCTGATGTATGACCCCCGCTCTCGGGGCGCGGAGAGTTATATCAAGCTGGCAAGGGAAATACTTGAGAATGAGCACAGGAACCGAAAAAACACGCAAATCGCTCGGTAGAGGCCTATCCGCGCTTCTTCCACCAAGGCCCTCTCCGCAGGCCGCGACTGCGAGTGGTTCTCTCAAGTCACTCAATGGATTGACCCTTCCCATTGATGAGATTACACCGAGCCCGATGCAGCCGCGAACTGTCTTCCGGAAGGAGCGGCTGGAGGAGTTAGCCGCGTCGATTCGCGCCAACGGCATTATTCAACCGCTGATCGTACGGCGAGTGGGAGAAGCTTACCAGATTGTCGCGGGCGAGCGCAGATGGCGTGCCGCCAGACTCGCGGGATTCAAGGAAGTCCCTGTGATTGTGCAAGATATCGCCGATCCGCATATGTTGGAGCTGGCGCTGATTGAAAACATCCAGCGCGAGGATCTGAACCCCATTGAAACAGCCCATGCCTACGATAGACTCGGCAGTGAATTAGGGCTGTCCCAGGAGGAGATTGGCCGACGGACCGGGAAAGATCGGACCTCTATCACCAACATGCTCCGCCTGCTTCGTCTTCCCGAGGAGATTCAGCAACTTGTCGCCGACAGCCGCCTCTTCATGGGGCACGCTCAGAGCCATTCTCGCGCTTGATTCCGCGGAAGAGCAGATTCGATTGGCGGAAAAGGCGGCCGCACAAGGCCTATCTGTGCGCCAGGTGGAAACGCTGGTTCAGGAAGCCACATCGGACCATCCCAAGCGTGACGGGCGAGCCAGGAGAGAAGGATCGCAGGATCCCAATGTCGCCGCCGCGGTAGGTGAGATGGAGCGGGCCCTTGGAACCCGCGTCAAGATCATCGAGCTGAGCGACCAACGCGGAAAGATCGAAATCGAGTACTATTCCCAGGCGGAATTGGATCGCTTGTTCCAACACATCGTTGGAAGAGGTGATGGGCCAGAATAAGACGCATTGGTGCCGGTGACGGGATTCGAACCTGTGACCTACGGATTATGAGACCGTCGCTCTAACCAACTGAGCTACACCGGCACGTAAACCAGCGTAAGAACCCGGCGCCTTCCCTGTCAAGTATCCAGATATCCAACTCCGAAACTATTATTATGGTGACGGAAACCTCTCTCGACTACAATTCTCTTAGTGTCCGCCCCGATGGTCGAATTTTCACGCCTTTCCAAGAGTTACCCGATTTACTCCTCAGCGGGGCTGCGGCTGAAGGAACTGGCTACGCTGAACCGGCGGAGCTTCCATACCGACTACTGGGCGCTGCGCGACATCACCTTCACGGTCAACCGCGGCGAAACCTTCTGCGTCGTCGGCGAGAACGGAAGCGGCAAAAGCACGCTGTTGCAGATTTGCGCCGGCATTCTCGAGCCCACTGAAGGAACCGCGGCCGTCACCGGCCGGGTCTCAGCACTCCTGGAGCTGGGTGCCGGCTTCAATCCCGAGTTTACAGGTAGGGACAACGTCTATCTCAATGGCGCCATTTTGGGGTTCTCCCGCAAGGCCATGGATCTGCGCTTCCCCGAAATCGAGGCCTTCGCCGAGATTGGTGATTTCATTAACCGCCCGGTCAAAACGTATTCCAGCGGCATGATCGTCCGGCTGGCGTTTGCGGTGGCGATTCATGTGGATCCGGAAATCCTGCTGGTTGACGAGGCGCTCGCCGTCGGCGACGTCTATTTCCGGCAGCGCTGCATGCGCAAGGTTCATGAGCTGCGGTCGAGGGGGATCACGATTCTTTTCGTTTCCCATTCGACCGGCGACATCAAAGCGCTCGGAGACCGGGCGTTGTGGCTCGAACGCGGGCGCCTGATGGCCATTGGAAAGACGGATCTTGTTGTCTCTAAGTATCTTGCTGCCATGGCCGCCAAGGACGCCGATTATCGCTCGCACGAAGTTCCTACCGAAACGCGGCATTCTTACGAGCCCCCAAGCGAGGTCGTTGACAGCCTTCCGAACATCGATCATCGGTTTGGGGACGGGCGCGCCGAAGTCTTGGGAATCGCCGTTTCCTCGCCCGATGGCGCTCGCTTAGCTACCCTTCAGCCGAATTCGACGATCGTCGTCAGAATCAGCGTGCGCGCGAAAGCCAATCTAGACCGGCCCATTGCCGGTTTCATGCTGCGCAATCATCTGGGGGTCGATTTCGCCGGCACCAATACAGCCCGCGAAGGATACGATCTGCCGCCGCTCCTGATTGGAGAAACCTGCACCGTCGACTTTTACCTGGATCTGCCGGCTCTCTACGCGTCGCTGTTTTCGTTTTCACCGGCAGTGGCCGAGGGAACGCTCCAGCAATATTCCATCTGCGATTGGATCGATAACGCGCTGGTGCTTCCGATGGAACATGGGGATGCGCCGATCTACGGACAAATACACTTTCCGTGCCGGGTGCAGGTGAACACCAAGCTTGGTTCAGGCGCGATTGGTTCAGGAGCGATTGGGTCGGGGATTAGCTCGGGAGTTCCAGCCTCGTGACGGAGTTCACCGGCGAAAGGGTGATCCCCGGCCAGGTCAACGACGATCTGTGGGCGGAGCATGTCGCGCGGTATGCCTTTGCCGCACGCTTCGCTCCGGGATGCCGCGCGCTCGATGCCGGATGCGGCACAGGGTACGGCGTGATGGAGCTGGCGGGTTCCGCCGCGCGGGTTGTCGGAGTGGACATCGCGTCCGAGGCAATTGACTATGCGCGCGCGCACGCGAACCACCCGAACACCGCTTATCTTCAAGCTTCCGCGACGGCGTTGCCCTTCTCAGCCGGCGCCTTCAATCTCGTCACGGCATTTGAGGTAATCGAACATCTGGCCTCCTGGCGCGACTTACTCAGCGAGGCACGGCGTGTGCTTGCTCCGGCTGGGTTGCTGCTGGTCTCGACCCCGAACCGATTGTATTACGCGGACTCGCGCAGGCTGGACGGTCCCAACCCATATCACGTTCACGAGTTTGAGTTCGCCGAGTTCGAGGCCGCATTACGGGAGTTTTTCCCCCACGTAGCGATCCTGTTCCAGAACCGCGTGGAGGCCTTCGCCTTTCACGACCATACTCAAAGCCCTCACGTCGAGGTGCGCCTGGATGTGGCTACACACGAACCGGCGAATGCCCACTTCTTCATCGGCGTGTGCGCCAGCAAGGGCCTTCCCGACCTCGACACGTTTCTTTACGTCCCCCGCGCGGCCAACGTGCTGCGCGAGCGCGAACAGCACATTCGCCTGTTAGACCGGGAGTTAGCCCAATCCAAACAGTGGTTGGATCAAAGCATCGCGGACCATCACAAACTGCAACAGGCGCATGAGGAACAGACGCGGCATCTGGAGGCGCAGAATCGATGGGCGGCGGATCTCGAGAAGCTACTGAAAGATGCCCAAGCCCGCATCGTCCAGTTACAGGACGAGTCTGCCGCGATCGCCGCCGGTTATGCCCGCAAAGTCGCGGAGCTCGAACAGGAAAACCGCGAAAAGACGGCGTGGGCGATTGAGACGGAAGCCCGCTTGACGGCCGACCTGGCCGCGCGAGCCGAGCATCTTGCCGCCACCGTCCGCCTGTTGGACGCGGCCGAAGCCACCGTGGTCGAGCGCACTCAATGGGCACAACGTCTCGAGGCTGAAATGGCGCAGCTCCAGGCTCTGCTCGCCATGATCCACCAATCGCGCTGGATCAAGCTCGGGCGCACCGTCGGATTGGGGCCGCGACTGGACTAGGATGGAATCGGTATGAAGCGCTTTGCGGCGGAGGCCTGGCGCATTCTCAAAGGCCTGCCGCTCGCCGTTGCGGCTCCTGTGTTGCTTGCGATCGCCGCACTCGGCTTGCTGCTTGCGGATGCGTTCTCGTCGCTGCGGAGACGCGCACCATTATCATCCAGCGACAGGCCCACGGCAGACGCAGCTTCGATTGTCATTCCCAACTGGAACGGCCGCGATCTGCTCGAAAAGTATCTGCCTTCGGTGATCGCGTCCGTTGAAGACCGCCCCGGCAGCGAGATCATCGTGGTGGACAACGGCTCGGAAGACGGCAGCGCGGCATTCTTGCGCGAACATTTTCCGCGGGTGAGGGTCCTGGCCCTGCCGCAAAACCTCGGCTTCGGCGGCGGCTCCAACGCCGGGTTTCGAGCCGCCCAGAACGACATTGTGGTGCTGCTCAACAGCGACATGCGCGTGGAGCGCGATTTCCTCGCGCCGCTGCTCGCCGGTTTTCAGGATGAGCATACCTTCGCGGTCGCCTGCCAAATCTTCTTCTCCGACCCGGGCAAAGTTCGCGAGGAAACCGGCTTGACGGAAGCATGGTGGCAGCAGGGCGCGCTTCGCGTGCGGCATCGAATGGAACCGGAGATCCGCGAGTTGTTCCCCTGCTTCTATGGGGGTGGGGGATCGTGCGCCTTCGATCGCAGGAAATTCCTGGAGTTGGGAGGGTTCGACGAACTACTCAAGCCGTTTTACCTGGAAGACACCGATCTTGGGTATCTGGCCTGGAAGCGCGGCTGGAAAGTGCTGTATCAGCCCGCCAGCATCGTGTACCACGAACATCGCGGAACCATCGGGAAGCGCTTCAGCGACGCATACATCCAGGGCGTCCTCAAGAAGAATTTCCTGCTGTTCACCTGGAAAAACATCCACGAGTGGCGCCGCCTGACCGCGCACTTCTGGTTCACCTGGGCCAACGCGATGCTGAGCTGGCTCTTCGGCGATTCTCCTGAGCGCGCCAACTTCTCGGGAATCGCTCGCGCGGCTTCGCAGCTTCCGCGAGCGATGAGTTCCCGAATCCGGGCCCGGCGCTTGGCCGCGATGACCGATGCGGAAGCGTTCAGGAGGCCTCTGGGCGGCCACTTCCGTGACACGTTTTCAAACTGCCTGACGAGGCCCGAACGTTTGAAGGTATTGTTCGTGTCTCCCTATCCAATTTGCCCACCGGTGCATGGCGGCGGCGTATTCATGTATCAAACCGTGCGCGAGCTGGCGCGGCTGTGCGAATTGCACCTGGTGGTGCTGTTGGACCTGCCAGGGCAGCGTGAAGCTCATCGCGAGCTGGACGATTTGTGCGCCTCCACCGAATACATCGTGCGCCTGGAGGGCCGTCAAAAAGCTTTCGGATCGATAGAACCGTACGCGGCGCGCGAATTCCGGAACCGCGACCTGGCGTGGCTGATTCACCGGCAGATTTATCTGCGCGGCATCGACGTGCTGCAATTGGAATACACCGTGCTGGGGCAATATGCCGGGCACTATCGGCGCATTCCCAGCATCCTGTTCGAACACGACATCTACTTTCAGTCCATCGCCCGGCGGCTGGAATTCATGACCAGCCCCATCGAAAAAATTCAGGCTCGATGGGAGTATCTGCGCGCCTTGCGCTACGAACTCCGGCTCCTGCCCCAACTCGATCGCATTCAGGTGTGCAGCCGGGACAACGGTGACTATGTCACCTCCTTTTGCCCCGAGCTCAGGAGTAGGATTGACAGCGACAGCCGCGCGGGCATTGACACCTCGCGATATGAATTCTGCATCGACGGGCGCGAGCCTTTTACGCTCCTGTTTCTGGGCAGCTTCCGGCATCTGCCGAATCAGGAAGCGCTGCGTTGGTTCCTTCGCGGCGTGTTCCCGAAGCTCCGCGCGGCCGAGCCGCGCATTCGGCTGATCGTGGTGGGCTCCGATCCTCCGCCGCCACACTCGATTCCGGACGACGGCGCTATCGAGCTGGTTGGATTTGTGGAGGATGTCCGCGAACCGTTGGCTCGCTACGCCGTCTTCATTTGTCCCATCCTGAGCGGCTCAGGCGTGCGCGTCAAGCTGCTGGAAGCATTCGCGGCGGGTATTCCAGTGGTGTCCACGCGCCTCGGCGCCGAGGGCTTGACGGCCGCCGACGGCGAGATCTGCGCGCTCGCCGATGACCCTGCCGCGTTCGCGCGGGCGATTCTGGACCTGCTTGCCGATCCCCAAAAGGCCGCGGACATGGCGGGCCGCGCCCGGGCGGAAGTTGTCGCGAATCGCGATATGCGAAAGATGACCGGGAGGCTGGTCAGGTCCTACGGCGCGGAAGTGGAGAGGATGCGCGGGGGTTGACGGGGCGGGGGTTGCGAAAGGCGGGTACGGCCATAAGGACGTTTTAACGCGTTACGTAGCGCCGCCGTCAGCGCCCGTTAAAAGGGCTTTTCGTCCGACTTTGAAAGGCCGCACGCGGTCGCTAGACAAGACTTCGCGGCAGCCGCACCTTCTCGCCTTCTTAATGTGATGTGAGGGCAGGGTTCTGAAAGCAAGGCCATCGGTTAGGATCGGACTCGGGGGGCGCACACGCATGACCGGCAGGTAATGGTTCTACGCTCTGGATCGCGTGCACAACCAGCTTCGTCATGGAAGCATTGTTGTGATCCCAGCCCGGATGGTAGTTCTTACGGATCGCCTCCGGCAGTTTAGTATCCGGTACACGCGGCCCGTAGAACTCACCCTCGAAGATGACCAGAACAGCATCGCTGCTGCCGGCTGCGTGCCTCTTTGTATTCGTCTTATTCGACATTTGCACGAGCCGCTTCCAGAGCCGATGTGATTTCAGCTCGAACTCGATATCGGTGCTCCGCCCGGAACAGCCAGACGTCACGAGGTACTGGCCTTCTAAACCAGCCAGGTATACCCCTTCGACCCGTACTGTGCGGTGCTCTCCCTGAACGATCTGCGTTTGCATTTCGCAGAGCGGAGTGACCTGCAGCTCAGAGGGAGATTGGGCCACGAGCCGTCCTGCTGTTAGACCGATGAATAACGAGCCGAGGATGTGGACTCTATTGCGCATTGTTTCCGCTTCGTCGCGCCTGAAGGACATGCACGACCGACTTCCTATACTTGGGGACGCCGTCTCCAAACCCCTGGGATTTATCGCTTTTGCGCCAGAATGGTGCCAACCGGGCGGCTTGCGCCGCCCGTCATTCCGGCCGCTGAGTCGGCGCTCCGGTCGCATCCTGCGTTGCCGTATCCTCCGCCCAGGTGAGATCAGTATAAGCCCGCCGGGTTCTTTTTCGAAAAAATATTGCCTGAGCGGCCCATCCCAAGGTATAAATACTCTTGTTCTGGTTCTGCTCCGTTGGCCGGTTTTGAAGTGTCCACCTATGGCCGCTTTTCAGATGTCCACCGAGGACGGCACATCCACCGCAATAACGGATGGAATCCTTTGGGTTGAAACTAGGCACCTTGGCCATGGAATGTCTCAATCCTCTTGAAAGAACCTAATTTTACTGGTCAAGAGCATGCGGAACTAGCTTTACTCGTAGGGGATGTCCACCTCAGCGAAGCTGCCTGGCGTAGCTGCATTCACCGCCTCGGCGATTTCAGCCAACATCCTGCGTACAAGTCGCCACCGTAGTTGGGTCAAAACCACGACCGCGATTTACGGCCTTCGAGGTTCTGCTGGTATCGGATGTTTTTGTCCGCCGTCACCAGCACGCCGAAACCGGCTTGCTCCGCAACGCGGAGGAGTTCGCCGTTTTTCAACGTAGCCCAACCGCGCTCCCTCGCTTCTATAACGGTGTGGCCGAGGAGCGCACGGGCAAGCCCGCGCGGGGCGTTGTTGTCCAGCAGAATCAGCACAGCTTAAAAGCTGGGATCTTTGTCGAGACTGTGGGCCGCGAAGTCGAGTACTGCCTTGATCTCCTCGCGCGAAACGGGGTATTGTTCGATGATTTCATCGATGGTCATACCGTCCTCAAGGTTCTCGAAGACGAGTTTTACCGGCGTGCGCGAGTTGCGGAATACCCATGCGCCGCTGACCTTGCCGGGAATGCTCTCCACGGCGGGACACTTTGACCAATCGAGGGGTGACCAATCGAGAGCTGGCATTTTACCGTCTCCTTCTTCCAGAGTAACCCTAAAAATCGCACCTTGGTCCTTGGTTGCGGTGCGGCGTTTACGGGGAGCATCGATGCGCCGGCGGGCTGCCCTGCGCCTGGAAGTGCAGCGACCTCCTCAGCTCACCGCTTTCTTCACGAGCGCGCCGAACCTTGCCTCGTCGGCGGCGGTCAACTCCTTCAGCGCGAAGGCGACCGGCCACACGGTTCCTTCGTCGAGGTTCGCCTTGTCGCTGAAGCCGAACGTCGCGTATCTCGCCTTGAACTTGTGCGCGCTTTGGAAGAAGCAGAGGACATTGCCGTCCTTGGCGTACGCGGGCATCCCGTACCAGGTTCTCGGCGAGAGGGCTGGCGCGCTGGCTTTGACGATGGCATGGAGCCGCTCGGCCATGGCGCGATCCGGCTCCGGCATCTCGGCAATCTTCGCGAGCACGTCGCCTTCCCCATCCGCCTCCTTCGCGCGCGGGCCTCGGCGCGCTTCCGCCTTCAGCTCTTGGGCGCGCTCCTTCATTGCGGCGCGTTCCTCGTCCGTGAATCCCTTGACCGCCTTGCCGGTCACGGTGGCGCTCTTGGCGGACTTCTGTCTCTCCTTCTTCCGTCTCATAGAGCCTCCCCATATACAACCCCGACGCCAAGCAAACCCATAACAGCCTCAGTCTATCTACATCGCGGCACGATTGGCAGGGCAGGCGTTTCAACTCGTGATAACGGCGCAGCGTAGAGTTTTGCTGTCACCGGCGCGGCTCGGAAGCTGGGTTTCGGCGTGAGATGGGCATTGACGTAGCGGAG
Source organism: Bryobacterales bacterium (assembly GCA_963813465.1). Taxonomy (GTDB): domain Bacteria; phylum Acidobacteriota; class Terriglobia; order Bryobacterales; family Bryobacteraceae; genus Palsa-187. The sequence goes on along the minus strand of CAWEZD010000011.1, from coordinate 539,358 downwards.
GCCGTATGTTATTGTTTTTAACACTAGAATGTTTAACACACTGCATGGCCGCCGCAAGGCCCTTACTCAACTGGAGCAGCTCCTGATGGACTACGTATGGGCGCATCCGGGTTGCACAGCGGAGGTTTGCCGCGAAGGAGTGGCGAGCCAGCGCGCCCTCAAGGATTCGACCATCCGCACGATCCTGCGGAATCTGGAAGAGAAGGGCTACGTCAGCCACGAGGTGGACGGGCGCACGTTTGTGTATCGGGCCGTGGACACGCCGCGCAACGTGGCCGTGCAGGCGGCGCAGCAGCTCATCGACCGCTTCTGCGGCGGGTCGGTGGAGGAGTTTCTGGTGGGGCTGGTGGACAACCAAGTGTTAGAGCCGAAGCAACTGCGGCGGCTGGCCGAGAGGATTGCGTCTCGTAAAGAAAAGACGATCGCGGCTCGCAAGGAGAAAAAGCCATGACCACGATAATGTTTCTCGTGGAGTGGGCGGTTCGATCATCGATCTTGATCCTGGGTGGAGCGCTGTTGCTGCGGGTGCTTCGGGTCAAGGATTCTTCAATATGCCTGGCGGCGTGGGTGGCGATGCTGGGGGGCTCGCTGGCGATTCCGGCGCTGACCGCGGTGTTGCCGGGCTTGCCGCTGACGATGACTCGGTCGACGCTGGCGCCGGTTGCGGCTCGTACGGTCGAGGTTCCTCAGGCGGCTCCCTATGAACCTGCGCCCGAGCCCGCGCCGACGCCGATGGGCTCCCGCTCGGAGGATCGTGTCCCAGAGCCCTTCGATTGGGCGCGCGCGGCGCTCATCTTATATGTCGTGGTCTCCGGCTCGCTGCTGCTGCGCGTAGCCATGGGACTGCAGATCAGTCTGCGATTGCTACGCACTTCCCGGCCGACGGAACTCATCGGGGCTCGCGAATCGGAGCGAGTGGCGGCGCCGGTGACGCTGGGGATGGTGCGCCCGGCGATCGTGCTGCCGGGAGATTGGCGCCAGTGGGAAAGCATGAAGCTGGAGGCGGTGCTGGCTCACGAGCGCTCGCACGTCCGGCGGCGCGATCCGGCGGTGCAATTGGTCTCGGTGATGCATCGGGCGCTGTTGTGGATTAGTCCGCTGAGCTGGTTCCTGCACAAGCGCCTCGTACGGGCGGCGGAAGAAGTCAGCGACGATGCGGCGGTGACGGCCACGCGCGATCGAGCATCTTACGCGGAGGTGCTTTTGGACTTCATGCAGCGCGGGGTGTGGGGATCTGGTTTGGTCGGAGTTCCGATGGCTCGGTATGGGAGCCCGGACCAGCGGATCAATCGCATTTTGGACGCCACGACGGTGTCGCGCGGAATCACACGATGGAGCGTCGCGGCGATTGTGGCGTTGGGATCGCCGCTGGCTTACGTGGTGGCGACCGGGCACCCTCAGAGTGCGCCGCTGGCGCAACCGCAGAATGTTGCACAACTACAGCTTCCGATCCCTGCGGCCCCGCTAGCGCCTGCTCCACAGGCGTTCCAAGCGAGGCGATCCGCCGCTTCCGAGCCGACCTTCGACACCGTGGACATCCACGCCAGCGCCCCGAATACGATTCCGCGGATGAGGAGCGGATTCTCTCGCGGCCGTTATGAATTAGGGAACGCCACGATGGTGGATCTGATCCGGACGGCCTGGGGCGTCGATGCCGATAAGGTCGCGGGCGGACCGGGCTGGCTCGAGACGGACCGGTTCGATGTGATCGCCACGGCTCCCCCCAGCTCCACTCCGGAGACGCTGAAGAGCATGCTTCGGGCGCTGCTGGAGGACCGCTTTCAACTGGCGGCCCACAAGGATACAAAGGGCCTGCCGGCGTATGTCATGACGGCGGGCAAGAAGCCCCAGCTTAAGCCATCCGATGGGTCTGAAGAAAGCGGATGCACCGTCGACGCGGGGAGGACGCCCCGCGACCAGGTTGTGCTGACCTGCCGCAATATGACCATGACCGCGTTTGCGAATGACATACCCAACCGGTGGCCTGCGTCCGATTATGTGTTCAATTATCGCGTGGTGGACCGCACCGGGCTGAAGGGCGCGTGGAATTTCAGCGTCAAATACAATCGGCGCGCGGCCGGGCAGCCGGCGGCAGCCGAAACGATCTCACTGTTCGATGCCTTCGAAAATCAGCTCGGGCTGAAGCTGGCGCTGACCAAGGTCCCCACACCGGTGGTGGTGGTTGACAGCGTTAAGAAGCCGGCCGGTAATCCGCCGGGGGTGACGGAAAAGCTGCCGGAGTTCGAAGTGGCGTCTATCAAGCCGGATGCTCCGGGCGTTGTGACATCGAATGTGGGGATTCGGCCCGGCGGGCGGGTGACCATTCAGATGACGCTGAAAGGCCTGATCTGGGAGGCGTGGGGTAATCTGAATCCCGACCGGATCATTGGTGGATCGAAATCCATGGACGCGACCGGCTGGGTTATTGTGGCGAAAGCGCCCGCCCAGGAAGACGCCCCGGCGGGGTGGAGCGGGCCCGTGTGGAATGGGGTCGATGTCAACTCCATGCGGATGATGCTGCGCGCGCTGCTGATGGATCGCTTCAGGCTGGCGGCTCACACGGAGGACCGGCTGGTGGACGGGTACGAGCTGGTGGCGGAGAAGCCCAGACTCCGGCGCGCGGACCCCTCCAATCGTCCGGGCTGCAAGGAGGGCCCGGGGGCCGATGGGGCAGGGCCGAATTGGAAAGACCCCAGGATCGCGAATCCCGCGGCGTCGAGGCTCGTCACGTGCCGCAACATGACGCTCGCGCAGTTTGCGGCGGAGCTAAGCAAGCCGACTACTGAGGAGAATCCCATTCTGTTCAATTTCCCGCCAGTGGTGGATGCGACCGGGATTGATGGCAAGTACGACATGACCATTAACTTCAGTCCGCCCGCAGTGGTCCTTGGACGCATCGACTGGGGAGGCCCGATCGCGGGTGGCGGAGCTTTGGCCCAGTCCTCGGGGGCATCCGATCCCGACGGCACGATTTCGATCTTCGAAGCGCTGGAGAAGCAGCTCGGGCTGAAGCTGAAATCGCGCAAGGTGACGGCGCCGGTGCTGGTCATCGATCACGTGGATGAGATGCCGAGCGAGAACTGAACGGACTCGGTCCTTCAGGAAGACAAGCTAGACATAGCGTCATAAGTACTTGCGCATCCGCTCCCTTCGGTCACGGCTCAGCGGGGCCTCCGGCATTGCCGGATTGAACGGTAAGAGACCGGATGCACCGGGGCGCTTGTTGGGGTAGGCTTCAAAAAGAACACGACTGCAGTTAAGGCCCTTTTTTCATTGGAGCGTGATGCCCCTTGCTCAGCTTGGCTCCAGGAAGGCGATTGAACATTGGCGAGGTCTTGATGACACTCCCCTGGAGTAGATTTTGCGATCAGCCAGCCTGGGCGTTCGTGTTCGGGAAGGCAGGAGACAAATGAAGCGAAACCGAGGTCAGGAGAAGGATTCGGATCGAGGGATGGAAGGCGACGGTTTCCCGGTGTTGCGACGAAACGTGGCGGGGATCGATCTGGGGAGCACAAGCCACTGGGTATGTGGGCCAACGATAGAGGGCTCGGAGCGGGAAGTAGAGGAAGTCGGAGCCACAACACCAGAGTTGGCCAAGCTGGCGCAATGGTTGAGGGAGCGGAAGGTGGAATCGGTGGCGATGGAGAGCACGGGTGTGTACTGGATTCCTGTGCACGAATTCCTGGAGCGCCAGGGATTCGAAGTGTTGTTGGTAAGCACGCGGGAATTCGCGCAGGTGCCGGGGCGAAAGAAGACGGACCGGGTAGACTGCAAGTGGATTCAGCGGCTGCACAGCTGTGGGCTGCTTCGAGGCTCGTTCCGGCCGGTTGAGCAGGTGTGCATGTTGCGGACTCTGGTACGCGACAGAAACACGCTTGCAGCGGAGCGGGCAGACTGGCTCCGACGAATGCAGAAGAGTCTGGACCAGATGAATGTAAGTGGCCGTGAGCTTCCGCAGCAGTTGGGACCGGGTGCATGACGCAGTGGAATATGTCGTTGAATGGGGCCTGCAGCGGCGGACTCTGGAATCGATCTTTGCCATCGGCGTGGACGAGATTCAGTACGCCAAGGGCCACAAGTATCTGACGCTGGTCTATCAGATCGATCGCGAATGCATTCGGCTGCTGTGGGTCGGCAAGGAGCGCACCATCGAATCGTTTCAGGGCTTCTTCCGGGTGATCGGCGAGAAAGTGGCCGCGGAGATTCTGTTTGTTTGCTCCGACATGTGGAAGCCTTACTTGGACGTCATCGGCGAGAAGTGCGTCAACGCCCTGCATATCCTCGACCGCTTCCACATCATGGCCAAGATGAGCAAGGCTCTCGACGAGGTGCGGGCCCAGGAAACCAAGCGCCTCATCCGCGACGGCTATCAGCCGCTGCTGAAGAAATCGCGCTGGTGCGTGCTCAAGCGTAAGGAAAACCTCACCGACAAACAACAGGTGCGGTTGCGAGACCTACTCCGCTACAACCTGCAAACCGTTCGAGCCTACCTATTAAAGGAGGACTTCCAGCAGTTTTGGACCTACAGCTCTCCGGTCTGGGCCGGAAAGTTCCTCGACTTCTGGTGTCACCAAGTCATGCGCAGCCGCATCGAGCCGATGAAGAAGTTCGCCCGAACTCTCCGTGAACACCGGGAGTTGTTGCTGAACTATTTCAGGGCGCGCAAGGAGTTTTCCAGCGGTGTCGTCGAGGGCCTCAACAACAAAGCCAAAGTCGTCATGAGAAGATCTTACGGCTTTCGCACGTTTCGCGTCCTCGAACTCGCCTTGTATCACTCACTTGCCAAGCTGCCGGAGCCAATCCTGGCCCACAAATTCTTCTGACGAAGCAGAAAATTAGGCATACTGATTTATCGCCTGCTCCGTTGGGGGCAGGCCTACGTGGATGAAGGAGCCGAAGCCTACGAAAAGCGCTACCACGCCTCTCGCATTAATCGCCTTAAAATCACCGCCTCAGACCTCGGCTTTGAACTCGCTCTCAAACCAACAAACCCGTGAGTTCTTCCATTACATTACCGACCATTGGTCTCGGAGTAGTAACGGTTTCTGAGCCACGACCGGAGGGAGTGGTAGCCTGCCTTCGCGGAGTTACTAACGGCGTCCTGTTTAACTGGAATCGGCAAGGTCGGAGCCCGACGGTAAATCCCGCCGAGCACGGGATGGTATAAGTTGATGTTTTTCGATATCGATCGGGCGCCGACGAGACCTGAGTGGATATAACCTCACCTCATGACGAACGGCCAGTGCTCATCGTCAGGGCCAAACCGCCGCTCAGGGAGCAAAATACCCGACGATGTCGATGATCAGGTCGGTCGGGTTCCCGGCGACGATGGTGATCGCTCCGCCCGTTCCCGAAGGCACGATGGCGGCGTTCGCAATCACGAACCCGTCTGGCGAATTGAGCGTCGATACGCCCGGGTAAGCCTGTCCCGCGGGCCACACCGACAGGAAGCCTAACGGTCCCGGCGGCACCACCGTCATGTTCAGTGCGTACGCCTGCACGGTCGCCGGGATGCCGCACGGGCTGGATTGAATCGGGAAATCGCGGTCCGCGAATGCCGCCAGGCTCGGCGGCCCGAACTGGCCCGTGAAGTTCTGGCTGCTTCGCGTATCGGCTACGCGGCACGGCGTTACCGCGTAAAATTGCAATCCTCCTGCGCCCGGCGCGGCGAACTTCCCGTTGATGTCCAGAATCACGTCAGTCGGGTTGCCCGCCACTATGTTGATGTCCCCACCGGTCCCCGCCGGAACAATCGCCGCGTTCGCCAGCGCTGTGGCGTCGGGGGAGTTGAGCGTCGATACCCCTGGATATGGTTGTCCTACGGGCCAGATCGAAAGGAAGCCCAGAGGCCCAGGTGGGACCACCGTCACGTTCAAGGAATAGGCCTGCTCCGAGCCGGACAGGCACGGACTGGTCGCGAGCGGGAAGTCGCGAGTGGCAAACCCGCCCAGGCTCGGCGGCCCGAAGGCTCCCGTGAAGTTCTGGGTGCTGCGAGTGTCCGCGATGCGGCAAGGCGTGAGCGGGAAAAAGGCGAGCCCTGAAGCGGCCGCGGGAGCGAAATACCCGTTAATGTCGATAATCAGATCGGTCGGATTGGAGGCGAGCGCGGTGATGCTGCCAGTTGTCCCTGCCGGAACGATCGCCGCATTGGCGATCACGCTGCCATCGGTCGAATTCAGTGTCGAGACTCCGGGATATCCGCTCCCAGCCGGCCAGACCGATAGGAAACCCAGCGGCCCGTCCGGAACCACGGTGAAATTCAACGAGTACGCCTGGGCGGTCGAGGGAATCGAGCACCCCCCGGAAAGCAGCGGAAAATCGCGACCCGAAGAGGCGGCGAGCGCAGGCGGCCCGAAGGCGCCGCTCTTTCCCTGCCCCACCCGGGTATCGACCAGCCGGCACGGAGTGATGGAATAGAACTGCAATGCAGTCGAGCCGACAGTTAACGTCACCGGCACCGTCATCGCCATGGTGCCACTTTGCTGCGTAAATACGATTTGCCCGGTGTAGGTTCCGGCGCCAAGCGTGGGGCTGGCGACGATACTAACCGTGACCGAGTGCGGAGTGGTACAAAGTCCGCACGCTCCAACTGTAGTGACCGACAGCCAGGCGCCGCCGTTGCCGGTGGCGAAAGCGGTTAGGAAGTTAAAGTTCGCGCTGGTGCTGGCGACGCTTATGATTTGGGGAAGTGGATTCGCGCCGCCATAGGCCTTGGAGAAAACAAGACCAGGCAGTTGGGAAAAAACAGAGGTTCCCACCGTCACACTCACTGGGATGGTGACGCTGCCGGTTGCGGATGAAAACACCAATTCGCCTGAAAAACTCCCTGCAATCAAGCCCATTCCCGGCAAATTGGCGATTATGATACCGATGGTGACGGTGGATGGCGCTGTTCCACTGGTGGCGGACGGATTCAGCCAGTTGCCGCCATCGGCGGTGTTGGTCGCGAGCGTCCAATTCAGCGCTCCGGGCGACTCACTCCGGACTTGCACCGTTTGCGAGGGTGGACCGGCGCTCCCGGTCTGGAAGGAAAAACTCATCTGGCCGGGGAGGTTATCGAAGAACGGCGCGCTTGCCGGCGCCTCCACCGATAACGTGACTGGCACTGTGATCGACATCGAACCGGATTGCGACGTCACGATGATCTCCCCGGTATAAGTTCCCACCGCCAGAGTCGGGCTCGCGGCGATGGTGACGTTGATCGTCTCCGGCGTGGCGCAGAGCCCGCAGCCGTCACCGGTGGTAATTGAAAACCAGCTTCCGCCGGTGCCCGTAAAGGCAGCGGAAGTAAAGTTGAAGGCCGTGCCGGTGCTCATTATCGTCAAGACTTGAGGAAGCGGGTTGGCTCCACTGAAGGGCTTGGTGAAGCTGATGGCGTTGACTTGGTTGAACACGCTGGTCCCCACCACGAAGCTAATGGGAACCGTGACGCTGTTGCCAAACGACGTGCTGAACACAACCTGGCCGACAAAGGTTCCCGCAATCAGCCCCAAGCCCGGCAGATTGCTCTTCTGTACAGAGACGGTGATCACGGAAGGCGCGGTCCCGCTGGCAACGGATGCGTTTAACCAGTTGCCGCCATCCGCCGTGCTCACGGCTAGGTTCCAATCCATCGATCCCGATGCACCATTTCGAATCTGAAGGCTTTGCGCGGGCGGATTGCCGCTGCTGCCGGTCAGGAGGGTAAAGCTCAATTGGCCCGGGACGTCATCGAAGAATGGGGTGGAGGAGGCCGCCACTGTCAACGTGACGGGCACGGTGATCGACATGTTGCCGGATTGCGAGGTGACGATTATTTCTCCCGTATAGGTTCCAGCGGCCAGTGTCGGGCTGGCAGTAATGGAGACGTTGATCGTTTCCGGCGCGGCACAAAGTCCGCAGCCGTCTCCGGTGGCAATCGTGAGCCAGCTTCCACCCGTGGCGGTGAAGGAGGCCGCTACGAAGTTGAAGGTCGCGCCGCTGCTTGCGATGGTCAAAGTTTGAGGGAGCGGGTTCGCTCCTCCGAAAACTTTCGTAAAGCTGATTGGGTTGACCTGGTTGAAGACGCTGGCGCCCACCACGAAGCTGACCGGAATGGTAGCGCTGTTGCCAAACGACGTGCGCAATACGAGTTGGCCGATAAAGGTTCCCGCGGTCAGTCCGGCGCCGGGAAGATTGCTCTTCTGCACCGAGATGCTAATCAACGAGGTAGCCGTGCCGCTGGTAGCGGATGCACTCAGCCAGGTGCCGCCATCCGCGGTGCTGGTCGTGAGGGTCCAGTCCAGCGATCCCGTAGTCCCATTCCGGATCTGAAGACTTTGGGCAGGCGGGTTATTGCTACTGTTCGTCAGGAGCGTAAAACTCAATTGGCCGGGAAGGTTGTCGAAGAATGGCGTGCTTGCGGCCACCACCGTCAGCGTCACCGGCACCGTGAGCGACATCGAGCCTGCTTGCGACGTGATGATGATCTCCCCCGTATAGGTACCGACCGCCAAAGTAGGGCTGGCCGTAATGGAGACGTTGATGGTCTCCGGCGTTGCACAGAGGCCGCAGGTGTCGCCGGTGCCAATCGTGAGCCAGCTTCCGCCCGTGGCTGTGAAGGCAGCGGCACTGAAGTTGAAGGTGCTTCCGTTGCTTGGGACGGTCAACGTCTGGGGAAGTGGATTGGCTCCGCCGAACACCTTGGTGAAATTAATCCCATTGATCTGGCTGAAAACGCTGTTGCCGACCACTACGCTGATTGGAACGGTAAAACTGCCGCCCGACGTCGATTGAAACACGAGCTGGCCTATGTAGGTTTGGGCGACCAGTCCTCCATTCGGAAGATTGGCGACGGAGATTCCGATCGTAATCGGCGCGGGCGTGACGCCGCTGGAACTGGAGATCGTCAGCCAGTTGCCGGTGTCCGACGTACTTCCCGTCAAAGTCCAGCTCAAGCTCGCTGTTCCGCCGTCTCGAACCTGGATGGTCTGACTGGTGATCGAGGTGCCGCTGGTGACCATGGTATAGCTCAGTTGGCCCGGGAGATTATCGAAGAAATCCGTGCCGCTTGCCGAAACCGTGAGGCTTAGACACTGTGCATCAATAAGTGCTCCGTTTGTGATATCGTGGACTAGTGGCTGGCTCCCTTGGTTCAGAGCAGAGTATTGCGCAGCGTTATAGGGGCCTTGCACCGGTTCTGAACGAACAGGGGTTGCGGCGGTTCGCGGCGACCGAAGCGCAGTCATATGGTCGAGGTGGAGTGAGCGCGGTTTCGCGAATAACCGGAATCGCTCGCAGCACGATCAGTCGCGGGATGAAGGAAATCGCGGAATCGCGGCAAGTGGAAGCCGGGCGAATCCGCAGGCCGGGCGGTGGACGCAAGGCAAAACTCACCGAAGACTCGACGTTGCTGGCGGATCTTGGACGGCTGGTGGAACCGGCGACGCGCGGTGATCCCATGCGACCTCTGAGATGGACCTCGAAAAGTCTGCGACACTTATCCGAGGCTCTGCGAAGCCTGGGTCATTCGGTTTGTCCTCACGTGATCGCCGACGGTCTGCGCAAACGGGGATTCAGTCTGCAGGCCAACCGCAAGACACGGGAGGGGAGCAGCCACGTGGATCGGAACGCCCAGTTTGAGTACATCAGCGATCAGGCCAAGGCGTTTCTGGCGGCGGGTGAGCCCGTAATTTCGGTTGACACCAAGAAGAAAGAGTTGGTGGGCAATTTCAAAAACAACGGTCGCGAATGGCATCCCAAAGGAAAACCGGAAGCGGTCAATGTCCATGACTTTATCGATCCGAAACTGGGGCGGGCGATCCCATACGGTATCTACGACATCGGCGACAACAAGGGATGGGTCAGCGTTGGCACCGATCACGATACCGCCAGTTTCGCCGTTCACGCGATTGGCCGCTGGTGGTTGAGTATGGGACAAGGCCGCTATCCCAATGCCACACGACTGCTGGTGACTGCCGATGGCGGCGGTAGCAACGGACACCGTGTCCGCCTGTGGAAAGTAGAATTACAGGAGCTAGCCAACATGCTTCGCGTTCCCATCACGGTCTGCCATCTGCCCCCGGGTACCAGCAAATGGAACAAAATCGAACATCGCCTCTTTTCCTTTCTCACGATTAACTGGCGTGGAAAACCCCTGCGGAGTTTTCAGACCATCGTTCAACTCATTGCGGCAACGACGACCACCACCGGACTTACCGTACGCGCCGAACTCGACGAAAACAAATATCCCAAAGGCGTCAAAACCTCCGATGCCAAATTTGCCGCCATCAATATCGCGCGCCACCCGTTCCACGGGGACTGGAACTATACCATTTCCCCATCGACACAATGAAGCGGTTATTTATGCACGAACGCTTACGGGCACCGTGAGCGACATCGAGCCGACCTGATTCGTAATGATGATTTCTCCGGTGTACGTTCCTACGGCAAGCGTGGGACTGGCAGCGATGGAGACGTCGATTGTCTCCGGCGCGGCGCAGAGTCCGCAGCCGTCGCCAGTGGCGATCGCGAGCCAGCTTCCGCCCGTGGCGGTGTACGCGGCGGCGGTGAAGTTAAAGGTGGTGCCGGTGCTGGGAACGGTCAGCGTCTGGGGCAGCGGGTTGGCTCCGCTGAACACCTTGGTGAAGTTGATGCCATTAATCTGACTGAGAATGTTGTCGCCGACCACGACGACAATCGGAATGGTCGTGCTGCTGGCCGTGGTGGCGATCACAAGCTGCCCTATGAAACTCCCCTGAGTCGAGCCTGCGCCGGGAAGATTTGCGACGGTAATGCTCACCGTAACCGGGGAGGGCGCGGTTCCACTCGAGGACGAGATGTGAAGCCAGTTTCCTCCGTCGGAGGTGCTCATCGTCGCGTTCCAGGTCAGTGTTCCAGTTCCTCCGTTTCGAACTTGGATCGCCTGACTGGTGACGGCCGCTCCGCTGGTCTTCAGCGAATAGCTCAGTTGGCCGGGGAGGTTGTCCAGGAATGCCGAGGACGTAGATGTAATCGTCAAAGTGACGGGGATGGTCAGCGTCACCGAGCCGGTTTGCGAAGTCAGAACGATCTGCCCCGAATAACTTCCTACCGCGAGAGTGATGTTGGCGGTCACGATGGCCGCGATCGTCTGCGGCGTCGCACATAGGCCACACCCGTCCCCGGAGGCTACCGACAACCAGTTCCCGCCGGTGCTGGTCGTGGCAGCGTAGGTGAAGTTGAAACCTGTACCAACACTGGCAACCGTTAGGGTCTGGCGGAGCGGGTCGATGCCGGCGAACGGCTTTGTGAAGCTGAGCGCTGGCACAGGCGCGAACACGGCAGCGTGCAAGGCACTGGGAAGAACAGCAAGCGACACTAGGGCGCATGCGAGTAGAGAAGAATTGCGGTTAAGCTTGCCGGGCTTCGTAGGCATAGGAGTAAGGTCCTTCGGTTAATCGGGTAGGGTGATGACCTGAGAAGTGTAGCATACGCAGCAGTACACGGTGCTTAAAGGTGAAACGGACTCTTCTCTCTTTTACGCGTAAGCATGTCCCACAATCTTGCAAGCCAGGTTGGGCATGCTCAGCTTGCCGCCGGTTGGCAACCGGCGCCGCTCACCCATCACCTAAGTTCTGTTGTGTGGCGATGACCGGCGGTCCACAATGGAAAGCATGTCTCCCGCCCATCGGCTGCCGCCCGAGCCGCGCTGGCCGGCCCTGGTGGCCATGTTGTCGGTCAGCGCGCTCAACCTGGCCTTGCCGTCTTCGCTATCGCCCGGACCGGATTGGCTGGTGCTGGTGCTGGTGGCGTGCCTGCTGACGCCGGCCCTTATCCTGCACCGCGCTGGGAAGGAACACATCGCGCACATTCTCAACTACGCGGCGCTGGGAGTGGTTACCGTCGCGATGATCGCCTCATTGACGCTGCTGATCAAGGGTCTTTCCTCGCACAAGGAATCGCCGAGCGAGTTACTGCTTTCGGCGTCTCTGCTGTGGGTCGGCAACCTGCTGGTCTTCGCCTCCTGGTATTGGCGTCTGGACGCCGGCGGCCCGCATCAGCGCGACCTTGTGGGCCCGCACACCGACGGGGCGTTTCTGTTTCCGCAAATGATGGTCGATCCGGAATTGCGCAAAGCCATGGGAGATGAGAACTGGCGTCCCGGCTTCGTCGATTACCTGTTCCTGGCGTTCAACACCAGCACCGCGTTTTCCCCCACCGACGTGCCCGTGCTCTCCCGCTGGGCCAAGGTGCTGATGATGGTGCAGGCCTCCATCTCGCTGGCGACCGTGGCGCTGCTGGCGGCTCGAGCGGTAAATATTCTCTAAAAAAATGCGTTCCCGGAGCTTGGCACGTGCGTATTCATCAGTAAGAGATGCCAAAGCAGGCCATGGAAGCCCCAGCGGCGCAAATGCTATCCCCTGAGCTTTTTAGCGACCAGGCAGACGCGTTCGCCGCGCTGGTGAAGCGACATCAGTCGATGGTGTTCAGCATGGCCTATGCATTTCTGAGGGACCGGTCCGCGGCCGAGGAAGTCGCCCAGGACGTTTTTCTGGAGCTGCACCGCGTGTTGCCGGCGTTGGATTCGCCGGCGCACGTGGTCAACTGGCTCAGGCGCGCGACCGCGCACCGGTCCATCGACCGGCAGCGGCGCCGGCGGACCTGGCTGCGATTCCTGTGGCCCTTGGAACAGGCTCCTGAGCCGGCCGCGCCCCCCTCTCGTGTGGTCGAGGGCGATATTCTGCTGACCGCGGCGTTGCGCCAATTGATCGCCAGCCTCCCGGATAAGCCGCGCCTGGTGATGATTTTGCGCTATCAGGAAGATATGGAAGCGACGGAGATTGCGGAGGTCTTGAAGATGCCCCTGGGCACGGTCAAGAGCCACGTGCAGCGGTCGCTCAAGTTGCTGCGGGACAAACTCGCGCGCCACGGAGAGATTTCGATATGAGCAAGAACCTGGAAGATCAACTTCGCAAGGCGCTACGGCGCGAGGACCCTCCCGAGGGTTTCGCCGAGCGCGTCATCCTGCAAGCCAAAGCCGCGCGGGAGCAACGCTGGGAGAGCCCTCGTCCGCGCTTCCGGCTGCTGTGGCCGGCGGCTACAGTCGTGGCTACAACCGCGCTGGTGCTCTCGATCTCGATCGAATATCGCAGCCTGAGGGAGGAGCGGGCCGCAAAGCAGGCGATTCAGGCGCTACAAATCGCCTCGGAAGAATTGAATCTGGCGCGAAACAAGGTTTTGAACCAGGAATAAGCGAGGAACAGGTAAGGAATGAAACACACACCATTTATTTTGCTGATTGCTTTTGCCGCCGCCTCGGTGTTGCCCTTGGACGCGCAGATCCAGTTCAAACTGGATAACCTGGCCTCCAAGGCCAAGGAATCCGTGGACATCTCTCTCCCTTTGCCGATGTTGCAGCTGGCCAGCGGCTTTCTGTCGAAGGATAAGTCGATGAATCCCGAGATCCAGAAGCTGATTTCCGGCCTCAAGAACATCACCGTCAAGAAGTACTCGTTCGCGGAGGAGGGTCAATACAAGCCCGAGGATTTGCAGCCGGTTCGCGATCAGCTTCGCGCGGCCGGATGGGGCGTGCTCCTCGGCAAGCACGATGCGGACGGGACCACCGACATCTATGCCAAGTCCGAAGGAGGCCAAATCGCCGGGATTGCGGTCTTGAAAACAGAACCGAAGGAGGTCAAGGTGGTCTACATTGAAGGCGCCATCGACTTGGCGGGCTTGGCTAATCTCACAGGTCAGTTCGGCATTCCCGCGCTGGGGCTGCCGGGCCAGAATTCTGATTCGAAGAAATCGAAAGGAAACCAATGAAAACATTCGCTGCTTTCGCCTTGCTTGCCGCGCTCGTATCGGTGCCGGCCAAGGCCCAGAAACTGAACCTCGACCTGAACTTCGACGCCATCGCCAAGAACGCGAAGGACAAAACGGAGTTGAGCCTCGATGGCCCGCTGCTCGATTCGCTCAAACAAAAGCTGGCCAAAGCTGGGGACAAGGACCACCAAGCCCTCTTCGCCTCCATCGATCAAATCTCTGTTCACAACTATGAGTTTGAAAACCCGGGTGAGTACTCAGACAGCGACCTGGATCCCCTTCGCAAGCAGGTGGCCGGCTCTGCCGGATGGTCGCGCGTGCTCAACGTCAAGGAGGGAGCCGAAGACACCCAGATCTATGTCTCCATGCAAGGCGACAAGCCAAACGGCTTCCTGCTCATTAACGCAGAGGCCAAGGAAGTGAACGTGATCCTTGTCGCCGGCTCCATCCAACTCGCTCAGCTGAAGGAGCTGATCAACTCCACCATCCATTTCAAGGAACTGGCTCAAGAGTAGGAGCCCTGTGAGATCGCTCCGACACGTCTTGCGGAGGCTCAGGCAGGCGCCGCTGTTCACCGCGATTGCGCTGGTGACATTGGCGCTTGGCATCGGCGCCAACACCGCCATCTTCAGCGTCGTGAACGGCGTGTTGATCAAACCTCTGCCCTATCCGCAATCCGAGTCGCTGGTGGGCGTCTGGCACTCTGCGCCGGGAATCACCGGGTTCGGAGACCGCCTCAATACCTGCCCCACGATGTACTTCACCTATCGTGAGGAAAACCGGACCTTTCAGGAGTTTGGGATTTGGCAGAGCGGCGGAGCCAGCATTACCGGCATCGGCGACCCTGAGCAGGTGCGGGCCCTGACCGTCACGTATGGCACCCTCCAAGCTTTGGGCGTTCAGCCTGCGCTCGGACGCTGGTTCTCGCAGGAGGACGATACGCCGGGGTCCGCTGAAACCGCGATTCTGACTTACGGCTATTGGCAGCGGCGGTTCGGGGGCGATAAATCCGTCATCGGCCGCACCATCACAGTGGACTCCAGGCCGCACAATGTGATCGGCGTGATGCCGGTCGCGTTCGGATTCAGCAATGATCCAGATCTGATTCTGCCGATGCGGCTCGACCGCAATAAGCTCTCCCTGGGCAATTTTAGCTTTCAAGGAGTCGCACGGCTCATGCCCGCCGTGACGCTCCAGCAGGCCAACGCGGACGTCGCGCGTATGCTGCCAATGTGGATAAAGGCGTGGCCTACGCCGGCTGGATTCAGCAAGAGCCTGTTTGAAAACGCCCGCTTGGGTCCCAAGCTTCAGCCGCTGAAGCAGGATGTTGTGGGCGATATCGGCGCGACGCTCTGGGTGCTGATGGGCACCATCGGGCTGGTGTTGTTGATCGCCTGCGCCAACGTGGCGAATCTGCTGCTGGTTCGCGCCGAGGGCCGCCAGCAGGAGCTCGCCATCCGCGCCGCGCTCGGCGCCGGTTGGGGAAATATCGCACGTCAGATGCTGTTGGAGAGCGTTACGCTAGGCCTCCTCGGTGGAGCTTTGGGCTTAGGGTTGGCATACGCCGCGTTGCGGATCCTGGTGGCACGCGGACCGGGGACCCTGCCGCGGCTCAACGAAATTGGGATCGATCCCTTGGCTCTGGGGTTCACGTTGGTGGTTTCCTTGTTCACGGGTGTGCTGTTCGGTCTGATCCCAGTGCTGAAATACGCTGGCCCGAATCTAGCATCCGCTCTTCGCGGCAGTGGTCGCACGCTCAGCCAGGGCCGGGAGCGGCATCGCGCGCGCAACACTCTGGTGGTGGTGCAGGTGGCTCTCGCGCTGGTGTTGCTCATCGGCTCCGGTTTGATGATCCGCACCTTCCAGGCCCTCCGCAACGTCCAACCCGGATTCACTCATCCCGAGCAACTCCAGCTTCTCCACATCGTCATTCCGGAGGAGCAGGTCAAGGAACCGGAGCGGGTGATGCGCATGGAGAACGCCATGCTGGACAAGCTGGCGGCTATTCCGGGCGTCACCTCCGTCGCGTTTGCAAGCGGCGCTCCGCTGGAGGGGTTCAACAACAACGACCTGGTCTATGCCCAGGACAAGGATTATGCGGAGGGGCAGATTCCTCCCGTCCGGCGATACAGGTACATGACGCCTGGTTTTCTGAAGGTCACCGGCACGGCTCTCATCGCCGGACGCGATTTCACCTGGACTGACCTTTATGAGAAACGCCACGTCGCGATGGTGTCCGAGAATATGGCGCGAGAGATGTGGGGCAGCGCAAGTGCGGCGCTGGGCAAGCGGGTGCGGGAGGTCCCTAAGGACCCCTGGAGTGAAATCGTGGGGGTGGTTGACGATGTCTACGATAACGGAGTCCAAGAGAAGGCGCCGGCTTTGACATACTGGCCCGCCCTGTCGGACACGACTTTCAAGCAGGAGACTCGCTTCGGGGTGTTTGCCATTCGTACCAATCGCGCCGCCACCGAGAGCTTCCTGACCGAGGCCCGCCAAGCCATCTGGTCGCAAAACGCGAGCCTGCCGGTATTCCTGGTGCGGACACTCAAGGACCTCTACGATCAGTCCATGGCGCGGACTTCGTTCACTCTGGTGCTGCTCGCGATTGCCGGCGGGATGGCTCTGTTGCTGGGCATCGTGGGGATTTACGGCGTCATCGCCTACGCGGTCTCGCAAAGGACCCGCGAGATCGGCATCCGCATGGCGCTCGGCGCGCAACCCGCGGGGCTTCAGCGCATGTTCGTGCGCCACGGTCTGCTGCTGGCGGGAATCGGCGCGGCGCTGGGGCTGGCGGCCGCGGCCGGGCTGACTCGCCTGATGTCGTCGCTATTGTTCGGCGTCAGCGCTCTCGATCCCGTGACGTATGCCGTGGTCGCCGCGATCCTGATCGCCGCCGCGGCGCTGGCCAGCTACTTCCCCGCTCGACGAGCCACCGCCGTCGACCCGGTCCAAGCCCTCCGGGCCGAATAGGCCGTGATCGGCCAGAGGCGGTTGAAATCCACCACCCCTGGAAATCGTACGTATTCATTCTAAAAGAGATTCTCTACGGCCTCGCACATGCTTAAGTTAAGGGCGGGAGGACGATATGAAAACGAAATTGTTGGCTCTGTTCCTTTTGGCCGGTAGCTCTGCCTTTGCCGCCCACTTCGGGGTGCGTGTCGGAATAGGTGTCGGAGTGCCGTATGCCCCTTATTACGGCGG
This sequence comes from Bryobacterales bacterium, assembly GCA_963813465.1. Lineage (GTDB taxonomy): Bacteria > Acidobacteriota > Terriglobia > Bryobacterales > Bryobacteraceae > Palsa-187. The sequence continues at coordinate 522,390 of CAWEZD010000011.1, read as the reverse complement.
ATACGGTTATTATGGAGCACCGGTTGCTCCCTATGCTGCTCCGTACGCGGCTCCCTACGTTGCGCCGTATGTGGCTCCATACGCTTACGGTTATGGGTATGGCTATCCGGGGATCGGCGTGTATGGCGGCTACGGGTACGGCGGATACGGCTACCGCGGTGGATACGGATACGGAGCTCGGGTTGCTCCGAGAGGCTACGGCGGCGGATATGGCGGCGGTCGAGTCGGCGGCGTGCGCGGCGGTGGCGGCGGACGGCGCCGTTAGTCAACGAGTTAGGCTAACTTAAGCAAACGCTGGGCGTTACGCTCGTAGATCTGGTTCCTTTGCTCGGCGGTCAGGTCCAGGCTGTCGAGCACCTTGATGGTTTCCCGGATGAACAGGCCAGGGGTCGGCTCAAAGGGCGTGTCCGAGGCAAACAGGACATGGTCAAGACCAAAAAAGTCCAGGCCGCATACGGTTCCGGCTCGCGCGCCGAACAAAGCGGTATCGCCGTAGAACATCCGCAGATAGTCGATGGGCCGCTTTTTCATGGACTTAAGCAGCGCTTTGTAGTCGACGTCGGAGGTTCGTGATCCGAGCTGGTCCCAGCCGTGTCCCACCCGGCCTTCGAAGTACGGGACCATTCCTCCCAGATGGTGGGTCACGATCCTGAGCTTGGGCCAGCGGTCGAAGAACCCCGCGAAGGTCATGCGGGACATGGCACAGGCGGTTTCGTAGGGCCAGCCCAGCGTCCACCAGATTTCGTAGAGCGATTTTTCCTCGGTTTTGTAATCCGCGAAATCGGCTCCGCGAGTCGGGTGCATGAGGATGGTCAGATCGCGGCGGGCGCACTCCTCGAAAACCGGCAAAAGTTCCGGGGCATCGAGGGGTCCGCCGTTCACGTTGGTGTAGATCTGGATGCCTCGGGCGCCCAGGTGGGTCACGGCCCGATCCATTTCCTTGATGCACGCCTCAGGATTGTTCATGGGCATGGACGCCACGAACGCGATAAACCGGTCCGGATGCTTAGCGACCAGTTCCCCCAGTCCGTCATTGGCGATCCGGGCGGCCTCGGGCGATTTATCTGGACCGCCCAACGCCTCGATCGTGGGCGCGGGGAGCGACAGGACCTGGCAATAATCGCCGTGCGCGGCGCGGATTTCGTCCATGACCTTGAAGCGGAAATCGAGGTCGTGGATGGCCTGGATATTGCGGACGCGCTTGCCGATATCGCGGATGCCTCCGGTATCGATGAACTGTTCAAAATAGCGCTTGGGGAAGAAGTGGTTAAAGAGGTCGATCTTCATGACAAGGGCTCACTATAACACGCTGAGCCGGGTGGCGGTTGCCCTCGACCCTCAAACCGTTGTCTAATGCATCTTTGTGACAACTGCTTCCACCGCCGGGTACCCTTCGTTCGCGGAAAACCGGTTTCTTCAGCGCCTGTCGATCGCGATGGCGGCGGTGATCCTGATCGCGGGCATCCACCCGGACAAGGTCTTCGACTATTTTCTGGAGAACGCGACCGCGTTCGCGTTCCTGATCGTTCTGGGGCTCGCGTACCGCAAACTGCCGTTCTCCGATCTGTCCTACGCGCTCATTTTTTTCTACCTGTGCATCCATGAGTGGGGCGCGCACTATAAGTACTCGGACGTGCCGCTGGGGGAGTGGATGAAGCCCTGGCTTCACACCAACCGCAACATGTACGACCGGGTGGCGCACTTCAGCTTCGGCCTGCTGATGACCTACCCTCTTCAGGAATTGCTGATGCGCAAAGTGGGCGTGTTTAGCCGATGGCGCTATGTCCTGCCGGTGGAAGCGATTCTCTCCTTCAGCGCGATCTACGAGATTATGGAGGCCGGCGCGGCGATGATTCTCACCCCGGAACGCGGCGAGGAGTTCGTGGGGATGCAGGGCGACATGTGGGATTCGCAAGAGGATATGTTGATGGCGGGCATCGGGTCGGTGGTCGCGGTGATCATACTCGCCGTGATTCGGCACCGGCGGGCGGCGAAGGCGGCGGAGCGAGAATTGGCGGCGGTGCTTTCCAGCCAGGGCCGGTGATTCCTAGTTTGGGCGGAAACCTACGCTCGCAGCCTTCCCATCCGGATCCAGCATGATTCTCCATTCGGTCGAACCCGTTCTCGAACTTCACGTCATAAATGTCGGCGCCGGCCGGGCCGACCCCCGTGAACTTAACCGATTGCAGGGCGCCAAGCTGAGTGATGGCAGCTTGGAGTTGCGGTAACTGCTGGCGCGTGAGGTCGGCCAGGGCCGGACTCAACAGCTCATACTTCGGCTGCCCCAGCCGGAGCTCATCGACGATGCGGCGCAACGCGGCTTCCGTTCTTGGATCTTGCGTCTGATCCTTGAACTTCTTCTCCAACGCAGCCGCCGCTGCCGCGGCTTGAGCCTCGTCAATCCGCTTCCCCGGCATGTCTCGCCCAGCTTGGTGAAGGGTAACTTGCGTCGCTTTCCCTTGAGCATCGGTATCGAAAGTCAACTGAGCGTCCACCACCTTTAGGAAAAACTTCCGCTCGCTTTCGGGGAATATCTGGAGCTTTGGCTGTCCCGTGAGCTGCCCGAAAAACCGATCGCCGTCGCGCGAGATGGTCATGATCGCATTCGGAGCCAATTGGTAGGTCCCGACGTAGTTGTCGAAGACCTTCGTGGTGAGCGTGATCTCTTGATGCTCTTTGATCGGCTCAACCTTGTCCAATGGATAGCTGGCGTCGAGCAGGTGCCGGCCTACGTCGTCGGGAGCGCCGTCCGTTGAGGAGTTCGACAGCACCACGACACCCGCGCGGGTTTTCGGGTCGAAACCCATATAGCTGCGGTATCCGCCCGTGCCGCCGTTGTGCCAGATGATGGAATTTCCGTTCTTCGATTGAATGTGCCAGGCGTAAGCGATCTGCATGTCGGGCGATCCAGCCGGCCGCCGAATCGATATTTCCGCCGCCATGGCCGCGGCAAGCGGGGTTTTGGTGTAGCCGAGGTTCGCCGCAAGGAAGGTCAGCATGTCGTTGGCGCTGGACCGCAGAGCGCCTGCGCCCGCCAGCGCCGCTATATCCCAGTTCGGCACTACGCTCAGGGCAGCGCCATGTCCAATCGCCAGCCGTGCCTTCATTTCGGGCGACAGAGTGACGCGAGTGTTGTTCATGCCCAAGGGCGCGAGGATGCGGGACCGCACCATGGTTTCGTAGTCCGAGCCGGCGCGCAGAGTCAGTGCGTGGCCGAGCAGCCCGACGCCGAAATTGGAATACTCATACTGCGAGCCGATGTCGCGCGTGAGCTGGTAGCCCGATAGAAACTCGTACAGATTTTCGGGCGTGTAGTCGGCGTAAGGATTTGCCGGATCCTTGGGTTTGAAATTCGTCGGCATCCGCGGCAGCCCGGAGCTCTGCGTCGAGAGATCCTGCAAGGTGATCTTCTTGCCGTTTCGCTCGGGCACTTTGACGCTCGCCGGCAGGTATTTCGACACCGGATCGGTCACCGCGACTTCGCCCTTCTGCACCATATCCATCAGCACGAGGGACGTAAACACTTTCGTCATGGAGCCGATTTCGTAGATGGTGTCGCCATTGAGCGGCCGCTTGTCGTCCTTGGCGAGACTGCCGTATGCGACAACGCGCCGGCCTTTGGCGTCGATCACTCCGACCACCATGCCGATGCCCAGGTTCTCCGCACCGATGCGATCGGCGAGAATTTTGCGGATCTCGGCGTCAGGCGGCACCGGCGAATCCACCGGAGCCTGCGCGAACGCTGCCGTCCGCATCAGAATCATAACCGCAGCGAAAGCGAAGACATTGCGCGAGGTCATACTTGGCCTTTCTTCCATGCCCTTCTGCGCCTTAATTTGGCACGCGGGGATAGGGAAAGTGACGGGCAGGAGCGAGTGTCGCCGGGACCTGCGATGAAGCTAGTCGGCCCGCTTGCTGCTCGCTCGGGGCTTTGGCTTGGGCTTGAGCTTGAGCTGGCCCTTGAGATTGAGCGCGGCGAGATTAAGGGCAACGGCGGCGCGGATGAGATCCTTCAAGGCCGCCTCATCGACCTCGTCGCCTTCGTGGATGTCGATGGCGCGCCTGACATTCCCGTCGAGGCTGGAGTTGAATAGACCGGAAGGGTCCTTCAACGCAGCTCCCTTGGCAAATGTCATCTTGACGACGTTCTTGTGCGTCTCTCCCGTGCAGACGATGCCACCGTGGGAAAAGACGGGAGTCCCCGGCGATGTCGGCTTGACCCACTTCCGCTCTTCGACGATCTCGGGGTCTGCCTCGTGTATGATTGCGCGCACTTTCGCGAGCATCTTCCCGCGCCAGTCCCCAAGTTCCTTGATCCTCTGGTCGATGAATGCAGAGGCAGATTCCATCGGGACGGGCCTTTTCATGTACAGTTCCAACTCTCCGATAGCACGGAGGCTCTCGCACCTATTTTAGCTGCGCTCAGCGTAACCGCTCAAGCAATCGGGGTCGTGGTCACACAAGATACAACAAGATACAATGAAGTCGCCTTCTCCAGGGTCAAGCAGGCAACTGGCGAACCCCGAAGACCCTCCCTCCCGAAAAGCTATTCGTGAGTTCCGCCGGGGCGTGTTTGATCTTGAAACGACGACCCTAACTCCTGGCCCGCTTCTGTTTCAACTCGTTCGAATATAATTTGGCAGATCCTCGTTTTATGCGGGACCAGTTTTATACTGAAGGGTCCAAAGTTCACAATCTCCAGTGCAATGTTCCCTCTGAAGGTCGTATGAATCGTTGGAGCCGTCAAATGCACCAGAAGTCCGAGGCGCGCCAACGAACTCTTACCTTCGACCCTGGCCGCGATCCTGTGCTCTCGGTGTAGCACGACGCGTGAGCGTGTCTGACAAAGAAAATGCCAGGGATGCTTAGAGTAGGGCGGAATGGTAAGGCAGCCGTCAAGAACCGGCGCGTCTATAAGGTAGTTCTTTACTGTCTCTGGAAACTTCTGTAGCGCTAGGTTGAGCGTTATTTCGGCTCCCTCTTGCGCCAGCCGATTACGATCCCACATCTGAAAGTCATCTCCAAGCAAGAGATCAACTGAAGAGGGGTCATAGTGGTCATCTTTCGGCGGAGGGTCGATGGTTATGGCACCGTTTTTGAGTGCCTCTTTTATGCCCTGGTCGCTCAGAATCACGGATTGCTCCGTTTTGACGGCGGCGTCTTAGGCCGCTGCGCTGGTAATAGCTTTAGGGACTAAGATTCGGACACCACCGGCAATCGGGGTTCCGGTCATCTCAATAACTGCCTGGTCCTTACGGTACTCAATGAGGTAGGCGAGCACCCTTCCGGCGACTGTTTCTTCCCCGACTGGTGGCTTTGCAACGCTAACGTCTGCTCGGTCTACATAAAACGTTGCATTCGGTGAAACATAAACCAGGTACTCCGTTTTAAACATACCAGGGCGCACCTTGCACTCGACAAAAAGATTCGGCATCGCTTGACCTCAGAGTACCAGACGGGAGAACGCCACGTCTTAGGATTTTGTATAGTCTAGCATACAACTAATGGCGAAGACAATGGAAATATTGTATCTTTGACGATTCATAGTGTATAGTCGGGACTTGGTACACCCGACCAATCCGGTCTCGGAACTTGCGCAGCGGATCAGGCGCTTCCGCGCCAGCCTACGGGAAAGCCAGACAGCTTTTGGCGCGCGGTTTGGAGCAACGCGCCTGACCGTAAGTAAATGGGAAAGCGGGACGATCCCGAACGGCGATCATTGGCCGCCGCTAATTGAGCAAATGACCGCCGCCGAGAAGAAGCAAGCGGAGGAAACCCCCTACTTATTCGAATTGCCTTCCAATGACGTGATTGAACTAGCGGTAAGGATGTCTCCACAGGCATCGCAGACCATACATTTTGAAGTGCGCCTCAGGACAAAGACGGGCTAAGACTCCTTCCAAATCTACGCGCAATTGCGCCTGCCGCAGGTGGCGGAGGCGTTCACCCACCTCAGTTGCTCCTCGGGAACTCGCGCCACAGCGGAAGGCCGTGGCAGTGGTTTCTTCTCCGAGGGAGGAGGCCACGGCCTCCTGTGGCGCTTTGGGGGTGGTCTTCGCTTCGGGGGTCTGGGCGGCGACGAGGGCCGACCTCCGCAGGGTCGATTCCATGGGGTTCTTCCTCCCGCGCTTCACTTCTTAGGGGCTTCAATGCTTAGGGGCGTTGGGCGGCCAGTTGGGGGGCTCAACGCCGAACTGCTTTGCGTACTCGGCGTTCAATCGCTGCCAGCCGCCGAACTTCATCGCGTCGCCACCGGCGATGCGGCCGATGGGAGTTCCGCTGAGAAGGCGATCCAGAACATCGAAGGCAATGTGCCACCCGGCAGCACCCATTGAGATGAAGCGGCGATCGAGGCTGGTCCACAGCGTCAGGCGCGTGCCGCTGCCGAGCGGCTCGAGTTCCCACCGGATGTCGCCGTACTCAAGCAACTTGGGAGCGTCGGCTCGCGCCACTTTTGTTTCGAAAGACGTGGGCGTTCCCACCCAGGTGAGCTTCACCGTGGTTCCAAGTACACCCAGGCTCCCATCAACTTCAAAGGGAGCCCACTCGTGCAGATGCGCCGGGTCGGTTAGCGCCTGCCAGACTTTTTCCGGCGAATGGCTCAGTTCTCTGACGAGAATGAGTGTCCACTTTTCTCCGTCCTTCCGCACCTCCGCGCCGCTGGCCGGACCCGGTGTGTACTGCTCGCGATCGGTCATCTTCTTCTCCTTGTCTTTTCTTTCGTTAATGCGCCTTTCGTTGGTGTGCTTTTCGTTGGTGTTGATCGATCCATGCGGTCGAGGTGGCGTTCGAGAGCATCTACGTGAGCGGACCAGAACCGACGGAACGGAGCCAGCCAGGCATCCACCTCCTGAAGTGGTCCAGGTTTCAGCCGGTAGAGACGGCGCTGTGCGTCCACCGTGGATTCCACGAAACCGGCCTCGCGCAGCACTCGCAGGTGCTTTGACACGGCCGGCTGCGGCATACGAAGCTGACGCTCGATCTCTCCGACCGACTGTTGTGACGAGACCAGGAGGCTCAATATCGCGCGGCGGTTCGGCTCCGCAATGATTTCGAACACAGATTCCACTCAGTGGAGATACTCCACGGAGCATATGCTTGTCAAGGTATATAAAGGACCGGGGCCCAGGCAACGGTTTCAGTCGGCGTGCGGATGCACCGTCCGGGGGGTTTGGCAGGTCGGGGACTTGCCCCACGGGGTAGAATCGGGGTGGGGAGTCGGGATGCCCATCAGTCATGTCTTCGCGGAGGGGATCGGGCCTTTCAAGAAGGTTCATCTAGACCTGCGCGGGGCGGACGGTCGTCCTTCTCTCGGCCCGCATATCCTGGCGGGCGTGAACGGCTCCGGCAAGTCGACGATCTTGAGAGCCATCGCGTGGTGCCTGGCGAAGGAGGACGACGGATTTGCGGACGGCAGGGCGCGCATACTGCTGGTCTTTGAGGGCGCTGCTGGGCATCGTTACGCGTCGGCGAGGGGTTGGGGCCGCGTGGAGGAGTGGGCCGGGGACACGATGGCCGGCGCGGGGCTGAATCCGAGCGATTTCCCTCTTCGAAAGGAAGCGGACCGCAAGTTTAATGTGGCATCGTATTCATCGGCTCGGTTTGAGATGCCGGTACAAGACGACGCGATTGAAGTATGGCTTTTGAGCCTCTATATCAAGCGCGTCATCGCTAAGGAGCGCGGCGAGGCGACCTCTCGCTATACCGCTGTTTTCGACGCACTCGAGCGAGGACTGAGACGCGTTTGCGGCGAAAATGTTTCCATCGTAGTCGATATTGAGCCGAGCTTTCAACCTAAATTGCGCGTCGGCGAGAGGGTATTGACCTTTTCGCAAATTTCCGATGGGCTGAAAGCGACGCTGGGATGGATGGCGGACTTCATGATGCGTGAGGATGCGCCGGGCTTGCTTTTGTTCGATGGAATCGAGGGGTTCCTGCATCCGCTGTGGCAAAGACGAATTCTGCCCGCGGTGCGAGAGACTTTGCCTGAGACGCAGAGCATCGTCACGTCGCACTCGCCGTTTGTGATTTCTTCCTGTGCCGATGCGGTGATTCATGTCTTGAAGGTCAACAAGGACGGGAGCGCGTACGCTGAAGCTCCTGTGAAAGCGCCGATCGGGGAGAGCATTACGTCCACGCTGAAAGATATCTTCGGAGTCGACAGCCGATTCGATGTCGAAACCGAGAAGCAGTTAGAGGAGTGGAACGAGCTGAACAAGATTCGTGTGGGGGGCAAGCTTGAGCCGGCCGACGAGGCTCGGTTTAAGGAGCTGACGCGCGTGTTATCGTCGCGGAGCGAGGAACTGCGCTCGATTGTGAATCAGCCTGCCGCGCTGCCGAAGTCTGTTGTCGACCAGTTGACCGAGACGCCGCGGACCGGACGAGTCCGGCGGCGGGTTGCGACGCATTAGCCGGATGGTCCATTTGCGGCGGGGCGCACCACCGGCTCTGTTGCAGGAGCAAGGCGCTCAGTGGACGCAGCGCTGGCGGGAGGTGCATGCCGGACGTCGAGCCGGCGCCTGGGCGACTGAGAGTACCAAAAAAATCCTTGGCTACGAGTTGCGGAAGCTCGCCTTCGGGAAATGCGCATTCTGCGAAAGTCTCCTCGGAGTTAGCACTTACCTGGAAGCCGAGCACTACGTTGCCAAGACTGTGCGCCCCGACCTGACGTTTGAATGGACCAACCTGCTCCCGGTCTGCCGGTTGTGCAATGGCGCAAAGCGTGACGCCGATCATGGCGGCATGCTTCTCAAACCGGATGTCGACGATCCGGAGAGCATGCTGTGGCTTCATCCCGATACCGGAAAGTTGCAGCCGAAGTCGGGGCTCGATGACGCGGTTCGTCTGCGCGTGGAGCGGACGCTGGAGTTGTGTGACTTGCAACGCGGCGGGTTGTGTACGAAGCGCATCGAGGCCATGGAGCTTGTAATCCGATGGCTACAGCGTCTGGCGCGCCGCCGCGGCCGCTTGGACCGGCCTCTGCGGGAGGAATGGGACTATTTGACCGATCCAAGGACCGAATACAAGTTCGTCATCCGGCATGTGTTCGAGATTCGCGGGGCGCCTGAATTGGCCGAGAAGGATCGCTTAGGATTTTAAGTAATATAATTGGCCCAAGGAGCCCGCCATGCGCACGAGTTTGTCGATTGCCAGTTTGATCGCCATTGTCGCGCTTTGTTCCGCGGCCGACCGAGCCACGCTGTCCGGTAAGGTAACCGACAGCAAGGGCAAGCCGCTGGAAAACGCGACCGTGATGATTTACCACGCGGGCGTGAAGAAGGGCTACAGCACGTTCTGCCCGAGCTGCTATGTGGACTGCGGGAAACGCGCGGTCACCGACAAATCCGGCGGGTTCACCCTCAAGAGCCTCGATCCGGATCTGTGGTTCGAATTGCTGGTGATCCGCGACGGCTATACCGCCACTTTCGTCAATAAGGTGTATGGACCAGCGGTGACCGCGGTGCTGGCGAGCCGAGTCGCGGTGGATGACCCGGGCCGGATTGTGCGCGGCCGGGTGGTGGATCCGCACGGCCAGCCGCTGAAGGCGGCGGTGGTGATGCCGGAAGGCGTCAGTACCTCGCAAGGCAGCATGTATGGAACGATCGAAGGCCTGGAACCGGTGGCTGTGACCAATGCAAAAGGCGAGTTCGAGCTGGCGCATAGCCAACGCGCCACCGGCATGTTGCTGGAAGTGGAGGCGCGCGGCATGGCGACCAAGCTGGTGGCTCTGACGACCGGGGCGGAGCGAAAAACCATCACCGTCTCGGACGGAGCGTGGATTCACGGGCGTCTTGTGAGCCACGGCAAACCCGTGGCCGACGCCGAGCTCGGCCTGATCGCGCGGGAAAGAGGCGGATTCGGGGCGAATCTGGCAATCATCGGCAACCCCTATGAGGAGATCCGGATCGGCACGCAGAAGGACGGATCGTTCGCGATCACCAACGTGCCGGCGCCAGTGGACTGGTACGTGTATGGCAAGATGGAATCGATTGCGGGGCTGGGCGCGACTCAGCCGGTGGGGTTGTCGACAAAGCGCGACAACGAGGAAATAAACGTCGGGGATATTGAGATACAGCCCGGCCACCGGGTCGCCGGAAAGGTCACGCTGAGCGACGGGGCGGCCATGGCCGAGGGCATGCGGATCACGCTTGGGTCCAAGGACGTTCTGGGACAATCAGACGGTGCTGATCGGCGGGGAAGGCCGCTTCGAATTCGCCGGGGTCCCGGCGGGTAAGTACGAAATCTTTCCCTCCGTGCGGGGTTACCACTTGCAGGAGAACAAGAATACGATCGACACCACCGTTGACCGGGACAGGGACGATCTGGCAATTGTGCTCGATCCGAATGCGCGCAAGTAGTGGCGCCGGGGACGCGACACTTAGAGATTCTTGCACGGCGCGGCCTTCCGGAGCGTCAACCATAACGAATGGAATGGACACTTAAATACGCGGATGCGCGCGGCGAGATGCACCAGCAGGTGGCCGAAGCCGCCTCCGAGCGCGAGCTGCGCGACAAGCTAACCAATCAGGGATTCCTGGTGTACTCGATCAAGCCCCGCGTGGAGGCGGGTGGAGGGGCCGGAAGCCTCGCGTCGATGGGTAGATCCGGGGGCAAGAAGATCAATCTGGAGAAGTTCCTGATCTTCAACCAGCAGTTTGTGACGTTGATTCGCGCCGGATTGCCGATCCTCAAGTCCCTGGACTTGCTGGCCGAGCGTTTGACCGACCCCAAGCTCTCGCGCCACGTCAAGGGAGTGCGGGACGAGGTCCGCAACGGGGCGATGCTGTCGGACGCCTTTGCCCGGCAGGGCGTGTTTCCGCCGATCTACGTAAGCAGCGTGCTGGCGGGAGAGCGCAGCGGCTCGCTCCCGGAAGTGCTGGAACGCTTTATCACGTATCAAAGGCTGGCGCTTTCGGTGCGCAAGAAGCTGATGGTTTCGCTGATGTACCCCGCGGTCCTGATCGTTCTGGCACTGAGCCTGATCACGTTCCTGGTCACCTATGTGGTGCCGAACTTCGCCGTGCTGTACCAGACCATGCAAGCGCAACTCCCCGCGCCGACACAATTCCTGATCGCGCTCGGGACCACGGCGCGCAGCTATGTGATTGCGGGGTTCGTGGCGGTGATCGTGGCGATTGTCGCGTTCCGCTGGTGGTCGCAGACGGAGTCGGGCCGGGAGGCGGTGGATCGGGTTTTGCTGAAGACGCCGCTGGTGGGCGAAGTGTGGCTGAAATACCAGGTGGCGCAATTCTCGCGGGTGCTGGGCACGCTGCTGGTGGGCGGAATTCCCTTGATGCAGGCGCTGGACACGGCCTCGGATTCGCTGGGCACACGGGTGCTCAAGAGGGTGCTGGAGCAGGCTTCGAAATTGGTGCGCGAAGGGCAATCGCTGTCGCAATCCCTGCGCATGACCAAGATGTTCCCGAGCCTGTCGCTGGATATGATCGAGGTGGGCGAATCCACCGGCGCTTTGCCGGCCATGCTGACCAGCGTGGCCGAATTCTACGAAGACGATGTCTCGACGCGCGTCACGGCGTCGCTGACGCTGATCGAGCCGGCCATCATGATCTGCATGGGGCTGTTCATCGGGTTCGTGCTGATCTCGCTGTATCTGCCGATTTTCTCGCTGGCGGATTCGATGCACGGGTGAGAGCAGGCCGTTCAATCTCCCTCGGACGGTCCGTGCTGGCTGACGCCGCTCTCTTTTGAGGAATTCGCACGGACAACGGAGCCTGGCTCGGCAACACCTTCTGGAGTTCCCAGCCGCTTGGAGGGCCGAGCCGGCCCTGTGCGGGCTCCCAGCGGGACTACCTCAAGCTTTAGGCCCATCGCGTTGAGAATGCCCTTGAGGCTATCGTAAGTGGGATTGCCCGTCTCCGACATCATGCGGTACAGACTTTCCCGGCTAACCTTCGCAGCTTCCGCTAATTCCGCCATGGGGCCGGGCTGGGCCGCAGCCACCTTCCGCAGAGCCTTAAGAAACATCGCCGGCGAATCCTCCTGCGCGGCGTTTAGGTACCTTGCGGCTCGTTTCGGATCGGACAACTTAGCCGTGAGCCAATCCGCATAGCTCTTTGTTCGCTTAGGCATTGTAGACGCTCCATCGTGCTCTTGCGATCGCTATATCCGTGCTCTGAGTTTTCTTCGTGCCCGCAGCAAGCAGCACGACAGAATCGCCGTCTTCGCCGAAATACACTCGGTAGCCCGGTCCAAAGTCTATCTTCAGTTCGTGCATGCCGCCCCCCACGGATTCGCGGTCTCCGAAGTTGCCTTCTTCTATGCGCTCGATTCGAGCCAGGATTCTGTCGTAGGCACGGTTGTCGCGTTCCTCCAATTCATCCATCCAGTCCGAGAATGGCGTCTGCCCAGTGTCGGTTTCGAAAATGCGACCTTCACGCGGCCGAGCTTCCACTTCTTCCGATCGATCCGGGGTGTAATTTTTATATCACACTTACCAAGATAGCACCATCCTCCGGTTCTGTGAAGATAGCTTTAGAGAGAGTAGCCCAACTTGCGCCGGCGTCTCTGGCTATCGCGGAACGATTTCTGCACGGTCTGGCGGTCTGGCGCGTCATACTCATTGGGAGGCCGCGCCCGGAAGGCGGGGTGTCTCTGATAAGCTGTTGATTTTAAAGGTTGGCTTTTAGAGCATGGCGGCAAGTGACCGGCTGATTCCGCAGGACCCGGCGCAGGAGGCGGCGCGCGCGCGAACGCTGGCGCAGCGTTATTTTCACGAGTTCGTGGATCTGAAGGAAGTGCGCATCGATCACGACCTGTTCCACTCGGTTCCCGTAGATCTGATGTTCCGCTACAATTTCGTGCCGATTCAGGGGCACAACGGGACGCTTGAGATCGCCATGTCGGACCCGCGCAATCCCAGCCTGGTGGACGAGTTGGGCGTGCTTCTGAACAAGAAGCTGCGGGTGAAGGTGGCGACGCTGTCGCAGATCTCCGACCTGCTCAAGAAGACCGAGCAGTCTCAGCGCGTTCTGGACGAGGTGACCGAAGGCTTCGCGCTGGACGTGGTCGGGGACGAGGAGAATCCCGACGAAACGCTATCGATCGACCGGCTGTCGGCCTCGGACTCCAATATCGCGCCGGTGATCAAGCTGGTAGACACCACCATCTTCAACGCGCTGGAGCGGCGCGCGAGCGACGTTCACATCGAAACGCGGGATCAGGAAGTGGCCATCAAGTACCGTATTGACGGTGTTCTCCAATATGCGATGCCGCCCATCGCCAAGGAGTGGCACTCGACCATCATTTCGCGCATCAAGGTGATGAGCGAGCTGGATATCGCGGAGCGGCGCATTCCCCAGGACGGGCGCTTCCGCGTGCGCTACAAGACCAGGCTGATCGACTTTCGCGTCTCCATCATGCCGACGATCTACGGCGAAGACGCCGTGCTGCGCGTGCTGGACAAAGAGTCCATGAGCGAGAAGTTCTCGAATCTATCGCTGGAAGTGGTGGGCTTCGCGGATGCGGATCTGGCGAAGTTCCGCCGGTACATCAAAGAGCCGTACGGGATGGTGCTGGTGACCGGGCCGACGGGCTCGGGCAAGACCACGACGCTGTATGCGGCGTTGAGCGAGATCAAGAACGACGAAGACAAGATCGTCACGATCGAAGACCCGGTGGAATACCAGATCAAGGGCATCACGCAGATTCCGGTGAACGAGAAGAAGGGGCTGACGTTCGCGCGCGGGCTGCGCTCGATTCTGCGGCACGATCCGGACAAGATCCTGGTGGGCGAAATCCGCGACCAGGAGACGGCGCAAATCGCCATCAACGCCGCGCTGACCGGGCACCTGGTGTTCACGACCGTACACGCCAACAACGTGCTGGACGTGCTGGGGCGGTTCCTGAACATGGGCGTGGAGGCGTACAATTTCGTCTCCGCGCTGAACTGCATTCTGGCGCAGAGGCTGGTGCGCGTGATCTGCGCGCACTGCAAGAAACGGGTGACGTATGAGGACGCCTACCTGGTGGAAAGCGGGTTGGACCCGGCGGTCTGGCGCGAGATTCCGCTGTATGAGGGCTCGGGTTGCTTCGAGTGCGGCGGCACGGGCTACCGCGGACGCAGCGCCATCCATGAACTGCTGGATCTGAGCGAGCGGATTCGCGAGCTGATCCTGAACCGGCGGCCGGCCTCGGAGATCCGGCGGGCGGCGCGCGAGGAGGGCATGACGTTCCTGCGCGAATCGGCGATTGAGAAAGTGCGCACGGCGGTGACGACGCTCAAGGAAATCAATAAGGTCACGTTTATTGAAGGTTGATACAGGCGGGGGTTGAGCCGAGACACCGATCATGGCCATATGGAACTCCATTTCGAGGCTGGCAAAGCATCCGCCGCCGGCTCACATCTTTGAGCTATCGGCGGCAGGCGTGGCCTACTCGCACGGCGCCGATACGGGTTTTGCGCCGCTGCCCGCGGGCGCGCTCGAAGTCTCGCCGGTGGAGGACAACGTGCGCCAGCTTGACGCCATCACGCCGGTGCTGGGGCAATTCGTGGCGGTTCGAGGAGCCCGACGGCGGACTGCCGCGGTGCTGCTGCCGGACGCGTGCGCGCGGGTGAGCGTGCTGGATTTCGACGCCTTTCCGGAGACTCCCGCCGAGCAGCTTTCCCTCGTCCGGTTTCGCGTGAAAAAAACCATTCCTTTCGACATCGAGTCCGCCTCGGTGGGCTATTATGTGCAGCGCGGCGGGGCCAAGCACGGTAAGGGGCAGGGGAAGACGGAAGTGGTGGCGGTGACTATCGCTCACGAGATTCTGGCGCGGTATGAAGCGCTGTTCCGCAACGCCGGATTTCATCCCGGCGACGTGACGATTTCCGCGCTGGCGGCTCTGAATTTGTACAAGGGGCAGGAGGCGGCGGTGCTGGCCAGGCTGGCCGGAGACACTCTCACGGTGATGGTGACGGCCGCGGGCAAGCTGCGGTTGTTTCGCTGCCTGGCGCTGGAAGAAGCCAGCGACGAAGAAATCCGCGGAGTGCTGTATCCGACCTTCGCCTATGCCGAGGATGAGCTGGGCATGCCGGTGCGCCGGTTGATCCTGTGCGGGTTCGACCAGGCTCCCGCAGGTCTGCCGTGCGAAAGCGAGCCGTTGCGCGGCCGCTTCGGCGTCGCCGGCGCGTTTAACGCCGGCCTGCTGGGATATATGGAGGCGTCGTCGCTGTGATGCGAATTCCCATTAATTTAGCGAGCGAGCCGTTCCGCCACGACCGGCCCATGCTGGTGGCTTCGGGCGCCTGCGCCTTGGTGCTGGCGGGATTACTGGTGTTGCAAATCTTTCTCATCCTGAACGGCAGGGAGCGGGCCCGCGACGCGCGAGTAGGCGTGGCCCAGCTCAACGGACAACTAATGGCCCTGTCGGCCGAGCAGGCGCACCTGACGCAGATCTTGCGGCAACCCGAAAATGCCGAGGTATTCCAGCGCAGCCTGCTGCTCAACGCGCTGGTGGAGCGCAAATCCATCAGTTGGACGCACATTTTCGCGGATCTGGAACGCGTGAAGCCGTATAACGTGCGGGTGATTCAGGTGCGGCTGCCGAAGATCAACTCGCGGCAGGAGGTTTCCCTCGACATGACCGTGGGCGCACAGGATTATCTGCCGGTGGAGGACTTCATGAGCAGGCTGGCGGAGTCGCCTCTGTTCGGTCCCGTCTCCGTGCAGAATTTCGTGCCGCCTTCGCAAACCGAGCCGCTCTACCAGTATCGTCTGAGCGTGGATTATGGCCAGAAACTCTAGCGAACCGGGACCGGCCGGCGAGCGGGGACCGACGCGGGGCCGCGGACGCGATCCGAAATTCGCGGTGCGCGCGATCCTGGGCTCGCTGCTGGCGGCGAACCTGGTGGCTGCGGGGCTGATTGTGTTTCCTCCGGGCGGATCGGCAGAGGCTCTGGCGCGCCAGATGGCCGCGCTGCAAGTTCAGTTGGCCGCCAACCGGGCGTCTTTGGAACAGACCCGCCAGCATGCCGCGCAGGTGGAAGAGGGGCGCGCCGAGGGCGACAAGTTTGTGACGGATTATTTCCTGCCGCTGCGCACGGCGGACAACACTTTGGATTCGGAGTTACAGCAGGCGGCCGCGGCCTCGAAGATCAAGCCCAAAGGAACCTCGTTTTCGCATGAGGCGATTGAAGGCTCGGACACGCTCCAGATGGTGTCGGTAACGGCCACCTACGAGGGCGCCTACGGCGACGTGCTGAAATTCGTGCATGCCATCGACCAGTCCCCGCGGCTGCTGATCATCGAATCGCTCAGCGCGGTTCCGCAGCAGGGATCGAACACTCTTTCGGTGAGTATGAAGATCGACGCGTTCGTGCGCAGCGGAGAAGGCGGAGAATGAAACTGGCTCCCAGCGGAGTTGGCGCGGAGCCCAAGAAGCTCGCGATTCTGGGCGCGATCCTGGTAGTTGCGGGAGCGGTGTATTGGTTCGAGAACCGCTCCGATAGCCCAACCGTGTCGGCGTCGGTAACGCCTCCACAGGCGATTCCGGCAATCCAGCCGCTGCCTGCAAAAGATTCCGCGCGGACCGCCGATCCGGCGATCCCGGCGCCGCCGCGGCGGTCTCCAGGCATGGGAGGCGGTGGAAGCTCCGGCATGGAGGATTTTCGCCCATCCATGAAGGTCAAGGACGATCTGGATGTGAGCAAGATCGATCCGAGAATCCGCCTGGATCTGCTGGCCAAGGTCAGGGCCGCTCCGCTGGAGGGCGGATCGAGCAGCCTGTTCGAGTTTTCCAAAGCCCCCGAGCCGCCCGCGCCCAAGGTGGAGATCAAGCCGGGGCCGGCGGTCACGGTGCCGCCTCCGGCCGTATCGGTCTCCAAGGATCTTCCCAAGGAGCTTCCACCGCCGCCACCGCCGCCCATTCCGTTCAAATACTACGGCTACGCGGGGAAAGCCAGCGACGGCCAGTTGCAGGGATTTTTTCGCGAGGGCGACGCCAGCACGGGAGATATTTTCCCGGCGCGGGAAGGCGAGACCATCAAGAATCGCTACAAGATCATCCGCATTGGGATAAAATCGGCTGTAGTGGAGGACACGACGAATCATAACCAGCAGACGCTGGGGCTGCTCGAGGAAACGCAATGAAGAGTGAAATGAGGCGGCGAGCCAAGAAAGACGAACGCGGATTCGCGTTGCTGCTGGTGTTCCTGCTGGCCTCGGCGATCGCGCTGATGCTGTATAAGCAGATGCCGCGCGAGGCCTTCGAGAGCGAACGCGACAAGGAGCAGATGCTGATCGATCGCGGCGAGCAGTACAAGCGCGCCATTTATCTGTACTACGTTTCCAATAACCGGCAGTGGCCGGCGAAGATCGAGGATCTGGAGAACACCAACAACAAACGGTACCTGCGCCACCGCTACATCAACCCCTATACCGGCAAGGACGAATGGCGCCTGGTCCATACCAACGGGACGTTTTTGACGGATTCGCTGGTGACGCCTCCTCCGACGCAGGCCACTCCGGGTTCCCCCGGAATGACGGCGGGCATCGGCGGGGCGAGTACGACGGGCGGCTCACTGAGCGGCCCCACCTTAACAGCCTCGACTGCCGATCCCAACGCGCCACCCGAAGTGAATGCTCAGGTGCAGCGCCGCCCCAGCGATCGTTCGCCGGTGCAAAACTCGGATTTTCAGAATCTAACGGGAGGCCCGCCGGCGCCCGGGAACGATCCGAACTATCAACCCTTTAACCCCGCCTCGCTGCCGCCGATCTCGCTCTACCCCAACGGCTACAACGCTCCTCCGACGAACATTCCCGGCGTGAACGGACCGGGTGTTCAACCTGGGTTTAATAACCAACCGGGCCAACTTGGGTTTAATCAACCCGGCCAGCTATTTAATCAACCGGGGGTGAATCAACCTGGGGTGAATCAACTTGGAGTAATGCAGCCCGGCGTGCCCGGGTTCACCATACCGGGAACGAACACTCCGATCACGACACCCGGTGTCAATCAGCAGACTTTCAATCCGGCAACGTTTAATCAGCCGGGCAACAACCAGCCCGTAACCCCCGGACCAACCCAACCGCAGTTTCCGACGCAGCAGTTCCCACCAGGGCAGAATCCGAGTCAACCGAACATTCCGGGGAATGTTCCGGGCTTCGGAGTCCCCGGCACGCCGGGAGTTCCGGGCGCTCCTGGCGCGGCGTCATCGAATCAAGCCATCAGCTTGATCAACAACTTGTTGACGACGCCCAGGCAGCCCCCGACCAGCGTCGGTCAGCAGCCGACGGCGGGCGGAGGATTGGCCGGCGTCGCGAGCACTTACAAGGGCGCTTCCATCAAATCCTACGGGGATCGCACCAAATATCAGGAGTGGGAGTTCGTGTTCCAACTCAACCCACAGGGAACTCTGCAAGCTCCTCAGGGACCGGGGCAAAACGGCCAGCCTAGTGGCGGGATCTTGTCACCCGGCTCGCAACCGCCGCTCGCCGGAGGTACGACATCCGGCAGCACCAGCCTCGGTTTCGGCACCAAGTAAGGCGTGACAACCGCCCGGTCGCGGTCGCCGCTCAAGGTAGGTGGAGGGCGCGTGGATACGGACAGCGCTACTTCAACGGGTAGGGTGTTCTCGTCCAAGTGGATTCCGCGAGCACGCATGCTTAAACGCCAGGCGACCTAGTCGTGGTTGTGCGCACTGACCTTCAACTGCGTCTGTGCCCAAATTGTGTGCCCATGGAATTCATTTTTGATGCTTCAGGGGTCTTCGCAAAATGACAGGTCAGTAAGTTACTGAGCCTGTGAATCCTTCAGAAGACCGAATCCCTTTTCGTCCGCCAGATTTGCCCTTCTCACTGGTCCGCAAGTTCGCGGCGCAGCCACGCGCGCGCCAGCCGGAGCTCATGCCGGATAGCGTGCGCTGAGCGTTCGGCCACCAGCGCGATCTCCTCGGCCGTCATGCCGCCGAAGTAGTGCATCTCGACGACTTGAGCCAGAGTTGGATTTTCGCCCGATAACGCTTCCAGCGCTCGATCGACTTCCAGCATCCGAAGTTGGCTCTGGCTGCCAGCCGACTCGACGACGATGGCCGTATCCCAATCGACCCGTTGCGCCTGGCCGCCACGCTTCATGGCCGCAGCCGCACGAGCATGATCGATGAGCACCTGGCGCATCACCCTCGACATAACCGCCAAAAAATGGGCCCGATCGACGAGTTGTTGTGGCTGTCCCGCGTCGAACAGTTTGAGATAGGCTTCATTCACCAGCGCTGTCGGCTGTAGCGTCTGGCCCGGCCGGCGGTTCCGGAGGAATAACCGCGCCATGCGATGCAGGTCGCTGTAAATGAGCGGCATTAGAGTGTGGAGTGCGCTTTCATCCCCTTCCCGCCAGCGGTGCAGTAGTAATGTGACTTCAGAAGGCATCCCGAGTACGTACTGTCATTGTCGCGCGCCGGACTCCACTAAGGAACTCGCCGGGGAACTCGCCGGCACAACGGAGCTTGAGGCGGGCGGACCGGGGCGCGTTCCTTCCCGTTTCGAGGGCCACCCCGGCCCTGTGCCGGCTAGTACGCCGGAGATTGCGGCGGCGTGGTTGCGGCAACCGGCCTGATCCGACATAATACTTCGTGACCATGCCGCGACATACGAGGCTTTCTTGCGCGAGGAAGTGATATCGCTCTTTCAAGAGCTGGCCGACCTTGCCCCGCCGGCACGCGAGGCATATTACGCCAGCCGGAAGGTTCCTCCGGACCTTCGCAACGAAGTGGAATCGCTGCTTCGATTCGATCGGAGTGCCGAGTCGTTGACCAGACACATCGCCGAGGCTGCCGAGGAGATTCTTCAGGCCAACGAGTATGTTTCGAACGAAACCATGTGGGGGCCTTATCGCGTGATCCGGCCCCTGGGCCGCGGCGGGATGGGCGCGGTGTACTTGGCGGAGCGCACCGACGGCGAGGTGGAGCAGCACGTCGCGATCAAGGTGGTCCGATCCAGCGCCGATCTACCGGCATTTCACGAGCGCTTCCTCCGCGAACGCCGCATTCTCGCTTCCCTGAACCATCCCGGAATCGCCCGTCTTCTCGACGCCGGCCACACCGCCGACGGCCAGCCGTACCTGGTAATGGAGTTTATCGATGGAGTCGCCATCGACACGTATTGCGCCCAGTTGGATTTGCGCGGCATCCTGAAATTATTTCTTGCAGTCTGCGAGGCAGTCTCGTACGCCCATCGTAACCTGATCGTCCATCGGGATCTGAAACCTTCGAATATCCTGGTCGATTCCGCCGGCCGCCCTAAGCTGCTGGATTTCGGTATCGCCAAGATTCTGGATGCCTCCCTGGATGGTTCAAAAGATGCGCGCACGATGGTCCGCATCCTGACCCCGGAATACGCCAGCCCCGAGCAGATGCGCGGCGAGGCTCACAGCACCGCGACCGACATTTACTCCCTTGGAGCGGTTTTGCGCAAGCTCCTCGCGGTTGACGGCCCCAAGACATCAGACTCGCCAACCGACAAGACTCTTGCGCCGCCGCCCAGCCCAATGAAACCGGACGTTCCACGGGACATCGAATTCGTGGTGCGTAAGGCGCTTCGCGCCGAACCGGATGAGCGCTACTCGACAGTGGACGCATTCGCAGAGGATGTCCGGGCGTTCCTCGAGAACCGGCCGGTCCGCGCTCGCGCCGGCAATGCCTGGTATCGCGCGAGAAAGTTTGTGCGGCGCTATTGGGTCCCTGTCGCAGCCAGCGCCGTGGCCGTGATCGGTCTTTCCGCCGGGCTGTACGTTGCGAACCGCGAGCGTTCCATTGCCGAGCAGCGATTCCTCCAGGTCCGTCAATTGGCGAACAAGGTGTTCGACATCGATGTGGCGATCCGCAACACGCCCGGCACCACCAAGGCCCGGCAACTGATCGTGTCCACCTCACTCGAATACTTGCAGAAGGTGGGCGCGGAGGCACGCGGCGACAGGGATTTAGCGCTTGAGATCGGCTCCGCCTACGTGCAGTTGGCGCACGTGCAGGGCGTTCCGGTAAATTCAAACCTGGGCCAGTTCGCAGCCGCCGATGAGAGTCTCCGCAAGGCGGACGAGTTGGTGGAATCCGTCTTGAAATCGGACCCGCGAAACCGCAAGGCGCTGCTCACTTCGGCAACCATCGCGCACGATCGCATGGTGTTAGCCGATACGCAAGGCAAACGGGCGGAGTCGTTAGCGCAAACGGTCCGGGCGGCCGAAGAAATGGGCCGCTTAACTGCCCTGGGCCATCTCGATTCAAACGAAGTGAAAGATGTCTCGTTCATGTACAGCAATGTGGCGATCACGTTCGCCGATTACCACAGGCTCGATGACGCGATTCGGTACTCCCGGCGCTCGATCGAGGTCGCGCAATCGATGCAGGGGACCGGCGGACAACAAAGCCTGGCTTACGGAATCCTGGCGGATGCACTGCGGGAATCGGGACAACTGGAATCCGCTTTGACGGCGGTTCGTGAATCCCGCCGTCTGGAGGAGCAGCAAACGGAAACCGACACGACACCGCAGCGCATGAACCTGGCGCTCGCTCTGTTGCGTGAAGGTTCAGTCCTGGGTGAGGATCAAGACATCAGCCTGGACCGGCCGCAAGACGCGGCCGCGGTATTCCGGCAGGCGCTAGACATCGCGGACGAACTGGCAAAGAAAGACTCTGATGATAACGGCCATTATCAACTGGCTAGCGAAGTGGGACGGCATCTTGGTGATGTTCTGCGCCACACCGATCCGCAGTCGGCCTTGAGAGTCTACGACGCTTGCATCCGCAGCGTGCGTGAGGCCAAGAATACGAACATAGCAACCAGCCGGGAGGAGGCGAGACTGCTGGCCAGTTCCTCCTATGCCCTGCGTGCGCTACATCGCGAGAGCGACGCCGAACAGCGGGTTGACGAGGCCTTCGAAATTTTACGAAAAACTGGAGACTATCCGGCGGCCAAAATCGAATTGGCCAGCGAAGCCGATGTCGCGTTGCGGGCTTTGGCCGACCATTACGCAGCGACTGGCCAACTCGCAAAGGCCGCCGACGGCTATCGCGACCTGCTCGCCAAAGTGAACGAATTGAATCCCGATCCGGAGAACGACCTTCGCAACGCGGTTTACATGTCGAACGCCTACGAGGCCCTGGCCCGCGTTCTGCGCCAAGATCGCCGCCCCCAAGAAGCCATTCGCTGGGAAGCGGAGCGCCGCAAGCTGTGGGAGCACTGGGATAGCAAGCTTCCGAGTAACCCCTTCGTCCAGCGCCAATTGGCTTTGGCCCGTGTGAACTGACCCCTGGCTCTGCTCAGAGCACGCTCAGGAAGTTGAACAGGTCTAGCTCGTCTTGTCGGCTAAGGACAAGTCCGAACCGGTTCTCGTAGAAATGCACGACATCCAGCAGGGTCTGAGCGGAGCCGTTATGGAAGTATGGGGCGCGGGCAGAGAGGCCACGGAGGATCGGGCCCTTGATCTTGCCGACATGGGCGAACTTGCCGTCGATCAAGGCTTGGCCGAGATCGCTAGTGGTCTTGCAGTTGTTGCTCGGCTGACCATTCACTAGCTGGCACACTGTGATCTGCGGCAGATAGCCGATGTCCAATCCGCCCATATTTAGCCCGCCCATATTTACGTGTGCATTCGAGGTGCTGGAGTCGCCGGTCCCGATGTTCAAGGGCGTAGGGAAGGAGTGGTTGCCGACGTTGGGCGTGTCGTGGCAGGTGCCGCAGGTTCCGGTAAGCGATGGAATACCGCCAGATACCAGTCCGCCCTCTGAAATATCGTCGTTGATGCCGGCTACTCCCGTGATGGTGATGGGTCTGGTGTTGAAGATGGCCTGCCCTCGGGCCACCGACGCACGGAATTCATACGAAGGTAGTGCTGACCAGGCGTCGTAGAGGTTGAAGATGTTGGAGGCGAACTGACCGTCGCCCGGCGTCATCAGCCCGCCCGGCTGTTCCGGGCCGTTAGGGAGTAAAGCGTGGACGCTCGAGTTGATGCTAATGAAGAACGGCAGTGTGGCCAGGGGTACCGGGCCCCCATTTGCGCCCGCGAAGTTCAGGGGTCCGGTGAAGAAGCCGAAGGATTGCGCTGTGGATAACGCCATCTCGAAATTAACGATTTCCTGCTGTTCCGCAGCGGTCGGCCTCGTGCCGTCGCCCTGGGCGTGGCCAACGGTAGCATCCAGCGACTGGTGGGCCAAGTCGCCTTGGAGCGACGCGGGATAGTTCGCATAGATGATTTTGGTCGTGTCGGTGAGCGGAGTGGATTCCCGGCCGTCCCACATCACGGCGCTTAAGAATCGAAGGTTCGTGGCCGGCAATGGCCGGCGGTACTGCGAAATTACATTGGTCTCGTTGCAGGCGTACGGATTGCTGACGGCGGTGACCGCATAATCCGCGCCCGAGGGAACCGCCAGGGCGATGCGGAGCAAGCCACGCGTGCGCAGCAGGCTATAGGCGGAGTAGCGTCCCGGAAGCGTCGAGACATTGATGTTGTGATCGCAGTTCGAGCCGTTGACAGTGCGGAAGATCGGGTCCAGGCCTGCGGTCTGATCGAAGCGCCGCTGGACGCCCAGGGCGGACACGGACATGCCGTCGCTCGGCTGATGGCACGAGGCACAACTTCGGCCGTTGGTCCCCAGACTTTGGAAGAATGCGCCCGTCAGAGCGATTCCTCCGCCGACCGTGCTGTAGGTCTGAGAAGCGCCGCCCGGGTTGAGGAAAGAAGTCCCGTTAGGGATGAATGTCTGGTTCGATGACGGCGGAAACTGCCCCTTCACCGTTCTCGAAATCACGATTGTCCCCGCGAGAATGAGCAAAGACGCCATAGCAGCCCGGCGCTTGCCGTGAGAAAAAACGTGGCGCATAGGTTGGACCTCCCTCAGTTCCGGCGTTCTCATCCCGATCACATCCAGAAGTGCATATAGGGTTTTCATGGTTTCCTCCAAATCGAAAACTGCGGACTTCCGTAAGAATATCCGGTGCTGGCTTGGACGCCATCTATCTCTGCCCCCCCGTCACGGCGCGAGGCTGTTGACGAGCTGGCAGCCCGAGCCACTTGTAAAGCTATTGCCGTCAGTGTTTCTCGTATTCTCACAATGACTCCTATTGGACATAACGGAATCCGGAGATACTTTTGGCGAGGCTCGCCGTCTATTTGAGCGAATCGAGGCCAACTGCCGCTGTATGAAGCTGTTATTGGGAAGGGCCGCGTTCCAGTGGTCCCATCCCTAGCCGGTCGTTCACGGCGTCTCGGATCTTCTACTTGCAGCCGAGATACCGTGGTAGTCATTATCGCCTCTAACATAATCCCCGATGCTCTCCATTTGTCCGTGGGCTTAGCCGGAGGCTCCGACGGCTCCCCCAGGGCAAAGTCAGACCGCGGCACCGACTGGTCGACCAGGGGCTCCAGGCATCTATGCTGCCGGCCATGCTCTGGCAGGCGGACACGCCTTGTTCCCGCAACCAGGGCACAACGCTCAAGCGGGGTGAGCCGGTTGCGTGGGATGTTGCGCGGAATAGAGCGAAGGAAATCAGGTAAGACGACTTACTTCGGATTGAGGGGGAGGATCTATGACATTTGCCTATACCGTGAAAGCGGGAGACAGCCTTTCAGCCATCGCGAAGACGTACGGCATTCCGAGGTGGCAATCGATCTACAACAGCCCAGAGAACACGGCCTTCCGCGCCAAGAGGCCGAATCCAAACCTGATCTACGCTGGGGACGTCCTGATGTTGCCCGACCTCAATGCGCGAGGTAAGTCAATAAGCCTGTCCGTTCCTTTCGTCCATCAGGAGAGTCAAATGGCGTGCTGGAGCGCTGGTGCGAGAATGCTTTTCGGCTACCGAAACATGTCTACCGATCCCCTCGATGCTGTCTATAAGGCCAACACCGGAATCACCGACGCACAATATATGGATCTGGCCAAGGAGGCTGGTCTTCAAACCGTGCCGCCCGTTCAGATGTCCTACGGACCGGACTACATTTACGATCTGCTGAGCAGGAACGGCCCCATCTGGGCGGCGGGACGTTGGAATGGTCCTTTGCACGTAATCGTGATTACGGGTGTTGATAGCGACGGCACCCTCTATATCAATGACCCTGCTCACTTTGCTCCTGAGGAGCAGGATATGAACTGGTTCAATGATAAAGTGCGTCGAGATATCCAAGTGCCTTTGATGTACCTACCGCGATGATCGGGTCGTGTCGAACTCGCAGAGGTTTGCCGCAAATGATTCCAGTCGGTTCTTTTAATCGGCGGTTTGATTTTTATCGTCCTCGGCGCGGGCTGAGTCTAGGCGTCTCGGCCCGAATCCCTGCTGAAGCGCGAATTGACTTGCCTGCCGCAGCCCGAATCCTGGCACGAACAGGGGATTGCGGCGGCGGAAAGATACGGTGTCTTTGGGTTAGCGAAAAAGGCGGCACGCTAGATAACATCGCAAGAAATGGGGCGTCCCGAAACTTAACCTTTGTGAGAAACGCTCGGCATCAAGTCGGGCGTTCTTTCTTGTCGCACAAGGGACCCTTTGGGAAACGGCGAGGGGCGCGATAATAGACCCGCCGTGATCCGGTTCAAAGGGCTTTTTGCACGTCGGACACGCGCACCACTTTGAGCCGTGATCGTCTAACCACTTGCCGCCCGGCCCATATTGACGGGAGCATTCGAAGGGCTGGGGGTCGCCGGTCCCGATGTTCAAGGGCGTGGGGAAGGAGCGCGCCTGTATCCGGACACACTCGTTGCCGCAAGTTCCCATGAGTCACCGGATCCGGAAAGAGGCCAAAGCGTGTCGTGGGGAGTCAATCTTCTGCCGTAGCTCACTTGCGCGGGGCCCATCCCCCACTTATACTTCTTGAAATCCAGTATGATCGACTCGCCAGCGCTGGTGAGACTATAGCCGGAAATCTGGTCTTCGAACAGCCTGATCAAGTAAAAGCCCTTATCCCCTATCACATCGATGAGCACGGTTACCGGGGGACTAGTCTGCCGCTGAAAAAGCAGCGGGGAGGAGATATCTTGACGCTTGGTGATGATCATTCGCCCGGCGCCCCACTGCGCCGAATCCAGTTCGATCCAGTTAACGTGGTTGCGATCGGTTGCCCGGCCTTGGATCTTGGGCGGCGTCGAGTAGCCCCAGTTCATCTAAATCGGCAAAGCTCTTCCCCTTTCTTTGGGCCGGCTGTATTCCGCCACCAACCCGTCCATTCTAAAAAACTACGCCAAATAGCGCCGAAAATTCTACGCCATTCAGAAAGTGACACCAATCTCCCCCGACGAACCCTTGGCATAAGACGCCATTGCAGCCCGGCGCCGGCCATGAGAAAAAACGTGGCGCATAGGTTGGGCCTGCCTCAGTTCCGGCGTTCTCATTCCGATCACATCCAGAAGCACATACAGGGCTTTCATGGCTTCCTCCGACCCGTAGAATATCGGGCGCCGGCTTGGACGCCATCTATCTTTGACCACCCGTTACCGCGTGAGGTTGTTGACGAGATGGCAGCCCGAGCCACCTGTAAAGATATTGCCGCCAGTGTTTCTCTATTCTCACAATGACTCTCATTGGACATAACGGAATCGGGAGATATTTTTGGCGAGGGCTCGCGTGAATTTGAGCGAATCAAGGCCAACTGCCGCTGTGTGAAGCTGTAATTGGGAACGGCCCCGTTCCCGTGCTCCCACCGCGGGTGCGATCGAGCGCGCCACGGCTTCGGAGACGCTGTTGGCGTCCCGCAGGTCCAGATCCGGCACCGGCTTGGAGGCCATTACTTTCTTGAGGCAACGGGCCATGGGATGGAGCGATTTTATCCTGAGTCCGGTTCTGGGGAGTCACATGGATGTGTTATCGGCATCCCGTACATGTCGCCTCCCCACGATAACCGGCCAATCCCTGACGGTCTCCTGACTTTTCGAGCCTGCTCTGCGCTAACCAACTGGATCGGGGTGGAATAAAGTCCATCTTCACTCTATGGCCCCACTACCCGGCTCAGACGCGGCGGTACTCCCGGCGGAGCATCGAGTACACTTCCAAATCCAAATAGCGTCCATCCAAGAGTTGCGCCTCGCGGAGCGTGCCTTCGCAGGTGAATCCCAAACGTTTGGGGATAGCGCTGCTCTTGGTATTGCCGGCGGCGCATTGAATCTCCATGCGATTCAGCCCCAGCTCCACCAGCGCGTGGGCGGTCAGGGCTCGCGCGGCCGCGGTGGCGACGCCGCGCCCCTGAAACTCGCGCGCCAGCCAATAGCCCATTTCGGCCTTGCGAGCGATCCAGTCGATGTGATGCATTCCGACCACGCCGGCGACGCATCCGTCAGCCCAGACGGCGGCGGAAAATCCTTTGTTCGACGCGAACTGCTCCATGGAGCGGCGGATGAACGCGAGGATATCGTCTTCGGTGCGCGTGGCGTCGACCCAGGACAGCCATTGGCGGAGATGCTCGCGCTCGCGATCGATTGCGGTAAATAGCGCGGGCGCGTGGCGCTCCTCCACCAAGCGAAGCTCGACTCCGGGCTGGAGGATCGCGGAGAACATACTCCACATTGTAAGCTCGGTACAGCATGTCTCTACGGGACTATGAAGAATAACGGCAGAATCCTGATTGCGGACGACCAGGCGGACGTGCTCGAGGCGCTACGCCTGCTATTGAAGGCGGAGGGGATCGAGATCGAGACGGCACACTCGCCGGCGGGCATCCTGGCCGCGCTGGAAGCGCGCGAGTTCGACGCGGTCCTGATGGACCTGAACTATACGCGCGACACCACCTCCGGCCAGGAGGGTCTGGATCTGCTGGCGCGCATTCGCGCGGCCGATTCGACCGTGCCGGTGGTGGTGATGACCGCCTGGGGCACCGTGGAAGTCGCGGTGGAAGCCATGCGCCGCGGCGCCCGCGACTTTATTCAGAAGCCCTGGGATAACGCGCGCGTGCTGGCCATCGTCCGCACCCAGATGGAGCTGAGCACGGCCCTCAAGCGCGGCCAGCGCCTGGAGGCCGAGAACCGCCTGCTGCGCGCCGACGGACGTCCGAATCTGATCGCAGGATCGCCGGCCATGCAGCCGGTGATCGAGTTGATCGCCCGCGTGGGGCCTTCCGATGCGAATGTACTGATTTCAGGCGAGCCCGGCACGGGCAAGGAAGTGGTGGCGCGGATGCTGTACGCGGTTTCCAGCCGCGCATCGCGCCCCATGGTCACGGTCAACGCGGGCGGTCTGGCGGAGGGCGTCTTCGAGAGCGAGCTCTTCGGACACGTCAAGGGCGCGTTCACCGACGCCAAGGTGGATCGGGTGGGGCGCTTCGAGCTGGCCGACGGCGGCACGCTATTTCTCGACGAAATCGCCAATGTCCCCATGAACCTGCAAGCGAAGCTGCTGAGGGTGCTGGAAATTGGCGAGATGGAGCGCGTGGGATCGTCGAAAACCAAGCGCGTGGACGCGCGCGTGATTTCGGCCACCAACGCGATTCTGCCGGACGAGGTAGCGGCCGGCCGCTTCCGCCAGGACCTGCTGTTCCGGCTGAACACCATCGAAATTCATTTGCCGCCGCTGCGCGAGCGCCGTGAGGATATTCCGGTTCTGGCGGCGCACTTCCTGACCACGCACGCGCGCAGGTATCGCAAGGACCTCCAGGGGTTCGACCCGACCGCCATGCAGGCGCTGCTCGACAGTCCCTGGCAAGGCAACGTGCGCGAGCTGAACCACGTGGTGGAGCGGGCCGTGCTGATGGCGCAGGATCGCACGGTGCGGCCGGCGGATCTGGCGCTGCGCGACAGCGCGGCTGATTCTAGCCGTTTTGGATCGGCGCGCTTGGAGGACATGAGCCTGGAGGACGTTGAGTTCTTCCTCATCAAGAAGGCGCTGGCGCGCTATAACGGCAATGTGAGCCAGGCGGCCGGCGCGCTGGGCTTGAGCCGCAGCGCCCTGTACCGGCGTCTGGAGCGCTTCGGTCTGTAAGGACTCCATGCCGGTACCTCGCTGGATCGAGAATCTGCGTCCCGTGCACGAGCAGCGCATCTTTCTACTCGTCTTGGGGGCGGGATTGCCCGCGGCCGTAGTGGCGCTGGTCCTGCTGTGGACCGGCTCCCACGCCCCGCAGGTGCAGTGGACCCTCACGGTGGCGATCATGCTGGTGTGGTGGGGTTGCGCCGGAGCGGCGCGCGAACGGGTTGCGTCACCGCTGCGGACGCTCTCCAATCTGCTCGAAGCCATGCGGGAAGGCGACTATTCCATCCGCGCGCGCGGCGCGGTTCCTGAAAACGTCATCCGTGAGGATGCGCTGGGAGACGTGATCGCGCAGCTCAACGCCATGGGCGCGACGCTGCGCGCGCAGCGTCTGGGCGCTCTCGAAGCCACCACCCTGCTGCGGAAAGTGATGGAGGAGATCGACGTGGCCGTGTTCGCTTTCGACGGCGAGAGCCGTCTGCGGCTGGTGAACCGGGCGGGGGAGCGGCTGCTCGGCCGGCCTTCCGAGCGCATGCTGAACGATCAAGCCGAGGCGCTGGGTTTGGCCGAGCACCTGGAAGGCGACGAAATGCAGACCGTGCAGCGGAGCTTCGCCTCGGGCGCCGGCCGCTGGGGCGTTCACCGCTCGCAATTCCGCGAGGGCGGCTTGCCGCACCAGTTGCTGGTGGTCACGGATCTGACCCGCGCGCTGCGCGAGGAAGAGCTGCAAGCCTGGCAAAGACTGGTGCGCGTGCTGGGCCACGAATTGAACAATTCGCTGGCGCCGATCAAGTCCATCGCCGGGAGCTTGGAAACGATGATCCAACGCGACGACGATGACTGGCGCGAAGACGCGCTCCGGGGCCTCGCCATCATCGCTTCACGCAGCGAGAGCCTGAGCCGTTTCATGGGCGCGTATGCGCGGCTGGCCAAGCTGCCTCGGCCGAATCCGGGACCCATTGAAGTAGGTTCGTGGATTCGCCAAGCGGCGAGCTTGGAGCAAAGGCTGCCGGTGGAGGTGCGGGCGGGGCCGCCGGTCGAGATTCAGGGCGATCGCGATCAGCTCGATCAGCTCCTGATCAACCTGCTGAGAAACGCCGCGGACGCATCGCTCGAAACCGGCGGAGGAGTCACGGTTGCATGGGACCGGCGCGGGCCGCACCACATTGAAATCCTGATTCAGGACGAAGGCGCGGGGCTGGCCAATACGGCCAACCTGTTCGTGCCGTTCTTCACCACCAAGCCGGGAGGCTCCGGTATCGGGCTGGTGCTGAGCCGGCAGATCGCGGAGGCGCACGGAGGGTCGCTGGATCTGCACAATCGGGAACCGAAGCCTGGTTCCAACGAGCCGCAGGGGTGCGAGGCGCGATTGGTGCTGCCGGTGTGAGGCTTGCTCATCCATCAGGCGATGGCTGAAAGCAAAACGCCAACCGAAGTCGAGCGTTTTTCGGACGCCTGTCGCCGTGTTGCCTCGCTGCCGGTTTTCGCGTACCTTGAAGGGCATGGAAGTACATTTCTCGCCCGACGTTGAAACGCGGCTCCAGCAGGTGGCCTCTGCCAATGGCAAGGACGCCGAGCAACTGGTGAAAGACATCGTTGCCCGCATGCTCGAAAATCAGGCCCGCTTCATCGCTGGCGTGCATAAAGGCATCGAGCAAGCCGACCGGGGCGAGATTGTAGAGCACAAGGACGTGCTTAACCGTATCGACCGGCTGTTTCACTCGTGAGGCTCATTCGGTGGACAACCGAAGCGTCCGACCAACTTGAAGCGGCTGTTAAACACATCCAGCAAGACAACCCAACCGCTGCCCGGAACGTCGCTCAGACGTTGATCGAACGGATTGAACAACTAGCCACCTTCCCCGGGCTTGGCCGAACCGGAGAGGTGACGGGAACCCGCGAGCTGGTCAGCCCGCCTTACGTCGTTGTATACCGTTCCACCGAAGAAATTATCGAAATCCTGTAGATCTGGCATGGGGCGCAAGACTGGCGCTGAGAAGTTGGCCACGTTCCACAAGGGGTCGTTTGTGCAAGAATACCGTGTGGGAGGTGCACCCCATTGCAGGTGTTCTCACTTATCTCCTTCATCTACGCTGTCGTCTATCTCGTCAGGCTGAGCAAGCTGAAGAGTACGGTGGCTTCCAACCCAATGGGCCTGGACTCTGAGGCGCTTCTGAAGTGGCGCAACCTCAGGTACAAACAATACCTCTGGATGATGTTCTCTGGCTTTGGCGTGGTGATTTTTAACATCGCGGCGAGCGTGACTTTAATGCTACTGGAGCCAGATCCATTTTGGCGATCGCGGGACGTGACGGCCCAGATCGTGGCCATCGTGGTCGGCCTGGCTATTATCTTCGGGGGCTGGTTGTTATCCAGGAAGGCACGCGGGGAGGCTGACGAGCTTGAACTGAAGCCAATGCGAGAGGCTATGAAGTTCTAGCGATAAAAGCTTGCCATGTGTTATTGAGGGAGGGAGGATCTGTGTCTTCAGGTTTACGCGACATCGAACGGGAATTGGCACCAAAGCGCTGCGGGAACTGTGGGTGGAGCGTTAGTAATCTGTCGTGGGTTGGGCAATACTGCCCACATTGCAAAGTGCGCTGGGGATCGTGGGGAGAAGAGAAGGGAGAAGAGAATCGGTCGCGGTCCTCACCAACCCGCGTTGCGCACACAGCGTCGGGACGGGGACCGGGAGCAGAGACAAGGTTAGAGTCAGGCTTTCATGCTTTTATCGGTGCCTTCTGCGCGGTGTTACTAACCGGGTTTGTTGGTAACGGTAAGGTTCCTGACTCGTATCTGATCCCTCTTCTCGTGTTCGTGTTCGCGGCAGCCTTGTTGGCCTTTTATAGCCTGTACCGATGGCACAACAACAACGAGCGGCGCAAATACGGCCTCCCCCCGCGCCCCTGAGTTTATTTCCTGTTTCAGAAAGGGTAAGTTTTGCAAGGTGCCGGATCGTCGGTAGACACACACTCTGAAGGTTGCAAACGTCTATTGCAAGGTTGGACCCATCGAGCAGGCACTACGCCGGCGATCGACTGACGATCAATCTTCTACATTGCAACCCGCGGCGCTGTCAACCGCTCCCTCACGGTCGCGGTTCAGAATCGGCGTTATCTCACCCACCCCGGCATCACATAGGCGTAGAACAGCGTGACCAATCCGGTCATCGACGCCAGAAAGATGCTGTGCTTGAGGGTGAAGCGCATGAGTTGTGCCTCTTGCGGGCGGCTCAGGCCGGTGGCCGCGCCGGCGACGGCGATGCTTTGAAGGCTAATCATCTTGCCCATCACGCCTCCGGCCGAGTTAGCGGATGCCATCAGCGCCGGATTCAACCCCAGCGTATTGGCCGTTACCACTTGCAGGTTTCCGAACAGCGCATTGGCCGAGGTATCGCTCCCGGTCAAGAAAACGCCGATCCAGCCGAGCATCGCGCTGAAAAACGGAAAGAATCGGCCGCTGGCGGCGAACGTCAAGCCTAGCGTCGCGGTGGCGCCCGAGTAGTTCATCAGGTAGGCCAGCGCCAGGACGGTGGCGATCGTGAGGGTCGGCATGGCGAGCTGCTTCATCGTGAGCCAGACGCACCGCGCCAGCTTGCGCGGTGAAACGCGCAGAACGAGGGCGGAGGCGAACACGGCGTATAGGGCCGCGGTGCCGCTGGTGGTGAGAGGGTTAAAGGTATACATGGCCGCATACGGCGACTGTGCCTTTACCACGGGCGGCATCTTCTGGACGACGTTGTGCAAACCCGGCCATCCGAACACCCACGTGGCGTGATTCAGGAACGCTTTCAGCGCGGCCAGTTTCGCCGTGGGCCACAGAACGTCGAAAGGTTTCGGCAACACGATCTGATCGCCGTTCAGCAGGAGCACAAAGATCACCAGGAAAATGTAGGGCGACCAGGCGAGCAGCATCGCGCCGGCTGAATGACGCGCCTGGGTGGTGTGATCGCCGGGTTTCCGGCGGATAACGCAGATCACCACCATCGCACCGATGGCCGAGAGCGAGCTCAGGATGGCCGTGAGATAAGGACCGACGAAACTCGAAACCAGAAATTGCGTGATCGCGAAGACGGCTCCGCAGACCAGCGCGGCCAGGCCCGCTCGTTTCAATCCTTTTCTCCCGCCCATCACCGCGATAACGTACGGCGGGACGATCAGCGCCAGCGGCGCGCAAAGGCGGCCCACGTCGGCGGAAAGGTCGCCGAGGGGCAGACTCGTGACGCTCTGCAAGGCTACAATGGGCGTTCCGATAGCGCCGAAAGCGACGGGCGCCGTATTCGCCAGAAGACAGATGGTGGCGGCTTCAAACGGAGCCATGCCCAGTCCGACAAGCATCGCGGAGGCAACCGCTACCGGGCTGCCGAATCCGGAAGCTCCTTCGATGAACGCGCCGAATGCGAACGCGATCACCAGCGCCTGCATGTAAGTATCGCTGGTCAGGTGCCCGATGGAGTCCTTGATGATTTCGAACTTTCCGGTCTCAACCGCGAGCCTGTAGAGCAACAGCGCGGTGAATACGATCCAAGCGATGGGCAGCAATCCGTAGGCCGCGCCGTAGATCGCGGAATTCACGGCCAGATTCACCGGCATGCGATATGCGGCCAGGGCTATGACGAAAGCGACCGCGCAGCCGGACAATCCCGCCACCCACGCGGGCTTGCGAGCCACGCCCAGAAGGTACAGCATCAGAACCACCGGCACCGCGGCCAACAGGGCGGAAGGCACCAGGCCGCCCAGCGGAAGGTACGATTGGGACCACATAAGATATGGGTACTATCTTACTTCAGTGGTCAAGGGGCTCAGCGGTGATGCGACCGGCGCGCGGACATAGCGTGCGCTGAATTATGCGGCCGTCACGGGCACGTGCGGAGCGATCATCTTCACCAGATCGGGCTTGGACATCGCGCCGACGCGCTGCTCCACCACCTTGCCGCCCTTGAAAAGAAGCAGGGTGGGGATGCCGCGAACCTGATAGCGCATGGCCGTGGCGGAGTTGTCGTCGGTATTCAGCTTGCCGACCTTGATCTTGCCGGCGTATTCCGACGCAACCGCGTCCACCGTGGGGGACATGGCCCGGCAAGGGCCGCACCAGGGCGCCCAAAAATCCACCAGAACGGGGACTGCCGCGTTCAGGACGTCCTGATCGAACGCAGCGTCTGTAAAAGTAAGGGTGTTCCCACCGCTGGCGCCGGTTGTCGTTGTAGAGGTGATGGCCATAAGTCTTGTTAATTACTCCGCTTACTATGATGCGAAAAGTGGACCACCGGATGCAACTCGACGCACCGGCGCTTTCGAATACAGCCTTTGATACTCGACCGCCGAGGCGTCCCAGGAGAAGTCCCGGGCCATGCCGCGGCGCATTCGCGAGGCCCACGTTTCGCGATCCTGGAACTCCTTGAGCGCGGCCTCCACGGCGCCCGCCAGATCGTCGCGGAATTTGAAGCCGGTCAGATCGTCCACGGTGTCTTCCAGACCTCCGGTAGCGCGCACGACGGGAACTGTCCCGTAGCGCAGGCTATAAATCTGATTCAAGCCGCAAGGCTCGTAACGGCTGGGCATGAGAAATATGTCCGAGCCGGCTTCGATGCGATGGGCCAAACCTTCGTCGTAGCCGAGGCGCACGGCGATCCGATCGGGAAAGCTGGCGGCGAGCAAACTGAAGGCGTTCTCGAGCGGCGCTTCTCCGGAACCGAGCACGACCAGAGCGGCTTCTGCGAACGGAGCGATTTTCGCTACCAGATCCATCCCTTTTTGGTGCGCGAAGCGGGAGACGATCCCGATCAGGGGCCAGCGTGCTTCGGCCGGCAAGCCCATCTCCTGAAGCAATGCCAGCTTGCAGGCGCGCTTGCCCGATAAATCGCGGGCCGAGTAGTGGACGGGCAAATGCCGGTCGGTCTCGGGATTCCACTCCTCGTAATCCACCCCGTTGAGGATGCCGGTCAGCTTGGATGCGTGCGAGCGCAAGAGCCCATCCATGCCGAACCCGAATTCGTGAGTCTGGATTTCGCGGGCATAGGTCGGGCTGACGGCGTTGACCGCGTCCGCCCAGACTATGCCGGCCTTCAGGAAATTAAGGCGGCTGAAGAATTCCAATCCCTCCGGATGAAAGAGCCTGCGATCGAGACCGAGGTCGGCAATCGCGGTGGCCGGAAAGCTTCCCTGGTAGCCCAGGTTGTGGATGGTGAAAACGCAGCGAACGCCGAAAAACGTGGGATCGAGCGTGAGGCTTTCGCGCAGATAGACCGGCAGCAAGCCAGCCTGCCAATCGTGCGCGTGAAAAACATCCGGCCGGAAAACGGAGCGGGCCACACCCAGCGCGGCCTGGCATAGGACGGCGAACCGAATGTGGTTGTCGGGGTAATCGCCAGCGGCCGTTCCGTAGATCCCGGCGCGATCGTAGAGCCGCGGGCAATCGGCGAACAGATAGAGCACATTGTGACGGACCACTTCATGAATCGCGACAGTATAGCCATGCGGGCCGACCTGAACGGGCAGCGTCAAGATCGGGCCGGCGGATGAAAGCGGAATGCCACGATACATCGGCAACAGGACGGCCACTTCATCGCCCAGGCGCGCCAGCGCCGCCGGCAGGGAACCCAGCACATCGGCCAAGCCGCCGGTCTTGGCGAACGGAGCGGCCTCGGAGGCCACCATCAAGACGCGCGGCACAAGAGATGTTTCTGCACTTTCCCCAGCGCGTTGCGCGGCAGCTTTTCGACCACCTCGAACCGGCGCGGGACCTTGAACGAGGCCAGCTTTTCGCGGCACCGGGCTTCGAGCAGCCCATGATCGCAGGCTTCCCGCAGCACGATATATGCCACCGGAATCTCGCCGCGCGCGCGGTCGGCTTCGCCCACCACCGCCGCTTCGGCGATCTCGGGCTGCTCCCCCAGGAACTCCTCGATCTCGCGCGGGTAAATATTGAACCCTCCGGAGATGATCAGGTCGCTGCGGCGTCCGCACAGAGTGTAGTAGCCGTCGGCGGAGCGCGTCGCGATGTCGCCGGTCTTGAACCAGCCGTCTGTGAACGCCTCGCGCGTCGCGTCTTCGCGCTTCCAGTAGCCGGCGAAGACGTTGGGGCCCTTGAGATGCAGCTCGCCGGTTTCCGGATCGTCAGTATGGTGGATCCGGACCGAAACACCCGGCAAGGGAAAGCCGACGCTGCCCGGACGCCGCTCCCCCGCGTAGGGATTCGAGATGTTCATCAGCGTTTCGGTCATGCCGTAACGTTCGAGAATGGTGTGGCCGAATTTTTCGCGGAACTCTTCCAGCACCTGCGCCGGAAGCGGCGCGGAGCCGGACACAAACAGCCGCATTCGCTTGCCGATTTCGCGCGCGGCATCGGAGGGCGTTTCGAGCAGGCGCACGTACATCGTCGGCACACCGAAGAACAGCGTGGGTTGGAAGTCCAGAAACGCAGCGGCGGCGGTGCGCTGATCGAATCTTTCCAGAAGCCGCATGCGGCACCCGGAAGTCAGCCAGCAGTGCAGCCCGTTGCCCAGCGCGTGTACGTGAAATAACGGCAGGGCCAGCAGGAAGCGGTCGCGATCGGTGATCTGCCAGCAGCCGGTCAGGTTCACGGCGTTGGCGGCGAAATTATTGTGGGTGAGAATCGCGCCTTTGCTGGTTCCTGTGGTGCCCGAAGTGTAGACCAGCGCGGCCGGAGCGTCGCCTTCCAACGCCCGCCCTTCCAGCGCTTTTGGTTGCCGGGCCGCTTCCTCGGCCAGTACTTGCAGATCGGCCTCAGTGATAAGGCGCTTCGGCTCCGCGTCGCTCAGGATATGCGACATCTCGCGTTCGCGATAGAGAATGTTGATGGGAACGAAAATCAGGCCCAGCTTGACGCAGGCCAAGTAGATATCGATCAGCTCAATGCGATTGGCGAGATAGACGGCGACTCGGTCGCCTTGCGCGAGCCCGCCGGCTCGGAGCGCGTTCGCCACGCGGTTGCTGCGGACGTCGATGTCGCCGAAAGTGTACTCCGCGCCGGCCCATTCCAACGCAACTTCATTGCGCCGGTTGACCAGCGACAGATCGAACAGTTGACGGAGATTCAATCCGGGAGCTCCTGTCCCTTGGTTTCCATTCCCCAAGGTAACAGGAAGATGCCCGCCAGGAAGAACAGCGATGTCAGCGCGACGGGGATGCCGATGGTGTGCATGCGATCCACCATCCAGCCTTCGAGAAACGTGATTCCGGCGGCGAGGAAGCGGCCCACGGAGGTGGCGAAGCCGAAGGCGCTGGCGCGGCATTCGGTGGGATATTGCTCCGGAATCCAGAGCGAGTACATGGTGAAGTTCGCGCCGCCGAAGCCGAGAACCATCAGGCTCGCCAAGAACCACTCCAGCGCGCGGTTTTGCAAATAATACGCGTAGCCGAAGCCCAGCGCGATGGAAACGAACATCAGGAAGAAGTAGACGGCGAGGGTCCAGCGCCGTCCGTATCGCTCCGCCAGCGGCGGCAACGCGAGGCATCCGAAAATCGTGGCCACGGAGAGAAGGATGGTGGCGTACGAAGACAGGCGCGTGATTTCGATCGCGATGAGGCCTTGTTTGGCGCCAAGAAAAGCGACGGCGGAGGGAACGTAGGCCGAGCCGGCCCACAATCCGCTGATCGAGACAAAGAGATAAAGGGCGTTAAGCAACGTCCTGCGCCGGTAGCGCGGCGAAAACAGCATGGCCATGGCGCGCCGCGCCGACTCAGGCGGCTTCCAGCGGGCCGGTTCGTGTACGCCGAATTGAATCAGCACCACCAGAAACGCGGGCAGTCCTCCGATGGCGAACATGGCTCGCCAGCCGTAGGCTGCCCCGACCGTGGCGTTGAGCAGGGCGGCGATCAGAATCCCGACATAGTAGCCGGTCTGCATGTAGCCCGCGCCCATCTTGCGGCGCTGCTCCGGCCATTCCTCGGCGACGAAAGTTCCACCGAGCGTCCATTCCCCGCCAATACCTATGCCAGCCAGCAATCGAAAGATCGCGAGCTGCCATATGCTCGCCGCGAGCGCGCCGGCGAAGGTGAATACGGAGTAGCACAGAATGGTGAAGATCAGCGTGCGCACGCGGCCGAAGCGGTCGCCGATCGGGCCCCACAGCATGGAGAGCCCCCAGCCGACCAAGAACAGGGCCAGCAGCAGGCCGTTATAGTAGCCGACGGTTCCGACATCGGAAGGGAGTCCGGAGCGCGGCAGCAACTCGCGTAGCGCGGGCTGGAGCACCAGCGCATAGATGAAGGAATCCATGCCGTCCAGCGCCCAGCCTCCCCAGGCGGCCCAGAATCCGCGCACCTGGTTGGAGGTAAGTTTCGGGGTTGATTTGGCGGTGAGCACTCCGTTGGGTCTCTTCCATAATAGAAGGACCCATCGCGAGAAAGTATTGCCGGAAGCAGGTTGGCTTAGTTGCTCACGCCTTACCCGTTGACGTCGACGGTCTCGACAAAGCAACTGTTAAACGCGCGGTCCAGGACGTCTTCGTTGAGCTTCATGGGCAGGCTTTCGAAGTGAATGATGTCGATGGCGTGGCTGATGACGTCGCGCGGATGACAGCGCCGGAAGTGCTTTTCGCCCTGGACGTAGTGCTTTTCGACGAACGCCTCCGTCAAGCCAGGCGTGCATTCCAGCTCGCGCGAGGCCGCGAAGCGCTGGAAGATCTCGACAAACTCCGGCTTGCGCGGGTTGCGCAGGAACATCTTGTACTGGATGCGGCGTAGAAACGCCTCATCGCCCAACTGATCCGGACGCAGGTTGGTGGAGAAGATGATGAACGCCTCGAACGGAACGGTCATTTTACCGCCGGCCTGGAAGCTCAGATAGTCGGTGTGACGCTCCATGGGCACGATCCAGCGGTTGAGGATCTCCGCGGGTGAGCATTTCTGGCGTCCGAAGTCGTCCAGCAGATAGATGCCATTGTTGGCCTTGAGCTGGAACGGCGCATCGTACACCTTGGAGACCGTGTTGTAGCTCAGGTCGAGCATGTCCAGCGTCAGCTCGCCGCCGGTGATGATGAACGGGCGGCGGCACTTGAACCAGCGCCCGTCGTAAGGAAGCTGAAGCGAGATGGCCGCCGAAAATTCCATCTCCTGGTCTTCAATTTTCTGGTGATAGATGGGATCGTAAAGCTGGACGATATTGCCCTGGCACTCGATCGCGTAAGGCATGTAGACGGGGTCCGTATCCACGCGGAAGAGAGACTCGGCCAAGGCGGTCTTCCCGTTGCCCGGCTGGCCGTAAATCAGAAAGGATTTGCTGGCGTTTACCGCCGGTCCGATCTGGGCCAGGATATCCGCTTCAACCACCAGGTGGCGGAAGGCCTCCTTCAGCAAGCCGGGATTGAGCCAGTTGTCGCGCAACTTTTGACGCCGGACTACCTCCGTGTATTGGTACAGCGGCACCGGCGCCGGGCCGGCGTACAGATTGTTTTCCAGATACTCCCGCGTAAGGCTGCGGCCGGATTCGGTCAGAACGAAGACGCCCGAGCTGTTTCCCATCCCCAGCGACTTCTTCACGCCCACGTAATGCTGGCGCTTCAACGTCTCCAGCAGTTCGTCGATCAAGCTGAACTTCAGCCCGAGCGTGGCCGCGATCTCGCGGCCCAGCATTTCTCCGCGAAAATACAGGTATTTGAGGATCAAGTGCTCGATGATGGACACCGGGATGCCGGTTTCTTCGATGGTTTCCGGAACAGGCGGAGTAATCGCGTCGGTGATGTCGCCGCGGGGCGGCGCGGATGCCTGTAGCGGCCGCTCGCCTTCACGCTCTAGCCCTTGTTCACCAAGCACTTTCGCGAGTGCGCCAAGGGGGGCGCTGATCGTCTGTATCGGGTCGGCCGCTGCGCTCACAAAAAAATCCTCTTGTACTTCTTATCGGAGGATGGCGCAAGCCCCTGCACGGAGCCGGGCATTTTCGGTACCAGAGTTACACAGGTACCGGCGGAAAAGTCAGGCGGTTTCGGCGGTTTCTTCCACCACTCGTCCGTCGAACAAGTGGATGGAGCGATCCGCGTAACGGGCATAGCGGGGATCGTGGGTCACGATGCAAATCGTGGAGCCGGACCGGTGCAGCTCGCGCAGCAGATCCATCACTTGCTCTCCGTTGCCGGAATCGAGGTTTCCCGTAGGCTCGTCGGCGAGAAGAATGGATGGGTCCCCGCCCAAGGCTCGGGCCACGGCCACGCGTTGCTGCTGGCCTCCTGAGAGCTGCGAAGGATAGTGTTTCACGCGATGGCTCATGCCCACGCGCTCCAGCGCTTCATGGACGCGTTTCTTGCGTTCAGCCGAGGGCATGCCGCGATACGTCAAAGGGAGCTCCACGTTCTCGTACACGGTGAGATCCCCGATGAGATTGAAGGCCTGGAAGATGAAGCCGATCTCGCGATTTCGGATGCGGGCCCGGTCGGCCATTTTCAGACCCTGCACCGGCTGGCTGTTGAGGGTATAGCTTCCGTCGGAAGGCGAATCGAGAAGCCCCAGGATGGCCAGCAGCGTGGATTTCCCGCAACCTGACGGCCCGGCAATGGAAATGTACTCGCCTTTCAGGATGTCCAGATGGATCCCCGACAAAGCGTGAGTCTCCACTTCGTCGGTAACAAATACTTTCGTCACGGCATCCAGGTGAATCAAGGATTCGGGCATGGAATCTTCCTCTTTTTTATCTGGTCAAACGGAGTCGCTGGCTCTGATCGTGCTCGGACATGTCCGAGAGAATTACCTGATCCCCTACTTTCAAACCTTCCAGCACCTCGATGGAGTTCACCGAGGTTTTCCCAAACTTCACAGTCACGCGCGATGCGCCCTTGGTGTCCTCGTCGATCTTGAAAAGGCTCACCTGGCTGTTGGGCTGGCCGAAGACGGGCCGGTCCACGTAGACCACATCGGTCAGTCTTGCGATTTCCACGGTTCCATCCACGCTCAGGTCCGGAACTGCTCCGGGAGGCAGCGGCCCGTCCAGTTTGCAGTCGATCTTTCGCGTTCCATTGTCCACGTTCGGATCTATTCGAATAACGTGTCCTGGGATGATTCCGTTCCGTGTATCGATCTGCGCCGCCTGCCCTATGGCGACATCTTTGGCCTGCGTCTCAGCGATCTTTACCTCGGCTTTGAGCTTCCAGGGCTGCGCGACCTTCGCCAGAACGTCCCCAGGATGCACGCGCTGGCCCACTTGCAAGGTCATTTCCTGTAGAACGCCTTCCGTTCCGGCACGAATTGTCAACTCTGCAAACTGTTGCTTTTTAAGCAGTTGCTGGGCCTTAAGCTGTTCAATCTGGACCCTTTGGGAATCCAGTTGGGCATTGGTGGACTCGGTCATAATGTCCAGCCGCTTCTTCTCGATCTCGGCCTTCTGCTGAAGATTCTCAAATTTAGCCACGCTGAGCTTAACTTCCAACTCGCTCTTCAGGTTCATCTTAAGAAGTTGCTCGTCGGTGTCTTTGTTGAGCTGGGCCTGCTTGAGATCGCTTTCCACTCCTGCAACGACGTCCTGCTGATCCAAATGTTTGCTTTCCAGTTGCACCCGCGTGTCGGTGAGGCTGGCGTCAGCCTTGCGGATCTGCCATTCGAGATCGTTTGCCGCCAGTTCCATATCCGGATTCGTTAATACCATCAAAACCGTGTCCGGTTTCACCTTATCGCCGGAGCTGACCATGATCTTGCTCACTTGGCTATCGAAAGCGGCCGGAATCCACACGATGTCCTCTGGGACCAGGACGCCTGAGCCTTTGACGTCGACAATCATGGACCCGCGTTTCACCGTGCCGGGCCAGATCGTAGCCCATTCGACCGAGGGAGCCGCTGGTTTGAGCTTGGAAAGATAATATGTGGCCGATCCCAGCGCCGCCAGCATCAGCACGGAGTAAATCCCATACTTGATTCGTTTCTGTCTGGCAACGCCTTCGCGCTTGATGTCCATTGGTGTCCTTCCGGCCGATTGACCGCGTTGAGAATAGGGCACATCGGCTGCCATCTCGCGGCTGCTTCAATCATAGCCCAATTTTTCATTAGGTTAGGGGAAACCTTACCGGTCGGGGATCGGGAGCGAAACTGTCCGCTCCTGGGACTAGATTGTGCGGTTTGGACGAACTGGAGGGGTGGTTTTGGAGCGGGAGACCGGATTCGAACCGGCGACATCGACCTTGGCAAGGTCGCACTCTACCAGCTGAGTTACTCCCGCGCCGGGAAAGTCTCAACCATTCTCCCCCGGTGTGTTCCGAATGTCAATTCAAGTAGGAATTTGGAGCGGAAAACCAGGCAAACGCGCTTTAACCCAAATGTTTTACTGCTCGTGAAACAGCCACGTTGCGTTCGCAAACTGTTGAATCTTAAGGATTCAAAAAATGGAAGATTCCTCTTCCGCTTGGAGGGTTTTATGGTATCCTGATCTCCGCGTACCAACAAGCGCATAGGACTATTACTCCGGGGTAGAGGCAATTTGACGGTAGTCCGGCGCTTGTAGAACAAACCGAAAGATTCCCCCGAACAAGAGGTCGTGTGGATGTTTTCCACAAGCTGTGGAAAATATGTGGGGATCTTTTGGCCGTTTGGATTTTGGTGACAGTACTGGGGGAACAGGCAAGTGGAGAGTGGCATGGGAGCTATCGCAGCGGTTGAGCAGGCAGTGGTGAAGTCTTTGAACCTGTGGGAACAGATCAAGGCCAGCCTGGCTGCTAAGATTACGCCTCAGGCGTACCAGAACTGGCTGTCACGCACAGAACTGGAAAGTCAGGACAACGGATTGTTGCGCATTCTGGTTCCGGATCAGGTCACGAAGGATTTCCTGGAGCAGGAATACGGCGAGGAAGTCCGCAATAGCATTCGCGACCTGAAGCTGGAGATCCGCGACATCGTCTACGTGGCCGGGACGGGCCGCGTTGCCGTCGCGGAAAACTCGTCGGGTGAGCCGGTGTTTGCTTCCGTAGCCGGACAATTGAATCCGCGATTCAGGTTCGATAACTTCGTGGTCGGCTCGTGCAACCAGTTTGCCCACGCGGCGGCTCGAGCCGTGGCGTCGTACCCGTCGCGAAGCTACAATCCGCTGTTCATATACGGCGGCGTGGGTATGGGGAAAACCCACCTGATGCACGCCATCGGACGCTCCTTGCTGGACGACTATCCTAACATGCGGGTGGTGTACACCTCCAGTGAGCGGTTCATGAACGAGATGGTGGCTTGTCTGCGCGCGAACCGGATGCCCTCCTTTCACCGCCACTACCGGTCGGCGGATGTATTGCTGGTCGACGATATTCAGATTCTCGGCGGCAAGGAACGCATGCAGGAAGAGTTCTTCCACACTTTCAACGAGCTCTTCGATCATCAGAAGCAAATTGTGATCTCCAGCGACACGACTCCGAAAGCTACACCGGGCTTGGTGGAGCGGCTGCGATCCCGGTTCGAATGGGGACTCATGGTGGACGTTCAGCCGCCCGATCTCGAGACCAAGATGGCGATTCTGGACAAAAAGGCGGAGATGGAAGGCGTCGCCCTTCCGGAAGATGTTCGCATTCACATTGCGACAAAAACAAAATCCAACGTGCGTGAACTTGAAGGCGCGTTGATCAAGCTCATTGCCTACTCCTCCGTGACCGGCTCCCCCATCACACTCGGCATGGCGCAGCAAGTTCTCAAATACCTCATCCCCGGAACGGAGCGAAGGATCACCATGGAGTCGGTACTGCGCGCTGTGGCCGAGCAATTCCAATTACAACCAGGCCAACTCAAACAGAAGTCCAATGCACGGCTGATCGCCTATCCACGGCAGATCGCCATGTATCTGATCAAAGAGCTCACCCAATCCTCTTTGCCTGAGATCGGCCGTATGTTCGGCGGCAAACACCACACGACAGTGCTGCACTCAGTCCATAAAATCGACAAGCTGCGCCAGAAGGACCCCGATCTCAACAGGTTGATCCACAAGGTATCGGATTCAATCCATTGAGGTTACATAGGTTTTGCACATTGCGCCGCCGAGGAACCCTGTGAACGCTTGTGAATGGATCGATAGAACCTCAAAGCATCCTCATTTCGAGCGCTCCAGATCCACAGTCAGTGATGACAGTAACCCCTCGGACTTGCTATAATTTAGAAAGAAATCAACGTTTCAACAGCCCCTATGAATTCTACTCTTCTCTAGTATCTCTAAGATTTGACGTATTAGAAGAGAATTGCGCGCACGAGGGAATCGTTCATGGAATTTACCGTCAGCAGGGCAGATCTGGTCCGCGAGCTCAACCTCTCGCAAGGTGTGGTGGAGAAGAAGACGACGATTCCGATACTTTCCAATGTTTTGTTGGAAGCCGATGGAAACCGGATCGTGCTTACCGCAACCGACTTGGAGTTGGGAATCCGGTGTTCATGTCCGGCCCGAGTTAAGAAAAGCGGCTCGGGAACAGTCCCGGCCCGCCGGTTGCTCGACTATGTGAGGCTCCTACCCGATGGCGATGTCCAGGTCAAGATTCAGGAGAATCACTGGGCCAATCTGACTTCGGGGCGTTCAAAAACCCGCATAGCGGGGATGTCGAGAGAGAGTTTTCCGGAGCTTCCGAAGATGCCCGCCATCCTGGCGGAAATTCCATTGGGTGTCCTGGCTTCGATGATCGGCAAGACGGTATTCGCGATTTCAAGCGAGGAGTCGCGTTTTACGTTGAACGGAGCTCTGCTGGTGCTGAAGAAGGGCGGCTTGATTATGGTCGCCACCGATGGACACCGCTTGG
Source organism: Bryobacterales bacterium (assembly GCA_963813465.1). Lineage (GTDB taxonomy): Bacteria > Acidobacteriota > Terriglobia > Bryobacterales > Bryobacteraceae > Palsa-187. The sequence continues at coordinate 477,819 of CAWEZD010000011.1, read as the reverse complement.
CGATGATCGAGAGTTCGGCGGAGTTACCCGGCATCACGGGTGCGTATAGGGCTTTGCTCCCGCGCAAGGCCATGCTCGAACTTCAGAAACTGGCGGGTGATGCGAATGCCGACGCTGTGGTTCGCTTCTCCGGCGATGAGAACCATCTTTTCTTCGAGGTTGGCGAGAGGCTTCTGCTCAGCCGCAAGCTCACCGGCAACTTTCCGGATTACGAGCGCGTGCTTCCGAAGGACCAGCCTCTGTCCGTGTCGCTGAACCGTGAGGAACTACGCGGCGCAATTGAACGCGTAGCTCAGTTCTCCGACGAACGGTCCAGAGCCATCCGGCTCAGCGCTGCCGCGGGCGAGATCAAGATCCATTCCTCGGTTTCCGAAACCGGCGAGAGCGAAGAGAGTATTCCAGCGGAGTACGATGGGCCCGCAACGGAGATCGGATTCAACGCGGAGTACATGATGGATTTCCTGCGAGCGGTGTCCACCGAGCAGGTAAGCTTCCTGTTCAAGGACGCGCACAGCGCCGGTGAGTTGCGGCCCGGCGGCGACAAGCCCGACAACTACCGCTACGTGATTATGCCGATGAGGATTTGAACGGGTCCGGCTTTTAACCAATCATGTCTTCTACTACGTACGATTCCACCAGCATCAAAGTGCTTGAAGGCCTCGAGGCAGTGCGCCTGCGTCCGGCCATGTACATCGGATCGACCGGGGAAACCGGTCTGCATCACTTGGTGTACGAGGTCGTGGACAATTCGGTCGATGAAGCCTTGGCCGGCTACTGCACCGAGATCAACGTCATCATCCACGAAGACGATTCCATGACGGTGATCGATAACGGGCGCGGCATTCCAGTCGATTTGCACGCCGAAGAAGGAATCTCCGCCGCGGAAGTGGTGATGACCAAGCTGCACGCCGGCGGTAAGTTCGATTCGAACAGCTACAAGGTCTCCGGCGGCCTGCATGGCGTGGGCGTGAGCTGCGTGAACGCGCTCTCGGAGTCGCTGCTACTGGAGATCTGGCGCGAGGGCTACACCTGGGAGCAGGAGTACGCGCGCGGCGTTCCAAAGTCGCCCTTGGCCAAAGCGGGCAAGGCCGGCAAGAAGACCGGCACCAAGATCACATTCAAGCCGGACGTCACCATCATGGACGCCACCAAGTTCAACTTCGACACCTTGGCGACGCGTCTTCGGGAGCTGGCATTTCTGAATAAGGGGCTGACCATCACACTAGTCGACGAGCGCGAGGAGCCACCCCGGTCCACAGAGTTTCACTTTAGCGGCGGCATCGCCGAATTCATCAAACATCTGAACAAGGGCAAGAACGTACTGCACGATAAACCGATTGTCTTCGAGGGCGAGCGCGAGCTCCCCAACGGCGGCGCGCTGACCATGGAAGTGGCGCTGCAATACAACGATTCCTACAGTGAATCGGTGTTCAGCTTCGCCAATAACATCAACACGGTCGATGGCGGCTCGCACCTCTCCGGTTTCCGCAGCGCCTTGACGCGCACGATCAACGCGGCCGCGCAGGCGGCGGGACTGTTCAAGGACGTCAAAGAGAACTTAAGCGGCGACGACGTTCGCGAAGGCCTCACGGCGGTGGTCAGCGTCAAGCTGCCGCAACCGCAGTTCGAAGGACAGACCAAGGGCAAGCTCAATTCCGACATCCAAGGCTACGTGGTCCAGTTCATCAACGAGAAGCTGGGCGAGTACTTCGATAAGAATCCCGCGGTGATGCGCAAAATCGTCTCCAAGGCGATCGACGCGGCGCGGGCGCGGGAAGCGGCCAGGAAGGCTCGCGACCTTACCCGGCGCAAGGGCGCGCTCGATTCGGGCGGTTTGCCGGGAAAGCTGGCGGATTGCCAGGAGCGCGATCCGGACCGCTGCGAATTGTTTCTGGTGGAAGGCGAATCGGCCGGCGGCACCGCCAAGGGCGGGCGCGACCGCCGCTATCAAGCCATTCTTCCGTTGCGCGGTAAGATTCTGAACGTCGAAAAAGCGCGCTACGACAAGATGCTGGGGCACGAAGAAATCCGCGCCATGATCACGGCCATCGGCACGGGCATCGGCAAGGACGACTTCGACCCGGCCAGGCTGCGCTACGGCAAGATCATCATCATGACCGACGCGGATGTGGACGGCTCGCACATCCGCACTTTGCTTTTGACCTTCTTCTTCCGCCACATGCAGGAGCTGATCAAGCGCGGGCATGTTTTCGTGGCGCAGCCGCCGCTGTACCGCATCAAGCGCGGCAAGAGCGAGAAGTACATCAAGGACGACAAAGAGTTCACGCGCGAGATTCTGCGCCGCGCCACGGAAAATCTCAAAGTGGAGCTGGCCGACAAGAGCGTGCTGGGTGGGAAGGAGCTGCTCAATTTCCTGGTGCAGCTCGACGATTTCCAGCTCACCTGGCGGCGGCTGGAGCGGCGCCTCCGCGATTCCCGCGTGGTGGAGATTCTGGCAAGAACCGAGCTGGCCATCGACACCAAGGCGGATTTCACCGTGGAAGCCAACGTGCGCCCGGTGTATGAGGCGCTGAAGGCTCAGAAGATCGAAACTGAGCTGAAGCACGAAGAGGAGCATTCGGCCTGGATGGTAACCTTCAAGGATCCCACCAACGCCGAGCGCGCCATCAACGTGGAACTGGCCGCGCAGCCCGAGTACAAGCGCCTGCGGTCGATGGCCCGGCAGGCGGCGAAGCTCAACCATCCGCCGTTCGTGGCGGTAAAGGAAAGCTCCCGCGAAACGCTGGCAAGCTGGCGCGAGCTGCTGGCCCACGTCAAGGGCGAAGGCACGCGCGAAGTCAACGTGCAGCGCTATAAGGGGCTCGGTGAGATGAACGCGGAGCAGCTTTGGGAGACCACCATGAACGCGGAAACCCGTACGCTGCTCAAGATTAATCTTGAGGATCTGGTACAGAGCGACCAGATCTTCACCACGCTCATGGGCGAAGACGTTGAAAGCCGCCGCAAGTTCATCGAGGAAAACGCGCTCGACGTGCGGAATCTGGACGTGTAGCAGTGGGGCAGGTCCTCGACCTGCCTGCTTCAAAATTACGCGATAGAATAACACGAGGAGATTTCCATCATGAAAAAGAAACTGATCGCTTCAGGCGCTGTCCTGTTGGCTGTGAGCCTCGGCGCCGCGCTGGCGCAGGACAAAGGCAAAGGCGGCGGAGCCCCCAAACAGCCTCCTACTCCCGGAATGGCGTTGTCGTCGCCGGACTTCCAGGACGGCGGCATCATCCCCGACAAATTCACCCAGGCGGCGGGTCCAACCGCGCCGTCGCCGAAGCTGGAATGGACCAACGTTCCTATGGGGACCATGAGCTTCGTGCTGATCATGCACGATCCGGATAACGCGCTGAACAAGACTCCCGACGATGTTCTGCACTGGATGGTCTTCAATATCCCAGGCACGGCTCGTGGACTCGCGGGAGGCCTGCCGACCGATGCCAAGCTGCCGGACGGCACCATCCAGGCCAAGGGCATTCGCAGTGTCGGTTACATGGGTCCGGGCAACGCGGCGATCAATCCGTATCATCACTACACCTTGGAGCTTTACGCGCTGGATACGACGCTGACCCTCGGTCCCAACGCGACCCGCGCCGATGTCATGATGGCCGTGACCGGCCACGCCATCGGCAAGGCAGTCCTGGTGGGCCGTTTCAAGCGGCCGCAGTAATTCGATTTCAAGGAGAACATCAATGCTGAAAAAGACAATTGCAGGCGGTGCGGTTATTCTGGCGATCTCTTTCGGCGCGCTCCTCGCGCAAGATAAGGGCAAGGGCGGCGGCGGACGCGGCGCTCCGAAAGGACCCGGCCTCACGCTGACGTCTCCCGATCTGGTGGACGGAGACGTCATCCCCGATAAGTTCACTCAGAAGGCAGGTCCCGCTGCCGCCTCGCCCAAGCTGGAATGGACCAACGTGCCCATGGGCGTTGTGACTTTCGCGCTGTTATTTCACGATCCCGACGGCGCGCCGCAGAAAAAAGTGGAAGACGTCACGCACTGGATGATGTTCAACATCCCCGGGGACGCGAAAGAGCTCGCGGCCGGCATGTCCGCGGATGCGAAGCTGGCCGACGGAGCCATCCAGATCAAGAACACGCGCGGCGCGGTGGGTTTTATGGGTCCCGGCGCTCCGGCGCCCGGTCCGTATCATCACTACACGTTCGAATTGTTCGCCTTGGATACCAAGCTCGACTTGGGTCCCGACGCCACTCGCGCCGACGTCATGAAGGCCATGGACGGCCATGTCATAGCGAAGGGCGTGCTCGAAGGCCGGTTCCATCAGTAGAGCCCAGTGGGGCAGGCGGTCTTTGTCGCCTGCCTTTTACTCCACAAAAACCCTCTTCACCCGTGCGCTGATCCCGCACAAGACGCTGTAGGAGATCGTCCCGGCGATCTTAGCGATCTGCTGCGCGTCGATCGCGGCATCTCCCTCCCGGCCTAGCAGCGTCACAGCGTCGCCGGCCTGAATCTGCGGGCAGGCGGTCACATCGATGGTGGTCAAATCCATGGACACCGCGCCAACGATGGGCGCAAGCTTCCCCTTAACGATCGCACTGCCGCGGTTGGACAGGCGGTGCGGGATGCCGTCGGCATAGCCCACGGCGAGCACGGCGATGCGCATGGGCTTCTCGGCCCGCTGCATGCCTCCGTAGCCGATCAGAGCGCCGGCTTCCAGATCCTTCACCGCCAGCACGGCGGCTTTCCAGGCCAACGCCGGTTTCACCGCCAGAGCCGGTGGCGGCGCCGCTCCGCGCGCCGGCGAAACGTAGCCGTAGATGGCGTGCCCGGGCCGCACCAGATTGCCCCAGGCTTCCCGGCGGCCATAGGCGACGGGAATGGTCGCCGAGGAATGAATGTAGCGCGGCCCAAGACCGGCTTCGCGCAACGCACAGATCACGCGTTCGAAGCGATCGATCTGCTCCAGGGTCTGTGGACTGGCGTAGTTGCCGGCCGAGGCGAAGTGGGTCATCAGCCCCTCCGGCTTTTCCGATGCGGCGGCGACGACCCGCGCGATCTCCTCCGGCGCGGCGCGCGTGCCCAACCGCCCCATGCCGCTGTCAATCTTCAAATGGTAGGGGCCGGCCGCGAGGGCAATATCGCTGAGCGAATGGATGACTGGAGTCAAGCTGAACTCGCGCAGCGCTTCCCGCTCCCCAGGAAGGAAATCGGCCATCACCAGAATGCGCGCTCGAACCCCCGCCTGCCGCAGCGCCACGCCTTCCTCGACGTTGGACACAGCCAGCCACGGAGCGCCCTCGGCCTCCAGCGCGCGCGACACCTGCACCGCTCCATGCCGGTACGCGTCGGCCTTCACCACCGGCATGATCTCGGCGGCGCCCTGGATCAATTCGCGCACCGCCCGGTAGTTGGCGCGGATGGTTCCGAGAGAAACCTCGACCCAGCTCCTCATGACGAAGCCCCTGCCGATAAACGTCCCAGCTTGGTCAGGAGTGTTTCATAGGTGTCCGTCACCGCCTCCCAACTGTAGCGCGATCCGACCCTTTCCATGGCCCGCGCGCGCCAGGTCTCGCGCTCAGCTTCGGGCATGTCCAGAGCCTGCTGCATCACACTGGTCAGATTTGCGTGCGTGAAGGCCAGGGCGGCTCCGCCGGCGACCTCGGCATTCTCGGGGGTGTCCAGGTACAGCGTGAGAGCGCCGCGGCCCATGGCCTCGATCAGCGCCGGATGCGTGCCGCCGACCTCGGTTGCGTGTACATAGGCGAAGCAGTGCGAACCCAGTTGCGCGTAACCCTCACCGTAAATGGCGCCCGGCATCACGATGCGAGGATCGGCGGTATCGCGCACGCGCCGGATGTAATCCGCCGCATAAGGCGCGTCTCCCACCAGAGCCAGCTTCATCGACGTGTCCACCTTCTCGAACGCCTCCCGCACCAACAGCGCGTTATTTTCCGGTTCCATGCGGCTCACGTAGAGAAAGTATTGGCGCGGTTCCAGGCCCAGCGGGCCCAGCGCCGCAGTCGTCGCGATTGCTCCCGTTTCCGCTCCGTAGGGAATCATCTCTGAGCTGCGGCGATAGCGCTCCCGATAGTAGTCCGCGATGCGCCGGGCATCCGTGACCACCACGTTGGGCATCCACGTGGCCAGCCACTCGGAGAGCTTATACCACGCTTTCGCCGCGCGATTCCATTTCTGGCGATGCCGTTCCAGTCCGTCCACGTTCAGCGCCACCGGCATGCCCGCCACGCGTGGCAGCCAGGTGAAAACGGCATTGGCCGCGTTGCAATACAGCACCGCATCCTGCTTGCGTCCCAGGAAGCGCCAGAGCGTCAAGTGCGCCGTGGACAAGCCCGTGTGAACAATCGTGTCCAGATATTTGTGGCGAAGCGTGGGAAGGTACAGCAGGCGCACGCCGCGATATTCCGGACCGGCGTGCCGCTCCCGGCAATACACGATGACCGCGTGTCCCCGCGCGGCCAGCCGGATGGAAAGTTCTTCCGCGAACGTCTCAAAACCGCCGTAGCGCGCGGGAATGCCGCGTGTTCCGAGAAGAGCGATCCGCACGGAGCAGCGACCCAGCGCCGCGGCTAACCGCGCGCCGCCCGGGTCTTGGCCAAGGCTCGCGCGGTGGGACGGGGAGCCGGCCGGCTGACCGGTTCATAGGAGAACCAACTGGCGATGTAATCGTCCTTGGCGCGCCTGCGCTTCATGATCTCCCGGCGCTTGCTCCATACCCGCTTGCAGTTGCCCAGCAAGTACGTAAACGCCTTGAGCGAGGAGTGCTCGTGCAGCACGCATGCGCCCAACACCACCAAATCCCGCGATGTGATCGACCACCAGTTGCGCCGGTACAAGTCCGGGGTCATGTTCTTGATGCGCATCAGGAATCGGTTCTTCACCGAATGCATATTGATGACCGGCGGCAGCGCGCGGCGATTCCCCGGCAGCACGGCGCGGACGTGATATCCGCGAGCCAGGGGGGTGTAGATGCAGCGCCAGCCCATCAACTGCGCCCGCCAGGCCACATCCGCGTCCTCGCGATACACGAAGAAATCCGGATCGAAGAATTCGTGGTCGATCGAAATATCGTCGATCATCTGCCGCCGGTACAGGGCCGCCGCCGCCGTGGCTCCAAACACATACTCGAAATTCAAATAATGGCCGTTATCGACTTCCTGGCTGCCGCGATCCAGGTGCCGCAGCATGGGCGTGAAGTAGATCCCGGTGGAATCCACCACTTGCTTTTCCGGCAGATCGAAGCTGGGGCGGATCGTGAGCAGTTTACCGCAGACCGAGCCGGCCTTGGGATCCACCCGACCCGCCTCGACCAGCGCCTGAATGAAATTGGGCAGAAGCAGGACATCCGGATTCAGCGTGAGAACCCAGTCTCCTTGGGCCAGTGCGATGGCCTGGTTCTGGGCTGCGGCGAACCCGACGTTCTCATCGTTGTAATAGAGCCGGCAGCGGTCCGCGAATTGCTCCAGAATGTCCACCGTGCCGTCGGTGGACGCGTTGTCGATAACCACCACCTCCAGGTTCCCGTACTTTTGTTCTAGAACCGATTCCAGGCAGCGCTTGATGAACCGGCCGCTGTTGTAGGTGACTACTGTAACGGAAACGAGATCTCTGAGGGCCATGGTATGAGTTTTTTATGAAGCCAGCCTCGGTTCCTCTTCCGACCTGCGGAGGGACACAAGACGTCGTACAGCGAAACCAACGATGTTCAAACAACTGAAGATAGGGGAAATGCTGCGCTCCCGAATCATCCCTGCGACCGCCCGGGGAACGGATGTGAGCGCGACCGCCAGGCAAACACTACGGTATTTGGAAGATCCCAAGTGCTTGCTTCCATATCTTAAGAGGCTAGCACACCAGTACTGTGCTCGGCATCCCTGGGGTATCTGAAGGACGGAGTGGCCCCCGCCATGTTCCGCCTCGGCTTGCGGAACGTATTCGATGCGATAGCCCGCATCGGTTGCTCGCCGGCAGAAGTCTACATCCTCGAACCAAATGGGATAGAACCCCTCGTCCAGACCGCCCAGCCGCTTCCACACCTCTCTTTGGAACATGAGAAATGCGCCCGCGGGCTGCTCCACGGGGCCCCCTTGATCGAGATCGCGATCGAGATAGCGATAGCGGCGGTTGACGGGATTCGACGGCCATAGCCGGTTCAATCCGGCCAATTCGAACCACAACGTCAGCGCTGTCGGAAAGCGGCGGATCGTAAACCCCTTCTGCGGTTTTCCCGTCTTATCGAGCAGCCTACCCGAAGCCAGCCCATACCGGCGCGTCGCCTCGATCAGGTCGTCGAGCGCAGTGAGGATGCGTGCGTCCGGATTCAGCATCAGCAGGGTTTCCGCGGAGCAAGCTTGCACGCCTTGAATTACCGCCGCGGCGAAGCCCCGGTTCTCCCGATTGGCGATCACCCGCACTGCTCCGCGCGCGCGAACTTCTTCAAGCGTGCGGTCGCTCGAGGCGTTGTCGATTACGATGGCCGTCGCCGAAGGAGCCATTTCAGCCAGAGCGTCCAGACACCGGCCAATCACTGCTGCCGAATTGTGAGTAACAATTACCGCCGCGACAGCCAGAAGTAGGCCCTCCAGTAACGGTCGAACCCAATCTCGCGCTGTAGTTCAAAGATGCGCCGCTCACTTTCCTCCAGTACTGAGTTAACCGTAGTCAGTGCAGCAAGGCTGACTCTTCCTCCAGGCCTCTCGAAGAGACCTTGAAGCTTGCCGCGAAGGTATGACAGCCCCCGCCCGTGGCGGCACGCCACGACTCCCCAAAGCAATTGACCAGCCACAATTCTCCAAACTGACATGCCAGGGAAGTGCTTCTTGGCCAACAAAACCTGATTGCGAGCGATGCGCCGGACCGTGTCTTTATTCCACTCTCCCAGTGTCGCGCTTCCGATGTGGCGCGCAATGGCTGCGGGCGCGTAGATTCCAACGCGTCCCAGGAAAGCGCAGCGCAAGCCGAAATCCACGTCCTCCATATACGATTCGAACGCCTCGTCCAGCGGCCCGGCCTCTTTAAAAAGACGGGTCTGGAATAATGCCGCGGTCATGGGAGCCATATGAATCGTCCGCGGCTGATTCCAGACAGGCGAATCGGGCCGGCCGGAGCCGCAGCGCCACGCGCACGCGGCTCTCGATACTTCATCGAAGGTCGCATCGACGATCGCGGGATCGTCCGCGCGCAACACCTTGCCGCAGGCGAACCATGCGCCATCCCGCGAGGCAGCCTCTATCAGCGTCTCAAGCCAAGCCGGCTCAAGCATCACATCGTTGTTGAGAATCGCGATCCAATCGGCATGCGCCGCGCCGGTTCCCCGATTCGCGGCGTCGATCCCGCGATTCACAGCGGCCGCGAAGCCCAGATTGCTTCCCAAGCGCAGCACCGTTGCTCCTGCCTGCTCCGCCATCTCGGCCGAGCCGTCGGTCGAGCCGTTGTCCACTACGATGATTTCATCGAACGGCCGCGTCTGCGCCCTCAAATTCTCAAGCAGTTTGGCAAGTAGATCCCTCCGGTTCCAATGAGGGATCACCGCTGCCGTCAGCATCTCACGAAAACCGTTTCTTGATCAGAAACCAGAGATTGTAGAAGCCGTCACGCCACAAATTCAGCTTGCTTTCGCCTAGCCGTGAGGTGTACTGGATGGAGATTTCAGCGAATCGCACGCGGCTGCTTTTCAGGGCTTCGATCTTGATCTCTTCGGAAAACGCCATGCCGTCGGAGGTGAGTTTCATTCCAGCCAAAATCGACCGGCGGAACACCCACATGCCGGACTGGGAATCGCGCACCCAGTGGAAATACAATAGCGACATCGCCAGCGATAGAATCAGGCCTCCCACTTTGTTGATGAAGCTCATCGCCTTGGGATCGCGCTGCGGCAGCCTCGAGGCGTTCAGGAAATCCACGTTGAGGTGCAGAAACGCTTCCAGAAGATAGGAAATCGCATCCAAGGGATAACTGTGATCGCCGTCCAGAGTGACGATGATGTCTCCGGTGGCCGATGCGAACCCGGTCTTGTAGGCGCGCCCGTAGCCCCGGACGTCCTCCCGAATTACCTTGGCGCCCAATTTCCGCGCCACCTCGGAGGTGCGATCCGTGGAGCCGTTGTCGACCACGATGGTTTCGTCCACGTAACCCGGCATCTGCCGCAACAGCAGCTCGATCGCCTGTTCTTCGTTAAGACAAGGCATGATCACGGTGATTCTTTGACCCTTGTACATTCGGCCGAAGGACCAGCATAACGTGTGTATCATGGAGTCATGAGACTGCTGACGGTTTTCCTTGCGGCAGGCCTGTCCCTTACCTGCTTGTCCCTCGCCAGCCTATCCATCGAGGCGGCCGATCTTTCCGGCGTCAAATCGGTCTATCTGATGCCCATGTCCGGCGGGCTCGATCAGTATCTGGCCATCCGGCTCGCCAGCGGCGGCGTCATACAAGTGGTCACCGACCCACAGAAGGCGGATGCGGTCTTCACGGATCGGATCGGCGCAGGCTTCGAGCAGAGGCTGCAAGATCTGTATGGCGAGAAAAAGAAGTCGGATGGCAAGGTGTCTTCAGATAGCAAACTATCTCCCGACGATTTCGCCAAGCCCGTCTCGGCGGCGGGTTCGCGTGGGAAGGGATCGCTGTTCCTGGTGGACCGGCAGTCGCGAGTGGTCCTGTGGAGCATGTACGCCAAGCCGAAGAGCAACGACGCCGATGAATTGCACAATCTGGCGGTGAAGATCGTGGATCAGCTTGGCAAGGACCGCGCCGGTAAGAAGTAAAAGAAAGCCCGCAATGCAAGCGGGGTTGCGCCTGGATCACGGCGCGCCCGCGCGCCACCCGTTCACCACCTCGATCACGCGCGCGACCTCCTCATCAGTCAGATAAGGGTGAATCGGGAGGCTGACTTCGGACGCGGCGATGCGGCGGGCGGTAGCGCAATCGTCGGCGAAATCGAAAACAGCGTGGGCCATGACAGGCTGGTCGGGAATGATCACCGGGTAGTGCTCGGCAGGCTGGACGCCCGAGGCTTTGAGGTAATCCATGAAGGCGGGCTTCTGGTCGGGAGGGACCAGGATGGGGAACAGGTGCCAGCTTGATTCGGAGCCTTCCGGCGCGCCGGGGAAGCGCACCTCGGGGTGGGAAATTCCAGCCAGGTAGCGGCTGGCGATGGCGCCCCGGCGCTCGATCCATCCGTTCAGGCGAGGCAGCATGACGCGACGGAGCAGAGCGGCTTGCAGCTCATCCAAGCGGCTGTTGTAGCCGATCGCTTCATGGCGGTATTTGGCGGACTGGCCGTAATCGCGGAGCGCAGCGGCTTGCGCGCGATATTCGGGATGGGCGGTGAGGATCGCGCCGCCGTCGCCCAACGCGCCCAGATTCTTGGTGGGATAAAAACTGGTGGCGGCGAGCTGGCCGGCAGTTCCGGTGGCCTCGCCGCGAAAGCGGGCGCCGATGGATTGGGCGCAATCCTCGACGATGTGCACGCCGAACTCCTCGCGCAGCGCGCGCAATCCAGCGACATCGAGAGCGTGGCCGTACAGATGAACGGGCACGAAGAAACGGATGTGGGGGCGGCGCCAAAACAGATCGCGGCAGCGGTTCAAATCGAGCAGGCCGCACTCGCCGGTGTCCGCGAATACCGGCACCCCGCCAACCTTCAGGATAGCGAGCGTGGTGGCGAACGCCGAAAGTGGCGTGGTCAGCACCGGGTCGCCGGGCAGGCAACCGAGAATCTTGAGCGAAATTTCGATGGCGTCCAAGCCGCTGGCGACACCGGCGGCGTGCGCGACCCCCCAGTAAGCCGCGAGCGAAGCTTCGAACTCCCGTACCTCATCGCCCAGAATGTACCAGCCGCTTTCGCCGACCTTGCGGAAAGCGGCCACAGCGTCTTCCTGGATATCCAGCCACTGCCGGCGGAAGTCATTCGTGGAGATCATGAACTTTCTTCCGAACTCAAGTAAGATCCTCCCGACCCATTCAAGTAAGGGCCTCGCGGCCCGCCGCGCTCTTTTCAACGTACTAACAGGTTACGCGGTTTGGCGCGCGAATTGCCCTCTCGCAACAGGATCGATTTTTGCCGGGAGGTATTTTCATGATGAACGAAACCAACTCGAGACGCGACGACGCCGCACGCGATGACGAACGCTGGGCCGCCGCGCAGCGGCGCGGCAATTTCCTTACTGGGATTTGTATCGTTCTCGCCGCCGCCATCGTGGGTCTGGTGTGGTACGCATACCCAATGCTGAAGACCCACGATGCTTCACTCCACAATCTACCGGGCTTGACGCAGACGGTGGACTCGATCGGCGATCGCCTGAAGGAAGCGGAGTCGAAAGCGGCCGATTCCTCCAGCGCGCAACACATGGAACAGGCGTCTCTACGCGACCAGGTCACCGATCTCAGCCGGAATCTGCGCGCCCACATCGAAACCGTGAGCAAGCAGGCAAGTCAATCGGCAGAGGACGCCTACCACAAACTTCAGGCGCAGATCCAGACTGAAAGACAGGCTGAGACCGAAAAACTCGCGAACGTAAAAGAGCGGGTGCAGGGACTCGAATCCTCGCGCCAGGAAGATCAGGTCCAGATCGCCCAAATGAAGCAGGACCTGAAGCAGGACCTGAAGCAGGTGCGAGAGCAGGCCGAACAGCGTGCTCTCCAGCAATCCGAAGAACTGTCGCAGGTCCGCCGCCAGATGGAGGAAAGCCACTCCAGCGAGGGCAACCAGCTTGCTGCCCTGATGCGCGATCAGGAACGCGACCGGCGCAGCATTGATGCCGTCTCCGACCGGATCGCCGTGCGGAAGATCCCGTTCGAGGCAGCCAGGAATCATGCCCGCGATCTGGGCGAAGGCATCTCGCTGTATATCGACAACACCAACACCGAGTACCGCCGCGTTAGCGGATGGATGTTCGTCGCGAGCGATCGCCGCTACCTCTGGCTGCGCAACCAAAGCGTGCAGGAACCCGTGATCTTCTACGGCTATCAGGACGGACAGAAGCGTGAGCTGGTGCTCACCAATGTGACCAAGAACTCCGTGACGGGTTATCTGCTATTGCCGAAACAAGCGACTCAGACCGCGGCGCTCCCAGCCGGCGCCAAGGCGGCCACCGGGGACTCGGCCCAGTAGTCGAAACGCATTCCGATGTCCTCCGCCAGAGGGCGCGTCGGGGTGCGTCGACCTCCGGCCAATCGGCGGGCCAGGTCTGCATTCGCGGGCAAGCAAAAAACGCGACATTCGGAAATTCTTGCAGGATAAGGCGTTCCACCTAGGCCCGAAGCCGTTGAAGATTAACGACGGTTAATGACGTGCTAAGGCGTCCTAAGGAGTAAAGCGTGCGACTGACTATCCGGTTGAATCTTTGCCTGATCTTCGCTGTGGGCGGAGTGTCCCTCGCGTTCGCCTTGTATCAGACGCAAAATGAAATGCACGGTCTGCGGCGCGACCTGGACCGTCAATCGGCCGTGCTGGCCGAGAGCCTGGAAAAATCCGCCGCGCCGCTGGTGGCCTCGCGCTCCTATCGCGACTTGCAACGTCTGGCGGACCGGTTCAAAGATCATGAGCGTCTGGCGGGCGTGGCGATGTACGATCCGCAGGACCGGCCCCTGGCGATCACCGCGAATCTGGCCACGCGGCTTCCCCAGTTGCCTGAGGTGGTGGATCGCGCCGCCAGGCAAGGGGTCGCGTCCGGCGAGTATTTCAAAGCCGCCGGCGGACTCATGCACGTATTCGCGCTGCCCCTCCGTGGTGATACAGGCGGCAGCGATGCAGGCATGCTGGGCGCGCTGGCCGTGTTCCACGATGCCGCCTTCATCGAGTCGCAGAGCGCCGATACCTTGCGGCGCGCCTTGGCCAGCGTGGCCATTCAAACTCTGCTGATCGTGCCGGTGACGCTGCTGGTGCTGCGCTGGGGCTTGGGCCAACCCATCGAAAGGCTGGCGCGCTGGCTGGGAGATTTGCGCACGGGACTCGCCGCCGCGGGCAGCGCTCCCGATCTGCCGGAGGAAGACGTGTTCCGCCCGCTGAAGCGCGAGGCCGCGCGTTTGGCCACCAGCATCTCCGTCGCGCGGGCGGCCGCGGAGGAAGAAGCGCGCCTGCGCTATCGCGCCGAAGCGTTATGGACCCCGGAGCGTTTGCGCGTCGCGGTGGAAAGCAAGCTGGGCGGCAGCCGCCTGTTTGCCATCTCCAACCGCGAACCGTATGAGCACGTGCGGCGTAACGGCTCGGTGGAATGCCTGGTTCCCGCCAGCGGCCTCGTGACCGCGCTCGAGCCGGTGTTGCGCGCCTGCGAAGGAACCTGGATCGCGCAGGGGACCGGGAACGCAGACGCGGAAACCGTGGACCGACACGATCGTCTGCGGGTCCCTCCCGATCACCCCGAGTATGTTTTGCGCCGCGTGTGGCTAACGCCGGACGAAGAGCGGGGATTCTACTTCGGCTTCTCCAACGAAGGCTTGTGGCCCTTGTGCCACATCGCGCACACCCGTCCCGTGTTCCGCGAGCAGGATTGGGAAGCCTACTACGCGGTCAATCGCCGCTTCGCCGACGCCTTTATCGAGGAAGCCGCCGGCGAGAAGAATCCGGCCGTGCTGGTCCAGGATTACCACTTCGCCCTGGTTCCACGGATGATCAAGGAAGCGCGGCCGGACGCCCGAGTGGCCATCTTCTGGCACATCCCCTGGCCCAATCCGGAGGCTTTCGGGATCTGCCCCTGGCAGCGCGAGCTGCTGGACGGCCTGCTGGGCGCGGACCTGATCGGCTTCCACATTCAGTCGCACTGCAACAATTTTCTGGAATCGGTGGACCGCGCGCTGGAGTCGCGAATCGACCGCGAGCATTTCGCGGTGAACCGCGGCGGGCACCTCACCTATGTGCATCCGTTTCCCATCAGCGTGACCTTCGGCAAGAATCACGAAGAGCCGGCGCTCAAAGATGTGAATCCGGGGGACGCGTATCTCGAGCGCTCCGCCCTGCTGCGCCGGGCCGGATGCGCTGGAGCGACCCTGCTGGGGATCGGCGTCGATCGCGTGGATTACACCAAGGGCCTGCCGGAGCGGCTGTTGGGCGTGGAGCGCTTCTTCGAGAAGTATCCCGTGTACCGCGGCCATTTCACTCTAGTGCAGGTGGGCGCTCCCAGCCGCACCCACATCCGCCGCTACCAGGATCTGATGGAGGAAGTCAAAACCGAAGTCGAGCGGATCAACAAACGCTTTCAGACGCCGGAGTGGCGGCCCATCGTGTTTTTGGCGCAGCATCACAGCCATCGCGAAATTCTTCCGTACTACCGTACCGCCGATGTGTGCCTGGTGACGTCGCTGCACGACGGCATGAATCTGGTGGCCAAGGAATTCGTGGCCGCGCAGGCCGGCGAGACAGGCGCGCTGATTCTCAGCCGCTTCGCCGGCGCCTCGCATGAGCTGGTGGACGCGCTGCACGTCAATCCGTACGATACCGAGGCTCTGGCGGAGACGATCCACCGCGCGCTGGAGATGTCTCCCGAGGAGCGCCACGCGCGCATGAGCCGGATGCGCGCCTACGTTCGCGAACACAACATCTACCGCTGGGCCGGCAACCTGATCGGGGAGCTGGCGGCCGTGCGCGTCGAGGATTCGCCGTCGGCTCCGCACGCGAGTCCGGCGCGGAGCGAGGCGGTTGCCGGCTGTGTCCTGTGCTAGAACAGTGGCGAATCCGCTCCGTGACTGTCGCGGTTCAGAATGGGCATTTTGCGTTCACAGCCGCTTACAGAGCCGCGACAGTCATGGAGCGGTGTTGCGCCACAGCGATAGGGCGAATATGCGTTCGCTGTTAGAAGATTGGCGGGCCGTGGCCGAGCGGGTGCGCGAAGCGGATTCAATCGCGCTGTTCCTGGACTTCGACGGGACGCTTGCGCCTCTCGAGGAAGACCCTCGCGCCGTAGACATGAATCGCGTCGCCCGCGTCGCACTGATGCGCCTGTCGGGAAATCCCGGTGTGCATGTCTGCGTCATCAGCGGACGGCGGCTGGCCGATCTTCGCGCGCGGGTGCGAGTGCCGGGCGTCGAATATCTCGGGGTGCATGGCGGCGAGGCGCCCGACTCGGCCTTCCCGCCGGGAGTCATGCGGATCGTCGCCGGCGCGCGAGGCGAACTGGCCTCGCGTCTCAACGGCGGCATCTCACTCAACGGCGCCGGTGCCGGTATTCAGATCGAAGACAAGGGCGTGGCCTTCGCGGTGCATCACCGGCGCGCCGCAGCGCCGGAAGTCACGCATGCCCGCGAGATCCTCGATCAGGTCGTGGAAAAGTTCGCGGGCGCGTTGCGGGTGGTCCCCGGCGATCGTGTCTGGGAAGTGCTGCCGCGGGAAATTCGCGGCAAAGGCCACGCCGCGCGACGGCAATGGCGTCTGCGATTGGCCGGCGCGCTGCCCATTTACATCGGCAACGACGGCACCGACGAAGCCGCCTTCGGCGCGCTGGCGCCGGGGCTGACCGCGCGGGTCGGACCGGCTCGGCAAACCCGAGCCCGCTACTTCCTGCGAAACCCGGCCGAGGTGGCCCGCTTTCTCGAAAAACTGGAGGAGGAAACGCGATGGAGACAGTCCCCGGATTCCAATTCGTAACTGCGTCCTATGTCATCCGCATCAACAATCAAAAGGCGAACACGTTGAACGAACTTCGCGCCGGCCTGGACCAGGCCAGCGACGCTTCCATTTTTTTCCATACGTTTCAAAGCCTGGAGCGGCACCATTTCCTGACCGAGGGCTTCTCCAACGAGCTCGCGCAGTGGGTGCTCACCGGGCTGAACCGCCCGCAACTGGCCGAACGCCTGGGCGGCGTGGACGTCCGCGACTACCTGTCTCTGGCGGAGTTGCGCGGAGATCTACGCCGCATCGTGACCGAATACTGCGAAGAGCATCCCCGCGAGGCGGATATCTCCGGCTTCGAGCCGTTTCATTTCTGCGAGTGCGCCGAGGTGACCGCGCCGCTGGGGCTGGAGGCGCACACGCTGGCTGAGTTCCGCGAAGGCCTCGAACGGCTGAGCCGTGCTTCGATCTATTACCACTTCCTGATCTCGCGGCTTCGGCTCCAGCTCAAGACCAACGACTTCTCGTATTGGCTGGAATCGGTGATGGACCGCGCGGACCTGGCGCGGCGGATCAACCGCATCGACATTTACACCAACACGCTGGATGACGCGCGCGACCAGATGGTCCGGATCGTGCGCGCGGGAGAAAGACAATGACCACCGTGGAGCCGGGCAGCGAAGAAATCACCCTGGATCGCTACATTCCCCTGTTAGGAGCCGAAATCGGCGAGTTGCGCACTCTGGCCAAGCCGCTGGCCAGGCGCGAAGTGCTGATGGTGAATTCCACCAGGATCGGCGGCGGAGTCGCGGAGTTGCTGAATCGGATCGTGCCGCTGCTCGAGGAGCTGGGAATGCGTCCCGGCTGGGAAGTCATGGCCGGCGAAAAGGACTTCTTCGAAATCACCAAGGCCTTTCATAACGCGCTGCACGGAAGTCCCGTCCCTCTGCCTCCCAACGCGTTCGACATTTTCCGGTCTTATAGCGAGTACAATCGCTCCCGCCTGCGCCTGGATTCGGAGTTCGTCGTGATCCACGACCCGCAGCCGGCGGGACTCATTGACGGACGCGTGGAACATGCCGGTCATTGGATCTGGCGTTGCCACATCGATCTTTCGCGGCCATCCCTGGAGGTTTGGGATTTTCTGGAACCGTGGGTGTCGCGCTACGACGCCTCCATCTTCTCCTCGCCCGATTTTGCGCGCCAGCTCCCGATTCCGCAGTACCTGTTCTACCCCGCGATCGACCCGCTTTCGGATAAGAACCGTGAGCTCGATCCAGCGTTCGTCCAGTCCGTGATGGAACGCTTCGGAATCGATCCGGAACGGCCGGTCCTGACGCAGATCTCGCGCTTCGACCGCTTGAAGGACCCGGTGGGGGTGGTGCGGGCGTATCGTATCGTCAAACGCTACTTCGATTGCCAACTGGTGCTGGCCGGGGGCGGCGCCGCCGACGATCCGGAAGGCAGCGTGGTGCTGGAGGAGACGCGCCAGGAGGCCGCTAACGATCCCGACATTCATATTCTGGAGCTGCCCGCGGCCAGCCCCCTCGAAGTCAACGCGCTCCAGACCGGGTCGACCGTGATTATTCAGAAAAGCCTGCGCGAGGGTTTTGGTCTCACCGTGGCCGAGGCGTTGTGGAAGAAGAAACCGGTGGTGGCCTCGGCCGTCGGCGGAATTCCGGTGCAGGTGCTGCACAAGCAGACCGGCCTCTTGGCCCATTCCGTCGAAGGAACCGCGTATCAAATCCGCTATCTGTTGTCGCATCCGGAAATCGCCGCGCGGCTGGGAGAGCAGGGACACGCCCACGTCCGCGAGGAGTTCCTCATCACCGGAAACGTCAAGCGCTATGTGACGCTCTTCTTGTTGATGCTGCGTTCGTAACGCTGGAGTATAATCACCAGCAAGGAGTGGCTTCATGCTCCGGCGGAAGTGGGCGGCGGTGCTGGCGTGCGGTGCGATGGCATTGTCCCCGCAGACTTTGTCGCAACAGGCTTTGGCCCAACAGACGTCCGGCCAAACCCCGTCCGGCCAGCCGGCGCCTGGTCAAACGATGGTCCCTCGCCCGAATGCGGGCGGCGACTCAGGCATGCAGCGCGGTCTGTCCAGTGGGGATACGCCTGGTAGGGGACCGCGCGGCGACAGAAGCGGCGCGGACGGAACGATCTCCGGGCGGGTGGTGCTGAGCGACGGCGCGGATACCGAGGGCATCGCCGTGCAGCGGGTGTGCGGCCGCACCGTGACCGCAGTTGCGTACACCGATTCCAGCGGCCGCTTCACCATCCCTCGCGGTGCCAAATCGAGTTTCAGCGGGGATTTAAGCGCGAGCGGGGAAAGCTTGGCCGGGGTGTCGGGCTGCGAGGTGCGCGTGTCCTTAGGCGGGTACAGCGCCGACCCGGTCCCGCTGAGCATGTTTTCCGGCGTGATCGTGCTGCGCCGGGAGGGCGCCAAGCTCGGGTTGACCATCAGCGCGACCACGCTTCTGGCTCCCAAGCAGGCGCGCAAATCCTACGACAAAGGTCTGGAGGCGATCCGCCACAATCGTCCCGACGAGGCCCAGAAGGACTTTACCGGCGCCGTAAAGATCGATCACCGCTTCGCGGCCGCGTGGCTGGAGCTGGGAAAGGTCTACGAACGGCGGAAGCATCTCAGCGAAGCGCGGAATGCCTATAGCAAGGCCATCGCGGCCGACGCCGAGTATCTGTACCCGTATGAACGCCTCTACCGAATGGATGTTCAGGAATTCAAATGGCAGGAGGCCGCGGAGACCTCCGCCAAAGTGCTGCGCCTGGATCCCTACGAGTTCCCCGAAGCGTTTTACTTCAATGCGGTCTCCAACCTGAACTTGGACCACCTGGATGCAGCGGAGCACAGCGCGCGCGAAGCGGCTAAACTCGAAGGCGCGCAAGCCGAGCCGCGCGGCAACTACCTGCTAGGCGTGATTCTGTGGCACAAGGGCGACCTGGATGGCGCGGCGGAGCGCATGCGGGCTTTTGTCGCGGGTCCGCCCAATGGGCCCGAATGGGAGAGCGGGCGGAAGATACTGATTGAGATCGAGAAGCAGATTGCCGGAGGGCAAGCCCGGGCCGGCAAGTGAGCGGAAAATAGGAATTCGTGTGTGGGAACAGAACGCTCAGGCGGCGGTGGCGCAGGCGTTGCGTTGACCCATGACGTTGGCAAAGTGGGCGACCACCAGGGACATATCTTCCAGCGCCCGGCACGCTGCTTCCGTGGAGAAGCGCCGGCTGACCCGATACCAGGCGTCCATCAAGCGATAGTTCAACTCCAGCATCTGGGTCTCGATTGACGATTCCATGGCGCTGGAGTGCGTAGCGTTCTTCAGCAGATAGGTGATCAGCGCGTAGTCGCGTTCCAGAGCTGCGCGCAGCGGGTCTAAGTCGGCGACGTCGCGCCGATGCAAACGGGCTTGCACATCCAGGAAGCTGAGCTGGTTGGCCGCGGCGACGCCGCCGCCGTAATCCAGAGGGGTCTTGGCGCTCACGATCAACAGGCAGGTATAGCGAAACCAGTAGCTGAACAGCAGAACCGATCCCGCCGCGATGATTGCCGTTATTGCGAGTTCGAGCATCCGATGAGCATTCCCTTGCGGCGCTGCTTGCCGCGTTCACTTTGGCTCTCTTGAGCTATTGGAAGATTAACATCGGCGATGCCAAATCGCAATAGATTCGGAGGTACTAAGGATGTTTTTCAGACGGCCTATGGTCTTCCCCAAAAAGCATATCGGGCGGACCCTCATGCGAGTCCAGAAAATCGCGATAAAGCGCAGCATAACTGGCGACAACGTAGTCCCGAGGCGCGAATCCCAGCCGCAGCGCGGTGCGGTCAATCCAGTACCCCGGGCCCTCCAGTTCCAGGAAGACGCCAATGGGAGTTTCATCCAGCGCCACCAAGCCGGGTTCCCCAGAGGCTTGAAAGGTAGTTCGGTATTTTTCGTAGCGGAATGAGGGAACCAAGCCCAGCCGCCCGAGGATCTGCTCGAGGATGCCGCCCTCCGCAAAAGAGGTTTCCAGTTCTTCGCGGGATTTGTGAGGGCCGGCGGAAAGAACCGGTCCCTTGTAAGTGAGAATAGCGCCGGTGAGAATAGCGCCGCCGTTTTCCGATCCGGCGTTTTCCGATCGGACGCGGAGAAGCCTCCCGCTCTGCCGCAGCGAGCGATCGGCGAAATCGAACACCTGGTCGACTTGAAGGGTGCGCGGCCGAATCATGCGATAACCGTGCTGCTCGATCAGCAGGAGCGCCGGCCCGGCGCCGTCCTTCATCGGAAGTTTGATCTCAGTTTCAATCGGGCCGGTCATGTCAAAATGATACGATGAGCGGCCTGCCCGCGCAGTGCGGGATAATATCTGCACGGGCGCGTAGCTCAATTGGATAGAGCATCAGCCTTCGAAGCTGAGGGTTGCAGGTTCGAGCCCCGCCGCGCCCACCAAAGAAAGAATGTCATTCACGGGCTTCCTCCCAGGGCCGAGTCCCATGAGGTTGGGCCCGCCGCCAAGGTCATCTAACGCACCGGCTGTTCTGGGCGATTCCGCGGAAGATCTGGGCGTTGCCGTTGAGAATTGCGCCGAAGCGCACCTGCGTTACAGGTTGGCTCGGACCCGGAAGGCCCACTGCCCACTTCTCTTGCGTACTCGCACGGCCTCCGGCGACGCGCTGCCAACAATTTGGCCGCAATTGAGGCGATCAGTGTTACACTGTTCGCAGGCTCCGGAATTCCAAAATGGAATCCTAGCCAAGGAGGAATTTCAGTGATGCGAAAATTAATGTGGGTCATCGCCTTAGCGTTAGCGGCAACCCTCGCGCCCGCAGTTCTGAGGGCCGCCAATATTACGTACGCCGTTAGTGAAACGGTTGGCGCTGGCAGCGTGACCGGTTCTATCACAACCGATGGAGCCATCGGGACTCTCGCTACCGCCGACATTGTCAATTGGAACCTCATCTTGAATGACGGTGTCCACGCCACGTTTGATCTCGAAGGGCCCACCAGCGGCAACAATTCCGGGGAAGCCGTAGTTGGATCGGACTTAACAGCAACCGCCACGCAACTCCTATTCAATTTCAGCGCCTCCGATTCAGGGTATTTTTTGCTCCAGTATCCTAGCGTTGGCTCCGGCAACGCATTTGTTTGCTACATCAGCAACCTGGCCTGTGACGGCTCCGACCCAGGGAATGATGTTTCCTTGTCCTCCCAATCACCCATAAGTAACGAACAATGGACGTCATTAACGGGGACCGATGTAATCGCAGGCGCAAGTGCCACCCCTGAACCGGGCTCCCTCACGCTGCTCGGTGTCGGGTTGTTGGGGTTGATGATGCTGCGAAAACGACTTGCCTAGCGACTCCGACCGGACACTCGCGCCCCGTCCGGCCATCTGTGAGACCCGTTCGGAATGCTATGCCGATCCGAAGTCGTTTGCCTGTGTGACGGGGACTTCGATGTTGAAGCTGTAGCCGAAGCCGCGCACGCTGCGGATGAAGGAGACCCCTTCCGAGGCTTCGATCTTCTGCCGCAGGCGCAGGACGTAGACGTCCACTGTCCGGTCGGTGACGGCGCGATCGTGGCCCCAGACTGCGTCCAGCAATTGTTCGCGGCTGAACACCACTCCGGGGCGGCTCATCAGAAATTCGAGCAAGCGGAACTCGGTCGCGGTCAGCGCGATCTCCTGGCCGGCCAGACGCACCTGGCAGCGCGCGCGGTCCAATTCCAGCTCCCCGGCCTTGAGCAGCTTGGTGGCCGGCTGCTGCCCTCGAAAATGAATCTTGATGCGCGCGATCAGCTCGCGCACGAAGAAGGGTTTGACGATGTAGTCGTTGGCGCCAAGCTCCAGGCCCACGATGCGGTCGGTTTCCGAGGCGCGGGCCGTCAGAAAGATAACCGGGATGTGCTGAAGCTCGGAATGCGCGCGGATTCCTTTGCAAATGTCCAGACCGTCGGAATCCGGGAGCATGATGTCCAGGATGACCAGGTCCGGCCGCTCGCGGCGGCATAGCTCGATCGCGCCTTTGCCGGTCTGCGAACCCACCATCGCGAACCCCTCTTTGTCGAGGTTGTACTGGATCAGGGAGTACAGGTCCGCGTCGTCTTCAATGAGCACGATTTTCTTCATCTCACTCACAGAGTAACCGAGGAAACATTACAAAGCCATTACGATATGATGAACTTCCGCTAACTGCAAGAGATGTGCGTTCAAGGGGTGCTAGCATAGTCTTCCGGATACGCTTTTGAAGCCTAACTTTCGGAGCACGATCTTCCAGCGCCTGTTCTGGTGCGCCTTCCTGGCGACAGCGCTGGGAGTGACGGCGGCCGGTATGGCGCTGGATTGGCCGCTGCGGCTCGAACTTTTGCTGGGCACGGGCGGCGCGGCGATCTCGTTGGGGCTCGCGTTCGTGCTGTCCCGGCCGGTGGATCTGCGGATCGCGCGGATGAGGAAATTTGCCGAAGGTTTACTCGAAGCCGGCGACGAGTCCGCTAGTATGCTGGGCCGGCTGGGTGTTGACGAATTGGAGGCCCTGGATCGCTCCCTGCTGCGCATGGCCGGGCAGACGCGCGTGCTGGTGGAGCGGGCCAAGGTGGAGTCGGCGCGCCGCGAGGCCATCCTGGCGTCCATGGCCGAAGGCGTTCTCGCGGTGGACCAGCATTTGCGCGTGACCTTCTGCAATCAGGCGCTGGCGCGGCTGGCCGGTACCCCGGCCTCAACCAGCGCAACTCCGTCAAGCGCGCTGCCCTCGAGCGGGATGCCGCTGATCGAGCTGGTGCGCGACACGACGCTCCAGGAAACCCTCAGCGAGGTCATCCGCACCGGCCAGCCGGCCAAGCGGCATCTACAGATTCCCGCGGCCAATGGGCGCTCCTTCGAGTTGCAGGCAGCGCCCCTGATCTCCGGCAACCAGCCCGGGGATAAGCCCGGAGCGATCGCCATCTTGCACGACATCACCGATCTGGAGCGTCTGGAAAATGTCCGCACGGATTTCGTGGCCAACGTCTCGCACGAATTCCGCACGCCCCTGGCGGCGATCTCCGGTTATGCGGAAACGCTGCTCGATGGCGCGATCGAGGATCGGGAGAACAACCGGCGGTTCCTGGAAATCATCCGCTCCAACGCAATCCGGCTCAATAGCATCGCCGCGGATTTGCTCACGCTGTCGGAGTTGCAAACCAGTTCTGGTCCGCAGAACACGGAACAGGTGCCGGTGGGCGAGGCGATCGAGAGCGCGCTCTCCACCATTGCGGCGGAGGCGGCTCTGCGCGGCGTAACCGTCGAAAAAGGTCCGGTCGACAACATTCTGGTGCTGGGATCGCGTTACCGGTTGGAGCAGGCGCTGGTGAATCTGTTGGCCAATGCGGTGAAGTTCAACCGTCCGTCCGGCAAAGTGCGGGTGGAGACCCGGCGCAACGGGTCGAGCCTCGGCATCCTGGTTTCCGACACCGGGACGGGCATTCCATCGAGCGATTTGCCGCGGATTTTCGAGCGCTTCTACCGTGTGGACAAGGCCCGCTCCCGACAGGTGGGCGGGACCGGACTGGGATTGTCTATCGTGAGGCACATCGTGGAACGCATGGAAGGGCATGTTTCCGCGACCAGCCAGTTGGGAAAAGGGTCCGTTTTTACCATCACGTTGCCCCTTTCCTAAGGCCTGTAATCAAAACTTAACACAATCGTCACGTTTAGCTCACTACCAAACGGTATTCTCTGGTTCCGGCTTTACCACAACAAAACAGGAGCTACCCCTAGACATGAGCTTATATGTTGGCCGGCCCGTCCGGCGTCCGAAGAGTGTAATCCGTGGGTTGAGTGTGATGGTGGTCCTTGGCTTGACCGCGTCGGCGTTTGCCGCGGATGAGGCCGGCGCTCCCGCCGGCGAAACCAAAGAGACGCAGGAATTGAAGCAGCAACTGGCGGATCAGCAGAGGCAGATCGAGGAATTGCGGCTGATCCTGCTGGGCCAGAAAAAGCAGATCGACGAGGTGTCCGCCGCCGCGACTCCGGCCGCCCCAGCGGAGCAGGCTCCGGCTCCCCCCCCAATTCCAAGGTCCATACCGGGCGACGTGGCCAGCCTCGCGCCGATCGTGCCGCCGCTTCCCGCGGCTCCCGCTCCGAAACCGGCGCTTCCGCCGACTCCGGCTCCCGACCCGCAGGCGCCCGCCGCGGCTCCGTCGTCGGATGCGCCGCTGCAACTTAAGATTGGCGGCACGACGATCATCCCGATCGGATTCATGGACTTTACGAACACCTGGCGCAGCACCGCCGATGGGGACAGCCTGAAGACCAACTTCGGAAAATTCCCCTACAACAATAGTTTGCCGCTAGCACGCGATTCCGAGGACAAGATGAGCCTCCAGAACTCACGCATCGGAGCTCGTCTTGACGGCATGTACAAGGATTGGCACTACCTCGGCTACTGGGAGTCTGACTTTGTGGGCGACTTCGCAAGCAACAGCACCCAGGTGACGAG
Organism: Bryobacterales bacterium; assembly: GCA_963813465.1. Classification (GTDB taxonomy): domain Bacteria; phylum Acidobacteriota; class Terriglobia; order Bryobacterales; family Bryobacteraceae; genus Palsa-187. The sequence goes on along the minus strand of CAWEZD010000011.1, from coordinate 452,820 downwards.
TAACTCGGTTTTGTTTCGCTTGCGCTTGTATTGGATCAACCTGCGGAATAAGCACTTCGAAGTGCAGGCCGGCCAGTCCTGGAGTTTGCTGACGCCTAACCGCAACGGACTGTCGGCCTTGCCGGGCGACCTGTTCTACGGGCAAGAGTTCGACGTGAATTACTTGAACGGCTTGACGTGGGGCCGCATCCCGGGCATCCGGTTTATTTACCACTCCACCGGCGATAAGATTAATTTCGGAGTCTCCTTGGAAAACGCGGATCAGTACTTCGGCGGTTATGGCGGCGCCACCACGCCGACCTTGCCGGCAGCGTTCGCATCGACCTTTTACGGCAACCAGATCGATGGCGCCCAAACCAACGACGTCAGCATTCCGCAGTTGGCGCCGGACGTCATCGCGAAGCTGGCCATCCAGCCGAACTCGCGGGTGCATGTTGAAGTGGCGGGTGTGGAAAGCGAGACCAAGGTGTACAACTCGACTACCAACACGTACTTTACCAAAGTCGGCGCTGGCGGGTCTATCAATGCCAACTTCGCGATTCTCCCGAAGCTCCGCCTGGTCACTAACAACTTCTGGAGCGACGGTGAAGGCCGCTATCTTTTCGGCGAGGTTCCGAACTTCATCATTCGCGCGGACGGCAGCCCGTCCCCCATCCATGCCGGTTCAACAGTGGACGGCCTGGAGGCGGCGGTCGGGAAATTCCAGTTCTACCTGTATTACGGCGGCATCGCGAGCGGCAAGAACATCGCGCTCGACGCCAACGGCAAGACTCCGATCGGTTGGGGCTACTCCGGTTCCTCGAACGCGGAGAACAAGGCAATCCAGGAAGTCACGTTCGGCTGGACTCACACGCTATGGCGCGACGCCAAATACGGTGGATTGCAGTGGATGGCGCAATACGCGTATTTCACCCGCTCCCCGTTTTACGTGGCGGCGAACTCACCGAAGAATGCTCTTCAACACGCGGTTTGGTTCAACTTGCGGTACGTTCTGCCGGGCTCGGCTCCGTCGATTAAGTATTAAATGGGAACCTAAGTTAAGGAGCATAGCCCATGATGAGCGATTCAGTTCTAGATACAATGCCTCTGTCGAAGAAGGAGAGATGTAAATGAAAACCTACGGCATCGCTACGCTAATTGTCGTCTTGCTGGTCTGCCTTGGTATGTCCCCTATTGGCGCACTCGCCCAGTCCGGCAATTTGACCGGCGCGGGCTCCACGTTCGTCAATCCGCTGATGTCGAAATGGTCCAAGGAATACCACACACTGCACCCCACCATCCAGATCAATTACCAGTCCATCGGCTCCGGTGGGGGGCGCCAGCAGTTTCTGTCCAAGACTGTTGCCTTCGGTGCAAGTGACGCGCCGCTGACCGACGAACAACTCGCCCAAGCCGGTGGGGTGGCGAATGTCGTTCACATTCCGGTGACTCAGGGCTCGGTCGTCATCGTGTACAATCTTGCGGGCGTCTCCAAGCAGCTACGGTTCAGTCCCGACACCATCGCCGGTATGTTCCTCGGCACGATTAAGCTATGGAACGATCCGAAGATTGCCGCCGATAACCCCGGCGTATCTTTGCCGGCGAGACCCGTGTTGGTGGTGCATCGATCGGAAGGCTCGGGCACCACGGACATCTTCACGGACTACCTCACTAAGGTGAGCGCGGAATGGAAGTCCAAGGTCGGACGCGGCTCGTCAGTACAGTGGCCCGTTGGCATTGGAGGCCAGGGAAACGAGGGCGTCGCCAATCAAGTGAAAAACACCGTCGGTGGCGTTGGTTACATTGAACTCGCTTACGCCCGCCAGAACAAAATGTCCTATGGTTCGGTGAAGAATCGGGCCGGCAACTACATCGATCCCGATCCCAAAAATGTGACGAACGCGGCTGCGTCTCTTACGGAGCTGCCCGCCGATCTGAGGTTTTCGATCACAGATCAGGCAGGCCCGCAGGCCTATCCGATCGCCGGGTCCACCTGGGTGCTGCTCTACAAGACGCAGACGGACGCGGAGCAAGGCAAACTCGTTACGGCCTTCATACAGTGGGCCATTACCGACGGTCAAAAGTATGCGACCGAGCTGGATTATGCCGTCCTGGCGAAAAATCTGACCCAGAAAGCCGAGGCGTCCCTTCGAACCGTCACGTGCGGCGGAAAGCCTTGCCTGCAGAAGTAGGGCTGGCCGGGTGAAAGAGGGAAACTCATGATTGGCTGCTTGTCCCGTCGCGGCCTGGCTCAACCAAGGGTCGTATGACGGCTGCGACCGCGGAACTGGGAGCGGCGCGATCTCAGAAGGGTCCCATAAGCCGGGGTGATCGGATTTTCCGTGCTCTGCTCATGATGATCGTAGGCACGGTCCTGGCGATCTTCGCAGGCGTTCTTGCCGTTCTGATCATCGGTGCGTGGCCGGCCATGAAGCGTTTTGGCCCCGGCTTCATCGTTCACACTGGATGGGACCCGGTCCACCTGGTTTTCGGCGCGCTGCCTTTTGTGGTCGGCACCATCATCGTTGCCGTCGGCGCAATGGCTCTGGCAGGAACTGTAGGCCTATTGACGGCCATTTGCATTACCGAATTGCTACCGCACTGGTTGCAGGAGCCGATCGCCTACCTGATCGAGTTGCTGGCGTTCATCCCGAGCGTTGTCTACGGCCTGTTCGGCCTGCTGGTGGTGGCACCCCTGCTACAGAACACCGTCGAGGTATGGATTCTCGAGCATCTCGGCCCACGATTTGCGTTCTTCAACGGCGCACCTTATGGGGTCGGTTACTTGAGCGCCATTGCGATTCTGGCGATTATGCTAGTACCTCTTATCGTATCTTTGTCGCGAGAGGCTTTGATTCTTGTTCCCACTGAACTGAAAGAAGGTGCGTATGCCTTGGGTGCGACACGCTGGGAAACGGTTTGGGGCGTCACTTTTCCGTTCGCGCGCAATGGAATCGTAGGCGCGATCGTTATCGCGCTTGGTCGAGCACTTGGTGAGACGATAGCCGTCGCCATGACCATCGGCGGCGGGTTCCGCCTTCCGACAAACATCATGGATCAGGGATACACTCTGGCAAGCGTAATCGCGAACGAGTTCAATGAGGTGAGCTCAGAAACCTACCTGTCGGCGTTGATTTACTGCGGCCTTATACTCTTTGTGCTTACGGTCGTTGTGAATATCTTCGCTTATTTCACGATCAGGAGGCTGGCGGGTATCCGTGGCTTCAGCGCTTAGTACCTCAACCGCGGTCCACCGCACTACGGCCCGGCGAAAATGGCGCGGCATAATGGGCTTTGGCATCACTGGCCTGGCGACTTTGCTTTCTCTTGGCGCGCTTTTCTCGATTCTCGGATACCTGGTTATTCATGGAATCGGCGCGTTCAACTGGAGTTTTTTCGTCAATGAACCGGCCGCCGTTGGCGAGCCAGGCGGCGGTATTGCCCCATCCCTGCTGGGCACGGCGATTCTCGTGAGTATCGCCACCACTATCGGGGCGCCGCTCGGCGTGGGTGTAGGCATCTACTTGTCCGAACTGGCGGGTGACACTCGATTCGCGAGTTTCGCGCGCCTTGCGATCAACACGTTCATCGGCGTCCCGTCAATTGTGACTGGCATATTCGTCTACTTCGTGTTGGTCAAACCGACCGGTACATTTTCTGCGGTCGCCGGCGGCCTGGCGCTTGGCATCATTATGATTCCAATCATGGCTCGCACTACGGAAGACGTTCTGCACCTAGTCCCAAAAAGCATTCGGGAGGCGGGTTATGCTCTCGGCGCATCGCAATGGCAAGTCACTGCGGACATAGTGCTGCCGGCCGCGCGCGCCGGGGTCGTCACTGGGGGCGTGTTGGCCGTTGCCCGCGTGGCGGGAGAGACCGCGCCGTTGATTCTCACCGCGTTGGGGAACGAATACTATCCATCGGGACTTTTTCACCCTATCGACGAGATCACGCTGCGAATTCTAAAGTATGCGCGTGGTCCGTATGACGTGTGGCACCAGCAAGCCTATGGCGCTGCGTTGCTTCTGGTTGTTGGAGTAGCGATCGGCAGTCTGCTGCTGCGCTTGACTACGCGAGACTACAATGCTCGCAACTGATAAAATGGTTAATAGTACGAATCCCGGCGTGCTCACCGCCGGCAGAGATAGACGATGGCGTCTGCCTGGAGATATGAGAACAAGAAAAGTACCGCCTTCAACTTGGCTCCAAAACCAGCCAAGGCAACGCATTCCAAACGTTCCAGTCTCAAGTGAGCATCGCTTCGTATGGGGCTGGATGCGCCTGGTGCTTGGCCTGACGCAAATGGCCTTCGCTGCGACTGCCATATTTTTGGTGGCCTCAAGTGGTTTTCGTTGGCGCGCAGTCGTCGCTATCTCCGTGGCAGGAGTAGCCGCGGTTGCCAGTCTTTATCTGTTCGCAGGGCGGCCTGATCCGCGATTCGAAGTGTCCGAAAAGGATCGGAGTGGCAACGATTCCAATAACTGAATCAGAGTGGTGGCAGGACTGAAAACCATGTGTCACGGATCGACTGCCGCCGCAGGACGGTGCTGCTTCAGCGTGAAATGGAGGGCTGGCGCAGCCCCTTTAGCGAGTATAACGCCATTTTCGTCGGGCAATTCTTGCACTGCCCAACTCAGTGGCGGTCGGGCGGAACGGGCAGCGACTGAAACTGCAACTGGTTTCAAAGAGGAGGTCGCAGGAAAGGAATCGAGGCGATCATGGCGAACCGACCTATGCTAAACCTGAATCTGCCAAAGAAGGTAGGATTGGTGCTCGCCGGAATCCTGGCGGTCGCGATTCCGATGATTCTTGGCATCACCAACGCGCCTGAGCTGCGGGCACAAGCTGAGTCCGTCCTGAAATTTGAAGTAGCTTCCGTGCGGCCTTCCCCGCCCCTCAAACTCCCGCTTACCACGGGTTTTCGAGCCGGCATCTTCCTGGATGGGGGCCGCGTAGAGATCAGATACATGTCGCTGCGCGACCTGATCATCCTCGCTTATCGGATCAAGCCCCATCAGCTCCCAGGCACCCCGGACTGGATGACAACGGAGGTATTCGATATTTTGGCGACCATTCCGCAGGGTGTGGCGCCGGAGACGCCCTGTGGCGATTACCGTCCGTGCAATGTCTCTGCCACCAAGGTGCCGGAGATGCTGCAGTCCCTGCTAGCCGAGCGTTTCGGGCTGAAAATCCGGCGCGAGAGCAAGGAAATGCCGGCTTATGTGCTGACCGTGGCCAAGGCCGGACCGAAGTTCAAGGAGGTGCCTCCAGACGATCCGCAAGCCGAGCTTGAATTCCTGAAGCCCGCTGAAGGCGGGCTCGTCGCCGGTTTTGGAGGGGTGGGAGCTCGCATCGGGGCTGCGAGCGGTCACGAAGCCGGTTCGCCGTTATTCGATGGCCGTGGCAACCCTATAGTCGATTCGTTGCACGTGGAAATACCCAAGACGACAATGGTCCAGTTCGCAGACGGACTAACGTCCATGGTCGATCTGCCGGTCGTCGATCGGACCAGACTTACTGGGACGTATGAGATCGGATTTGACGCCCCGTCCCGGAATGTGAGATGGACGTTCCAGGGGGCTATGCCCGGCAAGCCTCCTATTGCGGCTCCCCAGGCGGCGGACCCAGAAGGCGGCTCGGTTCTTGAAAGCGTTAAACCCCTCGGGCTGCGCCTGGAAAAGGACAAGGCTGCGATCGAGACTATCGTCATCGAGCACATCGAGAAGATCCCGACGGAGAATTGAAGAAGAAGGGCAGGTCGCCGTTGGTTCGGGAACCTGCATAGCTCTCCAGCGGAAACGGGAAGAATCGCTCTCATGCCGACCCGCCGGATGCCAGTCCTTTGCTCATGCGCTCCGGGGACACCGTCGGTGCAAACTCCCGCCCTGTAGAACCACTCATGGGTGCTCTGGGCTTGACCGTTTTATGATTCCACACTGCTAGCTTCATCGAACCTTAACATACACCTGATAAGATCGCGGTCAATGCGTCACCACTGATAGAATGGTACATAGCACGTGAATCCAGGTCTTCACAATCCGAACCCGTTTCATAATCGGGACTTCTTCACCAAGCTCCCCGTTCCGGTGGGCGAAATGGGCGGCGGCATGGTCAACGCCTTGCTGAGAAGCGCCAAGGCGCGGCAATGATCTACGCGTGTGCCGTTTCAGCGTATCCGGATTGGCACCGGCAGGCTTATGCAGCCGGGTTCGTGCTGCTCACCATGGTGCTCTTAATCAACATCACCGCCCGGTCCATTGTCGCCAGCGGAAGTTCGCATAAATCGAGATAATAGCCGTGACCCCTCAAATGAGCCCCGATGCCATCAACGACTTTTCCAAGGAAGCTGTGGAGGCGCCCAGGCCCGTGCCTGGCGCCGGCGCTCCCAAGCTTCGTTCCACCAACTTGAACTTTTTCTACGGCGCGTACCAGGCGCTGCACGAAATTAGCCTGGATGTGCACGCCAACAAGGTGACCGCCTTCATCGGGCCATCCGGGTGCGGCAAATCGACGTTCCTGCGCACCCTGAACCGGATGAACGAAACCATCAAGGGAACCCGGGCCGAAGGCGCGGTCCTGCTGGACAACGAAAATATTCTGGAGATGGAAGTGTCGCATTTGCGGCGGCGCGTGGGTATGGTATTCCAGCGGCCCAATCCGTTTCCCAAATCGATTTTCGACAACATCGCCTACGGGCCGCGCATCAACGGAATGGGCAAACGCAGCGAGATGGCGGAGCGGGTGGAAGGCAGCCTGCGGCGGGCCGCGCTGTGGGAGGAGGTCAAAGACAAGCTGCACAAGAGCGCCTTCGATCTTTCCGGAGGCCAGCAGCAGCGGCTGTGTATCGCGCGGGCGCTGGCGGTGGACCCGGAAGTGCTCTTGCTGGACGAGCCCTGCTCGGCGCTGGACCCCATCGCCACCGCCAAGATCGAGGAACTACTGTTCCACATCAAGAACAACTGCACCGTGGTGATCGTGACGCATAACATGCAGCAGGCCGCCCGCATCGCCGACAATACCGGTTTTTTCCTCATGGGCAAGCTGATGGAGTTCGATACCGCCGAAGTCATCTTCAAGACTCCGAAGGTGAAAGCGACCGAAGACTATATCACCGGGCGTTTCGGTTGATCGCCCAGGGCCGGAGAGGGATACTATGGGAGCACCCGTGGCGACACAACTGCGTCATTTCGATCAAGAGCTGGAACAACTCAAGAGCAAGCTGCTGGCCATGAGCGCGCTGGTCGAATCGGCCGTGTACCGCAGCATCACTGCCGTCGTGCAGAAGGACCGCAAACTGGCCGAAGAGGTACTGCAAAATGAAGCGCGCGTCAATCAGATGGAGTTGGAAATCGACGACCACGCCATCAGCCTGCTGGCGCTGCAGCAGCCTATGGCGGGAGATCTGCGCCTGATTACTTCGGCAATCAAGATCAACAACGACCTGGAGCGCATGGGCGATCTGGCGGTGAACATCGCGCAGCGGGCCCTGGCGCTGCTGGACGAACCTATGGTGCAGCCGATGATCGATATTCCGCACATCGGCGGGCTGGTGCAGTCGATGGTGCGCAAAGCCCTGGATGCGTTCGTGGCGCGCGATCCGGAGCTGGCGCACAGCGTGCTCGCCTCCGACGACGCCGTCGACAATCTGCGCACCGCGTTTTTCCACGAGCTGATCAGCTTCATGCAACGCGAGCCCTCGCATATTCCGCAGGCCCTGAATCTGCTGTCCATCGTCCGTAACCTGGAGCGCATCGCGGACCATTCCACCAATATCGCCGAGGATGTCCTGTACTACGTGAAAGGGATCGACGTGCGGCATCACGCCGAGGCGGTGGTGGGGGGCGGAAACAAGGAGCCGCGCGGCTAAGCAGCCCGCTGCGGCCGCGGCCAGTGTTAAAGTCGCGTTCCGTGAGAATATCTCCAGGGAAGTAAGACTAGTCTCCTGTGAACAGGATTCTCCTCGTAGTCCTGGCGACTGGACTCGGAATCACCGCGGGCCTGGGGACAGCCCAAGTCTCCACCCCCGCCAAGACCACCCCAAAGGCTTCCGCCCCCAAGGCTACGCCGACTCCAGCCAAGGCGGCTCCAGGTGGAAAGGCTCCGCCGGCGGCCGTGCCGGGTGTCACGGCCCAGCAGGATACGCAAATCGAAGCCGCCATTCGCGCCAAGCTGGCGAAATCCAAGATCGGCAAGGACGGCTTCACCGTGCGCGTCCAGGGCGGCGTGGCGATTTGGGAAGGCGCCACCAGCGTGGTCCAGCACAAGGGTTCCGCTACCCGGATGGCTAAGACCGCGGGCGCGCACACGGTGGTGAACAATATCAAAGTGACCGACGCCGCCAAGCAGAAGGCGGCGGACAATCTCGACCAGGGGCGGCGCCGGGCCCAGGTGAAGCGCAGCGATCCCCGTACTCAGCAATAGGCCCTCGCCGAAAGTTCGATTGCCGCCGCCAGGCAACGCCGGCCTAGGCCTTCTTGCGAGGGCTCTTGGGGCGGGCGGGCGCGGGATCCGGCGCCCCTTCGGCCGCCAGGGGTTCGGCCGGGAGTGGATCGGTCGCGAGCGGTCCGGCCACCGGCGCGGGCGGCGCCGCCCCGGCCAGCACCTGATTGAACAGCGCGGCCTTCTTCAAATCCTTCTTCGAAGGCGGAATCTGTTCATTGCGATAGTCGTGATCGCTATAGCAGGTGCGGCACCGCACCTTGGCCGCCTTCGCGGCGATCAGCGATACGATGGAATGATTCGTGAGCCGGCGGCATTTCACGCAGTAGTCGTCGAGGACGTCGCCCAACCGAAAATCACGCATACAAAATGGTGAGTATATAACAATGGCCCATGTTAAGAGTATGGACTGCTTTGACCGCCGCGAGCGCAAAATCTTTTCCCGGCTGTCCGATCCGGTGCGCATCCAGCGTTTCCTCGACGACGATCTCCGTTATAATCTGGAGCCGTCCGGCGACACCTGCTATTCGCCGCGCCTGGCGCTCCAAAAGGGCGTGGCTCATTGCATGGAAGGAGCGCTCGTGGCGGCCGCGGCGCTGCGGATGCTGGGCTATCCGCCGCTGATCCTCGACCTGGAAGCGGTTCGCGATTCCGACCACGTGCTGGCGGTCTACCGCGCCCGCGGGCTTTGGGGCGCGGTCGCCAAGTCCGATTATTCCGGCCTCCGCTCCCGCGAGCCGGTCTACCGCACCTTGCGCGAACTAGCGATGAGCTATTTCGAGGACTACTACAATCCCGCGGGCGAGAAGACCCTGCGAGCCTATTCCCGCCCCGTGAACTTGGCGCGCTTCGACTTCATGGACTGGATGACGGCGGAGCGCGAGGTCTGGGAAATCCCCAACCATCTGTGCGCCATTCCGCACACGCGCCTGCTGCCGCCTCGAGCTGAGCGCGCAGTGGCCCCCATGGATCGCCGCTTGTTCGACGCCGGCCTCTTGGGCGCCGCGGTGCACCTTACCCGTCCGCGCTCCATGCACAGGGTGGCGCACTGACCGGCGATGTGCTTTGATAGCGGAGTGATCCGGCGCCGCTTGTTGTCCATGGGCTGGGTGTCCGTGGGCTTGCTGTTCGCGGCGCTCGCGGCCGCGGTGTGCGCGCAGCAGCCTCCTCCAGTGGCCCCTGCCAAGCCGCTTGGAGTCCAGTCCTACTCGACCTATACTCAAACCGAAAAGAACGGCCAGACCACGGTGGAGATCCGCAACGTCACCTACCACGTCAGCGGCATCGGAGTCCCGGGCCGCCCTCCCGGGGAGCGGCTGCTGCTGCGTAAATCCACGCGTAGCCGGCATGTGCTGGATGAGATCGGCGGTTTGGCCACCGTTACGCTCGAAGCTTGGCCGCTCGGCGCCGACCCCAGGCAGAAGGCCCTTTACTCGGCGACCATCACCGGCGACGATGCGCAAGTCTTGGAGAACGCCCTGTGGGTGGTCGACCGCGGCGTCGAGGACGTCCAATGGTGGTCGGTCCTGAAACTCGCCACCGCGCAACGCCTGTTCGATACCTATGTTCCGCTGGTCCACTTCAGCATCTCGCGCGAGACGGTGACGGAGCGCTATGCCGGCCTGGAAGTTCCGCCGGACAACACGCGCGATGCGCGCTTAAAGGACCCGCGCGTAGTGGCGGTGCTCGAGTACGCCTCCGAGGATCGGGTGATTCGCGAGGCTCTCATTACCTGTGACGATCCGCAGCGCGCGCGGCTGCTGCGCTCCTATGAGGACGAAACGCGCGAGCTCGCCGGGACCCCGCAAGGCTTGACCATTGCGTTCAGCCAAAACTATCCCTCGCCTCCCGATACCGTCACGGTGGCCATCCCGATTCTCAACGACGATCTCGATCTGGCGCGCGCGAAACTCCCCTCCGGTCTGCACATTGCGGCGTGGGTGCGTTGAGCCTCGCGAATGTGGGACATGCTTCAGCCTGTCCCAGGCTTTTGGAGGTTCGCGGGCTAGTCTAGGGCTGGGAAAAGCGCGGACGGCGGGCACGGCGCGCGGACATAACCGCTTCAACGGCCATGCCCAGTAGCGCTACGAAGAAGGCATCCAAGGGCAGGCGGTAGCGGTTGTTTTCGAAAGACGACAGCAGATTTACAATCGCGGTTACGTACGCGATCTGAAACAGTACGAAGGCCAGGACCGCGGCCGAAGGTTTGGTCCATCCGGCGGCGCGCACCTCGATCCACAGCCGCCGCAGTCCCCAACCAAACAGCACAGGCAGCCCCACCAGAAGATAGGTTCCAGTGTATAACGGCAACTCCGCTGCCGACCCTTCCGCCGCGAGACGGCGCAAGTCCTTCCGATTGGGAGCGTATTTCCATTGCCCGAAGAATACGATATTAAAGAGCCGGTCGAAGCGGGCGATGCGCGGGTGGTTCTGATCGAAAAACGGAAAGTCTCCCAGAGGAAGGAAATAGGCGAACCACGCGGCCGCCACCGAACGCAGATAGGCGCGGGGATAATGCAGCATGATCTCCCTGGCGTCGTGCAGATAGTAGGGATGCAGCAGGAGATACCCCGGGTGATTGTAGTTGATGCGGCCCGTGGAATCGTTGAGCTGGTCCAGCACGGGAATTCCTGTCGGCGGCGGCAAGGAAACAAAGCCCTGGAATGCGGAAAGAGGCTCCGTGCTGGGAATGCGCCCGACCTCGGAAAGAAGTCCGGCCGCGATCAGCCTTTCATGCTCTTCCGGCGTAAGCTCGTGGAGCGTGATGGTGTCGGCGTTGAACCCAATCCAAGTGCTGCCGGTGAAAGTTCCGAAAACCACCGCATTCTTCACAAAGAGCCCGAGAGCCAGAAGAAACGGCGCGGCGGCGGCGGCGGCGGCCATGCGCCGGCGGCCCTTGAGGAGCCATCCCGCAAACCCAGCTAGCAGCACGAACCATGCCAGGTGGAATAGCGCCCGCAGATAGACCAGTGCCGTCAGACTCGAAAAAAACAGAGACGCCGGGACCAAGCCCGGGCGCTCCAGAAGACCATGAAAGGCCACCGCGGACGCGCACAGCAAAGCCATCACGGGATACTCATACAGCAGCAGGTTTTCAAACAGCACCACTCCCGGACTGGCCAGAAAAAACGCGGTCAGCGTCGCCGCAACCGCCGGCCGGACGCCCAGAATCCGCATCAGCCGGTACATCGTGAAGCACAGGCTGAGCCCGCACAACAGATAGATCGCGTGCAGCACGGGGGTGTAGAAGCTGGGAAACAGCTTCACCACCAGGCCCACCATGAGATTGAATCCAGGCGGCTGCGTGTGCAGGTAGAAAAGGCTCTCGAGCAGGCGTGTTTTCATCAGAGCCGGGTCGATGATCTGGAAAAAGGAATTCAGCGGGCGGGCGTCGAAGCGGACTCCGGCGGCGAAGTAAAGAATGCGGGAGACCACAAACGATGCCAGAATCCAAAAGTGGGGAGACTTGAATGCGCGGCGCTGCGCGCTCATACAAACTTGATCTTGCGCATGGCTTTAAGCACCATCCGCAACAGCAGCACTCCGTGGCTCCAGCGCTGGATGTTGGTTTCCCCGTAGGTACGCTCGCGGTAGCGCACCGGGAGATCCACGATCGCAAGATTGTATTTGGCCGCGCCGAAAATGAGGTCGAAGTCGCCGAAAGGATCGATTTCGCCGAAGTATCCGCGGTTGGCGGCGATGGTTTCGTAATGCGTCTTGCTCAGGACTTTGGTGCCGCACAGCGTATCCTTGATGCTTTGGCTAAGCAGCCAGGTGAACGCCAGACTGAAGAACTTGTTGCCGATCTGATTGAAGAAGCGCATGGCGTCGTGCTCCATCGGATACACCAGCCGGACTCCGTTGACGAACTCGGCGCGGCCCGAGCGCCAGGCCTCGTAGAAGCGTGGCAGATCCTCCGGCGCCACGGTCATGTCCGCGTCCAGAATCATGAGCACCTCGCCGGTGGCTTCCCGAAAGCCCACGCGCACCGCGTCTCCCTTGCCCTTGCCGGGCTGCTTGAACAGCCGGGCATTCACTTGGGGCCGGCGCGCGATCTCCCGCTCGATCGCTCCCCAGGTATCGTCCTTGGAGTTTCCCTCCACGAAAATCAACTCCGTTCCAGAGCCCATTTGCGGCACCCGGTCGAAGATGGCCGGGATGTTGCCTTCTTCGTTGCGCGCCGCCACCACCACGCTGACCACCGGCGCCTGGCTGACCGGAGTCGGCTTGGGGCGCGCGACGAAGACATTTGCCAGTGCGAACCAACGGAACGGCGCAAGCTTCACCAGATACTTGTTCGCCAGCCCATCCAGAAGCGGGGTCCCAAAGGGCCACAGGATTTCCTCGGACCTGCGGATTAACTCCAGGTCGGCCAGGTACAACAGGTTGCCGATATCGCCGGGAGCCAGCCAATTCTGAGTCAACTGCCGCCCCGCGATTCCGGCGCCCTCCGCCATCCGCCGCGGGAGTTCCCACAGACGGCTGTAGGCGTTCAGGATCACCCTGGTCCCACGATGGCAATGCAGCGCGATCCTTTCGAAAACCTGCTGCACGTCCCACAGATCGTTCACCAGGTCCAGGCAAACGATGTAGTCGAAGGTTTCTTTTGAGGAACTCGCCCGCACAACGGAGCCTGGCTCGGCGGAGTCGTCCTGCATTCCAGACAGTTCGGAGGGCCGAGCCGGCCCTGTGCGGGCCTTGAGGTCGAGGTCGTGCGCGTCGGCCAGGACAAAATTCAGATCCGCGTGGCTCTTGCGGGCGCTCTCGATCATCTCCGGGCAGAAGTCGATCCCCACGCCGTAAGCCGGCTTGAGAGCGGCCAGCAGGTCGCCGTGGGCGCAACCCACCTCCAGGACGCGCATGCCGGGCGGAATCAGGAAGGAATAGATTTCAGCCAGCCGCCGTTGATAGTACGCGCGAGAGCGCTGCCAGCGCTGGTAGTCGCGGGCGTACGCGCTCCAATACGCGATGCGCTCCCGCGTGTAAGCCGCAAATTTGGCGTCGTTATCGTGCAGCGCCGGCGCAACGGCGACGGTGCGACCCTCCGGGGGCGTCATGAAGCGATTCCTTGATCTTCAGTATGCCATGCTGTGTGTTTTCGGATCGCGCGCCACGCATCCCGCAAAGCGGAAGATGACCGCATCCGCTCGTTTCGCCCGCCCGTCCCGTGAATCAGACCACCGGCTGAGGCAAGCCGGGTTTCGGCGCCTGCACGGAGTTCACGCAAATCGTGAGCCCCGACAGCAAGGGCAAGTAAATCGCCCACGCCATGTGGTGGAAGAAAATGTTTACGGCGAATCCCGCGCTGATCGCCAGCAGGCAATACGTGAGCCGGGCCGCGTCCGCCAGATCCGGGCGCTGGCGCAGGCGCTTGAGCCCCTTGTAGTTCACTCGAAAGCACGCCAGCATCACGAATGCGTAACAGAAAAACGCCGGAAGGCCGCATTCGCTGGACACTTCAAGATACGTGTTATGTGTGCCCAGGTCTGGAGAATGCCTGCCTGCCTTCTGGTCGTCTGTCCAGACCGCCGTCGCGAATTCTCCGGGCCCAACGCCCAGAAGCGGGTGAGCAAGAGTGTAGGCCACAGCCTTTCTCATCAGCTCTTGGCGCTGCTGCTGGGATTCGATGCTCCCTATATCCGATTCGCTCTGCCCCTGCGACACCTCCGGGTCCACCAGAATCAGACTGAACCGATGCATGAGAGTGCTGGGCATGAGTGCCAGCGAGACTGCGACAAGGGGAAGCGCGACCGCGGCCCATAGCAGCTTATTCTGGCTGAACAGGAACAGAACCAGCAGAAACACCCCGAGCGCCAGAAATCCGCCGCGGGAACCGGTTTTGAGAATGAAGTATAGACACGCCAGGATCCCCAGTCCGCTGAACACGCGGGTAAGATTGCCCGGCCGCAGCAAGAGGTAGTGGAAATACCCCATGTTGGTCAATAGAACCAAGGCCAGGTCGTTGGAGTTCTCGACAAGATGACTTCCGGGAAGGAAAAACCGTCCGCCGTCGGGGGATTCTCCAAACGCCGCGCAGTTGATCAGCAGCAGCACGGCCGCAATGACATTTGTTGTCACAATCCAGCGGCATTGCCGGTAGCTTGTGGCGAACGCGCACATGAAGATAAACACCGACAAGCTCTTGGAGAGGAAGCCCCACACGAAGTGGAAGCTATCGCCCCGCCAGTAGCTGAAAGGAATGGCCATCGTCGCGAAGAAGACAAACCCCAGCCACGCTTTGCCGGTACTCGACCGAAGCGCCCGGAACACTTGGCCCGACGCCAGGAATGCAAAAGGCAGAATGATGAAACAAACGATGCTCAGGTATGGCTTGAACCCAAGCGGTGCAGCCAAGTCCTGGATGTGAGGAGACAGAATCAAGCCGCACAGCGCCAGCATCCCGATCTTCGATGCCCCGGATTCCCGGGGAGCCGCTGGAGCTGGAATCCCCGCGGCCCGGGGCGCAACCGCGGCCCTGGCTTTGGGAACGGCCGGGGCCTGCTCTTCTGCGTAAAGCGTGGTCGCGGTCTTTCCCAACTGCGCCGGCGGCAAGGGAGCTAAAGCTCGATCGGGTTGTTTGAATCTGCTCATCCGGAATGCTCGGACCTTGGCCCTTATTGCAACTTCTTCGGCTTATTTGCAGTTTAACATGAGGGCCGCATTGCGCCCCCAGACCGGCGATGCGTTAAGCTCGGATTTAGCCAGTCGATTGGATGTAAGGGGGGCAAGTGTCAGAGGAGCTGCCGGCTCAGCCCACAACAAACCAGAGTCCGTTCCGCCATTACACGCTCAAGCACCGCATGATCGCCTGGGTCAGCGTCAACTTGTTCGACGGAGTCACCTACACGGTCCGGCACGGCCTGCTTCAGGGAATGCGGCGAAGGGGCGGTTTGGGATGGCTCCCCGGGCGCTTTTCCAGCATACTGGACACGCCCGAATACCGGTTTTGGAAAAGCCTGGACCTGACCGGACAAACCGTCTACGATGTGGGATCGTTCCAGGGCCTGTTAGCCTTATACTTTGCGCGCAAGGCCAAGCAGGTGATCTGCTACGAACCGAACCCGCACAACCGGGCGCGCCTCCAGGAAAACATCGCGCTGAACCGCCTGAATAACGTTCGTGTGCGCGATGTGGGACTTGGGTCGCAACCCGGCCGGTTTGAGATGGTCTTCAACCCTTTGATGCCGGGCGGCAGCAGCATCGATCGGAAAACCGTCGGCGAGCTGCTGAGGTCTGGAGCGCCGGTCGTGAAGCTGGAGATTCAGATCGCAACTCTGGATCGGGACCGAGGCGGTCAGGCGCTGCCGGAGCCGGATTTCATCAAGATCGATACGGAAGGATTGGAGCTCAACGTCCTGAAGGGCGCGCGGGACACATTAGAGAAATGCCGCCCGTACTTGTTTCTGGAAATGCACGGCGAAACCATGGACGAAAAGCGGCGCAAGGTGGCGGAGATCGTAGCTTTTCTCGACGAGCTGGGCTACGACATCCTGCACGTCGAGAGCGGCGCCTCGATTTCGACTGCGAATTCCGGGGCGGCGGCGGAGGGACATCTGCACTGCCGTCCTCGCGCAGCGATCGGTTCGTCGAGCGCCGGCGGCACATCGACCAACACTTAGACTGAGGGCTACGTCCGGCACCCCTCACCGGTCCAGTTCAACTCGTATACCTGGAACACGGCGTTGCTAAAGGAGGCCCGGACCTCGCATGGGTGTTGGGCCAGCAGCGGCAAGATAAATTTCCGATCGTCGTCCGCCAGATTCGTCACGATGATCTCGCGCGTCCCCAGTCTGCGAAGGTCCGTCCAAACCACCTGCGGATCTTCGGCCGCCGAATACGCCTTGCCCCGCCGCCCCGTAAACAGCGCCGTCGCCCGCGGATTCCAGGAGGACACGATGTCCGCGCTGGACGTTGTCGCACGCAGAAAATCGCAAAGTTCGATGAACGCGGCGTCGGTGGTGCGCGGCGGCGAAGACGCTCTCGCCAGTTCGCGATATCTCGCGCCGTAAATCGCCAGCACCGCCGCGCACAGGACCAAGGCCGCCGCTCTTGACACGCGCACGGGCGCGCGGCTGGCAATCCTCTGCATGCCCAGCGCGGCATAACAGAAATACAGCGGCAGCACGGGGATCAGGTAACGCATTCCCGTTCCCGTCGTCCAGATCAGAAGCAGCGCCGCGTATCCTGGAAGCGCAATCTCAGCGAAGCCGGGGCCCCTTCTGAGCCGGCTCCAATACCCCACCGCGAAGCACAGGGAAACCGCGATCGCCAATGCGATCCGGGCCGGCATCCCAACCCCGTACCACAGATGTTGCAGTTCAGCCAGATAAAGCCGCAGGCTGGCAACGTACTTGGCCGGCGACCAGACCAACTGCTGGAGGTAGTTTGCGGCGCCGCGCCCCGTGTACCAACCTGTGCCCAGGATCAGGATGGCATACACACACAGTGCGGTTACCAGGTAGCGGGTAATCGCCTTTCGCCGGATAACCTCGGCCAGGACCAATGCGGGAACAAACACCAATCCCGCCTCGCGCGTGTCCTGACAGAGATAAAGAAGCAACCCGGCGGCAAGCCCGGCAGTGAGCCGATACGATTCGTCCCGGCTCGACTCTCTCCACAGCGCGAAATAGATTAGCAAACACGTAAGGCAGGTGAACGGCAGATCCGGCAGCACGAAATCCATGAATGCGAAAAACACCCAGTTTGCCGAGACTACCAGCAGCAAAACGAAAAGCCAGATGCCCCGCACACCCATTTTGACGCCAATTGCGGCCGTCAATAGACATGTGATCGGGAACGTGAGGGCCGTCGCCGCCTTGAGCGCGACGAAATTCAGGCCGAAGCGCCGGTATATAGGCGCAATCATGGCCGGATAAAGCGGTGGATAGATTGGCGGCGAGTGGCTGGCAAAATGCGGGTTATAAATGTAACCCGTATCCGCATAGGGGCGCCCCTCCGCAATGTTTTTTGCGTGCAGAATGTACAGGGCAAAATCGCCGCCTGTATATTCGTGGCCCGGCTTCAAGGCCGCTAGCTGCAGAGTGGTCAGGATCGCGAGCCACACCAGGGATGCGATCAAAAATCCCCGGGTCATTCGTTCCTTAGCGAACGGCTGGCGGTCGAACCGCCGCGGGCCGGAAATTCCCAGCCATGGCATGCAGGCAGACCGTCGGTAACTCTCCGTATTGTTCGGCTCTTTTTTGAAGGTAGCATGAGCGCCCGCCGCCGCACCCCGGTCAACGCCGGCTGCCGAGAATCGGACGGGTGGGCGCCGTCGTAACGCCGATGGAACTGTTGGTCCAATTCATTCCGTCATCGGACCATCTCGTCCGGTAGTACACCACTCGCCCCGGAATCACAGGGATCTGGAGCGCGCAGCCCGCGCTGCAATTCTGCAAAGTCCGAGTCTCGCCCTCCCAGTTGTAGGGAGTTCCGGCGGGACTGGAGGTGTTGCACGCCTCCTGCCGGGTGGCGCAGAAGAGCTGGCTGGGATCGCCGTTTTCCGCATATCCGAACTGGATTTCGGCATACCGCCCGCGCGCCGCCACCGGAATGGAGCGATTGTAGAAACTCCCTCCGGTCTCGATCGACGGAGGATCGTCCGCGGGCATTTGGCCGAAGCACAGGTCTTGAGGGCGCTGAAGATTCGGGGTCCCGCAATTGAACAACAGAAGCGTGCTGTTGGGGATCGCTTTCGCGTTCGAGTACGTGTCCTGTCCGTTGTAGCGGGCAAATCCCGTGGTCACGCGCCGCTCCCACCGGCCGTCGTTTTCCCGGTTTTGCCTGGAGAGGTTGTTGAAATAGTATTGCAGCACCGCCAGAGGTTCCTGGCCCAAAGGCGCGGCGTTGGCCCGGTTAAAGTCGTATGCCCCGCCGGTAAATCCATCGATGGTCGCCGCCGGGATGTTCATAAATACGTCCCCCAGCGCTTCGCCCGCTTGCCCGCAGGTGGCGCCCGCGTAGTCGATGGAGCAGTAGTTGTAATTGTCCACCGTGGCGCCCGATATCGCCTCCGCTCCCGATACGTCCTGGAAGTTGAACATGCCGGACCACACCGCCAAGGCCAGCCGCCGCTTGTCTTCCGGGATAAATGCGCTCGCCGCGGGAATCTTATACAGCGTCCCGGTGACGTTGGCCACCGACGGCTGCTGCCACAAGGTGAACTGTCCTCCCGCTTCGCCAGCCAGGGGGGCCATGTCTAGAAAGCTGGAGGCATTCCCATCCCACCCCGGATGAGACTGCACGAAATTGAAGCCCGACACCCCGATTTTGCCCCCGAACGGCGCGCCGGTGAAAATCCGCGAGGTCTCGGGTGTATTCGCGGCTCCCGGCATCGTGCCGATCCGAATGCCGCTTCCAGAGACAAAACCCAGGTCCGGGTAGACCGTCGCTCCGATGATTCCCGCCGAGCGCATGACACCGTGCCCGACACCATACCACCAGCGGTCCCAGATAATCCCCGCGCCGGTCGCCTCGGAGACGCTCACTGCCGGGGTTCCCGGCATGTTGCATTGAATCGCGGCGATCCAGGCGGATGGCGACCCGGCGAGCGTGTGCGCCACCGGCGAAATGCCGGCAGTGACAACCATCTTCTGGGGTGTGTGTCGGTGCAATCGCTCGGATGACTACCCACGTAGTTCCGGAAACCTGGAGACCGAAGGCCATCATTTCCGCGTTGGTGGTTGTATCCCGAATCCAGTCTCCAGGGATAATCGCGCCCGCCTGCCACTGCGTGGACGATCCGCTTGGCACCGATGTTTGCGACCATGTGCATGCAGGCATATGGGCCACCTCCCAAGTCGATGACGTTGGATTGCAGGGGATGTTATCGGAGCCGGAGAGTGTGATTTCGTCGCAGCCGCTCGAATACGGAAGCAGCCAGCTTACCGTCGAAGACATCGAAGGGAAAGCGCTGGCGCACTGCGCCGGCGTGTATGCCGGCGTCGCGGTAAGCGCGGTGGTCACGGCCAGATAGTAAGGGCCGTCTCCCGTATTGCCGCCTCCCCCGTATGCGTCCTCAGTGGCCAATCCATAGTAAGCCGCGCCCTGATCGGAGGGAACGTCCGCATGATAAGGGCACCCCCGGCAGGGGTAACTCCCGGTTGTCGAGGTCGTGTTCATATAAGTGGAAAAGGCGCCTGTCACAAGGCCCGTCGAAAGGCCCACATCGACAAGCCATGCTTCCGTATTCTGGCCCGAAGCGGTGATCTGGAAAATCGCATATCCATTCTGAATGAACGCCAGAGTCAAGCCGGATCCAGTGCCGAACTTGCCGCCCGTCAGCGCACCGGGAAGCTGACTCCAAATACCATGGCCGGCACTTTGCAGCGTCAACTCCGAGTACGTAATGTTGCAGTTGTTCTCGCGGGTATAGGTGGGGTCCAGCGGGATCGCCTGATAGTTCGACGTGACCGTGCAGCCTGCGGCCCCGGAGGGGCTGTACGTCGCTTTGACCAGCGTGGGAGTGCCCGCAAGAGCGCCGGACGTATAAGTGGTGCTGACCCACCAGGAGTTAGGGTCGCTGGTGTCGAAGATGCTTTGCTGTGAGGAACTCGCCGCGGCATAAGCATCCTGCCCGGAGCCGCCCGCGGGCATGATTGCGTCTCCGATGATCCGGGCCTGAAGATCGTTGGTGATCCAGTACATCTCCCCGTTTCCGTTGGCGACATTCGTAAACATGCAGAAGCGTCCAATGTGGCCGCTCGAATCGGTCGAAGTCAGCGCGGAGCAACTGGTTTGAAAGCCGGAGCCCCCGTTGTTGAAACTCGCGCTGATCGCCAGGGTCACTTGAGGGCCGTAGACGCTCAGTGTTCCCGCCGCCGCGCTGTGCTTGCGGATCATGACGCCGAAGTTGGAAATATAAGCGGTGGCGCCGGTTTGACTTCCGGCGCTGCCGGTTAGAGTGACCGACGTGGCCGAGTTGACCGAAGCAATGGTGTATTCCGTTCCATTGATCGTGATTTTGCTCCCAGCCGCCAGGATGCGCGGGTCGAGGTTGAACGTGCCCGTGGTCGCGGCGACCGCCGTGCCGTTCGTATTGACGGCCATCTTCTCTTGCGCGATCTCCCAACTCACCGCTGGAATCGCCGGATAATTGACGCCCTGCCAAGCGGAAAGGCCGGAGCCGTTTAGCGAAGACGGATAGGTGACGGTAGCAGTGGAGGCAGGGCAAGTTTGAGTTTCCCACTCCGTTCCCTGGTTGACGCCGTTAAACGTATAGGCAACATCCACCTGGATTGCCGAGCCGCCGCCGTTGCAAGTCAGCGCCAACTGGTAGCTGTCAATTCCCGACAGGGCGCTCCCCAGCGAACCAAGAGTATTCTCCCAATTCCAGGCGAAATTCCCGAAGGCCCCTGGCCCAACCCACCCGGCCAGCCGGACGGTAAGCACGTCCTGCGCCGAGGCGGTGTAGGAGCAGGCAGAGCCGCCAGGCGCCAGGCAGTTCGACGCATTCGACCAATTTGTAGCCGTAAGAATCTCCCCCTGCGTGTTGCCGGGATTGAGCGTCGTGCTGGTTTGTGGCGTCACTGGGTCCGCTTGTAGCGGGACTTGACCAGGACCTGTCAGCAGGCGGAACTTGAATCCTGTTTGCGGGTTGACATACATTTTCGTCAGGTCGGTGAAATCGAAAGTCGGCACCGCATAATTGCCGAGGCCCCGGATATTGAACGGAACCGGATCGGTGTAGGTGACTCCCATCGGAATCGGGCTGGTCGTGAACTGGAACGGCACCGCCGTGTCGGACCCGCACGCGACCGTGCCGCTGTGGGCCGTGTTGGCCGCCAGCGCCCGGCTGTACCATATGCCGGCCGGTCCGGGAGCCGCCGTCCGCGTGCCGGCGACGAACCAATGGTCTTGGCCTTGTACCAAGGACCCCGTCCGGGCGTCCGAG
The DNA here is from genome assembly GCA_963813465.1 of Bryobacterales bacterium. GTDB lineage: Bacteria > Acidobacteriota > Terriglobia > Bryobacterales > Bryobacteraceae > Palsa-187. The sequence goes on along the minus strand of CAWEZD010000011.1, from coordinate 431,510 downwards.
CTGGAGCCCGGAAAGAGCGTCTCGTTCACGTCGTTGACCGGGGAGGACGCGCCGTTTTCGGAAACCGCGAACGTGCAGTTTCCGCTTTGATCGGTGTTTACCCACACCACAGCCTGCGTGTTAGTTACCTGGATCTCCTTAACCAGAGTGGTGGCAAACGACGCTACAGAAAGAGACAAGGCCAGGAAAACAATTTTAGTCATTGCTGCTTTTCTCCAGTCTAATGGATCTGCGCCCACGTATTGGTTGACGAGCAGAATTCCAAAGCGGGACCCGAGGCGGTGTTCACGAACAGGTCTCCGGCGGTGCAGGTAGCCGGGTTGCTGGCTCCCGAGCGCACCGTCGCCGTTTCCGTCGAGGCCAGAAACGTGATGGGTCCAGACCAGCTCAACAGGCTTGTGGTGTCCACGCCGCAGCCGCCTCCCGCGATGGTGATCAGGTTGGTCCCGCACGTCAGCGCGTCCACAAACGCATCGGGACGCAGATCCAGCGGCGCTTCAAATACGCCGGCGCCGATGGCGACTGTTGCCGACGCGTAAAACCCGGAGGATGGCGCCGGCGTCGTGCAGGTATTCCCGGCGAAACCCGATACCGTGTAGTTTCCGATGGTGATGCCGGAACCGTAGTAACAGACGCGTTGCCCCCCGCTGTTGTAGCCGATCGTGAACAATCCCGTATCGCTTCCCCCGGCGACCGTCACCGTGGCCGAGGTAGCGTAGAGACTCTGAACGCCGGAAGCCCACACCGCACCCGGCGCCATCGTCAGCACGGTGGTGGTGGTGGTCACCTGGCTCTTGGTGCTGGAGCCCGAGCTGCCTCCCGCGATCTGGGCCCAGGTGTTGGTGGCGACGCACAGGTACAGATTCTGGCCCGGCGCGGCCGTCGAGACGAAAGCAAACTCACCCGTCCCGCAGGTGGACGGAACCGACGCAACCACTCTGGCCGGCGTGGTCGCCGGCGCCGCGGAAAAATCCACCGTCTTGGACTGCCATTTCAGATCCACCTTCGTTTGGGCGTGGGCGCCCAGCGTTACCAGGAACGCGACGCAAAGCCGTCTGGTCATTTCACAACCTCCGGCTCCAGCATCCACCGCGGCCCCGCGTGCGAGCTTGGAGTTATGGCGCTAATCCGTTGATAATTTGTGCGTTAAGATTAATATTGCGTCGTGTGACTCCTCCGGCCGGCCCCCGTCCAATTCTGCTGCTGGTTCACGCTCTCGGCCCCGGAGGCACCGAACGCCAGGTGGCGGAGATCGCCAGAAGCCTAAATTCGGAGCGCTTTCAGGTACACGTGGGAGCAGTCCTGGCGACCGGCATGCGGGCCACGGAACTCGCCGCCGCAGGCATCCCCATTCTGGAGCTCCCCGTCCGCTCGCTCTACGGTCCCAGCACGCTGAGAAGCATCCGCTTACTGCGAAGCTACTTGAAAACGCATCGCATCCAGGTTGTGCATACGTTCGATGCGCCCTTCAACGTATTCGCGGCGCCGGTGGCGCGGTTTAGCGGGGTCCCGGTGGTCCTGACCAGCCAGCGCTGCTACCGGGAGCTGATCGGCGCAAAATATCACCCGCTAATGCTGTTTGCGCACCGCATCGCGGATGCGGTGGTAGCCAATTGCGAAGCCATGCGCGCGCACCTGCAATCCGGCTACGGTGTACCGGACCGCAAGATCCGGGTGCTCTATAACGCGGTGGACGCGCCGGTCTTCCATGCCGCCGGCCGCCAGCGGCTGACGCAACTGAAAAACGACGCGCTGGTGATCGGAAGCGTCGGGCTGCTCCGTCCTGAAAAATGCCTGAACTTGCTGATGGAAGCTTTTGCGGAGGTTCGCCGCCGCAACCCGGGGCTGAAGCTGGTCCTGGTCCTGGTGGGCAGTGGCGAGGAGCTGCCTCGCCTGCAAAGCCAGGCCGCGGATCTGGGCCTCGGAGACGCGTGCCTGTTTGAGCCGGCTGTCTCAAACGTCGTGCCGTGGCTCCGCTCCATCGACATCTTTGTGCTGCCGTCCCGCTCCGAGGCGCTCTCCAACTCGCTGCTCGAAGCCATGGCCTGCGGCTGCTGCCCGGTGGCCTCGCGGGTGGGCGGCAATCCCGAGCTGGTGATCCCCGGCGAGACCGGCCTGCTCTTTGAATCCGGAGACGCGGGCGGACTGGCCCGCGCGCTCGAAACCCTGATCCGGAATCCGGAGCTGCGCTTGCGTCTGGCCGCACAGGCGGCCGCTGCATCGGCCCGCTTTTCCACGGACGCCAGCGCGCAACGGGCGGAGGAAATCTATTTGGAATTCTGTTCGCGTTAAGGTAGCGGCCCCGGCCCAGCCGGACTTGCGGATCGTAAATGCTCTCTGCTCTAATACCCCTGTAAGTTTTCGCGTTCACAAATCGAGTCTCCGTGTTCTTCGACACCCCCATCTACCTGGTATTTCTGACCTTCGTTGTACTCGTATACTGGAGGCTCCCTTGGCGGCCGCAGAACATCTTCCTGCTATGCGCCAGCTACTTCTTTTACGGCTGGTGGGACTGGCGTTTTCTTGCTCTCATCGCGACTTCCACCCTGGTCGATTTCTTCTGCGCCACATATATCGCCAGCTCCGGCAACGCCCACCATCGCCGTCTTCTGCTGTCCGTCTCGGTCATTCTGAACCTCAGTTTCCTTGGGTTTTTCAAGTATTTCAATTTTTTCGCCGACTCGCTCGCGGGGGTTCTCGACAAGCTCGGTTTGCATGTGGACATCTTCGTTTTGCGCGTCCTGCTGCCACCCGGCATTTCCTTCTACACCTTCCAGGAGTTGGCGTATATCGTCGACGTTTATTCCGGAAAACTTCGCCCCTCCCGGTCGCTCCTGGACTATGCCCTCTTCATCAGCCTGTTCCCGCACCTGATCGCGGGCCCCATTCAGAGGCCGTCGCATCTTCTCCCCCAGGTGGCCAAGCCGCGCCAGCTCGACATGAGCAGGTTCTTTGACGGCCTGATGCTCATTCTCTCGGGGCTTTTCCGCAAGTGCGTCATTGCCGATAACTGCGCTCTGCTGGCCAATGCCGCGTTCAACGGGAAGCTGGGCGAACCGAGCCTGCCCGTACTGGCCATCGGCGCGTACGCCTTCGCTTGGCAGATCTACGGGGATTTCAGCGGCTATAGCGATATCGCGCGCGGTTCCGCCCAACTGATGGGGTTCCATTTCATGGTGAACTTCCGCCAGCCCTATCTTGCGCAGAGCCTCCAGGATTTCTGGCGGCGGTGGCACATCAGCTTGAGTACCTGGCTGCGGGACTATCTGTACATCCCGCTCGGGGGCAACCGCAAGGGCGAGCTCCGTACCTACGCAAATCTTGCGGCCACCATGCTGATCGGCGGGTTCTGGCACGGCGCGAACTGGACCTTTGTTGCGTGGGGCGGCGTGCACGGCTTGGGCCTGGCCATGGAGCGCTTCTACCGGAAAATCCGCGGCCTTGAACGGCTCGATTCACCGCCTCTCGAAGGGAATGTGCCGCTTCTGAGTCTCTCCGCTTGGGTCCGGAGAATCCTCGTCTTCCACATCGTCTGCCTGGCGTGGATCCTCTTCCGCGCCCAGTCGATCGCCGAGGCCGTCCGCTTGCTCGGCGGGCTGGGACGCTGGACGTGGCGTCCCGAGTTCCTGACCGCGCTCACCTTTCTAGCCGTTTTCTCGATTCCGCTTTTCGTCCTGGACTTGCTCCTCGAGTGGCGCAGCGAGGAGTATGTGTTCGAGATGACCGGTGCGCCGCTGCGCATCGGGTGGGCCATGGCGCTTGTCGCGGTGGTTGTTTTCTTTTCCGCAAACCAGCTCAATGCGTTCATCTATTTCCGGTTCTGAAGCCTTCGTCGAGAGCGCGCGTCGTACGCCGGCCTCCGCCAGCGCCGTAGTCGTGTTGCTGGCTCTCATCGCCGTTTTCCTCACGGGGGTCGAGATCTTTACCCGCCAGGGCATCGTCCGCATGAGCAAAGTCGAGGCCCGCGAACAGCGCGAGTACCAGGCTGCGGTTGCGGCGAGGCCATCCCCTGGCCGGAAGACCGTGCTGTTGCTGGGCAACTCGCTGTTGGGGGAAGGGGTTCTTGTCGATGAAGTGCGCGCCGCCCTCGCGCCGGAGCTGGATGTGCGCAGACTGTATGTTGAAGATACCGCCTTTTACGATTTCCTTTACGGGATGCGCCGGTTGTATGCCGGCGGCGCTCGTTATGATGCCGTCTTCGTCTTCCTCACCCCGCGGCAATTGATTCGTCCCGGCGTGCGTGGCGATTATTTCGCGTACCGGCTCATGTTGGCGTCCGATGTCTTTAAGGTGGCTCGCGATGCCGGTCTGAACCGGACCGACGCTTCGAACCTGTTCTTTGCGCACTTCAGCGCGTTCTACGGACTGCGGGCAGAGATTCGCAAAGTCCTGCTGGCGCGGTTGATGCCGGACCTTCCGGCGCTCCTGAGCATGATCGCCAGCGATCGCGGCGCGCCCTTGACCGATCAAGAGATCTATCGGGGCGCAGTCGAGAGGCTTCCGGCTCTCCGGGAACTGGCGGGGACCCAGCCTTCGCGGATGATCCTGGTTCTGCCGCCGCAGGTGGAACCGGAGGGAGTGGACGTCACCAAGCTGGCCGCTTCCGAGGCCGGCATCGCGGTTGTGACCGTTCCCGCCGGCGTGACTGGGCCCGCGGACTTCAGCGACGGTTTTCACCTGAACGCCGAGGGCGCCAGGAAATACACGGCGGCTCTCATCCCCGAGTTAGCCCGGGCTCTCCAATAAGAGCGACAGCCCATGCCGAGCCGGCGCTACCTGGACATAGGGCGCGCCGCCGCGGGCAGGATTGGCGCAGTAAGGTCGAGGGCGCCACTGCCAGGCGCGGCAGGGCAAAACAGCAAAGAATAAGGGGTGATCACGGAGCCGCGGGAGGGGCTTGCATACACATGCGCCTCGGTACAGATACAGCGATATGAAGGCTCGATGGATTGCACGGCGTCCAGCACCGCCAGCGCGTTCGCAAATAAATCGGCGGTATGCTCGGTGGCCACGCAGAGCCACGGGTGGAATTGCTGAATCACCTGTCTCGCACCGAGGATTGCGCGCACCTCCGCTCCTTCCACATCCAGCTTGATGTAGTCCACTCGCGGCAAGTTCAACCGCCCGCAGGTGTTGTCGATCGAAGTAACCGGAATTTGCGTGTCGCCCGCCCCGTCAGCGGTCAGGTGGTGTCCACCGGGGTTGCTCTTGTTCTTGGTGCTGAAGGAAAGAGTCGCCTCCGTGTCCCACACGCCCTTGTCGATCACGGTAACCTTTTCAGCGGCGATCTCCGCTTCCATATTGCGCCGCAAGCAGGCGTTGTTTCCAGGGGAGGGCTCAAACGCCACGATGCGGGCTGCTCCGGCGCGGAGGGCAAAACGCGTAAAGAACCCCACATTGGCGCCGCAATCCAGCAAGACCGGGGCGTTGGAGACACGCGTCAGCGCCCGAAGATCGTAAACATTGCCCAGCATCTCGGCAGTCAGGCGGCTCACAAATTCCGCACCGGCGCCGGATGGAACCCAGAAAGGCCCCAACGCCGTGCGCCAGAGCGTTGTCCCTCGGCTGTCTTGATCCGCCACCTCGGGCGGCGCGCCCAGAGCCTGCTGTAGGCCGCAAACGGACGCCCATTCCTGACCCCAACTCAGAGGCGCGACACGCTCACGGAACGGATTCCGGCTCGCCAGGGTGTAGGCGAAAATGCGCGATCGGCGGTATACAAGCCACGCGGGGGCGAGAATCCATCGCCGAAAGGCGGACACGACAATATCTTCCCACATCCATGTAAATGCGGCGCCTGCGCCACCATCCCCCGTTATCCTTTGGAGGGGATTCCCATGGAGGGAACTCCCGGCTTAAAGTATCGCCTTAGCCGCAGAATCGGTCGCTCGAAAAGTCGCCAGGACAGAAACGCAATCCCGAAGCACAGAGCCGCGCATACAACGGCACGGGCGGTGATGAAAGAGAAGCGGCCCATGACGGCGTCGAGATTGAAGAATCTCGAATACAGCCAGTTGACTGCATCCATCACAATCATGTGTACGATGTAGATGCAATAGCTCAGGTCACCCCAGAGCGTGAGGGGACGAAATCGGAAAAGAGCCGTAAACGGCGAGCCCGAAAAAGTCACCAGAGTGAGGACTGCGCTGGCAAAGCCCATTTCAGGAACGGTGAATTGCAAAGCGGCTCCGATCCGGTTGGAGCGATGGAGCAGTCCGAAGGGCGCCCCCGCGGCGAGCACGAAGATCGCCACGGCGACCAGCAAGAATGCGAAGCGAAGGGCGCGCGCGCGGTCCGCGCCATTGCGGCGGACGAAAACGGCAATCAGCGCGCCCCAGGCAAGCCCGTCGAAACGAAACCATGAATAGTAGTAAACATCCTGCGAGGGACTTACAGCAGCGGCACGAACCAGGGGCTCAATGACGCAGATGGCGAAAGAAACCACGGCCAGCGCGGCGGGTTGGAGGAATCGGACCACCAACGGCCAGATTAGATAAAAGTGTTCCTCCACCGCTAACGACCAAAGCGCCGCCCCGCCACTGACAGTGACGATTCCCAGGATGGGCGCAAGGTTGAGCGACATCGTCAAACCGAGCAGGACAAAGGGACCAGCCCCGCGATAGAAGACCGCCAGAGTAACCAAGATCAGGGAGTACAGAGGCAGAATGCGCAGCGCCCGCCGCGCGTAGAAGTTTCTAAAATAGCGCGGATCCGAGCGGGAGTCGATGAGAATCCCTGTAATCAGGAACCCGGACAGGACAAAGAAAAGGTCTACACCGAGCCAACCCGGGTCGGCGGCATCCATCACCAGCCGGGGCAATCCAGACCACTTTCGCCCCATCATCGAGTAGGTGAAAAAATGGGTCAGCAGGACCATGATGACGGCAATGCCGCGGAGGGCGTCCAACTCCGGCACATGCCTGGCGCTGAGCGGAGGGGCCGTCCCAGTAGGCTGCTCTTGGATCATATTTGCCGATATTTGAACAGGATACCATTCAGGGTCGGGTCGGGAACTGAATCTGCGCCGCGAGCCAATGTGGGAAAATGCCATACAGCCTTTAACGCATGAGTACGCCGCTGGAACAACACAACATCGAGATCCACCAGAATCGCGAAAACTGGGGCAGAAAGCCGGGGTTGCGTGCAGCCTATGAGACGTTTTACCGCGAAATCGCCGCCAGGATCCGCAGAAACATCGATGGAAGGATTGTCGAACTCGGCTCGGGGCTCGGCAATATCAAGACGGTGATCCCGGATTGCGTCACCACGGACATCTTTCCGAATCCGTGGATCGAGCGGGTGGAGGACGCCTATCAACTCAGCTTCGAAGAGGGCAGCGTCAGCAACCTGATCCTGTTCGATGTGTGGCATCATCTTCAGTTTCCGGGCAGCGCGCTGAAGGAGTTCCGGCGGGTGCTGGCGCCCGGCGGCAGAATCATTGTCTTCGACCCGGCGATGGGGCTGATCGGCCGCATCGTTTTCGGAGGTTTTCATCACGAGCCGCTGGGTTTGAACCAGCCGATCGCCTGGGAGGCTCCGAGCGGCAGTTCCTCCAAAGAGTTCCGTTATTATGCCGCCCAGGGGAGCGCAAGCCGGATTTTCACCAAACCAGAATTCAAGTCCCGGCTGGCGGGCTGGCGCATCGCCGAGCTAACGTACTTCTCCGGATTAGCGTATGTCGCGACGGGCGGGTTCCGCGGCCCTCAATTGGTCCCCGGGATGGTTCTTGAGTGGCTGGCCTCGCTCGATTCCGTTCTGTCCAAAATCCCCTGGATCGCGGCGCGCATGCTGGTTGTTCTGGAGGCCGCCCCGCACTCCTAAGTAACAGCCCGCAAAACGGAGCGCGGCGGCATTGTTTCTTGGCTGAAATGAGGGCTGCCGCCGCACCCTTTGCGGGGCTGGCTAAGCTAGGATGCGATCACCCTCAGATGACCGGCCCCACTCTACTAAAAATAGTCATTGCAAACAGGTCATGACTGGCGGTATGATTAACCGTAGCGCATTGGGCGCATTGCGCCAGTAGTTTGTCGGGCCCCCAAAGGCGCGCCGCCGCTACGGGTCTGTCCTGGTAAGTTTTGTTGAATCGTTGCTTTTCTACTATTTGTCTTCTTCTTTTTTAAATCACAGACAATAAACATTTGCTGCCTGCCAGGCAGACTATGGCGACCTCTCTCTATGTACGGGGTTACTAAATCCACCTACAAGCAAGGGAGAAAAAAATGTTGTGTCGTAAAGATGTTCCAGAATTGTCAGAAGCCAGTATTCGCGATCTATCCGGTGGCAGAAAACATAATCATTGTTACTTCATTGGCATTTTGGAAAATAGAAACAGTGATTGTATTATTTCCGTGCTGCGCGCGAAGTTGCAAAGTCAAATGGGTAGCCAAACGTCACCGTCTTATCCCCAAGGTTATGAGCCGTTTTCCACACCGTATGGCACACAGCGGTTTTATCTGGATAGGTTCGATTTCCCAGTGCCGATTCTCGCGATTGCTCCATGGGCGGTGAGGCCAGTCGTGCGCCTCGTCAGAAAAGCAGCATGCATCCTGGACTTCCCTCAGTGTGGCGATGCCACACATGAAGCCCTGATGCAGGAAGACCGGAGGTTCCGTTGGATGCGGATGATCAGAGAACGATCCGCCAGCGACGATCTCCACGTCAGTCTTTCTCTTCTCGATCCGTCGTCGCGGAAGGACTGCGGAAACAGTAGGTCACTTGAAGACCTCTGCACGCACTTCGAGCGACTCCTGTCCTGGGCACCGTCGGATGCGCTCCGGGACTTGGCCGCGCTGCTGGCGATGCCAAATACCGGCCCGGGCGGCCCGCTATAGCGCAATATCTCCCAAGGCGTTCGAAATGTCTCGGCCGCCCCATCGGTGTTTCCTAATCCCCGGTCACGGGTAGTTCTCGTGAAACGCGGCAGCCTCCGGAGTTTTGCGTGAAAATCAGCAAGATGCTCCTGGCGCTCGGCGATGGATGCCGGTTCCGGGCAGCGTCCTAAACGTGCGTTGCCAAGAATCGGTATCGGAGCTCTAGTTCTTTACGGTCAGGGTGTCCGAGTCAACGGCCTTCTTGCCGGTTACACCTTCCAGCCCTTTCAGGACGCCACGGTAGTCGTTCTTATCGCATTGCATTGCGAACCCGCCCTTTTGGTCTCCGTTGACCCACGTCAATCCGATGAAATGCTTCTTGGATTTGGTAAGGGCCAGTAGCGCCCCAACGCCAAGAGTGAAAACGCCCACGCCAATAGCCGCGCCCACTCGCCGGTGAACATCCTGCCCATAGCTGATGTCCGTCACCGCCGAAACGGGAATTGCGACCACGTCCTTTTTGCCTTTTACGAGCCGGATTCGGCTTGCTTCGATGTATAGTTTCACGTCGGTGCCGGCCTTGATGTCGGGAACCGAACCGCCGTCATACGCGACCCTGTAGCTATTGTCGGCGGCGAAAATGGCCATTGGGAACAGGATGCACAGCATCAGCGCAAGCATCTTTTTCATTCTTTGCCTCCACAGTTCGGACGAATTACATGACACTTTCAAGATCGGTAGATGGACGAGCCGCGAATAGGACATTTCTTATTTGGCTCGGTAGACCTGCTAACCGTCCCCTACGGGGACATTAGAAGTAAGCTTGCGCACATCGCCAAAACGGACCAGCGGCGGGAGTCTCAAAGCGCGGCGACTTGGAGCCCCTCTCTTTGCTGTTATTATCCTGGTCGATGGTGAATGCAGATATTCCTTTCTCCCTTACCCTCAGTGACATGCGGTACCACAGTCGTCGCTCTGGTTCGGAGAAGCGTCAGGAGAATCTTCCGGCGATTGGGACGGGAAACTTTAGCGGACCGAGGCAATCGGCGGGCGGATCGCAATGTGCGTCTGCGGTGTGTTCCGGCTAGAGATACAAGACCCCCCTAAACACCTCCCGTGAATCTGTCGAACACAAAGCCGGAGGTAAGGAGATGAGAGGGAAAACTGCGCGCGTGGTTTTAGCAATCTGTGGGCTCGCGATTGCCCTTATTTGTGAATTTCGGACACTTCCGCGCCTAAATGCGCAGACTCCGCAAACCGGATGCAACGCCGCGATGGTCGCCGGCGGGTACTCCTACAGCGTAAACGGGACTGTTTTCAGCGCGGGCACTCTCGCCGGTTTCTATTCGATCGTGGGGGTCCTGACCGCTGATGGAGTGGGGTCTCTTAGCGGGACGGATACGATTAGCGAGAACGGGCAGGTTCAGTCCGGCAGGACGTACACGGGCACCTACTCTGTGCAAGCGAATTGCAGTGGAACAATGACCCTCAACTATACGGGCCAACAAGCTGTCCCTTTTGCGATCGCCGTGAGCAACTCGGGGTATCAGGTTGGATTCCTCCAGATGAACAACGGTACAGTGGGGGTCGGAACCGCGATTCGGCAATTCGAGGGGATTATCCCAAGCGGCATTTTGCGACGGTAGGAGTCAGTATGTGAGCGCTGCCCAATAGGCGTCGCTTTGGAAACGTATCGGGCTTGCGGCCTCTCAATTGAGGCTCGGCTTCGCTCATACGATATCCGCTGGATGTTTTTGGCAAGGCTCTTTCTAACCCCCGCCCATCTACTTCGAGAAGGGCCTCCAGGTCCGATGCTTCCCGCAGTTAATCCGCCACACCAGCGGCCATAGCGGTCCAGGCCGTCTGCAACACGCGCCGGTCGATGCCGAGCATGGATATTAGGATACGCCGGTAGTGGGCTACTTTGAAAATTTGGGCCTTCAGGTCCTCTTGCGTATCACTCTGCGATGTTCGGAGCCTGATGGGTACTAGTCGTTAGTGAAGCTAGCGGCTGGAAGATTTTCCCGGATTGGAAGAAACTGGAGGAGAGGCGCGTCTAAAGGAATGGTGACCGGACTGAGCGATCGGGAGATCAGCGCCGACATCATCGAATCTTGCCGCCGGGGCGATCGGGACGCCTTTCGTGCGCTCTACGAAGCCTACAAGGACAAGGTGTATTCAATCGCCCTGTACTTTTTTCACGGGGACGCGGCCGCCGCCGGCGATATGACCCAGCAGGTGTTCTTGAAATTGATCCACGGCATCGCGCAGTTCCGGGGCGAAGCGGGATTCTCCACGTGGCTGTACCGGCTGGTGGTGAACGCCTGCATGGATGGAGCCCGCCGCGCCAAGCCTCGTGAAGCGGCGGCCAGTGCTGCCGCGGTGGATGCGCTGGCCGAGCCGGGCTCGCAAGAGAACGATTTTGCGCGCGAGCAGGCCGCGCGTTCGGTGCGAACGGCTTTGTCGGCGCTGCCGGTGAAGTTCCGCCTGCCGATCCTGCTGCGCTACTTCGAAGAGCTTTCCTACGGCGAGATGGCGGCGGCGATGAATTGTTCGATGGGCACGGTGGCTTCACGGCTGAATCGCGGCCACAAGATGCTGGCGCAGAAGCTGGAGTCGTTGCGATGAAGGACCAACGCATTGAAGATTGGCTTCGGGATCTGCCTTTGGCGAAGGCGCCGGATTCGATCTGGACGTCGATTGAGGCTTCGTTGGACGCTCCGATGGCAGGTCGAAGACCTGCCCCACTCCGGGCATGGGGGATGGCGGCCGGGGTTGTGCTCGCGATTGGCGTGTGGTGGGCCCTGAGGCCGCCCAAAGCGGCATGGGAAGTGGAGCGGGTTGACGGCCAGCTCACGGAGCACGGAAAGATCGAGGTGGGCGAATGGCTGCAAACCGGCGCTTCGTCGCGGGCCCGCATCACCTTGAGCGACATCGGCACTATCGAAGTCGCGCCGAATACGCGGGTGCGCATGGTGGCGTCGCGGCCGGGCGAGCAGCGGCTGAAGCTCGCGCGCGGCGAGATCAGCGCCAGCGTCTCGGCTCCGCCGCGGCTGTTCTTCGTGGACACTCCCGCGAGCACCGCCGTGGACTTGGGCTGCGCCTACACCATGAAGGCGGACGAGGACGGAAACGGACTGCTGAGGGTGACGCTGGGCTGGGTGTCGCTCGAATGGGAGAAGCGCGAGGCCCTGGTGCCGGCCGGCGCAAGCTGCCGGACGCGGCCGAAGGTCGGCCCCGGGACGCCATATTTCGACGATGCCTCGCAGGCGTTAGAGGACGCCCTCGGTAGTTTTGATTTCGGCGGCGGCGGAGAGCACGCGCTCGACACCGTGCTCGCCGAGGCGCGGGTGCGGGATACCTTAACGCTGTGGCACTTGCTCTCGCGCGTCGAGGGCGCGGAGCGCCAGCGCGTCTACAACCGCATGGTCGAGCTGGTTCCGCTTCCGAAGGGAGTTACGCCGGACAGGGCCTTGCAACTCGACCCGGAGACGCTCAAACTCTGGAGAGAGGAACTGGCGTGGAAATGGTGAGACTCGTATTGGCTTGCACGCTGCTGCCGGCCACCGTATCGGCGGCGGGCTTCACTCTCAGCATCGGACCTCCGGTGGCCGCGGGCACTGGCTCGAAGATCCTAAAATCCAAGGGCGCGAGTTTTGCGGTTCGCCTGGAGGAATGCGACGCACTCGACACGGCCCAAATCAGCGGCATGGCGGAAGGCATCGTCGATGGCGCGCGCAAGTCCGACTCCGTTAGGATTTCAGCCACGGGATCGCCGGGAGTGTATGTCGTGAGCCAGGCGTTTGACGAGAGTCAGGGCGTGTGGGTGGTGAACGTCACGGCGACTTGCGGCAAGGCGAAGGCGGGGGCGATCGTCCCTATGGGACCGCAGGGATTCCTGCGGGACGGAACCAAGGTCCTGCCTCGAGCGGCGACGAAGGCGGAGGTCGAATCTGTATTAAAGGCGGCTGCGCTGAAGGCATTCGAAAGACCAGCGAAGTAGCCTGCCGGTAGCGTTCCGCAAGCCCGGCGTTTTCGCGCGAGAGGTCGGTGGTTTCGCGCGGGTCCCGGTCCAGATTGAATAATTTTGCGCGGCCCGAGTCAAGGTCCTGGATCAGCTTCCAAGGGCCATCGCGGACGCCTGCCAGCTTCAGCGAGTAGTCGGTGAAAAACAGCGCCAGCCGCGGAACGGCGTCCAGCATCGACCGCCCCTGATAGAGCGCGGGCGCGCCTTTTGCATTCAAATCCGCGCCCGTCAGATCCAGAATGGTCGGCGCGAGGTCCACCAGGCTGACCACTTTACGCACACGCATCTGGCTCGCGATCTGGCCAGGCGCGGCGATCAACAGCGGCACGTGAACGTTCTCGTCGTAAATGAAAAACGTATGCGCGTAGTTGCCTTCATGCTGGCCGAAAGCCTCGCCATGATCGCCGTAGATAATCCAGACGGTGTTGTCGGCCCGGCCGCGTGCGCGCAGGCCGTCGATCAGAACCCCCAACGCAGCGTCGCCATAGAGCAGCGCGTTCCGGTAGCGGCCGATCTCTTCGAGCTCCGGGAAAGGGCCGCGCTCGGGCGTCTCATAGGGATGGTGGCCGGCGATGGGCAGATAGGTGAGGAAGAAGCGCTGGCCGCGAGGCAGGGCGTCAATCCAGGACAGCATGCGCGCGACGGTGGAAGGTTCGTCCACGCCAAAGCTGGAGTTGCGATTGCCGCCGATGCCGCCCGCGTCTTCCAGCGTCTGGTAGCCGCGATTGCGGACGATCGATTGCATGCCCAGATAGTCGAAGCGTCCGGAGTGGAACAACGCGGTGCGGTACCCCGCGCCGGCCAGCTCGGACGCGATAGAGCGGCAGGGCAGGTGTTCATAAGTTTCGGGCGTCGAATCGAGCGTGGGATACGCTGAGCACAGGACCGAATACAGTCCCTTGATGCTCTCCGGATAGACCGAGTAGGCGTTGTCGAACACCACGGCGTGGCGCGCCAGCGAGGCCAAATGCGGCGTGACCTCGTACTCGCTGCCATAGAGCGAGAGATACTGCGCCGCCGTCGATTCCAGGCTCAGCATGACGATGTTGCGGCCTCGGGCGATGCCGCGCAGCGCCGAGAGATCCTCGGCCGGGGCATCGATAAGACGCGAAGTTCGCCAGTCTGCTGCGCCGACGTACACCGAGGACTTTCGAGGTAGGGAGACCAGCGCCAGGATCGGATTCCTGTGCAGACCCAGAGTTTCGATGCGGGCGGACGCCACGGGGCCCAGGGTTAGCACGGGCAATGCGACGAACAACCAGGCGCGAATGCCGGGACGATTTACTCTCAGCGGGGCGGCGGCCAGGAGCACGACTAGCGCCATCAGCGTGAGATTTTGCCACGTCAGGTAGATCCTGAACGAATCGGAAAGAGGGCCTCGCGCGGCGCGCAGCATGGGCCAGGTGAGCGGCGAGGAGACGGCTCGCGCGACGGGAATGTTGATGGCGGCATAAAGCACCAGCGCCCAGTACAGGAGCCGCGATGCGGGCTTCGGCAGCATGCGCTCCAGCGCGGCGAAGATGCCGGCGACAAGCACGTCCTGCCAGAAATAGGCCAGAGGAGTCCACGGCGACAAGGGAATCGAGTGGCCGGCGACCGTCGCCACTTTGGCTACAACGAAGACGAGCAGCAGGCTGAAGGCTTTCATATACAGATCAGCATGTCAGGATCAGCGGATCTGGATCAGCGGATCTGGATCAGATTGAGGCGCTTCAACAGCGCCAGGGAAACGATTCGGCTCTGGCCCCGCCGGCGCCAGATCCAATCGTGCACCAGCACGGCGCGCGCGGGAGGATGGCGTTCCAGCGCTGCGCGGCTGCCATCGAAGGAGAGCGGAATCACCACCAGATCGTAGCCGGACATCTCACCTTGTACGGAACCCACCACGTAGCGCGCATGCACGAACTCGACGCCGCGGATCAGCTTTCGGGCGGTGGCGAGGTTGGCGGCGTCGGCATCGACGATCGTGAGGCTGGCGGCGGGGAGCAGCTCCTGAAGCAGCAGCGCGGTCCTGGGGAAGAGCCCGCCACCGACGATGGCCACCCGCGCGGCGCACGAAACCCGTGGCAAGAGCGCCTGAAGCGCGCGGCGGTGGCTGCTCAGCACGAAGCTTCGCAACCGGGGCGAGCGGAGGACCAGGCGTTCCAGCGCCTCCAGGCTTATATCATCCAGCCAGCGCAGCGGCGCGGGCCAGCGGCTGACGCGGGCGGCGGGATCGATCCACTCCGGCAGGGCGGTCCAGTGCGCGGCGGGGTCGGCGTGGTGCTCGGCGTGATAGCCGTCGTTGAGGCACAGGAAGTTATAAAGGGCGCCGTAGTGGCTGACAACGTCTTTATGGCTGAGTGCTCCGCGAGCATGCTCGTAATGGCCTTGCAGACTGCACAGAGCGAGCCCCAGCAAGTAGCCGGGCAGGTAGA
Organism: Bryobacterales bacterium; assembly: GCA_963813465.1. Classification (GTDB taxonomy): domain Bacteria; phylum Acidobacteriota; class Terriglobia; order Bryobacterales; family Bryobacteraceae; genus Palsa-187. The sequence goes on along the minus strand of CAWEZD010000011.1, from coordinate 416,256 downwards.
CCGTCACAAGAAAGCGCGGGTGCAGCGCCGCGAGCGCGGTCCACAGGGCCAATATAAGCACGGTCTCGGCGGCGAGCTGGAGAGACGCCCGCCATTGCCCGCGCCAGCGGAATGTCACGCCCGCATGGTGCGCCAGATGCCGGTCGCGCCACAACGTCTGTGGGATTCCCAGCAGCACGCTGAGATAGGCGGAGAACAGCAGGTTCGTTGATCGCGCGCGGAAAAACGGACGGTGGATGAAGTTGTGCGCGACGGTGTTGGAGTTCCACCACACCCCCAGCGCGATGATGGGGAGCGCTGGCCAAGCCGCCAGGATCACGGCGTGAAGCCCGGCCAACGCCACAAGGGGCGCGTCGATTGTGAAACTGGCAGGTCGGAGACCTGCCGCACTACTTAAACTCGAGGAGGGATTTGACCGGTCCATAATCCGTGTCCGATCGCATTTTGGAGAGCCCAGCGCCGGTCTCATAGGGATCGGGATTGGCCGGCTTTTCGCCGGTCTTGCGCAGCCGAGGCGCGGGGGCGGCCGGGCCGGCAAACGAAGACCCGCCAAACGCAATTACCGTGCGTGTGCCTGCCGCCGCCTTCAAATCCGACCACTCTCGCTGAATCAATTCGCGGTTGGCGCCGGATGGCACGGCGTAATAGAGATACCCGCGTTGCGGGGCTTGAAATGCGCCCCGGTCATCCCCCATCTTGATCGAGAACACGCCGTAGATCAGGATGCGCTCCAGATTTTCGGCGTTGGGCTCCATCGTTACCTTGTCGATGAGCGCGTAGACGCCCACGTAGCCGCTGGCCCGAGCTGTACCGATACTCAGAGCGGCCAGAATCATCGCTGTCGCAAGTTTCATTTTGTCCCTCCCTCACGACCTATTGGACGCGGGACCGCTGGTTTTTCTTCCGCTGGAATAATCGCCGAGAGCCGGAACCAGGGCAGGTGCCTCCGTACTCGCGGCGCAGCGCCTCCGGCCGCTCGCACCAGATCGCCGATTTCCGCGGGTCGAAACGCGGCTGCAACCGAAATGACGCCGTCGTGTACCGTCATGGGACTCCACCGCAGCAGGCGCCGGGTTGCCGGAAGAAAGTAGTAGGGCACCGGGTGACGCTCCAGATCCAGCACGATCACAGCCCTGCGGGCGATGCGGCGCAGTCCCGCAATCAACTCCGCGGCCTGGCCGTCGGAAAAGTGGTGGAGAAATAATGAGCACAGAGCGAAATCAAAGGATCTCGGCAGGAAAGGAAGCTGGAACGCGTCGGCGGCAACGCGCGGCCCCTGGCCCAGGCGCAGGTGGGAAACACGGTAATCGAGCGAGACCACGGTCGCGCCGGGAAAGCCCTTGCGAATGACGCGCCCCATGTCACCGGAGGCGGCGCCTACATCCAGAATCGAGAATTGTTCCCCGGGTTTAAGCAGGGTCTTCAAAATTTGAACAAGCACGCGGTGTCCGCCGAACCAGCGGTTGATGCGCGCCAGATCCCGCAGACATACGGCAGCTTCCGCTGCATCGGCGTGATCCATCAGTTCCGGCTTGAGGACACGCGCGCGTCTTAGGGACATGCTATGGACATGCCTTAAGCGGCGACAAGCCGCCAGCTCAACGAAGCGGCGATTCTGGCAAAATCGACGGCACCCTTCGGCGAGCCCGTATGCAGGGCCAGCAGATCGGCGAACAGCGCGGGCCGGGAAGCCAGCGCTCGAAGCGCTCTGGCGCGCAATCGGGGACACCGGTCCAGGGTCAGCAGCAGCTCACCCATACATGCCGGCCGGAGGGAAATGCGCCGATGCTCGGATTCGTACAGATTCAAATCGTCCGCCTCCAACGCGGCGGCAAGAGCTTCGGCCTGCTGGAAGGCCAAAGCGATTCCGTCTCCGGTGATGGCATCCACCGAGCCGGAGGCGTCGCCCACCAGCGCCACGCGCCCCATCGTGACGCGTTTCAGGCGGCGCGCCGAGGTACAAGCGCCCTGTTCACGGGAGGAGGTTGCGGCCGAGGCCAGCTGGCGCTCAAGAGCGGGAAATCGAGGCAGGGCATCCTGCACGCGCAGGCGCGAATCGCGGGAGAGCACGGCGACGCCAACTTCCCTGTGCGATACGGGGGTGATGTAGAGCTGACATCCATCGCCCCAATGGATGTCCACGTGTGAACTCCAGGGCTCGATGGCGTAATGCCGACGGAAGCCGAAGCGGGTCTTGTCGCAGCGGAACTGATCGAGGCCGGCCCAGCGCCGGATGCTGGAGCGGGCGCCATCCGCGCCGACGATCCAACGCGAGCGGATTTGCCGAGGGCCGATCTGCACGCTGTCACCATCAAACGCAGAGGCCGGGGCGTCCCACAACAATTCCACGCCACTTCGCGCAGCCTGATCGGCGAGTAGCGAATGCAGCGCCGTGCGGCGGATGGCGAGACCGGGGCCTTGGGGAAACCTCGCCTCCACGAAGTCATGCGGCCCGATGAAACGGATTCCTCGAAACGGGAAGCCGACGCTCACCGGAAGATCGATCCCGAGGCGCTCCGCAACCGCGAGCGCAGCCGGCATCAAGCCCTCGCCGCAGGCCTTGTCGTGGGGCGGGCGACTGGGGTCGGCCACCATCACGCGGAATCCCTTGCGGCGCGCCGCGATCGCCGCGGCCAGACCGGCGGGGCCGCCCCCGACGATCAGAATGTCAGTGTCATTGAACATACGGCCTCCGGCCGTCGAACATACGGCCTCCGGCCGTGGAACATACGGCCTCCGGCCGTGGAACATACGGCCTCCGGCCGTGGAACATACGGCCTCCGGCCGTGGAACATACGGCCTCCGGCCGTGGAACATACGGGCTCCGGCCGTCGAACATACGGCCTGCAGCCGTCGAACATACGGCCTGCAGCCGTCGAACATACGGCCTGCAGCCGTCAAGGTTTCTTCGTGAGTTCCTGGTAGACGACTTCCGTGAAGCTGGCAAATGCCGGGCCTCCGCGGCCACCGCCCTTGGCTTGAGCCGGAGGCGGGTCGCCCACGGCGGCCTTGATTTCATCCAGAGACTTGCCTTGCGCCACCAGATCCTTAATCTTCGCGCGCTTGGCGGCCACATCGGTTGCCCGCTTCTCAACGGCCGCCTTGGTCTGCACATCTCCGTGCCCAGGAACGAACTGGTCCGCATTCAGCGCGCCGATTCCCTTTGCGGTGGTGACCCAACCTTCCGAGGAGCCGTTCTTCTCCAGATGGATCAACGCGTCGGGCTGGGTGGAGATGATATCTCCGGTGAACACGATCTTCTCGGCGGGCAGATACACCACCAGATCGCCGCTGGTATGGGCGGGAGCCCAGTGGAGCACCTCCAGCTTTACGCCGTCGAACTTGAGATCCTCTTTGTTCTTGGAGACGATCTGCGTGGGGAGATGACCGGCGGGAGGCGCGCCCCGGCCACCGGCTGCGAGCGCGGTGTCCTGCTCCTTCTTATTGTTCTCGTGGGCGACGATCGTGATGCCGGCCGGGAAGGATGCCAGCCCATTCACGTGATCACCATCGCTGTGGGTCTCAATGACGGTAGTTACCGGCTTGGGCGTGATCTTGGCGATCTCGTCCAGCAGTTGCTTCCCTGCCGCGGGAGTAGTCTTGGCGTCGACCACAATCACGCCTTTGTCGCCGACGATGACGCCGCTGTTTCCGCCGCCGCCCTCGACCCAGTAGACGTTGGGCTTGAGTTGGTGGACCATGAGCGGCATCGGGGCCGGACCCTGCGCGAGCGCCAAGGCGGCCAGCGCGGTCAGATTCACGACTGCCGCAGATCCGAAGGAAAAACATTTTCGAGCATGCATACGCGGTATTCTCCAGTCTTTCAAGAGGAACTCGCCCACCCAAACCGCGGCGGGCTGCGGGTGGCTCGGCCGAATACTTGCGAGGTCCTGGCCATTTGGGAAGACCGAGCCGGCCCTGTGGACCTTCAAGGAAACTGTAGCATGCCGGAGGGAAGAGTTCGCGGATTTTCGCGACGATGAAGGAATCGGGCCGGCCCGGCACGCAGACCCTAACGCTTGAGGGGGTCTTCCACCCAGGGCGGAGTGGCTTCCATGAGGCGGCCGAGCTCGGGCTCCAGCGCCTCCATTTTACGCTTCATCTCCCAGGCGACTTGCCGGTAGCTGAAGTGGCCTTTCACGCCGCTACGCAGGCGCGCGATGTATTGAGCCTCGGCAAAATCCATCTTAAAAAGAAAGCGGGAGTGCGCCGCGAAGGGGAGCAGATAATGCGCCGCCGCGCCTGGAAGCGCGGACATCGCCGCAAGAGTCTCCGCCATCACGGCCGAATACACATCCCCAAGGCCGGCCTCGCCTATCGCCGCCGGGGTGCCATAACCAAGCTGGCTCGAATACGCCTGACGGAACTGCTGACAGCGGCGATGCCGGTGCAGGTCCCGATAGGCCCCGATGTCCATGACGATGTCGAAGACATAAGGACCGCCGCGGAATCCGCGCGGCAGCTCATCGCGGCGGCGCGATCCGAGCGCGGCATCGATCGCCTCATTGCGGCGGGCCGCGGACCAGCTTCGCGCCAGCTCATACAGCTCGCGGAAAGGGCGATCCGTGACCGGATAGAGCAGAGTGGCGGCGATTTCAGAATGGGTATCTTTCGGCTTCAGCAGGTCGACAATCCCGGGCGCGGCGCCGGCCGCCGGAGGAAGATTCTCGCGAGCCCAAGACTCCAGCGCGTTGCGGGAAGCCGAAGCATGCTCGTCCGGATCGACGTGGCGCGCAAGCGTTGGCGCTAGAGGCTCGGCCGCAGCCGCTGGATCCCAGATGCAGGCAGGCGGCGCGGCGCAGGCAGCGGCCATCTCTTCGGCGATCTCGCGGACCTCCACGTATTCGGATGCCTTCAAACGGCGGATTTGTTTTTCGAGCGTGCGGATGCTGGTCACCTGGCCGACGCCGGTGGGGATTCCGAAAAAGAGAGTGTAGCGGGCGACGTCGAAGGCGCGGGCGGCGATGTTGCGCTGGTAGGCATCCGGCTTCATATCCTCGGGCCGCGGCAGCTTCCCGGCAAGGAATTCGCACATACGCTGGTGGATCCGGGTGTAGGCTTTGAGCAGACCCGCGGCGGCAGCCGAGTAGACTTGCGCCTGACCCGCATCCAGCCCGGGCGGCGTCACGAAGCCGGAGCGCGAGAAGTCCTGATAGCGCGAAGAGTGCGCCTGGCCGTCCCAGAGCTGCTCGTCTTCAATCTCGGTGGCGGCCAATTCGGATACGCCTTCAAAGCACAGCACCACGTGGCCCAGGTCGGCGATGGAAGCATGGCCGTACTGGAAGTAGAAGCTCTCCAGAAAGCGGGCGGAATCGTGGGTGCGGACCCATTCGATCGAATCGCGGATGGAATCGGGCGACCGGCTGTAGCGCGCCAGCGCGAAGGCGCTCTTTTCCGGCGGCATGGGAGCGACGGCGATTACCCGGGAGACTTTCTTCATCGCGAAACGGTTATGATAGCGAAGTTCTCCTCATGAAAATCCTTATCCAGAAGCTTCATCCCGACGCCCATCTGCCCGCCTACGCCCATGGCCCGTTGGAAGACGCCGGCTTGGACCTGCGCGCCGTGGAACGAGTGGTGCTGGAGCCGGGCGTCGCCCAAGCCGTGCCGACCGGCATCGCCATCCAACTGCCCCCCGGTCACGAGGCTCAGGTGCGGCCACGCAGCGGGATGGCGCTCAGCACTCGCTCACCGTCAATTTCGGGACGATTGACCCCGGATATCGGGGCGAGATTCGCGTGGTCATGTTCAATCTTGGCCGCGCCAGTTACACGGTCGAGAAAGGCGACCGCATCGCGCAACTGGTGGTAGCCCGCTACGAGGACATCGAGTGGGAAGAGGCTGCATTGGGAGACTCTGCCCGGGGCACGGGCGGTTTCGGGTCGTCAGGCAGATAGCCGCCGTAATATACTGGTGGGCAGCAGACCCTCCCCCAATGCAGCCCGTACTGTTGCAAAATAAGAGCCTCCAGCGCTTGCGTCTTCCGGACGCATCAAAACAACATTGGCTGCACGAGGTTTTAGAGCTGGTATATCCCAGCCCCGGCGACCCCGCCGCCTGGCGCGTCTTCGTGGACGTCGCGGTTGGCTTGGCGAAGCGGCACCTGCCTGCCGAGGTTGCCGAAGCGCTGGCTGGATTCTTTGCCGCGGAGGGGCCGGATGCCCTGCTCATCGAAAATCTGCCGGTGGACCCGGCGCTTCCGCCCCCTCCCTCCGACGGAAAACGTCCCGTCTCGAAAACGGCGGTTTCTGAAGCGGTGATCGCCGGGCTGATTGAACGGCATGCCGCGATCGTTTCGTATTCCAACGAAAAGAGCGGAGCGCCGATTCACGAGATCACCCCTGTCGAAGGCCTGGAACACGTCGCTTCCAGCACCGGGCGCGTTCCTTTCGCTTGCCATACCGACGCCGCGTTTCTAGCGCCGCGATTTTCCCCGCGAGGCCTGCTGCTGTTCGGTTTGTTGAACCAGCCCGGCGCGCCCACTGGAGTGCTGCCCCTGGATCGAATTCTGGAAGCGGCTACGCCCGGCTTGGTCCGCTCGCTGGAGCAGCCGATTTTCCGGCACCCTTCCCCTTCCAGTTTCGAGGTGGCCGCGTCCGTGACGGGGCCGATCTTGTGGCGCGATGGCCGCGGAGCCCACATCGCCGTTCAGACCCACGCCGTGCAACCGGTGAACGAGGAAGCCCGCGGCGCCATCGCGCAGCTTCGCGCGCTGCTCGATACGCTCCCGGCCGAGCGCGTGGTTCTGGGTCCCGGCGACGCATTGCTGTTCAAGAACGACCGGGTTCTGCACGGCCGCGACGCCTTCACCGGGGAGCGCTGGTTACAAAGAGCCTACTTCACGGATTCGCTTGCGCCCTTCCGCGAACGCGCGGGGGCTCCCGCGGACGCGTTTGTGTTCGATGCGCGCCGGCTGCTCTAGCCCTTTTCACTCCGCGTAAAAAAATCTTGCGCCTTCGATTTCCATCGGTCATAGTAGGAATTGTGGTGGGCTCTGCTCCACCCAATCTGGTATGTCTTCGGGACATTTATGGCGCAAGAGCGACTGTTCCTTACCGAACTGCTCGGCCTCAAGGTCTTCGACCTCAAGGGGCGCAGGATCGGTGTGGTCAAAGACGCCGCGATTGTCCCCCTGGTCGATCCTGTCCGCATCGACCGGTATTTGATCGGCAGCGGAGGGGCTTGGTTTAAGGTCCGTTACGACCAGGTGCGGTCTATTTCGCTGGACGGCATTTTCCTGGGCGACGAGATCCTCACGCCCCATCATTCCGACGAATATATGCTGCGCGTGGTGCGGGATCTGCTGGATCAGCAGATTATCGATGCGCAGGGACGCAAGGTGGTGCGCGTCACCGACATCACCTTTGAAATCCGCCAGGACAACGGTCATCAGGTGCTGTGCGTGCTGGACGTGGATATCGGCATGCGGAGCGTGTTCCGCCGCCTGGTGCAGGGCATCGTCCCTCCGCGATGGGTGCGCAGGCTGCAAACCGGCATCCCGCCGAACTCCATCCGCTGGGAATTCTGTAACATTCTGGAACCGGACCCGCAGCGGCGCCTGCGCCTGAACATGTCCAACCGCTTGCTCGAGGATATGCATCCGGCCGATCTTGCCGATATCGTCGAAGATCTCGGCCCGGCGGACCGCGAGGCCATTTTCGAAAATATCGACAGCGAAACGGCGGCTGACGCGCTTACGGAGATCGATCCCGACATTCAGGCCAGCATTCTCGAATCGCTCGAAACAGAAAAGGCCGCGGACATTGTGGAGGAGATGGCTCCTGACGAGGCCGCCGACATCCTCGCGGGGCTGAACGAGGAAACCTCGCAGGAAATTCTGGAGGAGATGGAGCACGATCCCAAGAGCGAGGTCAGCGAGCTGATGGAGTTCGAGGAGGACACCGCCGGCGGCATGATGAACACGGAGTACGTGGCGCTGACCGAGCCGTCGACCGTGGCCGACGCCATCGCGGCGCTGAAGACCAATGAAGAGCTGCTGGAAACGCTCAACACCATCTTCCTGGTGGATGCGCAGGAGCGGCTCACCGGCGCCGTTCCGCTGGCGCGCCTGTTCCTGCACGAGGGCGTTAAGCCGCTGCGCGAGCTGGCGGTGGAAACCTTGATCCAAGTCCCGGTGAGCGAGCAACAGGACCGCGTCACCGAGCTCTTCGATAAATACAATCTGCTGGCGCTTCCGGTGGTGGATGAGCAGCGCAAGCTGGCCGGCGTGATCACCGCCGACGACATCATCTCGGTGCTGAGGCAGAGGTAGACCGGCTCCATGGTTAGCGCCGACGAGTATACTGATCGCGTAGAGCTGCCTCAGAATAACGGAGGGGAATAATGAAACTCTGGATTGGGATGTTGTTCTCGGTTTCGGCCGTCCTGGCGGCAGACGATCCCAGCGCACGCATTCAGGAAGCCGTTGCGAAAGCGGTTGCCGTAATTCAAAAGAGCCAAATGAACTGGTACACGAAGGCGAGCTGTTTCTCCTGCCACCAGCAGGTGTTCCCGGCGCTTGCGTTCCGGGCGGCGCGCGAGCACGGCATCCCGGTTGACGAATCAGGTGCGCACGCTCAGGCCGCCGCTGCCTTCGGTTTTTATTCCGACTTCGAGCGTGCGGTCGAGTACACGCACGTCATCGATCCGCCGTTGGACGACGGATACGGCCTGCTAGCCGCGAATGCGGCGGGGCTCCGCCCCAGCATCGTCACCGCGGTTTATGCGCGTCTGCTGGCAGCCCGGCAAGAGGTGGATGGCCACTGGGAAACTGCCGACGAGCGGCCGCCTGAATCTTACAGCCCATTCACGGCGACCGCGATCGCGCTGCACGCCGTTCAGCTTTACGCCCACCCAAGCCAGAAGGCCGCGATCGAGGAACGGACGGTGCGGGCGCGCACCTGGCTCCTCTCGCACTTGCCTCGCGCGACCGAAGAGCGTGTGTATCAGTTGCTCGGCGCATCCTGGGCCGGCGCGGAGAGTGCCGCCATCGCGAAGATGGCGGGTGCGCTGAGGGAGACGCAACAGGCCGATGGCGGCTGGAGTTCTCTCGACGGTGGTTTGAGCGACGCCTACTCCACCGGCCAGGCGCTGCTCGCACTCCACGAGGCCGGGGGCGTCGTGACGAGCGATCCCGCATGGCGGCGCGGCATCGACTATCTACTCAGGACTCAGGCGCCGGACGGTTCTTGGCATGTGGTCTCGCGGTTGCATCCGCCGGCGCCGGTGAGCCCGCGCTATTTCGAAACCGGTCACCCTTACGGGCACGATCAGTTCATTTCCGCGATGGGCGAGAGCCTTGCAGTGATGGCGTTGGCCGATGCGCTCGGCCCGGCCCAGCCCAGCCCTCTGGTCCTCAAGGAAGCCGAAACCGGCGGTGTTGAGTCGTGGGCGGAAACGCTGCTCTTCGGGAGCGCCGCGGACGTGAAGAAGCTGCTCGATAGTGGATTCGATCCCAACTCCGCGACGGCGAGAGGCGGGGTTACCGCTCTGATGCTAGCCGCGCCGGATGTCGACAAGATGAAGCTGCTAATCGATCGTGGCGCGAACGCAGATGCCCGGGCGAAGAACCGGTACTCCGCTTTGCTGGTCGCGGCGCAGTACCCAGGGTCGGCCGCGGCGATGAATCTGCTGCTGGATCGCGGCGCCAAAGTGCGTCTGCCCAAGGGGCAGGGTGCGCCTTTGTTTAATGCGTACCCAACGTTCCTTGCGGCATTTTCGGGCAATGCAGACATCATTCGCCGCCTTCATGACGAAGGCGATCGCCTGGACGACAAAATGAACCTCCTCGGCATGTTCCCAACGACGCCCCTGTTGACTTTGGCGACCACACACCGGACCGGCGCCGTGGAGGCGCTGCTAGACGCCGGGGCCAAGGTGGACGAAGCTGACAACGACGGCATCACGATCCTCTCATGGGCGGCGATCGCGAACCGCGTCAACATGGCCCGCTTGCTAATCGGGCGCGGGGCGGATGTGAACCATGTCGATAAGAAGGGGATGACACCACTGCTGTATGCGGCCTCGATCGATTTCGGCGATTCAGCCATGATCGATCTGCTACTTAAGTCCGGCGCCCGGAGGGATGTGCGCACGAAGGAAGGGCAGACGGCTCTCGATCTCGCGCGCCAGTACAAGCACATCCATCTACTGCCTAGCCTGGCGGGAATGCAGGCATCCAAGGACCCGTAGAAGCGTTCGAAAGCTGGACAGAGCTGCTTCAATTGACAACGCGTTTCGGCGAAGATCCGGACCGGTCCCCGCTGACTGTGCGGTTCGGTATTGTCGCTCGCTGTTCCCGACCCGAGCCAGAAGTCCCATTGCAGGACGGCGCGAGTCTCTGGTGGCGCTATCCAGATGACGCTCTGGCCGAAAACTACTGCATTGCCGCCAGCGATTCCTTCACAGTCGGCCGCTTGCCGGCTTCGATGTCCCTGCGGCGCAGCGTGTGGAAGGCCGTCAGGACGGAGTTGGCCTTGGCCAGGGCTGCGACCCGTTCCGCGAATGCCTCCAGCCGCGATCCTGGAATCGCGTACAGAGCCACGTCGGGGGTCAGCACGTCCAGATAAGCTCGCGCGCCGCAGCATCCCAGGCTCAGCGCGGTGCGGCCGGTGTTGAAGGCTTGCGGGATAACTCCGCACGCGGGACGTCCCATCGCCGGCGGCAATCCGTTCTCCAGTTGCTGCGAAGCCTCCGAGAGAATCAAAGTCTGGTCCGCCTTCACAAATAACAGCACCACGTCCGGCGTCACCGGGATGGAGGAGAGCGGCCCGTACACCACCACTTTCGCCGCGCGGCCGAGCACGGGGATCAACGGCATGTCCTCCGGGAGGACGTAGCCGAGATCGCCGAACACCTTCAGGGCGTCCTCTAAGTCGGTTTGAACGCGCGCACCGCCCTCCAGATGATGCGTGTACATGCCGATCGAGCACAGTTCGTGGTCTTTTGGCACGGTGGCGAAGACTTGAGTGGTCGCCTCCTGCCAGAAGCGGCAGCCCGCGGGAGCCGCTCCGGCGTATGTCTTCACGCCTGCTGGAACGCCTTCCGTGAAAGCCACCGCCACGGGCGGCTGCGTCAGATGCAAGGATTCAGAAAGCGATTGTGCTATGGATGCGAGTAATGTCATGTTCAGGCGCCTATTTCATCGGAGAAAAAGGCAACGCATCCATGAACGTAGAATCGACTTTCTTGGCCAGAGGGCCGTTCTTCTCGCTGTCCGCCTGAACCTTCATCCATTCCGGATCCTCACGGAAATCTTTCCAGTTCTTGGTTGCGGCGTCGCGGCTTGGATGCGCCAGGATGTAGATGAGCGTGTCCTTGGACTTGGGATCGTCGCTTTGCGGCGTCCAATACGCGATCACCTCCATGTGGTGCTTCTTGAAGATGGCCGTGGTGTGGTCGCGGAAGCGGGCTTTCAGATCCTCCAGTTTGCCCTCGTTCGCGGTGTAGATGCGCAGTTCAAACACCCGGCTTTGCGCGGACGCGACGCCGCTGACCAAGCCTGTCGTCAGAAACAGTCCGGTGGCGAGAAAAGTGAGCAGCAAGAGTCGTCCGTTCATGTGCTCTAGGATACCCGATTCATCGTTTCCGTTTCCCGAACTGTTCGAAGCCGCGCCGAGCGTCGGCGGTGGCGCGGGCGATGGCGTTCACCTGCGTTCCCGCGTTCAGCGCCGCCTCGAAACTCATGCCGTCGATTGCGTACATCAGCTTCTTGGTCAGCCTCATCGCGGACGCAGATTTCGCGGCAAGGGCCGCCACATAGTCCGCGACCGATGCGTCGAAATCGGTGTCGGGATAGACCCGCGTAATCATCCCCAGGCCGCAAGCCTCGCCAGCGCGAACCGGCTCGCCCGAGGCGAGCAGATCAAAAGCCCGCTTCTCGCCCACCGAGCGCCGCAGCAGGCTCATCACGATCGCGGGCACGAAGCCGATATTCACTTCCGGAAACCCGAACCGGGCAGATTCGGCCGCGAGAATCGCGTCGCACGCCATCGCCAGCCCGCATCCTCCGCCCAGTGCGCGCCCGCGAACCGCAGCGACCACCGGCTTGGGGTGCTCGCGCAGCGCGCGATACAAGTCCGCGAGCCGTTGCGCGGATTCGAGAAATTCAAGCGCTTGCGCGTCTACCGATTCAGCCATCATCGCCAGATCCATCCCGGCGCAAAAATCCGGGCCTTCGCCGGCCAGCAGAACGACGCGGACATCCGCTGCCCCGGACGCCTTCTCCAGCGCACCGCGTATCTCCGCGATCATGCGTTCATCGATCGCGTTGCGCTTCTCCGGCCGGTCGAGCGTAATACGCGCGACGGCGCCCATGATCTCGAACTTAGTCGGTACATTACTCAACTTCGATCTCCATTCGCAGCAGGGCGGTCGAGTAAGTCTTGCCCTGTGGATCGGCCTTGAGCGCCAGAGTGCCTCCTCCATCCAGGCTTTCATGCAAGAGGAAGTTGAGCGCGCCAAGATTCGGAATCTCGAACCGCTCCACCTTGCCCAAACATACTCCGGCGAAATGTTGTTTGACCCGCTCGGCCGTGACTTCGCGGACCAGGATTGGATAGAACTCGGGCTTGCGCGCGATCAGCCCGATGTTGGACGTATCGCCCTTATCGCCGGAGCGGGCGTGCGCCAGCTCGATCAGCTTTCGCTTGGCCACAGCGTCACCTCCGGTTGAACCTCGGTCTTCGAAATCAGCGCCGGCCAATACGCCACGATCTCCTCCACCTGCGGCCGTCCGCTGCCGAGCCCCGAGACCACCGGCGGCCCGTTCAGCGCCAGCGGCGGAATCTCGCGGGTGAATCGCTCCACTGCCGCACGGTTTTCGCCGCGCACGCCGAAGCGCAGGACCACCTCCGGCAAATGCGGCTCGATCTCCGGCGGCGGTTCGGCGGCCGCGATCCCGTGGCAGGCGTTCGCGCCCAGAAATTCCGCGCGCACGGCTTCGAAGCGCAGTCCCAGCCGCTCCAGCCTCTGCCGCAGAATCTTTTCCGCGGCGCGAGCCTTCTTGTATGCGTCCGGCCAGGCGTACACCAGCGACCCGATGGCCTTGAATCCGGCGGAATAGCCGATCGAAACTTTGTAAAACGGGGTCGCGGGTCTTCCTTCAATGCCGCTGAAGCGCACGCGGTCCGGACCGGCCTGATCGAGATGAATCGTCGTGAAATCCGCGATGCAATCCGGCGTGATGTATTCGCGCGGATCTCCCATTTCGTAGAGCAACTGTTCTTTGACGGACTCGACGGTGACGCGCCCGCCCGTTCCCGCATGTTTGGTGATGACGAAATCGCCGCCGGGCTCGGCTTCGATGATCGGATACCCGATATCGGCGAGGTTCGGAATCGTTTCCCAATCCACCTGGCAGTTGCCGCCGGTCGATTGCGCGCCGCATTCCACGGTATGCCCGGCGATGGTGCCGGCGGCGAGGCGGTCCCAATCGTCCGCCTTCCAGCCGAATTCGTGAATCATCGGCGCCAGCGCCAGCGCGGTGTCGGTGACGCGCCCGGTGATTACGATTTCGGCGCCTTGCCCCAGCGCCTGCGCCACCGGACGCGCCCCGAAGTAAACATTGGCGCTCTGCACCTGCGCCCGAATGGCGGAGAGAGGCTCGCCGGTCTCCATGTTGTTCAGCTCGACGCCGCGGCTCAGAAAATCGTCCAGACGCCCCATGATGTCGTCGCCCGCGACCACCGCGGCCCGCACCGCGATTCCCTGCCTCCTGGCTACCTCCAGAACCGCGTCGCAGCAGGCCTCGGGATTGACTCCGCCGGCGTTGGCGATCACGCGGATGCGCCGCTCCTTCAAATCCGGCAGTACACGGGCGATCATGTCCACGAAGTCGCGAGCGTATCCGAGCTTGGGATCCCGCGCGCGCTGCTTCTGGAGAATGGACATGGTGACTTCGGCCAGGTAGTCGAGCGTGAGGTAGTCGAGAGGTCCGCGACGCACCTGTTCCACCGGCGCTTCGAGCGAGTCGCCCCAGAACCCTTGACCGTTGGCGATGCGAATCATACTCTATCTCCGAATTATTCATGTCTCAGAGCGACAACCGGATCGACGCGCATCGCGCGGCTTGCCGGTATCAAACAACCCAGAGTAGCGGACAAGACCAACACGGCGGATGCGACAACAAGTGCGATTGGGTCGGCCGGTGAAACCTGGACGAGCATGGATCCGAGGACGCGATTGACGGCCAACGACGCGGCCAGTCCGATTGTCAGACCAATTCCCACAGGAAGCATTCCCTGCATGAATACGAGTTTGAGAATATCGCGCGCGGTTGCGCCCATCGCCATCCGAACTCCGAGTTCCTGAGTGCGCTGGCTCACCGAATGCGCGATGACGGCATACAGGCCGATCGAAGCAAGCATGAGCGCCATAGCGCCAAAAATCAGAAACAAGACCGTATAGTTGCGAATGTTCCCATAAGGCCCGCCGGACGCCAGGTCATCCAGATTATACGGGCCGAGCCAAATGACTACATCGGGATCTAGCGCGTTGATCTCACGCTGAAAGGCAGTGACAAGTTCACCGGCGCGTAGAGGAGTTCGCACCAAAACCCACTCTGCGCCCGGTCTTGGACCGTAGGGCAAGTAAACCACAGGGGTGATTTCTTGCCTACTTGGGTCATACACGATGTTCGACACGACGCCGGCGACGGTCAACCACGGTTCTGGCGTCTTTCCATCAAATAGCCGAAGACGTTGGCCAACAGCGTTCTCCCCGGGCCAATGCTGAGTCGCGAACCGCTGGTTCACGACCGCTGCGGGGACTCCCGAAGTTCCGTCGAACTTATTAAACTCGCGGCCGGAGAGCACTGTCGCGCCGAGTGTTCGGAAGTAGTCCGGGCCGATTGTCACCACTGTAATCGTTGGGCGGTTCCGCTCATCGACCGCTCCAACGCCAGCAGGCTCGTACGGGCGGCGTCCTGGTATACCACTCGCGGGTGGGAGGCCGATTGATGCGGATTCCACGCCTGGAATCGCTTCCAGACGTGTCTTGAGACGGTCGAAGAAAGAGATCTGTGCCTCGCGATGAGGATACTTGGCTTCAGGCAGATGCAGGAACATCGCACGCGTGTCTGCCGTCCTAGCGCCGACATCGGCAGTGTATATATTAAGGAAGCTGCGAATCATCACCCCCGCACCCGTGAGTAGAACTGCAGCAAGCGCCACTTCTCCGATTACTAAGAGACCGGATAAACATTTTCCTCGCCTACCGCCAGTGGCGGCACGGCCGCCATTCTTCAAAACAGTGTTGGGGTCCAGCCTCGCGAGCCGGAGTGCTGGTGCAAATCCGAACAGTAATCCTGTGCCTAGCGAGATCGCCATCACGTAGGCAAAAACACGGTAGTCCATCGTATAGTCCAGCAGATCCCGACGCCACTCTCCGACCGGTGGATTAGTAGCCAGCTCGTAAGCGCGTATACCCCACTTGGCAATCCACCAGCCGAAGAAGCCGCCGATGGCTGAAAGCAGCACGCTCTCGATGAGGAGTTGTCTAATGATCCGCCATCGCCCTGCCCCGAGCGCGATACGGACTGAAATCTCGCGGTATCTGCCAATCGCGCGAGCCAACAGCAGATTCGCCAGATTTGCACAGGCAATCAAGAGCACAAAACCAACTGCGCCCCACATGGCCCTATACATCATCGTCGCACTTGGGCCTATGAAGAATTCGGCGAAATTGTGTGGCCGCGGGACCTGGCCCTGGTTGGTGCGCGGGTAGGCACTCGCCAACCGGCTTCCAATCGTTTCCAATTCTGCGCGGGCGCCCTCGATTGTGACGCCATCAGCCATGCGGCCGAAGGCGAACCACAAGGTAGGCGCATCCCTCGTTTGAAGATCCGCGGCCGGCACCAACGGTATCCACAGATCCTGGTTTTGCGGGAACGAAAAGCCTGCGGGCATGACTCCGATGACAGCAGTCGGCGGCGCGCCGTTAATCTGCAGCGTCTGACCGATAATTGCCGGATCTTTCGCGAACCGGCGTACCCAGAAGCCATAACTGAGGATCGCTACGGGTGCCGCACCGGGTATCGCATCCGAGGATGCGAAGTCGCGACCGAGAATCGGTTGCTGCCCAAGCAACCGAAACGCATTGGTGGTAATCCGGGTCGCGGTGTAACGCTCCAAAAAACCGCTTCGATCATTGACGGTTATCTTTAAATCGGCCACAGTGCCCATCCCATCGAACGACTTCGCCTGAGCCCGCCAGTCTTCGAAGTCTGGATAGGAAACCCCGGAGTACTGGCCGTTTCTCTCGCTGTGGATGTACAGGATGCGATCATTCCGATCAATCAATCGGAATCCCTTAAAGAGCACGGCGTTCGTCACGGTGAAGACCGCGGCATTGACTCCGATACCGACAGCAAGCATAGCTACAGCCACCGCCGTGAAGCCGGGATTCTTGGCGAGAGTCCGAAAACTTAACCGAACGTCGCCGAGCAAATACATGGGTTTAGTTTATACGACGTAATTTCATACAACATACCGTCCGGCGTCGAGCACACGCGCCGCGATTTTGCGACGCAGCGCGATGGTGTCCACAGCGTCGCGCTTGGTGAAGCGCCGCAGCACGGCCAGGTTCGTGCGCAGCTCGTCGCCCTCCGAGCAGGCCGCCAGCACCGTGCGCGCCGAAATCTCGATCGAGTCCATGGCTTCCGAAGCGAATGCCGCGGCCATTTGTAAGGCATGCTCACGCCCGCATTTTCGCGCGCGCAATTCCGCCGATTCCATGGCATACGTGTTCATCAGCACATCCGTCATTCCGGCGATGACTTCCTGCTGCTCTTCGAGCTTGTCCCCGAATTTTTGATACGCCCCGCCCAACAGAAACAGCCCGATCTTCTTGGTATTGGCGGCCGCGTCGTTCGCGCCCGCGCCCGGGCCGTTCAGAATCTCCGCTTGCAGGCGCTTCACTGCGTCCACCACCGCGAGCGTGCCGCGCTGCGCGCGCTTGAGTAGCATGCCCGTGGCCAGCAGCCGGTTGATCTCATTGGTGCCTTCGAAAATGCGGTTGATGCGCGAATCGCGATACACCCGCTCCACCATATAATCCTGATGGTAGCCGTAGCCTCCGTGAATCTGCACGCCTTCGTCCACCACCAAATCCAGCATCTCGGAGCCGAAAATCTTGATGAACGAACACTCCGCCGCATATTCTTCTATGGCTTTCAAAACTCGCTGGCTCGCGTCCGCCGCCTCCCACGAAAATCCCGTGAGCTGAGCTTCAATCTCGCCCACCACTCGATACGCCATGCTTTCGTTCACGTACATGCGCACGGCCATCCGGGCCAGTTTCTCTTGAATCATGCCGAATTCGCAGATGGATTTGCCGAAGGCCTTGCGCTCCTTGGCGTAGCGGATGGAATCCGTCAGCACTTCGCACGCGCCTCCGTGCGCGAACAAGCCCAGCTTCAGCCGGCCGAGGTTCAAAATATTAAAGGCGATGATGTGGCCGCGTCCAATTTCACCCAAAACATTTTCCACCGGCACTTTGACGTTGTCGAAATACACGGCCGTGGTGGAGCTGCCCTTGAGTCCCATCTTCTTCTCTTCCGCGCCAGGGGAAACGCCCGGCCACGCCCGCTCCACCAGAAAGGCCGTGAATTTCTCGCCGCCGATTTTCGCGAAGACGGTATAGAGATCCGCGAAGCCGCCGTTGGTGATCCACATCTTTTGACCATTCAAGACGTAGTGCGTCCCATCGGCGGAGAGGTCGGCGCGCGTTCGGGCGGCCAAAGCGTCCGAGCCGGCCTGCGGCTCCGTCAGTGCGTACGCCGCGATCGTCTCCGCCGAGGCGAGCTTCGGCAGGTACTTCCGCTTCTGCGCTTCGGTGCCGAACAGCAGCACCGGCAGCGATCCGATTCCCGTCTGCGCTCCGTGGCACGCCGCGTAAGAGCCGTCGCGAGCCAGGCCCTGCCCCACCAGCACCATTGACGTCAGGTCCATTTCCATCCCGCCGTATTTTTCCGGAAGGAACACCGCAGTGAGCCCCAATGCGGCAGACTTACGCAAAATCGTCTTCAAAACATCGAACTGCTGATGCTGGATCTCGTCCAGGTGCGGGGCGATCTCCTGATGCCAGAACTCCTCGGTCGTCTTAGCGATGGCGCGGTGCTCTTCCGTGAAATCCTCCGGAGTGAACACCTGCTCCGGTGACTGCGATTCGAGAAGAAATTCGCCGCCGCGCATCTCAATGAAACCTTTCTAGGAAACCTTTCTAGTTCAACCTCTCGAAAATCCCGGCCGCGCCTTGGCCCCCGCCGATGCACATGGTCACCATGCCGTAGCGGGTTTGGCGCCGCGTCATCTCGCGAAGAATGGTTGCCGTGAGCTTCGCGCCGGTGCAGCCGAGCGGATGGCCCAGTGCGATCGCGCCTCCGTTCACATTCAGGATTTCCGGATCGAGTCCGGCTTCGCGGATCACCGCCAGAGCCTGCGCCGCGAACGCCTCGTTCAGCTCCACCAGCCCGATGTCGGCGAGCTTCAACCCGGCAAGCTTCAGCGCCTTGGGAATCGCGGTTACCGGACCCATCCCCATGATTTCCGGCGCGACGCCGGTCACCGCGAAGCTCACGAAGCGGGCTCTTGGATGCAACCCCAGTTCGCCAGCCTTGGCCTCCGACATCACCAGGGCGGCCGCCGCGCCATCGCTGGTTTGCGAGGAATTTCCCGCGGTCACGGTTCCGGTCGCATGAAACACGGGCTTGAGCTTCGCCAGCGCTTCCATCGACGTGTCCGCGCGCGGGCCTTCGTCTTTTCGGAACGTGACAGTGCGCGTCACCGGCCGGCCGGCTTCGATTACTGTAGTGTCGAGCACCGTGGTCTCGATCTCCACCGCCACGATCTCGTCGTCGAACTTGCCCGCCGCCTGGGCCGCCAGCGCCTTCTGGTGGCTCGCCAGAGCGAAGCGATCCTGATCCTCGCGTGCGATCCCGTACTTCTGATAAACGCGCTCCGCGGTGAGCCCCATGCTCATGTAGATCTCGGGCAGACGATCCACCATCCATGGATTGGCCGAAAATTTGTTGCCGGTCATCGGCACCATGCTCATGGATTCGGTCCCGCCGGCGACGATGATCTCCGCCCCGCCGGCGCGAATCCGATCCGCCGCCATGGCGATGGATTGCAGCCCCGACGCGCAGAAGCGGTTGATGGTCACGCCCGGCACCGAAACCGGCAGACCCGCGCGCAGCGCCGCGATCCGAGACATATTCAACCCGGCTTCGGCCTCCGGCATCGCGCATCCCAGGATCACGTCGTCGATATCCGCGTTCCCAACCTGCGGATGCCGCTTCAGCAAGTCTTGGATGACGAAGGCCGCCAGATCGTCCGGGCGAGTGTTCTTCAACGCCCCGCGTCCGGCCTTGCCCACGGCCGTGCGCACGCAATCGACAATGACTGCTTCTGGCATGTCTCTTCTAATTCCTTAGCGGCTTGCCAGTCTTGAGCGTGAATTGAATCCGCTCCTGGGTCTTGGCGTTGCCGCACAAACTCAAGAATGCCTCGCGTTCCAAATCCAGGATGTATTGTTCCGGAACCGTCTGCTCGCCCGTAAGCCGGCCTCCCGAAATCACGTGCGCCACCTTCTCTAATACAGTCGCGTCGTAATCGGAAATATATCCGCCCTGTCTGTAACTCCATATCCCCAGCTTCAGCAGCGCGAACGCAGCCTCGCCCCCGACTTTGACCAGAGCCCGCGGCGGCGGCGCATACTCGCGCGCCAGTTCGAGCGCCAATTCCTTGGCGTCGGCGATGAGACGATCGGGGTTCATGGAAATGCGGTCGCTCTCGCGCAGGAACCCGAGCTCGCGGGCCTCCGCTGCGCTGCCTGACACCTTCGCCTGCCCGATCCGCTCCAAGATGGTTCGCGCGTCGCCCACGCGCAGCAGCATCTCCTTGCAGCCGCCCGCGGCCGGAAGCACGCCCACGCCCACCTCCACCAGCCCGATATAGGTTTCGGCCGAAGCCTGCACCGCCGCCGCGTGCAGGCAGATTTCAGCGCCGCCCCCCAGCACGCGCGAAAACGGCGCAGCCACCACCGGCTTCCTGGCGTACTTCATCGCCAGATTCATCTGCTGGAAGCGGTGGATCATTTCGTCCAGCTCGTCCCATTCCCCGTTTTGCGCGGCCAGCAGCACGAACATCAGGTTGGCGCCGGCGCTGAAGACCTCGCCCTGGTTGGCCACGATCATGGCCTCGAAGTTCTTCTCCGTTTCTTCCAAGCCGGCCTGAATCATGCGGAAATGATCCTCACCGATGGTATTCATCTTGCTGTGAAACTCGACGCACAAAACGCCGTCGCCCAGGTCCACCAAAGACGCCCCGGGATTGCTCCTAACACGTCTCTGCCGCGCCAGGACGATGCCTGGCTCTTCGAACGGCCGGTAGTCGCCCGAAGAAAAATCGAAATAGGTGACGGCGGAGCCCGCGCGTCCATACAGCGACGTCCGCCCATCGCGGCGCATGGCCGAGATATTCTCCGGCAGCGTGTGGCCGGCCGCCTTCAGACGGTCGCAGACATCGTCAAAGCCCAGCGCATCCCACAGCTCGAATGGACCCAGGCCGTGAGCATAGCCCCAGCGCATGGCTCGATCGATCTCCACGATGCGGCCCGCGATCTCGGGCGCGCACTCGGCCGAATACACAACGTAGTCGCTGAGCAGCTTCCACAGAAACGTTCCGGCGCGATCGGTTCCCAGCACCAGCGTGCGCAGCCGCTCCCCGAGATCGCGGATGTGCCGTGCCGCTTCCACCGCCGGGAATTGCGGCTGCGCGGCGGGATGATACTCCAGCGTCTTCAAGTCGATGGCGTGGAACTCTCTGGTCTTCCCCGCGCGTTTATAGTAGCCCTGGCCCGATTTCTCGCCCATCCAACCGCGCTCCAGCATGCGGGTGTGAAACTCCGGAAGCAGATAGCGGTCGCGCCATTGATTTGGGTGAAGGGGATCGCCGGGAAGGGCGTGATACAAGTTCTCGCCGACGAACGCAGCCACGTCCAGCCCGACGATATCCAGCAGGCGGAACGTCGCGCTCTTGGGGAAACCGATCAATGGGCCGGTGAGCGCGTCCACCTCTTCCACCGTGTAGCCCTCCTCCAAGGCGATCTTGGCGATCGTGCCCAACAGGAAAAATCCAATGCGGTTGCCGATGAAGTTAGGCGTGTCCTTGCACGGAACCACTCCCTTTCCCAGGCGGCGATCGGCGAAGCTCGAAACGAAATCGAGCAGCGCAGGATCGGTCTCGGGGCCGGGAATCACCTCCAGCAGATGCAAATACCGCGGCGGATTGAAGAAATGCGTGCCCAGGAACCGGCGGCGGAAGCCGGCCGAAAAACCCTCCGCGATCCGGCGCAGGGGAATGCCGCTGGTATTGGTCGACAGAATTGCGTCCGCGCGGTAGACCTCTTCAACCCTCTTCCACAACGCGCGCTTGATCTCCAGGTTTTCGGTAACGGCTTCGATAATCCAGTCGCACTCGGCGGTTTTGGGAAGATGCTCGTCAAAGCTGCCGGGCGTGATCAACGCCCGCTCCGAATCCAGGAAAAACGCTCCCGGTTTCTGCGTGGCGGCTGCTTCGACGCCCTTGCGCGCCGCCTCGGCGGTTAGATCCAAAAGGAGCGATGGAATTCCAGCGTTGGCAAAATGGGCGGCGATTCGGGAACCCATGGTGCCTGCTCCCAGCACGGCCACGCGAGAGATGGTGGGCATCGACTCTTTCTAGTTTACGTCGCTCGCGCCGCCGCCCATGGGAGCCATGTTTCAACCCGCGATCCGCCGGGCGCGCTCGAACACTTGCCGCAGCATGACCTCGGTCAGTTTCCCGGTGGAGGTGTTCTGCTGGCTGGGATGGTAGGAGCTGATGAGCGCGGGCGCGTCCGGCCCGGTGCGGTGCTCGGCGTCGTGGGCGAATCGGAACCCCGCGCGGCTGGCGATGCGGCCCCGGCCGCGCAGGATCCGGAGATAGGAGTCGAAAGCCAGGCGTCCCAGCGTCACCACCACGCGCACGTCTTGCAGTAGATCCAACTCACGCTCCAGATACGGGCGGCAGTTGGCGAGCTCCGCCGGAGCCGGCTTGTTGTCCGGCGGCGCGCAGCGCGCGGCGGCAGTAATGTAGACGCCGGAAAGCGTGAGACGGTCCTGGCGCGAACGGCTCTCCGGTTGCGACGCGAATCCGGTCTGGTACAAGGCGCGATACAGAAAATCGCCGGAGCGGTCGCCGGTGAACATCCGGCCGGTGCGATTAGCTCCGTGCGCCCCCGGCGCCAGCCCGATAATCAGGACCCGCGCCTTCGGATCGCCGAAGGAGGGCACCGGCTGGCCCCAATAGTCCCAATCGCGATAGGCGCGGCGCTTGGCGTGCGCGATGTCCCGGCAGTAGGCGCGCAGACGAGGGCAGCGTTGGCAGGCCGTCACCTGGCGCATCAGAGCATCTAGAGAATTCGCCCGCACAACGGAGCCTGGCTCGGCGGAAGCTTTCCGGGTTCCTGACGTTTTGGAGGGCCGAGCCGGCCCTGTGCGGGCTTCTTGAGATTCTTTGAGCCCCGTCATGCGGCGTCCAACTGGCGATACAGCGCGGCCAACTGCGCGACGCTTAACTGTTCCGCCCGCAGACGGCCCTCCGCCAGGGCATCCAGCCGCTGCTTGCCGTAGGCCGGCGCGAGGTTGTTGCGCAGCGTCTTACGCTTGTGCTGGAAGCACGCCGAAGCAAACCGTAAAAAGGCGGGCTTGTCCGGAAGATTCCACTCTTCGGCGGCGTCGCGAGGCTCCAGCAGGACCACCGCGCTATCCACCTTGGGAACGGGGCGGAACGCCGTGCGCGGCACCTCGAAGAGAATCTGTGGCCGCGCATAAATCTGCGTAAGAACGCTCAGATAGCCGTATTGCCGGCCTCCCGGCGAAGCCGCCAGCCGTGCGGCCACTTCGGCCTGAACCAGGAACACACCTCTCGCCCACCGCTCGCCCAACTCAAACACCCGCTCCACAATTGGCGAAGCGATGTAGTAAGGAAGATTGCCCGCGATCGTCATGGGAGCGGTGTCCTGCGCCAGCGCCGCCAGATCGGTCTTGAGCACGTCGCCCTGCACCAGCTCCAAACGCCCGGATTCCAAGGCGTCGCGGAACTTCTGTTGCAGGTAGTGGACCAGCACCGGATCGACTTCGATGGCGGTTACCTTCGCGGCCCGTTCGAGCAACGCTTCGGTGAGCGCGCCCCGGCCTGGGCCAATTTCAATCACGGGAGCGCTTGCTTCAGGCCGGATTTCGGGGCAGGCAGCGGCGGCGATGCGGTCCAGAATGGATTTCCGGGTGAGAAAGTGCTGCCCGAAACGGCGCCCCACTTAATCTTTAACGTCGATCTGGCTGGAAATCAGACGCACTCTGCTCGCCACGGGGCGGCCAAACTCGGTAGCGGGCGCGAATTGCGTGCGCAGCAGCAGATTCTCCAGCCGGTGCCGCCGGCCGGCATCCCGGAGCACCTCCGTTCCGCTCACAACGGCATAATCTACAAAGTTCCCCTGATAGTCCACGATCACATCCACCACTGCATCGCCGCCGGATGTGTCTCCGATGGCTTCGTGCAAGCCACCGGACAAGCCGATCGCTCCGGTTTGCGTGGTAACGGAGGCCTCGGTGCTGAGCATCATGGGCACATCGAATCCGCCATGGGCATGCACAGGATAGGTCGGCACCAGCCAGGTGCTGAAAAGCACCACGGCGGTACACACGCCGCCCGCCAAGGGCAAGACCAGCGAACGCATCATGTCGCCCGCGCTCAGACTGGCGCGCTCGCCCCAGGCCGCGATCATCCGCCCCAAGCTGCGCCGCTCCAGAAATCGCTGGCGTTCACGCGACGCGATGACTCGCAGAGCGACGGTGAATCCCGCCGGCGGAACCGGCGCGGGCAGACTGCGCAGGGCCCGGCGTAATTTCTCCTCAGCCAAGTCCACAGCTACGGGGTGCGATGGTGCAGATTCGTGATTCATACCACTTCCATCCTTCAATCGGCCGGCTGAAGGGAAAGCCGCAACGCGGGCGATGCTTCCAGCCGGGTCCCCAGACTCCTGCGCAGCGCCTCGCGTCCCCGCAGAATCCGGGATTTGACGGTTCCGAGCGAAATCTCCAGAATTTGGGCGATCTCCTCGTAACTCAACCCTTCGATTTCGCGCAGCACCAGGGCTGCGCGGAAAGACGGACTCACCTCCTTCAGTGCGTCCTCAATAAGCACCCGTGTCTCGTGATCGAGCGCAATCTGATACGGCGAACGCCGCGGGTCCTCCAGCCAGTCCCCGCATCCCACCGATTCTCCGGGCAGGGGGTCCAAGCCGACCTCGCGTTTCCTATGCCGGCCAAACCAGCGCCGCTGGTTGCGCGCTTCATTCACCGCGATCCGATAAATCCAAGTCTTGAGCGAACTCTCCCCGCGAAACCAGCCGACCTTGCGGAAAACCTTGAGAAACACCTCTTGCACCGCGTCGGCGGCGTCGGAAGGATCGTCCACCAGGCGCGCCACCAGGCTGTACACCGGCTTCTCATAGCGCTGGATCAGGACTTCATACGCCGCTTCGTCGCCGCGGCGGAGCCCAGCGAGCAAAGTACTCTCTTCTGCCTCAGAGCCTGCGCTGCCGCAGACCCGGAGGGACGCTTCGAGTTGGAATCCAACGGTGGTGTCCGCCACGGCTATGCCGTTTTAATCTTACCGCGACCGTCTGCCTTCATGGACACCGCCTGCTCAAGAAAGGTTCCATCGGCGCCCGCTCTGGCTGTCATGCCATCCTGGCGCCCGTAGAGTCCGGGGAACCCCCAGGATGAACGATCTAAGTATCTATTAGAGTAACGATGTTTGTCTCAATCATGCTCTTGAAGGTCCCATAAGATATTGATTCCATGTTATATTTATTGTGGTGACTAGTAGATCATATGAAGTAACACATCCATGGATCACTTTCTCTCTCAAGACCTTCACTAGAGAGTTTATGCCGGATCTGTGGTCGTGGTTAGGAGAATGCCAGAGCAAGTGTGACCACATCGCCGGTGTGCCCCTTCCGCCCTCCGTGGCTGACCGGCTGCATCGGCTCTATCTTGCGAAGGGCATCCTGGGAACAACGGCGATTGAAGGGAACACGCTTTCGGAGAAAGATGTTCTCAGTTTTCTCGACGGAAAGCTGGAGTTGCCACCCTCGCGCGAATACCTCGCTCAGGAGATAGAGAACATCGTCAACGGTTGCGGCCTGATCTTTAGCCGGATCATCGCCGGAGATCCCATGCCGCTGAATGCCGAAACCTTCTCCGCGTTCAACCGAGCAGTTCTAGAGAAGCTCACTCTTGATGCGGACGTAGTGCCGGGGGAGATCAGACATCATTCCGTCGGCGTTTTCAGATATCGAGGGGCTCCCTACGAGGACTGCGAATACCTGCTGAACAGGCTAGGCGAATGGCTTACCGGACCTGATTTTGATGGGCCGCCCGACCAGCGCATTGCTTTAGCAATCGTCAAGGCCATCGTCGCGCATCTATACCTCGCGTGGATTCACCCCTTCGGAGATGGAAACGGACGCACGGCTCGCTTAACGGAACTTCAAATTCTCTTAGCATCGGGTGTTCCCACGCCCGCGGCTCATCTCCTAAGCAACCACTACAACCAGACCAGGACCGAATACTACCGTCAGCTCGACTACTCAAGTCAATCGGGGGGCGGCATCACCAGGTTCATTCGGTACGCGGTCCAGGGGCTGCGTGATGGATTGGCAACCCAGATCCGGGAGATTCGCGGTACACAGCTAGAGATCACCTGGCGATTCTACGTCCACGAACAGTTCAGCAACCGGAAGAGCGGCGCAGACAAGCGTCGCCGCGATTTGGTGCTTGCGCTGTCCAATTACGAGCAGCCCGTCGCCACCTCTAAGCTGCCGGAGGTGAGTACTGAGGCGGCGGTTGCCTACAAGGGGAAGAAGATGACGCTTGTGCGAGACATCAAGGCGCTTCTCGACATGAGTCTTATTGTCCGATCCGGGAAGGGCTGGACGGCCAACAAGAATCTGATTGAAGCGTTTCTACCTGCACGGGCAAGGCTGGATGCCGGATTGTCAACCGGAGTCCCCAAGACTTCCTGAGCGCACAAAATCCTCGAATCCCACGCTAGCTTTGAATCCCGCTTCTTCTTTTGTTACAATAAAGTACAGAAAGCCCCCCTAAGGATCACCTTACTCCATGGCTAATAAACCGCCCTTTGCTCAAGCCGCCCAAGTCGAGCACCCCAAGTTTGGGCTAGGCAGCGTAATGTCTTGCACCGAAGAGTACATCGTCATCAAGTTCGACGATCATGGGGAGAAGAAATTCGTCCTATCCATCGTCCTTCCGAATCTGAAGAAGAGCGACCGTCAGCCTCCGGCGGAGAAGCGGCGCAGCTCCAAGAAGAAGGTTGCCCCCGCGGCGGCGGTCTAGGAGTGCGCGCAGGCCGGCGCGGGCTTCCGGCCAGCTTCGGCCAGCTTCGGCGTTATTGACAGCCCGCCCCAGCCAGACTATATTATGGGGTTGTTTGCTTTGCGCTCACCAAGAGCGGTCTTGCTCGTCCTGAGTACTGTATATGATTAAAGTCGAAGGCCTTACCAAGCGATACGCGCGCAATGTCGCGGTCGATCACATCTCTTTCCAGATTGAAAAGGGGCAGATCGTGGGATTCCTGGGCCCCAACGGCGCCGGAAAAACCACGACCATGCGCATGCTGACCTGCTTCATGCCCCCCACCGACGGCAGCGCCGAAGTGGCCGGATTCGACATCCTCGAAAACCCCATGGAAGTGAAGCGGCGCATCGGGTACCTGCCGGAGAGTCCTCCGGTGTATCCCGAGATGGAGGTGATCGAATACCTGAACTTTGTGGGCCGTATCAAGGGTGTTCCCAAGGCCGGCCTGGCAAAGCGCATCGACGAGGTCATGGAGAAGTGCGCCATCGCCGACGTGCGGCGGCGGGAAATCGGGAAGCTGTCCAAGGGATACCGGCAACGCGTCGGGCTGGCGCAGGCGATTCTGCACAATCCCGACGTCCTGATTCTGGATGAACCCACCTCCGGCCTCGATCCGCACCAGATCATGGAGACGCGCGATCTCATCCGGGGCCTTTCGGGCGACCACACCATTATTCTTTCCACGCACATTCTTTCGGAGGTGGAGGCGACCTGCGAGCACGTCATCATCATCGCCAAGGGCAAACTGGTGGCCACCGACACGGTAGCGAACCTGACCAGCCGGTTGCACGGCGCCGAGATGGTCTCCGTGGAAGTGGCCCCGCATGCACCCGGCCCCGACGGGCACGTGTTCCTTTCGCAGGTCCAGCAGAAGCTGGAGCAGGTGGCCGGCGTCAGCCGGGTGTTGCACAAGGAGACCCGGGACAGCCGCGAACGCTTTACCGTCGAGAGCCTGCAAGGCCGTCAGGTCCGGCCCGAACTGGCGCGCGCGGTGATCGAGTCCGGCTGGAACCTGAATGAGCTACGCTCCGTCGGATTGAGCCTGGAAGAGATTTTCCTGCAATTGACGGCGGAACACAAACCGGAGGAGGATGCCGCGCCGGAAACCCCGGCCCCGCCCCCATCAAGCAACGAATCCGGCCAAGGCTCCGGCGCGTCAGGAGAAGCGCAATGAACGTACTCACCATCTGCCGCAAGGAATTGAGCTCGTACTTCCGCTCGCCGATCGCCTACGGCGTTATGTTTTTCTTCGCTCTGATCGCCGGGTACTTTTTCTACATTGCCACCGTGAGCTTCGTCACGCAGGGCCTGCGGGCGGCGATGATGGGGCAATCCCAGCCCATGGACGTCAATGAATGGGTGGTGCGCAGCCTGCTTTCCAACATCGGCGTGATCGGCCTGTTCATGACGCCGATGATCACCATGCGCCTGTTCGCGGAGGAAAAGCGCACCGGCACCATCGAGCTGCTGGTGACTTCGCCGCTGTACGACTATGAAATCATTTTGGGCAAATGGCTGGCCGCGCTGATTCTATACGCCGCCATGCTGGGCATTTCGCTGATCAACCTGCTGACGTTATACCTGTACGGCAGGCCGGCCTGGAAGCCGCTGCTGATCGGTTATCTGGGCCTGCTGTTGCAGGGCGGCTGCATGCTCGCCTTGGGCTCCTTCGTTTCGGCCTGCACGCGCAATCAGATCGTCGCCTGCGTGGGCGGTTTCGGAATTAATTTGTTGCTCTGGGTGGTCGGTTGGGTTTCGTCGGTGGATAGCACGGCGTTGACCCGCACAGTGGGGTATATGTCCATCGTGGATCACATAGACTCCTTTTCAAAGGGGGTCCTCGATTCCAAGGACGCCTTCTTCTTCATTAGCATGATCTTCCTGGGTCTGTTCCTCACCGGACGGGCCATGGAATCGATCCGGTGGAGGGCGTAATGGCACAACAAACCAGCCAGCGCCGGGCAGCCAGTCTAGCAACCGGGGTCTTGTACTCCGTCATCGTCATCGGCTTCCTGGGCGGCCTGAATTTCCTGGCGAACCGCTACAACAGGAGCTACGATGCCACAGCCAACAAGAAGTTTACTCTCTCTGAGCAGACCGAGAAGATCGCCAAGAACCTGAAACAGGACGTGACCATCACCTACTGGGGCCAGCCCAACGGATTCACGGAGGCGAAGGATCTTCTGGACCGCTACAAGAATCTCTCCTCCAAGATAGACGTGCGTTATGAAGACGTCGAAAAGAACCGCACCCAGGCTATCGCCGCTGGCGTGAAGAACCCCATCCCCAACATCTTCGTGCAGGTGGGCAATAAGAAGGAAACGGCCGCAGGCCTAACCGAGGAGGACATCAGCGGCGCAATGGTGCGCGTGCTCAAGGGCGGAGACCGGACGGTCTGCTTCACCCTCGGCTCCGGCGAGCATGCCACGGACGACACCAGCCGGGACGGTTATTCAACAGCCAAACAGCAGACCGAGAAAAGCAACTACAAGACCAAGGACATAAAGCTGCTCCCCAAGCCGGAGATTCCCCTGGATTGCACCATCGTGGTGGTGGCGGGACCTAAGCACGATTACCTCGCTCCGGAAGTGGCCTCGCTCAAGCAGTACGTCGAAAACGGCGGCCGCGCCCTATTCCTGCTGGATCCTCCTTTCAAGTTCGCGGGGCAGGAGATCGACGACAATAACGCCCTGATGGATGTTCTTGCGGATTGGGGCGTGACCGTGAAAAAAAATCTGGTGCTGGACTTGAGCGGCGTGGGGCAGTTATACAACGCCGGTCCGGAGCTGCCGATCGTGACTTCCTATGGCACTCAAGCCATCGTGCGGGAGATGAAAGACGTCTGGACCGCTTTCCCGCTGGCCCGCTCGCTGGAGATAAAGAGCGGGGACAAGACCACGGTGGACAAGCTGTTTGAGACTTCGGACGACAGCCTTGCGACCACCAACCTTTCCTCGGGCGAAATCCGCCCTTCCAAGACCGACCCCAAGGGTCCGTTCATCCTGGGCGCGGCGGGCGTATACAAGACCGGCAAAGAAACCGGCAACGGCCGTTTCGTGGTGGTGGGCTCCTCCGGTTTCCCCTCTAACTACGTGTTCGGCTTTAACGGCAACCGCGACCTTTTTCTGAATATGCTGAGCTGGCTGAGCTCGGACGAAGATCTCATCTCCATCCGGCCCAAGGAACCCACCGACAATCCGATAAACATGAACGCGCGGCAGGTCGGTCTCATGTTTTATTCGAGCGTTCTCGGGCTTCCGCTGCTGATTGTGGCGTTCGGCGCGGGGGTGTGGTGGAGGCGGAGATAAAGCGGCACATGGAGATCGGGCGGCTCATGGAGATGAAGCGGCAGATGGAGATAAAGCTCCGATGAAGCTTACTCGCCTGCTCATCGCCGCCGTGCTGATGGCCGGGCTTGGCGGCCTGGTGTGGTGGTCCAACAAGCAGGAGGCGGCCAAAGTGGGGCAACCTGCGAAGGATGCTCCGCCCCAGATTCTCTCGTTGAAGGAAGGCGACATCCGCCAGTTGGAAATCGATCATCGCAACGGCGAAAACACCGTCATCAAGCGGAACGACGCCAACCAATGGCAGATTATCGCGCCCAAAACGCTTACCGCCGATCAGGGATCGGTGGGGCAGGTCACCACCGCAGCCTCGTCGATCTCGTCGGAGCGCGTGGTGGACCCCAACGTCACCGATCTGGCTACGTATGGCCTTGCGCCCGCGGTTCTAACACTCAAAATCGCCACCGCCAACGGTAAGACCACCACGCTTCTGGTGGGCGAGGAGACGCCCAGCGGCTCCGCCTACGCCAAGCTCGAAGGCGATCCGCGGTTGTTCAGCATGAGCAAGTCGATCAAGGACAGCCTGGACAAGGCTTCCAAGGATCTGCGCGACAAGCATCTGCTGACCTTCGATCGCAACACGGCCAGCCGCCTGGAGCTGGACATCGCCAAACAGCCGCCCATGGAATTCAACCGCGCCGGGCCCAACGAATGGCGGATTCTCAAGCCCCAGGCTCTGCGGGCGGACAGTCTTCAGGTCGAGGATTTTCTGGGCCGGTTGAAGGATGCGGAAATGGACGCGACCCTTTCCGATGAAGACGCGAAAAAATATGCCACTACGTTCGCTTCGGCGCCCGTCGTCGCCACGGTGGCGGTGACCGATCCAAGCGGCCAGCAGAAGCTGGAGGTGCGCAAATCCAAGGACGATTACTACGCCAAGTCCAGCGTGATCGAGGGCGTCTACAAGCTCACCGCGGCCGATCTCACCAAATTTTTCGACAAGAAGCTGGAGGATTTCCGCAACAAGAAGATCTTCGATTTCGGGTTCAACGATCCCACCAAGATCGAGTTCAAGGACGGCGCCAAGACGGTCGCGGTGGAGAAATCCGGCGAAAGCTGGATCTCCTCCGGCAAGGCTCCTTTGGGTAAGGCCATGGACTCCATATCGGTGCAGGCGCTGATCGACAAGCTGCGGGACCTGGCGGCGTCGAAGCTGGTGGACACGGGATTCACTACCGCCTCGATTTCCATGACCGTGGTATCGGATCAAGGCAAACGTACGGAGAAGGTCGAGATCGCTCCCGCGGGCAAGGATTTCCTGGCGCGCCGGGAAGGGGATTCCACGCTGTACCAGTTGGATGCCATGACGGTGCAGGATCTGCGCACGGCGGCCGGCGACGTAAAAGAGCAGCCTCCGCCGCCCCCGGCACAGAAGAAGTAGTCAGTGCCGCTCGGGCTCCTCACCGATTTCTACCAGCTCACCATGGCGGCGGGCTACTTCCAGGCCGCCAAAACCCGCGAGCGCGCCACCTTCGAGCTGTTCTTCCGCAAGCTGCCTCACAACCGTAATTTCATTCTCGCGGCCGGGCTGGCTCAAGCCGTCGAGTATCTGTTGGATTTGCGCTTCACCTCCGAGGAGATCGGCTATCTGCGCGGCTTGCCCCAGTTCCAGCACACGCGCCCGGAGTTCTTTGAAATGCTGGCGGGCTTGCGCTTCACCGGGGACCTGTTCGCGGTTCCCGAAGGCACGCCGATGTTTGCGGGCGAGCCCTTTCTCACCGTCCGCGCGCCGGTGGTCGAAGCGCAGATCGCCGAGACGTATTTGCTGTCCACCCTCGGATTTCAATCCCTGATCGCGACCAAAGCCGCGCGCGTGGTCAAGGCGGCGATGGGACGGGAGGTGGTAGAATTCGGCACACGCAGGGCGCACTCCCCCGAGGCGGGGGTGCTCGCCGGGCGCGCGGCTTATATAGGCGGGTGCGCCGGGACCAGCAACGCCGAAGCCGGCCTGCGCTACCAACTGCCCGTCTTCGGAACCGCGTCGCACGCCTGGGTAATGTCGTTTGCCGCCGAGCGTGAGTCTTTCGAACAACTGCAAAGGCTCCTGGGTGAAAACACCGTCTACCTGATCGACACCTACGATACGCTCGAAGGCGCAAGACGGGCCGCTGACCTGGGTCCTCCGCTGTGGGGCGTGCGCCTCGATAGCGGCAACCTGGTGGAGCTGGCGCCGGCCGTGCGCGCGATCCTGGATCGCGCCGGACTCCGCGACGCCAAGATCATGGCTACCGGGGATCTGAACGAGTACAAGATTCACGAACTGGTGGCCGCGAACGCGCCGATCGACGTTTTTGGCGTAGGAACGGAGCTGGCGACTTCTGCCGACGCTCCTTCGCTCGGCGTAGTCTACAAGATGGTCGAGATGGAAAGCTTTGTACCAAGAAGTCCAACGGGAGATCGGCGGTACACGCTCAAGCTCAGCGACGACAAGGCCACGCTTCCCGGCGCAAAGCAGGTGTTCCGCTATGCCGATCGCGACTTGCTGGCGCGCACGAGCGAATGCCCTTCGTGTCCGGGCGGCAGCGGCGCGCTCGATGACGGGGTCGAGGCGCTGTTGCACCCGGTCATCCTGGGAGGCCGGTTGCTGGAACCGCTGCCCAGCGCCGCCCAGATCCGCCAACGTGCGGCCGAGTGGCTGGGCAAACTGCCCTCGCCCTGCCACAGCCTGTTTGAATCGCATGCCTGGCGCGTGGAAATAAGCTCGGAATTGGAGGCGCTCCATGAGCAGGTGCGCAGGGGCGCGGTTGGATGACTGAAGCGATGACCGTCTTCGTGGATGTCGATACCCAGCTCGACTTCCTCTATCCCTCCGGCGCGCTCTACGTCCCCGGAGCCGAGGCCATCGTGGACCGCGTCGCGTCGCTCAATCATTGGGCCGCGAAGCACGGCATTCCGGTGATCTCCACGATGGACGCGCACACCGAAAACGATCCCGAGTTTCGCGATTGGCCGCCGCACTGCATTGCCGGCGACCTTGGGCAGCGGAAGCCGGTCTCCACGCTTCTCGACAAGCGCGTCGTCGTTCCCAACACGCCCGGCCTTCCCGAGGTCGAGGGCGCCCAACAGATCCTGCTCGAAAAGCAAGCTCTCGATTGTTTTACCAACGTCAATCTCAAGGCTCTGCTCGACCGGCTGGGCGCGAAGCGTTGCGTGGTTTATGGCGTGGTCACCGAGGTTTGCGTGAAGTTCGCGGCCTTCGGGCTACTGAAGACAGGCCACCATGTCGAAGTCGTAACCGACGCGATCAAGGAGCTGGACCCCGCGGCGGGCGCGAAGATGCTGGCGGATTTCACGGCTGCCGGAGGCGTGCTCACCGCATCGGAGCGATTATTCGCGGTGTAAGATTGTGTCATGAGCACAAAGACGCTCCTTACTGCTGACGATCTGGCGCGGATGCCCGACGACGCTTCGGTGCAAATCGAACTCGACGAAGGGGAGCTGATCACCATGCCGCCCGCGGGAGAAGAACACGGCAATGTTGGAATGGATTTGGCTTTGGTATTAGGCAATTTTGTTAAGGCGAAAAAGCTTGGCCGCGTCTACGGGGCCGACACCGGCTTTCGGCTCAATGATCGAACGGTGTTCGCCCCCGATGTCGCCTTTGTTCGACGCGAGCGCGTGGAAGCCATCCGCAGCAAGAGCTTCGCGAAGGGCGCTCCCGATCTGGCTGTCGAGATTTTTTCGCCATCGGACGGCATTCGCCAAACCACGCGCAAGGTCAAGCAGTATTTGGCCGCGGGATGTCATACTGTGTGGGTCGTCTATCCCAAGCGCGAGGAAGTCGTGGTCTTCGAGGCCACCGGCGCTGAGCGCACCCTGCATGCCGGCGATCTGCTGGAAGCCCCCGACTTGCTTCCCGGTTTCTCCGTGAAGGTCGCGGAATTATTCGGTTAAGACTCATGCGCACAAAGACGCTCCTGACTGCCGACGATCTGGCGCGGATGCCCGACGACGCTTCGGTGCAAATCGAACTCGACGAAGGGGAGCTGATCACCATGCCGCCCGCGGGATTTGAACATGGGGAATGCGAGAATCAGATCATGTTTCTTCTCACCCAGCACGTGCGGAAGAACAAACTCGGCAAGGTCGTCACCGGAGACACGGGGTTCCGGCTTAACGATAGAACAGTTTTTGCCCCCGATGTCGCGTTCATTCGCCAGGAGCGTGTGGGGGCCATCCGCAGCAAGAGCTTCGCGAAGGGCGCTCCCGATCTGGCTGTCGAGATTTTTTCCCCATCGGACGGCATTCGCCAGACCACACGCAAGGTCAAGCAGTATTTGGCCTTGGGGTGTCATACGGTTTGGGTCGTCTATCCCAAGAGCAAGAAGGTCGTGGTCTTCGAAGCCTCCGGCGCCGAGCGCACACTGCATGTCGGCGACCTGCTGGAAGCCCCCGACTTGCTTCCCGGTTTCTCCGTGAAGGTCGCGGAATTATTCGGCTAACGCGCCGGAACCGGCTTGGTAAGCGCCTCATCCAAAGGATGGGGCAGATTCGCCATTCCGTGCAGCATCGCCAGCGTCAGATAGTTCGTGAACTGGATGGCTTGCCCGGTGTCGAACGGTAGTTGGCCGCTGATGGCGAGTTTAGCGAGCCCATGCACTGCCGCCCATGCCGCTACGGCGAAGGGATGCGGATCGCCTTTCGGCAGACCGCCCTCGGCTTGTACGGCGGAGATGGCGTCCAGTAACACTCGAAACGCCCGCTGTCCCGCGGCGGCACATTCCGGCCGCGAGCGGCCCGCCTGTTGTGCCCTCGCCTGCTGTTCCCCCGCCAATTCCAGTGACGACCGCGTCTCGAACATAACCACGATATGCCGCGGCGAACCCACCGCGAACTCCACGTACCCGCGCCCTGCCAGCCGCCAGCCGCTCCGCCGCCGAGCTGCCCTCCGCCATCGCCTCCTTCATGGACTCCGTCAGCCGGTCGAAGCCCTCCGACGCCACCGCCCCCACCAGGTCGTCTTTATCCTTGAAATGGCGATACGGCGCGTTGTGCGATACTCCGGCCCGCCGCGCTACCTCTCGCAGGGTAAATCCGTGCAGCCCCGCTTCGGCGAGCAGATCCACCGCCGCATCCAGGAGGCTTTGCTTTAGGTTGGCGTGGTGATAGGGCCGCTTGGCTCGCATGTTCACCAATAATGTAGCAAATCATGTTGACAGGCGCAACATCTGCCCGTATACTGAATGTGGACACTGTCAACAAAGGCGTAATTTATGCTCTCATACAAACAACAAAACCTTGAGGATCAGTGGGATGCCATCGTAATCGGCTCGGGCATCGGTGGCTTGGCGGCGGCGGCTCTGCTCTCCCTCCACGCCAATAAGAAGGTGCTCGTTTTGGAGCGGCACTACACCGCCGGCGGCTACACCCACAGCTTCAATCGCCCGGGCTACACCTGGAACGTGGGCGTGCATTACATCGGCGAAGTGCAGGACCCGCGTTCGCCCGTCCGAGCCGTTTTCGACCATCTCACCGAAGGCCAACTCCAGTGGCAGCCCATGCCCGATATCTACGACCGGGCCGTAATCGCCGGCTGCACCTTCGACTTCCCCACCGGCCTCGAAAACCTGCGCGCTTCCCTGAAGCAGTCCTTCCCCACCGAAGCGCACGCCATCGACAACTATCTCGCCGCGGTTCAGTCCGCCCAAAAATCCAGCGGTTTGTACTTCGCCGAGAAAGCCATTCCCCGGCCCATCGCCCGCCTCGCCGGCCGCTTCATGCGAGCCCCCTTTTTGAGATGGGCCTCCGAAACCACCCTGGACGTGCTGCATCGCTGGACCCGCAACCCGGAGCTCATCGGCGTCCTCACGGCGCAGTGGGGCGACTACGGACTGCCTCCCTCGCAGAGCAGCTTCGGCATCCACGCCATCGTCGCCAGCCACTACTTCAACGGCGCGAGCTACCCCGTTGGCGGAGCCGCCCGCATCTGTGAGACCATCACGCCCGCGATCGAGCGCAATGGCGGTAAAGTCGTCGTCGGCGCCGAGGTGGCCGAAGTGGTTATCCGCAATGGCCAAGCCACGGGAGTAAAGATGGCAGACGGCCGTGAATTCCGCTCGTCCATCGTCGTCAGCGACGCCGGAGCGCGCAACACCTTCGAGCGCCTGGTGCAAGAGCCCCAACCAATCATCCAGGAAGAACTGAGCCGCATCCCCGGCTCCATGGCCCATCTGAGCCTCTACGCCGGTGTCAAGCAAAGCGCCGCCGAGCTCGGCCTAAACGGCACCAATCTCTGGATCTATCCCACACCGGATCACGATGCCAACATGGCTCGATTCCTGAACGATTCTTCCG
Organism: Bryobacterales bacterium; assembly: GCA_963813465.1. Classification (GTDB taxonomy): domain Bacteria; phylum Acidobacteriota; class Terriglobia; order Bryobacterales; family Bryobacteraceae; genus Palsa-187. Next base: position 380,157 of record CAWEZD010000011.1, on the reverse strand, counting down.
CTCCGTTTCCCGCGCTCTTCATCTCTTTCCCTTCGGCCAAAGATCCGCTCTTCGAGCGCAAGCATCCCGGCCGAGCCACTCTGGAAGCGGTCGCCTTTGCGCCTTACGCGCCTTTCGCGAAGTTTGAGAACACGACCACATGGAAACGCCGCGGCCCCGACTACGACACGTTGAAGAGCGGGCTCGCCGAGCGCCTTCGGCAGCAGTTGGAGCTCGCTGTTCCCTCCATCGCCGGCAAGATCGACCACGCCGAGCTATCGACCCCGCTCACCACACGCCATTTCATGAACTACCAGCAAGGCGAAGCCTACGGCTTGGCGGCCACCCCGGAGCGTTTCCGCGCGCGTTCTCTTACCCCGCACACCTCAGTCAGGAATCTTTATCTCACCGGACAGGACGTCGCCTCGCTCGGAGTCACTGGAGCGATGATGGGCGGCGTCATCACCGCCTCCGCTGTGCTCGGCCGCAACCTGATGTCGAAGATCGCGAAAGCCGCGGCGCGGCGCTAAAAGAACTCCCTCCCTTCATCCGAGCGTCCATCCGGCTTCCAGTACTCAGGCGGCTTGAGTCATGGCACAAGTCTGCGCGAGTACCAGATCCGTGGATGGATCGTGCGTACAAATCCGGTTACTAGAGATATGTAGCCATTCGGAGGTAAACCCGGTTTGGCAGCTTGGAGGCTTGGGAAATGAGAACGAAACTTTCAGGTTTTTTTGCCGTGGCTGCTCTTGCGGCGGCGATGGCTACAACGGCGAGTGCATCGGACTTGTGCGCGGGCGTCACGGACGTTACCATGATCGCGGCGCAGGGCGGCTCCACAGGGATGCACGAGGTCTTAGCTCAAATTACACAGATCCTACTTGAACTGGTTGCCTTCATACTCCTCGCGCTCGAGTTGGGAGCATTGATCGTGCGGGTCGCCCGGCGATGTGGATTGTTCGCCAAGGCAATGCCATCGAAGGGCAATGAAACTCCGTTTCCCTGGACATGCCAGTTCTGTCCAATGAAGGGCCTCAGCCAGAACCTCGCTCAACCGGTTCGACCACCGGCTCATCCCTCGAACGGTGATCTCGAATAGAGCAGCGACTTCAGATTTCCGGCGGTGCCGGCCAACCAAGAGCTGATGCCGTGAGAAGCGGACGTTCGGAGGACTTTGATGCTCAAATCGAGCCCGTGCCTCGTTTCGAAATATTACGAACGGCCAACCTCGGAGTCAAAGGAACTCCGGACGGGCGTCCGTCCAATCCGCGCAAACCGCTGAAGATCCCCTGCCTCAGCCCCGTCTACACCTCTTGGAATCCATCATTCCTTTCGAATACGCGCCGGCTTCCAGTACTCAGGCGGCTTGAGTCATGGCACAAGTCTGCGCGAGTACCAGATCCGTGGATGGATCGTGCGTACAAATCCGGTTGCTAGAAATGTGTAGGCCATTCGGAAGTAAACCGGTTTGGCGGCTTGGAGGCTTGGGAAATGAGAACGAAACTTTCAGGTTTTTTTGCTGTGGCTGCCCTTGCGGCGGCGATGGCTTCAACAGCGAGCGCATCGGAATTCTGCGCCGGCGTCTCAAATGTCCTCACGATCGCCGCGGCGGGCGGCTGCACCGTGACTGGAAGCAGTTTGCTCTTCAATAATTTTGGCGTGAGCGCCAGTGACGGATTTACTGCGGCGACCGTCGGAATCAGCACCGCCCAGTTCGGCACCGGCGTTATCGGTTCCGACGTGGACCTCGGGTTTCAAATCGGTGCTTTGCAGGGTTCTGGCGTGCCGGACTTCGGTGACATCGAGCTTGCATACACCGTGACGGGCGGAATCATTGGACTCGATATGAATGTGCAGGCAAGTCCGGTGATCCAGGGTGGCTCTCTCACCGTAACCGAAGAGGCTTGCAGCGTGGCGTGGGTCGGCACTGTTTGCAACGGGACAACCCTGGCAAATTTCTTTGTAACCTCGACCGGGCAGGCGGCTTCGAAGACGGACATGTTCACCACGGCTTATAGCGGTGAGGTGTTTATCGTAAAAGACCTCTCCTATGACGGCGCGACGACCAGCTCGCTGGTCAACAGCCACGTCGTTGGCGTGCCCGAGCCGATGACGTTTTCCCTGATGGGCGCTGGCCTCCTGGGCTTGGGCCTGCTCCGGCGGCGCACTCGCAAGTAAAATCGCGCTGGTGCTCCGACGATGGCAGGGCTGGAGCGAACCTCCAGCCCATTTTACTTTTTGTCGTTGCTCCCTGCGTCCTTCTCTACGAGCCTGTCCTGTCCTTGATGAAGAACTGCTGGTGCCAATACGGATACGCCATGCTCACCGAGCTGGCCGCATCCAGCTTCGCAATTTGTTCCGGCGTCAGGCTCCAGCCTACCGAACCAAGGTTATCCCTCAGTTGCGCTTCGTCGCGCGCGCCGACGATTACCGACGAAACCGTCGGCCGGCTCGCAACCCAATTCAGCGCGATCTGCGGCACGCTCTTGCCCGTTTCCCGTGCGACCTCGTCGAGCGCATCCACCACCCGGTACAACTGTTCATCGGCTACCGGAGGCCCGATCGCCGCCGTCACCGGCAGCCGGCTCACTTCCGGCCGCGGCTGATTGCGCCGGATCTTGCCCGTCAGCCTGCCCCACCCCAGCGGACTCCACACCAGCGCGCCTACCTTCTGATCCAGCGCTAGCGGCATCAGCTCCCATTCGTAATCCCGGCCCACCAGCGAATAATACGCCTGGTGCGCGACATACCGCGCCCATCCGCGCCGCTCCGACACCGCCAGGGACTTCATCAAGTGCCAGCCCGAAAAATTCGAGCACCCAATGTAGCGGATCTTGCCCGCGCGCACCAGCGTATCCAGGGTCGCCAGCGTCTCCTCCACCGGCGTCGCCACGTCGAAGCCGTGCAACTGATAGATGTCGATGTAATCCGTGCCCAGGCGCTTGAGGCTGCCCTCGACCGCCTCGACCAGATGATGCCGGGAGCTGCCCGAATCGTTCGGGCCCGTCCCCGTGCGAAAGGAGCCTTTGGTAGAGATGAGAACCTTGTGCCTGCGCCCGGCGATCGCCTTGCCCAGAATCTCTTCCGACAAGCCGTTGGAGTAAATGTCCGCGCTGTCGAACAGGTTCACGCCGGCGTCGAGGCAAATGCCGATGAGGCGCGTGGCTTCCTTGACGTCCGCCGCTCCCCACGCGCGAAAGAATTCGTTGCCGCCGCCGAACGTTCCCGTGCCGAAGCTCAGCACCGGAACTTTTAAACCTGAACCACCCAGTTGTCTGAATTCCACGATCTCTCTATCTTAAACTTTGACGAAGGCCATGAATCCCTTACACTGAAACTGGGTTTACGATGACCGTCACCGTGAAGAGCAATGATGAATTAGGGGTGCCTCGCGCCGTGCAGCGCCAGGCGGGCATCAAAGCTGGCCAACGCGTGAGATTCAAGGTATCCGGCGGAATCATCAGTATCATCCCGGACCTCCCGGCCGCCGATGACGAATACACCCCGGCCCAGCGATGCGAGATCGACGCCCGCCTCGCCGAAGCCCGCAAAGGCCCCTACTCCGGACCCTTTGAAACGACCGATGAAGCCATCAAATTTCTCCGCAAGGAGGTAAGAAACCGGAAAGCAGCCAAACGCATGACGATCTAAGCAAGAACGCATCTCGAAAGGCATCAGAGCATGGCATACAGAATAAACAGCAAGCGCGACGGGAAGACCGATTTCGGCGCATTCGTCAAACGGCAGCAAACTGCGTCGGAGGAGCAGAACCGGGTCGATTGGGCAAAGGAGCGCGACGAGTGGCTAGGTCTTCTGAAGGAACTCTACGAACGCATTGAATCCTTTCTCGCGGAGTATATCCAGGCCGGAGAGATCAAGCTTAGTTACCGCGACATCGAGCTTAATGAAGAAAACATCGGATCGTACAGCACTCAGGAAATGATCCTCAAAATCGGCCGTCAGGAAATCACCCTTAGGCCGATCGGAACGTTACTAATTGGTGCAAAGGGCGGCGTGGAGGTCGTGGGTCCAGCGGGACGGACCCGCCTCGTTTTGGTCAACAGCGAGTCGTCCGGTCCGAGGATTAAGGTGACTGTCAGTATCGGTGGCAGGCCCGAGCCGCCCGCCGTGGAGGCTGCGCCAAAGGAAATCAAGTGGGTATGGAAAATCGCGACGAGCCCACCCACCATTCAGTACATCGAGTTAACCCAGGAGTCTCTGTTCCAAGCGCTAATGGAAGTTGCGAATGGCTAACCGGGTGAGCCTTTCCGGCAGCCACCTTGGGCTTCCGGAGATCGCCGCACACCATCAGGATTTGGAATCTTCGCTCACGCTCTATTTCAGCGCCGGTTCGCCGAGCTATCTCGTCCGCTTCCTCGGATATGCGCCCACCGAAGTGACCGACGAACTGGGTGGGCGCCTTGACGAGACTGACCTGACCTCGTCGCTAACGGTTCTGGCTTCGGTCGAAGCGGCGTTTCGTATTGATTACCTGCAGCGCTGCTACGGGCGGGGGAAAGACCCAGTCTCGCGTGCCTTCCGTAATATCTACAAGGCCAAGCAACAGCATGCCTCGCTTGAGGACGAAATATTCGCGGCCTGGGTCGACAATTCTTACGGGTCAGGCCCAATCATTGGGGAACTGCGTGGTGCATTTAGGTTCCGTCACTGGCTCGCGCATGGCCGCTACTGGACACCCAAATTGGGACGGCGCTATGACTTTAGCGACGTTTTCGCGCTCGCTGATCTCGCCTTGCGCAGCTTTCCGTTCTACGGATCTGGAACGAAGTGAACCACCAACACAGTTGCCACAGAAAGACCGACCGGCAACCGTTCCATCCGCACTGAATCTTCGAGCCCCTCTACTTCTTTTCCGGCAGCGCGAACACGTACAGCGCATTCCCGTTCGCCGGGTAATGCACCTCCGGTGCGAGCACGCTCGGCACCATGCGCGGACTCCCGCCGCCCAAGCCCGTCGGCACGGCGATGAACTGCCGGCCGCCCACGCTGAAGGTCAGCGGGAACCCCTGCACCGACGTTCCCAGCCGAGTCTCCCACAGGACCTTGCCGGTCTTCACGTCCACGGCGCGGAACACGCGGTCCATGTCGCCCACGAACGCAAGCCCGCCCGCGGTCGAAAGCACGGCCGTCATGAACGGCGCCCGCTGCGTGATCTTCCAGTTCTCCTTCAGCGTGGCCGCGTCGTAGGCCGCGAACTTGCCCACCTTTCCGCCCGATCCCGGCGATTCATAGAAACGCCGCGCCGCGCCGCCCGCGCTGCCGCCGCCTTCCTTGAGGTCCACCGCTTGCGCATCCATCTCCTGGCAGCTTTCCGCCACCGGAATGATCAACTGATTGGTCGGCTGGTTATAGCTCATGGCGTGCCAGTTGTGGCCGCCTTCCGAAGTCGGGCAGCTCTGCACCCACTGGCCCACCTGATTCTCCACGATGTCGTTGCGGAAGTGCGGCTCGCCCGTCACCGGATCGAACGAATCGTAAATGTTCTGGAACACCGTCTCCTTGTGACCCAGATACTTTCCGGTGGCGCGGTCGTTCTTCCACAAGACGCCGTCCTTGCCTGCGCTGAATACCCATTTCTGGCCGTTGTAGTCCACCAGCACGCGCTCGAACACTTCGTCCAGATCCAGCGTCTCACCCGGAGCGTGATTGAAAAACCACTTCAGCTTGCCCGTATCCACGTCGATGGCCACGGTCGAATTGGCGTACGACGTCGCGCCGTTGCCGGATTGCCGGCTCGCCCGCATCCACGGCTTCGCTTGCGCCACGCCCCAATACGTCAGGTTGAGATCCGCATCGTAGCTGCCCGTGATCCACGTGTCTCCGCCCGCGCGGAACGTGTCCGCCAACGTGCCCCAGGAGTCTCCCGGCGCCTGTCCATAACTCTTAATTTCCGGGCCCGGATCGTTTTTCTTCGCGATGGTGTAGAACTTCCACTTCAGTTTGCCGGTCTGCGCGTCATACGCGCTGATGAAGCATTTTTCTTCGCGATACTGGTCGCACTGCCCTCCGCCAAGGCCCTGGATGACCATGCCCTTGGCCAGCAGCGGACCGCTCGAGGTGCTGTAATTCCCGTTGGTGCGATCGCCGATCACCGTGTCCCACACGTTCTTTCCCGTGCGCGCGTCCAGCGCGTATATGTGCGCATCGCCGGTGGTGACGTACACCTTGTCGCTGTAAATCGCGAGGCCTCGCTGCGAATTGCCCGTGGCGTTCTCGCCCAGCCGGTTCTCCCAGATCAGATCGCCGGTCTTGGCGTCCAGCGCCTGCACGATGTTGGTCGGGTTGTTGATGAACAGCGTCCCGTCATGCACCACCGGAGCGGACTGATTGGTCCCGTCCGCCATCGACCACACCCATTGCAGTTGCAGATCCTTTACGTTCGCCGTGGTGATCTGGTTCAGAGTGCTGTAGTTGTTGGCGTGATAGTCGTGGCGCAGAATCAGCCAATCGTTGGGATCGGGATTCTTCATCATCGCGTCGGTGAGGGGCGTGAAATTCTTCACCGTTCCCGCGATGGTCAGCCCTCTGGGCGCCGGCGCCGCCGCGCCCCGCCCGCCGCGTCCCCCGCCCGCGGCCTGCTTGCCTTGCCCTCGACCCCCTCCACCACCGCCGCCCGCCTGCGCCAATACGCCCGTCGCCACCGAGCCAATCGCCACATCCGTCGCCGCGGTCAGCGCCTGGTTGCCCGTTCTCGAGCCGTTATATTGCAGAATGAACGCGGCGATGTTCAGATACGTCGCGTCCGTCAAACTGCCCGGATTGGTGGGAGGCATCGAGCCCGACATGAACCCCACCAGGTCCTTGGTGGTCCTGGTCCCCCAGCCGCCCATGAACACGCTGCCGGCCAGCGGCGCAGCGTTGCCGCTGCCGCTCAGATCGGGATTATGGCAACTGGCGCAACTCGCTTGATACGCGGTGCGTCCCGCATCGGCCTGCGCCGCCGTGAACGGCCCCGCCGCCGGTCCCTGACCCGCGACTCTCACGACGCCATACGCGCCTGCCAGAGCCAATACCACTGCGAAAGTCTTCTTCATGGTGTGTGTCTCCTAACGTTGCAGCCAGCCCCACAGAGTGCCATCGGTGGGTTTTTCACTGTAAATCTGAACATACAGACCACCCTTTTTCAGGTGGTCGATTTGTGGAGGCGTCAAGTCGATGGTTCCCGTGACGGTGCCCTTCATCGCCTTGGAGATGGTCAGATCGCCGATGGCGGGTCCGCGCACGCCCGCCAGCACCCCGTTACGAAGCTCCGCCTTGGTGGCGTTGGTCTTCAGCCCTTCAAACGTTGCGTTGATGGTGAGCTTGGCGCCCGACAGCGTCGCCGTCGCCGAACCGATTCCCGCCATATCCTTAACCGTCTTCGCATCCCCCGGCAACGCAGACAGCCGGGCCTTGTAGGTTTCCGCGCCCTGCGCGATCAGTGCAATCGCCGCGCCAACCAATCCCGCGCCGATCATGGCCGCGGATCCGTACCGCTTCAATCTCAGTTGCATAAGGAAAATGCCCTCTCTGCGTTTTGTGGACACCATCGCGTATAATACACGATTCGCGACCCAACCGGAACCCCGGTCCTCAATCGCATAACGAGAAGACCCTCTCTGCATTGAGCTGATAGAGCTTCTCCTTGTCGACATCGCCGATGGGCAAGCCGTCCGTGACCTTCACCTCTTCCGGCACGAATTGATACGGATAGTCCATCGCGTACAATACACGATCCGCTCCCAAAACACTTTGCGTATACAGGATCGCCGGCTCCCACGCCATCCCACTGGTGGTGACGTGAAAATTATTCCGTAGATACTCGCTCGGCTGGCGCTTCAACTTCTTCACACTCGCGTACCGCTCGGCGCGTACCATCGCCCGATGCATGAAGTCGACTCGGAACAGCCAAAACGGCAGCCCCTCGCCCAGGTGCCCCGCCACCATCTGCAACTCCGGAAAGCGGTCGAACACGCCCGCCAGCACGATGCGCAAAATGTGCAGACCGGTCTCCGCCGCGAAGCCGTAAATCGCCCCGTCCAGGCCCCTGGTGACAAACGGCTGCACCATCGCGGGAGGCAGCGCCGTCGGATGCAGATAAATCGGGACCCTCAACGCCTCCGCCGCCTCGAAAATCGGCCAGAACTTCGCGTCATCCAGATACTCGCCGCGCGTGTGCGAATTGACGATCGCGCCCTTCAGACCTAAGCGGCGCACGCCCCGCTCCAACTCCTTGGCCGCCTCGGCCGGATTCTGCGGAGCCACCGCCGCCAGTCCCGCGAATCGCGTTGGGTGCTTCCGCACTGCCTCTGCCAATTCATCGTTACTCGACCGGGCTAGCGCCACAGCCTCGTCGGCGTCGAACATCTGCACTCCCGGAGCCGTCAGCGACAGCACCTGCATGGCGATGCCCGACGCATCCATATCTCCGATGCGCTGCTCACTCAGGTCCAGGAGCCGCCCCACCACGGGAGCGTTCTTCGAGAAATGCCCCCATAAGCTGGCGAATCCGGCATCCACCCCCGGCTCCCGCAGCAGCGCCCGATAGCGCTCCAGAATTTCCGTCGTGGTGAACGCCTCTTCCGTGGCTATTCGTTTATATGAAGCCATGCGCTTGTAATCGCTCATTTCGACCCCACTAACTCCGCGGCTTGCCGCAGAGCTTCCAGCATACTCCGCTCATCCGCCTTCCCGGTCCCCGCGATGTCGAACGCCGTCCCATGATCCACCGACGTCCGGATCACCGGCAGGCCCACCGTGATGTTGACCCCCGCATCCAGACCCAGCACCTTCACGGGCCCGTGGCCCTGATCGTGATACATCGCCACCACCATATCGAAATCCCCGCGAGCCGCCCGATAGAAGAGCGTATCTGCGGGCAGGGGTCCTTCCACGTCGATGCCTTTCGCCCGGCACGCGGCAATCGCGGGAACGATCTTCGATTCCTCCTCGCCGCGCCCGAAGAGTCCATTCTCGCCCGCGTGCGGATTGATCCCGCACACGCCGATCTTCCGCCGGGTCAGCCCCGCTTGCACCAGCACTTGATGTCCCCGCACGGTGGTCCGCTCCACTAACCCCGGCTCGATCCTTTCGATCGCGTCCAGCAGTCCCATGTGCGCCGTCACGTGAATCACCCGGAGATTTGCAGTAAGATGACTCGGAGCCGTCAGCATCATCGACACCTCCGGCGTTCCGGTCAACTCGGCCAGCAACTCCGTGTGCCCCGGATAAATATGTCCCGCTGCGTGCAGCGCCTCCTTGTTTAAAGGAGCCGTGCAGATCGCGTCCACGCGACCCTCCATCGCCAGCTCCGTCGCCAGCTTCACGAACTGGAACGCCCCCTCGCCCGCCGCTGCCGAAAGCCGTCCCCATGGCAGATCCTGCGGGATCAGCTTTAGATCGATGCACTCGACGTCGCCCGGCACCTTCAGCTTGCTTCCGCAAATCCGTCCGGCTTCGCGCAGCCGCTCCGCATCGCCAATCACCAGCGGCCGGCACATCGCGTAGACTTCCGCGTGCCCCAGACTCTTCATGACGATCTCCGGACCGACGCCCGCGGCGTCTCCCATGGTGATCGCGATTCTTGGCAGAGTCATCGAATTCTCGATTTTATCGACTACGGCGTCAGCTTATACCGATCCCTCGGGTACAGCACCGCCTGGCGCACGTTCGCCAAATTCATCACCTGGCACGTTCGCCGCTCGAGCCCGATCGCGAATCCGCCATGCGGCGGCATCCCCAAATCGAACATCGCCAGGTGGCTCTCAAAGTTCGACGGCTCAATTGATCGAGAACGTAGCGCCGCCTCCAGCTCCTGCCGGCGATGCAGTCGCTGTCCGCCCGTGGTGATTTCGATGCCTTGGAACAAAAGATCGAAGCTGCCCGCCGCGCCGCCCGAGCCTCGGGTTGCAGTTCGAGGCGCAGTGTAAAACGGCCGCGCCGCCAGCGGAAAGCCCAGAACAAACACCGCGGGAACGCCGGTCTCCTTCCGCGCCATTTCGCAAAGCTGCCGCTCCGCTTCCGGATCCAGATCGTCAATCAAGTCCGTCCGTCCGAACTCGTCTTTCAGCATCTCCAGGCACACATCGAACTCCCAGCAAGGAACGTTCAGCATCGGCGGAAGCCAATCCGTCCGGTACTTCTTGATCAGTTGCCCGTGCGTGCGGTTGAGGTTCTCGAACATGTCCGTCAGCAGTTCGCGCTCGAGCTGAATCACGTCCTCCGGCCCGTCAATGAAACCGAACTCGACATCGAGCGAATAATATTCCGTCAAGTGCCGGCTGGACGCATGCGGCTCGGCGCGATAGACGTGAGCGGTCTCATACACTCGCTCCAGCCCCGCTACCCCATGCTCCTTATAAAACTGCGGACTCTGCGCCAGGTACGCCACCCGGTCGAAATATTTGATCTCGAAAAGATTGGTGCCGCCCTCCGTACCGCCCCCGACAATCTTGGAAGTGACGATTTCGGTGAATCGGCGCCGGTTCAGCGCATCGCGAAACGAGGCGAGGATCGCAGCTTGAACCCGAAAGACATCGCCCACAGCTTCGGTTCGCAGCGACAGCGGACGATATTGGATCAGCGTCTCCAACCCGACCCCCTCCACGTTCGACGAGGATTGGAAAGGGAGGTTCTGTGCAGCCCGATTCAGCACTCGGATCTCGGCGATATCCACCTCGCAGCCGGTCTTCGAGCGCGGCTCAGCACGCACTCTTCCCTGGATCTCGACCACGTCTTCGACCTTGAGGTGATGGTCCTTGAGCGCGTCTGACGCGATGACGCACTGCGCCTCTCCCGTGCAATCCCGCAGAATCACGAAAGCGGTTTTACCGAGTACGCGCAGCCGGTAAACCCAGCCCTTGAGCCGCACTTCTCCGGGCGCCAACTCGTGGATGCTTTCGATGAAAACCCGCCGTGCCGCTGTAGTCGTGACCATGCAAACCCCTCAAATCGGAATTTGCTGGAACCGGCTCTTGATCCAAAGAATGGGGGCGCGGCGGTGCCATCCAGCTTCCGGCTTGTGGGCCGGCGCTCGCTTCGCGCTGTGTCGTCGCGCCCGACGTTTCCTTCTACTTGGGCCTGCTCACGTTCGAGCTTCCGTTTCGAAGAAACCTCTCAGAGGGGTCTGTCCTCTTCAACGAGTACTCTTCCTTTTTAGCACAAGCGCCTTCCTGCACCGCAGCAGCGTCTCCCTGTCTCCGAAATCTCCCGCCTTTGTGACCACCGTCAAGCCCGAACTTTTCGCAACCAAGATCGGCACGCCCGTCTCGACTTCGCCCACTACTTGCAGCGCCGCAATGCCGAGCCTGCTCAGCACCGCTCTCGCCGTCTCTCCTCCGGTCAACACCAATCCGCCGATGGGCTCCCGCCTCCTCGCAATCATTTCGGCCAACACCTCGGCCTCTCCCATCAAGACCTCATCGTTTCCCACCCCGCCCTCCTGGAGCGCTTCCGCCTGCTCCCGCGATCTCTGCGATGGACTCCCCACCGCGAACACGAGCGGCTCCGCCGCCTTCAGTGCATGGCGCGAAACTCCGCGCTCTATTCCAGCCGCTTCCGGCAACCATCGCGCCAATCCGGCCGACCCCACCCAAACCACCCCTGCCTCATGATGAATCCACTTCGTCGCGATCACTCGCAGATCCTCGTCCGTCTCCGCGTCTTCGAGCATCCACCCGATGTCCCGAATCTCGATCGCCTCCCCGCGCACATACATCCGCCCTCCCTTCGTCGTGCGCCCCATCGCCGGAAACGCCGGAGCCACTACCGCAATCGCCTCCGGGTGTCCCATTCCACGATAAGCCTCCAAGGCTGCCGCGATTTCCACCGCCACATTGCCCCGCAGCGTGGAATCGATCTTCTTATACACGATGCGCGCCGGATACTCCCGCACAATGCGAGCCGTCTCCGCCGCGGCCTGGGTCGGCGTCATCGCCCGAGTATTCGCGTCGAACGCCACCACCTCCGCCCGCGGAGTCCCTCCCGCATCGTCCAGCACTACTAGGGTCTCCAAGCCATGCGCCGCGCACGCCGCTCCGCAATCCGCCGCTCCCGTCAAATCGTCCGCAATGATGAGGATTTCAAGCAATAGGCTTTATCCTACTTCACTCTTTCGGTTAGAATGACGTTGCCCTATGGCCCGCGCAATTGGGAGGATGGAAGCTCAAGACCGGGCGGATCGCATACGCATCTTCCGCCAGGAACTCGAGGCATTGCGCGCGGCCGAAGTTCTCGCCCTCACCGATGAGCAGCGCGCCGCCGTCGACGCCCATCTCGACCGTCAGCTCGCCGACCTGACCCGCAGCTTCGATATCGACGTCAGCGAATCGCAGAAGCAGCTCTCGCTGGGGATGCGCATCGTGTCGGCTCTCGGCGGCTTGGCGCTTTGCGCCGGAGTTTTCTTGCTTTTCTATCGTTTCTGGGGATTGTTCGCCACGCCGGTCCAGGTCGGCCTTCTCATCGCCGCTCCGCTCCTCGGCCTCGCCGCGATGGATTTTGCATCGCGCCGCGAGCGCACGCTCTACTTCACCGCGCTCATCGGCCTGGTGACGTTCGCCTGCTTCGTGTTGAACCTCACGATGCTCGGGCAACTCTTCAACATCACGCCGTCGCCGAACGCCTTTCTCGCCTGGGGAGCCTTCGCGTTGATCCTCGCGTATGTCTATGGACTGCGCCTGCCGCTCGCCGCCGGCCTCATCTGTCTGATTGTCTTCTGCGCGGCGACGCTCATGAGCCTCACCGGCGCTTGGTGGACCGGCTTCGTGGAACGCCCCGAAACTATTCTGATTCCCGGCGTCTTGATCGCGCTCGCGCCGCTGGTGCTGCCTCCCAGCGGATCCGACGAGTTCGCGGGCGTCCACCGGCTCGTCGGCTTGCTCGCCGTCTTCGCCGTGATTCTAGTCCTCTGGCAGGACGGCGGTGAGAGTTGGCTCCCCTTCGCGCACAAGACGGTCGAGCGCATCTATCAGCTCCTCGCGTTCCTCGCCGCCGGAGGCGTCATCTGGGTGGGCGTTCGTTTCGACCTGCGCGGCACGGTGAACCTGGGCGCGGCCTATTTCGTCATCTGCCTCTTCCTCAAGCTGGTGGATTGGTGGTGGGATTGGATGCCCAAATACCTGTTCTTCTTCATCGTCGGAGCCATCGCCATCGCGTTGCTGACCGCGTTTCGCAAACTCCGGGAGCGCACGGCATGAAACGCCGAGGCTTGCTTGCCGCCGCCGCGCTGGTCGTCATCGCGAACGCGATCGCTCTGGTGGGCGTGGCTCGCAATCGAGCCTCTGCGTTGCAGACCATCGATCTCACCGAACGCGAGCTGCCTCTCGGATATCAAGGTGAGGAGAACTCCGGAATCGATCTTCATCTTGCGATCGACTACGAGCCCGGCGTGGGTTCGTTCGATGCCGCCGAACTCCAGGAGATGGGCTTCCCTGCCGCTGATTTAGCGCGGCCGGTTTACGTGGCGCTTGAATATGACGGACCCGGCTGGCAGGCTCTCGCGGCGAAGGAGCGTGAAACACGCACTGTGGCTGCCTCCGTTATCCTGGGCCAATCGCGCCTCATTCCCGTCGATGCCTCACGCTCCGCCGACGCCTTGCTCACCAAGTACGGAAGCACCGGCAGGCACCTGATCGTTCGTGGCACCGTGAAGCCCGGGCAGTTCGTGGTGGTGATCAACCCGCAGATCCACGTCCCTCTGCCGGCCGCCGTGGTTCTTCAGAACCCGCCGCCCCCTCAGCCGGGCGGTACAGAAGGCCCGCGCTACACGATCCGCCTCGCCTACGGCACTCATTTTGAGCCCTGGGTTGTCTCGGTAACCGCAATGCCAAAATAATTCGCAACTCGATTTGCCCGCATTTGAATGCTTTACCGCTTTACCTTTCTCGCTCCGCGCGGCTCCTGCTCTATATTTCAATCAAGAGTTCGGTTCCCTCATCGGTTCCGGAACGCGGTAGCGCGGAGGAGTTCTCGAGAGCAACCCGTGCGAACGCCACCACGATGGGCCTTTTGAACGTTTGAAGGTTATCAAGCGTGAGGAGCTCCTCTTCGATCTTTCTCAGCTTCGAACCGGCCGCGGGCGTCGTACTAGACTCGTGGCCGGTTCGATAAAGTCTTGTTTTGCGCGACTGGGATGAGCGCCACCAACCCACCCTGGGGACAAGTGTGTCACGCCGCGCCCCACATCCCCGTGCCCGACGCCCGAGCGCTAAGTGTCGGCTTTATTAGCCCACGACCACCAGCAACAGGGTGTATACTTCACAATTGAACGCGAGAATGGAAGTGTCGGCTATAGGCGAGCCCTCCTCCGACGGCCGGAGACTTTATTTGGATCTGCTCAAGGGTTGCCTCACGCGAATGCTCTTCCCCGACGGAACCATGAATGGGGATCTAAGTTTCAACAGCAGTTTTGACCGGCAGACGCGGATTGAGGGACGCGATTGGCCTGCTCACGCCGAAACAATGGTGGGTCTCAGGCGTCTCGACAACATCGAGGAGTGCATCATCGACGTGATTCAGCAAGATATCCCGGGGGACCTGGTCGAGGCAGGCGTATGGAGAGGTGGCGCCGCGATCATGATGCGCGCCGTTCTCGCGGCCTACGGCGATCTTAACCGGCGCGTTTGGCTGGCTGACTCCTTTGAAGGGCTTCCGGCGCCTGACTCCGCGAGATATCCGGCGGACGCAGGCGATCGACATTGGAAGTTGAGCCCTTACTTGAGCGTACCCTTGGAAGAGGTCCAGGAGAACTTCCGGAGATACAGACTCCTCGACGACCAAGTGCAATTTTTGGTCGGGTGGTTCAAAGACACACTTCCAACGGCGCCAATTTCCTCGATCGCGGTACTTCGTGTTGACGGAGACATGTATCAGTCGACCCTCGAAGTTCTGAGTAATCTCTATCACAAAGTTTCTTTGGGTGGCTATGTGATTATAGACGATTACGGCACCATTCCGAGCTGTCGAGCCGCGGTTCATGATTTCCGGGAATCGCACAATATCGGAGAAGAAATTGAACGAATCGATTGGACGGGTGTCTTCTGGAGAAAGGAGGCTGTGGATTCGGTTCGGAGTTAGGCGCAATTTATAGGCGCCCCATGGAGGCACTTCGTTTTTCCGTCCATGACTTGCCGTTATCCACCTCCGCTTATGCTTCCCACTAACCTGCCTTCGCATTGGTTTTACCCAAAGCGTATTAACCCAGGTTTTAACAATTGGCTTGGCCACTTACCATTCGCTCGCGACTTGATCGGCAGTATTCGCCCGTCTACTCTGGTGGAGTTGGGCACGCATTACGGGGAGTCCTATTTTGGCTTTTGCCAGGCCGTCGTCGAAAGCGGCGCCCAGTGTACCTGCTATGCTGTCGATACATGGAAGGGAGACGAACAAGCGGGTTTCTACGGCGATGAAGTGTTCGAGAACGTAAAAGAGTACAACGACAAGCACTATTCATCCTTTTCAAACCTGCTTCGAATGACCTTCGATCAGGCCGTGACGCCGTTTGAAGATAGCAGCCTTCACATGCTTCACATCGACGGCCTGCATACCTATGAGGCCGTCGCACACGACGTACGGGTATGGTTTCCGAAGCTTCGGCCGGGTGGAGTGATGCTCCTGCATGATGTCGAAGTGAGACGGAATGGCTTCCAAGTCTGGCGTCTCTGGGAGGAGCTTCAGGCTAAGTTTCCAACGTTTACGTTTCGTCACCATTCAGGACTTGGCGTACTCAGGAAACCTGGGACCTCTCGGGATTGTGACGACTTGCTCACCGAATTGCTACATGCGGGCCAGGAAGAACAAGAAGAGGCGCGCCGCTATTATGTTTCATGCGCAAATTGGCTAGTTCGTCTTGCCGAGGAAGCAACCCGACGCCGGACATTACAGGAGCTGCTGGCGGAGAAAGAGCAAGTGCTCACCGATGCCGACACCCGGTTGCGGGAAAAGACGTCCCAGGCGGCGCACTACACGAATCTGTTTAGCGAGATGGAGCAGAAGTTTCTCGACGCGCACACCCGGCTGAACGTAAAGGCATCCGAAGCACAACACCTGCAGAATCTGCTTGGCGAGATGGAACAGAGGTTTCTCGGCGCAAATACCCGGCTGAACGAAGCGGTTGCCGAAGGACAGCGCCTGCGAAGTCTGCTTGGCGAGATGGAGCGGAATTTTCTCGGCACAAACACCCGGCTGAACGAAATGGTTGCCGAAGGGCAGCGCCTGCGAAGTCTGCTCGGCGAGATGGAGCAGAAATTTTTCGACACAAACACCCGGCTGAACGAAATGATCGCCAAAGGACAGTACTACATGAACTTGCTGGCGCAGAAGACCTCTGAGGCGAACGGCCTTCGGCATCAGGTTCTGGAAATGGAGAACTCGCTCTCCTGGAGGTGGACGGCGCCTATCCGGCACCTGCTGCGAGCGCTGGGGACAAATTCCCACGCGCCATCGCGGTCTCAACCCAAGCCACCGCGAGCGTCCCCACCAGAAAATCGCGAAACAGAGTAAAGGCGAGGAGCCCGAATGTTCAGCGGCGTATCCACGATTATGCCGGTCTTCTTCCATGCCCTCGGGCCATCGGCAGTCGGCAATTTATTGCGCGCCGCCAGCTCGGTATTGTCGCAGGATTGCGACATTCCGCTGGAACTGCTGATCGTGGACGATGGCTCCGCGCCGGCCTTGCAGTCTATTCCGGAACTCCAGCCGCTATTGGCGGACCAGCGCGTCCGGATTGTGCGCCTGGTGCAAAACCAGGGTCTGGTATATGCGCTGAACGCAGGTCTCACGCAGGCGCGCTACGACCTTATCGCCCGAATTGACGGCGACGATTTCTGGCGTCCCGGAAAATTGCGGCGGCAGAAGGAGCTATTCGGGTCCGATCCGGATCTGACTCTGGTAGCCACCAGCATGCGGCTGGTCCATCCCCACGATCAATCGCTCGACCGCGACGATCTCCGCGGCGGCTCCTGGCGTGACGTGTTGGAGTTCTTTAAGCAAATTGGCTGCCCGTTTCCGCATGGCAGCATTCTGGCCCGCAAGGAGGTATTCGAAATTCTGGGCGGATATCCGCACTCGCCTGTCTATACGCACGGCGAGGACTTCGCCTTGTGGGGATCGTGGGTTCGTTTTTTCAAGGTAGCGATCGTGACCGAGGTGCTGTTCGAGTATACGGTTTCCGAGCATCAGGTCAGCAGCCGGTTCGCCGAGCAGCAGCGCCGCGCCAGTGGAATGGTGCGCCAGGCCTTTCTGGATCTGGGCGATCCCATCCAAATCCCCAAGGCGATCGCCGCCATCGCCGCCAAGCTGGGCTTATCCATGTGCAACGCCTCGCGGATTCTTTGCACTGCATGGATGTACTACGACGAGATCCTGGCGGATGCGGATCTATACGAAGAGGCGCGGATCGTCTTCCCGGATCGGGCAGTGCACCGCTACGAAGAGGTGCCCGACTTGCTCGGAGACCGGTTCTTCTATCTTCACCGCGGCCCATTTGACGAATCGCGCTTCAGCCACGCGCGGATCGTACACACACCGGAGGATCTGTACCGGGCGAACGTCAGCGGGCGGGAATCGTAACAACGAAGAAGGAATCCGCGGGCGCGCTTTTCCCGCCGCGAGCCTCCAGGCCGGCCAGCAACTGCTGGAGGATCGGGCTGGGCGCGGAATCTTGCCGGACGATTGCAGCGCTTAGTTGCGGAGCATAGCCGAGTGCGGTCTGATGCAGGGCCGGGTAGGGCTCGAAGGACTCGATGTTCAGCACGCGCCGGCCGGCCAGATAGAGAAGCTCCACTTCCGGAGCCAGGATCAAGTCGCCCGGCTTGGTGGAGCCGAGTGCGATCTCCGCGGCCTGCCGGGCGCCATGTTGTCCCCGGAACGCATTCGGACTGCCGGCCGATTGCATGGCTCGGAGCGTGTCGGGAGCCATCGACGGCAGGGCAAACGCAAGGATCGCCGCGGTTGCGCCGAGGCGGGATTTGCGATCGCTCAGGTGGGCCAGTGTTGCTCCAAGCGCAAAGAGCGAAGGAGGGACAACAATCAAGAAGTAGCGCGGGTAGCCGTCGCCGGCATAAGCCACCGCGAAGATTGCCGCCAGGGGAATCGCGAAACAGATGGCCATGGCGGCAAAGAAGCGCCACTCGTGGCGCACCCGTGGAACCAACAGAAATCCCACGACACAGGGGAGCCAGCAGCAAAGCAAAAGCTGGGGGACGCGGAAATTGAGCGCGTAGTGGAACAGGGCAACCCGGCTGCTCAGGCCGCTGTCGGAGGCCTGCATGTGCCGCCCCACGGTTTCCGAGACAATGCGCGTGGTGGTGCCGAAAATATCTACCCAGGCGCTTACGGGGCTGCGGCCGGTGGTGGTCGCCAGCAAGCCGGAGACTCCGGCCAGCAGCACAATGCCTGCCGCGCTGGCGCCTGCCGCGACGCGAATCCAATTGCCGCGATGCGCGCGAGGAATCAGGGGCGTCAGCACGGCCAGGCAGGCAGTGGCCATCAGCGCCGCCTCGAACTTACTGAGCCAAAGAATCGCCAGGCCGGCGGCAAGCACGGGCCCGCCCTTTGCGGCGCCCTGAATCAGCCTGGTCACTCCCAGGCAGAAAATCGTATAACCGAGCAAGACGCCGATGGGATCCGTCTGCATGTGGCTGGAAGCTCCGTACAAAAGCGGAGAAGCCAGCACCAGTACGGAAGGCGCCCAACTTCCGGTCAGAGCGTAAGGGGCCACGCAAACCACCCAGCCGACCAGGAACGGGACGAGGCGAGCCCCCGCGACCGGATCGAAGCTCAGCAAAGAGAACAGTCCCAGTAGGAGCGACGTCAGGGGCGGCTTCTGAAATGGGGTAAAGTCCGGATTCAGTTCGCCCCAATAAATCCGGTAGTGCCCGGAGTGAAACAACGACATGCCCGGAGCTAGAAAGAAGCCTTCCTCGTAGCCCAATTCCCGGCCGAGGCATCCGAATCGGGCGATCGCGTAGGCGAGCGATAGAAGCGCCAGAACCGTGACTTTTGTTCGTGAGCTCACACCTGTAACAGCCACGGCAAAACCCACTGCCTCAGACCATGCGGGGCTCAGCCACAAAATAGGCGAAATCGCTGGGAAGGGCGCCAGTAGTTATCAATTTCCACTCCAAATGACAAATGAGCTTCAGGATGCAGTTGTCGGCCTCGTCCGCCGGGTTGAAGTTCCCCACAATATCTTGGAGGAGCATGTGGAGAAGCGTTCCTCCGAAGGGTTTTAACTCCAGGAGGTGAAACATCCGGCGGGTTATTGGTATGATCTCCTGGGCGCGCACCGCTTCGGTAGGATCGAGCCTGTTCATTTCCTCGATCGGCCCAGGACCGAGGAATTTTCTCTTGTACTCCCCTGGATCGCTTATGCGGCGCCTGTAGCGGTCCGGCAGAAGGGCCAGGATTTCATTAATAGCTTCCACTTGATTTGAAGTCCACTGCAACTGGTTGGGGCCGACGTAATCGTTCGCGATCAGCTTACCCCGTGGTTTGAGACAATCGCAAACTTGCTCAAGTATATGTTCCAGTTGCACAACATGATGGAGTGCGCTGGCGGCAAAAACAAAATCGAACGTACGCGGTTCAAGTTTGACTTCGTTCAAATCGGCGATCTGATACTTGATTTGAAGGCTGGCCTCGCGAGCACGCTCCGAGGCGAGAGCGATTGCTCCTGGAGAGAAATCCATTGCCGTCACGAGAGCGTCGGGGATGAGCCGCAACAGGTCTCGCTCGAGTGCGCCGCCACCGCACCCCAGTGATAGAACCTTTGGCGAGACGCTATTCTTTAAATACGTTGCGGTTGAATACGCAAGCCAATTGAGCGCGGGGTCGCCGGAAATATTCCGGTTCATATACTCAGAGACGATTGGCGATTCAACCCAATGGAACCCTCTTCCATAGCGTAAGCGTTCGTCAGCCTCTTCGGCCCACAGTTGTTTGGAGCTTTCCTGGTCGGTACTCATGCGTGTGATTCGGCGATCTTGAAATAGATGACCCGTCGTCGCCGCAGTACCGGTCCATGATATCACCGCCTAGATATGGCCAACTCAAAATGCGGTGAAACCTCAATTCTAGAGAACCAGCCATCGCCGAACCACAGGCGTAGGAGCAGGTTTACCATGCGTCTGGGCAGGAGCTCGTGGCGGGGATAGTTCCCGGCGCGAGCCGAGCACGGCCCGAAGACTCAACCCAATCGAAGCCTCGTCCGTTGCGCAAGCATTCGTCAGCCTCTTCGGCCCACGGGCGCTTGGAATTTTCCTGGTTGGCGCTCATGCGTCTATTTCGGCAATCCTCAGGAGGCCCTGCCAGGAGCCAGTCAACAAGAACCGTCTCCACTCATCGGCTCCTCGCGTCGCGTCGAGATCACCTCGTAAAGGCAGTCATTTAATCCTCTTATTAATGGCGAAACCTCGCTATCTGCAGGCAAGTGTTGCGGAGAGTTGGGCAATTCGAACTCCGAGTCGTCGATCTTTGCGGCGATTGAGTGGGAGCGCCCATCCTTCAGAGCGGGTTACCGTCGCTCAATAGGCGAAGTCTAATCTGGCTGTTCGGGACCATCGCATTCCAAGCCCACCCTGAGATCACATCGCAGCCAGCATACTCAAGGCGCCCCTCATACCGGGCAGAGGCCGCGGGTACCGACCGGTGCAAATCTCGCCAGCTTTCGACAAGCGTGGTGCCGTTCGAGCACCGGGAGCTTGTTCATAGTCGGCCTGCGCAAGAATCTTCCCGCTTTGATCGATTATGTGAACAAATACCACGTATTTCAGTGGCTGTTCCGCAAGGCTTTCCCAGAAGAACTCTATTTGCAAACCCTCTCCCCTCGGGTCAAATATCGAGCCCGCGGAGGAGGAACCGTTCGCCAAAGCGGATATCCCGGCCACCGAGGAGGCTTCGACCAGCCGCCGAGACGAGAGCGTCCCGCGTCAGAATCACAGGCTCGTTGTTTTCAGAGTAAAACAGATCGCGCCAATTATGTTTGGATATGATGCGTCCAAACGTCTCGTCGAGCTTGGCATGATCGATCACCCCGATGAGCCTCAATTCACTTTCGGACACAACCTGGAGGCCCTGCTCCTCGGAAGCCTGCGTGAGCCACGCGGAGAAAACATCTGATTCAGTCGCTGGGTCATTGACAGAAGGCTGAGCAAGCAAGGCCCGCAGGCGATCGGCGTGATGGACCGGGTAAAAAAGAAAAAAGTCGGCCTGTACAAACTCCCGGCGCCGCACCATGATGGGATGGATCCGGCTTCAGGTATCGTTCGAGATCCGGCGGTAGATCAAAATCTCCTTGCCGGTCGCTCCTAACGGTCCGCGATATAAAAGGCTGAAACCGGAACTGCTCCGAGTGACCATTTGTTCGACCTCCTCCTTCATGATGTTTCCGGTCGTAACAGCGAGTTCCGGCTCAGGCACGTCGGGAATCACCAAAACATAAGATGGCTTTACCGCTTGCAGCCAATCTGCCACCTGCTTGGCGGTTTGGAGTTCCCCAGGAAGTCCGCGGATTTGCAAATCGCACTTCAGCTTGGACGAAAGATATGCGAGGTTATTATTATTCAGATACGTGTGTGAAAGCGGAACAACAACCGTACCGCCTCCCTGCGAGTGCTGCCTGTCCCGACAGACCGTTACCAGGATTTCACGCTGCCCCCAGGCGCCAGCACTGTCGGGAACGGAGACGAACCACGCCAGGTGAGGCGACCAAAAAACCCAGCGCCCCAATCTAGCTTCACCGAGAACGCTGAGCGCAGGGAAAGAAGCGACTGAATACGCAAGAATAGGAATAACGAATAAAACGACCGTACACTTTCGAAGCCATGCTCTCCGGTCGAGCACGTCAGTCATGACGTGGGTTAACACCAGCGCAATAGCGGGCATGACAGGAGTGGTATATCGCGGATCCTTATTCACGCCGAAGGACGTCACGGCCAACGGCACGATAATCCAAAGACCCAGCGCGAGCGCTTTGCGGCTTGGTTTTAAGATCCTCGGCCACGTGATCGCCGCCCGGATCGGGAGCAAAGACAATAATAAAATACAATAATAGAAAGACACCGCTACTGTAATCACCAAGACGAGGTATCCCCAAAGAACCTTCAGAGAAAAGACATCTGCATCGCCGTAGTCAAGCGAGAGTTTGCCAAATCCGGCAGAGAAGGCGAAGCCAAGAACGGAGCTCCAGTTGAGCAGGTACCAAGAAGCGGCGATACCGCCGCCGATCAGGAGAATGCAAGCAAGACCTCGGCCGACCTTAAGAGCTTGGCGAACGCTTGTGACTTCCCGGAGCGAAAACCAAACGATCGCCAGCGTGGGGGCAATGACATACATGGGAAATGTCACCTTCATGAGCATGCCTGCTCCAAGAAGGGCTCCCATTCGCGCGATGGCGCCGGGGTTGCTCAAGCCGCGAAAGCAAAGCAAGTAATACATCCACATGACTACGAAGGTCGCGAGGCCGTAATCAACTAGAAACTGACGCGACAATCCGTACATCAGGGGCATGGTTTGAAGGATGATGACGGTCAGCAACCCTTCCCTTGGAGACCAAAGGCGCTCACCGAGCCAAAACAAATACACGCTCATCACGATTAGGAAACCGGCGCCCACGAGAAAGCGCGGATCGGCTCCTCTACCGACTAGAAGGTATACGGGAATCGGAAAAGCGGAGATCAGCGGAGCTTTATCGCCAAAAAGGTGTGAGAATGCGGTTGCGAAGCCCCAAACTCCGTGGTCGGTAAGCGCGTCGTAAAGAGTCAGGCTGCCGAGGAGATAGGAGGAGTTGTCCCAATAGGTCGGAGACTGAGATCGAAAGAAGTAGTAGCCGTTGACCGCGATCAACGCCGCGATGACAATTACAAGGCCGACTACGTAAGGGCGTCGAGCAGACACCAGCGTTTCCGAATCCAGGGAGCCGAGGCTAGGAGCCTGTTGTAAAAGTTGCTCGGAGGCCTCGGGCGCGGCGCCAGGAGGTTGCAAATCACCGACTGGCGGTCGTGGAGCAGGTCTTCGATCCGCCATCTTCGAACGACTTTTGCGGGCTGCTGACATATGCAGGGTGCGGACACGTCTCATCGACAGGCAACAGGCTGGGGCGAGTTGGGCAATTCGAACGCTGAGTCCTCGGTCTTTGCGGCGATAGAATGGGGCCGCCCATCTTTCAGCGTCGCGGGCACATCCAAGACGAATGCGTGTGCACCGCTGCCTTTGCCCGCCTCCTTTAGGTCCGGGCGCGGCCGGCTGGCCGTCAGAGTCATCAGCGGGTTGCCATCGCTCAAGATGCGAACTCCGATTGGGTTATCGGGAGCCAACGCGTTCCAAGCCCAACCGGCGATCACGTCACAACCGGCATAATCAAGACGGCCCTCGTAGTGCGCGGATGCAGTGGGCCCAGTCTGGAGAACATCTCGCGGAACGGGCAGGATGAGCCGCCGGCCGTCCCAATCGCGGTCGCCCCGGTCGGGCGTCAGAAAAGTTCCGGGAGGGTCCCAGATGCCGAACGCGATTCCGGTAGCACCCCTCAGCTTCTCGCCTGATAGCGGGACGATATCGCGCCAAATCTCGCCGGCTTTCGCGAGGCGCGGCGCCGTTCGAGCACCGGGACCTTGTTCGTAGTCCGCTTGTGCAAGTATCTTGCCGTGTCGATCGATGAGGTGGACAAATACGATGTACTTCAGTGGCTGTTCCACGAGGCTCTCCCAGAAGAGTTCCATTTGCAGATCTCCGCCCTTCGGAACAAGCACCGCGCCGCGGAGAAGGAACCGGTCCCCAAAGCGGATATCCCGGCCACCGGGGAGGCTTCGATCAGCGGCCGAGAGAAGTGCGTCCCGCGTCAGAATCACGGGCTCATTGTTTTCGGTGTAAAACAGATCGCGCCAATTGTGTCCGGCCACCAGGCGTCCAAACGCCTGGTCCAGCTTGGCGTGATCGATCACCTTGACTAGCCTCAGATCGCTCTCTGAGACGGTCTGGAGGCCCTGCTCCCCGGAAGCTTGCGTGAGCCAGGCGGAGAAAACATCTAATTCAGCCGAGGGGTCATTGACAACCGGCTGCGCAAGCAGGGCCCGTAGGCGATTGGGGTCACGGACCGGGTAGAACAGAAGAAAGTCGGCTTGTACCAGTTCCCTGCGCCGAACCAAGATGGGATGAATCCAGTCGACCGGCCGTTGGATTTGCAACGCCGGCGCCTCCGGGTGAAGCAAACTGGAATAGCTCCCCTCTATTTCGACTTCGGCGGGGCGGGCCTCTAGAGGAATGATATAAACCTTGAGATTCCGCCCTTGTTGGCGTGCCTGATCCACCAGCAGATCGCCCATCTTTACTTCCTGGCTAAACTGTCCTGTGGAAAGGTTCACTCCGGCGAGCCACTGCGCTTTGAGAGGAGGCGAATCCATGAAAAGCAGAGCCACAATAACGCCCATGGGCGCGACGCAAGCGATGGCCAGCGCGCGTCGAGCCCACGGCGGCAACACCCCATCCGCTGCCGATAAAATATCGGGAAGAAGAACCACTAGAAAGATCATCGCGAACGGATACACGTATCGAATCATGGCGGGACCGGCGAACTCAACCCACCACACGGCTCCTAAACCAACCGTCGCCAGCGCCGCCAGGAAACGGAAATCCTCTAAGCGCATAGAGCTCCGCGACACCCGAACAACGATGCCGCCAAGCAGGAGCAGCGCGGCGGCAATCGAGGCGCAAAGCCAGTGCCATCCGAACGACGCTTGAATCTGGGGGGAGACCAGGCTCCAAAGAGGCACGTTCTTAGACATATCGATGAAAATCTTCTGCCCGTTATAGCCGAACAGGAGATTGGCCCTGGAGAGATATTGCGATCCGAAGGACGCCGCAGTTACAGCGGCGAAAACCACTACGAGAATGGACGCCGTCTGGAGCGCGTAACGCTTGAGTGTCCGGTTCTCGCGCCACGCCGCGAGCATCGGCCAGTGCGTGGCAGCCAGCTCAGTGGCCCAGAGAAAGCAGAAGATCGGCATAAGAACCAGACCGGCCGGCTTTACCAGGAGGGTAAGCGCGCCTACGCAGGCCCCCATCGCCGCGAGGCCGATGGAGCACCGCTGGACGCTCACGATCAGGAGCGCCGTGGCTAGCGCGCCTAACGCCCCGAGGAAGCAATCCATGTCTCCCCAATCGGCGGTGAAGGTAAAAGCGGAGTTCCTCTCAAACTGATAGAACATCGGCAGCGATGCGAGCATCAAAGCCCCAACCAGATTGGCCCACCGGTGGCGGGGTTGCCGCACCTGTGACTCCGCCAGCACCCAGAAGGCAATCACAAACACCACGACGGGAATGTAAGTAGACCGAAAGTAGAATGGGCGAAAGTCAGAAGAAAACCCCAGCGGGCTGGTGAGCAGCATCGGTACCGGAGGGCGGACCGTTGGGTAAACATTCAGCGGATTGACGAGATGGCCGTTACTCCATTCCTTCCAAACTAACGCGCCCTTCGTGTAGTACGACATGGGATCGTTGATTGGCGGCGCGATGGCCCGCGCAGCCTTCCGGTGGATGCCGATCCCCAACACCGCCAAGCATAGAGCAAGGATTAGAAGCGGTAGATGACTCGAAAACCGGGCGGGAGTTGTAGCTAAACTCGCGTTATGCATAACGGATGCGGAGGCTGTACCAGAATTCCGATTTGGCTCTGGCGCCTAGGTCAGTATACTCCCAGCCTGCTCCTTCGAATAGCCTTCTTCCCTTAGACATCTCTTCCTATCAAAACACCCTCCCCCATGACCGTTGAGCTTAGTAGGTATCGTTCATAGTCCGGCGATAAATTAAAAGTTCCCTGCCAGTCGCTCCTAACGATCTGCGGTAGATCAGACCGAAACCGGAGTCCCGCCGGGTTATCATTGACGGCGATGAGAGCCGAAAGAGCCGACAAAGCCGACAACGCAGTGGCGTCGAGCCGGCATCTCTATCACCATCTCCGATGAGGAGAGGCTAGCACAGACTTACTTGCATTCTACTTGCGCCAGTAGAATCGACCGATTCTTCCAATCATCCGCAGGCACTGGAAGGGTTGACCGGGTGAGTTGGAGCACCTTCATTGGGGTTGCCGTGTAAAGCCCGATGCGGAGCCCATAAGTGCCCGCAGGGTGCCCGGCAGGGGGAGTCGCCAGAAACTGATCGGTCACGGCCTCGCCCGCCGCCCAGGAACTCGGTTGCAAGCCAGCGGCATTTTTCAACAGATGATCGGCCTGAAACGCGATTGCGCCCGAGGAATCCAAGGCATGCACGAAAACGATATAGTCGGCCGCGGGCTTCCGAAGAGCGGTCCATCGCAGCTCGATCTCCGTGTGGCCATCTTTGGACCCGACGGCATAACTGGCTAGAGACATGTCATCCCCGAACACGTTTGTGGCTTTCGCATCGGGCCCGCTACTGTTCGAACTGGAGCAGCCGGCCATGAGCAGCATCGCGACTGCCGCCGCCAGAAGGAAGACTCTGCGAGAATGCGCGTTCGAATCCCAATATTCCATCCGTATTATTATGACAGATCCGGCTCGCGCTAAGCCGCGGGTGTCGCAGGCTCCGGCAAACGCCCTCACCGAACAAGCAGGCGCAGAGGGAACTTCGAAAGCTTGGCTTTGAGTGCGCTTAATTCTCGACGGACGAGGAGGTGAGCCGCCTGCTCCGACGCCAATTTCTCCTCCAGGGCGCTGATTGACGAAGCCAGCTCTTGGGCATGCAAGCGCAGGCCATCTACCTCAGAGGTCTTCTCTAGCAGCAGGTTATGATGGTGCTGCGCTTCGGACACCTTTTCGTCCAACAGATTCCGCAGGTGCTGTGCTTCGGATGCCTTTTCGCCCAGCCGGTTATTTGCATCGAGAAACTTCTGTTCCATCTCGCCCAGCAGGTTCCACAGGTGCTGCGCCTCGGATGCCTTTTCGCCCAGCCGGTTATTTGCATCGAGAAACTTCTGCTCCATCTCGTCCAGCAGATTCCGCAGGTGCTGCGCTTCGGAAACCTTTTCGCCCAGCCGGTTATTTGCATCGAGAAACTTCTGTTCCATCTCGTCCAGCAGGTTCCGCAGGTGCTGGGCCTCGGACGCCTTTTCGCCCAGCCGGGTCTTGGCGTCGAGAAACTTCTGCTCCATCTCGTCCAGCAGATTCTTGTAATGCGCCGCCTGAGAGGTCTTTTCCCGCAGCCTGGTGCCGGCGTCCGTCAACCGTTCTTCTTTCTCGGCCAACAGCGCCTGTAAATCGGGTGTGGCGACTGGCGAACACATCCGTACCAATTCCGGTCCCGGCAGCGGGAAGCTGCTGGTGTTGATATAGCGGCGGATCTCGAGCGAAACCGCCTTCCACATCGCGGGATCTCGCTTCTCGGTCAGGTTGCCGTCGGAGACAATCCTGAACTCGGACAAAGTGGCCCGCAACGCATGAAAACGAAAGCCGGCTTGCAGCATGCGAATGAGAAAGTGCCAGTCCTCGGCGTATTCCAGTTCTTCGGTCATGCGCAGGCCCGAATCCCGCAACGTGGCCGTCCGGATGGCGAAGCTGTTGCTGGTGATGAAATTCCCGCGCAGCATATGATGAATCGGCTCGGGAAAATAGCCGGGTGCGGCGGGCTGGCCGGGTTCGCGCCGGTTCGAGGCTGCATAGACCACATCCGCACCCGAAGCGAGAAACGCCGCCGCCATCATAGTGGTGAAGAACGGATAGACTATGTCGTCATCGTCAAGGAAGAAGACAAACTCCACTTCAGGGCATCGCGTCAGACAATACTCGATCCCCACATTGATCGGGTATCCTCTGCGTTTTCGGGTCTCAGCCGCATGCAGAATCACCACGCGCTCGGCGGCGCTGTCCCGGCAAATCCGCCGGACCTCGGCGTAGGCTGCGGCATCGCCGTGCACGATCACAACCGGCAAGCAGCCGCCTTTTTGCAGCGTCAGCGACTGAAGGGCATCCAGCAGAAGCACAGGGCGTAAGCCCCTGGTACGGACAAGCGCAGCAAAACCAGCAGTTTGAGCGGACTGGTTGTCGGTCACCAAGTCCGTATTCTATCCAGGCGCAACGCGGCGCACAAGATTAGACCAGTTTCATGATTAATGTAGACCAGCGATTTTGGTGGGGCGGGTCCCCTGACCCGCGCGCGAACCCCGGGCCTGGCCTACGGCGCGACTCATCGTGCCGAGCAGGGGACGCGCGCGCGTCAAAGGACCGGCGCCGCTATGCCCGCCGCGTGTCTCCGCTTTACGCCTCACCATGTTCCGCGAGGCTTTGAGTCTGGCAATGCAGGTTTACGGTTGTTGTTCATAAAAGAAATAGTTGGCTGTTTCCCGCCGGCGCACATTAATCAACCGCGGCGCGAATTCTGAAAAATCCACACCCCCGTCACTGCCCTTGGGAACGACAACCTTGTAGCCTTTGGCCAGGAGTCCGTTCATTTGCGCGATGACGTCCGCGCTCAGGAGTTGCAAGTAAAAGGGTTGGATGTAGCCTTGCGGAACGTACCCGCAGCGTTCGTAGAACCAGTAGTCGTAAGCGCTGAAAATGAAAACGCGGCGGTCCGGGGCGAAGGCATTGATCTCTCCACAGACGACAGGCTGAGGACTCTCCAGCGGGGGGGTGCTCTTCGCGAAGAATGCCGACTGTCTCCCCGCTCTGTCGAATATTTTCCCGGAATAAAAGAAAGCCGCCATGGCGAGTGCGAGCCAGGGGATTGCCCTTACCAGTCTGAGGGCGCGTCCCCGTTCCAGCGCGGAGCCTGCCAGATCGACGCCAAGAAACAGCGTCAGCAGCAAT
Organism: Bryobacterales bacterium; assembly: GCA_963813465.1. GTDB lineage: Bacteria > Acidobacteriota > Terriglobia > Bryobacterales > Bryobacteraceae > Palsa-187. The sequence goes on along the minus strand of CAWEZD010000011.1, from coordinate 351,409 downwards.
GAAGAGCTGATATTCAGAAGGTTGTTTTCATGGCTGCGGCCGAAAAAATAGACGGAGTTTCCAACCGCCAGCGCCACCGCGAAAAGTGCGGCCTGCGCTCGCTTTTCCGGCAGGAAACGGCGGCATTGAAAGGCCAGCGCTCCTGTCGTGGCGATACCGGGTGCGATCCACCAATAGAAAGAACCTGGAGCTATCCGCATCATCCCGGGACCCAGCCGATGATAGAGGAGAACGGCGTCGGGGACAAAACCACCAAAGGTCAGCCGCGCGGCGGCAATCCCGATGGCCATAAACGCGAGCGACGGCGCCACCCTCCGCAATGACCCGGAAATGTCTCCTGCCAGACCGGGCGGCTTGTCCGATGCAGCCCGGCGAGCGCAGAATTCGGCGATCAGGGCCAAAGCGTAGCTCCCGACGTAAAGCATTCCGAAACCCCGCAGGAAAAAGAAAACCAATCCCGTCGCCAGCCCTACCGCCCAGTGCTCCAGCCCGAAGTGCAACGCCACAGCCAGAAGAACGATCCACATGTTGACCCGCAGGGGAGTCACTTGCGGGAACGCATTCAGGTTGTCGATAATATTTCCGTAAATCCGCACCACACAGAGAGCGACTAAGAGCAAACCGGCCAAACGCCGATCCGCGAACAAGCGCCGCGTCACCATGAAACATCCGCCCAGAAAGAGGAAGAAGGACGCGCGGGTGCAAATAAAGAACATGGCTGGGTCGCCCCCCAGCCGTTGCCAGGCCATTGCGATCAGGGACGGAAACAGATCGTACTGGAAGTAGACTTCGCGCAGGGGAAATCCGTCTCGCAACCGAAGCGCCGGAGCCAAAATGCAGGATAAATCGAGCGACAGGGACGCCGGCGCCGGAATCATGAAGCAGACCGGAATCAACAGAAGAAGCAGGAGGCCCATGGTGGCATCCCTGCGCGCGGCCCACTGCGCAGCCGCTGCGATGAGGAGTACCTCCTCGACAACCAGGAAAACCTGCGGCCAAGCGCCCGCGATCTGAGGCAGCGGAGGCAGGAACGGCACGGACATAAGCAGCGGCGCGCTTCCGATCAGACCCAGGGCCATGGCCAATAAGCGAGCCGCCGGGGAAGCGCCAGCAATCAGATACGACAAGGCAATGGTCAAAGCGATTAGAACGAGAGTCAGGAGCAGCAGAACCTGCGGTTCCGAGCCGTCTCTCTCCGCCATGGCCCAACGAGCCCAGGGTGTGATGGAATTGATAGGTACATCGACGGAAAGCGCCCAGATCCTCTGCGAGAAGTGAAAAAAGAGCCAGCGCAAGCCGGCGGAGAGAGCGCATGCCAGGAGAAGCATCCGGGCGAGGGATTGGGGAGAAGCCGCGGAAGTAGTTGGAAGCGATACTCGGTCCACGCGGCGGAGCACGGGCGCATCGGTTGGGCCGAGCGCGGGCGCAACGGTTGGGCCGAGCACGGGCGCATCGGTTGGGCGGTGCGGCAGTTTTCTCTTCCTTTTAGGGGACGACACATAATACGCGAAAACGCGATCTGCCTCAAGGCAGCGTAGCAGGCGCCACCATGCGGCGTCTCACCAGAAGGCCGCCGGCCGCGGTCTATCGCGGTCTATCGCGGACCGCAATGGAATGGCGGCCGCCCGAACTCGAATGCCCCAAGGTCCGGCGCTCGACCGGTGAATCCGTCGGCTATGGCCGGCAGCTCCACGCCGGCCTCGATGGCGGCGGAACCAGGGCGAAGCCCGAAATCGAAGCTGTCGGGCGCGTACACGCGTTGGGGATCGCCAGGGTCGGGCTTCGACACGTGTGCGAACGCATCATAAATCAACCAACACGCTGTGCCGATCCTGCCCAGTTGCCTCATACATTGGTTCATAGAAACTATGAAACTGGTCTAGCCAGCCTGACGCGCCGCTGGCGCGCCCCGGAGCAGTCAGCCGTAAAAGCCACTATTGTCGCCAAATACTACTGGAACGATGCGTAGTAAGCCATTCGGCCCCCTACCCAACGGTACTGAGTACCGATTATAAAATAATGCAAAGAATACCACCTTCGCCCCTACAGAGGTATGCGGAACGATCCGACCTAATCCATAGGCCCCCCTAGCGACGGCCCTGTAATCGGTCACTGTCATGTGACAAAAATGGCGAAGCTATGTTTGAACAGCATAATCCGGTTAGCGAAAGTCTAACCGACTGCTTGCTCGGAAAATCGGCGTGGTACGCTGTTCGCGTTCGTGCCCGCTCCGAGCAACTCGTCGCCTCGCTGCTGGTCGCCCGGCAGGTAGAGTGCTTTGCGCCAATCTGGCAGGAGTGCAGAGCCTATTCGGACCGCCTGAAGCACGTGCCGGTTGCCGTGTTCCCCGGTTATATTTTTTGCCGCATCGATCCGCCCAGACGGCTTCAGGTGTGCAATACCCCTGGCGTGCAATACCTGGTGGGCGCGATGCGCAATCCGGAAGTCATCGAAGAATACGTCATTACAGGTCTCCAGAAGGCGTTTTCCGAGACCCACCGCGTTTCCCAGGTGCCTTACCTTCGATCTGGCGATTTGGTCCAGGTGGTCGATGGGCCTTTGGCGGGAACGGTGGGGACCCTGCTACGCGTGAAGGGCCATCTGCGACTGGTGCTCTCGGTGGACGTTCTTCAGCGATCCGTGGCGGTTGAAGTGGATGGGGCAAGCGTGGTTCCCCTTTCCCGGCATGGCGACAGGAGTAATCCTCCTTGGTTTGCCTCGCCCATGAATCACGTTCTCTAGGAAGCCCAAAGATTCACAAAAACCGAATCGGAGGATCACTTTTATGACTTTTCTAATGCTTGTCCTTGGAATGCTGTTTCAGGCCAGCGGGCCCGATTTGCGCACGCCTGCCGACCAGACCACCGCTACTCAGGCCGCGATCGGCGCGTACGCGCTCGGGCCCGACGACCAGGTCGTCATACGCGCGGCGGATGTGGAGGAGATCGACAACAAGCCGGTGCGAATTTCCATGGGCGGCAACATCGATCTTCCCTTGGTCGGCCGGATCCACGCGGCGGGGCAGACGCTGGACCAACTGAAGGCGGAAATTGAGACCCGGTTGAAGAAGTATCTGAACGCACCCGAAGTCTCGGTCTCCGTTCTGGAGATGCAGAGCCAGCCGGTCTCTGTACTCGGTGCGGTGCAGACGCCCGGCGTGCACCAGCTACAGGGACAGAAGACGCTGTTCGAAGTGCTGTCGCTGGCGGGTGGGCTTCGCTCCGACGCCGGGAACATGGTCAAGATCACACGGCGTCTCGAATGGGGCCGGATTCCTCTTCCAACCGCGATGGACAATGGCGGGTTTTCCGTAGCCGCGGTCAGCGTGAAGAGTATCATGAGCGCGACTAGGCCGGAGGAGAACATCACCATCAGGCCCTACGACGTGATTTCCGTGCCTGTTGCGGAGATCATCTACGTGATCGGAGCGGTAAAAAAATCCGGGGGATTCGTTTTAGGCGAAAACGAGTCTCTTAGCACTCTTCAGGTTCTGTCGTTGGCCGAGGGGCTGGATCTGACCGCCGCGCCGCAGAACGCCCGCATCATGCGGGTGGTCGAAAACACCAACACTCGCGCCGAGATCCCGGTCGATCTCAAGAAAGTTTTGGCCGGCAAGGGAGGCGACATGCCCCTCAAGGCAGACGATATCCTCTTCATTCCTACCAGCGCGACCAAAAACGCCGCCTTGCGGTCGCTGGAGGCGGCCGTGCAGATCGGCACGGGTATCGCCATTTATCACCGTTAACGGAGACCTCTCAGCATGCGACAGTTGCCGCAGTCTTTTGATTCCGACTCTTTGCCCTCCTTGCCCAGCCGGGGCATGAAGGGCGCTATACCGGTCGCGTACACGGAGATGTCCGCCGGCCCATCCTACGATCCCGGGCCGGAGCCGCAATCCGGCCACCTCATGGAGTATTGGCGGATCCTGGCCCGCCGTAAGGGAACCCTTCTGTTTGTTGTCCTGGCTGGAACCTTCGCCGGCTTCTTAGTCACACTGCCGCAGACGCCGATCTACCAGGCGCGCACAACTCTCGAGATTGTCGGCCTCAATGAGAACTTCATGAATGTCAAGGAGAGCAGCCCGCTCAACGAAGGCGGCGGCTCTTCGGATGCGGTCGATCTTCAAACACAAGTCAGAATTCTTCAAAGCGACTCCTTGATCGAGCGGGTCCTCACCAAGATCCGCAGCGACGCGGAGCCATCGCCGGAACCGGTTCAGATGCCGCGCTGGCGCACGATGCTGAAGCTTCCGAACCCGGCGCCCGGGAATCCCCGCGAGGAGGCGCTCGCCTATGCCAAGAAGCACCTCAAAGTACGGATTGTGGGGCAGACCCGCATTCTTGAGATCACCGTGGATTCCCCCAGCCCGGGCATCGCGGCCGCCTTCGCCAACACGCTGGCCAACGAGTTCATCGACCAGAATATCGAGTCGCGCTGGAAGACCACCGAGCGCACCGGCGAATGGCTCTCCCGCCAATTGGACGACATGCGCGTGCGGCTGCGGACCTCCGAGGACCGTCTCCAGGCCTACGCGCGCGAGGCCGGGTTAATGTTCACGGACGACGACAAGAACAATGTTTCCGAAGAAAAACTGCGTCAGGTTCAGGAGGTTCTTTCAGCCGCTCAGGCCGACCGGATCTCTAAGGAATCGCGGGTGGAGATGGCCAAAACCAGTCCTCCGGAAGCGCTTCCGGATGTGTTGAACGACCAGACCCTCCGCGACTATCAGACCAAGATCACCGAACTCAATCGCCAACTGGCCGACCTCAGTCCCACTTATAAGGCGGATTACCCCAAGGTGCAACGCCTCCAGGCCCAGCTTGTCACCCTTCAATCCGCGCTTGACCGTGAGCGGAGCGACATTCTGAAACGGATTCAAAACGAGTATGAAGAGGCGCTCCACCGGGAAAAGCTTATGACTGCAAGCTATGCCGCCCAACGCACCGTCGTGACAGGGGAAAGCGAACGATCCGTGCAGTACAGCATCCTGAAGCGCGAAGTGGAATCCAATCGCCAGCTCTACGACACCGTGCTACAGCAATTGAAACAGTCTACGCTCGCATCCGCGCTGAGGGCGTCTAACATCCGGGTTGTCGATGGAGCTCGACCGCCGGGAAAGCCGTACGAGCCGGATGTTCCGATTGACGCCAGCCTGGGACTCTTGAGCGGGCTCTTTCTGGGTGTTTCCTTTGTGATCACCCAGGAGCGGGCGGATCGCAGCATCCAAGCTCCGGGTGAAACCCCGCACTACCTGAACATTCCCGAGTTGGGCATCGTTCCGGCGGACCGCATTGGCATCCGGGTGCGGGTGCGTGTCAGCAACAAGCAGCAATTACCATCCGCGGATAAGGTCTCCGCGGATAAGGTCTTGGAAGAACCTGCGTTGTCCGTTTCCAACGGGCGGGGGTCAGTGGAGCTGGTGACTTGGTACCGCAAATCCTGCCTCGTCGCGGAGTCCTTTCGAGCCGTATTGGTCTCGATTCTGTTCACGGGAGACAAGGAGCGCCAGCCCAGGGTCCTTTTGGTCACAAGCTCCAGCCCATCGGAAGGTAAGTCGACGGTTGTGAGCAACCTGGGAATCGCGCTTGCAGAGGTGAATCAGAAGGTTCTGCTGATCGACGCCGACGTGCGCCGGCCGCGCCTTCACAGCATTTTCAAGTTGAAGAACGATCGCGGGCTCAGCAATCTGCTTCGTTCTAAAGACCAGACGCAAGACGCCTGGCGCCAGCATATTCAGGAATCCGGGGTACCGAACCTCTTCATAATGACCAGCGGGACCTCGACTTCGGCGGCCACAAGCCTGCTGTACTCGACGCGAATCCCCGAACTCTTGAAGGAACTCCAGGAGGAATTCCAGACCATCCTCCTCGATACACCGCCGATGCTTCAGATTCCGGACGCGCGTGTGCTGGGCCGGATGGCCGACGGGGTCATCCTCGTGGTTCGGGCCGGACAGACCACTCGCGATGCGGCGGTCGCTGCCGGGCGGAGGTTTTCCGAAGACGGCACCGCGGTTCTGGGTACCATCCTCAATGACTGGGATCCGAAGCATTCCGTGAATGGATACTACGGCTACTCGAACAGTTATTACCGTAACTACTACGAGTCGTACGGATCGCGGAGATGACCGATGAGCGCTTCCGCAGTGCCGCGCGAGATACTCCTTGAAGATGCGGCTCCCCTGACGCTCATTGAGCCTTCCGCGGCATGGCCGTCCTTGCGGCTGAAGGAACTGGTTCAATCCCGCGAGTTGCTTTATTTCCTGGTTTGGCGCGACATCAAGGTCCGCTATAAGCACACCATGCTGGGCGCGGGTTGGGTGGTTCTGCAACCCCTGCTGACCATGGCGGTATTCAGCCTGTTCCTCGGCCGGCTTGCCAAGATGCCATCCGATGGGATTCCGTACCCCTTGTTCTCCCTCGCCGGGTTAGTTCCCTGGATGTTCTTCGCAAATGGATTGGGCCTATCCTCCGCCAGTTTGATCGCCAACAGTAATCTGATCCGAAAAGTCTACTTCCCGCGTCTCATGATCCCCGTCTCGACGATTCTCGCAGGGATGGTCGATCTGGGGCTGTCGGTGGCGCTCCTCGGTGTAGTGATGCTGTACTACGGCGTCAGCGTAACCATTCGCGCCCCATTGGCCATTGCATTCCTTACGCTCGTGGTGCTCATCTCGACGGGTGTGGGATTGTGGCTGTCCGCCCTAACGATCCAATTCCGGGACATTCGCTACGTAGTGCCGTTTCTCACACAATTCTGGATGTTCGCAACGCCGGTCCTCTATCCCACCAGCCTTCTCGCTCCACGCTGGCACGCGCTGTACGGGTTGAATCCGATGGTGGGGGCGATCGAAGGATTCCGCTGGGCGCTGTTATCCACCGGCTCGGCGCCGGGACCGATGCTGTACGTCTCCGCTGCGGTCGCTGTGACGCTGACAGTGAGCGGAGCGTTGTACTTCCGGCACGTGGAAAAGTCCTTCGCGGACGTGCTGTAGCGCGGATCGAAATCCAGAATGAGTCAACCAGCCATCCGGATTGAAGGCATCGCCAAGCGGTACGCGATAGGAGCGGCCGGATACCGCACCTTTCGCGACGCGATCGCCGCGAACCTGGGCCGTCCCTTCCGGCGCGGTTCATCCGGCCGGCAGAACGCTGAGATTTGGGCGCTTGCCGATGTTTCTCTGGAGATCGAGCACGGAAGCACGGTCGGGCTGATTGGGCCAAATGGCGCGGGCAAGAGCACCCTTTTGAAGATTCTGTCGCGCATCACGGAGCCGACGCGAGGGCGCGCCGAGATCCGCGGCCGGGTGGGATCGCTGCTCGAAGTCGGCACCGGATTCCATCCCGAGCTCACCGGCCGCGAGAACATTTACTTCAACGGCGCGCTCCTGGGAATGAGCAAGAGCGCCATTACGCGCCAGTTCGATCGGATTGTCGCGTTCGCCGGAACGGAGCAGTTTTTGGAGACGCCCGTCAAACATTACTCCAGCGGGATGTATATGCGCCTGGCGTTCGCGGTAGCGGCGCACCTGGAGACGGATATTCTTCTCGTGGATGAGGTTCTTGCCGTGGGCGATGCCGCGTTTCAAAAGAAGTGCCTGGGCAAGATGAACGAAGCGTCCAGCAACGGCAGAACGGTCATTTTCGTCAGCCACGACATGACCAACGTCGCGGTTCTATGTAAGACCGCGGTGCTGCTCGATCACGGAAAGATTCAAGCTGCCGGGCCCGCAAGGCGTGTGATCGAACGGTATCTGAGCGCTTCCGGAGGCGGGAGCCGGGAAGCCCGATGGGAACCGGAGGCTGCGCCGGGCGACGCCACCGCTCGCATTCTTCGAATTCAGGCTTTGAACGAGTCGGGAGATTTAGGTCCTGCGTTCTTGTCTCAGAAGGTCGTGCTGTCGATGGAATACTCCGTGGAACAACCGGCCCGTCTCAATCCGGTGTTCGTCGTGAAGAATGGCTGGGGCGTCACTATTTTTTCCACTGCGAACTACGAGGACGCGGTGTGGGGGCAGTGGACCCACGAAGCCGGGCAATACAAAGCGCAATGTACCATCCCCGCTTACCTGCTGAACGCGGGCGCCTATGTGATCGACGCTCTGATCGTGAAGGAAACGCGCTATGTCTTGGCCCAGGCGAACCAGGCGGTGACGATCGAGATGTACGACGACGGCTCCTTCAGAAACGATTACGCCGGGGAATGGGTGGGCGTCGTAAGGCCGCGATGTTCCTGGGAAACAGAGCAAACCGGAGTTTTGGTTTCACTCTGAGAAGCGCAGAGAGTCAACGAGATGATACCTGAGCGGCTTATGCCGGGAACCACCGAATGGGAGGTCTTCGAGGCCGAGCACCGGCAGCGATATGAATTCTTTGCGGCACGATGCCGCGGCCTCCGTGTGCTGGATGCCGCCTGCGGGGTTGGATACGGAAGCCAGCTTCTCGCCGAGCAGGGCGCGGCCTCCGTTACCGGCGTCGATATCTCGCCCGAGGCGATTGAATGCGCCGGCACGCAATTCGCGCACCCCAGGGTCGAATTCCTTTCCGGGGATGTGCGGGACCTGGCCGGATTCGGCCGTCAATTCGATGCCGCCGTGAGCTTCGAGACCATCGAACATCTGCCCGATCCGGAAGCCTTGCTCCGCGAGGTTCACAAAGTTCTGGTTCCCGGAGGGTTCTTCGTGTGCAGCACCCCCAATCGCGATTACCATCGCAAGGGCCATGCCAACCCGTACCATCTGTGCGAGTGGAGTTACGAAAAGTTTCACGATGCGTTTGAACAGCGGTTCGAAATCGACGGCAGGTATCATCAGTCGCCGTCGCCCGTATATCTCCGCCACTTAGAGCTGCTGTCTGAAGTGGGCGGAATTCAAAAGCAGCTTCGTTTCAGCGTGGCTTTCAGACTGGAGGAAGCGCTCAGAAAAATGCTAGGCAAGCAGGCCCTGAACGGTCATCGTCTTCCCGAGAGTCTGTGGCGCATCGTGCCGGGCGATTACGCGATCGAGCCGATCTCGCAACCCTCTCGCCTTCATGCGGCGTATATTCTCGCAGGGCGCTCCCGTGTCTGATCCCTTGCACATCTGTTTTCTCTCCCAGGAGTATCCGCCCGATACCGGATGGGGCGGGATCGGCTCGTACACCCACGATATGGCGCACGCTCTGGTTAAAGCCGGCCACCGCGTCACCGTGATCGCACGCGCCGCGGGAGACGAGCGAATCGCGGACGATCAGGGGATCGAAGTGCACCGCATCCAGCCCGCCCCCGGCTGGGATCGCATGCGAGTGTTGTGGCGGCTGAACCGGGTGTGGCCGGGATTCGCATGGGCCGCGATGCGTCGGCTGCGGTCGATCCACCAGAGCACGCCCGTGGACATCGTGGAAGCCGGGGAGTGCCGGGCAGACGGATTCTTTGTCCATTGGATTCCGAAGCCGCGTCCGCGGGCGGTTACCAGATTGCACCTGGCTTGGATCTTTGTAGATCGACACAACGCCATTGCACCGAATCTAAGGAAGCGTCTGACGTATTGGCTCGAAAAACAATCTATCCTCCGAGCGGACGCAATCACGGCGCCGAGCGCTGCCGTCGTCGATCTTACGCGAACCTGGCTCGGCGGCAGGGTATCGGCGCGCGTCGTTCCCAATCCCATCGACGTCCAGCGTTTCTCGCCGAATGGACATCAACGGAGATGCGAAGTGCTGTTCGTCGGACGGCTGGAACGCGGGAAGGGATTAGGAACGCTTTCCGACGCGTTGCCCGCCATACTGAATTGCTGCCCGGATGTTTCGGTCCGCTTCGTTGGGACGGACGGTGCGGATGAACACGGCCGCTCCTGGCGTTTGCGTCTCCTCGATCGCGTTCCGCTTGAGGAACACGCGCGGATCGCTTTTGAACAGGTTCCCCGCGCGGATTTGGCGGAGCTTTACCGCACCGCCAGCCTGTGCGTGATCCCTTCGACGTGGGAGAATTTCCCCTACGTGGCGCTGGAGGCCTTGGCTTCCGGGACTCCGGTTGTGGCGACGCACGCCGGCGGGCTGCCGGAGATCGTCGAGCACGGACGTACCGGGCTCTTGGTCCGTCCCGATGATCCGGCGGGTCTGGCGAATGCGATTTCCGAGTTGATGAACGATCCCGCGAAACGGGCCCGCATGGGCGCCGAAGCCCGGCGAGACGCCGAGAACAAGTTTTCGGCATCGAAGGTGGTGGAGCAAATGGTGGGGGTCTATCGGGAAGTGGGCGGGCGCGAAGTCGGCGGGCGCTAAGAAATGACGCGGATCTCGGTCATCATCGCGACCCACAACCGGGCGGATCTGCTGAGCATCGCTCTCGAAAGCGTCGCCCGTCAGACGCTGGATCCGGCCGCGTACGAAGTGATCGTCGTCGATAACGCCTCCACCGACAAAACCGCCGCGCTGATCGGGCAAACGAGCGCCGGAATGCCGCAGCTCCGCTACGTGCTCGAAACGCGGCTGGGATTAAGCTGGGCCCGCAACGCTGGGCTTGCGGCGGCGCAATCGCCCTATGTTGCGTACCTGGATGACGACGCGCGCGCCGAGCCCGAGTGGTTGGAGGCTCTACTGGCCGCCTTCGAGGAGACAACTCCGAAACCGCAGTGTGTCGGCGGACCCGTTTTCCTTAACTGGAACGGGCTTCCGCAGCGAGTTCCCGCCCGGTTTTGGTCGCTCCTGTCCTACGTAAGTCATGGCGACCGGAATCGGCCGCTCACGGACAAAGAGCATCTGGTGGGCGCCAACATCGCGTTTGACCGCGATGCGTTGCTGAAAACGGGAGGATTCTCCACGGACCTGGGCAGGAAAGGCTCCAAACTCCTATCGGGAGAGGAAGCTCAGGTGGTGGCCCGCATTCGGCAACGCGGGGGTGTCGTCTTTTACGCGGCCAATGCAGCAGTGTGGCACATCGTGCAGCCCGACCGGATCAGGAAAAGCTGGCTATGGCGAAGGATCTTCTGGGATGGAGCGTCCCAGCCGGTTCTGGATGGAGTGCCGGAGCGCACGCGGTCCTACTGTGCGCTACAAGCCTATCGCGATCTGAAACGGATTGGATATTTCACCTTGAACGCAGCGCTGGCGTTGTCCCGGCGGGACCAGGAGCGGTCCTTGGACTTCGCGCTTTATGCAACCCAACGGGCCGGCCGCCTGCGCACGCATTTGCTGCTGTTGCTCGGCTCGGCCTGATTTCAAGATGCACTTTGGATTCTTAGCGCTCGATTATCCCTCGGTGACCTCCGGGGGCGGGGTGGGGAGTCAGATCCGCGTGCTCGCGCGCACGCTGGTCGAAGCCGGTCACCATGCCACCGTGGTGGCGTTGGGAGAAGGCGGCTGTCCCTCCATGACGGAGGACGAAGGCGTGGAGGTTCACCGCGTCGCCCCCGGCAATATCCACTGGTACATCTCACGGTTTCCAGGAATGGATTCGCTGATCGTAACCGCCGTGCGAGAAATCGAGTACTCCCGTGCCATCTGGTCGGCTATCCGAGCCATCCAGAAGAAGCAGCCGTTCGATCTGCTGGAAGGGACTGAAACCGGGTCCCTTTGCGCCGCTCTCTGGGGCGGAAAGGTCCCCCTGGTGATTCGTCTTCATGGCGATCCATTCACATTTTGCAAATACACTCCGGATCTGCGCATCACGCCGGGCCTGCGGCTCAGCAGAATGATTCAGCGAATCGCGCTGCGCCGTTCCCGCTTGCTGATCTCCCCCAGTCAGAGCCATCTCCGGGAAATCAGCGCCGAACTGCACGGCGTCCACCCGCCGATTGAAATTGTCCCGAACGCAGTTGCCGGCATGAGTCTGGAAACAGGAGCGCCCTTAGATCGGCCGGGAATTCGCGGATTGCTCGAATCATCGGCTCCGTTGGTTCTGTACGTCGGCCGGATTGAGAGATGTAAAGGAATTCCGACCTTGCTCGAAGCCGCGGCGCGGGTGCATAAGGCGGCGCCGAATTGCCGCTTTGTGCTGGCCGGCGCCCCGCACGCGACTCTGCGCCAGGGCGAAATCGATGGAATGATCAACCGCCTTCAGCTCCAGGAGTGCATACATTTTCTGGGTCACGTTCCGCATGACAGTCTCGCCCAGCTATACGCGCGAGCGGCACTCACGGTAGTGCCATCGCACTACGAGACCTTTGGACTCGCCGCCTTGGAGTCCATGAAGTTCGGCGTGCCTGTGGTGGCCACGGCGGCAGGCAGCCTCCCCGAGGTGGTGATAGACGGGGTCACCGGCCTGCTTGTGCCCCCCGGGGACGCGGAAGCGCTTGCCAGTGCGATCATTCGTCTCCTGGTGAATCGGCAGGAGCATCGGGAAATGGCCCAACGCGCACGGGAGAGCGCGCAACAATACCAGGCCGCCCGGCAGATCCCCAGGACGCTCGAACTTTACGAGTGGGCGGCGTCCAACGATTTGCATGAAAACCCGGCTGTCGAACACGTTTTCTTTTCCCCTCATCCGGACGATGCGGTCTTGTCCTGCGGCGGCTTCATGGCATCGCTGACAGCCCAGCATCGCAACGTTCGAGTGGTAACTGTATTCGCCGCCGGGGTGAACGGCCGTCCGGAGTCCGCGTTTGCTCGTCATTTGCGTTCGAAGTGGGGAATCGCGGCCGAACGCAAACAAGAGGATATGCGAGCCTTGCAAGCCTTGGGGGTCAACCGCGTGGACCAGTGGGATTTCACCGATGCCCCGTGGCGGACCAATGCTTCGGGCGATCCGCTTTACGCTTCCTACGCGGAGTTGTGCGGGCCGGTCGCTCCTGGTGACGCCGCCACCACCGATGCCTTGAACTCCTTCATCGGCATCTTCGCGCGCGAAATACCGCCGTCCGCGATCCTGTACTTCCCGCTCTCCATCGGCGGTCACGTCGATCACCGGCATCTGTTTCAGATCAGCCTCCGGCTGCGCGCCTCGGGGCGGCGCGTTCGCTTTTACGAGGACTGGCCCTATGCCGAGATGTACAAACCCTTGTCAGCCGCCGGTTGGTTCTCGCGAACAGTCCCCATCGATACGGAAAAGAAGCTGGAAGCTATTCGGCAATATAAATCGCAAATATCGGGATTGGGTGGGGACAGCGAGGAATTACGCAGGCGGGTGGAGCGATTCACGCACCACCGCGGGGTGCGTGACGCTGGAGTGCGTCTAGCCGTGGAGCGCTACTGGGAGATATCCGCTTCCAAGGCCACGCAGCTCGCCACCGCCGCGGCCGGAGTGGATCCTCCCTTCGAGCGCCATGCCGCGCATCCCCGGCTGCAAGACTTCGGGGATTTCATTCGAACCCTGTCCTGGCGAGATCTGGATTCGTGTTTGCCGGTTGGGCGCGGTTATTGCGTCGATATCGGATGCGGCGGGGGACGGCACCGGGCCGTCATTGAAAGCAAGGGCTACCGGTGGATCGGCGCCGACCGCAACGCACTCCCGTCAGCGGCGGACTGGCTGGCGGCGGATTTCGAGGCTTTGCCGTTCGCATCCGGGCGTGTTGCCGCGGTTGTGGCGTGGCAGGTCATGGAATATCTACCGAAGATCGAAAGCGCCGTTCGAGAAGCGTGGCGTGTCTTGGAGACTGGCGGCGTGTTCTGTGGCAGTGTCTCCTTTCTTGAACCGGTGCACGGCCGCACTTACGGCGGAGTCAGTCCCCTGGGCCTGCGATCGCTGCTGGAACACGGCGGCTTCAAGGATATTCAGGTTTTGCCGGGTTTGTGTGGATTCAGCCTGATGGCCTGGACCTGGCTGCGCCGGCTCCTCGGGCCGTGGGCGGGGCGCTTTGCGCTGCCGTTCATGGCTGGAATCCTGGCCCCGGCGATGGCAATCCGCTTCCTGATCTCCTGGCTCGCCTGCCGGATCGGCCTGGGCACGGGGCACGGGATGCGATGGGTGGCTCAGCAGGCCCCCCTGGAGTTCGCAGGCCAGTTGGTGTTCATCGCCCGCAAGTCCGCGCAAAGGGACGCGTGAAATGCACGTCGGTTTCCTGACATTTGAATCGCCGTTCGGATCGCAGGGCGGCGGTGTGGCTGCCTATCTTCGAGCCGCAATCCCCGCGCTTATTGACCGAGGGCATCGGGTGACGCTCATCACGGCCATGCGCGGCGCCGAGGTTTCCAATCCCTATCCCGGCGCGTTGCGCCTGGTGCCGGTCAGACTGCCCAACGCGCATTGGTATGTCTCCAAACTTCCCGTAGCCGGGACGCTACTGACGCTTCCGCTGCGCGAGGCGGAATGGTCGTATGCATTCCGGCGCGCCGTGGTGCAGGCAATGCGGGACGAACCGATGGATGTGTTGGAAGGAACCGAGCTCGGCTCCTGGTGGGTGGCAAGGAATCCGATCGTCCCTCTGGTCGTTCGGCTGCACGGCGCCGAATACACGTTTTCCCGATACGTCGGGAAACCGCTGACCCCGGGCAGCCTCTGGAACAGACGCTTGCAGCGGCAGGTTCTGAACAGCGCCGCCGCGGTCACCGCGCCCAGCCGGTTCCAGGCATCGGAAGTTGCGCAAGAGATGCAGTGGCAGCCGGGACGCATCACGGTGGTTCCGAATGTCATCGCTCCGCAGATGTTGGACAAGGCCAACAGCGCCGCGCCCAGGAGCGCGTCAAATTCAGACTCGCCCGTCGTCCTCTACACAGGCCGGCTGGCGCCGGTAAAGGGCACACCACTTCTGCTGGAGGCCGCGGCTGGAGTATTGAAGCAGTTCCCGCGAGCTGAATTCGTGCTCGCGGGAGCCTGGCAGATGGCTGCTCCTCCCAAGGATTGGTCCGGCTGGCTGGAGCGGCTCGGGGGAAGCCCGCGGATCACCTGGCTGGGCCACCAGGATGCGAACCAATTGGTGGAATTGTACCGGCGCGCCACCGTCTTCGTGATGCCGTCCTACTACGAAACGTTTGGCATCTCATGCCTGGAAGCGATGGCGTTTCGGGTTCCCGTGGTGGCCACACGAGCGGGAGCTCTGCCTGAGATCGTGGAACACGAGCGCGTGGGACTTACGGTAACACCCGGCGATGCCACCGCTCTTGCGGACGCGATTTGCCGCCTGTTGCGAGACCCCAGCCTGAGGCAGCGCCTGGGGTCGGCCGGCCGCGAACGAGTTCTCGCCCGGTTTACAGCCAGCGCCATCCAAGACCACATGATCGCGGCCTATGAGCAGGCGCGGCAGAGCATCCAGTGCCCGAGTATCCAGTGCCAGGGCATCCAGTGCCAGAGCCTCAAGTGAAAGCCCTTCTCATTTCCGCGTCTTATCATCCCGTCCTCGGCGGGCTTCAAACCGTTACGCGTCAACTTGCCCGATCGCTTTCCGAGAATGGGCACGAGGTGAAGGTCGTTACCAATCGTTATCCGCGTTCCCTTCCGGCGCTGGAAACGGTCGACGGCATCGGCGTCGAGCGATGGCCGTTCCTCTATCCTTGCCTTGATGCACTGAGGCATCGCCGCTTGGACCTGGCGCTGGCGGGCGCGTATTACAACCCGGCCGCGGTCTTTCGGTTCGCTCGGCTGGCGGCGCGCTTCAATCCGGATGTCGTGAATGTGCACTTCCCGGAAGCACGGCTCGGCTTCGTACTGCGAGTCCGGCGGCATTTCCCGTTCCGTCTGGTCGTTTCCCTGCACGGCGATGAAATAGAGCGGTGGTTCAAAAACACGGAAGCCCGGCCTCCTCAGGCGCGCCGGAGTCTGGATCGGTTACGCGAGTTCTTACGCTCCGCCGATGCCGTGACTGCTTGCTCGCAATACTTGTTGAATCGAGCCTCCGCTTTGGAGCCGTCGATTTCCGGGAAAGCACAAGTCGTCTACAACGGCTTCGATGGTTCACGCTTCGCGGACAGGCGGGCATTTTCGCATCCGCGGCCTTACGTCTTGGCCTATGGCCGCCACACGCGCATTAAGGGGTTCGACCTCCTTCTGAGAGCGTTCGCCCTCCTGGCGGAACGCGTTCCTCATATGGATCTGATCCTCGCCGGGGACGGCGAACAGCATCAGGAGCTTATTGCGATGCGCGACACGTTGGGCCTGAGGGACCGCGTGAGTCTGTGCGGCCGCGCGAAACCAGAGGAGATCATTCATCTTCTCAACGGCTGCCGTCTGGTGGTGATTCCCTCGCGTTCAGAAACATTCGGAATTGCGGCAATGGAAGCCATCTCATCGGGCTGTCCTCTCGTGGCGACACGCGTCGGAGGTTTGCCGGAAGTAGTGGCGGCAGCCACGGCATCCCACTCAGACAGTTTCCCGCTCACGGAATGGGCGGAGCCCGAGCCGCAGGACCTGGCGCGAGCAGTGCTCCGCGCCTTGTCGCAGCCACGGAATTGTGACCGCCCACATTCGGTGTGTCCTGGCTTTTCTATTGCCGATATGACCCGCCGGTATGCCGCGGCTTTGAGTGGAATGCCGGATCCGCGCTTGGCCGAGGCCGGTTCTCATTCCCGGACGGCCTGTTAAGTGAGCGCTTTCGCATGAATTACACGATCGTCATTATTGCGACGCTCGCCATCGCGGGCAGTTGCATCGTAGCCTCCGGGCGCCAAGGTCTGCGTTGGGGATTTTTGGCGTGGATTTGCTCTCTTGCGCTCGGGTACCGCACCTTTCCGCTCACGCCGGCTTTCAAGCTGCATCCCTCGGCTTTGCTGCTGGTGGGCTTGTTCCTTTGGTTGGCTCTCACGGCATCTTCACGAGTCGCGACCGTCTGGTGGGTGCCGGGGTGGGTGTGGGCCATGGCGCCCTTCTGGTATTGGGGCTGGATCTTGGGCCAGGGCGCCGATGCTCAATGGGACGAGATGCTCTCCGAACTCCAGAACTTCATTCTCTTCATTCCCCTGTTCATCGTCGCGGCGACGGTCTTGCAGAAAACTCGGGATTGGAAATCCGTCATTCTGGTTTTCTACGTCACCGCGACTTTCGTGGCGGCCTTGGGTCTGATCGAGTATTTCTTCCCCGGGATCAGGGGCATCTTTCCGCAGTTCGTCAGCAACACGGACCAGTACATCGGCGACGATGGTTTCGCGCGCGCTCCCTTTTCGTTTTGGGGCCACCCCGCAGCGACATTCCTCTGCGCGATGGCCATTCCGTTCGCGATTCCCATTTGGAATTGGCGACCCGGACACTCCGGGCACGTATTCACCGGGCTTGCGTTCGCGCTGCTTCTGGGAGCCGTGTATCTGAGCGGCTTCCGAGTCCTGTGGTTGTACGTGGCGGCGCAACTTCTGGTTTGGTTGTTGCTCAACCGGCGGTATGCCTTCGGAATCGTCGCCGGCGTGGCCGCGGCGACGGCCTATGGCACGCTGCCCGACGCCACCCGGTTGCGCGTCCAATCGTTTTTTCTGGCGCTTCAGGGTACCCCCGTTGAAACCAGCGGAGCCGACCACTTGAATCGCCTCGCGGATGCTCTGAACGCGATACGAGATTACCCGCTCGGCATGGGCTGGACCGTTTCCGGATGGGTACACTCCGATTTTATTCAAGTCGCAGCCAACCTGGGTGTGATTCCAGGATTAATTTTTGCCGGCGCATTTCTGTGGACGGTGTTCCGCTTGTTCCTGCTGGTTCGGGACCGCGAACATCCCGCCCGCCCGCTGCGCCTGGCGCTGCTGTTGTCGTTCATCACCGCGGGTGGAATCATGTCCACCCAGGTGATCTGTGTCCTGCCGCAACTTGCCTGTCCCGTTTGGTTGATTTGGGTTCTGGCGATGGTGGCTGTGCGGCAGCAAGGTAAGAGAGTGGAGGCGAAAAGTCGTGCCGGCGCAAATTTCCGTTTTGCTCCCAACCTTCAATTGCGAGAGTACGGTCCGGAACACGCTGGAGTCCGTGCGGGACGCCGCTGAGATTCTGGTAATCGACTCGTACAGCACCGATCGTACGCTTGAGATCTGCCAAGAATATGGCTGCCGGATTCTCCAGCATGAGTATGTCAATTCGGCGACTCAGAAGAATTTGGCCGCGCCGCAATGCAGCCAAGAATGGATCTTGCACATTGACAGCGATGAAATCGCCGGTCCCGAGCTGTGGCGGGAAGCGCAAGCCGCGGTCGCGAATGCGGATCCCGGAACGCATGCCTTTCGCGTGCCGCGCCGCAATCATTTTGTGGGACGGTGGCTGCGTCATGGCGGCTTTTATCCGGACTACCAGATCCGGCTGTTCCGCCGCGACCAAGGCTCCTGGCAGACTCGCGAGGTGCATGCGCATCTGCATGTTCCGGGAACCATCGGCACTCTGCAAAGCGACCTGATCCATCACGATGCGCCCACCATCTCCAGGCGCATCGTCAACCTGGACCGCTACACACGTTATGAAACAGACGAGTTTCGAAAATCGGGGAAGCGCTTCCGGTGGCACGATGTCGTATTTCGTCCCATGGCGGCTTTCTTGTACCGCTATCTCTACCTGCAAGGTTTCCGCGATGGCTGGCGTGGTTTTGTCCACTGTGGGTACATGGCCATCTATGTATTCATCTCCAGAGCGAAGTTGTGGGAGTTGGAGGAGCTGAACCTCGACCGCAGCCCCCGCTCGTAGCCCCAATGCGCATGATCCAGACACAAGAGCTCGAAACACTGGAGAATTCCGTTGCCGGCCGGCCCCGGCTCGTAGCCATCCTGGAATCGTCTTCCAAGATGGGTGGAATCCAGCACACCACGCTCGCGCTCGCCAGCCGCATGGACCGCGCACAGTGGACCCCGCTAGTCATTTGTCCGGAAGAGGGAGACTTGGTTCGCGCCTGCCAGGCTGCCGGCGTAAACGTGCAGACGCTTCCCGTGTTGCCGATGTGTTCGACCAGTGTGTGGATCGGCAACCGGATCAAGTGGCCCAACCCGTTCGCATGGCTGTGGAACGTGGCGGCGATTCTGGGAACCGCCGGCAGGGTCGCGGGGTTTCTGAAGGAGCTGCGGCCGGAGTTGATGGTCACCAAAGGCCTGCTGTGCCACTTTTACGGCGGGATCGCCGCCCGCAAGGCCAAGATCCCGTGCCTGTGGTACGTCCAGGATTTTGTCTCGGAACGATTCGGGGGGATCTACAAAACCGCATTCCGGACGATGGCGCGGTGTGTGCCCACCGGAATCGCCGTCATCGGACCGCAAATCGTGCGGCAACTTTCCAAGACCATGCAGGATCGCGTTCGTGTGGTCTACAACGCTGTCGATACGGCGAAGTTCCAAAAGAGCGGGAGCGCCGCCGCTTTGTCGATGGGGGTTCGGCGTGAATTAGGGATTGAGGAAGACGCGCTGGTGGTCGGCAACGCGGCGCGCCTTACGCCCTGGAAAGGCCAGCACCATT
The DNA here is from genome assembly GCA_963813465.1 of Bryobacterales bacterium. Classification (GTDB taxonomy): domain Bacteria; phylum Acidobacteriota; class Terriglobia; order Bryobacterales; family Bryobacteraceae; genus Palsa-187. The sequence continues at coordinate 332,155 of CAWEZD010000011.1, read as the reverse complement.
TGCTGGAGGCTTTCGCCCCGGTGTGCTCCGCGTTTCCAAACGCTCGGCTTCTTCTGGTTGGCGGCAGCCTGTTCGGAGACCAGGGCTATGAAGTCAGGCTGAAGCGCCGGGCCGAGGAATTGGGAATTGCGCCTCGCGTGATCTTCGCCGGCCATCGCCCGGACATGCACAATGTGCTCTCCGCCATGGACCTGTTTGCCTACTGCGCGGTCGAGAAGGACATCTGCCCGCTTTCTCTTCTGGAGGCCATGTCGGTAGGGTTGCCGATTGCCGCCTTCGATATCGAAGGCGTGCGCGAAGCCCTGACAGACCGGCGCGACGGACTCTTGGTTCCTTCCGGGGATGCACAGGCTTTGTCGCGGGCGCTTCTCGAATTGATGGCGAGTCCCGAGCTACGCAGTAGAGTGGGCAAGTCCGCGAGGGAGCGGGCGGAGCGTCAATTCTCGATCGACCGGCACGTCGTTTGCATGCAGCAGACGCTCGAAGAGGTATTGGCCGGGAAGTAACCACATGGATCTATCGGAATCATCAACGCCGGGCGTGAACATCCTGTTCGTTCACAATCACCCGACCAGTTTTGTCCGGCAGGATCTGGACTGCCTTCGGCAGCGCTACCGCGTGTCGGAATTGCATCTGTCTTCGCGGCGGGTGAATTTCTTTTCGCTGTGGCGGCAAGTCCAGGCTCACGATTTGATCTTTGGCTGGTTTGCATCCTGGCATACGTTCCTGCCGGTGCTGTGCGCCCGCTGCTTGAACAAGCCGTCGGTGCTGGTGGTCGGAGGATACGATCTGGCCAACATTCCTGCCGCTGGAACAACCATCGGATACGGTCACCAGCGCGGCGGCGCTAAGAAATGGATCAGTCGCGCCGCAATGCGGCTGGCGCACACCCTCATTACGAACTCGCACTATAGCCGCTGCGAAGCCATGGAGAATGCGGGTGTCGACCGGGCAAAACTACACGTGATCTATCATGGTGTTCCCGACATCGCCGGAGCGCTCCCCACCCGCGCACGCGAGCGCATGGCGATTACGGTGGGCAATGTCGACCGGCCCAACCTCTGGCGCAAGGGATTGGAACCGTTTGTACGGGCGGCGAGTTTGCTCCCGGAGGTCAAGTTCGCCGTGATCGGAGCGTGGAAGGATGACGCCATCGATCGCCTCCGGTCGATTGCCACTCCGAACGTGGAGTTCACGGGATGGGTAGACGATGCGACGCTGCTGGACTACACCCTTCGCGCCTCCGTCTACGTGCAGGCATCGCGCCATGAAGGTTTTGGAATGGCGGTAGCCGAGGCAATGTTGGCGGGCTGCATCCCGGTTGTCACCAGGGCGGGAGCTCTTCCCGAAGTCGCCGGAGACTGCGGCGTGTATAGCGAGTCCACGGAACCGCCGCAGCTCGCTCGAGCGATTCAGAGCGCTCTGGCCATGCCCGAGGCCGCGCGTGAGCAGGCGCGCCAGCGAGTTCTGGATCGGTTCCCGGTCTCCCAGCGTGAAGCACGCCTTTCCGGCATCGTCTCGCAGCTTACCGGACGGCACGCACCCCCGGCGGCGGAGAGTCTTTCTTCGAGCGTTCTCACATGATCACCATCGTCATCCCCTGCCGCAATGAGCGCGATTTCATCGGGCCTGCGCTCGAATCCTTGGAGTCGCAGGAGTGGCCCGACCGATGGGAGATTCTCGTGGCCGACGGCATGAGTGAAGACGGGACGCGTGCTGTCTTGGAACGGTACTGCCGGAAGAACTCGCGCATCCACATGATCGACAACCTCACCCGGACCGTTTCGGCAGGCTTGAACCAAGCCATCTGCCAGGCGCGGGGCGACATTATTCTCCGTGTAGACGCCCACACCGAATACGCGCCCGATTATGTAGCTCAGTGCGTCCGGACCTTGGATTCGTCCGGAGCGGAAAATGTAGGCGGGCCAGCCCGCACTAAGGCGGAAGGAATCGTTCAGAACGCCATCGCCGCCGCTTACCACTCGTCGTTCAGCACAGGCGGGGCAAGCTTTCATGACGATTCCTACGAAGGCTATGCGGATACCGTGCCCTATGGTTGCTGGCGGAAAAGCACGTTGGAGCAGATCGGGATGTTCGACGAGGCGCTGGTTCGAAATCAGGATGACGAATTGAATCTGCGCTTGATTCGCGCCGGCGGGAAGATCTGGCAATCGCCTAAAATTGTCTCCTGGTATCGGCCTCGAAGTTCCCTTTCCGCGTTGTTCCGGCAGTATTTCCAGTACGGCTTCTGGAAGTGGGAGGTCATTCGGAAGCACAGGATTCCGGCGTCCTGGCGGCATCTGGTTCCCGGCGCTTTCGTGCTTGGAAATGTCACGCTGCTGGCCGGCGCGGCCATCGCCGTGTTGGCCGAAGACCCAGCTCTCTCGCGGTTCCTGCTGGCGGTGTGGTCGATCGAAACGGCGGTCTACGCGGCTGCCTGTCTCGCCGCATCGGCGCGGGCAGCGAAGCGGCACGGATGGAAACTGCTCCCGCTTCTCCCGTTGGTATTCGTAACCTACCACGCCTCTTACGGCCTGGGCTTTCTTGCCAACGTCTTCTATCGTTCGCTCAGTCCTTCAGGCCCGATGCAACCCGGCCGGCTCTTTACGTCCCTTACTCGCTAAACTTCTTTACTCCTTTCAATCATGAACAAGCCATCGTTCCTTCCTTTCGCACTCCCCGAAATCGGGGAAGAAGAGATTCAGGAAGTTGTAGACACCTTGAAATCGGGTTGGTTAACCACCGGCCCTCGGGTTGCGCAATTCGAGGCCCGCTTTGCGGAATACGTCAAGGCTCCGCACGCGCTTGCCGTGAACTCGGGCACCGCGGGCCTGCACCTGGCCCTGGCGGCTCTCGGCCTGCAGCCTGGCGACGAAGTCATCACCACGCCGCTTACCTTCTGCGCGACCGTGAACGTCATTCTGCAATGCGGAGCACGCCCCGTTTTGGCGGATATCGGGGACGACCTCAACATGGATGCCGCGGCCGTGAAGGCGGCCATTACTCCCGCGACGCGCGCCATTTTACCAGTGCATATCGGCGGTCTCCCCTGCGATATGGACGCGATCTGGGCCCTCGCGGAAAAGCGCCGCCTCCACGTGGTCGAAGATGCGGCCCACGCCGCGGGTTCCTGGTATCGCGGCCTTCCCATCGGAGGCGGCCGCAGCGACGCGGTTGCCTTCAGCTTCTATGCCACCAAGAATCTCACCACCGGCGAAGGCGGCATGATTACGACATCCTCCCGGCAACTGGAAGAACGCATGCGAATCTTGTGCCTGCACGGCATCGACAAAGATGCCTGGAACCGTTATGCGGAGGCGGGATCGTGGTTCTATGAGGTCGTCGATTGCGGCTTCAAGTACAACATGAGCGACATCATGGCGGCCATCGGCATTCATCAACTGCGCAAGCTCGACGCGATGAACGCAAGAAGAGCCGGGATCGCGGCCCGTTACAATCATGCGTTCTCGAACTTGGACGAACTGGAAACTCCCGCGACTCGCGCGGATGCCTTCCATTCATGGCATCTCTATGGTCTGCGGCTCAACCTGGATCGTCTGCGGATCGATCGAGCCGCGTTCATCGCCGAGCTGAAGAAGCGGGGAATCGGGTGCAGCGTCCACTTCATCCCCATCGTGCTGCACCCATACTATCGCCAGACTCTGAAATTAGAGGACACCTCGTGTCCCCGGGCTGTGGAGGAGTATCACCGCATGCTCTCCTTACCCATCTATTCGCGAATGACAGATCAGGAAGTGGAACGAGTCATCGCAGCAGTGGAAGCCGTGGTTCGGGATTACAGAAGACCGGTTGTGCCGGTCACGGAAACCGGCGGCGTCCTCGAGATCGCGAGCTGAGCCGGACCATGTTGAAAGGGGCCATGCTGAAAAGAGCAATTGACTTCGCCGTTGCGGCAATCCTGCTGCTTGTCTTCGCCCCGCTATTTGCGTTGATCGCGGCGGCCGTAATCCTGGAAACGGGATGGCCGGTCCTTTTCTCTCAGGTCCGGGTTGGCCGGCGTTTCCGCCGCTTCCGAATTTACAAGTTCCGGTCCATGCTGGCGAGTTCCAGCGGCGCCGCCATCACTGCCAGTACAGATCCGCGAATTACGCGTGTCGGCCGGTTGCTGCGCGCCGCCAAGCTGGACGAGCTTCCCCAGCTCTGGAACGTGTTGCGCGGAGACATGAGCCTGGTCGGGCCCCGCCCGGAAATTCCGCCCTACGTCGAGGCCTTCCGCCAGCGGTATGAGCGCATTCTCGAGCTCCGGCCAGGCATCACCGACCTCGCCTCAATTCGTTTTCGCGATGAAGAACAAGTCTTGGCGCTGGCAAGCGATCCTCTTCGCGCCTACGAGGAGGCCGTGCTCCCGGCGAAGTTGGATTTAGCGGACGAGTACTTGCGGCGCCGCTCGTTTTGGCTTGACGTTTCCATTCTGTGGCGCACCCTGCGGGTGTGCTTCGGTTCCCATATCCATATGTCCATCAAACAAGGTATTACAAAGGTCCTAGACGAATTGGAAAGGCGCGGGCGCGACCGCGTTCGGCGTCCCCTGGTTTGGTGCGTTCAAATCGCGATCTTCGCTCTTTCCGGCGTCGCCGCGTTCCTGCTCCGTTTCGACTATACCGTGCCTCCGAGTGAGGTCAGCCACCTCTTGCTGGCGCTGCCTGTCTGGCTGGTCGTCAAATCCGCTGTTTTCCGGCGCGCGAAGCAGGATTCCGGATGGTGGAGCTTAATTTCCATCTTCGACGTGGCGCACCTGGCCCTGGTGAACTTCGCGGCGTCCCTGCTCAGCGCGATTCCCATCGCGCTTACCGTCGGCAGCGGCTTCCCACGCTCGATCTATGCGCTGGACCTCCTGCTCTGCTTCCTCGCCACCGCCGGCGTGCGCATTCTGTTCCGCGTTGTGATTGAATCGGCGAGCGGCCCTAGACCAGGCGGTTCCGCCCAACGAGTGGTTGTCTACGGCGCCGGGAACGCGGGCGTGATGCTGCTCCGAGAGACGCGAGCCGGCGCCAATGGCCCCTACCAGGTATGCGGATTCGTGGATGACAATCCCGCCAAGAAGAACCATTCCATTCAGGGAGTGCGGGTTTGGGGCGCCGGTGCGCAGCTCGCCGAGTTGGCTCGGAAACATAAGATCGGCAAGATCCTGATCGCCATCCCCTCCGCCAGCGGGCCGCAAATGACCCAAATCCTGAATCACTGCCATAAGGCGGGGGTCCCCTACATGACGGTCCCCAGTCTGACCGAGTTGATGAAGCAGCAGGGCATCGCCAAACACATGCGCAACGTCGCCGTGGAGGACCTCCTGGGGCGCAGTCCCGTGTGTCTCGATGAAGACCAGGTTCGCAAAAGAACTCGCGACCGGATCGTTCTGGTTACGGGGGCGGGTGGTTCCATCGGATCGGAGTTATGCCGGCAACTCGCCGGCTTCCAGCCGCGCGCCATCGTCGGCTTTGACGCTTCCGAGAATGCCCTTTTCCAGCTCGATCTCGAAATGCGCGAACGTTTTCCGGAGGTCCCCTTTCACCCGGAGATCGGATCGATCCAGAATGCGAGCCGCTTCGCCGAGGTGCTGCATACCTACCATCCCTCGCTGCTCTATCACGCGGCGGCGTACAAGCACGTGCCGCTTCTGGAATCGCACGTCGTGGAGGCTGTGGAGAATAACGTTCTCGCCACCGCCACCGTCGCCCGGCTGGCGTCGCAGTACGGCGTGGAAGATTTTGTCATGATCTCGACCGATAAGGCCGTCCGTCCCACCAGCCTTCTCGGCGCGACCAAGCGTGTCGCCGAACTGGTGGTGAATTCCTTCAACGGGACGGCCACCAAATATGTTTCCGTGCGCTTCGGAAATGTGCTGGGAAGCAACGGGAGCGTCATCCCGGTGTTCAAGAAGCAGATCGCCGCCGGCGGGCCGGTCACCGTCACTCATCCCGGCATGCACCGTTATTTCATGACCATTCCGGAAGCCGTCCAGTTGGTGCTCCAAGCTTCCACCATGGGACGCGGCGGAGAGATCTTCGTGTTGGACATGGGCCAGCCCGTGAAGATCGTCGACTTGGCCCACAACTTAATCATCCTCTCGGGTCTTCGGCCGGACGAGGACATCAAAATCGTGTTCAGCGGTCTTCGGCCCGGAGAGAAGCTGCACGAGGAGCTCACCACGGCGGATGAGTCGACGGTGCCCACCACGCACGAAAAAATCAAAGTGTTTCGCGGCATGGCGGTGCAACCCGAAGAGATCTGGCAGCATCTTCGCGCTCTGGAAGGGATGTGCAAGATGCGCGACGTTGGCCGCCTGATCCTGGGCCTCAAGGAGATCGTACCCGAGTACAATCCGGGTACGCACCTGCTGCGCCAGGCGATGCAGATGCGGCCGGAGACTGCCTCCCTGGTTGCCTTGGCGCAGAGCGTTGGGTTCAGCTCACAACAAGCGCCGGAGATGAACGCTTCCCTCCAGCCCCAGCGGACACGCCCGCAGTAGCTTCTCTTATTTTGCGACAAGCCGCGCCTGGAGCCATCATGAAAGTACTTCTATGCTCCGTGTTTTGCACGGCGACATGGGCGCAGGGCGTGTTCCCGCCGACAGTTGACATCAAGGCCTATGGCGCGCTCTGCGATGGGTCCACGGACGATACCACAGCGATAACTAACGCAATAGCAGCGGCAGCGTCACTACGACACGAACGGGTCTACGTCCCCGCAAGCAGCCGCGGATGCGTGGTGTCTGCGACCTCCGGCAGTGCACTCTCCATCACAACTTCAGGGATTGAACTTCTTGGCGATGGGCAAGGAAAATCCTTGATCGTGCTCGAGTCTGGCCTCACCCTGACTGGGGATGTAAACGTGATCGGGGTAAGGGGTGCCTCAAACGTGCAGATTCACGATCTTTCGGTAACGGTCGGCACTGGATATGCCGGCGCCCATGATGTCTATTTAGTGTCGGTCTCCTTTGGCTCGTTTCGCCCCCGCATACACGACGTGGAACTTTACGGCGGTTACCACGGAGGCCCAGGCCAAGGAGGAGCAGCGATCAGCCTCTATCAGCCATGGAACCAGACTGAGTACAATACAACTCTCGGAACTGCAGTCGCTGCTCCCGGTTCTGTCCAATGCACCCCGCCATCTATGGCCGGTATCTATGTAGGAAGGCGGCTTGTCATCGGCGGCACGGAAGAAGATGTCGTTGTTACCGCCGTGACAGCCACCACCTTCACGGCCACCTTCGTCAATACCCATCCAGGGGCTGATACCGTCACTATCTATGCCCAAATGAAGCAATACGCCACGGTCGAAGAGAACTATATTCACGACGTTCCGGCGCAGGGGATTCTCCCCAATAGCGCCGCAAATGTAATTCGCAAAAATCGTCTGATTCACATTGGCCTCGACACCGGGATGCACGGTATCTACGAGCAGGCGTGGGCGAACATAATCGATAGTAATTATATCGAAGGAACTTACGGAGCGTGTGTGAAGGTCGGAGGGGCCTCTGGAACCGGAGACGACAGCGACAATGAGATCGTCAACAATTCCCTGATCAATTGTGGGACTTCTGCCATCACTATAGACGATCAAAATATTAGCGGGAGTGGCACGAATCTCGACTTGCCGGGTGGAATCTCTGTCACGCGAACAGCCTCCATTATGGGAAATGCGATTAGGAAGATGGAAGGCGCTGGAAGTACCGACGGTTGCGCAAGCCCGGCAGTGGCGGCGCATTCAGGTGGATTTCTTGGGGCGGCGTCAGTGACTATTTCCGGCAACATTTTTGAGGATGCTTCTGGCTCATGCAACGTTGCGTGGCTCTCCATGAGTGGGAGTGCGAAACAGATGACAGCTTCGAACAACAGTTTCCGTACATTAACTTCGGCACCGAGCGGCGGATACTTAATGGAGGTAAACGACGCCGTCATCTCCGGTAACCAGATTTATTGGGGAGGGACCGCGAGTGTGATTCAGGCCTACGGAAATACGAAGATCGCTTCCAATTATATCTCCGCAACCAATACTAATTCCGGTGGGGCTGTGGTCGTCGCTATTGACAACAATATCGAGATCGCAAACAATTACTTCACCATGAAAGGGGTAGCGGTTTCAGACTTCGGCGGCACGCGCAGCGGCCTGATCGTTCACGACAATCGATTTGTTCCTTCGAATACCAATCCGATTCTGGATCTCGGAAATCGCAGCGGGATCTATATCGACAACGATCTGGGGGGCGGAACCGTCAAGTACGATGGGGCCAATTCTGGGCTCTTCTTCTCTGGAAACTACAACGGCAAGGTCTCGTATCTGGCTAACGCCGCGGCCACCACTTTGGATTCCGTCTTTGGACGATTACTGGACCTTTCCAAAGGCACAAATACAATCGTAAACGGACTCTTAGTTGGGCTTGACGTGTCCGGACACGCGGTGAATCTTGGCACTTCGGATACCGTATTTTTAGGGATCGCAATCAGCTCAGCGACAAGCACGGTCGGAGGAATATACGTGGCGGGACAACCCGGAACGGTCTTCGACGGCGTAGTGACAGACGGTGCCTGGACGGCTGGGAATATCGGCATAGCGAGCAGGACCGTCGCTGGGAAGATCCATGATTCAGGAGTACGGACGGCCCCAGTATCCGGAAGTTATGTTTTGTTTTTGGATTCTGGAGGAACGGCTGGAAACGCCAGAGTGTTGGTCGTCAAAGGCTTGTGACAATTCGCTGAAGGCGGGTGCAGAAGCCAAGAGGGCCGGTGCCTGCGACCCGCTAAGGTCAACTGCTCCTAACGATATCCCATAGGCCGGACAATTGAGCTCGAAACCGGTGCGGCCCCCAGGACGCCAGCTTTGCGATGATTGAAGAGGCTGGCTCTTTGGCTAGTCCCGCGAGCCATGGCCGCAGAACTACGCGCTGTTGAACAGGCTCCATGCGGAATCCGAGACTCTGCTTGAAGGGGGTTAAGCCGGAGCGTGAGGTCAATGGCTCCCAGCCGTACGAGATGGCTGTGATATGCGGTCTTTCCAGTAGCTGGCGTACTACATCGAAGACTAACGCATTGTTTGGATACAACTTCAAGTGGGCGTCGGAAGACCGGTTCACGAGCAAGTGTGCCCAGTTTTCGACCGCAAGGGTGATCAGGAACGCCGCCAAGGTCCCGCCAGCGAAGGCGCCCCAAGCTTCATAGGCGGAGCATTCGCCGAGGTGTTCATCGAACCCCAGTGAGTCCACCTTCCCCGCGCCATGGCGTCTCATCGTGTCCCGATGAGCCGTCCAGGCCGATGCCTTTAGTTCGCTCCAAGTGACGGCTCGCACCTCGCATCGTTCGAGTCCTCGGCGAACCTTGCTCCGGTTATTGGCGCTCAAACTTTCCAGTGTGTAGGGCGGACGGCACACCCATTGGAAGCTTTGCCTACCGGGGGCTCCTTGCGGTGAGACGTAGCGAACCGCCAGGGCGCTGGGAACAGCGGAAAACACGCTGGCAATTTCATCTGGAGCTGGTTCCACCAGGCGGTGGGGCGGGAACGAGTACAGGATCCGCTTCTGTCCTCGATACGCATTGTACCACCAGCAACTCGCAGTCTCCACCGTAGTCAGTCCGCCTCGCTCGAGGTAAGTCGTGATCTCGGACAGCGCGATATCTTGGTTATTGGACTTTTCTGCAGACATAAACAGTTTTGGGTGCTAGATTTACAGCGCCAAGAGTGGCGCGAAAAATGGCGCGAGAGACCGCAAAGTACAAGTTATTGAGAAGGCGGATAGCCGCTCCGCCTTGCAGGGGAGCTTGCTCGAGGACAACTTGCTCAATGCGGAAGCCAGTCTTGTCCAGCAGCTTCGCAAGACTTTTCTGGCTGTAATAGAAGAGCATCCGCGAGACGGAGTTCATGTGGCACCATCTCCAGTTCAGCACCAGACTCACCGGCCCAACGTTGCGGATCAAACGGTAGGTATGTCCGGGCATCTCCAACACCAGCAGTCCGTCCGGCCTCAATAATTGGTTGATCTTCATCAGGTCTTGGCGAGGGGTTGGAAAGTAATAAAAAGTATCCAGGCAAGAGATGACGTCAAACCAGTTGTTCGGAAGATCCGTCTCCCGGATAACGGACTGATGAACGGAGAGACCTCGCTGCCGCGCGGTATCGGCCGCCAACAAAGAGAGCTCGATGCCACACCGGTCCCATGCCTGCGGGTCGAAGTGCATCAGGAAATCACCGCCTGCGCAGCCGATGTCCAAAATTTTGCCGGCGTGCTTGCGCTGCTTGACCACGGAAGCAATACGGGCAAGGGTGCGCACTCGCCAGGATCCGAATTGTTGCCGCAACCGCTGTTCGTTGCAAATATAGGAATGCGCGAAGAAACTAGTCGTATTGGCGGGGGGAGGTTGCGGATTGACATAGACCAAACTGCACCCGGCGCAGGAAACAATGTCTGCCGGTCCGAAGCGCAGGAACGTCCGGGATGCATCCATCTCGCAAGTGGGGCACTGAATATATTGGCCTGACATCGAAAAATGCTTCCGTCTATCTATCCTTCGGTCGGGCGAGGTTCGATCTATAGTGACCACCGATTACCGCCGCGCCAGAGACACTTCGTAAACGTGCAGCGTCCCCGTAATCGGGCGGTCCCCACTTACAGATGCGCGCCGTTCGATCTCAATCCCCACGGCCCGCGTACCCGAAGGCACATCGAAGTCCAGGGTCATCCACGATCTCGCCGCGTTGCCGGGGACGGCTTTCGTCTGCACATCCACCTTGCGCAATGGTTCCGCGTCAAAGACATGGAAAAAGGGACGTTGATCGCTGGTGAGATCGTGTGCTTCGATTTCCGCCGCAAATCTGTACCGGCCGGCACTCACTGTCGCGAACTGATGAACGTGTGAGAAACTCACGTTCTCCTGCCCCAGAAAGCGAATATCCAGGCCGCCTCGCTGCGAGATCTCCACCGACGGAACAGCTTCCAGCTTCCAATCGAAGGGGCTGGCGGCGGGTAGCCTCTGAAAGCGCCGGTTGAAGAGCCGGTCCGGTTTCAGGTAGTCGTCCGCCGGGCCCACCCAGTCCGCCCAAATCGCCTGCGCCGCTTCAAAGGCCCTTCGGTCCCACAGCAGCCGCACAGACTCGACGGCCAGCCCCTCGTCGCACACGTGTTGTTCTTTCATCCAGGTCCACGTATCCGCGATCTCCCGATCCGTTCCATTGCGCCCAATCCAGGCGAGCCACGCCTTGGCTGCCCGCGGTTCAGGAGGAAGTCCTGCGTCGAGTGCGTTCGGAACTCTTGACCGCTGCAAGTAAGAGAACAGGATTTCATCAAAACCGTCGGTCTGGCTGAGAATTCGCTTGGCCAACGCCAGCGCTTCTTCTTCATGGCCCTGGCTGAAATCGAAGTTCGCCGCGCGCATCAGTACGGGAGACATCCCAGGACCCAGGAGGATCGCGCGGGAAAACGCCGCTCGAGCGCCATCCGTGTCTCCACTCTTCCAGAGCAACTCTCCGTAGGAGCACCAAGTGGACGGATTGGAGGGATCCTCATTGAGCAGCGCCCCCATGTTCTTCAAATCCGCGCCTTCCGAATCGATCCTCGAAAACAGTTGATCGAAGCGGCAAAAACCATGCAGACAGATCGGTGAGGAGGCCGGGAGCCTGGCGAAGTCGACGGCGATGGATGAAACCGTGATTGTCAATGCCAGCACCGGAAAGATCAGGCGCACGTCAGTCCTCTCGCAGTCCCGGACTCACGGCCAATCCAGCCAGCCACGCCAGCGCGAGGGCGTTGGCCGGAATGTACAGGTTGAAATCCGTCAGGCTATGGAGGCCAAGGGCAAGCAATGCGCCCAGCAGACCCACGGCCAGTTCGTAATTTCCGGCGCCGCGATGCCACAGGGCCATGCGAACCGGTCTCCACAGGATCCACATGCCGAGCGCCGCCGCCGGCAACCAACCCGCGATCCCAAGCTCCGCCAGGATTTGAAGGTAGTCGTTATGGGCAAAATCCAATGTGTTGGTGGGCTTGGTGGTCTTGTACGCGTACAATCCACGCTCGTAAGTGCCCAGTCCGGTGCCGCTCCACTTGTGCGCCGAAACCAACTGGAGCGTGTCGCGCCAGATCGCGACGCGGGTGTCCGTGTTCACCTCCTCGTTCGCGGCCGTGTATGCAAAGCGTTGTTTCAGCTCTTTGGTGGGAAGCAGCAGAAGAATGCATAGGAGCGCCGCCAGCGGAACCAGCCATCTCAGCCGGGAGCTTCGCGCCACTATCAGCATCGGCGTGATTACCAGCGCCGTAAGTGCCGTGGCAACGAAGCCCATTCGCGACAGGGACACCACCACGCCGGCCAGCAGGCATCCTGCCGCACCCAGGAGCAGAGCGCTCAGGAGCATGGCCCTCCCGGACGCCGCGCCTTTCCGCAGCGCCGCGCCTTTCCTCCACGCCGCGAACGCTCCGGCGACTGCCAGAGGGAACGCCATCTCCAGCAATCCCGCGAAGTGGTTCCGGTTCACGTAAGTACCTGTCGCGGAGGCCACGTCTCCCCCTGCGGCGCGCATCATCCCGAACTGGACCAATCCCAGAACGCTTTCGCACCAGGCCACGATCATCACCGGAGCGGCGGCAATCCATACTCGATCGCGCCACCACCACCCCATTTCGCGCACGGCGACGAACACGGCCAAGGCAGGCGCGACGTCAAGGAGCCGCTCCAGGGTTGCAGCCGGGGCGAGCGACAGCGCCACCCATCCTCCGGCGTTCTGTCCGGTAATCTGGCGAGCCGCGGCCACCGCGCTCCACCGGGCCGGAAACACGTGTTCCACCAGCACCGGCGGGAGCGGCGCCAGGAAAAGGACCATCCATCCCAGCAGCAGCACTAATAAGATGAACCCGCTGCGAGCGTTCGGGCACTTCGGCCCGGCCAGAACGCAGAGGATCGCACCAAGGGAGGCGGCCAGCGCGCTCCATTCCCAGGAATCCGGGTAAACGCCACCCGTAAAAAGAACGGCTGCGGCCAGGGAAACCGCCATCAGGCAATAACCTACCCAGATGGCCGCAGGCACCTTCATTTCCCTTATGCTATCGGCAGAAAGGAGGAAAAACCTCTCCGCGCACGCGTCTGGGAGAGTTCCAAGCTTGCAGGAAGTAGACCGTCTTAGTGGCTGGGGCTCACTTGGGAACCAGCGCCGTTGGCTGCGCCGACGCCAAGAACGGCTGCTGTCCCAACCGCCGCAGCGCCACCCACCACCGCCGCAGTGTGGACCGGGGTCCAGAAACCACCCGTCTGCTTTTGGCTGCCAATATTGTACGACCCGGTGAGACTGCTGACATTGACTCTCTGATCGGTGGCCAGGAGCTCAACCGACGTGAGAGATTTTAGGGAATACCTCGCCGACCCCTTCAAAAGCCGGAAGACGGGGGTGTCATTGGCAACCTCAACCGTGGCCACGGAGGCGGCATCCAGCACCAGTACGGATCCGTCGGTAAAAGTAACCAGCGTTGGCGCCGTGCCCGCCTTGATATTGTCGCCGGCAAGCACCGGCCAAGTGGGTACGCCTTGTCCTGGAGTTATCGCTGCACCGCGCAATTGGAACTTGGCGTTAGAAGTAACACTGGCGATTTGGTCCTGCGCGTTCGTGAAACTCACGCTCGCGAATGTGATGGCAAGAACTCCTAGTACCGTGCGCATTGGGTCGTACCTCTAAGGATATGTATCCGGATTCAAGCATACTGCCGCCATCGGAAAGTATCAATCGATAGAATACCTTAGAACGATTCTCGGGGGTGCGTTTTAATGGATGGAAAAGTTATGCGCGGCCGTGGCGCCGCTAACTGCCGCACTGGCTAGATTCAGCTTCCACAGCAGTTTAGCCGCCCCAGGATGCTTCCGAACCACCAGATACTCTACGCCCATCAAAGTCCCGGCGATTCCTAGCTTTAACAAGGCGGATTCGTAGCCGAACCTATGGTCGGGGCCGGCCAGCACAGGATTCAACTCGCGAAGTCCGTAGGAACTATACGCATCCAGTGCTTGGCTGGCGATGACGGGCGCCAGACTGATCTTCCAAGCAAGGTACGACTTTGGAGACACAAGCCCTTCCGTTGCACCGTGTTGGCGTTCCTGAGTCAGAAAGGTCTGGGATGTGGGCGAGACCAGATTTTGCGCGAAGGCGCACGGAAGCAGGGCGGTTGCCAGCAACATGTTGATAGGGAAGAGAGTTGTCTTTTTCATTGGGGATGCACGAGCGTAGCGAATCCCCTGAAAAGAGCTCAACCGCCCTCACATATCAGGACTCTCAGTACTTATTCGAATTTGATGGGAGTTCTGTCCGCCCTATTCGTTGCGGTAATCGCCCACTGTGCGCGCGTCACATAAGGCGATGGTGCGGGCGCAACTGCGCGCGATGCCGGAGTCGTGGGTCACGATCAAGACGGTGGCGTTCAACTTCTCGTGCAAGGCGCGGATCAGATCGAGGATCTCGGCGCCGCTATGAGAATCGAGGTTACCGGTGGGCTCGTCGGCTAGCAGGATCGGGGGAGAAGCCGCCAGCGACCGTGCGATCGCCACGCGCTGGCGCTCGCCGCCGGAGAGTTCGTCGGGCAGGTGATCGAGGCGGTGGGTGAGCTGCACCAGGTCCAGCAGCTCGCGGGCGCGCTCATGGATTTTCCGCTTCGGCCACCCGCGCAAATGCAGCGGCAACGCCACGTCCTCAAGGCAGGTGAGGCTGGGCATCAGATTGAAGAACTGGAAAATGAAGCCGATTTTGTCGCGCCGCAGGTGGGTCAACTCGTCGTCGGTCAGCCCACCGATACTCTGGCCATCGATGTGGACCTCCCCGGAGGTGGGTTGGTCCAGCCCGCCGATCAGGTTGAGCAAAGTGGATTTACCGGAGCCTGATGGGCCGATGATGGAGACCATCTCGCCCCGGGTCACATCGAGATTGATATCCTCGAGGGCGATGACGCGCTTCTTGCCCCCGAAGGATTTCGAGACGTGGGTGAGGCGTATCAAGAAGCAATACGAACCTAGCTCTTCTTGACGGCTTCTTTCTTTCGCTTGGCCCAGTACGCCTTCATCCGTTCAGCTTGGGCTTTGCGCCGGGCCGCCGACATTCCGCGTCGTTTTCTTGGGCCCGGCAAAACAGCGGCGGCGACAGCGGCCGCGTTCTTCGGAGGACGGCCGCGGCGCTTAACAGCGCCTTGAAGAGCGGCGATGGCAATGTTTAGCTTTTCGCGTTCGGCGATGAGAAGAGCGACGATGTGGTCTGTGAGCATACGACAACAATGGTAACAATTGTTTATGACCGAAACAATACTTCCGCGCGGGCCGCGGTGTCCAGAGCGCAGACCGCATCCGGCGCGAGCCTTCGGGCGGTGGCTGAAGTCCGGACGCTTTGGAAGGATTTCCGCAATCAGCGGCAAGCGTTTTTGTTTTATTTTAACTCCATCTATATCAATAACTTATGCCGTATTTGCCACATTCCGGGCCTTTCCAAAGCCGAACCCGGCGTGCGATACTAAACGTCATTACGACGCATGACTCTGGCCGGCGAGGCGATTGCCCGTTATCACAAACTCATAGAAAGTGAACCGTATATCGATCTGGCTTGGGCCCAGGCCTTACAGGAGCGCAAGAAGGCCCTCAAACTGGAAGACGGTCCTTTGTCGCCGGTTCTGCGTCCGCACTTCCTCGCTACCCGCGATTACGCGGCTCTGACAAAGGCTTCGGAAGCTTTGCTCTCCGCGATCGAGCGCGTGGAGCGGCTAACGCTGGCCACTCCCTCCCTGCTCGCTAGAATCCAACTCCTGCCAGCCGAGCGGATGCTGGCCTCGGTTGAGCCTGGATATAGCGCCTTCAGCGTTGCCGGAACCTTCAGCACCCAGATGAACGGCGGCTCGCTGCGCTTTGGCGGGCACAGCGCGGTTGCTCCCGCCGGCGCGATCTATGGTGAAGCGCTCGCGGATATTTACTATGACGCCGCGCCCGTCAAGGAATTGCGCAAGAAATTCAAGCTCAAGAAGCTTCCTGGAATCAAACCCCTGCTGGGCGCGGTTCTCAAGGCTTACAAGGAATCCGGCGGCAAGAACAAGCGGCCTAACATTGCCGTATTGGAGATCCGCCAGCCGCACGCCTCCCCCGAAAGCATGCTGCTGGCCGAGTTCTTCTCGCGCGAAGGCTGTCCCACCGAGATCGTCTCGCCGGACCAGCTCGAATACCGCAACAATGTACTGCGCCGGGGCGAATTCGCCATTGACGTGGTGTACCGCACCATCACGCTCCAGGAGTTCCTGATCCGCTTCGATTTGAACCATCCCCTGGTGCGCGCCTATAAAGAACGCGCCGTGTGCATGATTAATAGCTTCCGCACGGAGCTGGCGTCGAAGCAGGCCATTTTCGATTTGCTTACCGATGACGCCGTCACCGCCAAGTTCCCGGCGGCCGAGCGCAGAGCCATTAAGGACTTTGTGCCCTGGACCCGCGTGGTGCAAGCCGCCAAGACCACCTACAAGGGGCACATCGTGGACCTGCCGGAATTCGCCATGAAGCATCGCGCCAAGCTGCTGCTCCGGCCCAACGATCCCGCCGGTGAAGTGCATCCAGTCCGCGGTTCCGAGGTCAGCGATCTCAATTGGGAAAATGCGTTGCGCCAGGCCATGCGCACGCCCTTCGTGGTGCAGGAAGCCCCCGAGCCGGCCCGCTCCGTCTTCCCCATGCTGCAATACGGCAGCCTGATGATGAAGGAGATGCTGGTCAACGTGCAGCCGCACGCTTACATGGGCTCGGTGCATGGCTGCTCAAGCTGGCTCGACGTTGCCGGTCCCGCGTCTTTCTCCACCCTCACCGGCCTGGCCCCGACGTTTCTGTTGGAAGGAAAATAGCTCTGTGGCGCAGGCCCCCGGCCTGCGAATGTCCGAGCGCTCCAGCGAGCTTCCTGAGCGTCGAGATTCCACCCTTCTTGTGTCCCGCCTCAATAGCGGCAATCATCAAGCGCGACACTCATTTCTGAACCGCGCGCGTTAGTTTAGCGGAGCGTTGTAGTTTGAGGTGGTACTGAACTTTCGCCGGGCGGTTTTCGTCCGGCGGAGCGCCATCCAGCGTTTCCAAGAAAGTCCGTCAAAAGCAGTTCAAATCATTGGCGGTTGGCACCCACGATAAGTCCGAGAGCCCCAACCGCCGCAACGGATTCTTATTTCTTTCCGCTCGTATGGCCGCAGTGTGCGCAAAAAGCCGCAAGCGGTTGACACTGAGGACCCATTCGCCGTAACGTGAAGGGTGTTTACAAGGCGAGGAGGGCTCCATGGCGAGATCTCAGAACAATTCTAAGACGGGCCGGCGCGGTTTCCTGAAGGGTGCGGCCGCGGGCGCGGCGGCGCTGGTGGCGAAGCCGCCGCTGGCAGCCCAAACTCAACAAGCTCAGCGAGGGGTGGTGCCTCAGCCCTCGGCCGCGCAGGCCGCCCGCGAAACCACTCCCCCGCCGCGCGTCGACGTCTACACCACCGACCGGCCCGGTTCCGATTTCATGGCCGATGTCGTCAAGTCGCTGGGTTTCGAATACGTCGCCGCGAATCCCGGCTCCAGCTTCCGCGGCCTCCACGAATCGCTCATCAACTACGGCGGCAATAAAGATCCCGAGTTGCTCACCTGCTTACACGAAGAATCCTCCGTCGCCATGGCTCACGGCTACGCCAAGATCGAGGGCAAGCCCATGATGGTCATGGCGCACGGCACCGTGGGTTTGCAGCACGCCTCCATGGCGATTTACAACGCCTACGCGGACCGCGTGCCGGTGTACATTCTGCTGGGCAACATTCAGGACGAGACCTGGCGGCGCAGCGACGTCGAATGGGCTCACAGCGTGCAGGACGCCGCCTCGATGGTGCGCGACTACACCAAGTGGGACGACGCGCCCGTGTCGCTGGCACACTTCGCAGAGTCCGCTGTTAGAGCCTATAAGATCGCCATGACGCCGCCGATGGAGCCGGTGGTCATCGTGGCCGACGCCGTGTTGCAGGAAGAGCCGGTGCCGGAAGCCGACCGCGGCAAGCTGCGCGTGCCCAAGCTTTCGCTTTCGACGCCTCCCGCGGGCGACTCCGCGGCCATCGCCGAAGCGGCCAGGATGCTGGTGGCGGCCGAGAATCCGTTGATCGTCGCCGGACGAGCCGCGCGCACCCCCGCCGGACTGAAATCGCTGGTGGAGCTGGCGGAGCTGCTGCAAGCTCCCGTCCAGGATCGCCGCTTCCGCATGAACTTCCCCACCCGCCACGCTCTTTACGGCGGCGGAAACATCGCCGATGCGGATGTGATCCTCGCCCTGGAGGTTCCGGATCTGTGGAACGCCACCAATTCCATGACGCCGGTCAACAAGATGGGCATGGAGTCCCGGCGTCTCACCAAGCCCGGCTCCAAGCTGATTCACATCTTCGCCGGCGATCTCTACGCCAAGAGCAATTATCAGGATTTCGGCCGCTACGCGGAAGTCGATCTGTCCATCGCGGCCGATGCCGAAGCATCGCTGCCGGAACTGATCGAGGCGTCGAAGAAGCTGATCACGGCGGACCGCAAACGCGCCTTCGCCGATCGCGGCGGGAAGCTGGCCGAGGCTGCCAGGAAGGTCCGCGAGCGCGATCTCGAACAGGCTTCCTACGGCTTCGACGCGAGCCCCATCAGCACCGCGCGCGTCTCCGCCGAGCTGTGGAACCAGCTCAAGGGCGAGGATTGGTCGCTGGTCTCCGATGTGACCTTCTTCAGCTATTGGCCCCTCAGGTTGTGGGACTTCACGAAATATTATCACTACATCGGCGGGCACGGCGCCTACGGTATCGGCTACCAGGCGCCGGCTTCGGTGGGCGCGGCCTTGGCCAACCGCAAGCATGGCCGCATCAGCGTGAACATCCAGTGCGACGGCGACATCAACTACGCTCCCGGCGTGCTGTGGACCGCCGCGCATCACAGGATTCCGCTGCTGACCGTCATGCACAACAACCGCGCCTATCATCAGGAGCTGATGTACGTGCAGGACATGGCCAATCGCGCGCAGCGCGGCATCGACCGCGCCAAGATCGGCACCGCCATCTCCGATCCCAACATCGACTACGCGACCATGGCCAAGGCGTATGGCATGTATAGCGCGGGCCCGATCAGCGATCCCAAGGACCTGGGCCCGGCCATTAAGGCAGCGCTTCAAGTGGTCAAGCGCGGCGAGCCGGCCTTGATCGATGTGATCACGCAACCGCGCTAGAAAGAGCCGCCATGCGAATCATTTCATTTCTGGTTGTTGCCGCGGCGTTCCTGCTGGCGGGCGTCGCGTTACCGCAGACTCCCACAGGTGGCGATGCCGCCAAAGGCAAGGACCTGTTCCTCAAGGATGGCTGCTATGAGTGCCACGGCTACGCGGGACAGGGAAGCAAGGATGGCGCGCGCATCGGGCCGCCCGTGCTGAACGCGCAAGGCTTGATCCGCTACGTCCGCCGCCCCGCCGGCGCCATGCCCGCGTTTACCGAAAAGGTGGTGACGGACGCGGAGCTGACCGATATCTACGCGTATCTCAAATCCATTCCGGCGCCCAAGGCTGTGAAGGACATCCCGCTGCTGGAGCAACTCAAATAGGCCCAGTTGAAGTAGCGGCACGCCCGCGATACCCTAGGTGAAGCAAGCGTAAAACGCAGCCTGAAGGACAAGTCGCTATGACAAAAGCCGGCTTCTTCCTGCTCTCGGCCCTCGCGGCGGCGCCCCTTGAGGCGCAGTGGGTGAACTACCCGACGCCGGGCCTCCCACGCTTACCCGATGGCAAGCCGAATCTTTCCGCACCGGCGCCGCTGACCGCCGGCGGCAAGCCGGATCTTTCCGGGCTGTGCCGATACGGACTTGCTGGAGTACGTCTGCCTGGAGAACCAGGACATCTCGCATCTGGTGGGGAAATAGACATTCATCGCTCGACGTAGCTGGTCGCTACGCCGACTCGTCTGGACCGATTCTACTCCGAGACCGCGAGGGAGCGGTTGTAGAGCGCCGCTACTAGTTCGTCAATCCACCCGCGCCCGGGGCGCTTGTCACGCGGCTGCCGAGGTGATATGTTATCCCGAAACCATGCTCCGAGGCTCGTTAAGTTCCCGGAGCCCAAGTTCCGGGAGGGGACTGATGAAATCGATTCGGATTGCGTGTTTATGGTCGCTGGCTGCCGCCGGCTTGGTTTACGGTCAAGCGCCGGTCATCACTTCGGTGTTGGATCCTTATACTGGAAGCACCAAGCTGGCCCCCGGAGGCCAGGCGGTGATTACGGGAACCAATCTCGGCCTCAATCCGTTGGTGACTGTTGGTGGGGTGAATGCGTTTAATCTGGTCCCGCCGCAGCTCGGACCCCAGATAACCATCGAGATCCCGGTGAACGCGCCGCTCGGCACAAACATACAAGTGATCGTCACCACGGGTGCCGGCGGGCCCTCCGCGCCGTTCAATATTACGCTGACGCAATACGCGCCGGTGCTGATCAACCTCACCAGTGGCCCTCTGACTTCGCCGAGGCACCAAAACTCGGGCGTGGCCGTGACCGCGAGCACTCCCGCCGCCGCGGGTGAGACCATCGTTTTCTACGCCATCGGTTTGGGTCCGACCACTCCGGCCGTGGCCACGGGAGCCGTGGCGGCGTCCAACACTACAACCACCAACGCGGCGCCGACGGTGACGCTGGGGGCAAACACCGTTTCCGGCGCGACAGCGCGTTTGGCTAACGGCGAAGCCTTTTTCGGCGCATCTACATCCGGACCCGCGGTTGGCAACGGCCAAGGCTTTATCGCGGTCTATCAAGTCACGTTCGTCGTGCCGGCGGGTACAGCCGCCGGAAGCTATCCCGTTTCGCTCTCCATCGGAGGGGCCACCAGCAACAGCGTGTCCTTGTCGGTCGGCCCTGCGCCTACCGTGCCGGTTATCACTGCGATTGTAGGCGAAACTGGGAAAACTGCGCTCTGTCCCGGAGACGTGGCTATTCTCAGCGCGCTGAACCTCGGTGTAACTCCCCCCAGCGTGACGGTGGGTGGCATAGCCGCGTTCACCATCAACCCGAACAGCGGCTACCAGATAACCATCCAGATTCCGGTGAACGCGCCGCTCGGCGCCGCGAATGTGGTGCTCACGCTCGGCACCGGCCAGAGTTCCGCGCCCTTCTCGATTACGTTGACGCAGTACGCGCCGGTGATACCAATTAACGGCGGCACAAACCTGCCGTTCCATCTAACTAGCCAAACAACCGTCACCGCCGCGAATCCAGCCGTGCCGGGCGAGCAAGTTGGTGTCGTTGCGTATGGGCTGGGCCCGACCAATCCGGTAGTGCCCACGGGAACCCTCGGACCCTCCAACCCTTCAGCTAACACGGTCACGACGCCGACGGTCAACATAGGGGGAGGCCAAGCCCCGGGCGTAACCGCGGGTTTGACCAACGGTCAAGTCGGCGTCTATTTTGTCATCTTCACCGTGCCCCAAAATCAGCCGGCCGGCGGAGCCCCCGTCTCCCTTTCCATCGGAGGGCTCACCAGCAACTTAACGACGTTGCAAGTTTTCACCGGTCCGGTTATCTCGAACGTGACGAATGCGGCCAGCAACATCACCGCGGGGCTGCCGAATGCCGGGATTGCACAGGGATCGATTTTTACCCTTTTTGGCACCAATCTTGGGCCGGGTACAATTTCGATCGCGCAAAGCGCGTTTCAAAATACCAGCTTGAGCGGAACCTCGATCGGCGTTACCGTCGGCGGAACCACGGTGGCTCCGTTGATGTACTACACCTCGGCGACGCAGGTCTCGGCTCTGCTGCCATCGAATACGCCGGTGGGTACGGGAACGATCACGGTTACCTACAACGGCCAAGTGGGCCTCGCATCGCCGATTACCGTAGTGCAAAACAACCTCGGCATCTTCACATACTCACAGGACGGCCAAGGCGCGGGGATCGTCACGAACCCCGATTACACGCTGGTCTCGGTAACCAGGGCGGCCAACTGCGGAGCTCCGCTCACCGCTTGCGGCGCGGCCAACCCCGGGGATACGCTGGTCCTGTGGGCCACGGGATTAGGTCCGGTGAGCAACGATGCCGCCGTGGGCGTCGCGATTAATATTCCGTTGACGGTTTGGCTGGGCGGGGTGCAGGCGGCCGTGACGTATCAGGGGCGGGGGTGTTGCGCCGGCGAAGATCAGATCAACTTCGTGGTGCCGGCCAACGTTCCCACGGGATGCGCGGTGCCGCTAGCGGTTCAGATCGGCAATGAGATCAGCAATTACACCGTGATGCCGGTGGCGCAGACCGGCAGCCGCACCTGTACCCCTAGTGCTTCTTTCTTCACCAGCAACGACGTTCAACAAATCACCACCAGCAGCGGGGTGTTCAATGTTGGCCAGATCCAATTGCGGCGCCAACCGAACTACAATGCGCAAGGGCAGCTAACCGGGAATACGGACACTGGAAAAGCGCAGTTCTTCGCCTTCACAGTCGCCACGGCGGTTCAGCCCTTCATTGTTTCCTACATTGATGATTTGCCCCCTGGCACCTGCGCGGTGTATAACAATCTCAACGGCGGGAACAACGGAGGGAATTATTTCAATCTCATCACGAACCTGAATGCCGGCACGAACATCCAGGTGACGGGTCCCAACGGGAGCCAAACCATCCCGGCAAGTGGGGCGAGTGGGGGTCGTGTCACGCTGTCCGCCACTGGGACCTATCTTTCTCCCGGCGCGTACACTTTGAGTGGAGCCGGAGGAGCGGACGTTGGCAGTTTCACCACGCCGTTCACAATACCCACGCCGCCCATTTTGGAGAGTCCGGTGAGCGGGGCCAACATTAACGTGACCCGCGCCAACGGCCTGACCCTCACCTGGAGCGGAGGCGCAGCGAATTCGATTATCGCGATTTCGGGGGAAAACGCCACCAACAACAGCTACACGAACGGCGCAAATTTCACCTGCTTCGCTGACGCGAGCGCGGGCACATTCACCATTCCAGCGAGCGTGTTGCTGGGGCTTCCCCCCGGCAACTTCGGCGGGGTGCAGTTCCAGCCCTACAGCCCTTACGGCGCTTTCTCCGCCAGCGGCTTGAACCTGGGCTTCATCCAGATGAACTACGAGACGGATATTTCCACGACGTTTCAGTAAACGGCGGTATACGGCATCCCGAGGCGGAAAAGATCATGAAAGAAGCATGCCGGTCACGATCTCAGACGAAGTCCTCACCGCGGCTCATCTCAGTGAGCCCGAGCTAAAGCAGGAACTGGCGCTGGCGCGGTTCCGGCAGGAGCGCCTAACGCTCGCCCAGGCGAGCCGCCTCGCGGAAATGACCCAGCTTGCGTTTCAAGCTCTCTCGTCGGACCGCCGGATTCCGGTCCACTACGGCGTGGCAGAATTCCGCGAGGATGTTCGGGCGGTTCGCCGGCAAGAGCGGTCTTGATTCCCTTCCCCTGCACCCAGTCTTCCATAGCACCGTTCATCTGGATCGCAGAGATGCTGCGTGATTCCTAGCCAGCTACAATAAGGCTCCGTGCTATGAGGCCATACCTCTGGGTGGCACCAGCGCCGTTCCTGGTGAACCACGGCCAGCACGAATCGGACGAGGCTTTTGCTGAAGCACTGCGTTTCGATCGCACCGTTGCCACGACTTCGATTGGGCGTGCCGCTTAAGACCCAAGGGCGCATTGACGAAGCAAACCGAACACGCAGCAGAGCCAGACCCAGGTTTAATCCATTTGTAATTATGCTGCCGTTATTATTCCAGCTAAGAACCGGCTTCGGCCGCCCGATAGAACTTCGCTAACGCGGCGGTGTCTTTCGCGCCGATTCGCACCGAGTTCAGCGTCACTTGGACGTGTGCGACGCCCGCAAGCAGGAGCGTGGCGGATACCGTTATCGCGGTTGTGTAAATTCTTTTCATCGAACTCTCCAGTAGCGCGTCTCATTCATGATAGACGGGCCGCGAGCGGTGTTGATGCCACGGTCCACCGGCTGGGTAGATGCGGCCACTCCCCGCTATGGACAGTCTGTCCCGCAGTGGCAGACAACCGCGACGGTCCTCCGTAGGGATTCGCGCCGCTTCACTCGATGGAATTCTTCAAACGGCATTTCTGCCTCGGCTGTTCGAACAGGCTCGGCGGGATCGCTCCCGTGAAGTCGGTATCTCTTCAGGAATGTTCCGGGCCTGGATGTCAGGGCTCTGAACCTGACGGGGAGTGCTTTATGGGACGACCGGGCGCTGCAATGGACACCGATAATAGACGAAGAGGTAAAAGCGATGCTGCTTATTCGGACACTGATCTTGATTACCGTTGCCGTATCCTCAGTGGCTGGCCAGAAGGCGCCCGATCCCGGCGTCTCCAATGCGAAGAATGACCCTCAACAGCCGCCCGTTGCCGCGCAGCTGGTTTGCCCTCCCGCGAATCAACCCATTGAGCAGGACCCGGCCGTGTTTACATGGACGAAGGGGTCACAAACGCCGAACTACCGGCTGCTTCTGGGCCCGGCCGTGGGCAGCAGCCGCGACGGCGATTCTTCGCTGATTACGGGCCTTCAGGGGCAGCTTGCCGGTCTTCCACCTGGGCAGAATCTATATATCACGCTCTGGTCTTTCGATCAGAACGGGAACCCAGTGCAGCCGCCGTCGTCCTGTCCGATTAAGACCGCGCAACAGCAGGCCATCGTAGCCTTCAAAGACGTGCCAGATACCGCGTTAGCCGGAGTATCGTTGGGCAGCTTCGCGGTCGCGAGCACCGCCGAGGGTGCCAGCGACCGCTCAGCCGGTTCGCCGGCGAACGCGCTGGCCCAAGCAGCGCAAGCCTGCCAGGCGCAATGTAAACAGAACGCTGGGTGTCAAGGATACACGTATTATCCGGCAGGACCCGGGACTCCTACGGCCATGTGCGACCTGAAGAGTCAGATCACAGAGTCGCGGCCAAACGAGTGCTGCCTGTCCGGCCTCAAAACAGTTACGCACGCGATCACCCCCGCTTCCGCTCCCGCTCAGGCCCCCGTCCGCGCTTCCGCTCCGGCGATAAAGCCGGTAACTGGTGATTGGGTGAACCAGTTCGGCGCAATCAGCCGGATCGTGCAGCAAGGTAATACGATCAGTGGAACGTATTCCGACGCCAAGCAACCGTCCCTCTCAGGAACTTTACAAGGAACATTCGACGGAGAGAGGCTGCGTGCAACCTTGAGATGGAAGAGTGGACCGGAGAACAGCTACGGATCGCTGCTGCTGACTTTGACTCCGCAGGGCAGATTGGAGGGAACGTGGACCGACGCCGCAGGAGTGTCGGGGACCTGGAGTATGGGGCCCGCCGGCGATGGTGCGCGTTGATGGCAAATCCGAATAGCCAACCCGATGTTCCCTTGAACTTCCAGCGAACTCCATCCCCGAGAAGTCGGCCTCGGTCCGCTGATCGCAGCAACCACCTTGCCCCAAAGCGCCCGTTTCGCCCCGTGATTGATCAAGTCAGTACCGGTATACAACGGCTCAAGGGGACACAGATGCCGGCAGCCCACGATTCACTCCTTGAGCGGATCACGATCGATTCCGACGTGCGCTTCGGAAAGCCGTGCATCCGCGGTCACCGGATCACCGTTCAGGAGGTACTGGAGTGGCTGTCAGGCGGAGCGTCACTGCAACAAATCCTGGCCGATTATCCTCAGCTCGAACCGGATGATTTCCTGGCTGTGTATGCCTACGCCGCCGAATTGGCGGCGGGGCGCAAAGTCTCCGGATGATGATGAAGACCGCCGTCTCCATGCCCGACGATCTTTTTCGCCTGGCCGAAGCGACTGCCCGTCGCCTTCGGGTTTCGAGAAGTGAGCTGTATGCGAAAGCGATTGCGGAGTTTTTAAAACGGCAGCATGGAAATGCAATCACGGAACGGCTGAACGACGTGTATTCGCGGCACCCGGCTAAAGTCGATTCCGCATTGCACCGCACCCAACTGAAATCTCTCGAAAAGGACCGTTGGTAGAGATGGGCGAGATTCAACGCGGGGCGTATGGTGGACAGACTGTCCAAGCAGACTCCTTCAACCTCAGCCGGACTCAAACCGCAATCGTAGCTGCGATCGCCACAAACGTGGAACTCGCCGCCGCTCCGGGGAATGTCCTGTTGCCGGCGCGCTCCGCGGGCCTCCCCCGCGATTCGGTCGTGAATGTCTCCCAACTCTTGACCCTCGACCGCCGCTTCCTGACCGAGCATGCCGGTACGCTAACGCCGGGTCTCCAGCGCTCCGTCGATGAAGGGTTGCGCACAGTCCTGCAACTCTAGTTAGCTCGTCAAGGTCACCGGATCACCGTTCAGGAGATTCTGGAGTGGCTGTCAGGGGGCCCCCGGAATACTCTTCGGCGTCCGGTAACGGCATTTTAGTTAGCGCGGTCCGTAACGTCCAGTTCAGATAATTGCGCGACTATTTCTCCAATCCCGCCAGCCACTTCGCGTTTAATCTCCAAAGTAGCGCGCAATCTCTCGTGTACGCTTCAAGCAGAAGTACGTTGCTTGGCCAAGCAGATCGTTGTATTGGTGAATTCCGCGGCCGCCTTAAAAAAGCGGTCTTGCCGCTTCCGTCGAACCGGGGGGAGCGGGACAGGAGAAAGATTCGAATCTTTTGAGAGTGTGAGGAGGTTGAGGTTAGCTTGCTCCGTCGGACAGTGCGAGCCCTAAAAAAGCCGCATTGCCCTCCAAAACTTGTCTACGAACAGTCGCAGTAACTCACGTTTTCCACCCCGGTGGGCCCGATCGCATGCGATCGGCCCACCGCGTAACGATTCTCCACGCCCGAAGTGCGTTCACACATCCTCCTGACCGGCGATGTATAATTATCTCCCAGGAGTGTGTTCATGTCCGACGAATCAAAGGGCCCCACGCAAGAGCTGAAGCTTGAGTCACAGGGATGGACTCGCCGCAAGATTTTCGACGCCGCCGCGCTGACGTCGTTAGGCGTCGCTGCCACGGCGCTCACGATGGAGCGCGCCAGCGCCGCTCCGCAGGAAGAAAAGCGTGAAACCAAGAAGCTCGACGACGCTCTTGAAGACTTCAAGTACGACCTCGAAAAGCAGACCCATTGGGTCGGCCCCGGCGGCTCCGCCAAGGAAGCCACGGCCGAGGAGTTCCCTATCTCCCAGAGCATTGCAGGCGTCTCGATGCGCCTCGACGCCGGAGCCATCCGCGAACTGCACTGGCATTCGCTCGCCGCCGAATGGGCCTACATGATCGAAGGGCGCTGCCGCGCCACCGTCATCACGCCCGAAGGCCAAGCCGACATCGCCGATTTCGGCGTCGGCGATACCTGGTATTTCCCGCGCGGCCACGGCCACGTGTTGCAGGCCCTGGGACCCGGCCCGTGCCATTTCCTGCTGGTCTTCGACAACGGGCATTTCTCCGAGTTCGGCACTTTCAGCGTCACCGACTGGATCTATAACACGCCTCCGGATGTGCTGAGCCGCAACCTGAATCTGCCCGCCGGCGCCTTCGCGCAGTTCCCCAAGAAAGAGCTGTACATCGGGCCGGGCCTGGTTCCGCCGCAAACCATGGAAGCCTACCGCAACGCGGATATCGAGCCGGGCCAGATCAATCACAAGTACCGGCTGGACGCCAACCCCGCCAGAACCTTCCCCGGCGGCACCGAGCACATGGTCTCCTCCAAGGAGTTCCCCATCCAGACCACTCTCACCGCGGTCAAGATGACTCTCCAGCCCGGAGCCCTGCGCGAGATGCACTGGCACCCGCATGCCGACGAGTGGCAGTACATCCTCAAAGGCCGCTCGCGCATGCGCATCTTCGGCTCCCACAACCGCGTCAAGACCGAGGAGTTCGGCCCCGGCCAGGTGGCCTTCATCAAGCAGGGCTACGGGCATTACATCGAGCAGTTGGGCAACGAGCCGACCGAGATCCTGGTCCTGTTCAACAGCGGCGTGTATGAGGAGATTTCACTCACCAACTGGCTGGGCGGGAATCCTATGTCGATCCTCGAGACCAACTTCGGCATCTCGCGCGCCATGATCGATCAGCTCCCGAAAAAGGAAATCGGGATCATCGGCAAAAAAGCCTGAGGGGCCGTAGGGCCTGAGATTTCTTGTGGCGCAGGCCCCCGGCCTGCGAGATGGCAATAACGAAGGGGATGCGAGAAGAGGCGGAGCCATCCATATCCGCCAACCGATCCGGGCCTTACTTTACCGTTTCAATCATCTGGATTTCTTGTTTCAACAGCGTGTTCACCATCTCGCCGACCGGTATGCCTTTCTGGGCGGCGCGTTCGGTCAGATAAGCCTGGACGTCGGCGTTCAAATAGATCGGCAAGCGAAGTTCGGCGTTGGGCCGGAAAAACTTGCCGCGTTCGCCTTTGCTGAAATCATACTCGGGTTTCATATTTGTTCCTCGTAGTCGCGAATTTCCGCCTTCGTTGGTCTTCTTGCTGAAATCAAGCGGATTCGTCCCCGGTCATCGGCCCAACCATTCAAAAGTGTGGACCACGAGCAGGTATTGCCCACCCGTGTCCTTTCCCAGCGTAATCCACCGGGCCTCGGTTTCGCTGTGTTCCTGGTCCGGAATGGTAATTGCGAGCGGGTCCAGGAACACCATTGCGGCCCGCTCAAAATCCAGCCCGTGTTTGCTGAAATCGGCTTGCGCCTTGACTGGATTCCACTCGAACTCATAGAGAAACGCCGCCATGCCCGTGCTTCATTCTCTCCCATGCGGAGGGCGGCAACAACACCAGGTAGGCTGACACACCGGGTAGGTTGATGGAGGGGCGCAGATCCTCACGGCGGCAATTCGGAGCGCACCGCGAATGGATGGTCCGCAGTTATATTGTGACCTATGGGTTCGTGACTTTTCGCGCCATTCAAAATGCCGGGTTGCTGAGCAGTCTCGGACCACGGGCGCCTGCGATGACCGCGTGGTTCTGTTGGGTGATCCCCCTGCTATGTGCCGATTTCGTGCTCCAGTGGCGGCGGACCGTGGGTCCCGCAAGTACCAACTTGCATGCGACTCCAAGTTGAAGCGCGATGGCGCACACCGGCCCTGAACCGAGGGATCTGCGACGCGGCGAAGAGCATTGCAGCCAACCTGCCAATCGTCTAGAAGTTCATCGATGGCCACGCTTATGCCTTGCGCGGCGTGCCGGGTGCGTTTGTGACGGATGCCGGTATATCGATCGCGGTGTGCGCGGCTTTGCTGGTGCTGCTGGCCTGGTTGCGGGCGAAGGCGTCGCGTCAGGAGGAGGCTCTCGCGCTCGATGTGGCTGACTAAGTCGCACGGACGCCGAGCTTACTATATATTCGCCAGGAAAATCATGCGGGGAAGTGGCAGCTTTGCTCTCTGGCTTCAGGCCGCCGGGGCTTCAATCAATATACGGGAATGCCCCGCACCGACGGCGCGGAACGGCTCACTCGGCGGATAGGTAACGAGGGACGGCCCATCCGTTTTCCGTCTCCCGATCCTAACCAAAACCAACTCCTGGACGGCGCAGTGTAGAGCGTTCCGGCCCCCGGGTCGGCAGCGTCCGAGGGGCGCAAGGCCTGAGATTTTTCCGCTTCTACAGCAACTAAGGGGATGGCGCCAACGCCCGTACAGGGCCGCAGGCTCCGTTGTGCGGGCGAATTTCCCGGATGTCCGATCCCCTCATTCCGCCGCTGGCAGCCGTCGTCGCCGGCATCCTGCTGGGCCACTGGCTGCCGTTTTCCACGCGAGAGTCCGCGTGGCCGGTCGCGGCTTTTCTGGCGCTGGCGCTCCTTGCCCGCGCCTCCCCATTGCGGGGCGCGTGCATCGCCCTGGCGCTGGTGTTCGCCGGGACGCTCGATCTCGCGCTGCATCGCCCGCCTCCCGCTCCCGAGATTGACGCGGGATTTCGCGAAACCGTCTTGCTCGACGGCTGCGTCGTCGAGCCCACGGTCTTCTCGCCGGGCCGGGAGCAGTTCACGCTGGAGCTGGCCTGGAACGCTCGGGCTCGTGTAAGTCTTCCTTTGGAAGATGATCCGGCGCCGTTGCAAAAGCTCGCCTACGGCCAGCGCGTTGAAATCGAAGCCCGCGTGCGCAGCCCGCACAATTACAACAACCCCGGCGGCTTCGATTACACGGCGTACTTGGCCCGCCAGAATATCTACTGGACCGCGACCATGACTCGAGGCTCGCAAGCGGTCATCCTTCCCGGACGCTGCGGCTCGCGGTTTCTGGGGCTCGTGTTCGCGCTGCGCACCGCGGCGCTCGAAAGATTGGACCAGCTCTACTCCGGCGATTCTTACAACACCGGAATGATGGAGGCGATTCTGATCGGAGAAACCTCCAGCCTGGTCCGAGTGTGGACCGATAGTTTCCGCCGCACCGGCACCTTTCACGCGCTGGTGATTTCGGGCGTGCACGTCACGGTGCTGGCTGGAGTGCTGCTGTTTCTGCTGCGCCTGTGCGCGATTCCGGAGCTGGCCGCGCTGGCCATGACCGCCGCGGCGGCGTGGCTGTACGCGCTGGTCTCCGGGCTCTCCGCGCCGGTGGTGCGCGCGGCCGGAGGATTCACTTTGTTCCTGATCGCGCGCTTCCTGTTCCGCCGGACCCGCATCATGAACCTGCTCGCCGGCGTCGCACTGGCGTACCTGATGTGGGACCCCGCGGCGTTGTTCGACGCCAGCTTCCAGCTCTCCTTCCTCTCGGTGGCCGCAATCGGAGCCCTGGCGGCGCCGCTGATCCAACCGCGCCTCGCTCCTCTGGCTCGCGGCGTGCGCGCCCTCAGCGATGCCGAGCGCGACGTTCATCTCGATAAACGCGTGGCCCAGGCGCGCGTGGAGCTGCGCCTCGCCGCCGAAACGCTGGCGATGGGGATGCGCTTGCCCCAGCGATGGGCGGAGGAAGCCGTGGGATGGATCGCGAGATTGACTCTTTTCGCCCTCGAAATGGCCCTGATTTCGACCGTGATTCAAATCGGTCTGGCGCTTCCCATGGCCGAATATTTCCATCGCGTGTCGTTTACGGGATTAACAGCGAACCTTTTGATTTGTCCGCTGCTTGAAGCCGTGGTGCCGCTGGGATTCGCGGCCGTCTTTACACATTCGACCTGGATCGCGGCGTTGGCGGGATGGCTGCTTCACCTCTCGGCGAGGATCGCGGAGTGGCACGCCGGGATTGAGCCGTCCTGGCGCGTGCCCGATCCGCCGGTGTGGCTGGCGGCCGCGCTGGCGATTTCCTTGATCCTGCTGGCCGCGCTTCCGCGCCGCCGCGCTCTTTGGTTACCGGCGGGAGCGGTAGTTCTCGGATTGTTTGTCTTGCTGGTATGGCATCCCTGGCCAGCACAAGCGCAGGCCCACCGGCTCGAGCTGACCTCCATCGATGTGGGCCAGGGCGATAGCCTGCTGCTCATGTTTCCCGGAGGAGCCCGCATGCTGGTGGATGGCGGTGGATTGCTCCAGTTCGGCGGCGCTGATAGATCAAAGGTCCGCAAATCCAACCTGAACATCGGCGAAGACGTCGTCTCGCCGTACTTGTGGACCCGCGGAATCAAGAGGCTCGACGTCGTGGTCGCGACGCATGCGCATGAGGATCACATCGGGGGGTTGCCGGCGATCCTCGAAAACTTCCGGCCCAAGGAGCTGTGGGTGGGCGCCAATCCCCCGGAGCCTTTGGAGCAACTCGCCCGGCGCCTGGGCATCCGAGTCCTGGACCGCCGTGCCTCGCCGCCGTTCGAGTTTTCGGGAGCAACCATCGAGATCGTGTCGCCGCCGGAAGACTACACCGCGGCGAAACTGGGCAACAACGATTCGCTGGCGTTCCGGGTGAGCTTCGGTTCACGCTCCTTTCTACTCACCGGCGATCTGGAAAAGCCCATGGAGGCCAGGCTTCTGGAGGACGGGTTGGCCGCGCACGCGGACGTGCTTAAGGTCGGCCACCACGGCTCCAAGACCTCCAGCATCGCGCCGTTTCTCGATTCCGTTTCGCCCGAGGTAGCCATCGTTTCAGCGGGATACGAGAACTCCTTCGGCCACCCGCACCCCGATGTGATCAAACGGTTGGTGGACCGGCATGCGGCCGTTCTGCGGACCGATCTTGACGGTTTGGTGACAGTCTCGACGGACGGAAAACGGCTTTGGTTCGATCAGATGGCATGGGAAGCCGGACTGAGCGTTCCATGGTACTCCTTTGAGGGGGATTTGGTACACTAAGTGTGGAAGGGGCGCGCCGAAGGGGCGCCGGGACACTCGACTTGCGGTTACCAGGTGTTATCCTCGCATCCACCATTCTCGCGCTGTCCTTCGGTAATGCGGGACTGGCTTTCGAACCCGACGACTCCAACAATCCGCTCGTCAATAAATTCCTGGATGCCGCGAAGATTCAACAAGATGCCTTACGTGGCATGCAAATGGAAGTGGAGATCGACGCCAAGCTCCCCAAGCTGAAGCAACAGGGCAAGCTGAGGGTACTAAAGACAATCTCGCGCCGGTTGGGTCAGATCACCATCACCAGGCTGGGGGAGTTTGTGGGCGACCGCACGGTGGAGAAGGAAGTGATCGCCCGGTATTTGGAGCTGGACTCCGATAGTCCCGAGAACGCCTCCATCGCCATCACCCCGGCGAACTATCGCTTCCGGCTCAAGACCCGAATGACGAATGGCGACAGCCGAATTCTGGTTTTCGAGTTGAAGCCCAAGAAAAATGCGGTTGGGTTGTTCAAAGGCGAGTTGTGGCTGGACGCTGCCACGGGCATGCCGGTGCGAGAGTCGGGCACGCTGGTGAAAACCCCCTCGATTCTCTTGAAGAGTATCGCATTTGTGAACGAATACCAGATCAAGAACGGGGTGGCGTGGCCATCTCACATCGAATGCCACGTGGATACACGCGTGGCCGGTAGGGCGGATCTGAACATTCACTTCAGCAACGTCATTCAAGCGGCGGAGGGCGAAGATTCGAAAGAGATCGCCGACACCCCTTAACCCAATGCAATCCCACGCTCACAAACCATGAGAACACTATTTCTAAATCCTCCCTCTTTCCAGGGCTTTGACGGCGGCGCGGGATCGCGCTGGCCATCCACGCGAGAAATCGAATCGTATTGGTATCCGGTGTGGCTGTGCTACCCGGCGGGAATGCTGGAGGACAGCAAGGTGCTGGACGCTCCGCCGCACGGCGTCAGCATCGAAGAAACAGTCGCGCAGGCCAAGAATTTCGAATTGTTGGTTTTGTTCACTTCCTCTCCGGGCTTTCACGTGGACGTGAAGATCGCGGACATGATGAAGGACGCCAATCCCAAGATGCAGGTGTGCTTCGTGGGACCGCCGGTGACCATCGAGCCGGATAAGGTGCTGAACGCGACCAAGGCCATCGACTTCATCGTGCGGCGCGAGTTCGATTACCAGATCGCCAACTACGCCAAGGGCACGCCGCTCAGCGAGCTTCCCGGCGTCAGCTACCGCAAGGACGGAGTCAACGTCCACAATCCCGAGGGCCCATCCGTCGAGAATCTGGACGAGCTCCCGTGGGTGACCAAGGTTTACAAGCGCGACCTGGATTTTCGCAAATACAATGTTCCGTTTTTGCTGAATCCGTATCTTTCCTTCTACACCACGCGCGGCTGCCCGGCCATGTGTACGTTCTGCCTGTGGCCGCAGACGCATTCCGGACACCGCTGGAGATTGCGCTCGGCCACCGACATCGCCAATGAAGCGCAGTTTGCGCTGGACAACTTCCCGGGTCTCAAGGAAATCTTCTTTGACGACGACACCTTCAACTACCGTAAGGCCAGGACCCTGGAAGTATGCAAAGAGCTGCGGAAGATGGACATCACCTGGTCCTGCACCTCGCGCGTCACCACCGACTACGAGACGCTGAAGGGCATGAAGGAAGCCGGCGCGCGGCTGCTGATCGTGGGCTATGAAACCGGCGACCAGGAAATCCTCAAGGCCATGAAGAAGGGCGCCACCATCGACATGGCCAAACGCTTCACCGACAACGCGCACAAGCTGGGCCTGACGATTCACGGCGACTTCATCATCGGCATGCCGGGCGAGACGCGCGAGACCATTCGCCGTTCCATCGAGTTCGCTAAGAAGCTGGACGTGGAGACCATCCAGGTGTCCATCGCGCATGCGTATCCGGGCACGGAGTTTTACCAATATGCCCAGGACAAGGGCCTGGTGCAGATCAACATGTCGGACACGCAGGGCCACCAGTTGCCCAACGTCGTCTATCCCGGGATTCTGGACCGCGCCGAAATGGTGGATTGGGTGGAGCGCTTCTACGGCGAATATTACTTCCGTCCCAAGGCCGCGTGGCGCATCGTGCGCAAGGCCATCTTCGACAACAACGATCGCAAACGCCTGTACAAGGAAGCCAAGAGCTTTATGAGCCTGCGGCAGAAGCGCAAGAAGTACGTTGCGGACTTCAAGGCCGACGGCATCGATCCGTCTATCAAAGAGGCGGCGGACCACAATGCGGCGATCCACAATGCCGCGAGCGAGGCCGCCAAAGAACGGGCTTCGGTTTAAGGCTCGGATCTAAAGCCGGATGGGGACAAACGAGCGGTTGCAGTGGAAGACAAGGATCTTCCTGGCGCTGGTTATTGTCAGTCAGCCGTTAGGCAATCTTTTTCTAACACTGGGAATGAAGCATCGGGTTCTGGGATCCGCCTGGGATTATCTGGCGGCGATTTTCAGCCCGCATGTAGCCTTGGGCATCGTGCTGCTGATTATATGGCTGCTCTCGCGCATGGCCCTGCTTAGCTGGGCGGATTTGAGCTACGTTCTGCCGCTGACGGCCATCGGCTATATCATCACGGCGATCGTCGGCCGCGTGGTTCTGAATGAGCAGATCAGCCTGGCTCGCTGGTCCGGCACGCTGCTGATCGTCGCGGGCACGGCTTTGGTGGGGCTGACCGAGTCGCGAACTTCTTCAGGAGAAGGGCTGGGCGGAGTCGGCCCGGTTGTTGGAGAAGGTTCGTGAATCAGTGGGCTTTGGTCGCGCTGATCGTGGCCGGCACCGTGGCCGGCGATACGCTACAGAGCCTGGAGATGAAGCGGCATGGCGAGATCCATTTCCGCGCGGGCGGATTGGGGAGGATGGCCGCGACGCTGGCTTTGAAGAAATACCTGATTCTGGCGATCGTCTGCATGGCCGTCTCGTTTTTCGCTTTCATGACGCTGGTTTCCCAGGCCGACCTGAGCTTCGCCGTGCCGGCGACGGCGGCCAGCTTCGTCTTTGACACCGTCCTGGCGCGCTATGTGCTGCGCGAGCGCGTCGACGCCAAACGCTGGCTGGGCGCGGCGCTGGTCGCCGGCGGCGTGGCCCTATTAGCCTTATGATGCCGGCGCTGTGATCCTTGAAGTCGTCTTGGAGACCGGCGGCGCCATTGCCGCGGCATACCAGGTGTTCGCCATCGTGGCGTGCATCCGCTTCCGCTCCCTCACGGTCGCGGTTCAGAAGCGGCGCGCCGGAGGCGAGCGGGTTTCGATTCTGAAGGCGGTTCGCGGGCTGGACCCGGGATTTCGCGCGGCGATTGAATCGCACACCAAGCTGCACGGCGAATACGAGCTACTGTGCGGCGTGGGCTCGATGGACGACCGGGGAGTGACGGTGCTGCGCCAGTTTCCTCAAGTCCGCGTGATCGAGTGCCGCACCGTCACGCCCAATCAAAAGGTGGGAGTGCTGATGGATCTGGCGCGAGAGGCAAAGCACTCCCTCCTGGTTGTGAATGACGCCGACATACGCGTGGAGCCGGACTATCTGGAGCGCGTGACTGAGCCGCTCCGAGATCCACGAGTGGGATTGGTGACGTGTTTGTACCGGCCGGAGGGGTCGACATTCGCGGGGCGCTTCGAAGGACTCGGCGTGTCAACGGACTTCGCGCCATCGGTGCTGGTGGCGAGGCTGGTGGGCGTGGAGGAGTTCGCCGGGGGCTCGACGCTAGCCTTCCGCCGCGCGGACCTGGAACGCATGGGAGGGTTCGAGGAGATTGCCGATTACCTGGCGGACGATTACCAGCTCGGGGCGAAACTGCACGGGCTGGGGTTGAAGTGCGTGCTGAGCGACGTGATTGTCGCGACGCATTTGGGGGGAACGTGGCGCGACGTGTGGACCCATCAGGTGCGTTGGGCTCGAACGATTCGCGTATCGAAGTTTTCCGGTTACTTGGGATTGCCGGTGACGTTCGCGACGGTGTGGGCAGTCGTGGAGGCGTGCGGAGGCGAGTGGCGAGTCGCGCTGGCTGTGCTGGCCGTGCGGATGCTGATGGCGCTCGTATCCGGATGGATGGTAATGCGCAGCCGCGACGTGCTGCGGCTGTGGTTCATGATCCCGCTGCGAGATTTGTTCGGAGCGGCGGTGTGGGCCGCGGGGCTGTTCGGAAATACCGTGGTGTGGCGCGGGCAGAAGCTGAAGCTCGACAAGCAGGGGCGAATTGTCAAAAGGTGAGCCGGTATACTGGTGTCGTGACAGAGCACGCCGTGGAGTTGGAAGATCTGGCGCGGCAGGCCCGCGTGCTCGAGGCTTCGGGCGACTCGCTGGGCGCTGTTGAGATTTGGAAGAAGGTGCTGGCGCTGCTGCCTCCGGAATCCCCTCAGGCGGTGTCCATCCGGAAGAAAGTCGGGGCGTACGACGCGGGATTGCGCACCCAGCCGCCTCCTCAACCAAAGCCTCAGCCCGCGTGGGTCAAGCGCTTGGGGCCAGTGGGCGTGGTGATCGCCACGCTGCTGAAATTCAAAACCGCGGCTCTGCTGCTGCTGACCAAGGCCAAGTTTCTGTTGCTGGGGCTGGGCCAATTGAAGACGCTATTGTCGATGCTGGCCTTCTTCGGCGTGTATTGGTCCGTGTACGGTTGGAGATTCGCGGCGGGGTTCGTCATCGGAATCTACATTCACGAAATGGGACACGTGTGGATGCTGCGGCATTACGGGCTGCCCGCCAGCGCTCCTATGTTCATCCCCGGAATGGGAGCGTTCGTCAGCTTGTACGGGAGTCCGGCGAACGTGGCGGAAGACGCGCGCATCGGGCTGGCCGGACCGTTGTGGGGCGCAGGCGCGGCGATTTTTAGCTTCGCCATGTCCGTTGCATACCCGGCGAGTGCATGGCCCGCCATCGCGCGCACGACCGCGTATATCAATCTGTTCAATCTGACGCCGGTGTGGATGCTCGACGGAGGCCGCGGATTCCGCGCGTTGGACCGCCAGCAGCGGCTCTATTGGCTGGGGCTGGCGGCGGTGCTGTGGTATGTGACCGGCGCGGGATTATTCATCCTCCTGATGGTGGGCGCGGCGTACCGGATTTTTTGGAAAAAGGATGATGCTCCCGTGCCGGACCAGGGCGCGTTTCTCGAATTCGCGGGGCTGCTGGCGCTGTTCGGGGCGCTGCTCAAGTGGATCCCGAAGGGGTATTAGGCAGACACTTATCAGGCAAACACAATGTGTGACTTCGAAGCTTGGCCATCCTTGCCATTAAATGAATGGCAGGATACGTACCGCACGCTCCACTTGTGGACTCAAGTGGTCGGGAAGATCCGCATGGCGCTTTCCCCTCCGCTCAATCACTGGTGGCACGTCGCCCTCTATGTCAATTCGCGCGGCCTGACCACGGGCCCGATGCCTTTCGGACCGGGCATCTTCGAGATCCAGATGGATTTCCAGAAGCATGCCGTGGAGATTTGCACGAGCGCGGGCGGATGCGCCTCACGCCCGCTTAAGGCTGAGTCGGTTGCCGCATTCCACAGCGGCATCGCGGAGTGTCTGGCATCGCTGGGGATCGCAGTGACGATCAATCTCAAACCACAGGAGATTGCAGACGCTGTTCCGTTCAACCTCGATGCCGCCAACTGCTCTTACGACGCCGAGTACGCGAACCGGTTGTGGCGCATCCTGGTTTCCACCGCGAAGGTGATGGATCGGTTTCGCGGAAGATTCATCGGCAAATGCAGTCCGGTTCACTTTTTCTGGGGCAGTTTCGACCTGGCATGCACGCGATTTTCCGGACGCCCCGCGCCTCCGCGACGAGGAGTGATCAGCGGTCCCGCTTACTCGCACGAAGTCTGTAGCGCGGGCTTTTGGCCCGGTGGCGGAGGCGTGGCGGGTCCGGCCTATTATTCGTATACCGTTCCACAGCCTGCCGGCATTGAATTAGCGCAGGTGCGGCCGCAAGGCGCGGGCTGGAACGCGCAGCTTTCGGAATTCATTCTGATGTACGACGATGTGCGCCTCGCCGAATCCCCCGAACACGCCTTGCTAGCATTTTTCCAGAGCACCTACGACGCCGGTGCCAAGCTTGCGAAATGGGACCGAGCCGCCCTGGAAATTTGATCCCGAAGAGTTATTAAGGCGTCGCGTTCGCCCGACTTCAGGCCTAAGGCTTTGTGCCGGGCCAGCCGAAATGTTACTGTGCTGAATATGCGGGGCGCTCTACTTGCTGTACTCTTCGTGCTCCATATCGTCACGTGGGGGCAGTCGAAAATCGATAAACCCTCCGATAGAGTTCTCCGGTTCGAGGACTTTCGGGTTCCAACGCCCCTCGCGGCGCGAAAGGGTTACGCTGACGTTGGCCGATTCGATGGCTCGGAAACCCCGGCGCAGTTTAGGCGGCATCTTGCCGACGAAGCGAAAAAAGGCGCGAATTTCGCCGGACACTTCACGATCGTGACCTGGTCTTGCGGATCTCCGTGCCGTCAACTGGTGATTGGCGATGCCCTGACCGGGGAAATCTACGGCACTCCATTCGGCGGCGTGATTGGTTGGGGCAGTTGCGCATATGATCGAATTGAGGGGGATCCGCTCTCCTACAGGATCGATAGAAGCCTGCTTATCATAACGGGAAGCCTTGAGATCTTCCACCCCAAACCAAACGAACCGAGTGAGACGCCTTGCCGTCGTTTCTACTATCAGTGGGACGGACATCGGTTGAACCTGCTTCGCACCGTTATCCTCATCTTTGATGCGCCCTCGAAGTGAGGCGCCGGGCCGATGGGGACCTTGCCTGCATGATGCTTCTCAGATAATCGTTAATCCTGGTCTGATATCCAAGCCCCGGCTTCTTGAGCCACGCCAGCACGTCGGCGTCGAGCCGAAGCGTGACGCTGGTCTTCCTGGGCCGGTAAAATCTCCCAATCACTGCATCCGTGGGGATTCCCTGAATTTCAGGAACGTCGGAGAAGTCAATTGCCTTGTCCGGCTTTTTGGCCAGCCGTTCAAGCTGCTTACGTGTCGTTTTGGAGAGCTTCGGCATAGAGTTTCCTTTCCCGCTTTGACGCCTTGCGGGCGGAGATGATCCGAATGACTTCGCTCCGGCCTTGCTCATCGTAAGTGTGGACCACCACGAGCATGGCAATTCCTCCCACCGAGCCGATGGTGTGCCAGCGGCTTTCGCCGCCGGTGACCCGCTCGATGAAGCTCACGTGAACGGGATCGTCGAACACCAGTCGAGCAGTCTCGAAGCTGATGCCGTGCTTGCGGAGATTCGTCGAGTTTTTGCGTTCGTCCCATTCGAAGCGGCTCACTCTGTATGTACAGTATAGTACATATGCCGTGGACGATTTGACGGACCAGCGAGCGGGAGGCCTAACAATTCCGTTGCCTTCTCCACGGCTGCGGGCGTCCGGCTGGCCGCCAGTGGGTTTAAAATAGTCAGCCATGGAGTGGCGGCGGAGTTTTCAAAAGAGCTAAAGGGCAGCCTAGGAAGCAGTTCAACAGCTGGCATGTGCCTGAAAAGGCCCTCAAACTTTACGGGTTGAAGGATAAAGGTACCTGCACGATCTTACTACGAGCGAAGCGCTTTCGTCACGCTGACCGCTACACACTTACCAGCGGGGGAGAGTTCAGGCTCTCCAACGTGATCGCTGACAATCTTCGGTCGTTAGCTGCCAGTAAGAACGCACCGACAGAGATCGTCTTTCAGGTCATCCCGGACGTGAATGGAGTCGCGGATCAACTTGCGCGCGAC
The DNA here is from genome assembly GCA_963813465.1 of Bryobacterales bacterium. Lineage (GTDB taxonomy): Bacteria > Acidobacteriota > Terriglobia > Bryobacterales > Bryobacteraceae > Palsa-187. The sequence continues at coordinate 292,289 of CAWEZD010000011.1, read as the reverse complement.
GTTGAGCGGTCCCTGAGTTTAACTGCGGCCGAGCGTCTGGCGCGGTTGTCCGTGGCTCCGAGGAAACCGCGGAAGGTTCCAGCCTTAACCATGGTATTTCTCCGAAATGCTGATGTGATCGCTCACGTTCTCCAGAGAGCCAATGGCGTGTGTGAGGAGTGCGGGAAGGGGGCACCATTCCTTCGTGCCTCCGACGGGAGCCCTCACCTGGAAGTGCACCACCGTGTCAGATTAGCGGATGACGGGGAGGACACAATCGCCAACGCTGTGGCACTGTGCCCGACCTGTCACCGACGACTTCATTTTGGGTTGATTTCGTCGTGAACCAGTCGCGCAGTCACTGTTGAATGCAGATTGTCGCGGCGGATGTTACCTCGCCGTATCGCGCGCTACTTGTGGAAATGAATCAGGCGCGTGTGGTCGTGCGGAGTGCGGGGAGCCCCGAGGCCTGGGTGGCGCGAAACACATCGCGCTCTTGCGTAGGTCAGCGCCTATACGACCCGCCCCACCCCACGTTGGTTACGGCCAATAGCCCGGGCGGGCGCGGATTTGTGCGCCTTTGTGGCCACGCACCTGCACGATCAGGCGGTGCAATCCCTTATTCGAGGATTCCTGGGGGGCGAAGCTGAGCAGATACTGGCTGTGAACCTCGGCGCTGAGACGCTGGATCGCGTCTTGCAAACCTTCCAGGCGGGTGAAGGAGAGATGCCGCCCGCCGGTCCATTTGGCGAATTCGTCGGCGGCGTTGCGGGTAGTCATGCGTAGCGCCTCGACAATGGCGCCGGCATAATCGGGATCGATGGGCAACGACGGATCGTCTTCGGGTTTCGCGGTCCATGCCGTCGCTTGCGCCGAATACGTGAGCGGATACATGGTGACGCTGGCGCGCTGCGCCGCTTCAATGGCCGGGTCGAGCTTGGCCATGCTGCCGCGGTCGCGCGATTCGCCGAGGATGAGCAGCATGCGCCGGTCGCTTTCGGGAGTTGTCTGCAACATCTTGACACCCTCCATCACGGCGTCGAGCATCTTTGCGGTCTTGATGGATCGCCCCTGAACGGATTCGAAGGCTCCGCCGATCCTGGCGGAATCCCGGGTGAAATCCTGAATCACGCGGACCTCGGAGTCGTAAGAGAGAACCGCGGCTTCCCCCTTTTCCCCCGAGACCAGCGGTTGCAGCATGCCGCCGATCTTGTGAATTTTTTCCAGAGCCGGCTGCGAAATCCAGCTCGCCTGGATGGCCACCACCAGAGCCACCGGCGCGAGCACCAGGTCGGAGCTGTCCACCTGAAGCTGGCGCTGCGGAAGACCGTCGTCGTAGAGCACGAAGTCTTCAGCCCTGAGTCCATCGACGAATTTGCCCTTCGCATCGGTGACCGTCACCGGCGCCAGCACCAGGTGGACGTTGGCGCGGATGGTGGCGTCGTTGGTAGAGTTCTGGGCCAGGAGCGCGGCGCAGGCCAGGGCGCCGCAAATCAGAGCGGCCGCCAGCAGTCGGGGCACAGTCATGGGACGGGGTGGGGGCAGATTGGGTTACCTCGGAGGAAACCACTTTGCAACTGGGAGACCAGTTTGGCGAAGGCGGGGTCGGTACAGGATGTGGTGTCGGCCATGCCTCCCAACGCGGCGAATAGAGCACTCGACAGGCTTTTGTTGGTTTGCCTGAGTACCCGTCGAAGCGATTCCTTTGGACGATCAGGTTTTGCTTGATGTTCCTTGATCAAGCCGCGCTCGATCAGCCAACCTCTCAGCGATGCCTCCCCGCCATGCCAACCAGCCTGCTCAACCAGAGCTTGCCAGTCGTTCCATACCCAGGCTTCGAGTTCAGGCGCGATGACGATTGCCAAGGCTCTGTCGTCCCATCCATTCGACCGGAGACGCTGCTCGATCAATACCTCGATCTTCTCGCGCGGAAGTTTCTTCTCTTTGCCGCAGCCCTCAAGGTCGCAAATCGCGATGGCGTGAGAAAACAAAGTGCACTGAGACCGCAGAAGGTCATGAGCTTGCTGAAACACACCGTTGTCGCGGTTCATGTGCCTGACCGCCTGAAAGTCAATCGCGCGGAGGCCGAGGCTCGGAGCACGGTCCAACAGGGCCCCAAGACCTGTCTCGGCGTCCAGGTCCGCGCACAGGACGATCAAATCGTGCATCAGCCCAAGATGCCGGAGGCGACCATGGTTCCAAGGCTCACCTCACCCTGCCAGTCTTTCAGAGCCGGATGCTGGTCACCGCGAATGATTTGGGTTCCCTCGCGAGTCTTGGAGAAGCACAGGATTTCCTCCGGCTTAGCCATGCTCAGCAGCACGGGTGAATGGGTCGCTACAAGAACCTGCGCGTTGTAGATCGACGATAGCGACTGGTAGATGGTCTCCAACGCAGCGGGATGGACGCCGTTTTCAGGTTCTTCAATCATGTAGACGCCATGGAAGTCGGGAAGGTAGGCGAGGATCGTCAGCGCCAACAGGCGTAAGGTCCCCTCGGACAGCATCCACGATGGCACTTGGAGTCCGTTCTCGTATTGGATTCGAACAAAGCGGCGGTTGTCCCACGGTTGAAGCGTCGACTCGATCTTGCATACATCGGGGAGCGCGGTGCGCACGTGCGCGGTCCAGGCGTCAAGCTTCTCAGGGTGCTGCTCCTGGAGCCCACGTATCTGCCAGGCAAGGCTCGCACCGGTATTCACGATGTCTCCACCGCGCTCTGGCGGGCTGGGTGCGGCGAGTGCTTTGGGATCGAGGTCGATTACACGGATGCCCTCGGCGAGGAGATCCCGCAGCAATGCCATCGCTGGGAAAAGCTCGTCGGAGAGAACCGTGTTGAGGGAGGACTGATTTCGGCTCTGGCCCCAGACGAGCTGCTTTTGGCCGTCCTCAGAAAAGTAATGTGCACGCGTACCGGATCGGGTCATGACAGGTCGCAGCGGTGCTTCTTCCGACACCAGGGTAGCGCTCTCGTCTTGAAACTCCACGTGGCCAGCCTGTTCGTCCAAGGCAACGGCGACCGTGTACAGCAGCGCCCCAGGCGGAGTCGTCAACTCTAACGAAAAACGGAATGTGCTGCCCTGCCGCCCCCACAAGAGGTCCTGGAACGTGGGCGAGCGCCGCTGGATCGCGGCATCAAGCCCGTCCTGCACGAAGTCGCTCGCGAAGTGAATCACGTCGAGAAAAGTCGACTTGCCGCTCGCATTGGGGCCCACGAGGATCTCGAAGGGATTTAGCTTTTGGCTAACCTCCCTCAAGCAACGATAGCCGACAGCTTCTATTCGGCGGAACACGCACACATTATCGCACTGCGGGTCGCGCTTTCGCGTTACTCTTATATCTTCGTATGCCGGACCGAATGGAGGAATTGCGCCGCCGCCACGCCGCGGCGGAAGCGGGGGGTGGCGAGGAACGCCGCGCCAGACAGCACCAGGAAGGCAAGCTTTCAGCGCGGGAGCGCATCGATCTGCTTCTGGACGAAGGCACGTTCGAGGAGATGGACAAACTGGTGCGGCATCGCTCGCGCGAGTTCGGCATGCAGGACCAGGTGGTGGACGGCGACGGATTCGTCACCGGCTGGGGCTCGATTCACGGCCGCCCGGCGTATGTTTTCGCGCAGGATTTCACGGTGTTTGGCGGTTCTCTTTCGGAAGCCAATGCGAAGAAGATCGTCAAGATCATGGACCTTGCGCTGAAGACCGGCGCTCCTGTGATCGGCTTGAACGATTCGGGAGGAGCGCGGATTCAGGAAGGCGTGCTGTCGCTGGGCGGCTACGCCGACATCTTCCTGCGCAACACGCTTTCGAGCGGCGTGGTGCCGCAGATTTCGGCAATCATGGGACCGTGCGCCGGCGGCGCGGTGTATTCCCCCGCGATCACCGATTTCACGTTCATGGTGGACCGCACCAGCTACATGTTCATCACCGGACCGGAGGTGCTCAAGACGGTGACGCACGAGGACGTGACCAAGGAGGAGCTGGGCGGCGCGACGACGCACAACTCGGTCAGCGGCGTGGCGCATTTCCTGGCGGCCGACGACGCGGAGTGCCTGCGCATGATTCGCGAGCTGCTGAGCTATCTGCCGCAGAACAACCTAGACGGGTGCCCGCGCGCGCCGTCGAGCGATCCTCCGGACCGGCAGGATGCCGAGCTGGATTCGCTGGTGCCGGAGGCGTCCAATGTTCCTTACGACATCAAGGATGCGATCCGGCGCGTCGCCGACGAGGGGCGGTTTTTCGAAGTGCAGGAGCATTGGGCGCGGAACATCGCGGTCGGGTTTGCGCGCATGGATGGACGGTCCGTGGGGATCGTGGCCAACCAGCCGGCGTATCTGGCGGGTTGTCTGGATATCGATTCCTCGGTCAAGGGCGCGCGTTTCGTGCGCTTCTGCGACGCGTTCCAGATTCCGATTCTGACCTTCGTGGATGTGCCGGGCTTCCTGCCAGGTACGGCGCAGGAGTTCGGAGGCATCATCCGCCACGGCGCGAAGCTCCTGTACGCCTACGCGGAAGCGACTGTGCCGAAAATCACCGTCATCATCCGCAAGGCTTACGGCGGAGCCTATTGCGTGATGGGCTCGAAGCATTTGCGCACGGACGTGAATCTGGCGTGGCCCTCCGCGGAGATCGCGGTGATGGGGCCGGAAGGCGCGGTCAATATCGTGTACCGGCGCGAGATCGCGGCGGCCAAACCGGAAGAGCAGGAAGCGGTGCGGCAAGCCAAGATCGACGAGTTCCGCGAGCGCTTCGCCAGCCCGTTTATCTCGGCCGAGCACGGGTTCGTGGACGACGTGATCGAGCCGCGCCAGACCAGGCCGCGCGTGATCCAGGCGCTGCGGATGCTCGAGACGAAGAAGGATACGATGCCGCGCAAGAAGCACGGGAATATTCCGCTGTAAGGTGCTTCCGCACCCTTTGTTTGGATACTAGCATTCGTGACGGACCAAACGAAGAGGCGGCCTTGCAACCCATCTGGTGTCGTCTTTGGGCTTCCTGTACGGTTGCAAAGATGCCCTGTTGCGCCCCTCCGCATACGTTTCACTGCGGCGGATGCCCCGATTCTATAGCGAATTGGCTGGTGTTATTCTGGCGAGATGCACCTCCCCTTCCTGGAGCGGCTCAAAGAGAAAGCCAAAAGCAGAACGTCACGCTGGCTTCTGGCGATTGCGGGGGTTACTTGGTTCTTAGTCTACGGCACCACGGAACACAGATTGTTCACGTGGATAAATGAGAAGTACGACCCGGTCAAAGTCTTTTTGAAAGGGATTGTAATAGCCATAGCATGGGCAGCCTCGAATCCGGTCCTTTTCGCTCTCGTTTTGGCCGTGTTGTATTGCGTTGCCGTGTTTCTCTGGGCACAGTTCTCATCGGATGGAGGGCCCGCATTGGAGATCGTGAGCGTTTGGAATGAAGATCAGGTCGCCTATCGGCAGGACATCTCCGGGGTTTTGGCCGACAGCAACGCGCCAATTGAGTTGCGGGTTTACGCCGGCAAAGTGTGGCATCGTCAATGGCCTGTGAAAGTGGAGGGCCATCGATGGCGTGCGAAGTGTCAATTCGGCAATGAGGAGAGCCCAGCCGGAAGCCCCTACAAGATCGTAGCGATCGCTCCGAAAGGACGACTTGAAGATAAGATCACGGAGCTTCCACCTGACGCTGTGAAGTCAGAGGTTGTCTCTGTCGTCCGCTCGACTCCTGCCTTGTCAGCGGATATTCCGACGGATTCGACGAGCCGCCTCCAATTCGGCGAACACAATCGAGTCGGTATCGGTTCTGGAATCGGAAACGAAGCATTCCTCATAGCGATTGAGAACGTCGAGCGCAAATACCTACACAGGTGTCACGGCGTCCGAGTGGAACTCACTTTCACGCACAGCCACTCTGGGGAGACGTTCAAAGTACCGGGATGGTTCGCCTCAATTCGCAATGCGAGGATTATTGATAGACCCGTCAATTCTTTGACACTAGACTCGAAGGATCTAAACCGGACTTGGTTGATTTTGTATGTGAGCAGCAATATCAAGAGCGGGCAGTTTCGTTTTATAGAGCCTGGACCGGTATTTGACCCTGCCTCGATTTTGGACTGGACTGTGGAGCTGGATGACAACAACCGCCTGTCTTTTGGTAACTGGACTGTCAAGATCGCTGTCAGCAGCGATGGAGGGGACAAGTTGGAACGCATGGAGCAAATCCAAGCGCAGTGAACCTTCGATCCCGCTTTTGTAGTGTTTTCAACTCCGAGCCCGGAGACATCGGGTCTACAGGATCTGGTCTATCAAGTATACTAATGCCCTCTGTTGGCTAATGCTCTAACCCGCCAACTTCTCGAAAAACTTCTTGATCAGCATTTTCGCGGTGGCGTCGATCAGCCGCTGCCCCACCGCCGCCATGGTTCCACCCACGTGCACATCGCCCTCGTAGGCCACGTCCGTGCCGCTTTCGGCGGGGGAGAGGCGCAGGAGTCCTTCGCCCTTCATGAAGCCGATTTTGCCCGTGCCTTCCACGGTCAATTTGAAGCTGGTGGGCGGAGTTTGATCGGTGATGCGCACCTTGCCTTCGAAGGCGCCGGACAGGCTCGCGAGAGCCATCTTCATCTTCATGCGGTATTCGTCCGGCCCAATCTTTTCCAGGCTCTCACAGCCGGGCATGGCGCGCGCGAGCACCTCGGGGTCCTGCATCATTTCGTAGGCGCGCTCCGGCGGAATGGCGAGCCGGGTGGACCCGGCAATCTTCACTCAGCCCTCGCCAGAGCCACGGCCAACGCGCGAGCCGCATACACGCGCGCCAGGTGCGAGCGGTATTCCGCGGAGGCGTGAATGTCCGCATTGGCCTCGACATCCTTGGTGACGAGCGAGGCGGCGGCCTGGATCTCGGCAGGAGTTCCGGCGCGGCCTTCGAGCGCTTTCTCGGTGTGCGTGGCTCGATAGGCGCGGCTGGAAAGGCCGGTGACGCCGATGCGCGCCATGACGATGGTCCCGCCCGCGAGGCGCAGGCGCGCCGCGATGCCCACGACGGCGAAACCGCTGGCCTTCTGTGCTACCTTCTGATAACTCGAACCGGTCTTATGGCCCGCGCCAGCCGTGTCCACCGGCACGATCACTTCGCGAATCATCTCACCGGGCTCGATCGAGGTGGTGAAGGTGTCGACGAAGAAGTCGTCAATGGCGACGACGCGTTCCGACTTTGCGCCTTGCAGCACCACCTTGGCCTCGAGCGCCTGCAGAGCCGCGGGATAGTCCGCGGAAGGATCGGCGTGCGCCACGCTACCGCCGATGGTGCCCCGGTTGCGCACCTGGACGTCGCCGATATGCGACGCGGTTTCGGCCAGAAGAGGGCACTGGGAGCGAACCAGCGCGGAGCTTTCGACGGCGTAATGCGTGGCGGCGGCTCCAATATGCAGGGACCCGGCCTGCTCGCGAATGTAGTTCAGCTCCTTGACGCGGCCCAGGTCCACCAGATGATCGGGCAGCGCCAGACGCAGCTTCATCATGGGGATCAGGCTCATGCCGCCGGCAAGCGGCTTGGCGCCAGAGGCGATAAGGCTCAACGCTTCATCCAGCGTCTTGGGAGCGGAATAATCGAACTGTTGGGGAATCATGCGGTTTTTCCTGAAACCAGTTTCCAGATTTTTTCGGGCGTTAGAGGCATGTCGATGTGGCGCACGCCCAAGTGCGAAAGCGCGTCCACCACGGAGTTCACGACAGCGGGCGACGCGCCGATGGTTCCGGCTTCCCCGACGCCTTTGACGCCGAGCGGATTCACGGGCGAGGGCGTTACCGTATGGCTGCTCTCGATCCACGGCATCATGGGAGCGCGGGGAACGGCATAGTCCATCAATTCGCCGGTCAGGAGCTGGCCGTTATCGTCGTACACCACGCCTTCCCACAGCGCCTGGCCGAGGCCCTGCGCGACGCCTCCATGCACCTGCCCGTCGACGATGAGGGGATTCAGAATCCGCCCGCAATCGTCCACGGCGACGTAGCGTTTGACATCGATATCGCCGGTTTCGCGATCCACTTCGGTGACCACGATATGCGCTCCGAAGGGGAAGGTAAAGTTGGGCGGCTCCCAGAAATAAGTGGCGACCAGGCCCGGTTCCATATGCGGCGGCACCTTCATGGCGCGGTAGGCGGCGAAGGCGATTTCCTTGAACGAAACGCTCTTGCCGCTCTTGTTGCAGGCGCACTGGCCGTCGGCCAGCGTCACATCCTCGGATTCGAGCAGCAGAGCGCCCCACTTCTTGAGCTTGGTCTTGATCTCCTGAAGCGCGAAGTAGAGAGCCGTGCCACCGACGGCGGTGGAGCGGCTGCCGAAGGTTCCGATGCCGTATTGTGTGATGGCGGTATCGCCGTGCAGCACCAGGACGTCGTCGAGATCGATGCCCAGCTCGTCGGCGGCGATCTGCGCGAAGGTGGTCTCTTCGCCCTGCCCGTGGGGCGAAATGCCGGTCATGACGGTGACGGTCCCGGAAGGCTCGATCTTCACCTGCGCGCTTTCCCAGCCGCCGGCGGGCGTCGCGGGAGAGGGACCGAAGGCGCAGATCTCGCCGTAGGTGCAGATTCCGATGCCCATGAGCTTGCCCTTGGCGCGCCCATCGGCTTGCAGCTTGCGGAACTTGTCGTATCCGACGATGCCCATGGCCTTGTGGAGCGGGGCGGCGTAATCGCCGGAGTCGTACATCAAACCGGTGGCGGTGGGGAAGGGGAATTCCTCGTTGCGCACGAAGTTCTTGAGGCGGATCTCAGCGGGGTCCATCGTCAGTTCGGCGGCGAGAATATCGACCATGCGCTCGATGCCGTGGGTGGCTTCGGGGCGTCCCGCGCCGCGATAGGCGTCGGTGGCCATGCAATTGGTGAACGCGCCCACGATGTCGGCGCGGATGCTCTTGGTGCGGTAAAGACCCGGCATCATCAGCACGCTAAGCGTGGGAATGGCCGGCGTCAGCAGCGAAAGAAACGCGCCCAGGTCCTGGACGATCTTGAGCTTGATGGCGGTGATTTCGCCGTCGCGCTTGGCCGCGACTTCGTAGTAATCCACGTGGCCGCGGCCGTGGATGGTACACAGGAAATTTTCGCGGCGGGATTCGATCCATTTGACGGGCTTCTGAATCTTCATGGCCACGAACGCCATGAGGATCTCCTCGGCGTAGGTATCGATCTTGCTGCCGAATCCGCCGCCGACCTCGGGGGCCACCACGCGCAGGCGGTTTTCGTCCAAGCCGAGTTGCGCGGCCACCAGCGTGCGCACCAGGTGAGGCGCCTGCGTGGAGGTGAACAGGGTCAAGGCCCGCTCCGCCCCGCGCCAGTCGGCCACGACGCCGCGGGTTTCCATTGCCATCGGAATCAGGCGCTGGCTGGTGATGCGCTGCTTGACGATCACATCGGCGGCGGCGAAGGCCTGGTCCACCTCGCCGCCTTCCTGGTGAAACGTGAAGGCGGTGTTGTCGGGCCACTGGGGATGCACGGCGGGTGCTCCGGGCTCGAGCGCTTTTTCCGGATCGGCCACCGCGGGAAGCACGTCGTATTCGATTTCGATGGCTTCAACAGCGTCCTGGGCGATGTAACGGTCGGCGGCGACAACCACGGCCACGGGATGGCCGACGAAATAGACGCGGTCCGTGGCCAGGATGGTGTGATGCGGCACGCGCAGGCCGGGCAGCGCCGCGCCGCACGGGACCGTGCCTGCGTGCTCCGTGTCCTTGCCCGTGAACACGGTCAGGACGCCCTTAAGCGCCAGCGCGGGCTGGACATTCAGCGAACGGATGTTGGCCGCGGCGTGCGGGCTGCGCAGGATGGCGGCATAGTACATCCCAGGCAGCTTGATGTCGTCGACGTAGGTGGCGGTACCGGTGATCAGGCGCGGATCCTCGCGCCGCCGGATGCGCTTGCCCAGCAGAGTCTCGCGTTTGGTGACGATGGTCGACATGGGTTATGCCCTCCCTGCCTTGGCCGCGGCTCGCACGGCGTTGACGATGTGTTGATAGCCGGTGCAGCGGCAAATGTTGCCTTCGATGCCGTGGCGGATCTCCGCGTCGGTGGGATCGGGATTGCGGTCCAGGAGCTGCTTGGAGGCCATGATCATGCCCGGCGTACAAAAGCCGCATTGCAGGCCGTGCTCGTTCCAGAAGGCTTCCTGCATGGCGTGCAGCTTGCCATTGGCGGCCAGCCCTTCGATGGTCACGATGTTCGCGCCGTCGGCCTGGACCGCGAACATGGTGCAGCTCTTGACGGCTTTCCCGTCGAACTCCACTGTGCAGGCGCCGCACAGCGAAGTCTCGCAGCCGATGTGCGGGCCGGTAAGACCGGCCACCTCGCGCAGGTAGTGAATGAGAAGGAGCCGCGGCTCCACTGCGTGGGAGTAGGCGGTCCCGTTAATCGTCAGAGTGATGGATTGGGTCATGGTTATGTTCCGGGCGAGCGAACCAGGCTGATCGCAAACCAGCCTATTGAAGATAGCAAATTGGAAGGTGCGCGGGGGGCTGTTGGGCGGCGTGGATGCATGTCCCGTTATAATCGTCATGACCGTCCGAAAAACACCATTTTGGCCACAGATAAACGCAGATGAACGCGGATAAACTAGATCGTCTTTTATCGGCGTCATCGGCCGCCAGCCATGGTCTGAGATCGATGTGACCTTCGCTCCCGGCTTCTTCATCGATGTTTTCAAGATTGTCCTGATCGACCTGACGCTGGCCGGGGACAACGCGCTGGTGATCGCGCTGGCGGTGCGTTCCCTGCCGGCGCGGCAGAGGCGCATCGGATCCGCGCTGGGAGCGGCGGCGGCGGTGGCTCTGCGGGCAGGGATCACCTTCGCCGCCGTGAAGCTGTTGGACGTCCCGTACGTGAAGCTGATCGGCGGCGCGTTCGTGCTGTACATCGCGGTGAAGGTGTTCACGGACGCGGAAGGGCCGGAGAAGGAAGCGGCGCCGCAGGGACAGATCTGGCGAGCCGTCTGGTACATCGTCTTAGCCGACATCACCATGTCCACGGACAATGTTCTGGCGATCGCCGGAGCCTCGCACGGCAGCTTGCTTCTGATCTTGTTCGGCCTGGGTCTGAGCATTCCCTTCCTGGTGCTCTCCAGCAATCTGTTCGTGATGATGATGAACCGCTATCCTTGGACGCTGTATCTGGGGTCGGCGATTCTGGGGCAGGTGGGCGCGGACATGATGCTGAAGGACGACCTTGTAACACGGACGCTGCATCCTTCGCAGACCGCGATTTACGCAGTGGAAGCGGTGGCCGTCGTGGTGGTGCTGATTGTCAGCAGGTTGCTGTGCGTCAAGAAAGACTAGACCGCCGCAAACACGCTTTCAAGCGGCGCGTCGTTTGGGGCGACACCATCGGTCTGCGCGACGCCGTCGATGAGCCGTAGCGAGCCTTGCGCCAGAGTGCCCGTGCGCGGGCCGGGCAGAATCACGCCGGTGAGGTTCAGCGGATCGGTGTGAGCGATCCAGATTTCCTCACCCGAGGCCGCGGTGCGGCGGATGTGACGAAGCAGATCCAGAGCCTCGGGGCGCGCGAATTGCTCGCCGACGAATCCGGAGACGAAGCGGCCTCCGCGGAGCTCCCCGCGCGCTTCCATGCGGCGATAGACGGTCAGGAGGTCGCGCCACGGCGGCGCGAGCGTCTCGCGAACCAGAAGGTCGCGGAAGACCACGCCCCAGCGGTTCAGAAACTGCATCGCGAGAAATTCGATATTGGCGCTCAGCCCTGTGCCGCCGCGCAGCAGCGCCCAGCGGCCGGCGGAGTGACGCGGACGGGCGCTACGGCCCCGGCCTTCCCCGCGGCGGCGCTTGGGATCGATCAAAGCTCGCAGGTTCTCAAATCCATCCGCGGTGACGAAGCCGGCGGCGACCAGTTCCCATAAGCCGTCCTCGATTTCGCTTGCGAGGCGTCCGGTGGCGCGCAGGATCTCTTCGAAGAACAAGGCTCCGCGGGCTTCGACGGCGGTGAGGATATCGCGCGCGGGGTGCGAGAGCAGAGGCATCTGCGTGGCCGGCGGCAGCAGAGCCGCGGCGTCTTCACGCAGGAAAAAAGCCACCGGAGCCACGCGGGTGGGGCGCACGCGGCGTACTTCGCCGGTTTCCATCGCCACCGGATGCGGCGAAAGACGGCTCCATTGAATTTCGCCCGAGAGGCACAGCCGGTCGAGCCACTCCGGATCGTATCCGGCCAGGCGCGACGGCAGCACCGAGGACTCCCACGCGGCGGCCGAAATCTCGTAGCCCTGAAGCTGCCGCAAAACCTGAAACAATCCGTCCACGCCGTGAAGCTGCGAACCCCGGCCCAAATGCTGCCAGCGGCACAGGAACTGCATGAACTGAGCGGCGGTGACGGGCTCGATCTCGCGGCGGAGGCGGCCCAGAGTCATGCGGTGAATGCGAGCGAGAATGCGGCGGTGACAGAATTGGGTCTCGCCCGCGGACTCGGGTGAGAAACGGCCGCGGAGAATCTGGCCTTCATCTTCGAGGTGCGCCAGAGCGGATTCGACGACGTCCAAAGGCAGGGCCAGGCGGCCGGCCAGCTCGCGGGCGGTTGCGGGGCCGATCGAATCCATCCAGCCTCGTAGAACGCTGGTAGCCTCGATTCCCGCGTTCAGCGCGAGCTCCACGCGCTCGGTCGCGCTCCAAAAGCTACGGCCGGCCCGTTCGATGGTCTTCGCTCGGCCGGCTTGCGCGAGTTCCCGGTAGAAAACGCCCCACTCCGGGACCGGCGGAAGCACGATCAGGGTGAGCAGAGCGTCGTGGAGCTCATCGGTATCGCGAACCTCGGGCCAGGATTCGCCGGCCACCTGGGCGATAGCCTCCGGGTCCAGCGCTCCCAGCCCGGCCGCATCCTCGGGCGTGAGCGTCCGCCGCAACTGAACCGCGCGGGTGCGGCGCTCTTCCAGCGGCGCATCGTCGAGAAAGGCGTAGGGATTCGAATTCAGGATTTCGTGGCAGAAAGGCGAAGGCTCGCGCGTATCGATGGCGATGGTTTTGAGCGACCCTTCGGCCATGCGCTCCAGGATCTCCTTCAAGCCTTCGAGATCCATGGCCTCGTGCAGGCAATTGTCGATGGTCTCGTTAACGAGCGGATGGTCGGGGATGCGGATTTCGCCGGTCAGGTTCTCGGCGCAAGCGACTTGATCCGGAAACACCGAGGCCAGCAGGTCGTCGGCGCGAATGCGCTGGATGGGCGGCGGGACCTTGCGTCCTCCGGCGAAACGCGGCACGGCTAGCGCCCGCGCGGCGTTCCACTTCCATCGCGCTCCGAACATCGGCGCATCGAGCATGGCCTGCGTCAGCACGTGCTCCACGGTGGAGGTGGTGAGAAAACTGAAGACCAGCTCCAGCGGGAAGGAATGCTGATCGCTCAAGGAGAGCACCAGGCCGTTGTCGGTGGCCGCGGCTTGCAGCTCGAAATTGAAGGTCCGGCAGAAACGTTTGCGGAGGGCCAAGCCCCAGGCACGGTTGATGCGCGAGCCGAAGGGCGCGTGCAGCACGAACTGCATCCCGCCGGCTTCATCGAAGAAGCGTTCCGCGATGACCGTGTCCTGAGTCGGGAGCGCGCCCAGAGCGTGGTAGCCGGCACGTACGTAGAGAGCGGCTTGCTCCGCGCCACGGCGGTCGAGCATGCACTCGCGTTCGAGAAGGGCGACCGCGCCGTCGACGGCCGCTCCCTCACGGTCGGTGAGGTCAGCGTTCGCTGCAAAATTGGCAGGTCGGGGACCTGCCCCACTTGCGGCGATGATGTCTTCGCGCAGACGCGAGACTTCGAGCGAAAGCTCGCGGGTGCGGCCGGGCGCTTCGCCGCGCCAGAAGGGAATCGACGGGGCCGCGCCGTGGGCGTCCTCGACGCGCACGCGGCCGGGCTCCACGCGGCGGATGCGCCAACTCGTGGTGCCGAGCAGGAACACGTCGCCCACCACGCTCTCCACCGCGAAATCCTCATCGACGGAGCCGATGACGGTCTCCTCCGGCTGGGCGATCACCTGATACTGGGCCGTGTCCGGAATCGCCCCGCCGTTGGTGATGGCGAGGAACCGGGTTCCGCGGCGCGCGCGCACGCGACGATTCACGCCATCGCGATGCAGCATTGCTCCGCGCCGGCCTCGCGAGGTGACGATGCCTTCGGAAAGCATCGCCAGAACTTCGTCGAATGCCTGCCGGCTCAAGTCGCGATAGGGGTAGGCGCGGCGCACCAGCGCGTAGAGATCGTCTTCGGCGAAATCGTCGCAGGCCGCGGCGGCGGCGATCTGCTGCGCCAGAATGTCCAGAGGCGCGCGAGGGATCTCCAGCCGGTCGAGATCGGCCGCGCGGATGGCCCGCACCAGCGCCGCGCACTCGATCAAATCGTCGCGGGTGGTGGCGAAGAAGCGCCCCTTGGGCAAAGCTCCTACCCAGTGGCCGGCCCGGCCGACGCGTTGCAGCCCGACGGCGATCGATCGCGGGGTGGCGATCTGGCAGACGAGATCGACCGTGCCGATGTCGATGCCGAGCTCGAGCGAAGCGGTCGCCACCACGACGCGCAACTGGCCGGCTTTAAGTTTTTCCTCGGCTTCCAGGCGCAAACGGCGCGACAGGCTGCCGTGATGCGGCAGCACCGCGTCTTTGCCCAGGCGCTCTGCCAGATTGTGCGCGACGCGCTCGGACAACTTGCGAGTGTTGACGAAGACCAGGGTGGTGCGGTGCTCCAAGGCCAGCGCGGCCACACGATCGTAAATCTCGCCCCACATCTCGGTGCTGGCCACTGCGCCCAGCTCGTCGCGAGGGACCTCGACCGCCAGGTCCAGCGCGCGCTTGCGTCCCACCTGCACGATCTTGGCGCGGGGGCTCAGGAATTGGGCCACTTCCTCGATCGGACTGACCGTGGCCGAGAGTCCGATCTTTTGTAACGGGCTTCCCGTAAGCGCCTCCAGCCGCGCGATGGATAACGCCAGGTGCGAGCCGCGCTTGTCGTCCGCCACGGCGTGGATCTCATCGACGATCAGGGTTCGCGCCGAAGCCAGCATCTTGCGCGGCCCCTCGGCGGTCAGCAGGATGTACAGCGACTCCGGGGTGGTCACCAGAATATGCGGCGCGTGTTTCCGCATGCGCTGGCGTTCGGAGGCTGGCGTGTCTCCGGTGCGCACGGCGGTGCGGATTTCCGCCAGAGGGATGCCCTGGGCGCGAGCCAGCGCCGCGATGCCTTCGAGCGGCCCATCCAGGTTCTTGCGAATGTCGTTGCTGAGGGCCTTGAGCGGGGAAACGTAGAGCACCTGAGTCTGGTTGGGAAGCTCGCCCAGGCGCGCTTGGCGCACCAGATCGTCAATCGCGGTGAGAAATGCCGAGAGCGTTTTTCCGGCGCCGGTGGGTGCTGAAATCAGAACGTCGTTGCCGGCGCGGATCTCCGGCCAGCCGAGCTTCTGCGGCTCCGTCGCCGCGGAGAAGCGAGACTCGAACCATTCGCGGACCAGGGGATCGAAAGAAGTGAGCGGCATAGTGCGCGGACCGCTCTTTTAGGTTAACGCTCTCACGAGCTCGCCGGTGCAGCGGGGCAGAGGGTCCTGTCTGAAGGCCGGGCATTTTACGGACGGATGTCGAGCTTCTGTGCCTTGGCGCGCGCCCTCTCGGTGGTTTGCGCGTCATGCGGCCAAGTGGATGAGGCGACGTTGCACAAAGGGTAGATTGTGCGACAGAGCGGAATTGCCCTGGCGGCAATCTGTGCGCGTGGCCATGTGCGCCATTTTGATGGCGCGGGCCACCCTTGCAGCAGAGCCGCACGGATGCCAGCGGGTAAAGGGAACACAGGCCCAGCCACTCAAAAACGCAACAATCCTGCTAACATTATTCTTGACCGGCGTTACGTAACGGGTTACGGTTCTGGACGATACGAACGATACGAACGATACGAACGATACGAACGATACGAACGATACGAACGATACGAACGATACGAACGATACGCCATAAAGGGCTGAAACGCCTTCACGAAGACGACGACCCGCGCGGCGTCATCGCCGAACACGCTGACAAGCTCCGCGATATTCTCGCGAGGCTCGACGCTGTTCCAAGCGTGGCGGATATGGACGTGCCGGGTTTAAGACTGCACCCGCTCAAAGGTCGAGAGAAAGGTTTTTGGGCGGTAACGGTTCGCGCAAACTGGCGGGTGATTTTCCGCTTTGCCGACCATGACGCCTTCGATGTTGATTACGTGGACTACCACTGAAAAGGAGACTGAACCATGCCGATGAAGAACCCACCCCACCCCGGAGGCTTTGTACTCCGTCAGTGCATTGAGCCCTTGGGCTTGAGCATCACGGACGCCGCCGCCGCTCTTGGCGTCACGCGCACCACGCTATCCGAACTGGTGAACGAAAAGCGCGGCATATCGCCGGAAATGGCCGTGCGACTGTCCAAGGTTTTCGGCGGCAGCGCCGAAAGCTGGCTTATTCAGCAAGCGCAGTACGACCTTGCGCACGTTCACGCCGACCGCATCAAACTCAAGCGGCTGGAAGTCGCTTAACCTGTAGCATATGGCTGAGTACATTCGTGGATGGCTCAAAGACGTTGGGCCGTTTGCCGCCTCTGTAGCCGTCGTCCTCGTAACGATTTCATTTAATCTGGCAACGCCGCCTCGCAAAGCAGCAACTCCGGCACCGGCTTTACGACCGCAGGATGGTGGTTTACGGTGCCTTCCGGGACCTTCTGATCGCGTTGCCCGAGAAAGGCGAGGATGAGATTAAAGCCCTCGTTCGGAGGGCCAGCATAGCGCGCTTTGAGGTTGCGTTTCTGTTCGAAGGCAACCTGAAGCCACAGACCTATTTGGACCAGCTATGCAAGCGGGTGAACGACGAGGTTTTAACGAACATCGTGTCCCTCGATACCCTAAAGCAGGCGGGCATCACGACCGGTCCCGAAATTGTTCAAGACATCAGCAAAAGGGCGACCCAACTTGGTGCGGCTAAACTCGAAATTCCCGGCGAGCACCTTGAACGATTGCCCCAAGAATTTGCCCCGTTTCTAAAGCTCAGTGATTTGTCTCACAAAGGGTAAGTTTTGCAACGTCAACGACAGGCCCTGAAAACAGGGGTTCCGGTGTTGCAAAAGTCAGCCGCAAAATGGGTGCGAAAAACGGCTCCTGGTTGCCGGTTTATTGATCGTCGGAAGCGTGGCGAAACTCTGTTGCAAAAGTCGATCAATCCACCCCTGGCTGCGTAGTCGGCGACCCGTCGAGGGGCTCGCCTGCGCGGGCGAACTGGCCCACACCTACAACGGGGATTCGGCTGGCGGGAGGACGGTCGTCCTCGAGGTTAGCCCCGTGCGAGCACTCAGCGTGGCGGCCTTGCGCTATCCTGAGGGGCGGAGATGAGAGCGAGATGAGAGCGATCCGAGCCGCCTTGCTCGCGGCTATCGCGGTGGAGCTGGCGTCGGGCGCGTCCGTGCGGGCGCTGCTGATCGACGGGCCGGAATGGCAACCCGAGACGGCCGCAGTGAAGGCGATCCTGGAGGCGTCGGGCGCATTGAAGGTGGACGTGCTCACCACGCCGGCCAAAGGCAGCGCCTTTCAGCCGCCGTTCGACAAGTACAAAGTGGTGGTGTTGAACTATGGTGGAGACGCCTGGCCGCTGGACACCATCGCGGCGCTCGACAAATATCTGCAAGCCGGCGGAGGGTTGGTGGCGCTTCCCGCCGCGGACGCCGCGTTCCCGGCCTGGACCGAGTTCAACCTGATGCTGGGCGTGAGCGGCGCCGCGAACCGCGATAAGAGCGCAGGGCCCATCTGGTTCTATCACGAAGGGAACATGGCGTTCGATGGCGATGCGGCCGGCCCGGCCGGCAAGGCTCCGCATCCGGATCAACCCTTCGTGGTCACCATCCGCGACACGGAGCACCCGGTAACCAAGGGAGTGCCGCTCGACTGGCTGCACTCGACCGACACGCTGGCGGGGGATCTTCGCGGGCCCGGGAAGAACATGGTGCTGCTGGCGACCGCGCATTCGGATGCAGAGCGGGGCGGCACCGGCCGAGATGAGCCGGTGCTGATCGCACTGGCCTACGGAAAGGGCCGCGTGTTTCACGCGCTGCTGGGGCGCTCGGCCGAAGGCATGGCGTGCGTCGGATTCCAGATCATGCTGGAGCGCGGCGCGGAGTGGGCCGCCATCGGCAAGGTGACGGTGCGGATGCCGTCGGATTTCCCGACCGAGCAGAAGACGTTGACGCGTCCGATAAAGTAACCGCTCCCTGTGGTCGCGGCTCGGAATGGGCACGGGCGGTTCGGAATCGGGTACACTCACAGTTCGCATGCCTGCTCCTTCCGGCTCCCGCCCCACGCACGCGCGGCACGTCGTGCTGGCCCTGACCGTGGCCGCATACATGATCACCTACATGGACCGCACGGTCTTCTCCACGGCCGCGCCGGCGATGCGCAAGGATCTCGGCATTTCTCTGGTCCAGATGGGAGCGATCTTTTCGATTTTCCGATGGAGCTACGCATTGTTCCAGGTTCCCGGAGGCTGGCTGGGGGATTGGATCGGCCCGCGCCGCGCACTTACGCTGATCGTGAGCTGGTGGAGCGTGTTTACTTCGCTGACGGCGGCGGGCTGGAACTCGGCGTCGCTGCTGGTCATCCGGTTTATCTTCGGAGCGGGCGAAGCGGGGGCATTCCCCATCGCCACCCGATCTCTTTCGCGATGGATCCTGCCCGGCGAACGCGGCTTCGCGCAAGGCGTCACGCACGCGGGGTCGCGGATTGGAGGCGCGATCGCCGGACCCGTTACGGTGTTCCTGCTGGTGCGCTACGGCTGGCGCACGCCGATCGTCGCTTTCGGCGGAGTCGGACTCCTATGGTCGGCGGCATGGTATTTTTACTACCGCGACACGCCGGAGGAGCATCATGGCGTCAATGCGGCGGAGCTCGAAAAAATCCATGCGGCCAGCGGAGGTCCCCGGAAGGCGGTGGGCAGCGCGGTGCCGTGGGGCCGCATTCTGGCAAGTCCGGTGGTCTGGGAAATTTCGGCGATGTACGCCTGCTATCAGTGTTCGCTGGCCTGGTACACGGATTGGTTCCCGACCTATCTACAGGAGGCCCGCAGCTTCACCGTCACGGAGATGGGACGGTTCACCAGCGTATCGTGGATTGCCGCGGCCATCGGCAATCTGGCGGGCGGATGGCTCACCGATATTGCGTTGCGCCTCACCGGCAACGTCAAGCTTTCCAGGCGCGTGGTGGGGATGCTCGGCTTCCTGATTGGCGCGGCGGGAATCCTTTTGTCGACCCTGACTCACGATCCCAAGACTTGCGTGTACTTCAATTGGATCGCCTTCGCGAGTTTCGAGATGACGGTATCGGTGTCCTGGGCGATTCCGCTGGACATCGCGGGAGACTATGCGGGCTCGGCTGCCGCGGTGATGAACAGTTGCGGTAATATCGGAGGCGCGCTTTTGTCGTTGTTGGTGCCCTACATGGTGAAGGCGTCGGGTTGGAACCTGCCTCTGCTGGTGACCGCGGGCTTGAGCGTGGTGGGGGCGCTGATTTACGCGAAGGTGGACGCGAGCAAGCGGGTGGTGTTTGCGTGAGGCCGTCTATGAGGACGACATGAAAAGGACAAAGGCGCCTCTGGCGCTTGCTCTAGCCGGGGCCCTGGCGGCGATGATGGGGAGTGCGCAGAGCCTCAATTTCGCAATCTACCGCGAGCGCGTCGAACCGATTTTTCTCAAGAAACGCCCCAATCACGCGCGCTGCGTGGCGTGTCACGAAGCCAGCGCGAGCAATTTCAAGCTTCAGCCGCTGGATCCTGGAGCCACCACTTGGACCGAAAGCCAATCGCGCCAGAATTTCGAGACGGTGTCTCGGCTCGCGATCCCCGGCGATCCGGAGAAGAGCCGTATTCTGAATCACCCGCTGGCTCCCGATGCCGGCGGCGACGATTTCCACGGCGGAGGACATCAGTTCGAGTCCAAGGACGACCCGGATTGGAAGGTCATCGCGGAGTGGGTGCGGACGGGGAAGTAAGGAACTACATTCAGCGACTGCGCGCGTCATGGAACTAACTTAACGGCCTAATTAGTCACCGTAAGCGTCACCGGAGCGCTGGCCACGTTGCCGACGGTCACCACCACTGGTTGCGAACCCAGGGGAGCATCCGGCGGTATCTGGAAATTAATCTGGGTGACTCCCACCAGCCCTGGCGGGATGCCCACAAATGCGAGGGGCGCCGGCATCCCGCCGACGGAGACGTTAACGGGAAGAATCGGCGCCGGCAGTTGCGAAAGCGGAGTGCCGGCGGAAGGCGCCGCGCCAGTGGCCACCGACGGAGATACGGCTCCCTGTCCGGTGATGAAGAGAGATAAAGTGTCGCCTGGCGATCCGCTCGCAACAGGCACCAAGGAGCCGTCCTGGGCCATAAAAATCCCCGGCGCCGCGGGGCCCACCGTGAATTGGAAGAAGGCAATCTGCCCCAGGCTCATCACAATCAGAGTCGCCTGGCCCGGCGGAATCTCATAGGGAATCTGGATATCCAGTTGTCCGGGCGACACGTAGTACAGAGGAGCAGCCAGGCCATCGATGGTGGCGGAGACATCTCCCATGAACTCCAGAAACGGAACGGAATTCGCGACTTGCACTGCCGGACTGAGTTGGGAACCGGCGACGTACAACAACATGCCGGGAGCAAATACCTGTTGGTAGGATGCGGCGTTCGCCACGCCGCCAATCGATAGGAACTTGCTGGCCTGCTCGAACGGGATCGAAACCTGCTGGGACCATGCTTGCCCGGAGGCATCCAGGCCGGTGAATCCGAACACCACCACGGCCGGCACACTCATGTTCGCGAACTTGACAGTAGCTGTCAGGGACCCCAGTGCCGGAATTGCCGCGCCGCCAAAGGCGGCCACAACATCGCTGCTTGCACCGTTGATCGTAAAACCCGTCAGGGTGGTGCCGATACCGGCTTCCTCGGTGAGAGTAATCTTCGTGATCCAACGATTCCCCTGGGCATCCGGCGCCTGCTGGTAAACCGGATTCGGGTTTACCGACACCACCACCGCCGAGTTAGCGGCAGCCCCGCTGTTCCATTGATTCAGAAGCGCGGCGACATCCACCGAGCCCAGCCCGGATGCCAAGTCGTAGCCCGGACCGGCATTGAAACCCATGCTTCCATTCGGACAATCCAGCGTTCCCGGCGCACAAGGGACTATATTGTTTCCCACGGTAATGTCGTGGAAGACGCCGTTCGTGGCGGCGGCCAATCGGTACAGCGCAGGGTTGACGTTGCCGAGTCCGGGCTGGGACTGCATTCCGTGGCTCACCAAATATTGGTTCAACAAGGTAAGGATTCCGGCAAACACCGGTGCCGACGCGGACGTTCCGCCGGTTGTGACATTCACGCCGTTTCGGATCACGTAATAGCCGTCGTGGTTGAAGGACGCGGCCAGGGCGACATCCGGCAAATCCCGCGCGTTGTCGTTCGGAACCCCGGGACCGGCTTGCCATGCAGGCTTCGGGAAGTAAATGCTGGTTCCGCCTCCTCCGGCCCAAAGCGCACCGAGCGCCAGAGCGTCGTTCCAGACCATTTCCGGGATGTATGAGAGCGCCGAAGCGAAGGTGGCTGAATTACCCGTGCTCCAATACGTGCCGCCCTGCTCATTGAATTCGGCGCCGCCCACTGCGGTCACTTCAGGAATGCTCGCCGGGAAACGCAAGCCTAGGCCGCCGACTGCCAGCGGAGCGCCATTCGGATCGCAGGAGGCCGGTCCCGCGTCGCTGCCCGAGTTCACCCAGGTGATGCCTTGCGCATTCCCCTGCTGTGCCAGGGCCTGGTAGAAGGTCATGTTTGCCGGTGTATTGGCAGCTTCACAACCGGTGTTGGCGCTCATCGTGATTACAGGCGCCAGATTATTGTCCACCGTATATTGCACTGCGTGAAGAAACGTGCCCGAATAGACAAAGACAATCGTCGCCTTGCGTGCGACGGCGCCGGCCCACTCGATGTCCAGATGAGCTTCGTTGATGGAGTTCGGGTTCACGCCGGGGTCGGGATAGTCGGTATCGAGTACCACCTGCGGGACGTTTGGAGGCAATTTGAACTCAGATCGGAACTGCGCCACGTCGGCCAGGGCGGCCGCGGGGAACTGAGACGTGCCCATGACCGCGATCTTCTGGCCGGCGCCGTCGATACCGGATTGGTACACGGGCGTGATGTCGTATATCTTCGCCAAGTCGTCCGGCGCGAGGGTGTGAACAGATCCGGCTGTCAGCTCGGGCTGAACCGTCTCCGGCAAGAAATCGTCCAACCCGTCCACCCCTAACACGACCTCCGCCAGCGCTTCAGGAATGAAAGGCTCCGCCGCATTCGCGTAGTGGTCCTTGCCTTCCAGGCGATAGCCGTGAATTTCAGTGCGAAACGCGTCTTCCACCTGACCCGAAGTTCCGCTGAAAACAATCCAGCGACGGCTGCGCGCCACTTGGCCCACCGCGAATCCCTGGGACCGCAACCAATCCGCCGCCGCCGCTATATCGCCTCCGCTGAGGCCGAACCGGTCCGCGAACTGTTCCGGAGTCAGCCAGCGATGGTACAGCGGCGAAGCCGGATTCTGCTGATCATCGAGTAGTTGGCGCAAGTCCGCCTGCTGGCCGGCCGACGGTTTCAGAAGCAGGGTCATTGCCGGAATCGGGAAGGCCGCGTTTACCGGCCCCCCGTCGTTCCGGCGCAACATGGCCGGCCGCAGATTTCCGTTCAGCCGCACGATCCGCGCCGAATCAATCGGAGCGGTGATTCGATCCTGTTGCGACCAAAGGCAGCCAGGCGTGCCGAGCAGCAGGAGTGCGAATGCAAGCTTGTGTAAGGTGCCAAACATGGGGCGATGACAACGCTGACTAATAACTTAGTCAAGAGTGGAGGAAAAGTCAACAGAAAAATTCGGCTATGGAATCACGACGGTTCCGTTGCGCTTGGGGACTTCGCCCACCGGAATCCGGGCGATCTCCTTGCGCGAGGCCACGTTGACGGCCGAGACCGTATTCACGGCGGAATTGGCCACGTAGACGGTCTTGCCGTCGGGAGTGAAGGTCACCCAGTCCGGGACGCGGTCGGTCTTTACAAAGCCCAGCACCTTCAGATCGGGCAGCGAGTATTCAAAAATACCGCTGGCGATGGAGTTGTTCACCCACAGCGTCTTGCCGTCGGGCGAGACGGCGATCCCGTGCGACGGCGCTCCCGATTCCGCCTTGCCGTTCACCGGCTGATCGGGCAGAATAACGCGCTGTGCGACCTTGTGCGTCTTGAAATCCACCACATCGAATCCGTGGAGATTGGAAAGTTGCACGAAGATGTGGCTGGTGGAGCCGTCGGCGGCCTTATCCATCGCCATCGGCCGCACCCCCTGATCCATGGGCAGTTCCCACGCCACCGCCAGCGTCTTTTCATCAATAACCGTGATCATCCTTCCGGCGATCGACCCGGCGATCACGAACTTGCCGTCCAGCGTCACGTAGGTGTTGTGCACGGCGCCTTTCACCGGGATGCTCTTGGCGAGGTTCATTGAAGCTGTGTCGATCACGTCCACCGCGCCGGGCGCCACCGCGATCCCCACAAACACGTACTTGCCATCGCTCGAAACGGACAGATTGTTTGCGAAGAGCCGTATTCTCTAACGCCCGATGCCGGCGGCGACGATTTCCACGGCGGAGGACATCAGTTCAAGTCCAAGGACGACCCGGATTGGAAGATCATCGCCGCTTGGGTGCGGCGGGGAAATAGGGCGCGTCGCCTGCTGTCGTAGCCGCCTGCTATCGTAAAGGTGAAAAGCATCCACCACTATGACCGTCGCTGTCAAAAACAGAGCACCCGTTGTCGTTCCTCTGGCCGCTCTGCGTCGTGCTGGCTTTAAGAGCGGCCAAGAACTTGAGGTCAAGGCGTCCGATGGCGTCATCACCATCCTTCCAAAACTGCCGGCGGCGACGGATGACGAGTATACGCCGGCCGAGCGCCGCGCTATCGATCATGGCATCGCGGCGAGCGAGAGGGATTACGAGGAAGGCCGCTCGTATGGCCCGTTTAAGACTCACGAGGCCTTTATTGCTTCTCTGCACGCGGAAGCGGCCAAGCGTCGCAAAAAGAAAAATAAACGCTCGGCTAAATGATTCTGGACTACTCGAAGCATTTCCTGCGGAGCTATTTCAAAGCGCCGAAAGCCGTCCAGGAAGCCTTTGACAAACAGTCGGCGTTGCTGGTCCAGAACTTGCATCATCCCTCACTTCACGCGAAAAAATACGACGAAGCCCGTGACCTCTGGCAAGCTCGTGTGAACTATTCCTGGCGCTTTTACTTCAAGATTGTGGGCGACTCCTATCGGCTGGAAGAAATCAAGAAGCACCCCAAGAAATGAGTTGCGGAATCACTGCCGTGCTGTGCGCTCATGGCTTGTTGATGCGCGTTTGCCGAACGATGTCAAGCTTGCACTGTTTTCCATCCGCGTCAAGGACGTGCAGCTTCGGGCCTTCTTGCCAATAGAGAGCATCCTCGCCGATGACGAACCGGCAACCGTGACCACGATTTGCGATGGCGCGCCCAAGCGATCCATGAACGGGATTCCCTACGCTCTTGAGGACGGGATCATCAATCACGTATTCATACGGAAGGCCGACGATGAGCAACTGGGTGTCTTGAATTACCGCATGATGCACCGTAGTAGTCGCTGTCTGGTTGGTTGTAGCGACCCCGGAGGCGGTTGTCGTTGGTCCGCTGGAGACCGCCATGGCAGTGCCGGTGGTTGTTGCGGAGGATTGCGTACTCGCCCCGGTTGTCACGTAGGTGCGTGACATCGCGGAGTCGAGAACCTTCCCCGTGTTCCAGACAGGCTTGTTGTCTTTCGCCCAACAGTTAGCACTGAGCGCGAGTCCCAGGAGGGCGGTTGCAGCCGTTTTCATCTCTAAGCTTCCTCGTTGATGGGCCTACGCTATCACGTTCTGGCGCCGCTTTGCGCGGGCCGGGGCATCAACTTCATTCTCGTCCAAAATCGAACCCTACGGAACCACCACGGTGCCGTTGCGCTTGGGCACTTCGCCGACCGGAATCCGGGCGATCTCCTTGCGCGAGGCCACGTCGACGGCCGAGACCGTATTCACGGCTGAATTGGCTACGTAGACGGTCTTGCCGTCGGGCGTGAAGGTCACCCAATCCGGGACGCGGTCGGTCTTCACAAAGCCCAGCACCTTCAGATCGGGCAGCGAGTATTCAAAAATGCCGCTGGCGATGGAGCTGTTCACCCACAGCGTCTTGCCGTCGGGCGAGACGGCGATCCCGTGCGACGGCGCTCCCGATTCCGCCTTGCCGTTCACCGGCTGATCGGGCAGAATAACGCGCTGTGCGACCTTGTGCGTCTTGAAATCCACCACATCGAATCCGTGAAGATTCGAAAGCTGCGCGAAGATGCGGCTGGTGGAGCCGTCGACCGCCTTTTCGAACGCCATCGGCCGCACGCCCTGATCCATGGGCAGTTCCCACGCCACCGCCAGCGTCTTTTCATCAATAACCGTGATCATCCTTCCGGCGATCGACCCCGCGATCACGAACTTGCCGTCCGGCGTCACGTAAGTGTTGTGCACGGCGCCTTTCACCGGGATGCTCTTGGCGAGGTTCATTGAAGCTGTGTCGATCACGTCCACCGCGCCGGGCGCCACCGCGATCCCAACAAACACGTACTTGCCATCGCTCGAAACGGACAGATTGTTGGGATGGCCGCTGAGCTTGGCCTTGGCAATCAGCTTGCCGGTCTTGGTGTCGGTGGCCCACAAGGTGCTTTCGGATTCGCAGGTGATGTAGGCGCGAGTTCCATCGGGCGAGAAGCCGACGCCATGCGGGACCTCAATCCCTTCCACCTTCAGGACGACTGTGTTGGTGATCGGGTCGATCACATCGACGTGGTCGCCGGCGCTGTTGGTCTGATAAATGCGGACGGATCCGGCCAGAGCCGGTACTGCGAGGAGCAGCAGGCTGAAGAAACGTTTCATGGTGCTTATCATTTTAGAACATCCCTCACAAGCTGGTAAGAAGATCGCGAACAAGTTGCGCCGGATGGAGGGCGATCTTGCCGCCCAGGTCCTTGACCTGCTGCCGGCAGGAGGTTCCGGGCGCGACCAGCACCTCGCCGGGCTTCATCTCTCTCACTGCCGGAAGCAGCTTGCGGTTGGCGATGGCCACCGAGACATCGTAATGCCCGCGGCTATAGCCGAACGATCCGGCCATGCCGCAGCAGCCGGCGTCGAGATCGGTTACCGACGCTCCGGGAACGCGCGCCAGGAGTTTCATGGTGGCCGGCAGCAACCCCATCGACTTCTGATGACAGTGCCCGTGCACCAGGATCTTCGAAGGCCCAGGGCGCAAGGGCAGATCGAGCTGCGCGGCGAACTCTTCGAACAAGACGCAGGCCGACGCCACCGCTCTCGCGCGGGCTTGCTGTTCGCCGCGCAGCAGCGATGGCACGTCTTCCTTGACGGCGGAGAGACAGCTCGGCTCCAGGAACAGGATCTTCTTACCTTCTTGCGCTATCGGGTACAGCGCTTCCACGAGCCGGGCGGCGTTCCCACGCGCCTCCGCGAGCAGGCCTTGCGAGATCAAAGGCCGTCCGCAACAGCCGGGCTTGACGACGCTGACGCCGAAGCCGGCGCGTTCCAGCACCTCGACCGCGGCGACGCCGATTTCAGGGTGATAGTGATTGAGAAACGTGTCGTTGAATAGGGAGCAGGCGCGCTCGGATTGTGTGTGAGACCGTTGCTTCCACCATCGCTCGCACCATTGTTCAAATGTCCGGTGCTTCCACTGCGGCGGCGAACGCTTCAGAAAGAATCGAGCCGGCAACGCAGCCCAGTTGGAGACGGGCGCGAAACGGCTGCCCCACACCGACAGCTCGGCGATGTGGCCGAGGAGTTTGGTGCGCAGCGGCGTGCCGTGCCGCTCCCAGTATCCGGCCAGAAACTCGCTCTTGAAAGCGGCCATATCGACGCCCACGGGACACTCCGATTTGCACGCGCGGCATTCGAGGCAAAGGTCCAGGACATCGAAGACGCCTTTGTCCGCGAGGCCGGCATCGCCAAGCTGTCCGCTCATCGCCAGACGCAGGACGTTGGCGCGGCCTCGCGTCGAATGCGCCTCCTCGCGCGTGGCCATGTAGGACGGACACATGGTGCCGGCGAGCTTCTTGCGGCACGCGCCTACACCGCTGCACATCTCTACCGCGCCGGAGAAGCCGCCGAACGAGACGAAATCGAAATGCGACGGAGGGGATGGGGCCGCGTACTTCACGCCATAGCGCAGATTCGCGGTCAGAGGCGGTGCGTCCACGATCTTGCCCGGATTGAAGATGCCCAGCGGATCGGCGGTTCGTTTGAGCTCGCGGAAGGCTGCATACAGCGTTTCGCCGAACATCTGCCGCATGAAGGGGCTGCGCACCAGGCCGTCGCCGTGCTCGCCGGAAAGCGCGCCGCCGAATTCCAGAACCAGCTTGGCCACATCGTTGGCGATGCCCTCAAACTTGCGCACCCCTTCTTCGGTTTTCAGATTTATCACCGGGCGCACGTGCAGACAACCGACCGATGCGTGAGCGTAGACGCCGGCCGTGGTCCCGTATCCGCGAAGCATGTCGAGGAATCGGCCGATGAACTCGCTTAAACGCTCCGGCGCAACCGCGGTGTCTTCGACGAATGAGATCGACTTCGCGTCGTCCTTCATGGCCATGGAGAGGCCCAGCGCGGCTTCGCGCAGGCTCCAGATGTGGGCTTGCGCCGGCGTGGTTTCGGTGCGATAGCGTTCACCCAGTCCGTGAGCGCGGAGATCGGCTTCGAGGGCCTGGAGGCGGGGCGGGAGATCCTCGGCGCGGTCGCCGTAGAATTCGACACACAGGATCGCCGCCGGATCGCCGTCGATGAACTCGTTTCGAATGTTGTTCAGATTCTCGTTTTGGCGGGTGTGATCGAGGATCGATTTGTCCATCACCTCGATCGCCGAAGGGTTGTGCCGCAAGATCACCGGCGCCGACGATAGCGATTCCAGAAGACTCGCGAACGAAATCACCATCACAGCCTTGGCCTTCGGCAGGGGAACCAGTTTCAACTTGGCTTCCAGTACCACGCCCAGCGTTCCTTCGGAACCCACCATGAGCTTGGACAGATTCACAAGCTTGGCCGGATCGGTGAACTCGTCGAGGTTATAGCCGCCGACCCGCCGCAGGACTTTGGGATAACGCCGGTCGATTTCGGAAGCATGCTGGGTGGCCAGCCGCAGCACGGTGGAATACAGCGAGGCTTCGAGGGAATTTCCCGTGGGGACATTCGCGCGCGGCGTTTCGCGAAATTCGGCGACGCTGCCGTCTGACAGGACCACGGTCTGCTCCAGCACATGATCGATGGTCTTGCCGTAGATCACGCTGCGCGCGCCGGAGGAATTGTTGGCCATCATGCCGCCGATGGTGGCGCGGCTGGCGGTGGAGATATCGGGCGCGAAGCGCAGGCGCAGGCGAGCGAGCTGCGCGTTCAGCTCATCCAAGACAATGCCCGGCTCGACGCGCGCCCAGCGATCCTCCGCGTTCACTTCCAGCACGCGGTTGTAATACTTCGAAGTATCGACCTGCAAACCCTCGCCGATGGCTTGCCCGGCTTGCGAGGTTCCTCCTCCGCGCATGGTGATGGGACAACCGAAGCGGCGGCAGATTTCGACGATACGAACGATGTCGTGGCGGGTCTTGGGA
The DNA here is from genome assembly GCA_963813465.1 of Bryobacterales bacterium. Taxonomy (GTDB): domain Bacteria; phylum Acidobacteriota; class Terriglobia; order Bryobacterales; family Bryobacteraceae; genus Palsa-187. The sequence continues at coordinate 263,607 of CAWEZD010000011.1, read as the reverse complement.
ATCGCCACGCCGATGGGCTTGATTTGATACACGCTCGCGTCGGTGGAGTAGAGCGCGCGCGAGATGGCGTCGAAGCGGACCTCGCCGGAGATGTTGCGGTCGAGTTCGGCTTTCAGGGCGGCCGCGTTGACTACAGGCACGCCCGCAAGCCTTCGTTCAGCCGATCCAATCCGCGAGTCAACGTTTCCCCTCCGCTCGCGAAAGAGACGCGGAGCGTCCCTTCGCCGCCGGGTCCGTACGCCGCGCCATGCACCACCACCACGCCATGATCGCGCATCAGGCGCTGGCGAATTTCGTTGGAAGGCAGATGCAATCCGCGCACGTCGGCCATGGCGAAGAAGCCGCCCTCGGGCGGTAGCATGGCCACTTTCGGAATTCCGGCGAGCCGCGCCAGAACTTGCTCTCGGCGTTGGGAATATTCCTCACGCATTTCCGTGACGCAATCCTGGGGACCCGAGAGAGCCGCCTCCGCCGCGTCCTGAATGAACGTCGCGGGACCGCGGCTGGATTGCGCCAGCACCAGATACATGGCCTGGATCAAAGGAGCAGGACCAGCGCAATATCCGACGCGCCATCCGGTCATCGCGTAGGTCTTCGACAGGCTGTTGACGAGAATGGAACGCTCGCGCAAGGCCGGTGCGATGGCCAGCGGCGAGAGATGGCGGTGGCCGCCGTAGGTGATCGCCTCATAGATTTCGTCGCTGATCAAGGCCACGTTGCGCCGCTTGCAGAAGCGCGCGACCGCCGCCAATTCCTCGCGATCGAGCACGGTGCCCACCGGATTCCAGGGCGTGTTCAGGATGAGCGCGCGCGCTGCCGGCGACCACGCGGCTTCCAGAGCGTCTTCGTCGATCGTAAAGCGCCCGCCCGAGCTTTGCCCACCTGAGATGCGAGCGGCAACGGACTTGATGCGGCCTCCGGCGAGGCGGATCGGCGATTGATAGGCATCGTAGATCGGATCGGGAAGCAAAACTTCATTGCCCTCGTCGATCAGCGCCATCAACGCGGCATAAATACCGAAGGTGGCGCCGGTGGTCGCGAGCACTTCGGTGGCTGGGTCGAAGCGAAGGCCGTTGTCGCGATGCAGCTTCAAGGCCACGGCCTCGCGAAGCGGCTTCTCGCCTCGGTTATCGGGGTAAGCAGTGCGGCCATCGCGCAAGGCTCGGGTACAGGCCTCGACGATGTGCGGGGGCGTCTTCAGATCGGGCTCGCCGCGCATCAGCGAGATGAGAGGTTTGGCTCCGGCTTGGCTTTGGTGCTCGCGCACCTCGGCGAGGATCGCGTTCACGGCGGTCGGTTTTAATCCGGAGAGTCGGCCCGGTATGGGCGGAGAAGAAGCCAGCACGCTCAGAGAATACCAGAAGGGATATCATGACTGAAAGCATGAAGAGGGAGAGCCTAAATGGCAAAACTAAGAACTCTGTCGGTTTTCACGCTGATTTCCGCTTGCGCGTTCGCCGCCCCTGTCAAGAAATGCGATGAGCTGGCCGCGATGCCGTTCGGCGCCGATGTCAAGATCGAATCCGCGAAGCTGGTGGCCGCGACTGCCAATCTGCGGGAGCACTGCGATATTCGCGGCGTCATTTGGCCGGAGGCCAAGTTCGTTCTGAAGCTGCCAACCGATTGGAACAATCGCTTCCAGATGGACGGCAACGGAGGCTGGGCAGGGACCATCACCAACGTGGACGGAGCGGTGCGCGAGGGCTACGCCGCCACCTCGACCGACACCGGCCACGATGATCGCAAAGAGCCACAAGCCAGCTTCGCCTATCCCGGCCCCAACAATCCCAACGCCGCGCGCAAGGTGATCGATCACGGCTATCTGGCGGTGCATGAGACCGTCCTGCTGGCCAAGAAAGTCATCCGCGCTTACTACGGCGCCGATCCGCGTTATTCGTACTGGGTCGGCTGCTCCACCGGCGGCCGGCAGGGCTTGATGGAAGCGCAACGCTACCCGGAGGATTTCGACGGCTACGTGATCGGCGCGCCAGTGCTGTTCCTGAGCGGCCTGCAAATGAAGGCGATCTGGAATTATCAAGCCATCGGCGATGGGCCGGGCAAGATCACTGCCGAGAAGTTGCCCGCGCTGGCCAAGGGAGTCTACGACAAGTGCGACGCGCTCGACGGCTTGAAGGACGGGCTGATCGAGAATCCGCTCAAATGCGATTTCGATCCGGCGAAGGATCTGGCGCACTGTTCCGGGAACGACGCCCGCACAGGGCCGTCAGGCTCCGTTGTGCGGGCAAGTTCCGAAGAGGATAGGGCGGATTGTTTTACAGCGGCGCAGATCGCCGCGCTCAAGAAGGTCTACGACGGGCCTCGCGATTCCAAGGGCAGGCAGCTTTTTCCGGGCCTGCCTCCGGGGGGCGAAGCGTTTGCCTTGGCGGGAGGACGCGGGGGTGGGCAGCCCCGCAGCGGCTGGGACGGGTCGCTCGCGAACAGCTTCGGTATCGCGAATAGCTTCATGCAGTACATGGCCTTCGATCCCGCGCCGGGCCCGAGCTGGGATTACCACAGCTATAACTTCGACACCGATCCGCAGCGCATGAGCGGCGTCGCGCTGCGCATCGACGCGACCATTCCGGATCTGACTGCGGTCAAGATGCGCGGCGGAAAAATCGTCCACTATCACGGCTGGGCAGATCCTGGCGTCAGCGCGAAAATGTCGGTGAATTATTACGAGGCGGCCATGAAGACCATGGGCGAGAAGGAGACCAAGGACTTCTACCGCTTCTTCCCCGTTCCGGGCATGTTCCATTGCCAAGGCGGCCCCGGATGCGGCAACGTGGATTGGCTCGCGGCGGCGGTGGACTGGGTAGAGAAGGGCAAGGCGCCAGAGATGCTGACCGGCTCGCACATCGAAGGCGGCAAGACCACGCGCACGCGTCCGATTTGCATGTATCCTACGGTGGCCGTCTACAAAGGTTCTGGCAGCATTGACGCGGCCGAGAATTTTAGCTGCGCGGCACAGAGGTAAGCCCGGAAGTAGCCGGTGGTCATTCGCGGAAGACCGCGATCGCGCCGTCGTCGTAGAGTTTTTGCCCGCGCTGCATCAGGGCATTCAGCTTCTCGGTCATGTTCAGGCGCGCGGCTCCGACTCGCCGCATCATGTCCGGACCCTCCGCCATCTCGTCACGATAATCGTCCGGGTCCATGTTGGCGTAGCCAGCGTATTCCCAGATGAAGTAATGAGCCCCGGGAACCTTCGACCAAGGTGTAATCAAGCCCGCGCCCGGTTCCACGTCCGCAATGCGATTGCGCTTGAAATCGAGATAGAACGGCGTGTTGATCCATACCACCGCGGTTTCACCGGCTGGAACCGCGGCTTGCGCCGTGGCGACTCTCCGGCGCATGTCGCCGTAGAGCACTTGCCAGTTGTACTCCAGGTAATCGGGCCGAGGCGCGAGCCAGGAGAACGCCAGCACCGACCCCGAGTCGAGCGCTTGCTTCACTCGATCCCGCAGAGAAGGAGCAAAGGCCAGCACGGGAACCGCGGCCACGAGGAGCGGGAGGCCGAGCCGCAAAAATTGCTTCCAGTTGTGGCGTGCGGACGGTTTGGCGGCGTCGAAGAACGCCAGGCCGACAGACCCGAATGCCGCCGGCGCCGCTCCAATGGCGAACGGCGCGAAGTAGCGGACCGCCTGCGCGTAGCCGGCGTTCCTCGGGCCGGAGACGTAAATCATGATGAAATAGGCGGCTAGCGCGGCGAAGCAGGAAGCCGCGGTCGTGTCTACTTTGCGTTTTGACCAGGCGATCATCAGCCCGCTCAAGCCGATGGCGAGCATCAGGCCTGTGTAGTTCGCAGGAGTTGAGCCGTAATCCAGGGCTTCGGTCGAGAACATGTCGAAGGTTTCCTGTTCCCGGACTCCGTTTTCGGCAACTGGCGCGCTCGGATGCAGAATGGCCGCATAGTGCGGGGCGTGCAGCAGAATCCACGGCGAGAAGAACAGGGCGCAGGCCAGAGCCGCGCGGCCGGTCCGCTTCCATCCGCGAATAAACGGCGTCGCGGCAAGATGCAGGACGACGAATAAACCGAACGTGCTCTTCAGCGCCAGCAGCGCGGCGTAGAGCAGTCCGGTCACAGCCGGGCTCGATCCCTCTTCCTCGATTACGGCCATCATCAGAAGGCTGCCGGTGTATAGGGCCGAGATGTTCACATATTGCGGATTGATAAAGACCACGCTGAGCGCGCAGACGATCGTCAAGGGCATCAGCTCGCGACGGCCTCGGGTGAATTGGCTCGCCAGCATCATGCACAGAAATAGCGCTAAGGCTGCGCCCAGGCCGTTGATATAGCGGATTGGGAAGAACGCCACCACGAAGCCGTCGAGAAACGCCTGCCCACCGATGGTGTCGAATCCGATATCGTTCAGAGTGCTTCCGAACACGCTGCCGGTTTCGAGCATGCGCACCGGATGGACGAAGTACTTCTGGTAATCGTCGTGGAAATTGTATGCGGCAGGGGGGAGTTGCGTGAGCACGACGAAGCTCAACACGGCCAGGGCTGGAATCAGCTCCGCCAGCGAAGAGCGGGGACGATCTCCGGCCGCGACGGCCCTGATTCCCAGAGCCACGCCCGTGATTGCCACGCAGGCCAGCGCCCAAGGGTAGGCCAGCCTTGCCAGATTGAGAATGCCCCCGAGGAAGACCACCGCCGCCATCCCCGAGGCCGCCGTCGCGGGCCAGCTTCGCGGCGCCGCCCCCGACTCCTTGCATAAAAACCGCCGCGCCGCCCAGCCCCATCCATACAGGACGAATGCAAAGATCGCGAAGAGTGCGAACGCGGAGGCAAGCCTCATCCGTCAGAAATCCCGCGTTAGACTCCCAGCTCCTCAAAGACTTCCTTGGCGAGGCGGAAGCTGTCTACAGCCGCCGGCACGCCGCAGTAGATGGCGACCTGGAGAAACACTTCCTTGATCTCATCCTTGGTCACGCCGTTGTTGAGGGCGCCCTTGATGTGCATCTTGACCTCGTGCGGCCGGTTGAGCGCGCTAATCATCGCCAGATTCAGCAGGCTGCGGGTCTTGCGGTCGAGGCCGGGACGCCCCCAGACCTCGCCCCAGCAATACTGCGTCACCAGCTCCTGAAGCGGGCGGTTGAAATCGTTGGCCGTGGCGATGGCTTTGTCCACGTATTCGGCTCCCAGCACGGCTCGCCGGATCTTCAGGCCCTTCTCAAACATTTCTTTGTCCACGTATTCTCCTCTTACTTTGCTTTGACAGGCTGGGATTCGACAGTCACTCCAGCCCATCGCTCCACGGTCTTGGCGATGTCGGTCATATCCGCGTCCGGTCCCTCGGAAGCCGCCGAGATCGATAACAGTTGCCGCACCGCGCTTCCCACCACCATGGGCACGCCCAGCGCGCCGGCCTCGTCCAGGCACATGCGAATGTCCTTGTTCAGCAGCGACAGGGCGAAGCCGAGATTGAACGTCCGCGGCAAAACGTATTTCGGAAATTTGTCCACGGTGGCGCTGTTGCGGCCGGTGCCGGCGTTGATGACGTCGATTACCTGAGCCGGGTCGAGCCCCGCTTTCACGCCCATCACCACGGCTTCCGAAGAGATCGCCATGGCCGTGGCCGACAACAGATTATTCAGCAGCTTCATGGTTTGGCCCTGGCCCGGCTGCGTGCCGACGTAGAAGATCTTTCCCAGGTGCTCGAACACCGGCTTCACTTGGGCGAACGCCGCTTCAGGACCGGAGACCATCACCGCCAGCGTCCCATTGGCCGCACCCGCCAGGCCGCCGCTTACGGGACCGTCCATTGCTGTAATGTTCTTGGCGGCCAGGCCCGCGGCGATGCGCTTGGCATACGTCGCGCCGGTGGTGGACATGTCCACGAAGATCTTCACGCGGCTTCCTTCCGCGACGCCGTCCGGCCCCAGCGCGACGGCTTCGACCACAGGCGGAGTAGGCAGGCTCGCGAGCACGATCTCCGCGGCCGAGGCCACGGCTGCCGGCGATTCCGCGGCGTGCGCTCCCGCCTCAACCAGGGTCCCGACCGCCGTCGCGTCCGTGTCGCAAATCGTCAGCCGGTAGCCTGCGTCGATCAATCGGCGCGCCATGCGGGCGCCCATTCTTCCGACGCCGATGAATCCTACGTTCTGTTCGCTCATAGATGTTTTAGGTGTCGTGCCCGACCGCGTTCTTGAGCGGCCGCTGGAGCGCGAAAATGGCCAGCCCCGCTCCCGTCGCCAGCACCAGCAGCATCACAAAGAAGGCCGGATGCGACATCTTGCCGTAATATGTGCCAAGGTGCCCGCCCAGATAATTTCCGGCGAAAATCGATATGAACCAAACGCCCATCAGCATGCTGACAATGCGCGGGGGCGAGATCTTCACCACCAGAGAGAGGCCGATTGGCGAGAGGTACATCTCGCCGACCGTGTACACAAACTGAGCCCCCACCAGCCACAAGAAGCTGATGCGTCCCGCGTCGGTCAAACCGCGGGAGATAAAGATCAGCGGAACGAAGGACAGGCCCAGGATGGTGCATCCGATCGCCATCTTGGTTACGCTAGGGGGTTCCTTCCGGCGTCTGGCCTGCCACGCCCATAGCAGATTCAGCAGCGGCGTGAGGATGAAGATGCACATCGGATTCACAGCCTGATACCAGGTGGACGGCGCCTCCCATCCAAAGATGTGCCAGTCCGCGTTTCTGTCGGCGAACAGTTGCAGCGTATTGAAGGCCTGCGCGTACACTGCCCAGAACACAATTACAAAAATGCACAGCACGATGAGGCCGAGGATTGCCTTCCGCTGCGGGCCGGTGATGGGAGCCTTCTCCGTTTGTGTTGTTTTCGCGCTCGTCAACTGGTCCGGCGCCAGAAAACGCTGTCCCCACAGATACAGCATGAGCCCCAGCGTCATCCCCACTCCCGCCGCGAGGAAGCCATAGTGCCATCCATATTTCTGTCCGAGCGTTCCGCAGATCAGCGGCGAAAAAAACGCGCCGACGTTGATTCCGGCGTAAAAGATCGTGTAAGCGCGGTCCAGGCGCGGGTCGCCCTTGGGGTACAGCCCGCCCACTTGCGTTGAGATATTGGGCTTGAAGCAGCCATTGCCCAGAATCAGAATGATCAACCCGGGCAGGAACAGCGCCTCCGAGGTCAGCGTAAACTGTCCGATCGCCATCAGCACCCCGCCGATAATCACGCTTTTGCGCTGCCCCAAAATCCTGTCCGCCAGCATTCCGCCGAACAGCGGAGTCAAATAGACGAACGCCGTGTATAACCCGAAGATCTCCGACGAAAGCGCCTGGATGTTGAAGGGCCCATACACCGCTTCGATCGCATGTTGCAGGCCCGCGAACCCGAGCACGTGAACCGCGCCCGTCTGGGCTCTCATGATCAGCGAAGACTCCGGGTGCTGGGCGTCGCCGGCCATGTAAAGCACCAGAATAGAGGCCATTCCATAGTAGGAAAAGCGCTCCCACATCTCGGTGAAGAACAGCAGGAACAGGCCGGCCGGATGGCCGAAGATGGTTTTCTCGCTTCGGACGCCGGCGGACACGGTGGTCATTCAATGGCCTTGTCCAGCAGCAGGGAAAACTGGCGGGATTTTTCGCCCACGCGGGTTTTGAGATCCTGCAACTCACGCTCGATCGTGCGCAGGCGGTCGGCCAGGTGCAGGCTGGTCAGAACCGCGACGCGCGTCGCATCCACGTTGCCGGCGCGCTGGGCGATGGAGACCATCAGTTCGTCCACCTCCTGCGCCAGTTGCTCGATCTCGCCGGAGTCGTCGGCTGCGCTCACCGAATACTGCTGGTGAAAGATGGTCACGCGCACCGTCTTCATGGGAGTGCCTCCCTAGTTTACAGCAGGTCCATTTGTCCTAACAGCTTTTCGATCCTGGTCCGCACCTGTTTGCGTTCGCTGCGCAGCGACTCCAGCTCCTGGCGGTTCTTCTGGGAATCGGTCAGAGCCGAGCCGGCGGCATTGCGCGCGGCTTCCATCTCCGCCACAGCCGCGTCGCGTTCGGCCCGCAGGGCGGCTACCAGGTCAACAGCGCGGCGAATGCGTTCTTCGAGGCTGGCCAAAGGATCGTCGTCGGGCACGGGAGCTTGAGCGGCGGCTTCCATAATTACAAACTATTATGCCTTTTCGGGAGCAGGCGTTGCTTGAGTTTCCTGGGCTTGGGCGTTTTTGGCCTGCGCGACCAGCGCATTGAACGCGGCGGCATCGCTATAGGCCAGATCCGCCAGGATCTTGCGGTCCAGCTCGACGCCGGCCTTCTTCAACCCGTTCATAAAGCGGCTGTAGGAAATATCGGCGGCGCGGCACGCGGCTCCGATGCGTACGATCCACAGGCTGCGGAAGTCGCGCTTCTTCAGGCGCCGGCCTACGTAGCCGTAGCGCAGCGATTTCTCCACCGCCTCCTGCGCCGACCGGTACAGTTTGCTCTTGGTAAGGAAAAACCCCTTGGCAAGGGTCAGGGTCTTGCGCCGGCTATTGCGGCGCTTACTTCCACGCTTTACTCTCGGCACGTTTTTTCTCCTTTGGGAATTTCAATGACGGCGAATCAGGCACGTGCGGCGCACTGTCCACCGAGGCGCGACCCAACCTGCGGGCGCGCGTTTCGTACGGAAGCTTAGTACGGAAGCATCCGATGGATTTCCGGACTGTTGGCTGCGTCGGCCATCACGCCCTGGCCCAGCTTGCGCTTCCGCGAGCGAGACTTAGAGGTCAGGATATGGCGCGCGAACGCGTGATGGCGCTTGATCTTGCCGGTCCCGGTCTTCTTGAACCGCTTGGACGCACCTTTATGGGTCTTTAACTTCGGCATGGCTCTTGGGATGTCCTGGGATTTTTACTGCTCTGTCAGGATAGCACAGCGGACGGCCGGCAGTCATGCGAAGAATTCGGCTATGGGAACGGAAAATCCCGGCAGCAGCTCCGGGGCTTCCATCAAATCGTCATCCCGGAGGATGCGGTCTGCTCCGGCGGCTTCCAATACGTGAATCTCACGCGCGTCCGGATAGACAATCCAAACCGTGTGACATCCGGCCGCGAAGTACTGCTTCACCTTGCGCATCAATTGGGGCACGGAATCGGACGGCGAGAAGATCTCTACTGCAAGGTCCGGGGCGCCTTTGGCGAAGCCCTTGCCGTGGAGGGCTTCGAGGCGTTCCTGGCGAACGAATGCGACATCGGGCGCCCGCACTGTGCCGGTGCTGAGACGGAATCCCGGTTCGCCCGAGTAAATCCGGCCGAGGCGATGTTGCATGACGTGGCGGTCAAGAATCGACGCGATTCGCGTCTCGTAATAACCGTGGTCCAACCCGGTTGGAGGCATCGAGATCAGTTCCCCTTCGTCGAGCTCGGTTCGCACCGAATCGTCGTCGGGCATCTGCTCCAGCTCATCCGCTGTGAGGAGCGTCTTGGTGCTCATGTTCTGATTTTATACCTGAACCGGCCCGCTAGCGTGGTTGTTCGGAGAAGAGTTCTTCCAGGCGGACGCTCAGTTCTCCGGCCTGGAGTACGCCGCCTGGTTCGACGCGCTCCGGTTCGCGGCCGGAGTGGTACTGCCAAGCCGTTTGCTTCTCCGGATCGATCACCCAGCAGAAGGGCACGCCCCAGGCGTGGTATTGTTCGCACTTTGCCAGCATCGCTCCCAAGCGGTCTTCCGGAGAAAGAATCTCCACGCAAAGCAGCACCGGTTCGGTTGGATACGGGCTTTGCATGGTCCGTCCCGCAACGACATCAGGGATCAGAAACTTCGTGTCGCTCAAACGAACGGTCACTTCCGGAAGAGCCTCGATGCCCTGCCGTTGCAGCAGCATCATCAGAAGATATTGAATGCGCGCGTGCGGCAAGGTGGGCATTGGTTTAGGACGCAAGACCCCGTCGGCGTATTCGCAATACGGCTTCTCCGTGCGGCGGAGGTACTCTTCCACGGAAACCAGTGCGGCGCTGCTCATTTAAATCTCAGTTCCATTGTATTATCGCACCACGCCCGCCATCGGGCTGCTGGCCGAGGCGTACAGCTTCTTGTCCATCCTGCCGGCGAGATACGCTTGGCGGCCGGCCTCGATGCCGAGCTTCATGGCGGTAGCCATGCGCACGGAATCCTCCGCCGCGGCGATGGCCGTGTTCAACAGTACTCCGTCGTAGCCCAGTTCCATGGCGAGCGCCACGTCGGAGGCGGTTCCCACGCCCGCGTCCACGATCAGAGGCACTTCGGTGATCATCTCGCGCAGGATGCGCAGATTAGTCAGGTTCTGAATGCCCAAGCCGCTGCCGATGGGCGCGGCCAGAGGCATCACCGCCGCGGCGCCGGCGTCGATCAGCCGCCGCGCGTTCACCAGATCGTCGGTGGTGTAGGGCAGCACCACGAAGCCCTCCTTCACCAGCGTGCGCGTGGCCTCGATCAGCCCGGCGTTATCGGGGAACAGAGTGCGCTCGTCGCCGATGACTTCCAGCTTCACCCAATGGGACATGCCCGCCTCGCGGCCGAGCCGCGCCGTGCGGATGGCCTCGTCGGCCGTAAAGCACGCCGCCGTGTTGGGTAAGAGAAAGTACTTGGAACGGTCGACGTAGTCGAGCAGAGACTCCTGGGTGCGATCCGTAAGATTCACGCGCCGCACCGCGACGGTAACCACTTCCGCGCCGGAAGCCTCGTGGCAGCGCGCCATTTCCTGAAAGCTTCGGTACTTCCCGGTGCCAACCAAAAGACGGGAGCGGAACTCGCGGTCCGCGATTTTGAGCGTATCCATACCCCCATTTTAGGGTGTATTCCCATCCCCGATAGGTGCGCACCTTAGAGGACCCTATCGGCGCACGAGGCTAAGGCCGATCAATTAAGAGGAGGAACTCGCGGCCTGTCTATCTTGATCGGTTCGTGAGCGAGGTTCCCAAAATTGCAGCCATGAAGAAGAACAATCTGCTGAAACTTCTCGGAATTGCGCTGGTGGTCGCGATCGTGTCGACGGGCGTGTTCTACGGCCTGTTTGTCAACCGGCTGAGCAGTAACTCCGGAAGCGGCAAGACGCTGGTTGTGGCTGCCAAGGCCCTGAAGGCCGGCACGCAGCTTCAATCCGACGATTTGAAAACCATTCCGTGGCCGGCGGAGGAACTGCCTTCGGGCTTCTATGGCACGGTGGATCAGGTGACGGGGACGACGGTCTTCGATCCCATCGGCGAAGGCGAGCCGGTGGTGGCTTCGCACCTGGCTACGGTTCAATCGGGCGGCGGCGTGGACATTCCCACGGGCATGCGCGCGGTGTCCGTTCACGTCACCGATTCGACCGGCGTGCTGGCGTTGCTGCGGGCCGGGCACAAAGTCGACGTGCAGGTGGTGGTGCATCCGAAGGACTCCAACGGCGCCGAAGTGCGCACGGCGCTGGAGGAACTGACGGTGCTCTCGGTACAGCCGCAGGCGGAGCTAAGCTCGCAGGGCGCGACCCTTCCGGTGGTGACGCTGCTGGCCAAGCCCGCCGAAGCAGACGTGCTGGCCGCGGCGGATTCCGGCGCGCGCGTTCGTCTGACGCTGCGGAATCCTCTGGATGCGACCACCCGCACGCGCGCTCCCATGACCGTGGACGCGGTGATGCGTACCAGCGGATCGGCGGGGAGCAGCGGCGATGCCGCCGGCGTTCGCGACACCCCCGGCCATGAAATCGCTCAGAAGCCCGCGGGCGCCCCTGCCGTTGTCCTAGCTCCTGCCGGTGTCTCAGGCGGACCCGCGGGTTCCGCGAGTAAACCGTAGGGTCCTCGAACCGGTTTTTAGTATGCTCATCGCCTCCATCCTCGCTTTTTTCGTGGTCATCTTTCTTCTGGCTACCATCACGGTCGCCATCGCCTGGATGGCGTTTCTGAAGCGCCAGGCGGAAGGCGCTGAAGCGGTGGGCGAAACCAAGGGAGGACCCGAAGCCGCAGTGGCGGAAGATTCGCCGCTGTTCCGGAGCGAGCGGCTCAGCACGCTCAACTTCTGGGACAGCGTGCTCACCCGCTTCGACTTCGTGGAGATTCTGAAGACGCGGCTGGCCCAAGCTGAACTGGATTGGTCGGTGGGGCGCGTGACTCTGGGCATGCTCTTGGGCGCTACCGTAGCGTTTCTCCTGTGCTGGAAAATCCTGCCCGCATGGACCGCGCTGCTGGTCGCCGGAGCGGTTGGTTTCGCGCCGTACGCCTACGTCTTGCGTCTCCGCCGGAAACGGTTCGATCGCTTCCGCGAAGGCTTCCCGGATGTGCTGGATTCACTGGCCCGGGCCTTGCGCGCCGGCTATCCCCTGGCCGCAGCCATGGAGACTGTGGCGGCCGAATCAACGCCTACCGTGGCCGTGGAAATCCGCAAGACCTCGGCCGAGGCCAACCTCGGCATGGGTTGGAGCCGAGCCCTGGAGAACATGGGGCGCAGACTTCCGCTGCTGGAGGTGAACCTGTTCTCCTCCGCCGTGCAACTGCACTCGCGCACCGGTGGCAAACTGAGCGAGGTGATGTCGCAACTGGCGGAGAACATGCGCGAGAATCTGTCGCTCCGCGGCGAAGTCCGGGCGTTGGCGGCGTATGGCAAACTAACCGGCCTGATCCTGACGATCTTGCCCATCGCAATCGCGATCATGATGATGATGGTGAGTCCGGACTACATGATGATTCTTTACAACCATCCCTGGGGCAAGAACCTGATCGCGGCCGCCGTGGCTTTCCTGGTGCTTGCCCATCTTTGGATTCGCAAGCTGGTGGATATTGAAATATGAGCGTTCCCGGCCTGTTGATCGCGTTCTTTCTGTTCACGGCGACTGCCGTCGCCGCGGTCGGCTACGTGTTTGTCCTGAGGCCCGCGCGGGCCGAGGCGGTGGAATCGGCGCCCCCGCAGATCGTGCTGGGCCAGCCCGATTTGCCCACCGCTCAGGCCGCGGTGCTGGACATGTTCCGGTTAATCGGCGAAGCCATTCCGGGAGGAGGCAGCCAGCGAGCCGCGGCCCGGGTGTTGCTCTCCGCAGCCGGGTTTCGCTGGCCCGCGGCGGTTTCGGTCTTTCTAGGAATCAAGTGCGGCATGGCGCTCATGCTCGGCACCGCCGCCGCGTGGGCCGGCGTGACGCTCCAGTCCGACCGGTCTCTTCTGTTCCTGCCGGCATTGGCCGGGATGGGCTTCGGTTACCTGCTCCCGGACCGCGTGCTGGAACGCCTGGCCGCCCGCCGGGTTGGTCAATTGCGGCGCGGCTTGCCGGCGGCCATCGACCTCATGGTGCTCGCCGTCGAAGCCGGACAGAGCCTCGACGCAGCCATTCTCGAAGCCAGCCGCGGCCTGCGCGTCACCCATCCCGATCTAGCCTCCGAGTTTACCCAGCTTCATCTCGAACTTCGTGCCAATCCTTCGCGGATCGAGGCGTTACACAACTTCGCCGCCCGCGGCCGCGACATCGAGTTTCGCAAATTCACCGGCCTGTTGCTCGACACGGACCGCTTCGGCACCAGCCTGGGACCGGCTCTGCGCACGCATGGGCGCTATCTGCGGACACGCTTCCGCCAGAACGCCCAGGAGCGCGCCCGCAAGGTCGGCGTGAAGCTGATCTTCCCGGTATTTTTCCTGATCTTCCCCTCGGTGATCCTGGTCACCCTGGGGCCGGCCGTCATTCTGCTCTACACGCAAATGCGCGCGCTTTTGGGACAGTAGAAACCACTCCCTTCGGTCACGGCTCGGTTGCGGAGGGAGAATGCCGAAACAGGGAACGCCCGCGTTGTGCGCTTGGAGCACGATCCACGCCCATAGCCAAGTTGTGATAGCTTCTACAGGTGGAGGTTTCCGCCGTGACTCGTACTCTGACTTTCCTGGCTTCCGGCTTTCTGTTTCTCGCGTTCGCCCAAAATCCGTGCGACAAACTGAAGTCGACGTCCTTCCCCGACTCCACGATTACGGCGGTTGAGTCCGTGGCCGCGGGTCCGGCTCAGAACTTCGGCCGTGGAGGCGGCGGAGCGCCGCCGGCGGGCGCACCGGGTGGGCGTGGCGCGGCAGGCGCGCCTCAAGCTCCAGCGGGCCAGGGCGGAGCCGGAGCGCCTCAAGCGGCTCGCGGCCGGGGAGCGGCTCCCACGCAGCCTGTGATCCTGCCTGCGTATTGTCGCGTCGCTGTCACCATGAAGCCCTCCCCCGATTCCAGCATCGACATGGAAGTGTGGATGCCGGCCGAGAATTGGAACAACAAGTTTCAGATGGTCGGCAACGGCGGCTGGGCCGGGACGCTGAGCTTCCCGGCGATGCAGGCCGCCCTTCGCGAAGGCTATGCCACCGCCACCACCGACACCGGCCACAAGGGCGGTGCCTCCATCTTCGCGCTGAATCATCCGGAAAAGCTGGTGGATTTCGCGTACCGCGCGGTGCATGAGACGGTGGTCAAATCCAAGACGCTGATCGCCGCGTACTATGGCAAAGCGCCCAAGTTCTCCTACTGGAACGGCTGCTCCACCGGCGGCAGGCAGGGCCTGATGGAAGCGCAGAAGTTCCCCGACGACTTCGACGCGATCGTCGCTGGAGCTCCGGCCGATTACCAAACCCATCTGCACGCCTGGGACATGATGGTCGCCACCGGCATCCGCAAGGACGATCGACATTTCGTGAGTGCGCCCAAACTGGCCGCGTTGAATAAGGCCGTGCTCGCCGCCTGCGATGCCGCCGACGGCGTGAAAGACGGTTTGCTCAACGATCCGCGCAAGTGCAAGTTCGATCCCGCCACGCTCTCCTGCAAGAACGGCGCAGATAACAAAATCGACGACAAGGACGATTGCCTGACCCCGGCGCAGCTTGAATCCGTGAAGCTGGTGCTCTCGCCCGCCAAGAAGAAGAATGGCGAGCTGATCTTCCCCGGCAAGGAACCCGGCAGCGAGACCGCTTGGAACATGCTGTCGCAGCGGAGCCCCGCTCCCGGGGATTTATCGCAGGGCACGTTCCAATATGCCACCTATCAGGATGCCAATTGGGATTGGCACACCTTCGACCTGGACCGCGACACGACCGCGGCGGATGAGAAGTTCGGCTATGTGAACGCCACCTCCGATCTGAACGCCTTCAAGAACCGCGGTGGCAAGCTGCTGATGTATCACGGTTGGAGCGATACGGCTATTTCGCCAGAAAACAGCATCAATTTGTACACCAACATCGTGCAGAAGACCGGCTCGAAGTCCGAGAACTGGATCAAACTGTACATGATCCCCGGCATGGGACATTGCCAGGGCGGCGGCACGGATCAATTCAATAAGATGGCCGTGATCGAACGCTGGCGCGAAGCCAGCACTGCGCCGGAATCCATCGTCGCGGCGCACGTCACCGGAAACAACGTGGAGATGACCCGTCCGCTGTGCCCCTATCCTCAGGTGGCGGTGTATAAGGGCGTGGGGTCCACCAACGACGCGGCAAACTTTAGCTGCAAAGCCCCGTAGTCGGGGCCTTTAAGGTCGGGGCCTTTAATCTAAAAGGAGAAAAGGAATTGGGAAACCCAGCACCTAAACGCGCGCCCGCTCCGATCGAATGGAAGTTTATAAGTCCCGTTCCGAGGTTGGTCGCTCAAGTCCACGAGAAAGTAAGCGCAGTTGCAGGAACCTTCATGGCGAAAGCCTCTGACGGCAAAGACTGGAGTCTGGAATTTAACAAAGCCATCACTTACGGGACCGGTGGAACACTTCCGTTCGGCGAAGAAGTTTCCTCAGTCGAAGCCGACCTGAAAAAAATAATCCTCGTCCTACCCAAATCGTATGACACGACCCCTAAGGCCGCAAACGAGTTCAATGCGTTCCTGACGAAGAATTCGACTCCGCAGATATACACCGATCCGGACCTGGACAAGACTATAGCCGCGGACGCCAATTTCATCGGCTTTTCGGACTTCACGCTCAATGCGCCGGGTACGGTTCACTACGATCCATCGCGGATCAGACTCCATCAAGCTTTGAAGATTCATGGCTGGAATATCAACGCCGTCAATGAACTGAGCGGCTTGAGGGTTTTAGCCTTCAATGCAGGTGTTCAGTACCCGTATTTCAATAGCGGAGACGCTGCGAATGGGCTAACCGTTATGATCGATACAGTTGGCCACGCCTTAATCTTTGTGAAGGATTACAGCTACAGTTCGGCGCGTGGTAAGTACGACGTCGAATTGGTGTTTGATCTGTTTGACGCCTTCGGGTTGGGTGACGAGAACATGGCTAGAGCCGGCTACAAAAGCACGGTTGTCAATCGTTTGGAGGAGAACAGGGGTTTTACGGCTTGGTGGCAGCTCCAGCACCAATTCGCATACGCCCCCCTCGTTACGAAAGCATCGATAACAAGACGCTTCTCAGACGTCCCAGCTATATGATCGCTGGCCGCAGCCCATTGGCGCTGGCGTACACGGCGTTGGCATTCGGGATTGTTGTTGCGCCGTACTACTTCTTCGGGGTATTGATGCATGTGGAGGAGTCACTCCGGCCAGTCCTGGTCTTCACGCTTTTTGCTTGCACGTTGATCTTGGCCCTGCGGCTGGTTGGCTGGTCGAAACTGGATGGTTGGTTGGCGCAAAAGCGAAAAACGATCGCGCCTGTGTTGATACACGCCGTAACTGTTATCGCGTTCCTTTGTTCCTGTTTTATTCTCGATTTTCTGGCAGCAGGAGGCGGAATGGCGGAGTCTTTGATGTGGTTTTACATACTAGCGGCGATCGGGCTAAGCACAATCATTGCCTTGTTGCCTATAATTCTTCTGAAACCATCGAGATTTGAGCGAGCTTTCAGCTCGCGCCTAACTCCTAAGCTAAACCCGTTCCGGTTAGCAGCATACGGATTGTTGGTTTTTCTAGCAGGCTTCGCGTGTGTGGAGGTTATCAAGTTTTACCATGTTAATCATCCTGTATACTAGTGGACTGTCGCGGCCATTTCGTAACCGGTGAACCATTCCCGCTGGAGCTAGAGTAGGGGAGGATTGGGAACTTAACCGAATTCAGGAGGCTCAGGAAGCCATTGAACCGCGTGAGAAGAGTAGGCGTGGGAGTTACTGACTCAATGGCGAAGAGGGCATAAGCGGCAAGAACTTCAGTACTCATGCTTGCGACATTCGCATAGGGCAAGCCTTGTATAGTGATGTTGTTAGCCCAAGCAACAATGGCAGCTCGGGTTGCGCCCGGCTGCGCCAGCGCTGGCGTCGGTCGGAATGCGGTCATGGTAGTCGCACCGTTCCAAACGAGACTGTGCTCAAGAGGCACCCGACCGTACTTGTCCAAAGATGTTCGCTTCGGCCTCTGCGGACGTAACCGCTTCGGCCACCCAAGGCGTGCCCTGGGAGTCCCTGCCCAAGTAAAGAGCTGTATGGGTGTATGCTGGTCCGTAAGACCACACCTGAGCAAGATGAGGGGTCTGCCGTAACGAAAATATCGGTTAAGTTAATAAGAAGGAGCCAGGCACATGAGAACCTCGGTGTTCGCGTTTGCGTTTTGCGGCGCGTCCGCGCTAGCGCTCGCCCAGAATCCGTGCGAGAAGCTGAAGTCGCTTCAGACGGCCGATGCGCTGTTCACCACCGTGGAGCTGGTTCCGGCGGGTCCGGTTCCCGCGCCCGCGGGCCGAGGGGCTGCGGCGGCTGCCGCTCCCGCCGCCGGACGTGGAGCCGCCAGAGGCGGACGAGGCGCTGCCGCTCCCGCGATGCTGCCGGCCTACTGCCGCGTCGCGGCGACCCTCAAGCCCTCCTCCGACTCCAATATCAAGATGGAACTGTACCTGCCCGCCGAAGGCTGGAACGGCAAATTTGAAATGATGGGCAACGGCGGTTGGGCCGGCTCAATCCAAGGCATTGCGGGAATGCAATCGGCTCTCCGCGAAGGCTACGCAGCTTCCGCCACCGACACCGGCCACGAAGGCGCCAACGGAATGTTCGCCCTGGACCATCCCGAAAAGATCACCGACTTCGCCTATCGCGCGGTGCATGAGACGGCGGTGAAATCGAAGATGCTGATCACCGCCTATTACGGCAAAGCGCCCAAGTATTCGTATTGGAACGGATGCTCCACCGGCGGCCGGCAGGCGCTGGTCGAGGTCACCAGGTTTCCCGACGATTTCGATGGCGTGATCGCCGGAGCTCCCGCCAATCCGCACATCCATTTGCACGCCGCCGGCGTCGAGCGCTCCATCGAGTTAATTAAGAACAACGCTCCGCTGACGCAGGCCAAGGTAGATTCGCTCCACAAGGCGATTCTCAACCAGTGCGACGCGCTCGACGGCGTCAAAGACGGCTTGATCGGCGATCCCCATAAGTGCAAGTTCGACCCCGCCAGCCTGCTGTGCAAGGGCGCCGACTCCGACACGTGCCTGACTCCGGGGCAGGTCGAAACCGTGAAGATCGAGTTCGGCGATGTCAAGACCAAGAAGGGCGAAGTGATCTGGACCGGCTACGAGCCCGGCTCTGAGCTGCAAGTCGCGGCGTTGCGCACGGTTCCCCCGGCCCCCGGCGGCGGCTGGGACAGCATTCGCATTCTGGGCCATCAGGACGCCAACTACGATTGGCACAAGTTCGATCTCGATGCGGACGTTGCCTTGGCCGATAAAGCCGGCATCGACGCTCTCACGTCGGATCTTTCCAAGTTCAAGCAGCACGGCGGAAAGCTGCTCCTGTACCATGGCTGGGCCGACCCCGCCATTCCGCCCGGACACACCGTGCTGTATTACGAGAGTGTTCTCGCCACCATGGGCAAGAAGCAGGACGACAAGAAACAGGAAGACCAGAAGCAGGAAGCTTGGATGCGCCTCTTCATGGTCCCCGGCATGCAACATTGCAGCGGCGGATCGGGAACCGATCAGTTCAATAAGATGGCGGTGCTGGAGCGATGGCGCGAAGGCGGCGAGGCTCCCGCGCAGATCGTCGCCTCGCACGTGACCGGCGGCCAGGTGGACATGACCCGTCCGCTGTGCCCGTATCCGCAGGTGGCCGTCTACAAAGGCGCGGGCTCGACCAACGACGCCGCTAGCTTTTCGTGTAAGGCGCCGTAGCGCGATGGAATCACGCCGCGTCGCCGCGTAGCGCGGCTAAGCCCAATGCGGGATTGGCCGCCACACGGATGACCCCGCTCAGCCGCGTGACTTGGAGCGCTTGCCGCACCAGCGGACCAGCTCCCGTGAGTACGAAGCCACCCGATGCGCCCACTGTGAAATTGTGAACCCTTACGAGAAATGTGAGACCCATTGAGCCGATCAAAGGAACTTCGCGAAAGTCGGCGAGCACCCTGCGGCAGTTCAATCTCCTGATGTCTCCCAGTTTGGCTTCCAGGTATTCCAGCCCCGGGCCGGACACGAAACGCCCTTGGCAGCGGAGCACGCAGATTTCGTCCTGTTGTTCAATCTCGATGAGCATGGCCTTATCCTCGGAACCGCCCGGCGGTTCCGCCGAGTCGCAATATATATTGCGTTGACCAACGGAAAAGTCCGCCACCGCCGCGACCGCCGGCGCTGCGCAGCCACCCCGGTCGCGGATGTCGTGACCGCTTGAGTTGGTTCCAGATGTGGGGCAGGATGGCATCCTGGTTGCCAACCGGTTGCCAACCGGCGCCGTGTCTTGATTCCACTCCTCCAGGCGGCTTACCAAGCCGCCGTATACTTATGTGACACTATACGACGCTCTGATCGGGAAGAAGTGAGATCCCGGCGTATGGTATGATCGTTGCGTTCGGCCGTAACATTGGAGGCACTAGGAACGGAGTCGCGACAAAATGAGACCGCCGCTGGATCATATGCGAATTCGTAAGGATAGCAGCCACAACCTTTACGGTCCTGTTCGGGACAATGGCACGACAAGGCATGATGGCTGGGATCTTGTTGCACGCCCATTGACACCCGTGTATGCTGTTGCGGACGGCACAGTCGCTGATGTTGGCTTTGCTCGGCAGTATAGGGTGGGAGACAAGGTGAAAGGTACCTACGGTAGATATGTCATTCTTACGCTAGAGAAGCAGTTCCACGACGGTAAACAGCTGTTTGCATTTTATGCCCACCTGTCTCACATAAGCGTAGGACAAGGCGGTCGTGTAGTAGCCGGCCAACAAATCGGATTGACAGGTACAACTGGATACCCATACGAACACCATAAACCCGTGGTCCCCTCCGATGAGGCACATTTACATTTCGAGTTTCGCACTGTTGGTGACCCGCATGACCCGCACTTGAGCCGTCATGGTGGGCGCGTAGACCCAGCTGTCTTTTGGCCTCACCAACTCGCGACCGTACATCGGCATTAGCCTCCGTTTGGTCCCCGTCCACCTTCTGGGATCCGTTTCCCAAAAGAGACACGTTGCATAAGGACCCTCTTTGAAACCCCTCTCGGTGCTAGGGGAAGGCTTGCGCCATCCCGTTCTGCCGATGCAACTGCTGCTGGAGATCCTCACGCTGCTCAAAGTTCGGGTTGCGTCATCTGGATCGGCTGCCGACGATCCGCAAGCTAATGGGATGGTCCGCCAGTTCAATGGGTAGCGCACTTTCGGGACCTAAAATGGCTGTGAAGCGACACTTCCCATGGCCTGCGGGTGAACCAATTCGTCCAATTGGAGAATCAGCGGCTTTTACTGGTCAGCAGCCGCTGAGGAGAGCGTCTTGCCGGCCAACAGCGCCTCCAGCGCAGCAAGCCGAGCCTCCACTCTTTGGTTCTCTTCTTCTTGCTGTGCAATTCGCTCTTTCTGAAGCCGAATTGTTTTCTTTTGTTCTTCCATCTCCCGATGCTGTTTCTGCAACTCGTTCAGGAGCATCGGTGTTAATTTTTGATACTGGACGGTTTGGACTTGTCCGTCCGCACCTTTCACAGCCAGGTCGGGATATACGTCGGCCACTTCTTCGGCGATCAGACCGTAATCGACGGGCTTCGTCCCGTCGGCGTAGGGCTGCCTATAGCGGAAGGTGACGGGTCGCAAGCTCATCAGGCCGCTGCTGGCCTCGCCCATGTCTTGGATGTCTTCTTTGAAGCGCCGCGAAGAGCTCATAGTGCCCAACTGGCCGTTGGCATCGATCAGCACGGGGACGGGACCACCGAGGCCCGTGCCTATTCCGCTCACGCCGGCCACGAAGAACGAGGTCTGCCCTCCGAGGGTTCCGATGCGGATGACGTTGTTGTCGGTGGCGGCGCCCACGCTCCCGATGTGAATGTTGTTGTTGTTGCCGCCCGAGACATTGTTGGCCGACAGAACCCCGATGGCAATGTTGTTGCCACCGGTGGTGTTGTTATTCAGCGCCGCGTCGCCGATTGCCGTGTTACTGCCCCCGGTTGTGTTGTTCAACAGCGCGCTGGCACCGCTGGCCGTGTTAGAACTCCCGGTGGTGTTATAGAACATTGCGTCAAGGCCGCTGGCCGTGTTCTGGCTCCCCGTGGTGCTAAGCTGCAGCGCGGCGACGCCGATGGCTGTGTTGGAACTCCCGGTGGTGTTTTGCGCCAGCGCGTTGACGCCGCTGGCCGTGTTGTCGCCCCCGGTGGTGTTGCTCTCCAGCGCGCCGACGCCGCTGGCCGTGTTGGAGGCCCCGGTGGTGTTGCTCTGCAGCGCCAGGAAGCCGATGGCCGTGTTGCCGTACCCGGTGGTGTTGCCCAGCAGCGCATTGACGCCGCTGGCCGTGTTCTCGCTCCCGGTGGTGTTGCTCGCCAGCGCGGTGTAGCCAACCCCCGTGTTCTGGCCCCCGGTGGTGTTGTTCTGCAGCGCGCGGTAGCCGCTGGCCGTGTTTTGAATGCCGGTGGTATTGAACTCCAGCGCGCTCCAGCCGCTGGCCGTGCTGCAGCACCCGGTGGTGTTGTTCGCCAGCGCCTGCCAGCCGCTGGCCGTGTTGCCGCTTCCGGTGGTGTTGTCCTGCAGCGCCAGGTAGCCGCTAGCCGTGTTCTGGCCCCCCGTGCTGTTCTGCTGGAGCGCCAGGTAGCCGTTGGCCGTGTTCTGGCTCCCCGTGCTGTTCTGCGCCAGCGCGTTCGCGCCGCTGGCCGTGTTGAAATTCCCCGTGGTGTTGTTGAACAGCGCGTTGACACCGCTGGCCGTATTGGAGAGCCCGGTGCTGTTGGCCTGGAGCGCGCCGGCACCGAAGGCCGTGTTGTTGGTCCCGGTGGTGTTGTTCCCCAACGCTCCGAAGCCGATGGCGGTGTTAAGGCTCAGGTCGGACGGCACGGCGTAGTAGCCGTTGATATCGATGATCACGTCCGTGATATTGCTCGCGATCATCTGGATCGCTCCGCTGGTCCCCGCCACAACAATGGCGGCGTTGGCGATGACTCCGCCCGCAACCGGGGCACCCAGCGTCGCCACGCCCGGATACGGTTGCCCCGCCGGCCACACCGCCAGAAACAAAAGAGGCCCGGGGGGCAGAGCCCCGATGTTCAGCGAATACGCTCCGGCGTTGGACGGGATGTTGCATGAGGAGCTGGGCATCGGCACCACACGCGGCGGCGCCGTTGGCGTCGCCGCTAGCGACGGAGGACCGAAGGCCCCCGTAAAGCCCTGGCCGGTTCGCGTGTCCATCACCCGGCAAGGGGTTATCGCGATGAACGTCATCGGACCCGGCGCGGTAAAGATGCTGGCAGGTTGCGCCATCGCCGACGGGGAAACGTCACGCTGAGCGATACGTTGTTCTATGCGCTGCTGCTCGAGCTCTGCGGGCGAGGGCGCCCAATATAACGGTGCTGGCCAATTCTTGAGAGGCGGGTTCAGAGGTTGCTGAGCATAAAGCGGCGCGAGCGTAAACGTGAGCGCGAGGACAATGGAGTGGGGACGCATGGTGTCATTCATTTTTTTCTACCTTTTTTGAGCTGCTTTTCTAGTTCCGCGAGGTGCGCCTTCAAAGCGCTTATCTCTGCGCTCATCTCTTCCTTCTGCTCCTGGATCTGCTGGTGCTGCTTCTGAACTTCATTGAGCAGCATGGCATTGACCTTCTGGTATTGCACCGTCTGGACCTCGCCCGACGGCGAATAGGCCACCAGGTCGGGATACACGTCGGCGACTTCTTCGGCGATCAGGCCGTAATCGATCGGCTTTGTCCCGTCGGTGTAGGGCTGTTTGTAGCGGAACGTGACGGGGCGCAAGTTCATCAAGCCGCTGCTGGCGTCGCCCATGTCTTGTAGCCGCTGGCCGTGTTGGCGGTCACGGTGCTGTTATACGACAGGGCGCCGGAGCCGCTGGCTGTGTTGTCAATGCCGGTGGTGTTGCCCTGCAGAGTGCCGTCACCGCTGGCAGTGTTGTTGGACCCAGTGGTGTTGTCCTGCAGAGCGCCAACACCGCTGGCCGTGTTGTCGTGCCCCGTGGTATTGTATTCCAGCGCGCCAGCGCCGTTGGCCGTGTTGTCGCCGCCGGTGGCGTTGGTCGCCAGCGCGTCGGCACCGTTGGCCGTATTAGCGCCCCCGGTGGTGTTGCGCTGCAGCGCGCCAGCACCGCTGGCCGTGTTGCCGCTCCCGGTGGTATTGCTCTGCAGCGCTTGGTAGCCGCCGGCCGTGTTGTTAGCCCCCGCGGTGTTGTCCTGCAGCGCCAGGTAGCCGCTGGCCGTGTTGTCGTTCCCCGTGGTGTTTTGCGCCAGCGCGTTCGCGCCGCTGGCCGTGTTGAAATTCCCCGTGGTGTTGTTGAACAGCGCGTCGACACCGCTGGCCGTATTGGAGAGCCCGGTGCTGTTGGCCTGGAGCGCGCCGGCACCGAAGGCCGTGTTGTTGGTCCCGGTGGTGTTGTTCCCCAACGCTCCGAAGCCGATGGCGGTGTTAAGGCTCAGGTCGGACGGCACGGCGTAGTAGCCGTTGATATCGATGATCACGTCCGTGATATTGCTCGCGATCATCTGGATCGCTCCGCTGGTCCCCGCCACAACAATGGCGGCGTTGGCGATGACTCCGCCCGCAACCGGGGCACCCAGCGTCGCCACGCCCGGATACGGCTGCCCCGCCGGCCACACCGCCAGAAACAAAAGGGGCCCGGGAGGCAGAGCTCCGATGTTCAGCGAATACGCTCCGGCGTTGGACGGAATGTTGCATGAGGAGCTGGGCATCGGCACCACACGCGGCGGTGCCGTTGGCGTGGCCGCCAGCGACGGAGGACCGAAGGCCCCCCCGAAGCCCTGGCCGGTTCGCGTGTCCATCACCCGGCAAGGAGTGATCGCGACGAACGTCATCGGACCTGGCGGCGTGAAGATGCTGGCGGCTTGCGCTATCGCGGAGGAGGAAACGTCAGGGTGAGCGATACGTTGTTCGATGCGCTGCTGCTCGGCCTCTCGTGGCGTAGGTGCCCAATAAAACGGGGCTGGCCAATTCTTGAGAGGCGGGTTCAGAGGCTGCTGGGCGTAAACCGGCGCCAGCGTAAACGCAAGCGCGACGGCAATGGAGTAGCGACGCATGGCGTTATTCATCATCTTTTCTCCTCATTATTTGGCGGCTTGTTTTCGACTTTAGATCCGACTTCCGTGGAGTATATACCATTTCGGGGGCCGGCACACTTCGATTCGCTGACCAACGCTTCTTTAGAGTTGTCTAACCAGGAGATTCGGAATCATCCCGAAGTGCCGCACGTTGTGCGTCACCACCGCGTAGCCGAGATCCAGCGCGGTCGTTCCTATAATCGGGTCTTGAAACGGAATTACAATGCCGTTTCGCTGGGACTCACCGTTCGACGCGCGCCGCCAGTACCGGCGCATTTTTATCGGCACTCGCGACGAGCACCAGTATTTGCTGTCCTTCGAGATCTCCAATATCGGGTCGGTGGGGACGTTGAACCGGCAGGAGCGGCTATTCTAGGATGTGGGGCAGGATGGCATCCTGGTTGCCAACCTGCCCTACACGTTCGGAATAAAGCCTCGCGGTCAGAGGGCTAGCAGGGCTGTCGGTCCAGACCGCGCGAAATCCGAGCGCTCGGCGGGAGAGCGGGGCGACAACCTTGTTCTATTCGTGAACGCAAGCACTCAAGAACAGCTCGAGTGTGTGCCATTTCAGCGGAGCCTTCAGTGATCTTTATCGAGCTACGTCTGAGCGCTCGCCAGTCCGGTTCCAGCACGTCTTATAGATGTGCTCCATATCGCGCGCGAAACGAAGCGTGTCGCAAACGGACGAAGCGGACAGTTTAGATCGCATAGTGCGGCGGAGTTCAGCGAGCCGCTCCGGAGTGTCGGACGAAGATCCCCAACGGACCGCCAAAGAAATATAGTCTTCGAGATCGCGAGCCACGAATTCCTCCAAGCCGCCCGCCCGCAGGATCGAAGAGGCCATTCGCGAGGCCCAGCGATCTCCGTGGAAGGCGATCACCGGAACACCCTGCCAGATGGCATCCGTCGTGCTCGTGCCGCCGTTGTATGGAAACGTCTCCAACGCTATGTCGATTCGGTCGTAAGCCTTCAGGAATTCATAATACTCTTCCGGCCCCTCGAGAAGGACTTGCTCCGGCCCGATGCCGTGCTTCGCGAAGAGGCTATGAACAAACTGGCGCGAAGCCGGCGACGCCAAGTGTGTATTCTTCATGATGAGGGCACTATTCGGACTCTGCTGCAGAATGCAGCTCCAACTTGCAACTACTTCGTTCGTAATTTTGTACGGAGAGGCGAAAGATCCAAACGTGACCCCGCTCCTTGTGAGGCAAGGTGGGTCCGCCACGGGCGGTACAGGATAGTTCACCGCGAAAGTCAGGAAGCTTCCTGGGACGCGGAGAATTTTCTCCGAATAAAAGCGCTCCTCCTCGACGGGAATTACTTGTTCGTCCCCGATCAAATAGTCGAAGCTGCTCATCCCCGTCGTCGCATACATGTTGAACCACCCAATCGCGACCGGAGACGGGTGGAAAGTAAATAGCGGGAGCCGCCGCATGTTGCTGTAGCCGTTCAGATCGATCAGAACATCGATCTCGGCTTGCCGGATCAGCCTGACCAGCGCCTCATTCGAGAGATTCGTGGTATCGAAAAACCGATCGTCCGGGTGCGCGCGGTACCCCGACTGAATCGAAGTAGCCGGCGCGTCGGAAAATAGGTGGACTTCGACGACACTCCTGTCGTGCTGATTGATAAGGCCCCAAACCGGTTTCATATAGTTCTCGCGGTGAAAGAAAGAAGAAACGTAGCCGATCCGCAGCCGCTGCCCGCTTGCCGCTCTGTGTGCGGGTTCGGCCCCCATGGCCTGAGGGGAAAGATCCCGTTCCACCCAGCTCGTTCGCGCTTCCAGCACCGCCTGGTTGTCCGCCTCGGGAGCCCCGGGAACGATCACTGCAATCATCGCCCGCGCCAGAGCGCTGGCGTCTTGCGGCTGCGCGGCGCAGTATCGAAAATGAGCCAGGGCCGCGCTCACTTGGCCCATTTCATAAAGCGCGCGGGCCAGGTTATGCCGGGCTTCCAGCCAATCGGGCTGCAGCTCAACCGCCTTCTGAAAGCACATGATTGCTGAAACGTATTCCCGGCGCGCAATCGCCACACAGCCGCCCGAATACCAGCCCCGCGCCAACCGCGGATTCACTGTGAGGGCTCTCTCATACAATGCGACGGCTTCGCCCAGGTCGCCCGACTCCTGCAAAATGTCGCCGAACTCGCAAAGCACGTCGGTGTCCTGAGGTTGGAGGGCCAGCGCCTTTTTGAAATACTCGGCGGCTTCCCCGTTGCGGCCCGCCGCATGCATCGTCTGCCCGAGTGCTGCCAGCGAATGAAAATGGCTCCCGTTCAACTCCACCGCTCGGCGAAAGCTTTGAAGCGCTTCCTCGGCGTCGCCGTTGGCTCGCAAAGCGTTGCCGAGATTGTAGTGCGTGTCGGTAAGGCTCGAATCCAGCCGCAGCGCCTCTCTGTATGCCGCTATGGCTTCGGCGAAGCGCTTCTGCTCTTTTCGCAGGGTGCCGAAGCTGCTGTGAAACTCGGGTCGATTGTCCAGCGCGATCGCGCGCTGTAAACTTCGTTCAGCATCTTCATACTTCTCCGAGCCGGTCAAAGCCCAGCCGAGGGCGTGGTGATAGTCGGCGTTCCCTGGCACGGCAGCGACCGCCTGGCGCAATAGGCCGGCAGCCGCAGCGTGGTTGCCGTTTTGAGATTCCAGACAACCGAACAGATACAAACCGTGCGGATGTCCTGGATTCTTCCGCAAGAACTTCCGATAGCACCTCGCCGCCTCCGTTAAGTTCCCGGAACCATGGTGATCCAACGCGCGTACTAGCAGAGAATTCTTATCAACCACGAAAACCTACCATATAACTCTAAATGTTCGGCCGCAAGTTCGATCCCTACGGCCATGGCAAGGAGCAATCGGCGCGCTAAACGGCGGAGCCCCGCTTCACGGCCATCGTCGAGGCGCGCAGAATGTGACCACCCGCCTCGGGGATGTTCGCAGCACGGTCCGGAGAAAATCGCGCGGCGATTTGCGGCGGTCCCAAGTCTTCCACCTCGACGAAACCGAGGCCGTTCAGCTTCGCGTGCAACTGGGCAGGCTCGAAGAAGCTGATCCAGGATTCCCCCAGCTCGGCCACGCGAGCCTCGCGCGCGTCGTGATAGGCGCGCAGTTCCGGACCGAACGATGCGGGGGGGTCGCTGTAATCGAACACCACGTGCGCGCCACCCGGAAGGCCGCCGATGAAGCGGAGCGTGCTCCAGATGGCCTGCTCTGTCAGATACGGCACCACACCGAGCCACGTAAAGAACGTCTGTTGGGTTGGGTCGAAGCCGGCGGCTGCCAGGCCATTCGCCAAAGTTTCCCGCTCGAAGTCGATGGGAGCGAACGCCAGCCAATCCGGAATCGAAATGCCGGCTTCCGTCAGCCGCTCCCGCTTCCAGGCCTGGGTCGCCGGATGATCCACCTCAAAAATCCGCAGGCGCCTGCGAAAAGGGCTGCGGTAGGCGTAGGTGTCAAGACCCGCTCCCAGCACCACTAGTTGACGGACGCCTCGGGCGGCGGCGGCGGCGCAAGCGTCCTCGGCGAAGCGGGTCCGCAGAGAGATGAAGACCCGCATTCGCCGACGCGATGGATCTTGCGCGGCTTCGCGAACCATCGCCATTGCGTCTTGACCAAGAATGCGCAATGCCAGCGGGTCATAGAAGAAGCGGCCGTGCTCCAGAACTTGATGCGCCGCGCGATGCGCGGCCGCCGCCAGCGCCGTCCGGCTGGGCTGTCCCCGCTGCATCACTGGTTGCGCCGAGCCGCGTACTCGCCAATGACTTCCGGATCGCGCGTAAGGCGGCCGACTTCCAGCATGTTCCAATATTGTAAATCCGCATCCATACCGGCGGAAACCCCATCGGTGTGATCGGCGTGCCCCGCTGACATCGGCCATTACGTCCCGGATTTTTTCGGCCGCCGCATCTCGATCACCGGTATCGGCGAATTCCCCGGCTGCGCCGAGGCCGTCGGCCGGGAGCGCTGGTTGATTTCCGTGTTCAGGCTGCTCACGAACACCGAGATCTGGCGCTGCATCTCTTCCATCCTCTCGCGCATGGCGCCGAGTCCGGCCTCGTCGATGCGTACCGGAACGCTGATCTCGATGTTGTCGCCCTGGGCGGCTTTTTCAGCTTGCGCGCCCTAACGGAAGCACGTCGCTGGCAATTGCGGGGTTCATACGTTGCGCGACATCCAGTTCGTAGAGCGCTTGCAAATTCATCCAATAGCGCGCCGAGGTGCCCCAGAACGCGGCCAACCGCAGCGCCGTATCGGCCGTGACGCCGCGCTCGCCCCGGATGATTCGGCTCAAGCGGTTCGTGGGAACACGCAGGCTCCGGGCCAGTTCCCGGGCCAGTTCTATTGACACTGATGGCCGCATCCGCCAGGTCTTCCGCCAGAATCGCGCCGGGGTGAATCGGCGCCTTAGTGGTAATCGACGACTTCGACATCGTATGCTTTCCCTTCGCTCCAGCGGAAACAGATCCGCCATTGATCGTTGATCCGAATACTGTATTGTCCCCTGCGGTTCCCTCGCAACGCTTCCAGTCGGTTGCCGGGAAACGCCGCCAGATCTTACAGTGTTTCCGGCGGCGTCCAAGCGCCGTAATCTGGTTCGCGCCTGTGTCTCCACCGCCTGGAATCGACGGAGACTCTCTACCCGGTATAGCCGCTCGGCATCGGCGCTTCTGCAGGACGTTAGTGCCGGCGCAAAAAATCCCGTAAAGAGCGAATGGGACCTAAAACGCTCATGCCTCCCAAGGGTTAAACAGGGTCACGCCGAGGCCATCGAAGTCCTTTGTGTTTCGTGTGACCAGAATTAGGCCATGTTCTAAAGCGGTGGCGGCTATGAAACCGTCGGTTACGCTGAGAGGACGCCCCGCCGCCTGCCGCGCGGCATCAAGAACACCCCAGCGCTCGGCAATTGCTTGTGTCACGGAAAGCACCCGCCGGCCAAACCAGAACCGGACAGTAGTCTCGATAAACTGTTCCAGTTGCTGCCGTCGGGCGATCCAGGCGAAAGAAGCGCCGTGCCACGTCGAAGTCCGCCGATGGTGACGACGCTAATAAATTGAGATTCCTTGGTCTGGCTTTCTAACCAGACGGCAACCTTTCCATCTGGTGATGGCCGCAAGGTTTCAGAGGGAACGTTGGTGTCGAGGAGAAACCGCTCACGACAGGTCTACTGGCCGGGCTGTTGAGGGATTCCGTTTGAACATCATGTCGATTTCCTCATTGGTCAGCAAACCCCGAACGGGCTCGAAAAGCTCAACCAGATTTTTCGCCGGAGCCGCCGTTGCTGCGGGAATATGTACCGCTTCTTCGAGCAGTTCGGCGGCGACAGCCTCGATCGCCCTTCCCTGAGCGATAGCGTGGCGCGCGAGTTCCGCCTGGACTTCGGGTTTAATGTCAAGCGTAAGTGTCATGGTCGTACTCCTTCGCGGATCATATTCTTTCCCTGAAACGCGGCATCCCGTAACGATGGCCACTTCGGATGATCGCGCGCCCGCCGCTCAAATGCTCGGGCATTCTCAAGGGTCCGCTCTTGCTCGGGCTTTGTAAAAAACGACATGCCCATCCCTAAGCTTACCCCGGCCATGGCCGACCCGGTAAAATTGGTGGTCTCGTGCCACGAGTCTCCTGGGGCGGTGAGATCCTTTCCATCCGCGCGGCCCACCTCTCGGGCCTGGCGGGATTGCCCGCGCTTCACCCGACCCTTTCGAATCGAATGCTGGTCGCGCAGGCGGGCGCGGAGGGATTGGTTTTTCATGGAAACCATGACCAGATCCGGCAGTATTCGATCAAGACGTTTTGGTAAGCCCGCGCAGGGCCGGCTCGGCCCTCCCAACAACCAGGAACTCGCAAATGCTCCGCCGAGCCAGGCTCCGTTGCGCGGGCGAGTTCCTCAAAAGAGAGCGTGTGCTTTCGCGCGCGTTGGTCTTCGATTTGCCGAGTACGCGGCCAAGTGGATCGCCGGACCGAAGCGCGTTTACCGTTCCTGATCCCGTTCTGGGCGCTCAGCATCGGCTTTCTCCGAGTGGCGCGTGATCCACCCAAAGCAGCCGGCCGGATGCGCCAATCAACGATATGCCGGCTACACATCGATGTGACTCCCCGAACTGGACTTAGGATAAAAATCGCTCCATCCCCATGGCCAGTTGCTCGACGAAAGTAATACAGCGAGCCCCGCCAAAAGCATCTCCGGATTCCGTTATATCCAATGAGACTCATTGTGAGAGGGGCTAGAGTTTATGGGACAGAACCTTGATTTCGCCGAGGCGGCGGGGCACGGAAGTTTTATCAACCGGGAAAACATGCCGGTAAAGGTGACGGCGGTATCCGGAGGCCCCGGTAACGCTGCTGCCTTCATCTATCAGGTGCATCTCAATCTCGACGTAGACGGCGCACCCAATACCTATGGCTGGCCCAATCCGGAGGGAAATAACAGCAAAGGCGATAAAGATCTGCAGACAGGCAAGGGCGCAGACGGCCTGGGGAACGCCTGCGGACATCCGGGCGACGGCACCTGGGGCTATAAGAACTTCGAGGCCGACCTGGTAGCCATCGTGGCCGGTAGGCCGCCGGGGCGCAATTTCTACTGGTCCAGCGTCGTCGCGATCCAGAAGAAGTTCGCTAACGACCGCCTGGTCGTCGACTTGCGGTACGAGGCTGGCAGATCGCGTGGCTGGGACCAAAAACTTGGTATGGCTCCGCTAGAGCCGGCCGGAAACGGATACTTTCCGTTGATTCAACTGGAGGGGCCGAATCGCGGGTTCTTTATATCGACGACCGCCACCTATAGAGATGGAAAGCTGCCCGACACCGACCCGAACAAATATGTGAACGGTTTGATCACGCCGTACGCGGTGTGGGCAAATCTATGGTTAGTCCGCAGCGTCGCCGGAAAGGTCCTCAATGTCGGAGATTTCGGCATTGCCATCAATAGCCTGACCGGCCAGAACTCGGGCTTCTTTTTCGGGGATGCCGGCACCAAGGATAAGGTCGGCGAGGTGTCGGGGGGATTGTTTGATAAGTTGGGCAAAACGGATACTCAACCTATGACCTTCGTCGTCTTTCCCGGTTCCGGTTCCGGCAACGTCATGGGCAAGGACCCCGAGAACGGGATTAGCCCTGCGGTGCTGCCCCGAATAAAGGCCATCGCCGGGGCGGCCAACGCGAGGGAGTTCCCCTTGCGCCTGGCCAATGGGCCGGACATGAACGTTCCGCGCGGCCAGGCCCAAATGACCGATTCCCAGAGTTACAAGAACATCATGGCTGCACTGAAGCTTTGGGGCTGGCCGAGCACGAACCAAACCGCACAGAGACGGTAAAGTCTATGGCTCGCCCAGGGCCGTCGCCACGCTGGGCACTGCATTACCAAGGTGAAGGTCACGGTGCTGGCGCTCAACCATGCGCCTGCACAACCGGCACAGATAACGACGCACTCGGATGGCGCCGTCAAAACCCGCCTCCACCAGAGTGCGGCTGTAGAAGCCCGTGCGCGATCAGCGGCTGTGATTCAGCGCGGCCATCCAGCAATCGGGCACGAGCACACGGACCTTGAATTGAAACGGAGTCGGATGCTCTGGGCGGATCGTCGGCCACTCGGACAAAGGGTGGGCGGCAGCCGAATAGGTCCCCGGAAGTCGACTTGTGACCGCCGATCTCACCGTGACGATAACGCCCGATCCGGAAAACTGACGTGGAAGCTACATCCCCGACTTCTTGGGCCGCCGCAGCTCGATCACCGGGATCAGCGAATTTCCCGGCTGTGCTGAGGCCATGGGCCGGGAGCGCTGGTTGATTTCGGTGTTCAGGCTGCTCACGAACACCGAGATCTGACGCTGCATCTCTTCCATCCTCTCGCGCATGTTGAGGATGATTTCGACGCCCGCCAGATTCACGCCCAGATCGCGAGTCAATTTGAGGATTACCTCCAGGCGCTCCAGATCCTGGTCGGTGTATAGCCGCGTGTTGCCCTCGCTGCGCGAAGGCTTCAGCAGCCCCTCGCGTTCATACAGCCGCAGCGTCTGCGGATGGATCTGGTATTGCTCGGCCACCGCCGAAATCATGTACGCCGCCCTGCTGCGCTTCATCATAAATTAAAGCCACGCTTGGTCATGGAGTAACACCCTGCGCCCAGATGGCGGCGCGAGGGTCCTCGGGATGAAGCTGCGCATACTCCCGCAGCAGTTCCTTGGTGCGTTCGTCCTGCACCACCGGCGCGAGCACCTCCACGTCCACGATCTGATCGCCGCGCTTGCCGCTGCGCGAATTGAGCACGCCCTTTTCGCGCAGCCGGAATTTCTGCCCGTCGCGAGTGCCTTGCGGGATCTTCGTCAGCCCGCGCGGCCTAACGGACGCACGTCGCTGGCAATCGCGGGGTTCATGCGTTGAGCGACGTCGAGTTCGTAGAGCGCTTGCAAATTCATCCAATAGCGCGCGGAGGTGCCCCAGAAGGCGGCCAGCCGCAGAGCCGTATCCGCCGTGACGCCGCGCTCTCCCCGGATAATCCGGCTCAAGCGATTCGTCGGAACGCGCAGGCTCCGGGCCAGTTCCCGGGCCAGTTCTATTGACACTGATGGCCGCATCCGCCAAGTCTTCCGCCAGAATCGCGCCGGGATGAATCGGCGGCTTAGTGATAATCGACGACTTCGACATCGTATGCCTTCCCTTCGCTCCAGCGGAAACAGATCCGCCACTGGTCGTTCACTCGAATGCTGTATCCAGATCTTGCAGTGTCTCCGCGGCGTCCAGACGCCGCAATCTTGTCCGCGCCTGCATCTCGAATGCCCGAACTGCGGGAGACGTGCTCCCTGGTATAGCCGCTCGGCATCGGCGCTCCGCCAGGATGCAATCATCCGTTACCAAAAAGGTAACACTGAAGGCGCTCCCTGATGAGGTCAAGCATCACGTCAGCACCGAAGTGGGAGATTACCGGCGATACGTCTCGCGGAAGGTGACATATTACACCCCCGAAGAATTGATGGTACCGGTTTGGGCGATCCCCGACATGATCACCACCAGCAAGCTCAAACGATTCGCCTATCAGGACGAACATCGTTTCGCTTACACCAAGACGGATGCCCTCAAATTTCAGAACTGCACTTATCAGCTAACCAACCTGCGCGCGCGGCCGACACCCAAGCCCGAGGAGCATTTTTCGGAGACGCTAGAACTTGGCGATCTCAGGGACATCTGCCGAATCGTCGTCTTCTGAGCTGAAGGTGCGAACCATGCTCTTGCGCCCTATGGCAGATAATGGAGAGGTGCCTTACATCCCGGTCGGTTTCATACATCAAG
Source organism: Bryobacterales bacterium (assembly GCA_963813465.1). Classification (GTDB taxonomy): domain Bacteria; phylum Acidobacteriota; class Terriglobia; order Bryobacterales; family Bryobacteraceae; genus Palsa-187. The sequence continues at coordinate 230,033 of CAWEZD010000011.1, read as the reverse complement.
GCGCGCTGCAGGAGACGATCGATAAGGCCAAATCGGCTCTGGGGCCCGAGGTCTGGCATGTCGCATACCGCACCGGCGAAGACAACACCGGTACTCCCTCGATTTTCTTTCGCATCACGATGCAAGACTTCGCCATGACCGAAGCCACGGTCAGCGATTTCACTGGTCGCGTCGCCACCGCGCTATTCGATCAAATTCGGCCCTTGGAGAATTGGGGTCTGCGGCCTTATTTCAACTTCCGAAGCGTCTCCGAGCAGCAAAAGCGCCCCGATCCCGATTGGCTCTAGCCGCATGGCCTATCACGACGAATTGATGGCGCACGCCCTCAGTCTGATCCATTTCAGCCCACCAAGCGAGATGTCCCTGCGCCGCGCGGTGTCTGCAGCCTACTACGCGGTGTTCCATCTCCTGATCTTCGAGTCAACGCAGCACTGGGACAATGCTGCTTTGCGGACTGCTCTCGGTAGGGGTTACGACCACGGCCTCATGCGAACCACCTCGAATCGCGTCCTCGACAGTCGTGAGTTTCCATACACGAATGAAGACCCGAAAGTCGTCGCCACGCTAAAAGACATCGCGCAGGGTTTCAGCCAGCTCCAACAAGACCGCCATTTCGCCGACTATAACCTCACGCAACCGCTCGATCCTGGGACCGCCCTCAGCCAGGTTAAACGCGCAGAGAAGATTTTCCTCACACTTCCCCTAATCGAGGACGAACAGATCGTACAGGAATATCTCACTCTCTTGCTCGTGAAGAACCGAACCGTCTAGAGGGCTTCGTGAGCTTTGACAGGCCTGTGACCACCGATCTCCCCGTGACGACAACGCCCTATCCGGGAAAACTGACGTGGAAGCTACATCCCGGACTTCTTCCCCCGCCGCAGTTCGATCACCGGGATCAGCGATCTGTGTGTGAAGTTCCGAGCCCCGCTCCCGCGCACAGACTCCACGCTGCCCTGTCAAAATCTCGGCAGCGGCCCGAGATGCCGACTCGGTGCCCAAGCCTGGGCACTCGTTCGTAACGTCTTGTGCTCAAGGCTTGATTCCGGAACTCCGGTGTACAGAACCCTCGGGATACCGCCGATGTTATCGAATAGACAAATGAGTGAAGGCTTCAAAAGACGGCGGATGCTCGCGTCACGGAGGGCCACGAAACATCCACTATGAAGCCTCGGGCAGCGAAGAATTTTACCGCGATCGCTTGCTGCACCTTCTGCGGAAGCCGCAACATCCTCAATCCGCCAATTGCGACCGGAGATAGGTGCGCCCTTTGTAGAAGGATCCTGGAATTTCGCTCGAATATCGAGTGTCCTCACTGCCAAGTCAAACCCCTTCGAGTATCCATGGGACGTGATCCCGAGGCCGGGCCCTTTCTGAAGTGCTCGGAATGCAGCCGCCAAATCGCAGACGGAATTCCACTACCCCCTGAGTCCGCAACGGCCTTCGTATGGATGTCGCGCTTACTCGCTTGGTTCGCCGTACGCTTGGTTGCGAGGCTTCTGAATAGGACATTGCGGTATCAGTACCAGCCAGGCTGGGCGCCCGACCAGTTTCAAGATTTGCGTACATCCTGGAGGTCGGAGTCGTACGCCCGCGAGAGGGAACGACAGGGGCAGCCGCGGCCACACGAGAACGATCTCACAGTCTACGCCCATCCCGGCGAGGGCGAGCACATCAAGCGTAGTCGGCAAATCGTACTTTCACGCCATACCGCCTTGCTGGACAAGTACCGGCAATACATCATCGCTTTCGTGCCGATTGCGCAAGGGAAAATCTATCAGGACGAGTACGGCGACGAAATCTGGAAAGGGGCCGAGGCTGAGATCGAGAGGATCATTGATGACAAGGTATTCAAAAGAGAGAATATTCGCGACCGGGACGAGTTCTACTCATTCGAGTTCCTGAGCCGCTGCGAACCGGCCTTTGGGTCTGAATACTCTGATTGCTGGATGTTTGATGAACTCAAGGATCGCTTGAAGGCCTACCACCAGACTCGTATGCAAGCTTTGGCGGAAGCGGGCGAGATGGACCCCGACAAAATGTCAGGTAACGAGTTCGAGCAATGGCTCCTTGCTTCGATCAGACAAGCTGGCATAGTTGATGCCAAACCCACCAAGCGCACCGGCGATCAGGGCGCGGACATCATCGTGCGACAGGGACGAACGATCGTGATCCAAGCAAAGTGTTATCAGCAATCGGTGGGCAATGCCGCGGTTCAAGAGGTGCATACCGCAAGGGCGCACTATGCGGCGGACGAGGCGTGGGTCGTTACTAATTCAACATTCACCCGGTCAGCCAGGGAGCTTGCTAAATCAACCGGTGTACGCCTGGTAGATCGATCGAGCTTTAGGGATATTGGGTCGCTGATCGCTCAGGCGATTGCCTCCGAAGATCAGCGACTTCGAGCGGGACAGAGCCCTGGTTAGTGCGCCGCCCCCGGCGACCCGCGTGCGGAGAGCGAGCGTTCCAATCCCTCCGGCGAAGGGGAATCGGTTCCTAAACCAACTTCGCCCGTGATCGCATCAAACTGCGGCACGCACAACTGACGCACTCGCGGAGGGCCCGCTAATCGCGGGGTTGATGCGGCGGACTGCTAAACGCGCGATTCGGAAATTACCGCCCGGGTCCGACGGGACTCGAGGAGGTACAATCAGAGCTTCAGGGTGACCAGGACGTTCGATAAGCCTTTTGCCAGAATAGGTTTGTTTCACTTTGCCACGAACCATAGGGACCCCATTGGCTCGTTGACAGATGCTCTCTCGAAGCACAACGACATCGGCAACTCCCTGATAGTGCTTCCGGAAGCCCTCAACAATGGGGAGGTTTACTACGACCAGCCTTCGCAAGCCCTGATCGGCGCGGACGACATTTTGAAGTGCCTTGCCGCCATCGCGACGAGGCGTCATCTCGTTTTTGTTGCGGGGCTGCTAGAACCTCCGAACAATTCCGTCTACCTGATAGATAATGATTGTCCGCGCCTGATGGGTCGTAAGCGAGCTCGTTGCGACCCCAGCAATCCGATTGAAATGAACGACGCATGCATCGGAGCCCTGATATGTTCCGACGCGCGCGAGGACTATGAGAGGCTCACAGCAAAGGCTGAAAAGTCGCCCTGCGCTCATAAGGTCATTTGCATTCCTGCCTCTATGAGCTCAGGTACTTTTGAGAGCGCCCGCTTCGAGATCCCCGCATATCGCAACAAGTACGTGATTCTGGCGAACGCAAACCCGCCTCCAGGCGGAACCGGGAGCTTCATCGCCAACAAGGTGGGCACGAAATTCGAAAACCACAACTTCAAATGGAGGCACAACGTGATCTTTGTGGCAACATGGAGCCAACTGGACGATCTTGACCTGTAGTTTGTCATCAGGCACGATTGACGAGAAACGATATCCGGAGTTTGACCCGCAACCCCGAGCTACATCCCCGACTTCTTTGGCCGCCGCCGCTCGATCACCGGGATCAGCGAATTTCCCGGCTGCGACGACGCCGCGGGCCGGGCGCGCTGGTTGATTTCGGTGTTCAGGCTGCTCACGAACACCGAGATCTGACGCTGCATCTCCTCTATCCTCTCGCGCATGTTGAGGATGATTTCGACGCCCGCCAGATTCACGCCCAGGTCGCGGGTCAATTTGAGGATCACCTCCAGGCGCTCCAGGTCCTGGTCGGTGTACAGCCGTGTGTTGCCTTCGCTGCGGGAAGGCTTCAGCAGCCCCTCGCGTTCATACAGCCGCAGCGTCTGCGGATGGATCTGGTATTGCTCAGCCACCGCCGAAATCATGTACGCGGCCCTGCTGCGTTTAGTCATAAATTAAAGCCGCGCTTCGTCATGGATTAACGCCCTGCGCCCAGATCGTGGCGCGAGGGTCCTCGGGATGAAGCTGCGCATACTCCCGCAGCAGTTCCTTGGTGCGTTCGTCCTGCACCACCGGCGCGAGCACCTCCACGTCCACGATCTGATCGCCGCGCTTGCCGCTGCGCGAATTGAGCACGCCCTTTTCGCGCAGCCGGAATTTCTGCCCGTCGTGAGTGCCTTGCGGGATCTTCGTCAGCCCGCGCGGCCTAACGGACGCACGTCGCTGGCAATTGCGGGGTTCATACGTTGCGCGACATCCAGTTCGTAGAGCGCTTGCAAATTCATCCAATAGCGCGTCGCGGTGCCCTAGAACGCGGCCAACCGCAGCGCCGTATCGGCCGTGACGCCGCGCTCGCCCCGGATGATTCGGCTCAAGCGGTTCGTGGGAACACGCAGGCTCCGGGCCAGTTCATTGATGCTGATGGCCGCATCCGCCAAGTCTTCCGCCAGAATCGCGCCGGGATGAATCGGCGGCTTAGTGGTAATCGACGACTTCGACATCGTATGCTTTCCCTTCGCTCCAGCGGAAACAGATCTGCCACTGGTCGTTTACTCGAATGCTGTATTGTCCCTTGCGGTTCCCTCGCAAAGCTTCCAGTCGGTTGCCGGGGAACGCCGCCAGATCTTGCAGTGTCTCCGCAGCGTCCAGTCGCCGCAATCCTGTTCGGGCCTGCATCTCGAATGCCCGGAACTGCCGGAGGCTTTCTCCCTGGTATAGCCGCTCGGCATCGGCGCTCCGCCAGGATGCGTTACCAAAAAAGTAACACCCCGCCGAGATGAGCACAAGGGAGTGGCGGCGTATCTGGGGGCTCGTCGAACGTCAGCTTCCTCAAGGTTAAGGGTAGGCGCCGACCCTCTCAGCATGGGAAGGACCAGCGGCGGCGAGCCCCACGACGGCGCTTCTCGCGGCCCGCACGCCGCGAAAGCAGGGCTTGCCGCCCATGACTTCCGTATTGCGCGATCAAGGCTCGGAATACTCCGCGATTGTAAGGCCGCATGTATCGGCGGAAAGCCCCCTTGGCGCGCCCGACGCACAAGTTTACATAATCTCGGATCGGCGACGACCCCCACCTTTTCTTGGCGGTGTACCATTTAAGGAAACAGCAAGGAGGTTCGACAGCATGCAGCGAGCGAATATAGTTCTCGGCGTGACTGGCGTGTTCCTTTTCGTGCTGAGCGCTGCTCGCGGCCAAGCTCCGCCGAAACTAGAATTTGATGTTGCCTCCGTCAGGGTGCGGGTGATAGAGTCGATTTCACTGGCACGAGATGGGGCAGGGACTCGGCGTCCCTGCGCGACGCCAACCATCTGCCTCGCAGAAATGACCGTCCTGCCCCACTTCGGTGGTCCGGGAACGGCCGAGCCGGGACGGATGACATTCCGGGGTGTCTCGATGGAGGCTCTTCTCATGACTGCGTTCGCGGTCCACCAATTTGACCAAATCTCTGCGCCGGACGCGATTCAAGAATGGCTTGTTAAAACCCGCTTTCTTGGCACAAAGTACGACATTGTGGCCACGGGCCCGCCGGGCGCGACGAAGGAAGATGCCAATGAGATGCTCAAGAACCTGCTCGTCGACCGGTTCGGCCTCGTCTACCACTTGCAAACGCGGGATTTCGATGGATACAGGCTGACAGTGGCCAAGGGAGGGCCGAAGCTTAAGCCGGCCGCGCCGGCGGATGGTCCGCAGAGGATACTCCCACTGGGGACCCGTCAGCCGGTCGACGACCGAGGGTTCCCAATCTTTCAGCCTGGTTATCCCAACATCGTGGCAGGCATGCACGATGGCGTCGCGCACCTCGCCGCGCGGATGGTGACCACGGAAGATTTGCTGCTAAAACTGCAATTCTGGTTGGGCGTCGACTCCCGGCTGGAAGACAAAACCGGCTTGACCGAAAAATACGACTTGAAGCTGGAGTTTGCCGACCAGCGCCCGCGCGGGCCCGCTGCCGCCGTGGCCAATGGCGGGCCCATTGACGCGATTAGCGACCCTGCTCCCGATCTGTTTGTGGCTCTCGAAAAACAACTCGGTCTAAAACTCGAAAAGATCAAGGTTCCTATCGACGTTGTTGTGATCGACCGATTAAACCAACAGCCAACGGACAACTGACCGTCCATTGGAAGGTCTGGTTACGCCAGCGTCGCGACGGTTTTCGATTTTCCCCTAGAACGATAAGTTGTTTCCGTCTAGGAACCGAGCGCCCGGTAAAGCGTCGTTCGGCCCAGGTTCCAAAGCGCGGCCACGTCCTCAACCCGTTCGCCCGCCTCGATCAGCTTGCGGGCCTTGGTGATCTGCGCCGGACCCAGCTTCTTCTTCCTCCCGAATTTCACGCCCCGTTTCTTTGCGGCCTTCACCCCAGCGCGGGTCCGTTCACTGATAATAAGGCTGTGCTCGTACTCGGCCATCATGCCAATCATCTGCCACATGGCGCGGCCCGTGGGCGTCGTGGTGTCGATCGCCTCCGTGAGTGATCGGAATTTCACCCCGCGATCGCGCAAGCCGTCGAGCATCGCTATCAGGTCGCGATCAGGTCGCGCAAGCTGCGGCCCAGCCGGTCGAGCTTCCACACACTTTCAGAAAACTGCGGAGCGTGTCGCCGCGTTCGAGTTTTTTCATGCAGCGGAGCAGGGCAGGGCGCTTGGTCATCGCGCCGGAAAGTTGATCCGTGAAGATAGTTTTACACCCGGCCTGTCTCAGCGCCGTGTGCTGCATGGCGGCGTTTTGGTCTTCCGTGGAGATGCGGGCGTAGCCGTATTTCATGCCTCCATAAGGGGACAATAAAACGGGACGCCGCAAGCCCTGATTTCATTGGCTCCGGTTTCCGTCCCGAAACCTACCCCTTACGAATCGCGAAACAGCGCTCGGAAACCTTCCTGCTCAAAATGCCGGTCGTTGGTGAGAACTTCGGTCAACCCTTCCCGGCGCATCGTCTGCATAGAAATACAATCGACCAGACTGTACCCTTTGTCTGGACGGGCACGGTAAAGTTCGAACCCGGCAACAAAGGATTCGTGACGTTGTGGAAGAACGCGAACGGTCGCATCATGTAATATCGCTTCCACGTTGCTTACCACTTCCCGGCGCAGGTATTCGGGCGAGGTACAAAAGAAGTTGAGGTATTCGGTCAGAACTTCCTCGGTGGTCACGATGTCATCCGTGACCTGTTCTGCGCGGGCATAGGCCTCATCGCCAGGAAGCGTCAGCGCAATCCAGTAGAACGTGTCGGCGAAAACCGCCTTCACGGATTTCTCTTGGGCAATCCGTAGATGTAATGGTCGTGTTGGCTCGCGCCGTCCTTGGGCATGGTCGCCATGATTTCCGGCGGAACCCGGCTCATGTTCTCGCGGATGATTTCCGAGATATGACGCCGCCGCGGCGGTCCGGCTGCTTCAAGATCATGCTCCAGCACCTTCCGGGCGTATTGCTCGGCGGAAATCCCCTGGGCATGCGCCTTGGCGGTTAGCGCTTTAACCTCTTCGTCGGGAAGGTCGATGGTCAATGTCATGGCGGCCTCTCTCCAGGTTAACCCGAGTCGTCAGTGTACGCGAGCTCGGCTGGTGGTGTCCACCTCTCTTATTACGATAGGTATGTTATCGTCCGGCAAATCTCACGCGCCCTTCTTCCCCCGCCGCAGCTCGATCACCGGGATCAGCGAATTTCCGGGCTGTGCTGAGGCCATGGGCCGGGAGCGCTGGTTGATTTCGGTGTTCAGGCTGCTCACGAACACCGAGATCTGACGCTGCATCTCTTCCATCCTCTCGCGCATGTTGAGGATGATTTCGACGCCCGCCAGATTCACGCCCAGATCGCGGGTCAATTTGAGAATCACCTCCAGGCGCTCCAGGTCCTGGTCGGTGTACAGCCGCGTGTTGCCCTCGCTGCGCGAAGGCTTCAGCAGCCCCTCGCGTTCATACAGCCGCAGCGTCTGCGGATGGATCTGGTATTGCTCGGCCACCGCCGAAATCATGTACGCGGCCCTGCTGCGTTTAGTCATAAATAAAAGCCGCGCTTCGTCATGGAGTAACACCCTGCGCCCAGATGGCGGCGCGAGGGTCCTCGGGATGAAGCTGCGCATACTCCCGCAGCAGTTCCTTGGTGCGTTCGTCCTGCACCACCGGCGCGAGCACCTCCACGTCCACGATCTGATCGCCGCGCTTGCCGCTGCGCGAATTGAGCACGCCCTTTTCGCGCAGCCGGAATTTCTGCCCGTTGTGGGTGCCTTGCGGGATCTTCAGCAGCGCCCGCCCGTCGATGGTCGGGACTTCAATCTTGGCGCCCAAGCCGGCCTCGTCGATGCGCACCGGAACGCTGATCTCGATGTCGTCGCCCTGGCGGCGAAAAAACGGGTGCGGCTCGACGCGCACGGTGATGTACAGGTCTCCCGGAGGCCCGCCCATGGTCCCTGCGTTGCCTTTGCCGCCCACCCGCAGCCGCGAGCCTTGCTGCGCGCCCGGCGGGATGCGCACCTCCACGCTCTCCGTGGCCGCAACGCGTCCGTCGCCCCCGCAATTCGAGCAGCGGTTGGTCAGCCGCCCGGTGCCTTCACAGCGCGGGCACGACAGGTCGAAGCGCATCGCGCCCGATTGCGGATGCACCGCGCCGCTGCCGTTGCACTCCGGACAAATCGTGTTGGCGCCGTTGCGCTGCCCCGTGCCGCCGCACACCGGGCAGGACTCCTGCCGCGAGATTTTCAAGCGCACCTGCGTGCCTTTGATCGCCTGCCAGAAGTCGATGTTCAGGCCATATTCCAGATCCGCGCCTTTTTGCTGCGTGGCGGCCGCTCCCTCGCCGTGCTGCTGGCGGCCGAACCATTGTTGGAAGATATCCTGAAAATTTCCCGAGGTTGCCCCAGGCGTCGCTCCCCCGCGCGCCCCGGCTCCGGTTCCCGCGCCGCTGCCGGCTCCGCGAGTGAACACATCTGAAAAATCGAATCCTCCGAAGCCCATGTGCGGGCCCTGACCTCCGGCTCCCGCGCCCGCTCCGCCCGCCGGCATCCCGTTCTCTGAATAGAAGCCGACCTGGTCGTACATTTGCTTCTTTTTCGGATCGCTTAAGATATCGTAGGCTTCCTGAACCTTTTTGAAGCGGTCTTCCGCCGCCTTATCGCCGGGATTCAGATCGGGATGGTGCTTGCGCGCAAGCTTCCGGTAGGCCTTGCGGATGTCGTCCGCGCCGGCCTCCCGCGCCACCCCGAGTGCTTGATAATAGTCCTGCGCCATAAACTGACTCTTGGCCGCCGGTCCTTAACTTCACTTCTTCTTTTCGTCTACATCCACGAACTCGGCGTCGACCACGTTGTCCTTGGGCTTGGCGCCATCTTCCGCCGGCCCTTGACCGTCGGCTCCCGGAGCTTGGCCACCGGGACCCTGCGCTCCCGGTTGCGAGCTGGACGATTTGTACATCGCCTCGGCCAGCTTGTGGCTGGCCTGCGTCAGGTTGTCGATGGCCTTGTTGATCTCCTCCACGCCGCCGCTCTCCATGGTCTTGCGAGCCGCCGCCAGCGCCTCCTCCACGGTTTTGGCGTCCGCTTCGCCGATCTTGTCGCGATGATCCTTCAGCATCTTTTCCACCTGATAGATCATCGAATCGGCCCGGTTGCGCGCGTCGATCTCGTCCTTGCGATTCTTGTCCTCGGCCGAATGCGCCTCGGCGTCCTTGGCCATCTTGTCCACCTCGTCCTTGCTCAAGCCGGACGAAGAGGTAATGGTGATCTTCTGCTCGTTGTTGGTGGCCTTGTCCTTGGCAGTGACGTTGAGGATGCCGTTGGCGTCGATATCGAAGGTCACTTCGACCTGCGGAATACCGCGCGGCGCCGGGGGAATTCCGATCAACTGAAACACTCCCAGCATGCGGTTGTAGCTAGCCACGGTGCGCTCGCCCTGGTACACCTTGATCTCCACCGAGGTCTGCGAATCCGCCGCCGTCGAGAACACTTCGCTCTTGCGCGTCGGAATCGTCGTATTCCGCTCAATGAGCTTCGTGAAAACGCCGCCCAGAGTCTCGATCCCCAGCGATAGCGGCGTCACGTCCAGAAGCAGTACGTCCTTCACTTCGCCGCCCAGAACGCCACCCTGCACCGCCGCGCCCACTGCCACCACTTCGTCCGGATTCACGCTGCGGTTGGGGTCCTTGCCGAACAGGTTCTTCACGATCTCCTGCACCTTGGGAATGCGCGTGGAGCCGCCCACCAGCACCACTTCATCGATGTTGCTGGGAGTCACGCCCGCGTCCGCCATCGCTTTCTTGCACGGCTCCACAGACCGGTCCAGAATATCCGCCACCATCTGTTCGAAGCGCGCCCGTGTCAGCTTGATCGCCAAGTGCTTGGGGCCGCTGGCGTCGGCGGTCAGGAACGGCAGATTGAGCTCGGTCTCGAGCAGCGTCGAAAGCTCGATCTTGGCCTTCTCGGCCGCTTCCTTCAGCCGCTGCAACGCCATCTGGTCCTTGGAAACGTCCACGCCCTGATCGCGCTTGAACTCCTGAATCATCCAGTCGATGATCCGCTGGTCGATGTTGTCGCCGCCCAGGTGCGTGTCGCCGTTGGTGGATTTCACCTCCACCACGCCGTCGCCGACTTCCAGAATCGAGATGTCGAACGTGCCGCCGCCGAAATCGTAAACGGCGATGGTCTCGTTCTTCTTGCGATCCAGGCCGTAGGCCAGCGCAGCCGCCGTCGGCTCATTGATGATGCGCATCACTTCCAGGCCGGCGATCTTGCCCGCGTCCTTGGTGGCCTGCCTCTGCGCGTCGTTGAAGTAAGCCGGAACCGTAATCACGGCCCTGGTGACCTTTTCGCCCAGGTACGCCTCGGCGGCCTCCTTCAGCTTGCCCAGGATCATCGCCGAGATCTCCGGAGGCGAATACTTCTTGCCGCCGCTTTCCACGCGCGCGTCGTTGGTGTCGCCGCGGACCACTTTGTACGGCACCAGCTTCATCTCTTCGGAAACTTCGTCAAAACGCCTCCCCATGAAGCGTTTAATGGAATAAACCGTGTTCTCCGGGTTGGTCACAGCCTGGCGCTTGGCCACCGTTCCCACCAGCCGCTCGCCGCTCTTGGCGAACCCCACCACCGAAGGCGTCGTGCGCCCGCCCTCTTGATTCGGTATGACAACCGGCTGCCCGCCCTCCATCACCGCCACCACGGAGTTGGTGGTTCCCAGGTCAATGCCTATGATCTTGCTCATGTTATGCCCTCTCCCCTCCAAGGAATCTTCGGCTTTTAATTTAGCCTACACTCATTATGAGATCTTAGTGTGATCTTGTCAAGTATCCGGATCTCGTTTGTAATGTACATGACGTACCTTAATGGATGTTCACTGTGTCATACTATTGAAGAGTAAGACTATGCATGTAACAATCTCTAAGCTGCGGCAGGATCTTTTTCGCCTCGTGGACCGAGCTTTGGAGGGAGAACCCGTCCAGTTCACCCATAAGGGAGTTGTCTTCCAAATCGTCCCCGAAGCGGTTCCGGACAAGCTTGCCCGGTTGACTCGGCAAACCGTGATGGCACCAGCGGGTGAGGTCAGCCAAGCGGGAAAGGATCTCTTGGCGGAAATGGAGGCGGAGTGGCAAGAGGATTGGGCTGAGCTGTGATCCTCTACCTCGACACCCAGGTTGTGGTTTGGCTCGCGGCAGGTGAGGTCAACAAGATCTCGCCCGCGGCGGCCGCTTCGATTCGGAAATCCGATCTGCTGATCTCACCCATGGTCCTGCTGGAACTCGAGTATCTTTACGAAATCAAGCGCCTTCTTAAACCTCCCTTGGCCCTTCTCAATGAGGTGGACACGCAGATCGGCCTTGCGGTGGCAGAAGCCTCCTTTTCCGCTGTGCTTCACACGGCGCTGTTCGAAACCTGGACGCGCGATCCATTTGACCGCGTCATCGTCGCACATGCCAGAACCGACGGGCACGCATTGCTGGCCACTTCGGAACGTCAAGATTCGGGACAACTATCCCCGCGCCATCTGGTGAGTCAAATTCCGCTCCGCACTGCCAGAGCGATGTACAGGCTGTCGTAGACCGTGCGACCAGTGGCTGGAGCAATCGAGAATGCATCCTCGATCAGGTCTTGGTTTCGAACGGTGGTAAACCTCTGCTCTTGGATCTGCTGAAGCGCCTTTGTTGCCGCGGCATCGGAACATCGCCCTGCAGTTCCTTGGGTGTTGGACTCTTTCGATTCATCGGGCGATGTCCTTCCATTCCTTCTCGTAGTAGCGCACCAGGATCTGGTCGTTGAGGCGGTTGATTTCGGCGGGGACGGGCTGCATGTCGCGCGGGAAATCGAACATCTCGGGCACGCCGGAAACGGTCAGGAAGCGCAGACCCTCGGGCAGCCTTTGCGGCGGTTCCCAGGAATCGCCCGCCAGCGTGTAGCCCCATTCGCCGAAGCTCGGAACGTAGACATGATAAGGCCAAGTGTGGAAGCCGGCCTGTTTCAGCGTCTCCACGATGCACCAGTACGATTGCCGCGAAAACATCGGCGAAGTGCTCTGCACCACCACCAGGCCACTCGCGCTCAGGTGCTTCTTCAGCAGCCGGTAAAACGCCGTGGTGTAGAGCTTGCCCAGTGAAAAGCTGGTGGGGTCCGGAAAATCCACGACGATAAAATCCCAAACTCCGTCATTCTGGTCGAGCCACGGGAAGGCGTCGGCGTTGATCACATGCACTCGCGGGTTCTTGAACGCGCCTCCATTCAGCGGCGCGAGCATGGGATGCTCCGTGAACAACTTCGTCATCTCAGGATCCAGATCGATCAATGTGATGCTTTCCAGATTCGGATACTTCAGCAGTTCCCGCACCGCCAGCCCGTCGCCGCCGCCCAACACCAGCGCCCGTCGAGCCGAGGGCAGCGCCGCCAACCCCGGATGCACCAGCGCCTCGTGATAGCGATACTCGTCGCGCGAGCTGAACTGCAAGTGCGTGTTCAGGAACAGCCGCAGATCGTCTTTCCAGCGCGTGATCACGATGCGCTGATACGGGGTGACGCGCTGGAAAATCACGTCGTCGGCATAAAGCTGGTTGTCGGCGGCGGACGCGATCCAGTTCGACGCCACCATGCCTCCGCCCAGCAGCAGCAGCACCGCGACGCAGCCGGCGCGCAGGGCCCTGACCGACGGCAACTGATCGCGGAACAGGAATGTCGACCACAGAGCCACCAGCGCGTTGACGATGCCGAACAGAATCGCTGCGCGCACCAGCCCCAGTTTGGGCACCAGCCACAGGGGAAACGCGATCGATGCTCCCAGCGCGCCCAAATAATCGAACGTGAGGACGTGCGAGATCAGGTCGCGGAAGCGGAACCGGCCCTCCAGTATCCGCATCAGCAGCGGAATCTCGAGGCCGACCAGCACTCCGACGGCGACCACCAGCGCGTACAGAGCGAACACGAAGCTATGCGTGTAGGCGAACGCCAGGAACAGCAGGGAGGAGGAGAATCCGCCAACAACCCCCACCATCAGCTCCAGCGTCACGAACCGTTGGACCAAGGATCCGCCCAGGAATCGCGACAACCAACTCCCGATCCCCATCGCAAAAAGATACGAGCCGATGACGGTCGAGAATTGCAGGACGCTGTCGCCGAGCAGGTAGCTCGCTAGCGTGCCCGCGATCAGCTCATAAATGAGCCCGCAGGCGGCGATCAGCAGGACGGAGAGGAAGAGGGCGGGAGCCACTTAAGGTTAATGCACCGCGGCGGCGATGATGATGCACATTCCCAGAGCCACCGCCCCCACCAGTATTGCCAGAGCGATGTTCTTGTCCTCCACCACCTCCCGCCACAGATGGTACGGCGTCATCTTGTCGATGAGCACGAAAACGAAGACGAAGATGAGGATGCCCAGGACCGCGTAAATCAGGGCGTTGAGGATATTTTCGGGATGGAAGTCGGCGAATAACAATGCCATGGGGATCACTTGCCTCCGACATAACGAGGATAGAAGCCGTAAACGGCGCGGTACGCGCCGGGGTTGTCGCGCACGGTCTTGGGAACGTTGTTCACCTGGTTGGGGCGATCGAGCGTCCAGCCGCGAAATTCGGCCCAGGTGGTGCCGGTGAGCAGAAGCATGCTGTATATCAGATAGCCAGGGAATCGCATGGGTTCATTCTCTCCTCGATCAGGTGTCTCCGTCGTTTGAGCTTACCCGAATGGGCGGATGGTCGCTATTCATCCAGCGCTGCGTCTCGAACGATCGCGCGCGGACGGTGTACAAAACCGGCGGAATCAGCAGCAGCCCCGCCGCAATCCAGAACCAGGTGTAGTTGGGCACGTCGTGACGCAAAGTGAGGTCGTAGCTGACTTTCCCTGAGTCCATCTCCGGCTCGACGCGAAGATAATATTTGCCCGGTGCCACCGCGGGAATCAGCGCCGAGGAATTCCGCGAGCCTTCGTCCCAACTCCCGTCGCTATCGACGCCGTGATAGTAGCTGACTTCGCGCCCGAAGTCGTAGGCTTGCCCGGTATCTTCGTTCACCAGCGCGAAATTGAAATAAGTCCAGTTATTGTCCAGGTTGGTGTTGACCGCCACTTCGAGCGACGCGGGCCGGCCGGTCAGATCGAAGTCGCCGGTGACGAAGCTCGGCTCGCCCTGCCGCGCGCTCGAAAACGCGTAGGAACTGCGGAACACCGTTTCCTTCCTGCTGAAGATCGCGAACGCGATCGCCAAGGCCAGCAGCAGAGCCAGCATCAACGCGAAGTTGGCCCAGATCCCGCCCACCTTACCGCCCATCGGCGAGGGCTGGTTCAGATACACTCCGCGAGCCGGCGGTGAGTTGCCGGGAAGATTGAATGCCTTCCAGATCGCGCTCCCGGGAACGTACTCGCCCCTTGACCAGGTAATCTCCTGGCTCGTAGTCTCCGACGAGAGAACCCACGGCGGATTGACATAATCGTGAGCCACCACCTGCTCGCCTACTTTCACGCGCCAGGGAAACTCGCCTAAGACGAACGTCGTAGTCGCCTCGCCGCCCGAAAAATGCTTGTAGACCAGGCCGTCGTAGAAAACCGGGAACAGCCCGCGTTGATTGGGGCTTTGCGGCATCGCCTCCAGGGGCGTCACGAAATTCCAGTGGCCGTCGTACTGCGTCAGATAGCGAAATCCTTTGTAGGGATTGAAAAGAAGATATTCTTCCCATTCGAAGGTCTCGCCGTCTTCCACCACCGCGCGAGTCTGGAACCCGATTGCTTCCCAGGCCGCGCCCTGTAACGTCGCTCGCGACCCGAGAGGGATCATCGGCGTGCGCCGGCTTTGCTCGGTCTCGATCTTCTGCAATACCTGGAGCAGCGGCGTCGATGCGTCGAGCACGGTCAAGCATTGCGGGCACACCACCGTCATCGAATAGCCGAAGCCGCGCCGCTCCACCGGCCCGCCGCAATTGGGGCAAGCCAGCGCGTGAGGTCTCGCTACGGGAGGCACGACTTGAGGACTCGCACCCGGAGGACTCACGACCACCCCTCAAATTGCCGTAAGTTTTTGAGCTGCAACTCCTCGAACTCCACCCATTCGCCCAGAAACAGAAGCGGCGCGGGATCGCTGTAATCGAGGGTCCCAAACGCCCGTCCCGCGGTCTTCAAATCCGCAAATAGCATGTTCGATTTGCCGTAAAACGGAAACGGCAGCTCGCCCTCGACGCCCTTGTAGCCGGCCCGGGTAATGGTAGCCACTTCGTAATCGGTCTGATTGAACGTGAAGTGCGCTCCACGCGAGACCTCGGCCGCGGCAGGCAAAGCCGCCCCTGGGCTGGCCACAAACGAAACCGCGTATTGCAACTGCGCATCCGAAAGCCAGCCGCTCGACCCATCCGAGAACACGATGTGCCATTCGTTCCAACCGCCGTCTTCCCACGCATAAACGATGCGCCCCAGCACCTGAAACGATTTGCCGCGATACGCGCCCTCGGTCCAGAGGCTGATCGGCGAGGGATCGGGAGGCAGATCGGCCACCTTGCCGACGTTTTTGAGATCGAGGTCGTCGCGCACCAGAATGGAGCGGCAGAAAGGGCACACCGTCTGCGCCGCGCTGGACCAGCGGAACTGGACCGGGGCGCCGCAGCTTGGGCAATTGGCGACGGGCTGGCTCATGAATTTCTCATGGAGAATGATACGGGCGCTCGACCCTTCTCACCTGCACCGATGCCGCGCCGAACTCCAGCTCCAGCTCCTCCTCAAATTCCCACAGCGAGTGTGGCCGGCAACAGAATACATTCAAGCACAACGCATTGTACTCCGGGAAGGTGTGGCATGCGATGTGCGATTCCTTGAGCAGACTGAGGCCGGTGATGCCTCCAGTCTGGGGGAACTGATGCCATGCGGTTTCCGCGACCAGATGGAGTTGCATCCCCTCGATGAGCCGCGCAAAAAACCGCTTCATCCGGGCCAGGTCGGACAGGGCAGCCGGGTTGCAGCCGTGAGCTTCGACGATCCACTCGCAACCGGACATGGTCACATTATTGCCGCCCTTATTGTTGAGACCCGCACTCCGGGCAGAACTTGGCGCGCTTGGGGATGGACTTGCCGCAATCGACACAGAATTTGGTCTCGGCTCCTGGAACCGGGGGAGGACCGCCTCCGGTAGAGGGGGCCGGGTTCGGCGCGGAACCTTGAGATCCAGCGGGGGGAGCTGCGGGCGGCGGCGGGGCCGGAGCGGCTCCGCCGCTTCCGCCTGCACCGGGCCCTCCACTAGGATTGTTCATCGCGTTCATCATCTGCTGCGCCATGGTAAGTCCCGCGCCCAGGCCCACGCCGATTCCCGCAATACCGCCGCTCTCATTGCCTGCCGCAATGGGCAGCGAATTCGCAACCTGATACTGCGTAAAGCGGCCCATGTCGCCGATCATGTTCATGCCCACGCGCGTGTCCAGCATCTTCTGCAATTCCTCGGGCAGCGAGAGGTTTTCCACGACGAAGCTATCGAGCGCGAGGCCCAGCTCGGCGAACTGCGGCTTCATCCCCTCGGCGATCTTCGCGCCAAGCTCGGTCTGATTCGCGGCCATGTCCAGGAACGGCACGCCGCTTTCGGCGAAGGCTCCGGTCATGCGTCCGACGATAGTGTTGCGAAGCTGGCCCTCGAGATCGGCGATCTTATAAATCTCGCGGGTGCCGCTGAGCTTGGTGTGGAAGGCGCGCGGATTGTCGATGTGCCAGGAGTAGATGCCGTAGCCGCGTATGCGCACGGCTCCAAATTCCTTGTCGCGAATGGTGATGGGCGTGGGCGTGCCCCAGCGCTGATCGGTCTTGATGCGCGTCGAAAAGAAGTACACGTCGCTTTTGAAGGGCGACTTGAACTCCTTGTCCCAGTTCATCAGGTTGGTCAGCAGCGGCAGAGTCCGGGTATTCAGGGTATACAGGCCAGGCGCGAAAACGTCGGCGATGCGGCCCTCATTGACGAACGCCGAGGCCTGCGATTCGCGCACCGTAAGCTGGCCGCCGTTCTGGATCTCCATGTCCCGCATGGGGTAACGCCACGCCAGCGTGTCCTGGTCCGATTCGGTCCACTGGATGACGTCAATAAATTGTTTCTCAAGAAAATCGCGCAGTGCCATTACGCCGCTCCTCCGGTTGTAGATCTTATGCAAAGTATAACGCTGCCGGGGCGGCGGTTGTTCCGTGGAATTCGTCTTGCCGGAGGCTTCGTTGCCCGCCATCGCGCCGTTCGTAATCCGAGCGGGTAGAATCCATAAGATAAGTGGTGCATCGATGACAGAGTTGTCGCTTCCCTGCGTCTCGGTTGCGAGCGCGGGTGATTACTTCCAGGTCTCTTTTGCGGAGAAGGAGGATAGTGGCGAGAAGGAGAAGAGTGCGGGCGCTTACTTCCTGCTCCAAAGACAATTCGAGTCCTATGACGGGGGACAGGTGTATCTGGAAAGTGATCAGGATCATGAATTGTGCGGGCACTTCCGAATCCGGACAGCGGAGCTTAGCCGGGAGATGTTTCGCCTGGAGCTCATGGGCCGGCCCGTCAAATCGGTCCAGATCCGATTCCAGGCCGACGAAGAACAATACCGCCGGCTTAAGCGAATCCTCCAGACGATGATCCCTCGGGTTCTGATCGTCGAATAGTCCGACAATCAGCGCCGTTCCCACTGGGCGCAGAATGGCCGGGTTGCGCCGCCCGCGGAAAGCGCACGAGGACAAAATGCGGCGCGGCAAAGAAGCGAGGCGAGAGAAGCCGCCGTCGTTCTCCCGCCGTGTCGGCGGCCTTCGCACAAAAGCCGAAGACCGGGAAGAACAGGCGAACTTTGACGTAACGCCCAAATTATCGGCGGCTGTGGTCACCGCCCGCAAGACTTCTTCTCTACTGCGAGCCAACGATCGTCCAACGCTCGACCTTCGGGCTGCCCTTTCCAGTCTGCATCAGAAGGTCGATCTTGTTCTTTTTCCGGCTTCCGCGAATGACTGTGCCGCTGTCCTTGTCCCATACGCGACAGCGGACTGCGTCTATTTGCACGATGTACGTCACTTTGGTAGCTTGGTCGCGCAGCGCCATGGTGCAGATGTTGCCAACCCAACTGCTGAACCGGTTGTTGGTCACGACCTCGTAGCTGATTGGATAGTCCGCTTCTTTGGGGGCTGTTGCCCAATTGGGAACGGCCAGAAGCGTCAGCAGGATACCAAGCGTTCCAGTCTTGACGGACGTTTCCATTTTGGAGGCACCAGCAGAATCTTAGTATATACCCAATCGCGAATCGCGGTAGGCGGACATAAGGACGTTATAGTGTATGAACTTCTGACCGTCCTGGCGTGAGACGATAAAATCGAAGAGCAGAATGCCCGATGTCCGAACCAGACATCCTCTACCATTACACGTCACAAGCAGGTTTACTGGGAATACTTGCGAGTGACCGTATCTGGGCAACGGACATTTACACGCTGAACGACTGGACAGAATTTCGGCTTCTTTTCACAAGCGCCTCGATGCAACTGCTCGCGGATGCTTTCAACTCAGGGCTTCCAGACGACATTGACGCAGACGCCAAACAAATGATGATGGACCGTGTACTGGCAGAACGGAACTTTCCGAAGCTGTTAGAGATCATCAAAGCGGACCCACCTAATGGCGAGCGTGACGGAGTGTTCGTCTGCTCCTTTACAGCCGCGGGCGACCTGCTAAGTCAGTGGAGGGGATATTCATATTCGTCCCAAGGGTTCAGCTTAGGTTTCGATACCACACTTCTCAAAAAGCAGTTGGGAGCCCTCCACACACCGGCTACTCCAACTGAATTGGTCGAATGCGTCTACGACGAGGCGAAAATTCGTGAACACATCCATGATTTGGGACGGAAGGCCGCCGACGGTTTTCGCGAGCTCAAAGAGCGCAATGAGACTGTACCTGCTGGGTTCATCACGCTGCGTGCTCCCTCGGAAAACTACAGAAAGCATTCCTTTTATCTTCATAGGTCGTTTACCTTCGCAACCGTACCGTTTTTGCGGTTAGCGGCGCAATTCAAGCACCACGGGTTTCAGGAAGAGCGCGAGTGGCGAGTACTGGGTCGGGCCCTTTGGAAAACGTTGCTTCCAGACAAGGTCAAAGTCCGAAGCGGACAGTTTGGGCCGACCTCCTATGTAGAAATTCCGCTGGGGCTACACTCACAGGCCACCTGTTCCCTCCGGCGCATTGTTGTTGGGCCACGAACCTCTACCGGGCACGAAATGAGTGACATGACCAACTCGGTTGAGTTGCTTCTATCGAAATACGGCATTCCGGTGAAATCGTCCGCCACACCAAGCGGAGTAGAGATAGTGATTTCGGAAATTCCGTACCGCTCAGCGTAAGGGTCACACTTCAGGGTACAAGCGCTCGGTACAGAGTGGTGCGGTTGACGTTAAACAGAACGGCCACTTCGTCGCGGCTCGGCGGGTTCTTTTTGCTCAGCAGCTTCCGCGCATGGTCGATCTGTTGCGGGTTGAGTTTTGGCTTACGCCCGAATTTCACACCCCGACGCTGCGCCTCCTTAACTCCGGCGCGGGTCCGCTCGCTGATAAGGCTCCGCTCCAACTCGGCCAGTACCCCGATCATTGCCACATGGCGCGGCCTGTTGGCGTCGTCGTGTCGATCGCCTCTGTAAGCGATCGGAATTTCACCCCGCGATCGCGCAAGCCGTCGAGCATCGCTATCAGGTCGCGCAAGCTGCGGCCCAGCCGATCGAGCTTCCACACACTTTCAGAAAACTGCGGAGCGTGTCGCCGCGTTCGAGTTTCTTCAAACACCGGAGCAGGGCAGGGCGCTTGGTGACCGCGCCGGAAAGTTCGTCGGTGTTCGTCGGTAAAGAGCGTTTTACACCCGGCCCGCTTCAACGGTGTTTGTGCTGCATGGCGGCGTTTTGGTCTTCCGTGGAGACGCGGGCGTAACCGTATTTCATGCCCTCCATAATGGGATAACAAAACGGGGACTCCGCAAGCCCTGATTTCATTGGCTGCGGTTTCCGTCCCGAAACCTACCCACTTCGAGAACGGCGTTTATTTCGGTCCGCCGATAGCCTGTTCTAGCGTCAGGCGAATGAAACGCTGATAGGGAACACCTGCGCGGGCGGCGCGTTTGCGTACCGCGTCGTAAAGCTCGCCGGATAGACGCAGGTTGATTGATTTGTCTTTCGGCTTGATCTCAAAACGGGTCAACCTCGCTCCGGAAAGGTCGAATTGGGTAAGATCGGCCTTGTCGACGAAAGCGGCTGCCGCGCGGTCGCTCTTAAAGGCCGGGATTTTCTTTTTCATACGCATCAATCTCCTTCTTGTGCATGTAACGGGCGCTAATGGGCCGGATGAGCAGTTCATCGCCTTTGCGCCGGAGCGTGAACACAATGAACACGCCCCGCCCCTTGTCCGTTCGGCCTATAGCGCGAAGGCGCCGCTCGCGTTGCGAATGGGCCGCATCGGGGAGAATGGCAAGCGGGCGGGTGAAAAGGCCTTCGATAACGGAAGTCGAAAGCCCGTGCTTCTCGCACTTGGCGCGGTTGCCCTTATCCCAATCGAAGCCGTTCGCCTGCAAAAGTCATAGTAGCAGAACAGATAGGCAATTGTATAGGCAACTGTAAAGGCTTACGGATGGGTCACAACTTACCCTTTTGGGGAATTCATGAATGGCTGAAAAGCGCCTCAAGGCGGCGGCCATGCACTACACGAAGGATAAGCGCGTTTTCGTTCTCGACGCAGTACACGATCACATATTCGCCCACGGCCAGGGTGCGGTCGCCGGGGCCGAAATCTTCCTCGCGCGACCGTCCAATATAGGGGAAGCCGGCGAGGAAGAAGAAACGGTCTGTAATGGTGTCGATAAGGCGGTTGGCAATCTCGATGCTGCCGCGTTCGTTGGCGACATGAAACAAATGTCGTCAAGGTCGCGTTCCGCGTGTGGCGCTAAACGATGCGCCATTTAGCGCGACGTGGTGAGTTCGGCGAGAAGCCGGGCGCGTCCGCGTTCCTTCACGTCCTGCGCAAGTTGCTGCATGGATTGCTGCGTGATAACGCGGCCTTCACCACGGGCCAGTGACGCGCGGGCATCATCGAGCGTAAGCAGAAATTCAGCGCGTTGCCGCTCGCGTTCTTCCCACAAGGCAAGCGCCTCCTGCACGGCGTCTTGTTCCGAGTGCAGGCGTCCGCTCTCCACGGCGCGGCGGGCGAAAGCTTTCTGGTTCGGGGTAAGGTTTACGTCCATTGCCTTCAGCATACGGAAACCGGGGCCATGAGGCAACCGTTGTGCAACGGGGCGCAAAGGACCCTTTGTGAAACGTCGTGGGCGCGGCCACAGCAAAGACGGCTCGGCAACGCGGTCGCCCTACATTCTCCGGCTCGCCCCACGGCTGTTCAAGCATGGCTTCAAAAATCCCGGCGCGGCTTCGCCGCGAGAAACACGGGGGGCTATTCGGGATTCTCTACCTCGGTATAGCTGCCCGGCGTCGCCGCGTCGATCACGGCTGTAATCTTGGCAATCGCTGCCTTGATGAAATCCCAGTTGTCGGTCGGGTTTCCAGACAATGAGCGTGTCGTCCTCCTGCAGGGTCTTGAGGCACCGGAGCAGGGCGTAGCCGTATTTCATCGCCCAATTATGGCCGTGACTTTTTGATCGAATCCCGAAATCGCGAAGTGGCCGATAGGGGGCGATCGGCAATCCGGAATGTCTCCCCGGCTATTGGGTTTGGCCCATGGACTTAGAGCCTGTCACAATAGCTCCCGCGAAGCGGCGTGATTGGCCGCGATCCTTGCAGAGACGCTAGGGCCCGGTTTGGTTTGCTATATCCAGTTGGATATAATTGACATTGTGCGGCCTGTGTGCTTCCTTGGCGATTCGTTGAAATGCATACGAGACTTTCCTGACGATGCTCGCCATGATGTGGGCTACCAACTCGATAAAGTTCAGCGCGGGGATCAGCCTGACGATTTCAAGCCGATGCCCGGCATTGGCAGAGGAGTGGAAGAGATTCGTGTTTCAGAGCCAAGTGGCGCCTACCGCGTAATCTATGTGGCGAGACGTGTTGAGGCGATCTACGTCTTGCACGCGTTTCAGAAAAAGACCCAGGCAACGCCGAAGAAGGATCTGGAAATTGCGAAGCAACGATTTGCGAAGCTGAAGGGAGGCAGGATATGAGCAAGCCGGATATGTACGCAAGTGTTTGGGACGCGATTGAGGATACCCAAGAGCAGGCTGCAAACCTGAGATCGCGCGCGGAACTGATGCAGAAGATCGCGGCACGAGTGAAGGAGCATGGCTGGACGCAAGCCGAGGCCGCCAGCCGCTGCGGCGTAACCCAGCCGAGGATTAACGATCTGCTCCGCGGCCGAGTATCCCGGTTTTCACTCGACGCACTTGTGAACATTGCGACGGCCCTGGGGTGTCGCGTGCGTTTCGATCTCGAGGCCGCCTAAATCGTCGGGTCAGTTGTGGTTCCGGGCCGTATGACGAAATAGCTCACGATAAACGGCGCAGGCATCCGTAAAATAGTACCGGCCTTCGCGTCCTACCAGCGCGTTCCGCAAAGGATACCCTTTGCGGAACGTCGTGGGCGCGGCCAGTGCAAAGACGGCTCGGCAACGCGGTCGCCCTACATTCTCCGGCTCGCCCCACGGCGGTTCAAGCATGGCCTCAAAAATCGCGGCGCGGCTTCGCCGCGAGAAACACGGGGGCTATTCGGGTATCTCTACCTCGGTATAGCTGCCCGGCGTCACGGCGTCGATCACGGCTGTAATCTTGGCAATCGCTGCCTTGCTGAAATCCCAGTTGTTCGTGCTCGGAACCATCAGCGCCATTTTCCGGCCCGTCACCGTGATGAACAGCTCGAAGCCCGCTTGTTCCGCCGCGTCTTTTGAGGAAACCGCGCAAAACGGAGTGCGGCGCGAAACAGTTCCTGACTCGACTGGTGGTGCGCGCCGCACCCTTTGCGCTTCTAAGTAACAGCCCGCAAAACGGAGTGCGGCGGCATTGTTACTTGACTTGAAATGAGGGTGCGCGCCGCACCCTTTGCGGGCTAGCAAGGCTCCGTTTTGCAAACCGGACCAGCCTTGATACCACGCTGTCACGACCGTATGGCCCTCGATGAGCAAGCGCAGTTTTTGCGGAACGCTTTCATCGAGAATAATCCTCATCCGACGCGCAAGGTTTCCAGCGGTGTGTGTGCGCTCTTGGCGGCGAAGTCGAGCACGGCCTGAACCTGCTCGCGCGTGACGTGGAAGTTTTCAAGCACCTCTTCGATAGGCGAGGTTTTCAAATTCTCGAAAATCGCCGCGACGGGAACGCGCGTACCGCGAAACACCCACGCGCCGCTAACCTTGCCGGGGATGCTCTCCACGGCGGGGCATTGTGACCAATCGAGACTTGCCATGCTCTGCGCTCCTTCTTTCAGAATACGCATAAAACAACGGGTGTGGGTTACGCTTCGATTCCGAACCCGATGCAGGCCGAAGGCCTGCTCCACAACGGCCCCGGCCGTGGTGCAGTTCAATTGAGGGGCGGACCCCTATAAGCGCTAACTTAAGCTGCAATGATCTGGCAAGCCCTGTGGCGCACCCACTTTGCGCAATGCCACTTAGTTTTTGGTGCAACAAACATTTCAAAGGACCTATTTTCGCCAAACACTCGCTGACGGCCAAATCAAGCGTCGGCAGAGTGCCGACGCGGCACGCAGGAGTGCGTGCGCCACAGGGCTTGCCAGACCATTGGAGATTTTTACCGCCTGTCACGCCACTACTGGATCAATGAATTCTCGGCGTCGGTTGCCGCACGTTTATCCGGATCATTGTTGGCTGTTTGTCACTTGGCATTTGCATGGCAGCCTTCCTCGGGGTCGCTTTCCGCCTCCCGCGAAGGCGTCGGCGGGAGAAGCGTTCGTCCGGATCGATCGGTACTTGGATCTTGCACGGGACGGCCCGGTTTTCCTGCGCCAGGCTGCGATCGCTCAGTTAGTGGTCGATTCTCTCTTCCGGGGCGTGGAACTTGGTCACTATAAGCTCGGGTCTTTTGCGGTCATGGCAAACCACGTCCATGTGTTGCTGTTCCCGGAGATACCGCCAGGCAAGCTTCTGAAGTCGCTCAAGGCGCATACCGCCCGCGAAGCGAACCGTTTGCTCGGGCGCACCGGAGAGCCGTTCTGGCAAAGGGAGTCCTACGACCACTGGGTCAGAGATGCGGCGGAGTTTGCCCGGATTGCAGCATACATCGAGGCGAATCCGGTTAAAGCCGGATTGGTAGCACAGGCGGAGGAGTACCCTTGGTCCAGTGGGAACCCAAGATGGCGCGAGCGAATGGGAAGGCAAGCGTTCACAGAGTGTGAACGCGGCACGCAAAGTGCATGCGCCACAAGGCTCACCAATCCACAGTGTTGACTACTGCATGCCCACGGCGGCGGCCGCGAAGGCCCATTCATCCGCTAACTCGGCGATCCGCTTGTCGGTAGGACGGTAGCCGTGCGAGCCCTCCGTTTCCACTCGAATCAGCACGGGACGGTCGCATCCCTGCGCGGCCTGCATGGCTGCCGTGAACTTAAAGGAATGGCTGGGGACTACGCGATCGTCATGATCCGCGGTGGTCACCAGGGTGGCGGGATAACACACGCCCGGTTTGACGTTTTGAACGGGCGAGTACTTGATGAGATACGCAAAGTCGGCGGCATTGGAGGACGATCCGTACTCCGTCACCCAGGCCTGCCCGGCTGTGAACCTGTCGTAGCGCAGCATGTCCATCACGCCGACCGCAGGCAGCGCAACCGCGTACAGATCCGGGCGCTGTTCCTCCACGGCGCCAACCAGCAGACCGGCGTTCGAAGCGCCCATAATTCCCAGCTTCGCCGGTAAAGTGTATTTGTCTTTTATCAACTGCTCGGCGACGGCGATGAAGTCGTCGAACACCTTCTGCTTGTTGCCGAGGTTTCCCGCCTTGTGCCAGGCTTCACCGTACTCCGCACCTCCGCGCATGTTCGCCGTCACCCAAATGCCGCCCAGTTCGAGCCAGGCCGGCACGTCATCGCGGTAAGTAGGCAGAACGCTGGCAGAGAAACCGCCGTACCCGGTGATCATGGTGGGGTGGCTGCCGTCCAGGGCGAGACCCTTCTTCCAAGTGAGGAAAAACGGCACCCGCGTCCCGTCCTTGGAAGCCGCGAACAGCGCCCTGGTCTCGTATTGATCTACATCGACAGGCGGCTTCGCGGGTTCGAACGGAGTCTGCCGCTTCGATCGCGGATCGTAAGCGAAGACCGTCCAGGGAGACAGCGGCGAGGTGAAGGAGTAATAGATCTCCGGCTGGTCTTCACGTCCTTCGATTCCCTCAACCGTTCCGGCGCCGGGCAAGGGCAGATCGCCCTGCGAGCTGCCATCCAGACCGAACAGCGATACGCGGCTTTGCACGTCCACCAAATACTGCGCGACGATGCGGCCGCCGATCAGCGATACGCTCTCGATGGCTTGCTTGGCTTCCGGAATGATGGTTCTCCAGTTGGCTTGGGCCGGGCGGGCGAGATCCACCGCCACGACCTTGCGATTGGAGGACGCCTTGTCGGTTCGCAGGTACAACACTGGCCCGGTGTTGCCGAACACCGCAAACTCCGCGCCGTCTTCTTCGATCAAGGGCCGGACCGGCGCGCCGATATTCGGCCGCTTGGGGTCGCCCAAGTCGGCATAGTAAACCCGATTGCTGTTGTCCGCCCCTTTATTGAGGGACACGATCAGGTAGCGCCCATCTTCGGTGACGCTGCCGCCAATGAACCAGGTGGGCAGATCCTTGCGCGCGTAAATCAAAACGTCCTGGGATTGCGGCGCGCCGACGCGATGGTAGTAAATGGCATGGCCGGACAAAGCCGCCTCCAGCACCTTTCCCTTTGGCGGCTCGGGATATCGGGAGTAAAAGAATCCCTTGTTGTCGTTGGTCCAGGAGATGCCGGAAAAGCGCACCCAGCGAATTTCGTCCGGAAGATCCTTGCCGGAGTCGATGTCGCGCACGTGCAGCGTACGCCAATCCGCGCCGCCTTCGGAAAGGCCGTAGGCCAGCAGCCGGCCATCGTGTGAAGGCGCCCAGTCGGCGAGCGAGACGGAGCCGTCCGGCGACAACACGTTCGGGTCCAGCAACAAGGTAGCCGGTCCTGTCAGGCTGGAGCGCATGTAGACCGGCCACTGCCGTTGAAGGCCGCTGTTCTTAGAGTAAAAGTATCGCCCGCCTTCACGAACCGGAGTGGATACCTTGGGGTAATCCCACAGTTCCGTGATGCGCTTCCGGAAGTGCTCGCGCATGGGAAGTTTCGCGAGATAGTCGAAGGTCACCTGATTTTGCGCGGCAACCCAATCGGCCACTTGTTTGGAATCGAGATCCTCCATCCACCGGTAAGGGGCGGGAACCTTGGTTCCGAAATAATCGTCGACGATGTCGTCTTTTGCGGTGGCTGGGTAGTGCATTTTGGGAAGTGAGGGCTGGCGGCTGCACGCTGAGGCGAAAGTCAGCAACGCCGCGGCGAGAATCCGTTGGTTACTGTTCATTTTGGCTACCAGATCTGCTCCGTCGCATACGAAAAGCTGGAAATGTTTCTGGCCTCGCCTTCAATCCGGTCGAACACCGATTGCACCGCGACGCGGCCCGGACCCACCAGCCGCAGCCAGATGTAGCGGTTGCCCCACGATCCCCAGCCGCTGAAAAACGTCCCCGGCCGCTCAAAATGCAGGTGCATCTGCACGGCCGGGTCCTTGAAGACCAGAGCCGTCGGCTTTATGAGAATGGTTTGGCCTGGCCCCAACTCGCGTACGAAGACGTTGCCGGCGGCGTGCAGCATCAGCAGCCCAGGCGTCCGGGGAGCGGAAAAGCGGTCCATGAATCCGCCCAAGGGATAATGCGTTTCGGTTTCGTTGCCCTTCTGCGTGGTGAACCAGACGCCGGTCTGAAACCAATCGTACTCGACGTTGCTGGTAGCGGCAAGAAACAGATGTTCGCGCACGTCCAGAGACTGGCCCGGCTGCAATGGCACGGGGATCAGCTCACCCGGATCGTCTTTCGAAAAGGCGATGTGACCGGGACCGAGAGCTTGCGTCATGATCAGCGGCATGCCCGCGAACATGCGCTTCCACGCCCCGGCCAAGGACATGGCCGTGACGTTCACTTGCGGATCTTTCCAAAGCAGGACGTGATGCGTAAAGTACACGCCTTCACCCTCGGCCAGATTCACGTCGGCAACCGGGACATACACGCCTTCGATCTGGCAGGAGGAATTGCCGAAATGCAGCTTGGCCATGTCCTTGCGGCCGGGAAGCTCGGCCCACCCCGATTCGGTGACCACGCGATCCACGCGGAGCGCGGCTCCGCATCGCGGACAGCTCGCGTCCGATCCAGTAACTACAGCGCCGCACCAGACGCATTTTGATGTCGTCGCGGAAGGAATGGCAGGTCGCAGACCTGCCCCACTAGGTGCTGTAGCGACGGGCCCAGCGGGATGTGCGGGAAGCGAAGGCGGTGGAACCGCGGTTCCGCATCCCACGCAAAAACTCGCGCCCTCCGGAATCCTGGCGCCACAATGTGTGCAAAACATAAGCGCCCTACTCCGTCTTGTGATGTACGTACATGGATTGAATCCCGACGCGCCCCGGCCCGGTCATCTTCGCCAGGCTCATGGTCGCGCCGCCGAACAATCCCGAGCCCAGCCGTTGAAACTCCACGTCCATGGTTATCGTGGAATCCTTGTAGAGAAACGCGCCCGGCTCCACCATGATGCTTTCGCCCGCCGCCAGCTTGCGCTCGAACACGTTCCCGTAGCCGTGCAAAATCAGCATGCCCGGAGTGTTGGTGGTGACGAAGCGGTCCAGATACATGCCCTGCCCGCCGAACAAAATGTTGGTCAGCCCCTTGACCCGCACAAAGGAATAGTTGATCTGATGCGAGCACAATAGAAACGCGTGCTCGCGCACATCCAGCTCCATGCCCGGGTGCAGAGGCAGCACCACCAGCTCGCCGGTGGCGTCGCGCGAAAACGCGATGCGCCCAGGCCCGTTGGCGACGCTGATCAGGAACGGCATGCCCGACAGCGCACGCGCGATGCCGCCCGACATCGGCAGCAGCGAGAGCGGCACGCGTTCATCCTTCCACAGCATCACGTGATGCTCGAAGAAAATCGCGTCGCCCTGGCCCAGGTTGATTTCCGCCACCGGCACCACGTCGCCTTCCACCTGGCAGGTGCTGGCGTTGAACTGGATCTCGGTCATGTCGCGGATGCGCGGAGCCTCCCTCCATCCCGACTCGCTCACCAGGTTGCGGGTATCGAGCGGGGCGCCGCAGGCCCGGCAGGCCGTGGCGCCGGTGACGTTCATGCTCTGGCACCACTGGCACTGAATGCGCTCTAATGATTCACCCTGCGGCAGACTGGACATCTTTTGTACCGTAGCATATCGCTGCGGGAGCTTGAGGGTTACACTAGAACTGCCGTTACAAGGAGGCGAAATGGGCGCCAAAATCGCCGGCTGTCTTTTAATCCTCAGTGCTTTTGGAACGCGGCCCCAGCTTGCCGCGCAGGACTCGAAGCTTGATTCCACGCAAATCCTCCGCAGCTTCCGGTTGGTTGCAACCGGGGCCAATGGCCAGCCGGTTACGGACCTGCGCCCGGAAGAAGTTCAGCTCTCGGACGAGGGCAAGCGTTACCCGCTGGTGTCCGCGCGCCTTCTGCGGGCAGCGCCGCTCGGGCCGGCGGCCACGCTCGGTCCGCGCGAGTTCTCCAACCGCGGCGCCGATCAGTTATCGTCATCCACGCTCATTCTGATCGACCTCCTCAACGCGAACATCACCGAGCGCGGCGCGACATGGAATGAAGTGATCCAAGCGCTGGGAGGGCTGGAACGCGCCGAAAACGTCTTCCTGTATCTTCTGACTCCGGACCCGAGTCTCTATGCCATCCACTCATGGGCGCCTCAGGACGCCCCTGCCCGGACGCCTTCCGCGCCGTGGACCAGCCAGATTCGCCAGCTCCTCGATCAGGCTTTGCGCGTGGTCGAAAGATTCAAGCCGGTCGATTTGGAGGCCGCCCCCGGCCTCACCGCGGAGCCCACCTATCGAGTGCTGGCGGATTTGGGCCGGCAATACGCCGCTCTGCCCGGCCAAAAGCGGATGATTTGGATTACGCATGGCATACCGCTCACCGTGGTTGGTCCCAACGGCACGGTGTACATGGATTTTAATCCGCTGCTCAAGCAGACCGGCGCGGAGTTCAGCCGCGAGGGTATCGCGCTGTACACGGTACATCAACTGGACCGCTCAACCGCGGGCGTCAACAGTGAGGAAACTCTGCAAGGCCTCCCTCCTCTCACCGGCGGGCGCTGGTTCGAGAATGACGCGGTTGTGCCGGCCATCACCCAGGCGCAGGCGGATGCCCGCGCAACCTATCAAGCCGCGTACTACGCGCCCGCCAAGACCGCGGACGGCAAATTTCACAAGCTTCGCGTCTCCACCACGCGCAAGGGGGTTCGAATCCTGGCGGAGGAGGGCTACATCGCCGCCGCGCCCGAGGAAATCGCCCAGAGCAACCTGGAGCTGGTGGGAGCGCGTCCCTTCGATACACCGGACATCGGGCTGCGCGCGTCGCTCACGACAGCCGGAAAAACGACGCATTTGAAAATCCGCGCCGATGCCCGCGATCTCATGCTCCGGCACGAAGGCAACACCTACACCGGCGCGCTCTCCTTGACGTTCATCTACTACAACGCCGATGGCTCCCAGAGCGCGTCCCAGCCGGTAACGACGAACGTCAACCTGACCCAGCAGCAGCTCGATTCGGCGATGAAGGACGGATACCTGTTCAACGCCGATGTGGACGTTCCCAGCGGGACCCGCAGGCTGCGCCTGATGGTTCAGGACACCGCTAGCGGGATTGCCGGGTCGCTCAGCATGCCGGTCACAGGCTCACCATAGGTTGTAATATCCGTCCCGTTCCGCCAAATCCACCGGCAGACCGAACAGCTTCGAGAGCCGCGGGGCGGTCAAGACCTGGCGCTTCGGTCCATCGGCCACGATCCTGCCGCGGCTCATCAGAATCACGCGCTCGATTTCCGGGATCAGGTCCGACAGATGATGCGTCACCATCACGATCCCGATGCCGGATTGCGCCAGCTTGCGCAAAGTCGCGCGCAGCTCGTGCTGCGCGAACAGATCCAGCGCCGTGCTGGGTTCATCCAGAATCAGCGCACGAGGCTCGTGCACCAGCGCGCGCGCCAGCAGCAGCCTGCGCCCCTCGCCCGAGGACACCCGATCGGTGAACCGCTCCGCCAGGTGCGGTACTTCGAGCTGCTCCAGCGCCCTCCGCGCCCGCACGCGCATCTCCTCCGTTACCTCGTGATTCGGCCAGATCCCGATGCTGCTGAAAAACCCCGAGAGCACCATGTCCATGCCGCTCATGTCGCGGATGCATACCGTCATCAGGTCGCCCGACACGATCCCCAGCATCGATCGCAGCTCGAAGATATTCCAACGATCGCCGCCCAAAATCGTCAGCGAGGTCTCTTCCCGAGCCAGCGGATAGCACTCGCGGGTGATGGCCTTGATGAAGGTGGACTTGCCGCAGCCGTTGGGTCCGATGATGGCCACATGCTCGCCCGCGCCGATCTTCAGCGAAACGTCGTCCAGGGCCAGCGTGTCTCCGCGCATCACCGTGACGCGCTCGAATTCGATCAGGGGCGGGTTTTGAGGCATGCAAACTTCACTATCTTAAAGGAAGCGCTTATGCCCGGCGAAATTTTCCTGATCCGTCACGGAGAAACCGAATGGAGCCGCTCCGGCCAGCACACCTCGCGCACCGACCTTCCGCTCACCGAGGAAGGCCGCGTTCGTGCCCAGGCTCTCGGCCAGATCCTAAAAGGAATGCTTCCTGCGAGCGGCTTGGCGCTGGCGCTCTCCAGTCCCATGCGCCGCGCGATCGACACATGTGACGCGTGCCACCTCGCCGGATACCCGGTCGAGATCGAGGATAATCTTCGCGAATGGGACTACGGCTCCTACGAAGGCCTCACCTCCGGCGACATCCAGAAGTCCGTGCCCGGCTGGACCATCTGGACCGGGCCCGTGCCGGGAGGCGAATCAATCGCGCAGGTCGGCGCGCGCGCGGATCGCGTCATTCAACGCTGCCTTGCGGTTTCGGGCGATGTCGCTTTGTTCAGCCACGGTCATATGCTGCGCGTGCTGGCCGCGCGCTGGCTCGGTCTGACGCCCGATGCCGGCCGCCTTCTCGCCCTGGACACCGGATCCGTCAGCGTGCTCGGTTGGGAGCACGACACGCGCGTGATCCGCCTGTGGAACCGGGCAGCATAATAGGAAGGTGGCCCCGCGAATCTGGTTGTGGCCGAATCTGCTGAGCCTGGACGCGCCTGTGGTCGCCCTGCTCTGGCAGATTCTCTTCATCCGCTGCTTTCACGCGGCAGGCCGCGCATTGGCGTCCGTGCTGCTGGTCACGGTGGTGTGGCTGATCTATACGGCGGATCGGGCTCTGGATGCCTGGCGCGGCTCCGGCCTGCGTCCTCGTCACGAGTTTTACCGGCGTTATTGGCGAGCCCTCCTGCCGGTCTGGATCTTGGTGCTCGCCGCCACGGGTTGGTTCGCCTGGACCTCGCTCCCGCCCGAGCTCTTTGAGCGCGGCGCATGGCTGCTGGCGGCCGTTCTGATCTATTTCGGCGTGGTCCACTGTTCGCGATTGTGCTGGCCCAAGGAAGCCGCGGTGGCCGTAATTTTCGGACTGGGCGCCTCGCTCGCCGCCTGGACCCGAGTTGAAACTTCCTACGACGTCCTCACCGTCATCCTGTTCGCCTGCCTGTGTTGGATCAACTGCGCGGCGATTTCCGAATGGGAAGAAGGCTCCGGCCGATGGCCCATCGGCATCCTGGCGGCGTGCGTAGGACTGGCCGCTATCGCGATGCTGCATCGGGAGCGGCCCATTCTCGGCGGCGCGGAGGCCGCCAGCGCGATTGCCTTTGTCATGCTGGACCGCGGGCGGCTCAAGCTCTCCGCCGACGCCCTGCGCGTGCTCGCCGACGTAGCTCTGCTCAGCCCCGTGTTCTTCCTGCCGCTTGCCGGCGCACGATTTTGAACTGCGACCCTATTGCCCGCTCCTACCGTTGGCTCGAATACCTGGCTTTCGGACGCGCCCTGGAGCGCCGGCGATTCCGCTTCCTTGCCGATGCCGCCGGCGCGCGGCGGGCGCTGATCCTTGGCGACGGCGACGGCCGCTTCCTGGCTCGATTCGCGGCGCTCTCGAACCCGTCCATCGACTATGTCGACTCCAGCGCACGCATGCTGGAACTCGCACGCAATCGTGCCGGCGCCCTCCGCATCGTGTATCGTCAAGCCGACGCGCTCACCCTTCCGCTTGCTCCCGCCGAATACGACCTGATCGCAACCCACTTCTTTCTCGACTGCTTTGACGAGCGCGATTTGGAGGCTCTGATCGAGCGCGCCGGGCGCGCCGCTAAACCCGGCGCGCTGTGGATCGTCTCCGAGTTTCGCCGGCCAAGCTGGGCCGCGCAGCTGTTGGCGGCTCTCTATCTGTTCTTTCGCGTCACCACCGGGCTCACCACCCGCCACCTCACGGACCATCGCCCTCTGCTCGTAAAGCACGGCTTCCGC
Source organism: Bryobacterales bacterium (assembly GCA_963813465.1). Classification (GTDB taxonomy): domain Bacteria; phylum Acidobacteriota; class Terriglobia; order Bryobacterales; family Bryobacteraceae; genus Palsa-187. The sequence continues at coordinate 197,127 of CAWEZD010000011.1, read as the reverse complement.
CTCAAGAAGGAGGAAACGGCGCGCCACGGATTGCTCGCCTCGGAGTTATGGGTCCGCTCACAATAATGTTGCGCTCACAATAACGCCAACATTGTTTCGATTTCCCGCTCCGTGATGTAGAAATGCGGCGACGCGCGCACCCACCCCGCGCGCGCTGCGGTGACGATGCGATGCCGCGCCAGGCGAGCCACGATCTCGGTGGAATCGGCTCCCGTCTTGCGGAAACTCACGATTCCCGCGCCATTTGCCGGCGTCCTCTCGCCCAGAACTTCGTAGCCGCGCCGGCGCACCCCTGCGGCGATCCGATCTCCCAGCGCCTGCACCTTGGGCCCGATGCGCTCCACGCCCACCTCCAGCAGGAACTCCATCGCCGCGCGCAGGCCGTAGCACCCGATCGTGTTCAGCGTTCCGCATTCGTAGCGCCCGGCATCGGGACGCAGCGTCAAATCGCGCCGTCCGTAGTCTCCGTAGTTGGCTGTGTTAGTCCATCCGAATTCCACCGGCTCCACTCGCTCCTGTAGCTCCGGCGAGATGTAGAAAATCGCGCAGCCCTCCGGCCCGAACATCCATTTGTGCCCGTCTGCCGCCAACGCACCGATCTTGGCCGCCCGCACATCCAGGGGAAAGACTCCGAGCCCCTGAATCGCGTCCACCAAGAAGATCGCGCCGCGACGGTGGCAGATCTCGCCGATCGCGTTCACATCCGCGCGATGCCCGGTGAGAAACTGCACAAAGCTCAGCGCCAGGAGCCGCGCGCCCTTCGCCGCTTCGTCGATGCGCTCCAGCGGGTCGGCCGCGGAGAGCCATTCGATGCTCACGCCCTTCGTCTCCAGCCTCTGCCACGGATATTGATTCGCCGGAAATTCTTCGCGAAACGCGACGATCTTATCGCCTGCGCGCCAATCCAGGCCCATTGCGACGGTGGCCAGTCCCTCCGATGTATTCTTCAGCAGTGCGATCTCGGCCGCGCTCGAGTTGATCAGCCGGGCCGCGGCGCGCCGCAACGCCTCATACGTCTCCAGCCATTCGTCATAGTGGAGCGACGAAAAGTCTCGCGCGTCTTCCGAGAACCGGATCATCGCCTCCGCTGCCGGCTTCACCAGCGGAGCAATGGCGGCATGATTCAGCCAGATCAGGTTCTTGGTAATAGGAAATTCGGAACGATATTCTTCCAGAGCCATTTCCTTAAGGTTACCGGGGTCGGCGAAGATAAAGATGTGACCCGCCCCGAAGTCCTCAGCCCCGCCGGCCACTGGCCGCAGTTGCACGCCGCCATCGACTCCGGCGCCGATGCGGTCTACTTCGGACTGACCCATTTCACAGCGCGCGCCAAAGCCGGCTTCACCCTGGCCGAGCTTCCCGAAGCCATGCGCACGCTGCACCGCCGCGGAGTCAAAGGCTACGTCGCCTACAATTCGCTGGTTTTCGATTCCGAATTGCAGGACGCAGCCCGCGGCCTCGCCGCCATCGCCGAAGCCGGCGCCGACGCCGTCATCGTGCAGGATCTGGCCGTGGTGAAGCTCGCGCGCGAAATCGCGCCCGGTCTCGAAGTCCACGGCAGCACCCAGATGAGCATCACCAGCGCGGAGGGCGTGCGTGTCGCCCAAAGCCTCGGCGCGACCCGCGTGGTGCTCGCCCGCGAACTCTCGCTCGATGAGATCCGCGCCATCCGCTCCGAAACCGATTGCGGTCTCGAAGTCTTCGTCCACGGCGCGCTGTGCGTGTCGTACTCGGGCCAGTGCTTCTCCTCGGAAGCCTGGGGCGGACGCAGCGCCAACCGGGGCCAGTGCGCGCAGGCCTGCCGTTTGCCGTACGAAATGCTGGTGGACGGCCGCGCGCAGCCGCTGGGCGACGCTCGCTATCTCCTTTCGCCCGGCGATCTCTGCGCGCTCGCCCAGATTCCCGAGCTGGTTCGCATCGGCGTCACCGGCTTGAAGATCGAGGGCCGCTATAAGGACGCCGATTACGTCGCGCTCACCACCCGCGCGTATCGAAAAGCGGTGGATGAGGCGTGCGCGAATTTGCCGCTCAGCGTGAATGGCGCTGAGCAAGCGCAGCTCGAACAGGTTTATTCGCGCGGTCTCGGCCCTTACTTCCTCACCGGCACGAATCACCAGGCGGTGGTCAAGGGCCGCTCCCCGCGCCATCGCGGCATTCTCTGCGGGCGCGTGGTTCGTGCGGACCGCGCAGGCATCGTGATCGAAGGCGTCGTCGCGGTCAAACCCGGAGACGGCATCGTCTTCGACGCCGCCGACTGGCGCAGCCCCCAGGAGCCCGAAGAGGGCGGCCGCATTTACGAAGTTGAGCGGCTGGCCGGCGATCAAGTGGAACTACGTTTTGGCAACGGCGTCATCAATGGCTCGCGCATCCGCCCCGGCGATTTGGTCTGGCGCACCGACGATCCCGCCATCGCCAAAGCCGTCCGCACACTGCCGGTCCACAAGCAGCCGTTGCATGTCCATGCCATCGCCCGCATTGGCGAGCCTCTCTCGCTCGAATGGCGACTCGGTGATCTGACTGTCACCACCGTTTCCGAAGAACCTCTGCGAGCCGCCGAGAATCGCGCCATCACAGAAGACTATCTCGCGGCTCAACTCGGCCGGCTCGGCAACACGTCTTACGAACTTGCCGGCGTCTCGCTCGATATCGAAGGCGCGCCCTTCGCTCCGGCCTCCCTCTTGAACAACCTCCGCCGAGAAGCCGTCGCGCTGTGCGAGGCCCGGCAGGCCGAAGGGCGGGCCGTCCCGACCTCGGAACCTTCCGCCGCGCTCGCCGCCGTGCTTAAGGATCTCACCGCTTCCGCGTCTCACGCCGAATCCGCTCCGCCGCGGCTCCATCTCCTGGTCCGCACGCCGGAGCAACTCGACGCCGCCCTGACCGTGCGCCCCGCTTCCATCACGCTCGATTATCTCGACCTCTACGGCCTCCGTCCCTCGCTCGATCGCGTCAAAGCCTCCGGCATCGAGGCTCGCGTCGCCAGCCCTCGCGTGCTCAAGCCCGGCGAAGAGCGCATCGCCGCATTTCCTGCTCAAGTGCGATTGCCCGATCCTGGTCCGCTCCGCCGGGCTTCTTGAATTACTGCGGCATCAGCCACACGGGAGTCTCACGGGCGACTTCAGCCTGAACGCGGCCAACGCCATCACCGCCCGCGAGCTTCTTGCCCGCGGTCTCGACCGCATCGCGCCCACGCACGATCTGAACGCCGCGCAGGTCGCCGAGCTCGCCGAGCGCACCGGTGCGGATAAGATCGAGGCCGTCGTCTACCACCACCTCCCCGTGTTTCACACCGAGCACTGCGTCTTCTGCCGCTTTCTTTCGACCGGAACCAGCTATCGCGATTGCGGCCGGCCCTGCGAGCGGCATCGCGTGGAACTGCGCGATTCGAGCGGCCGCGCCCATCCCGTCATGGCGGACGTGGGCTGCCGCAACACCGTCTTCGGAGCAGAGGCGCAGGAAGCCTCCGCGCACCTGCACGATTGGCTCGACGCCGGCATTCGCCACTTCCGCGCCGAGTTCGTCCACGAATCCGCCGATGCCGTCGTCCGCGTCGCGCAGGCCCTTGAAGACGCCCTCGCCCGCAGTTCGACGCCGGCTGAGCTGCACCGCCGCCTGGAGCACGCCTCCCCGCGTGGCGTCACCCAGGGCAGCCTCTTCGTCCCCGCCGCGTCCTTCGCGCTCCCGATCTTGCAGTAGCGCAGCATGGGCGAGGCGATGGCTTAGCTGAACACAGGTGATCCTGGACACTGCCGACGTTTCCACCCGCCATGGCGGCCTTTTTGACGCCCATAACACCGAATCGTTGCTAGCTACTTTCCCACTTAAAATTCCCCACGGGATCTCCCTGTTTTCATGGGCGCTGTGGGTGGCTGGTTGTTAAACCGAACTTCCCCCTTTGCCACGAGAGGCCAGCCGGCCAAGTTCCATCGTCGGTCATTAGAACATTTTATTTTGCAAAATGTATTGACTTGTCTTGTCGGAAGTTGTATCATCAGTGTCGATGACACGAGAGCAAGCCATTCGCAAACGGGATAAATTGGCAGCTCAACTCTCCTCCGCCAATGGGGTCCTGCGCGGCTCTCTGCTCCAGCGCACCGTCCATCACTCCTCCGGATGTTCGAAGTGTGCTCGCGGCGAGGGCCATCCGCTCTGGGTCCTCACCGTCGGCTATCCCGGCGGCAAGACCCGTCAGGTGAGCCTTCGTCCCGAGCAGGTTACGCAGGTTCGTAAGGCGCTCCTACACTATCGCGATTTCAAGCAGACCCTGGAGGCCATCAGCGAGCTGAATCAATTCCTGTTGCGCCTGGACCGCGAGGATTTCAAACAACCGGAGCGCAAACCGTGATTGCCGCTCGCCGCCTGCAACGGAAATTCGCCGATGGCTTCATCGCCGAGGCGGTGGAAGATCTCTGGGAACCCTGGATGCGACATGCCGATACAGCGTTGGAAGACGACACCCTGCTGCTGCTGATCCAGCAAGAGTTAGCCAAACGCTGCAAGAAGAGTAAGACACGTGGCCGCAAGGCGACGCCGGCCGAAGTCGTGCTCCGCATGCTGTTGTTGAAGCACGTGCGTGACTGGAGTTATGAAACGCTGTCGCGGGAGGTACGCGCCAATCTCGTCTATCGCGAGTTTACCCGGGTCGGTGGCGAAAAGGTTCCCGATGACCGGACGATGGGAAACCTGGCGCGGCAACTGGGTCCGGTGGTAATCGAAAAACTGCATCGGCGTGTGGTAGAGATTGCACAGGAAAACAAGATCGCAACGGGTCGTAAGATGCGGGTCGATACGACCGTGGTGGAGACCGACATCCACTACCCGACCGACAGCACTTTGCTGGGCGACGGCGTGCGCGTCCTGCTGCGCATCATGAAGAAAGTCTCCGCTGTGGCGGGCAAGGTCGGCACGCAGATGCGGGACCGAAGCCGGTCTGCCAAGTTGAAGGTTCTGGCGATCGCTCGCGCCAGCCGCAACAAGACGGAGCAAGGCCGGCAGAAGATGAAGCAGGCCTACCTCCAACTATTGGAAATCACCAGCCGGGTTGTCGGGCAAGCTAAAAAGTTCTCGCGCGAGATTGCCAAACGCGTCAAGCGAGGCAATCTCTCCGTCATGCACAAAGCCAAGAGGCAACTGGATGAAATGATTCCCCGAGTGCAGCAGGTGCTGCGCCAGACCCGGGAGCGGGTGCTCCGCGGCAACACCCAGGCCGACGGCAAGTTGCTCAGCGTATTTGAAACGCACACCGAGGTGATCCGCAAGGGCAAGGCGAATAAGCCCAATGAGTTCGGCAAACTGACCCTGATTCAAGAGGCGGAGAACCAGATCGTAACGCATTACCAAGTGTGCGAACAGAGGCCGGCCGACTCCACCTTGCTGGAAGGATGTCTACAACAACATGTCGAACAGTTCCGACGCGCTCCGGAGCATGTGGCTGCCGATCCCGGATTCTTTTCAGCCGCTAACGAATCCAAGGCCCAACAGATGGGGGTGAAACGCGTATCGATTCCGAGCCATGACACCAAGAGCCCCGCCCGCAAGCAGCGGCAGAAGCAGCGTTGGTTCAAGAAGCTGCAGAAATGGCGCACCGGCTGCGAAGGCCGCATCAGTGTGCTCAAACGCCGGCATGGGTTGCGGCGATCGCTCTATAAAGGACCGGACGGCATCCGGCGTTGGGTCGGACTCGGGGTGATCGCCGACAACGTCATTCATATCGGTACCCACCTAGCCGCGCACGCACGCCCCCGTGGTGCGGTTCCCTCTTAGACCCTCTCAGCACCCTACATTGTCCCCTTCCCGCTGTCTTTCACTCCGTTCCCCCCTCGAAGATCGCTCGTCTGGACAATATTTGCCGGAACACTAACTCCGTCTGAGACAGCTTTCAGAATTTTAAGTCGGAAAGTAGCTAGTAATTTAGCTTCGTCGCCTGCGCCACGCCAGGATGCCCAGCACACCACCGAGGCTCATCAGTCCCGCGGACGCCGGCTCGGGGACGCTGGAGCTAGTGCCAGCGCAGCCGTTTATGATCGTTTGGGCGGCCAAGGTGTTCGCGGTTTCCGCAAACACACAGCCGTTGACCGTGCCCGAAAGCGCCCCGGTCCCGGCGGACATGGTGAAGCTCGTTCCCGCTAGAATGTCTCCGTCAAAGACGATCGGTCCGGAGCTTCCGGGGCTGATCGTGGCGGCGTCCTCAACGATCCAGAAGATGTTACTGGCTTGCGCTCCGTTTGACAGCGTGAATGTCATAGCGCCGTTCACCGTCAAGTCCCCTTTAATTTGAATAACGAAAATTTCAGTAGGGTCGCCTTGGGCATTGAAGGTCAAATTGATGCCTGTGGTCGACGAGACCGAGCTCAGCGCCGTGTACACATTGTTGCCGAGAAACGTAGTGCTGGTTGACAGACCGGCAAGCGACTGCGTGGATCCCAGGCCAAGGCCCGTGCTGAACGCGCCTCCGTTGTTGTAAATTTGGCCGTATGCCTGTGTAACCTCCGATTCCTGCCCCGACGTACATCCTAAGGGGCCGCCCGTCGGTGTACAAACGAAACCAGTGGCGGTCCCGGCGGGGTCGAAACCCGTAATCGTACTGGTGGACCCAACATTGCCCATCACCGTGGAGGTCCCGGTATTCGAAACACTGCCGCCGATAAGCCCGAAAGAGTCGGCGGGCGTCGGAATCGAAAAAATCGGACTTCCAAAGGCAGGCATAACAGCCGCTACAGTCACCAACCAAATTTGTCGCATTTTTTCCGCACCATTTCTCCCTTGGTCTCCGCTGCCAAGGGGTGAGCCTGGAATTTCCATTTTTTGGATACCCAGCGCCCTTAGTATATACCCAATCTCCCAATTGTGATCCGAGTTAAACCAATATTTCCGTGTGACTTCCGAGCTTTGAGTACTATTACGGGAATCGCCTATAGCAGACAAGTGTTGGGCATCCGTCGCCCGGCCAACTGGAGCCAGTAGTACCGGAAGTACTTTATCCAACCTGCCGCCGCCACGCCTTTTGCTCGCGCTAGGGATGGGCACCATCGTGCATTAGAGAGCAGCAGATACAAGCCCAAAACGCCATTTTTTAGGAGTCCCCTTAGTGCCAAAAGATTCACACATATCGGCTGCGTACCACCATGAGAGAGCGGCCAAGAGTCACCGGGCCGCAGCCGAACAGAGTAACAAAGGCGCCCATGACGCCTGCGTTGAGCACGCCGTGACGGCGTGCGGCCATTCCACCAAGGCCGACGAAGCATCCAAGCTGGCTCTGGAGAAGTCGGTACAGCGAACCAAGTCCATGGCAGTTGAAGTCACGTAAGGTACATGCAACAAAGCACAGACCTAAAGCGTCTGGATGAATTAGTCGCCAATCTCGGCGGCGACGATATTGGCAAACAAAGCACGGGCCCCTGCGGCTTGCTGATGGAGCACCTCCAGGCCGCGCGCCGGGATCTTCTAGGCTCCATGCGGGCCGAGTACGCCTCCAGTCTGAAGTTCGCCAAGGAATCCGTCTCCTGTATGCCAGGCAAGAGCGCCCGCGCGGAAACCAAGAAAATTCTCCAAAGTCTGATCGACTCGGAAGCCGCCAGTGACCATATCGGGTCATCTGACCAAGCGCGGTCATCCGCGAGAACTACGCATGCCTGACTTTATGTTTGACTATTCGATCATTCCCATTGCGATCGTCGTTATCTATATCTTGTCCTCGATCAAGATCCTGCGCGAGTACGAGCGTGGGGTGATCTTTCGTCTCGGTCGCGTGCTACCTCAGCCGAAGGGCCCCGGCATCGCCCTGGTTTTCGCGCCCATCGACCGCATGGTCCGGATTTCGCTGCGGATTGAAGCCATGGAGGTCCCTTCGCAGGATGTGATCACGCGCGATAACGTGACCGTTAAGGTCAATGCGGTGGTGTACTTCCGTGTTATCGACCCCACCAAGGCGGTGATCGAGGTGGCAAACTTCCTGTATGCGACCTCGCAGTTATCCCAGACCAGCCTGCGCAGCGTCCTGGGCGAGGTGGATCTGGACTCCTTGCTGAGCCAGCGGGAAAAGATCAATCTGCGGTTGCAAGCCGTACTGGATCAGCAAACTGGACCCTGGGGCGTCAAGGTGACTTTAGTGGAAGTGAAGCAGGTGGATCTGCCCGAGCAGATGATCCGCGCCATCGCCCGGCAAGCCGAGGCGGAACGCGAGAAGCGCGCCAAGATTATTCACGCCCAGGGCGAATTCGAGGCTGCCGAAAAACTCGCGATGGCCGCGGAGCAGATTCAGAGACAGCCTGCCGCCATCCAGCTCCGCTATCTGCAAACTTTGGTCGAGATCGGCGCCGAAAAGAACACGACCATTGTTTTCCCGCTGCCGGTCGACATGATGTCGAGCCTGGGCCGGGTGCTCGAACGCCTGGCCCCTCCGGCCGGGTCCGAGTGAACGCCCTTCGAGAAATTTTAGTCGACAATTCTACTGAAAGATGGAGGTTATGATGACAATTCGCCCGCTCTATGACCGCATCGTGGTCAAACGGATCGAAGAGAAACAACAGATGCAGGGAGGCCTGCATATCCCGGATTCCGCCAAGGAGAAGCCTCAGGAAGCCGAAGTGACGGCCGTCGGAAAGGGCAAACGCCTGGAAGACGGCACCATCGTGCCCCTGGACGTAAAGGTCGGAGACCGCGTCCTTCTGGGCAAATACGCCGGCAGCGAAGTCAAGCTGGATGGTCAGGACGCCTTGATCATTCGCGAAGACGAAGTGCTCGGAATCCTACAAAAGCCCGTTAAGTTGGCGAAAGCATCCTAGGAGAATACTATGGCAGCCAAACAGATCGTATTCAGTGAAAATTCCCGGCAAGCAATTTTGCGCGGTGTCAACCATTTAGCGGACACGGTGAAGATCACCTTGGGACCCAAGGGCCGCAACGTCGTACTGGAGAAGAAATTCGGCGGTCCGACGATCACCAAGGACGGCGTGACCGTGGCCAAAGAGATCGAGCTGAAAGATCCGCTCGAGAACATGGGCGCCCAAATGGTGCGCGAGGTTGCGTCGAAAACCTCGGACGTCGCCGGCGACGGCACCACCACGGCGACGATTCTTGCGCAAGCGATTTTTCGCGAAGGCGTAAAGAGCGTGGCCGCGGGCGCGAATCCGATGGCGCTCAAGCGCGGCATTGAAGCCGCGGTCGCGAAGGTCGTCGAGGAAGTGAAGAAGCTTTCGAAGCCCGTGACCGGCGACATGATCGCCCAAATCGGCGCCATCTCCGCCAACGGCGACGCGACCATCGGCAACATCATCGCCGATGCGATGAAGAAGGTGGGCAAGGACGGCGTCATCACGGTGGAAGAATCGAAGACCATGGTGACTGAGCTTGAAACCGTGGATGGGATGCAATTCGACCGCGGTTACTTGTCGCCTTACTTCGTCAGCGACCCGGAGCGCATGGAATGCGTGCTCGAAAATCCCTACATTCTGATCCATGAAAAAAAGATCGGCAACATGAAGGACCTGCTGCCCTTACTGGAGCTGGTGGTTCGCGCCGGCAAGCCGCTGCTGGTGATCGCCGAGGAAGTGGAAGGCGAGGCGCTGGCCACCATGGTGGTGAACAAGCTGCGCGGAACTCTGAACGCCTGCGCGGTGAAGGCTCCCGGCTTCGGCGATCGCCGCAAGGCGATGCTCGAAGACATCGGAGTCCTGACCGGCGGCAAAGCGGTGTTTGAAGAAACCGGCATCAAGCTCGAGGGCGTGACCCTGGAGGATCTCGGCCGCGCCAAACGGGTCACCGTGAGCAAGGACAACACCACGATTATCGATGGCGGCGGGGGCGTGAAAAACGTCGAAGGCCGCATCAAGCAGCTCCGTTCGCAGATCGACGAAACCACCTCCGATTACGACCGCGAGAAGCTCCAGGAGCGGTTGGCGAAGCTGGCCGGCGGCGTGGCGATCATCAAGGTCGGCGCGGCCACCGAAATGGAGATGAAGGAGAAAAAGGCCCGCGTGGAAGACGCACTGCATGCGACTCGGGCCGCGGTCGAGGAAGGCATCGTTCCCGGCGGCGGAATCGCGCTGTTAAGGGCGGCCGTTGCGCTGAAATCGCTCAAACGCGAAGGCGACGAGCAAACCGGCGTGAATATCGTCAAGCGCGCCTGCGAGGAACCCATCCGCCAGATCACGGGCAACGCGGGCTATGAAGGCGCGGTGCTGATGGAGAAGATCCTGCACAGCAAGGACCGCAACTACGGGTTCAATGCCGCCACCGGCGAGTATGAGGACCTGGTGAAATCCGGGGTCATCGACCCGACCAAGGTGACTCTTTCGGCGCTCCAGAACGCGGCTTCCATCAGCGCCCTGATGCTGACGACCGAGGCGATGATCTGCGAGATTCCGGATAGCGCTTCCGGAGCCGGACCCGGTGGTGGCGGCGGCCAGATGCCGGGCATGGACTACTAGCAGACCAGGCGGTTGTGGTGGGGGGGCGGGTCTCATCTGAGAGCATCCGCCCCACGGAGTCAGTCTGCTTGATCCCGGATTCGCTTGGCCCGGACGATGAACCGATTCGGGGCCGAGCCAACGAAGTAGAACGGATAACACGTGACCAGGGTCAGGATCTCATTTCCATCGGAATTCAAGACTGCGACGTCATCGGGGTCAACCACTTTCGTGGACACGACGCTGTAGCGGTACTCGCCGCGCGGCGTAGTGAGCGTGACGATGTCGCCGCGTTGGATATTTCGCAGTGGCCGGAAGAACGTGTCGCGGTGCGCGGCGATTCCGATGTTGCCGGGCTGCCCCGGCAAGGCCGTGCCCACGATATGCCCAACGGCGCGCCGCAGCGCGGGCGTGCCGGTGCCTTCCACTACGACGACGGACATGTTCAGCCGCGGGATTTCAATGCGGCCGATCAAACCGTCCGGCCCGATGTTGCCGGGCTGGCCCGGCAAGAACTGGAGCTCAGGGAGTGATCCGGTCTCTAGCCGTTCGAGAGTTTGCCCCTGCCGATGCTGGAATACCCAGGCGTCCGCCAGAACGAATGTGCAAAAGCCCAGCATCAACGCAGCGCCGGAGAAGAGCGCGCGCTGGGCCCACTTCAGGGTCGGCCCCAGCGATGCGTTTCTGACTACGACCTTCATTTTCCCCCGGCGACGATCACGATGCCTGGATCCGGCGATATTCCGGCTGCCACATCGCGTCTTGCACCTGTTGAACGATGTCCTCGAGTCTGACGCCGGCCAATCCCTCCGCTACCGCTGCCTCCGCCACGGCTACGGCAACCGTCACGGTCACGCTGCGCAAGTCGTCGATATACGGCAGCAGCGAGGCGCCGGGCAGCCGGACGGCAACCAGGCTGGACAATGCGTTGGCCGCGGCCACCAGCATGCCGACACTGATCACCCGCGCTCGGGACACAATCGCGCCAAGCCCCAAGCCTGGGTAGAGCATGGCATTCTCCCCCTCGCCGATCACATGCGTGATGCCCTTGTGAGTAACCGGCGTGAAAGGGCCACCCGTCGCGATTAACGCCCGCCCATCGGTCCAGGCGATCAGATCGGCTGGAGCTGCCTCGGCGAGCGCAGGAGGACTGGAAAGCGGGAAGATCATGGGCCGTTCAGTATGCCGGGCCATGTCCCGCACAATCTCCTCGGTAAAGGCGCCCGCAGCTCCCGAGGCGCCGATCAGCATGGTGGGCCGCACCCGGCCAATCACCTCGGCCAGACCGATGACGCTCGCGCCCGGGTCCCTCCAGCCTTTCACTTCCGCGGCGGGGCGGGCATAGGGCGCCTGATAATCGTGCAACCGGTCGCCCATGTCGGTGGTGAGCAGCCCATGCACGTCCACGGACCAAATCCGCCGCGTCGCGTCGTCAACCGACAAACCCTCCCCGATCATGACGTCGCGAAGCATGTCGGCGATGCCGATGCCGGCGACACCCGCGCCGAAAATGACGATGCGTTGATTCCGCAGCAGCGTTCCACAGACGCGCATCGCGGAAACTGCCGCGGCGAGCGTGATCGCGCCCGTCCCCTGTAGATTGTCATTGAACGTGCGGATCTGGCCGCGATACTTCTCCAGGATGCGGCGCGCATTGCCGGGACCAAAATCCTCCCATTGGAGCAGGGCGTTCGGAAACCGCTTTACAGCGGCCTTCACATACGCGTCGATGAAGGCGTCATAGCGCTCGCCGCGAACCCGCGCGTGGCGGTTTCCCGGATACATCGGATCGGCCAGCAGGCTTTCCCGGTTGGTGCCCACATCCAGCATCACCGGAATCACGCGCGTCGGGTCGATCCCGCCCGCGGCTGTATAAATCGCCAGTTTGCCGATGACGACTTCGATTCCACCGACGCCCCAATCGCCGATGCCGAAGATCTGTTCGGCATCGGTGGCCATGATCAGGTCGATATCGTCGGGACCGGCCTCGAGGTTTCCGAAGGCTTCCTCGATCGCGTCGGGATGATCGATCGAAAGGTACACACCCCTGGGACGCCGGAACTCGTGGTGGTATTGTTCCATCGCCAGGCCGACGGTCCGATGGTTGACAATCGGAACCATCTCGCGCAGGTGCTCGGAGAGCAGGCGGAAGAACAAGACTTCGTTGCGGTCATGGAGCGCGGTCAGATAGAGATTCTTACTCACCGCATCCGGCAGCCGCTGGTATTGGGCATAAGCCGCCGTCGCTTGGGATTCCAGCGTGCTGATGACGGGCGGGAGCAGGCCGGTGAGGCCCAAGGCCTCCCGTTCCTCCGCGGTAAATGCGGTGCCCTTGTTTAAGAGCGGCATGGCGAGCACCGCCATTCCTCGCGCCTCGGTATCGTAAGAGCCCACGGCTTCCTGACTGACCTTGCGCAACGGCGGCACTAATAATGGGATGACTCTTTGGTGCTTCACGTTACTACCTTGTGATGGCGAGTTCCCGGTCGGGTTCCCCGGCAGCCGCCGGCTCGGCGTGCTTCAGGGGATGCATGTTCAGCTCGGCGGGATGCGTGCCCATGATGATCTCGCGCGCTCTGGCGGCTTCCTCAGCCGTTCCATGCATCAGCAGCAGGAATCGATCGTTTTTGAGCGCGATTTCGTATTTCAGGATGCTGTCCTTGGGCAGGCCGATACTGTATAAGCCCGCGCCGATGACGCCGATTCCGCCCACGACCACGGCGCCTCCCAGCGCGCCGACGATCCAGGCCACCAGCGGGCCGGCAACAAGCACGGGTCCGACACCCGGAATGGCGAAGAACCCCGCTCCAAAGAGCAGGCCCCATATGCTGCCCCAGAAGGCCCCCGCACCGGCTCCGGTTTTGCCCCAGGATTTAATGCGGTCCCCTGCGTTGTAGAACCCCACGACCTGTTCTTCCGCGTGGGGATTCCTGCCCACAATCGACAGCTTCTTCATGTCGAACCCGGAACTTTGAAGTTCCTTCACGGCTTGCTCCGCTCCCGTGTGGGCATCGTACACTGCAACCACGATACTGTTATCGGACATCGCTGCTCTCCTTTCTTTCCATCTCATTCCCGGGCGCGCCGGAACATGACGCGCCGGCTCGCGAATCCAACTACCGGACCGGTTTCCTCATGAATCGAATGCTCAAGGCGCCCCCCAGAGCCGCGAATCCGAACAGCGCGATCAGCGGCAAGGAGCTCGACGTAGCGGGAAGAGTTGCGGGCTCAGGCGCTGCGGCGACTGTCGCTGGCGGCGCAGGTGGGTACACCTGGGCGAGTTCCACCACTTCTCCTGTCGGCTGAGCGGCCATGACCGGCAGTTGTTGCAACTGAGCGACCACTTCCGGCGCCTCGGGCTTCTCGACTTCTTCTTGCGCCTCGGTCACGGATGCCGGAACCGGCTGGTTGGTCACCTGGGCCAGTTGGATGGCCTTGGCTTTCGGATAGACGAATTCCTCGCCCCAGTTTGCGCCCGGATAGAACCACGCCCGGATCGCCTCCGGTTTGCCTCTAACGCCCTCGTTAAAGGTCATCACGGTCTTGCCCGTGGGATAGAGGCGATAGTTTGCAATGGCCTCGATGGTGGCGTAGATCTTGCTTTGATCTTTGTTGAAGATCTGCACGATGTGGCGGTTGGAACTCGAGTTCATCAGCTTGAACACATACGCTCCGGCGGGCAATATTCTCATCCCGGTAATGTGTACGGGTGGAATCTCAACGGGCGCGCTAAACGTGACCGTGGTCATGTGGTCGTGCTCATCTGCCTTGGCGGTGGGCGAGAACGCCGCGCCCAAAAAGGCCATGCTAAGCAGGGCCGGTGCTGTTCTCAAAAATGTCATTGTCTTTCACCTTATAATTGCTCTAGACTTTAGTGCGATCGCCCATTACAGGTTTTACACGCTTTTGTGGGAGCATTTGGGGGTCCATCGGCCCCTTAGGCCGCTCCGCCGGTTACGGAGGTCCCGGCGGCTCCGGCGGCAGGCGCATTGGAGCCAAACTACGGTTGACCGTGCAAGGTCAAATGACCGAATAAGGTCATTTCCTTTGACGCTGTAGCGCCTGGGGGACGATGCCTGCCAGTTCAGCGGAAGGGCTGGCGACGTGCTTCCTGCTCTGGCAGGAGTTTCACTATGCGCCATTTCTTGATTCTCACCTTGCTTTTCTCCGCAACCACTCTGATTACGCCCGTGGCCATGAGGGCCGGCGATCAGCACGATAAGCGTTACTACGATCGCGACGGGCACGATTATCACACATGGAACAGCCAGGAGGACCGCGCCTACCGCGTCTACCTGGGGGAGCAACATCGGGAATATCGTGACTTCGGGAGAGTGAAAGTGGTCCAGCGGGGGGAGTACTTCAGGTGGCGTCACCAGCACCCGGACAATGTTCTCTTTAAGGTCGAGATCAGATAGCCCTTGCATGCGGACCTTGCTTGTAATTCCGGTGCTCTGGTGCGGCGTCGCTTTCGGCCAGGCTCCCGATGCATCGGCGCATGTGTCAACCCAGGATCGAGCTCGCGGTGTTCTCGCCGACTCCTTGAAGGACAAGAATCCGGACACCCGGATACACGCGGTGCAAGCACTAGGCCTGGTCAGCCCGAGTGAGCCTTACCTCTCACAACTGGAGGCCATGCTGGACGACAAAGATATGCTGGTGCGGCTGGCCACGATCACCAGCCTGGTGGACTTGAAGAATAAGCGTACGGTCCCCACCCTGCTCAAGGCTCTCGACAGCGATGTGCCCGAAGTGAGCTTTGCCGCCGCCAAAGCCCTGTGGGCGCTGGACGAGCCATCCGGGCGCGACGCCCTGATTTTCATTCTCGATGGCGAGACCAAGAGCTCCTCCGGATTCATCGCCAAGCAGAAGCGGGATGCGCTGCGGATGCTGCATACGCCGACGACCCTGTTCATGTTCGCGGTGAAGAACGGCGCCGCTTTCGCTCCAGTCCCTGGCTTGGGCGCGGGTATTTCCTCGCTCCAGGGGCTGCTCTCCGATCCCGGCGTTTCCGGACGCGCGGCGGCGGCGCTCCTGTTAGGCATGGACCAAAGTCCGGAGGTCTTGCCGGCGCTTCTGGATGCGCTGGCCGATTCGGACTGGTCGGTGCGGGCGGCCGCGGCGCATGCCATCGCCCTGCGGAACGATGTCGCCTTGATGCCGAATCTGAGTCCTCTGCTCGAGGACAAGAAGGAAGCGGTCCGTGACCGCGCCGCCGCGGGATACCTGCGGCTGGAAGCGATCCAGTCCACGCCCGTCACGACGGCACGGAAGCCGGCGCCGAAGCAGTGATGGCTCAGCAGCCCGTGGCGGCTAGAGCGAGATCTTGCCGTTGAACGGAGCGCCGCAGTTCCACCGCGCGATCTTCCACACGCGCCCGCACGGCGCGGCGAGCCCGCAGAAGGCGGATCCGAATCGCCGTCGTCGAAACCCCGTGTTGCTTGGCGATCTCCTTCGTCGTCAAGCCGCCCAGTTGATGCTCAAACAGGATGCGATCGCCGGGGCGGCAGAACTTGAGGATTTTCGCGGTCTCGATCGGAGCCAGATCGATTCCGATGCGGCCGCAGAGGTCGGGCAGGGCCTGGTAACGCGCTTCGTGCCGGCATCCGCGGCGATGGTAGTTGATGGCGATGGCGTTCACCCAGCTTACGATCATCCCCTCGTCCCGGAGTTGATTCAGCTTCTGCCAGCCTTGTAGCCACGCGGCCTGGGCTACATCCTCCGCGCTGTCCATGGAGGCGCCGCGGGAACGCAGCAAGCGAACGGTTCTTACGAATCCCTGCCGGTAGGCTTGCCCGTATCCTTCTTGGGTCATGGGCGAGATCAACGCGACGAGAGCCGATAGCTGGAGATTGGCCCCCACAGTCCGGTTACCTGCAAGACCCACACTGCCACGGCAACCACGACGACCACATTCAGAATGGTCTTGATGCTGGAGGCCATGGGGATAAAGCGATTGATCAGGTACAGAGCGATCCCGACGATGATCAACGCGATGACTATATTTATCAAAGGCATGTGTTGGTACTCCTCGGGACTATTACAGGCAATTCGCGATCCAAATCTCTAAGCGGGGAAGAACTCATGTTTCCGCGAGCCTGCCCGGCGCGCCTTCCAACGCCACTGACCTCGCGAGGTCAAGTGACCGAATATCGTCGCGGCGTTGTCGATCATGAGCATCTCCAGTCCGCTGCGTAAGGAGATTCCTCTTTTCGGCTCTTCAGATATTCGTCTGCGTGCGAAACCGCGCTCTCCTGGGCGGATTCCAACGTGCTTTGGGCCGGGTGCTCATACACCGCGGAGTGCTCCAGGCGGCGATCCTCCACAAAGACCGTGAACCCGTTCACGCTGGCGCTGGTTTGAATTCGCAGCTCGAGAGGGCCGTACTCGGATCGGCAGCCATGCTGAACTTCCATAATTGCGAAGGTTTAGCGGAAAGCGCCCAGCAGATAGGCGATGAGCAGGATCAGCAATATGGTGCCGAGCCCGATGCCGGCGCCGCCGCTGGGACCCCAGCGGGTATGGCCGTAGTAGCCTCCGCCGCCGCCGAAAACCAAAACCAAAATGATGATTAGCAGTATGAGCATTTATTTCCTCCCGGCTGCCGCCACCAGCACAATGCCGCCGGCGAGCGCCAATGCGCCGGCGAGCGGAGGCAGCAGGACCGTGTACGAAAAACCTCCCCACGCAAGGCCCGCCAGGCCAAGCGCAATCAGGATGATTCCCAGCGTTCTGTTCATCGCCGTTCTTCCGGCAATCGCCGCTGGCGCCGTCGGGGCAATCAGCATTTACTTCTCGAACACCTTCTCGAGCTGGCCGACTTTCTTTTGGACTATGCCGGCGACTTTCTCGCCTTGTCCTTCGGCAGCCAGATCGGGGTTGTTGGCGATCTGTCCCGCCTTCTGCTTGGCCTTGCCCTTCAGCTCGTGAAGCTTGCCTTGGATCTGGTCCTTCGTGCTGGGTTTCATCATGGGTTCTCCTCTCTGTTTGGAGAGCAATCCGGCGGCCAAATCTCAGCCCGCACAAGGCCAGCTCGGCCCTCCAAACGGCCAGGGACTCGCAAGCACTCCGCCGAGCGAGGCCCCGTTGTGCGGGCTGGCTTTTTGGAGAAGTTTCGGCGAAGGCTCAGCATTCCTTGGGTTCACCAACCAACGGCCCTGCTTCGCTGCGAGGGTTCGCGCCGTGTTCCATCGGCACGCCTTGCCGGACGTGAAACCCGTCCTGATCGATCCAGGTGACCATGTAGCAGACCGGGCAGAGCTGCAATTGCTCCAGAGGCAGTCCTTCCACGCCGATCTCGATGGGCTCCATTTCCACGTCGCATTTGGGACACCGGCGGTCCCCCGGCGCTCCATCAAGGTGTGTAGCTGCGAGATCGTAATTGTTCGGCGGCATGAAACCAATCCTCTTGCGATGATCCTTCCGGGCAGCCCCTGGCTTGCCACAGCTCATGAGCCAGAGCCGCAATGTCGTCGTGCCCGAATGCGGCCACACCGTGCCCAGCCGTAGCTGCCTGAGTATGCCGATGGGCGTCGTGAGACAGCTCCAGGGCTTGCCGCGTGTGCTCCTGTCCCGTCAGGTGATCCTGCTTTCCCTGCTGTTCGGCAACACGATGAGCGTGCGCGGCGACGTCGTGTAATTCGGCGGCCCGCTGGTGGTTCTCGTAATGCGATCCGGCGTTATAACGAGTGGACATAGGCTTAGAGTGTCTCCATCCGCCCCGACTTGGTGTGGGCTTCCTTTGCAAGTTTGTAGGCTTGATTCGAATACTCCAGAGCTCGTTGCGAATGCCAGTTGCCCATCTCGTTTTCGCCTTTCTCGTTGTGTTCGGCGGCGGTACGATGGGCCTTGGCCGCAAGTTCGTGCTGCTCGGCGGTCTTGCGGTGTGCGTCTCTATGCATGATGTTTCCTCCCGTGGGAGCGTACTCCTCGCTCCTTTCCCGTGCACGAGGCGGACCAATCGCTGGTGCATCGCCGGGAGGGCCGTGCCGGATCCGATCGGAGGCGGTTAAGAATTGGCGGCGGATCTGGATCTCAACTTGCCGGAACGGGCGCGGGAATCCGGGCGCGATAGGCTGGGTACATCTTTGAGCCAGTCCAACCACACATCGGCTTTCTTCCGCGCTTCTTCTTCTGGAAGCCCGTAACGGTCTTGCAGTTTACTGACAAGGTCGGGACGCCATCTTTTTGCGATCTGTTCCCAGTTCATTTTGATTGTTGCTCCGTTCTGGTCTTGCGAAGCCACAGCAAACCCGGCGCGCCAATCAGGAGCAGCAGGGAGGCGGTGGAGGGCTCAGGAACACCGGTGGTTGCTGCGCAGCCCCCGGTGGACACGTCATTCGTATCCATAGTCACGGCGGCGGTGAGCGCCACGGCTCTGCCACACACAATGTTTGCACCGGTATCCAGGGTGATGCTTGCGTCCGCGACAATGGTTCCTGCGAAGTCAGTGGTGGTGCCGAGAGTCGCCGATTTGCCGACCTGCCAAAAGACGTTGGCGCTGGGACCGCCATTAATAAAAACAACAGACGAGCCGTCGCCGCTTCCGGTCGTCAGCGTGCTCCCGATCTGGAAAATGAAGATCGCGTTCGAGTTGCCCTCGTCGTTGAGCGTGAGTGTTCCGGTCAAATCGGCCGACGACGAAAAGAAGTAGACTCCTGGCGTGAGGGTCAGGCCACCTAATTCCGTACCGGAAAGGTTTTGCGTGACCGCTTCGCCGGCTGCAAAATTGTAAGCCGTGAGTGCATCCGCCTGAGCCTGCATTGCGACGCCGTCCGTGTTGTGGATGGTTCCGTTCACGATCCCAGGAGGAAACCCGGTAATCGAGGTCCCAGAATAGAGCCCTAGATCCCCAAACAGCACGGTGTTGCCGGTGTTGGTCACCGTCGATGCTCCGAGGACGGCAAAAGAGGCTACCGTCCCAAGATTGACGACTATAGGAGTGGCGTAAGCACTCACTGGCGAAATGGCGAGAACCGCCAGATAGATACGAGAAACCTTCATTTTCCACTCCAGATTCTGCTTGGAAAGATCCGCAGGCGGATCCGCTGCGTTGCCCCGCGGCGTAGAAGCTACTCGCTGCGTGCCGGAAATTTTTCTAATGCGCCTGAACGGGAACAGCGTTGTTGTCTGCTGTCCCGTTTCAGGCGTTGCACCTTTCTCCGTCTCTGAAACTATGGACGGGAAACTATCTTGCGGCGCAACAAACCCAGACCCAAAAGAGCCCCGCCGACCAGACCGAGAGTCCCCGGCTCCGGAAGGGGGGCGCTACCAAACTCGTAAACGTCCAAGCCAAACCCCTCGATCGCATTCGTGGTGTTAAGTCCAGCGGCTGTAATTGTGACGCTGGAACTATTGAGAAATGGAAAAAATACCTGCCCCGTGTTGGAGCCGGTTGTGAGGTCGTTGAGGCTCAGTGTTCCCCCGGGAGTGAGAACGTCGGTCATCGTAGCTGTATTGCTCGCATTCGCCGACCCGTCTTGGAATTGACCCTGAGCTTCGTAGGCGCTACAGTTATGCCCCGCGCCAAATTCAGCAGCGCACGCGGCTTCGTCAATGGTGAACGTGTAATTTAGCGAGAAACCAGAAGTCCAGGCCAGCCCTGTAACGCTGGAGCCCAATTGGAAGCCAATCTGCCAAATGCCGGTCAGGGAGTTCGCGAAATTGTCGATGCCGACCGAGACCTGGGCGACAGTTGGATCAAGCCCGGTGGGTACATAGGTGAAGCCGCTGTAAACCTTATCTCCGACTTCGCAAGTGAAGCCCGCTGCTGCGTATACCGACAGGCTGGCGCCCGCCTGGCAAACCGGGGTGGCGTAGGTCACCGCAGTGCCCAATGTTAAAAAAGCCGCTAAAGCTAAAATGTGTTTCAGTTTCATTCGTTTCTCCGCCTCTTCTGATGTAGTTCGTTCTTAGTCCGCCCATCGGTTAGCATACGGGCAGTTGGTCTAAGAAGAGAGCAGGTCTAGGCCCAATATAGGCCCGGGCGAAGCGAACTCTAATTTAATCGCCAATCCGCTCAAACTGCTTGGTTTGTTGAAAGCAAGCCTTCCCACCAATCGTGCCCGGTCGCCCGGCACTACTGACCTTGGATCGTCCGATGACGATGGGAGGTCACCCTGAGGGCTTAATCCACAACTCTGTTTTCCACACCGCACGGGAAGAGAGTAGAGTAGACGTTTCCCTTTTTTCATAGGGCGCTCTGCCTCGAATTGACCAAATGTGGTCATAATCGATGCTCTGGAAGGCGCTTTCAGTGGTAGAATGGCGATATACCGCCGCTTTCGGCCTTCCAACAGTTTGCCGGAGGAGAAGCTCATCGGCCGCAGTCTGGATGATTTTGCGGGGCCCAGCTTCAAGCCGGCGATTTCGTAGCGCTGGGGTGCTATCGCCGGCATCGTTTCCCGTGAGTCTGATCGAACGACGCCACTCTCGAACTCGCCGGATACGCCCCAGAGGATTTGCAGGCAGGCCGGTTGTCCTGGCCGCACAGTGAGCCGGTCGCCCAAGAGTTAAGATGAAGCAATTGGCCCAAAAGAAGAAAGCAAGACAAGCCTCGCCGCGAACGCTACCGAAGGCAGCCACCGGAATCCAAGGCTTGGACGAAATCACCTTCGGGGGGTTGCCGCGTGGCCGTCCCACTCTGATCAGCGGAGGAGCCGGTTCTGGAAAGACGCTTTTCGGAATAGAGTTCCTGGTTCGGGGCGCGACACAATACAACGAACCCGGCGTGTTCGTTTCGTTCGAGGAATCGGGCGAAGACCTGACCGAGAACGCGGCTTCGTTGGGTTTCAACCTGGACCGCCTCGTAGCGGACAAAAAGCTGTTCGTGGAATACGTGCGCGTCCAGAAAAGCGAGATCGCCGCAACCGGCGAGTATGACCTCGACGGCCTCTTCATTCGAGTGGCCGATGCGGTCCAGAGGGTGGGGGCCCGGCGAATCGTGCTGGACACCATTGAAGCGCTCTTCAGCGAATTGCCAAACCCAGGTATTCTGCGCTCCGAAATTCGCCGGCTGTTCGGCTGGCTCAAAGAAAAACAACTGACCGCGGTGATTACCGCCGAGCGGGACGAGCCGCACAGGCTGACGCGGCATGGCTTGGAGGAGTACGTCTCAGACTGCGTGATCCTGCTGGACCATCGTGTCCGCGAGGAGAACTCGACGCGGCGCCTGCGCATCGTCAAATACAGGGGTTCGACCCACGGCACCAACGAGTTTCCGTTCCTCATCGATAAGGACGGCATCTCCATCCTGCCGATCTCCTCGCTGGGGCTGGACCATGCGGCGCCCACCGAGCGAATCTCGAGCGGCATTCCCCGGCTGGACGGCATGTTGGGCGGCAAGGGCTTTTACCGGGGCAGCAGCGTTTTGATCTCCGGCACCTCGGGGTCCGGTAAAACCAGCGTTGCGGCGCATTTCGTGGAGGCGGCCTGCCGCCGGGGCGAGCGCTGCTCGTATTTCGCCTTCGAGGAATCGCCCCGGCAAATCGTCCGCAATATGCGTTCGATCGGCATCGACCTCGATCCATGGGTCGGCAAAGGGCTGCTGGAATTCCATGCGTCCCGTCCCACCTTTGGAGGTATCGAACAGCACCTGGCGCTGACCTGCAAATGGATCGCCAGTTTCCAACCCAGCGTCGTCGTGGTGGACCCGGTTACGAATCTGATCGCGGTCGGCACCGCGAATGAAGTGCGGTCCATGCTCACACGGATGGTCGATTTTATAAAGACCCGGCAAATCACCGCGATTTTCACCAGTTTGACCGCGGGCGGAGGCCCCCTGGAAGCCAGCGAGGAGAGTGTTTCCTCCCTGATGGACGCTTGGCTCCAGTTGGAAACCATCCCGGTCGGAGGAGAGCGGAACCGCACGCTGTACGTGCTGAAATCGCGCGGCATGGAGCATTCCAACCAGATTCGCGAATTCGCGATTACGGACGATGGCCTCAAATTGCCGGACGTTTACCTGGGACCCGAGGGCGTGCTGACCGGTTCCGCCCGGTTGTCGCAGGAAATGCGCGAGAAGGCCGCGGACACGGCGCGCCGGCAAGAAGTGGAGCGCCACCGGACCGAACTGGAGCGCAAGCGCCAGGTCTTTGAGGCCCGCATGACCATGTTGCGAGCGGAATTTGAAATGGAGCAAGAGAAAATTCAACACAGCATCTCCGAATCGGAATTACTCGACCAGAGGCTGTTGCAGGACCGCGGGCTAATGGTGCGAAGCCGCAAAGCGGATTCCTCCTCCAAGAAGAAAGGTGGGCGCGCGCAAACTGCGCGGGTACGCTGAATGCCAGCCAAAACACCAGCCAAGAAAAAAAAACCGGCGCAGCGCCGCCGGCG
Source organism: Bryobacterales bacterium (assembly GCA_963813465.1). Classification (GTDB taxonomy): domain Bacteria; phylum Acidobacteriota; class Terriglobia; order Bryobacterales; family Bryobacteraceae; genus Palsa-187. Next base: position 174,388 of record CAWEZD010000011.1, on the reverse strand, counting down.
GAACCCGCAGAAGCCGCAGATTTGGAAGCTGCGGCTCTATGTGGCGGGCCAGACGCCCAAGTCGATTCGCGCCTTTGCCAACCTCAAGGAACTGTGCGAAGCGCACTTGCAGGGGCGCTATCAGATCGAGGTGGTCGACCTTCTGGAGCATCCGCAATTGGCGCGCGGCGACCAGATCGTAGCGATTCCAACCCTGGTAAGGAGACTTCCGCCGCCTGTCCGCAAGATCATTGGAGACCTGTCCAGCACCGAACGGGTGTTGGTGGGCCTTGACGTGCGAGAGGTAACTGACCCAGATCGGTAAGGCCACATGAAGAACTCCGCGAAAAAGGGTAGCGCGGCAGGAAAGCGGAAACCCGAGGGGGTCTCAAAACTGGAGCGGGCTGGCTCCCTTTCGCGCCAGAGAACGTACGTCTTGCGCTTGTACGTAAGTGGATCTACGTTGAAATCGGCGCTGGCTGTAAACAATACCAGGCGGTTTTGTGAGCGGTACTTGCCGGCGCTCAAAACAGGAAAAGACGGTCTTGGGACCGGACCTGGGAAAGCGGGAGTAGCGGCCGGCGGAAGGCGGAAGGAAGTTGGCTAGCAGGAAGAAAAGCCGCTCCTCGCAAAAGCCGCCGGCCCTGTCGCGCCGGGAATTGACCACCGGCCTGCAGGAAGCCGAGGAAACCATTCAGGCCATCCGCGCCGGTGAAGTGGACGCCATTGTCGTGAACGGACCAGACGGGGAGAAGGTGTTCACGCTGCAAGGGGCCGATCACACCTACCGTGTTTTCGTAGAGAGGATGAACGAAGGCGCCGCGGTTCTCAGCGGCGACGACACTGTATTGCACTGCAACCGCCGCTTTGCCCGCTTGCTGGGCGCCCGGCTCCGGAGCGTCATCGGTTCCGCCATGCACGACTTGGTTTGGCCCGGCGACCGTGCCGCGATGGATTCCTTACTCCGGCGGGCGGCCCAAAAGAACTGCTCGGGCGAGATCCATATGCAATCGCAGAATGGAGCCCTTGTGCCCGTCCGTCTCGCCTTGAATCCTCTCCGCCTGGAGAACACGCGGGTTGTTTGCATGATCGCTTCGGACCTGTCCGCCGTGAAGCGCGTGGAGCAGGAGCTGCGCGCTTCGAGCCAGCAGTCGCGGAATCTTGCGGCGAACCTGTTGTCGGTTCGAGAGGAGGAGCGGACCAGGATCGCCCGTGAAATCCACGATGAGCTGGGCCAGTCGCTGACCGCGGTAAAAATCGACGTTGCCTGGCTCGCCAGCCGGCTGCCCCCGGGAAACGCCCCGATGCGCGAAAGGGTCCGCGCCACGCTGGAGTTGGCCGACAGCATTATCCAATCCGTTCGCAGAATCTCCACGGAGCTGAGGCCCGCTATTTTGGATCTGGGTTTGGCGGCCGCCCTGGAATGGCAGCTCCAGGAATTTCAGGCCCGGACCGGCATCCAGTGCAAGCTTCGGTTGCTCACCCAGGAAGTGTTCGCTCCGGACATTTCGACCGCCTTGTTTCGTATTTTTCAGGAGACTTTGACGAATGTTGCGCGCCATGCCAAGGCCACCCGCGTCGAGGTCGTCAATCAGAGGCGGCGGGAGCGGCTGGTTCTGCGGATACGCGATAACGGCCGTGGCTTCGATCCAGCGAGCCCTTCGCGTTCGGGATCCCTGGGTCTGCTGGGTATGCGGGAACGCGCCGCCATGCTGGGCGGCGGGGTGGTGATCTCCAGCGCTCACGGAACAGGGACTACCGTCACCGCCTGGATGCCGCTCCGGCCGCCGGAGCAATCCGGTGTCACATCATGATACGAGTGCTGCTGGTTGACGACCACGCGATTCTCCGGCGTGGTTTGAGGGCGCTGCTTTCCGATGAGTTCCACGACGCCGCCTTTGGAGAAGCCTCCAACGCGGAGCAGGCGCTGGAGCAGCTTGGGAAGAAGGTGTGGGACGTCGCGCTGCTCGACATCGCCCTGCCCGGGAAAGGCGGCCTGGATCTCCTCAAGGAAGTAAAGTCGGCGCGGCCCAGGCTCCCGGTTCTGGTCCTGAGCGCCCACCCAGAAGACCAATTTGCCGTTCGCGCCTTGAAGGCGGGGGCGGAAGGCTACATGACGAAGGAAAGCGCTCCGGAGGAGTTGGTGAAGGCCATTCACAAGATCCTGGCCGGGGGGAAATACGTAAGCCCCACGCTGGCCGAGAAGCTGGCCCTGGGCGTTAAGAATGATTTCACGGTTACACCGCACGAGACGCTTTCCAACCGCGAGTATGACGTCATGTGCCGGATCGCCGCAGGCAAGACGGTTACGGAAATCGCGGGAGAACTATCGCTCAGCGTAAAGACGATCAGCACTCACCGCACGCGGATCCTGAGAAAGCTCGGCGTCAGAAATAACGCCGAAATCGCCAAGTACGCGATTCAAAACCAACTGGTGACGTAAGAAAGCCCCCAATCCAGGGCCGCTCCCGCGGCTGGCCGTGGGTGGCCGTTACCGCAGCTTGCCAGTCTCTCCTATAGGACAAACACCGATACGTAGTCTGGGCCAAGGTCCGATGAAAATACGAGCCTGGAGCCGATGGACGGTATCCGCCAGGGAGTCTATCCTCAAACAGGGTGGTGCGTAAGACTGATGCGGGACACGCCTAGCGCGGCGCTTCAGGGTTTCCATGCAAAGGAGAACCGCGCCATGAATTGCATCGCCGCTCAATCATCAGCCACCGGCTGGCTCACGGAACACGGTCCGAAGGAACTCGAGAGTCTGTTCCGGGCGATCGTATTCAACCCTTCCGTGCCCATTCTGCTGACGGACAACGAGCGCCAGTACCGGGAGGCGAGCGTTGGCGCCAGCAAGCTCCTGGGTCTTCCACGAGAACAGATCATCGGCCGCAGTCTGGACGATTTTGCGGAGCCCAGTTCCAAGCCGGCGATTTCGCAACGCTGGCGCGCCTTTCTTGAGGAAGGGGAGCAGGCAGGAACATTTCGGCTGATGGGCCCGGACGGAAGTCCGCGCGAAGTCGAGTACATTGCCAAAGGGAACATTTTGCCGGTGCGCCATGTGGTGGTCCTGCGCGACGGCCCGTCCAAAAGCAGTGTTCCAAGTTGGGTGCGGGACTACGCACTGTTTTTGTTGGATGTGGACGGACACGTTGCCGCCTGGTATGCGGGAGCGCAGCGCATCTACGGCTACAAAAGCGATGAGGTCGTGGGGCAACACGTGTCGCTTTTTTATCCCGACGAAAACGCTCGCGAACTGCAGGGAAAACTGAACCGGGCCGCCGGCGAAGGCCATGTCGGGGCGGAAGGCTGGCACGTGAAGAAAGGAGGAGCGCGATTCTGGGCCAATGTCATCACCATGGCTCTGAAAGACCAGAACGGAGATTTACAGGGCTTTGCCAGGGTGGTGCGCGACTTTAGCGATCGTCACGAAAGAGACGAAAAGTTGCGGCGAAATCGTGCGCGGCTCCGCCCGCCCCCCGCCGAATCGAGAATCGCCGGCATCGTTTCCGGCGAGTTTGATCGAATTCCGGAGGCGAACGATGCGTTTCTCGAACTGGTCGGATATGGCCGCGAGGATTTGCAGGCAGGCCGGTTGCGCTGGCCGGATCTGACGCCGCCGGAATACCTGCCGCTGGATGAACTGGCTCACGAAGAAGGATTGCGCTTCGGCGCATGCACACCGTTCGAAAAAGAGTTGATTCGCAAGGACGGGACCCGCATACCGGTTCTGATCGCCACGGCCGTTTTGAAGCTCTCTCCGTTTCAATGGATCACCTTCGTGCAGGACCTCCGGGAGCGGGACCGGCAGGAGAACGTGGATGAGGAGGTCCTCGAGGTCACGGACAGCTTTGAGGAGATCGTAGGAAGCAGCGCGGCGATGCAGCGGGTGATGGGGCAGGTGGAAGTGGTTGCGCCGACCGATGCCACGGTGCTGATCCTGGGCGAAACCGGCACGGGGAAGGAATTGGTCGCGCGGGCCATTCACCGCCTGAGTCCGCGGCGGAATCTTCCTTTTATCAGTTTGAACTGCGCGGCGATTCCCACAGGGCTGCTGGAAAGCGAGCTATTCGGTTATGAGCGCGGAGCCTTTACCGGCGCGTTAGGGCAAAAGATCGGCCGCTTTGAAATGGCGCATCGCGGGACTCTGTTTCTGGACGAAGTGGGCGACATTCCTCTGGATCTTCAGCCCAAGCTGCTCAGGGCTCTGCAAGAGAAGTCCTTCGAGAGATTGGGCGGCACGCGCACCATCCCCATCGACGTCCGGCTGGTGGCGGCAACCAACCGGAATCTGACTCAGATGATGGGCGATAAACTCTTCCGCAGCGATCTATATTACCGGCTGAAAGTTTTCCCCATCGTTACGCCTCCGTTGCGGGATCATCCCGAGGATATCCCGCTGCTCGCCCGCCACTTCACCAAGAAGTACGCCGCGAAGATGGATCGGACCATCGACAAAATCCCATCGGACGCGATGCGAGCCTTGGTGAGTTGGCCCTGGCCCGGGAATGTGCGGGAACTGGAGAACTTCATTGAGAGGTCGGTGATCCTGTCACGCGGTCCCAGCCTCCGCGCTCCCTTGGCGGAGCTGCGCGCCGCTGCGCGGGAAGCTACGGGTGGTTCCACGCTTGAGGAAGTCGAGCGGAATTACATCCGACGCGTGTTTCGGGAGACGGGCGGGGTGATCAGCGCCGCGGCGGCTCGTCTGGGGGTCCCGCGGACAACCCTCAACGCCATGATGAAGAAGCTGGGGATTTCACGGAGCGATCTCTGAGGTAGTCTGGATCGAGATCTGGCTGACCAATCGCAGTCACCTGACCGCATATGGTTATTTGGCGAGGGCGCCTTTTTTCCACTCGCAGCCGAAGTACGGGATCAAAGACACATTCCAAGGTGTCGCGGAGGTGTTGTAGCACGGCCATGTGCGTGCATCTTCCAAAGGCGGCTGTGGCTCCGTTGCGGCTGAATTTGGAATTGGGAGTGATGGCGGCTGGGGCAAAACGGAGTCCTGGCATCAAAACGAAACGAAGGGATGACTTTTTTATGAAAATGAATTTAAAACACTGTGTGTGGGTTCTGGCAATTGCCGGAGCCAGTACCGCCGTTGTCGCGGCGGACCGGGAAATCAAGGTCGAAGACAGGCTGGACGCTTCGGCCGACACGCTGGCCGATATGATGAGGGCTTCCGATAAAGGGATTCCTCAGGATCTGATGGATAAGGCGAAATGCGTCGTGGTGATGCCGGGCATGAAGAAGGCAGGGTTCATCTTCGGCGCGGAGTATGGCCGCGGGTTCGCGGTTTGCCGCCGCGGAGGCGCGATCGGGCTGGAGCGCTCCGGCCGCGCTGCGGGAAGAAGGCGGAAGCTTCGGGTTTCAGATTGGCGCTTCAGAGTCGGATGTTGTGTTGCTGGTGATGAATGACGGCGGAATGAAGCACCTCTTATCCGATAAGTTCACGATCGGCGCGGATGCATCCGGCGCGGCGGGCCCAGTCGGCCGCGACGTAAGCGCCCGGACGGACGCAGTGTTGAGCGCGGAAATACTATCGTATTCGCGTTCGCACGGGCTGTTCGCGGGCATCTCGCTCGAAGGCGCGACGCTTCGTCCGGATGGGGAAACCAACCGGGAACTCTACGGCCGCGATTCAACCAATCGTGAGATTCTGACGGGCGACTTCAAAACTCCGGCAACGGCGGTAAAGTTTGAAAGAGCGCTGCATCGCGATTCGCCTGAACGCACCCAATAGCATGGTTTCGACGCGGGCCTCACCTTGAAGCTCTGGCCCGCGCAACGGAGTCTGGCTCGACCCAACTTTTCCAAAGTTTCCGACGGTGAGGAAGGCCGAGCCCGGCCCTGTGTGTGCCAAGAGGCCATGAGGCCCGCCGAAATAATAGAGGTTCAGAGGTAACGAGCGTGACCACGCAAGACACGATTGTCGAGTTGAATGGACTGATACAGACCTGCAAGGATGGTGAGCTGGGCTACCGCACCGCCGCGACGGACGTCCGGAATACCGAGCTCGAAACCGTCTTTACGGCGTACTCCAAACAGCGCGGCCGGTTCGCCCAAAAGCTGCAGGCCGAGGTCGAGCGGCTGGGCGGGAAGCCGGGGGATTCCGGGTCGGCCGGAGGGACGCTGCTGCGGGGTTGGATGGAGGTGAAGTCCGCGATGACGAGCGGCGCGGGAGCCGCCATCATCGCCACTTGCGAGACCGGGGAGGAAGTCGCCGTGGCGGCCTTCGATTGGGTTGTGAACCTGGACATCACGGGGCAAACCAGGTCCTTGGTGGAAAGACAAGGCAAGTCAATCAAGCAAGCCCACGCGCGTCTGCTGCGTTTTAAAGCTGAAGAAGGGGCAGGAGCCAGGTTTCAGAAGAACGATAAACCAACGGTGGCGACTGGATCCGCCTAGGCCAGACGCCCTCGTCCGCGCCGGACCCCCCGGGTCCGGCTTGCTGGGCGTGAAGCAGGGCCGACGAGGGCGTCGGCCGCGGGTCAGGGAACCCGCCTCACCGCCCACGCTGCCCTACGTTAATCATGAAACACGCCTAAGTTTAAAGAAAATGCGGAAATCGTGGCGGATCATCCCCGCGTTATTACTATTCGCGGCCATCGGCGCCCCCGCGATGGCGCAGGGCGTCAGCTTTCGGGTGTCTAGCGTATCTACGATCGTTGCATCTCAGGATATTTCCGAACCGTTGGGCCTGATCAGTTTGACGGCCACAACCGGCGGAACTCTGAAGGCGGGTTCGACCTTCTCCATCACTTACGGCGTCGCCACCTTGCTCCCGTCGCCTGCGGCCACTGTCGCCTGCTCACAACTTTCCTGCGACTTTGCGCTCGCGCTGGCTTCGGCCGGCAACGTGGCTACGGTTGCGGTAATGAACGATGTCGCGCTTTCAGTGGGAGATTTAGTCTGCGTTTTCGATTTCCTTTTCAACGCGCAGCAGGTTGGGTTAGGAGCCGTAACCGCAACGGTCTCCGCGGTATCCTCCGCCCCGGCGTCCAATCCCATCACGTTGCTCGGTCCGCAGGTTCAGGTGGTAAGCATCGTTCCCTGGACGCCACTTGCGGAAATCGCTCCAACGAGTCTCGCCTTTGGGAACATAGTAGTTGGCTCTAGCAGTCCGCCTCCACCTTCGTGATCAACGCATCTAATTTAACGCCTCCCCCTTCTCCACTGAACATCAGCAGTATCGTTGCAAGTCCCAACGTCTTTGCTGAAACCAATGACTGTCCCAGTATCCTGCCGGCAGGACAACAGTGTACCATCACCGTGACCTTTACTCCGACGGTGACCGGAACGGTTGCCGCTGGGTTTGTCGCGATTACCGACGATGCGCCTGGGAGTCCGCAGATTGTTACGTTGACCGGCATCGGCGTTGCGTCGTCGATATTCCCCTCCGCTCCAGCGCTGGCTTGGCCCGCAAATGGGGCCGTAGGCATCTCGCCAACAGCGTCTTTAAGATGGGATGCTGCACTTGGGGCAACCTCCTATGATGTGTACTTCGGGACACCCTCGCCGCAGTTCGTGGTGAACACGACGGCTACGATTTACAGCCCGGGGACGCTCGCCGAGAACACGACGTACTACTGGTATGTCGTTGCGGGGAATCCCTTTGGAAACGCGTCCTCCGCCATCTGGTCCTTTACTACGCAAGGGCCCCCTGTCCCCTTGCAGTTCTACCCGCTCACGCCCTGCCGCATCGCCGACACGCGAGCCAGCCAGAACTTCACGGGCGCGTTCGGACCGCCCGCGCTGGCAGCTTTTACGGACCGCAATTTGCCGATTCTTTCCTCGGCGTGCTCCATTCCGTTGAACGGCACAAGCGTATTCGTTGAACTTCACCGCGGTTCCGGACGGGCCGCTGGGTTTCCTCTCGGCCTGGCCGGCCGGCGATCCTTACCCCGGCGTCTCGACGCTGAATTCCACCGACGGCAGCGTGATCGCCAATGCGGCCATTGTTCCGGCCGGGATCGGCGGCAGTATCACCGTAGTGGCCGGAGATCCGACCGATCTGATTATCGACGTCAATGGGTATTTCGCTCCCGCGGCTGCTTCGGGGCTCGACTTTTTCCCGCTCACGCCGTGCCGCATCGTGGACACGCGCAGCACCCAGAACTTCACGGGCGCCTTCGGGCCGCCGAGTCTGGCCGGGTTTGTCACGCGGGATTTCCCGCTCGCAACCAGTTTGTGCCTTTCCGGCTCGGAGTTCGCTTATTCATTGAACGTGACGGTGGTTCCCCCGGCACCGCTGGGCTTCCTTTCGATCTGGCCCGCGGGACAACCCTACCCTGGGGTCTCGACGCTGAACTCCCCCGACGCCACGGTGCTGGCAAACGCGGCGATTGTTCCCGCCGGGACGGGCGGGGACGTCAACGTGGTGGCCGGCAACCCGACCGACGTGATTATCGACATTAACGGGAAGTTCGCCGCGCCGGGGACGGGGGGACTGCAATTTTACGCGGTAACGCCGTGCCGCGTGGCCGATACGCGAAGCAGCCAGAACTTCACGGGCCAGTTCGGGCCGCCGAGCCTGGCGGCATTTACGGGCCGCAATTTTCCGATTCAATCCAGCCCATGCGGCATCCCGGCGACCGTGCAGGCGTACGCGCTGAACATTACGGTGGTGCCGCCCGGGACGCTGAGCTTCCTGTCGGCATGGCCCGCGGGACAGGCTTACCCGGGCGTATCGACGCTCAATTCGCCGGATGGCTTCCTGATTGCGAACGCCGCCATCGTGCCCGCCGGAATCGGAACCGGCGCAGCGATCACCGTAGTCGCCGGGAACCCGACCGACCTGATCATAGACATCGTAGGGTATTTTGCTCCTTGAGCGCTGGTTGGCTCCCGGCAGAGTACTAACTAGGCGATCAGCTCCGCGTGCATTTGCACTAAGACGATGCGCTCGCTCCACCAGGAGGGCAAGCTGAAGCACGTCCCACCTTGGACAAGCTGAAGCGCATGCGTGCGTCAGGCCGCAATTGCCTCAAACACCTTTTCAACGACGATGAAAGTGATGTCGTCCGTTTGTGGCATGCCCTCCGTGAATTCCTCAATAGCCTGCAACAACTTCTGCACGAGCGCGGGACTCCCCGAGGGAGCGTCTTGCCGAATGAGGCTGCGCAGCCGTTTCTCTCCGAACATTTCTTCCCGTTGGTTTTGGGCGTCCGTCAGGCCGTCGGAATACACCACCAGAATGTCTCCCTTACCGAGATGGAGCGCGCTGGATTGATAAGAGGCGAAATCGAACATCCCCAGGACATAAAGGCCGGAAACCAGCTTTTCAATCTTTCCCGTAGAAGCGCGGAACAGATAGGCCGGATTGTGTCCCGCGCTGATGAATTGCCCTGCGCCGTCCGGGCTCAGCAGGAACAGAAAAAGCGTGACGAACTGGAAGTCAAGAGATTTTTCGCAAAGGAGCTGGTTGGCCCGGTTCAGGACCTCCTCCGGTTGAGTCGCTGAACGGAATTCCATACTGAGGGCGCCCAGGACCATTGAACTTAGCAGGGCCGCGGGCATCCCCTTGCCGGAGACGTCCGCCAGGACTCCCATCCATTCCCCCGAACTCAGTTGCTGAAAATCGTAAAAATCCCCTCCGACATAGCGCGTGGGTTGGCTAAACGCATGGATGTTGAAATTTTGGAACTGGGGCACGACGCGGGGGAGAAGGCTTTCTTGAGTTTCCTGTGCTAAGGCCAATTCCTGCTCTCTCTTCTTTCGCTCCTCCAGCTCCTTAAGACGAATGACCTCGCGGCTGGCTTCCAGTTCCCGCACGGTCTGCTCCAGCGCCTGGCTGTAGCTCTTCGTTTCCAGGTGCAGCAGCCGCACTTCCAGAATGTTGTGAACCCGCGCCCGGAGTTCGGCCAGATCGAACGGCTTGCTGACGAAGTCCTTGGCTCCAGCTTCGAGCGCGCGCAGCTTGTGGTCCGGCTGCGCGGTGATGACAAGCACGGGCAAGTAGCCGTCCGCCTCGATTGCCTTGAGGCCTTCCATGACCTGAAATCCGTCCATTTCCGGCATCTGGAGATCGAGCAGGATCAGGCCGTAGCGGTTCTTGCGGTGAAGCTCGCAGACCTGCTTCGGATCGGTGGTTGAGTCGACGGAAGTATAGCCGGCGACGCGCAGCATGCCGTCGAGCAACCGGACATTGGCTTCCTTATCGTCAACCACCAGGATTCTGGCGTTCAGAATATCGGTTGGGCTGACCATGACCTCGCCAATCGTCATTTGGTCTGAAGGGCCTCTTGTGCCGCGAATTGCAGCGCCACTTCCAGAGTATCCATGAACTCATTGACCTTGATCGGTTTTGTCAGATAGCGGAAGAATCCAGCCTGCAGGCCCTTCTCGATGTCGCGAGGCATCGCATTGGCGCTGAGGGCAACCACGGGGATGTGCGCCGTGGCCGGGTCTTCGCGAAGGATTTTGAGGGCTTCGATGCCGCTTATGCCGGGGAGATTGATGTCCATGAGAATCACCTCCGGCTGGTGGGCGCGGGCAATCTGGATGCCCAGACTTCCGTCTCTGGCGGTCAGCAGTCGGATATCGCGGCGGCGCGCGATCAACTGCTCGATCAGCTTCAAATTCGCAGGGTTGTCCTCTACATAGAGCAGGGTGCGCATCGGCGTGCCGTGTGGAACGTGCGCCTGTGCAATTGCCTCCGGCTGCGCGGTGTCGGCGTTAAGTTGCGGTTCAACAGCCGAGTTCAGTTCGAACCAGAAGACGCTTCCCAGACCGACCGTACTCTCGACGCCGATCAGACCGCCCATCAGTTCAACCAGCCGTTTGCTCATTACCAGGCCGATGCCGGTGCCTTCCTCCGTGCTGCGCTCTTGTCCAAGGCGGTTGAACGGCTGAAATAGCTGCTGCAACATGTCCGGAGGCAACCCAGCACCGGTGTCCCTGACGCTAATGCGAATGCGCTCCGGAGTGGTCTTGGCGCAGTCCACGACGACGGTTCCATTCGCCTGGTTGTATTTGATGGCGTTGGAAAGAAGATTAATGAGAACCTGCTTAAGTCGGGTCCGATCCGCATGAACGAAGGCCGGGATGCCCGATTTAGGAAAGGTCATTTTGATGCCGCGCTTTTGTGCCTGCGGCTCGATCATAGCCTGGCATTCGAGCATGACGTCGGCCAGCGACGTGGGTTCACTTGACAGCGCCAGCTTGCCGGATTCGATCTGCGCGAGATCCAGGATTTCATTGATCAGTTGCAGCAAGTACCATCCCGCGTGGAGAATCTGGTCGATGCTGGCGGTCTGGGAGGGCGTTGGCGGCGGAGAATCGGAGTTGATGAGCTGGGCGAAACCGAGGATCGCATTGAGCGGCGAGCGGAGCTCATGGCTCATGCTGGACAGGAAATCCGATTTCGCAAGGTTGGCCTTTTCCGCCGCCGCTTTGGCTCTCTCCAATTCGACGTTGTTTTCCTGGAGCGCGCGTTCAAAGCGCTTGCGCTCCGTGACGTCGCGCGCCGCGGCGAATACGCCTTGAAGCTTCCGGTCGCGATCGTGGAAGGTGGTGGCGTTGTAGGAGACCACGGTTTCCTTGCCATCCCGTGCGCGCGCGGTGAGCTCATAATCGGTGACTTTGCTTCCGCTCAACACACGTTTGATGCCCGCCTCGGCCCGATCCGGATCGGTGAAGTAGTTCTTGAACGGCGCGCCGATCAGCTCATCGCGCGTGCAGCCGGTGAGCGCCTCCATCTGCTTGTTGACGTCGGTGATGATGCCGGCCGGATCGGTGGTCATCAGCGCGTCAATGTTGGATTCGATGAGAGAGCGCGTGTAGAACTGCTGATCGCGCAGGCGCTGATCGAGCTGCTTCTGCTCGGCTTCCACCTGTTTGCGCGCGGTATTGTCGGTGCCGATCAACAGGTAGCCGATGATTCCGCCGACATCGTTGCGCAGCGCCGTGACCGACACGACCGCCGGAAAGCGGCTGCCGTCCTTGCGGATGTAGGTCAATTCGTAAATGTCTTCGATGCCGCGCGAGGCCTTGAAGACCAGCGCCTCGAAGCCGGGCGTAATCGGGGTTGCCAGCTCGATGCTCAACGCCTTGGCGCGCGCGATCACTTCCTGCGGATCGGAAATGTCGGCGGGGGTGATCTTATCCACCACCTCGATGGCGGTGTAGCCCAGCATGCGCTCGGCGCCGACATTGAATAATTGAATGACGCCCTTCTCGTCGGTGGCGATGCTGGAGAAATTCTCGCTGTTGAAAATCGCGTTCTGCAAGGCGCCTGCCTTAAGCAGCGCCTCTTCCGCCTGCTTGCGCGCCGTATTGTCGGTGCCGATCAACAGATAGCCGATGATTCCGCCATGATCGTCGCGCAGCGCCGTGACCGATACGACCGCCGGAAAGCGGCTGCCGTCCTTGCGGATGTACGTCAATTCGTAGATGTCTTCGATGCCGCGCGAGGCCTTGAAGACCAGCGCCTCGAAGCCCGGCGTAATCGGGGTTGCCAGCTCGATGCTCAATGCCTTGGCGCGCGCAATCACTTCCTGCGGATCGGAAATGTCGGCGGGGGTGATCTTATCCACCACCTCGATGGCCGTGTAGCCCAGCATGCGCTCGGCGCCGACATTGAATAATTGAATGACGCCCTTCTCGTCGGTGGCGATGCTGGAGAAATTCTCGCTGTTGAAAATCGCATTCTGCAAGGCGCCTGCCTTAAGCAGCGCGTCTTCCGCCTGCTTGCGCGCCGTATTGTCGGTGCCGATCAACAGATAGCCGATGATTCCGCCATGATCGTCGCGCAGCGCCGTGACCGATACGACCGCCGGAAAGCGGCTGCCATCCTTGCGGATGTACGTCAATTCGTAAATGTCTTCGATGCCGCGCGAGGCCTTGAAGACCAGCGCCTCGAAGCCGGGGGTAATCGGGGTTGCCAGCTCGATGCTCAATGCCTTGGCGCGCGCGATCACTTCCTGCGGATCGGAAATGTCGGCGGGGGTGATCTTATCCACCACCTCGATGGCGGTGTAGCCCAGCATGCGCTCGGCGCCGACATTGAATAATTGAATGACGCCCTTCTCGTCGGTGGCGATGCTCGAGAAATTCGCGCTGTTGAGGATCGCATTTTGCAGCGCCCCGGTCTTGAGCAGAGCCGCTTCGCGCCGGACCTCGGTGACGACATCGGCGGGGATGGCGGCATCCTCGGAAACAGCAGGACCTTCGTATTGCACAGGCATGTTCCAACCTCCGTCGAGTTACCGGCGACAGCGGCCTCGATCGACCTGTTTCCTAGTGCACGAGTCGCGCCACTTGCACCCTCTTTTGAGCCGATTCGCACCCGTCAGGTGCGGACGTTGATCCTGGAAGTTAGGGTTCACATACGGCCGATACACCCCGCGACCATCCTTGGTCAGGTGACCATATATCGTTGCGAGCGCGGCGGCGTCAGGGGTACCGTATGCACGCCGCTTCGGGCATTTGGCCGGTTGGCGTTGAACATCTCCATGCATGGAGGTTGGTCTTCCCCGTGCTCTAAGTCAGATCGACCGAATGTCGAATCAAAGGAAAAATATGAAGACTCTCAAACCGCGCTTAGGCTTGCTGGCGGCGTCGCTGGCGTTGGCGGCCGTCGGTACCCTGACAGGGTGCTCCGCGACCTCTCCGCAGGCGGCTGATGTTTCCGGCGGTATCCGCGCGGCGCTGGATCAAGCCGGCCTCAAGGATGTTTCCGCGAGTCAGGATCGCGACAAGGGCGTCGTGACTCTGAGCGGACACGTGGCCTCGGGCGACGACAAGTCACAAGCCGAGTCCATCGCAAGATCTCAAGCCGGAGCCGAAGTGGTGTCGAACCAGATTGAGGTGATTCAGCCGGGCGCCGAAAGCAAGACTCGGGAGATCAACGCGGACTTGGACAAGGGCATCGAAAGCAACCTGGATGCGGCCCTGATTAACGACAGGCTTCATGAGAGCGTAAAATACGCCGTCAAGAATCACGTGGTCACATTGACCGGCGAGGTCGACTCTCAAAGAAAGCGAGCGCGGGCCGAAGAGGTCGCCTCCGCGGTTCCAAACGTGCAGCAGGTGGTAAACGAGCTGCAGGTCAAGGCGCAGAAGGCCAGCTCGTCGAACTAGAGCCGGCTCATCAAGGTGGAAGGAAGCAAGCGTGTACCTCATGACAAAGACAGAACTCAAAGTATTCCAAACGATTTTAGAGAACAGACAAGCCGAATTGGAAAGCAGAAACCGCGGACGGGGGGCTCTTGCCATCGAAACGAGCCCGGACGAGCTGGATCGAATCCAGCACAGCCAGGAGCGCGAGTTGGCAATCGGCGACCTCGACCGCAACTCCACTTTTTTGCGTGAGGTGCGAGCTGCGCTCAGCCGTATGGGCGCGGGCACGTTCGGGATCTGCATCGACTGCGAAGAGAACATCAATCCGAAGCGCCTTACCGCGATCCCATGGGCGTCCTCCTGTATTGCCTGCCAGGAGGCAGCGGATCGCGAGCAGAAAGCGCCCTGGAGCGGGCTCGACACATCGCTGGTTATGGCGGCCTGAAGCGGATCCAATGGGGTTTGCTCGCGCAGCCGGACAATTTTCAGACTATGGGTGCTCCTTGGCGGGCACTGGAGAAAAACTATGCTTTGGACGATTTTCGTTGTTTTATTGCTGCTGTGGCTTCTAGGATTCACGCTTAGCATCGGCGGGGGCCTGATCCACTTACTCCTGGTCGTGGCCTTGGTAGTTTTGGTGTTCAACCTGGTGAGCGGCCGCCGGGGCGTAATTTAGATCCGCAAACCTGGTCACCCAGAGTGATCGCAAGGATACTTCATGCCAAAAACTGAACCGACAAAATGTGCGCATCCCGCTTGCACGTGCATCGTGGCGGATGACAAGACGTATTGCAGCCAGCGCTGCGAAGACGCGAAGGGACAGATCGAGATCTCGTGCGACTGCGCACATCCGGGCTGCTCGCTTTCAGACTAAGAATCAGCTCCGCCGGCTGCGGGTGATCATCCAGCTCAGGCCGAAGTGCCGTTGAAGGGCGGCGACCGATATACCTCATGAAGAAGACTCAAGCATTTACTCCGATGACGGCCATTCTCTGCGCCGGGTTGCTCATGGCGCCTGGAAACGCGAGGCTGTGGGGCCAACAGGCGCCACCGCCTCCTCCCCTTCCTCCTCCCGGACAGGCTCTCGCGCCCGATCAGCTCGACGGCCTGGTCGCGCCGATCGCACTTTATCCAGACGAATTAGTCAGCCAGATATTGGTGGCCTCGACGTATCCGCTGGAATTGGTGCAAGCCTGGCAGTGGCTCCAACGGAATCCCGGGCTCAACGGACCCGCTCTGACGCAAGCGGCACAACAACAGAACTGGGACCCGAGCATACAGGCTCTGGTGGTTTTTCCGGATCTGGTGAAGCGCTTGAACCAGGACATTACCTGGACGACGAATCTGGGAAACGCTTTTCTCGCTCAGCAGCCGGATGTAATGGATGCAATCCAGCAAATGCGGCGCAACGCGGAGCAAGCCGGGAAATTGGCCTCCAGTCCTCAGCAGACGGTGACCAACACGAACGAAGGCGGACAGCCCATCGTCGGCATCCAGCCGGCCGATCCGGGGATGATGTACCTGCCCAACTATGATCCCGGCTATATATGGGGTCCGTCGCTTTACTATCCGTATGCCAATTGGGGTTACCCACCGTTCCTAGGCGGAGCTTACTTCGGATTCGGACTTGGAATCCCGATGGGGCTTTATTTCGGAGGAGGCTGGGGCGGTTGGGGCGGATGGGGCTGGGGCATGGGCTGGGGCAACCACAGCTTGTTCGTCAACAACAATTTTATTCACCGCAACAATTTCAATGCAGCCCGCGGCGCGGGCCTGAGTGGACGCAGTAACTGGTCCCACGATGCCTCGCATCGCGGAGGCGTGCCCTATGCGAATGCCGCCGTGTCCAGCCGTTACGGAGGGACCGCACGTCAAAACTTGCAATCTAGAGGCGCGACCGCGGGAACGGGGCAGTCTAGAGGAGCGCAGTCTCAAGGAACTCGGGCTGAAGGGGCTCAAGCGGCTCGGACTCAAGGGGCGCAGGCTCAAGGGGCCCGGACTCAAGGGGTTCGAGGCGGCACATCCCAGCCGGGCGCGGAACGAATGGGCAATCGGCAGATTGCACCCAGCGCACCCGCGAAAGGGAGCGCCTTCGGCGGCGTTCGGGAGGGCGGCGCGGTGCGGACCCAGAGCGACCACGGATACTCCAGTCTTGGTCCAGCTCGCAGCAGCGGAGGCGGCTCCTCGCGATCGAGCGGGGGAGGCGGCGGCGCCAGTCACGGCGGTGGTGGCGGTGCCGTCGGTGGTGGCGGCGGTCACGGCGGTGGCGGCGGGCGCCGATAGGAGCAAGGGGCAACCATGACAAGAATGAATTCCATTTATCTACAAGACACTGGGCGCGGCCTGGCGCGATTCGCCGCGTTGGGCTTGGCGGCAGCGGTGTTGCTGCACGCTGCTCCGCAGCCGACTCAGCAGCGGACCTTTGCGACGCCGCTCGAAGTCATCCAGGCAACCATCGACGCGGCCGAGCATAACGATGCCGCGGCTCTGCTTCAATTATTCGGGCCGGACGGCAAAGACATTCTCGAATCCGGGGATCCGGCGCAAGACAAGGATATGCGGGCGGAGTTTGCTCAATCCGCGCACGAAAAGCTTCAGATTGAAACGGACCCGACGAACCCGGACCGGGTGACCTTTGCCGTGGGCGAGCAAGACTGGCCGTTTCCCGTGCCCGTCATTCGCAAGGATGGAAAATGGCGCCTCGACCCAGTCAGCGGAAGGATGGAGATCCTGGCCCGCAGGGTGGGCAGAAACGAGCTGAATGCCTTGGAGATTTGCCGCGGCTACGCTGAGGCTCAACTGGACTACGCCTCGGAAGACCGCGATCGGAATGGCGTTCTCGAATACGCGCAGACGATCCTCAGCTCTTTAGGCAAGCAGGACGGGTTGTATGCGGAGAACGCTCCGGAGAACCTGGTCACCAAAGCCTTCGCGGCGGCGGCCAACGCCGCCAAGCCGGAGCCCTATCACGGCTACTACTTCCGCGTGCTGAAATCGCAAGGACCGGAGGCCACCGGAGGCGCATTCGATTACGTGGTGAACGGCAAGATGATCGGCGGGTTCGCACTGGTAGCGTGGCCCGCGGAGTATGGCGTATCCGGAGTTCAAACCTTCATCATCAATCACGAAGGCCTGGTTTACGGAAAAGATCTCGGCATGAACACAGGCGCGCTGGCGCGGCAGATGACCCGCTTCAATCCAGACAGGTCCTGGCGGCGATTCGATTCGGAGTGAGACTCGTATCGCACCTTCCCTCGTTTCCTGGGACGCGGCTTGCCACACGCAGATGAGTTCCCCCCACGGGGGTGGGGGGAAGGCTTGAGCATTCGAACCGGTGGCGATCGGCGTGCAGTTCAGTCTGAGGTGCAGCCCCCGGAGAAAACACGGATGAGACACGATCTGCCTCCAGCGGGAGTCGCTCCGCGGCCTGCGCTCCGGAATGACATGGGGGCGATTGTTTTGCTCGGAACGATCGCCGCCCTATACTTTGCGCGCGAGGTTTTGATCCCGTTCGCATTCGCGCTCACTCTGACATTTCTGTTGACTCCCGTGGTGGTTCTTCTTGAGAGGCTGCACACCGGCCGCGCCCTAGCCGTTCTCACTACTGTCCTGGTTTCGATCGCGGTGGCTGGCGGCATCGGCTGGATCATCGCGACCCAGTTGGTGGACGTCGCCAATCAGCTCCCTTCCTATGGACAGAACATTCAAGCCAAAATCAAAGCGTTTCACAACCCGGTAACGGGTCAGGCAGGCAAGGCCGCGGAGCGGGTAAAGGAGATCGCGCGGGAACTTACCAGCCCAGCCGCGGAATCCCCGGCATCGGCTGCTTTGGGTCAGAGCCGGAAGCAGTCGAAGGCGCGGCCTGCCCAGGCTCCCGTTCCCGCTCCCGTTCCCGTTCAGGTGGTCGAACCCCCAACCAGCGAATGGACGGAGCTTCGCGATCTGGGCACGCCCGTTGTTGCGCCTCTGGGACGGGCTGGAATCGTCGTTATCTTTTCAGTCTTCATGCTGTTAAAAAAAGAGGACCTGAGGAACCGCCTTCTGCGGCTGGCGGGAATCGGTCAATTGAACCTGATGACGCAGGCGCTCGACGACGCCGCGGGACGCGTCAGCCGATACCTGCTGATGCAGTTCCTGGTCAACGCGGGCTTCGGAGCGGTCTTTGGTGTTGGCCTGTACTGGATTGGCGTGCCCTATCCGGTTCTGTGGGGAGTGGTCGCCGGCATACTGCGGATTGTGCCGTACGTCGGAACGCTGGTCGCCGCGACGCTTCCGATCGCGCTCTCGCTGGCCGCTTTTGATGGATGGCTCAGGCCACTGCTCGTCTTCCTGCTGGTGGCGAGCCTCGAACTGGTCATCAGCAACTTTCTCGAACCCTGGCTTTACGGCACGCATGTGGGAATCTCTTCACTAGCGCTGCTGGTGACCGCCGTCTTTTGGACGATTCTGTGGGGACCCGCGGGCCTGATCCTCTCCACGCCTCTGACGGTTTGCGTGGTGGTTCTAGGGCGCTACGTCCCGCATCTTTCTTTTCTGCACATCCTGTTGGGAGATGAACCTGCTCTCGCGGCAGAAGCCCAGATCTACCAGCGGCTGCTCGCGATGGACCAACTGGAAGCGCAGACTATTGTTGGCCAGTTCATCAAGGGGAAGCCCTTGGTGGAGTTGTACGACGCGGTGCTCATCCCGGCTTTGAGCATGGCCGAACAGGACCGGCACAAAGGAGCAATTGACGCAGTCAGGGAAGAGTTTCTCTTTCTCAGCATCAACGAAATGATCGCCGAGTTTTCCGAGTATCAACCGGCGGCCAACCCAACCAAGGACGACTCGGCGGAAGACGCCGCGACGATACCGGACGCCGCGAAGCATACCAACGCCAGGATACTTTGTCTTCCGGCCCATGATCGGGCCGATGAGATCACGGCGTCGATGCTAGCTCAGCTCCTGGAGCAAATAGGGCTTGCGGCTCTGGCCTTTCCCATCGTCGGGTATTCCCCCAATGAATGGATCGCATTGCTGGAAGCCGGAGAAAGCGACGTAGTCTGCATTTCGGCGCTGCCTCCATACGCGTTCGCGCCGGCGCGGGCCATGTGCAAGCAGATCCGGGAACGGTTTCCGAAACTCAAAATGGTGGTTTGCGTCTGGGGATTCAGTGGCGATGCGAACAAAGCCAGGGCCCGCTTCGACCGGACTCCACCGGATTGCCTGTGCACCAGTCTCGCGGAGGCGTTAGAGCGCATTCAGGACCTCGTTCGTGCCAGGCCGGCGGAGATTCCCCTGGTCGCCTGACCGCACTGGTGGCGGAACGGCCCACTCCGGTCCGCAGCTTCTTCATCGTTGCGTATCCGTCAGCGCCGGCGGCACGTCATGGGGCCCATGTACGGACTTCGATGCGCTCCCGGTTAGTTTACCGTCAGGAACATCGTCTGCGGCACCCTGGCGCCGTTCTGCGTCACGGTGATCTCGTAATCGCCGGTCGCAAGACCGGGCGGCACCGTGATGTAGAACTCGTAGAGCCCTATGAACCCGCCCGCCAGTCCGGAGTATGTGAGCGCCGCATTCGCCGATCCGAAGGAAAACGTGACAGGGTTGACCAGAGAGTTGGCCTTCTGGACGATGATCCCCGGCAGGATTGACGGAGTCACATCGCCAAACCCGACGCCGTACGCGACGATCAAATCCCCGGGCTGCGCCGGCCGGCTATTCAGGCCAAGCGTTGCGCCGGCGCTAGTACTCAAGACATAAGCGCCATCCGAAGCGAAGGTGGCCACCATGTATTGCGTGCCTCCCAGGTTGAAATTCGGCGGCGCAAGCAAGCCGGGGGCGGTCGCCAGGTAGGTCAACGTCCAAGGGGCGCTGGTCGCCTTGCAGTTTGTTACCGTGATGTTGGCATTGCCTGTGGCCGGCTCTTCCGGCGCCTGCACATTGAGCTGCGCCGGGGACAGATACCAAACGTAGGCCGGCTCTCCGTTGATGCTGACGCTGATTCCGTCAAGCACGGTGGGAGCGTTCACTCCATTGAAGTCGCTCAACCTCCACTGGCCGCGATTCGTGGCGGCGAGGAGTCGCGGGTCGTTGGGATTGGCAAGGTTGGCGCCCTTGATCTCCAGCCAGGAGCCGGAGGTGAAAAAGGAGTGCCCTCCGAAGAAGCTTGCCGAATTGACGGAAGTGATCACCGGCGCGGCGGTGTTGGTACAGGTGTAGGAAAAAGTGTTGAGGAACACCGTGACAGTGCCGTAATAACTTGTCACGGCGAGGTCCGGCTTACCATCCCCGTTGAAGTCCCCCACCGCGATGGCATAGGGTTCTGAACCCGCTGCGAAGGGGCTCCCCGGTGCGGCACTGAAACCGCCCGAGCCGTTCCCCAGGAGCACCGTTACGCTGTTGCTAATGGTGTTGGCGACGGCGAGGTCCAGGTTATTATCCCCGTTGAAGTCGCCCACCACCAGGGAATAGGGGAGGGATCCCACTGAAATTGGGCTGCCCGGGGCGGGGCTGAACCCGCCCGAGCCGTTCCCCAGGAGAACCGTGACGCCGTTGCTGCCGGCGTTGGTGACGGCGAGGTCCAGTTTGCCATCTCCGTTGAAGTCCCCCACGGCGACGGAAGTCGGGTTTGCACCCGCCGCGAAGGGGCTGCCCGGAGCGGGGCTGAACCCACCCGTGCCGTCCCCGAGGAGAACCGTTACGTTGTTGCCGCGGGCGTTCGCGACGGCCAAGTCGAGCTTGCTATCTCCGTTGAAGTCCCCCACCACGATGGAATCGGGGTCCGAGCCCGCCACGAAGGGGCTCCCCGGAGCGTAGCCGAACCCGCCCGTGCCGTTTCCAAGGAGGACCGTTACGTCGTGCCCGGCGTTCGCCACGGCGAGGTCCAGCTTGCCACTCCCGGTGAAATCGCCCACTGCCAGCGAAAAGGGGTCTGGACCCGCGGCGAAGGGGCTCCCCGCAGCGGGGCTGAACCGGCCCGTGCCGTTCCCAAGGAGAACCGTCACGGTGTTGCTACTGGTGTCGGCGACAACCAAGTCGAGCTTTCCATCTCCGTTGAAGTCTCCCACTGCCACGGAATAGGGGAATAATCCCGCCGCGACGGGGGTCCCGGCGCTGAACCCGCCCGCGCCGTTCCCAAGGAAAATGGTTACGTTTTGGCTCGCGACGCTCCCCACAGCGAGGTCCAGGTTGCCATCCCCGTTGAAATCCCCCACGGCGATGGAAGCGGCGTCTGAACCCACCGCGAAGGGGCTGCCGGGAGCGGTGGTGAACTGGGCCGCCGCTGTGATCGAGAGCGTCAGGAGAGTTACCGCCAACACAAGGTTCCGGTTCCTGGCCGACACGCTCGTGCCTGGGCGCTCACGGGTGGTGACTTTCGGTTGAGCGGTTCTCATCGGAGGCGCAGTGCGGGGGGTTGTGTCTCTCATCACATGCATGGCCAAAGCACGCGGACGACCAAAGCGGCGGATGTGGAGAAACCAACGGATGCCGATTCCGCTCTCCGGCCGGAATGGTCCGCGGCAGTGACTACCCGGAGTCACGCGGCCAAATATGGTCACGGGTTAGGGACACCAACAAGAGCGTCCATAGCGCTCATATCCCGTGTGGTTGCGTTTTCACCTGAACGGCGGCGCGCGTGCTCTAACCGGCTACAGATACGCTTCCGTTGAAAACGGTCGCCTTGAAAGGAAACCATGAAGCCATATTCAACTTCTATACTTACCGGAGCCCTCTTGGCGACTCTGCTTTTGGCGAGCTCTGCGTTCGCGAGCGACCGCAGCGCGCTGAACGGCACCTGGACGCTGGTGCCCACCAGGAGCGATTTTGCCGGCCAGCCCGTCGTTCAAACCGGCACTGTGACGATCAACGATCAGCAGGGCGTCATCGTCGTCTCGCGCAGTTTTGTTTATTCAGGCGCCGACGAGACATCCTTCTACAGCGACAGCACCGGCAGCGAAAACAACTCCACCGTTCACGCCGGTAAGGACCTCAAGAGCAAGACCAAGTGGGATCATGACGTCCTGAAGGTGACCACCACGCAATCCGGCGCGACTACGCTCGAAAGCTACACGCTTGCCCCAGACGGAACCATGACGGTTAGCGTCGTAAGACCGGAGCGCGCGCCGATAACCCTTGTCTTCCAGCGCAAGTAATCCGGCGTGATCCGGTCTCGGAGATGCGGATGCCCGGCTACCCGATGAATTCGAGATCGACTTTTTTGGTGGCTGGGTCGAGACTGGTGATGCGGAAGGTGCGGACTTGACCCGCGCGCGGAGCCTCCGCCGCGGTTCCCGAACCGCCGCCGCCGGCTTTCCACTTCTGGGTCAGCATCGCGGTCATGGCCGATAAATCGGCTTTTCCGGAACCGGAGGCGGCTTCCTGCTTCTCCTCCGGGATCTTGGCGAACGCCGTCACGCCTTCGCCCAATTCGACCTTGGCGCGGACGCCGGAAACCTCCACGATGCGGCCGGAAACGGTTTCGCCGACTTTGCGCTCAGCCACGTATTCGTCGATGCTGGTGGGATCGAGTTGCTTGATGCCCAGCTTGAAGCGCCGCCGCTCGCGATCGGTTTCGAGCACTTGCGCCTTCACCACTTGCCCCTGCTTCAGGACTTCGCTGGGGTGATTTAAACGTTTCTCCCGGCTGATGTCGCCGATGTGGATCATGCCTTCCACTCCGCCCCCCAGATCGACGAACGCGCCGAACTTGGCCAGGCTGGTGACCGGACCCTCCACCACCGAGCCTACCGGATACTTCTTGATCGCGTCCTCCCAAGGATCGCCGAGCGCCTGCTTCAGACCCAGCGCGATGCGCTTGTCGGCGGGGTTGACGCCCAGCACCGCCACTTCCACCACCTCGCCCGGCTTGACTACGTCGGAGGCCTTGACGTTCTTCTTCGACCAGGACATCTCGGTCACATGAATCAGACCTTCGATGCCCGGCTCCAGCTCGACGAAGGCGCCGAAATCTGTAACGCGCGAAACTTTGCCGTGTACCCGCGAGCCCTGCGGGTATTTCTCCGCCACCAGCGACCAGGGGTCGGGCGCCAGTTGCTTCAACCCCAGCGCGATCTTGCGGGTATCGGCGTTAATTTTGAGAATCTTGACCTCGATCTGGTCGCCCGGCTTGACTACATCCGACGGCTTCACGTTGCGCGCGTAGGCCATGTCGGTGACGTGCAGCAGCCCGTCGACGCCGCCCAGATCCACGAACGCGCCGAAATCGGTGAGCGTGCGCACCGTGCCGGTCACCACCGCGCCCTCCTGCAACTTGCCGAAAGCTTCGCGCTTGGCTTCCCGTTCGCGCTCTTCGAGCACGGAGCGGCGATCCACCACGACGTCTTCATCGGCGACATCGAGCTTGGTGATGCGGCACTCGATCTCCTGGCCCACCAGCTTTTCGAGCTCGGCCTGATCCCGGGCGCCGCTGCGCGACGCGGGCATGAAGGCGCGCACGCCGACATCCACACGCAAGCCTCCCTTCACCAGTTCGAGCACAGTGCCGGCGATGGTGCTCTTGTTGGCGTAGGCTGCTTCGAGCGCGCTCCAGTCCTTGGGAACCTCCACCTTGATGGTCGAGAGCAGGTAGTTGCCTTCCTGGTCGCGGCCGCGGATGGAGACCAGGACTTTCATGCCGGGCTTCAGCTCGATGCCGGGAACCGGCGGCAAAACGCCGTCCATCTTGCGGCCGAGATCGACGAAGGCCCCGTCGGGAGTCACCGACACCACAGTGCCTTCGACACTTCCTCCCTCGGCGTGATGGGCTTGCTCAAACTCAGAAAGGATATCGCCAAAGGAGGTGTCGCCCAGGGAGGCGTCGGAAGCCGATGCCTCGGGCGTATCGGGAACATTCGGGTGCGTCATGCGGGACCGGGTTTTATTATTGTGTCACATTCCTCCGCTGACTACCGCGCGGGGTGCGGTGCGCTAAGACGTTAAACAACACGCAAGAGCGTGCGCCTGTGGAACGGATTGAGGTCGCTGCCAAAATACAGGTTCACCCAGGGCGGCCACTTTAGGTCGTCCGTCAGATAGAGCTTCCGCGCGTCTGCCGGTGCGAGGAAGGTCAATGAGGATTTCACGGACTCGCCCGGTTTCACGGTTACACTCGGGCCAGCGAGGGATGAATACGCAAGGATCGGGAAGCGCCGGCCCCGCTCATCCATCAGATAGAAGAATCGCCTCGGTTGGTCAGTCACCTCAAGTTGGACAGTGTTGGCATCCGAGAAGAGCGACACTTCAGCCGTGTAGAGGATGTTCTGGCCCTGCGGGGTAGCGTTCACATTCTGGATTCCCACACACCACAGGTCCCAGCAGTAACTATCACCGATACTGACGATGGTCCTCGGGGTGAGTAGCGAAACCAGCACGACCGCCGCCATATAGGACGCAGCGATACAGGCACAAATCCAACGGCCCCGGCCGGCCAACAAGGTGATCAAGCCGACGATGATCAGGCTGAGTAATACCAGGAACTCTACCAAGAATCCAAGGGTCGAATCCATGCGGAAGACCTGGTGAGTGCCGGGTGAGATGTACGGCCGCTGCCCCACCCACCATGACGCCGCGAAAAGAGCACCCATGGCGAGCAACGCCGCGGTCCCGACTATCTGCCACCGTTGAACCTGCATAAGGACAGCTCCTGTAAGAACATTGAACGCTATCCGCCCATTGACGCCCGCGTCGTCGAGCAGCGCTTCAAACTCCTCACCGTAGCGGTCGCGCCATGGTCCCGGATACAGCTTCGCGGCAAGACGAATCAGGCGCTTCATGCGTGCTTGAGCCTTCTGGCTGCTGTCTTGAGCACTCGGTCCAGCGTGTCTAATTGTGTCTTCAGATGCTCGCGGCCGGAGGTGGTCAGCGTATAGGGCTGGCGGCGATCCTCCGCCGCGACGGGCTTGACCCAGCCGCGCTCTTCCAAGCGGGTGATCGCCCCATACAGGGTTCCAGGTCCGAGACGCATACCGGCAAAGCGCTCAATATCTTCCATCATGGCGTAACCGTGCTTGTCGCCGTCGGAAAGGCTGGCCAGAACGAGCAGAGTTGGGTCGGACATCTCTATTCCGCTTTACGTAGTATCGTATCGCGTAATAGGAGACCTGTCAACTTGACACGGAGCCTCATGGAAGCGCACCTACCGTGCGGGCCGCGATGTAGTCCCTGACACCACAGCGCAGTACGCGGAATAGCTCCAGGACGCTACGGCGAGGTAGGTCGAATCCACAATGCCGCGAACCCGCAATCTGACGATGGAAGTACATGACAGCTTCCATGGGCATCGTGGAGGCGAAAGCCGCCGCAGAGGGAAAATGGCGCAGCCTGATCATCGGTTCGAGCCCGGCCATCGAGCGGACCATCCAGTTGATCCGGCTGGTGGGCATGCGCCGCGCCACGGTCCTGATTACCGGCGAAACCGGCACTGGCAAGGAAGTGGTGGCCCAGGCGCTACACTTGGCCAGCCCGCGCGCGCACCAGCCCATGGTGGCGGTGAACTGCAACGCCCTGCCCGAGAATCTCATCGAAGCCGAGCTGTTCGGCCACGTCAGGGGCGCCTTCACCGGCGCGATTCAACAACGCATGGGACGCTTCGAGCAGGCCCACCGCGGAACCCTGTTTCTGGACGAGGTCGGGGATCTGCCTCTGGACCTGCAAACCAAGCTTCTGCGGGTGCTGCAAGAGCGCGAGTTCCAGCGCATCGGCAGCTCCGAGACGATTCACGTGGACGTGCGGCTGATCGCGGCCACCAACGTCAATCTGGCCGAGCTGGTTCGCCAGGGCAGATTCCGCGAGGATCTGTATTACCGCCTCAACGTGGTGCCGATCTCGATGCCGCCTCTGCGGGAACGCCCTGAGGACATTCCGCTGCTGGCGCGGCACTTCGTCGCCAAGATTTGCCGCCTCGAGGAGATTCCCGTGCCGGAGCTGGCGCAAGAGACGTTGGCGCACCTGCAAGCCCGCCCGTGGCCCGGAAATGTGAGGCAGCTCGAGAACGCCGTGGAGATGGCGGTCGCGCTGAGCGGCGGGCGCGGCGTGCTGGTTCCTTCCGATTTTCCCCTCGGCTCGGAAGTGAGGCGGACGCCGGCGCAAGGTCCGCCCAGCGCCCCGATCCCGGTTCCCGAGTCCGGGCTCGATTTCGAGCAAACCATCGGCCAGATCGAACGCCAGATTATCGAGGACACGCTACGCAAGACCCACGGCAACAAGAGTGCCGCGGCCAGCATGCTGCGATTGAAGCGGACCACTCTGGCCGCCAAGCTGAGGAGCCTCACAGCCGGCGGCGAAAGCGCGTGAGCGCTCGAGAGGCCATGATATCCTGGGCTGGTAGTCTCGCAAGAGGGGGCGGCTAGCTCAGTTGGGAGAGCACGGCGTTCGCAACGCCGGGGTCGCGGGTTCGAGTCCCGCGCCGTCCACCAAGTCCACCTCCGAATTCCACAGAAGTTGCGAGCCGTCTTTTAGAAGAAGCAAGCGTCTTCCGCTAAGTCCTGCGACACGGTATCATAGTCTAGATCTAAAAGGTTTCCGGTATGGCGCAGAGTGTACCGTCCAAACTTGGCCCCTACGAAATCCTCGCACCTTTAGGAGCCGGCGGAATGGGCCGCGTCTATCGCGCCCGGGACACGCGCCTGTGCCGCAACGTCGCACTCAAGGTTCTGCCGGACGAGGTTTCGCAAGACCGGCGCAGGCAAGCGCGATTTGAGCAGGAAGCGCGGTCCGCAAGTGCACTCAATCACCCCAATATCGTTTGCATTTACGACATCGGGTCCGATGACGGAATCCTTTACGTCGCATCCGAGCTGGTCGAGGGCGAGTCCCTTCGTGCCCTGGTCGCACGGGGGCCGGTGCCGCCCGCGAGGCTCCTCGATATCGCAATTCAGTTGGCCGAAGGCGTCGGCGCGGCGCACGCCGCGGGACTCATTCATCGCGACCTCAAGCCCGAAAATATCCTACTCACGCGTCACGGGCGCGTCAAGATCATCGATTTTGGTCTCGCCAAGCAGATAGAATCCCCTTCCGACAAGCGGAAGGAGAGCGCGGAAACGGTCCTCATGACCGAGCCCGGGGTGGTCATGGGCACTCCCGCCTATATGTCCCCCGAACAGGTGCGCGCGCAGCCCGCCGATCACCGGTCGGATCTGTTCAGCCTCGGGGGGGTTCTGTACGAAATGGCATCGGGGAAGCCGGCCTTCTCCGGGCACTCTAAGGTGGAGGTGATGCACGCGGTCCTGAAGGACGATCCCGTTGCACTGCTGTCTTCGACTCCACGGGACCTGGATCTCATCGTTCGACGCTGCCTTGAGAAGCTCCCTGAGCAGCGGTTTCAAACCACCGGAGATCTGGCGTTCGCCCTGGGACGCGTCCGAGACGCGCTGAATCGCCATCAAGCTGAGCGGCCGCGGTGGGTTTTGGCCGCGGCCTGCGCTGGTGCAGCCGTGCTCGTGGCAGGGATCGTCGGTAGCGTCCTTTACCACAGCCAGCCGCGAGCCCCTGTCGCCACCGGCGCTGCGCCGAACTCCGAAGTGCGGATGAGTCCCAAATCGAACGATGCGCAGCCTCCCGATCCGAAATCAAGCGCGGCAAAAGCAGCCACGGTAGCTCCTGGGCCTGTCGCTGCAAGGCGAGCTGAGATCGCTCCCGTCCCGCCCCCGCAGCCCTCTGCCGTTGCGCCGCTCCAGCTTGCGAAGCCTGAGACCCCTCCGGTACTGAACCCCGAGCGAATGAAGACCCTCGCAACGGGAGTGGCAATGGCCTTGGTCGAAGCCCGATATAACGACGCCGCTAAGGACTTCACCGATGAATTGAAGGCCAGCCTATCCGTCAACCGGCTCCGGGCGACCTGGGAGCTTACACGGCAGAAGTTGGGCAACTTGCGGTGGGCCAGCACGCCGTTCCTCCATGGAAGCCTGGAAGTCGTGTGGCTCGAGTTTGAACGTGGAGTCATCGACCTAAAGGCGGGGTTCGCCGGCGACGGCCGCCTCACGCAAATCTGGTACAACACGTTTGCAGCTCCGCAAGATGCCGATTATGGCGTCCAAACCGCCCCTAATAACCTTGAAGGCGCCCGGGCGGCCTTCGGCCAGGCGGATAACCTGCTCCAGCATCAGAAGAATGAGGACGCGATTAAGCGCTTCGATGAAGCGATCCGGGACAGCGCGAACTACACGGCGGCATACAAGGGCCGCTGTCAGGCGTTACTTCGGACACAGCAGTACGGACGGGCGCTTGTGGACTGCACGCACGCGATTCACCTAAACGGCGAGGATGCCCAGCAGTACAGATATCGAGGCGATGCCGCCGCCGGTCTCAAGCAGTGGGACGACGCCATCGTAGCCTACGACCAGGCCATCCGCCTCAAGCCGGATGACAATGTCTTCTATAACCAGCGCGCCTGGGCATACTCAAATGAGTCTCGATATGATCTGTGTGTCGAGAACGCAACTAAGGGCATCCAGCTTAACGCCAAGAGCATTGCGCTGTGGCGCAACCGATCCTCCTGCTACGATCACCTTCAGAAGTACCACCTGGCCCTGGAAGATGCAACCCAACTGGTGAACCTGACCAAGGATCCCAAGGACTACTATCGCCGAGGGTCGCTCTATAATGAGGCCAAGCAATACCAACGTGCGATCGCCGATTTCAACGAAGCCATCCGGTTAAAGTCCGATTACAAAGAGGCCTATACCAGCCGCGGCTTTGCCAAGGACATGCTTGGCGATACCGACGGCGCCGCGGCCGACCGCAAGTACGCACGCGAACTGCCTCAGTAGCGCTCTACTTCTTCTGCTGCTTCGTCGTCCGTCAAGGCTCTCAGCTTGTCGAACCCCGCCGCTTTCGATTTGAGCGCCGGCTGGTTGGCCGCCTTCTTCCACAGGTTCCACATAGTACACTGTTGAGGAGGGATGTGCAGCATCCCATTTCCACCAACTCTCGGACCATGGCGGAGCCTATCAGCCTCAATCAACAGCTTGAGAACATGCGCCACGACTGGGACCAGCGCGCCAAGGAGAACGCTCGCCACTACGTCGCTACGGGGCAAGCCGAATGGAGCGACGAAGAGTTCTTTCGCTCCGGCGAGCAATCGCTGGCAGGCGATATTCTCAACGACGCCGAAAACGTCTATCAGGCCAAGGACCCGCGCCAGATGCGCGTGCTCGAGATCGGCTGCGGGGCCGGGCGGGTGACGCGGGCGCTGGGCCGGATCTTCGGCGAAGTCCACGCGGTGGATGTCAGTGGAGAGATGGTGGCGCGCGCCCGTCATGCCGTCGCGGACATGCCGCACGTGCACGTCTATCAGAACAACGGCTTCGACCTCACCGTGGTGCCGCCGCTCGAATTCGATTTCGCGTACTCCTTCATCGTGTTCCAGCATGTGCCCAGCCGCGAAATCATCGAAAACTACGTGCGCGAAGTGAACCGCCTGCTGCGCCCGGGAGCGCTGTTCAAGTTTCAGGTGCAGGGCAATTTGCGCGCGCCGACTTCGCCCGAGGAAACCTGGCTAGGAGTGCCGTTCTCAGAGGCGCAAGCCAAGGAGATGGCGGACCGGTGCGGCTTCGAGCAGCGCTACACCTACGGCGCCGGCGATCAGTATTTCTGGCTGTGGTTTTTCAAGAAATCTACGTAACCTCTCCTCTCAAGATGCGTGCCAAGACCAAGAAGAGCGCTGAGCGCCGGCGCGGGACGCCCGGCGAGACGGGCCCCGGCAAGGACCTCGGAAAAAAAACAAGAGGCTGCGCGCTATCTTATTCCCTACCGTCTCACTACAATGGCAAGGAAGGTTTTTAAGGGGGTGAATACCGAAGACTTCTGGTCTCTCGCAGAGTCGTTCGGACGAGCAAAAATCAAGGCTTATATACAGCTCAACGTCGATCGCCGTGCCATGAGGATCAAGACGTTTGATCCCGTCAAACTGCGCTACCTGACGCAGTTCCTTTACGGCCCGAGACGCCGCGTCACAGACACCAGGCAACTTTCCGCACTGAGCAGGGTGCTCGGCTCGCAGGTAGCGGCGCGTAAGCTCGAACGAGGTGCAACACTCGATGAGGCTACTCTGTATGTGGAATCGAAGCAGGAGACACTCGGTTATCTGGTAAGGCATCTGGAGAAACTCTTCCAAAAAATTAGGCTGCTGTCGCCCGGAAGAGAAGAGGCGGCCAAGATTCTCAAGGTGATGGAGGAATTCAGCGCGAAGCTGAGGAAATAACCCATCAATGCACAGCAGGAATCCAGCTTTCGACTTGTTTGAGGAGATCTGTGTCGAACTGTGCGGCCAGGAAGAGTCCGTGCTCATCGATGATGATTTCTCCTCTGCGACACTGGGTAGCGTCAAGCGTTGGTTTCAAGAAACTGCTACAGTTCCCGCGGTCACCAAAGCCCTCGCTTATCTCAGCAGACATTTCGCGGCACGCGGGTCCGTGTTGCCCTTCACCTATGACCTCGCAACTGGTCGCGCAACGGCAATCAATCGCGAATATATCGATTTTGTGTCGGACTCCCAGGATCAGCGGAACCTCCGAAAGGAATCTAGGGATTTCGAGGTGGCAACGTCCAGGCACATTGCGGGAGACTTACCGGAGTTCTGCGTAGAGTTGGCTCCCCGAGGACTAGGAGCCTGTCCGAGTATAGCGACGGGGAGGGTTCGAACGGCGTGTGCTCGTGTGGCACGACGTTCCCCGAGTCAGCCATTATTGAAGGTCGTGGCGGCCGATTTTGTTCTGGGAGCGTTCGGACCGCGATTTTGACCGAAAATCATTCCCGAATGCCTCTCAGCAGTACTGCATGGCGGTGAAGAGCCGTAGAACATTATGCGTCAGGCACCACTGCTGTGCAAATTAGCTGAAGCCGCGGTTGAGTAACGTTGGAGCGATTGGACATAGCCCAGGGCTGGCGCGATTTGCAAGGCACGGTTGGCGGCGGGATTTCACAAGCGTGAGTGACTTGGGCTTGGCCTGCTATCCAAAAGATCGATTTTGCATTGATGTAGGCATTGGGTTTTGCGGTGTTCCCCGCTAGGTGCTGTGCAAATTACATCGGCAGGGCCATTTGAAGGTCTGGCGCGACCTCCGGCGGCGCCTGAAAGGGATCCTGGATCCATTTCCAGAGGTCGCGGTGGACGAACAACTGTTGGCGCAGCAGGGCGATCAGATTGGACAGGCTCCAGCCGAAGGTACTCTTCAACTGCAGGTACTTCAGGATCAACATGGCGATCAACGCCGTCCAGATTTGAATCTGCACGGCATTCTCCGTGGTGCCCACGAAGGTCTTGATCTTCAGGCCCTGTTTCAGGGCTTTGAAGAAGAGTTCGATCTGCCAGCGTTCTTTGTAAATCCGGGCGATGGTGCGCGCCGCCAGTTTGAGGTTGTTGGTGACGAAGACCATGCTTTCGTTCTTCTCTTCCACCCACACTTCGATGCGGCGCAGCCGAGCTTCGGAGCCCACTTCCTGCTGACTGACCAGAACGATCACTTCATCGCGCATCACGTTGGAGTTCTCCGGTACTGGGCGGCTCTCCACCACTCCCTACGACGCGCTGTCCTTCAGGCGCGTGACCAAGTTCACGCCCGCGCGCGTAAGATTCAACCACCAGTCGTAGTCGCTATATCCCCGGTCAAACACCAGCAGCGTGCCGCTTTCAAAATGCATCTTGCGCGCTTCCGTGATGTCGGCCGTCTTGCCTTCCGTCATCACCGCGTAGCAGGGCAGATAGCCGTCATGGTCCAAGACCAGGTGCAACTTGAGCGCACCTTTGGTCCGCTTGTACTTGGCCCAGTCGAACGACTCGGCGCACAACTCCACCATGCTGGCGTCCAGCGACAGAAGCTTGGGTTGGAACCGGAACTTCCGCTGACCTCGCCTCAGCGCCTCGGCCCGGCAGCGCTCCAGCGTTGTGTAGAACACGCTCTGATACAGTTGCCAGGGCCGGTGCGCATTGGCGTAGGACAGCGTGGTTGTTTTCGGGCAATCCAGGATTCCCAGATGACGCAGCTTGCCTTCCGTCGCCGCCAGACCACCGCAGATCTCCCGCAAGCTTTGCGCATGCCCTAACTGGCAAAACAGCATGGCCACGAACTGCTGCCAGCAGGTGAAGCCGCGCGCATGCCGCTCCGCCTTGTGCTCCCGTACCGCGGCGTCAAATTCCAGCCGTGGGAACCACTGCAAAATCTGATGGAATATGCTGCATACTCGTGTCATGGCAGAGGCCTCCTGTCGCCCCATTTCGATCAGTTCTTGCCGAACCCGATCTCAACGGTAGCAGAGCCTCTGCCTATCCTCTGCGAATCGCTCGGCCCTCCTTTAGGCACCGCCACCGATCCTCACAAAGTTAATTTGCACAGGTGTGGTCAGGCACAGCAGTGCCCACTCCCCTTTTACTTTCTTTTTTCCGCGGAGCAAGAATTGGCGAAACCAGCGCGCCTGTTTGATCTGCCCGAACACCGGTTCCACCACACATTTGCGCGCCGCGTAGACGGCTCTGCCCACCTTGGTCTGTAGCTTTCGCTTCATCCGATCCACTTTCGTCGCGTCTTTCGGCAGCGGACCGCGCTTCGCCGGGAGTCGATGCTCGCCGTGCTTTTGTTTGCCCGTTGCGATGAATCGTGAGTTTTCGGCAAGGCTGCGTAGTATGGCTGTGCGGGTAGTGAACCAGCGGCGTATGGAGGATCAGACCTTCATGTATTTCGCAAGCAGGGAGTCCATGTAGTCGCCGACGCCATATCCGAGATTGTGGCTGACGGCACGTACGCGGTCCAGTCGGGCGATCAGGGTGTTGCGGTCGCTGGCAGGCAGCTGATACGTCCTCGGGGGACACCTGAAAACCGGCCAATGAGGGACACCTCAAAACCGGCCAACGGAATCAGGCAAGACTAAGGCTGTTATAACCCACTACCGCCACTGGCGGCAAGAAAAAACTTTGCGAACTCACAACAGGTTCGGTTATCCTGGCCTCACCTGGGCGGAGGATATGGCTCCGCAGGGATGCGACCAGAGCGCCGACCCAGAGGCCGGAATGCGAGGGCGGCGCAGGCCGCCTGCGCGGCATTCTGGCGATAAAGCGGTAAATCCCGGGAGCGCGAGGGCAGCGCCCTCGCATCAATGAGCGCCTCCTTCCTTGGTTTCAATCGGCGGCTGCGATCTTGGTGCGCCAGCTCTTGGGTCCGCACTTGAGGACGTGGCCGTGATGCAACAGTCGATCCAGCATGGATCCGACGGCGGCGACATCGGCCAGGAGCTTGCCCCAGTCCTCCACTGGACGGTTCGACGTCAGCAGGGTGCTGGCGCGTTCGTAGCGGCGCATGACGATCTCCAGCAGATCCTCGGCGGCAGTCTGCGGAAGCTTGCGCATGCCGAAGTCATCGATGATCAGGAGCGCCACGTTGGAGATGGACTCCATGTATTGCTTGCGCGTGCCATCGAGTGTGGCCTCGGCGACTTCTTCGAGCAGGATGTGAGTCTCGCGATAGAGCACCTTGTGACCCTGCAGGATCGCCGCCTGGCCGATCGCATGAGCCAAGTGGCTTTTGCCGGTGCCGCCCGGCCCGAGAAACAAGGCGTCCTCACGACGGTCGATGAAAGCGCCGGTGGCGAGGTCGAAGACCAGGCTGCGGTTCAGCTTGGGATTGAAGTGGAAGTCGAAGTTGTCCAGCGTCTTGTTGGGATCGCGAAAGGCGGCGAGTTTGCGCCTCCGCTCCAAGAGCCGGTCTGAGCGCCGGGTGAGTTCGTCGGAGACGAGTGTTGCCAGCAGATCGATCGGCGCCATGGGTTCGGCTTGCGCTTGCCGGAGGCGCGTTTCCAGAACGGCGGCCATGCCGCCGAGCCGGAGTTGACGCAGACTGCGCTGCAGTTCGATGAGATTCATGTATGGTCCTCCTGGGTTTTGTGGTCGATGAAGTCGCGGTACAAAGTCAGCTGACGGATGATGGGGTCCACCTGGCGAAGAGTCAGTTGCGGTCGGCGCTCGAGCCAGCGGCGGACGAATTGATAGGAGTTGGAGGGAAGGCCGGATTCCAATGCGGCGGCACAGGCATCATCTGTGAGTGCCGCGCCATGCTTGCGCGCCAAGCCGGTTAATCCCAGAATGCGGCGAATGGAGGCCGGGCCGTCCCGCCGGTACATCTGCCCGGCCAGCGCGCCGATGTGTGCGCCGATTTTGCCGCAGCGTGACAAAAGCTGCTCGGTGGAGCGCGGGGTCTTGGCCGGCTTATCCTGATCCGGGATGCGGTAGCCGCCACGCTGCTGGCGCAAGTGCTCGCGCAACAGTTGTCCGGTATGCGGATCGAGCACACGCACCACTTGGCCGTCCCACTGCACTTTGACGCTCCGGGCGATCCAGCCCGGCGGAGCGCTGTAGTAAGCCGCTTCGACTTCGACGCAACCATCCAGGTTCACTCTGCGTTCCCCGAACTGGTAATAGCGGAAAGGCTCGATCGGCAGCGGCAGCAAGGCCGGTTTCTCTTCGGCGAACATGGCCGCCACCTGTCGCTTGGTCGTGCCGTGGATGCGCGTGTCGGCCCAGTTGGCTTCCCAGCGATCCAGGTAGGCTTGCGCCTCTTCCAGGCTTTCAAAGCGCATCCCCTTGAGCGGAGTGTTCTTGGCGTGCCCCACGCCGCGTTCGACCTTGCCTTT
The DNA here is from genome assembly GCA_963813465.1 of Bryobacterales bacterium. Taxonomy (GTDB): domain Bacteria; phylum Acidobacteriota; class Terriglobia; order Bryobacterales; family Bryobacteraceae; genus Palsa-187. Next base: position 139,747 of record CAWEZD010000011.1, on the reverse strand, counting down.
CCGATCCGGATCGGCAACCCGGCAAGGCAGCGCGACCGCGCCATAATGAGCGAGCATGTCGCGATACAGCGGATTCAAGGTCGGGTCGTAGATGTCGGGTTTCAGGACGCCTTCACCGAGGTTGTCCAGCACTACGGTGCGCGTGACGCCACCCAGCCGGCGGAAGGCTTGCTCGTGCAGTTCGGCCCAGATGCGAGTGCTGGAGTGGAAGGTGAGCAACCGGACGGCCTTGCGACTACAGCCAAGGGTGAAGACAAACAATCGCGTGCGTTGATATCGGCTGGAGCGCGGATCTCGCACCATGGGACCGGTACCGTAATCGACCTGCCCTTCTTCGCCGGGCGGCGTGACGATGACCGCACAAGCCTGGAGTGTGGGCTGTCCACGTAACCCTCGGACGAAGCGCTTGACGCTCTGGTAGCGGCCGCGAAAGCCGTGGTTGTCCACCAAGTCCTGGTAGATAGCCTTGGCGTTCCGGCCTTTGCTCAGCGAGAGTTCGATGAAGTCGAAATGCGGCTCGCACGCGCTGGCCGTAGGACTCCGGCCGGGCGCCGGGACCGGAGCCGAGCCGGGGGACGCCTCGTTGGCCGGTTTTGAAATTGGCGTGGCCCGATCGGCGTCAGGGTCGGGGGACACCTCATTGGCCGGTTTTGCCGGCCCACGCCGTCCCCATCCTCCCGGTGCACGGATGCCAATCCCGGCCGCCTTCAGGTAAGCTCCCGCGGTTTCCCGCCGGATGCCGGTCTCCTCTTCGATGCGCCGCAGCGGCCAACCCAGCCGCCCCAGCGCGATGACTTGTTGTCGCTTTCCTTCGCTCAAGACATTGCTCACGACGATGGAGGGTAGCCCCCCATCGCTCTCAATGTCTTGCCCGATTCTATTGGCCGGTTTTCAGCCGTCCCTCATTGGCCGGTTTTGGGCGTCCCCCGAGGCCGAAGTCGATAGACTGACATAACTGGAGAAAAGATATTACCCACCTTGACCCAAACTGGAGCGTGGTCGGGAAGACCTTCGAGTAACTCTTTAAGGTCGCCCACTGTCACGCCCACGCCCCGTGAGACAACTCCTCCGTGGTCAAAACTAGGCCACGGCCAATCAGGTCTCCTCATACTCGACCTCCCTTATCCGAACCATCCTCCCGTCCATACCCGATCTGGCGAATCGACGCCGGAGGAAGTTGCCGCTGTTCAGCAAACTCAACACTCACGCCATTCGGTCCCGGTGCCTGAGTTTGTAATTCGAAATAGAACGGTTTCGGTTTCCAGTTCCTCGAAGGAATGACTCGACCCTCGACCGCAAAAACGCTCATCCCACTGATATATGTGACGTCCCAACGCTTTAACAACAACCTGCACCAGTGCGGGATATGGCGCCAATATCTGTCCTCAAGGTATTTTTGAAGCGTATCCTCTCCCACATATATATGCACCACCAGATCGTCTGGCAGTCCATCCAAATCCTCTCGCAGCTTGCCTACGTTCATCCTGAGTTCATTCATACGCGACCTCCCTCAATCCAGCGGTCAAGTTCCTTCACTATGTCGAAGCGAAGGTGTCGACCGTGGCGAACGCACGCGATTTCCCGACGCGCTACGAGATGATACAGCGCCGATTCGCTCCGGCCTATGTACGCGGCTGCTTCCTTAACCGTCAGCAATCTCTTTTGAGCTGGCGGTTTGCTTCGGTTTCCATTTCCGTTCTCAAGATATGGCAACAGCCGAGCGACAACTTCTTGAGCAATCTTGTCACTTAGAGTTTGTTCAGGCATGGCTTCACTCCCACCCCCTCGCCCTTCGTTGCACTTCCTCCTGCGCTCCATCCGCGTGCCAGCGAGTCGCCCAACTCCAAAACCACCAGATCATCAGGAGTAGTGGGCCGGGCCAATTCTCCTCGGTCGTGATCGCATGCGTTCCCCAGATCAAGATCGATAACAGAAACGCAATGCCAAAGGCTCGCCGAAGAAAGCCAGCCGATTTCCACACTCCGATGCCGACGGTGATGATGGAGGCTGCCTTCCACCACGGCCCAAACCAGAAGAAGCACAGGAGGGGTGCGAAATAAATCAGTCCGCATGCCAGCGTGAACTTGGTAGGAAAAGGAGGATCCCAGTCTGTAGGGTCAGGCATTGTTGATCTCCTTCTCGCACTCTTTGTAGAAGCCGTAGCCCGCCTCCACGCCGATCCAAAATCCGAACCATCGGAGAAACAGCCACTTGGTCGTCTTGGGCTTGTTCCACAAGTCGCGAACCAGTTGCAGAAAGGGTCTATGTTCCACCCAGATTCGGGCCACCGGCACTTGATCGAGCCACATGCTGACTGGCGAATAGTCGAAGAGGCACTGTAAAAAGAGGTGCGCCTTGCGAGGCTCACAATTTTGGATCATCTTGATCCCCTGCCACCATTTACCGTCAGACCATTGATGCCCGGACATCGTTACAATCGCCCGGAACGTCCCAGTTGAACTTCAATCCACCACGCTTGAGCTCTTTGAAGGCAATCGGCGGTAGCACGTAATCGACTTGCTGGTTCCAGTTTCGCCCCTCGGTTGCGCCGCCCGGATTCTGGCCGATGTTCGTGCCCAATCTCCACCAGAGATCCTTCGAGATGATTTCAGCCATCTTGTTGTTCGTCACATCACAGTCGTTCTGGTGCATGACCTTGGTATGAAAATGCGCCAGCAGTCCATCGACCCGGTTGCGCGCAACCTCGCCTCCGCCGAATTCGTCGATCATCGATGGGATCGTCTGAATCGCCCAGAGATTGATCGCCCGATTTTCGCGGCCTACCCTTAAAAACCGTTCATCTTGGCTGTCCACCAGGAAGGGCGCTTCGTCCATGATGAACGCCACGGGCCTGCATTGGTCCATGTCGGAACCAAACTTTTCCCGTCTTCGCGCCAGGGCGCGCTGGACGCATTTCTTGACGATCGAGTTAATGCACTGGCCCATCGCGCCAAATCGGTCCACATCGTAACCAACGATGACGATCTTGCCGCGATCCAGAATGTCATCCGGCGTCCATGTGCTCTTACCCCCGAAAGCGTCCTGGTAAAGATCGCGCACATGATGGTCGAGCATCGCGCTGCACATCTGCTGGATGCAGGCTCGGGTACGATCCGAGAGCGCTGGCATCTCCTTCGTCAGGTAGTTGATAGCGAGCTTCATTGATCGCGCCTGCGACGCCGGGCAGTTCTTCTTTGCCTCTTCCAGCGCCGTCAGGCTGGTGAATTTCCATGGCTCTTCCAGATCGGCAAACCCGCGCGGAAGCGTTTGACACATTTCCAGCACGCGCACGAAGTCGAGACCGCCGTTGGCTTGGATATCCAGAAAGAGGAAATGCTTGAGCATCTGCCGCCATGAATATTCCCAAAACGGCTCCGATTGCCCTTGCCCCATCTTCCGGCTGATCACCTCGGTCGATGAAACGAAAACGTCCATCAGGTTATCGATGATCTCGTTTCCGGGACCGTGCACCTTCGACTCGTAATCGATCCAGTTGAACCGCTGATCGGAACCGGGATAGAACATGATTACGTCGTCGCCACGACCGGCGTCCCGCGCCATCGCGAAGGTTTCGTTTCGGGCGTTGTACTTCACGCCCAATCCGACCCCTCCGCATCCGGCCACCTCGAAGAGGCCTTGGCCGATGGTGAAAAAGCTGGACGTGCTTTTCGATGCGCCCATGCCTCCCGTGACGAGGAAGTTTTCGCATGCGTCGCCCATCGTCACATACGAATTCTCTCGACCGAAACGCAACAGCTTTTGGGCGAGGCTAAAAGTGATCGGTACCTGCGCGGCGGAACGCGCGGGCGTTAACAAACGTGCTTGAGGGTTCATGTCGATCTCCTTGATCGGTTTTGCGCAAAGGAAACCTCCATGAATCAAACCAACGAGGATGATGAGAAATCTGGCCAGCCAATGCATATCGGTCTCCTTTGAGCGAAGCAGCCCGCCTCTCAACCTCAGAGGCTTTTGCTATGCTTCTGGTTGGGATTTTGCGGTCGATGCGACCGTTTTTGAAGGCACTCCTCCGGCTCACCCGGCACTGCCGGAAGATCCGGCAAGACCGGAAAAAGCGGAAACATCCGACGGAGTCAGCAAATGATGATTCGAATCAATGGCGCACGGTTGAGGCAGTGGCGCGACGAACTTCAACTCAGCCAAGAAGACTTTAGCGAATTGATCGGCACAACCGACCGAACGATTCGTAAGGCGGAGAATACAGCACGAATTAGCGAACAACTTGCCGATGCAATCTGCGCGCGTCTCCATAAATCGAAAGCAGACCTTCTACGGTTGTCGCCGGACCTCCGCGTGGCCCTGCTCGATGGCAGAACCAAGGAGCAGGGCGATCTTTTCGACTCCGGCCTTCAATGCCACAAGCGCCTCTTCAAAGGCTATTTCGCGGAAGTGTCGCGAAGCTATCTCAAGCATTGGCTCATGGAAGGGCACTTCCATAACCGTTGGCGCGAGATATTCACGGTCGCTTACGAGGATCATCCCGCGCAGCGAAACGTCGTGGCGTTGACGTGTCTATCGGGTCACCGAGACGGAGCGTTCTGGTACTGTACACGTCTTGGGGTCCTCCCGGACTGGCGGGACGGCCTAACAGTTGAAAAGCTTCTCTTCGAAGCGATCAAGGACACGTGCGCCGTCCTACTCCCCAAGGCGCAAACAGTCATTTGGGAGGTCGAAGCGCCGGATCTGATTTTACTCACCGAGCTGCGACAACATATTGCAGCCGGTGGAAAACTGAAGACATGGCCGGATCAACAGCGTATGAGCCAGGCTATGCGCAGCGCACGGCGGCTTGAACTCTTCGACTGGTTCCACGCATTCATCGCGACAACGCCATCTGGTTCACCGCTGACGATCACCTCACCAGCTTGGCGGGAACCGCTCAACAGCTCCAACGAACGTGAAATGATGCTGCTCATCCATCCATTGGATGCCGATCTTGGCCGCGTCCATCCGCTAGTCGCGAACGCTTTGGACTTTGTTTACACCGTTCTCTATGGTGGTTCGTTCGGTGGGCGCGATACTTCGATTTCCATCCCGGGTTATCTGCCGTATATCGACGTGTTGCTGCGCCGAATGAAATCGAAGGCCGTTGGTTGCATTTGGGGCCCCCTCCCCCGATTTGGAGACCTGATCACTCTAGCCAAAGCCGAAGGCTTATGGGATGAGATTGCCCTCATAGAGGCTGAAAAGTAACCTTGTTAATATAGCTTGACTATTTCAATATACTTGGCAGTTTTGCCGAGTGAACAAGTTCAGCAGATCGACCAAGCCACGTCGTCCCCAGCCCTATTTTACGACCGGAACCGAACCAGCGGAACCTCGCAAGTTCCGAGGGGAAAAGTTCTTTCCGACGGTAATCGCCGCAGAACGAGCTCAGATTTCTGTTACACAAATGGCTGTGTGGCTTCGCGATGCTGTCGAGTTCAATGGAGTTCGCCTACAGTCACTTCAGGAAATCCAGACCGGGCGGTACTATCTCGCGGAGGAGAGTCTTCTGAAACTTGAAAACCGATTCATCCGGGTGTCTGACAGCACTCCAGCTGGAAGAATTTCACTCGGACACCAGCCCGACAAGACCGGCTACCTATCGACACCGGTAGCAGGCAAGGCCCTCAGTCTTACCGCAGCCGGTATGAACCGGCGCGTTCACAGCGGCAGAATCGGTAGCGTCACCCTTGATGCGATCCAGGATTCCATGACCAAGAAGTTCTACGTCTCGGAGCGGGTGATTGAGGCCGTGAAAGCGAAACGGGGCGGAGAGCGTGCACCCGAGCTGCTGAATCAATAGGTGGGCCTTCCGCATCAGAAAGCGTTACCATCTGTTACCAGTTTTGGCGTGCTTTTGTGCGTCTATACGCATTTCTCTACATCTATGCTGCTCTGTAAACTATTGTTTATCAGTAGTTTGCGTGGATTAGCAAACCTTGTGATTCTTGTCGCTCATCAGCAATCTTGTCGAACCTCTTGAACGAATAAGGCCACGCCGCTAACACTGTCGTGGTTCGCTTGCGACCCCTTAAACTCGTGAGCAGCCAAAGAGTAGGCGAGTCGAGGACACACGCGGGAGTATTAAGACTTACCATCAGCGGGTCGTCGACGAAGCACAGAGGAGATCGACTCGCCAACTCGCGCCGCGCATATCACGAAGAAGGAAAAAAGAGTTCCAAGCCACATCAGAACGGCCGTGACAGCAGCAAAGTACTCGTACGGCTGCGGCAAGAGCGCACACAACAATAGCAGGGATAAAGACGCCGTACCGAAAACCAAGAGAAACTTCCTAGTGGCAGCGTAATGAAAAGACAAGGTGACGATTCCCAACTGGAGTCCGGCGTAAGATAGCCACAGTCTCGCGTGATCTGCTGGTGTGTCCCTGAAATGCATCGCGCCCGCCAACACAAGGAGAACTGCAAGGCCAAGGCCTCGCGTCAATCGTCGCCGTTCAGCATTCGCGCGGTCTGTTTCCATTGCTAACGATTGGACTGTACCGTACGCTCGCAACGATTGCGAGTCGTATGAAACGAGTGACGTTTGAGCAACGTCCCTTGGCCCTTAATGGCGTTGTTTCCTGTTACGTCGTGCGCCTATGAGCACGGTTTCCTAGAGTGAAAACGCCACCTTACTCTGGTTAAGCAAGTCGCGGAGCCATGGTTCGAATCCATGTCGGGTAGCGACTTTTTTCCCTCTGAAAAGTGATTTGCGGCTTGACCGAGCGACGTTTGAGCGACGAGTATGGCACCGTAATGAGCATCGCAAGATATCAAGTGGCCATTCCACCCCGACTTCGCGCCGCGCGCGACGTGTACCGTCCCAAAATCCGCAAGCGCATCAATCGAAGCGGATCGATCTCGTGGTGTGTCGAGCTCGGTACTCTCGATGGCAAACGTCGGCGCTTTTATTGCAAGACACGGCAGGAAGCAGAAACTAAAGCCGATCTCCATAGGATCGCGAGGACGAACCTCGGCACTGCCGCCTTTGCGCTCAGCGACCCCCAGCGCGTGGATGCAGCCGAAGCTCTCAGCCTGCTCGCCCCGACCAACGCGAGCCTCGTCGAAGCCTGCCGCTACTACCTCAAGCACGCGAAATCGGAGCGTCCGATTTTGATCCGTGATCTCATCACCGCTTTTATCGAGGCGAAGCAACGTGCAGGCCGAAGGCCGGTCTATCTGAAGAACTTGCGGTACATGCTGAATGTCTTCGAGCGAAAGTTTGGCGATCGCTTCGTACAAAACGTCGCATACGATGAGATTGACCAATGGATCAGGTCCCTCGCGCTGTCGCTCCGGTCGCAAGCGCACTACTGCGCCGATCTTTCCAACCTGTTCGGCTACGCCATTAAGCAAAATCATTGCGCCAACAATCCAATCGCCCGTCTGGAGCGACCGCGCGGCGAAGACACCGCAATCGGAATCCTCACCGTGGAACAAGCGGCGCGGCTCTTGGAACTCGCCCATGAACATCGCCGCTTGGGAATGCTCCCTTTCATCGCACTCGGGCTGTTCGGCGGACTCCGGCGCGAAGAATTGCTCAGGTTGGAATGGAGCCGCGTCAACATGGCCGAAGGATTCATCGAAGTCACAGCGGCGGCCAGCAAAACGCGACAACGCCGCATCGTGCGCCTGACCCACACGTTGCCAAACGGAAAAAATGGCAAAGCCATCGTCTACCAGCCCGCGATCAAGTGGCTGCGGCGCGTTACGATACCGAACGCCGGGCCGGTTGCTCCGAGCGATGCGCCCTACCAGTTGCAAAAGTTAGCGGAACTGGCGGGGATTAAACCCTATCCGCGTAACGCCCTTCGCCATTCCTTCGCCAGTTACCTCATGGCTCTCACTCAGAACGCCGCCATCGTTTCCGAGCAGCTCGGGCATGTTGGTTTTGAGTCCCTATACCGCAACTACAGGCAGCTCGTGACACCGACGAGCGCAATCCAATACTGGCAGCTGTAGGATTCGTATTCTACCCGACAGGGTCATCTGCCAAAGTTCCACGACACAGCCGCCCGGTCGTCGCAGATGGGGCATACGAACGAAAATGCTCTCCACGCACCTCCAAGAAGTCGTGACGACTCACGACGCGGTAAACTACTGGAGAATCGAGCCAACGTCCGATTTGGTGAGGCAGTCGCCTGCCGGGAAGCCGCGACCGGAGATTCTTTAAGCTCGACGTGACCGAGGGAACTGCGATTTGATGAAGAACGCGATGGCCGTCGAATCCCCAATAAGCACCACAGGTCCGCTCCTCGCTCATAGCCTCCGAATGCAATTGGAGTACACGCGGCTCACGTCGCTCGACGCGCGCAAAGGGAAAGGCCAATTCTTCACACCGCCTGAGGTTTGCGAGTTCATGGCCGCTCTTGCGTCTACGAATCCAGCCGCCAGCTTTCGACTGCTTGATCCCGGTGCTGGCGTTGGGGCTCTATCGGCGGCTGTGTGCGACCGATTTCTCCATCTCCGGTCGTCGCGGCACGTGGAGATTCATCTCTTCGAAAACGATGCCGCTGTTCTTCCGTTCCTTCGCAAAACAATGGACTTCTGCGCTCGCGAACTGAAGGCTCACGGTCATGTCATGACCTACGAGATACACGCGAAGGATTTTATCCTCGATGCTGCCGCCACAAGCTTCGGAGCGCCCTCCCTTTTCGCCGATTGCTCTCATTTCAGCGACTTCGATGCGGTCATTATGAATCCGCCCTATTTCAAAGTCACCAAGTCCTCTCCGTATGCGCGCGTCATGGAAGACGTCGTTCACGGCCAGCCCAACATTTATGCGTTCTTTCTTGCGGCTGCCGCGCAAATGCTAAAACCGGGCGGCGAACTCATCGCGATCACCCCCCGGAGCTTTTGCAACGGCCTGTACTTTCGGGGCTTCCGGCATTGGTTTTTCGAGAAGATGGCGCTTGATCGCCTCCATCTGTTTGAATCCCGCAAACAAGCGTTCCAAGACGTGTTGCAAGAAAGCCTGATCACCGCGTCTCACCGCCTGGGTTCACCTTCAAGTACGGTCACAATCAGTACCAGCCGGGGACTCAATCTACATGCGATGGACCAGACCGTGCTGCCTACCGCGCAGGTCATTGATGACAGCTGCGGTCATGCCAATATCAGGATTCCCACCAGTCCGGAAGATTTGGCAATCGCCGAGGTCGTAGAATCGTGGCCTCACCGGTTCTGCGAGTTAGGACTGCGTATCTCAACGGGGCCAGTCGTGACCTTTCGCGCTACCGAATTCCTTTTGATGGAGCCGAACGGCAAGAGTACCGCTCCGCTTCTCTCTGTTTTTAACGTGAAGCCGTTCCAGACCGAGTGGCCTTCGCCGAATAAGAAGCATCCAAGTGCGTTCAAGGTTTGTGCGGACTCGCAGAGTCTGCTTTTGCCGACCCTGAACTACGTCCTGTTGAGGCGATTCAGCGCAAAAGAAGAGCATCGCCGCCTCACGGCCAGCTTCCTCATCGCCTCAGATTTCTCGCATTCGTTTGTGGCGTTGGAAAACCACCTCAACTACGTTTATCACGCCGACCGGGAGCTGACCGCCGATGAAACATATGGCTTAACAGCCCTCTTTAATTCCGCATTGCTTGATCGCTACTTTCGCATCATCAGCGGTAACACTCAGGTCAACGCAACGGAAATTCGCAGTATGCATTTCCCATCCCTCCGCGCCGCAGCGAAAATTGGGCGCAGCGTACGGAAGCTTGCCTCCCTTGACAGCGACGCGGTCGAGCTTATCGTCCTTGAAGAACTGGGTATCAACGACGACATTTCCACCCACCTAGTGGAAGGAACGCTGTTCAGTCACATTTAATCTCCGTGCCTACAATCGACGAAGCCGCCAAAATCCTCGAAGTGCTGGGACTACCCAAAGCCCAGCAGAATGAACGTTCGGCCCTAACGCTATTGGCTCTTGCCAATCTTGGTCCAAAATCCAGGTGGACTGCTATTGAGCGTCCTCTCCTGCGAACTGTGGACATCATGGAATTTATGCGCTCGCGTTATGGAAAGGACTACAAACCCAATAGTCGGGAGACCATTCGCCGTCAGACGATCCACCAATTCGAGCAAGCGCGTATCGCTGATCGTAATCCCGACGATCCGTCACGATCGACCAACAGCGGCTTGACCGTTTACCAACTAACTGAAGACGCTGCCAGAGTGATCAGCGTTTATGGAACGCCCGCATTCGACAAAGCCGTCGCGATCTTTCTCAAACGCTTTGGCTCGTTACAGGAAGCATATTTACGCCGCCGTAAGGACAACAAGATCCCCTTGAAGATTGCGGGTGGTACCACCCTCTTTTTGTCGCCCGGCGTTCACAACCTGCTTCAGGTCAAGATCGTCGGGGAATTCGGCCCACGGTTTGCGCCTGGCGCGAACCTTCTGTACGTAGGCGACACCGCTGAGAAACACGTTCACATCGAAACGGAAGCACTGTCCAAGCTCAACGTCCCCGTGACACAGCACGACAAACTACCCGATATCATTCTCTATTGGCCTAAACGCAATTGGCTTTTCTTGATCGAAGCAGTTACCTCGCACGGCCCTGTTTCCCCAAAGCGTCATCACGAGATTGAAACGATGCTCAAGGGCTGTACCGCTGAACGGGTGTATGTGACCGCCTTCCCAGATGCGAAGATGTTCCGCAAGTATGCGGGCGACATTGCGTGGGAAACCGAAGTCTGGATCGCAGAAACCCCCGATCACATGATCCATTTCAATGGCCCGAAGTTCCTTGGTCCGTATAAGGCTTCCCAGTAATCCTTCGCGGGGGAGGAGCCCGCTGAATTTAGCCACCGCAGTCCAAGCGGAGTCGGGTCGCGCGTAGAGAGCCCATCCAAGCCCTTCCGGCGTCATCCGCTCGCCACGACTTTGAGCGGCACAGCAAAGGTTTCCAATAGGTAGTTTTCGGTGACCGCCAGCAATTCGAGTTGCTCCTGAGAAGCTTCCACTTTTGACAAACCGGGTTGCACCACGAACACGCGAAGATGCATGGGCTGCACCTCCACCCTTTCGCGTACTCGAAGGAGATCACTCTTACCGCCCAACTCGTACTGCGTGATTGAATCGCCCTTAAACTGAAGCGGCTCCCGCCGCATCAGATGTGTAAATAAGCCCCTCGGTTTCTCTCGCCACCTCACGCTCTTCTGGGCTTGCCCGCACAACTCATAGAGTTCCTTGATACGACTTCCAGGCTTGTCATCAAGTGCGAACTTGCAGTGCCAAAATTCGACCTCAATACGGTCTTCATGCTCCATCACGCCCACAACATCCGCAGCCTCGCCGCTTGCATCGTCGTCGAAGATTACAGTGAACTGGCGTTTCTTCATCTCCGCGATGACACGATATTGAATCGCTTGTGGATTCTTCTTCACTCCCTGAGATTCAGCGCGAATGTTGGTTCCCGTCCAATCCCATACGTCGATATTGCCGCGCGGATACGGCTCTGGCTGTTTCCTCAACCTCACCTGCTCGACTCCCGTTAAAGAAGCGCCATCGGCAAACCAAAACGTCGGTGGGTGCAGTTCCAAAAACTCCTTCAGAGTGGTGAGGTGACTTCGATGCCTAATGCCTGACTGGGAAGCACTCTTCTGGTCGATACGGAAATCGGGCGATTCACCGTTTATTATTAGTACAGTTCAAATTCAGCCCTGACGGACGAGGACGTGATTGCAAACGTCAGGGGACCATCCTCAGACGGATCGACCAGAGTGATGTCGGACTCGTGGAGATAGATGGTCTGGCCTTCTATTTGAAACGAAAACGCTTGCTCTGGCTCCTTGTAGAAGATCACCGGCCAATCCACTCCAATCGGAGCCTTCTGGGGTCGCTTAGAAATGTAAGTTGGGACGAGTGTTCCCCTGAGAACTTCTTCGGGATCGAGGCTTTCGTCCACTAACTTTGTACCTACAGCGCGACACCAATTCGTGAGTTCCAGCAGGTTGGTCGTCCGGTACGACCAGATACGCCCTTTGTAGGAGCAACCGATGGTTGAGCGATGGCCGTTTTCGAATCCTTGTCCAAACAGGTTAGCTTTGATCGCCTTTTGCTTTTGCGCCTCTGACATGGCTGGCTCCACATCGCATCCAGCACGCATGGTGTATCGTATGAGTCGTCCAAGCTGTTCGAGCAGACCCACATTTTGCAACTTGAGCCGATTAATCCCGGCTAGACACCGAAAGATCGGCGGCCCTTTGATTTGCTCAACGTCTTCACCCGCTACTGCCTTGGCGAGATTCTTGAAGAAGCCGGCGTTCGTGGAATTGTGAATGAAGAGTAGGCCACGGTCGTTATCCCAATGGAGAACGTAGAGTTGCCAGCCCCAGGTGTGAATCTCATCGACCTGTGCCCAATCCACAGACACGCGACGTGTTGTCACAAGAACCAACGTATTCCCGTGAGGATTCAGGGTATGGTACACCTTGTCCAAAGAATCGTATCCAGCGATCCCTACTGCGAAATTGTCGGGCGTCCAAGAGGCGCATTTCGTGCGGTACACGACAGTACTCATCGCGGGGCGCACGTTTCGAAGCGTAATCTCTTCTGGGAGTTCTTCAAACCCGCCGAGGAACTCCCCGAGATTGAACTCACCCTCACTTACGCTGTCGTTCAGTACCGGCAGAAGGACATTCCAGTCCGTGTCGTGCCGATATAGCTTCTTCAATTCATCCTTCACTTCGACATCCGCGATGTTGGCAATGATCGTCGCATTGCCGAGTTGAGGCTTGTTCCTCGTGAAGCGTCCGACCAGTTGCAGGGTAACCGCAAGGCTCTTTCGTATGTCGTGAAATGCGGCGATCTTCAATTCTGGTAGATCGAAGCCCTCGCCGAGCATGTCGACGCAAACCACGATTCGGGTTTGGCCCGACAGGAGCTGTTTCCGTATCTCTTCCCGCTTGGCCTTCGATTTGATCCCCGTGTGAATCTGGACGGGATTGAACTCTTTGTACCCCTCGTAACAGGAAAACACCTCTTCGGCTCGCGCGACGTCAGAAACGCGTGCCATCAAAATGTGCCCGAGATGCTGCTCAGCCCGCAACCGAGCGACAGCCGCGTCTGCGATTGCTTGATCTTTCTTAGCTGGATCAAACTCCGTAATCGGATCGAACTGAATGCGTTTGAAATAATCCTGTTCCTGTGCTTGCCGGAGCGAAAACGTGAAGATGCGCTTCCCGCCGATAGGCTGATCGTCGTTCCGAAACGGCGTCGCGGTGAATTGAAGTATGCGCCGTTTTTCGAACACGTCCCTGAAAGCTTTCCATCTCGGAGCCGCAATGTGGTGGGCCTCGTCAATAAAGAGATGGGAACTGAGTTCGGCCATCCTTTGGATGACTTGCGGATCACACTGCCCCGCAAGCGGCATCGTGGTCACCACCACATTGCACTTTTTGAAATGAGCATCCACCTGCCCAATGGTTTCCGGTCGAGTGTTGAGAATCCCCACGACCGGATATTGCGCATCCTGTGATATGACCGCAAACCGAGAGGTCTTCAAGAGTCCCAGCGTCAGGAATTTATCGGCGAGTTGGGTGCGTAATGCATCCGTAGGAACGACGACCAATACCCTTTCGCACCGTTCAACGACGAGGAGAGACAACATCGTCTCGGTCTTTCCGACACCTGTGGGAAGAACAACAGTCGCCGCATCGTCGTTGATGCTCCAATGACCTTGGGCTGCGTAGATTGCCCCAATCTGGGGCGGTCGCAATCCGTCTATGCCTTGCTCGCGATCCTCTTTCTTGTAACGAAAAGCTCCCGTCCATGACTTTCGGGCAGCAACTACGTTGCTTTCATATTGGCCCAAGCTCAGAAGCGGAGCTGATCGATCTGGATGCACTATCCACGATGCCGCGGCAAAGTCCGCGCGGGTCGCAGTTGGGTTGTTCGTCCAGCCCCTCAGCCTTATCGCGCGAGTCCAAGCATCATTCGGTTGAGCATTCGTCGTCAAAAGACGGACAGGTGGCGAGCCATCAGCAGGCGTTATGTTGAAGCCGCGAAGATTTGCCTCTTTGAATGGTGCAACCGAAGACTCGGTCGCGTATGAGGGCACGAGCAACTGACGGACTTCGTTGCCGTCTTCCTTAATATCGATTCTAAAGAGGGGCGGAAAGATGACGTTCACTAGGGCCTCTTCTAGTGCGCTCTACCGGAACGATTGGAGCGCCCGCATTGGCTTAAGCGGAAATTGCTTTATCCTCCAGTGATAGGAGCTCATTCGCTCCGTTCAAGTATTTTTTTGGACTAAATCATTATCCCTCATTCTTGTTCTTGATAATTGCCACAGCTGACTAAGGGCTTCGCCCCTGGCGCGGTCAAGGCTGAATCCCGCGAGGACGCGGGACTCCGCAGCCGGTCTCCCCAAGCTTCCGCGCTTCGCTTGTGCAGCTCTCCGCTGCGCTACGTCCTTTCCGCTCCGCTCCAAGGATGGGCGATCCCCCTCCGGCCGCTCCGGCCTTGACCTTGCCTCCCCACTCTCGCCGCCGAGGGGCTCGGGAGTTGTTTTTTATGAACAACCCCATCCACCAAGGAGACAAGATGAAAGACCAAAACGAAAGAGCGGACGTTTACCAGCGCGTCACCGACCAGATCGTAGAAGCCCTCGAACGCGGCGCGGGCGAATGGCGCATGCCATGGCACAAGGGAAAGGCGGACACTTTCGCGCCAAGAAACGCCGTTACCCGCAAGCCCTATCGCGGTATCAACGTGCCGAGCCTGTGGGCGACGGCGCAAAGACGCGGTTACGGCTCGGCCTTGTGGGCGACCTATCCGCAATGGCAGCAGCTGGGCGCGCAAGTCCGCAAGGGCGAGAAATCGGCCCTCGTCGTGTTCTGGAAATTCAACGACAAGCCGGGCGAGGAACCGCAGGACGGAGCCGAACGGGAACCCGCGGAATCGTCCGACCGGAACCGCCGCATCTTGGCGCGCGCGTACTACGTGTTTAACGCCGAGCAAGTGGACGGATATTTGCCGCCCGTTGCCGAGCCGTTGAGCGAAGCCGAACGGATTGCCAACGCGGAAGAATTCTTCTCCCGGCTGAATGCCGAGGTGCGCCACGGGGGAAGCCGCGCGTTTTACAGTCCGTCCGGCGATTACATCCAGTTGCCACCCTTCGAATCGTTCAAGGCCGCTGACGGTTATTACGCCACCCGAGCGCACGAGAGCATCCATTGGACCGGAGCCCCTCACCGCTTGAACCGCGACTTGAAGAGCCGGTTTGACGAAGCCGCCTACGCCGCCGAGGAGCTTGTTGCCGAGTTGGGGGCCGCCTTCATCTGCGCGGATTTCGGCATCTCGAATGAACCCCGCCCCGATCATGCCGCCTACCTCGCCCACTGGCTGCGCATCCTTCGAGCCGACAAGCGCGCCCTTTTCACCGCCGCGTCCAAGGCGCAAGCCGCCGCCGATTGGCTCCATGCCCGCGCGTCCGTGTCCTCCCCCGAGCTGGTGAACCCTTAGCCGCAGCGTGCCGGGGGCTGCCTTGCCGGGCGGTCTCCGGTCGATGCGGTTCATGCCGGGCGGCTCGCTGTTCCGTTCGTTCTTATTCTTGTGTCCGCTCCGCTGGCGTGCCGGTTTTCGGCTTGTCGCACGCAGGCGTCACGCCAGGACAAATCGCCTGTCATGCCGCCTGCCCGTTGCGCTCCCGCGCCGCCCCCCGGCAAATCGTCGCTCTGTCCTTTTCGTTCCGGCTTTTGGTTCCGCTTCGTTTGCGAAGGAACCAAACAAGCCTTCACCAGAAAAGGAACAACACATGAAAAAGAACGAAAAGACGGAACAGAAAATCAGCGCCGCCCCGGCCTACACCAACCGCGTGACCCTCGTCGGATTCATCGCCGACAAGGCCGACCAGTACAATGGCTGCGCCGTGCTGCGGCTCGCCACCCAAGCCTCGTGGAAGGACAAGACGTCCGGCAAGTGGGAGTCGCACACCGATTGGCATCGGGTCGTAGCTTGGAACGGACTGGCCGACGCGGTGAAAGACTACGCCAAGGGCGACCACGTCATGGTCGAAGGAGAGCTCCGCTCCAGCGAATACGACCGCGAGGTGCAGGTCGTCGGTGCGGGCAAGGCGGTCATTTCCACGAAGACGTGGGAAATCCGCGCCCGCGCGATCCGCAAGCTGGATCGCAAGCCGAAGGCCGAGAGCCAGCCCAAGGCCGACATCCCGGCCAAGCCCTCGAAGAAGAAGGCCGCGTAGAGCGGCTCCGCTTCAAACCCGGTTCTCTCCGGAGAGCCGGGTTTTTCTTTTCATCCCGTCACAATTTGAAGTTCCCATACGTCACTTTCTTGCCGTGCTTTTTCAAATAGTCCGTCAGCATCACGGCGATGCAGAGGGCGTGATTCTCACTCAGGCTTTCGAATGCTTGCCGGAATCCGTTCACCAAGATCACGCAATCGTCCGACGCGCGCGCCTGACCCGGCAGCCACATCTCCACTTGATTCGCTTTGAGCCAATCGCGCAGCCGCCCCTTCGCGTTCGGATGAGTGGAATATGGCCAGACCGGTTCCGGCACGCCGAGGAGATCGTGGACGTGTCCGTCCAAGACGCGCCCCGGCTTGAAATTCTTGATCGTGAAGGTGTCCATGAACATCCCTCCACTTGTAACCGGCGGAAACGGAACGGCAAGGATTTTATACGGACGAATAATTACTTCGCCGATCCGCGAGCCGAATCGCCAGCCGGAGGCCGAAAGCCATCCACGGTTCTCTTAGGAAAGGCGGGTAAATGCGTTTATTGGAGGCGAGCAGAATCGTCATCCGATTTCTTGACGCGCTCCTCGATACGATGAACCGCAAACGTGACTGCGTGACCCGATTCCAGTAATTCTTCGATCAACCGCATCACTAGCTTCGATTGAATTGTAGTTGTTCCGATCCACCCTCGACTCGCCAACGCCAGGAAAGTGTCATTGCCAAGATATCTTCCTATCTTTCGTGCTTGAAAGAGCCGTCCGCCGCGTTCGCCCAATAATAACGGGTTCTGCTCCAAGGTTCGCCAATATTGCAGAGGGAAGTACATGCCCGGTATGAGACTTGCACTCAGAACGTCGAAGACGGTACGTGGACAGAACTTGAGGAAGAAGGGGTTGGGGTTAAGGCGATACCCAAGACAGCTTGTGTCTGCATCGCAGCCGCTTAGCTCGTTCCAGATCGATTCCATTCGTCCTAGTTCCAGTTCGAGTTGCCGGTTGGGCAACCTAAACCCTTCTGCCCCGGACTCGCCATCGAGCGCCTTACATTGCACCATCACGAATGTATCGTAAGGCTGGTTGTAATAGATCAGGTCGACGCCGAGAACTTCCTCTAGCTGCGTTCGATTTGCAATTTGCACCGTGACTACATCTTCACCGGATGAAAAGACGGCAGCGCCGGTAACTGACTGGGCAACTCGCTCCCATCCGGGAAATGTCTGAAGGTCGTGGATTATCATCTGATCTTCACGCAGACGGGCGGAAGGGATCGACGAAAGAAACGAAGGTAATTGACCTGTGGGAGGAGCCCACTCTGTCAATTGCTCAGTGGGAACGCCCGCTAATGAAAGGGCCGCCACCACGCTTTCTTTCTCCAGCGTGAACACCGACTCAGCACGACGTGACATCTGCCTGATTTCGGGAGGTCGGGCTGAACTAAAGCGTTCGATCAATCCCGATGCTTCGCGATATCGTTCGCCCAAGACTCGTCGTAATTCTTCGAACGTGCCCGGCGGAATCAGCCCGCCCGCTTGTAGAGCTTTTTGGAGATATGGCCTGAACCGTTGTCGAGAGAGCTGGATGAGCGGCTCTATCTCAATCGGCATCTGAAGGAGTTGGCTATCGAGAACGTTCAGGCGACGGCGGCCCGTCCCGGCAGCGATTCCACGGGTGCCCCGTCCTATGTATGTAATGAAGCCTGGTTTCGTGCTGACCAAGCAGGTCATCTTGATGCGGCGTGAAAGCTCGAATTCCGAAACCGGTTCACCGAAGCGGTCGCCAATTGTCTGGATCTGATGGAGATAGTTTTCCACTCTATCCTGTGGAACAAGGAAGACGTAACCGGCTGCGTCGCTCATGGTTTGTGACATTAGCACCGCGAAGGTTCCCTGAGCAAGAGGCTCGCAAGAGGGGAAGGCTCAAAGTCGGGCTCGCGGGCTTCGTCTCCACCCCACGATCTTGGTTTCACGTCCGCACCGAACGCGACCAATTCCGTTGTCTGACAGGGCTATAGCAACAATCGTTCTCCTCCCCTCAAAATCGGCTTGCCGGTCTTCCTGATACGCGCGTATAAAGACTAGTCTTCCGTTCAGGCATGAACGGCACGGAACAAGTGAGCAGTTCCGTTCTTTACGAGAAATTCCGGGTTCTCACCCACCGGAAAAAGAAGGAGGACATCATGAAATTCACGAAGCCAATCAATCCGGGGGACGACGCTCAGCCGCCCATTTCCAAGCCCGTGCCGATGATCGCCAAGAGCCGGTTGCCGGACGACAGCGATCACCTCGCCGATCTTCAGGACGTTGCGCGGAAACTCCGCGTCAGCAAACGGTACGTGCAAAATCTTGTGCGCCGGAAGGTGATCCCAGTCATCCGGCTGGGACGGAACTGCACCCGGTTCGACCTCGACCGCGTCATGCATGCCGTCAAGAAATTCGAAATCGACGAGGTCCGGTAGAGGATTCTCCCCGGAGAACGCTCCCACGAAGAAGAACGACGGCAGGGGCCGCGTTCTTCCTCGTGTGGCCCCCGGTGGCCTGCCGTTGCATTCTTTGGAGATTCGAATTCTTTGCCTTAACATCGACTTGTCATGCTCACGAACCGAGTCATGCGCAACGGCTCCGGCTACGCGGAGAAGCACCTTGAACGGAACGATTACTACGCCGAAGGCGAAAAGGTAATCGGGACCTGGTTCGGGATCGGCGCGGAGAAATTAGGTCTCAAGGGGCCGGTTCAACTGGAACAGTTCGAGCGGGTGCGGCAGGGGTTGCATCCCGAAACCGGCGAAAAGCTCCGGCAGCGGCTCAGCCTTCTGCATAGCACTGCCGAAAAAAAGAACAACGCCCGCAGTCTCTACGACCTGACGCTTTCCGCGTCGAAGTCGGTTTCGATGATGGCGATGCTGACGGACGACAAGCGTCTCATCGACGCGCACGAGCGCGCCGTCGCGCTGACGCTCGCCGAAATCGAACGGCAGGCCGCCACCCGAGTCCGCTCCAACGATCGGAACGAAGACCGGATCACCGGCAATCTCGTCGTCGCCTGTTACCGCCACGATTCGAGCCGCCGCCTCGATCCGCAGCTCCACACGCATTGCGTCGCGGCCAACATGACCTTCGACGCGGAAGAACAAAAATGGAAGGCGTTGCAGGCGGGCGGCATTTATGCGCGCACCACGTTCTTTTCGGAGGTCTATCGCAACATCCTCGCGCAGGAAGTGCAGGCGCTCGGCTACGAGACGGAAAACCGGGAGAACGGATTCGAGCTTGCGGGTGTCCCCCAATACCTGATCGACCGTTACAGCCAGGGCAGCAGGGAACGGGAAGCCGCCGTCGCCGCATTTATCAAGAAGTATGGCGTCGAGCCGACTAACAATGAAATCGCCGTCCTCGTGAGGGACACCCGTCCGGATAAGCTGATCCACATTTCCACGGCGGAAGTCCGCAAGCAACAGTTGGACCGCCTCACCCCGCGCGACTGGAACACCCTTGCCGCCGTGCGCGAGCGGGCCGATCTCCACAAACCAGAATCCAAGACCATCACCGCCGAGGCCGCTTTGCAGCACGGACTCGATCACGTTTTCGAGCGGGTCTCGGTCGCGCCCGACTACGCCGTGCTCGCCGCCGCGTTGCAGCATGGACGCGGACAGGTGAACTTGGCCGATCTCACCCGAGCGTTGCGCGAACGGCAGAGCCGGGACGAAGTTCTCCGCGTGGGCGACGACATCGCCACCCGCGCCTCGCTCGATCGCGAGCGGGAAATGGTCGAGACCGTCCGCAACGGACGCAACAAACACGAACGAATGGGCAAGGAGCCCAAAGATTTTAATCGCGGCGATCTCAATCCCGAACAGCAGCGGGTCGTCGATTTCGTGCTCGATTCGTGCGATTTCGCCGTGAACATCGAGGGGGCCGCGGGGACGGGAAAAACGAACACGTTGCGCGCCCTTGGACGCGGGTTGCAGGCCGGTGGACGGCTGATGGCCGCCGCCGCCCCGACCGAAAGCGCCGTCAAGGAGCTGAAGAAGGCCGGGTTTCAGAATGCGATGACGCTCGAAGGGCTCCTTCAGAACAAGGAAGCGCATCCCCTCCTTTCCGGGCGCGCCATCATCGTCGATGAAGCTGCGATGGTTTCAGGACGGCAAATGCAGGAGCTATTGCGACTGGCGAAGCGTTTCGACGCACGGATCATCTTTTCCGGCGACACGAAACAAATCCAGTCGGTTGAAGCTTCGGATTCGTTGCGGATTCTGGTCGATGAAAAAGCCATCGCCAGCAAAGGTCTCCGCAAAGTGCAGCGGCAGGAATCAAAAGAATACCGCGACGCCATCCGCGCGCTTCGCGTCAAACCCGAGCAAGGCTTTCACCGGCTCGAAAAGATGGACGCCGTTCATCAATCGGACATGTTCGACCGGCCCGACGAAGTCGCCGCGGCTTATAAGAACGCCAAGGGCTCCGTCCTGGTCGTTTGCCCGACCCACGAAGAAATCCGCCGTGTCACCCGCGCCATCCGCGCCGACCTGATCGCCCGCAACAAACTGGGATCGGAAACAAAGCTAAACCGTTTGGAACCCCTCAATTGGACCGACGCGCAGAAGCGCGATGTGCGTAATTTCGAGCCCGGCCACGTTCTCGTGTTTCATAAAGGCACCAAGGACGCCCATAAATACGAAGCGTTCACCGTTCTGTCCCAAGGAGGGGAATTGCTCAAGGTGCGGAGTGCGCAGGGACGCGATGTCACTTTGACCAAGAAACAGGCGAAGTGCTTCGGCGTTTTCGCCCAGCGCGATATCGGCGTCGCCCCCGGCGACTGGCTGTCCATTCAATCCAATTTGCGCGACGGGCCTTACCAGTTCACCAACGGAGAGCGGGTCAAGGTGGCGTCCATCAACGAACAGGGCGGCATCGTTCTGGACGACAAACGCACGATCCCCCACAACTTTCGCCAGTTCACGCACGGTTACGCCGTGACCGCGCACAAGAGCCAAGGCCAGACGGTAGACGAGGTTTTGATATCCGGCGACAAAATGAGCCGGGAACTGTTTTACGTCGCCGCGTCGCGCGGACGGAAGAAGATCACCGTCTTTACCGGCGACAAGGACGGCTTGCGGGAAGCCATCGGCGTTTCCGGCCAGCGGATGTCCGCATTGGAACTATTGCGCAAGAGCGCGCGCACGGTGGACCGGACGCGCACCGCCGAGCGTCCGCCGACTCCCGTCGAGTCGATCGGCCAGTTGCTCTACAAGCTTTGGGAAAACGTTCCCCGGATTCTTTTCGGGCAGCAGTTCGCGCCGGAGCATGAGCGGGAAGGAATGGAGATGGGCCGATGATCCAGGCGAAAGACAAAGAGCAAAGCTACCGGACGGTTCCCGAAGGGACCTACTACCACGGGATCACGCTGGTCGACGGCGAGGTCTACCGCGTGCTGATGTGGCACGATCTTCTCAGCATCGAAGGCACCGACACGATCGTCAAGATGACGTTTCGTCTGTTTGACGTCACGATCAAGGGCTCCGGTCTCATCCAGCTCATCCGCGACGCGAAGCGGCATCGCATCGACATCCTCACCGTCACACCCCGACATCAGTCGTTCGCAGGCGGCGAAGGCGTTGTCGTGACCCAGCTTTTCGTGAAGGAAATCCAGCCATGAGCGCCGGTGTTCCCGTTGTCGCGCCTGCGGATCGACCGGGCGGCACCGACGCGCGCCAGGAAACAGCCCCTGTCACGGTCGCTGGCTTTTCGCTCGGTTCCCGATCCTTGCGCGGCCAGTCCTGCCTTTCCTGTTTTCTGCGTTGGGTTTTCCGGGACCAAAGTATGAAAACCACCAACGCAGAAAACGACGGAAAGACGAACGACCGGCAATTCGACATCCTCACGAACGAGCATGCCGACATAGCCTTCGTTCAAGGACTTCGCCGCGGCCTCCTTATAGCCCGCGCTTACACAATGCCCGGTTCGATACCTCGTGAGAGGTTCGATGCGCTCATTCGCGAGGCGACCGGCAACATCGAAGCCCTCTCCGCGAGCGTCGACGAGGACACACCGCCCGCGCTGAGCCTTAAGGACTGGCTTTCTTTCCCCGCCGACACCTCCCGGCGTTTTCCCCTCTGTACCGTCCTCTACGTCACATTCCTCCTCGTCATGGCCTTCGCTGTTGCGCGCGCCTACGGCTCGCTGTAAGCCATTTCTCGATTCGCCCTCGTCTCCCGTCCCGTGCCCTAACTAAGTCGTACTTTGTCGCCTCGGCGTCCCCCTTTTGTTTTGATTCAGGTCTGACGGAGCTGCCCGGTTGTTTTACGGAACGGCGTCAGAGGAGTCATTGACGGAGCAGGTTGGTTCAAAGGCAGGGAGCAGGATAGTTCAAAGGTAGAGAGACGATTTGGAAAGGAAGTGGAGACGGAGATGAAACGGTGACGATTGGCAGGAAGGGCGAAAGAACAAAAGCAAATGCGCGGCACAGGGAAAAGGAGCCGGAGCTAAGGGCAGATAAAATCTTCATGGAAGATTTTGGAAGGAAAGAGACACCATCCCCTAAGCTTTGCTTAGGCACTTCGTGGCGCGCTTTTTCAGCGCGCGCATGGTGAAGCAGCAAAAGACATCAGCGGGAACCAGCCGACTCAGCGACGCAGATAGACGCCCTCAGCTCCGCTATGCGGCGACCTTTTTCCACGGACCTTTGGCTGGCCATTCCTGCTCGGCTGAGTTTTCTGAGCGAGCGGCTTCGAAAACCGGCATTACAAAATCAGCAATCGCATTCCCGACCGTATCGAGACCGGCCAGGTCTTTCGGCAATTGCATCCGATTCAGGAATGCTTTCCATTGGTCGCTCTTCCCTTTTTCTTTCAGGAAGGCGTCGGTGAGCGCGGTTGGACGCTCAGATGGAACTTCCGTCTTGCGGCGGGTGAACGTCGCCGCCACGGCCCGGCGCATGCGCGACATGGCGAAGGTCTGTTCCCGGCTGAGCATCCAGATGTCGAAAAAGTCTTTCATCCGGCTGTTCGCGATACCGAGCTGGACCATCGCCTGAAGTTTCTCCGCGATCACCACCTCCGGCGGATAGGTCTTGAGCCGGGGGGATTCCATTTCCAGCATCACCGGGAAGGTCGCCTCTTCCGGCGCGGGATCGACGGCATCGCCAAAGCCGATGTCGATCTGAAGTTGAACCCGCGCGCCATCGAGAGAAGCCGGAACGCGAACGCGGACTCCGTCGTATTCGGCATCCTCCCGAATCTCCTCACCGGTGACAGCCGCCAGATCGAAAACAATTCCGTCAGCCGCCTCGATGGAACAAACCTCCCGGATCGATTCGACGACATTGCGAATCTGAGCTGAGCCATACCCCAGCAAGTCGATGTCCCGCGTGGGGCGAAGGAGCTTCCCTTGCCAAATCAAAAAGAGCGTCGCGCCCTTGAGCACGAAAACTTCGCGCTGGTCCGACTTGCCCAGGCGAAACAGGAAGCGTTCCGCCACCCAACGACCAAGCATGAACTGAAAATCTTCCTTTCGCTCACGCGCACGTTCCAGCAGTTTGGCGCGTATCGAAGCCCCAAGGTTCTTTAGAGGCTTGGACTTCATGCCAGCGCCTCAAGATACGGACGGATGATCCGCGAGACCCGGCAAATCCGGGCATAGCGCTCGATCTCATCCACGGTCGCCTTCCGGCGCTTGAGCGCATCCTTGAGCGCTTCGATGGCCACATCCAAACCGATCTTGTTCCGATACTTGAAACAATCGGCCACGGTCTTCGCCGCCGTGAAGATGCGCACAGCAATCCCCTCCAGTTCGTGGACCTGAAGACCGGCCTTGAATGTTTTCTCCGAATAACGGACGACCCGATGCGCCGTGGTGGACTTGCGCGGAGACCGGCTGCGTACAGGAATGCCTATCCATACCTCGGACGGTTGCTGGGTAGTCAGCTCATGGAAACGAAGCGCGGACAGCAGGCAGACCACCCCCTTCGGAATCTCTTTCGCCACGACCGCGAGACTGTGATGTTCGGTTGGCTTGGCGTCGGACACTTCATAGATACCGCGACCGGTACGTCGAATGACGCCTTGACGCATCAGCCGCAGCAGATATTCGCGCGGGACGCCGATCGCTTCGACATCGCGTGGACGGATGATCTTTTGCCGCCGGGCTATCGCCAGGACTCGGTTGAGTGGGCCGTTCTTCATGGTGTTGCGTTATGTTGATACTTTTACATAACTATCGACATGTTGCAACAACATCCTTGCGCCAACTGGTGCGGAGAGAGATGCTCCAAAGCTTTGCATCGGTACTTGGAGCGCACCCTGGCATCTTTACTTAGACCGGCCTTCCATCAACTCTTTTGCGCTCTTGATGTCTTCCACATCCACGATGTTGTACCGGCGCTCCATCGAATCGGTCCGATGGCCGGTGATGCGCATGCGGACGACCTGCGAGACCCCCGCGCGGCGCATGTTGCGGACAGCGGTGCGGCGCAGATCGTGGAACTTGAGATCAGGAACTTCAGCAGCTTTGCAGGCGTTCTCCCACGCGGTGCGGAATTGCTTGATCGGCGTCCCTTCCCGGTTGAACACCTGTGCGCACCCATTGGAGTGTTCCTGCGCCCACTTCAGCCATTCGTGCATATCGCCCGCGAGAATCGGCACGGCGCGCGCGTGGCCGCTCTTCGTTTCGTCCGCTTGAAGGGTTACGAATCCCTGTTCCCAATCGACCTGCTCCCATTGCCACGCCAGCAGTTCTCCAAGACGCACGCCGGTGAAGTAGGCCGTGACGAACAGAGGCTTGATGTCGTCAGGCAGCGCATCACGCAGCGCGGAGTATTGCTCATCACTGAGGAATCCTTGACGGGCATTGTCCTCGCGCTCCATCGGAAACCACGGCACTTTGTCCACCAGAGGCGGCGATGTCTTGCGTCCAATGTTGAAGGCGATCCTCAGAAGCGAAAGTTCCCGGTTGCACGTCGCGACGCTCGCGCCCGCTTCTCCGCGTTGACGCCGGTATTCGCGCAGCAGGTCACTCGTTACGTTCACGGCCTTCAGATGGCCGAAGAACGGCGTCAGGTGCGCTTCTGCCACCCATCGGTAGATTCGAGCCGTCTCTGGCCGCAGGCTTTCGTCAGCGTGCCGCAGCAGGCCGTCCAACAACTCTCCGCAGGTCGTCTTGCCGATCCTGGAGTCCACCAATGTACCGGCCATCTTCTGCTTGAGGATTCTTTCGCGCAGCTTAATCGCGTCGGCCTTCTTGTCCGACTTGCTCGAAACCATGCGGTTGCGGCCATTGTCGTGGTACGCAAAATACCAGATGCGCCCGCGCTTGATAAGAGTGCC
The DNA here is from genome assembly GCA_963813465.1 of Bryobacterales bacterium. GTDB lineage: Bacteria > Acidobacteriota > Terriglobia > Bryobacterales > Bryobacteraceae > Palsa-187. The sequence continues at coordinate 114,239 of CAWEZD010000011.1, read as the reverse complement.
AGTCCCGTAGACGCCCATGGCCAAGAGTCTATCACTACTGCAAGACTCCTGCACAAAAGCAAAGAGGCCACACGAAGGTGGCCTCTAAACTATTGATTCTTTGGTGCGGATGAGAGGACTTGAACCTCCACTCCCTTGCGAGAACTAGAACCTGAATCTAGCGCGTCTGCCAATTCCGCCACATCCGCATGGGCGAGCAACTCTATTTTGGAGGAGCGAGGTAACAACTGTCAACGTCGGGACGGGTGCGCGGCCCGTCCGACGTTAGAAGGACCGTTAGAAACTGAAGCGCAGGTTGATTTCCATGCGCCGGTTGGCGGAGACGTTCTGGCCGCCGGTATTGGCCAGCGCGAGAGACTCGTCGAAGCGGTTGTCCAACAGGTTTCCCGAAGGAGCCCCCTGGTTCACGGTGTTCAGCATATTGCGGACGATGAGCCCGGCGGTGAGCGTATATTTCTGGCCGCTGGAATCGCCGCCGCCACCGCCGCCTCGTCCACCGCCGCCACCGCCTCCGCCACCGCCGCCGCGACCACCGCCGCCTCCGTTAAAGTTACCGCCGCCACCACCGCGACCGCCGCCGTTAAAGTTGCCGCCCTGCCCGCCCGGACCACCTTGCTGCTGCTGGTTGCGCTGGTTATTGTTGCCGTTAACCCGCTCACCGAAGCCCCACGTGCGGCTGAGGCGCATGTTTATGGTGAACTGCGGAAATGCATTGCCGTAGTTGATGGGAATCGGGTTCAATCCCGTTGGGTTGATGATGAGATTGCCGTAGGCCGTCTGCGCACAAGCAGTGCCGTTTTTACCGAGCGCCGCGTTTAGAGCCGAACTACTCGCCTGGGTACTTGTTGGATAGCAGGTACCGGAATACCCAGCCGGCGCAAATGCCGGCCTCGCGTTGCCGGTGTTGGTGGTGCCGTACTGGTCGATGCCCTGCACGATGTTGAACGGCAGGGCGGACTGATAGCTGATATTCGGGTTCAGCCGGATCTTCCACGGTAGCGTCACGGTTCCTTCGATCTGGACCCGATGGCGAATATCGTAGGCAGCCCGGCCGTAGTCTTGAGCAAAGTTGTACGGGTTCGAAGGCGAGGCGGAATCGGCGCTGACGTGACCGTAGACGTAGTAGCCTTGCAGCGAGAACTTATTGAAAGGCACGCGCATGTTGAAGATCAATTGATTCTGCTTGAAGATACCGCCCGATTCGTACAGGTTGTACACCCCCCCCGCCTGACCCAGCGGATAGACCGGATTAACCGGATAGGTTCCGATAACGGGAGTGTTGATGTTGACGGTCTGGAACTCATGAACGCCGCGGGTGTCGATGAAGTTCACCGAAAGCGTCATGTTCCTGGGCAAGCTCCGGTCGACTCCGATGGCGGTCTGCATTTGCCGGGGCGCGCGAAGGTTGGGGTCGACATGAAACGTGGATGACGCTTCCGCGTACTGCGTAAGGGAAGGAATGGGGATTCCCAGGCGGTTGGCGTCCGACTGGCTGTACCCCATTTGTTCCAGCGCGGCCTCCGGCAGGAAGGGGTTCGCTTTCAGTTGCGCGGCGTTGAGATTATAGGATATCTGATTGAGGCCATTGAAACGATCGGCGTTGAGCGTGTTGCCCAGCGGGAACCGCGTAAAGAACCAGCCGTATCCCAGCCGGAGGACGGTGTTGGGAGTCTTGTTGCGCCCTTTTCCAGGGCCGATGCCCCAGGCCAGTCCGATGCGCGGAGCTAAATCGGCCTTATCGCCGATGTTGTTCTGAATCTCGTACCGCAGCCCGGGGCTCACCGTGAGGTTGGGGAGAATCCTCCAATCGTCCTGGATGAACAGGCCGGCGTCGAACTGGTTCACGCCCAGCAGCGGAGTCGTCCCCGCAAGTTGACCTGCCTGTAGATATTGATTGGGTCCGTAACCGGCGGCAAAGAGTTGGGGTATGGTCTGGTTGGCCGCGATCCCTTGCAGAAAGTTAGTATACGCAGTGGCCGACTGCCAACTGAACTGGCCAGGAAAGTTATTGGTGGTGTAGTTGTTCTGAAGGCCCTCGCGCAGCCGCGCGCCAAACTTCAAGAAGTGAGTCTTGTGCGTAATCGATGTGTAGTTCTGATACTCCAGGTTGTTCTGGTGGTTGTACTGGAGAGGGTAATTGCTTCCGGTGGTGAAGGCGCCACCCACGGAGATGTTCACCACCGGATTGACGCCGGTCTGGGTGCTGTTGATGTGCTGCCACTGGAAGCGGCTCTCATTGATCGCGGAGGGATTCACGATCCAGGTTCCGGTGAGGGCGACGTTCTGGTTGGTGACCTGGTTGCTGCTAGCCGTGTCGAGCAAGTTTGTTCCGCCGACGCCGTTGTTGCTGCTGGTGGTGCCGTTGTAGTTGTAGCGGCCATCCAGCGTGAAGTTGGGCGTCACGGCCCAGCTAATGCGGGGGCTGACGCGGTACAGCGTGTTGGGCGCGATGATGCTTTGCTGATACCGCGTGAGGCTCGGGTTGCTGGGCGTGATCAACTGCGCGTTGATCAAACTCGAGTTCTGGTTGGCGCGCCGCTCAAAATCCAGGAACACAGAGATTTTCTTAAAGAGCGACCCGCTCAGATTCGCATTCAGGTTCTGGGTGTTGTAGTAGGGCTCGTTGGTCGCATAGGGATTGCGCGCGTTCCAGATGGAGTCGCCGTAGTTAAACTGCACCATGCCGTGGGTCTTGTCCGTGCCAGCCTTGGTGAAGATTTCAACTCGTCCGTAGCCGGACTGGTCGAATTCGGAGGAGAAAGGATTGGAGTTGATGCGGATCTCGCGAATGGAGTCCTTGGGGGGAAGCTGGCCGTTGCTGAACCCGTCCACGAAGATCTGGCCGCCGTTGGGTCCGGCGGCGGGTCCGGCCAGAGCCAGCAAGTCCGCCTGGAGATCGTCGGGATCGTCGGGAAGAGCGTCGATGTCTTCGCCCTTGAGAATCAGCGCGCCGGCGTTCTTGTCGGGATCGATGGCGATCTGCTGGGTATCGGCTACAGTGATCTCCTGCTTCTCCACCTGAACCGAAAGCGGAACGTCGAGGGTGGTGGCGCGGCCCGCGGCCAGATCGAGGCCGGGCTTCTCAAACAGCGTAAAGCCGGGCGCCATGACCCGCATCATATACTGGCCGGCGGGCAAGGCGTTCACCGTATAATTTCCGGCGTTGTCGGTCTGCGCGACCTTGACGCTATTGTTGGGGCCGGTCAGCGTGACGCTGGCATTAGGGATGGCCGCGCCGGAAGGGTCGGTCACCTGGCCGCGCAGAGATCCTGTGGTTTGCGCCCACAGCGCCGCCGGAAGCAGCAGCGCCAGACAGACAACCGGAACATATCGTTTTGTAAGATTCATCGAGTTCCTAATCACTGGATTATTTAAATTGGGGTCTAGTCGGCGCCGCCGCCTCCGCTGCCCAGGCTCCAGCCGCCCAGAGACATCTCCTGGGTTCCGGGCTTGGTCAGAATCGGCTCGACGCCGGCCAGCAGCTTGATGGCGGTAACTTTGTCGGCCGCCGCGCCGACCGTGCTGGACACCACGATCGCGTCACCGGCTTTCAAGTCGGCCAAAGAAATAGTGGGACTACTATCGAGCAACTGGTTCACGTCGGCGCCTCCGCGGAACCCACCGCCGCCACCGCCCTGGCCGCGTCCGCCGCCGCCCCGCCCACCCTTAGTCGCATCCGCGTCTTCGCTGGGGTGCAGCCGGGACGCGATCATCTGGGCCACCTGGGGTGGCAGCTTCTTGACGCTCGAATCCTTATTGATTCTCACCGTCAGCGGCTTCTTGGTGTCCACGTCGCGCACCTGCATTTCGTTCGCCGGCAGATTGATGGAGAGAATCACGCCGGCGATGGTTTTGAAGGTGCCGGCCACAATCTCCTCGGCGGTCATCTTGCCGCCATCCGGGCTCTTGTCCCCGCGCGCGCGCACCTCGTCGCCGGTCTTGACTTCCGGCAGCGTGGAAACCTTCGCGTCGGCGAAGTTGACCGAGTCCGGAGCGTAGCGCCGCACCACGGCGTTGGGCGCAAGCGCGATCACCATGGGTTTGACGCCGTTCAACGCGCGGGTGCTGATGGTGATCGAGTCCGAGCCGACCGCGGTCACCAATCCGCTGACGCCGCGCTTGTCCCAATCCGCGCGCTGCGCATCCTGGGTCTTGGTGACATCGCTCCGCGACATCAAAAAAATCGTCATCGCCGCGATGGTCTGACCGTCTTGCTTGCCGCGAGCCTGCACCCGGTCGTTTACGGAGATGTCTCCAATCTGCACCACTGCCGCCTTGGACACGTCGGTTTCACCCGCGGCGATGCGGCGGATGGTCGCCTTGGCCTCCAGGTTCACCGTGAATTCCTGGCCCGCGTCGGTCTTCACGGTCAGCGAACGGGCGGCTGCGTCAACCTTGGTCACCGTTCCGACGATGGATTGCGTGGCTGCGGCGGCTTGGGCCCACGCGCCCCCCGCGGCCAGTGCGGCGAGAGACAAAATCGCGATGGCGGACTTCGATCGGTTTGGATTGGCTACAGATTTCATAACACCCAAAACTCCCCGTGGATGGGCCAACTAGCCCTTTGGGAACAAATGATAAGACTTGCTCAAGGATAGCACAGGTTACAGGCGTATTGACCTTTTTAATGCGAAGTAACTTGCTTGTTTACTATTAGTTAGGAGATTCGGAGGCGGCTTTAACCCCCACCGGAGGCAAGTATATGCCGAGCGCCTCCCGCTTCCACCATGCGCCGGTCCGGGCGTGGGTTTCCCGGCCGGTGAAGGAGTAGTCGAACAGTTGGGCGCGCACGAACCGTGGCGGATGGCCCGGAAAAGGGTTGCTCTCCAACAGGCCCAGCACTTCGGGCGAGCCTTGAAGCAGGCGCAGCATGAACCCCGGAAACCAGGGATTGGACTGATAGCTCCCCAGCGCCGCGAACCACATCTGCCAATCCAGGCGCGGCTGAAAAGGTTGGATCCAGCCCGGCGCGCGGTACAAATCGCCGGGCTTGTAGCGGAATTCGTAGGGCTTCCAGTTTTCGCCGTCGTCCGAGCCCTCCACAACGATTTCGGCTCGGGTGGTGGTCATGACCGCGAACAGGCCGTAGGAATTGACCACCTGGAACGGCGAGAGATCGCGCGCAAGGGTTTCGAACGGCTCCGGAACCGTGCCTGCGATTGTTTCCCCCATGCGAGCGATTCCCAGAGTCAGGATCACGACCGCAAGCAGCGCCAGGGCCATGCGCGCGCGCTTGGTGGAGGGGCGCTCCGCAATATCGCGCTTGATCAGCGGCGCGAGCGCTTGATCGTCGAACAGAAACAGGGTCAACGCCATGGTCAGCAGATTGAAGAAGGTGTAGTTGCCGGTGAGGAAGATCAGCGCCTGTAGTCCCAGCAAGACGCATGCGCCGGCCATCCGCCATCGCCGTGGCGTGAAAATCAGGAACGGCACGAACAACTCGATTCCAAGCACGCCCGCCGTGGAGCCGCGCTGAAACCAGTCCGGGAGCTTGTCGGCATACCAGGCGATTACGGTGGGTAAGGGCTGAGTGTGAAAGTGATACCGCAGCGCGGTGAAGCCCGCCCAGGCGGGGTCGTGGCTGCCCAGCTTGACGTAGCCCGAAAGAAAGTAGAGGCGGAACACCAGACAGCGGTACAGCCAGGCGACAGCGCGCGTGGCGGAGACGGAGCTGCCGAAAAAGATCGCCAGAAACCCAGCCTCCAGCAGCAGCGAGTCCCATTGGAACGAAAGAAACTCCTGTCCCGCCATGTCGAGAGATAAGTACAGGATGTAGAGCGGCAGCAGAACCCACCGGACCCATCGCCGCGGCGCGCCGAAAAACAGGAGCGCGGACAGAGCCACGCCGGTCCAGGCGAGAATTCGCAACGCTGCATCGCTGGAGTTCCACCAGAATACGGTGGGAAGGGCCAGGAAACGCGCCGTACCCAATGTGGCTCCGAAGGCGGCCGTAAGTCTCGCGAGATAATCGTGAACCGGGGAGATGCCGCGCGCGCCCACCAGGCCGGCGATCTGCGTCGCCAGGGATCCGAACGCGATCGCGTAGATCACGGCCAGCAGGCGCAGGAACAGCCACTGCGTCCTGGCGAAGCGGGCCGGTTCGATGCGCGTGCCAAAGCTGAGCCGGGTGAGCCAGTAGAACAGGTCCCGATGGCGCGCGATGTAACGGTATGCGCCTTCCGAGGCGGCGGCGATCAGGCGCGACGATTCGTACAATCGCTCGCGTCCTAACGTTTCAAAGACGGCGCGCGCCCCGCTGGCAACGGTTCCGTCGACCCGGACAAGCTGGACGGATTGCGCGAACGCCTCGTGCGGAATCTCGGGAAACCGTTCCGCGACTTCCTGGGAGGGGGCGAAATCGACGGTGTCCGCGGTGAGCTTCTTCCAGTAGTCGATCCAAATGCGGCAAAAGCCGCAGCGGCCGTCGAAGATCAACAGCGGCTTTGCGGGATGAGAGGGCGTGGACGTTCCTTCAAGCTAGCATGACCGCGGAACCAGCCTGGACCAAGCCGGGATCGTGCGAAAATGGAGCCATGCCGGAAAACGCAAACGGCGGAAACGGGCACTCCAGGCTGGATCGCATGGAGCGGCTGATGGATCTGCTGATCCAGGACAACGCCACCTTCCACGAGAGGGATCTGAAGTTTGAAGAACGCCAAGGGAAGTTTGAAGAACGCCAAGCGAAGATTCAGGAGGCCCATGAGCAATTCCAATACGAGCACCGGCAACTGCTCAAAGCGCAAGTGCTGCTGACGGACCACGTGGAGAAACTGGACGCCCGCGTGGACAGGATAGGCGAGAAAATAGAGGCCTTGACCGAAGCTCAGAAACACACGGACGAGCGCCTGAACGCCCTGATCAACGTGGTCGACGACCTGGTCCGCCGGCGCCCGCCGCAGTAATGGACCTTCGGACACAACGGCGCTATCCCGGTCGCCGCTTATCAATTAAGATTTCGTAGGTTTCGACGGCCGCCGAAACGAAGCCGCCGGGAGAGCCGTCTCCATGAGTGGAGGACAATTCACAATGAAGATTCAGGCAATAACCGCGATGCTGGCGGCGCTGGCGGCCGCGCCCGTCTTTGGCCAAGCTCCGCCGCCGTTGTTGCCGCCGGCGCAGCTCGACTCACTGGTGGCGCGGATCTCGCTGTATCCCGATCCGCTGATCGCGCAGATCCTCGCCGGCGCGACTTACCCGGACCAGGTTCCCCCTGCCGCGAGTTGGGCGGACCAGCACCATTACCTCACCGGAGCAGCCTTGGCCAACGCGATCCAGGCCGATCAACTGCCCTGGGATCCGAGCGTGCAGGCATTGCTGCCGTTCCCGTCGGTTCTGGAGATGATGAGCGCGGATATGAACTGGACCACGCAGATCGGCAACGCCTTCCTGGCGCAGCAGCCCGAGGTGATGGACGCGATCCAGCGGGAGCGCAGGAAGGCCCGGGATTTCGGCTATCTCAGAAGCAACGGGCAGATCGTGGTGGGCGGCGGCGGCCCCTACATCACCATCATGCCGGTCAATCCGGCTTTCATACCCGTGCCGTACTACGATCCGGCGATCGTGTTCTTTGCGCCGCGTCCGGGATTCGCGATCGGCGGCGCAATCGGCTTCCGCTACGGAATTACCATTGGCGCATTTTTCCGGCCCTGGGGCTGGGGCGCGGGCCGCTTCGATTGGGGTGGGCACGGGGTGTTTATCAACGACCGTCCGTGGGGCCGCACCTGGGCCAACCGGGGCGCCTACGTGCATCCCTACGAAGGCATCCGGCGTCCCGTGGAGGGAGCGCGTCGTCCGGCCGAGGAGCATAAGCTGCAAGAGCGCTCACCCGCGGAACGCGAAGCGGCTCGAAAGGGCCAAAGGGCTCCGCGGGAGGAGCACAGAGAGCGCTAACGATTACGAACTTCAGCTTACCTGAAGCATGATCTTGCCGATGTGCTGGCTGGACTCCATGCGGCGGTGCGCTTCGGCGGCGCTTTCGAGCAGGTAGATGCTATCGAGTACGGGGCGAATTTTGCCGCTGGAAATCAGCGGCCAGACCCGCTCTTCCAGATCTCGCGCGATTTTCGCTTTGCGCTCGACGGTCTGCGGACGCAAGCCGGAGCCGGTGATGGTAAGCTGCCGGCCCAGGATGAGCGACAGATCGATCTCGGCCTTGCTCGACTCCATGAAGTTGATGTAGACCAACCTCCCGCCCGGCGCGAGCGCGCGCAAATTCCGGATGGTGTAGCTTCCGCCGACCATGTCCAGAATTACGTCCACGTTGCCCGCTTCCCGCTCGAAGTCCGAGGTTCGATAGTCGATCGCCAGATCCGCGCCCAGCTTACGGCAGGCCTCGCACTTTTCCTCCGATCCGGCGGTGACGAAGACGCGCGAGCCGAGCGCCTTGGCGATCTGGATGGCGGTGACGCCGATGCCGCTCGATCCGCCATGCACCAGCAGCGTCTCGCCGGGCTTGAGCCCGCCCAAGTCGAAGACGTTGAGCCATACAGTGAAGAACGTCTCGGGCAGCGATCCCGCCAGGATTGCATCGAGCCCGTGAGGGAAGGGCAGGCACTGCTCCGCGGGCGTTACCGCGTAGTCGGCATAGCCGCCGCCGGTGAGCAAGGCGCAGACTCGATCCCCAACGTTCCAGCGGCCGACTCCTGGGCGCAATGCGTCTCCGAGCGCCTCAATCGTCCCGGCCACTTCTAATCCAAGAATTGGCGAGACACCGGGACGAAGCGCGTAGCGCCCGGCGCGCTGAAGCAGATCGGCGCGATTCACGCCCGCGGCCTGGACCTTGATCAGGACCTCGCCCGGACCGGGAATCGGAATGGGCGCTTCAACAATTTTGATGTCCTGGCTGGGCTGGACGATTTCGACCTGACGCACTATTTCAATTCCGCGGACTTTAATTCTGCAATCATGCGGTCCAGGGAATTCATCCCCATGCCTGTGGCGCCCCAACCAGAATCGGTTTGGAGCATCTTGGAGATATCGTCGCGGGTCTTGTTCTGGCGGGACATGTCACGGACGCGGGTTTGCATGTACGCCACCCACGCGCCCGCGAAAACAAAGAAGCCGGCAAAAAGACGTACCAGAAGGGTCCTGCGCATGTGAGGACTATACCAAATTCCCATGGCCGCGGGCGGGCTTATTTGGCCGCCGGACCCTTGCCTTTGCTGTTGTTCCGATTAACCGGAGAAACCTGCAACTTGCTCAGCTCCGTTCTCGCCTGGGGTGCGTAATCGTTGGCCGGATAGGACGTGAGGAACTCTTTGTACGCGGCGGCGGCGTCGGCCTTGTGCCCGCCCGCGGCCAGCGCCTTGGCTTTCTGGTACAGAGCGTCTTGAGCTTTATTGTTGGCGGGCCAAGTGTCGATCACCTTCTGGAACGCCTCCACGGCCGACTCATAGTCCTTTTGGCGCGCATACACCATGCCGATGAGATATCCGGCCTGGGGAGCGTCCGCATCGTCGTGGAAGTACTTGATGTAATCCGCAAATTCCTTCAGCGCGTATTCATCGTTGCCGCTGGAATAGTCTTTCTGCGCGTCCGTCCAAAGGCCTAGCCGCGTGATACCCGGAGGAGGCGCATTGGGATCATTGGAGGGTGTGGCTACCGCCGCGGGCGGCGGGGATGCGGGCTGATTCATAATGCTCACCTTGTCGGAGAGATCTTTCAGCCTGTTGTCCATCGACCCCATTCGTCCGTTCATCTGGCTGAGTGTTTGAGTCAATGCGCTCACGCTCTGCGCCAGCGCATCCATCTGCGTGCCCAACGGAGCCACCGCCAGCGAAATCTTGCCCTGCTGATCGTTCAGAGTGGCGGTCAGGCTGGCGGTCAGGTTGCGCTGCAAGGCTGCCATGTCCTGGGTGACCTGGTTTGAAGCGGTCACCGCCTGTTGCACCAGTTGCTTCATCGCATCCATCTTGTCGTCTTGCGATTTCTGCGATTTCTGCAGCGCCTTGACGTCCTCGTCAAGCGTCGCCACGTCCCGCTGAATTTGCAAAAAGTCGTCCTTCTTCTGGGCCGGGGTTAAGGCTGGACCGGCTACCAGCGCCAGCACCAGCAGGCGAACAGTGTTTCGCATGTTATCTTTACCTCCTATACGTCTACTTCGATACTTCAATCCAAATAACCGGCGTGGGGCAGGCCATCGCCGTTCGTGGCCTGCCTTATCGCGGACAACGCAGACGACAAAAAGCGATCGTCTGCGCCACTAAGCATTCGTTTTACTGCGCCGGCGCCAGATGCGCGTGGCGGTTGCGTTGATAGCATTCCTCGCTCGCTTCGGTGCACACCGGGCGCTCCTTACCGTAGCTGATTACGCGGATCCGGCCTTCCGGTATGCCCAGTCCCACCAGAAAATCCTTGGCGGAGGTGGCGCGCCGGTCGCCCAGCCCGAGATTGTATTCGGCCGAGCCGCGTTCATCGCAATGTCCCTCGATGACCACGCTGAAATTGGGATCGGCCGCGAAGATGCGCTTGAGCAGGTCCGCGTCGCGGGTCAGCGACGTACGGGCGTCGTCGCGAAGATCGCTCTTGTCATAGTCGAAATAGGCGTCCTGGGCCTCCTGGCTCAGCATCTCCGCGCCGGAGATCTTGGGCGGAGGCGGAGGTGGAGGAGGCGGCGGAGCAGCCGACACTGTCACATTCACGGTTACCGAACGCATATCGGCGCCGCCGCCGCTTCTGGCGGTGAGCGTGTAGGTGATGGTGTTGGCCGGAAACACCTGCCGCGTGCCGTTGGCGGCGATGGCGCCCAGTCCCTGATCGATCGAAATATCGGTGGCGTTGGCCACCGACCAGCTCAACGTAGCCGACTGGCCGCGCTGAATGGTCTGCGGCTCAGCCGTGAAGCTGTTGATCCGCGCTGCCTGCGGCTTAGGCGGGGGCGGGGGTGGGGGCGGCGCCACTTCCTTGGTGGGCGCCGGCGGGGGCGGCGGCGGTGGAGCTGGCGCCTTCTTCTTACAGCCAGCGGTCGCGAGCAACAACATCGCGGCGAACACCGCTGCATTCAGTGTTCTCTTGTTCATTCGCATCCTTTTGTCCTGGCCTCCTCGGTTGCTTCACATCAATGGGTCAAACCATTGTGCCTCAAACCACTTTAGTTTATCCCTTTCGCCCATACAGGTTGGAAGTTATTTCCCTGGGTGGTCAATTGCTGCACGTGGGTGCCGTCCGCCAGCATCGTGAAAATCTGGGTAGACCTCCCGCGCTTGGAGGTAAATACGATGTGCAAGCCGTCCGGCGCCCAAGTCGGATTCTCACTCGCGCCGGTGTTGTGAGTCAGTTGAATGTACTTGCGCGTGGCAATATCCATGATGAAGACGTTGAACTGCCCGATTTCATAGCCGCGAGTCCAGGAAAAAGCGATCCACTGCCCATCCGGCCGCCAGGAAGGATTGGAAACCTCGCCCTCTCCGGTGGTGAGCATCTCCGCGTTGCCTCCATCGATGCCCATGAGCCAGAGCTGCGGATGGCCCGTGCGGCCGGAGATATACGCGATCTGGCTGCCGTTTTTCGGATTGACCTTGGGCTCCTCCTCAATGGCGGAGACATGCGAGATTGCGTTCAGATCGCCGCCTTGAAGATTCGCGATATAGATCTTCTCGTCCTTATCGTTGCCGATCTTCGTGCCGAACAACACGTGCTGGCCGTCGGGCGTAAATTCAGGCGTGGCGACCATCGAGGAAACGGGATTGTAAAAACTCAGCTTGCGGTTGGGGTCGACGGAATGGATGATGATTTGAGGATTCCCGTCCACCAAGTGCCCGTTCCTCTCTTGCTGGGGATAGCTGGTGAACGCGAACTTCGTTCCGTCGGCGGAAACCGCGGGGGTCATCGACAGGCTCTTGTAAGAGGTAAGCTGAGTCTGGTTGGAGCCGTCGTAATCCATGGACCAGATCTCCTTCACACCCACCTTGGTCCCGTCGGTCATCGTGCGCGGCCCGGTGCGGTCGGAGACGAAATAAATCCTGGTGCCGGAAAGACTCTTGCCTCCGAACTGCGCCAGGATGTCGGCCGCGAACTCGCGCGCGACTTTCTTGGCGCCGGCCTCGTCGAGCGATCCTGTGTAAGTATGGCGGAACAACTGCGCGGTGGCGGGCGTGGCTTGGCTGAGATTGTAGAGATTGCCGTAGAGCACCAGAAGCCCCGCCTGCACGGCTGTGTAGCCGAACGCGAGATCGTTCGCGTTCACCGGAGACCCGGACCAGTCGGTGAGCCATATGCCGTTGCTTTGGCCGCGGGCGTTAGGCGGAACGAAGTCCTCGGGCCGCTGCGGCACATTCAGCGGATACACGCTCTTGGCCACCAGCTTCAGCACGCCTCCGCCGTCCAGCTCGTTCCACAGCGTGTCATTGAAGGTTTGCATGAATTTCTGAGCGTCACCCGCGCCGCGGAGATCGGGAACCGCCAGCTTCAGCATTTCGCCGTTGGTGATGACGCCCCGGATATCCGCGTCCTGCCCGGTCAGCAATAGCGCACCGGCCGCGAGCAGCAAAGTAAGGAGCACGAGAGTGGTTTTTATTTTCATCGTTTCAACTCGAACCAGAATTCCACCGAGGCATGGTCGCGGCCGCAGTCGGCCGGAATCCTAGGGAACGGGCTCACATCCAGGATCGCGCGTTCAACCGAAGAGTCCAAGGGAGCGACACCGCTGCCCTGAAGAATATGCACGTTGCGGACCGCGCCGTCGCCCGCCAGATCAAAGGTAGCAATGACCGTCGGCGCAGTGCGAATCGAGGCGTCCACGCTGCCGGTGTTCCAATGCGAGGCCACCAGTTGCTGGATCTGCGCGGAGTAAGCCGGGCAGTGATTCCCGAGGGTGCTGTTGGCGCCGGGGCTCACATTGCCCGCCCCCTTCGCGGAAAACGCCGGATTCGACACCGCCGGCGCCGACTTGCTGTACACCTGATACGGATCGATTTTCGAGAACGGACGGAATTTGTTCTTCTCGCTGGCCACCTCGGCCGGAGTCTTCTTGGCCGTGCGGCTCTTGAGAGCGATCGCGTCCGGCGGAGGCTTCTCCTCCTTGACGCGCTCCACCGGTTTGGTTGGAGCTTGCGGAACCTGGGAGTCGGTATCGCTTGCCAGGGGATTCTGCGGACCCTGGTGCGGAAGCGGAATTGAATTCACCGCTTCGATGGCAACCGATGCGCCCCCCGCGTCGGGAGCGCCGAACATGTTCCTGTGCGCCGCCAGCCAGCCCGAAAAGATCATCCCGCCCACCAGCGCCGCATGCATCGCCAGCGCCGCCAGGAACGCCCCGCGCAGCGGCTCGGACTGGGCCATCTCTGGATGCACAAGAATGCCGTTGTCAGCGGTCACGGTTTCTGCAATTCCTGGAGCTTGGTCACAACTTCGACCTTGAAGTGCGCCTGGGCCAGGGCGTTCGCCACCAACACGAACTGCTCCACGTGGCCCCGCCTGTCCGCGACCACGTAGACGGATTTCTGGCCCTTGAAGTTCTTTTCGATCTCCGTACCCAGCAGGTTGATGTTGATCGGCTTATCGTTCAGGTAGATGCTCCCGCTCTGCGTGATTTGCACCCGAGGAAGATCTTCGGTAGTCTCCTTGACTTCCTTTACAGCGGGCACGTCGATATCCAGGCCGGATTCCATCACGTGCGCCGTTATCATGAAGATGATCAGCAGTACTAAGACGACGTCCACCAACGGGACGACGTTCATCTCCGAGAGCGTCCCGACCGAGACGGAACGGCGCCCGCGAGGACTCCACCCACGCCGAGTGCTGCCGTTACCAGCGGAAAACGCCATATCTCTCCAGATCCTATATCTCTATGATGCTCATTCCTCGAGATTTCGTTCCGTGAGATTGAGAAACTCGAGTGAAAAATCCTCCATGCGCGCGCCGATCTCCCGAATCCGGCTGCCGAAGTGATTGTAGAAAATGCTGGCCGGGATAGCGGCGAACAAGCCCATGGCCGTCGCGATCAGCGCCTTCGCAATGCCCGGCCCAACGGCCCGCACACTGGGGGTGCCCGCCAGGCCCAGCCCCGAAAACGCGTCGATGATCCCCAGCACCGTGCCGAACAGACCGACGAACGGGCTCACCGAGGCGATGGTGGCCAGCCAGCTCATGTTGCGTTCCAGACGCGAAATCTCTTCGCTGACGCCCAGTTGCAGGGTCCGTTCCAGCGCGGCCTGATTGTTGATCTTGGACCGGGCGGCCATCTGGCGGCACACCTCGCTATAGCCGAAATCGAAGACGCCCACCAGGGGCGCGGCGCGGTATTGCTCGGTGGCCGCGGCCACGGCATCCAGGCGCGTGGCCTTGCGAAACGCGCGCAGAAACTTGCGGTTGGCGTTCCGCGCCCCGCGCAGCATAAACCCCTTGGAGAGGATCACGGTCCACGAAAAAATAGAGGCCAAAGCCAGCAAGCCCAAAACGACGTTCGGAACAACGTCGGATGAGTTCGCGAGGTCCCAAAAATTTATTTGCAGCCAGAGTGCGGTTACGTGTGGCGCTACCATCCCCGCTTTCATTGTAGACGACCCGAGCTGGAAACAAAAGAGATAAAGAATGTTTTGGGCGGCGTGGCAGCCCCGTCCCCTATAATCATGGGCAATGCCGGTTGAACTGTGGGGCAGGTCTCCGACCTGCCCTGAGCAGGCCGAAGGCCTGCTCCACAAGGCTGCAGAATAATGCTGGTTGAGCTGGTGGTGGAAAACTACGCCGTCATCGAACGCGTGCGCGTGCGCTTCCACCCCGGCCTCAACCTGCTGACCGGAGAAACCGGAAGCGGCAAATCCATCGTGGTGGACGCGCTGGGACTGCTGTTGGGGGGGCGTTCCTCGGCCGAAATGGTGCGCGGCGGCGCGGATCGCGCTCGCGTGTCGGGCGTCTTTGAGATCCCCTCCTCGCCCGAGCTCCTCGCGCTTCTCGAACAGGCCGGAGTGGAGCCGGAGGACGGCGAGCTGCTAGTCGAGCGCGAGATTCAATCCAGCGGCAAATCCCGCGCGCTGGTGGGAAATCGTCCCGCCACCGCGGCCCTGCTGCGGGATCTGGCTCCGTTTTTGGGCGATATTCACGGCCAGCACGATCAGCAGCAGCTCTTCTCCCCGGCCGTGCAGCGCGACATGCTGGACGCCTTCGCGGGCGCGGAGGAGTTGGCTCGCGAGGTTGCGGCGCGGTACCGGCAATGGCGCTCGCTCTCGGCGGAGCTTGAGGAACTGGATCGCACCTCGCAGGAAAAGCTGCGGCTGGCGGATTTGTGGGCGTTCCAGTGCAAGGAGATCGAGGCCGTCGCGCCTAAGCCGGGCGAGGATGCCGAGCTCGAAAGCGAGCGGCGCGTGCGGCGCAACGTGGTCCGCCTTCAGGAATCCGCGGGAGCCGCCTACGCGGCGCTATACGAGGATGCGCACAGCGCGCTGGCGCAGCTTGGCACGGCGGCGAAGCGCCTGGATGAAGTGGCGCGTATCGATCCAAGCATTGCGGAGGTGATCGCGGCGCTCCAGCCGGCCAGCATCGGAGTGGAAGAGGCCGCGCACGCCCTGAGGCATTACCTGGGTGCGCTCGAAGCCGATCCCCAGCGTCTGGAGGAAGTGGAAGCGCGGCTGGCCGCTCTCGAAAAGCTGAAGCGCAAATACGGAGCAACGACCGGGGCGACGATTGAGAACCTTCTCGCGTTTCTCGATCGGGTGAAGACCGATCTCGCCGCGGTGGAGACCTCGAGCGAGCACTGTCAAACGCTCGAAAAGGATATCGCCCAAGCCGCGGCGGCCTATGCATCGACAGCCACCCTGCTCTCCACGAAGAGGAGCGAGGCGGCGGGCCGTTTAGCTCGGCGCGTGGAACGAGAACTCGCCGCCCTGGCCATGGAGAAGACCCGCGTCGAGATTTCCGTCGACACGCATGGGTCAAGCGGGGGCTGGTCCGAACACGGCTCCGACGCGGTTCGCGTGTTAATCTCGCCCAATCCGGGCGAGGAGCCGAAGCCGCTCGAGAAGATTGCTTCGGGCGGGGAATTGTCGCGAGTGGCGCTGGCCCTAAAAACCTGTGCCGGCCCGCGGAGGACTTCAGCCCAGGAAGGCGGCGCGCCGGAAAGCGCCGCGCCTCTCACCCTGGTCTTCGACGAAATCGATGCGGGCGTGGGCGGCAGCGCGGCGGAGGCCGTGGGCCGGCGGCTGAAGAAGCTATCGCGCGGGAGCCAGGTCATCTGTGTAACGCACCTGCCGCAGATCGCCGGCTTCGCCGATCACCACTATACCGTCGAGAAACACACCGTCAAGGGCCGCACCACCGCCGCCGTGGAGGAGCTGACGCCGGAGGCACGCACGCGCGAGATCGGGCGCATGCTCTCCGGGGAACGCGTGACTCCGGAAGCGCTCCGCCACGCCGAGCAGTTGATCAAATTGGGGGTCGAGTGACATGCATCGTTTCCGGTTCGCACTCCTTTTACTGGCGCTGAGACTGGGCCCCCGCCCGGCCCGACGCGGTTCGCTAGACTGTGATATTATTTTGCTCAAGCAGGAAACGGTGTATGCCGCTTACGTCAGGCGCGGGTTCAGTCGAGTTTATGCCCGCGTTTTTCTTTTTGTCCGTTAGTATTGCGGCTGGTCTTCCGGGCTCTTTATGCTTTGCGCAGTCGGCTTCAGGCTCATCCGAGCCGGAATTTGAAGTAGCCTCGATCCGAGTTGCAGAGGTTCCCACTGACGGACGATACGCTGTCGCTTCCCGGTTCAGCGCTGATCGATTCACCGGATCATACGTGACGTTACGCCAGTGTATCGCTACGGCCTACGAACTCCCTCCGTCCGTGCCGATTCTCGGCCCAGATTGGATCGTAAAGGACAGGTTCACGATATCCGCAAAAGCATCGGCTGCCGAGCCCGAGCCTAAGCTCAAGCTCATGCTCCAGCAGCTCTTGGCAAAACGATTCCAGCTGCTCATACACACGGAGAATAGAGCTGCGCCCGTGTACGCTCTGGTTGTAGACGCCAAAGGACTCAAAATCAAGCCAGCGAGCGATAGCAGCTATGCCGGCGAAGTCGGTGTGAGGCCGACGCGGAACGGGATGGAGGTCCACCATGTCGGCTTGGGTGCGTTGGCGGCTGCCTTGTCGAACCCAGCTATCCAACTGGACCGACCGGTAATAGATATGACGCAGACTGACGGTACTTTTGAGTTCACTTTGCATTACGCCACACAGGCATCCGGCTTCGGCGCACGTCTTGATTCAAATGATGACGGACCTGCCGTCATATTCACTACAATCCGTGAGGAGCTTGGGCTTCGGCTTCGAGCCTCGGGTAGCTCCGATCAAACACTTTGTTGTTGATCGCGCGCTACGGGTCCCGACTGAAAATTGATCCAATCCGTCTGTGGCGAGTAATTCGCGAACATCCTTGACATGAGCGCTACTGTAAGGAGCATCAATATAGATCAGAGGGGCGAGGTATCACGAAACATTTGCGGTCACTCCGGAAGCGCTCCGTCACGCCGAGCAGTTGATCAAATTGGGGGTCGAGTAACATGCATCGTTTCCGGTTGGCACTCCTTTTACTGGCGCTGCCGCTTCAAGCCCCTCTTCAGGCATGGAACGCGACGGGCCATCGAATCGTCTGCGCCATCGCCTATGATCGTTTGAACCCCAAGGCCCGGGCCCGAGTGGATGAATTACTCAGCCAACATCCCGACTTCAACGCTCTCATCGGACGAGACGCGTTTCTGGCGGCCTCGGTGTGGCCGGACACGATCAGGGGCGACAATCGCTTCTACGACGATACCCGTGCGAATGCCCAGCCCACGCCGCTGCTGCCTGGATTCGCGAGCCTGGGGTTTCTAAGTATGGCGCGGCACACCAACTGGCACTATATTGACATCCCGTTTTCGCCGGACGGAACCGCGCTCGAGCCCGCGCCGTCGCCCAACGCCCTCATCGAACTGCGGCGGATTCTCAAGGAAGCCAATCTGAGCGCATATGACCTGCCCTGGCTGGTTCACCTGACCGGCGATGTGCACCAACCCCTGCATTGCGCCAGCCGGTTCACGAAATCGCAGCCCAAGGGCGACCAGGGCGGCAACCTGGTCTATGTGACGCCCGGCCGGAACCTGCATGCCCTCTGGGACGACTTGGCCGGGTCCGAAACAACTGACGCGTACGTGAATCGCTATGCCGCTGAGATTACAACCGAGTTCGTCAAGGGGAACGGCCCGCAGCCGCGTCTTTCGAGGGACCCCAAGAAGTGGGTTGACGAGGGCTTCGATCTTGCCAAGCGCGAAGTTTACACCTTCGGGCCGGAAACCGGATCGCGCGAGCATCCGCTGCCCCTTCCGAACGGCTACGAGGAGAACGCCCGGCGCATCGCGCGGGTTCAGTTGGCCAAAGCCGGCTTTCGGCTGGCGGCGGCGTTGAACGCCAAGCTGGGACAGTGACCAGATGGAACTGCAACAAAATAGAACGGTTGGTACTGGAGCACCAGGGACTGACGATCCGGAGTCACGCTCTCCGGGTAACATTTCTTTAATCCAGGTGCTTCCGGCACTGTACACGGGCTTGGTCCGGTGCTAGTATGGAATCGTCCAGTTGTGGAACCTTCCAAGGTTCAACGCGTCTCTTTCTCTAGGGAGCGATTTGCCGACTGCCCGGTGAGTCCCCCAAAAGTTCGGCGAGCTACGACCTCGCGGTAGTGGTGAGCCGGCCGGTGAGTATCTTCCTCCGAGTACTCACCGGCTTTTTTATTTTCCCGCACTCCTCACCGACTATACTTGCAAAAGGATGCTGACCTTTGACATGATCGTCCTCGGCTCCGGTCCGGCGGGCCAGAGGGCGGCGATTCAGGCGTCGAAATGCGGCCATCGCGTCGCGGTTGTGGAACAACGCGAGGTGGTGGGCGGCACTTCGGTGAATACCGGAACCATTCCTTCCAAGACCATGCGCGAGGCGGTCTTACACCTGTCCGGTTACCAATACCAGGATATTTATGGCGTGAACTACCGGGTGAAGGAAAAGATCTGCATGGCGGATCTGGTGTTCCGGGTGCAGCACGTGATCAAGACCGAGATCGACGTGACGCTGTCGCAGCTTGGGCGCAACAACATCGAGATGTTGTTCGGGTGCGCCAGCTTCGTCGATCCGCACACGATCCGCGTGGAAGGTTCCCGCGGCGCTAACGTGTACAGCGCGGGAACCATCGTGATCGCGACGGGCACGAAGCCCGCGGTTTCGCCAAAAGTAGCCATCAATGGCCGCAACATCCTTAATAGCGACCAGATCCTACAGATGCCCGACATCCCCAAGACGATGATCGTGGTGGGCGGCGGCGTGATCGGCGTCGAATACGCCTGCATGTTCGCGGTCCTGGGCGTACGCGTGATTTTAGTGGAGAAACGGCCCCGGCTTCTGGAATTCGCCGATTCCGAGATGGTGGAGGCGCTTTCCTATCACTTGCGCGACAACCGCGTCACCATGCGTTTGAACGAGGAAGTCTTCGAGCGTGGAGGAGACTCCCGAAGGGGCCGTGGTGGCCTGCTTGCAGAGCAAGAAGAAGATCGTGGGCGACGCGTTGCTCTACGCCGTGGGGCGGCAAGGCAACGTGGATGAGATGAACCTGGCCGCGGCCGGCCTGGAGGCCGATTCGCGCGGGCGCATCCAGGTGGACGCGGATTACCGCACCAAACAGCCGCACATCTTCGCGGTTGGCGACGTGATCGGGTTCCCCAGCCTTGCCTCGGTTTCGATGGAGCAGGGGCGCATCGCGGCGGCGCGCGCCTATAACGTCCCGGCACAGTCCAATCCGGCCACGTATCCCTATGGAATCTATACGATTCCGGAAATCTCCTTCATCGGGAAGACGGAAGAGCAACTCACCGAGGAGGACGCTCCCTACGAGGTCGGCGTAGCGTATTACCGGGAAATCGCGCGCGGGCAGATCCGCGGCGACACCACCGGACGCCTCAAGCTGATCTTCCACCGGGAGACACGCGAGCTGCTGGGAGTCCACATCATCGGCGAAGGCGCGGCCGAATTGATCCACATCGGCCAGGCGGTCATGATTCTCGGCGGCAAGGTGGACTATTTCCTCGAGACCGTGTTCAACTACCCGACTTTGGCCGAATGCTACAAGGCCGCGGCCTTTAACGGTCTCAATAAGCTGTCGCGGATCTAGTGGCAGGTGCGGCCACGGCGCCTCCGCCGGGCCTCGATCTCAGGCCGGAACACCCGGAGTTCGGACGCCTTACGGCCCTCTATGGCTTCTCGCCTGGGTCGGCATCCGCACCGGCATCAACTATATCGTCTACGCTATGACACACTACTAAAAGCTCATGAAATCGATTCGGATTAGCCTGCGGCTTCTTGCGCTTTTCGCTTTTTCGTTCTCATGTCTTACCTTCGGCCAGAGCTACACCATCAACACCTTCGCCGGCGGCGGCCTTCCTGGCCTTCCAGTGAACGTACCGGGCACGTCCGTCAGCTTGGGTGGTATTAGCGCGGTGGCTGTGGACTCGTCAGGCAATGTTTTTGTGGCGAGCGCCTCTAACCGGGCTGTGTTTCGTGTGGATGCCCGAACGGGAATCGTGACAGTCGTAGCGGGAAACGGAACTCCAGGTAGTAGCGGCGACGGAGGCCCAGCCGCCAGCGCACTCTTGGGTTACCCCTCCAGCCTGGCCGTGGACGCCACCGGCGCACTCTACATCGGGGACATCGAGAACGACACGGTCCGCAAGGTCTCGACGACCGGAATCATCAACACAGTCGCGGGCAACGGAGTCTTCCCGGGCTCCGACGGATCCAGCGGACTGGCTACGAATGCTCACATGACTCCCACCGCCCTTGCCGTCGATTCCGCGGGAAACCTTTATATCTCAGACGATTTTCATATCACCGTCCACAAAGTCTCAAACGGCCTGATCACCACTGTAGCCGGGAATGGAACGCAAGGGTTCAGCGGCGACGGAGGTCCGGCCACGAATGCCCAATTTATCTTTCCCGAAGGCCTCGCTGTGGACGCGAGTGGCAATCTTTACATTGCGGACCCTGGCAACTACCGCATCCGCAAGGTCTCAAACGGCGTGATTACGACTGTTGCGGGGAACGGCACGGAAGGCGGCGGCGGCGACGGAGGCCCAGCCACCAGCGCCCAATTGGTGAACCCCTCTGAGATCGCCGTGGACCCGGCCGGCAACCTCTTCATATCGGATTTCTACGACCCTCGCATCCGCCAGGTCTCGAACGGGGTCATCACTACTGTCGCGGGCGGAGGGACTTCCTTGGGTGATGACGGACCCGCCACGAGCGGTGAACTCAATAACGTCTTGGGTGTCGCCGTTGGCTCAAGCGGCAACCTGTACATCGCGGACTCCGGTGACAACCGAATTCGCGAAGTGTCAAATGGGACGATCACCACTGTTGCTGGTAACGGGACGTGTTGTTTCAACGGCGAGGGCGGCCCTGCGGCTGGCGCCTCACTCGCTACGCTCTACGGCGTCGCTGCGGATTCTGCTGGTAACGTTCTGTTCTCAGACTTATATGTCGTGTCAGGTACGCATGGCGGCCTGATTCACGAGGTTTCGAGCGGCGTGATCACAACCGTAGCGGGAAGTGGAACCGGTGGCTTCGGCTGCGGCAGCGGTCCTGCCACCGAGGCCGACCTGAACCCAGTGGGGGTGGCCGTGGAGGCGGCTGGCGGCCTGTTCATTGCAGACACCCTCAACGAATGTATCCGCGAAGTGTCGAATGGCGTTATCACCACGGTCGCGGGAAACGGGAACGACGGCTTCGTAGGGGACGGTGGACCCGCCACCAGCGCCGAAATGTTCAATCCGGCGGGAGTTGCCGCGGACTCGTCTGGCAACCTGTATATCGCGGACACTGGGAACAACCGCGTCCGCAAGGTCT
Organism: Bryobacterales bacterium; assembly: GCA_963813465.1. Taxonomy (GTDB): domain Bacteria; phylum Acidobacteriota; class Terriglobia; order Bryobacterales; family Bryobacteraceae; genus Palsa-187. The sequence goes on along the minus strand of CAWEZD010000011.1, from coordinate 92,392 downwards.
CGAATGGCGTGATTACCACCGTGGCCGGGAACGGATCGTTGGGGTTTAGCGGTGACAATGGCCCCGCCACCAGTGCTCAGTTGGCCGGGCCCTTTGGCGTAGCCTTCGACCGCGAGAGCAACCTGTACGTTGCTGACACCCTCAATAACCGAATTCGCAAAGTGTCGAATGGGGTGATCACAACGGTGGCGGGGAACGGGGAGCAAGGCTTCTTCGGCGACAACGGTCCCGCCGCTAGCGCCTCTTTGAACCAACCCTACGGGATCGCTGTGGACACGGCCGGCAATCTCTACATCGCGGATACCCTCAATTCCCACATTCGCAAAGTTTCGAACGGAACGATAGCCACGATTGCAGGGACTTCGGCCGGCTTCGGCGGCGACAATGGCCCGGCCACCGCAGGCGCGTTAAATGGCCCCTATGGAGTCGCGGTGGACCCCAGCGGGAAAGTGTACATCGCGGACACGAACAACAACAGGATTCGTGTCTTGACACCCGCCGGTTCCTTGTCCGTCACGTCAGTCGTTAACGCCGCCAGCAACCTCCCCGGCTCCGTCTCCCCCGGCGAGATCGTAGTCCTCATCGGCGCAGGACTCGGGCCGGCGCAGCTCCTCTCCGCCCAAGTGGGGAGCGACGGTCTCTACGACCTCCAGCTCTCCGGCACCACGGTTGAGTTCAACGGCATCTTCGCGCCCCTCATCTATACTTCCGCGAGTCAGGTTGCCGCAGTCGTGCCCTACGAAGTCGGCGGCCTGAGCGCGCAGGTGACGGTGACGTACCAGGGCCAGACCTCCGCTCCGGTCACGGTTGCCCTGGCGGAATCAGCTCCGGGCCTCTTCACGTTCGACTCCACTGGCAAGGGACAAGCCGCCGCCGTGAATTCGAACGGGTCGATCAACTCGGCGTCTGCTCCTGCTCCGATAGGTAGCATCGTTTCGCTCTACGCGACCGGCGGAGGCCAAACCTCGCCTCCTGGAGTCGATGGCAAGCCTGGAACGGCGCCGCTGCCCCAGCCGAAGCTCCCCGTCAGCGTTACCATTGGCGGTCAGACGGTTAGCGGGGCTCAATTACAATACGCAGGCGGTGCATCCGGGGAGGTCGCGGGCCTACTGCAAATCAATGTGCCGATTCCCTCAGTCGTGACGTCTGGCCCCGCAGTCCCCATCGCGATCCAGGTTGGCAGCGCGTTTAGCCAGTCCGGGGTAACGATCGCTGTATCGGTATCCGCACCGGCATCTACTTCGTCTACGCAATGACACACTCACGCACACGCGTGGAGATGCCGAAGACATCGCCTCCACCCGAGCAGCAGCGACGCCAGCTGCGCTCCGGACTAGAGTACGCTAGATAAATGGGAGCCATAACGGAATCAAATATAGACATTGATTTTGCCGGTGGGGCGGCGGCGCCTCCGCCGGAGCTCGATCTCAGGCCGGAACACCTGGAGTTCGGACGCGTCACGGCTCCGCTGTGGTTTCGCGCGTGGTATCGCAACGGCGCGTGGGAGCGCGGCCGCGTCGAGCCCTGGCACACCATCGACCTGCATCCGGCGGCCATCGTGCTGCAATCCGTGACCGACAACCGGGCAGGCGTTATGACCAGCTTGACCAGCTATTCCTTTGACCAAACCAGCCAGCTTGCGTCCTTCGCGTATCCCAACGCGGTCCGATCAAGTGGGCGTTAGCCGCCGGTCAGAATATGTGCGAAATGTGCATAACGGATGCCGAACAGTCGAAATATCCGGGATTCGGTCCCGTTAACGGGTCCCCGCGGTTTCATTAAAATGGAAATGTAATGGCCGAAAGGGAACAGCGTTCCAAATTCATAACCCAGCCTTGGCCTAGCGATCATTCGGAGCGGATCCGGGCGTTGCAGGATGCCGCAGGTTCCCTGCCGCTTTACAACCGATACGTGGCTGGAGAGTTCCGCGACGTGTGGACCGAACTGGCGGCGTTGGGCGATGCTGTTTGGTCGGACCCGGTTGCTGCGGACGCTCTGGCCGTTTGCTTCGAAACCATGCATCGCGCCAAGGCGAACATTGAGGTCCTGGTAGCCCTTTTGGAGGCTGAGGGATACGACTTTAATCCCACTGTGTACTCATCTTACTGGCGACTGTCACGGCAGAACGCGGCAAAGATCAATCTTTCGGACGAAAAGATGCAGGTTATCGTTGAAGATTTACAGCAACCGATGAGACCGTTGCCGAAAGCTCTGGAGCCTCAACGGGAACAGTTGGCCGCTGGGCGTAAAGAACAACTTGCGTCGGTTAGGAAATCTGCCCGCACAATTCATGACCATCGGCTGGGAATTGTCCGGCCTCTCATGGAGCCCGAGCTGGTCCCGAGGGGCTGGCTGAGGGGCATCACTTCCTCGGCCGGCGACGTGCCGCTGGCGCTTAGGGGCTGGCACGAAACAATCGGAGGAGTGAATCTTGTGGGGAGCCATCCTGAGCTGGCTCCGCGTGGTGTTGAATGTGATCCACTGTTTGTGGCGCCGCTCAAATCTGTCTGGGACGGCTGCGAGGCCTGGCAGGAGGACCATGCAGGCGACAAAGATCGGCCGCCTTTTCAGATGCCAATTTCTCCTTCCCGCAGCGTGAAGGCCGGCATTCTGGTGGAGGCGGCCCCCTACGTCGTAACGCTACCGAGTGCGACCCTCGATCCCGTTCTTGAAAACGAACGTCACGGCCTCAGTTTTGTCGCTTACCTTCGGCTTGCTTTCGAATGGGGAGGTTTTCCGGGCTACGCGGACACTCATGGCAAAGTGCCAGCGCCAATCTATCGGTTCAAAGAGAGGCTGCGACCCATCTAACTACCTGTGGCGGTTCTGAACGGCTCGGTCACCGACTACCGGCTGCTGACCAGGCCGTCAGCGGAGCGTCCATTAGCGGAGTGCTGAATTACGCTGTCGATCTGGTGGGCAATCGCCTGGCGCTCGCCTCCACGGTTGCGCCGGTTACGGGGCGAGCAAACCGCGTCAGCGGGCCTCAGACTAACACTCCCACAAACTCCACGTTCAAAAACTACCCGGTGATGGGCGGAGTCCAATCAGCGCATCGCTCCGGTGTCCAACAACGTCACCGCGAACTTCCCCGCGGCGGGCGCCTATCCGTACGGGGTCGATTACGCCAAGGGCGGCGACAACCATCTCACGTTGACCATGCTCTCCGGCGGCGCACCGATTCCCCCGTTGACCGTGTTGACGCTGACCCCCAATTCCACGCCAACCATAACGTCCGGCCAGATTCAGACCCTCCAGGTCGCGGGCCGCCGCGCGGAGTCTTCACGACACGGCAGCCGGTGCGGCGGCCACGCTCCAGACTGGAGTACGCCCGCTGGAGTACGCTAGATAAATGGGAGCCATAACGGAATCAAATATAGACATTGATTTTGCCGGTGGGGCGGCGGCGCCTCCGCCAGAGCTCGATCTGAGGCCGGAACACCTGGAGTTCGGCCGCGTCGCGGCTCCGCTGTGGTTTCGCGCGTGGTATCGCAACGGCGGGTGGGAGCGCGGCCGCGTCGAACCCTGGCACACCATCGACCTGCATCCGGCGGCCATCGTGCTGCATTATGCCCAGGAAATCTTCGAGGGCCTGAAGGCATACAAGATGCCGGACGGGTCGGCGGCGCTGTTCCGGCCGGACATGAACGCGAAGCGCATGAATCACTCCGCGGCGCGCATGGCCATGCCGGAGATCCCGAAGCAGCTCTTTGTGGATGGCATCCGGGCCTTGGTGGATTGCCAGCGCAAGTGGATTCCGAATCCGCCGGGGTCGCTGTACATCCGGCCCACGATGATCGGAACAGAGGCGTGCATCGGCGTCCGCGCGAGCAGTGAGTATTTGTTCTTCGTCATCGTGCTGCCTTCGGGCAGTTACTTTCCAGGCGTGCCGAGCGGGAGCACGGGCACGGTCCGCGTGTTTGTCTCCGAGACCGTGGGACGATCCGCACGGGGCGGAACCGGCGATGCCAAGGCGGGCGCGAACTACTCGGTGACGCTGCAAGTGATCGGCGAGGCCAAGAAGAAGGGCTGCGCGCAGGTGATGTTCCTGGATTCGCACGGCGAGCGCACGGTGGAGGAGATGGGCGGCATGAACGTATTCTTCCTGCGGGGAGACACGCTGATTACACCGCCTCTGACGGGCACGCTGCTGGCGGGGATCACGCGCGACAGCATCCTGCATCTGGCTCCCACGCTCGGAATCAAGATGAGGGAAGAGCGGATCGTGTGGGAAGAGCTGCTAGCGGGCGTGAAATCCGGGCAGGTGAGCGAAGCCTTCGCTTGCGGAACCGCCGCCGTGATCACCGGCATCGAATCCTTTGTCCAGGAACGCGGCGGTGAAGTGCGCGTCGGCACGGGGGAGTGCGGGCCAGTCACCCACAAACTCTACGACACCCTGCGAAACATCCAGTACGGGCTTTCGAAGGACGCGTTCGGGTGGGTCGTGACGGTCTAGACAGGCTGCCGGCAAAACATTTTTGGCCACAGATGAACACAGATGCATGCCGATAAGGCCGCCTTCACACCGGGTGAATGCAAGCTGGAACATACGTCCTTCTCGACACGTAATTGATAGAAGCGCCCGCACTATCAGAAGCATAGCGGCGCGGCGCGGAGGAAACAAAGGAAGACTTTCATGCGGAGCTTACTTTTCTTACTGGCCTACCTATGTTTGCCGGCGGCCACGCCGGCCGCGGCGGAAAACGAAATTCGCATTGACCCCGCGCAAGGACGGATGGGCTGGCTGACGAGACCCTACCGGCAAAGAACCGTGCCGGCGATCGACCTCAACAATTCGCCGCGCCTGGAAACACTGGTGCGCGGGGGCAACCTGTACCTGACCGCGCCGGACGTGGTGGCGCTGGCGATTGAAAACAACCTGGACGTCGAGGTGCAGCGGTATGGTCCGCTGCTGGCGCAGGAGGTGCTGCGGCGCGCGCAAGCCGGCGGCGCGCTGCGAAGCGTCGGGTTAGGGGTCGCGGCAGGACCGCAAAGCGTCAGCCTGCAAGGCGTCAGCGTCAACACGGGCGGGGCGTCGGCGAGCACGGCCGGGAACGGAGTCAGCTCCGGCGGCGGAATCGTGACGCAGTTGGGGCCCTCGATTCCCTCGCTCGACCCCACCTTCCTGGCCTTCACCAATTTCGCGCACACCACCAGCCCGCAGAGCAATACGTTCCTGACCGGGACCACGGCGCTGGTGCTGGGCACGGCCAGCTACGAAGCGCAGTATTCGCAGAACTGGATCTTCGGGTTGAATGCGCAATTGACCTACCTCAGCACCCGCACCAGCGTGAACAGCAAGTCATACAGTCTGAATCCGTTCACCTCCGGCGATCTGGATTTGCAGATAACGCAGAACCTGTTGCAGGGCTTTGGCGCGCCGGTCAACGGGCGCAACATCCGCGTGCAGAAAAACAACCTGAAGGTGATGGATTTGCAATTCAAGAACCAGTTGATCACCACTGTGTCGGCGATCCTGAACCTGTATTGGGATCTGGTGAGCTTCCGCCAGGATGTGGAGGCGCGCCAGCGGGAGGTGGACGCGGCGCAGCAGTTGCTTCAGGACAACCGCAGGCAGGTGGAACTGGGAGCGCTGGCGGAGATCGAGGTCACGCGCGCCGAGGCGCAGGTTTACTCCGGGCAGCAGGATTTGGTGGTGTCGCAAACCAACTTACTCCAACAGGAAACCATCCTGAAGAACGCGCTGGTGCGCGACGGGGTTGTGCGCGCCAATCTGTCCAACGTGCGGGTGATTCCGCTGGACCGCATCGAGATTCCGGAATCCGACAACTTGAGGCCGCTCGACGAGCTGACGCAGCAGGCCGTGGAAAAGCGCGTGGAAGTCTCCACCAATCGCATCAACATCGAGAGCAATCAAATGAACCTGGTGGGGATCAAGAACTCGCTCAAACCCACGCTGCAAGCCTTCGCGGAGCTTACCAACAACGCTCTGGTGGGCCAGCCTTGTATACCATTGACTAATCCTGCTTGCTCGGCCACGTCAGCCGCGGCTGCGGAGCTGTTCGCGGGAGGATACGGCACCTTTCTGTCCCAGGTTTTTCAACGAAACTATCCCAATTACTCGGCCGGATTGTCGCTGAACATCACGCTGCGCAACCGCGCCGCGCAATCCGACTACGTGACCAGCCAACTGGAGCTGCGGCAGAACGAGCTGAATCTGCGCAAGTCCGTCAATCAAGTGCGGGTGGACGTGGAGAACGCCGTGATCGGCTTGCAACAGGCGCGCGCCCGCTACGGCGCGGCCGAAAAAGCGCGCGAGCTGCAACAGCAAACCCTGGACGCGGATCAGGAGAAGTACCGGCTGGGAGCGTCGACCTCTTACCAGGTGGTGCAGGATCAACGCGACCTGGCTAGCGCCGTGAGCACGGAGGTGCAGGCTCTGGCCAACTACACCCACGCGCGCATCGCCTACGACCAGGCCATGGGAACGACGCTCGAAACCAACAATGTTTCGATCGATGAGGCTCTGTCCGGGAAGATTTCCAGGGCCTCCAGTCTTCCGGCGAATCTTCCGGGCGGGGGGGGTTCAAAATGATGAGCAACTGGAGAAAAGGCGTCGCCAGGAGTGGCGACGCGGCACGCACGAGTGCGTGCGCCACATTATCATTCGCTCTGCTGTGCAGCGCGCTGCAAGGTCAAGATACGTCGATTGAGCCGGTGCGCCCGATGAAACCCGCGATCGTGCGGCCCTACTTTGCACCCGAGGCGCCGCCGGCCCGGCTGAATAACTCCCGGCGCTTGGGCGATTTGATCCGCGCCGGAACGCTGTATTTGACGGCGCAGGATGCGATCGCGCTGGCACTGGAAGACAACATCGACCTGGAATCGGCGCGCTACAACCCGTTGATCGCCGCCTGGAATCTGGAGCGGTCGCAGGCCGGCGGCGCGCTGCCGGGCGTGCCGAGCGCAGCGGGCTTTGCGGGATCGGTCGCCAGCGGCCAGGGCGTGGCAGGCAGCCAGGCGGCGGCGGGAGTCGGAGGAGGAGGTGGTGGTGGCGCAGGAGGAGGCGGCGGGAACGCGACCATCTCGCAGATTGGTCCGATCGCGCAGACGCTCGATCCCAGCTTCCAGGAATCCAGCGTCTTCAGCCACATCAGCACCCCGGAGCCAAATGCCACGCAGAGCAGGACTTCCGTGCTTGTGGATACAACGCACGTCTATAACGCCTCGGTTCAGGAAGGGTTCCTGACCGGCGGCAGCGTGACGCTCAGCTTCAGCGACCACTACTTGAAAGAAAACGCGACCACCGATAATTTCAATCCGACTTCGGCGCCCAACCTGGGGATCAGCTTGCAGGAAAACCTTCTTCGCGGCTTCGGCATAGGGGTGAACCAGCGCACCATCAACGTGAACAAGATCAATCTTCAGACTTCGGATCTCACCTTCAAGACGCAGGTGATCAACACCGTTGCCAGCGTGCTGATCCAGTATTACGGTCTCGCCGCCGACTACGAAGACCTGCGAGCCAAGCAGAGCGCGGTGGATACGGCGCAGCGGTTTTTTGAGAACACCAGGAGACAAGAGGAACTGGGAGCGCTTTCGCAACTGGACGTGACCACAGCGCAGTCGCAAGCGGCCTCCAGCCAAAACGATCTGGTGGTGTCGCAGACCGCCCTGCGCCAGGACGAATTGCAGCTTAAGAACGTGCTGAGCCGCACCGGCGCGATGGATCCGGCGCTGGCGGCAGCGAGGATCGTGACGCTGGACCGGATCACGGTGCCGGACGCGGACAACCTGGCTCCGCTGGAGGAACTGGTTCAGCAAGCGCTGGCCAACCGCGCGGATCTGGCGCTGCAACAGGCCAACATTATGTCGGCCGAGATCTCCGCTCTTGGAACCAAGAACGGCGTGCTGCCTTCGCTGACAGCTATCGGCGGGGAGTCTCAGGCGGGATTGGCCGGCAAGGCTTCTGGAAATTCAAATTCACCTCTGGTGGGCGGGTTTGGCACGGCTCTGGCGCAGGTGCTTGAGCGCCATTACCCGACCGAGCGCATCGGCGCCTTCCTCCAGGCTCCGCTGCACAACCGGCAGGCGGCAGCCGATCAGGGAATCGACCAGCTTCAGCTCCGGCAAACGCAGCTCACGGCGCAGAAATCGATCAACCAGGTGGTGGTGGACGTTTCCAACGGCGTGATCGCACTGCGGCAGGCGCGGGTGCGGCATGACGCCGCGGTGAAAAATCGCGAGCTGCAACAGCAGTTGCTGGACGCGGAGCAGAGGAAGTTCCTGCTAGGCGCCTCGACTCCATACAACGTGACGCAGCAGCAGCGCGATCTGGCGGCCGCGGCGGCGACGGAGGTGTCCTCGCTGGCGTCTTACATTGCCGCGCGCATGTCTCTGGATCAGACGCTGGGAATTACGCTGGAGGCGAATCACGTATCCATCGACGAAGCCCGGACGGGCAAGGTGGGACGGGCGTCGTCGGTCCCGGCGAATCCGTAGACGAGTTCAGGTGGGGCGTGACCACACAAGGCCTAACCTCAGCCGAGAGACGCCGCGCGATTAGCGCTGCGCAGGAACTCGCTCCGGTCGTCACTCGGGCACAACCAGTCGTTCGATCTCTCGGCAAAATCTGTCGAAGGATCTGCAAGACCTTGCCGCGGCCAGCTCCATACCAGCTACCAAGGCGGCCTGATCAATGCTTGGCGAGTATTTACTAGCTAGCGCAACCCCCTTCTCCCGCTAAGCGACTGAGCCGCCGCCAAGAACCATGTCTCAAACTCGTATTTAGGAATCACCACGGAGACATGCTGGGGCGAAATGACAGCAAAAGATCTCGCTTTGAGATCGGGTCCCAGCGTCGCGGGACAATCCTCGTCAGCGTCCAATACCACGAGAACCGGCCCCGACGTGCGCATTTGGACAAGCCGGATCGCGCGCTCCAGCCCTCCTTCCCGGACAAGCTGTGATTTCGTAATCCGCACAGGAGGCGTTGTCTCCAGCGCAAACAACCCAAATGATTCATTGCAGATGCGGTGTACCAGAAGAGGGATCGCTCGGACCTCTCCTCTTCCCTCAACAACAAACCCGAAGCGAACAATGTCACGGGGCATCGGCGCAATCGGGAGTGCCCTCCGGACGGAGCTGCCCCATCCGCATTAGCTCTCCGGCCCGATGAGGGTCAACGGGTAGCGATCGCTCTTCTGGAATAGGGCGACCAATACCGCGAGCGCGCGCAACGTTCCGTCAGAAATGTTCTGTGTGGGAAATTCCTGACCGAAGCCGCCGCCGCGATCTAGCTCAAATCGCAACTAGTAGTTTGCGTCAGCTGACCCTGTATCAATATTGAGCACGCTAGGGTTAATCCGCCGAAGATAGTCGATCAGGCGAGCGACTCGCGCGAGGTCAGAGGTCTTGAGTTTGAAAATGGTTTCGGCTAGGTTGTTGGCCGTTCGATTCAGGCTTCCGATCCCAGTCGCCGACTTGATACGGCGGATTTCATCTGGCACGGGATTATAAACCAGCACGTTCGAATGAGAGGAGGAGATCGCGTAAGCGGTAAACCTGCGGGACCCACCGCCAGCGTGACAAGATCGAAATAGGCATGTTCTGGACCCATCGGAGTTTTTGGATTTTGCCGATTCTGATCGCCGCAATTCTCGGCGGTCTCACCGTGATTGTTTCCCACAGCCGATTGAGGACGGTCTATAAGCGCAGGTTCCAAGAATCGCGGCGGGAGCGACTCTTTTTGGCCTCTCTTGGTTTTTTCACCACAGCCCTGGTGGTGCGAGCGATCACGATTGCGATCCACCACGATATTGGGCCTTTCCATGATGTCTCGATGAACGGCCGCCACATACACCATCTCGTCTGGGGTATCCTTCTGCTCTTGCTGGTCGGCTATGCATGGCTGTTCGAAGTCGGAGTGGGAGCCGCTTCCTCCTCTCAGTGGAGTGGACGCCTCACATCGATGCTCTTTGGAGTCGCATCCGCATTGACGCTGGATGAGTTCGCGCTGTGGCTCAATCTGCGCGATGTGTATTGGGAGCGGGAAGGACGCGAGAGTTTCGAAGCTTTGGCGTTGTTTGGGGGGCTTCTGGCCATCGGAGTTTTCGGGCGGGCTTTCTGGCACGGTGTTGCCGCAGAAATCGCAAGCATCTTTGGCCGCAATAGGGTTAAACATTCCTGACGGGCCGACCGTCCTGCGTGGCGTGGCTGAGGAACCGGACCTTCAGCGTTTGAGGCACTTCCGGCCCTGCCGGGTCCGCGGGGGGGATTTAGGAACTCGAGCAGGACCTGGAAACAGCTTTGGAAGTGGCGGAAGTGACCGCGTCATGCTCCGCTTCTCCGGTGTGGTATCAATTGATCTCATGGCATCGGAAGAGGAACTGAAATCTGAAATCGAGCGGCTTCGCGCCGAGAACGAGGCGTTGAAGAAGCCAGCTCGGGGGAGGGTGTATCTAAAGGTGAGCGAAAAGGGCGGGCTTTCGGTCTACGGGATGGGACGGTTCCCGGTCACGCTCTATCGGGAGCAGTGGGAGAAGCTCTTGGCCATGGCCGACGAGATCCGCGCTTTCATCCGCGAGAAGGACCACAGCTTGAAGAAGAAAGAATAGCCGGAGTGCCCAAAGTGCAGGCGCGTCAGGATGCTGGAGCACGTTGGTAGGGAATACAAACGGGCGGCTGCACTCCCGGCGGGTTAACGTCGGCTCCGAGGATACCGGCGCGAACTCAACCCGGCTATGCAGCCGCTCGGAGGAAATGGCAGCCGCGTCCAGGGTAAGAGCGGAGCGCATTCCCACATATTATTTGGATGCCCCAGATTCAAAATGGTTGCTGTTCCGGGGCGTGGCCACCGCCAGTGACGCAGGTGACGATCCGGGGTGACCATTGGGTGATATACCAGCAAACGCCCTGGTCTCCCTTTACTGCGCGGGTGCCTTCCGGAGATTCCCCAACGCGGCCTTCGGGACCTTCGCCACAACGTGCTGCTGCGGATCGACTACCTCGGCGATGTCGTACACAATGGATGTGCCCAAAACCGACGAAACCTCAGCCGCATTCAAGCCGTACATCGCTTCCAGCCAGCGCACCAGATTCGTGGTCGCGCCACGAAAGGCCTCATCCAGACTGCCCGCGATCCCGCTTGCCATCAGGTATTCCGCATTTTCCATTCTCGGATTGTCGGGAGCGCCTCCGGCTTCGACATCCACGGTGAACTCGATGTCCATCGAAGTTTCGAGCGCGTTGCCGGTGAGTTCTCCCGCACCCTGGGCCGCGTGACCGTCGCCGACGAAGAGCAGTGCGCCCGGCACATACACGGGGAGGTAGACGGTGACGCCTTCGCGTAGCTGGTTGTAGTCCATGTTCCCGCCGTAGGAACCGAGGAATCCAGAGCGATAGCTCTTGCTTCCCTGCGGCGCAACTCCCACACAACCCAACATCGGAGCAAGTGGCACCTTGTAATTCTTCATCGTCTCGGTCGGCTTTGCGAGCGACGCGAAACTCGCCTGGAGGTCGAGCTTCCAGTCCGAGTCGTAGCCCTTCACTGCGTTGCGCTGCTCGACATAGCCGGGATTGAGCGCCCCGTTGACAATCAGCGGGCTGCTGATCGCAGAGGCGCGGTTCAAGCGGATTCGGTTGAAGTGAACCACCAGCGTATCGCCTGGCGTTGCCCCTTCAACATAGAATGGCCCGGTCAAGGGGTTCCCTCCCGAGGTCCTGCGGACCCCCTTGGGATCGGTGCCTCCTGCGTCCACCGACCAGGTCTCCACCGTGTCGCCCGGATTGATGCGCAGCACCGGTTTAATCGCGTCCGAGAAATCATGCTGGAACTGCGTCGGTTCAAACTGGTGCGATTGGGGCGTCGGATTTTTGGGGTTCTGAGCGATGGCCGTCACGGAAAAGAGGAGTAGGGTCATGGAACAGCGCATGCCCCCTATTTTATTCGCTCGGGATTCCAGCGTACAGGGTTGCGATGCGTTGGGCTGCTCACGAAAAGTATCCCCCACCCCCAAACCTCCACCTCGGTAGGGGGGTAGGTCTCGTGAAGTGGCTCGCTCGACTCCACGGAAGTCCGTCCGAAGACTGACCGTGGCTTTGGCGGTCAATGCCGCAATCGCTACTAAAAAGCCAAGCAACAATCAAAGCATGTGCGCGATTGTGACGCTCCCGTTCTGCGTCGTCCGGCGGCAGCCGCAAGCGGGACTGCCCATCAGGGATTGAACCTGCGCCTGATCCACGGTCGTCTCTAGCGATCCACTTCCGGTGCGGGCGCGTTTACGGCAATTTCACCAGGTGTGGAAGACTAAAATGCGATAAGCCCTAAGATAAAAATCCTGGGTCGAAAGCCCCGGCACCCAGACCAAGCCACCGCTAATCAAGTTCTCCCAGGTGAGGGCCTTCTCGCTAGCCGAAGCTGAAAGACCTTTAAATCCGTAGACGCTGCGGGTCAGTGTCGCTCTCCAAAAGGCTGCCGGAACCTGCGTGCGGGAGCCAGCATTCTTCCAAATGGCCCATGCGGGCACGCTTCCCGTACGGAAAAAATGATGGTACGTGTCGAGTGGAAGCCAGAAATCGTATGCGGCTTCGCGAAATCCGGCTTCCACGAAGCGAAAGAGCATTTCGCCTTCACGGAGCAGCCTCCTTGGCGGGATACAACCGCCGAACTGGGCTTGAATATGTTTTGGGGCGTCGCGAATGAAGTTATACGCCGCGTTCGGAATTTCTAAACTCTCATCGTCCATAGAGCAGAGGCCTCTCTCACTAATCTCAGATTTTACCCCATAGGCGGCGATATGGCGCTACGCCTTGACTGCGATCATCGCTCTTGGCCTAGTCTGGGTTGATCGGAATTGCTTTTGTTATGATCGCCGTGCTTGCGCAGAGGGTGAGCGCCGCCCGGCGGCGCAACGCCCCAAGGATACTTGGACGCATTCCACCCCGATTTCGGGGACCTTCTCTACATCTGGAGGTCACCATGCGACGCTTGCTTGCGGCGCTCACGCTTTGCCTACCGCTCCTGTGCCCGGTCGCGCTGCCGGTTGCGCAAGAAGTATCACCGCGACGGATGCCGATATCTGGCTACCCGCAATATCCCCATCAGCCTCAAGGACGCGACGGCGGATTCACGGCCTGCAAAGTGTATCGGCCGCCGGTGAAATGATGGCGGCATTCAGATCGGAACGAAGAATTGCTTTGGAGAACGGTTGCTCGCTCGTGTCGCTCACATCGGGTCCTTTATCGGCTCTGCATTGTATGCCCCTCGAATCATACGCGCGCCAGTGTTGGGCGAGAGCCAATTTGCTTTCACTTCTTCGACGGCTGCTTGGCGATCACCAGGTCCTTGATCTTGTCGTAGGTGGCCTGCGGCACGATGTTTTTCGACACCAACTGATCTTTGCGCTGATACGGGCGGCCATCGATGATCTTCTTCGAGTACACATCGCCAATTCCTGGTAGAGCCTTCAAATCAGCTTGGCTGGCGGTGTTGAGATCGAGCAGCTCGCCTTTCTTCGCTGGCGCAGCCTTGGAAGAGTCGGTGACGGAGGGTGTGCCCTGCTTGGTTTGAGCGTAAGCTGGGGTAAGTAATAACGCCGCCAGCACGCAAGCCGCTAAGGATCTTAGCGAACCATTTATGTTCATGCTGTCAGTATAGCCAGCGCCACAATGCTAGGCGAGGCCCTGGTACGACGGCACCGAAGGTCCTCGGGCGAAACACTCAGCCTAAGAAACGAAGGTGCCATTGCGACAAGGGTACACGAGCTCCATAGACATAGGAGGGCGGGCGGTCTCTAATAGGCCATGGCACGATGTAATTCTTGCAGCGGCATCATCACGAAAACGGATTTGGAGTGCTACGTCTGTGGGGAACCGGTACCTGGGGCCGCGAGGCAGGCCCGACGCTCCAAGGCAGAATTCAAGTACACGAAGGCAATTCAGTCCAAAACGTGGTTTTTCCTCACCTTGCTGGTGCCCTTGCTATTGGCTAGCCCTTCCAAGGCTTTCGGCTACGCCGATCCGGGCACCGGCGCGTTCGTGTATCAAGCCGCTTACGCGGCCTTCCTGGGCGGATCGTTCTACCTGCGGAAGCTGCTCGACCGTTTCTTGCAAAGGCGCAAGCAAACCATTTCCCCGACTGTCACGATGGAAGATACACTCCTGCACCAGACGCTGAACGCTCCGCGCACTCGTTAAACGGAATGATCATTCGGGCGCGGCTACGGAGCGGCAGCACGACCAAGTCGAACGCTCGCTTGACGAACATTGACGAACGCGGGTCGGAGCCAAGGATCGAAGCAGGTACTTCGGTGGTCGTAACACCGTTGGCGGCCGTGACCACCCACTTACGTGGCTCTGTCGTGAACGTTACAACGCATGGCGTCATCAGGGTACATTTCGATACACGACTGAAAGAACTCCCGAGAGCTGGGGAGGTTTACAGGCTTCAGAGCCGCGACGATCTCATGCTTTGCGAGGTCCGCAACTATGAGGTTGCAGAAGCGGGTGCTGACCTTGCCCTTGGGATTCTCCATTGGGCCAAAGCCGGAGAACCGAATCGTCTCGTCCAAGTCCCTCAACGAATATCTGCCCGTTGATCGAGTAAACTCGGACTTAGGAGAACGGGGCTAGGCGCTCGAATGCTTGGTAAGTTCGCTGTCGCAACTCTCATCACCGTCTACGGGGCGACCGCCGCCGATGTGGCGGTGATCGTCGATTCCGGGTCTACGAATACCGCCGGGTTCCGAATCGTGGTAGAGCAATCGGGTGACGCGGAATTTACGGCCGGGCCACGCAGGCCCAGCCGCTCGCCGGACGAGAAGCCACAACAAATGCGCCGCAAACTGCCAGACACCATGGTTGAACGCCTCTACTCGGATCTAGGTGCGGCGAAACCGCTTTCGTCTCTCCCAAACCAGCGGTGTATGAAAAGCGCCTCCTTCGGCACGAAGCTGACGATTGAGTTCGACGGCCAGGAGACCCCCGACTTGAGCTGCGGTGATGGGGATAACGCGAAGCTACGGGCTCTGGTACGGGACGCGAACGAGATCGTCAAGCTTTTCCGCTCAAACTGAGAGTTCCGTTTTAGGTGTCTCGACCGGGGAACTGAGCGCGGTTCGCTCGGTTGAGTATCCTTCAATTTCAGACCTGAATATGCCATTATGCGGGCGAGTTTCGGGCGGCTGACGCCCTCAAAGCAACTAGATGTAACGCCAACGCTGGCAGGCCTTGCGGTTTCAAAGCTGCGGAGATGAACACATTGGTGCCGAGCACAATGCGCAATCGGTTCATCTCGCGGGCTGTTTGATCTTTGTGTCGCGTTCCCGGCGAGCGGCTGTGACCTCGGCGTCGATTTCCCGCTCTGTCAGCTTATTCAGGCCGGCGCGCTTGGCGCTTTCCTGCACGGCCCGGAGAGCCGCGATGAGGTCGTAGTTGACGGGGGCTTCGCGCTTAGCCAGGCGCTCGGCCCGCTTGCGCTGCGCCGGAGGCAGGGAAACGGAGAGAGTTCTGCTGGTTCTCATGACGGTTCGTGCTTGTTAATACTAAGTGTGACGATGGGATCTCGCGCCGAATCGCCCGCTACGACTTTCCCGGGAACCTCGCGAGCCCCACTTTCGTATTTACAGATGGGCCGCGACTGCCATGTTCACATTTCTGCTGTGGTGCATTCTGTTTGTGCTGTGCTGGCCACTCGCGCTTCTCGCGCTTGTGCTCTATCCCATCGTGTGGCTGTTGCTGCTGCCATTCCGTCTGCTGGGAATGGCAGTCGAGGGCGCGCTGGGTCTGGTATGGGCGATTGTGACTCTCCCGTTCCGCGTTGTTAACCGTGTGGGCCGGCGGCTGGCCTAAACACCGCGACGCTGTGCGACAATAGGCTTAGTAGCTCATTGATTTGGCCGTTTCGCATCGTTCGGTCTAACCACCCCTCGCCCGATCCTGCCTCCGATTCACTCCGCAACCAAAGGAAAAAATTTGCCCAAAGAAGACGCAATTGAAGTATTCGGTAAGGTTGTCGAGAAGTTCAAAGCTGGAATGTTTTCGATCGAACTCGAAGCCGGAAGAACCGTGCTGGCGACGATGGCGGGAAGACTCCGGCGCAATCGGATCAAGATCATGAATGGCGATAGGGTCTCGTTGGAGCTCTCACCCTACGACCTGACCAAGGGTAGAATCACCTACCGCCACAAGTAGCAGTGGGGCAGGTCGGCGACCTGCCGTTGGGGCGCTAGCGCAGGGTCGTCCCCATCCACTTGACGATCCAGTCTTGCGAATTCTCGGGCAACCGGGTGTAGTCCCACGGTTCGTAGAGCGCCAGCTTGTCCACGGCTCCGTAGAGCCCATAGACCTTCCTGGCCTGCTCCACAGCAGTCCTCACGTCGGCCGGCGTGCCATCGCGATCCAGTTGCGGCTCCATCACCAGCACGGGACGCGGCGCAATCGCTCCCAGCAAGTCGTCGAAGTCGTAGGGGATTCTGGCTTCCTGTCCGGCGAAGAAACCCAGCCGCGGAATCAGACCGCGCTCGTTGCTGTAGCGCGCCACTCCGCCGGTGCCGCGGTCGGCGGTATCCGTGCGCATGGGCGTAAATCCGGCGATGGACACCACTCCTTTGACGCGCGAGTCGAGCGCGGCCGTGTACAGCCCCACCGTTCCGCCCATCGAGTAACCGAACAAGTAGATCCGCTGCGGGTCCACCTGGTTGTCGCGCTCGAGAGCGTCGATGGCGGCGCGCGTGTCCTCCACCATCCGCCCCATTTGCGACCAGTGCGGGTAACGGTCGTAGAACGGTCCCGCCTCGCTCATCCTGCTTCCGAAACCGCTCTGATCGAAGGCCAGAACGGCGTAGCCGGCTCGAACCAGCGCCAGGATCGGATGCAGATCGTTGTGATACACCCACATGTAGCCCAGCGGATAGCTGTATCCGTGCAGCCAGATCACGGTCGGCAGCTTCGCGTTTTCCGGCGTTCCGGCAGGCAGGTAAAGGTCGCCGCGAACGTTGTATCCGAAGCTGATGCTGCGGGAAACGGTCTGGCTCTTCTGCGGCTCCAGCCAGCCAAAGGAACTGCCGCCGCGCTGGATGACCCAGGCCACCAGATCGGGCACGGTCTGACCCGGGTTTGTCTGAACGGGATTTGCCGCGCCGCGCCCACCCGGCGCTGTCGCCGCCGCTGGACCTCGGCCGCCTCGCCCGCCGCGTCCCGCCGCCGGAGGCATCCTGGCCGGCTCATCTCCGAGCATCCATTCCACCGACTTGCGAATATCCACGACCCTCTTCTCCCAATCCGCAACAGAAGACGCCGCCGTCTCATTGGCCGCGTGCCGCGGAAATCGGTTCAGATCCACGGACTCTTTGCCGCGAATACGCCACTGGTCGAAATCCCATGGGAACAGCAGATTGTTGGTCCACGTGCGAGTGGACCTGCCGAACTGAATGTCCAGCCAGTCCAGGCACGTCTCCTGGTCATTGGCGCCGTGAAAGCCGGGCACGTGCATGATGCCCAACCGGTCGGGCTGGCCCAGGAGCTTGTACACCTTCAGAGCGGAATTGTAAGCCTGCTCATCGCCCCAGGTGTTTGAAACCTCGTCATTGAGCCCGTATTCGAGCAGGGCCGCGCGTGGGGCGATCATCGCCACCAGGAGATTGGCGTCGATGGGAAGGCGGTCCTCGCGTCCAGAAAAGAAGCGCAGACGCGGGACAAACCAGGTTGGGAAGCTGCGTGTGGTGCTCTCGATCCCCTCGCCAAAGTTGCGCTCGCCGGAAAGACGCCACGGCAGGACTCCGCCCACGCCGGTGCTTCCGGCAATCACTGCGGCGATGCGATCGTCCAGCGCCGTGGCGATCGCCGCCGCCTTGCCATCGCGAGAGTAGCCGAACAGCCCAACGTACTTCATGTCCGCCTGAGGCAGTGTCTCCAGATAATCCAGCACCAGGCTCACGACCCAAGCCCGGCGCGGGATCAACGCAAAATCGTATTCGGGATAAAGCTGCGCCAGCGCGGCCGCATCGTCCATGGCGTCGTTGGCCGCGTATCCGGCCGAGATGTAACCGCGCCGCAGCAGGGACGGCCCCCAACCCGCCAGGCTCGGGGCCATCAATACCGGAAACGGACCCTTGCCATCCGGGATCATCACCTGCACGCGCAAGGTTCCCTTGCCGCCGGGGCCGAATTCCAGCCGCACGTTGCGGATCACGTATCCCTTCCCGGGGGTTTCATCCAGCAGCGCCACTCGATCCAGCTTCGGCTTCGGCGGGATCGTTCCCAAATCGTACTTCTCGAAGAGCTGCCGGATCTCGGCTCGGCGCGACTTCCAGTCGGCGGCCGACCGCACAGGCTTGCCATCGAGGAATTTCAGCGGGTCCGGGAGCCCGTTGATGCGCGGCAAGGCGTCGAAGTCCGGCGGCAGCTCGCCTGTCTTGGCGAGCCACTGTTTGAACGAAGGGACGTCCGGCAGGATCTGCAACAGCTTTTCGAGATATTGGCGGCGTTCCTCCATGGTCATGGAGGACGCGGGGAGGCTGGAGAGCGCGAGCGCAAGCGCGACGGAAGCAATTGAAGTAACGAATCGTTTCATGGGAACCCCCTACTTCTTTCTGGACAAGTCCTGGTATACCAGTGTCACAAACCGGTCGGGCGTGATGGCCCCGCCCATGCGGCCCTGATCGAAGTCCGCAGTGGGCTTGGAGGCCACCACTTCCTGCACCGTTTTCCCGGCGCGGATGGCGCTCATGACCCGATCCCGCACAACAGCAAACATGTCAAGCTGTTGCTGGATCTCCTTGAACCCGACAATGGGCCCGAGATGCCCAGGAATAATCTTCGTGTCCACGTTCGCGATTTTCATGACCTGCTTCGCGGCGGCGATCATGCCATCGACCGACCCGCCGTCGGTAACTCCGATGTTGGGATACCGCAGCGACGACGGCACATCGCCGACGTGCATGACGTTGGCATGGCGAAAGTAAATGATGGAATCGCCATCCGTGTGCGCGGGCTCGGGATGGTAGATGTAAATTTCCTCTCCATTGAAGCGCAGGGTCATGCTGTCGGTGTAAGTAATGACCGGCAACGCGCCGGGAGGTCCGCCGTTCTGCCCTTCGGCCATCCGCTTGCGCATATTCTCATGCGAAATGATTACTGCGCCGAGCTTCGCCATCGCCTCATTCCCGGCGGTGTGATCTCCATGGAGGTGCGTATTGACGACGTAGCGAATCGCCAGGGAACTGGGCGATTGATTGCTGATTTTGGCCAGCGCGTCCATGATCTTCTGGTGCATCGGCGCGTACATCGTGTCCACCAGAAGAATTCCATCACTACCGGCCGAGACCAGGATGTTGCCCTGCGCCGGGCCTCCCATCAACACGTACAGCCCATCCGCAATCTTGACTGTCTGAATTTCGATGGTTTGGAAATCGATGTTCTGCGCTTGAGCGATTGAAGAAGAATAGGTCAGCGTCAAGACCGCGATGACCGCGAGTTGCCGGCCTCGGACGATCATCATGGGAGCCTCCTCAAGCAACTATAGAACACTCGAAGAGGCCAAACCGTCTATTGCGCCGATCGCACGCTCCCGCGCGCTGCTGCCTGACTCACAGCCTCTCCCGAAGCCCGCTGATTCATCCAGGCCGCGGCTTGTTCCGCGGTCGCCACCTTGCCTCCGAGCACGGCCAGGGCAAGATCCGCGGCTGCCACGTTGGAGAAGGCGCGTTCCACCCGAATCGGATGATTCTGCCCCGCCAGCTTCAGGATGAAGGGGACTGTCTCCGGCGGCTGGCGCTCCGTCAACCGGTCCAGCTCCTCGGTCCAGCCGATGCGCCCAACCCAGGCTCCAGGGCGAAGGCCATGGTCGGCGGTGACCAACAGGGACGTCCGGTCCGACAATCCCGCCTGCTCGATGGCGCGGCGAAGCTCGCCCAGCGTGCGGTCCGCCAGGGCCACATTGTCGAAATAGTCCAACGGCTTGTCCGGATGCCCGTCCAGATCGAAGTTGCCCTCCCGCCGGTTGTAAATCGGCAACGGGTGCGGAGCGGGGATATGCACCAGCAGCAGATCGATACGCGGGTCGGCGGCCTCGCGATAGGTCCGGTCCCGGATCTGGAAGTACTGCTGCTGTTGGCCGCGTTGAAGCTCGGCGTCGTGAAGGCGTCCCGAGGCGGGTTCGTCGCCGCCGCGAAATATGTCCCCTAGATTCAACAGTTGCCTTTGAAACAACCAGGGGACGGTTTTCCACACGCCATCCCGCGCGGCCCTGGCTTCTTCGGCCAGCGCGGTGGTGGAGTGGAAGCTGGGCAGCGCAAAACAGTCGACAAGCTGATCCCCTAGAACCCGGCAGTAGGGATGGTGCCAGCCGGCCAGCGCGGCGTTGACGCCCAACTGGCGCGCTCGCGTAAAGACATTCGGTTCGCTACGCCAGTCCACCGGCTTGGTGGAACCTTGAGGAACCACTTCCAGCGTGCTCGCGTCCACGGCTTGCGCGTTGGTGAAGATCCGTCCGCTGATCAGCGACGGCAGCGCGATAGCGGTGAATGTGGCGGTCTCGACGGCGTGGTTTGCGGACACGGATTCGGCGCGCAGCCGGTCCAGCTCGGGAAGCTTCAGATAATCAGGCCTCTGTTCGAAAACCAGGCGCTGATCCAGCTCATCGAAGATCACCCAAACGAAACGCGGGGACCGGGCTCCGCGCGCCGGCAACAGGGAGGCCGGCGGCCGCGGAACATACATCTCCGGCTGTTCCGCCGCCAGGCGGTTCATCAGGAAGTCCATCATCAGGGCGGGAAACAGCAAGAGGAGCAGCAGCGTCACGCGCCGCGCCGGCATGAGAATGCGCGTGCTCCCAAACAGCAACGCCACCACGCCCGCCGCCAGAATCGCCTCGATCCCCCACAACGCCGCGTTGCTGCCGATGTCAAACGTATCCGTCTGCGAATTCCAATACCTCCGCACCGATTCGATCGGAAACATCAGCACCAGCAGAAAAACAACCTGTGCGACCCGGCGGAGCCCGGGGATGGAACTTCGCTCGACCCATCGCCACGCTCCCCAGAACACGGCGGCAAGCAGCAGCGCCGCCACAATTGTGGATTCCAAAAGCGCGAGGCTTTCGGGAGCGGAGCGGAAGTAATCCAAGCCGCGCGGCTGCAAATGCTCCAGGTCGTACCAGCGCCGGATGAAGCACAGAGTACCCAGCGAGGACGCCGTCAGCCCGTTGGTCAGTTGGCGGCGCGCCGCCGGCGAAAGAGATAGAGCCATCGATGCAGTCCGTCGATCCTCGCGGATCGAACCAGCTCGAAGCGCGATCGTGCCGCGGCCTCAAACCATTCGGGAGAAAAATGCGCATAGAGCTCGTCGCGTCCGCGCACGATCCGTTGGAACATCGGGTCCGCGGGAGCCACAAACTCGATCAGCACATATTCCCTTGATAGCTCATCGGCTAAAGCCAGCAGATCCTCCAGGGGGATGCGCTCGGTCACCAGGATGTGATGCGCCACGGCCAGCATCATCACCAGATCGAAGTTTCCGGCCGCCCGATCGAGAAACGAGGCGCATTCCCGGTTGCGCCAGCCCACCGCCGGCGTGGGACGGGTGAAGTCGACCACCAGCGGCAGGACATTCAGGTTCTCGGCAGCGGCGCGGCGCCATATCGAGCCCGTCACTACCGGGTCGGAGTCGATGGCCACCACCTCCGCGCCCCGCCGAGCCGCGAGAAGACTGAAGCGTCCTTCGTTTGCGCCGATGTCCAGCACTCTCGCCCGGCGCGCGAGACCCATCGCCGAGGCCTTCGCAAGATCGAGTGCCTCCCTCACAAACCTTTCTTTTTGTTCGAGTTGCGCCGCAGAGTAGAGCGACTTGTGGTCCAAATATCCGCTCCAGGTGGATTGTCTGGGCTCCCCAGGCGCAAGCGCTTTCAATTGCCGCCGGCAACTGCGGAGCAATCCGCCGAGCACAAAACGCGCCTGTTCCGGTGAACCGGCAGGCCTGATTTTATAGGATTGGGCGCGATAGGATCGCGGGTTCGCTTCATTCCGCCCCGCCATCCACTTGGGAATGCTCACCAAGCCCAGCAACGGAGGCGTCAGCCGCCGCAGCCACCCCGCCCACTGGTACAGCATTTCGGGCTCGATTCCGTCGCGCTGTCCGCTCAGGATTTGGTTCGCTGGCAGTCCAAAGTAGCGCTGGGCCGCCAGGGGCAACAGAAACGTCCGCACAAATTGTCCATACGCAAGCCAGGTTGAGTCGAGCGGTTCACGGCGCTCAAACGACAGCACATCCACGAAGACCGGCTGCGCGCCGCGGAACAAAATGTTGTACGGCGTGGCGTCCTTGAGGCCGAAGCCTTCTTCGAGCGCCGCTTCCGCCAGATCCAGAGTAAGAGAAGCTGCGGTCTCCAGCATCTCCGGCGGCCATTCGTAGGGATAGCTGGGAAAGGGGATGCGCTCGTGTTCCCAGACCTCGGCTTCCCGGCTTGCGCCCAGTTCCGGATACTCCCCCGCCGGCATTCGTTTGGAGCGCACCAAACTTCCATGTCCGGTGGCCTCTCGCGCGGCTCGCGAACTCAGGAATGCTTCGAGCGAAGCCGCGTGCGAGGGCTCAACGGCGCGCAAGATGCGGCCTTGCACGCTATAGAGCCTTCCGCCCGGATCGCGAAACGATCCCTGCGCCGGCGAAAAGGCGTCGGCTTCGGTGGTCATGGGTTCCCGAGCTTCAGCCGCGGCACTACTTGTTGCGCCGGGGCCAGATGCGGTTCAGAACCTTGCGGAGGTAGAATGTCCCGCCTAGAAAGGCCGCGTAGGCAGCTTGATAGAGAAATGCGCCGGTTCCCGGGTCGGCATATGCGAGAGCCTTAGTGGGCGTAGCCAGCAGCAGCGGGACAACCAACAGCAGCAGATTCGCTACCAGGAGAAGTGAGGATTTGGTCTTGGAGTGGCGCATATCATCTCTCATCCCCTCATCGGTACTCCCAGGATGTTTCGGTAGGTCGGATATGCAAAAATTTGCTCGATGAAACCTCTTAGTTAGCACCACGTATCGCCAGCCCCGGACCTAGTGGACCCGCCGCTATAATGAGAAGCATGCCGTCGAGCGCCACCCTTGCCCCCGGCCCGGACGTGCTGGCTAAGTACGAGCCGGTCATAGGCTTGGAAGTACACGTCCAGCTCGCCACCCGCACCAAGATCTTCTGCGGCTGCCCCACCAGCTTCGGCGCTCCGCCCAACACCAACGTCTGCCCTGTGTGTCTGGGATTGCCCGGCGCCCTCCCCGTGTTGAGCCGTCAGGCAGTCGAACTGGCAATTGAGGCCGGTCTGGCGCTGAACTGCCGCGTGAATTCGCGATCCATTTTCGCCCGTAAGAACTACTTCTATCCGGATCTTCCCAAGGGCTACCAGATTTCGCAATACGATCAGCCCGTAGCCGAGCATGGCTGGGTCGACATTGAAGTGAACGGCGTGAAGAAGCGCATCGGCGTCACCCGCGTCCACATGGAGGACGACGCCGGCAAGAGCATCCACGACGGTTTCAAGGACTCCGACCGTTACACCTACGTCGATCTCAACCGCTGCGGCACGCCGCTGATTGAAATCGTCAGTGAACCGGACATGCGCAGCTCCGACGAGGCCCACGCCTATCTCACCGAGCTGAAGCAGGTGCTTCAGTACATATCCGTCTCCACCTGCGACATGGAAAAGGGCCACCTGCGCTGCGACGCCAACGTCAGCGTGCGCCTGAAGGGCGCGGGAAACCTTGGTACGAAGGCTGAAGTTAAGAATCTGAACTCCTTCCGTTTCTTGAAGATGGCTGTCGATCAGGAGATCGAGCGCCAGGTCGGAATCCTCGAAAGCGGCGGACGGGTCATGCAGGAAACCCGTCTGTTCAACGTGGATACCGGCGAAACCGTGAGCATGCGCAGCAAGGAGCACGCGCACGACTACCGCTATTTCCCCGAGCCCGATCTGGTGCCGTTGCGCATCGGCGAGGATTGGCTGGGCCGCATCCGCGCCGGCATGCCGGAGCTTCCCGGCGCCCGCCGGGCGCGTTTCGTCGAAGTCTACGGCCTGCGGGAGTACGACGCTGGCGTGCTCACTGCCACCCGAGCCCTGGGCGATTACTTTGAGCGGGCCGCCCAATCCGCAGGCGATCCTCGCGCCGCCGCCCATTGGGTCATGGGCGACTTAGCCGCCGCGCTCAAGGACGCCGGCAAGGACGTCTCCGAATCCCCGGTCAGCGCGGAGAATCTGGGACGGCTGGTGAGGTTGATCGCCCAAGGCAAGATCAGCGGTAAATTGGCCAAAGAGATCTTTCCAAAAATGTTCGCGGCAGCCGAGCCGCCGGAGGCGGTCATCGAGCGCGAAGGGCTGGCGCAGATCAGCGACGAAAGCGCACTCGGCAAGATCGTCGACGAAATCATCGCCGCTAATCCCAAGCAAGCGGAGCAGTATCGCGGCGGAAAGACCACCGTGATCGGCTTCTTCGTGGGCCAGGTTATGAAAGCCAGCCGCGGCCAAGCCAACCCGGCCATGGTGGACAAACTTCTGCGGGAGAAACTTTAGGCCGCCCACTCCGTATCCTCTACATGATCCAACTGCGTAACGTCGAAAAATACTTCGAGCACGGGCCCACCAAGACCTTTGTCTTACGCCGCATCAACATCGACATCAAGGAGGGCGAGTTCGTCTCCATCATGGGACCCTCCGGCGCCGGCAAGTCCACCTTGCTGCACGTGATCGGCATGCATGACAGCGCCTGGACCGGCGAATACCGGCTGCTGGACTTCCCCATCCACCAGCTCCGCAAGAAGGATCGCGACGAGATTTGCAAGAAATATTTCGGATTCGTGTTCCAGAGCTACCACTTGCTCGATTCGCTCACGGTCTACGAGAACCTGGAGATCCCGCTGTCCTACCGCAACGTGAAAAAATCCGAGCGCGACGCGATCGTCTGCGACATCCTGGACCGTTTCCAGATCGTGGGCAAAAAGGACCTGTTCCCCAACCAGCTCTCCGGCGGCCAGCAGCAACTGGTGGCCATCGCGCGAGCCATCGTCGCCAGTCCCAAAGTGATCCTCGCCGACGAACCCACCGGCAACCTTCACTCCTCCCAGGCCAAGGAGATCATGGAAGTGTTCAAGCGCTTGAACGACGCCGGCACGACGATTATCCAGGTGACCCACTCGGAGGCCAATGCGGCTTATAGCCATCGCGTCATCCAGATCGCCGACGGCTGGCTGGTCTGAGGCTTACCGGAAGAAATCTGGGAAATTTGGTGTCCGTTGGTACTCGGTTCGAGCTCCACCGGAACGTCACAACCAACCGGTCCCGCGAAGGCTGGATCTGCCAGGCGCCTCCATCTGGCGGTTTTGATTCCCAGGTAATCGGCAAATCGCGAGACTTCTTCGAGTAGGTTCCTTCGTAACTCGCCGTCACCTTTTCAATTTGGCAGGTCCCGTCGGGGCGCAGGTCCCAGATGGCCGATCCCGCCTCTTCGACCCATCGGCCCACAATCGGCGCGTATGCGCGATCCTGTTTGATCGGTTCCGCTTGGAACCGCCCGCCCGTCACCAGCCGGTCGCATGCAAATCGGACTGCGCCAAGCTGCCCATCGGTGCCGTCATCGTAATGGACCGTGAGGTTCCCGTCCTCAAAACGATAACGACCCTTTCGGACAACCGCGTCTTGACCCCAGACGACCGGTGGCCAGCCATCTTCCTTGCTTCGATATTCGAGCCGCAGTCGATGGACTCGGCCGTCGGCCCCGATAGGCGTGGACTCCCACTGCCCGTAAGGGAAGGCCCGCGAGTCGATATCTTCCTTGATGAGAATCCCCACGAGTACAGGCGAAAGGAGCAATCCAAACCACATCGACGGACCAGAGCAGCACTCATTTGGAGCCAATCCGTGTTTAACTTTGGCGATTTCCGACATCGGGACGTTGTCGCAAAGCGGCCCTCCCCTTGAAATCGATACAAATTGGTCCGTTACGCGTAGGATTTCCGACCATTCCGATGAACTGTTGGTCAATGTGATCTTGGCGCTGCCGGTTTCAGGCTTGCGAAGCAATGCTTGGGCGGCGCTCGAAAGTGTCTGCGGCTTCAACAAGGCGGGCGCGAGCCCCACGATGATGGCAATTCGTGCAACAACCTTCATGGTGAGCCCAGATTAAAGCAGGGCGCCTGGACTGCCGCAGCCGCGTATGACACTTTTTGGAGTGTCACAAACGGAGAATCAGCCGCTGCCGCAGGTTTTAGAAATGCCTACGCCGACGCCTGCGCCGGAGCCGGCAGCGTCAGGTGCGCCTTCTTAAAGTAATTCGACTCTTCGCTCTCGAATGCCTCCACTCCGTTGCAGGTAATCTCGAACTGGTTGTTGTCGCCGCGGACAATCAGCTTGCGTTCGCGAAGAAACCACAGGCTGAACTCCAGGTGTTCGACCGGGCATCCCAGCAATTCGGCGAACTCGCGGCCCCGCAACCACGGCTGTGTCGGATCGGCAAGCCGTTTGGTGTACAGCAGCCGCAGCACTCCCTTGCGCTTGCGGATCTCGGCTTGCACCCCCTGTGTGCTTTCGAGAGAGTCGAAGATTTTGAAGCGGACTTTGTCCGAAGATGCCAGGCGGACGTCGTAGGCGGCCCGCCGTTCCGGGTTGCTCAGCACGTTGTGCGCTTCCACCACCTTCCGGAACAGCAGGTCGTTGCCGGTCTCGCGATTGTCGGGATGATAGCGCTGCGCCAGAACGTGAAACACGCGATGAATGGTGTCCGTACTGGCATGACGGCTGAGCTGAAGAATCTCGTAGTAGTCGGCATCGTCGGAGTCATGCGCGGGAGCGGCGGCGGGTTCGTCCTCGACGCATTCAGCGGGTGGAGTCTCCATGGCCAGCTCGGCGTGATACTTGCCGATGCCCACGATTCTGGACCAGCGCACGCGATACTGCCCCAGCACGGGTGCGATCCCGGTTCCGGTATCCACTTGGCCGGCTACGCTCACCAGCACGCCCTGGCCTAGGGCGACCGTGGCCTGGATCTTCATGGCGTCTCCGGTGTGACCGAGAAACCGCGCTTGCAGCCGCGAGCCCGGACTACCGCTCGAATCCAGGATCACGGTCAGATCCGGCCGAGCCTCCAGCGATTCCATCATGCGCATTCGGGATTGAACAGTTGCTACAGGCACATTCGCCGCCTTTCTTTTCATAAAGTATGTAACCTCTCGCGATAAAAAGCAGTACTTGTGAATGCCTAGTACCGCGCTAAGGGAGCCCTAGTTGGGCCCATCCGCCGGGTGCTATCCTCAGGGTGTGAATCTGCAACGCGGATTCGTAATTGCCGGTGGAGCAATCGCTCTGGCGGGATCGCTGTGCGCCTTCCAACTCGCCTTCCGCGAATACCCGGCCATCGAGTACAATAATTTTCCACTCCCCGCCGACTACCAGGACAAGACCGAGTTCGCCTTCGCCCGCTTGATGTACCCGCCCGCGCCCTACGCTCCTTTCGATCGCGCCGGGAAATATTGGGCGCAAGGCATGTCTAGTTGGACCCAGGATTATCCGCGCGCCGATCGTCATTTTCTTCAGGCGGTGCGGCGGCTCACGCGGATTCACTCACGTTCGGTCGAACAGCCCGTGAATCTCGACGACCGCGACGATGTCTTCAACTGGCCCTGGCTCTATGCGGTGCGTCCCGGCGAATGGAATCTTACCGACGCCCAAGCCGCCAAAATGCGCGATTATCTTCTGCGCGGCGGATTCTTCATGGCCGACGATTTCTGGGGCAGCAATGAGTGGCAGGTGTTCATGGCCAGCATGCGCCGCGTCTTCCCCGATCGCAACCCGGTTGACATCCCCAACGCCGACCAGATCTTCCATACCATTTACGACCTGGATGACCGCTACCGCGTCCCCGGCCAATGGGGCCTGTACGGCTCAGGCTACCAATACGACGGCGTCACTCCCTACTGGCGCGGCATCTACGACGACAAGGGCCGCATCATGGTCGCCATCGTGACGAACTCCGACCTGGGCGATTCCTGGGAGTGGGCCGACTCGCCTGAATACCCCGAAAAATACTCCGCGCTCGGCATCCGTATCGGCCTCAACTACGTCATGTACGACATGACCCATTAAGCTTGATGCAGGCCAAAGGCCTGCTCCACAAGGTGAGCAAACCATTGACCTGCCATTGTGGAGCAGGCCTTTGGCCTGCTAAAGCCGCCGCTTGCGTGCCGTCTGCTCCGGAATATTCCCGCACGCCGCGGCGATCGCCTCCTGGAGCAGCGCTTCGCGGGCCTTCGCCAGCCGAACGTTGGTGCAGCCTCGCTCGCCCCAGCCGCCTTTCACGGGAACGAAAGCCGCGCCATCCGACTGCACAAACGCCCTCTGTTGCTCCGGCGTCAGCTTCACCATGCCCCAGGTCTTGCCCGGATAACCCAGCGTCGCGAAGATTTTGCCGCGAACGCGAAAGTCCGGGTGGCGCATGTGGGAATGCTCGGAAGCGCCCGGCATGTCGAGGGCGAGCCGGCGAAAGTCGTCAGGCGTCATGAGTTCGATTTTAGCGCTCCCATCTCAAAACTCCACGCGCGCCTGCATCGCGATCATGCGTGGCGAGCTGTCTCCGCCCAACCCGACCCCCAGCAACCCCGTCGGCGGTGACGTTGTTGACGTGAGCGCACCAAAACCGGTCTGCGTGGATGGCTTCCCCGGAATCCCCGCGTAGACATTTGTGGGCAGCGCGAAGTTGGGGTGATTGAATACATTAAAGAACTGCCCGTCGATGCGCAGCTTCGCGCGCTCGCCCAATGGGAACCACCTTGTGACGTAGAAGTCGCTCCAGATGAAATCCGGCCCCCTCAGGGCGTTCCGTCCCAAGTTCCCGAATTGGCAATTGCGCGCGGAGTCGCCTCCCGCGCATGCTCCCGTTCCGGGGTCAACCGCCGACACGAACGCATTCGGGTTCAACCATTGAATGGTTCCCGCCTGCGTGACTCCGGGAATGGAATTGTGATCGTACAGGGGCACTCCGGCTACGACGCTCGCAAACTGCGGCCCGCTTCCCTGGACGATGCCGTTCCCGGCGGCCGAATACGGCGTGCTCAGCACGGAAAATGGCACGCCGCTGTGCCAGAACGCGGTCCCCGATATCTGCCATCCCTCGATTGCCGCGTTCAGCATCCGCCCTCGGGCTTTGAACGGCAATTGGTAGACGTAGTTCGCGGTCAGATTGTGGCGCACGTCGTAATCGCACGGACCATACTGCCTGCGCAGCTCTCCCGGCAGCGGCGACAAAACCGCGCCCGCCGAAAACGGGAGAAAACCGCCGTTTGAAACCTCGTCCATGCAATGGCTCCAGGTGTAGTTGGCTTGAAGCTGGAGCCCGTGTCCCATGCGCTTTTGCGCCGTCAGTTGCAGGCCGTTGTAATGGCTGTTCGCGCCCGTGCTCAACTGCGTCACCGCGCCGAATCGAGGGTCTACCGGTTGGCCGTAGGGAAACGGCGCGAAGCAGCCGGCGCACACAGTCTGATATCCGTTGACCTGCGTCGTGTACGGCTGATTCACCGCGCGCGTGCCCACGTACTGCGCGCGAAAGCTGACCGTATTGCCGATCTGCCGCTCCATCGCGAGGCTCCATTCGATGAAGTACGGAGCCCGCAGCTTCCCGTCCGGCACGGCTGTCATCGATACCGGCGGCAGGCAGGCGTTCGGCTTTGATAACGCAGCCGCGCACGAAAGCTCCCCTTGCGCGAATCCATTCAAGAAATTCTGGTTCGCGGCGACTGTCGCATCGATGGCGCTGTTCGGCGCGCCCGGCGCAATCGCCGTTCCCCCGGCCGTCCCCAGCAGCCCGCCCTGAAACGTATTCACATATGGCGGATTCGCACCGGCCAGGTCCGCGACGCTTCCCGGCAGTAGATCGCTGAACAGACCGAAACCGCTGCGCACCACCGTGTTCGGCGCAATCTGCCACGCTACGCCCGTTCGCGGTTGCAGAATCGCCAGCGGGGTGGACTGGAACAAATTGCCGAGGTGCGTGTGGATCAGCTCGCTCAAAGGTTGATTCACATCGTGTGAGATGGAATCAAACGACCCCGGTAGCCGCGCAATGGCATCATGCGGATTCAGCGGATTCGAGTTGTACGTGTCGCGCAGACCAAACGTCCAGGTGAGCTTCGATGTCACCCTCCAGGTGTCCTGCGCATAGAAATCCAGATTCAGAAACCGAAAGGGCTGCGAGTCGGCGAATGGATAAGTCGCCGTCGCAGTCGAGGCGACTCCGTGGATGAACTCGGGCAAATCCGTGTACATCACAGTCGGGACCGTCCCCTCGCCGAAATCGTAATCGTTCAACCGGAAAATCCTGCTATTCGTTCCGAAGCGAAATTCGTGAGCCCCGTGGCTCCATGCCAGGTTGTCGTTGATGAAGAAACGGGTCGCCCGCCTCCCCTGCACCCAGGTGTTGTCCAGCCCGCCCAGCGGCGTAAACGGAGCGTTGGCGCCGATGCCTTGAAGCACGATCGGAAGCGCCGCCAGCGTCTGTTGCAAATTCTGCGGGCCGAACAGGCTCTCGTACCAGGAGAACGCCGGATTGAAGTAGTTGACCAGGTGTGGTGAAAATACGTGCGTGTAACCCGCGGCGAACGAATACAGGGGCTGCGGCGAGACCGCGTTGAACACGGGATTGATCGGGTCCGTATATGCCGCCTGCAAGCCTGTATCGGCCTGAAAGCGGAACCACGTCGTATTCTTCTCGTCGATGTTGTCGTCGATCCGCCCTGTTTGCACCTGCTCCCGATCGTCGCTCGAATGCGAAACGCTCTGGCGATTCGCGCAGCCGTTCCCGTTGGGAGGATTTCCGGCCGCCGCACTCCCGGCGTTGTTGAACGGGCATCCCTGAACGGCCAGAGGCGTCCCGGAAGTGTTCTTGTACAGCGAAAACATCTTCTGATAAAAAGGCACAAGCTGTGGCTCCGGTTGGTAATTCGACCCGGTGATCGAATCCTTCCCGCCCATCGGCAATTGCTGGAGCACGTAGTTCTGAAACGCCGGCGTCGGGACCGTGGCCGCCGTTACGATGGGCAGCGCGATCCGCACCCACTCCGAATCGAAGAAGAAGAATAGCTTGTTGCGCCGGATCGGGCCGCCCAGGCTGCCTCCGAAGTGGTTCACGGTCGATCGCGGCTGGTGATTGCCGGACGTCGCGTTGGTGAAGAAATCCGCGGAATTGAGCTTTGAGCCATTCCAAAGTTCATACAGGTTTCCATGCATCTGATTGGTCCCGGACTTGGTGATGTAGTTCACCTGCGCAGCCCCGTAACGGCCCTGATCCACCGCGTAGGAAAGCGTGTTGACGGTCACCTCGGCGATTGAATTCAACCCCAGCACCAGGTTGGTCGAAAGTCCGCTGTTCAGATTCGTCAGCGGATCGTTGCTCTCCAGCCCGTCCACGATGTAGCCGTTGGCCAGCGCCGGCAAGCCGTTGAACTGCACGTTGCCGTATCCGTTGGTTCCTCCCACGAAGTCGTTGCCGCTGCCGGCCGTGTTGATCAGCGCCCCCGCCGCGAATTGCAGCGGGTAAGTCAGATCGCCTCCCGGATTGGGGAGGTTTTCCAGCGCTTTGGCATTCATGATTGTGGACGTGTTCGGATTCTCGGTGTTGACCAGCGGCGCATCGCCGCTCACCACCACGGCTTGCCTTGCGGATGCCACCGCCAGCGTGAAGTTTACCGTTTGAGTTTGCCCCAGACCGGCCGTCACCAAGTCTCGCTGCTGCGTCTCGAACCCGTCCGCCTCCACACTCACGCGATAGATTCCGGGCTGGAGCTGGGGAAAATTGAACCGTCCCGCCGTATCGGTCGTCACGCTCCGCTTTAGTCCGTTTTCGGCATTCCGAATCGTCACCGCAGCGTTTGGAATACCTGCGTTGCTTTGATCCACCACTTGTCCGGCGATGGCGCTGGTGGTTTCTCCTTGCCCTGCGGCTAAGCCCGGCAGGAGACACAGCCCAAGGAAATATTTAGGCATGACTAAATTAGAGTAACACCACGATGCCCCTGTTGTCCGCTGCTTGCTATATTTGAGGCGAGTGACTCCTAAAACCTCGGAAGCCGTCGACGATTACCTGAAGGCCGTTCTCGACCTCGGCGGTGCGGATGAACAGCGCGTCACCAGCAACGTATTGGCCGAAAGACTTGGCGTGCGCGCCGCCTCCGTAACCGGCATGCTCCAGAAGCTCGCTGGCCAGCGCCCTCCGCTGGTCCAGTACGAGAAGCATCGCGGAGTTCGTCTGACCGCGGCAGGGAAGCGCCGCGCTTGGGAGCTGGTGCGCCATCATCGTCTCCTGGAGCTGTTCCTGCACGACGTCCTCAAGTACTCCTGGGACGAGGTTCATGACGAGGCGGAGCGGCTGGAGCACTTCATCTCGGAGCGCTTCGAGGATCGCGTCGCCGCCATTCTGGGCGATCCGCAAATCGACCCGCATGGCCATTTGATCCCGCACAAACATGCCACGGGCTCGTTCCCGGACGAGGCTCCGCTCTTGCAATGGAGCCTTGGCGCTCCCGCCCGCATCAGCAGCGTCGACGACAAGGACCCCGCCGCACTCCGCGATCTCGAACGCCTGGGACTGAGGCCCGGCGTCGCCGTCGTGGTCGAGCGGAACCAGCCTGGCGCGGCAGTCTTCCTGCGGGTCGCGGGCGACAAGCGGGCGGTCCGGTTGAGCCACGACCTGGCCAAATGCCTCGCCGTTTCCCCGCCTCGTCGGTCCTGAGACCCGGATCGATCGGGGGCCTGCGCCGGAGCCATGGCCGCGGCGACCGCGCGGACGCGAGCGGAGATCAAACCGGCCGAACCGGTGGAAGGGTAGTCCAGCGCGCCGCGCTCCGGTGGGATATAGTGCGGTGTGGTTGGGTGCGACGAGGAGGTGTCCATGCTCGCGAAAGGAATCGCGAAGAAAGTTACGATCTATCTCAATGAGGACACGCAGCACCATTTGGGCACGCTGTACGAATCGATCCTCACGTTCCTGGTGCATAAGGGTGTTGCCGGCGCGACGGTGACGCGAGCGCTGGCTGGTTTCGGCGCGCACCGGGTGATCCACACGCCGAACATAGAGGTCCTGGCCGAGCATCTGCCCGTCCGCCTCGAATTTATCGAGACCGCGGAGAAGGTGGAGGAGCTTCTGCCGACGCTATACGACATGGTTACCGATGGCCTCATTGAGGTACAGGATACGACGGTCGTGAAGATCGCCACAAAAGAGAAGCGGCGGCCGGAGGCGAAGCAGCCGCACGAGCGCAAGGCGAGCAAGGCCAAACTGATGCGGATCTTCATGGGCGAGGCTGATCGCTGGAACGGAGAACCGCTCTACGACGCCATGATTAAACGGCTCCGCATGTTGGATATTGCCGGGGCAACCGTGTATCGGGGGATCTTGGGATACGGCGTCAAAGGACACACCCACAAACACAATCTGATGCACACCAACCGCGACCTTCCGGTCATGATCGCCGTCGTCGAGACTGAAGAAAAGCTGAGCCAGGCCGCGGAGGCGGTTGAGGAGATGTTGCAGGACGGGCTCATCGTGGTTTCGGATGTGGACATTGTTCGTCTCATTCACCCCCGCTCCCTGTTGGAAAGTGCGCCGGAGGCTGCCGATGCAAAACTACCAGCCAGCTAAACTGCTTCGTCTGCATTTCACTGAGCGCGACCGCTACGGCGGCAAGCCGCTGTACCAGGCCATTGTCGAAAAATGCCACAAGCTGAAGATCGCGGGCGCCACGGTTTTCCGCGGCCTCGAAGGCTACGGGGATACCGCGGAGATTCACCGCTCTCACATTCTCACCCACGATCTGCCCATTGTGATCCAGATCGTCGACACGGAGGAAAGCATCCAACGGCTGCTTCCTATCGTGGAAGAAATGATGGACAAGGGGCTGATCGCGATGTCCGACGTGAAGATCATGCGAATTCAGAGGGCGGCAAGTACGCAAAATGTTTGAAAGATTCTGGTCGCCCACGACGGCTCGGACGGAGCCCGGAAGGCGATTGACGTCGCCGTCGAGCTTGCCTCGCGCCTGCATCGATTCTCCATATGTTTGGAAGCGCTGTAGCGTACTGGTCGTGAAGTGAGTGATTTTCGGGGGCCATAATTTAGCATTGACTTATTTAAGCGTCTGAGCAATAATAGCCTTCGTGCTCGCCTTCGCCGCCCTAGCCGACCCCACCCGCCGCCAGATCGTCGAGATCCTGGCCCAGCGCGAGCTCGCCGCCGGCGAGATCGTGGGGCACTTCGACTTCAGCCCGCCGGCCATCTCGCAACATCTGAAAGTGCTGCGCGAGGCCAAGCTGGTCTCGGTGCGCATCGACGCTCAGCGCCGCATCTATGGCATCGACCCGGCCGGCTTCGCCGAGCTGGATCAATGGCTCGCGCGCGTCAAGCGCTTCTGGCCGCCCAAGCTGGATGCCCTGGAGCGTGAGCTCCATAAGGGATTGGAAAGGCAGCTCCGCAGGAGAAGGAAATGAGCACCGCCGCCCACATCGCTCCCGCTCACATTACCGACGCCCAATCCGTGCGCTTCGAGCGCGTGCTTCCCGGGCCCATCGAACGTGTCTGGGATCACCTCACCCAGCCGGATCTGCAACGGACCTGGCTTGCCGAGTCCGTTGGCGATCTTCGCGAGATCACCGCCTGCCAGCCGCTCCGCAGCGTCGAATACTCCATGAGTGATTCCTCCGTGGTTTCCTTTGAGCTGGAAGCCCGCGGCAAAGACGTGCTGCTGGTTCTCACCCACCGCCGCCTGCCCGGGTGGCTCCCCGGCGCTGGAACGGTCCTGGCCGTCGCCTTGCTCGTCTTTTCGTTCCTTCGGCCCGACAACGCGATCCGCCAGCCGCAGGGTCTAAGTTCGCCGATTCTAACCCGCTCCACCCCCGCCTTAAATTCCCTTCATCCTCTACGCGGCCACTTTACGCTATGCTAGGCGGTCGATGTTGATCTACGCTGTCACCATATTCCTGAGCGCATTTCTCCTGTTCCAGGTCCAGCCCATGATCGCGAAGTTCATTCTTCCATGGTTCGGCGGATCGGCGGCGGTGTGGAGCGCGGCGCTCCTCTTTTTTCAACTGCTGCTGCTGGCCGGATACTTCTACGCTCACGTGCTCATCCGCTACGTGAAACCCAAGATGCAACTGTGGGTGCATCTGGCGCTTCTGACCGTCAGCCTGGCCACTCTGCCGATCGTTCCTTCGGCTTATTGGAAGCCCACCGGCGGAGGCGATTATCCCACGCTCAGCATCCTGCTATTGCTGGCCGCCACCATCGGTCTGCCCTACACGCTGCTCTCGTCGACCAGCCCGTTGCTCCAAGCCTGGTATGTACGAATGCACCACGGCGCTTTGCCCTATCGCCTGTTCGCGCTGTCCAATTTCGGATCCTTTCTGGCGCTGCTAAGTTACCCCTTTGTCATCGAGCCGCGCCTGACTCTCAGCCGCCAGGCGGCCATCTGGTCCAGCGCCTATGCCGTCTTCGCGCTGGTGTGCGCCCTGGCCGGATGGAAGAGCAGTAAATTCGAAGCCCCGGTTCAAGACCAGGCGGAAGCGGATGCCCCGCCGCCCAGCCTCGCGACCAAGATCTTCTGGGTCGCGCTGGCGGCCTGCGCCTCCACACTGCTGCTGGCCACCACCAGCCACTTGACCCAGAACGTCGCACCCATCCCGCTATTGTGGGTGGTCCCGCTGAGCATCTATCTGCTCAGCTTCATCCTGTGCTTTGAAAGCGGGCGCTTGTACCAACGCTGGATCTTCATGCCGCTGCTGGTGGGCTCGCTGTGGCTGTTCACGCGCGGCAACAGCCAGTTTGAAAGCAATGAGGACGTGATCGGCAAGCTGATCCCCGGCCTGTGCGCCGCGCTCTTCGTGTGCTGCATGGTGTGCCACGGCGAGCTGGCCAGGCGCAAGCCGCATCCCCGCTACCTTACCCAGTTCTACCTGATGGTCTCCGTGGGCGGCGCGATGGGCGGATTGTTCGTCGCATTGTTGGCCCCGCATCTGTTCCATAGCTACGCGGAAATGCCCATCGCCGTGGCCGCGTGCGCCCTGCTGGCCGCGATCGCTCTATGGGACGACGAAACCGGCGTGGGGATGGCCGTCTGCGCTCTGGCCCCGGCCGTCGCGTTGTGGAATATCAACCTTCCGTTGGGGAAGTGGCTGCATCTGCTGGCGTGCCTGGCGCTGGGCGCGGTGACCGGGTTCCTGGGGCGTTCGGTCATGTGGAGGCACGCCATCACGCTCGCCGCCGCCGCCGGACTCACCGGCTACCTCGGCCGGCTGGAAATCGACAACCAGCGTTACTACAGCTTTGCCGTTCGCAATTTCTACGGAGTTCTGCGCACCCGCGACGATCCACCCGACCCCAGCCAGAATGTTCCCGGCGAGCGCACGCTGATCTACGGCACCATCAATCACGGAACCGAGCTCAACGAACCCGGTGCCGGCCGCATCCCGACCTCTTATTTCGGCGTCGGTTCCGGCATTAACCGCGGCATCCGCGCCAAGGGCGACAAAGGTCCCATCCGCATCGGCGTTCTGGGCCTGGGCGCCGGCGTCACCGCCTCGCTTGCCCGCCCCGGCGATACCCTGCATTATTACGAGATCAATCCCTTGATCCCGCAGGTGGCCAATAACCAGTTCACCTTTTATCCGTCCTGCCCCGCCGACAAGGACATCTATATGGGCGATGGACGCCTGGTGCTGGAGCGTATGGCTCTGGAGCGCAGGCCGGAGAATCTCGACGTCCTGGCCCTGGACGCGTTTTCAAGCGACGCCATTCCCATGCATTTGCTGACTCGCGAGGCGTACCAGATTTACTTGCGCCATCTCAAGCCCGACGGAATCCTGATCTTCCACATTTCCAGCCGCTACCTCAATCTGGAGCCGGTGGTTGCGACGGGCGCTCAGGAGGTGGGCTTTTCGGGGGTCACCGTCGCCGACGATGGGGACACGGAAAACTACTATGTCGCGTCAACCTGGATGGTTCTCGCGCGCGACCCCAGCTTCTTCGACCTCCGCAACTTCCAGGATGCATCGGTCCGCCCCATGAGCGCCCCCGCGGGATTCCGCGCCTGGACCGACGATTACTCGAATCTCGTCCGCATCACCAACGGCCTGCCCGCCTGGCTCCGGGCCGCTCTTCCTTAGGACAGGATTGCCATGACTCTATACGCCGCCACCATTTTCCTGAGCGCCTTCCTGCTGTTTCAGGTGCAGCCGCTCATCGCCAAGATTATTCTGCCGTGGTTCGGTGGAACCGCCGCGGTGTGGACCGCGGCCATGCTGTTCTTCCAGGTCTCGCTGCTGGCCGGCTACGCCTACGCCCATTTCCTGATCGGCCGCCTG
The DNA here is from genome assembly GCA_963813465.1 of Bryobacterales bacterium. Lineage (GTDB taxonomy): Bacteria > Acidobacteriota > Terriglobia > Bryobacterales > Bryobacteraceae > Palsa-187. The sequence goes on along the minus strand of CAWEZD010000011.1, from coordinate 55,067 downwards.
AGCTCCAAGAGGCAGATGCAGGTGCACGGCGCGCTGCTGCTGGTCAGCCTGGGGTTGCTGCCGATCCTGCCCAACCCGTACTGGAAGCCGCAGGTGGCGGGCGATCCCACCGTGCGCATCCTGATCGTGCTCGCCGTCACCATCGGGCTGCCCTATTTTCTGCTCTCTTCCACCAGCCCTCTTTTGCAAGCCTGGTACGTGCGCCGCACCGGCTCCAAGTTTCCCTACCGCCTGTTCGCTCTCTCCAATTTCGGCTCCATGCTGGGATTGATCAGCTTTCCGTTCCTGGTCGAGCCGAACCTGACTTCCCGCCAGCAGGCCTGGGGATGGAGCGCGATTTACGGCGCGTTTGTCATCCTCTGCGGATCGGCAGCGCTGATCTCGAGCGCTAAGCCAGCTTCGCCGCAAGACGCCGTCGAGCCCAACGAGGACGCTGCCGAACCTCTTGAACCGGTTCCGGTGCGCGGTGCGCCGCCGCTGGTAGCGACACTCGATCCGGTTCCTCCGCGGCCGGACTGGCGCGAGCTCGTGCTGTGGGTCAGCCTCGCCGCCTGCGCCTCCGTCCTGCTGGTTTCCATCACCAATCATCTCAGCCAGAATGTCGCGCCCATCCCTCTGCTATGGGTGATTCCGCTAGCTCTGTATCTCTTCAGCTTCATCCTGTGCTTTGAAAGCGACAAGATCTATCAGCGCTGGCTGTTCGTGCCGCTGCTTGCTCCGCTGTTGGGCTACATGGCGATTTACATCTACGCCGATTCAGGCAACACGCATATCAAGAAGATCATTCCCTTGTTCGCCGCGGGCTTATTCGTCTGCTGCATGGTGTGCCACGGCGAATTGGCCAAGCGTAAGCCGGCGGCGCAACACCTGACGCTGTTTTATCTGATGGTTTCGCTTGGCGGCGCCCTGGGAGGGATCGTGGTCGCCCTGATTGCCCCGCACGTGTTCCGTTCCTATCTGGAGCTGCCCTTAGGCATGATCGCCTGCGCGCTTTTGACGGTGATCGCTTTGTGGGAGGCCGTCGATATTCCGCGCCTCGGCCCCTGGCCTCTTCGCCTGGCCTTGTGCGTCGGACTCGGCGCTCTTTCCGGATACCTGGTGCGGCATCAATACGACAACGAAAAGGGCTACCGGCTCATTGTCCGCAACTTCTACGGCGTGCTGCACGTGCGCGACGACGATCCCGATCCCTACGCGTTGCGCACTTTGACCCATGGCACCATCAATCATGGCTCCCAGCTTCTGGCGCCGGATCTGCGCTACGTCACAACCTCCTACTATGGCGAAACTTCCGGCGTCGGCCGAGCCATCCGCGCCCTTCGGGAACGCGGTTCGGTGCGCATCGGAAGCATCGGTCTCGGCGCGGGCGTGCTCTCCAACTACGGGCGCGCCGGCGACTATCTGCGCATCTACGAGATCAATCCACTGGTTCCCGGCATCGCGACAACCCAATTTTCGTTCTATCCGCATTCCGCCGCGGACAAGGATATTCTCATGGGCGACGCGCGGCTCACGCTGGAACGGCAGCCGCCCCAGAATTACGATATCCTCTCGGTCGACGCCTTTTCGAGCGACGCCATTCCCATCCACCTGCTGACGCGCGAAGCCTTGGCGCTGTATTTCAAGCAACTCCAGCCGGACGGGATACTCGCGTTGCACATCTCCAACCGCTATCTGGATCTGGCTCCGGTGTGCTCCGCCGGCGCGGCGTACTTCCATAAGGAAGCCCGCACTGTGACCGACGACGGCGAAGGCGGCAGCTATCTTAACTCCTCCACCTGGGTTCTGGTCACCAGCCATCCCCAGTGGTTCGACAGCGCCTCGTTCAACGGCGCCGACATCTCGCCCACGCCGCTAAAAGCCGGCTTGCGCCCCTGGACCGACGATTACAGCAACATCGTACAGATATTGCGTCTGGAGTAGTCTCCCTGTGCGTCCACAGTCGCTCGACGCGTTGGCGTCGCGGTTTCACGACCACCTGAAATCCGTGAAGAACAGGACGCCGCTCGAAGGCGCGGAGTGGTATCCGTGGCGCTCCCTCTCCGCGATGCAGATGCTCGATCGGGAACTGGGCCTGGACCTCGACGCGCTCCTGACAATGATCAGGCAAAATTCCATAAAAGCCCCCGTGCTCGATCTCGGCTGCGGCGACGGCGATGTCGCCTTCTTCTTGGAGTCGCTGGGGGCTCGCGTGGACGCCGTCGATCATCCGCCCACCAATTACAACCGCATGGAAGGCGTCCGGACACTCAAGCGCGCGTTGGGATCGCAGATCGGCATTCACGCCGTGGATTTGGATTCGAGGCCGAGTCTTCCGGGCTCGAATTACGGTCTCGCAATCATGCTCGGGGTTTTGTATCACCTCAAGAATCCCTACCTGGCGCTGGAAACGCTGGCGCGGAACTCGCGGCACTTGTATCTGAGCACTCGCATCGCCTCGCTGACGCCGGATCGAACGCTGAACTTCGGAGCGCTCCCCATGGCGTACCTGGTGGACGATCGCGAGCTCAACAACGATCCCACCAATTTCTGGATCTTTTCAGAAGCAGGATTGAAGCGGATCGTCCGGCGTTCCGGCTGGAACATTTTGAAGTACTCGACGCTGGGACGCTCCGCCTCCACTGCGGACCCGGTGACCTCGCAAGGCGACGTGCGCGCCTATCTCCTCGCGGAAAGCCGGCTCGCCGGACCGGCGCAAGCATTCCATCTGGAACACGGCTGGCATGAGCTGGAGCATGGAGCCGCCCGCTGGACGGAGCGGCGCTTCTCCGCGCGGCTGGACATTCCCGCAAGGCTTGAACCCGCGACTCTGCGCTTCCTGTTTCACTTGCCTGAAGCACTGATGGAGCGGCGTCCGCACACGCGGCTGCGGGCCAGCGTGAACGGCTCCCCCCTGCCGCCGGCCGAATTTTCCACTCCCGGCGAGCACGAGTACAGCGCCGCGCTTCCCTCCGTGCCCGCCGGCGTCGCCGTGATCGAATTTGAGCTGTATTTCGACCAGGACGCCGCCGCGGTGGGACCAACCGATTCCGACCAAAGAGAGCTAGGTGTCATGGTTTATTTCACCGGAGAACCAGCCATCCGGCTCGAATGAGAAATTTTATTTCGCTTCCCTTCAATCACTTCGCACTTTCGCTCAACCGCTATTTCGGGCACTCACTGTTATCCTTCAGGCAAGAGATCCGGGTTCTTCCATCGGAAGCCGGGTTCACGACGCGCGCTGAGTGCTCGAGCCTACGGCGCGTTACCGTCACGTACCATGGGCCTTGCCGCTGAGTGTCATAGCGGTCCCGCAACCGGGCGGGTGACCAGACCGGGTGGGCGCGCCCAACTTTAAGAAAGAACGAGGCTGGAGATCGAAGAAAGAAACATCGCGGCAGATTACAAACGACGTTTTCTTCATCTGCCTGCCTCGGTATACTAGTAGTCTCCCCCGGGATTGGAAGGTCCATGCCCCCGCCGTTTGTCCATCTGCATTGCCATACCGATTACTCGCTCCTCGACGGCGCGTGTGAAATCTCCCAGTTGATGGATCTGGCCGCCGAGCAGAAGATGCCCGCCGTGGCCATGACCGACCACGGCAATCTGTTCGGCGCGATCGAGTTCTACAACAACGCCAAGGAACGGGGCATCCATCCGGTGATCGGCTGCGAGGTCTACGTCGCGCAGCAGGGCCATTCCGTCAAGAGCGATTCCAACCGCTACAACCACCTGGTGCTGTTGTGCGAGAGCCAACAGGGCTATCAAAACCTGATCCAACTTGTCTCCACCGGATACCTGGACGGTTTCTACTACAAGCCGCGCATCGATAAAGACCTGCTTTCGCGGCACTCCAAGGGACTGATCGCGTTGTCGGCGTGCCTGCGCGGCGACGTGAATGAGACCCTGCTCGCGGACCGCTACGACGAAGCCAAGCGCCTCTCCTACGAATACACCGATTTGTTCGGCGCCAAGAATTTCTTTCTGGAGATTCAAAATCACGGCCTGGAGCCGGATGCGCGCGTGCTGCCTATGCTGGGCCGTCTTTCCGCGGAAACCGGCATTCCGCTGGTGGCCACCAACGATTCTCACTATCTCCGCAAGGAGGACGCTCGCGCGCACGAGATCCTGCTGTGCATCCAAACCGGCAAGACCATGTCCGACCCGAACCGGATGCGCTTCGAACATCCGGTGTTCTATTTGAAGTCGCGTGCCGAGATGATGGCACTGTTCGGAGAGGTCGAAGACGCGCTGGACCGCACCTGGGACATCGCCCAGCGCTGTCAGCTCAAGTTGGACCCTGTCGCGGAGCCTTTCCCCAAGTTTCCGATTCCGGAAGGGCACTCCACCGACAGCTTTTTCGAATACGTCGCGCGGCAGGGGTTTGAGAAGCGCCGTATTCGGCTGGAGGCGCTGGCGGCTCAAGGACGGCTGAAGCACGATCTGGCAGAGTATGCGGAACGTCTGGATCGCGAAATCAAGATGATCCAGCAGATGAAATTCTCGGGCTACTTCCTGATCGTCTGGGATTTCATCCGCTTTTCCAAGCAGAAGGGCATCCCGGTAGGGCCGGGGCGCGGCTCGGCCACAGCCAGTCTGGTGAGCTGGTCGATGGAGATCACCGACATCGATCCGATCGAATACAGCCTGATCTTCGAGCGGTTTCTCAACCCCGAACGCATCAGCATGCCGGATATCGATATCGATTTCTGCACGCGCGGACGCGGGGAAGTGATCCAATATGTCACCGAAAAGTACGGGCGCGAGCAGGTGGCCCAGATCATCACCTTCGGCACCTTAGCCGCGCGCGCGGCGATCAAGGATGTGGGCCGCGTGCTGGACGTCAGCTACGCCGACGTGGACCGCATTTCCAAGCTGATCCCCACCCAACCGCTCAATATCAAGCTCAAGGACGCGCGCAAGATGGAGCCGCAGCTCGACGAGCTGGCCGCTAAGGACCCGCGCGTCAAGGAAGTCCTGGATGTCGCGCAGCGCCTGGAGGGGGTGGCGCGCAACGCCAGCGTACACGCGGCGGGAGTCGTCATCTCCCCGGCGCCACTCCGGGAGCTGGTTCCGCTCTATAAGACCAACAAAGACGAAATTGTCACCCAGTACGACATGGTGGGTCTGGAGAAGCTCGGCCTGTTGAAGATAGACTTCCTGGGGCTGACCACGCTGACCATCATCGCCGACGCCTTGCAACTGATCGAGCGCCATCGCGGAGTGAAGCTGCGCATGGAAGATCTTCCTTTGGACGATTCGAAAACTTACAGCACCGTCTTCTGCAAGGCCTTGACCAGCGGGATTTTCCAATTTGAATCGGCCGGCATGCGCGACATTTTGCGGCGCTACCAGCCGGACCGCCTGGACGATTTGATCGCCCTCAACGCTCTGTATCGTCCGGGGCCCATGGACATGATCGACGACTTCATCGATCGCAAGCACGGCCGCAAGGAAGTCACCTACGATTTTCCGGAGCTCAAGGACTTCCTGGAAGAATCCTTCGGCGTCATTGTGTACCAGGAACAGGTGTTGCAGATCGCGAATCGCCTGGCTGGATACTCGCTGGGCGAAGCGGACATGCTGCGCCGCGCCATGGGCAAAAAGAAGGCCGAGGAGATGGCCAAGCAGCGCGCCCGTTTCCTGGAGGGCGCCAAGACCAAGGGACATACGTCGCGCAAGGTAGACAAGGTCTTCGATCAGATGGCCAAGTTCGCCGGCTACGGCTTCAATAAGTCGCACTCTGCTCCGTATGCGTATCTGGCATACGTGACGGCCTATCTGAAAACGCACTACCCGCTGGAATTCATGTCCGCGCTGCTGACTTCGGAAACCGGCAGCACCGACAAGGTGGTCAAGTACATTTACGAGTGCAGAGAGATGGGAATCAAAGTGCTCCCGCCGGACGTGAACACCTCCGAATTCACGTTCACGCCGGTCACTACCGGCGAGGCGCAGGGCATCCGCTTCGGTCTGGGCGCGATCAAGAACGTGGGGCAGGCGGCGGTGGAGTCGATCGAGAACGCGCGCGCGGTGGGGGGCATGTTCGGCTCCTTGTACGATTTTTGCGAGCGCGTGGACTTGGGCGCGGTGAACCGGCGCATGATTGAGAGTTTGATCAAGGCGGGAGCGATGGACACCGTCAACGGAACTCGCGCGCAGCTCTTCGCCGCGATCGATAACGCCATGGAGAGCGGCGCGCGGGCGTGGAGGGATCGCGCCAGCGGCCAATCCGGTCTCTTCTCCGCCTTGATGGAGGAAACTCCGGCGGCGGACCATCCACTGCCCAAGGTCCCGGACTGGAGCGGCCAGGAAAAGCTGACCGGGGAGAAGGCCATGCTCGGCTTCTACATCACTGGCCATCCTCTGGACCAATACATGGACAAAGTGCGCGAGCTGGCGACGCACGGGACCTCCGGCCTGGAAGGGCTCGCCAAGAATACCGACGTCGCCGTGTGCGGCATCCTCACCGGTGTGGTTCATAAGCGCAACAAGGAAGGAAAGCAGTGGGCCGCGCTTCAGGTGGAGGATCTGGAAGGATCGGTGGAGGCGATGGTTTTCTCCACGCAGTATGAGCGTCTTCTGCCATCATTGCAAGAGGACAAAGCCGTGCTGGTGCGCGGGTTGGTGCTGCCGGAGGAGAACGCGCCGCCCAAGCTGTCCGTGCAGGACATCGTTCCCCTGGAAGTGGCGCGCGTGAATCTGCCCGCGCTGATTTCGATCCGCGTTCCGCTGAACGGCTCCGGCGAGGGCAAGCGGGCCGCCGCGCTGCATGAGCTGTTCGCGCGCAAGCCCGGCGAAACTGAGGTCCGGCTGCGGCTCGAAAAGAGCCGGGATTTCTCGGTTATCCTGGACGTGGGCGCCAAGGTGCGCCCGGATAAGGAATTTCGCGCCGAAGTGGCTCGCATTTGCGGGGGCGAGGCGATGGAGATCCTGGCCGGATAGCCTTCCGGAGTCAGCGGCGCTCACCATTCATGGCCGATTTGCAACCCTCGATTCCGACCAACCCAAGCTGGGAGCGCGTGCTCCTGGCGCGCCACAGCAAGCGTCCTCACACGCTCGACTACATCCAGCGGTTGATCGTGGATTTCGAGGAGTTGCACGGCGACCGCGGTTTCGCCGACGATCATGCCATCGTCGCCGGAATGGGCTGGTTTGAAGAGCGGCCGGTGATGGTGATCGGGCAGCAAAAGGGGCGCGATACCAAACAGCGCCTGTTTCGCAATTTCGGCATGCCCAAGCCGGAGGGCTACCGCAAGGCCATGCGCTTGATGGAGCTGGCGGCAAAGTTTTCGCGGCCCGTCATCACGCTGCTGGACACCGCCGGCGCGTATCACGGCATCGACGCGGAGGAGCGCGGCCAGGGCGAAGCTATCGCCCAGAATCTGCGCGAAATGTCGCGTCTGGGCGTGCCCGTTATCGTGGTGGTGATCGGCGAAGGCGGCAGCGGAGGCGCGCTGGCGCTGGGCGTGGGCAATCGCATCTACATGCTGGAGAACGCCGTGTACAGCGTGATCTCGCCGGAGAGCTGCGCCACCATCATCTATCGCGATTCCAGCCGCGCGCCGGCGGCCGCGGCCGCGCTGAAGATGACCGCGCCGGATCTGCTCGCCCTGGGCTTGATCGACGGAATCGTGCCGGAGCCGGGAGAAGGCGCGCATTCGGACCCCGATCAAGCGGCCGAGTTCTTGCGCCTCACGCTGCGGTCGGCCCTAGCGGAGCTGAGCGGCCTGACGCCCCACCAGTTGATCGACGACCGCTATGAGAAATTCCGACGCATGGGCTCGTTTTTCTCCGAAACCGGTGCGGCGCTCGGGAAGCCTGTATAAAGATGGACAAGCCTGTATGAAGAAGCCGGTGCTGGTGGGCATTGTATTCGTGATCGTGGTGCTGGCAGTGCTGATATATTCTTCGTTTCATCTTGCGGCGTACGGCGTCGAGGTGTGCATGAACTACAACGGACGAACCGCGTGCGCCACCGCCAAGGGCGCCTCCAAGGAAACGGCGCTCGATAGCGCGATCCAAACCGCCTGCGCCCAGATCGCCTCCGGCGTCACTGACACGATCGGCTGTAGCCGCGCCGCGCCGGCCAAAGAAACCTGGTTGCCATAATTGCGGGAATGAAGTCCTAAAAGCGGGCTGATGCAAGCTCGTTTAGCAGTTGAAGGGAAGCGTTCTGCATCTCGACATCGCAGTCCTCCAACCTGGCTGAGAAATATTTGTGGCCGCAATAGGCCACCATCGCTACCAGAAGTCCGAACGCAGTTGGCGCAAGCGATTCAGATAGCCATTCCGCTGTGTTCGCAAGGTTGGAATATTTGTCACCCGAGACGCCGCGGAACGAAGTCACAATTCCGAGAAGCGTGCCGAATATACCGACAAGTGGAGCGGTTACCGCAATGCTCGCGAGGCGGCTAAGCCCGCGTTTCATCTCGCCATGAACGGCAACCGCCGAACGTCCCGAGGCTCGCTTGGCCGCATCGAGCGCCTCGAGTTTTTGCGCGTAGGTCACTTCTGCAACGATTATCCCCACGCCTGAGGACGAGCGCAACCATCCCCGGGCGCCCCTTCATGGTGAGGATGAGAGTGCCGCTCTGGCCTTGTCAGAAAAATGTGCTATTTTTTCTTACAGGACAAGACCGGTTCCAATGAAACAAACCATTGAACAGAAGATACTTAGCAGGATATATGGCAATGGGAGGGGGTGGGCCTTCTCCCAGGCCGATTTTGGCACCCGTTCGGCTATCGACCAGACCCTCAATCGCCGGGAAAAAGAAGGCCTGATTCGCCGGGTCATCTAGATGACCAAGAGTTGCGACAATGGCAGGAAGAGGCGCTATGACCATTACGCTGCGGCCCGAACACGAGAAGGTAGTCACGCAGGCGATTCAATCCGGAGCCTACCAGAGCCCGGAGGAAGTCATCGAGAGGGCGTTGGAAGTGCTGCGCTCCGAGGACACGTGGCTCCTTGACCACAAGGACGAGATCGCTGAAAAGATCGAGCGGGCTTTCGGCCAGTTCGAGCGCGGTGAGTTTCTTTCGGCCGAGGAATCGCGGGCCGATATGGAGAAGCGCAAGGCGGCATGGATGGCTGAACAGAAGCGCTGATGGCGGCGCGTTACGACGTTGCCGCCGAGGCGCAGAATGACCTCTTTGAAATCTGGCAACGCATCGCAGAAGGACATCATCGGTCCCGAAGATGGTAGGTCGAAGACCTGCCCCACCACGGCCAGTCGATGTTGCAACTCTGTGGCGCGGGCCTTCGGCCCGCGAGCGACCTTTACCACTGGCTCCGCGGCACGCGCGACATAAAGCGCATTTTGAAAGAACGGCTGTGAAGAGTGAGGGATTTGCATCCTCCCGCGTTTTGATATTCTAAAGACAGATGTTGCTCCTCCCTCCGCGCTCGCGGAAATCCTGGACCGCTGGCACCCTCCTGTCCCTCCGTCTTGAATGAAGTCCAGCGTCCAGATCAGCCGCGGCATCGAGTCCCTGTTCGGGACGCGCGACGAGAATATCCGGCTGATCGAAAACGGACTGAACGTGCGCACCCGCCTGCTCAACGACAGCCTGGAAATCGAGGGCGAGGACTCCGGCGTGGAACGCGCCACAGGCATTCTGAACGACTACGCCGCCTTGACGCGCGAAGGCCACGTCTTCAACAACGGCGACCTGAACAGCTTCCTGCGCGTGGTCACCGCCGATGCCGAAACCAGCCTGCGAGGCTTGGTTGAAAGCGGACGGCAGCGCAGCTTCGGCAAGAAGACGGTGGCCCCGAAAACCATCACGCAGCGCCGCTACGTGGACGCCATCGAACACTTCGATCTGTCTTTCGGCATCGGTCCCGCCGGCACCGGCAAAACTTATCTGGCCGTGGCCATGGCCGTTTCGGCGCTGCTGGCGAAACGTGTCAGCCGCATTGTTCTGACGCGCCCCGCGGTGGAGGCGGGGGAACGCCTGGGGTTCCTGCCGGGAACGCTGCAAGAAAAAATCGACCCGTACCTGCGCCCGCTCTACGACGCCCTGTTCGACATGATGGAGGCCGAAAAGGTCGAGAAGCTGCTGGAGCGCAACGTCATCGAGATTGCGCCCATCGCGTTCATGCGCGGGCGCACGCTGAACGACAGCTTCATTATCATGGACGAGGCCCAGAACGCCACCCCGGAACAGATGAAGATGATCCTGACGCGCCAGGGCTTCAACTCCAAGATGGTGGTCACCGGCGATCCCACCCAGGTAGATCTTGGAGCGGGCCAGCGCAGCGGTCTGATTGAAGTCATCGAGGTGTTGCGCGGCGTCGAGGGCATCCGCTTCGTCCAGTTCGACGACCGCGATGTTGTGCGCCACAGCCTGGTGCAGAAAATCGTCAAGGCGTACGAGCGCTACAACGAGCTCATTGGGGCCAACCGTCAGTTGACGTTCAAGCTGAGCGATCCCGCCGCCGAGCAGGCCGGTCCTCCTCCAGCCGAAACTCCCGTGGCCTAAAGCGGGTAGTTATGCCAACAAGCAACGACATTTCTATCCTATTCCGCTATCCCAGTGGGGCAGGTCTCCGACCTGCCGTCTTTAGAGGAATCCGCAGGCGTCCGCTGCACGAGTTTTTGATCGAAGCGGCTCACTTGGTCATGCCCGGCCGCGGTGTCGCCTGCCTGATTACGGACGATCGCGAATTGCGCGAGCTGAATCGCCGCTTCCTACGCAAAAATTTCCCCACCGACGTTCTGTCTTTCCCGGCGTCCGATGGGACGGCCGGAGGCAACGGCGAGCCGGGAGAACTGGCGATTTCGCTCGACCGCGCCGCCGTACAGGCAGCAGCGTTCGGCCACTCCGTCGAAGACGAGCTGCGCATCCTGATGCTGCACGGCCTGTTGCACCTGGCCGGCATGGATCATGCCATCGACACCGGGCAAATGGCGCGCGCCGAGGCGCGATGGCGCAAGCGGCTCCATCTTCCGCCGGGCCTGGTGGAGCGGGCGGGCGCATGATTTCGCTGCTCGCGATCATGGCCTGCGCCGTCGCCGCGGTGGTGACTTTGGCGACGTGCGTGCAAGTTCTGTACCAGGAGGCGTTGCGGATTCACGCCCGCGAACTGCCCGCGCTCGAATTTTTTAAAGCCACGCTCGAGCCCAAGATCGGCTTGACCACGGAGCGGGGAGCGCTGACGTTTTCCCTGGTCAAGCATATCGGGCTGGCCGTGACGGGCTGCCTGATCCTGGCCCTCACCATTCAAGGAGCTTCGCTCGGCCAGGCGCTCGGAGTCGGCATCGCGCTCGCCGGCGCCTTGACGATCGTGGGGACCTATATCGTGCCGCACATCATCTACCGCAGAACCAGCGGACGCGGCCTGTTGCCCTTGACGCCGCTGTTCCGCGCCATGGCCCTCTCGGCGCGTCCGCTCACCTGGCTGCTCGAGTTCCTGCAATCCCTGTTCGACCTGGGCTCCGCGGAACAGAAGGCCGAACAGCCGAGCCCCGAAGAGCACATTGGCGCGCTGATTACGGCGGGACGGGAAGAGGGCATCATCGAGGAAGCCGACCGCGAGCTGATCCAGTCCGTGGTGGCGTTCGGCGATAAGACCGTCCGCGAAGTGATGACCCCGCGCCCCAAGATCGTCGCCATCCGCCGGGATGCCACACTCGAGGAACTGCGTCAATTGGTGATCAACGAACAGTTTTCGCGCATCCCGGCGTACGAAGCCGATATCGACTCGATTTGCGGCTTCGTGCACGTGCGCGACATGTTCGAGGTGAATGAGGACCGGCGCGCCACGCGCACGGTTCGCGAGATTATGCGCCCCATCCGCGCCGTGCCCGAAACCAAGCCGGTCAACGATCTGCTGCGCGAGATGCAGGCAGAGGGCGCGCACATGGCGGTGGTGGTGGATGAATACGGCTCGACGGCCGGGATCGTGACACTGGAGGACATGGTGGAGGAGATCGTCGGCGAGATCCACGACGAACACGAGCCGGAGCGCGATTTTCGCCAGGATCCCGATGGCAGCTACGTGGTCTCGGGCAGCTTCGACGTGGACCGCCTGGCCGATCTGCTGGACTTCCATCCGCAGCGGGACTCCGAATCCACCACTGTCGGCGGTCTGGTGACGGAGTGGCTGGGACACGTTCCGGCGGTGGGCGAGGAGACCGAGCGCGACGGCATTTTGATCACCGTGCTCGCGGCCAATGACCGCCGCGTGGATCAGGTTCGCATAGCGAAAGCGGCTATCCAATGAGACAAGGCGGCGATTCAGTGAGACAAAGCGGCGATCCAGTGAGCCATCCCGCGGCAGCTCATCGCGCCGGCTTCGTATCGATTCTGGGTCGGCCCAATGCCGGGAAATCGACGCTGCTAAACGCACTGGTGGGGCAGAAGCTGGCCATCACCGCTTCCCGCCCGCAAACCACTCGCACTTCCATCCAGGGGGTCCTCACCCTTCCCGAGGCGCAGATCGTCTTCCTCGATACGCCCGGGATTCACAAATCCGATTCCCTGCTCAACAAGCGCATGATGAATACCGTGCGGGCGTCGCTCGAGCCCGATGTGGCGCTGTTTCTGGTGGACGCGCTGGCGCCTTTCACGGAGCAGGACGCTCAGGCCGTGGACCTGGTTAAAAAAATGCAGGCGCCGGTGCTGATGGCGCTCAACAAGGTGGACGCCTTGCACGAAAAGCCGAAGATTTTGGCTTTGATCGAGCACTATCGTGCGCTCTACGACTTCGCCGGATACATTCCGATTTCCGCGCTCAAGGGCGCGGGACTGGACGTGTTGCGCGCGGAAATCGTCGCGCGGCTGCCCGAGGGTCCGGCTCTGTATCCGGACGAGCACGTCACCGATCAGCCGGAGCGCTTTCTGGCCGCTGAGATTCTTCGTGAAAAGATCCTGCGGCTGACGCGGGAGGAAGTTCCGCACGCCGCGGCGGTGATGATCGAGAGTTGGGAGGATACGCCCACGCTGCTGAGGATCGCGGCGTCAATTTACGTCGAGCGCCCAGGGCAGAAGGCCATTCTAATCGGCGCCGGCGGAGCGGCGCTTAAAAAGATCGGCACCCAGGCGCGCCTGGAGCTGGAGCGCGTGTTTGGGAAAAAGGTCTTCTTACAGACGCTGGTGAAGGTCCGCCCGCGCTGGCGCGAGGATCCGGAATTCCTGGCCGCCTCGGACTGGCGCCGAATGGCAGGGAGCTAAATGCGTCGCAATCCAGGTACATTAAAGGACGGAGCCTTTATGCGCGCACTCTCTCTTTTGTTGGTTTTCTTTCTGATCGTTTCGCTGCTTCCTGCCCAAGTCAAAGACGCTCCAGGCAAAGACGACGGCCGAATTCACGACGCGCTCATGACCAAGCTGGCCAACGACGCCGACGTCCGGGGCGGCGGTTTCGAAGTGATCGTGAAAAACGGCGTGGTGATCCTGCGCGGCCAGGTGCATACGGAGAAGGCCAAGGAGAAGGCCGAAAAGATCGCCAAGAAGGTCAAGGGCGTGGTCAGCGTGGAGAACCAGCTAAAACTCTTCGGGGCAGATTAAGATTCGGCCGCGAATTCACGGGAATGCACACGGATAAGCATTTTGTTCCGTTCGCGTGCATGGGCGTTCATTCGCGGCCATTGGTCTCAACTCAACCGAACACCCGGTCGAACGCGGCGCGGACTCGGTTGCGAATCTCCCCCAGCTCGGTCAAACGAATCGGCGTCCACCTCCTGAGCAGCGCGGCGATCGGTATCCCGATGCACCTCGGACTTGGGAAGCTTGCCTTCGGCGTGCCCGGACAGCACCCGCAGCGCGTGGTCCAGCGCGCGATAGAACGTAGCGGCGTCCAGCAGGAATTGCGCCTCGGCCCGATCCATGTCGCCCATGCTCTCCAGCACTTCAATGCGCGCGGGCGTGTTCAGCACGCGGAAGAAGACGCCCGCGCTCTTGAGCCGCAGGTACATGAGCAGAAAGTCGATGTCGTAGTATCCTCCGCGTCCGGCCTTGAGCGGATGCAAAGGCCCCTGTTCCTTCTCCAGCCGGACCCGCATCTGGCGCAGCTCGGAGCGGGACCGCCCGCCTTGTCCATAACGCTTCCAGTCCACTTCCTGGAGTTGATGCAGAAACGCTTCGGCGCGCGCGGGATCGCCGGCCACGGCGCGCGACTTCATATAGGTGATCCCCTCCCAAGCTTCCGCGCCACGCTCGAAGTACTCCTTGACCGCGCTTTCGGTTTGCACCAGCGGGCCGCCGCCGCCGTTGGGCCGCAGCCGCGTGTCCACCGTGAGCAGCACGCCGTCTCCGGTGTAGGCGGCGACCACGTCCACAAGGCGCCCGGCGGCGCGGGTCCAAAATTGCAGCTCAGCCGCGTCGGTATCGGCCAGCACGAACACCAGATCCGCGTCGGACGCCAGATCGAATTCGCGCGTGCCCAATCGCCCCATCGCGATCACCCACATCTGGTTGGACGGGACATAGGCGGCGTTTTGCGGCGGATGGGTCTGGCGCGTCTCGGCCACGGCAATCTGGTACGCGCGTTCGATCACCGCGTCGGCCAGCTCGGAGGTGCGCGCCAGAGTGTCGAAGATGGGGTTGGAGCGGCACACGCTCTCGGTCTGAATGCGCACCATCTCGCGGCGGAACCAGCGCCGCAGCTCGGGCAGTTCGCGGGGCGCCGGGCCTTCCTGCGCCAAGGGGATTTGCGAGCGCAGGATCTCGTCCACCAGCTCCGGCGTGCGAATGAGCTGCTCGGCGAAATTGGGGCTATGCTCGAACAAGTCCAGCGTGCGTTCCGCCAGCTCGCTGTTGGCGTTCAGAAGGTCCAGGCGGACCGAGTCGCCCGACAGGCGCTCCAGAAAATGTTCGAAGGCGCGATAGCCCTTTTGCAGATGCGCGCGGCCCAGGGCCGCCGCTAGCTCCGGGGCGCGCCGGTCCAGCGCCAGAACCACGTTGCTCGGCCGCCCGGTGCTGGGGTAAGAGCCGCCGGGGTAGGAGCCGTCATAGCGCAGCGGAGCTTCCAGCGCCGGATGTTGCGTGCGGACCACGCGCTGGTAGATTTCCATCACGCGGCTGAAATGCCCGCGCAGCTCGCGCATCAGCCAGGCCGAGGATCCTCCACCGGGCATGCGCCGGGCCAGCAGCTCCAGCGCCTCCGGTTTCGAAGGCAGCGTGTGAGTCTGCAAGTCGTCCTCGAATTGCAGCCGGTGTTCCAGATGGCGCAGGAACTGGTAGGCCGCGGCCAGCCGCCCGTATTCGGCTCCGGAGAGAAAATCCTTGTCTTGCAGCCGCGCCAGCGCCAGCATGGTGCCGCCATGACGCACCCACGGCTCAGCGCCGCCGTACAGGCGCTGGAGACACTGCACCAGAAATTCGATATCGCGAATGCCTCCGCGCTCCAGCTTCACGTCGATGGAGGCGCGCGCTCGAATCCTGGTGGCCAGGCCCCACTTGGCTTGCCGCGCGGCCAGCTTTTCGTTCAACCGCTCCCGCGTCAGCGATAGCTGCTCGACGGCGGAGAAATCCAGCGTGGTTGAATAAATCCGCGGTTCCACGAAGTTCAGCAGCTCGCGGCCGGTAGGCTGATGACCCGCCGCCACGCGCGCCTTGATGAGCATCTGCAACTCCCAGTCGCGCGCCCGCTCGGCGTAATATTTGCGCGCGCCGTCGAGCGAGATGCAGGCTTCCCCCAGGCTGCCGTCGGGCCGCAGCCGCAGATCCACCCGGTAGCACATGCCTTCGGCCGTGTACGTGGACAGGAGCGCGGTAAGCCGATTCGCCGCCCGTTTGAAAAACTCCTTGTTGGTGATGCGCTCGGCGCCGTCCGTCGAGCCCGCTTCCGAGTACAGGAACATCAAATCGATGTCGGAGCTGTAATTCAGCTCCTTGCCGCCGAGCTTGCCCAGCGCGATCACCGCAAAGTTCGCCTCCCTCGCGTCCGTTTCCAGTGTCCCCGCCTCCTCTGCGTCCGTCTCCGCTCGCGGCACGCCATAGCGCTGCACCAGGTCCGCGTGAATGCGCTCGTAGGAGACCTCCACCAGCGCGTCGGCCAGGTCGGAAAGCTCCGCCGTGATCTCCGGCAGAGTGCCCAGGCCCAGGACGTCCCGCACCACGATGCGCAGAATCTGGCGCCTCCGGAACTTGGCCAGCTCCAGCGGATGCGGAACGCCGGGCGGCAAGACCGCTTCCAGTTGCGCGCGCAAAGCGTCGGGGGTGATCACGCTGGTCAGCTCGTTCAAGTCGAGAAGCTGCTCGGCCCAATCCGGATGCTCCAGAATCTCCTCCGCCAGAAAGCGGCTGTTGGCAAAGACCGCCACCAGGTGCCGGAGCCCGGCGGTGGAACGGGTCAGACGCTCGAAGGCCGCGGGCTGGCGCTCGTGCAGGCGCACGAAATATTGCAAACCCAACTCGGGCGCCGGTGAGGCCGCCAACAGCATGTCGAAGCGGTTGCGTACGGCGGCGGGAAGGCTCCGCGCCAAGTCCGCGATCTCGCGCATCGCGCGCGCATGGTCCTGATAAGGAAACGTGAGCAGACGCTGCATTCAGACTACTGGGTCTATCAATGGGTCGAGCAATGTGTCCAGCAACACCAACGAATCGCCGGCGCGGATGGGTCCGGGCTGAACCACGGCTGCGTAGAACCCGCTCAAACCCCACCGCGGCGACGACCAGTCGCCGGACTTGACGCTTTGATCATATACCGCCTGGCCGATGTCCGGCCCGTACACCTGGATGGTCTGGCACGGCGCGCGGACCTTGGTCAGCTCCATCATCACGCCTCCGGCGCGCCAGCGCTGCCCGATGCGCAACCCACGCCGGTCCACGCCGCGGGTGGTCAGGTTCTCTCCCAGCGCGCCCGCAAACAGCGGATACCCCAGGGTCTTCAACTCTTCGATCGCTTCCTCGCAGATCCACAGCAGCGCCTTCTTCGGGCCGCCGTGAATCTCCGGATGCGCGTGGCCATCGCCTTCAATGCCGAGCCTGGTGACCTGAGCCTCCGCGATGCGCAGCTTGGGCACGCCGCCTTTGGAAATGTTGATCTGGACAATGGAACCGGACACTGCCCGTATTGTAGCTCGCTATGCTAGCCTCACATGCCCAAGCTTGCCGTGTTCTCTCGCATGCTCGTTCTGGTTCCTCTTCTCGTCCTGTCCGCCGCCGGTCAGGCCTCCGCTTCCAACTGGGACGCCGTCCGGATGCTGGCTTCCGGGACGGAAATCCGCATCGCCGCCGGCACGGCAAAGCCCGTCAGCGGCGCCTTAGAAAGCGTGACCGATACGACACTGGTGATTTTGACGGTTGGCTCCGGTCCGCAGTCGTTCGACAAGACGCAGATCGCCAGCATAGCGGTGAAGAAGCCCGGGCACAGGGGACGCAATACCTTGATCGGCCTGGGAGTTGGGCTCGGGGCCGGACTGATCGGCGGAGTCGCGGGCACGTCCAACTGCTCGGGAGGCTGGGACTTCCTGTGCCACAACGTCATCGCCGCCGTCACCATCGCCGGCGCGTTAGCGGGGACCGTGGTGGGCGTAGCTTGGCCCACCGGAGGCTCGCGCAAAGTCTACGAGCGCTAAGTGGAGTTCCCCCCGTGTTAGAACGAGAAGCGCGCGATCAGCGTGCCCGTGCGCGGCAGTTGGTACAACTGCCCTACCACCGCGTTCTGCGTATAGGTCGGTGCGGTATTGTAGTTCCCGATCGTCTCGTTGATGACTCCAAAGCCGCTGCTAAGGTAGCCGGAGATATGGCCCGGCGCCGCCGAAGGGGCCGACGTGCTGGGATTGCCGATCTGAGTGCGGTTGAAGATGTTCACAAATTCACCGCGGAGCTGCAACGACATCCTCTCCTTGAAACGGAAGGTGCGGCTGATGTTCGTGTTCTCTTGCGGGCGGCGCGCGGAGCGGAAGTCGCCATAGTAGGTTCCCGTCGCCGGACCGAAGGTTCCGTTGGCCGGGTTGGACCAGGCAGCGGGATTCAAGACCTGATCGAAGTAGGGATTGATGCAGCCGCAGTTCAGGTTCTTGAGGTACAGAGGCTGCCCTGGAACCCGGAATTGCTCGCTGCCGCCGATGTAGTTGGTGGTGGTCGCCGACGGCGGGGATAACGGCAAACCGCTGCCGTATTGCAGGAATGCGCCGATCCCCCAGTCTTTGACTATGTTGACACGATCTTGTTGCTGAACCACTTTTGCGTCGTGTACAGAATGTTGGCGTTGAACAGGAACGGCTGGTCGGTGGCCTGAAGCGACTTGTCCGATTCCACGAACAAATTGGGTCGGATTCCCACCATCGCCTTGGACCAGGTGAATGTTCCGTTCACTTGCAAGCCGTGCGAAAGCCGCTTGGTTCCCTTCATCTGAAGAGAGTCGTAGAAGGTTCTGCCGGTGGGCGAATTTTGGACGCCGATCGAGCTGAACTGCGGGAACGGACGCAGAGCGTTCAACAGGGTGTTGGTGCCCGCATAGCCGGAGTACGGCGTGAGATTCCCGAATCGTTGGACTACAGCGGTGTTGCTGATCGTGTCGTTCAGCAGGAGGTTGTCTGCCGCACTGGTATAGGGCGACAAATTATAAGCTGAGAGCATCTGAGGCGATAACTGATTCAGGTAACCCAGCGGACCGCTCCACCACACTCCGCGGTTGCCCACATAGGCGCCTTCGAGCACGAAGTCGCGAGTGATCTCGCGCTGGAGCCCCACGCTCCACTGGTTTTGGCGCGGGGGCCGGGAAGCGCCGGGATCGAGATAGGAGAGGAAACTGCTGGTGGTGGCTCCCGCCAGGGGAGTCTGGTTCACGCTGAAATTGGGCCACGTCGGTTGCGGGATCGTGCCAGGCACGTTAAGCGGAAGAAAGTTGTTGACGCCGGTCGGAGTGTTAACGACATCGGCGGTGTTTTGGAGGCCGATGTCCGGAGCGAATCCGTAGGCGAAGCCCCAGCCGCCGCGAAATACGGTCTTGGGGGTGATCTGATAGGCGATGCCCAGCCGCGGACCGAGGGCGTAGGGATAGTTATGCACGAAGGTGCATCCGCAGGTAGCCTGGAAGATCGGCGCGCCCAGGCGCCCGCCCGCGGCCGGGTTGGGCACGTTCGTACCCAGATCCGCTGAGCGGCCGTACTCTTCCTGGGCAGCGGTGGCGTAATCCCAGCGCAGGCCGTAATCCACCGTCAGCTTACGCGTAACTTTCCAGGAATCCTGAACGAACATGGCCCATTGGGACTTGAACATGCGGGCATCCACCGGCGCATATTGCGTGGCCGAGGTGACATCGCCCAGAAGGAAGCTGGCGTAAGGGAAACCGACGGTATAGGCTCCGGTGGAACCTGCCGCCAAACCGGGAATCGAGGTCGCGCCCGCGCCGAAGGTGAGTCCCACGCCGGTGGGAGGCGCCGTAATCTGAGCCTGGAACCAGACTTCCGCGCCGGCCTTATAGGTGTGGCTGCCCTTGACCCAGGTCAGGTTCGCGTTGGCGGAAGGCCGCTCCGTGTGGGTGGCCGTGTGCGCCAGAGCGTTGCCGAGCTGCTGCATGCCGCCGAGCGCCTCGGGGCTGGTCGTGTTTCCGGTGATGATGGTGGGGAAGTTGTAGCTGCCCTCGCAACCCTGGAGCTGGAGCTGGGCCAAGCAGTTGTACATCCCGCCGTTCTCGGTGTACGGACTGTGGTCGTAAAAGTAGATCATCGAATAGCCCACGGCGACATGCGCCAGCAAGGTGGGCGTGATGGTGTTGTCATAGTTGAGCCGGATCGCCGGACCGCCGATGGGAATAGAGCCGCGCGCGCCCGTGATCAAAGGGGGCAGTCCGTCGGCGTTGCCGTTGGGAGTCGTATACTGAGCCTGCGTGTTGGTGTGCTGATAGTAGAACGACAGTTTCTGCTTCGTCCCGAGGGTATGATCGACTTTGATGGAGGGGATGGACGTGATGCGCTGCCCCGGGTTGCTGCCGGCATAGTTGTTGTACAGACCGTTATTCGACAACGGGGGCAGCACGTTTTGGATGGCCTGGGCGACCGCGCTGAACCGGTTCAATGGAATCATGTTGTTCATGAAACGGATTCGCGATTCCCACACCGGAGGCCGTGGTGCCTCGGGTCAAGGGATCGTAGATCTCGTTGGCATAAACCGGACGGCCCAGGGCGTCGGTTGCAACCGAGGTGGAGGGAACGCCCGCTGTGTTAAATCCAGCGCCCGCCGTTCGGTGAGATCGCGGAGAAGTTCCCCAACTGGTACTGCGCGTTGGGCAGCGTATCGGTGAACGTCAGGGCTTGGGTCTCCCTGAAATATTCGTAAGAGTAGAAGAAGAAGGTCTTGTTCTTCCCGTTGTAGACTTTGGGAATCCACACCGGGCCTCCAAACGTGCCGCCGAAATCGTTGCGGCGGCTTCTGGGCCGATATAGGCCGCCTGACGGATTGGCCTGCGTTCCGGCATTATAAGAAAAGGGATCGCCGGCGTTCAGAGCCTCGTTCTCGAAGTATTCGATAGGCAGTGCCATGAAATTGGTTGGTGCCGGACTTCATGGTGATGTTGAAAAGACCGCCGCCCGCCTGTCCGAATTCCGCGGCGTAGTTGCTGGTCTGCACTGCCATTTCCTGCACCGCGTCGGCGCTGGGCTGATTCTGCATGATCGCGTAGGATACG
The DNA here is from genome assembly GCA_963813465.1 of Bryobacterales bacterium. GTDB lineage: Bacteria > Acidobacteriota > Terriglobia > Bryobacterales > Bryobacteraceae > Palsa-187. The sequence continues at coordinate 34,504 of CAWEZD010000011.1, read as the reverse complement.
GTGTGGTCGGTATTGTCCAGACCTTCAATGCGGTACGCCGCGGTGTTGGTGGGTGCGCCGTTGATGATCATGGTGAAGTTCGCGAAGTAGCTGACTCCGGGAAGGAACACAGCGGAGTTAAACGGATTGCGGATGCCATTGCTTCCCGCGTTGGCGGTGCCGATTCCGAGGATTGGCAGATCGTCCAATTGGGATAGCGTGATGTCGTGGGAGACGTCGCCGCTCTCCGTTTTCAGTAAGCGTTGCTTCCGCCGTGACGGTCACCGATTCGCCGGCCGAACCGACCTGGAGCGCTAAATCCAGGGGCAGAGTCTGGCCCGCGTCGACGGCCAGGCCGCTACGAACCAATTTCTTGAATCCCGGGGCCGAAACCGTGATGCTGTAGGGTCCGGGGGGCAGCCGCAGAACCGTGTAGGCGCCCGTAACGGTTGTTGCGGTTGCATACGGGAAGTTTGTGTCGGTATTCCTGACTTCAACGGGAGCGTTGGCAATCGCCGCTCCAGTTGGGTCTGTGACGGTGCCTGTTATTGTGCCGGTGCCTGCCTGGCCAAACACGGCAATTGAAAACATCACAAAACAGAGTGCGACTGCGAAACAACGCATAGACCAACCTCCTCGGAGAGACTGTCTTGACCTAATTCCTGAAGCCCGTCACCCCACCAAGTGACGCCACAATATCGGGTTAATGCTATCCCGTACCGGACGGCATGTCAAGGCCATCTTCACCTGGATGTAACTTTGATCGGCGCTCTGCCGCTTCGCAAGAAAAAAGGGCCGGTCGGCCGGAAGCTGACACGTTTGACGGCTCGGTGCTTAGCACCTACACTGGAAGCGAGCCTGAGTTCAAACGCACCCTACCATGAAGACCACCCCAACCCAAGAGCGAACCGGCCGCGTCGGACATCGCCGGCAAGTAGTGATTCCGCAAGAAATCCTCGCGACTCTCAAGCTCCCAGCAGGGGATCTTGTGGCGTTCTCCGAGCAGAAGAACGGCGTGCTGATCAAACCGAAGCGCACGGTTGATACCGACGACACCTTGACGCCGGCGGAAGCGAAGATCGTGCGCCGCGGCGAAGCTCAGCTCAAGCGAGGCGAGTCGAAATCCTGGCGCGAAGTCAAGCATGCGCTACCGCGTTGAGCTTTCCACCGAAGCCCAAAAACAGCTTCCCATTTCCAGCGCGATGTGCAGGTACGAATCGAGCGCGCCATTGACGAGTTTGAAGCGATGGACGACTCGCAGTGGAGCAACATAAAGGCGCTTCAGGGGTCGCAATGGAAGGGACGTTTCCGAAAGAGGGTCGGAGTCTACCGGATCATCCTTCGGAAGCGTCCTGATCGCGGACTGGTCGAGATCTCTGCTATCCTCATCAAGTCAAAAGACACGTATAAATAGCGGGGGATGAATACCGCCATCGGGGAGGGTGCCACGTTGCTGGACCACAATCCGCCCCACTCCATCAAGCGCAATCTCATCCCGCGTCCGGTCAAACGGCTTCGTCGCTGAGGGGCAAGAGGCAAGCATGCGAAGAAAGGGCCGGAAGCTCAAAAGCCGCCGGCCCGGGGCTAACTAATTCCCTCGCACGAAGTGCGCGCGGCGTTAGATGTCGTAGTACATAGCGAACTCGTAGGGATGCGGGCGCAGACGGATGGCGTCGGCCTCGTTCTTGCGCTTGTAGCCGATGTAGGTTTCGAGCAGCTCCTCGCTGAACACGTCGTCCTTGAGCAGGAAGGCGTGGTCGTCTTCGAGCGCTCCCAGCGCTTCTTCGAGCGAGGAGCGTTCTCCGAGCAGAAGAACGGCAGACCATGCGCCGGGAGGTCGCACTGAGGCTCTCACCAACGACCCGCACCTTCCGCGCTCACTTCCGCGAGATCCCAAATCCGGTCGTGGGCCGGTTTGAAACAGTGGATGGCGCTGAGGGATGGTTCAGGCGGCCTCGGCGAGTTGCGCCTTGAGCAGGCCAGCAAGTAAACCGCCAGCGCCGAAACATTGAAGTGACCCTGGTCCCATGCCTGGTCCGCGGCTTGCAGAGCAGCATAGTACGGTGCCCGATTCTCCCTAATCCGTTCCGGTACAATTTTTTTTCCCGGCAGCAATCGGCCTTGCTTCAAGCAGATCAGGTAGTAACAAGCAGCTCTCGCGGTTCTTCCATTACCCTCTATGAATGGGTGAATCCAGTTGAGCCTCCACAGCGCATACGCCGGCAGCACGGTGGGGTGATCCAAAATTGCCCAATTTTCGTGCACCACAGAAAAGAATCGGTCCATTTGATCGGGGACTTCCCCAAAGTGAGGCGGGAAGTGGTTCCCGACATAAATCGGCTCCTCGCGGTAACGTCCTCCAAACTGGGAGATATTCGAGACAGCCGCGTAATTCAAGGCCCAAAGGGTGTATTTGTCGAAAAATTCAATGCCCTTCGTCAGGCCAATCTCAATGCAGTTAGACAGCAGGTCATACTGCCGCAAAAGATTTTGCTCTTGAATTCGTGCGTAAAGCGCGGGATCGTCTTTTTCTCTGACTGACACAAAGAAGAGGCGCCGCGAAAGCAGCCTTTCAACTCAGAAGTCTTATGCGCTTTGACGCAAGCCGGACGCTGTCCTTTGTAATGAGCGCTGAATCGGGGGCATTGCCGAAGGCGAAACTAACTCTCTGCTCCTGCAACTCTTCCTCCGTTACGGGTTTGTCGCGGGACGCATTCAATAGGAGCATCAACTCAGGGTCTGGTGCGGTGACGTTCTCAAACTGCTTCCGGTCAGCCATACTGCATCTTACGCCAATACTGATCGGTTGTCAATAAAGCACCGTTCGTAATCCAGCCGTAGACGCCGCTTACGCATGCGTATACGCTTCGATGATACCTAGCGTGTGGGAGGGTACGGCTCCGAGTGACATGATGGCCTGGAAAAATCTGATGACCAAACTTCCAAGCACATGACATCCTCAAACTGCTTCCGATCAGCCCTGGTGCTTCTTCCCCCCTGTCCACATCATAACGCTAGACCTTGAGATTTCAAGCTGACACACTACTCGACACCCCGGGCCGAGTTGAGCCCGGCCCTGAGTGGTTCCCTCGCGCGCGCGCCTAGATGTCGTAGTACATAGCGAACTCGTAGGGATGCGGGCGCAGACGGATGGCGTCGGCCTCGTTCTTGCGCTTGTAGCCGATGTAGGTTTCGAGCAGCTCCTCGCTGAACACGTCGCCCTTGAGCAGGAAAGCGTGGTCGTCTTCGAGCGCTCCCAGCGCTTCTTCGAGCGATGACGGCATGGAGGGAACCGCCTTCATCTCCTCCGGCGTCAGATCGTAGATGTCCTTGTCCAGCGGCTCGCCCGGATCGGTCTTGCCGAGCACGCCGTCCAGGCCCGCCATCATCATCGCGGCGAAGGCCATGTAACAGTTCGCCGAAGGATCCGGCGGCCGGAACTCGACGCGCTTGGCCTTGGGACTGGCCGAGTACATGGGGATGCGGCAAGCGGCCGAGCGGTTGCGCCGCGAATACGCCAGATTCACCGGAGCCTCGTAGCCCGGCACCAGGCGCTTGTAGCTGTTGGTGGTGGGAGCGATGATGGCCGCCAGCGCGCGGGCGTGCTTCAGAAGTCCGCCGATGTACCACAGCGCCATCTGGCTCAGCCCCGCATACAGATCGCCGGCGAACAACGGCTTCTTGTCTCTCCACAGGCTCTGGTGCGTATGCATGCCGCTGCCGTTGTCGCCGAACAGCGGCTTGGGCATGAAGGTAACGGTCTTGCCGTATTGATACGCCACGTTGCGGATGACGTACTTGTAGGTCATCATGTTGTCCGCCGACTTCACCAGCGTGTCGAAGCGCTGGTCGATTTCACATTGCCCGGCGGTGGCCACTTCGTGGTGATGGCACTCGATGTTGAGACCGCACTTGATCATGGTCTCCACCATCTCGGCGCGCAGGTCCTGATGGTGGTCGGTGGGAGGAACCGGAAAGTAGCCTTCCTTGTAACGCGGACGGTAGCCCAGGTTGTGTTCCACGCGGCCGGAGTTCCAGCGGCCCTCCTCGGCGTCAATGAAGTAATAGCCGGAGTTGGCGGTTTGATCGAAGCGGATGTTGTCGAAGATGAAGAATTCCGCCTCGGCGCCGAAATAGGCAGTGTCCGCCAGACCCGAGTTCTTCAGGTACATCTCCGCTTTCTTCGCGATCCAGCGCGGGTCGCGGTCGTAGTGCTGGCGCGTGATCGGATCGATCACGTTGCAGAGCATGACCAGCGTCTTGGTTTCGTAGAAGGGATCGATAATCGCCGTGGCGGGATCGGGAATCAACAGCATGTCGCTCTCGTTGATCGCCGCCCATCCGCGGATGCTGGACCCGTCGAAGCCGAAGCCTTCCTCAAAGGAGCTTTCCTCGAGCTCCGTGATGGGGTAGGAGACGTGTTGTTGGACCCCAGGCAGATCGGTGAAGCGCAGATCGAGCTGCCTGGCATCATGTTTCTTGGCGTATTCGAGGACTTCTTTAGGAGTCATTTCCACAGTGTATCTCCCTCGTTGCCGGGCCGCCCATAAAAGTTTTATATCGGCATGGAGGCTATCCTCTTATGCCGCCGAGCGGGCCTCGAACATTCTACCGCGTGTTCGCCCAAGAATGCCACGACCGCAATCGCGCGGCGTGGTATTTTAGGAAATCTATGAAACTGGCGGGATTCCTGCTGCTGCCGGCTGGATGGGTGATCGTGCTGACGGCCATCGCCTTATTGCCGCCGGGTTCCGCCCGCGGGGCCTTTCTGGTGGCAGGGCTGGGCGTCGAGGCGCTGGGGATGGCGTTGGTGGTGCGCGGGCACATGCCTGAACCGCCGCCGGAGCGGGGCCCGCATCAGGGAGAGAGGCGCTAAGGTGAATGCCGCGTCACTTTCGCCCTTCTCCGCCGCAATTTGCGGGCTGCTGATCCTGCTGATTCCATTCGCCTACGCGGGTCTGGCGCTGATGAATTCCGGCCTGGGGCGGTCCCGCAGCGCGGTGCATTCATTAATGGCGTCGCTCACTGTGATCGGGGTGGCCACTCTGGTCTACGCGATCTGCGGAAGCGCGTTCGAGGGCTTTACGGGCCGGGCGGCGTTCGCGCTGACAGCGGCGGGAAGATCGTGGAACTGGATCGGAACCGGCCGCCTCTTTTTTGGCGGACTGGACTTTGACGGGGCCAATCCTGGTGGCTCTGGTGCGGCTTTGGCCGCCTGCTTCGGCATGTTCGCCGCGGCGCTGACGGCGGTGATTCCTCTGGGAGCGGGCGAGGAGCGTTGGCGGCTGGGCTCCGCCGCAATTTCCACCGCGGTTCTGGCCGGCTGGACCTATCCGCTCTTCGCGCACTGGGTCTGGGGCGGAGGCTGGCTGGCGGAGATGGGGTTCGTCGATGCCGGCGGAGCGGGAGCGATCCAGGTGGTGGGAGGGCTGTCGGCGCTATCGGTCACCTGGCTGATGGGCCCTCGGCGCGGAAAATTCTCGGCCGACGGAATGCCCACGGCGATTCCGGGGCATAACGCCGTGTTCGTGACCTTCGGAGCTTGCCTCGCCCTGATTGGATGGTTCGGCCTCAACTCCTCCGCCGCGATCTTGTTCTACGGAGCCGCCCCCGCGCGAATCGCCCTGATTGCAGTCAATACCGCGCTTTCCGCCGGTTCCGCGCTGCTGGCGGCCGCGCTGGTGACCCGCACCCGATTCGGAAAGCCCGACGCCTCCCTCAGCGCCAACGGCTGGACCGCGGGCCTGGCGGCCTCCAGCGCCGGAGCGGCCTTCCAGGTCCCCGCCGAAGCCCTCATGGTGGGGCTGATCGCGGGCGCGCTGGTGACGCTGTCGGTGGAGTGGCTGGAGCTGCACTTGAAGATCGACGATCCGGGCGGATCTATTTCAGTTCACGCCGTGGGTGGACTGTGGGGATTGATCGCCGCGGGATTCCTGGGCCGCTTCCCCGGCGGCTCATTGGGCACGCCGAGCCAGGGTCAGTGGATGGCGCAGCTTGTTGGCGTCGCGACGCTGATAGGCTTCATGTTCCCGATGATTTACGGATTGAACTGGACCCTCGACCGCATCGCGCGGTTCCGCGTGGCGCTCGACGGCGAACGCCAAGGCATGGATCTGCATGAGCTGGGCGCCAACGCATACCCGGAATTGGTGAGCCACCTCGAAGATGTCTCGCAAAGGTAGGGAAAGCGGCGGACGGCCCTGCCATACGATGTGTGTACACTTAAAGGCGGAGGTTACGTATGCCAGCCAACGCATCCAGGCCCAACAAGGATCGGCGCATCAATTTGCGCGCCACGTCGGTTCAGGAATCCTTGATCCGGGCGGCGGCGAACAGGCGTGGCATCAGCATGACGGATTTCGTCCTGGAAAGCGCCTGCACGCGAGCGGAAGAGACTATCGCCGATCAAGTTCATTTTGTCCTTTCGGACAAACAATGGAAGGCCTTCAATGACGCGCTGGAGCGTCCGGCGCGGGTGCAGCCGAGACTGCGGAAGCTGCTGACTGAGCCTTCGATTCTCGAAAGAAACTGAGTGGCCGACGCTTCCTTGTCCGGGCCGGAGAAGCTGGCCCAGCATCATGAACTCGAGGCCTTTGCCTGCGGTATTGAGTCCCTCGACCAGTGGCTGAAACGCTTCGCGCGGACCAACCAGCAAAGCGATCTCACGATCACATATGTAGTCCATCGAGAAAATCGCGTGGCCGGATACTACTCGCTTTCGGCGGGTAGCGTCAACCGGCAGGATGCGCCCCTGCGCGTGGTCAAAGGCGCGCCGAATCATCCAATCGGCGTCGTGCTGCTCGCGCGGCTCGCCGTTGATGAGGCGGAGAAAGGTACAGGACTGGGACGGGCTTTGCTCAAAGACGCGCTTGTGCGATCCGAATCCGCGGCCGCCATTATCGCGGTCCGGGCTGTATTGGTGCATGCGCTCAACGAGGAGGCACGCCGGTTCTACATGCGGTTCGACTTCGAGCCTTCGCCAGTGCATCCGTTGCACTTGATGCTATTGATGAAGGACATTCGGGCTTCGCGATTGCAACGCTGACAGCCCCTAGACGTGTTTCGCGACAAAGAAGAGCAGTCCCAGAACCACGATGGGGATCAGCGCCATGGCGACGTAGAATGCGGCCCGGCGGGCCCAAGGATCGCGGCGCTGCTTCCAGTTGGTGAGCTCTTCCTCGCGCTCGGCGACTCCCACCTGCTCGGGATGCGCCAGATCCCAGGCGAACTCATCGGCGGTCTTGTAGCGGTTGGTGGGCTCGCGCTCCAGCGCGCGGTAAATGATTTCCTGCAACTCCGGCGTGATCTGGGAATTGATGGAGCGCGGCGGAGGAGGATTGTTCAGCACCCGGTCGTTCATGATGGCAAACGGATTGGCTCCCGTGAACGGCACCTTGCCGGTGAGCATTTCGTACAAAATCACGCCCAACGAATACAGATCGCTGCGCCCGTCGCCGCGCTTGCCCTTCACCTGCTCGGGAGAAATGTAATCCGGCGTGCCCATCACTTGCGACAACTTGGCGAAGGTGAGACGGCGCGCGTCGGACTTTGATGCGATGCCGAAGTCGATCAGCTTGATCTTGTCGTCGTCGTCCACCATGATGTTTTCGGGCTTCATATCGCGGTGGGCGACGCCGCGGCTGTGAATGTGCTGGAGCGCGCCGAGGATGTTGATGGCGATGCGAACGGCGCGCTCCTGGGGCAGGGGGCGCTGCTCGCTCATGATGGTGCGCAGGAGCTTGCCATCCACCCACTCCATCACCATGTAAACGCGGTTGCTTTTCTCTTTGGGGAAAACCTTCATCACGCCGGGATGATTCATCATTCGGCCGATCTCGGCCTCGCGCTGGAAGCGGTCGAACAGCACCGGCTCGCATTCCATCTCGGGATGAGGAACCTTGATGGCCACCTGTTTGCCGTCGTTCAAATCGGTGGCGCGAAAGATGGAAGCCATGCCGCTGCGGGCCACGACGGCGTCAATCCGGTAATGGTCTAGAGTATCGCCGACTTTGACAGGGGTCATTCAAGGGGTCATTCAGGACCACACCCCTCGCGGGATCAACGCAGCTTATACGGACGGCCGCGGTACATACCTACGCGTTCCACATGTTTGATGCGGATGAGGAGAACACTCACATTATCGCTTCCATCATGTTCGTTGGCAAGCTCGATCAGGGTGCGGGCGGCTTCCGCGAGATCTCCACCGGCGGCGGCGCGCGCGATTTCAGCGCCTGAGACGGCGCCGTGCAACCCGTCCGAGCACAGCAACAGGACGTCTCCCGCCAGGACATGATGCTCGCTGGTATCGACGCTCACGAACAAGTCCAGACCCAGCGAGCGGCTGAGAATGTGGCGCGTCTCGGCCTTGGCGGCTTCACGCGCGCTCATCACGCCGAGACGCACCTGATCGTTGACCACGGTGTGATCGCGAGTGAGGGCCATGGCGTGGCCATGGCGGATGAGGTAGCAGCGGGAATCGCCCACGTGAGCCACCGTGACGCGATCGTAGCGCAGCGCGCAAGCAACCAAGGTGGTGGCCATGGCCGTGCCTCCCGGCCCGGTGGCGCGGCCGGTCTCGTAAACCTTGATGTTGGCGGCCTGAACCAGGCGGGCGAGCAGAGCGGAGTGCGCCTCGCCCAGGGGCGCCGCGCCGAATCCCGCCACGACGGTCTCGACGGCGGTGCGGGAGGCGACCTCTCCCAACTCCTGTCCTCCGACTCCGTCCGCGACGGTGAAGAGCCAGCCGCGCTGCTGGATGTCCTCGAGCGATTCCGGCGCAGCATGGCCGAGATAGTCTTCGTTGTGGCCGCGCTTGCGGCCAACGTCGGACATCGCGACAAATTCAAGATCCAAACCCGAGGATATGGGAAGCGCGGCTACTCGCGGGGTTGCGGCGGCCGGCGGCTCTCCCCGGAGCGGTTCTCGATGATACGGCGCCATAATTCCCTCTTACGAAAAACAAATCGCGGGCCGGTTTAAGGCTGCTCCGGCCCGCGGGACCAAAAGGCTTGCATGCGCACGGTTAGCGGTCCAGCCGAGCGCTCCAGGGAACTACGCCGTCGTCGCCCCGCCGCGGCCTTCCACCAGGGTCGTGCGGCCCGACTTTTTACTCGTGCTGATGAAGTAGATGCCGCCGTATATCGCCCACACCAGGGCAATCCCCAGGGCGCCAAACGGTTCCATCTTGGTGCCATATCCCAGGAACGGCAGGACCAGATAGGCGATCATACATCCCAAGTTCGCCAGCAACCCGAAGATCGGAATGAATAGATGCTTGATGGGGTTGTACATGGGGTGATTGTGGAACCCCACGATACAGGTGATGCAGCTCAACATGTAAAGCAGGAAGGTTCCGAAATTGGATGCGAGCGTGATCATCAGCAAGGTGTTGGGCAGGTTCGCCAGCTTGTCGTGGCTAAGATACCCGACGCTCGACAGCAGACCCTGCGGAAGAGCCTTGATATCGGCGTCTTTGGGAGCGGAACCATCGCCGAACGCCACCGACACCGCGATTACGCCAACAATAGCCGAAATAGTCGCGAGAACCCAGATAGCGCGGTGCGGTGTCAGATTCTCGGAGTGCAGCATTCCGAAATGCTCCGGAACTTCTTCGTCCTTGCCCATGGCGTAGGTGACGCGCGCGCCTGTGTTCATGCACGAAAGCGTGGTGCCGACCAGCGCCAGGAACACCGTGATGGCCTCGGCGAGCATGAAGTAGCGGCCGTGCCCGGCCCCGAAGAGCGCGTCGCCGACGAGAATCATCATGTCGCCGATGGGAGCGGCCGAGCTGGTGGCGTTTTGCATGGTGTAGCCGCTATTCAAGAAGTAGTTCGCGCAGAAGTACTCCACCAGATAGCAGAAGGCCCCCTGAATCAGCAGTGAAAGGATCACCGCCTTGGGAATATCGCGTTTGGCGTTTTTGGCCTCACCTCCCATGGAAGTCACCGATTCGAATCCCACCAGAATCAGGATGGCCACGGTGGCTTGCACAAACATCCAACTAACGTTGTGAACTCCTACCACCGAGCCTCCGTCGGGATGGCTGAGGAAGTTCATCTTTTCGTCCTGAAGTGGATAGTCGATCTTGAACGGAACCGGCTGACCGGCGGCGTCCATGAGCGGCTTGGGAGTACCGTCGGCGGCGCGGTCGATCACATCGACTTGCTTGCCGTCAACGGTGTCTTTCTTCATCGCGAACTGATACTGGTAGGCTTCGCCCGAGCTGGAATCAAACTGCCAGGCGACAGACCCCGCCGGATGGTTTATGCGGTAACCAAACGCCAGCACCGAAAACACCAGCAACGCGCTGATCTGAATAACATTGATCGCGATGTTTACGGCAGTGGAGCCGTTGACTCCGCGATAGGCGATGTAGGCAACCGCGAAGGAGAACACAACCGCGACCAAGGCCATGAACACCGGCCCCGGATTGGTAGCATTCATGAAGCTGGGCCAGAGAGTTCCAGCAACATAACCGGTAAACACTCCCGTGACGGCCACCATCACGCCGGGATAGATCCAATAATATAGATGGGAGCCCCAGCCGACGATGAACTTTGCAAGCCGGGCGTACGGCCACGCTTTTTCATGATTGAGAAAGGACTGTTCCGCGAAGTAGTACGAACTGCCGGTTCCGGGGTACAACTTCGACAATTCCGCGTAGCAGACCGCGGTGGCGAGACACAACAGAAGCGCCAGGAAGATTCCGGCCCACATCGCCGGCGAAGTCGTTCCTTCGGTCGCCTGAAGGTAGAACGTGAGCCACAGGAAGGCCCCGGGCGCGATGAGCGCCATCGCGTTCATCGTCAACCCCGTCAAGCCCAAGGTTGCTTGCATTTCGGGTGCTTTATTATCGGCCATGGAAAACCTCTTCTTTTTGTTTGGGGCAGCGACAAGGCTGTCTATAGGAGCGACGGGGCTTGTGTTACAGCATAGCGGCCTTCCATTCGCATTACCAATAGATAGTTTTTATTAGACCGATTGATATAAATGACCTTTCATGCGATTTCTCCTTACGATACAATGAGTTACCAAAAGCGATGGAACAGATCACGTTAAACTGGGACCCCGTCCGGCGGACCTACACGGTGAGCGAATTGACCTCCGAACTGAGGGGTTTGATCGCGGATCGCTTCACCGACATCTGGGTTTCCGGCGAGATTTCCGGAACCAAGCTGGCGGCCAGCGGCCACTACTACTTCACCTTGAAGGACGAGGCAGCGCAGATCCGTTCAGTGTGCTATAAGATGACCGCCCGATACCTCAAATTCAAGCCGCAGGATGGCGTGGCGGTGCTGGCGCGCGGTCGCCTGGACCTGTACGACGCTCGCGGCGAGCTGCAACTGGTGGTGGAGGCGCTGGAGCCGCAAGGCCACGGAGCGCTGCAATTCGCCTTCGAGCAATTGAAGAAGAAGCTGGCGTCCGAAGGGTTCTTCGAGGCGGCTCGAAAGCGCGCGCTGCCTTCGCTGCCGGAGCGCATCGGCATCGTGACCTCGCCCACGGGCGCGGTGATTCGCGACATCCTGCAAATCCTGGAGCGGCGCTGCCCCGGCCGCCACATCCGCTTGTATCCCGCCCAGGTGCAAGGCGAGGGCGCGGCGGAACAGATTGCCTCGGGCCTGGAGTACTTCAGCGCATCGGGGTGGGCGGAAGTGGTGATTGTGGCGCGCGGCGGCGGGTCGCTCGAGGATTTGTGGGCGTTCAACGAGGAGCGCGTGGCGCGGGCCATCGCGGCGTGCTCCGTGCCCGTGATCTCGGCGGTGGGGCACGAGACCGATTTCACCATCGCGGATTTTGTGGCGGATCTGCGCGCGCCGACTCCTTCGGCGGCGGCGGAGATGGTGACGGCGACTCGCGCGGGGCTGCTGGATCGCCTGGATGCCGGAGAATCGAAGCTGCGGCAAGCCGCTCGGCTCACGCTGGCATTGCTGGCTCGGCGTCTGGCGCATCAAGCCATGGACCCGGCCCGGCTGCATCGCGCGATGGGGCGGCGGATGCAGCGGGCGGATGAATTGGAGTACAACCTGCGCGACGCGGCCCGAGCGGCGCTGGAGCGCCGCAAGCGGGCACTTGGCCTCGTGGCCTCGCGATTGGGCCGGCTGGACGTGAGGCTGCGTTTCGCGGAGGCTCGCAGGCGGCTGGAGGGATGTGAATCGCAGGTGAAGCAGCGCATGCGGCTGGAGTTGAACCACGCCCGCTCCGGGCTGACGACGCTCGAAGCGCACTTGGAGCAACTGAGCCCGCTCAAGATTCTCGATCGCGGGTATGCGATCGTCGAGCGCGATGGCAAGCTGGTGAAGTCGCCAGCCGACGCGCCGGTGGGGTCGGACGTGCGGGTGCGATTGGCGCGAGGCGAGCTCGCGGCGAAGGTGACGGGAGGCAGCTAAAAAGCGCTGCTGGGGCTGCTACAGCGACTATAGAGTAAGTTGCGGCGCGTAGCGCCTGACTTTGATATTGTCCTCATGTTGCCGGGCCTGCGCTAGATCATAGGCTGCTTGCACTCGCAGCCAGTGGTCCGCGTTCGACCATCCAGCTTTTTCCAGCCGGATCGCCATTTCAGGCGATATCCCGGCTTGTCCGTTGATGACGCGGGACAGCGTATGCCGGGCTACGCCCAGCACTTTGGCCCCTTCGGTCACGCTCAAGCTCAAGGGGTCAAGACAGGCGTCCTTAATCGAGTGGCCGGGGTGCGGCGGGTTTTTCATGGGCATGCTCAGTTCCCTTCTAGTGGTAGTCCACCAAATCAACGTCGAACGCGTCACCGTCGGCACAGCGGAAAACAACCCGCCAGTTGCCGGAGATCGTAACGCTCCACATGCCCTTAAGGTCGCCCTTGAGAGCATGAAGACGATAGCCCGGCAAATCAAGATCGGCCGGCCGCCGCGCCCTATCCAAGTGGCCCAAGATGTCAACGATCCGGCGCACCTGATCGGCACGGACTTTGCTCGGGTCCCCTTGATAGAGGCGTTTCAAACCCCGGTGTCGGAACGTCCTTATCACCAGAATACCGTACCTTGTATCGGTACAGATATCAAGGAGATCCCAGGGTGAGGGGCTTCCCGCTCAAAACTTCGATTATGATTGGCCGCCGATGAACGCCGGTGGACGCGGATCAAGGGGATACTAAATCTTGCTCTGCTCCGCGCGGTCAACCTGCGAATCGGGCATCAGCGGCTTGCTGGCCGAGGCGGTGAAGTTTCGCACGTTAGTCAGCACGCATGCGGGAACGTCGGGCACGCGCGGGGCCTTGATGCGGAACAGATCGACTCCCTCGACGTCGTTCATCACGAAGACCGGGCGCAGGTCGGGCTTCACCGTGTCGATCTGGATGTTGCTAAGCTCGATGCCCTTGGCGTGGCGAATGTAGAAGCCGTGCGAAGGCATGGTCCCGAACATGCCCGGCTCGGGATAGGCGTCCTCTTTTTCGGCAGGCGCGAGGGCCGCGTTCTCCTTGGTCCCGCCGCCCTGGTGCTGGACGTAGACATCGCCGATCTTCACGTTCTCGATGGGGTGCCCCGGAATTCCGCTGACGATCGACCCCAGATACGCAGCCGTGTTGGAGCACACGATGTTGCTGATGATCACGCGCCGCATCACGCCCACAGGAACGCCCGCGGGGCCGCGCATCCGGCTGCCCAGGCGCATGAAAATTGGAGCGCTGATGATGTCGCGCATGGTGATGTTGGAGATCGCCACGTCCTCGAAGATGGCTCCGTCCACGGACTCCAGCGCCAGGCCCTGGCAGCCGTCGAAGACACAGTTGGTAATGGTCACGTTCTTGAAGCCGCCGTTCGATTCGGTGCCGAACTTGATGCGCCCTGTGCGCGGAATGCGCTCCCCCGTGGGCAGAGGCTTGAAGGTTCCATCGAGCAGCGACCCCAGCGCGAAGCTTCCGCTCACCAGGCAATTGGCGACGGTGACCATCTCGGTCGAGCGGGCGTGGCCCAGACCGAAGGAGCTCTTGAGGCAGATGGCGTCGTCCCAGGGCGAGTTGACGCTGCAATTGGACACGCGCACGTTGCGGCAGCAATCGATATCCATGCCATCGCGATTGGTGTCGATGCGCAGATTGTCGATGGTGAAGTTATCGACACCCGTGGCCAGGATGCCGAAATGCCCGCCCTGGAGAATGGCGAAGTCGCGCAGCGTGACGTTGCGGCAATTCTTGAGACTGATGGCTTTGTTGCCGACGTGCGGGTCTTCGGCGCGCAGTCCCGGCCCGGTGCCCTTGGATAATCCCTTGCCATAGATGAGGCCGGGCCCGAGGATGGAGATGTCTTCAAGACCCTCGCCCCAGATCAGGCTGTTGTGAAAGTGGCTGTGGCCGTAGTCCTGATACTTGTCGAGCTGCATCGGTTCGGCGTCGTCGTAGCCGCCGGTTCCGGTGGGCGGCGGAGGGTCGGCAGCCAGGATGGTTGCGCCGGGACCGAGGTAGAGCGAAACTTTGCTCTTTAGATGAATCGAGTAGCTGGCGTAAGTTCCGGCGGAGAGAATCACCGTTCCGCCTCCGGCCGCGGCGGCTGCGTCGATGGCCTTGTCGATCGCGGCGGTGTCGAGAGTCTTGCCGTCGCCTTTCGCGCCGAACGTCTTCACGTCGAACCCGGAGGGCGCCGGCGAGGCATTGCCTGAATCTGCCGCCCGAGCCGAGCCTTGACCCGCCTGCAAAACCAGCCCGGAGGCGGCTAACTTGACTGCATCTCTTCGATCCATTAGTGAGTCCTTTACGGGAGTACCGTGAACGGGATGGAGGCTTCGGTCCGCTCCCACAACAGCGCCAGAGTGCCTTTGTTGGCTCCCTCGGAACGCAGCTCGATGCGGAATGTCTCCACCGGCGCCGACAGCGTTTTCAGGTTCATCCTGGTGCGGCCGAAATCGCGCGAAGAATCGTAATTGAGATGAAACTGGCCCGTCTGTTTATTAACGATGAGGGTCCATTCCTTCTCGGTGGGGATGGTCCAGATGCTGTAGCTGCCTTTGGGAAGCTTGAGTCCGCCCATCTGGAGCGCGGCATCCGCGGTGATCGCCGTTGCGTAATTCGCGCCGGTACACCAGACCCGGCCGAACGGCACCAGGCCGCCCATGACCTTGCGGCCGTGCATGGAGGGCGCGTAATACTCGACGCCTATTTTCTTGCCGGCGATGGTGGCGGAGACACTGGCGGGCGGACTGGTGTAGCGTTGCGCGTGAGCCGGCCCGCCGACGGCCACCACCAGCGCGGCTATGATCAGCGCGGCCGTCGCAACGGCCATGATCGGGAGGCCCAACCGTTTCAGCATAAAAACCTCCTTGGCCATCCTACTACCTTTCGCCGGGAACTTGGCGGGCTCGATGTGCCACCATAAGCGTATGTCCCTGACGCCCTCCGGGCCCGCGTTGCGCCTGCGCAATTTGCGGAAGACATATAAGGACGTGGTCGCCGTGGACGGGCTCGATCTGGAAGTCCGCCGCGGCGAATGTTTCGGCTTGCTGGGACCGAATGGCGCGGGCAAAACCACGACCATTGAAATCTGCGAAGGATTGACCCCGGCCGATGCGGGTGTCGCATCTCAAGACGTCGAGCTGTTGGGCATGCGCTGGAATTCCGATGCCGCCGCGCTACGCCAAAAACTCGGCATCCAGCTTCAGGAGACGCAGCTCTCGGAGAAACTCACGGTGACCGAGACCATCCGCCTGTTCCGCAGCTTCTTTCATCAAGGACCCAGCACCGAAGAAGTGATCGCCCAGGCGCAGCTTACCGAGAAGCGCGACGCCCGCGTGGGCGGGCTCTCCGGCGGGCAGAAGCAGCGGCTGGCGCTCGGGTGCGCGCTGGTGGGCGATCCCGAGTTTCTATTCCTGGATGAGCCGACCACGGGCCTGGACCCGCAGGCTCGCCGCCAACTCTGGGATTTGATCGAGCAATTCAAGGCCGCCGGGCGGACCATTCTGCTCACCACGCATTACATGGACGAAGCCGAACGGCTGTGCGATCGCGTGGCCATCATGGATCGCGGCAAAGTGATCGCTCTGGGCACTCCGCGCGAGCTGATCGCGTCGATCGGCGTCGAGCACATTGTGGAGTTTTCGGCGGGCGGCACGATTGAGACGCTGGATGTGGCGGCGCTCGGGGGCATGGAAGGGATTCGTGGCGTTCGCAGCGAAAACGGCAGCGTCCTGATGCAAGTCACCGAGCTGCACCTGGCCGTGCCCGCGTTGCTCGGCGAACTGGGGCGGCAGGGCGTCGCGCTGACTGAGCTGCGCACGCATTCCGCGACTTTGGAGGATGTCTTCGTCACCTTGACGGGACGGCACCTGCGCGATGAGTAGCCGCGATAATGCTCTGGTCCAGTTGACGCTGGTCCGGTTCCGCGAATTCCTGCGCGAGCCGGAGGCGCTGTTCTGGGTGTTCATCTTCCCGATTCTTCTGGCCGCGGGATTGGGCGTGGCGTTTCGCAACCGGCCTCCCGAAGTGACCAAGATCGGGGCGGTCACGGCGGAACTGAAAAGCACACTGTCTAAAGACAAGCTGCTGGACGTCACCGAATTCTCGCCCGGCGATGGGGAGCACGCGCTGCTGACCGGGAATATCGCTCTGCTGGCGGAACCCGGTCCGGGCGGACAGGTTGTGTATCGCTACGACGACACCAGCCCCGACGCGCGCACGGCGCGCATGTTGGCCGACGACGCGATTCAGCGGGCTTCGGGACGGGCAGATCCGGTTACGTCGTCCGACAGGTTGATCCGCGAGCCGGGATCGCGCTACATCGACTTCCTGCTGCCGGGCCTGCTAGGCATGAACCTGATGGGCAGCGGCATCTGGGGATTGGTGTTCGCGATTGTGGACGCGCGGCGTAAGAAGCTGATGAAGCGGCTGATCGCGACTCCCATGCCCCGGCACGACTACCTGCTTTCGTTCCTGCTTTCGCGGCTGGGGCTTTTGGTGGTGGAAGTCGCTGCTGGCCGGGTTCGGCGCCCTGGTATTTCAAGTTCCCATGCGCGGATCGCTGCTGAGCCTTGCCCTGCTCTGCGTCCTCGGATCGCTCTCCTTCAGCGCGATTGGACTGTTGATCTCGGCCCGGCTCCAGACCATCGAGGCTGCTTCCGGTGTTTCGAATCTGGTGATGATGCCGATGTGGGTGCTCTCCGGAGTGTTCTTCTCGGCGCAGCGGTTTCCGGCCGCGGTCCAACCTATGATTCACGCGCTCCCGCTGACGGCTCTGATCGACGCCCTGCGAGCCAACATGCTGCAAGGCGAGCCTTTTGTCCACCTCGCCCCGCAGTTGGGAATCCTCGCGGCTTGGCTGGTGGTGTGCTTCGGTCTAGCGCTAAAGTTATTTCGCTGGCGCTAGGATCAACGAAAACGCGGGATCGAGCGTCTTATAGGAGAATGCGCGTGAAACTCTTCATCCTTGCCGCGTCGGTCGCATTTGCGCAGACTCCGACGTTTGAGGTGGCCTCGATCAGGCCAAGCGATCCCAATGAAGTGGGCGGATATGCGCGCTTCCTGCCGGGCGGCCGGTTTGAGGTGCACAACGCGCAGCTGATTTTCGTGATTCAGCAAATCTACGGCGTGCGGGATTTCCAGATCGTGAACGACCCCAAATGGATCACCGACTGGAACACCGCACGATTCAACATTGAGGCCAAAGGGGACGAATCCGCCACCGAGGCGCAAGTCCGGGACATGGCAAAGGCGTTGCTGGCGGAGCGGTTTCAATTGAAGGTTCACAAAGAAACCAGGGAATTGCCCGTTTATGCACTGATCCCCGCCAAGAGTGGTGTGAAACTTGCAGTGGCGAAGGACAACGGCAGACCGCGCGGCAGCGGCGGGATGCTCTCGATGGACCGAGGCTGGATCCAGGGAACCAATGTGTCCATGCCGGGCCTGATTCAGCAACTTTCGCGATCCTTGGACCGCCCCGTCGTGGATAAGACCAACTTCACCGACGCCTTCGATTTCAGGCTGACGTGGACTCCGGATTCGGGCGCGGCCCCAGACACGCCCTCCGATGGGAGTTGTCCCTCCAGCTTTGCAGCCATGCAGGAACGGCTTGGGCAAAAGCCGGAGGCGTGGAGCTGTCCATCCATCTTTACCGCCGTTCAGGACCAGCTTGGTCTCAAACTGGACCCACAGAAAGACCCCACAGAAGTGCTGGTAATCGATCACGTGGAACGTCCGTCCGCGAATTGATCCCTATTGCACCTGGCTATTGAACCTGAAAAGCCGCGCGCACTTCATAGCTTTGATCGCCAATCTGGTCGCGGATGGTCACCACCAGAGTGTAGGCGCCGGGAGGTATGTTCTTATCCAGGTTGAGCGTTAGCGTGCCTGTGGAATAGCGTTGCGGGTAGAACGATTCATGGGTCTCCGATCCCGCTTCGGACTGAGAAAACAACTGTTTGCCCTCGGCGTTTTCGAGCGCCATTCCGAAGGAAATCGAGAAGCGGTTGTTCTGGCCGAGCTTGTATCCGCTCACGTCCATCCGAACCCACGCCGCGCCTCCGGGACGGTACACGGCCGAGCGGGTTCCCAGCGTGTCGCCCTCGCCACTCAGAAAGACCACGTTGCGAGCGGTGAGTTTACCACCGGGGTCCATGCTTGCATCTGGCGCGTAGCCCTTCACGCGAAACTTCAGCTCGCCGGACACTTCGCCCTCCGCGATCTCATCGCGGACGCGGACCGAAATCCGGTACTCGCCCGAGATCGCAAACGGCGGCACCACGAAGCTCTTGAGAAACTTCGGAAGCCAGTTGGCGTCCTCCGGGAAAAGCTCCGCGTCGATGCGGCCTTGGGCGGGCTCCTCCAGCAGAGCCCCGGCGGGATCGCGCACCTCCATGCGCCAGGAAAGTTTCACGTCCTGGCGGTCGTCGTCCAAGGTCTTGGTCCGATACCCGGTGAGGCGGCAACTGAAATAGGCGGTCTCGCCCGGCAGGAACTCATAGGAGGAGCCGAGCAGGGGACCGTCCTCGAACTGATGCAGCGCGATGCGCTCCACTGCCAGATTCGGCGCCGCAGACCCGGCAGCCGCGAAAAAAAACACGAGCGCGGCAGCGCGTTTCAAAGCTCGCCTCCTATTTCACGGGGACGCCGCCGGGCCCCGGCACATCGGTATCGACGTCCACGCGTAATGGAATCGACACCCAGCCGTACTTTTCCTCGCCCGGTCCAGCGCCGTCGGTGAGGCGCAGTTTGTAGGAGGTGAGCGGCACGTCGAAAAGAATCCGCCCTTGCTGAGTCTGCGCCGGGCTAAGGTTGCGGAGCAGCCCCAACCAGTTGTTGACGTGCTCGCCGTTATCCGACTCGAGAAAATCCCGCCCGTCGGAGTTCTCCAGGCTGAGCAGCGGTATCGACACATCGCTGCCCCCGCCATTCGTAACCGAGAGCGTGAGGATCAGAAAACGTTGCTGGGCTGGACGGATACTAAAAGCGTCGCCCAATTGGCTGTGCCAGGAACTGTCGATCACGGTGTAGGTCAAAGGCCCCAGCGTGACCTTTTCCCCCATGGACCATTCACTGGGCTTTGGATCGCTGTGGCTACAGCCAGCCAAGAGCCCGGCCAGAATCAGGATTCCGCCGGCTGGCGGTGCGCGCTTTTATTGTCATGAGGGCTTCTTCAACACTGTACTGAAAAGCCGCGGGTTGCGCAACGTAATGCTTTGCCTTAGCTGGGCCGATTCATTCTTATGACGCGTCGAGCGTGCCCGTATTCGGTGCCTGCATCGATTTGGCGCCGCCCGGAATGGTGCTATATTGGGTGCCTTTAGCGACCGTAAAGAATTTTGCGGACCGGAATTTTGGGGGAGGTTTCATGCGGCAAGTTGTTCTGCTCGGCGGCCTATTGGCTGCCGCCGCGCCTGTTTTCGCGCAACCGGATCGTCTGCTGGCGCCGATCGACACTCGCTCAACGGTAGTTCTGAAAGGGAACACCAATGCGAAGGCGCAGCCACGGTATGACCAGGGACTGATCCCCGCATCGCAAAAGATCGCGGGCATAAGGTTGGCCGCCAAGCTGACTGCCGGCCAGCAAGCGGACCTCGACCAGCTTCTGGCCGGACAACAGGACCCGGCTTCACCCAACTATCACAACTGGCTCACGCCGGAACAGTACGGGGAGCGCTTCGGCCTGAGCGCCAACGACATCGCACGCATCTCGGCCTGGCTCGGAAGCCAAGGATTCAGTGTCGATTATGTGGCGCGCGCCCGCAACTATGTGACGTTCAGCGGTACAGCCGGGCAGGTGCAGACGGCTTTCCGGACCGAGATGCATCGCTACCAGGTGGATGGCGAGGGCCACTTCGCCAACGCCACCGACCCCTCGATTCCAGCGGCGCTGGAGCCCTTGATCCTGGCGATCCAGGGACTCAACGACTTTGGACCCCTGCCGCAGCTCGCCAAAATGGCTATTCCCGCCGTTACCCAAGCCGGCGCACACTATCTGTCGCCCGGCGATATCGCTACGATTTACAACATCACCCCGCTATACCAGGCAAGCTACAACGGATCGGGGCAGCATATCGTGGTGGTGGGACGGACGCAGATCAACCTTAGCGATATCGCGGGCTTTCGCGCCGAGTTCGGTCTGCCCGTGAATAATCCGACGCTGCTCCTGGTGCCCGGGTCCGCCGATCCGGGGGTGGTCCCAGCCGATTTACCCGAAGCCACGCTTGACGTAGAATATTCGGGCGGCATCGCTTTCGACGCAAACGTCACGTTCGTTTATTCCAGCGATGTATTTGGCTCCGCGCAGTACGCCATCGACCAGAATCTGGCTCCCGTGATCAGTTCGAGCTACGGCCTATGCGAATTGGAGGCGTCCTCTGCAGCCGCTTATGAGGCGAGTCTGCGCCAGTCCGCCCAGCAGGGGAATGCGCAAGGGATCACGTGGGTAAGCTCTTCGGGAGATCAGGGCGCGGCAGGTTGCGACACCGGGAAGATCACGCAGGCTCAGTACGGTCTCTCGGTCGTTTGGCCCTCCAGTGTCCCTGAGATCACCAGCGTCGGCGGTACCGAGTTCAACGAAGGAGGCGGCAATTACTGGAGCTCGGGGAACAACTCAAATGGAAGCTCGGCGCTTGGGTACATTCCTGAGATGGCGTGGAACGACACCACCGTGAGCGTCGCCAACGGAGACGGCTTATTGGGCGGCGGAGGGGGCGCCAGCATTCTCTACACCAAGCCGACCTGGCAAGTCGCCTCCGGCGTGCCCAACGACAACGCCCGTGACGTGCCGGACATTTCCTTTGCGGCCGCGGTCTATCGCGACCCCTATACCGTTTACGTGTCGGGGCAAAACGTCTACTATGGAGGCACCTCCATCTCCACGCCGGTCTTCGCCGGGGTGGTGGCAGTGCTGAATCAATTTCTGGTCTCCAAAGGGATCGAGGCCAAGGCCGGATTGGGAAACATCAACCCGAAGCTGTATAGCCTGGCTGTTCCCGGAAACAACATCTTTCACGACGTCACGGTTGGCAATAATATTGTGCCGTGTGAAATTGGGACGCCCACGTGCACCAGCGGGAGCATTGGTTATAGCGCGGGGCCCGGCTATGACCAAGCCACCGGGCTGGGCTCGGCCAACGTGAGCAATCTGGTCACGGAGTGGGGCGGCCGGGCGGTTGGATCGGATACGATTACCTTATCGGCCAACCCGTCCAGCCTTTCGGTCAGCGGGACCACGGTGCTAACGGCAACGGTGAAGGCGGTTTCCGGTTCGACCTCGCCATCGGGCACTGTCTCGTTCAACTGGAATACGACTTCCCTGGGCAGCGCAACGCTGGCGGGATCGGGCGGCAGCGCCAGCGCGAGCATCACCGTGTACGGGAGCGTGTTCTCGGCAGCGCTGGGCGCCGAGTCGATATCGGCAGATTACGGAGGCAGCGGCAGTTTCAGTCCGGCGTCCACTGCGCTGGCACTGACGGTTACGCAGGTCACGTCCGGATCGGCCGTCATACCTTCCGTGGTCCCCGACCCCGTGTACCAGCAGACTCCGGACGCGCAGGGCTACAGCTACTTCTACACAGTGCGGCTCACCGAAACCGCGGGCGTGGCCACCACCTTGACCGGTTTTACCATTCTCGGAAAGGATTACTCGAGCAGTATCGCATCGTTTTTCGGGAGCGCCAGCGTGCCGGCCCGTGGAACGCTTGCATCCAACCTGCGCACGAACCTTGGCTCTCCGGGGAACGTTGTGTTCGGCTTCAGCGGGGTGGACGCAAGCGGCGCGCAGTGGACCCAGCAGATCACGGTTCCCTTCCTGCCGAAGCAGATCTCGGCGGCCATGTCGCTGGCTAGCGCGCCATCCACGGTGGCCGAAACACCGAATGGCGTGGCCGATTGCCCAACCGGCTTCCAGTTTTTCTATCAGCAATTGGATTTGCAGGAGTTGAACGGATTTGAGGTGGAATTGACGAAGTTCCTAGCGGCGGGCAACGACTATACGCAATACATTCCGGACTGGTTCGGTTCCTGGCGCCTGGCTCCCTTCGGTAGCCTGCTGGCGGGAATATGCTGGCAGGTTAGCGGAGTTCCGACGACGTTCGATTATGAGTTGGATGGGATCGATACCAATGGCAACAGCATCGTGGTCACCGCCTCAGCGCCGTTCCAGGGTCCGGTGGCGAACGCGGGAGCTCTCAGCACTTCCAAAGACTCGGTTGCGCTGATTCCGGGTGCGTCGGGAACCGCGCAGACGACGTTCACGGTGAATGTGCCGGCGGGCGAAAACTGGACCGCGACGGTGTTCCCGGCAAATCCCCACACCAGTTGGCTGGTGGTGTTTCCGCTGTCGGGTACCGGGCCGGGAACAGTTACAGTGGCTGGCGCTTCGGCCGGCCTGGGGTCGGGCGTTTTTCAGGCGACGCTGGTGGTACAGTCCATCAACACGCTGCCGCAGTTTGTCCAGGTGCCGGTGACGTTCACGGTGGGCGGCTCGTCGAGCGTCAATATCTCGGCAGTGGGAAATAATTTCTCCTACGAGGGGGCGGAGGCGGCGGGCATGCTGACGATCGTTCAGGGTACGAATCTCGCGCCGACATCGCACACCGCTACGTCCCTGCCACTGCCCTATCAGTTGGGCGGCGCTTCGGCTACCGTCAACGGCATTCCCGCGCCTCTCTATTACGTCTCGCCTGCGCAGATGGATATCCAAATCCCGTATGAGGTTCCGGTTGGCCCGGCCATCCTCGCGGTGAACAACAACGGGGCCGTCGCCTCGTATTCCATCTATATAGATCAGACGGACCCCGGTATTGCCTACGACCCCACCGCCGGCATGGTCGCGAGTGGCAGCAAAAACCCCGGAAAGAGGGGGGGAGTGTTCGATATGTACATTACGGGCGAAGGTGACGTTGCCCCGTTTGTTGCCACCGGAATGGGGCCCGTTGGCGAGACGCCGCAGTCACGCCTCCCCATATCGGTGACGATCGCGGGAATTCCGGCTCAGATTAAGTTCAACGGAATTCCTTCCTGGTCGGTGGGGGTGACCCAGCTCGACGTACTGGTGCCGGCCAATGCTCCCACCGGTCCTCAGCCATTGGTGGTAACCGTCGGCGGCGTAGACTCGCCCTCAGTGCCGCTGTACAGCGGCACCATCTTGCCCGCTGTACTGATCAACGTTAACTAGGGCAATTATATAGATGGCAAAATGAACCTACTAGGGCTTTAGGAATCGCTTGTAGTAGGCTTCCCCTATCGACGTTAAGCTGAACGGTTGCGGAATCGTCTCGCCAAAAAAGTGGATTAGGGATTTAGCTGAAAGTTCCGCCACCGCTGAATCGCTGATCTGACCCTTGGTCTTTGGTATTGGGCCGCCGAGTGGCGGCATAACCCAGCACGGCGCTCCTCCGCTAGTTCGTGTTGCCTTACAACCGTTGGCCAAATCAAAGACTAACATCTGAGCGCCAGTGCTCAGTGATAGTTCGTCAAGTTCCATTTCCTGCTCTCCCTCGCAGTCCGCATGAAGTCAATCTTTCCTGCTCCGTTTCTTCCGCTCCCTGCGCTTTTTCAGCCGGTCCTCTTCCTTCAGGTACGCTTCCTTTGAGACTGTGAACAGCTTACGCACGGCGTTGTCCATGCGTTCCGCTTCCGTGTTGCCGGGTACGCTCGGCGCTGGTAGTGGTTTCATGCTGCGTCCATCATACGCCATCCCGCGCCTTAAAAGTGGTATGATCCCAAGGTGCCAGTCACAGGCGGTCCATATCTGAATTCGGCGGTATTCTGCGAGAAACTGTTGAGAGAAGCGGATAGTGTGCCGACGCTTGTTCGGGTGTTCGACAGATGGACAGTGCAAGGGACCAGTCCCACGATGCCCATGGCGGTCATCCCTGCTACTCTTTACATAGCATTGCGGTCTGGCACATTCAGAGGCGGAGCTTCTATAAATGTGAAACCTTCAACTCCCTCAGGACAGCCGATGCCACAACTAGCATTCCCGGTGCAATTTGAAGGCGACGAGGATCGCGGACCGGCGATTATCGCTATGCTTCAATTTCCGGTGTCAGAGCCTGGGGCTTATTGGTTTGAAATTTCAGTTGTACCTGATACCGACCCGACAGCAGTACAATTCCTTACGCAGACACCTCTTCGAGTCGTATATCAACGGACGCCACATATGGCTGGTCAGACCAATTCTGGACAACCGTAGACGATCCTGAAGTCCCACCACGCATCACGATAGCGACCTGCACAAATGGGTTCCAGTTTGCTGGTTGCGGCACAACGCTGCTATGCCAGCGAGGACCAGTAGCAAACCAAATTGTACGTAGGCTATCAATAGTAGAATTCACGTCGTGGAGACCAAACTCCGTTCCGCAAGACGGACAGATATTCCAGTCTCGTGGGCCTTCCTCCATTTCATACCCACATACTGTACAGAGTTTCTCGTTTACCATTGTGCGCACCTCGCTTGAAAATATAGTAGATTATCTGCATAGTCATGGCAGCGCCCGGCTTGTTTCATTGCGGCGCGCTGTGGGACGGTAACCGAAACACAGGGAATCGGCTTGAAGAACGTTCGTATCACGCTCTTGTTGTCCACTGCACTGAATGTTTGTGATGTCGGATCGAACCGAAGAATATCCCCACGCCTTCGGCGGCACTCATGCACATCTGCCGGTTTGGGATCATGCCAGAATGCATCAGCGAGCGCTTCATACTCGGCGTCAGTCGCGGCTCCAAATTCGTTGCCGTGTTCTCCGAAATGTTGTGTCAGTTCCATCGGGCTTCGGAATCCACTTGTGTTTGGCACGACCCAAAGGCTGGATCATACCACAATCGGACACACGTTGTCGTAAGCAGCTATCGGCTGCTCTTAGCTGATTCTATAGACGCCAGAGGAACGGAGGACGTTTCGGATGTGGCCGATGTAACTGAAAAAGAAGGTGATATAAATAGACGGCGATGAGGGAATGCTATCGGCGCTTCCGGCGCTTCCGGCGCTTCCCGCGCTTCTGTCGTTCCCGTTCCTTCTCAGTTGCTACACGTCGCATAATCCGGCGTCTTGCCGGTGAGTTGATCGAAGGTCAGCCGCTTGCCGACGATGCCCTTAATAGCCAAGTCGAAACGCTCTGCATCGGTGAGCCTACGTTGGTTGAAACGGTAAACTTGCTCGTCAAGATAGCGGAACAGGTGGAATGGCTCTACGGAAACATAGGTACCAGAGATTCCGCGTTTCAGAAGCGACCAGAAGTTCTCAAGACCATTAGTGTGTACTTGACCATCAACGTAGGCCACGGCATGATCGACCACCTGATGCTGAAATTCATCAAGCCCGTTGTAGGACTGAAGTGCATCAGTGTAGAGAGCGGAGCCAGCTTCGACGTGCTTGCGAACCTCTGTTTGCAGAGCGTTCTTTTTGCGATTCGGAATTACGGTAGTGCGAACGGTGCTGTGCTTGCCGTCCTTGCCGCGCTCCAGAATTCCCATCACGGGAGTTTTATCCTTGCCCCCGGTTCCGGTGACCTTACGAGCGCGCACCGATTTGTGCATGTTGCGCGCTTTCTGGCCGATGAAAGTTTCATCCGCTTCAACATGGCCGGAGAGCTTTTCGCCAGAATCCATGCCGAGCGCAAATCTGATCCTGTGATCCATGAACCAAGCGGATTTCTGAGTGATGCCGATAGCCCGATGAACTTCGCATGAACTGATTCCGTTCTTGGAGTTCACAATCTGCCACATGACCATTAGCCATTTATCGAGACCGATGGGGGAATCCTCCATCACGGTTCCGGTCTTTAGGGTGAACTGCGGAGCCGCGTGCTTTGCGCGGCAATGCCAGCGGTTGTAGGCTTCAAGGAAGATTACATCCCTGGTCCCACACTTCGGGCAGGTGACGCCATCTGGCCAGCGCCGGGCAACCAAGTAGGCTCGGCAGTTCTCGGGTTTGGCAAAGTACAGGATAGCCTCTTGAAGTGTGGTTGGTTCGCTTTCCATACTTCAATCCTAAGGCACTTGGCCCGTTTTGTCAACTATATAAATGCCAAGGTCACAACTAACTTGACATACCGTCCGTTTTAGGGCATACTTGAAGTATGAACAGCGAACCTAAAACCCTTCAAGAAGCAATCATCTACTTCGACGATTTCGAGAACTGCAAAGCGTTCATGGTCGAGCTACGCTGGCCGGACGGAAAGATCGCCTGCCCCCGGTGTGGAGCGGAGAAAGTTACTTGGCTGACCAATGCACGCGTCTGGAAGTGCTACGCCAAGCATGAGGCCGGTAAGGGCCAGACCTTCACACTGAAGACTGGGACCGTCTTTGAGGACTCTCCTATTGCTCTTGAAAAGTGGTTGCCTGCCGTGTGGCTACTGGTTACCTGCAAGAACGGCATCAGTTCCTACGAAGTCGCTCGTGATCTGGGAATCTCTCAAAAGTCCGCATGGCACATGATGCACCGAATCCGATTCGCGCTCCATCACGGATCGTTTGACAATATGCTATCCGGCCATGTCGAAGCGGATGAAACCTTCCTCGGCGGTAAGGCCCGCAATATGCACATTGCCCAACGTCAACGCCGGATCACTGGAACCGGCGGAAAGGATAAAACTCCCGTGCTCGGCATCATGGAACGCGGCGGCAAGGTTCGTACCATGGTGGTTCCCAACCGCCGGAAGAAAGCGCTTCAAGGCGAAGTTCGTAAGCACGTCGAGGCCGGTTCTGCGCTCTACACCGATGCCCTGATGTCCTACCACGGACTCGCAGGCGAGTACGCCCACAAGGTCGTGGACCATGCCGTGGCCTACGTCACGGACACCGTTACGCACACGAACTCGCTTGAAAATTATTGGTCGCTCCTTAAGCGAACTATCAGCGGAACATACGTTTCCGTGGAGCCGTTCCACCTGTTCCGCTATCTTGACGAGCAAGCCTACCGCTTCAACAATCGCAAGACCGAGGATCAACCCTTGAACGATTTCGACCGCTTCAAGCTGGCGATGTCCCAAGTAGTCGGCAAGCGTTTAACCTGGGATGCGCTCACCGGCAAGGAGGAAGGGCCGACGCCAGTTAACTGAGAAAGAACAGGTACGGCAACGGCGCGGACGACGATGATAAACTCAAGCCATGCCAAGCGACCCTATTATTGATCGGCAGCCGTTTTTGCAATGCAAGAGTTGCGGAGAACGAATCGCTCTCCAGCTTCCCAACCTCGAAGAAATATCCAATCTTCTAGCAGCGTTCCCCGCTGAAAACTGGCGTCGAAACTTTCTCTGTCTGCGATGCGGGCATACGTACGCTTACACTTCACAAGAACGTCCAGTGGGATCAGGTTCGCAATCGTGGCCTAGGACAACACGATATAGTCCAGGGCGACCGTCTAAGTACGCTTCCCATAACTTCCGTTGAACTCGGATGCGCGATGGAAGGGTGTACAGGACGATTGCGATTCCATATAGTAGCGGATGCTTCTCGATTAGGCCCCAGAACCGTCGCCACAATCGCAGATGCCACCTTCCACGGTATTTCCTGCGCCTTTGGACACCCGGCCTTGGACCATCCCGGTTCGAGATTGGGTTCTCTTCGTATGCTTCCGATGTTGGATTTGGATTGGTGGCTGTAAGATGATTCATGACTAGATTTCACATCTCCTGTCTTGTCGCAATGCTGTGTGCATTACATCTGAAAGCGGTTGAATGTCACAATCTCGGCGAAGACGTTACGACGGTCGGACAGTTTTACAATGGTCCGGCAGGCCTCAGGTTTCAGCCAGGAACATTTCCGCCAGTTAGTCCTTTTTGTCTTCTGTATACCGTAGGTCCGATGAGGCTGGGGCCAGAGCAGGCTGGCATGACATTGCGCGTGACCGGGGAGCCAAAGGACTATCCTCTCGGAGTCTACGTCGAGATTGTGGCTAGCGCTCAACTCCACCTGGATGGAACTGTCTTTCTGACGATCAGGACCATTCGAAACGTAGATGCACAGGTCAAATACGCAATTGAGACATGGGAAGAACAATGTAAGCAATGGCAGGACGACAACATGGACAATCTTACACGGTTACCGCATATCGGCAAAGTAGACCGAGTTGTCTCCTGGCCCGGACGGCTCCGCGATTACGAGCGCGGCCATGCCCATGAACAAGCGCTCAATGGCGCTAGAAGCGATGCCTTGAAATGCGGAATCTCTGCTTTTGTGACCGATGACAAGGGCGGTCACACCAGAAACTATATGCGCCCCTGAGAGAAGGAACAGGCACGGCAGAAACGCGGCAAGATGACTGAATTTGAAATGTTGGCTAATCTCCTGAAGCTTGTTTCCGATCAGGCAGCGGACACCCAAGTCCAGCTTGAAGCCTTGCGCTTAACTCTCGAAGCACAGGACGCGGAATTTCATTCCAAGTACGAATCCCGGCTAGGCGCATTAAGGATTGTCCGGGGTCTTCTTGCGGCTCGAAACGACGAAGATATTCAGCGCCAGATAGACGCTGAATATAAGCGACTCCTAACCGATTCCGCAAAAGGTAAGCCGCAGTAGTCAGCGCATCGAGATACCGCTTGTCTTTACCAGAGAGCGGCGGAAGTGCTCGCGCTGATTTCAGTTTTGCGGTTCTGGTTTGTTTCGTGGCTTTCTTTTTGGATTCCACTTCTTGAACGGGCTCGGCGGCAGTGCGCTTTTGGGAACCTTCAGGATCGCCTTCATTGCATTGCGGAAGCGGTCGAATGCTTCCGGGCCCTCGATCATTTCCGGGTGCGGTTTCATTGATTACATCATCGCACTACTCGTGCAGTCGCGTCGCCAGCTTCTGCATGAAGCCGCGCACGTTTCTGAAAATGCTCTCGGCTTCGTCATCGTCGTACTTCCCGCGAGCATGGGCCGTGTAGTTCCTCCACGCATCCTTCAACACAACGAAATGGCTTGCAGCTTGGGAGTAGAACTCTTGTTGTTCTTTGCAGTCAGGTAGCGCTTTCCATACTGGATCTTTGTGCATGTCCCTGATCTTGCTTTCAATCTGCTCAATTGCGGGTGCCCAATTCGTATGAGCAAGTGATACTGCGAACACAGCGCCAAGCGCTGTCAAACCGATTTCCAGAACTCGCATGAGGTGAAACACACATGCAGTGTTGCGCCCCAGCGCAAAGCAGTTGCCTGCCTCTTTGGCATCATAAATGATAGATGGAAATGCGTTCGGTGCTTCGGTGCCAAAAGGCGGCGTTGGCAGCTTTGGCTTTTGCAGCGGGCTAGGTGGGTCCGGCAATAGGTCAGAATAGTATTTAGCCTTTTCGCTAGGCACATGAAAGAAGATCTTCGACTTCAGTTCCGATACAAAGCAGCGATGCAGTTCTCCAATACGCGCCGCTACAATCTCGCGAGTTATCAAAACATCGCGCAAATCCAGAGTCGTGCGTTCCAACAGTTGCTGAGTAACGCTCAAATTCAAAGTCTCACAGTGCAGTTGGAGCGCAACCAACATATCGCGGAAACGTTCGTACGTGGTTTCATCCAGGGATTGCCTTGGGGCAGCAATCACGTTCGGGCCGAAGGTCCAATCCTGAATGGCCCGTCCGAATTCAACATACCGGTCTGCTGATACTTGCAACATATCCCACAAGCTCACCAGCCTGTATGGATTCTCCAGCCAAGGGCAGAGGCAGACCGGTAGCGCCGTCTCCTCATGGACTTCTGGACTCAGCGCTTCTATGAATGATTCTAGCTCTTGGATCATTGGTCTGTCAAGTTAGTTATTGCCTTAACTAGGGCTTGCCAGCCCTAGCATATACTCATTGAAGAATGAGCCTGGAGGCGGGAGCGACGCGACCGCGCCACAAGGATCTCCTTTCTGATAGGATTTTGAACTCGGGGCCGACCAACGGGAGGCAGACTGCGCTCCCCTGAACTGCGTTGGTTTTTCTTTCATAAGAAGGTTTTGGTTTTGAATTTCGGAGCGGTCGTTGTTTGCTCGGGCCGACCAACGGGAGGCTATGGATGCCAGCCTCATGCGCTTCGCCTTTCTTGGAAACCGGCGAACAGCTTGCGCTTGGCTGCCTGCATTTGTTCGTGAGTTTTCGGCAAGGCTGCGTAGTATGGCTGTGCGGGTAGTGAACCAGCGGCGTATGGAGGATCAGACCTTCATGTATTTCGCAAGCAGGGAGTCCATGTAGTCGCCGACGCCATATCCGAGATTGTGGCTGACGGCACGTACGCGGTCCAGTCGGGCGATCAGGGTGTTGCGGTCGCTGGCAGGCATCTGATCCGTGAGCGTAAGAGCCTGCTCGAACATACGGATCAGTGCATCGAAGTAGCCCTCGTCTTGATTGCCGATGTCGCTGCTGAACCCGGCAGCCCGTTCGCAGTAGAACACCATCAGTTCCGCGAGCCCGGCAGGTTCGCCAACAGCCTTTCTGTAACTGGAAATGGCGTGTTTGGCCTTAGCGACAGACGTATTCTGGTTCCGCAACACGTCTGGCCAGAGCCAGCGGTCCAGCGTTTCCTTGTAGGGCCTCAGAACGTCGTGAGTTTTCGGCAAGGGTGCGTGACGCCCGTTGGCTCGCACTGTTAAGTTGATTCAGTCGCCGAGGGGGCGGCCGAATCGTGACGCGCCGAAAAACACTGCCCATTCCCGAGCCAATCGTGCAGCTGCAACGTCAGTTGGATCAGTTTCGCGGTGCCCAGCCGGGGCGGACGAAGCTGCCCGAATCGCTGTGGCAGGCGGCGGTTGAACTGGCCCGGCAATACGGTGTGTATTCCGTGGCACACCCTCTGCGTCTGGACTACATGCGGCTGAAGAAACGGCTGGGTGGAGTTCCGCGCTTCCGGCGGAAGGCAGCCAAGCCGGCATTCATCGAGCTGATAGCACCAAACCGCGGGCAGATGGAAGAATGTGTGATCGAGTTGGAGTCCGCTGGCGGGAGCAAGATGCGAATCCAGTGGAAGACCACGGTTCCGCCGGACTGGACAAACCTGCTGCGCGCCTGGCGAGATGCCGAGAGATGATCCAGATCACGGCGCAGATGCGGGTGCTGGTGGCGATCGAACCGGTGGACGGACGCAAGGGGATTGACTCTTTGGCGCGGCTCTGCCAAGACCAGCTCGCGGAAGATCCATTCTCGGGTTGCGTGTTCGTGTTTCGGAGCCGCCGTGGAACGGCGATTCGTCTCCTCAGCTATGACGGCCAGGGATACTGGCTTGCACAGAAACGGCTTTCCAAGGGGCGGTTCGTATGGTGGCCGGAAGGCACCGGATCGACCAAGCCACTGGAAGCATATGAGGCCCAGTTGCTGTTGGCGGCCGGCGATGTGTCTCGTGTCCGCGCGGCGCCGATGTGGCGGAGGGTCAGCGTTCTGAAGTAAATGCTGCGAAGCAGGCCCCCCTTGCGTTCCAAGAAAACCAGGCTCATACTGCTGGGCATGATGGAAGCAGCGGCGGTCGAGTTCAAGTACCGGGGCCGGGTGATCAGCCAGGAAGACATCCTTTATATACGCGCGCTGATCGAGCGATCTCCCCACCAAAGCCGCCGCACGCTATCGACCCAGCTCTGTGAAGCTTGGCAGTGGCGTCAGGCCAATGGCACGTTGCGCGACATGGTGTGCCGTGGCCTGCTTCTGATGCTGGAGCGGGCCGGCCAGATCGCATTGCCGCCGGTGAGCTACGTGCGGCATAATCCGTTGGCAAACAGAGCCAGACCGGAGCCGGCGGGAATCAATGCCACGCCCATAGAAGATCCGTTACGAACCCTCCAGCCGCTGGAGTTCGAGCAGGTTCGGCGCACCTGCCAAGAGCCGTTGTTTAACGGCTTGATGGAAGAGCATCATTACCTCGGCTACGAGCAGCCCGTGGGAGAACACCTGAAGTACCTGGTTTGGGCGCAAGGGCGGCCGGTCGCGTGCCTGGCATGGTCTTCGGCTCCACGTCATCTGGGCAGCCGCGACCTCTACATCGGCTGGAGCGCCGAAGCGCGACGTCGCAACATTCGCTTCCTCGCTTACAACACGCGATTCCTGATCCTGCCGTGGGTGCGGGTCGCGCATCTGGCGTCGCATATCCTGGGCCGCATGGCAGCACGGATTTCCGATGACTGGCAGCGGATGTACAGACATCCGATTTACTATCTGGAAACGTTCGTGGATCCAGCGCGATTCCGCGGCACCTGTTACCGCGCGGCCAACTGGGTGTTGCTGGGCCGGACCACGGGACGAGGCAAGCAATCCAACAGCTACGTGCCGAACCGTTCGATCAAAGAGGTTCTGGGATATCCGTTGACCAAGCGGTTCCGCGAACTGCTGGGGGCACCAGGATGAAGTCCGCCAGGCGCCGTGTCGATGTGAACCTGGACGAACTGGACCGGGTGCTGGACGGAGCGCGGCAAACGCCGCTGAGCGAGGCCGATTACGACAAACTCAAGAGCGCCTTGCATGCCCTTGCAGGGATGATCGCGCCACCGCGCCACACGGAGAAGACCAGCGCCGTGCTGGGAGAATCGGAAGGCTCGGAAACGGACGCCGGAACTCAGCCGGACACCAACGCTGCCCCGCCGCACGGACACGGCCGCAACGGCGCACAGGCGTTTGACGGCGCACGTAAGGTCGACATTGCGCACCAGAAGTTGTCGCATGGAGATCGCTGCCCGGAGTGCGGGAAAGGCAACGTATACGGACAGAAGGAGCCGAAGGCGCTGGTGCGGATTGTGGGACAGGCGCCCCTGGCGGCCACGGTCTACTCGTTGGAGCGGTTGCGATGCGGCGCCTGCGGGCAGGTATTTACGGCCCAGGAGCCGGAAGGAGTGGGTCCGGAAAAGTACGATGAGACGGCCGCGGCGATGATCGCGCAACTCAAGTACGGCAGCGGGACTCCGTTCTACCGGTTGGAACAACTGGAAGTTCAGCTCGGGATTCCGTTACCGGTGGCGACCCAGTGGGAGGTTGCGGAAGAGGCCGCGGAGTTGATCAAAGCGGCGCGGGATGAGTTGATCCGGCAGGCGGCGCAGGGCCAGGTGGTGCACAACGACGACACCAGCATGCGAGTGTTACGGCTCGCGCGCGAGCCGTCGGACCAACGCACGGGTGTGTTCACCAGTGGCATCGTGTCCACCGGCCAGGGCTGGAAGATCGCGCTGTACTTCACCGGACGCCAGCATGCCGGCGAGAACATGGCCGACATATTGAAGCAGCGTGCGGCGGAACTGTCCGCGCCCATCCAGATGTGCGACGCTCTGTCGCGCAACGTTCCGAAGTTGCCCGCGGGAGTGGAGATTCTGTTGGCCAACTGTCTGGCCCATGGAAGAAGACATTTCGTCGAAGTGGCGGCGAACTTTCCCGACCAATGCCGCTACGTACTGGAGAAGCTGGGCCGGGTGTACGGCCACGATGCCCAAACTGGCGTAGGTGGTCTGACGCCGGAAGAGCGATTGCGGTTTCATCAGGAGCGCAGCGGTCCGGTGATGGACCAACTGCACGGCTGGCTGGAGGCGCAGTTTGCCGAGCGCAAGACGGAACCGAACTCCGGGCTAGGCAAGGCGATCACGTATCTGCTCCGGCACTGGCGGCCTTTGACGCTGTTTCTCCGAATCGCCGGGGCACCCTTAGATAACAACATCGTGGAAAGGGCATTGAAGAGGGCCGTTCTTCACAGGAAGAATGCATTGTTCTACCGGACGCTGAACGGAGCGCAGGTGGGCGACCTGTTCATGAGCCTGATTCACACCTGTCAGTTGTGCGGCGCCAACTCGTTCGACTATCTGACCGAGCTACAGCGCCACGCCCAGGAACTGGTGGCCAAACCTGCGGAGTGGATGCCGTGGAACTACCGCGAGACGCTCGCGCACGTTGGAGTATGATGAATGCCGCATGGCCGGAAAGGATCGTCTCTGGCCATGCGGGAGCGTCATCCGAAAATGGCCGGAAAACGGACTTCTGACAAGGCAAAATCGGAAAGGGTTTTTGGCCACTGCTGTGCAAATTAGCTGAAGCCGCGGTTGAGTAAACGTTGGAGCGATTGGACATAGCCCAGGGCTGGCGCGATTTGCAAGGCACGGTTGGCGGCGGGATTTCACAAGCGTGAGTGACTTGGGCTTGGCCTGCTATCCAAAAGATCGATTTTGCATTGATGTAGGCATTGGGTTTT